>CAWAPS010000001.1:0-40719 GCA_963783945.1 uncultured Actinomycetota bacterium
CGCTGTTGCGGGAAGAACCGACCTGCGCCCAACCCGGACTGGTTGCACAATCTCCGACGGCGTCGAGAACCCACACACTGTCGATGGCGGCCTTGCGTCCAGGCCCGCCCTGAGGCGGCTCGTCAAAGGTGATCAGGAAAAGCCGCCGGTCTGCATGATCATCATCTGGCTTTGCTCGACAACCTCCAGGCCTTGCCCGGAGCACTTGATCGTGATGACCCCGAAGTCGTTTGAGATCTCGGCCCCGCCGTTCATGGTGAGCGATCGGTCGACCTCGTCGTCCGCCGGCACGAGCCGGCGATCGCTGGTACCGCCGATGACGTTCTGGTCGTTGAACAGGTTGCAGTTGACGGTTCGGACGTGGTCGCCGTTGAATGCGAGATCGTCGGTGTTGACAGTGGCGACGATGGCATAACTGCCGCACGGGAGCACCTTGAAATCGATGCCGACGACAGTTCCGTCGTCGGGCAACGGAGTGATGCCGCCGATCGCAAATGTCGTCGTGGAGATTCCTGGCGGCTCCCGGGTCACCCTTGGGCCCGGATGGTCCCGGTGGACCGGCAGGCCCTGAGGGTCCCGTTGCCCCGGTCAGCCCGGCGGGCCCTGTCGGTCGGTTGGCCGGTCGCCCCGGCGGGGCCGGTTGGTCCCGGGGCGCCCGGTTGGCCCTTCTGATTCCAGGTGACCTGGGTCTCCCAGCCGAAACAGTGGCCCATGGGGTTATGACTGCCGAGGGACGGGTCGATCAACCTCAGCGTCCCAACGTTGTTGAGCATACAACCCGTGTAGGTCTGGGCCGAGTCCGGGATCGACGCCTGCGCCACCCCGGCCCCGGTCACGGCCAACCCAGCCACTGCCACCGCTATGACTACGGGCCGTCGTGCCAGCTTGACTGTCATCGCTCCTCTTCTCCGATGCGCCATGTACGGGCGTACTAACCCTTTCGCTGCCACCATGGTGACGGCCCGTGACCGCGTACGCATCGGGTGATTCCCTACGTTGTCGGCGTTTGTCGACAGCCGGTGTACGAGAATCGCCCGGTGAGGGGCGAGGTAGTGGGTCGGGGCGTCGAGATAGACGTGGTGGCGGCCTTTCTCGACAGCCTCGAGGAAGATCCGGCCACCTTTGGCGTCGTGGGCCGAGCGGGGATCGGGAAGACCATGCCGTGGGAAGCCGCAATCGCCGCCACTTGCAGGTGTGGCTACTAGCGTGTCGTCCCGACCGACGGCCAACCGCCCGGCCAGATCGATGCGTCCAGAGGTAACGAAGATCGGGGCCTCGTTCGTCCTGGCCACGACGTTGCGAGAGTGTCACCTATCGTGGCCCATAACATCCCAGTCCCCCCCACACCGACCCATCCCAAAACGCCGGCCGTGAGGCGGATGTTCTCGACGATCGACGGGCCGCGGACACTACGTCGGAGTGGACACCCCATGTTGCTGAATTGGTCGCGATAGCAGTCAAGTTGGTTGTGAGATCCGCCAGTGGCGTAGTCGCTATCCGGGAGCGGTGACGGATAACACCGCGTATTAGAGGCGCGGGGGACATCTGGGTCGCGGAGATGACTGTCAGTTATACGGCGGCGTCCGGGCTATGGGGTGGACGTTCTCAGATCAGGAAGGGCAAGATCGTGCACGAGACTGTCTACGTTGGCGAAGCGTTCGAGGTGCCCGAGCGACGGGCGCACTCGAGGGTAGCGGCCGTAACTGACCCGCGGTCGGGGAACCGAGATCCCCGCTCACACTCTTGTCGGATCTGGCTGGCGCTCCGGCTCAGGCGGCGGCCGCACACCGACGGCTACCTCCTTACCCGTGCTAACGAGATGGGTGCCGCGGACCGACGTCGAACCTGCCGCTGAAGTGCCCCTAAGTCTCCAAAGAGATATGTGTGTACGGAACCCCGAGGCGGGTTGTGGGGTGGGATAGCGTTGACGTCCATCGAACCCGCCAGGCGCGTCCAAGTCGGTGACTTAACGGTCGCCTTCCGCTCAGTCGGCGAGGGAGCGCCGCTGGTGCTTCTCCACGGCTTTCTTTGTGACTCCCGGGCCTGGCGGCGCCAGCTTGAGGACCTGGCAGAGGACTTCCGGCTGATCGCCTGGGATGCCCCCGGGAGCGGGGAATCCTCCGATCCGCCCCATACGTTCACTCTCACCGACTGGGCCGACTGCCTCATCATACTTCCTAGAAGCAGTCGGTGTAGGGGAGGCCAACCTTGTCGGATTGTCCTGGGGCGGCCTACTGGCCCAGGAGTTCTACCGGCTATATCCCTCCCGGGTACTGCGCCTGATCCTGGCCGATACCAACGCCGGCTGGTTGGGATCGTTCGGACCGGAGGTGGCCCGGGAACGGCTGAAGCGCTGCGAACAAGAGTCGTATCTGCCTCCGGACCAGTTCGTCGCCAAGTGGGTGCCGGCCGAGTTCTTCCACGACGCCAGCGTGGCTCTGATTCAAGAAACGGCGAACATGGTCTCGGCCTTCCATCCTGCCGGGTTTCGGCTGATGGCCAAGTCGCTGGCCGAGGCCGACACCACCGTCATTCTGGACCAGATTGCGGTACCTGTTCTGCTCCTGTGGGGGGAGGCGGACCGCCGATCCCCCCTCGATACGGCAGAGCGGTTGGCCGGCTTCATCCCTGGCGCCGACCTGGCCTTGATCCCCGAGGCTGGACATGTCAGCAACATGGAGGAGCCTGAGCGGTTCAGCGCCGAGGTGCGTCGTTTCTGCCAAGCCAATCAAGTGGACTGACCGGGCAGAACAGGCAGTACGGCGCTGGCTCGTAGCCTTGAACCCCTGTTAGGCCCTGGGGCGTCGAGCGACGTGTTGCCCGACCTCTTCGCTTGGAAGTCAGGCCTACCGCCGTCGCCCAGGACGTGGGCGGCGAACACCGACACCGTCCGGCCCCGGTACGCCGGGTCGAGGGCCCTGTCCCGGCCGTCGCTTGCTTTTCCATCCAAGCCCTCACGCAGCGCCGCCACTCCCGGTCATCGACGATATCGTGCCCGATGCTCGGCTGGTGACCCGCTTGGTCCCAACGGGAGCCGCCGACCATCCCAATAATGCGACCGGCAGCTCGCCCAGTAACCGAAAGTTGAACGCCACCTACCGCCGAGTCTGTGGGATGGGTCCTGCACGAGATCGCAGGCCCCGCTGCGTGCGTGTCAAGCGCCCCCAAATAGCGAGTCGGAGCGGATCGAGCCGTTGGGCTTACCACCCGTCGGATCGACCGGTGCGTGCCGCCGGTCACCCGCACTGTCTGTCCCTCACAGCTACTTTGAATGACGAGTTAGCTGTCGGTGGCAACTTCAGGCCACGCCGGCCAAGCAGTGGAGAGCCCGAGATGCTGAGTCCTCGGCCGGGTCCTATGTGGGGCCGTGACTTGGGTATAAGTTGATTCTGACGGTCACGCCCTTTCAACATGCGGAAGTTGTCGGCCTTCGCCACTACCGTGAGCTGTGTCGACGGGCAGAACTGGGACGGTCACCCTTTCAGCAAGAGCGATCCGAACGCCGGATATCTGGCGCGGGTTACGCATCCCGCCCACCTATCGACGGCCGTCGTTATGTGGCTCTTCGCGTTTGAGCGGGGTGTGAGTTGGGGAGTAGGTCCCAGTTGGGTCGGCCGACGTAGAGGAGTACCGCGAACTCTGAAGCTGCGGAAGTTGGTGAAGCCGAAGGCAGTTCCGTTGATCCGCTTTGATCAGGTTGTTGGCCGCCTCGGTGGCGGCGTTGGTGTGATGGGCTTGGTGCCAGGCGGCGATCTGGAGTCGTCAGCGGATCAGGGTGCGCCCGAGCGAGTTGACCTCGATCCGGCGGGACCGGGCTTGCAGGTCGTGCCCGAGGCGGGTGACGAAGTCGAGCGCCACGCCGAGATCGAAATGATCATATATGGACCTGACCACTTCCTTGGCGTGCCAGGCGGTGCGACCCGACGTACGAACTCCGGCGCGCCACAAGCGGCCGCTCCCAAGATCACCGCCAGGGCGCAGGTCACCGACACTGCACACCGCATCTGGCCACCCACCGCCCTCAAGGGTGTCCGCCCAGGTGACCAGGCCCGCAGCAGCCTGTTCCGAGGGACCGAGACGTATCGGGATGCAGGCAGCCAGAGCATGGTTCCCTCCTTTCCGCTACAGCGCCTTCACCGTGACTGAGTCCTCCGCCCAAGAGACCTCGACCAGACACTTTGGCTCTCCTGGCTGGTAGTCGCGTGGTCCGTCCTTGTACCACATCGTCTGTCTAAGTTCTAGCCAGCGGACTGCCTCGAAGTCCTCGCCGCCGGTATAGGTCTTCGTCCCGCCGGAGGCCCGGACCTCCTCCGGGCAACGCCGGGCCGCAGGACTGAGAGCGTCCTCGGCCTCACGCCGGTACCTGGCCCAGTCCTCGGCCTGGCGGTCCACTTTGCTGAGCTTGGATCGACGCTGCTCTTCGCGGTACCTGTCCAGTTTGCGATCAAAAAAGATGCACAGGCCAAGAACGTCCTCGCCACCGTGGGCCTCGTCGTGTGCGGACAACTGGTGTCGGTCAAAGATATGAAAGAGGGGCCACATGAACGGAACATCCCTATCATCGAGTTCCGTCACGGTGATTTCGTGCGCCTCGTAGAGGTGGCGGACCAGTCCATCGGGATCGCATGGGTCGGGATCCTCCCGTCGCAGCCATGGTCCACCGGCCCTGGCTACCCTGCAGTGCTCGATCCAGTGATCCAGCCCGAACTCCAGCGCCATCAGATTGGCTCCTCCCCGTCGCCGTATGGACCGCACCCAGGGGGTACAGGTCGTCGAGCAGATCGATGGTGTCATGGATGTGGTCCACGATGAAGTTGATGCGATCGCGGATGACGTTGCCGCCGAGTATGTCGGGCGAGTCGCCGGTCTGGTAGGGCACCTCCAGGTTGAGGCGGCCGAGTTCGTGGAGGGCCAGGTACAGGGCGTCGAGAAGGTCGTCCGGCGTAGCGGGCGGCAGTTTCTCGGGGTTCGCCACCATCAACCGCAGGGTGCTGGCGGGATCTCTAGCTGGTCCTGTATCGTTTTTCACGTCGGACCTCCCTACAAGGTGTCGACCATGGCCCCGACCGTCTCCGCGGTGCGGGGCCATTCACTTTCTGTGGGAGGCCTTACTTACATTGTGGGCGCCGACCTGTCAAGCGAGTAATTTTCCGGCTGGACATCCATGTCCCGGTCACTGACATTGAACTTTCAAGCCTGGAATACCTCAGGGCTGCAAAGGGATGTCTGGGTAGTACACGGACAGCCCATTGACCCCATGCCAGCCCCTGGGTGACGTGTTACCTTCATCGAGGATCCTACGGTCCGATTGTGTGTTGATGGTGAAGATGTGGTCACGGCCCACCCTTCGTGGCGGATTGTGGCTTTGGGGGGTAGTACAGCGAATCAGTCCGTCAATCGCGGTCACGCCGACGGCGAGCCCGAAGGGCCGCGACCCGGCAGGTACCGGAGCAAAAGCGGGCGTCCGAACGCGACGGCATCACAGTGCTGCGACAGAGGCGCCTATCGCCGGTTCGGAGCGCGCTCACGGATATCGCCGCGACCGTTCGCCCCGTCATTCCGCGCTCCACAGGCACCTGCTGCAATGGCTTTTCTTGAGATCCGGAACACTGGCTGGAGGAGCGACCCTGGATGCGCCGAAGCTGGGTGCTGTCGCACCGGAGCTAAGGGCCTGAGGTGCGAATGATATTTCTCTTGTGATCTGGGACGACCCCGTCGCCCAAGTAGCCGCCCCGATCCCCGCATCTCCGCTACCCGGTTCCCGTTCCTGGCGAGGGCTACGACTTGGTGATCACAGCTGATACATGGGAGGAGCTCGTGATCGCTATCCAGACTCGACTCGATGCCTTGCGCACGATCGCTGCCGGTTTCCCCTCGAGGCCACCTTCGCGGTTGGGTTGGCCGACACGATCGAGGGCTTGACCAACATTGCCCATGATGGCATCGACGAGGACTTCCACCGAGATGAGACGCCCCCCTCGAGAAAAACGGGCTCGGCGGGCCCGATGCGGACTCCCCTCGGGACCGATGTATCCGGCGTCACTCCCGGCGCGGAGCCATATGCGGCAGGTTGCTGCATCGGGGCACTTTGGTCGGCGAAGAGGCGTTCGTATTTAGAAGATAAACTGCAACAAGGTGAACCCTGACGCCCGGAGCGTCCCAGCAGGATGGGTATTTGAATGTCTATCAGCGGTAGAGTTGCTGTAGTGACCGGCGCCGGACGAGGGATAGGGCGCGGCATCGCCTTGCAGCTAGCAAAGGATGGCGCCGCGGTCGCGGTCTGGGATCTGGATCCCGCGGGCGCGGAGGAAACCGTTGCTCTGGTCGCGCGCGACGGCGGTCGAGCGATCGCCTGCGTCGGCGATGCGTCAGAGCAGGAAGATATTGCGCGCGCCTTGGCCCAGACCCGAGCTGGATTTGGGCCAGTATCCATCCTCGTCAACAACGCTGCCGTGGCTGACGTCTGCTCGTTTCCAGAAATAGGGGCGGACACACTGGACCGGATACTCCGCATCAACCTGCGAGGCCCGTTCATTTGCACCCAGGCCGTCATCCCCGATCTGCTTGAGCAGGGGTGGGGGAGGATCGTTAATATCTCATCATCTTCCGCCCAGGGCGGCGCGAAGAGGATGGCGCATTATGCAGCATCGAAGGGCGGGCTCATTGGCCTGACGAAGGCCCTCGCGATGGAGTACGTCGACAAGGGAATTACCGTCAACCACATCCCGCCGGGCTTCATCGACACCCCGATGAGCGGCAGGTCACCCGAGGAGACGGAAGCGCTCGCAGCAGTCGCTCCGATGAGACGCGCAGGCAGACCGGAGGATGTCGCCGCAGCCTGTTCCTATCTCGTATCAGACGCGGCCAGCTATGTCACGGGCCAGACGATCAGCGTCAACGGCGGCCGCTACCTATACTGAGGAGATCCTGGAAATGGTTGCCAGCGAACGGTGGACAGCGGATTTCGAGGTGCGTCACCAGGCCGGAAGGGCGCACGCGCAGCAACGTCTCTCCGTGGGAAAGGATTGAACCTGCCGATTAGTGACAGTCGCCACGAAAACAAAGGCACGTCAGCCCCGCACGACGCCATCAAGGCGAGTTCACGTGACGAGGCGACCGTCGGCGCCCAGCGTATTGCCCCTCTACATCCGGACGAGTTCGGCCCCGAGGCCATCGACATTCTGACGGAAATGCGTACGGCCATGGGCGTGCCTCCCACGGATAGCGTGCCGGACTCGGTTGCGACCATGCTGCGCCATCCCAACCTTTATTCTTCCTATGCCAGGCTGGCGCGCCAGTTGATGAGCGGTTTCCTCGCAGCGCGTGATCGCGAACTCGTCATTCTACGTAATGCCTGGATTTGTCAGGCCCCGTTCGAATGGGGAGAGCACGTAGCCATCGGCAAGCGAGCCGCTGGGTTGACGAGCGAAGAGATCGATCGGGTCACGGCCGGATCGGTCGCACCCGGCTGGAGCGACCACGAACGGACACTTCTTCGCGCCGTCGAGGAACTCCATGAGAGTGCGATTATCTCGGATGAGACGTGGCGCGTTCTGGCTCAATCCTTCAATGAGAAAGAGCTGATCGAGATCCTGGTAGTCGTCGGTCAATACACATGTATCGCATTCGTACAAAACTCGCTCAGGGTAAAGTTGCGGCCAGAAAACCCGGGCCTATCGGCGCGCTGAACGAGCCGTCATGACGGGAGGAAGAAACTGTTGGAGCAGCCAATCTACAAGATCCTTCTATTTCTGAAGAGAAACCCCTCCATGTCTGTGGAGGAGTTCAGGGATACGTACGAGACGGTGCATGCGCCGTTCTGTGCACCTCTCATGAAGGGAGCCTGCCGGTACTTCCGCCGCTATACGACTCTCATGGGCGCCCCGCATGCTCAGGACGTGACCGAACTGGAGTTCGATGTGATCACTGAGCTCTGGTACGAAGATCGGGCGACCTATGAGGCTGCGGTAGAACGAACAGCCAACCACAAAATGCCGGAAGAAGTTCTGCCGCGCGAACAGCAGATGTTTGATCGCCCGAAGATGCGTGTCGTTACTGTCGTGGAGTGCGAGTCCGACTTGGGGCGTTCGGCGAATGACATCGACCAGCGCAGCACGGCCTGATCCAGGCGGCGTTCGGATAAGGAAGAGGACAGCACTGCTGATTCCCCGCCGCAATGCCTCATTCGAAGTCGCTCGCTGTCGAAACAGCCGACGGGGGGCCCGGTATGTCGGGAACCTGGCCACAAGAGACGGCTTAGATGCTCCACGAAGTGGATCTCGAAGTGACTGGCTCGAGAACAGATGGGCGGTTTTTCGCGAGTCGGGCCTCGGATCTCGGGACGTTAGGCGCGCCCGACCGTCGCCGGCGCCGTCGGCGATGGGTCATGGCGTTTGTGGGGCGGAGCCGCGTACGTGTGGCTCCGATATCGTGGAGGCTCGATGCCCCGTGCACGTGGCCTACGTGCTCAACGTTGTGCCAAAATCGGCCCAGCAAACCGCCCGGCGGACTATCGCCGCGGTCGACACGAAACGGAGGTCGCCGCATGACTCATCTGAAACATCTCATCCTCAAATGTTGAGGTGATGACTATTTCTTCACTACAGGGTCGTGGACCAAAGAAGCCTTGTACAATTGGGAGGCAATCTGTGACTGGTGGAGCTTGTGCGTCTAGGTTTTCGCGGCAGCAACTGACGAATCGGGAATGCAAGTGTCTGCTCTGATGACAGAGAGGCTGACGAAACACGTCGGGGCTGAGGTAGTAGGTGTGGATGTCGACCGCCTGCTGAGCGACGATTCTCTACCGGGGCAGATCCTGGCGGCGCTCGAGAAACACGGTGTGCTGGTGTTTCCGAAGCTCAGCCCCGACCCGAAGACGCAGGTCGCGGTGTGCCAGCGACTCGGGGAGGTGGACTTCGAGGTCGGGCAGGAGGTGGGGATTATGCGGGTTTCGCTGGACCCGACCAAGAGTCCGTCAGCGCTGTACCTGCGGGGAACGTTCGAGTGGCACATCGACGGGGTGACTTTGCCGGAGGGCCGGTATCCTCAATCGGCGACGGTCATTACCGCGGTTGCGCTCGCTGATCGGGGAGGCCAGACGGAGTTCGCCAGCACCTACGGGGCGTACGAGGCCCTGACGCCCGGCGACAAGGAAAGTTTGGGAAGGCTTCGCGTGGTTCACACGGGTGCTGCCATCGCGCGTCGGGTGACACCGCACCCGACACCCGAACAGGAGGCGCTCTGGGCCGAAAGAAGGCCCCGTGAGCAACCGCTGGTCTGGCGCCACCGCTCCGGTCGGCGCTCGCTGGTGATCGGGTCGACGACTGACCACGTGGTCGGGATGGACAAAGATGCGGGGCGGGTGTTGTTGGACGACCTCCTGGACCGGTCTACCACTACGGAGCGTGTGTACCGGCATGGATGGTCAGTCGGTGACACGGTCATCTGGGACAACCGCGGCGTGCTCCACCGGGTGGAACGCTACGATGACCATTCAGGGCGAGAGATGATTCGGACGAGTCTGCTTGGTAACGAACCGATCGAGTAGGACGGCCACGGGGCTATTCGAGCGGCTGAGAATCTGGGGGGAATCACCCATTGCACGGCGTGCCCATGGCGGTTCTGCACGGGAAAGCTGGGCGCCTTACCCGTCGAGCGGTTGGCAATGGACGGGGGAACGGTCCCCGGGCTGCCCTCTCCTCCGGCCGGCCAGGCCGCCGGCAGGTAGGCGCGCCGTCAGTTGTGCGGTCGGGGACCGGACGGTGTCGTCGTAGTAGTCCGACGGCGGGAAAGCCGGCCATACGGCGAGGGAGGGTAGTTGTCTGGCAGCAGTGGGACCGGAGGGTCGGGAGATCGCCGGTGAATTCCGAGGTCGCCCCGGGTCCGACCCCAACTTTGGCCTTTCTACCGTGATGTCGAGGAGCTATTCTCTGAGCGGGATGTCGTCGTCGACCCTGTCGCCGTCTGCCGGTGGGTGCAGCGCTTCTCGGGGGTGTCATCGATCGACACTGAGAAACCGGTTGACGACGAGACCGGCTACCACATTCACGTCAGCCTGGTGGACTGGGCGGCCCACTTCGTGGCCCACCGCTCGACCACCCGCTGAGCGCAACAATTGACGGCGAGGCAGAACTGTGACAGACGTCGAAGAGTCCTGGGGGGACGAGTGGGACCGAGTGGCCGATGTCGTCGTTGTCGGTAGTGGGGTGGCCGGATTCGCCGCTGCGATAGCAGCGGCCGACGCGGGAGTCTCGGTGATCGTCCTCGAACGCCAGCCCTTGATCGGCGGCACGACCGCCAAATCCAGCGGCGCCATGTGGATCCCCAACAACCCGTACATGCGGGAAGCTGGTTTCGTCGATGACCGGGAATCCGGATTGCGGTACCTCGCCCGCGTGGCCCACCCCACCCGCTACGCACCCGATGACCCGGCCCTCGGGCTGCCAGAAGAGAAGTTCCGCTTACTGGAAACCTTCTTCGACGACGCCTCTGGCGTGGTCGAGCGCTTGACTTCCCTGGGCGCTTTGGACGTCGCGCTCATGGATTCTCCCGACTACTTCGCTGCCCTTCCTGAGGACACCGCGCCGGTGGGACGCCTCCTTTACCCGAACCTGCCGTCCGAATGGTCGGCCGGACCAAGAGGCGGGCAGCTCCTTGTGGACCGCATGTACGAGGCCGCAACTGCTCTCGGTGTCGTCGTCCTTGTCGGGAATCGAGCGGTACACGTCGTGCGCAACCTCGACGACGAGGTCGTCGGCTTGGAGGTGAGGGTCGGCCGGCGAACGGAACTGATCGGCGGCCGCCGGGGTGTGGTTTTCTGCTCCGGCGGATTCCTACACAACCGTAAGTTGACCTACGAGTACTTGCGGGGACCGGTCTTGGGCGGCCCTGCGGCGGCGGGCAGCACCGGCGACTTCGTCGACATCGGCATCGAGGCTGGTGCCCAACTCGGGAACATGAGCCACGCATGGTGGATGCAGGTCGTGGTCGACCTCGTAGCGCGTAACCCGGAAACCATCAGGGGCGTCACGTCGCCCTACGGCGACAGCATGGTTATCGTTAACCGATACGGCCGCCGCGTCGTCAACGAGAAGGTTCCCTACAACGAGCGGACTCAGGTTCATTTTGATTGGGATCCGGTCCGCGGCGAGTACATGAATCATATTTTGATCATGATCTGGGACGACGCCGTCGCCCAAGAACCCGCCCCGAACCCCCATCTCCGCTACCCGGTTCCCGCGCCGGGCGAGGACTGCGACTTCGTGATCACGGCTGATACATGGAAGGAGCTCGTGTCCGCTATCGAGACCCGCCTCGATGGCTTGCGCACGACCACTAACGGTTTTGCCCTCGCGCCCACCTTCGGCGATGGGTTGGCCGACACCATCGAGCGCTTTAACAACATGGCCCGTGCTGGCATCGACGAGGACTTCCATCGAGGTGAGACGCCTCTCGAGAAAAGATGGGCTGGGCGGGCCCGATCCGGACTTCCCTCAGGATCGATGCATCCCTTCCTCGAGCACGGGCCGTATTATGCAGTGATCCTCGGACCGGGTGCCTTGGACACCAAAGGTGGCCCCGTCATTGACGAGCGGGCCCGAGTGGTGAAGTCGGATGGCTCACCTGTGCCAGGGCTGTACGGAGCCGGCAACTGCGTTGCTTCTCCTGCCGGCCAGGCGTACTGGGGGCCGGGGGGAACGATCGGGCCCGCCCTCGTGTTCGGCTATGTTGCCGGGGCATCCGCAGCCGCCGCCTCGCCACGGCAGCCTAGCCAAGACCGCTGACGTCGCCGTCACTGCCCGTTCATGACTGCTGCCTGAAGGGTATGAATACTTGAGGCACTGTTGCGTTGTGAGTGCTCTGGGCGCGGGGCGAAGTTGGGTTGGGGGCGCTGGATCAGATGGCTCCGCCAAGTTCGTCGAACGCCGCTGCGACCAGAAGATGCCGGTTTCGCGCCTGGACGCCGAGTTCATAGTGCCCGCGACGGAGGTTCTGGATGAATGCATGACCCCCAATAATCACCCTCGCGGTCCGGTCGGTTTTAAGTCCACACATGGGCCGTAGTCTCGCTTTGAGACGGCCGTGGTCGCACTCGACCCTGTTGTTGGCGTACTGCTCGGTGTGGTGGAACGCCGTGGGAAGCAGCTCCGCGATGATGTGGGCGAGGGCTGGGGACAAGTCGGTCGCCACCTCGTCGGGCTGCTCATGAGCGGTCAGGGCTGCGGTGAAGAACTGTCGGGCCGCGGCGATGTTGCGTCGCTTGGAGACGTATACGTCGACGACCTGGCCATGCTCGTCGACGGCCCGGTAGACGTAGCGCCAGGCACGGGCGATCTTCACATAGGTTTCATCGACGAACCAACGACCGCCCACTGCGTGTCGGCGCGGCCGGGCCGCGTCGGCTAACAGCGGCGTGAAGTGTTGTACCCACCGATACAAGGTGACGTGATCCACGTCGATCCCACGTTCGGCCAGGATCTCTTCCAGGTCCCGGTACGACAGGCCGAATCGCAGATACCAGCGCACGGCCAGCAGGATCACGTCAGCAGGGAACCGGTAGCCGGCGAACGCCGACGCCCTGAACTGGACCGGAGGGCAGGATCGGCGACGCTTCATCCCAACAGCCTCGCCGCGAAAGGAGCCATCGAGCAACGCAACAGAACCGTTTGCGCCATGACAGTTGCCGCCGCCTTTGGCGCGGCTGCCGGTCGGAACCGCCGGCTACCGCTCCTGGCAGTGCTCGCCGCTGGGGTCATTTCCGGCCTCGCTGGCGGCATGGTCCGTGATTTCTTGCTCGGGTTGGAAGCGGCCGCGATCGAGAACTGGTACTACATACCAGCGGTGCTGGCGGCGGCATTAGCCGGGGGGTTCCTTGCCCCTCGGCTCGTTCGACGACATCTCTCGTACCTCTTGGCCCGGGCGTCGCCGTGGGGCTCCTCGTTACCATCGGGGTACAAAAGGGCCTCGAATACCGAGCACCGGGTGATGCCGCCATACTCCTCGGAGTCGTGACCGGGACCATGGGTGGAGCGACGGCCGACATGATGGCCGGTGAACGGGCCGCCATCTTCCGCCAGGCACACTGGGGGCTGGGCGCGGTGATCGCATCGGCGTCCATCTTCTGGCTGCTGAGCACCTACGTTGACTTCTGGGTCGCCATCGCCGCCGCAGTGGTGACGGCGGCCTCTTTGGACATAGTCAGTTGGAAGCTCGGCTGGGCCAGCCCCATGTTCCCCGGCGACCACAACCCGGCCCACCCCGCCGCCTCGTAGCTGTGAGCGAAGCCTTTCTGCAGATCTCCAGGGGCAAAAATGGCACGGCGCCTTCAGCGGCTCGGTAGTTGCGAACGTTGGTGGACACTACTTTCAATCGTTGCCTGAACGGGCACTCGATCTTTCCCTCATCTATGTCCCTACAGGTCGACCCGAGATCTGAGGAGCACCTAACGTGGTGCTCCCCGGTGGGCCCGACGGGAGGCTCGTCCATGCCACGATTCCATCTCGAACGGGAGGCACACCTTTCGCGGCAGGCCGATTCCCAACGACGGCATCCTGCTCGCTCAGAGCTGACATTCCCGGCGGTTCTCGATGAGAGTGGAATACTCAGCCTTCAGCGTTTGGCCGGAAACGCCGCAGTAACCCGAGCGCTTCGCGGGCATTCCAGGTCTGCCGTCTGGCCGCTGAGGGTCCAACGTCTTGGTGGAGACGGGAAGGAAGGCAAGACAGGGTCGTCTTCGTCGGTTCAGAATGCTAGGCCGCTGTTGTTGACGTACACGGCGCCGCTGTTGTTGACGTACACGGCGCCACTGATGTTGACCCATGTCCCGTGGGACCAGATCGAGGCCGAACGCCAGGCTCGTAGGTCTGAAAGCAAGCCCGCGGAGCCCGAATCGAATACGGCCGAGGAGAACGTCACTCCCCCCGAGTCCACGGTCGAAGAACCAAAGGTTGAGACGCCGAAAGTCGATGAGGAACCGGAAGAGTCGGTTCCTGGCGACGATACGGTCGAGGCTGGTACCAAGAAGAAGAGGAAGAGGAGAAAGTCGGCGGAGGCGGCCTCACCCGAAGAGGAGATGGCACGCCAGGCCGAAGCTGAAAGGCGGGCCGAGCGGGAGGACATCCGCCAACGGCAATTGGAGGAGGAGAAGAAGGCCAGGGAGGCGAAGGAGGCGGCCAAGAAGGAGAGGGCACGCCAGGAGGAAGAGCGCCAGCAGACGGCCCGTGAGGACAAGGAAAAGAAAAAACAAGAGAATCTGGCTAAACAGGCGGAGGCGCAACGCAAGGCCGCCGAGGCCAAGAAAGCGAAAGAGGCAGAGACCCAGGAACGAGTTCGCAAGGAGAGAGAATCGGCCGAGGCACGCAAGCAGGCCAAGCGCGAAGCGAACAAACCGAAATCGCAAGCCCAACGCAATAGGGAAAAGCTAGAGAAGGAGCAACAGAAGGCCCGAGAGCTGAAACTGCGCGAGGAAGCTGAGGAAAAGGCGGCCGCCGAGGAGAAGCGACGGCAGGCGGAACTCCAGAGGCAGGTCCAACTTAGGAAGGACTACGACGTCGGCTACGTGAGGATGCAGAACATCTACGACGCGGCGGTCGCAGAAGCGACACCGTTCCCGACCGTCAAAGTCGACGACGTCAAGGCAGCTTGGGCCCAGCACACCAAGCTGAGAAACAGCAAGGCGACAATCGACGAACTGGTCGCGGATGCTAACCAGGTTGTTAAAACCGTCGAGAGAATTCGCTCGGAGGCACGTTGGGCGATGCTTCAGGCGAATGGGAGGGTATCCCTTGATAACGACGAGATAGACGAAAAAGCGCTAACCGGCATGGGGGCAGACGAGGCTGCCGTGAAGGAGTGTACCGACGGGATCAAGGGTTTAGGCACGTGGAGGGGTAATGGCGGCAAGTGGGGCGCGGCCCATCACAACAACGAGAGATTCCTGCCAGCGGGGAACTATCTCGAGTATTACGTCCGGCCGCGAGCGAGCGAGTCCGGTTGGGGTACCCGGCGAATCGTCAAGGAAACCAACACAGGTCGTTACTATTACACGGGCACCCATTACGAGGAAACGAAGAAAAAGGGCGCCTTCGTTCTGCTCATAATCTAGGGGTCATGAATAGCCACACGCTCGAGAGCCTCGACGTCGTCAGTTGCCTTAGGGAGTCAGATCTAGCGTCCGTACGAGCTGCCCTAGAGGAGGCCGGGTGGCGCACTCTGGTACTCGACGGAACGAACGTTGTCGACAAAGCATCGCTACTCGAGCAGGTCAACGCCCAGCTGCCGCTACCGGAAGGTCTTCGCGCTCATAACTGGGATGCGTTCGCAGACGTGTTGTGGGGGATGCTGGCAGGCATCGCCGAGGACCGAGTGGCGCTCGTCTGGACAGATGCAGACGCCCTCGCCGGGAGCGACTTGCAGACCCTCATCACGGCATCGATTATTCTGTCGAACACCGTCGAAGATGTCATCGGAACTGAACATGGGTTCCCGCACGCCATGATCTTTCGAACATTGCTTTTCGGAAACGGGGATATGTACCGCTCGTTCAAGCTCGAGAAGTAGGAGCTTGAAATCCCCTGATCGCTTGAAATCCCCTGATCGTGAGCCGGGCGCCGAGCGCATCTCGCTCAGCGCCGACGATGGCGTACAGCTCGCCGAGCGTTCGCAGCGCGGGTCGGATGTCGCGTACGATGGTCAGGTGATTGTCGACCGACTCGATATCGGGGCCGAGGAGTTCGAGCAACGCCACCGGGTGGGAAATCAAGCCTGAAGGGGCGTGCAAAGCCGAAGTCTGCGTGCCTCTTCCGGACGGCGGGTTCGACCTCATGGCCGCTGCCCACAAGCTCGGTATGGCGGTGGTGGCCGAACCCAGCCTCGGCCTGTTCGCGGTAGGGCCCGAGACCCTGGGGGGACGAGCCCTGGCCACGGCCGACGCGTCGGACTTCGTCTTGCCCGACCTCGACGGGAACCCGGTCCGGATCGCGTCCTTGCGCAACCAGAAGGTCCTGGTCGTCGCCTGGGCTCCGTATTGAGGCTGCCGCTGGGACCTGCCCGGGTGGCAGGCCACTGCCCAACCCCGGCGGCCAAACCGGGTGAACCCCGTCTCCTCGGTGTCACGCCATCACAATCTGCCGGCAGCCTCGTAGGCTGGTTGTCGGGGGTGTATGCTCGCTGTCACCCCCACGGCTGACAGTTGCGCGCGTAGCTGTTGCCAGATCGTCGCCCAAGACCCCGGTGGCGTCCCTCGTCGTTGGGACGGAACGGGAGGTCTGAAGGGAATGGGCGACACCTACGAAGGCAACCTGTCGAGTCGCGGCGTGGAACGATTCGCACATGACGGTCTGGACCGAGGGCGATAGTCGCGGGGTCACCTCGTGGTTCGGTCTTCAGCAGAACGGCTGACGGGATCATGAGTGTCTCGGGCTGTGAGGCAGTACAACCCGAGATTTTCAGCGTGCCGAGCGAGCCGTGTGGCAACCACGGTGCATTGGCTTATCTGGGGCTGGGTGGCCGTGACTTGCTCGGGGGTAGTCTTTTCGCGGGTAGGGCTCTGCTTCGGGGCGCCTTTCCCAGCATTGCAGTGGCCACCCTGATCCCGATGGCTCTCTTCTACGTGACCCTGGCGGCCGGCTCGATCGTGTGGGCCATCGGGGTGTCGGTCCTTTACGCCTACGGGCTTGCCGCCTTTCAGTACGGTCGACGCCGGCGGGTGTCGGGGATGCTGCTAATGACCGTCTTCATGGTGACCGTGCGGGCGGTTTCGGCGGTCGTGTCTGGGCACTCCATGATGTACTTCGCCATCCCGGTGGCGGAGACGGCAGGGTTCGGGTTGATGTTCGTGGCCACGATGTGGATGAGCGAGCCGCTGATCGTGCGCTTGGCTCGGGATCTGGTACCGCACTTAGCTGACGACCTCGCGGCCCGACGGGCGCTCATCCGGGGATTGTCCCTGATCTGGATGGTGACGTATCTGGCCAGCGGGGCGACTACCCTGACCCTGCTCACCACGGTGTCCCTACCCGTGTACCTGGGCGCTCACCAGATAGCGGGCTGGTGCTGGGTCGGAGGCGGCGTGGCGCTATCGGTGAGCCTCTGCCGGCGCCGCGGCGGCGCGCTCCTCGCCGCCGCCCTGGCCGGGCCGGGGGGTGAGCTGCCCGCCTCACCCATACTTGGAGCCCCTTCGAGAAACGCGGCGAAGCCGCCGGTCCTGGCCATCCTGTAAGAGGACGCCGAAGTCGACACGGGTAGCGGTCGACTTCTTCGGCGGACATCCAGACGTCGTCGTTTCTAGCGCCCCTAGCGCTCTTTACCGCGGTAAGCCTCCAGCCGTTGTACTAGCTCGTGGGGACGGCCGAGGGCGGGCAGGTGCCCACCGTCTATCTCGTCGGGCACGATTCCCAAGCGCTCCGCCACTACCTTGCGCTGGAACCCCAGCGCGGGCCCGATCGAGGAGAACTGTCGACCTTGACTTGCGTATAGGTTGATTCTGACGGTCATACCTTCTCAACATGCGGAAGTTGTCGGCCCTCGCCACCACCGTGCGCTGATCAATCTGGGTGCTCAACTGCGGAAGGCACCCACTCCTGACGAGCGTGAATGCTGTTCGATTTTGTTGCGATCGCTTCCGTAGACGCCGCTCTCCGGAATCGTCCCGGTCCACCCACTCGCATAGTCTCTCTTCGCTCCCTCTCCGCTACCTTTGGTCGCCTTCTTGTCGATCTGGGTGACAGCCACCCTGACAATCCTCGGCGTTGTGATGGGGCTGCCGAGCCTGGGGTTGGCTGGCCCGGTCGTGGCGCCGCGCTGCGGGGTAGACCGTAATGTCGGATTTGGGGGGCCCTGACTCCGGCGAGCGGCCTGGGGTGATACCGTCGTGATCGCGGTTTGGGAGTGATCATGGGAAAGTCACACGAGATCGGTCAGGCATCGCCCCCGCACCAACGGCTGCGCCGCTCGTCCTCGCCCGCCTCGCCCGAGCACCCATTGCTGTCCCTACAGCAGCAGGTTGGAAATCGGGCATTCACAGCGGCGCTCCGCGCTCCTGGTCGGGGGCCCCATGCCTTGCTCATGCTGCAACGCCAGGCCGGGAATCGGGCCGCCGTCGCCGCGGTGCAGCGAAACGGCGGCGGGGAATCGGCTGTGGCTGCTCCTTCCGAAGCGCCGGCGGAAGAAGCGCTTGGAGCCAACCTCGAAGAGGAGATAGCCCGGCAGGTCGGCCAATTACCTCCCCTGGAGGACGTCCGGGTGACGGAGAACGACGTCCAGGACGGCGTCAATGAGGCGAACGCAGTACGTTCCGGGGTCGATGAGTTAGGCGTGAGCCGAAGCGGTGCTCTGGCTGATTGGTCCCGCCGCGAGTTCGCCGACGGTGGGGAGGTAGACCGGTCAGTGGTCGAGGAACTGCAGGGCGCCCAAGGGGAAGTGGCCCCGTCCCCGGCTGCCAAGCCCAGTCGGGCGGCCCTGGCCTTGGCGGCGGTGTCCCGGGCGGGCAGGAGAATCGCTGGCGGGGCCCGCTGGCTGGGTGGTCAGGCGGTGGCCGGAGCCCGCTGGGCAGGCAGTAAAGCCATGGCCGGAGCCCGCTGGGCAGGCAGCAAAGCCGCAGCTGGGGCGAGTTGGGCAGGCAGTAAAGCCATGGCCGGAGCCCGCTGGGCAGGCAGCAAAGCCATGGCCGGAGCCCGCTGGGCAGGCAGCAAAGCCGCAGCTGGGGCGAGTTGGGTTGGTGAGAAGATCGCTGGTGGGGCCGGCGCCGCGTGGGGCGCGATCAAGAGCGAAAAAGAGAAGCTCAGCACTCCAGAAGGTCGCCGTGACCGCGGCGGCCAGGCTCAGGCCGTCGGCGGAATTGCCGCACCAATGGGGGGGCACACGGGGGAGCTCATCGACAATCCGGTTACGGAGGGGACAGCCCACTTGTACGGGCAGTCGGCCGTCGAGCAGGTGCATAAGGCCGGTGAATCGATGAGCGCGACCTCGACCACGTTGGAGCATCCCGACGAGTTCGCCCATTCCTTTACCTCCGGCGCGGCCGAAGCGCTCCACGCGGTGGCTTCGGTGGTGGGCATTTTCTTCTCTGCCCTCAAGGCAGCCCTTGATTTTCGGTCGCTGGTGAGCTCGATTCGGGTCTATCGGGCTCTCAAGCAGGCCAGGGCATCCGCGGAGGTTCTGGGTTCCAGTCCAGCGCTCGTCGAGGCGGTGGAGTATGCCATGAAGCAAAAGTATGAGAAGATTTTCAAGCGGGCGTTCGGCGTCGTCGTGGCCTTGGCGACCCTCGGCCTCGGTCTAGCCGTGCTGATTGCCAATCCTGTCGGAGCCAGCCTGGCCGCGGTGATCATCGGCGGTATCGGCGCCAGTATGTTTTTGTACAAGATCGGCCGGAAGTACTGGAAGAAGTGGGGCACGAATACCCTCGGCCAGAAGCGCACGGACATGGCGAAGCATCTGTACAACCAGATGCGGACCCGTGATGTGCTCGCCCTAGAGGCGGTGCGGTCGTTGCACCTGGATCCCGAGGCGGTGGCGGCGGCCGGGGCGACCAAAGGTCCGAGGCTGATCTTCCGCAAACTCAAGTCCGCCTGAGGTGGAGAGCTAATTGCTGCCCTCGCCCACCGAGGGTCCGAGCTTAGGCTTTTTGTTACTCTCGGCGCCTACTCGTCGGATGCGCGTCATCTGGAACGCACACGTCAAGACCTTTGTCTCCTAAATGGCACGTAGCTGGTCGACCTCATCTTCGAGGACCACGACGCTCTTGATACCGAGTGGAAGCGAATGTTTCCCCTTCGCCAGGTTCTTGCAGTCGACCGCGACACCGAAGGCGCCTGACACAACCGTCGGCCAAGCCAGAACGCGCACCTTTGGCTTTGCCCGACAGTGCGGCACGCGCTGCGCTCTCGGCGTCGAGCGGGTCGGACTTGCCTGAGCGGTAACGGTCCTGGCGGTCGGAGCGGTCCACCTCGACCACCCTCACCCCCGCCGCGGTCAAATGTCGGGTCAGGCCGGCGCCGTAACTGCCGGTGCCCTCCACTCCGACGAGTCCGACCGGACCGAACGAACGCAGCCAGGCCAACACACGGCCGCAGCCGGCCGGAGTGGTCGGGAAACTCTTGGTGCCGACCAAGCCGCCGATATGGTTGAGCGCGGCGGCGACATGCGCGTCGGCGTTGGGTGTCCACGCCGCCGGTGACGCTAGATGTCTCTACGATGGTCAAGGCCATCCCTTTCTTGGTTGAGGGGTGGCATGCACCCGCTGGCCGACCGGACCTGTGAACCCCGACCTCTTGTCCAGGACGGGCGGATCAGAACGGCGTCACCGGTGGATGCCGGGAATGATTCCTGGGTCCCGGTCGACGGATCGATCACAAGACAGCCGGCCGGCGTCGACCGGTTCGCAGGTCAGACCGAGACCCAGGACTCCCGACCATACGCCCCCTACCAACTCACCGGCAGGGATGGTGGTCTGAAGGGCTCTGTTGCATTGCCTGGTCGGGCTGGGTGGCGTGAGGCTGTTGGCATGGAACCCGTCGTCACTGCTACCTGGTCGAAGTCGAAAGATCGGCCTTCGCGGGGTACAGGTTCCCGTCTGATGTGATCTTGCTGGCGGTCCGCTGGTATCTGCGCTTCGGGCTGTCGTACCGAGATCTCGAGGAGCTGCTGGGCGAGCGTGGAATCGAGGTCGACCATGTCACGCTGTACCGTTGGGTCCGCCACTTCACCCCTCTGGCCGTCGAGGCCGCCGGCCCGTGCCGACACACAGCCGGTGTCCGCTGGTTTGTCGACGAGACGTATGTGAAAGTCGCTGGGGTGTGGCGATACGTGTACCGGGCGGTCGATGAGCACGGCCAGGTGATCGACGTTGTCGTGTCGGTCCGGCGGGATATCGCCGCTGCACGAAGGTTCTTTGTCCGGATGCTGGCGGTCCAGGAAGACCCGGAGGAGGTCACTACCGACCGCGCACCGGCGCTTGCTGCGGTCATCGCTGAGCTCCTACCGGCGGCTGTGCATGACACCGAGCAGTACGCGAACAACCGGATGGAATGTGACCATGGGAAACTCAAGGCTCGCCTGCGGCCGATCCGCGGCCTGAAGACTTTTCGGTCAGCGAGGACAATCATCGGAGGTCATGCCTTCATCCAGAACCTGCGGCGCGGCCACCATGAACTCGGGCTCGAAGCCCGACACAGCCGTCTCCGCGTCGCAGCCGCCTCCGGCGAACTCGCCCGAGCCATCTGACTTCCCGGGGTGGACCCGGAGCTCACCGCGGCGAAGCGACCGCCAACGCAACAGAGCCCCTTCGCCCACGTACTTCATCTCAGCTGGCTGGCCGACCATAGGCCCGATCACGTCCTTGAAGCCCACGGCAATCTCTCTGCGCAGCATTTTGCAGCTAGCGGCAAGAATCGCCGCCGAACGTCATCTTCACCAGTTGGCCGAGCGGGGAGCGACGGTCATCGAGGCTGCCTCGGCCCTCTGGCCCGACGTCTTCTTCATCCCGTGAGTAACCCCGGTCGTCACCGGGTCACTCCTCAACCAGCGGAGTTGCGCAGGCCCGGACCGGGCTTCCTCGAGCGGCGGCGAGCGCTTCGGGCAGCGTGAACGCGCCGACGTACAGCGCCTTGCCGACGGTGGCGCCCTCGACGCCGTCGGCAACCAGGCCGGCGATGGCGCGCAGGTCGTCCAGGCTGCTGACCCCGCCGCTGGCGATGACCGGGCGGTCGGTCGCCGCGCATACCTCGCGCAGCAAGTCGAGGTTCGGGCCCCTGAGCGTGCCGTCTCGGCGCACGGCGGTCACAACGTAGCGAGCACATCCGTGGGGCGTCGAGCTGGGCCAACACGTCGAACAGCTCACCGCCCGCCCGGGTCCAGCCTCGCGCCGCCAGTGCGGTGCCGCTAACGTCGAGCCCGACGCCATCCGCTCCACCGCGAGCTGGCCAAGTGGTGCGTGGTGTTCTTCGACTATGACCTGGAGACGGCGGTCAGCGTCCGCCAGCCAAGCTGAGCGCTGCCCCCGTAGGGGTCCTGTTGTCGGCGGCCCGCACTCGGCGGAGGCTCGCGGAGGCGGGTCCGATACCGACCGTGCCGTCGTGCACAGGTTGATCCAGCGCGGTTATCCGGGGCCTTTCGCCCAGCCAAAATGGTCGATCGGTCCGTGACCTCGCCCGAGCCGCCAGCTCGCCCCACCGGCAATGGCCGAGGCCACGTATCCCTTGGCGGCCCGTACGGCATCGGCGACAGTGTCGCCCCGTGCCAAACGGGCGGCGATGGTGGCTGCCATCGTGCAGCCGGTGCCGTGGACGTTGGTGGTGACGACACGGCGCGATCGCAGTTCGTGGACCTGTTCGCCGTCGAAGAAAACGTCGACTGGGTCACCGGCGAGGTGGCCGCCCTTGACGAGCACCGACCGGGCGCCGGTGGCGGCCAGCTCGACCGCCGCCTTGGCCATGTCGTCGACGTCGCTCAACTCGCGGCCGACCAGCAGCGACGCTTCCCGCAGGTTCGGCGTGACGATGACGGCGTAGGGGAAGAGGCGCTCGAGGTAGGCCAGCTCGGCGTCGGCGTCGAGGAGACGGTCGCCGCTCGACGCCACCATTACCGGGTCGACCACCAGGTTTGGGAGGTCGCCGGCCGCGGCCCGTCGGGCGACGACGTCGATGATGGCCCCGGTCGCCAACATGCCGGTCTTTACGGCGGCGACGGCCAGGTCGACCAGCACGGCGCCGATCTGGGCGTCCACAAACTCGGGCGGGGTTAGCTGTACGCCGAACACACCGACGGTGTTCTGTGCCGTGAGGGCGGTCACCGCGCTGGTACCGAAGACGCCATTGGCCGCGAACGCCTTCAGGTCGGCCTGGATGCCGGCGCCGCCGCCCGAGTCGGAGCCTGCGATGGTGAGGGCGACAGACGGAGTCACGGCGGCACGACCGACTTGGAGCCAGCGCACGAAGTTGTTGGAGTCACTTAGCACGACCGGCTCGGTTACCGACAGGCCGAACCACGTGGGGATGGTTGATCGCAGCGTCCTTGGGTCTCATCGGTCCGTATGTCCCCACTCCGTACGGGTTGAGTGAACGGTATTGCGGCTATCGACTGAGTTTACGCCTGGGATGCGAGTTGGCCGCTTGATAGAAACGTGTTGTGGAGTCGAGCAGTGGCGCGTTTTCGCCGGGGTCCCCGATCGCAAGCCGGCACTCCTTGGTGGGAGAGGACCTCTCGCCGCCGTCGGACCGGCGGGCGGTGCCGGAGGATGAGGTCTCGCTTGTGCTGATCGTCGATGACCTCGACGCCCCGGCCGGCACGTTCATGCATTGGCTGGCTTGGGGGATCGACCCGGAGCCCGGCCGGCTGGCTGACGACGAGGCCAAGGCTGGCTGTCAGGCGTACACCGCCCTTGGTCTGGCGGCGGGCGAGTCGCCACGACGGGCCCACCGCTGCGTCCGTTTCCTGCTGGCCTACGAGCTGTTGTTCTGGGACACGCTCGCCGATGCGCTTTAGCGATCAGCTCCGGCAGGCCGCCGGGGAGGTCTGGGCGGCCCAACACGAGCACCCCTTCGTCTGCGGTATCCGCGATGGCACGCTCGATCCCGAACGGTTTCGCTTCTACCTACGCCAGGACTATCTGTTCCTGATCGAGTATGCACGCCTGCTAGCGCTGGCCTGTGCCCGCGCGCCGCGACTCGAGCTGATGGAGCGCTTCGCCGAGCTGGCGCAATCGACGCTGCGGACCGAGATGGACCTGCACCGCGCCCACGCGGCGGAGTGGGGGATCTCACGCGGAGCGCTCGAACGGGAGCGTCCTCGGGCCGTAACCCGAAGCTACACGGACTTTCTGCTGCGCACCGCCGCGATGGGCGACTTCGGCGAGCTCGTCGCCGCACTGCTGCCGTGCATGTGGGGCTACAGCGAACTGGGTCAGCAGCTCGCGCCGGGCCAGCCCCCTGCGAAGGGGCGTTACCGACGGTGGATCGAGATGTACTCCGGGGAAGACTTCGCCAACCAGGCCCGCTGGTGCCGGCAGGTCTGCGACGAGGCCGCCGCCGGCGCGGCAGAGGAAGGCAGAAGGAGGATGCAGGACGCCTTCCTCGCAAGCAGCCGCTACGAGCTTGACTTCTGGGAACAAGCGTGGCGCGGCGCACCATGAACCCAAGATGGGTCGCCGGGCAGGGAAGCCTCCGGCCCCCTACCGCGATCCGTTCGAGGAAGGTTTCTGTCCGGCCGGCATATTGAGACACCCGCATGGCGGGTGAGGATGTACGCCCTCAAAGTCCCCGACGGGGATCACCCTACAGCGGAATTGCTGTGGTGCCCGGGGCATCGGAATCGAGGCGTTTCGCTAGTCCCTCGGACAATCTAAGGTCCGCCGCCACGATGTCTACCCAGAGCTGAGCGTTACTAATACACGAAGAAGTTGTCAGGTAACGACTCACGGCGCCCCGGCGGTTGCGCGGATCGATCGGGCGGGTGGACCGCTCGAGACCGCTGATTCGACCGGTTGATTGACGTCGACGGGAAAAGTCGCTCATCGCGACAGGACGCCCCTTGGCGCCAGGTCGTTCGCTCCCCGTGAGCACCAGCACCGCCGCGGCCAGGAATGCGCTTCGAGGTGGCTGTCATGGGGTACATCACTAGTGGCGTGCGCACCTACACAGGAGGAACATGATGGCGAACGGTGAGGAGGAGATGGTGGTGGCGGGTTCGGGACCTCTCTACGAGCACGGGGAGGCCGGCCAGAAAGCGGCTGAGGAGCCAGTCAACGTGCCCGGGTCGGATGACAAGGGTTCAAGCTCAGGGAGCACGACGGGCGACGAGCAGGTGGCGAACAACCGCGAAGTAGATCCGCCGGCGTGACTGCCGAGCTTTTATCCCAGCGCCGCCATCGATGTCGATGGGCCGCTGGTGGATGCTACCGCGATGGCGGCCCGCCACAAAGAGGAACGTTTGAACGAGGCGCGGGCGAAAGGCGAGCCGGTACCTGCGGACGAGGCCTCTCTCGAGGGCCGGCCTCGTCCGGGCGCGAAGCCTCAGACCGCCGATGACTAGCGCAGACAGAGACAGGAGACGACATGTCAGACGCTGACGACCAAATGGGTGGGACTGGCGGCGTTACGGGCATGCCACCCGACAAGGTGGTGCCCGGTCGGGACAATGCGGCCCCCGGCGAAGCCGGCGCTTCGGCGCCCGACTCTGGCAGAGAGGAACAGGATCCGGCCAACGACAACGAGACGGAAGATTCAGAGGGGTCCTTCCCAGCGAGCGATCCTCCAGGAAACTACTAGGATCGATGTTGCCCGCGTCTGCGACGAAAACTGAAGCAGCACCCCACCAAAATATCGGCGCCTCAGTGATGTTCACAGCGTTAGTGCGGAGTTCCGCCCGGTAAAATCACAAAATAGTGATCAATAAAGGAGGGCGAGGCTATGACCGACATGGCGCCCACACACGTAGGAGACGATCTGTACGACCGTGGTGGCCACAAGATTGGCAAGATCACAGATGTGATCGTCAATGACCGGACACTTCAACCCGACTGGTACGTAGTAAGAGAGGGAATGCTCAGAGGGAACCACTTGGTGCCCTTCAGGTCGGTGAGCGCCACCGACAACGGAGCGATCGTCCCTTACGATAAGGCGTTGATACACTCCGCTCCGAAGCCCGACGGTCCAACTCTGACCGAAACAGAGCAGGAGGCCCTTAGCGCCCACTACCGAGACCTGACCCCTGGCTCTGCTCGTCCGACTCCCTAAGGAGAGAACAAACACCGAGGCCCATTTCGATATATGTATCGCTAGGCCCCGGCCGGGCGACATCCCCTCTCTTGCGAAGAATATCGCGAGCCGGCGGCAGGGCCGCACCCAAAATCAGCTGCACACAACTGTAGGAAACCGCCAAGCGGACCTTCAATAGCGCGGTCTATCACAGGTCCCTTGGTGGTCGGCTGGTCACAAACCAGGCTCGCCTCAATCGGATTCCGTTCCGGTACTCCCCAATCGGCAGCCAACTATCTCCTTCAGACATAAGATTCTCAACGGTTTGGGGACGACTGGGACCAGAGCCAAAGCTGCGGTGGCGCGCAGAGCGTTCGCCTGAGCCCAGGCCCGAAAGGCAAGAGGGCGCCGACTGGAATCAGGCGGCCCGTGGCGCGACGACATCATGCACCGCGGGCCCGATCTGTTCGGCGATCGGCTGCAGCTTGGCTAGGTCGAGTTTGTAGGCCTGGACTGCGTTGCCGCCGAGGATCTTGCGGACTTCGTGCTCCGGGACGCCTTGTAGCACGTCGCGGATGTTGTCTATCGGCGTGAGCCAGTCCGACGACTCTATGTGAGGGAAGTCCCACCCCCACATCATCTTGTCGATGCCGATAGCGTGGCGATAGGCGATCTCTGGCTTCCGCACCAGACTTGAGCCGATCCAGCATTGCCGCGCGAAGTATTCGCTTGGCTTCATCGTGAGCTGCTTCCGTTCGCTGTACGCGAACTTAGGGTCAGCCGCCATCGCGTCCATCCACATGAGCTTCTCGGGCACCCAAGCGGACCCTTGTTCTGTCAGCACCAGCTTCAGGTCGGGATGACGTTCGAATACGCCGCTCAAGGTAAGGAACCACAGCGGCCGGTGCGGCCAATCTGTGCACTCCATAGCGTACAGAATCGGCCCGTCCTCGCCCTCGCCGTAATATGGGCACCCCGAGCCGGTATGGCTGTGGATCGGCATGTCGAGCTCCTCGCACGTCGCCCACAGCGGCTCTAGGCTCGGATGGTTCCAGAACGGCTCCGTGAGGTTGTAGTAGACGAGCGGCAACAGCACGCCACCGCCGATGCCGTGCTCCTTGGCCCACCTCACCTGCTCGACCGCGCCATCAACGTCGGCGAGACTTCCGACCAGGGCCAAGCCCAGCAGCCGGTCGGGGGCAGACGAGCAGTAGTCCGCCAGCCAACGGTTGTACGCCCGCGCACCCGCCAGCTTCAACTCCGGGGAGTACTCCTTTTCCCACGGCCGGTTGTGCTCACGGGCGAACCACAAGAAAGGCGGCGAGTTCGCCGACTGGTCGTCCGGAAACAACACGTCCGCCACCAGCCCATCCGCATCCAGCGACCGCAGCCGGCTCGCCGCGTTCCATGTGCCCTCAGCTCCTTCGCCGACCTTCTCGTTGCGAAGCCACTCCCGCTTGTAAGCCTCTGACAAAGTCTCGGGGATACCACCGTCCTTCGGTTGTGTCGCCATCCACAACGGCACGTACTGTGACAGCCAGTCGTCGAAGTCGTTGCTGTACCCCGGGTCGACATAATCCCGATACTCCGCGACCGGAGCTCCGACGTGGCCATCCGACGAGATGATCATCAAACGGTCCGGCGATCTTTCATTCGTCATAAATCGGCTCCCCTTTCGGCCGGTTCCTTTTCCCCTACCCCTACCCCACGGTAGTTCTTCGATCAGACAGGTGCCACTGCCCACGCCAGACGGACCGCCGGTGGCTCGGGAGAAACGCTTTCCCTGCCTTCGGCTTGGAGCACGGTCGAGCGACTTGTGCCAGCCCTCAGTCGGGCGCCTTCATCTGCTCAATTACGACTCCCCGACGGGCGCGCCCGCTCGGTTATCTGTGGGTTGTGGAACTCCCTCACCTGCCAGATCCGCCCTTCGCGGAAGCGGTACACCCCCATGTGGCACGGCCGGCGAACCCGATGCCCTCCTCTATGTCTTTTCGGAAAGGGACACCCCCGCACTACTCGGACTGGAGGATATGGGTCTGGCTCCCGGCCCGAACCGCAGCCGGGTTGCCCAAGCTGAACTTCCAGGATCTCAAGCACAGCGGCGGCACGGCCTTGCTAGACGAGGGCGTGAACATCAAGACGGCACTTGGCTGGATCGGCTGCGCCAACCCTCGGACGACCCTGGCCGTCTACCCGCCCAACCGACGATCGAGGCGGATCGAGACGCCACTGACCGGCTCGTCCATCGTTTTCCGCCCGCGGGATGGACGCGGGATGATAGCCGCACCCACCCGGCCCCAGCCAGACGTGCATGAGCCTTGACCTGCGGCTTTACCAGTGGGGCTAGGTGGAATCGAACCACCGACCTCAGCATTATCAGTGCTCGCCACTGGTACCGGGGGCAACGGCGTGGGACTGGCTGGTACTCGGGCTGGACAGCGGGAACTGCCACGAACCGCTGCGAACCGCCTGGCACGCGCGATGGACGCGCGATGAAAGCGCGCCAAGATCACCCGAGGTAGATCGGTGTCAGCCTCTGGGTCCATCGGAATCCCGGTATGGCACATCTTGGGGCTGTATTCCCAAACGCAGGTTTCTCGCGTCTTTAACCGAGGTTGCCCGGAGGTGCGTCCACAGGGCGGTGCGGCCGGCGCGCCCCGACAGGGCCGAGAAGGAGCGGGCGGGGTGCTCTCCGCGGTGACGCTTCGATCGCGTGCCTCGTCTGAACCATGGCTTCCTTCTCTGGTCACGCGGTGAACCGCTGGCCGCCATCGATGAGGTAGGTCGCCCCGGTCACAGCGGTGTTGGTCATGAGGTGCACGGCGAGAGGGGCAACGTCGGCCGCTCCGACGACACGCCCGATGGGCAGCGTGGCCAGCAGCCTGGGCGCGGCGCGCGTCCAGGTCATCGCCGAGCAGCGATGCAGACAACGGCGTGTCGAGGAAGCCGGCCGCGATCAGGTTGACCCAGATCGGCGCGGTCCCGACCGCCAGGTTGGCGATCAGGCGGCAGCGCGGCGGTACCAGCCGCGATAAGCGACAGGCCTGTACCTCGGCTGCGGCCGTCGGTGCCGCCCATGAACAGCAGCGTGCCGCCCTGCCGTACCCGGCCGACGGGGCGCTGGCCGACGGCGAAAACCCGCCAGATGTGTGCGTCAAAGTCGCGGTGCGCCCGCTCGCGAGTTAGGTCGGCGAGGGCCGCGTAGTAGCTCCGGCAAAGGAGGTTGTGCCGTCTCGGGGCATCCTGTAGGGGAAGGTGCATCTCTGGTCCGAAGGAGAACGCTGACGACCATGCCCATTAGACATATGCAAACCGCACTAAGCGTAACCCAAGCCACCCACCCCACCGCCACGGTCGGCAGCGCCGGAAGCGACCCGTCCTTGGTAGCTCAGGAAATGTTTGCATACATGCAGCGCAACATCGCCACCGACGGCAACCTGATAGTGGATAACGCTGACCCCACCCGACCCGTCGAAGTCTCCCAAGCTGGCTGCGTCATCGCATCCCCGTCCTATCCCAACTACAACAACACCCTCCCTCCCATCCGCTGGGACTATGTGTACAACTGGACTCGGGACGCAGCCATCACCGTGTCGGAGGTCTTGAGCAACACCCCGACGCTGGTCCACCAAACGGTCGCCGTCCAGACGATCACCGATTACGTCACCTTCGCCAACGTCTGCCAAACCGCCGGCGGCACCCTCGGGCAGGCCAACTACACCGTCAGGGGCGCGGCGACGGGGGCCGCCGACGAAGGCGACGGACCGGCCCTTCCGGTCCTTACCATTCTCCAGGGCTACGGCCTGCTCGACCCAGCAACCCATGCCACCGCCCAGCAGGTCATCGCTGGGTGGCCTTGGTTGAGCGGCGAGCGGTGGTCTCGGATCCATGCCAAGCCCTCTGCTTCGCCTGCCCTCCGGCTGAGCGGTACGCTTGCGCCCACGACCTCTCAACTGTTTGCTGGTCGTATCGAAGGACCGGCTCAGTGTTGCCGAGCACGTCGAGGACGTGCACGAACCGGTGGCTGCCGATGGCTTGTCCCGCGCGGTAGAGCAGTTCGACGATCTCCTCTGTATCGAATTGCTCCGTTAACGTCAGTAGTAGCGCCTCGTCGATGGCGTCGTGGTCCGTGGCCATGAGATCGACGACTGTCATGGCGAGGGCCTCGCGTCGAGGCAATCCTGTGTGCTCGGGGTCGATTAGGCAAGCGACATCGTCTTCTTTCACAGAGGGGTCCTTTCGTGCCTGGGAACAGGGCCCACACGCCGCGATCTGGGCGCTGCGCAACCGGATGAGCTCTCCGAGACGGCCGCCGAGGCGCCCCTGCCGGTATCGACCCTCGGAACGTTCGAGGATGTCCAGTGCCACGTACGGACTGTGCGCGAAGACGGGCATGCTGTCGCCCGTGACGGTACCCCGGCGTCGCCCTTCCTCGATGTGTCGGCGCACCTCTTCGGGGAGGTCATCCCACGGTACCGGTTGGATCCTTGCCATGAACGTCACCCTCTCTATCTAGAAGCCATATGAAGCCATATGAGGTCTGGGTGCCTTAGACCGCGCCGCGACCCGATGCGTGTCGTGGTCCCCCAGGTCCGTCAACTAGGCGGGGGCATGTGGGGCCAGCACCTCGTGACGACGGCGGATAACGGTGATGACCCACAAGAAGACGGTGGTAAGGCATGATAAATAGCCGACCAGGGTACTGAGACTGTACGGCTCCCCGACGCTCTTCGAATCGACGATCGGCCTGCATCCACCGCCAGCTCATCGAGATAGTCCCCGGTTGTCACACACGTCGCGGGTACGCACTTGCCCGGACACTGGCGCGGGCGTGTCCTGTGTGCAATGATCCAAGCGGCCCGGCAGCGGACTACGCATTCCGATCGGGCTCCAGCATGCTCGAAAGATTTGTCCGCGGCCCATAAAGGCACGCATCTGCTGGCGCACGGTTTATCAGCGTTTCGGCTCGGGTTCGGTACATGGCGTTCTCCCACTCGATCGTGGCCCGACGCCGCCCACCAGTTAGTCGCTCGTCATCGGCGACGTCTGGGTGGGCCCAGAACGAGTCCCGCTCGATAGCCTCGATTGTGAACCCGGCCACGTCATCCGGGATTTCCAAGTAGGCGGGCTTTCCGTAACTACGCGAAATCTCTAAGGCGGGCTGACCTACGTCATCTGACGGAAAGGCGTTCGTGAGCCCAGGAAACAGTAGGCCGGCCACAATATCGACTCCCGCGTTCGCGTAGTTGGCCATAGAGGCATTCCATCAGACTCGTAATAGCCGCCTTACTCACCGTGTAGGGGCCGTTGCCGTACAACGTCCCAGTGGTACCAGCGCCTGACGTTGTAGCGGGCACGTGACCATGTTCACCGCCAGCGATCGTTCGTGGTACGAAGGCCTTAATTCCATAGATCACGCCAAGGAGGTTCACCCTGTTGGTTCGTTCCCACGCGTCCGGGTCCGGGGAAAGCAGACTGTGCCCCGACGTCTACTGGCGGAGCGACGTGGTTCAGCAGCACAACATGCGCCGCGCCAAAACCCTCGTAGGTCGCCGACGCAAGCTGCTCAACCGCCGCCCGCTCAGATACGTCGGTTGGAACCGCCAGTGCCTCGGTCCCACCGGCCCTCAACTCCTCGGCCCAGTCTCGGCTCTGTCTCCATCAATATCGGCAAGCACCATGCGGCAACCCAATGCGGCCAGTCGGCGGCTCACGGTGAATCCGATCCCTCGTGGATTCGCTGCGCCCGTGACGACCGCAACCTTGCCCTCGAAGTTCTGCATAAACCACCTACCTCATCTTCTAGTCATTACACCCTGGAAATATCCGCTAGTCGTGCAGCCACCTCCCAGTCGATCATCATATTCTCGTTATCTACCGCCGTACATCGCAGGATTGTCAGGCGTGGGCCAGCCGGGCAAGAGGCCGAGTTTTGCTGTGAGGTCCTGGGCCTCGAGCTCGCGCGGATCCTGAGCCACTCGAGCCTCCGCGGCGTCGGGATTGCTTAGAATCCACACGATGGCTGCACCCACCGCATCAGGCGGCGGGCCGGAGGATACGTCAAGACCGAGGCCAAACCCGCCCATGTCCTGGGCCATTCGTTCGGTGGCAATGTATCCCGGTTGCACGTTGTAGGTGCGGATTCCCTGCTCGTGCAGTTCAAGGGACAGGATACCGGCGACTCTGTGTAATGCACCCTTACTGAATCCGTAGCCGATACCCCATCCCCCGTTCCCCACCGGACCTGTCGGATCATGCGTCCCGGCTCCTGATGAAATGTTAATGATCGTCCCCGACCCTCGCTCCAGCATCCCTGGCAAGAACTCCTTGATCAGTGCGAGAGGCGCCATGACATTCGCCTCGAGGTGCCGGTCCAGCAGCTCCAAAGGGACATCCACGAACCGATCCATGTGTCCCGGGCCAATATACCGTCCGTTGTTCACGAGAACATCCACCGGCCCCCACTTGGTCAGGACCGCCTGGGCTGCCGCAATCACGCTAGCCCGATCGGTCAAATCAGCCGGTACCGTCATGACCTGAACGTTCTCGGCCTGGATCAGGTCAGCAGTCGTCGACAGCGAACCGGGCAATGCGCTTGTATCTGACCTCGCGATCGTCGACGAGTGTTCACGCTGCTCACCTTCTTGGACTGTCCTAGCCGTAATGGCAATGTCATAGCCGGCTCTTGCCAGATTCACGGCTATGGACTTTCCGATTCCCCGGCTCGCACCGGTCACAAACGCTGAGGGCATCTATCTATCTTTCGGGTCAAGCGGCTCTTGTACTGGTGTGCCGGCCGCGCCTTGTAGTTCACGGTGCTCAGCATGATGCCGCCGGGCAGTCGGTGAGTGTTCGCAGGTTCGAAATAATCGACTGGGGTGTGGGATCGCTACCGGGCATCTGTCGGCCTGTGATGATCACGTCGGTAGCTACGTAGGAGAAGAGAATGCTCAGGTTGGCGATCGGCGCCGAATAGTTGGCGTACTGCTTGAGGTTCGCCCAAGCCATGGTGGACCGGGTTGCCGCTCTCGGTCAACCCCTCCGGTCGCGCCTGCTCAGCACCCCCTAATGCGGTCGTGGCCCCTTCAAACCGGATCGCCGCGGCGGCCCAAAGGCTCACACCTCTACCTGTTTTCGGGACAGGCTCCTCATCCGGCCGGATCACTCCCAAGCTGCACATCGGGGGCCCTCGGTGGGGTTCGCACCCAAGGTTCGATCGGTGTCGCCCGGACCCGACCGTGATCCCTCGGTCTGGGTGCGCTGCATGACGCTGCGCAACCCTCCTTCTGCAAGACCGAGCACCTGTGTGGGTGTCTCGACCACGACGCCGATCTCGTCATGCTCCTCCCCGCCGGGCGGTCCGGTGCCCGTGCGCAGTAGAGCCGACCTCGGTCAGCAAGATCGTCGAATCGGGCAGTGGCGGGATCTCCAGCACCGCTCGATATTGCCCCTCGGCGCGGACGCGAGGGCACGGGCTCTACTATTCGAGCCGGCACGGACTCAACCTCCAGCCAAGTGGCTACAGCAGCCGCCCAGAAGCGGAGCCCTTTGGCTACCCGCACGAACCGGATCCGACGCTCCCGTGTGAGCCGGTACACGAGGTGCTTGGAGCACGACAGGTAGGCGCAAACACGATCGATGTCCCAAAGCTCCGGCAGGCTGTCGCCCATCCCGTTCCTTCGCTGACGTCCACATCTCAGGGGACCGGTTGGCGGTTTCTGCCAGGACGGCAGGTTTCAGTCATGCCGTTCCACTATCAGTGCGTCGCGAATCAGCTCCGGAATAGCCCCCTCGAAACAGGGATTCGCCGCGGTTCATCGCGGCGCGATCGTGGCGAAAGGCCTCCCTGGACCCCGCCGACCGCCCCCGTACCCCGGAGGAGTGCTGGTCAGCCTGCCATTCTGACCGGTGGGGCTAGGTGGAATCGAACCACCGACCTCAGCATTATCAGTGCTCGCCAGTGGTACCGGGCCTGAACGGCCTGGCACGCGCGATGGACGCGCGAGTGGAAGCCGGGGTTGATAGTGGACAGGGATCCTCGAGGTCCGACCGCAGCGACCCCTTGGAGAAAGGGTAAATTGCCGGGCTGAGACGAGCCGCTCGGCAGGGTCAGGGCAGGCCCGCTCGCCCCGCTCGCGACCGGCGAGGCGGTGAGCTCAGCCGCTGGGGTGCCGTCCCGTCCGAGCAGGCGGTCCAGCCACCCCGGGTACCACCAGGCCGCCGGGCCCAGGATAGTCATGGTGGCCGGGACGATCAGGAGCCGGATGATGGATGCGTCCACCACGATGGCTGCCGCAAGCCCCACTCCGATGACCTTGAGATCCAGGCTGTGGAGGTCACGAAGCTACCGAACACCAGCGCCATGATCAGGGCTGCGGAGGCGATGACCCTTCTGGGACGGACGCTGAGCCCCACAACTGCCATCCTAACTGGCCCCTTCCCGGAATGAACCCAGCGCTCCCTCCAGGAGGCTATAAATGCACCTGCGGACGTCAAAGGGGCGCCAGCGGGGAAGAGGGGTTATCTCCATCTCAGACAGTCTCCAGCGGTAGCCCGTAGCTCCGCTCGTCAGACTCTGCCCCTACAACGAAGGCAACTCGAGTCAAGGGCATCAAGGCGGCAACTGCAACAGCGATACTGGCCGCCCTGTGGCCGAAACATCACATGGTCTTTGACGAAAAGGTACTTCACATCGGCAACGCCCTGCTGGTCGAACAGGACGACATGTGGCTGAACCGCACCAACTCACCCTTCCCCGAGGCGACCATGGAGGCTTACGGTAAAGTCCTCCCGAAGTTCCGGAGTGTTGCCGTAGAGCACGGCGTTCAGTTGCTAGAAGTAGAGCGGGCCTCGTTCACCCTAAGCGACAAGTTGGGGACGCAAGCAGACCGACCGTGACACCAGTACATCGATGCCCTGAATGAACTGCTTGGCGCGGGTCCCCCCGTGTGACGGGTCAGAACACGCCGAAACCCGGCGGTCTGAGATAGTCGGCCCGCGGGATTTGGGGATGCAAAATATGGGACAGTTCGGAATGGACGAACTCCTCATCCTGTAGCCGGCCGTCGCCCAGGCGACACCATCAGCGATTGAGATCTGACCGTCGCGTAACTCCCTTCTACATCGGATCATTCGTCGCCGGCCCCTCTGAGGACCAAGGTAGGTCCAGCAACCCCCCTACTTCCCGTTCTGTGCAGAGCGTGCATACTGAAGGACGATGAGTGAACGTGCTGGCGAGGCTTCTGGACTGAGCTGGACCGTTCTGGCAACGGTTCTCTGCTTACTTGCTAGCGAGGTTTGTCCTTTCGTAGACGACCGCATGTCTGAGCGTTACGGGCCCGATTGGTTGTCGACCCATGGGCCGCCCTCGTTGGATCATCCGAACATCACCGATCCAGCCGTCGCGTTGCGGACGATCGTCACGCGGGGCATGGACTTCCTAGATTTCGGCGATGACGGAAGACGGATTGCAGACCGGCTAGTACAAGCTCGTAATCGGCTCTTCCATTTCGCATTGCTTTCTCTGAACGAAGCTCGAGCGATCCTCATGGACGTGGCGGCCCTATTGAAGACCCTAGGATCGGATTGGGCAGGCAAAGTCGAATCAGTAGTCCAGGATCCTGCAGGAGACGCCTTTGAGACGATCTTAAACTTTGTGCTATCTCAGCAGGTCCCTGTTGACGTCAATCGACTCATGTTTGTGACGCCGCACGACTTAATGAGGGTCTACCGTGCCTCACCACGAGAGGGAGCATTGATCGAGGAATGGCGTCGATTCCGAACGGCAGCAGGACAGCTCGACATTTCATCGTTCCCGGACCATTCAGCCACGACCGAGGCCAGAGAACTTTCGTTCAATGACAAGGCGTTCTTGAGTTCTAGACGGAATGTGAAGCCTATACTCCGTGATGTGGACGGGTTTCAGATTTTCGATGAGGGTGTGACTCCATGGGTGCCGGTCTTCCTTGACGAGTGGGTCTCAACGCTCCTGCCGGAAATCGAGCGCTACCTCGGACAGCGGTGGCCTGAGCGCATACCGATAATTCTCTCATTGCACAGCGCGGACTCGGCAAGGTTCCCGCCCGATGCAGGCTTGGACCGCGACCTGCTGTCACCCGAGTCCACGGAGGAAGACGAGTCAGAGGCACCAGAGACTGATCCCGACGCGCTCGAGCGTCGTTGGTGGTCCTACGCGTACGGCATCGCAACTAGGGTATCCGAACAGCATAATCCGCCCACAGGAGTCGGGCTGGGGTCGCCTGCCGTTTACCTGAATGTCGAGCACATCGAGAGGCTCGCCGCTCAGCTGCAGGTGCAGCCAGAGGCTCTTATTGCCGCGAAGTGGCTCATGAGCTCTCGCACATAGTCCGCGGCCACACAGACGACCACCACGCTACTCACGGATGGTTTCGTGAAGGGGATGCTCAACGAGATAGCTGGTCTGTTCTCACATCACTTCTTGGTAGTACGAGGCGGCTGACTGCCCGCGAGGCCCGCGCAGCACAAGCGCTGATGGCACGGCAGCAACCGGACGCTTACCAGTATTTTGGCGATTTCCAGGCAGGGGTGTTGCAGTAGGCTCCCGCCCACATTTCACCGGACCCCCAGGTCTTTCAGGTGGAACTACTCCAAGTCACCAATCCTTCTCACCCTCCCTCTTACCGAAGTTCCGATGTGGCCGATCCTCGAGAAGCCTCAGGTTGGAGACCTTGTTTTCTTGCGTGTTAACCTTCCAAAGTCGCTCGCGGGGCCATGGGTCATCGTCGCCATTGCCGCGAGCCGAGGATTGGACATCCCAAAGATTTGTTATCTGTGGTGCAAACCGAGGAGGAAGATCGCCGACAATCGGGTTCCGAGGCATTTCGGTATAGACCTCCTCTGGTTTGGCTCCAACTCCGACGTACTACCAACATGAGGATGGGTCCTGTTCCGGAATCGATTAAACTCGTGACAAGACCGGTCCATGTATGCGCTATTGATGAGGTCAACCTGGAGGAGCTGGCAGACAGCCTGCCGACGAAGAGCGAAGACGCGATCTCCGACTTCGAGGGCGAGAGAACGGCCATCAGGACGACATCGCGGGTCGCAGGGGATCGTTGAGTGGGATCCGTTTGACGACTGGTGATGACGCTTCCTCTATGGGTTCCGCAGACCCGATTGTGGAGCGTTGGCTTCGGGGAGTCGAGGTTGTCGGGTAGCAGGTGCTCCTAAGGTCGGAGATGACGCGGCGGTGCCTAGCTACTTGCCCCTGAAGAAGCCGATGTGAGCGGAGGGTTCCGTTGGGCACTTGGTTCAGGGGGCGTGAGGTCGGGGTCGGCCCCGATCTCGATGTTTTCAGGGTTGTCCGCCGGTCGATCGTGATCATTGGGAGCTGACCAGCGTTGCGATCTTGACCAGGTTGTGGTTGAAGACCCCGTGGCCGCACCAGGTCTTGGTGCCTTCGAGTCCGTCGATGCGGGTCCTGCTCCATCCGAAGTCTCGTTTGAGGCAGCTGATGCGTCCCTCGCTTCCTGTCCGCCACCGGACCAGGTCTTGGAACGACTCCTGGTTCTCGACCGCTCGTCGGGCGGCGCTGGGTTTGCCCTTGGTCGGAAGCACCACCTGGCGAACGCCGAGTTCGCGGAGCGATTCCCCGACGGCCGTTTCGCCATAGCCGCGGTCGGCGGTGACCGCGTCGGGGATGACGTTGGCCCGCTGGCTGATGCGCTGGATCGCGGGAGCGAGCATGGGGGCATCGGGTGGGTTGCCGATGAAGACGGCGTGGTCGAGGACGATGCCGTCCTCGTTGTCGACCACCTGGGCCTTGTAACCGAACTCGACCGGTTTACCCAGCCGACCCTTGCGGATGGGCCGGGCGTCGGGGTCGTGCAGCGACACGAGACGGGTGGACCCGTCGGGCACGTTGCCGGCCAGGCGTTGGCGGGTCTGGCGGGCGATGCGGGCCACCCGCTCTGCGGTCACCTCGAGGTCGTTGGCGACGACTTCGAGCCTGGCTGGCGCAGCCCGGCCCAGTTGGCGGAGTCTCCGTCGGGCGTTGACCGCCACCCGACGGGCCTCGCGGATGGCGTCGGAAGCGATGCGGGCCATGCGGGCGTTGATGGCCATGACCTCGCCCTTTGCCTCCTCGGTTCGCCGACGGAGGTTCGCCCCGATCGAGCGGGCGTGACGCCGCACCAGATGGGTGCGGTCTCGGGTCTTGACCCGGGGGGCGAGGCCACCGGCCTTCAGACGCTGGACCGCTTTGGCCATCTTGGCCACGCCCTTGGCCAGCAGTCCCGAGTCGGTCGGGTAGGCGACATCGGCGGGAACCACGGTGGTGTCGGCCCGGACCCGGTCGGTCTTTAGGAGCTTCGCCGCCACGGCTGTGGCCAGCAGCGCCTCGTTGAGACCGTCGACGGCCGAGGACCCGCAGCGGGTCGTGATCTTCATCAGCGTGGTCGGGTGCGGGACCGCCACGCCGAGGGGGATCCGGCAGAAACGCTGCCAGGAGATCGAGTCGGCGACCTCCCGGCACAGCGGCTCGAAGCCGAGCCGGTAGCGGTACTTCAAGAACATCAGCCGCAGGTACGTCTCGATCGGCACCGACGGCCGCCCCAGCACCGAGTGGAAGTGCGCCCTGAACGGCTCGAAGAACACCGGGTCGTCCAACAGCCGGTCGACCCTCTCCAACTCGTCAGGCAACCCGAGGCACATCTCGGGCAGGATCGCTTCCCACAAGGTGGGCTGAGCGTTTACCGTTCTCAACATGATGGCCTCGATCCGTACTAGTCCTACGGGTCGAGGCCATCATCGCCGATCGGGGCGAGAACCGCGAGGACCTACCCCGAGTTTTTCAGGGGCAAGTAGCTAAGCACGCCGCCGAGATCCTGTCGGCCGAGGAGGTTCAACGCTTAGTGAACGCCTGCCGGCATATCCGGGACCGATTCTTTCTGGCCGTGCTGTACGAGACGGGGACCGGGTCGGTCAGGCGTTGGGCCTGCGCCATGAGGACCTTGTGTCCCGGCAGCGGCTGGTGCGCATCGTTGCCCGGCCGGACAATCCCAGTGGCGCTCGGGCCAGAGCAGGGTGGACATGAGGTTTGTGTGTCGGGGGAGCTCGTGTGCCTGTACTCGGACTACATGGTTGACGAGTACGGCAGCCTGGAGAGCGATTTCGTATTCGTGAATCTGTGGGGCGGCCCTTCGGGGCGCCGCTGACCAAGGACGCGGTGAACGAGATGACCGGTTCACTGCGGCGACGCACCGAGGTGTATTTCATGCCGCACATGTTGCGTCACACGCATGCCACTCAGCTTGAGCGCCTGGGTGTGCCGATCGAGGTGATCCCCGACAAATGAGCCACGGCGCGCTGTCCACCACGGTGAAGACCTACATCCATATCGGAGTGGAGGATCAGCGTTCAGCCCTGCAGGCGGCCGGTTTCTGGGGGGAGGCCACCGGGTAATGACCGCGGTGTTGGCTCCTATGGCCGTGCCGGCTGTCAAAGCGTGGGCCGAGGTATTAGCGGAGGCGATCCGGCCAGAGTTCGCCGTGACGGTGTACTGGCCCGCTGAGGACGATCGGGTATGTCGCCTCGGTCGTCTGGAGGCCGACTGCCGGTCGCACGCCTGCGGTCGGGGCTGTGCGGCATGCATCGAAGCCGTTGCAGGCCGAGGGAACCCCGGATCTTGATCTCTCGCCTACGGCCCTCTGCAACCGTCTCGTCGGCATCGTCCACGGCTTCCTCGACCACCACACGCTCTACAGGGAGAACACCGCCTGTGCCAGCGAAGCGAACAAAGATGGGCCAAGCCGCTTGACTTCTACAACCGAGGGATGTCTAGATCTCGGACAGACCGGCGCGATGCCCGGCCTCCCGTAACAACGCGCCCGCGATTCATGACCACCAATATCGGCGAATGGTAGGTAAGTGGCGAGCGACGGCCCGACCGGTTCACGCTGAAGTGCAGGCCTCCGTTAGTCAAGCAGGCTTGGGACGGATGGTCCCAGCTGAACAGCAAGGTAACCGGCTCGAGAAGGGAGGACAAGCCGGACAGGACCTCACAGCCCTGTGGGATCATCGTGGTCGTCGACACGGAGACGTAAGGCCCGTGATCGGCAGTCCAGAAGATGCGGCCTCCCCGGCTGATATCGGCCTGAGGCGCGCTGGTGGACATTCACGGACCGGGCCGCCCCGTTCACCCTGGGACGACATGCCAAGCTGTGGCAGAATCTGCCGTTGCACGGCTTCCGCTGCCCGGAGTCTCTGCCGCCGCGATGTTTTTGGGCCGCGGGCGACGCCGACCAAATCTTCAACGGGGCGCCCGTCACGGTGACCGTTACCCACGCTCCCTTTCCCAAGGCGTACGATGGGGAACTCGTCGCCGATCGCCTCCGGTTCCACCCCCACGCCCGCGACCTGGTCCGGATCGATCCCCGCCAGCTGCTGGCCACCAGCCCGGCATCCAGGCCCCGCTGTCGACCACTACCTCGGCAGCCGCTACCAACGTTGGGACTCCCGTACGCCAGCCTCACAATCCGGGCCAACAAGTACCGTCCTCTACCGATATGTGCATCCGACGGCGGATGGGGGAGTGATGATCTTCGCCGGCCACCACCGCGCCACGGCAGCCCTGCTGCAAGGCCATCTTCTGATGGCGCGTCAGATAACCGGTGGTGTTGAAAGCGGCCGGCCGTGAGGTGGGTGACCCACTCCTCATGATCGGCCAGGAGCGACGCCGAAGTCCTCGGATATGCACACCGCTGACGCCACCCAAGCGGCATCAGCGGTCGCGGCAGCTCGGCGCCGTCGTCCCGTCCGACAGGTCGCCATCGAAACACTTCGCATCATGGAGCACCGAGGAATGGATAGCCACCCACGTCACGGCTGATTCGGCCATTGAACCCCCCGACCAGAACGGTCGGTGACACGCACAGACCCTTGTTCGGAGTCGCACCAAAGGGCAGCTCCAAGCAGGCGCCCGCAGCGTCGCCAGCCGAATGATGCCTGGCGTGGCCGTGCGGAGCGAACTCTCGAGAGGCCCGCAGCCGTT
>CAWAPS010000002.1:0-1247769 GCA_963783945.1 uncultured Actinomycetota bacterium
GGGCCTGCCGGCGGGCCAGCAGATCGAGCAGGAGCAGCCCGGACAGGACCCCGTCGCCGGTGGTAGCCCGGTCCCGGAAAATGATGTGTCCCGACTGCTCGCCCCCGAGTGACCAGCCGTGGGCGTCGAGCGCCTCGAGCACGTAGCGGTCACCGACGGGCGTCTGGTGCACGGCGATGCCGGCGGCGGCCATGGCGTGATGAAAGCCCAGGTTCGTCATAACCGTCACGACCACCGTCTCCCCCGACAGCCGTCCCCGCGAATGCAGGTCGGTAGCGAACAGGGCAAGGAGGTGATCCCCATCCACGATCCGGCCTGCGTCATCGACCGCGATCACCCGGTCGGCATCGCCGTCGAAGGCCAGGCCGCACGCCGCGGCGTGCGCGGTCACCGCCTGCGACAGGTAGGAGGGATCGGTGGAACCGGAGCCGGCGTTGATGTTGGTGCCGTCGGGCTCAGCCGCCAGAACCTCCACCACGTCCGCCCCCGCCGCGTGAGGATGCGCAGGGCGGTCGTGCTGGCGGCGCCGTTGGCGCAGTCGATCACCACGGGCGTGCCGCCAAGGGTCCGGCCGTCGAGCGCGCCTATCACCCGCTCGCCGTACCACTCCCGGGCCGCCGGATCGGCGATGAGCCGGCCCAAGCGGTCGCCCGACGGGGCCGGGGCGGCCGCCGGCCCGGTGTGTCCCGGATCACTCGTCGATTTAGCCGAGCCGTCCGGACCGGCCTCTCGGGCCAAGGCGGCCTCGATCTGCGCTTCCTCGGCGTCGCTAAGTTTGCGGCCGCCGGCCGACAGGAGCTTGATGCCGTTGTCGGCGAAGGGGTTGTGCGACGCCGAGATGACTGCGGCGGGGGTCCCCCGCTCCGCTGCCACTGCCGCCACCGCGGGGGTCGGGAGGACTCCGAGGTCGATCACGTCGACCCCCTCGGCGGCCAGACCAGCGGAAAAAGCGGCCTGCAGCAACGGCCCCGACCACCGGGTATCGCGGCCCAGGAGGAACGACGGTCGCACCCCAGCCTGGTCGAGCCGGTTCCCCGGGCACAGCACCCGGGCCGAGGCCCGCCCGAGGGCCAGAATCAGCTCGGGAGTCAGCTCGACGCCCGCGGTACCCCGGACACCGTCCGTCCCGAAGCGCAGCGTCACCTTCCCGGCGGGCCTCCGGGCTACCGCTTGGAGTACTGCGGCGCCTTGCGGGCCTTCTTGAGCCCGTACTTCTTGGACTCCTTCTCCCGGGCATCCCGGGTGAGGAAGCCGGCCCGCTTGAGCGGGGCCCGCAGCTCGGGCTCCAGGTCGGCCAGGGCCCGGGCGATGCCGAGGCGCAGGGCTCCGGCCTGGCCGGACACCCCTCCGCCGTCGAGGGTGCAGTCCACGTCGTAGGACTCGGCTTTCTCCACCAGCCGCATGGGTTCGGTGATGATCATGCGGTGGGTCGCCGACGGAAAGTAGTCGTCGATGCGGCGCCGGTTGACGGTGACAACGCCGCCGCCAGGGCGCAGGCGGACCCGGGCGACTGCGGCCTTGCGCCGGCCGGTGGACTGGATGAGGGGCTTAGGCAAGAGGCGGCGGTTCCTTAGGAGGCCCGGTGGACACGGGGGTCGACGGTGAGGGGCTTGGGGCCCTGAGCGGAGTGGGGATGGGACGGACCGGCGTACACCTTCAGCTTGCGCAACATTTGGCGGCCAAGCGGCCCTTTGGGCAGCATGCCCCGGACGGCCCGGCGGAACGTATCCTCAGGGTCCTTGGCCAGCAAGTCGCTGTAGGAGCGAGCGCTCAGGCCCCCCGGGTAGCCCGAATGGCGGTAATGGAGCTTCTTGGACGCCTTGCCGGCGGTCATGCGGAGCTTGGCCGCGTTGACCACGATCACGTGATCGCCGGTGTCGAGGTGGGGAGCGAAGATGGGCTTGTGCTTGCCCCGCAGCACACTGGCGACCTCGGTAGCCAGCCGGCCGAGCACGGCGCCGTCCGCGTCGACCTCGTACCAGGTGCGCTGGATGTCGGCGGGTTTGGGCGTATATGTGCGCACGTTGAAGTCCTCTGGTGGTGCAGGGAAGAAAGCGACCGGACGGTGGCGCGCCAAGGCGCCGCAGGCCGACCAACCACCATAGATGGTAAGGCCCCGTCCTGGCAATCAGGGCGGCCCGGCGCGGCCGGGTTGGTGCATCAGCGCGGGGCTGCTTAATGTAGGTCCAGCTATGGGATTGGCCTCCGGACTGCTCGCAAGCGACCTCGGCTCCCCGCATGGGGTAACCACCAACGCCAAGTACGTCCACCATCTCTGGAACGTCACGTGGATCTTCGCGGTGCCGATCGCCGCGATCGTCGTCGGCCTCATCCTGTGGTGCGTGATCCGCTACCGCCGCAAGTCCGACAGCGACACATCAGGCTCCCAGTTCCAGTACCACATCCCCATCGAGGCGGCCTACACCATCATTCCGCTCGTCATCGTGGCCATCGTGTTCGGCTTCATGTTCAACGCCGAAAACAAAGTCAACGCGGTGTCCAAGAACCCGGATCTCAGGGTCACGGTGAACGGCTTCCAGTGGGGCTGGCAGTTTGTCTACCCCAACGGCCACCAGCAGGTCGGCACCGTGGCCAACGAGCTCGACATCAACTCCAACAACGACCTGCCCGTGCTCGTCATCCCGACGAACCGGACGGTGCAGTTCCACGTGGTCTCCCTGGACGTGGTCCACACCTTCTACGTCCCGGAGTTCCTGTTCCAGCGGGACATGATCCCGGGCATCGACAACACTTTCGACCTGAACGTCACCACACCCGGGATCTACCCGGGTCAGTGCAATAACATCTGCGGGCAGTACCACGCCTACATGCGCTTCCTGGTCGACGCCATGCCTCCCTCAGAGTTCGATACCTGGTACTCCCAGCAGAAGCCGGGCTCCATAACGACCGCGGGTGTGCCCACCAAGTCATGACGATCCTCGAAGAACACCCTCCGGAGCACCCAGTACCGGCCGAGCCGGCGCTGATGGAGATCGTCCCGGGTCCCAGGCCCCGCGGGCTGGTCAAGTACATCACCAGCACCGATCACAAGCAGATCGGTTTGAACTACCTGGTGACCTCGGTAGTCGGCTTCCTCTTCGCCGGGGCGCTGGCCGAAGGAATCCGCACCCAGCTGATCGTGCCCAACAACCACTTCGTGACCGAGAACGTGTACAACCAGCTGTTCACGATGCACGGCACGATCATGCTTTTCGTGTTCCTGGGGCCGTTCGCCTTCGCCGGCTTGGGCAACTACTTCGTGCCGTTGATGATCGGCGCGCCGGACATGGCCTTTCCCCGGTTCAACAACCTCTCGTACTGGTTGTACCTCGGGGGCTTTCTCCTCATGTCGGCCGGTTTTCTCACCAACAACGGGGCCGCCAACTTCGGGTGGTTCGGCTACGCCCCGCTCACTGAATCGATCCACTCCCCCGGACCAGGCGCCGACCTGTGGATCGTCGGCGTCGGCCTGACCGGTCTGTCGGGCATCTTCACCGCTGTCAACATCATCACGACCATCTTCACTCTTCGCGCCCCCGGGATGGTCATGTTCCGCATGCCCATCTTCGTGTGGAACCAGATGGTCACGATGTTCCTGATCCTGCTCGCCTTCCCGGTGCTGACCTCGGCGTTCGCCCTGTTGTGGATCGATCGCCACCTAGGAGGGCACTTCTTCGACGTGACCCATGGCGGCCAGCCCATCTTGTGGCAAAACCTGTTCTGGTTCTTCGGCCATCCCGAGGTGTACATCCTGGCCCTGCCCTACTTCGGCATCGTCACCGAGGTGCTGGCGACCATGTCGAAGAAACCGGTGTTCGGCTACAAGGGCATGATCGCGGCCACGCTGTCCATCGGGGCCCTCTCCATGGGCGTGTGGGCCCACCACATGTACACCACCGGGGCCGTTCTGTTGCCTTTCTTTGCCGCCATGTCCCTGCTGATCGCGGTGCCCACAGGAATCAAGTTCTTCAACTGGATCGGGACCATGTGGCGGGGCGCGCTCGTGCTAAACACCGCAGTCCTGTTCTGTCTCGGCTTCCTGCTCATGTTCTTGTTCGGCGGCATAACCGGCGTGGTGCTGGCCCAGCCGGTCCTCGACTTCCAGCTGCACAACACCTACTTCATCGTGGCCCACTTCCACTACGTGATGTTCGGCGGCTCGGCATTCGCCGGCTTCGCCGGGCTGTACTACTGGTACCCGAAGATGACCGGGCGGATGATGGACGAACGGCTCGGCAAGCTGAGCTTCATCATCCTGTTCATCGGGTTCAACCTCTGCTTCTTCCCCCAGCACGATCTCGGGCTGCGGGGTATGCCCAGGCGTATCGAGACCTATGCCGACGACATGGGCTGGAACTTCCTGAACCTGCTCTCGAGCATCGGCGCCTACATCGCCGGCCTCGGCGTGGCCATCTCGGTGGTCAACGCCTTCTACTCGTTCCGTCGGGGCAAGATCGCCGGGGACAACCCCTGGGACGGCCAGACTCTCGAGTGGGCCTGCTCGTCTCCCCCACCCGACCACAACTTCGAGGCCCTCCCACCGATCCGCTCGGAGCGCCCGGTGTGGGACGCCAACCACCCCGACATGCTGACGAAAGTGGGGCACTGACCAATGAAGGTCGAATCCAGGACCATCCTCGGAGCGTCTCTGTTCCTCGGGATCACCTGCGCCCTCTATTGGATCCTCGTCTACCAGCACGGCCACGCGTCCGAGTACGCCGGCGTGGTCATGCTCCTCTTTGGCTTCGCCGCCTACGGTCTGCTCTTCGGCTACCTGTACCTGCAGTACAAGCGCCGGCAGGGCCATCCCCGGCCCGAGGACCGATTTGACGCCGTGCAGGCCGACGGGGAAGGAGAGGTCGGCTACTTTCCCTCCGCATCCATCTGGCCCGCAGGCATGGGCCTCGGCATGATCTTCGGTGCCGCCGGGGCCGTCTGGGGCCTGTGGTACCCGATCATCGGAGCCATCCTGTTCTTCGGGGCGGTCATCGGGTGGGTCGTCGAATCGGACGTGCCCGAGGACGACCCCAACCTCCAGAGCCCCCACTAGCCCGCACTCGGCCCTGGTTTCCGTAGGCCGGTCGAGCGAACGATCGGCGCCCACTAGTTGGTGCGCGGAAGAACGGCGATAACCGAGGCGGGCCAAGGGCGAACAGGGCAACTGGCTGGACCCGCCGGCGGACACGGGTGGGTCTCGCCGTCACCCGAGACCCCTCGTCCTGTCGTCGTCCCCTCGTCCCCTCGTCCCGTCGTCGTCCCCTCGTCCCCTCGTCGGTGTTTGTGACGGTTTTCCCGTAGACATTTTGATTTCTCGTTGGCGTTTCGCACGATTTCCGTGCGTTTTCGCGCCGAGAAAACGAAATGTCTACGAGTTTTCGGCGATCGGGCTATGCCCTTGGTAGATGAAAACAAGGCGCATCTCACCTGCCGGGACGAGCGGCTACGAGTCTGAGCTGCGGTCATCAGCCGCCCACCGGGGGGGACCGGGTAACCAGCGGAGCGCCTGTCCCTTTTCCCTGCTCCCTTCGCCCGACAGCTCGTAACGGGCTGAGTTGGCTGACAGGCCGGGGCTCAGTCGCCGGCGGACGGGCCTGAGGAGCCCGACGGCCCCGCCGGACCGGAAGGCACCGGGCCGGCGCCGGCGCCGGCGCCCACCCCACCGGTCTCGCCTTCGCTCCGCCCCGGCTCCACCCGGTCCTCCGCGGCGTGGCCGTTCTCCCCGTGACCGTTCTCCCCGGCACCGTGACCGTCGACGTGATGGTCACCGAGGGTGTGGTACGCCCCGTCGGCGGTGCGGACGATGACCCCTCCGATGGGCCGCTGGATCGGGTGGGCGTCCGTGCGCAGCAGCGCTTTGCACGCCTTGTAGGCGATGATGCCACCGACCACGGGGCCGACCAGGGCGGCGATCTGCAGGATCTCGATCAGCCGCTCGAAGCCGATGTGGAAGTTGTTGGCGAGCAGGTCAGTGGCGCACGCCAGGGTGAGCACGATGAAGAAGATGATGCCCCCGACCCCTACGGCCGTGCGGAACGGTTTGTCACGCGGCCGGTCGAGCAGGTTGTGCGGCCCGTAGTCGTTGTAGATCCTCTTGTCCAGCCACGGCCAGGCGTAGATGAGGGTGAACACGAGCCCGGGGATGAGGACCCCGGGGAACACCGGGTTGGCTATCTCGTGGCCCCACGAACGGAATTCCCAGTGCGGCCACAATCGCACCGATCCGTCCAGCCAGGCGACATACCAGTCCGGTTGGGACCCCGCCGACACCGTGTAGGGGGTGTAGGGGCCGTACAGCCACACCGGGTTGATCTGCACCAGGCCGGCGAGCAGGAAGATGACCCCGCCCACCAGCATGAACAGCCCGCCGGCCTTCAGGGCATACTGCGGCCAGATCCGGCTGCCCTTGATGTTGGTCTGGGTCTTGCCCTCCCCCGGGAAATCGGTGTGTTTCTGGTGCCACAGGATCATCAGGTGAGCCGAGAGCAGGCCGATTATGAGCGCGGGGAAGATGAATTCGTGGATGATGAAGAGCCGGGTGATGAACGTCGTCCCCGGGAAACGGCCGCCCCAGACGTTGTACATCAGCCACGGCCCGACGAGCGGGATGCCCTGCACGATCGAGGCGATCACCCGGAGACCGGTTCCTGACAGGAGGTCGTCGGGGAGGGAGTAGCCGGTGAAGCCCTCGAGCATGACGATGATCCACAGGGTCAGGCCGATGAGCCAGTTGATCTCCCGGGGCCTGCGGAAGGCGCCGGTGAAGTAGATGCGGCACATGTGGAAGACGACCGCCGCCAGGAAGATCAGGGCCGCCCAGTGGTGGGCCTGACGCATGATCAGGCCGAACCTCACGTTGAACGAGATGTTGATCACCGACTGGTACGCCTCTGACATGTGCTGGCCCACCAGCGGGGCGTACACGTGCCCGCTCGTCGGGGCGTAGACCACGTCGGTCGACGAAGGTATGTAGAAGAAGGTGAGGTACACCCCGGTCAGGATCAGGATGATCAGCGAGTCCATGGCGATCTCGCCGACCATGAACGACCAGTGGTCCGGGAAGATCTTGTCCAGGACGCTCGTGAGGAACCGGGAGGACCCTAACCGCTCGTCGACGGTGTCGAAGCCGGACTTCGTTATCGAGAACCGCTTCTGGGCTGACGCCCGCTCCTCGGTGGTGCTCATCGGCTGCCCGCCTCTACCCTCGGTTCCAGAAGCCCGGGCCAACGGGCTGGGTGTAGGGGCCCTGGGCCACCACGTACCCCTCAGCGTCGGTGGTGATGGCCAGCTGGGGCAGCGACCGCGACGCCGGTCCGAATACCGGCTTGCAGTCCTCGAGCACATCGAACGTCGACTGGTGGCACGGGCAGATGAGCTGGTGGGTCAAGACGTTGTACAGGCTGGCCGGGCAACCGGCATGGGTGCAGATCTTGGAGAAAGCCAGCAGCCCGCCGATGTTCCAGCCCACCCGCTCCTGGGGGATCTCGAAGGGAGCGTCGCCGACATTGATGAGGAGGGTGGGGCTGAGAGCGTCGGTGGACGGGGCTCCGTCCACCTCCGGGAACACAGTGATGATCCCGTTGACCGGGATGTCGCCCGGCTTGATCGGCGTGCCGTCCTCGGACAGCGCTCGCGTCCCTTTGGCCCAGTCGGTCTTGTCGAGATCATCGTGAGGCCGGGGCCCGAGCGACGCCAGAGGGAAGATCGACGCCAGCCCGAACACCGCGCCCACCGCGCCCAGCATCACCAGGAGAAAGGGGCGGCGGGCCATGGGCTCGGTGCCCCGATCGAAGGACTCGGTGACCGCCAGGCGGTCGGCCTCGGCGCACACGTCGTGGTGGCCCCGGCTGGCGATGACCTCGTTGCCGGGCATCAGGTCCCGGGCCCACAGGATCATGCCGACGCCGAGACCGAGGAAGGCCGCACCCCAGCACAGTCCGGCGTACTGGGTGTTGCCTCCCTGGACATAGACGACGCACAACCCGATGGAGCCGAGAACGGTCAGGGTCCAGCACGCCGCGACCCTCCGCTCGGCCCGGCGGGCTCCCTTAGGATTGCCTTCGAACCGCCAGTGGGTGTCGTCCTGGTTCTTCGGGACGTCGTCCGGCCAGGGTTCGCCCGGTTCGATGCCGAAGTGGCGGGGGTTGACTCCAAAGGGCGAGTTGCTCCTCGGAGCCGTGGATGGACCCGCTTCACCATCTCCGGCCGCCTCTCCGGGGCGGGGTCGTTGGACTGGTGCGGGGATCGTAGGTCGTCATCCTCTAGTCCCGATCATGCGCGCCGCGAACCAAAGAACTCCAAATCCCAATATTACGGCGACAAAACCCTCCGCCACCGGACCGAAGTGGGTGATCCCGAGACCACCCGGGTCGGACGGGGAGTGGAGGTACTGGACGTAATGGGAGATAGCCGACATCTGCTGGTTGCTCATCTGGGCTTCGCTCCAGACGGGCATCGGCTTGGGGCCGATACGGATGGCTTCGGCGACCTGGGTGATGTTGGCGTCGTGAAGGCCCGGTATCACCGTCCCCTTGGAGAGCATGCCTCCCGCTCCGCTCGCCTGGTGGCACGCGGCGCAGTTGACCGCGAAGGCCCGCTGGCCCTGGGACAGGGTGACACAGTCCGTGGGATTGGGGTCCGGCGGCGTGGGCTCGGGGCAGAGCGGATCGACGGTCGGGATGGTCGGTCCCATCTCGTTGGTGCCGGTGATCTCGGGGAGAGCGTTGACGTAGGCGACGAGCTGGCGGATCTGGGTCTCATCGAAGTAGGGATGGTGCCGGAGGGGCTCCTCGCCCGGGTTGTTGAGCGGCATACGCCCGGTGGTCAGGTAGAAGTCGGCGGCGGCCGCACCGACGCTCACCAGAGGGGGAGCGCCCGTCTGCCCTCCCTGCCCCTGGTAGCCGTGGCAGCTCTCGCAGTGCGCCTCGAAAAGCTGCTCACCCGCAGCGATGTCGGCGGGATCGGTGCTCACAGTGGAGCCCTGCCCATGCGCCGTGCCACCGGCGAGGAAGAAGATCGATCCCGCGATGATGGCCAAGCCGAACACCGCCGCCGGGCCGGCGAGCAGGCGTCGTGAGCGCAGCGCCGACGCGACCCGGGCCCTCATTTCAGAACGAAGATGGCCAGGAACAGGGCAATCCAGACCACGTCGACGAAGTGCCAGTAATACGACAGGAACTCGATCGCCGGAACAGTGCGATGTCCGAACCGTGGGGTTCTCCAGGCCCGGGCCCCCACGATGATCATCCCGATCAGCCCGCCCATCACGTGGAGCCAGTGGAACCCGGTCAGGGTGTAGAACGCCGAGGAGTAGGCGTCGGTGTCGAGGGCGAACGGCCGGGCGATGTAGTCGGAGACCTGGAGTCCCTCGAACAGGGCGCCGAGCACGAAGGTCAGGGTCAGCCACCCGAGGAAACCGGCCCTGGAGCCCTTGATGGCCCGGTGGACCCCGTACTGCATGGTGAACGACGACAGCACCAGCAAGATCGTGGCGACGAGGACCGGGGGAACGTCGAGGATGTCGCCCTTCGGCGGCCACACCGGACTGGCCGCCCTGATGCTGAAGAACGCCGCGAACAGGCCGGAGAAGAACATCAGCTCCGAAGCCAGCCACACGATGACGCCGACCTGGACGAGAGCCGGGCGGTACGACGCCGGGTCTACCCGTCTGATCGCGGTCTCCGGGGGGGAGTCCCCGGTTGTCGAGATCGCTGTCACTAGCCCCATTTCTAATACATGAGTGGGGGGGCGAATCCAATCCGGGACGGGGCGCAGCGGATCCCGGCTCGGAGCAGGGGTATCGTTGAGGGTCGATGGCCCCCGCCGTGGACATGACTACCGCGGATTTCTTCACAAAGGCGAGCGCCGCCCCGGCCTCCCTCATCCTCGTGGCCCTCGGTCTCGGCTGGTACCTGTGGTCCGTCAGGCGCCTGCGGATGACCGGCCGGGGGTGGCACCCGCTCCACACCCTCTCGTTCGGCCTGGCGGCCCTCGCGCTGCTCGTAGCGACGGTCTCGGGGCTGTCCGCTTTCGCCAAGACGAGCTTCACGATCAACAGCATCCAGCACGTCCTCGTCGGCCTGGTGGCTCCGGCCCTCCTCGCCCTTTCCGCCCCGATCACCCTGGCCCTGCGCTCGACCAGCCGATCCACCCAGACCACCATCCTCAACGCCCTGCACGGACGCGTCGGTAGGGCCCTGTCCAACCCGTTCGTCACCTGGCCGCTCTACGGGGTGTCGGTGTTCGTTCTGTACCTGACCGACCTCTACCGCTACAGCCTTCACAACGTCGTGCTGTACGACTTCATCCTGCTGTACGTGCTGGTCATCGGTTGCCTGCTGGTGTGGCCGCCCGCCGACATGGACCCGCTCCCCCGCCGCCTCAACTACGGCCAGAGAATCATCTACATGTTGCTCTTCCTGCCGTTCCACACCGTTCTCGGGATGACGATCGAGAGCCAGAGCAGCGCCATAGCCCCGGGTATGACCATCACCGACTTCCACACCGGAGGCGGCCTCCTGTGGGTGTCCGGCGAGATAGTCGGGCTCCTCGGCACGATCGCTGTGTTCGTGCAGTGGCTCATGGCGGACGAACGGTCGGCCAAGCGCTACGAGCGAACCAACGAGCGAGCCGCCGCCCAGCAAACCGCCCACTGGAGGGAAACCAGGGAGGCCGCGGCCCGGGCCGCTTCAGATTGACCGGGTTGATCAACCTCGAAGACCTGTCGATGGCCCGCGATCGGGTCAAGGCGGTGGTTCGGGCCACGCCGGTCGATCGCTCCGACTCCCTGTCCCGGCTCGCCGGCCGGGCGGTCGTGCTCAAGCCCGAGCAGCGCCAGCGGACCGGGTCGTTCAAGATCAGGGGGGCGTACAACCGCATAGCCCAGCTCCATCTGGGGATACCCGTGGTGGCGGCGTCGGCCGGCAACCACGCTCAGGGGGTAGCCCTGGCCGCCTCCCTGACCGGTCGCGATTCCACGATCTTCATGCCGAAGGGGGCGGCGCTGCCGAAGATCGAGGCGACGAGGGAGTACGGAGCGTCGGTCCGCCTCGAAGGCGACAGCGTGGAGGATTGCATCGCCCTGGCCCGCCACTTCGCCGCCGGGACCGGAGCGGTGTACGTGCCGCCCTTCGACGACCGGGAGGTCGTCGCCGGCCAGGGCACCGTCGGGCTGGAGCTGCTGGAGGAAGCCCCCGAGGCCGTTGCCGTCGTGGTTCCCGTGGGAGGGGGCGGGCTGCTGTCCGGCGTGGCTGCGGCCTACGCTCTCGCCGGCGGGCATGGAGGCGTCCCGGCTGGCCCGGCGCGGCCCCGGGTGATAGGCGTCGAGGCCGCTGGTGCTCCTACCCTCAGCCGGGCGCTGGCGGCCGGCCGGCCCGTCACCCTTGAACGAGTGGCCACCATGGCCGACGGCATCGCCGTGGCGACCTGCAGCGAGCTGACCCTGGCCCACGCCGAGGCGTACGTCGACGAGGTGGTGACCGTCGACGAGGAGGAGATCAGCCGGGCCATGCTGCTCCTGCTCGAACGGGCCAAAGCGGTGGTCGAGCCGTCCGGTGCCGCGCCCCTGGCCGCCATCATGGCCGGCCGGGTCCCCGGGTCGGGGCCGGCCGTGGCGGTGCTCTCAGGCGGAAACATCGACCCGCTCCTGTTGACCAAGCTGATCGAGCACGGGTTGTCGGCGGCGGGCCGCTACCTGACGCTGCGGATCGTGATGAACGACCGGGTCGGCGCCCTGGCCGCCCTCACGTCCGAGCTGGCCGGCCTGGGTCTGAACGTGCTCGACGTCGAGCATCACCGAAGCGGGCGGGACCTGGCCGTGGCCGAGGTGGAGGTGCTGGTGACGGTGGAGACCAGGGACGCCCGCCAGCACGCCGAGGTCGTGGCCGCTCTGCTCGCCCGCGGCTTTCGGGCCGAGCCCATCACTTGAGAAGCCGGAGCCGGAGCCGGAGCCGGCAGCCGGAGGCTCGGGCCGGGCGGGGGGCGCCGGCGCCAGCGCGTTCAGCGGTCGGACCGACCAGGCCGTGCTAGTAGCTGACGGCCCAGAGGCACAGCCCGTGGGCCGGCGCCATCCCGCCGGCCGCCGAACGCCGGCCGGCCCGGATGATGCCCATCATGTCGCCGGCGCGGCGACGGCCGGTCCCGACCTCGACGAGAGTGCCCACGACCGATCTGACCATCTGGTGGCAGAACGAGGAGGCCTCGATCTCGAAGCGAAGCATGCCTTCCCCCAGATCGAACCAACTGGCGTTCCGGACCACCCGCACGAGCGACACCTCCTGCGCCGGCCGCCGGCAGAACGAGGAGAAGTCGTGTTCCCCGAGCAGGGCGTCGCAGCCCAGCCGCATGGCCGCCAGGTCGAGGGGCCCGGGAACGTGCCAGGCGGTGCCGGCAGTGAACGGGTCGGCCACCGGGTGGTTGCGGATGGAGTAGCGGTAGCGCCGCCCGGTCGCCGAGCGCCTGGCGTCGAAGGTGGGCGGCACCTCGCACGCCGAGCGCACGACGACCGCGGGGCGCAGAGCGCGGTTCAGCGACCGTTGCAAAGTCGCCGGATCGGCATCGACCCGGGCGTCGAAGGTGACCACCTGGCCCCAGGCGTGCACGCCGGCGTCGGTCCGCCCGGCACAGGTCAGCTCGACGGTATGCCTCAGGTGGCGTTCGAGGGCGCCGGCCACCGCTCCCCCCACGGTGGCGACTCCGGGCTGTATAGCGAAGCCCCGATATCCCGACCCGTCATAGGCAACGACCAGACAGATCCGCTTGGTCGGGCCCGACGAGACGGCTCCCGGGCCGTTGGGACCTGCTTCCTCGCTGAAAAGGGTCAGCCGGCCGCGCCCGATCGAAGCTCGCTAAACGAACTCGATGCGCGCCATCGGGGCGTTGTCGCCGTGGCGCGGCCCGAGCTTGAGAATGCGGGTGTACCCGCCGGGCCGTTCGGAATACCGGGGGCCGATCAGCGAGAACAGCTTCTCGGCCATGTCCTTGTCCCGTATAAGGGCCACCACCTGGCGTTCCAGGTGCACCCGGAGGTCCTCGTCGGCCGCCGCCTTCTTGGCCTTGGTCACGCACTTCTCCACGATCGGGCGCAGGTGCTTGGCCTTGGCCTCGGTGGTGACGATGCCCTCGGCCGCTATGAGCGAAGCCACCAGGTTCCCGTACATGGCCTTCTGGTGCTCGGCGTCGCCGCCGAAGCGGGCCCCCTTCTTGGGCCGGCCCGGAAGGGTGGCCACCTCAGCCCTCCTTGGTGCGCAGCGCCAGGCCCCGCTCGTCGAGCTTCTGGAGGACCTCGTCGAGGGACTTCTGGCCGAAGTTGGTGATCGCCAGCAGATCGTCCTCGGTTTTTTGCACCAGTTCGCCGACCGTGTTGACCTGAGCCCGCTTGAGACAGTTGCGGGGCCGTTCGGACAGGTCGAGATCCTCGATCGGCAGGTCGAGATCGGGCGAGCCGCTGCTGGTCGTGCCCACCTCGCCGAGCTCGAGACCCTGGGGGCTTTCGCTCATGTCGGCGACCAGGCTCACGAGTGAGCGCAGGGTGTCGCCCGCCGAGGCCAGAGCCTCCCGGGGGGAGATCGAGCCGTCGGTCGTGATGTCGAGCACCAGCCGGTCGTAGTTGGTCGACTGCTCCACCCGGGTGGGCTCCACGTTGAACGCGGTGACCCGGATCGGGGAGAAGATCGAGTCCACCGGAATGACCCCGATGGTTGCCGAGCGCTTGTTGCGGTCCGCCGACGAGTACCCCCGGCCCCGCTCGACCGTCAGGTCGCAGGCGAGCCGGCCCTTGGAGTTGACCGTGGCGATCACCAGGTCGGGGTTGAGGACATCGACGTCGCTGGTGAGAACGATGTCGCCCGCCGTCACCGTGGCCGGGCCGCGGACGTCGAGCCGCAAGGTCACCGGGTCGTCGGTGTAGACCGTCAGGACGATGTCCTTCAGGTTGAGGATGATGTCGGTGACGTCCTCTTTGACCCCCGGCAGGGTGGTGAACTCGTGCAGCGCCTCGTCGAAGCGCACCTGGGTCACGGCGGCGCCGGGTATGGAGGAGAGCAACGTGCGGCGCAGCGACACACCGAGGGTGTGGCCGAAGCCAGGCTCGAGGGGGCCGATGGCGAAGCGCTGGCGGTGGCCCTGCTCCTCGCCGAGGGGCTCGACGGTCGGACGTTGGATGATCAGCATTCTTTCCTACTTGGAGTAGAGCTCGACGATTAGGGACTCGCGCACGGGAACGTCGATGTGCTCCCGCATCGGCTGGTCGAGAACAGTTACTTCGAAGCCCTCGGAGCCGGTCTCCAGCCACGGGGGCACCTGCCGGTCCAGGGTATCGAGGTTGTGGCGGATGACGATCATCTGGCGGGACTTGCCGCGGAGAGACACCACGTCGCCCTTGCGCATCCGGTAGCTGGGGATGGTGACCCGCTTGCCGTTGACGAGGACGTGGCCGTGACGGACCAGCTGGCGGGCCTGGGCCCGGCTGGCCCCCCACCCGGCCCGGAACACCACGTTGTCGGCTCGCATCTCGAGCATGCGCAAGAGGTTCTCACCGGTGATTCCCTGCTGGCGGTTGGCCTCCTCGTAGAGGTTGTGGAACTGCTTCTCCAGGACCCCATAGATGCGGCGGGCCTTCTGCTTCTCCCGCAGCTGGGTCAGGTATTCGGATCCCTGGCGCATCCGGTCCCGGCCGTGCTCGCCGGGCGGGTACGGGCGGCGCTCGATCGGGCACTTCATCGAGTCGCACTTGGGCCCCTTCAAGAAGAGCTTCATCTTCTCCCGGCGGCACAGGCGGCACACCGGGCCGGTATATCTAGCCATCTCTGGTTACTCCGCTCGTCTCAGACCCGGCGCCGCTTCTTGGGCCGGCAGCCGTTGTGCGGGATGGGGGTGACGTCCTTGATCCCGGCCACCTCGATGCCCGTGTTCATCAACGATCGGATGGCCGTCTCCCGGCCGGAGCCGGGCCCCTTGACCAGGACCTCGACCTTCTTGACCCCGTGCTCCATGGCTCTTCGGGCGCACTGCTCGGCCGCCAGCTGGGCCGCGAACGGAGTGGACTTGCGGGAACCCTTGAACCCCACGTTGCCGGCGGACGCCCAGGCGAGGACGTTCCCCTCGGGGTCGCTGATGGAGACGATGGTGTTGTTGAAGGAGCTCTTGATGTGAGCCACCCCGTAGGTGACGTTCTTGCGTTCTCGGCGACGGGGGCGGCGACCGCCCGGCTTCGGCTTGGCCATATCTTGTTAGTGCAGCTCCCTCGGGCTCATCAGTGCTTTCGGATCTTCTTCTTGCCTGCCACTGTCTTCTTCGGTCCCTTGCGCGTCCGGGCGTTGGTGTGGGTGCGCTGCCCGTGCACGGGCAGGCCCCTGCGGTGGCGGATCCCCTGGTAGGAACCGATCTCCATCTTGCGCTTGATGTCCTGGGAGACATCGCGGCGCAGGTCGCCCTCGACCTTGAGGTTGGCGTCGATCCAGTTGCGCAGGCGGGTGACCTCCTCGTCGGTCAGGTCGCGAACGCGGGTGGCGGGGTCGATCCCGGTCGCTTCGCACACCTGGCCGGCGGTCGTGTCGCCGACCCCGAAGACATAGGTGAGAGACGTGCCCAGCCTCTTCTCCCGTGGGATGTCTACGCCTGCTATACGGGCCATGCCTCTCCTCTCAGCTCTCGGGTGGTATCAGCCTTGGCGCTGCTTGTGCCGGGGGTTGGTGCAGATCACCATGACCCGGCCGTGGCGGCGGATGACTTTGCAGTGTTCACAGATCGGTTTGACGCTGGGAAGGACTTTCACGGGGACTCCATCGAATGGGGGCCGACCCGCGCAGAACCGCCGCAGGCCGGACATGCATGCTACACGCGCACCGACCGACGATCCACCGCGGGCCTACCGTCCCGGTCAATCCGGGGTGGTCAGCACCTCAGGGCCGTCATCGGTAACCACTATTGTATGTTCAAAATGGGCGGAAAGGCTGCCGTCGGCAGTCTTCACCGTCCAGCCGTCGTCCATGGTCACGGTGCCCGGACCGCCCGCGTTCACCATCGGCTCTACCGCGAAGACCATTCCAGGCTTCAGTACCGGTCCGGGCCGGCCCGGCCAGTAGTTCGGGACGCTCGGCTCCTCGTGCATCGCGGTGCCGATGGCGTGGCCCACGTACTCGCGGACCACCGAGAACCCGGACTTTTCCGCCACGTCCTGCACCGCTCGGCCGATCTCGTGCAACCGGTTCCCGGCACACATCCGGTCGATGCCGGCCCAGAGGCTCTCCTCGGTTACCTGCATCAGCCGGCAGGCGAGGGGGCTGACGCTGCCGACACCCATCGTGAAGGCGGCGTCGCCGTGGTAGCCCTCGACGATGGCGCCGCAGTCGATGGAGATGATGTCGCCCTCTTCGAGGCGGTAGTCGCCGGGGATGCCGTGGACGATCACGCTGTTCGGCGAGGTGCACACCACCGCGGGGAAACCGTGGTAGCCGAGAAAGTTGGACCTGGCCCCCCGCCGCTCCAGGACATCGCGAGCGGCCCGGTCGAGGTCGGCCGTCGTGGCACCCGGCTTGGCCGCGGCGCGCGTTTCGGCGTGCATCTCGGCCACCACCCGGCCCGCCCTGCGCATCTTGGCGATCTCTTCCTTGTTGCGGCGCATTTTCCTGTTCATGGTAAGCGCGGACCGAGAAACAACCTGGCCGAGAAACAACTTGGACGGGGTCAGGCTTCTTCCTCCCGGGCCCTGGGCGCCGGTCGTACGAAACCGGGTCTCCCGCCCGCCCGAGCGGCCTACCGGGCGTACAAGGTGTCGAGGGCGGCGGCGACCAGGACCCGGATCCCGCAGTCAATGGAGGTCTCGTCCACGTCGAAGTCGCCGCGGTGGATGTCCGGCGCCTCAGCCGTCCCCGGCCGGCGCACCCCGAGGCGGGCGAGGACACCGGGAACCCGGTCCAGCATCCAGGCGAAGTCCTCTCCTCCCATGCTCTGCTGGGCTTGATGGACCGACCCGGGACCGACCACTGTCGACGCCGAAGCCCGAAACGCCACCGTCGCCGCGGTGTCGTTCACCGCCGGCGGGACTCCCTGGACATAGTCGACCTCCACCTCGGCGTGGTACGGCTCGGCGATCTCCCGGATCAGGTCGGGCACGAGAGTGGCCGCCGCCTTCCACGCCAACAGATCGAGGGTGCGCAGGCTGCCCGCCGCCTCCCCGGACTGGGGGATGACGTTTGAGGCCGAGCCCGCGGTCATCGTCCCCCACACCAACGAGAGGGCGGCCCGGGGATCGACCCGCCTGGAGAGGAGCGCGGGGGTGCGCACCACCACGTCGGCCAGCGCGGCCACCAGGTCCACCGTGAGCTGCGGGCGGGCGGTGTGGCCGCCGGGGCCCGAGAGCCGAACTGTCACCAGGTCGGTGGCGGCGCTGATCGCGCCCTCCCGCACCGCCACCGAGCCGGCGTCGACCCGGGGGTCGCAGTGCAGGGCCAGCACCCGGGCCACCCCGTCGAGGGCGCCAGCTTCCAGCACCGACAAGGCCCCGCTCGGCATCACCTCCTCGGCCGGCTGGAACAGGAGACGAACCCGGCCCGGCAGGTCGCCCGCCGCCGCCAACCGGGCCAAGCCCAGCCCGGCCCCGAGCACCACGGCGGTATGGACATCGTGGCCGCAGGCGTGGGCCACCCCCGGCACCTGCGATCGGTAGGGGACGGTCTTCTCGTCCGCGATCGGCAGGGCATCCAGATCGGCTCGGAGGCCCACCGTCGGACCTGAGGCGGTGCCTGTGATGTCGCAGACGAGCCCGGTGCCACGGGGCAGAGGCGACACCGCCAACCCTGATCCCCGCAACTCCTCGGCGAGCAGCGCAGACGTCCGCACCTCGTTCCACGCCAGCTCGGGGTGGGCGTGAATGTCCCGGCGCACCTCTACCATGCGGGCGCTGATGCCGTCGATGGCGCGGTCGATCAGCTGTGTGTCGACAGTCGCCGGGCGCACCGGTCAACAGTACCGTCGGGCGCCCTGGAGGGTGGGCTGAGGGGGGGCCGAAGGGGCGGGGGGCGGGCGGGCAGGGTGGGAATGCGGCCGGGGCTCGGCACCCTGGCACCGCTGCCGGCCGCGCCATTTTCCACCGCCACCTAACCACTTCGCGTCGCGACGTTCGGCGGAGAGGTGGGTCGCGACGCGTTCCGCCGTCGTCCAGACTGAGCCACTTCGCGTCGCGAAGTCCCGTTGAGCCGAACGGTCGCGACGCGTTGTGGTTACCAGGCGAGGTCCGACAGCGCCCCGGCCGTCGCTCTCCCTCCCAGCAGGCCCTCGGCCGGCACTCCCCTCGCCCCCCTCCCGGCCGGCCCGCTGCCGCCGCGCCGCCCCGCCCCCGCGCTACCCCACCGGCCAGCTGTGTACCGGCTGGTTGCTGTGCATGTACTCGACGTAGCGACCGAGCATCTCTCGAAGGGAATCCCGCCGGTCGAGCGGCTGCTTCTCCTCATCGATCCGGTGAAACGTCCGGGCCTGCCACTCCGCCCCGTTCTGGTGAGTGGTGCACCGCTTCTCGATGATGCCGAGCAGCCGATCGCTCACCGAAGTGTCGACGCCCCACGCCCCGAGCCCCTCGTGGGCCAGCGGGAGCAGGCGGCGCAGCACCAGCTCGGTGACCGGCACCTCACCCGCGCCGGGCCAGTACAGCTGGGCATCGATGCCCCGCCGTCCCCCCGAGTAGAAGTTGTCCTCGGCCGCGGCGAACGACATCTGCGACCACACCGGTCGGTCCTGCTCGGCCAGCGCCCGTAACAGCCCGTAGTAGAACGCCCCGTTGGCGAGGATGTCGACGACGGTGGGACCTGCGGGCAGCACCCGGTTCTCGACCCGCAGGTGCGGCTTGCCCCTGAAGACGTCGTACACGGGGCGGTTCCAGCGGTAGATGGTGCCGTTGTGCATACGCAACTCGGAGAGCCGCGGCGTGTCCCCCCGGCTCAGGGCGGCCACCGGGTCCTCGTCGTCGCAGATCGGCAAAAGAGCGGGAAAATAGGAAACGTTCTCCTCGAACTGGTCGAAGATCGACGTGATCCAGCGCTCACCGAACCACACCCGGGGCCGCACCCCTTGCGCTTTCAGCTCGGGCGGCCGGGTGTCGGTCGCCTGCTCGAACAGGGCGATCCTCGTCTCCCGCCACAGCTCCTTTCCGAACAGGAACGGCGAGTTGGCGCCGAGCGCGACCTGAACGCCGGCCATGCACTGCGCCGCGTTCCAATTGGCTGCGTAGCTCTGGGGGCTGACCTGCACGTGGAATTGGACGCTGGTGCAGGCCGACTCGGGGGCGATGGTGTCGGCGTACATGGCGAGCCGCTCCGGCCCGTCAATCACGATATGAAGGTCTTCGCCCCGGGCCGCGAACACCTGTTCGTTGATCAGTGAGTACCGGGGGTTGGCGCTGATCGAGTCCCCCGTGAGGTGGCCCGGGGTCAGGGTCGGAAGTATGCCGATCATGACTATGTGGGCGCTCACCGCCCGTGAGCGAGCCTCGGCGTCGTTGAGGCTGGCCCGCAGCTCTGTCTCCAGCTCGTCGGGGGCCCGGCCCAAGAGGCGGCGCGGCCGTACGTTGATCTCGATGTTGAACTGGCCGAGCTCGGTCTGAAAATCGTCGTTTGCTATAGCGTTCAAGACCTCGGCGTTGCGCATCGCCGGGTCCTGGTTGGCGTCGATCAGGTTGAACTCGATCTCGAGCCCCGTGAGGGGGCGTTCGAAGTCGAACTTGGACTCGCCCAGCATGTGAGCGAACACGTCGAGACAGCGCCGCAGCTTCTCCCGGTACCGCTGCCTGTCGTGGCGCGTGAAAGTCCGGGTCGTCGTGACGTCCTCGCCCATCCTCGCCACCTCCTCACGCGCCGGCCGGCCGGCCGGGACAGAAGTCTGGCAAAAGCTGATCATCACCGCCCCCAAAGCGCTTAGCCCGGCTAAGCGGTCAGCTGAAGCTGCTGCTCACCTGTCGCGCGACCGGTGGCTGGTCGCTACCGCGATAGGGCCCGCTGCTTGCGCTGGTCCACCTCGGCGATCAGGCGGCTGGTCACCTCGTCCGGCGAACCCATCCCGTTCAGGGTGGCAAGTAGGGCCTTCTTGTGGAACCAGTCGATGAGAGGTGCCGTCTCGCGTTCGTAGAGCTCCAGCCGCCGGCGGATGGCGCTTTCGGTGTCGTCGTCGCGCTGCACCACCTCACCCCCGCACACGTCGCAGATGCCAGGGATGCGTGGCGGGTTCTCGATGACGCTGTAGTTGGCCCCGCAGTCGGAGCACACCCGCCGGCTGGCCAACCTGCTCAAGACGTCGTGGGTCTCGATGGTGATGTTGATGACGACGTCGAGGTTCTTGGGCTCGATCATGTCCATCAGCGCCGCCGCCTGGCCGACGGTCCGGGGGAAGCCGTCGAGAATGAAGCCGCGGTGGGTTGTGTCGTCTCGCGTGAGCCGCTCACTCACCATGCCGATCACCACCTCGTCGGGCACCAGATCGCCGGCGTCGAGATATTCACGAGCCTGGCGGCCGAACTCCGAGCCGGAGCGGACGGCGGCGCGAAAAATATCCCCCGTGGCCACGTGGGGAACCACGTAGTGGCGCGAGAGCCGGACCGCCTGGGTGCCCTTTCCCGCTCCCTGCTTGCCGAGGACGACAATCCTGGCGCCAGGGTTCACCTAGTGGGACTCCCTCGATTCGGATGTGCTTCTCGCACTATTTCAGGAAGCCCTCATAGTTGCGCAGCATCAACTGACTGTCTACCTGCTTCATCGTCTCGAGTGCCACCCCGACGGCGATGAGAAGGCTGGTGCCGGCAAACGGATAGTTCTGAATGTTCCAGACGGCGAGAAATATGGAAGGCAGGAGGGCGATACCCGCCAGCCACAACGATCCGGGGAGGGTGATCCGGTTGAGGATGTTCTGGAGGTGCCGCTCGGTCGGGGGTCCGGGGCGGATGCCAGGGATGTACCCGCCCTGCTTGCGGATCACCTCGGCCTGCTGGTGCGGATCGAAGGTGACCGCGGCGTAGAAGTAGGCGAAGCCGACGATCAGCACGCCGTACAGGACGATGTACCAGAGGTTGTTGGGCTGGGCCAGGTGAACGCTTATCCAGTCCTGGACCTGTTTCCAGAACCCGTGGCTGGGCAGCACGTTCGAGATGAGGATGGGAAAGTACAGGACCGAACTGGCAAAGATGATCGGCACCACTCCACCCGTGTTGACCTTCATGGGTATGTAGGTGCTCTGGCCCCCGTACTGCCTGCGCCCGACGACCCGTTTGGCGAAGGTGACCGGGATGCGCCTCTGTCCCTGCTCGATGAACACGATGGCCACCAGCAAGGCCAGGGAGATGGCCACGATGACCAGGAACTTGAACAGTCCGGCCTCTTCCTTCACTGCTGCCCCGCCGGAAGGCATGGTCGACACCACGTTGGTGAAGATCAGGACCGACATGCCTTGACCGATTCCTCGCTGGGTTATCAGCTCGCCGAGCCACATGACCACGACCGTTCCGGTGGTCATGGTGAGCACGATCAGGGCCACCCGGGGGATGGTGAAATTGGGGATGAGGTCGATGTTGAGGCCGTTGCCGTTGCCGAGCAGTCCGCCGCCGCCGTTGTGGAACACGTAGGCCAGCCCGGTCGACTGCATGATCGCCAGGGCGATCGTCAGATAGCGGGTGACCTGGGTCAGCTTCTTCTGCCCCGTCGCCCCTTCCTCCCGCCACTGCTCGAATTTGGGGATCACGACGATCATCAGCTGGATGATGATCGAGGCGGTGATGTAGGGCATGATCCCGAGCCCGAACACCGCGAACTTGGTCAGGGCACCGCCCGAGAACAGGTTGAGGAGGGCGACCACCCCGGCGTGCTGGGAGGAGGAGACCAACGACTGGACCGCGCTGAAGTCGATCCCCGGACAGGGGATGTTGGCCCCCAGGCGGTAGACCACGATGATCCCCAGGGTGAAAAGGATCTTGTTACGCAGGTCCGGGACCCGGAACATGTTCGCCAGGTTGGTCAGGGTGCTGCGCATACGTTCCTCTCTACATGCCCGGAGGGAGCTACAAAAGGCTACCCCCGGGCTCCGCCGTTCGCCCCTCAGCTCACCGGTTGGTCAGGGCATTCCCCTTCGCCGCCGGCCGGCCGTGGCCGAAGGGCGGAGGCAGAACCTCGACCCGGCCGCCGGCCCCTTCGATCGCCGCCACCGCCGCCTTCGAGAACGCATGCGCCGACACTTCCAGCCGCCGGGTGAGCTCGCCCCGCCCGAGCACCTTGACCAGCCCGTGCTTGTGAACCAGACCCCTGGTCCGCAGGGTCTCGGGGCTGACCACCTCTCCTTCGAACGACTCCAACGTATCCAGGTTGATGACGTTGTACTCGACGCGGAACGGGTTCTTGAATCCCTTCAACTTCGGGATGCGCTGCTTGAGCGGCAGTTGGCCGCCCTCGAAACCGGGTTTGACGTTGTCCCGGGCCCCTTGGCCCTTGGTTCCCCGGCCGGCGGTCTTGCCGCCCTTCCCTGCGATGCCCCGGCCCACCCGCCTGCGGGATCGGGTCGAGCCGGCCGGCGGCTTCAGATCGTGCACCTTCATGAGGACTCCTTCTCGACCTTGATCAGGTGCGGCACCCGGGCGATCATGCCCCGGATCTCCGGCCGGTCGGGCAGGGTATTGCTGCTCCCGATACCGTGCAGCCCGAGGGCGCGCAGGGTGCCGCGGTGCTTGGGCTTGGTTCCGATGCCCGACTTCACCTGGGTGACGGTGATCGAATCAGCCATCACGCCACCTCGTCGGGGACGTGGGGACCACGCTGAGTCTCGCGGTAGGCCCGCCATACGCCGCCAGGCACGATCTCCTCGGGCGACTTGCCCCGCAGCCGGGCGATCTCGTCCGGCCGCTTGAGGGCCCGCAGGCCGGCAACTGTCGCCTGGGCCACATTGATGCTGTTCGACGAGCCTAGGGACTTGGCCAGGATGTCGTGGATGCCGGCCATCTCGAGGATGGCCCGAGCCGCCCCGCCGGCGATCACGCCGGTCCCGGGAGCGGCCGGCTTGAGTAGGACCCGGCCGGCCCCGGCCTCGCCCAGCACCGGGTGGGTTATGGTGCTGCCCGCCAGGGGGACGCTGAAGAGATTCTTCTTGGCCTCTTCGATGCCCTTCTGCACAGCCAGGCCGGCCTCCTTGGCCTTCCCGTATCCCAGCCCGACCGTGCCCTGGCCGTCGCCGATGACCATCAGGGCGGCGAACGAGAAGCGCCGGCCGCCCTTGACGACCTTGGCCACCCGGTTCACCTTGATGGTGCGGTCTTCGTACTGCTGCTCGGCCATATGCCCTAGAACTCCAATCCGGCCTCGCGGGCCGCGTCAGCGACAGCCGCAACCCGGCCGTGGTAAAGGAACCCGCCGCGGTCGAACACCACTTGCGTCACCCCGGCCTCACGGGCCCGCACGGCCAGGAGCCGGCCGACCGCAGTGGCGGCGGCTTTGTTGCCCGTGCCGCCGGCATCGCGCAGCGTCTTCTCGACCGTCGATGCGGCGGCGAGGGTGCGGCCGGCGCGGTCGTCGATCACCTGCGCGGAGATGTGCTTGTTGGAACGGAATACCGCGAGACGCGGGCGCACCGTGGTGCCCGTCACCTTCTTGCGGACCCGGTGGTGGCGCCGGGCCCGGGCGGTTTGCTTGTCCTTGGTGGTGGTGCTCATAGCGACTCGATCTGTCTCACTCGGACCTACTTGGGGGTTGCATCAATCGGCCTCACTTGGCGGCCTTGCCGGCCTTGCGGATGACCCGCTCGCCGGCGTAGCGGACGCCCTTGCCCTTGTACGGCTCGGGCTTTCGGATTTTGCGGATGTTGGCGGCCACCTGGCCGACCAGTTCCTTGTCGATCCCCTTCACGCTGATGCGCGTCTGCTGGGGGACCTCGAAGGTGACGCCTTCGGGTGCGTCGACGATGACGGGGTGACTGAAGCCGAGGGCCAACTCGATCTGGCTCGGTCCCTTGGGGATGGCTCGGTAGCCAACGCCGACGATCTCCAGGTCCTTGGTGAAGCCGGCGGTGACCCCGACGACCATGTTGTTGATCAGGCTGCGGGTCAAGCCGTGCAGCGCCCGGTTCTCACGCTCGTCGTTGGGGCGCTCGACCAGAAGCGTCGAGTCTTCCTGGCGGACCGTGATCTCGCCCGGTACGGGCCGCGACAGGGCGCCCATTGGGCCTTTGACTCTCACTTCCCGGTCGGCGATGGTCACGTCGACTCCGGCCGGGACCGGGATTGGGTTTCGTCCGACTCGGGACATTGCGCTGCTCCTCTCGCGCCCGCGCTACCAGACGTAGCAGAGGATCTCGCCACCGACCCGGCGCTTGCGCGCCTCCCGGTCGGTCATGAGCCCCTGGCTGGTCGACAACACTGCGACACCGAGCCCGCCGAGCACCCGGGGGAGCTTGTCGGCTGCGGTGTACACCCGCAGGCCGGGCTTCGATATCCTCCGCACCCCGGAGATCGTCCGGTGTCGGTCCTTGGTGTACTTCATCGTTATATCGAGGACCCGGCCGGGACGCCCGGCTGAGTCGGTGACCTTGAAGTCCTCGATGTATCCCTCGCTCACCAAGACGGCCGCCAGCGACTCCTTCAGCTTCGAGGAGGGCATACGCACGTTTTCGTGCATGGCGACGTTGGCGTTGCGGATCCGCGTGAGCATGTCCGCGATGGGATCGGTCATCGTCACAGCTCGGCCTCCTACCAGCTCGCCTTCGTAACGCCGGGCACCTCGCCCGCGTGCACCAGCTCGCGGAGGCATATCCGGCACATACCGAACTTGCGAAACACGGAGTGGGGCCGGCCGCAACGGCCGCAACGGGTGTAGGCCCGTACCTTGAACTTGGGCTTGCGCTGGGCTTTGATTACTAGCGCTTTCTTGGCCATCTCAGTTGCCTTCCTTGCGGAACGGGAATCCGAACGCGTCGAGCAGGGCCCGGCCTTCGGCGTTGGTGCGGGCGGTGGTGACGATCGTTATGTCCATTCCCCGGGGCGCGTCGATCCTGTCGTAGTCGATCTCGGGGAAGATCAGCTGTTCCGTCACGCCGAACGTGTAGTTGCCGCGGCCGTCGAACCCCTTGGGCGGCAGGCCCCGGAAGTCCCGGATGCGCGGGATCGCCAGGCTGATGAGCCGGTCGAGGAACTCCCACATGCGATCGCCCCGCAGCGTCACCTTGGCGCCGATGGCGTTGCCTTCCCGCAGCTTGAACCCCGCGATCGACTTCTTGGCCTTGGTTATCAAAGGCTTCTGGCCGGAGATGGTCGTCAGGTCCTTCACCGCGCCCTCTAGCAGCGACTGCTGCTGGGTGGCCCGGCCGACGCCCATGTTGATGACGATCTTCTCGAGACGCGGCACGAGCATGACGTTGGGCAGACCCAGCTCGCCCTTCAGCTTCGAGCGGATCTCGGCGTCGTAGCGGGTCTTCAGGCGGGGGCGCTCCACCGTGGCGGTGGCCATTACAGCTCCCTCCCGCAGAGCTTGCAGACCCTGACTTTGGTGCCGTCGGCCTTGATCTCGTAACCGAACCGGACGGCGCCGTCCTTGGGGCAGACCAGAGCCAGGATCGACTCGTGCACGGCCATGTCCTTGTCGATGATGCCGCCCTTGACCCGGGCCTTGGTCTGGCGCTGGTGCTTCTTGGCCACGTTGATGCCCTCGACGATGACTCTTCCGTCCTTGGGCAGAGTCCGCATCACGACCCCGCGCTTGGTGCGGTAGGTGCCAGAGAGCACCTCGACGTTGTCACCCTTGCGTATTCTCATTTCAGAGCACCTCCGGAGCGAGTGAGATGATGCGCATGAACCGCTTGTCTCGCAGTTCCCGGCCGACGGGGCCGAAGATTCGGGTACCGCGCGGTTGTTGCTGGTCGTTGATCAGGACCGCCGCGTTCTCGTCAAATCGGATATAGCTGCCGTCGGGCCGGCGCTTTTCCTTCTTGGTGCGCACTACGACGCACTTGACCACGTCGCCCTTCTTGACGTTGGCGCCGGGAATGGCGTCCTTGACGGTCGCCACGAAAATGTCGCCGATCGAGGCGTACCGGCGCTTGGAGCCGCCGAGCACCTTGATGCAGAGGACCTCTTTGGCCCCGGAATTGTCGGCCACCCGGAGCCGGCTTTCCTGCTGGATCATCGTCTTTCCCCTGTCACTTGGCCCGCTCGAGGACCTCGACGACCCGCCAGCGCTTGAGCTTGGACAGGGGCCGGGTTTCAGCTACCCGGACCCGGTCACCGATCCGCAGATCGTTGGCGGCGTCATGGGCGTACAGACGCTTGGTCCGCTGGACGGTCTTGGCGTAGCGGGGATGGCGCACCCGCTCGATGACACCGATCACCGCAGTGCTGTCCATCTTTACCGACAGGACCAGGCCCTCCCGGACCTTGCGCCGGTTGGGGCGGCCGTCCGGGCCGGCGCCAGCGGACGCAGCCGGGCCGGTGCCTTCTGACGCAGCTGAGCCGGCAACAGGCGCCGCCGGGCTGGCGGAGGGCGACGTAGTCGAGCCGGCCGTAAGGTCGGACGGCGGGGCACCCGTGGAGGCCGCGTCCGCAGCAGGGGTGTCCGCAACGCCGGCCGAGACCTCGCCGGTCTGGTCCGGCTCGCCCCCGGCTGGGTCCGTGACCGAACCCTCCGTCTCGTCGGGCCCGCCGGCTTCGGCCGTGGTCTCTTCGGTATCAGCCGTTTCAGGCGTGGTTTCGTCTGCCATCAGCTCCCGACCTCCGCCGCTTCGGCCGCTTCGATCTCCCGCTCTCTGAGCAACGTCGAGATGCGCGCTACTTCCCTGCGGACCTGGCGCAGGCGGGCCGAATTGTCCTGCTTGCCGGTGGCCAGCTGGAACCTCAGGTTGAACATTTCGTGCTTGGTTTCGATGAGCTTGTGCTCGAGCTCGTCCAGGGAGAGCTCGCGCAGTTCTTTGGTCTGGGTCATCCGACCTCAACCCCTTCCTGGTTGGCCCTCACCACGACCCGCGCTTTTATGGGCAGCTTCTGGATGGCGCGTTCCAGCGCCGATCGCCCGAGGGCTTCGTTCACTCCGCCCAGCTCGAAGAGGATGCGCCCCGGCTTCACGACCGCAACCCAGAACTCCGGGTTGCCCTTGCCGGACCCCATCCGCGTCTCTGCCGGCTTCGAGGTGACCGGCTTGTCCGGGAAGACCCGGATCCACACCTTGCCACCGCGGCGGACGTGGCGGGTCATGGCAATACGGGCGGCCTCTATCTGGCGCGCCGTGATCCATCCGGGCTCCAGGGCCTGGATGCCGTACTCGCCGAAGTTGACCGTGGTCCCGCCCTTGGCCTGACCGGCGAGGCGGCCTCGCTGTTGCTTGCGGTGCTTGACCTTCCGAGGCATCAACATCGCTACACGTCCTTCGGAAAGTGGGGAGTCTCGTGGTGGTCGCCCCTCGTTCGCCGCTCTATGTCCTCCTCCTCGGCGAGGAGACGCTCGAAATCGGGGTCGACATTGACGATCGGCCTTTCCTCGTCGGCCGGGGGCTCGGGCGGGGTCTCGGCCGCCGGGGGCGCCGATCCCGGTTCGCCCAGGTCGGGCCGGCGGCGGCCGCCTCCGGCCGTAACGACCCGGCGGGGCCGGGCCTGACCCGAGGTTTCACCCACGGCCATGGCGGCCTCGCGGCTGATCTTGTCCTCGCCGGAGGTCTTGTACGGGAGGATGTCACCCTTGTAGATCCAGACCTTGACGCCGATGCGGCCGTAGGTGGTTCGAGCCTCCCGGAAGCCGTAGTCGATGTCGGCCCGGAGGGTGTGCAGAGGCACCCGTCCTTCGCGGTAGAACTCGCGGCGCGACATCTCCGCCCCACCCAGGCGGCCGGCGCATTGCACCCGGATGCCCAGAGCGCCCGCTTTTTGGACGGTCTGGACCGTCCGCTTCATGGCCCGCCGGAAGCTGACCCGGCCCGTGAGCTGATCAGCGATCCCCTGAGCCATGAGCGCGGCGTCGAGCTCGGGCTGCTTGATCTCCTGGATGTTGAGCTGAACCTTCGGGTTCTTGGTGATCTCGGCCAGCTTCGTGCGCAGCCGGTCGGCCTCAGCGCCGCGGCGACCGATCACGATGCCCGGGCGGGCGGTGTGGACGTCGATGCGCAGCCGGTCTCTCGTCCGCTCGATCTCGATGCGGCTGACGGCCGCCCGCTCGAGCTGGCTGGTCAGGTAGTCCCGTATCTTCCAGTCCTCGACGAGGTAGTCCTTGTAGTCACGGTCGTTGAACCACCGCGACTTCCAGTCCGTGGTGACCCCTAGGCGGAACCCGTACGGGTTGACCTTCTGGCCCATCTAGTCCTCTTCTCCCTCGTCCTCAGCCGCTCGGCCGGCCGAGACGTCCTTCTCAACTTCGTTGGTGGTCTCCCCGTCATCTGCGCCCGCTTCGGCGATCGCCGACTCCGCCTGCGGCTCGGTCTCGGTCTCCGTCTCGGGCGCTGGTACATCCGACTCGGCGGCGCCGGCCCGGGTGGGCTCCCCCTCGGCCCCGTCCTCGCCAGCTTCGTCTCCGGCCTCGCCGTCACCTGCTTCCGCGTCGGCGTCGGTCGAGCTCACCGTCTCTTCCGTCTCGTCGTGGTCGTGGTATGGTCGTGATCGTCCTCACCGGCGTCGAGCGCCTGCACGCCGCGCCGCCGATCGGCCCGGTTGCGGTTGTCCCCCTCGGCCCGGCGGGCCCCGGCCACCCGGCGGGATCGCTGCGCCAGCCGCTCGGCCCGTCGCCGGGCCTGGAGCCGTTCGAGCCGGTCCAGGGGTAGACGGCTGACGATCACGGTGATGTGGCTGGTCCGCTTGCGGATGCGGGTGGCCCGGCCCCGGGCTCGGGGCCGCCACCTCTTGATCGTTGTCCCTTCGTCGGCGAAACACGCCGAGACGTAGAGCTCCTCGGAGTCGAGCTCGTCGTTGTTCTCGGCGTTGGCGATCGCCGAATGCAGAACCTTGCCGACGACGATGGCCGCGTCCCGGTCGGAGAACCGGAGGATGTCCTCGGCCTCGTGAACCGGCTTGCCCCGGATCAGGTCGAGAACCTCACGGACCTTGTACGGCGATATGCGGGCGTGCCGCAGGACGGCCCGCGTCCCGTCGCGCTCGTTGGTCTTGGGACCGGTCACCGCCGCCCCTGACGCTCTTGGCCGGCGTGGTAGCGGAACGTCCGGGTCGGGGCGAACTCCCCGAGCTTGTGACCCACCATCGACTCGGTTATGTACACCGGGACGTGCTTGCGGCCGTCGTGGACGGCGATGGTGTGACCCACCATGTCGGGGATGATCGTCGATCGTCTCGACCAGGTCTTGATGACCCTCTTCTCGTTGCGGGTGTTCAGGTCGTCGACCTTCTTCAGCAGGTGGTCGTCGACGAACGGGCCCTTCTTCAGGCTACGGGGCATGGCTGATTACCTCCGGGCGCCGCGCGTGCGCCGGCGGCGGACGATGAGCTTCTCGGACGGCTTGGTGCGATCCCGGGTGCGGCCCTCCGGTTTGCCCCACGGGGACACCGGGTGGCGACCTCCTGACGATTTGCCCTCGCCACCACCGAGGGGGTGATCGACCGGGTTCATAGCCACCCCACGGGTCTGCGGGCGAACGCCTTTCCAACGGTTACGCCCGGCCTTGCCGATGCTGACCAGCTCGGCCTCGGCGTTGCCCACCTCGCCGAGAGTGGCCCGGCAGTCGATCGGCACCCGGCGCATCTCGGTCGAGGGGAGGCGGAGGGTGGCGTAGGCCCCCTCCTTGGCGACCAGTTGCACGCTCATGCCGGCGCCCCGGGCGATCTTGCCCCCGCCTCCCGGCTTGAGCTCCACGTTGTGCACCACCGAACCGACCGGTATGAACCGCATGGGCAGAGCGTTGCCGGGCCGGATGTCGGACCCCTGACCGCTCTGGAGGACGTCCCCGACCCCCACCCGGGCCGGGGCCAGGATGTAGCGCTTCTCTCCGTCGTGGTAGTGGAGCAGGGCGATGCGGGCGTTGCGGTTGGGGTCGTACTCGATGGCCGCTACCGTGGCGGGAACCCCGTCCTTGTTGCGCTTGAAGTCGACGAGTCGGTACTGCTGCTTGTGGCCGCCGCCCCTGTGGCGGGCGGTTTTGCGACCGTAGGCGTTGCGCCCTCCGGTTGTCGGCTTCGGGGCGACCAGCCGCTTCTCCGGACGCGTCTTGGTGATCTCGCTGAAATCGGAAACCGATTGGAACCGGCGGCCCGCGCTGGTCGGCTTGCGCTTGCGTAGAGGCATCCTCAGTTCCCCTCGAACAGCGGGATGTTCTGACCGGTGGCCAGGGTCACCAGGGCGCGCTTGGTGTCGGACCGCTTCCCATAGGTCGACTTTCCCCGGTTGCGCTTGCGCTTGCCGGGTCGGTTGAGGGTGTTGACCTTGACCACGTCGACGCCGAAGATCGTCTCCACCGCGTGGCGGATCTCGACCTTGTTGGCGTCGGGGGCGACGATGAAGGTGTACACCCCCTGGTCCAGCAGCCCGTACGACTTCTCCGACACGACCGGGCGGATGATGACGTCTCGGGGATCACTCATCTTCGTCGTCCTCCTCTTCAGTCTCCTCTGCCCCGCCGGATTCATCTGCCGCGACCGGCCCGTCCGCCACCGCGTCGGTCGGGCCTTGCTCAGCGGCGGGCGCCTGCTCAGCAGCCGGCTCGTCCGCCCCGGCGTCCGCCGCTGCCTGCTCATCCACCGCCGCCCGGTCGTTCACTTCAGTCTCTTCTCTCGCTACCGCCGCCTCGTTTGCCGGCTCGGGCGCCTCCCCTGTGACGCCACCACCGGGAAGGGTTTCGCTCGTGAATACGATCCAGTCGTTGCACAGCACGTCGTAGGCATTGAGCTCACCGACGAGCAGCGCCTGGACCCGAGGCAGGTTGCGGAATGACTTGTAGGCGTTCCCATCCTGACGGGAAAGGACCACCAGCACCCGGCCGTCCAGGCCCAGGGCCTCCAGCGCCGCTTTGGCATCGCGGGTGCTCGGCACCTCCCAGGGCCAAGACGCCACGACCGCGACCCTGCCCTCGGAGGCTCGGTCTGAGAGGGCCGAACGCAGGGCCAGTTGGATCATCTTCCGCGGCGTCTTCTGGCGGTAGCTGCGCGGCTTGGGGCCGAGCGCGATCCCGCCTCCGGTGAAGTGCGGCGCCCGTTCCGAACCCTGACGGGCCCGCCCTGTCCCCTTCTGTTTGAAGGGCTTCTTGCCGCCACCGGACACCTCAGCTCGGGTCTTGGTGCTCTGCGTGCCGGCCCGGGCCGCCGCCAGCTGGGCCGTCACCACCTGGTGCAGGACCGCCACGTTCGGCTGGATGCCAAAGATCGCCTCGTCCAGCCCGACCGAACCGGTCGTGGCCCCGCTGACGTCGCGCAGCTCGAAGGAGAGACTCACTGCGCACCTCCCTTGACCGCATCACGGATGAGCACCAGGCCGCCTCGTGGTCCGGGGACCGAACCCTTGATGAGCAGCAGGTCGCGTTCGGCGTCGGCCTTGACCACCTCGAGGTTCAGGGTCGTGACCTTCGCCGAACCGTATTGGCCGGCCATTCTGGTGCCCTTGAACACCCTGGCCGGCGTGGCGCACGCCCCGATCGATCCCGGGGCCCGGTGATGCTTATGGTTGCCGTGGCTGGCGCCTTGGCCTTTGAAGTTGTGCCGCTTCATCCCGCCGCTGAACCCCTTGCCTTTGCTGATCGCAGTGACGTCAACCTTGTCGCCGGCGCTCAGGAGATCCACGGTCAGCTCGTCACCGACCGCGTATTCGGCCGCAGAGGGGACGCGCAGCTCGATCAGCCGCTTCCCGGGGTCGACATTGGCGACCTCGTAGTGACCGGCTTCGGGTTTGTTGAGGGTGCGGGCCTGGCGTGAGCCGTACGTGACCTGCACGGCCGAGTAGCCGTCGCGCTCCTCGGTCTTCCGCTGAACGACGCGCACCGGTGCGACCCGAACGATCGTCACCGCGATGGCGCGGTTCTGGTCGTCCCAGACCTGGCTCATGCCGACTTTTTCGCCGACTATCGCTTTCGATGGCACAGCTGACTCTTTCCTGGGCTCGTGGCGGAGGCAGCGGGCCAAACCCGCAAAGGTTGGACCGGCAGCCTCGCACGCGGACGCTCCGCCCGGTTACCCGAGCGGAGCGCTCGATTGGTTCTGCCGCGGGGTCTCCTTGTGACCTGAAATCAGACCGTTCGGACACCCGCGGACGTCGGTTCTGCGACAGCCGGTCAGTATAGCCGGTGTGGCGGGGGCGCCGGCTAGGACGCCCAGTTGCCGCCGATGGAAGCGGACCCCGTGGCGATCGTACAGACTGGCCGGATGCCGCAGTCCCTCGCCCCTCCCCCCGTGACGGTCGGCAACCGCCGGATCGTGGCACCGAGCGTGGAACGGATCCAGGCGTCGCTCCGCTTCGACGTTCAGGCCCGCGAGGCCTCGGGGCAGGCGACGATCGACTTCGCCGCGGGCAGCGTCGACGGCTGCCCGGCCCTCGACCTGCGCCAGGAGGTCGAATGGGTCCGTCTCGACGGGCAGAAGCTGACGGCCGACGACTTCGCCCCGACCGACGTCGGCGGAGGAGCGGGGGCGGCCGTGCGGGTGCTCGACCGGACGCTCGAGAGCGGCAGCAGGCACGTCCTGGAAGTCGGTTACGCAGTCGGCACCCCTGACGCCAACGACGCCCAGCCCCTTGGATGGGTGGAAGGGGGCGTGCGCTTCGACTTCTGGATGTCGGACCTGAGCCCGGGGCGCTACCTCGAGATGTGGATCCCCGCCCCCTTGATTCACGACCGGTTCGCCCTCAACCTCGACGTCGAGCTGCTCAACAACGACCGGGTCCACACCCTCGTCGCCAACACCGCGGGAGTCGACGCCGAGAGCGGAGGCCGCCGTTGGGCCCTGTGCTATCCGGCCCATTTCACCGCGCTGTCACCCATGCTCGTGGTCGCTCCGGCGGACATGCTCGAAACCCGGCGCAGCGCCCTTACCATCCCGGGTCGAGACCGGTCGCTGGGGCTGGTGTGCGCCCGCCACACCGAAACCGACGCCGATCTCCCCGGCTGCGAAGCCGATATCAAGGCGTGGCTGACCTACCTGGCGTGCCGCTACGAGCCGTGGGTGCACGGCGACACGTTCTGGGCGGTGGTGTGGGGCCCCGGCCGAGGCATGGAGTACGACGGCGCCACCACCGCGGCCGTCGGCGCTCTCGAGCACGAGGTATTTCACAGCTGGTTCGGTCGGGGGATCAAGCCGGCCCGGGCGGCCGACGGCTGGATCGACGAAGCGTTCACCAGCTGGTCGACGGCCTCGCGACGGGTCGAACAGCCCCGCTTCGACGCCAGCGATCTCGGCCTGGACGAGCCGCCGGTGACGCTCTACCCTCCGCACCCCTGGGCCCGCCACACGCCAATCGAGGCCTACCAGCAGGGGTCCCGCTTGTTCTCAGGGCTGGCCGCCCTGATCGGAGGGCCCCACCGCCTGCGGGCCGCGATGGCGGACTGGTACCGGGCCAACGCCGGCGGGTTGGTGACCACCGACGGGCTCGGCGCCCACCTGAAGACATGGTCAGGAGTGGACATCGGGCCCTGGTGGGCCCGCTACGTGCACGGTCGGGGCTGACCGGTCCTCGGCGACAAGCGCGAGGCCCCGGCCCCTGGCTAGTTGGTCTGTATTTTGATCTCGATGTCGACGCCCGCCGGCAACTCGATGCGCTGCAGGGAGTCGACCGTCTTCGGAGTGTGCTCCACGATGTCGAGCAGCCGCTTGTGCACCCGCATCTCGAAGTGCTCGCGGCTGTCCTTGTACTTGTGAGGTGACCGAATCACCGTGAAGCGGCTTCGCTCGGTCGGCAGAGGCACCGGTCCCCGCACCTTGGCCTGGGTGCGCAGCACGGTCTCCACGATCTTCTTGGTGGACTGGTCGAGGATCTCATGGTCGTACGCCTTCAGGCGGATACGGATGCGCTGCTTGTTGCCGTCAGCCACGGCTGGCTCTCCATTCGGTGCGGGTTGTCAAAGTTCGCCGCTGCTTGGTGTCTGAGCGACAAGAGGGAAAAGAGGGAGCGGTCGCGCCGCCCCCTCTCCGTTGCTACTTGATGATCTTGGTGACCCGGCCGGCGCCCACCGTGCGCCCACCCTCGCGGATGGCGAAACGGAGACCCTCGTCCATGGCGATGGGCTTCTGCAGCTCCACCGTCATGGTCGTGTTGTCACCCGGCATCACCATCTCCGTGCCCTCCTGCAGGGCGATGGAGCCGGTCACGTCGGTGGTGCGGAAGTAGAACTGCGGCCGGTAGTTGTTGAAGAAGGGCTTGTGCCGTCCCCCCTCCGCCTTGTTCAGCACGTAGACGCTGGCCTCGAAGTTGGTGTGCGGGGTGATCGAGCCGGGCTTGCAGAGCACCTGGCCCCGCTCGACCTCGTCCTTCTTGGTGCCCCGCAGCAGGGCGCCGATGTTGTCACCGGCCCGCCCTTCGTCGAGGAGCTTGTTGAACATCTCGACTCCGGTGCAGACCGTCTTCGCCGTGGGCCGCAGGCCGACGATCTCGACCTCGTCTCCCACCTTGACGATGCCCTGCTCCACCTTGCCGGTGACCACGGTGCCGCGGCCGGAGATGGTGAACACGTCCTCGATCGGCATAAGGAACGGCTTGTCGGTGTCCCGTATGGGCTCCGGTACGAAGTCGTCGACCGCCTGCATGAGCTCGAGGATCTTCTCCTCCCAGTCGGCATCGCCCTCGAGGGCCCGGAGGGCCGACACCCGCACGACGGGAGTGTCGTCGCCCGGGAACTCGTACTCGCTGAGCAGCTCACGAACCTCGAGCTCGACCAGGTCGAGCAGCTCCTCGTCGTCAACCATGTCGGCCTTGTTCAGGGCCACCACGATCGACGGCACGCCGACCTGACGGGCCAGCAGCACGTGCTCCCGGGTCTGGGGCATCGGGCCGTCGGCGGCGGACACCACGAGGATGGCTCCGTCGACCTGGGCCGCGCCTGTGATCATGTTCTTGATGTAGTCGGCATGGCCCGGCATGTCGACGTGGGCGTAGTGCCGGTTGGGCGTCTGGTACTCGACATGGGCGATGTTGATCGTGATCCCGCGCTGCTTCTCCTCGGGCGCCTTGTCGATCTCGTCGAAGGCCTTGAATTTCGTGCCGCTCGGGTCACGTTCCGAGAGAACCTTGGTGATCGCCGCGGTAAGGGTCGTCTTGCCGTGGTCGATATGGCCCATCGTCCCGATGTTGAGGTGGGGCTTGGTGCGCTCGAACTTCTGCTTGGCCATCTACGGGTTCGCTCCTCATGCGATGCCGGCCACCCGGCCGGGGTTTGGACGCGGTGCTGAAGGATAGTGGTTCTGCGGTATGAACCGCGCAACCGCCGGCTGTCCGGGGCTGCTACTCGCCCCGGACCCGGGCGACGATCTCTCTGGAGACCGACTCGGGTACTTCCTGGTACGAGTTGAACTGCATCGTGTAGGTCGCTCTTCCCTGCGTGCGCGACCTGAGATCTGTAGCGTACCCGAACATCTCGGCCAAAGGGACCTGAGCCCGGATCACCTGGGAGTTGGCCCGCTGCTCCATGCCCTCGACCTTGCCCCGGCGGGACGACAGGTTGCCGATGACGTCGCCCATGTAGTCCTCGGGCGTCACCACCTCTACGGACATGATGGGTTCGAGCAGCACCGGATGGGCCCGGCGCGAGGCCTCCTTATAGCACATGGATCCGGCGATCTTGAACGCCATCTCGGAGCTGTCGACGTCGTGGTAGGAGCCGTACACGAGTGTGGCCCTGATGTCGACCACGGGATACCCGGCCAGCACGCCTGATTGCATGGCGTCCTGAATGCCGGCGTCGACCGACGGGATGTACTCCTTGGGGATGATGCCGCCGGTGATCTTGTCCACGAACTCGTAACCGCCGCCGGGGCCGGTGGGCTCGAGGTCGAGCACCACGTGACCGTACTGGCCCCGGCCGCCCGTCTGACGGACGTAGCGGGTCTCGACCTTTTTGACCCCGGACCGGATGGTCTCACGGTAGGCCACCTGGGGCTTGCCCACGTTGGCGTCAACCTTGAACTCCCGCAACATGCGGTCGACCAGGACTTCGAGGTGCAGCTCCCCCATACCGCCGATCACCGTCTGGCCGGTCTCCTCGTCGGAGTGCACCTGGAACGTGGGGTCCTCTTCGGACAGGGCCTGAAGGGCCCGGGACAGCTTGTCCTGGTCGTTCTTCGTCTTCGGCTCCACCGCCACGTGGATGACCGGCTCGGGGAAATCGAGCGATTCGAGGACGATCTGGGCGTTGGCGTCGCACAGCGTGTCGCCGGTCGTGGTCTGCTTCAGCCCCACCAGGGCCACGATGTCACCGGCGAACGCGGCGTCGCGGTCCTCGCGGTGGTTGGCGTGCATCTGCAGGATGCGACCCACCCGCTCCTTGCGATCCTTGGTCGAGTTGATCACCTGGCTGCCCGCCTGCAGCTTGCCGGAGTACACCCGGGCGTAGGTCAGCTTGCCGAGGTGCGGGTCGGTCATGATCTTGAACGCCAGGGCGGCGAACGGCTCAGAGTCGTCAGCCCTGCGCTCGAGCTCGTCGATCCCCTTGACGTCGGTCCCCCGAGTAGGAGGAATGTCGACCGGCGAGGGCAGGTAGGCCACGACGGCGTCGAGCATGGGCTGGACGCCCTTGTTCTTGAACGCCGACCCGCACAGGACGGGGACGACCTGGCTGGCGATGGTCGCGGCGCGCAACGCCCGGGTCAGGTCCTCTCCGGTGATCTCCTCCTCGCCCAGGTACTTCTCGGTGATCGCGTCGTCGAAGTTGGACAGGATGTCGATCAGGTTGTGACGGTAGGTGTCGGCTTCGTCGAGCAGGTCGGCCGGTATGTCGACGATGTCGTACTTCTCGCCCTTGGCCGCCTCGTCGGTCCAGATCATGGCCCGCATGGCCGGAAGATCGACCACGCCGCGGAATCCGCTCTCCGCCCCTATCGGCAGCTGCACGACCGCGACGGTGGCGTCGAGGCGATCCTTGATCATGTCCACGCAGCGGTAGAAATCGGCCCCGATGCGGTCCATCTTGTTGACGAAGCACATCCGGGGTACCCGGTACTTGTCGGCCTGTCGCCAGACCGTCTCGGTCTGCGGTTCGACGCCGGCCACTGCGTCGAACACCGCGACCGCTCCGTCGAGCACGCGGAGGGACCGCTCGACCTCGACAGTGAAGTCGACGTGACCCGGGGTGTCGATGATGTTGATCCGATAGCCGTTCCACTCGCAGGTGGTGGCGGCGGATGTGATGGTGATGCCTCGCTCCTGCTCCTGAGGCATCCAGTCCATGGTGGCGGCGCCCTCGTGGACCTCGCCGATCTTGTAGTTGATCCCGGTGTAGAAAAGGATTCGCTCGGTTGTGGTGGTCTTGCCCGCGTCGATGTGGGCCATGATCCCGATATTGCGGACCTGGGCCAGAGGCTTGGCGCGGGTTGCCGTGGATTCAGCCATCTCTCGCTCTCAGTACTGCTTGTGTCTCTGTTGACTGCTTGTGTCTCTGTTGCTTGTGTAGGTGCTGTGGGTTTGTTCGGACTGCGTCTGCTACCAGCGGTAGTGGGCGAACGCCTTGTTCGATTCGGCCATCTTGTGCATGTCCTCGCGGCGCTTCACCGCCGCGCCCACACCGTTGGACGCATCGAGCAGCTCCGCCGCCAGCTTTTGGGACATGGTCTTCTCCCGGCGCTGGCGGGAGTATCCGACCAGCCACCTGATCGAGAGGGTGCCGGCCCGGCGGGCCCGCACCTCGACCGGGACCTGGTAGGTGGCACCACCAACTCGCCGGCTCTTGACCTCGAGCTGCGGCTTGGTGTTCTCCACCGCCCGCTTGACCACGGCCAGGGGGTCGCCGTCGCTGCGGTCCTTGATGATGTCCAAGGCGTCATAGACGATGCTCTCGGCCAGGCTGCGCTTGCCCCGTTCGAGCACCTTGTTGACGATCTGGGTGATCAGCACCGATCGGTAGATCGGGTCGGGAAGCAAATCGCGCCGCGGGGCGGGTCCCTTGCGAGGCATCTGCGTCAGCCTTTCTTGGCGCCGTAGCGGCTACGGGCCTGCTTGCGGTCGCGCACGCCTGAGGTGTCCAGCGTGCCGCGGATGATCTTGTATCGAACCCCCGGCAGGTCCTTGACCCGGCCGCCTCGCACGAGGACGATCGAGTGCTCCTGGAGGTTGTGGCCCTCGCCGGGGATGTAGGCGGTGATCTCTACTCCGCTGGTCAGGCGGACCCGGGCCACCTTGCGCAGGGCCGAGTTGGGCTTCTTCGGGGTCGTGGTGTACACGCGCGTGCACACCCCTCGCCGCTGAGGCGCCCCTCTCAGGGCGGGCGTCTTCGTCTTGACTGTCTTCTGTTCGCGGCCCTTCCGGACCAACTGCGCGATTGTCGGCAAACTGACCTCTTCGATGTGTGCTGACTGAACGCCGATCTTGCCGAGGTGCAGATAGCGCGCCAAGACCGGCCGGGGGGCCGAAGTCCATGGTAGCGCGAATCGGGCGGTTCGCGTCCGTAGGTGTCCATCTCTCGGGCCGCGGAGCGTTTAGGTTAATTCGCCATGAACGGGCGGGATGGGGTCTCACGTAGAAAGCACGGGCTGGCGCCAGCGGTTGCCGGGCTGGCGATCGCCGTTGGCCTGGCACCGCTGGCCGGCGCCCTCGACTCGTCGCCGGCGAGCGCCACGCCAGCCGGCTCGGGCCCGGTTCACGCGGCCGCGCTCCCCGGCTGCGTCAACCCGGCTTCATCGTGGCCGGTCGGCCAGCTGGTTCAGCAGGTCATCATGGTCGGCGGGCAGTTCAGCAACCTCGCGGCATCCCAGCCGATGGCGAATGCCGGGGTGGGCGGGTTCGTGCTGTTCGGCCAGCCCGTGGCGGGTACGGCCAGCGCGATAAGAAGCGGGATCGCCGCCCTGGACGCGGGTGCGGCCGACCGGGGCCAGGTGGTCCCGTGGGTGTCGACCGACGAGGAGGGCGGCCCGGTCGCCCGGCTATCGGGGGTTATCGGCGCTCTGCCGTCCGCCCGCCAGATGGCTTCAGAGTGGACGCCCGGACAGGTCCAGGCGGCGCTGGCCGTCCACGGGTCAGCCATGAGAGGGCTCGGCGTGACCATGGACCTCGCACCGGTGCTCGATACCGCCAGCCCCGCCGATGCGGTGGCCGGCGAGAGCTATCGATCCTTCAGTGAGAACGGCGCGGTGGCGGCCAGCTATGGCCTGGCGTACGCCGCGGGGCTGCGGGCCGGCGGCGTGGTCGCAGTGGCCAAGCACTTCCCCGGCCTCGGCCACGCCAACGCCGACACCGATCAGGGACCGGCTACGGACCCTCCCTTGTCGACTCTGGAAAAGAACGACCTCATCCCGTTCGAGCGGGCCGTAACCGCCGGCATCCCGGTGGTCATGGTGGGCCACCCCATCGTCCCCGGGCTGACCTCGGGCCAGCCGGCGAGCCTCTCGGCGGCCACCTACTCCCTGCTGCGCAACTCCCTCGGCTTCAAAGGCGTGGCCCTCACCGACGACCTCGACGCCGGGGCGGTCTCGGCCGCGGGCTACACCCAGGCCGCCGCCGCGGTGAAGGCCATCGAATCGGGGGCGGACATGGTCATGATCGATGCTTCTGCCTGGTCCGCCACCACCACCGCCCTCACCCAGGCCGTGGGCTCGGGGAAGATCGCGGTGGCCAACCTGGTGTCCTCGGCCACCCGGATCCTGCGGGCCAAGGGTGTGGCCATGTGTCCCACCGTGGCCATGGCCCGTGGGGCCGGAGGGGCGGGTTACTGGACGGCGACTTCGGGCGGGGGAGTTAGCGGGTTCGGTGACGCCGGGAAGGATGGATCCGTCGGGGTCAACCTGGCCCGGCCCGTGGTGAGCATGGCAGCCACCCCCGACGCCAAGGGCTACTGGCTCGTCGCCTCCGACGGCGGCATCTTCACCTTCGGCGACGCCCACTTCTACGGCTCCACCGGCCACATCCACCTCAACCAACCCGTCGTCGGCATGGCCCCCACCCCCGACGGCCACGGCTACTGGCTCGTCGCCTCCGACGGCGGCATCTTCACCTTCGGCGACGCCCACTTCTACGGCTCCACCGGCAACATCCGCCTCAACCAACCCATCGTCGGCATGGCCCCCACCCCCGACGGCCACGGCTACTGGCTCGTCGCCTCCGACGGCGGCATCTTCACCTTCGGCGACGCCCACTTCTACGGCTCCACCGGCAACATCCGCCTCAACCAACCCATCGTCGGCATGGCCCCCACCCCCGACGGCCACGGCTACTGGCTCGTCGCCTCCGACGGCGGCATCTTCACCTTCGGCGACGCCCACTTCTACGGCTCCACCGGCAACATCCGCCTCAACCAACCCATCGTCGGCATGGCCCCCACCCCCGACGGCCACGGCTACTGGCTCGCCGCCTCCGACGGCGGCATCTTCACCTTCGGCGACGCCCACTTCTACGGCTCGAACGGCTGATCGGGCCAAGCCCCGCCCGGGCGATCTGCCGAGAGGGCGGGCACCGCGGCCCGCCCGGACTCACGGGTAGCCGACGAGGAATTGGGAAAGACCCCGGGCCAAGGAAGCAGCGGTGGCTTGGCGCCACGACGCCCCGGTGAGCAGCGCTGCGTCGGTCGCGTTACGCATGTTGGCGCACTCGATGAGAACCTTGGGCACTGTGGTCAGATTGAGGCCGGCGAGGTCGGCACGGGGTTGAAGCCCGTTGATCCCGTCGTAGTCGCTGAACGGCTCGCCGGTGCCGGCGCTGAAGTCGTTGCGGACGTCAACTGCAAGCCGGTCCGACGGGCCGATGACCCCGTTGTTCGGCCCATCGGCCACCGGCTCGAGCACGGCGAATCCTCTCCCTCCCGGGGGTCCGCCGTCAGCATGGATGTCGATCACTGCGTCGGAGTCGGCCCGGTTGCCAATCGCGGCGCGAACGTCGACGCAGGGACCGACGCCGTCGTTGCTGGTTCTCGTCATCACCACTGTCGCGCCGAGCGAGCGCAGGATGGCCGCCAGCCGGTTCCCAACATCGAAGTTGAAGGCGGCCTCGGTGTAGCCGGCGTCGGTCGCGGTGCCGGTGGTGTCGCACGTCTCCCACTCCCTGCCGTTCCAAACCAAGCGGTCGATGTAACCCGGGTCGGCGGCGTTGCCACCGTTGTGACCGGGATCGATCGTCACCACCTGGCCGACGAGTGAGAAGCCGGTGCTCGGAACCGGTCTGGTAGCTATTCCGGCGGCGTTACCAAATGCCCGAACCTGACCGTTGCCCACCAAGATCCAGTAGCCCCCGCCGTTCGCGGTGGAGACCATGCCGATCACCGGAGCGGGCAACCGGGTTCCGCCGGCCGAGCCGTGAAACCGGGCGTCGCCGAACGTGAACACCCCGCCGTCGCGAGCCACCAGCCAGTAGCCCTTCCCGTCAGCCGTCGCCGCCATACCGACGATCGGCTGCGCCAAACGAACCCCGCCGGTCGACCCGTAGAACCGGGCGTCGCCGAACGTGAACACCCCGCCGTCGCGAGCCACCAGCCAGTAGCCCTTCCCGTCAGGCGTCGCCGCCATGCCGACGATCGGCTGCGCCAGACGAATCCCGCCGGTGGACCCGTAGAACCGGGCGTCGCCGAAAGTGAACACCCCGCCGTCGCGAGCCACGAACCAGTAGCCCTTCCCGTCGTGAGTGGCCACCATCTGGAGGGCCGGCTGAACCAGATGATCGTTTCCGGTAGAGCCGTAGAACCGGGCGTCGCCGTAGGAGAAGACCCCCCCGTCTCCACCGAGAAGCCAGTATCCGGCGCCGCTCGCGGTGGCGGCGATGCTGACGACCGGGGCGGCCAGGTCGAGCGCCCGCGCACTGCCGTACGGTCTGGCGTCACCCTCGGGTGTCACCGCTCCGTCTGTGCTGGCTACCCAGAATCCCCGGCCCGTTCTGGTGCTGGCGACAGCTACCGGAACGGCTGCCCCCACGTTTGACGCAGAGAGCTCGGTGCCGGCCGAGGCCGCCCTGGCGATGGCGGCGGCGGGCGGCGCAGTCGTCACCGCTGCCGCGCCGGCAAGGGTACAGGCGAGGAAGGCGAGCACCACCATCCCGGCCGTCGTCGACCACCCGCCTGCTCGTTTCATGCTGAGACCCTACGCCATGCCCTACCGTGCGAAGGAGGAACCGCAAGGAAGGACCTCAACATGTCAGAGCAGCAGTGGTCGGCTGTCGACGACTACCTGAACCAGGTGGTCGTGCGACCCGACGCAGCCCTGGACCAGGCGCTCCGCGCCTCCGCCGAGGCTGGCATGCCGGAGATCGCAGTGTCTGCTCCTCTCGGGAAGCTGCTCAATCTGACCGCCCGCCTGGTCGGGGCCCATCAGATTCTCGAGGTCGGGACGCTCGGGGGCTACAGCACCATCTGGATGGCCCGAGCCCTGCCGCCGGACGGCCGGATCATCAGCCTCGAGATCAATCCCGATCACGCAGAAGTGGCCCGGGCCAGCATCGAGCGGGCCGGGCTCGGCGCCCAGGTCGAAATCAGAGTGGGCGCGGCGCTCGATTCGCTGCCAAACCTGGCCGAGGAGGACGCCGGACCTTTTGATCTGGTGTTCATTGACGCCGACAAGGCCAACATCCCCACCTATTTCGAGTGGGGCTTGAAGCTCGGCCGCCCGGGCGGGGTGATCGTCGTCGACAACGTCATCCGCAACGGGGCGGTTCTCGACACCAGCGGCCGCGATGCCAATGTCGCCGGCGTTCGCCGGCTGAACGATCTTCTTGCGTCGCGCCCCGAGCTCGACGCCACCACCATTCAGACGGTCGGCTCGAAGGGCTACGACGGGTTCACACTGGCCCTGATCCCCCGGTGACGAGGCCACCAGGCTCCCTCTGGCCCGATCACCGCTGGTCGTGTTTGATCCGGTGAAAGCGACCCCGCTGCCACGCCAGCGCCGGCCCGGCGGGAGCGAGGGTTACGTCGTCGATCACGGCGGTGACAAGGAGTGACCAGCCGAGCGGGCGCATCTCCATGGCCCGGCAGCAGAACCGGTCGGCGACCGACGTGAGCAGCGGGCCGTGTGGGGAGGGCTCGAAATGGAGCAGTTCATCGGCGGCCGGCAGGATGCCGGCGAAGTGCTGGGCCAGCCGGCGGTGGTTCGGGGTGTCCGACAGCACGTGAACCACGAAGCGGTTCGTGGCCCCGATCATGTCGGCCAGGTCCGTGTCGGGACCGACGATGCCAGCGACCTCGGGGGGTTCGCCCTGGACCAGAAGGAGCGAGGAGACGGTAAGTCCGGCCCATTCACCTGCGCTCGACCCGCTCTCGCCTGATGTCCATACCGTCACTCCGGCGGGCAGCCGGCCCCGTAGGCGGCGGACCGGATCGCGTGACTCTTCGGGGTCGGCCCACGGGTCTCCGAAATGAACTGTCGAGCCGCCGGATCCAGGCACGAGCGAGCCCTATGTGGTGGCGATCTGCTCGAGAGTCCAGTCCGGATGCTCCGCCGCCACCCTGGCCAGCCAGTACGGACTTTGGAACAGCGCCAGCAGCGTGCCGTCGCCTCGCTCGAGAACCTCCACTCCGCTCAGCGTTCTCAGCTCGCCGGCCGTGCCCTCGTCGGTCCGTCTCACCGTCCGCTCATGCGGACCGGTGAGCTGGATTGCCGCGCCGAACTCGTTTTCCATTCGGTGGCTCAGGACCTCGAACTGCATGGCCCCGACTGCGGCCAGGACGGGAGTCGGGTCGTCACCCCCTCGGCGCAGGATCTGCACCACTCCCTCCTGTTCCAGTTGGGCCAGGCCCCGCTTGAACTGCTTAGCCCGCGAGAGATCGCGAGGGTGGGCCGTCGCAATCAACTCGGGGGGAAACGCCGGTATTGGCGGAAAAGTGACCGGACCGGAAGGGACGGGCGGATTGTTCGTCTGGTTGAAGCCGTCACCCGTCCGGTGCCCGTTGAGGGCCAGGGCGGACGCCGGCCCTGCCGCGTACAGGCTGTCGCCGACTCTCAACCCGCTCGCGTTGACCAGTCCGATCACGTCGCCCGGCCAGGCATCGTCGATCGTGTCGCGCTCCGCCCCGAACACCGACGCCGCGTACTTGGTGGCAAACGGCTTGCCGCTCGGGCCGTGGGTCATGACCATCCCCCGCTCGAAGTGGCCCGAACAAACCCGGACGAACGCCACCCGATCGCGATGCGCCGGGTTCATGTTCGCCTGAACCTTGAACACGAAACCGGAGAACGCCGCGTCGAGGTCCCTCGGCACCCCATCCGCGTCCGCCACTGGAGACGGGCTCGGGGCCAGGTCGACGACCGCGTCGAGCAGATGCCGGACCCCGAAGTTGGTGAGCGCCGACCCTACGAACAGCGGGCTCGTGCGCCCGGCCAGAAAGGTCGGGACGTCCACGGTTGCCCCGACCGCGTCGAGCAGCGAGCACTCCTCGACGGCCTGGGCCCAGTCCCGCGTGTAGATGCGGGCCGCCTGCTCGAAGTCGAGAGGGATCTCCTCGGCCTCGACCGAGCCGCCCCGGCCCGAGCGCGAGAACGCCACGAACCCCCCGTCCCGCCGGTCGATCACACCATGGAACACGCCCGGCTCGCCTACCGGCCATGTCACCGGGGTAGGCACCAGGCCTATCTGCTGCTCGATCTCGTCGAGCAGCTCCAGAGGCGACCGGCCCGGCCGGTCGCATTTGTTGAGAAAGGTGATTACCGGGAGCCGGCGGGCGTGACAGACCTCGAACAGCTTCAACGTCTGCGGCTCGATGCCCTTGGCCACGTCCAGGACCATCACCGCGGCGTCCGCTGCCGTCAGCACGCGATAGGTGTCCTCGGAGAAGTCGCGGTGCCCCGGAGTGTCGAGGAGATTGACGGTGCAGCCGCGGTACGAGAACTGAAGCACGGTCGAGCTGATGGAAATCCCTCGCTCCTGCTCGAGTGCCATCCAGTCGGAGGTGGCCCGCCTGCGACCGGCCCGGGCCTTGACCGCGCCGGCTTCCTGTACCGCACCGGCATAGAGAAGGAACTTCTCGGTCAGCGTGGTCTTGCCCGCGTCGGGGTGGCTGATGATGGCAAAGGTGCGACGGCGGGCCGCCTCCTCAGACGGGAGGGCGGCGCCGCGCCCGGTGGGGAGGGTGAGGGACGTCATCGGCGGAGCACAGATCGGTTAGGGGGGAGGAGGGGCGTCGCGCCCCACTCCACTCTACCGGTCGATTCTCGCCAGAGCCGCTGCCGTCAGCGCCGATACCTGCGCCGGGGCCGGAATCCGGGCGTCGCTGTACACCAGCAGCAGAACCTGTGAACCGCGCTGGCCCAGGACGAAATCGGCCGCTCCCACCACCCCGTACAGGTGCACAGTGACCAGATACCCGGCCGCCCCGGCCAGGCGCAGCGGGGCCACGACGGCGCGGACCGGGGCCCCGGCCGAGCCGGAGTCGGCGGTGGCGAAGCTGGTGCATCCAGAAAGCGCCGTCACCACTCCGTGGTACGCCACTTGCGCCGCCGCGGCCGACTGAAATCCCGCCACGGTCTCCGTGGCCATGGGGAGGCTGGCCGGGCTGGCCGCCCAGCTAGCCGCCGCACTGCTCACCGGCCCGGTAGCGAACAGAGCCGAGTGGGGCTGGAAACACCCGCTGTCATCGGTACTGACCGCGTTCGGTACCCGCACCCAGCCGGGACCGAAGGCGGAGGTGGTGAGCAGCGACGCACCCTCTTCGCCCGAGCCCGCTGTGGTCCACCCCACCGCCCGGGTCACCTCGGCGCCGGCCAGGGCGAGGGCGATGGCCGATAGCGTGATGAACGCGGCGAGCATCCACCACCTGACCGGGCGTAGGTCGACCGCGAGACGCAGGTGCCAGGGGACAGGCCGAAGGGCCGATCCGGCGCCCGCCACCCCCACGGCCGGTCTGCGGAGCACGCCTCCTCCTCTCGCCCCAACGCCTGTGCTGTAGGGGCGAACGGTAGTAACCCCGAACGCCCGAATGGTGGATGCGCCGGCTCAACGGGCGAAAGTCATCCCGTACCGTTCATGGCGGGGATGTCGAACTGGAGCCCCGCCAGCTCCTCTGAGCGATCCCAGAGCCGGCGGGCGGTCTGAGCGTCGCGAGCCCGGCGGCTCGGGGCCTCGAGCTTGGGGTAGCCGAAGACCATCAAATGCGGCCCGTAGTACTGGCCGCTTTTGACCTCAGGGTCGGTCGCCGCCCGGACGATGGGCAGGGCGCCCAGCCAGGCCGGCTGGCCGAATACCGAGAAGGGTCTGGCCGCCACGTTGGTGAACCCGGTCCCTTCGGAGCCGAGGTCGGTGCGGCTGTAGCCGGGATGGGCGGCCAGGGCCAGGGTGCCGGCATGGGCCACCCTGAGCCGGCGATCGAGCTCGGCCGTGAAGAGCAGGTTGGCCAGCTTGCTCTGGAAGTACGGAGGCCACCGGTGGTACCCGCGCCGTTCGAACATGAGGTCGTCCAGGTCCACCGTTCCCGCCCGGTGGCCCATGCTCGACACGTTCACGACCCGCGATCCCTCGGTGGCGAGGAGCACCGGCATGAGATGCGCGGTCAGGGCGAAGTGTCCCAGGTGATTGACCCCGAACTGGGTCTCGAACCCGTCCTCCGTCTTCGAGCCGTCGATGGCCATGAGGCCGGCGTTGTTGACCAGGATGTGCAGGTTCCGCCAGGTTTCGCTCACCTGTCTCGCCGCGTCGGCGACTGACGCCAGAGACGCCAGGTCCAAGGGGACCACTACGGCTTGGCCCCGGCCGGCGCCGCGAACCTGCTCGGCTGCCGCCTCGGCTTTCCGGGGGTTGCGGCACGCCATCACCACCTCGGCCCCATGACGCACGAGCACCTTCGAGACTTCCAGTCCGAGTCCGGAGTTGGCTCCGGTCACCAGCGCCACCCGACCGTCCAGCGCCGGAACTCTCCTCTCATCCCAGCGTGCTACCAATGCGCCCTCCTCAGGGGTCCGGCTGGAGCCGTTCCGGCGGTGTCAGTATCAGTGGATGCACCTGCCGGCGCAAGCACGCTTTGCTCGCGAGGCCGATGGAGCGGGTAGCCTCACGGAGAAGAAGCCTCGATCCAGGGGCCGTCCGCGCGTGAGACAGCGATAGATGCACTACGGCACGTCGATCATCGCCGCGTTGGCCGCGGCTGTGAGCTTTGCATGGGCCGCGGTTCTGCAGCAGGAGTCGGCCCGTACCGTGCCCGATGACAAGTCCCTTTCCATCCGGCTTCTCATCGAGCTGCTCCACCGGCGCAAGTGGCTGGTCGGCGGGGCCTGCCTGCTCACCGGGTTCGGGCTGCAAGCCCTGGCCCTGGCCTACGGCCCGGTCGCCCTGGTCCAACCGATCGTGGTGACCGAGCTGGCGTTTGCCATCCCGCTGGCGATCTGGCGCCGGCAGCGCCGGGCCGGCCGGCGAGAATGGGGAGGCATCATCTGTGTGCTCGCCGGCATATCGATCTTCCTCCTCACCGCCTCTCCCGGTACAGGCATCCAGGAGCCCGAGGGCCTCGACTGGCTGAAAGCTCTGATCCCGGTAGGGATCGTGGCCTTCGCGGCCGTCAGCATCGGCTCCTCCAGGACCGGGCCGAGGCGGGCCATGTTCCTCGGCACAGCGGCCGGCCTCTCCTTCGGCGTTCTGTCGGTGCTGACCAAGGCGCTCACGCATCTGCTGAGCCGCGACTTGTCCCGTGCTCTGGTGACGTGGCAGCTGTACGCCACCATCGCGGTGGGGATCGTGGCCCTGGTGATCTCGCAGTCCGCCTATCAGGCCGGGCCGCTGGCCTACTCGATGCCGTTCGTCGGGGTGCTCGAGCCGCTGGTCGCCGTCACGATCGGCGACACGGTGCTCGGGGAGCAGGTCCACCTCTCCCCCGGCTCCTTCGCCGTAGAGCTCGTCGCCGCCGCCGTGGCCTGTATCGGAATAATCCTCCTGACCACGTCGCCGACAGTGCTGAGCATCTATGAGGAGCCCCGAACGTTGGACGGCCCGGTCGGATCGGCCGCGAGCGCGTCGTGACCGCTGACCGCTGACCGCGAGGAAACGTCCGCCAGAGGAGCCGACACCAGTCGGGAAAACGAGAGAGGCCGCCCCATGAGGGCGGCCTCTCTGGTGTACCGCTGAGGGTCGGCCGGCGAGTGCCGGCCGGTCCGAGACGTACCAGCCCGAACCGGCTAGGAAGCGGTCTCCTCGCCGCTGGCGTAGCCCGTGTCGGTCCCGAATTCGGCCGCGGAATCCCCGAAGCCTCCGGAACCGGGCTGCTCCGACACCCCGAAGGCGGCGTCGCCGTGGAAGCCGTCGTCGGCAAAGGCGTCACCGGTCTCTGGCTCATCAGGAACTGCCCCGGAGATCCCGTCGCCCGGTAACCCGTCGCCCGGTAACCCGTCGCCCGGTAACCCATCGTCGGAGAACCCGGCGCCGGTGGTCCCGTCCCCGAAATCTCCCATCTCGTACGCAGCGGTTCCGTCAGCTCCTTCCGAGCCGATAGATGCCAGCCACGCCGCCAGGTCCTCGGTGCCAGCCTCGTCGTCCCCGGAGCTCCAGAACGTCATCCGCTCGGCTTCCGGGGCCTCGAGGAGGAGCGACCGGTAGCGGGTCATCCCGGTGCCGGCGGGGATCAGCTTGCCGATGATGATGTTCTCCTTGAGGCCGAACAGGTGGTCCGATTTCCCTTCGATGGCCGCTTCGGTCAGCACCCGGGTGGTCTCCTGGAACGAGGCCGCCGAGAGCCAGCTGTCGGTCGCGAGGGATGCCTTGGTGATGCCCATGAGCTCGGGCCGCCCTTCGGCGGGACGCTTGCCCTCGGTCACCAGGGCCCGGTTGACCTCGGCGTAGGACCGGGAATCGACCCGCTCGCCCGGCAGGAACGGGCTCTCACCCTGGTCGGCCACCAGCACCCGGCGGAGCATCTGGCGGACGATCAGCTCGATGTGCTTGTCGTGGATCGACACGCCCTGGTCCCGGTACACCTGCTGCACCTCGCTGACCAGGTACTGCTGGGTCTCGCGGATGCCCTTGATCTCCAGCAGCTGCTTGGGGTCCTTGGGTCCGTCGACGATGGGATCGCCGGCAACGATCTCCGCCCCGTCGTGCACGCCGTCGGCCAGCTTGGCCCGGACGCTCACGTTGTACACGTCCTCCGTGCCGTCGTCGGACACGACGACGATGCGCCGGCCGGTGTCCTCCTCGTCCACCCGCACCACGCCCGAGATCCGGGCCAGCACGGCCGCACCCTTCGGGGTCCGGGCCTCGAACAGCTCGACGACGCGGGGCAGGCCGTGGGTGATGTCCTCGCCGGCGATCCCGCCCTGATGGAAGGTTCGCATGGTCAGCTGGGTACCCGGCTCGCCGATCGACTGGGCGGCGATGACGCCGACCGCTTCACCGAGCTCGATCTCCCGGTTGGTGGCCAGCGAGCGGCCGTAGCACAGGCCGCACACGCCGTGCTCGGCCTCGCAAGTGAGCACGGAGCGGGCGGTGATCTCCTGCACCGCCGGGTCGTCGCGCAGGGTGATCATGATCTGCGGAGAGATCGTGGTTCCGGCCTCGATCACCGTGCCGTCCGACAGAGTCACGTCGCGGGACAGCACCCGGCCGTCTATGCGGGTCTCGAGATACGCCCTGACCTTCTCGTCGTCGGGCTGGATGCTGCCGATCCGGATGCCGCGCGTGGTCCCACAGTCGACCTGTCGAATGATCAGCTCTTGGGCCACGTCCACCAACCGGCGGGTCAGGTACCCGGAGTCGGCGGTCCGTAGAGCGGTGTCGGCCAGGCCCTTGCGGGCGCCGTGGGTCGAGATGAAGTACTCGAGGACCGACAGGCCCTCCCGGAAGGAGGAGCGGATGGGCCGGGGGATCATCTCGCCCCGGGGGTTCGACACCAGGCCCTTCATACCGGCGATCTGGCGCACCTGCTGAGGGTTACCGCGAGCGCCCGAGTCGACCATCATGTCGAGCGGGTTGAACTGGTTGGCGTGGAGGGTCTTCTCCATGGCCTGGCCGATCTCCGAGTTGGCCGCCGTCCAGATCTCGATCTCCTTCTGGCGCCGCTCGTCATCGGTGATGATGCCCCGCTTGAACTGGGTCTCGGCCTTTTGGGCCTCGGCCTCGTAGCGGGCGATGATTTCGGCCTTGGTCGGCGGCGTCTTGACGTCGTCGATGGAGATGGTCAGGCCCGACCGGGCGGCGTAGCCGAAGCACAGGTCCTTGATCCGGTCCAGGCTGGCCGCCACCGCCACCCGCGGGTAGTGCTCGGCCAGCACCTCCACGATGGAGCCGATAGACCGGTTGCGCTTGCCGACCACGTCGTTTACGAACGGGAAGTCGTCCGGCAGGGCCGTGTTGAAGATGAGCCGGCCGGCGGTCGTCTCAATCTCCTCCCGGCCCTGGTCGTCCCACTCCTCCCCGGCGTGGCCGTTTGATTCGGCGGAGCCGTTGCTGCTGGCCGTGGGTACCCGCCACTTGATTTTGGCGTGCAGGTCGATCTGGCCGGCGTCGTAGGCCCGCTCCACCTCGTAGAGGTGACGGAACACCTGGCCCTCGCCCTTCGCCCCGTCCTTGACGAGGGTTAGGTAGTAGGCCCCGAACACCATGTCCTGGGTCGGGGTGACGATCGGGCGGCCGGTGGCGGGCGAGAGGATGTTGTTGGCCGACAGCATCAGGATGCGGGCTTCGGCCTGGGCTTCCACCGACAGGGGCAGGTGGACGGCCATCTGGTCCCCGTCGAAGTCGGCGTTGAAAGCGGTGCACACCAGGGGATGGATCTGGATGGCCTTGCCTTCCACCAGGACCGGCTCGAAGGCCTGAATCCCGAGGCGGTGGAGGGTGGGAGCCCGGTTCAGCAGAACCGGGTGCTCCTTGATCACCTCTTCGAGCACGTCCCAAACCTGGGAGCGCCGGCGCTCCACCATCCGCTTGGCCGACTTGATGTTCTGGGCCAGCTCCTGATCGACCAGCCGCTTCATGACGAACGGCTTGAACAGCTCCAGCGCCATCTGCTTGGGCAGGCCGCACTGGTGCAGCTTCAGCGTCGGGCCCACGACGATGACGGACCGCCCGGAATAGTCGACGCGCTTGCCCAGCAGGTTCTGGCGGAACCGGCCCTGCTTGCCCTTGAGCATGTCCGACAGGCTCTTGAGCGGACGGTTGCCGGGCCCGGTCACCGGGCGGCCTCGGCGGCCGTTGTCGAACAGGGCGTCGACCGCCTCCTGTAGCATCCGCTTCTCGTTGTTGACGATGATCTCGGGGGCGCCCAGGTCGAGCAGGCGCTTCAGCCGGTTGTTGCGGTTGATGACCCGGCGGTAGAGGTCGTTGAGGTCAGACGTGGCGAAGCGGCCTCCGTCGAGCTGGACCATGGGGCGCAGCTCGGGCGGTATCACCGGGACGGCGTCGAGGATCATGGCCCGGGGATCGTTGGCTCGCCGGCCGTGCTCGTCGCGCCGGTTGAACGCCGACACGATCTTCAGCCGCTTGATCGCCTTCTGCCGGCGCTGGACCGAGAGAGGCCGGCGCCCGTCGGTGGGATCGATGGCGTCGCGGAGCTTGATCTCCTCCTCGTCGAAGTCGATCTCGTTGATCAGCGATGCGATCGCCTCGGCCCCCATGCCGCCCCGGAAGTAATCGGCGTAGCGATCGCGCAGCTCGCGCCAGAGCGACTCGTCCTCGATGATCTTGCGGGCGTGCAGGTTGCGGAATTCGTCGAAAGTCCGCTTGGTCAGGTCGATCTCGGCCTCCGCCCGCTCCCGGATGGAGGACAGCTCCTTGTCCACCTGGCGCTGACGGGCCTTCAGCTCGGAATCCTTGGCCCCTTCCGCCTCCATCTTGGCCAGCTCGTCCTCGAGGGCCTTGAAGCGACGGTCGAGGTCGAGGTCCCGGGCCCGCTCGATCTCGTTGAGCTCGTCGGCCAGCTCCGCCTCCAGGCTGGGCAGGTCGACGTGACGCTTCTCCTCATCGACGAAGGTCACAAGGTTGGCGGCGAAGTAGATGACCTTCTCCAGCTGCTTGGCCTTCAGCTCCTCCCGGGCTTCGGTGCCCATGAGCAGGTAGGCCAGCCAGCTGCGGGTACCCCGTAGGTACCAAATGTGCACGACGGGAGCAGCCAGCTCGATATGGCCCATGCGCTCGCGCCGCACCTTCGAACGGGTGACCTCGACGCCGCACCGCTCGCAGATGATGCCGCGGAAGCGAACCCGCTTGTACTTGCCGCAATAGCACTCCCAGTCCTTGGTTGGACCGAAGATCTTCTCGCAGAAAAGCCCGTCCTTTTCCGGACGCAGGGTCCGGTAGTTGATCGTCTCGGGCTTCTTGACCTCGCCGTTGGACCAGGTGCGGATGGCGTCGGCGGTGGCCAGCCCGATCCGCAACTGCTCGAAATTATTTACATCTAACACGCGTTATTCACTCCGCAGGTCGTCCCCTCGGCCGGTCCGGATCGGCGGGCCGGCCAGGTGGGAATGAGCGCCGGCACGGCCGGCACGATCGATTCGGAGCGCAAGCTGGGCCTGCGACCCGACACTAGAAACCTCTTTCGCTCGCCCGCCTCGCATCTTCCTCGTCGGAGCCCCGCTCCGGCCGGCTGATATCGATTCCGAGCTCCTCCGCGGTCCGGAACACGTCCTCGTCGAGCTCCCGCATCTCGATTTCCTCGCCGGTGTGCGATAGCACCTCCACGTTGAGACAGAGGCTCTGCATCTCCTTGATGAGGACCTTGAAGCTCTCGGGGATCCCGGGCTCCGGGATGTTCTCGCCCTTGACGATGGCCTCGTACACCTTGACCCGGCCGAGGACGTCGTCGGACTTGATGGTCAGCAGCTCCTGTAGGGCGAAGGCGGCACCGTAGGCCTCGAGGGCCCACACTTCCATCTCCCCGAAACGCTGGCCGCCGAATTGCGCCTTACCGCCCAGCGGCTGCTGGGTGATCATCGAGTAGGGACCGGTCGAACGGGCGTGGATCTTGTCATCGACGAGGTGGGCCAGCTTGAGGATGTACACGTAGCCGACGCTTATCGGGTTGTCGTAGGGCTGCCCGGTGCGACCGTTGTACAGCATGGCCTTGCCATCGCTGCCTATCAGCCGCCCGTTGGTGCCGTAGTCGGTGCCCGGGGCCTCGGGGTGCAGGGTCTCGAAGACCCGGCGGATCGTCGGGTGACGGCCGGCCTCATGCTCCTCGTCCCAGTGGGCCCCGTCGAAGACCGGCGTGGCGATGTGAACCGAGGGCTCGGTGATGGGCCGGGTCTTACGGCCGTTGCCGGCCACCGGCTCATCTCCGAGCTCGTTGCCCTCCCATCCCCAGCGGGCCGCCCAGCCGAGATGGCTCTCGAGCACCTGGCCCACGTTCATCCGGCTCGGCACGCCGAGGGGATTGAGGATGATATCCACCGGCGTCCCGTCAGCGAGGAACGGCATGTCCTCGACCGGGAGGATCTTGGAGATGACCCCCTTGTTGCCGTGGCGGCCCGCGAGCTTGTCGCCCTCGGAGATCTTGCGCCGCTGGGCCACGTAGACCCGGACCAGCTGGTTGACCCCGGGCGGCAGCTCGTGGGCATCCTCACGGGAGAACACCCGCACGTCGATGACCTTGCCGGACTCGCCGTGAGGCACCTTGAGCGAGGTGTCGCGGACCTCCCGGGCCTTCTCCCCGAATATGGCCCTGAGCAGGCGCTCCTCGGGGGTGAGCTCGGTCTCGCCCTTGGGGGTGACCTTGCCGACCAGCACGTCGCCGGCACCGACCTCGGCCCCGATGCGGATGATGCCCCGCTCGTCCAGATCCTTCAGGATCTCCTCGGACAGGTTGGGGATGTCACGTGTGATCTCCTCGGCCCCGAGCTTGGTGTCCCGGGCGTCGACCTCGTGCTCCTCGATGTGGATCGAGGTCAACACGTCGTCGCGCACCAGGCGCTCGGAGAGGATGATGGCGTCCTCGTAGTTGTAGCCCTCCCAAGGCATGAACGCCACCAGGAGGTTCTTTCCGAGCCCGAGCTCGCCCGCCTCGGTGGAGGGCCCGTCGGCCAGCACGTCGCCCTTGACGACACGGTCGCCTTCGGCCGAGAGGATCCGCTGGTTGAGGCAGGTGTTCTGGTTGGAGCGGCGGAACTTGGCCAGGCGGTACACCTTGCGTCCGAGGGGGGTGCCCGCCCAGTCGGTCTGGCCCGGCTCGTAGTCGACGGTGATCAGCTCGCCCGAGGCGTCGGTCACGATCCCGCTGCCCTCGGCCAGGAGCACGTCGCCGGCATCGCGCGCGGCCCGGGACTCGACCCCGGTCCCGACGAACGGGGCTTCGGGCTTGACGAGCGGCACGGCCTGCTTCTGCATGTTGGCGCCCATGAGCGCCCGGTTGGCGTCGTCGTGCTCGATGAAGGGGATCAGGGCGGTTGAGATCGACACGATCTGCTTGGGCGAGACGTCCATCAGGTCCACCTCGGCCGGAGGCACGAAGTCGACCTCGCTGGTGGTCCCGTAGCTGGTGCCTTGGGCCCCCACCCGCACACCCGGACCTTGAGGGGCCCGCCGGACCAGCACCCGGTCCTCGGTGAGGGTGCCGTCGTCGGCCAACTTGGCGTTGGCCTGGGCGATGACGTACTCCTCCTCCTCGTCGGCCGCCAGGTACACGATCTCGTCGGTGACCCGCCCCGCCGTCACCCGGCGGTAGGGGGTCTCGATGAAGCCGTAGCTGTTGATCCGCCCGTAGGAGGCCAGGTGCCCGATAAGGCCGATGTTCGGGCCCTCCGGGGTCTCGATGGGGCACATCCGGCCGTAGTGGGACGTGTGGACGTCACGAACCTCGAAGCCGGCCCGCTCCCGCGACAGGCCGCCCGGACCCATGGCCGACAGCCGCCGCTTGTGGGTGAGACCCGACAGCGGGTTGGTCTGGTCCATGAACTGCGACAGCTGCGAGGTCCCGAAGAACTCCTTGATGGCCGCCACGACCGGACGGATGTTGATCAGGGTCTGCGGGGTGATGGCTTCGACGTCCTGGGTGGTCATGCGTTCGCGCACCACCCGCTCCATGCGGGACAGACCAACCCGCACCTGGTTCTGGATCAGCTCCCCGACCGACCGGATCCGCCGGTTGGCGAAGTGATCCTGGTCGTCGAGGCGGTAGCCCGGCTCGCCCTTCGCCAGGTGCAGCAGATAGCTGCACGCGGCGAGGATCTCGGCGCGCGATAGGACGCCCTGGCCCTCGTCTGGACGCTCCAGGTCGATCCCGAACAGCTCCTGCACCTTGCCGATCTCCGGCCCGAGCTTGCGGTCGAGCTTGTAACGGCCGACCCTGGTCAGGTCGTAGCGCTTCGGGTTGAAAAACGCGTTCTCGAAATAGACCCGGGCCGACTCGGTTGACGGCGGCTCGCCCGGGCGGGCCCGCTTGTAGATCTCGAGCAGGGCCTCCTCCTGGGTGGGGGCCAGGTCCCGCTCCTTCTCCCACTGGCCTTCGAGGAAGTCGAAATGGCGGACGAAGCGGTCGATGAACCCCTCGTCGGTATAGCCGAGGGCCCGCAGGAGGACGAACAGGCTGAGCCGGCGCTTGCGAGCCACCCTCGACCCGGCGGTGATCTCCTTGCCGGGCTTGGCCTCGACGTCGAACTCGATCCATTCGCCCCGGTAGGGGTGGATGGTCCCGGTGACGACGGTCTTCAGATCGCGGCCGGGCTGGAAGATCACCCCGGGGGACCGCACGAGCTGGGATACCACCACCCGCTCGGTGCCGTTGATGATGAAGGTCCCCTTGTCCGTCATCATCGGGAAGTCCCCCATGAAGACGGTCTGCTCCTTGATCTCGCCGGTGTTGGCGTTCTGGAACTGGGCGCGCACGAAGATCGGCGCGGCGTAGGTCATGTCTTTTTCTTTGCACTCCTCCACCGTGAACTTCGGCGGCGGGCGCAGGTCCTGGTCAGTGGGGTCGAACTCCAGGATCAGCTTGAGCGATCCGGAGAAGTCCTCGATCGGACTGATATCGCGGAATGTGTCCGCCAGTCCCTCCTCGAGGAACCACTTGAAAGAGTCACGTTGGATCGAGATGAGGTCCGGCAGAGGCAGGACTTCATCGAGGTTGGCGAAGGAGAAACGCTCCCGGGACGCGGAACGAGTGGGCAAGGCCTACTCCTGAGGGAAAGCGGGTTGGCAGATCTGCGTGGTGGCGCGCCGAAGCCGCGTTGAAGACTCGGGAGGCGCAAAAGGAGAAACCACGACAAAGCCCAGTCTACAGGACGGGCGTACAAAGGCAAGCGGTCTTGCCACGAAGCCATGAGTTCTCACAAAGGGTACGGCACGTGGCCCGATCGGTCAAGGTTTTCGGACGACATGGGTGTCGAACCGGGGTCCCGACCAGGCTCGCGGCGGCCTCTCGATCCGGGTTCGGCGAGGTTCCGGCCGGCTCCGAAAGCGCCCCGATCGGGGGAATGCTTGCGCGTGCCTGCCCTCGTAGGCGACTATGGAGAGCGGGGATCGGGTCCCAGGGAGCCGGCGGGAGATTGTGTTCGCATGCACGCGCCGACCCGAGGAGCCCCAATGGATCTGAAGACACAGGCCCCGTCTTTCACCGTCAGCCTTCGAGGCTACGACAGGGAAGAAGTGGACGAGTACCTCGACTCTTTGGCCGAGGCCCTGGGCCAGGTCAACGATGCCGAGGAGCACAACCGCCGACTCCACGCCCACATCAACCGGCTGAACTCCCGGATACGTGAGCTGGAGGAGCGGATCCGCTCCGACGAGCCCCGGAGTGGCTCGATGCTGGCGGAGCGTATAGGGATCCTGCTGAGAGAGGCCGAGGACGCCGCCACCGAGACCATCTCGACGGCCGAGGTCAAGGCGGCCGGCCTTATAGCGGAAGCAGAAGCGAAAGTCGCCGAGGCCGAGCAGGAGGCTCGGGCTTCGAACGCCAAGGCCGAGCAGGAAGCCCAGCGCATAGAGGCGGCAGCCCGGGCCGGCGCGGCCGAGGTCGAAGCCGAGGCCGAGGCCCGGGCCGTGGCCCGGACCCGGCAGATCGAGCAGTGGGCGGAGCAGGTCGTGTCCCACACCCGCGCCGAGGAGGCGCGCATGCTGCGCGAGCAGCAGCAGAAGAAGGTTGAGGCCCTGGCCGATCTGAAGCGCATCACCGACGAGCGGGCCGCCGCGGCCGCCACTCTGACCGACCTGCGCGGCATGCTCGGACGGGCCCTCGAACTGGTGGACCCGCCGAGTCAAGGGGGTTGACGACGCCACCTCGCCCGCCGGCGAGGGCGGGACCCTGATCGCAACTGGCTCAGCCGTGAGCACCGTGAGCGCCGAGGCCGGCGAGGACGACGGCGAGGAAGGGGCAGGGAGCCCGATGACCTCAGCGGGCTCGGCATCGCTCCCGGCCGATCCGCCCGAAGGGTCGGAGGCCATCAACCTGCGCACGACCGGGGAGACACCGGCGATCGTGATCGACGATCTAGCGGACGACGACGAGGTCGAGGGGATTAGCGAGGCCGAAGAGGACGGAACGTCCTCCGAGGGGCTCACCTTGATCAGCTCGACGGCCGACGTCGACGACGAGACCGACGTCGACGACGACAGCGATGACGGCACGGACGGCGACCCGGGGTCCACCGTTGCCATGGCCGGGGGTGCGTCCACGGCCGGCAGCCGCCCGACCTCGGCAGGAGGCTTCGCCGACTTCGGATCATCCCTGGCCGCCGAGTCCGAAGGGGCGTCGAGCGAGGGGGATGACGACGCCGACGAGGTGTGCGGAATGGAACTCCATGGGCGCATGGCCGGTGACGACGACGACGACTTCGAAGCTAGGCTCGAAGCGTGGGTGTCCGAAGGGGCCAAGCACTTCCGCCGCTCGTGACCTGGTGAGGGGCCGAATCTGGCTCGTGGTAGGGGCGGTGGCCGGCATCGCGATCGCGATCGGCCGCCTGCCCTACCTGGCGGGAGCCGGAAGGTCCCTGGCCAACACGGCCGAACGGTTGGTCGGCAGCGGGGCCGGCCGGCTGATACAGGAGGCCTCCCTCAGCGGCGTCCCCGGGCGGGTGGTGCTGGCCGCCGGAGGACTGATCGCCGCCCTGCTCCCCGGTATCACTGCGCTGATCCTGGTGCTGGCCGCCCGGGCGACACTCAGGTTACGGGCGGTGGTCGCCCTCCTTGTAGTGGCCCTCGGTGCCGCCAGTTACGTGTACGAACCCCACGGGAAGGCGGCGGGCACCTTGATACTGGCGCTGGCCGTGGCGGCGGCTGCGGTAGCTCTGTCCGGGCCGTTGGTAGCCGCCCCTCTCGCCGCGGCGGCCGCCCTCATCGGCGGGGTGTTCCTCCCGAGTCTGGTGGCGAGGGGGCGGGTCGTGACCCAGGCCAGCGTGAACGACATCCACCAGGCGATGTTCGGTCACCCCGGGACGTCCACCGCGCTCGAGGTGCTGGTACTGCTGGTGGCGGTAATACCCTTCGCCTACGCCGCCCGGCTGGTGGTGCGGGGCTGAAGTCGCGGGTGCCGGCGAGGGTGCGCCGGCGTGCGCCGGCGGGTGGTGGGCTGGGCCCGGTCCGGTCGCCACGGCGGGCTCGCCTTCGCGGGCTCACCGTCCGGGGCGCCGGCTTCGTGCGCCGGCGGGTCCCCGGTAGCACCGACTGGCCCGGCTAGGCGGGTTCGCAGAACTGGTTGCGCCAAACGATGCTGCTGAACAGGATCGTTCTGGCTCCGCCTACCGCGAGAACCCGTTTGGCTGCTACTTGAGCTCGACCGAAGCCCCCGCCGCCTCGAGCTGGCCTTTGGCCTTCTCGGCGTCTTCCTTGCTGACCTTCTCGAGGACGGGCTTCGGGGCGGCGTCCACCAGATCCTTGGCTTCCTTCAGCCCGAGGCTGGTGAGCGAGCGGACCTCCTTGATGACCTGGATCTTCTTGTCGCCGGCGGCGGTCAGGATGACGTCGAACTCATCCTGCTCCTCCTCGACCGGGGCCTCGGCGGCGGTGGGCAGCGCGGCGGCGACGGCCACCGGGGCGGCGGCGGTGACGCCAAAGCGCTCCTCGAACTCCTTCAACAGCTCGGACAGCTCGAGGACGGTCAGGTTGGCGATGCTGTCGAGGATCTCTTCTTTCGTTGCCATGACGGGTTACTCCTGGTTTTCGGCGGACGTTGATGAACTCTGGGGCGGCGACTCGGCCTCCGGGGCCGGGCTCGGCGAAGCGGCGGGTTGGTCCCCCTCGCTGGAACCAGCGGGGGCGGCCTCGGGGGCCTGGGCGGATGGCGCCTCGACCGGGGGGGCGCCGGCGGGGGGTGCCTCAGCAGACTCGGCGGCGGACGGCACCTCAGCAGACGGTGCCTCAGCGGACGGCGCCTCGGCGGACGGCGCCTCACCAGGCGGGGCGTCGGCGGGGGCCGCCTCAGCAGACGGTGCCTGTTCGGGCGCCGCCTCAACGGCAGGCCGTCGGCGTCGGTCGCAGGTGCCTGGTCTGTACCGGGGCCTGGTCTGTTGTTGCCTGATCCCCTGATGCGGCGACGCCGGCCGGCGCGCCGGCCTCCTCCCTCTTGTCACGGAGGGCCGCCAGCCCGTAGGCCAGGTTCCGGGGCAGGGCCTGCATGAGCCCGGCCAGCTGCTGCAGCGGAGCGGCGATGGCCCCGGCGAGCTGGGCCAGGAGGACCTCCCTGGACGGCAGGTCGGCCAGTGCCGAGGTCTCCCTGGCCCCGATGACCTTCTCCCCGAGGATCCCGCCCTTGATCACCAACAGCGGGTTGGCCCGCGAGAAGTCACGCAGGGCTTTCGCCACCGCCGCGGCATCGCCGGTCACGAAGGCGATGCCAACCGGACCGACCAGCATCTCTTCGAGCGACTCGCGGCCAGACCCTCTGGCCGCCAGGCGAACCAGGGTGTTCTTGTAGATCTTGTACTCGCCACCGCTGGGGCGCAGGGACCGGCGCAGGCCGGCGAGGTCCTTGACCTTGAGGCCGCGGTACTCGGTGAGAATCGCGGCGTTCGACTCGTCGAAGAGCCCCCGCACCTCGTCGACGACCGCCACTTTTTCGGCTCTCGGGTTGTCCATCGCTCACCTCCTTCACGAATGTCGCCGACGCACGGGCGGCACCACTCGAAGGAGGGCACCTCTCGCCTCGTCGGGCTGGGCCTCGGCCCACTTAGGTACCTTGCGGCACACCGGATGTCTACGGCTTCGGGTTTGGCCCGCCACACCCAGGGTCACCGGGTGGACGGTCCGAGATCAGTTGTCAGACCCCGGCGGACGCCGAGGACCCGGAAACTATAGCCGCTGCCGGTGGGATACCGGCCACCGGGTTGCGAGCCGAAGCGACGAAAACAAGTGAGTGAACATTCTTTGTGCGCTTAGCCCGCTGGGAGCGGGTTAAGCGCACAAACTATGAGTCCCGGTGGGCGGTTGCGGCTGGCGAGGCCCGGCCACCGGCTGAGGCGAGGCCCGGACCGGCGCGGCAGGGCCCGGCCACCGGCTGAGGCAAGGCCCGGACCGGCGCGGCAGGGCCCGGACCGGCCGACCGGCGCGGCGGCGCGGCGACTCGGGCTACTGCTGGCGCGGGGACTGACGCGGCGACTCCTGCTGCGACTGGCTTGGGGGCGACCCGGCAGGCATGTCCTGGCCCGCCCAGCGCCGGTACTCGTCGCTCGAGGTCAGCCGCCGGGTCACGTAGTGCTCGGCGATGAAGGCCACGAACGGACACCAGCCGGCGACCACCATGCCCACGAATATCCACAGTCCCACCCGGTAGCGCACCACGACCTCGATGACCGTCACCAGGTAGATCAGGTAGAGCACCCCGTGGATGGGCCCGATCACCGCCTCGATCGACGAGGCGGTCTTGGACACGCTCCCCGACCCCCAGATCTGGAAGGGGAGCACGGCGAATATGACCAGCAGCATCACCCCGACCACGTAGGACATGATCCGGTAGCGCCCGAGGGGCGTGGAGATCAGGCCCTTGCCCGTTCTCCCGCTTCTCAGTTCGCTCTTCTGCTGGTCGCCCGTCACAGCCCGCGAGGGTTGCGCCAGGTTTTAACCTTGCCCCGCACCGCCAGGAGGGCGAGGTAGCGGTTGTACTCGGTCATCTCGTCTGCCTCATCGCCCTGATCACCCGGGTCCGGTCCGAGCAGATTGGCTTCGGCGCCTTCGGGCGGCCCGGGTCCGTCACCTCCGTGGGCGTAGGCCGCCAGCCGGGCTCGGACCAGAGCAGACTCCGTCGCCCCCGACCCACCGCCGGCCGGGATGGCGGCCGCGGTGTCACCGGGACCGAGGGCGCGGTCGCCGGCGACCTCCTCCGACCCCACGGTTATGGCCCGAGCCGACCGGGGCAGGGTTCTAGCCACCACCTCTGCACTGGCGGCGCGCATCCGGGCGTGATGGGCCTTGCGGGCCGCGATCGTCTCCGGCGTGTCGTGGAACATCTGCCACCAGCCGATCCCCGCCACCACGGCAAAGGCCGGCCACTCGAACGAGTACAGGTAGCTGAGCGTATTGCCGGCCATGGCCCGGTGGACCTGCCACCACGCGGCAATGAGGCAGCCGCCCGCCACGACCAGGAACGCCAGGTGGAGCATCAACGATCGGGGCGTGACCCATTGGCGCACGAGGTGATGCTAGGACCAGTCCCGGCACCGGAGGGAGTCGGCCCCTTCACTTCCCGCCCCGCCGGCTGAGCGGGGCCGTCCCCGGCTCAGACTTCGACCAGATCCTCGTCGGTTATGCGCAGGGCGGTGGGATCGACGTCGACCCCGGGCCCCATGGTCGAGCTCACGGCCACGGACCGGATGTACCGCCCCTTGGCCGCCGCCGGCTTGGCCCGCTGGACCTCCTCGATGACCGCCCGGAAGTTGACCAGGAGCTGACGCTGCTCGAAGCTCACCTTGCCGATCGGCACCTGGACCACGCCTCGCGACCGGGTGTCGGCCCGGTATTCCACCCGACCGCCTTTGAACTCGGTTACGGCGCGCCCCACGTCGGCTGTGACCGTGCCCGTCTTGGGGTTGGGCATGAGGCCCCGGGGCCCCAGCTTGCGCCCGAGCCGGCCGACCTGCCCCATCAGGTCTGGGGTGGCGATGGCCACGTCGAAGTCCATGAACCCCCCGTCGACCCGGGCCACCAGATCGTCGGCCCCGACCACGTCGGCCCCCGCCGCCCGGGCTTCCTCGGCCGCCGCGCCGGCCGCGAACACGGCTACCCGCACGGGTTTGCCGGTGCCGGCAGGCAGCGAGACGGTTCCCCTCACGACCTGATCGGCCTTGCGGGGATCTATACCGAGGCGCACCGCTATCTCGACGGTCTCGTCAAATTTGGCGTGGGCCAGGCTGCGGACGAGCTCCATGGCCTCTCCGGGGGCGTACGTGCGCGTCCGGTCGAACCGCTTGACGGCGTCCTGGTACTTCTTTCCTTTGCTCGACATGAAGTTGGTCTCCCTCGTGTGGGGACGGGCGGGGCGAGGTCTTCCCCTGCCTCGTCTGTTCGTGTGACTGGATCCTGGCGACCGCTCGAGCTAGCCGACCTTGACGCCCATCGACCGGGCCGTCCCGGCGATCTGGGCCTTGGCCGCTTCCAGGTCGTTGGCATTGAGGTCCGGCATCTTGATCTGGGCGATCTCGGCGAGCTGGGCGTCGGTGATGGTCCCCACCGTCTCCCGGCCCGACAGTTGAGAGCCCTTCTCCACGCCTATGGCTTGGCGGATCAGGAATGGGGTCGGCGGAGTCTTCAGCACGAAGCTGAAGCTGCGGTCTTCGAAGATGGTGATCTCGACCGGGATGACCTGACCGACCCTGTCCTCGGTCGCCGCGTTGTACTGCTTGACGAACTCCATGGTCTGAACCCCGTGAGGCCCGAGGGCCGTGCCGACCGGCGGGGCGGGGGTGGCCTTGCCGGCCGGTAGCTGGATCTTGACGATGGCGGTAACACGCCGCTTGGCCATTCCGGGCCCTCGCTCCTCTCAGAGCTTCGCCACTTGGGCGAAGTCCAATTCGACGGGGGTCTCCCGTCCAAAGATGTTGACCAGCACCTTCAGCTTCAGCTGGTCCTCGTTGATCTCGGCAATGGTGCCGCTGAAGTCGGCGAACGGCCCCTCGCGCACCCGAACGGATTCCCCGAGCTCGTACTCGAGGCGCGGCCGGCTCTTGCGCGACGACTGCCCCTCGCCTTCCTCCGCCTTGACCTGCAGGATGCTCTCGACGTCCTTGCGGGACAACGGGGTGGGCTGGGTGCCCAGACCGACGAACCCGGTAACACCGGGGGTGTTGCGCACCACGTACCAGGAGTCGTCGTCGAGGTCGAGGCGCACTAGCAGGTAGCCCGGGAAGACCTTCTTGGACACCACCTGCTTCTTGCCGTTCTTGATCTCGACGACGTCCTCCATGGGGATGACGACCTCGAAGATTCGCTCCTCCATGTTCATGGAGGCGATCCGGCTCTGCAGGTTCGACTTGACCTTGTTCTCGTACCCCGCGTAGCTGTGGATCACATACCAGCGACCGGGCCGGTCATAGGGGCTCTCGGGAGGAGCGGGCGGCTCCTCGGCCTCAGCCTCGGCCTCGGCCTCTCCGCCGGCCGCCTCGCCACTGCCCGCTTCGCCACGGGCCGAGCCGGCGCCGGCTTCGCCCGTCTCCGTGACAGCTGTCACCGGTGCTTCGGAGTCGCCGTCGGCGTAAGACGCGACGATGGGTTCACCGCCTTCCTCGAATGTCGAGGTGGTGGACGTGGACACGCCTTGGAGCGCGTCTTGTTCAGGGAATGCAGATTCGTCGGTCATGCCCGCTACTTGAAGAGGTACGTGGCGAACGAAGAGAACGCCAGGTCGAGAACAAAGATCAGGGCCATCAGAATAGAGATCGTTATGAAGACAACGGTCGAGTAGTTAATGGTCTCGGCCCGAGTCGGCCACACCACTTTCCGCAGCTCGACGTTGACCTCGTGAAGGAACTGCCGTGGCGATGCTCGCCGCCGCGGGCGCGCCCGCGACCGGCCGGGTCCGGCGCTCGGGCTGCTCCGTACGAGCCGGCGTGGCGGGCAGACCCTCATCGGTCATCTGGCCCTGCCGCTGCATCAGCCGCCTCTGTTGTCGATTCATGCTCACGGGTCTGGTCTTCTCACACGAGTCGGGAGCAGGGCAGGAGGGACTCGAACCCCCAACCGCCGGTTTTGGAGACCGGTGCTCTGCCAAATTGAGCTACTGCCCTCTGCAGTTGGTCTGCGGGTTCGGGTCTTTCGAACCGAGGATAGCACCGGGCGGCCCGAACGGCCCGCGGGTCGTTCTATCTGCCCAGCTTGTTCGGACCGGTCCGACGGGGAGCCCGAACCACCGGCGGTACGCCGTCCGGGCACCTGTCGCCGGAACAGAGCTTGAAGAGAGGGACAGGCCGAACGCCTGCAAATCTCATCTGTCCTCATGCAGTCATGAAGACTTGCGAACACCCGACCCCTCTTATCCGGGGGTCTAGCCGGTCTCGGCGAAGTTGAGCCGCCGTCTCATCCACACGAGGACGCCGGCCGCCCCGGCCGCGGCCGTGACTACCGTGATCCCCCCGACGGTTGCGGCCCGGATGGCCCAGGTTCCCGAACCCGGTCGCTGGTCCCCCGCCGCTTCCAGGGCGGCGAGGACCGCGGCGAGGCTACCGACCGGGGGCGCTATCCCCTCGTCATGAAGGGAATGGAGATGGCGCAGGATCCGGCGGTAGGCGGCGACCTCGGCCTGGCAGCGGAGGCACTCCTCGATGTGATCGGTGGCCCGCCCGTCGACCTCGGCGTCGCCCGCGGCAAACTGGGGGATCACCTCGGCGACCAAACGGCACTCGCCGGTTCGCATCCGGATGATCTCAGCTAGCGCGCGCACCAGGCATCTTCTCCGCCACGTTGGTCGCCAGGACCTCCCTGAGCCGGCACCGGGCCCGGTGCAGGCGAACCTTGGCCGCGGCCTCAGTGATCCCGAGCTCGCGGGCGATCACGCCGTGCGGAAGGTCGTAGATGTCGCGAAGCACGATCACCTGGCGGAGTCGCCACGGCAGCCTCGCCAGGGCTTGGGCCACCCGCGTCCGCTCGTCCTCTCCTGCCAGGCGCAGCTCGGGATCGGAGTCCGGGCGGGCGTCGATCAGCGGCTCTTCGTCGGAGAGGGTCTCGGTTCGGGTACGAGCTCGCTTGGCCAGGAGGGTCGACGAGCAGTTGGCCGTGATCCGGTACAGCCAGGTCGTGAACTGGGCGTCCCCCCGGAATCGGCGCAAGCTCCGATAGGCCCGCAGGTAGGTCTCCTGGGCCACGTCGCTCGCGTCCTCCTCGTTGCCGGTCAGGCGGACGGCAAGGGTATAGGTGGCCTGGTAGGTGGCACGCACGAGGTCTTCGAGCGCGCTGCGGTCTCCCTTCCTCGCCGCTTCGACCAGCACCCGAAGATCTGCGGCGGGCAGGGTGGCGATGGTGGCCGGCCCGGCCGGGGTCAGCGAGTTTCCTTGTGAAGCGTGTGCTGGCGATCCCAACGGCAGTACTTCTTCATCTCGATCCGCTCACGGTCATTTTGCTTGTTCTTCATGGTTATGTAGTTGCGGCGTTTGCACACGTCACACGCCAGGGTGATCTTCACCCTCTTCTCGTTCTTAGGCACGACCTCTGGGCCCTCTCTGATCCACGTTGAAACCTGGTCTTACGATGCAAGTCTGACATCTATCGCATCTATCGGTAGCGGCGGTCGGACTTGAACCGACGACAACTCGATTATGAGCCGAGTGCTCTGACCAACTGAGCTACGCCGCCGAGCCCCCTGTCGGAATCGAACCGACGACACCAGCCTTACCATGGCTGTGCTCTGCCGACTGAGCTAAGGGGGCGCTGAACTGCACTCTTCCACCAACTGCCGGCGGACGCGCCGGACCTAGAGTAGTCCGGGTCATGGTACCCGTCTGGGGAACGCCGGGCCAGCGCTTAGCCCGCCGGGGACGTGCCGCGTAAGATCGGCGGTTCATGAAATTCCGCCTGGCCACCCTCGACGACGGGGAGGCCATTCGCGCTATCTACAACCGGGAAGTGCTGAACTCGACCGTCACCTTCGATATGGTCCCCCGGACCGTCGACGACCAGCTGACCTGGATGGACGAGCACAGTGGCGCCCATCCGGCGGTCGTGGCCGTCGACGACCACGGGCGGGTCTGTGGCTTCGGCTCGCTGTCGCCCTACCGGCCGAGACCGGCCTACCGGACGACGGTGGAGGATTCCGTCTACGTCCACCCGGACTCCCAGGGCCAGGGCGTGGGCCGAGGATTGATCGAAGAGCTGGTGCGGCTGGCGGGCTCCCACGGCTTTCACGCCGTGATCGCCAGGATCGTCGGAGGCCACGAGGCGTCGATCCGGCTTCACCAGGCCTGCGGCTTCGACGTGGTCGGGGTGGAGCGGGAAGTTGGGCGCAAATTCGGGCGATGGCTCGACGTGGTGGTGATGCAGCGCCTGGTGGACGCCGCTCTGTCCGAGCGATAACTCCGACAAAGCGATACCGTCCCAGCATGAAAGTTGGCGATAAAGCCCCCGAGTTCGAGCTTCAGGACGAGACGGGAACGTCCCGTCGCCTGTCGGACCTGCTCACGGCCGGGCCGGCGGTGCTCTACTTCTACCCCATGGCGTTGACGCGGGGATGCACGGCCGAGAGTTGCCACTTCCGCGATCTGGCGTCGGAATTCAAAGAGGTCGGAGCCCAGAGGGTCGGGATATCGGCTGACAAAGTGGACAAGCAGAAGCGGTTCGCTGACAAACACGAGTTTGACTTTCCCCTCCTGTCCGATTCCGACCGGAAGGTCGCCAAGGCCTATGGAGTGAGCCGTGCCATCAGCTTCATCCCCAACAAGCGGACCACGTTCGTTATCGGAGCGGACGGCATCATCAAGGACATCATCCACTCGGAGGTCAACATGAACGTGCACGCGGACAAAGCGCTCGCCGCGCTGCGCTCGCTTGCACCGCCGGCCCAACCGGCGAACTAGACCGACGCGGGCGCTTCCAGCGGGCAGGGCCGCGGCGGACTGCCCCCGAGCTGGGACAGCACCTCGTCCCGGTACCAATGCCGGTACGCCGTCACGCCGTCGCTTGCCGGCTGGGTCAAAAGGTGCCTGTGGGCCAAGGAGCTCGCCAGGCGCTGCAACCACGAGACGAAGCGGTCCATGAGGTCGTGCATGTCGGCGGGGAGAGTTATCTGGTAGTCGAGCCGGTGATCGCCGCTCGCCATCGCCGCCCCGACCGATTCGCGCTCGGCCGCGGTCCAGCGGTCGATATCGGCCAGCCAGCTCCCGCTGCCGATCACAGCATCGATCTCGGCCGGTCGATTCCGATCGCGTGCTATCACCTCGAGCTCGCGCTGCAGATCGGCGAGCTGGCGGTTGGATTCGACCAGCAGCGCGACCGGAACGCCGATCAACCGCACCGTGCGCCCCCCGCCCGTGATGGCAGACGCGGTCACGGTCGAGGAGGGGGCGGCGGCCGGTGGCGGCAAGGGCGCGGACAACGGCGGCGAGGCAGCAGCCCGCGCCGCGACCGGAACGAAAGTAGACACCGCAGCCCGGGCCGAGACAGCCGGCGCGCCGGCTGCCATGGCCGGAACCGGAAGCGCCGGGGCCGCTGGCGTCGGGACGGGTGCGGTGGTGACCATCCTCGGCGTCGACGCTGGGAACGAGGGTGGGAACTTCGGCGCCGCTTCTGGGGCTACGACCCGTCGGCCGGTGCCGACCTCGGCCCATGTGACCTTGCCACCGGCTGCCGGGTCGGCCCCCCAACGGTCGGACATGGCGGCGACGAGGGCCAAGCCCCGGCCGGTCATCGACCGGTTCTCCAAGAGGTCTTCGGGGCGGGCGGCGGTCACGACGGGAAGGTGAATGTTGTTGTCCTCCACCTCGATACGCATCCCTCGGCCCAGCCGGCGCACCGTGACCCGCATGGGCGTGCCGGCGTGCAACACGACATTGGCGGCCAGCTCCGACACGGCCAGTGCCGCGTCGCTGACCGGCGAGGGGTCGATGCCCCATGCTTCACCCGCCGACTGGACCAGACGACGCGCCGCGACCACGCTCGACAGCTCAGCCGGAAGCTGGGCCTCGAAAAAGCCGGGCGGGTCGGTGCGCTCCACCAGTCTCCTTACTTACCTTCATTTCAGCCTAGTCCACCAGTGCGACCGGGAGTTTCTGTCCCTTCGGGTAGGGGCGCGCGTCTCTATTTCCTCCGTTTTGTTTCTCGGCAGGTGGCGCGATGGGCTTGAGTGGCGGCGAACCCGACGGCCGCCGCGGGAGAGGCGGCGCCCGTGTCCGGTGTCGTTATGGGGTGAAATCAGCAATGAGCCGGGCCAGCTCGACAGGGGTGTCGCCCTGCACGCTGTGGCCGGCGTCCTCGACGTGCTCGACCCGGGCCGATGGCTGGCGTCTCAACAGTTCCGCCTCGTCGGCGTCGTCGACTACCGATTGAGGCAGCATCCCTCGCACGAGCATGAGCGGCACAGTGAGGTTGGAGACGGCCGACCAGAGCTTGGTGAACTCCTCCGGTGGCAGTCCGTCTCCGAAGGGCCGCTCACCCCGATGCCGGGCGTAACGCCAGACCCACGTCCCGTCTTCTCGCTGCTCGGCGTTGTGCAAAATGCCCCGACGCAGGGAGGCCACGCTGCGGGTCGGGTTGTGCTCGATCGTGCGAGACAGGAGGGCGTCGAAATCCGGAAAGCTGTCCGGGCCGTTGACGAAGGCCGCGATCGACGACGCCTTGGTCGGGGTGACGCCGGGAGTCACGTCGACGAGAATCACCCGGCCGACCACGTCCGGGTAGGCGGACGACAGGGCCAGGGTCGTGAGCCCGCCCAACGACATCCCCACGACGGTGCGGGCCCGAGGGGCCAGGGATCGCATGGTCGCCGCCACGTCGTCGGCATGCTCGTGGACGTTCAGATAACCCGACTTGCCTTCGTCCGAATGGCCGTGGCCGGGAAGATCCACCGCCACCGCCGGCCGGCCCAGGGCCAACAGGACGGTGTCCCACGTGTGGGCGTTCTGGGCGGCACCGTGGAGAAAGACGTACTCGGGGTCCTTCTCACCCCAGACCAATGCACTCAGGTGCCGCCCGTCGCCGAGGGCGACCCGTTCCCGGCGCACCCGTGGCGGGCCGTCGTAGGGGATTCCGAACTCCTCCGCGTTCTCGGAGAAAAGGGAGAGCTCGTCGTATGTGTCCACCGCCGAAGCGTACCGGCGAGCCCTTTAAGCGCCTGCGAAAAACAAGCTGGACGGAGAGAAGGAGGCGGCGGATGCTGTTAGTGCCCACCCGCGCCGATGCCCCAACGATTTCTGGCTCAGCAGCATCCGTCGCCTCCTTCTCGTTCGCGAAGCTTGTTTTTTCGCAGGCACTAACCGAGCAGGTCGTGAATGCGACCGATCCGGGTGTCCAGGTCCCCCAGGAAACCGTCCAGCGCCGCCCGCTTGGCCTCGACCGTCGAGCGGAGGCGCTCCAGCAGGCCCGCGCACTCTACGAGCAGGTGCCGGCGCTCGGCCGCACCGGTGTGCTCATCGCGATAGGCGAGCCGGATCTCGGCTGTCCTGTCCTCGCTTTGCAGGACGACGGCGATCTCGTCGAGGTCGAGGCCTAGCAGGGATTGCAGCTCCCGGATCCGGGCAACCCGAGCCAGGTCGTCCTCCGAATAGCGCCTCATCCCGCCCGGAGTGCGGCCGCACGGGGTAAGGAGTCCGATCTCCTGGTAGTAGCGCAAGGCCCGCTCGGACACGCCGGCCCGGGCCGCGGCCGCGCCGATCCCGAGCAGTTGACCCTGGCCCGCCGCGGGAACCTCGGCCACCGTTGCGCCCTCCCCCGACGGCCGCGCCGCGCCCGACCCGCCTGACCCCGACCTGGCTCCGCCCGGCGCCTGGGCCGCGCCCGACTCACCTGACCCGCCGCCTCGAGTCGACGTGTCTCCCGACGCACCCGGCTCACCCTCGACTGACGTCAACGAGTGGACCGCGCTCATCGTTGAGGCCTCTCCTCCGACAGCCCCGTCCCTGCCGTCACCACTCTCGCCCGAGCCGGGGAGACAAGCACATCTTCCAGAATCATGCCGAGGTGAGGCCTCCCGCTCGGTCTCGTCGGGGCCGGCACTAGACGGACAACCGATGGCATCGTCGGTCGCCCCTTTGTCCTCGAGTCAGCCACCGCACGCTTCAGGCTACCTCCGATCTGACGTAGACGTAAGAGTCAGCGATGTGGAGACATGCGACCCTCGCCGCTGACAGACCGTGCGGACAGAACGTATAGACAGGGGTCATGCAGATCGGAGTGCTTTACCCCCAGATGGAGCTGCCAGCCGATCCGGCCACAGTCCGGCAGTATGCCCAGACGGTCGAACAGCTCGGCTACCAGCACATCGTCGCCTACGACCACGTGCTCGGCGCCGACCCGGTGGTCCACCAGGGCTGGGATGGGCCTTACGACATCGACACCGCGTTCCACGAACCGTTCGTCCTCTACGGATTCCTCGCCGGCATCACCACGCTGGAGCTGGCTACCGGGATCATCATCGCCCCTCAGCGCCAGACCGCCCTCCTGGCCAAGCAGGCCGCCGAGGTGGACATCTTGACCGACGGCCGGTTCCGGCTCGGGCTCGGACTCGGTTGGAACGCCGTGGAGTACGAAGCGCTCGGCCAGGACTTCGCCAGCCGCGGGCGGCGGCTCGAGGAGCAGGTCGGGCTGCTCCGCAGGTTGTGGACCGAGCGGGCGGTGACCCACGACGGCGAGTTCGATCGAATCATCGGGGCCGGCCTGGCCCCGCCGGCGGTGCAACGACCGATCCCGATCTGGCTCGGCGGCAGTTCCGGCCCGGCGTACCGCAGAATCGGTCGGTTGGCTGACGGCTGGTTCCCACAGGTTCCCCCCGGACCGGCTTTGGCGGAAGCCCTCGTCGCCGTCGCGGAAGGCGCGGAGAGAGCCGGGCGCGACCCTTCGGGCATCGGGATGGAGGGGCGGGTCACCTTCAAGCCGGCCGCGGTCGACGTCTTCGCGGCGCGGGTGTCCTCGTGGCGCGACGCTCGGGCCACTCACCTGTCGGTCAGCACCGTGGGGTCCGGCTTGTCCACGGTCGAGGCTCATCTCGAAGCCCTCGCCATTGCCGGAGGTGCCCTGGGGCTCCGGGCCGGTGCCTAGCGGGCCGGCGACCACAGGCGTCTAGGTGGTCGATCCCCATTAGGCTGACCGCGCGATGACGGAGCAGCCGGCGACCGCACGAACAGGTCCGCCCCGCCGGCCGTTTTGGCGGTCGCGGTGAGCAGGGCCCTATCCGTGCCACCTTCGGTGGCCATCGTGGTCGGCAACCCCAAACCCCGATCCCGCACCTTGACGGTGGCCGAGGCCGTGGCCGCCTCGGCTGCCGAGGCCGCAGGTCTGGACGGCGCCGAGCGGCTGACCGTGGACCTGGCCGAGTTGGGTGGAGAGCTGTTCGACTGGTCGTCCCCGCGGGTGAAGGATGCGGTGGAAGCCGTGAGCCGGTCGTCGCTCGCCGTGGTGGCGTCACCGACGTACAAGGCGAGCTTCACCGGCCTGCTGAAGGCGTTCCTCGACTGGTACGACCAGAAGGGACTGGCAGGAGTGACCGTGATACCGGTCATGGTCGGCGGCCTTCCGCATCACGCCCTGGCGGTGGAAACCCACCTCCGGCCCGTGCTGATCGAGATTGGCGCCACCCTGCCTACCCGGGGCCTCTATGTGACGGAGGACCAACTAACCGACCTGACTGAAGTCATCGGCTCCTGGCTCACCACGGCCCGGCCGTACCTACAAAGGCCGGCGCCACCTGCCGACCGCAGTCTAGGCCGCGGATGAGACGGCCGCGGCCCGGAGCTCAGGCCGGGTTGGAGAGCTGGTCGACTCGTTCCCCGATGAACACCGGGGGGTAGATCTCGATCCCGGCCCGGTCCAACAGATCCCGCAGGCTCTCCGACACGAGCATCTCCCTGGCTGCCTCCATCGACTCGAGCTCGAGCTCGACCATGACTTCGTTCGGATCCTCGACTGAACGGAACACCGACATCGAGACCACCCCCGAGACGTCGCGATGTCCCTCGCCCACCACCTTCGCCCACCGCTCGTAGTCGGGTACCGAATGGATGATCGTGAGCCGGTAGGGACTCTTCAACGCCGGCTCCGTTCGCTCCTCACCGGGCCCCACCGTAGTGTCGCCGGGCCGGCGGCGTGCGGTAACCCGTCAGTCCGAGCTCGGAAGGGGTTTTGCCTCTTTGATCAGGAGGATCTCCGCTCCGACCGACAGCGAGCCCTCGCCCGGCTTGGTGCACAGCAGCTCGATCCCGCTGGCGTCGTCGACATATCGCTTGCCGAGCTGGGTGCCTCCGGCGAAGTCGGGGTCGAGGGTTTGCGTGTCGCCGTTATCGCCACCGATGGCCACCATCGGGTGGCCCCCGCACCGGAGGTCGACGTCGCCGCTCGGCGCTCTGACGACCACTACCTCGGTCGAGTCCGCCACGCCGCGCATCCTCGCGCCTGGCTTCAAAGTCATGCTCCGTCCTCTCTCATAAGTCCCATGAGCGTATAGGGATACGTCGTTTGGTGATCAATTCCGTTCGCTGGTTGCCCGCCCTCAGCCCCCCGTCATGGTAGATGGTGATGTCGAGCGCGGCTCCTAGTGTCAGCTCTGTCCCGTCACGACGGACGGGCGAATCGCTTCCGTTCGGCTTCGACGACGGCGCGGAAATGGCAGCCCTCGAGGTGGTCGTTGACTACGCCGAGGGACTGCATGGCGGCGTAGGCCGTGGTCGGGCCGACGAAACGGAACCCATGCCGGCGCAACTCGGCCGAAAGGGCTTTGGACTCGGCGGTCGACGCCGGCAGGTCGCCGGCATCCGGCGCCGTTTCCCGAAGCGGAGGCTCGTGCTTCCATACCAGGGCGGCAAGGGAGATTCCGTCGTCTCGTAGCCGCACCGTGGCCCGGGCATTGTCGATGGTCGCCATGATCTTGGCCCGGTGCCTCACGATGCCGGCGTCACCAAGGAGCCGGACCACTTCGGCCTCCCCGAACGTGGCGACCGCCTCCGGGTCGAATCCGGCGAAGGCGCGGCGAAAGGCGTCGCGCTTCCGCAGGATGGTCAGCCACGACAGTCCGCTCTGGAACCCCTCCAGGCAAAGCTTCTCGTACACCCGGTCGTCGTCGCCGATCGGTCTCCCCCACTCCTCGTCGTGGTAAGCGCGGTACTCGGGCGGGGCCCGGCCCCACGGGCAGCGGACCAGACCGTCGTCAGCGCCAAGAGCCTCAACCATGACCGACACTATGCCCGGGGGCGGGGACGCCGCCGCCCGCCGGCCTCCCCTACAGAGGGAGAGGCCGGCGACGCGGCGGGGACGCAGCTCAGAGCATCACGAGCGCCCGAACCTCACAGCTGGGTGCATACGGCCTTGACCTCGGTGTACGCCTCGAGCGCCTCATGGCCCATTTCCCGGCCCCACCCGGACTGCTTGTACCCCCCGAACGGCAGGGCCGCGTCGAACACGTTGTAACAGTTGATCCAGACCGTTCCGGCCCGCAGCATCTTGGCCAGGGCGTGAGCCTTCGATATGTCCCGGGTCCAGATGCCGGCACCGAGGCCGTAGGGGGTGTCGTTGGCGACCTTGGCAATTTCGTCCAGGCTCTGGAACGGCGCGGCGACCACCACCGGACCGAAGATCTCCTCGCGCACGACCCGCATGTCTGCGGTGGTCCCGGTGAGCACCGTGGGCTCCACGAAGTAGCCCCGGTTGCCGTGGCGTCCGCCGCCGGTGACCGCCGTGGCCCCGTCGCTCTTTCCAGACTCCAGAAAGCCGGTGACCCGCTGCAGCTGCTCGTCGGACACAAGAGGGCCCATCTGGGTCTCGGGGTCCATCCCGTCGCCCAGCTTGATGGACTTGGCTATCTCGGCCACCCCGTTGACCACCTCGTCGAAGCGGTCCTCCTGGATGAACAGCCTCGAGCCGGCCACGCAGCATTGGCCGTGATTGAAGAAGATGCCGTTCGCCGCGCCGGCTATCGACTGCTCCGGGTCGGCGTCGGAGAACACGATGTTCGGACTCTTTCCCCCCAACTCCAGGGTGAGCTTCTTGAGGTTGCCCGCCGCCGCCTGGACGATCAGTTTGCCCACCTCGGTGGAGCCGGTGAACGCGACCTTGTCTACGTCCTCGTGGGCGGCGAGGGCGGCGCCGGCAGTCTCACCGAATCCGCTGACGACGTTGACCACCCCGTCGGGCATCCCGGCTTCCGCGATGAGCTCGGCCAGGCGCAACGCCGAGAGCGGGGTCTGCTCAGCCGGCTTGAGGACCACGCAGTTTCCGGCCGCGAGCGCCGGCCCGAGCTTCCACGCCGCCATCAACAGCGGGAAGTTCCACGGGATGATCTGGCCTACGACTCCGACCGGCTCGCGCAGGGTGTAGGCATGGAAGTTGGCGCCCGGCGCGTAAGGGACCGAGATGTCGATCGTGTTGCCCTCGATCTTGGTCGCCCACCCGGCCATATAGTGAAACAGGTCGGCGGCCAGGGGAACGTCGGCCACACTCGCCACCCCCAGGGGTTTCCCGTTGTCCAGGGTTTCCAGCTGGGCCAGCTCGTCGAGATGATCGAGAATCAGGTCACCGATCCGCCAGATGATCCGGCCCCGCTCCGACGTTGTCAGGCGGGTCCAGGGACCGTCCTCGAAGGCCCGCCGGGCCGCCTGCACGGCCCGGTCGATGTCCTCGGCGCCACCGGAGGCGACGGTCGCCAGCGGGTCACCGGTCGCCGGATTGGGCGTGTCGAAGGTCTCGCCTGACGCCGCGTCAACCCAATCTCCGTCAATAAACAGCTTCCGGGGGGTGGCGATGAAATCGTCGACCCGCTTGTCCAACGCAAGACTCATGATTCCCCCTCCCCGCCCTGACGGGCGCGGCGTGCGGATGTGTCGGACCACGGCGGAGCGCCTCAGGCGCGGCCAGACCGCTCCGGTGACCCAGCGACCGACAGTACTACCGGGCTCCGGCAATGCAACCGGCTGGCGGCCACCTTGGGCCTGTCCCCGTCCTCGAATCTCGGAATCCGCCGAGCCGGCAGTAGAGTCCGGGGTAACCGACCGACCGGGAGGGTGCCCAGATGCCCATCGATCCGTCCACAACCGCAGTTGTCCTTATCGAGTACCAGAACGACTTCACCTCTAACGGCGGCGTTCTGCATGGAGCGGTCGAAGAAGTGATGAGCAAGACGGACATGCTGAACAACACCAGACGGGTCGTGGATGCGGCCCGCCAGGCCGGGGCGACGGTGATGCACGCCCCGATCGCCTTCGCCGAGGGCTACGGGGAGCTCAGCGCCCATCCGTACGGCATCCTCAAAGGTGTCGTCGACGGCAACGCCTTCGTGAAGGGCAGCTGGGGAGCCGCCATCGTCGACGACCTCGCCCCGCAGGAGGGGGACATCGTGATCGAGGGCAAACGCGGCCTCGACACCTTCGCCAGCACCAACCTCGATTTCATCCTCCGCAGCAAGGGCATAACCACCATCGCGCTCGGAGGCTTTCTCACCAACTGCTGCGTGGAGTCGACCATGCGTACCGGCTACGAGCACGGGTACAAGGTCGTCACCCTGACCGACTGCCTGGCCGCCACCTCGGCGGACGAGCACGACAACGCCCTCAGCTACGACTTCCCGATGTTCTCCGAGCCCATGAGCTCCGGCGAGTTCATCGAGCAGTTGAGCTGAGCGAAGGCGATCATTCCTTGACCAATCAGGCGGAACATTGAAAGCAGATGAGCGGTGGTTGCATCCTCGCCACGGCCCTCACCAGCCGGCCTCGGGGACGCCCGCCCGCCGGCCAGGATCGGTGCGGCGAACCACGACCCATGACACGGCGCGGCCCGACGGCCTGCTCGGCGACGCCGTTCTCGTGGCACGGGGCCGCGACCTGTTCACCGGCGTCGGCGCAGCGGTCACCCAGCTCGGTACCGCCCGCCTGGACGCCAGGGTCATCTACATGCAGGACCGCCGGATCGACTCCATCGAAGTCGAACCGCCCGCCGACCTTCAGGGCCTGGTCGGGCTCCGGGCGTCGTCCGGTTTCCGTAAGGCCCTGGACCAGATGCTGCCCGACGAGCGGGCCACCCAATCCCTGCGCTACCAGCTGCTCGACGAGGTGCCTACCGCCATCCTGGTAGCCGGTTACGCCATCGGCGCCGGGGGCGTTCGCCCGCAGATGAGCCCAGAAGTACTTCAGAGCCGGGCTGACATCTGTGCCGGGTGGGCCACCGGGGCCACCATTCTCCTGGAAGCGCCCGTGATCGGTCACTCCCCCACCGTCACGGGGCCGGTCGCTCCCGCGCTGACGGAGGTCGAAGATCCTTTGGCGTGGCATCATCTCGACCCCCTTGCTCCGCACGGGATGCGGCGGTGGCGGCGGATAGACGTGTGGCCGGACGGGGAGGAAATTGCAGTCGAGTGCTTCTTCCGCGACAGCCACGTGAGCGAGGATGGCCTCGAAACCGTTCTCCATGAGTACACCGTGACGGCCTCAGTCGATCCCTCGTCGGAGCGATTCTTGTCGTGCCAGGCTGCGGTCGGATCCCTGCCGTGGCTGGAATGCCCCGGGGCGGTGGCGAGTGCCACCCGGCTGTCGGGTCAACCAATTGACGGGTTGCGGAGCCGGGTACGCGACACCTTTACCGGCCCGAGCACGTGTACCCACCTCAACGACACCCTCCGCTCGCTCGAGTGCCTGCCGAGGCTGATCCGGGCTCTTCCGGGCCGGTCGGTCAGCACCGTTTAGACAGTCGAATTCCGTTACTCCCGGATCTTCTGGCTCAGATAGTTCGCCTCGCCAACCCGCTCGATGAGACCCAGCTGAGCTTCGACCCAGTCGAGCTGAGCTTCCTCCTCGACCAGCATCTCCTGCAGCATGTAGACAGTCCCTTGGTCCCCGGCGCGCTCGGCTTCGCCGATGGCCTGGTGCAACTGCTGGACGGCCTTGGCTTCCATCTCCCCGGCCAGGTGCAGCTGCTCGGGCACGGTCTCCCCGGTGGAGAACGCTTCGACCCGCTGGAGATTGGGTAGGCCGCCGAGCAGCAGGATGCGGTCCATCAACCCCTCGGCGTCGCGCATCTCCTCGAACGACGCGTCCCGGTATTCCTTGGCCAGCTGTTCGAGCCCCCAGTGTGCTGCCATCTTGCTGTCCAGGAAGTACTGGTTGATGGCGCGAAGCTCCGTCGTCAGGAGTCCGTTGAGGGCGGTCACGACATTCCTATTCGTCTCCATCGCCATCCTCTTTTCTCAGGCGGGGTCTCGCCCCGATGCTGTTCGATGAGGACCCGGATATTACGAGTGCACTTCCCGCAGACGGTGCCTGCCCCGTTGATCTCCGAGATCTCTTTGACCGTTGTCGCGCCGGCATCGACCGCCTCCATGATCGATCTGCTGGACACTGCTTGGCAGAGGCAGACCCACACCGGGGCCAACCGTAGCCTCGGCGCTGGGTACGCGCCTCCCGGAGGGGTCTCAGCCGGCTTCCCTATCATTCCCCCATGCAGAGTGGGACGAAGCTCCTTCTGGCCAGCGCCGCAGGGGCGGTCAACACGGTCAACGCCTATCGTCCGCTCGCCAGGCCGGCGCCGGCCAGCATCCCGGCGTTCGTGGCGAGCGCGGCCACGACCGAGTTTCCTCTGCAGACGATCACGTGCCAGCAGCTTTCGGCCATCGGGTTTGCCCTCCGCGGGGCGCTTTCGAGCCCGAAGGGCCGGCTCGGCTTGGCCTTGTCGGCCGCTTCGTGGGCCGCCCTGGCGAACCTGTACCGAGAGGCGGGGCGGTCGGAACAGGTTCTCGAGGCGGCGCTGATCGAGGGCCTCGGTTCCGGGTACCGATCGCGAATCGTCGCCCCCCGCTTCCCCTCCGCGGAGGTCCGTCTGAGCCGAGCCCAGATCGCCTTACCCAGGCGGGGATATCGTCGGAGGTATCTGAGGCTGGCCGACGAGTCCTACGGCGAATTCGGCAAGGCCAACCACCTGGACATTTGGAGTCGGGCCGACCTCCCGGTTGACGCCATGGCACCGGTTGTGCTGCAGATCCCCGGGGGAGGCTGGGTGATGGGAGGCAAGACCGGCCAGGCTTACCCGCTCCTCTCATACCTCGCCGAGCGGGGATGGGTTGGCGTGGCCATGAACTACCGGCTGGGCCCGCGGTCGGTTTGGCCGGCGCAGATCGCGGACGTCAAGCGGGCCATCGCCTGGATAAAGGGGCATATCGGACAGCACGGGGGGGATCCAAACTTCGTCGCCGTCACCGGAGGGTCGGCCGGCGGCCACCTGAGTGCCCTGGCCGCGCTCACCCCGGGATCGGAGGAGTTCCAGCCCGGCTTCGAGGACGCCGACACCACAGTTCAGGCCGCCGTCCCGTTCTACGGTATCTACGACTTCGTCGACGACGACGGCTTGGGAGTACCGGAATTGCGCCGGCACCTCGAGCGGTTCGTGCTGAAGACAAAATTGACCGACGACCGACCCGGGTGGGAGCAGGCGTCGCCCCTGTACCACATCGGACCGCAGGCCCCGCCGTTCTTCGTAGTCCACGGGGCCAACGACATCATCGCGACCGCGGCCCAGGCCCGCCGCTTCACCGAGGACCTTGGCCGACAGTCCTCTCAGCCGGTGGTCTACGCCGAGCTCCCTTACGCCCAGCACTCGTTCGACATAGGGCGGTCGGTGCGGGCCGAGCACACGGTACGGGCCGTCGAACGGTTCCTGGACTACGTGTACCTCACGACCCGCTGACTCGGAGCATAAGAGATCGGGGCGGGGGCCTACACTGACCTGGCCGCGGGACTGGCTGGGCCAGTCATCGCCGGGGTGGGCTGGTAAACGAGAGAGGACATCCTGCACAGATGGATCACAACATCCGGGGGACGAGACTTCGGCTCGAGAGCGTCGGACCCGACCGGGTTTCCGGCTGAGCGATCGCAATGAACGTCGCCCTGCTTGTGGAAATGGTGGCCGAGGGGGCGCCGGACCGGGTCATCGTGGGCACCCGGGAAGGCGGGCTGACCGCGGAAGCCGTGCTGGCCAAAGCTCGGAGCGCGGGCCGGATGTTTCTGGCCGCCGGCGCTCACAATGTGGGCTTCCTCGACCTCAACTCCGCCGCCTTTCCGGTCGCCATGCTGGGTGCCGCCGCCGCCGGCATCCCGTTCGCTCCCGTCAACTACCGGCTGACAGACGACCAGCTGGCTAGCGTGCTCCGCCAGCTGGCCCCGGGTGTCGTCGTGGCCGGGCCCGAGATGGTGGAGCGCGCCAGCTCGGTTGAGGGGATCCAGGTGATCACGACCGAGGAGCTGATGGCCGGTGACCCGGGCATACCGTCGGAGCCCGACCTTCCCTTCGTCGATCCCGAGGAGATCGCCGTCCTCCTCTTCACCAGCGGAACCACCGGAGAGCCAAAAGCCGCCGTGCTGCGCCACCGGCACCTCACGTCCTACATCATCGGCACTGTTGAGTTCCTCTCCGCCGGCGACCACGAGGCGCAGCTGGTGTGCGTGCCGTCGTATCACATCGCCGGGGTCGCCGGGATTCTGAGCTCCGTCTTCGGGGGCCGGCGGGTCGTGTACCTATCGGCTTTCGATCCGGAGGAGTGGGTACGGCTGGCCCACGACGAAGGCGTCACCCAGGCCATGGTGGTGCCCACCATGCTCGGCCGAATATTGCCGGTGCTGGAGGAGCAAGGCATCTCGCTTCCCGCGCTGCACCACGTTTCCTACGGCGGCGGCCGCATGCCGGTGGAGCTGATCGAGCGAGCCATGGAGCTGCTGCCACACGTCAACTTCGTCAACGCCTACGGCTTGACCGAGACCAGCTCGACCATCGCCGTCCTCACCCCGGATGACCATAGGGATTGCGTGGCCAGCGCCGATCCCGCGGTTCGCCGCCGGCTCGGTTCGGTTGGCCGGTCACTGCCCTCGGTGGAGATCGAGATCAGGGACCCCGAGGGTAAGGCCCTGCCGCCCGGGGAACGGGGCGAGATCTACGTTCGGGGTGAGCAGGTGGCCGGCGAGTATCTGGCCGGAAGCGCTTTGGTGGACGATGGCTGGTTTCCAACCAGAGATGCGGGATGGGTCGACGACGACGGATTCCTCTTTCTCGAAGGCCGGCTCGACGACGTGATCGTAAGGGGAGCGGAGAACCTTTCCCCCGGCGAGATCGAGGACACTCTTCTCGAACACCCGGCCGTCGCCGAAGCGACGGTGGTAGGCGTACCCGACGAGGAGTGGGGCGAGGCGGTCGCCGCCGCCGTGGTGCTGAAACCGGGCCAGACGGTCGCGGTGGACGAGCTCCGGGCCTTTGTCAGGGAGCGCCTGCGCTCGACGAAGACGCCGGAAGTGATTCAGATCCGGACGGAGATGCCGTACAACGAGACGGGGAAGCTGCTGCGCCGGGTCATCCGGCACGAGCTCAGCCAGGCGATTTGAGCCTGATCGGTCGTCAGGCGTCGTGCATCGGATAAGCGGCGCTCATCCTAGAAGAAGCCGCCGCAGGTCGCTCGGGACGGACGGCTCAGCGGCCGCCGGGCCGGTCAGATAGCCCTCGATCCCGCCGTACCGCCGCTTCAGCTCGGCCAGGGCGGCCTGCATGGCCCACCGCGGTGTACGCAGGATCCCGGCGGCTACTTCAGGAGCGACCCCGCTCTCGGTGCGCAGACGTTCGGAGATGGCGGTCATCCGCTCCGGGCGGCGGTATCGGGACGTGAGCTCGTAGTCGTCCAGGATGTCCTCGTCGGTCACTCCGAGCACAGTCAGCAGCAGGGCGGCAACGATCCCGGTCCGGTCCTTGCCCGCGGTGCAATGAAATACCGCGGGTAGGCGGGAACCGTCCGCCAACCCGGTGAGGATGTACCCGACGCCCGGGGCCGAGGTCTCCAGCATGTGCAAGTAGATATCAGCCAGGAACGACTCCCCATCAGCCAGCAGAGCGTCCACCGCCGGGGGTGGCGATCCCTCGCTGATCAGGGCGATGGACTCGACCGCGTAGGCTCCGGCCGGGAGGCGACTGGGTGCGGTTTCCCGCTCCGAGTCCCCTCGAAGATCGAAAACAGTTCGGATCCCCAGGCCGGTGAACAGATCCAGGTCCTGATCCTCGAGCGCCAGGGCGTCGGAGCGAAACACCCGCCCCCACCGGGTCCTTGCCCCTCCGGCGCCCACGTAACCGCCCAGGTCGCGGAAGTTGGTGGGGCCGGCGAAGCCCAGATTTCGCTCGCCCGCGACCACCGCACCCCCACCGCCGGACGGGGCCACGGAAACGAACGCCGGGCCGGCCGGCACCTCGTCGAGGACGACCGAGCGGCGGCCGGCGTCCACCGTGAGGGCGTGACGGTGGTCGATCCCCTCAGGCGTGGAAGCCCACGCGATGTCGACCCGGTCACAGGCGCCCTCCGCCGTCCACCTGACGACCGCTCGGCGGCACTCGTCGCGCTCGAAGCTCACGCTCGTGACGGAGCAGATCACAGCCGCGATCCCGCCGACGGGCGGGGCCGGCCGCCCCTGCTCATCCTGAGAGACGCCATCTTCGGCCGTCACGGGTCAGCAGCTCGTTGGCTTCTCGCGGCCCCCAGCTCGCGGCCTGGTAGAGGGGGATGGGCTCGGTGGCGTGGGCCCACAGGTCCATCAAAGGATCGACGATGCGCCAGGCCCGCCCGACTTCGTCAGCCCGGACGAACAGGGTTGGATCGCCTACGAGAGCGTCGAGGAGCACCCGCTCGTAGGCCTCCGCCCCCGGCCCCTCGGCCTCGGTCGAATACACGAAATCCATGGACGCCTGGCGAATGTTGAACTCGTGGCCCGGGACCTTCGCCCCGAATTGAAGGCTGAGGCCTTCGTCCGGAAACACCCGGACTATGAGCGCGTCGGGCTGGTGAGCTCGATCGCCGGCCGGGAGGAAAGGCAACTGGGGTGGCTGTTTGAACTCCATGGCCACTTCGGTCACCCTGACCGGAAGTCGCTTGCCCGTCCTGACGTAAACCGGAACCCCGGCCCAGCGCCAGTTGTTGATGGTGAGGCGAAGAGCGACGAACGTCTCGGTCGAGCTGAGCGAGTCGACCCCTCGCTCCTCCCGGTACCCGGGCATCGGATTGTCCCGGGTCCCACCCCGGGCGTACTGACCCCGAACCGCGGTGAGGGCAGGGTCCTCCGCCTCTCCGACGGGGAGGATGGCCCGGAGGAGCTTGACCTTCTCGTCGCGTATGGCCTCGGGATGAAATGACGCCGGCGCCTCCATCAGCAATAGCGACAGCACCTGAAGCACATGGTTCTGGACGATATCGCGGACGGCGCCGGTGCCCTCGTAGAACCCGCCGCGGTCGCCCACTCCGATGGTCTCGGCCACGGTTATCTGCACGTTGTCCACCCACGTTCGGTTCCACATGGGTTCGAAGACCGAGGTGGCGAAACGGAGGGCCAAGAGGTTCTGGACCGTCTCCTTGGCCAGATAATGGTCTATACGAAAGATCTGCTCCTCGTCGAAGGCTACGGAGATCTCGGTGTAGAGCGCCCGGGCACTGTCCTCATCCCAACCGAAGGGCTTCTCGATCACCAGACGGGAGAATCCTCCGGCCGCGCCCTCACTCAACCCGGCCGCTCCCAGCAGCCTCGGGACGACGCCGAACAGCTGCGGCGGAGTGGCCAGATAGAACAGCCGGTTGCCGCTGGTACCCGAAATGTCGTCACCCTCCTTCAGCAATTCGGCCAGCGTCTGATAGGTCGCGGGATCCTCGTAGCCGCCGGCCACATACCGCGCCTGGGATAGCAGCCGTTCCCAGCGCTCGGAGGTTCCTGGTCCCCCCTCGTCCCGTCCGAGCCGGCGGAACTCGGCGTCGGACATCTCCGTACGGCCCACCCCGATCAGGACGAACTCCAGGGGGAGGCGGCCTTCCGAAGCGAGCCTGCGCAGCGCAGGCAGGAGCTTGCGCCGGGTGAGGTCGCCCGATGCACCGAAGATGACCAGCGAGCACGGCGGCGACCGGCGCGAGGATTCCACCTTGGATCAGGCCGACGGCTCGGCGCCGACCACCGAGACGAAGCTGACGCACTCTCCGGGCTGGCCACCCAGGTTGTGGGTGAGAGCCAGGCTCCGGCCCCGGTCGACGCTGACGATGCGGCGTTCCTCTGGTGCTTCGCCGCGCAGCTGCAGCCAGCACTCGTACATCATCCGCAATCCGGACGCCCCTATCGGGTGCCCGAAGGCTTTGAGGCCTCCGTCGGGATTGACGGGAAGCTCGCCGTCCAGATCGAACGTTCCCGCCAGCACCTCCTTCCAGCCGAAGCCCCGCTCGGCAAAACCAAGATCCTCCATCAGGACCAGCTCGGTCGGGGTGAAGCAGTCGTGTACCTCGGCCATGGCCAGCTCGGCCCTCGGGTCCTCCACCCCGGCCTGGGCGTAGGCATCCCGGGCCGACGACACCACCTCGGGGAAGGTGGTGAAATCGTAGGTGCTGTCGATATTTCCCCGTGCCGGCCCGGCCACAAACGAGAGGCCCTTGACGTATAACGGCCGCTCGGTGTAGCGATGGGCGTCCTCCGCCCTGACCACGATGGCCGCAGCCGAGCCGTCCGACACCCCTGAGCAATCGAAGACGCCAAGCATCCCGGCGATGGGGGTGGCCCTGGCGATCACGTCCTTGGACACCTCCTTGCGGAACTGGGCCCTGCTGTTGCGGGCCCCGTTGTAGTGGTTCTTCCAGGCGATGCGGGTCAGCACCTCCTTGAGCTCGGCTTCGTCCACCCCGTATTTCTTGGCGTAGGCCGGCGCCAGCAGGCTGAACCGAGCCGGGGCGGTGGTCTCGGGCAGTGTGCCGTCATTGGGCAGGACCGAGCTCACGAGGCCGGAATAGCCCGAATCCTTGAGCTTTTCGACGCCCACCGCCATGGCCATGTCGATGGCCCCGGACGCCACTGCGTAGCAGGCGTTGCGCAAGGCCTCCGATCCGGTGGCGCACATGTTCTCCACCCGGGTTACCGGCTTGTCCTCGAGCCGCAGGACCTTCGAGAGGGTGAGTCCGGAGACGCCAGAACCGAGCGTCCCCAACCAGTACCCGTCGATGTCGTCCCGCCTCACGCCCGCCGACGACATGGCGGCTGCGGTCGACTCGATAAGCATGTCGTCGACCGACTTGTCCCAGTGCTCGCCGAAGTTGGTGCAACCCATGCCGACTATGGCCACCCGGTCCCTGATACCTCTCGACGCCATCAGGCCTCCTCTCGATCGTGCCGGCCCGCCGCGATCGGGCGGGCCTTCCAGAAGTAGTTGTGCACACCGCCGGCCGTGACGGTGCGCCGAAAGGTCATCTCGACCCGGTCGCCGATAGCGACCCGGGCCGGGTCGGCATCGGTCAGCTCGCAGCTGAAGCGGCCCCCACCGTCGAAGTCGACCACCGCGGCGATGACCGGCGGGCTCGGTGAGTACGCCAGGTGGTCGATGGTGAACGTGGCGACCGTTGCCAGCTTGTCGGCCATCGGCACCTCGGCCATGCGGTCGGTCGCCTTGCAGCTGACACATACCCGGACCGCCGGCAGATGGACGGTCCCACACTCCTCGCAGCGGTGGCCCACGAACCCGAATTTGTACTGCACCGATCGGAGCGACGGCGGCGCAGCCGGTCCGATGGGGTCGGGCCGCCGCGGTGGTTCCCGGTCGAGGAATCCCCGCCACGACAGGAAGTTCGAGTACGGAAGAGAATCGTCGCCTTCGGCGATCTGGGTGGCCACCTGGGCTTGGCGGCGATAGGTCGCCATCGCGTCCGTCACCTTGAACAGGACGGCGGTGGCCCCGTCGGCCAGCACGACCAGGCCGATGATCTGCCCTGGCTGGGCCTGGTCCAAGACACTGGCCAGGAGGATCCCGGGATGGGCCGTGCCCGCGTTTCCCACCGTGACCGCCAGGTCATCGGCTACCCGGCTGACTCCTGCCCCGGCGCCGAAGGCTTTCACCGCCCGTCCGTGAGTGCCGGCGACCACGAGCACGTCGACGTCTCCCGGGGTCTTCCCGGCCTGCTTCAGGGCATCCGCGAACGCCGCGTCGGCGAGCGGAAGGTACGCGTGCTCCCCGAATCGCTCCTCCCAGACCCGCGACGACGCCGCCCCCGGGAGGCGCCACCGGTCGAGGAACTCCTCGGTTGCGCTGGCCTGAGCCAGCACCTCGGCGATCGGAGCGCCGGCTCCACCGAACACGAATGCGGCCGCTCCGTCGCCACCATCTCGCTCGTCGGCACCCCCCGGAAGGCCGGTGCGGATGTCGGAGAGCACAGCCATCGTGGGCCGCGGCGCCTCGGCCGCCATGAGCAAGGCCCCCACCCCGGAGCGCACCGAACCCATGACGTCGACCGCCAGCGCGCCCGGGTCGAGCCTGAGGGCGGCGTGGATGGTGTTGGCGTTGGTCTTGTCCAGATAAGGCGGGTTGGCGGTAGCGAACAGAAGGCGCTCCGGGCGACCCCCCTCGAGCGCCCGAAGGGCCCGGCGCCCGGCCTCGACCCCCATCGAGACGACGTCTTCGTCGAAGCCGGCCACGGCTCTCGTCCCTTGGCCGCCGCCGGCGCCTAGCACCGCCGCGATCTGGGACCGCCTCAAACGGTAGTAGGGAATGTACGCGCCGTAGGCGATCAATCCACCCCGACCTTCTGCAGCCATGCCGTCTCCAGTCATCCCAAACAACTACACACAGCATGCGACAGCCCGGGAGGTTTGCGCTACCCCGGCGGCGAATCGGTCGAAGTCCGGCCCGGGGACCGCTGCGTAGGCATCGCTCATAGCCCCGGCTGACCCGGTCACGACAGCCGCAGGATGGCCACGCTGTCCGGGGTCAGGTTGAGACTCCCTTCGCCCAGCCGGATCGAGGGCGACGACGAGAGCAGCAGCCGGGCGCATTCGGGTAGAGGCAACGAAGCGACACCCGCGCCCAGGTTGACCGCGATCATGCATTCAGCCCGCCGTACCAGGAGCCATCCCGCGTCCTCGTCGAAGGTCACGTCGGTCCGTTCGAGCCGAGGATCGGCCAGCGCAGGTATGTGGCGCCGGAGGGCGAGGAGTCTCCGGTACCAGTCGAGGACCTCGGCGTGCGGTGGCAGCGAGACCTCGGTCCAGTCGAGCTTGGACCGTTCGAACGTGGCCCGCGCCTGGGGATCGGGCACCGCTGCGGGATCCCATCCGAAGCTGGCGAATTCGCGGCGCCGGCCCTCGCTGACGGCCCGCCCGAGCGGCTCGGCGTGGTCGGTGAAGTATTGAAAAGGAGTCGACGCGGCCCATTCCTCCCCTTGGAACAGCATCGGCGTGAACGGCCCGGTCAACATCGAGCGCGGCGGCGACCTTCAACCGGGGCTTGGAAGTGAGGGCGGCCAGCCGTTCGCCGAGGGCCCGGTTTCCGATCTGGTCGTGGTTCTGGGTGCAGACAATGAACTGGTAGCCCCTGAGCCCGGCCGGGGCCCGGCCGTGCACCCTTCGCCGGTGCTCGGACCACTCGCCGTCGTATACCCACGCCTGGCGAAGGGCTTTGGCCAGCAGATGCACCGGCCCGAAGTCCCCGTAGTAGCCGCTGCGCTCCCCGGTGAGCGTGGCGTGCAGGGCATGGTGCCATTCGTCGGCCCACGCCGCGTCGAGGCCGAACCCTCCGCCGTCGGGGCTTTGCACTATGCGGGGCTCGTTGAGGTCGCTCTCAGCGATGAGAAACACCGGCCGTCGCACGTGACACGACACTGCTTCCGCTTCCCGACCGACCTCTTCGAGGATGTGGACCGCGGATTGGTCCACGATGGCGTGAACCGCATCCAGGCGTAGCCCGTCACAGTGGTAGTCCCGCAGCCACATCAGGGCGTTGTCGACCACGAAGCGGCGGACCTCGGTGCTGTCCGCTCCGTCGAAGTTGATGGCATCTCCCCAGTTGGTGCGATACCGCTCGGTGAAGTACGGCCCGAACTCCGCCATATAGTTCCCGGCCGGACCGACATGGTTGTAGACCACGTCGAGCACCACGCCGAGACCTCGGCCGTGGCAGGCGTCCACGAACCGTTTCAGCCCGTCCGGCCCCCCATAGGCGTGGTGCGGGGCGAATGGCGCCACCCCGTCGTATCCCCAACCTCGGCTGCCGGCGAATTCGGCCACCGGCAGCAACTCCACCGCGTCGATGCCCAGTCCCACCAGATGGTCCAGCTTTTCCACGGCCGCATCGAAAGTTCCGGCGGGAGTGAAGGTACCTACGTGCATCTCGTAGAGCACCGCGCCGGCCAGGGGTACTCCTCGCCAGCGGACGTCGCTCCACGAGAAAGCGGCGTGATCGACCACCTCGGATGCGCTGTCCACTCCGTCGGGCTGGGACGCCGACCGGGGGTCGGGCCGGAACGGACCGCGATCGACCGAGAACGCGTAGCGGCTGCCGGGCCCGGCTTCCTCGACCTTCGCCTCCCACCAGCCATGCTCTACCGGTGTCATGCTGAGCCTCTGGCCCTCCACCCTCACCTCGACCCTCTCGGCCCCCGGTGACCAGACCCGGAAGGTGTGCGTCACCCCGAACCCCGCACGAAAACTCCGACCGGACACCCGCCGAGCAACTCGGACACCCGGCTGCGGCCGCGTGCGCACCGATGCTCCGGTCAGGAGATTTCTCCAGCCCGGGGAATTCAGGACCACGGTTGTGCCGTGCCAGTCATCATCGAGCCCGCATACCAAACGGGGCACGATGACCGCCGATCCCGCGCCCACAAATGCCACAACTCGTTCGGCGCTCGGGCCATCGACCTGAAGCGGCTCGTAGGACGACGACTCACTGCGGCGCGAACGGCTGCGGTGAGCCAGCAGGCGGCTAATGAGCCAGAGCTTCCATCTGCCCCTGTCGTCCTGGCCAAGCTCCAAGTTCGGCGGGTCATCCGCCATGCGGTAGATGAGTCGCTCGCGCTCTGCGTAATCGACCGGGCGGCGGTTGTCAGGATCAACCAGGCTGAGGTCCCACAGCTCGGAACCCTGGTAGAGATCGGCGACTCCCGGACAGGTCAGAAGGAGCGTCGTCTGGGCGAGCGAGTTCAACCGGCCGCGCTCGGCCACCCGATTGCGGGACAAGAAGCCCTCCATCTCGGCAACGAAGCGAGCATCGCGGAGCGTCGCCGCCACGAAGGCGGCCAGGGCATCGTCGTACTCCTGTGACGGGTCCACCCACGAGGTGTGGACCTTGGCCTCTCTGGTGGCTTTGCCCATGAACTCGGTCATCCGCTCGATGCTGATCGGCCACGCCCCGACGAGGGTCTGGTACATCAAGTACTCCGTGTTGCGGTCCGGCCATGGTCCCCGGCGATGCCGGTCAGTTATCTCGGCCCAGCGATGAACCCCGCCCCGCCAGGCCGCGGGCAGCTCGGATACCAAATTGATGCGGGCCCTGACATCGCCGCTTCGCTTGGTGTCGTGGGTGGAGAGGGTCAACATCGATTCCGGCCACGCCGCAACCCACCTCGCCGTGCTCTCGTGGAACTCGTTCACCCCCCGGCCGAAGATATCTGGCGTCCCCCCTACCTCGTTGAGCGAGATCAGCCGGTTGTACCGGTAGAACGCCGTGTCCTCGACTCCTTTGGCCATCGCCGGGGCACTCACCTGGGCGAACCTCAGCGCAAATTCGGTTTCGGCGGAGCCTCCGTGCTGGAGCAGCAGCAGCTCGCCGAGAAAGGCCATCATCTCTTCGTCAATATCGGGCCGGCGAGCGGCCGCCTCGTTCACCGCGTACGCGACGCTCGCCCGGTCGGCGCTTGACACGGGATGACCGGGCTGCGCGTATCCCCGGTAGACGGGGAAGGCAGAGAGCACCTCGGTCAGAGCCCCGTGTATCTCGCGGCGAGTCCGATCTCGGTGGCGCCGGTGGCTGTCGCAGACACGAACCAGCAGGCGCACCAGTCGGTCCACCTCGCTCGCCAGCTCGCGGGCGAGCACCTGGCGCTTGGCCGCGTACACGACGTTGGCGAAGCTGTCGTCCTCGCCGGTGAAATCCCGGTAGCAGTTGGTGACAGCGTCCTCATTGGCGGACTCCACGAACAGGTCGTTGACCCGGTTCAGGAATTCGTAACCGGTCGTGCCGTCGACCGACCAGTCACCCGGCAGGTCTTCGCCCGGCCCGAGTATTTTCTCCACCACCGTGTACGTTTGGCTGGTTGCCTCGGCCAGCCGCTTCAGGTAGGCGCGAGGGTCGCGCAGCCCGTCTATGTGGTCGACTCGCAGCCCGTCCACGCGACCGTCGGATACCAGGCTGAGCACGAGGTGGTGGGTGTCGGCAAATACTCGAGCGTCCTCCATGCGGAGGCCGACGAGGGTTTCAATGTTGAAGAATCGCCGGTAGTCGAGCTCCTCGCTGGCTGTCCGCCAGAAGGCCAGGCGGTAGTTCTGCCGCCGCAACAGACCGTCAAGTCGGTCGGGATCACCGTTGAGCGCGACGAGCTCGGTGTCGATCTCCTGGGACCACGATGGGTCGTGCTGGCATCCCTCCTTCAGCCGCTCCCTGAGCTCCAACTTCCGGGCGTGCCTCTCCTCGGATGCCACAGGCCCGGCGAAACGAGCGTGAGGCAAGGCTCCGAAGTCGAGTGCCAGCTGCAGGAGAGGTGGCGAGACCAGGCGGCCCGCCGCCGGTTCGAGTATCTCCCCGAAGGTGCGAGGTGATAACGGCAGGTCGTGGTCGAAGTAGCGAACAACGAACGAACCCCCGTCTCGCAGTACGGCGATCTCGCCGGCATCGACCACCCGCCCGTAGTGATCGCCCAGGATGGGGGCGAGGACCGTCGCCGCATCAACCTCGTGGGGTCCCTGCCAGTCGATGTCGAAGTACTTGGCGTAGCGACTGGACGGACCGTCCTCGAGGACATCCCACCACCACGGGTTGGACTTTCCGGCGACGGCCATGTGGTTGGGAACGATGTCGAGCACCTGCCCCATGCCGTGAGAACGAAGGGCCGCAGTCAGCTGATCATACGCTTCCTGCCCTCCCAGCTCCTCGTTTAGGCGATGAGGATCGACCACGTCGTAGCCGTGGCTGCTGCCCGGAGCGGCTTGAAGGTACGGCGAACAGTAGAGATGCGAGACTCCGAGGCGGGCCAAATAGGGCACCACCGCGGCGGCGTCGGCAAAGCCGAATCCCGGACGCAGCTGAATCCGGTATGTGGCAGCCGGTCGCCAGTCCCGTGGACCCATCGCCGGCCCAGTATGCCAGCGTCGTCCTCCGGAACGCGACCCGGTTTGAATCTGCGGTTGATCGGGTAAGTCCGCTACAGCGGGCGTCAACGCACTGAGGGTCAGGCGTGCCACTGCCAGGGAGTGCCGTGATGGCTGGATCTGCACCAGCGCTGTTGAGAGACTGGGAATTGCTTCAGCACCAGGTGGTGCCGCCTCTTTTGGAGATCGAGGGCACGCGAGCGCCTCGAGCCTGGTCTCTCGGAAGCGTGGACGACGCGGTGGCCGTAGGTGTGGCCTTCGGGCATGCCCAGTCCTCATGCCCGGCCGAAAACATCGAGTTGTATGCAGGGCCATGGGCCAATGGCGTACGGGAGGCCGGCTTTGGTCGGGCCGACATGAGGCAGGTGCCCTCGGTCAGTCAATCGTCCTGCTTCGTCCGCCATGACGGGCGGTGGATGGCAGGTGACCGTATCGCCGAGCAGGTGGTCCTCTCCGATCCCCTCGAACCGGTCGATCTGGTGACCGTCCGCCACTGCGGACCGGATGGTGGCGCGACGTTCGAGGACGCGATCGCTCAGATAAGGGAAGGCGGCCAGCTGCTCGTCATCGGGGCCGACGACGCGCCGTTGCCGGCCGTTCCCGGCCTGCAGGAGCTGGACCGAACGTCGACCGGCCGGGTCTACCGGAAGTACGCACCGGCGCGGGTACCAACTTGCCGCCGCCACCGGGCCCAGGCCGATGGCCAGCCCGACACGCTTGCCCGCCGCCGGGCGCAGGAGGAGTTGGTAGTGAGCCATCTCCGGCTGGCCCGGTCACTGGCGAGACGCTTCGAGCGTCACGGAGAGCCGGCTGACGATCTTCAGCAAGTCGCCGTGCTGGCCCTGGTAAAGGCGGCCAAGCGATTCGATCCCGAGCGGGACACCCGGTTCGCCACCTACGCGACTTCGAGCGTCCTCGGCGAGCTGAAACGACACTTCAGGGACAAGACGTGGATGCTCCGGGTACCCCGCCCGGTGCAGGAACTGTACCTGTCCATCAAGCAGGCCGCCGACGAGTTGAGCCAGACGCTTGGCGCGTCGCCCTCGATTGATCAGATCGCGAAGCACCTCGGCACGAGCGAAGACTCCATTCGCAATGCCCTCGGCGCCGGCGATAACTTCTGGCCCGCTTCCCTCGATGGTGGGAACGGCGATGAGCCGGGCCGGGAGATCCCGGTGGTCGACGGATCATTTGATCAAATGCTCGACCGCATCCAGGTCCAGCGCTTGCTCCCCCGCCTGGAAGACCGCGAGAGATTGATACTCAAACGGATCTACTTCGACAACTGCACCCAGCACGAGGTGGCAGTGGAGCTCGGCGTCAGCCAGATGCAGGTATCGCGCCTGTTGGCCGCGACCCTGGCCAGGCTGCGAGCCTGACCGTCCCGACTTTCTCAACCCGACCGCCGCCAGCCCGACCGTTGACCGGTCAGGGGTTCATCCGCAGCCGGACCGTGGTGCCGCTTCCGCCGGAGCGGATCTCGACGAGGTCGCAGAGTTGATTGACGAGCCACAACCCTTTGGCTTCCAGGTCCGGACCCGGAGCGTGTCGCCCGACGAGGGGATCGGTGATGCAGCCGGAGTCGCTGACCTGGCACACGACGGCGTAGCGCGCGTCGCTCCAGACGCTGATAACCCCGCAACCGCCGCCGTGCTCTATCGAGTTGCTCGCCACCTCGTTCACCGCCAGCACGAGGTCCTCGACCCGGTCTGGGCCGAGGCCGGCGGCCTTGCCCTCCCAGTGCATCCTCGCCCGCACCATGGACAGGTCGTCGAAGTAGGTGCTGGGCATGCCCATCTGTTCTGGCGGTGAAGCCAGCGGCCACAACCGGTCGTCATAGACGGTGGCCGAATACTGGGAGCTCGGTAGCGCAACCCCCCTTGCTATCACCTCGGAGTGGGTCCGCCACGCGTCGGCTATCGCCAGGGACGGCAAGGCCTCGGCGTCGGAGGGACAGAGCACCGAGACGGCGAAGCCGGACAACGCCAGGTTGATCAGCGCTTCGTGGCGGGTCGCCTCCGCCACTTCCTCCGGGTTGCGACCGATCCAGATGGGCTCTCCGACAAACCGGGCCGGTCGGCCATCCTGCTCCCGCAGGAACTCCTCGACCGCGGGAATGATGCGGCCAGGATTGCGGCCCAACTCGCCCATGTCAGCGAAATGCAGGCTGCTACCCACCGGGCTCAGAGCGGCGCGGAGCACTCCCAGCTGGGGCCGCGGTACGGCAACCATGACCGCCTCGCCGAGCGCCAACCCCGAGTTGACGAAGCCCGCCACTGCTTTGACGTACTCGGACATTCCGCGGTACAGGAGGGCTCGGTGGGCGAAAGGGCGCGAAGAGGTGGCCCCGCTCATCGGAGTCACGGTCCGGGCTCGAGCACGTCAGAACTGGATTGCGAAAGCACCGCTCTCTACCTGCACGGTCGAGGGCGGCCTCCCGTTCCAACCGCCCGTCGACGTGATCCTACCCTGGGCCGGCTGCGACAACCCAGTTTGGGCCGGCTCGATCCGGCGACGGAACGCGGTCAGGCGCCGGTCGCCCACAGCCGGCTGTCCCGTCGAAACTGCTAGCGTCCAGCGAATGCAACCGGGTGCTCACCAACCTGAACTCCTCGGCGGCCGGTGCGGCCGGTCGGCTCAGCTGCCGTGAGCAGCGAGGGGCTGCACGAAGCCCCTGATGATCTGCAGGGGTCGACGATCGATCGTCATAGGGCGATCGCATCCCTCAGAGAAGAGCTCGAAGCCGTCGACTGGTACGACCAGCGGATCGACGCTACGACCGACCCCGAGTTGGCAGCCATCCTCCGCCACAACCGGGACGAGGAAAAGGAGCATGCGGCGATGGTGCTCGAGTGGCTCCGACGCCACGATCCGGCGCTGGAGGGGTGGCTGCGCAAGTATCTCTTCACGGAGGGGTCTATTACCGATTCGGGCGACACCGGTGGGCCGCCGGCTCCCTCAGGTGGCGCGGCCTCTCTCGGCATCGCCGGCCTCGACCGCAAGGAGGTCCTGTGACCGACCGGCTCTATCGCGACCTCGCTCCGATCAGCGAGGAGGCCTGGCGTCTGATCGACCAGATCGCGGCTCAGACCCTCTCCCACTTCATGGCCGGCCGGGCCGTCGTGGATTTCGAGGGACCCAGGGGTTGGGAACATTCGGCCGAGCCGCTCGGTCGGGTCAAGTTGGGCGACTCCGACCCGGCGGATGGTGTACACGCGGGTATTCGGATCACCCAGCCTTTGGTCGAGATGAGCACGCCGTTCGCCGTCACCCGCGACGAGCTCGACATGGTCGACCGCGGACTGACCCATCCGGAGTTCGCCGACCTGCGATCCGCGGCCCAACGGGCGGCGCTGGCCGAGGACAGTGCGGTGTTCTACGGCTACAGGCCGGGTGGGATCGGGGGAGTGGCCGTGGCATCACTTCACGAACCGCTCGAGATCAGTCCGGACTATAACGAGTATCCGGGCGTGGTGGCCCGTGCTGTCGCCTTGCTTCGCAGCAGCGGCATCGGTGGGCCGTACGCCATCGCCCTCGGCCCCCGCTGCTACACGGGGGTAATCGAGACGACCGAGCACGGCGGCTATCCGCTGCTCGAGCACATCAAGCTAATTCTCGGCGGCCGCATAATCTGGGCTCCCGCCGTCGACGGCGCCATTGTGCTCAGCGTGCGCGGCGGCGACTACTCGTTCGTCTCGGGTCAGGATTTCTCGATCGGTTACACCTCTCACAACCACGACGCGGTGCGGCTCTATCTGGAAGAAAGCTTCACCTTCCTGGTTCACCGAGCCGACGCCGCCGTCGTCCTTCGTTATCCCGACTGAGACCGCGATTCTGCCGGCCGGGTAACTACCCGGCCGGCAGATTAAAAGAAACCTTTAGTTCTTAGAACGTCGATTCGTGGTGTTCTTCGACGATACCGGTGCCGGGCTGTCGGTAGACCGTACGGCTACGGTGCATGGAGCCGAAACCGCCCCACGACGCCCAGAAGATGAGCGACACGACGAACCCCACGGCACCCACGATCATCAGAATCACACCTACGGTATGAACGTTGAAATTCGATGAACTCACCGTAGTAGCGAACCTCAAGATCGCACCAACGGCAAAGACGATAATACTGGCTGCTACGCCCACTATTTTGGCTCCTTCGTGCTAACCCTCTGATCAACTACATACCCGGTGCGCCTGGCCGTGAAACACGTCCGCCGGGACCGAGCCGCCGTTCCACCGGAAACGGTGTCGACCCTGGAGCCGAGCGCCTACCAGATCCCCGCGGACCGGCCAGAGGCGGAGGGAACTCTCGGCTGGAAGACATTCGAGAGAGGGACGCAGATCGTTTCCGGGTCGGGTGAGGAGGGCTGTTGCCTGTTTAGCTGTCGGGCGCGTCGACGTCGACAACCTTCCGTTCCGGCCAGACATCCGTCTCGCCTTTGTGCCGGCGGGCCTCCTCCCGCACGATCTCGGTGAAACCGGCGACCAGCCGGGATGGCTCGTTGGGCCGCCACACGATTCCGGCCCGGGTCGTCGGCACCGGGTCGGCCAGATCGACGTACCTCACGCCGGGCACCGGGTACATGGAGGCGGCGCTGGCGGGTACGAGGGCGATGCCCAGGTTGGCCGCAACAAGCAGAAGGATGGCGGTGAGGGACTCCGCCTCCCGGGCGGCCACGGGGCGAAACCCGGCATCGCGACAGGCCGATTCCACCTCGCGGCGCAGCCCCTGGGCGAGGGAGCTCGCCAGCACGAACGGCTCGTCAGCTACATCCTTGAGGGAGCAAGAAGCAGCTTCGGCCCAGTGCCCCGAGGGCACGGCCAGAAGAAACGTTTCCTCGATGAGGTCTTCACTGTCGAGGTCCTCGGCCGATCCTGGCGCTCGGGCGAAGCCCACGTCGATCCGAAGGTGCCGCAGCCAGTCCAGCACCTCTCCGGTGGTGCCCTCCCGGAGTTCCAGCTCCACCTCCGGGAACCGGTCCTTGAAGCTCCTCAAGCCCCTCGGAAGCAGATCGGCCGTAACCTCGCTCACATAGCCGATAACGAGGGTCCCGATCTCCCCGCGGGCCGCCCTCCGGGCTTGGTGCGTCGCCCGATCGAGCTCGTTCAGGATGACCCTTGCCGATCGGAGGAAGGTCCGCCCGGCGTCGGTCAGGCCTACCACGTGATGGGCCCGATCGATGAGTTCAACGCCGAGATCCCGCTCCAGCTGGCGGATCTGGCGACTGAGCGGCGATTGCGCCATATGCAGTCGCTCGGCCGCTCGCCCGAAGTGAAGCTCCTCGGCCACGACCACGAAATACCGCAAATGCCGGATCTCGATTATGGGCCCTCCTCCGATCTCCGCCCGATGGCCATGCGTAGCACATGGGGGGAGCTGCCGCGTCTTCCAGCCTTGAGCCCACGACGAGTCTCAAGCTGAGACGTTACAGGTCTTGGATTCCCGGTGCCGGCCGCGTAAGGATCTTGGGCGGAAAGGGAGCGATGTCGCAGTCCGGGGACGGGGATGTGGGAGATCCCGAGGGTTTCGAGCCAGCCGAAAGGAACAGCGGAATGACCTTTGCCGAGGAGCTGCCAGAGTTCCGTGTCGCCGTCCGTCGGGACGGCCCCGATGTTTGGGTGAACGCGGAAGGCGAGATCGACATCTACACGTCACCCGGCTTGCGCCAGGCCATCACCGAAGCGCTGGCTCTGCAACCCGGAAATCTCTTCGTGGATATGAGCCTGGTGTCCTTCATGGACTCGTCCACCATCTCGGTGCTGGCCACTTCACACAAGCTGGCTTCCTCGCAGGAAACCCGTCTGATCATCCACGCTCCGGCGCGCGTCGTGCGGCGCACGCTGACCCTCGCCGGCCTGATCGATCATCTGAACGTCGAGGATTAGATCCGGGGTATCAGTGTGCAGGCAGTCGCACAACTGAGATGAAGAACTCGTCGATCTGACGCACGACCTCCAGGAAGGAATCGAAGCCGACCGGCTTGGTGACGTAGGCGTTGGCGTGGTGGTCGTAGCTCCGGACGATGTCCTCCTCCGCCTCCGAGGTGGTCAGCACGACGATCGGTATGCGGCGCAGCTCGGGGTCGGTCTTCACTATCGCAAGGACCTCGTGACCACCGACCCGGGGCAGATTGAGATCGAGAAACACCACATCCGGCCGCGGCTCATCGGCGTAGGGGGGCTCGCCGCGAAGATACGCCAGCGCTTCTTCTCCGTTCGAAACCGTCCTCAGGTTGTGCAACAACTTCGATCCGTCGAGCGCCTCCCTCGTCAGCACCACGTCGCCGGGGTCGTCTTCCACGAGCAGCACCTCGATGGGGGTGTTGGCTTCGATCCGGTTCATGGTGCTCCTGTCTCGCTTTCGATGACGGGAAGAGTCCAGCAGATCCTGGTGCCCGGGTGATGGTCGGGGTCGATCCATATCTGACCGCCGTGGAACTCGACGATCTTCTTGCACAAGGCTAAGCCAATACCGGTGCCCGGGTACTTCTCCCGGGTGTGCAGCCTCTGGAAGATTACGAAAACCCGCTCGGCATAGCGGGGCTCGATGCCTATCCCGTTGTCGGTGACATCGAGCAGCCAATGGGTGTTCTCCTGTTGGCACCCGATCTGAACGGATGGCGTGGCGTCGGATCGAAACTTGATGGCGTTGGCGACCAGATTCTGGAAGACCGCGCTCAGAAGGGTGCGATCACCGGAGACGGTCGGCAGCGGGCCGGAGTCGACGAGAGCCCCGTTCTCGGTAATAACGGCCTCGAGATGGGAGACCGCGGCGGCGAGTGCCCCCTCGAGATCGACCGGTTCGAACGATTTAGTCGTGCGCCCGACTCGAGAGAACGCCAGCAGGTCGTTGATCAGCGCCTGCATGCGCAGGGCGCCGTCCACGGCGAAGTCCATGTACTGCTCCGCTCGATCATCGAGCTGGTCGGAGTAGCGGCGGCGGAGCAGCTCGGTGAACCCGGTAATCTTCCGAAGCGGCTCCTGCAGGTCGTGTGACGCCACGAACGCAAACTGCTCCAGCTCGACATTTGATCGGGCCAGCTCGTGATTCAGCCGCTCGACTTCCCGAAGCTCCTCGACCACCCGCCCCCGCATGGCTTCGACGCCCGCTCCGACGTCGGCGAGATCCGGAGGCCCGGTGGGTACAACCTCATGGTCGAGCTGGCCCTCGGCCACCTGGCGCACGTCGTCTCTGAGCAACGCCAGAGGTCGAGTGATCCAGGTGCGCAGGATGAACCACGCGCTTATCGCCACGGCGATCAGGACAACGAGGTCGATGATCAGCACAACCCCCAGAACCTGGGCGGATTGATGCAGGCGGCTGACGGCCTGGTTCCGGCTGTTCACCAGCGAGTCGTCGAGTGAGGAGAACGCCGTGCGTACTCCGTCGAACAGGTTCTTGCCCTGGTCCTGGAGAGCGGGCGAGGTGCCGCTCGGGCTGTCGCCCCGCGTTGCGGCGATCGAAGGTTTGGCGAATTGATCGGACCAGGCCGCAGCCTTTTCATCTGCCACGCTCAGCAGTCGCCGGGCCTCCGGTAGACCGGACAAGAGGGGCTGGAGCAGTCGTCGGGCGGTTGCGGCGTCCCCCAGCCCCTGGGTGTAGGGCTGCAAGAAGTCCATCTGGCGGGTGAGCACGTACCCACGCACACCAGTCTCCTGGTTGACATAGGCATCCAGCAGCAACTGCACCTGCAGGCGGGCCGGGTCGATCTGGTCCACCACGTCGTGACGGGCGTCGGACAGGCGGGTAAAAGCCCATACCGACGTGGCCGTCGCGGCGGCGGTGATCAGGCCAACCGCGACGAAGACCCAGGCCAGTCCTTGCCTCAAACCGAGTCGTCGCCGGCCCGGGCGAGAGACCGCCGGCGCCCCGCTCGGCTGTTCGGCCTCCTCGCTCAATCCTGGACCTCGGCGAGCAGAAGGACGGCCACGTCGTCATCGAGCGGTCCTCCGTTCGCCGCTTCGGCCGCGATGATGAGCTGGTCGGCCAGGCTCCCCAGATTCGCGGTCGACCATGAGGCGGCGCGGACCGCACCCGCGAGGCCGTCGTCCGACCAGCCCCTTTGCCCCCGACTGTTGCGCCCCTCGACCAGCCCGTCTGTGTACATCAGGAGGGCCCACCCCGGCGGCAAGCTGAGATTTGTCGTCGGCCATTCCGGGTCGTCGAGCACACCCAGGGGAACCCCTGGCTTTGCCACCGCCAGCGAGGACAAATGCGGAGAGACCAGAAGGGGCAGGGGGTGGCCCCCCACCCTAAGTGACATCGAGCGGCGGTCGGCGCCGATGGTCAGGTCGCACATCGTGACAAAGAGTTCCGTTGCACCTCTCTCGACCTTGAGGATCGACTCCACGTGATGCAAGACCGCGTCGTCCTCCACTCCCGCAAGGACCAGGCTGCGCCACGCGATGCGTAGAGCCACGCCCAGGGCCGCTTCGTCGGGGCCGTGCCCGCAGACGTCGCCGATTACCATCCTTACACGCGAATCCTCCATCTCGACGGCGTCGAAGAAGTCGCCTCCCAGCATCAGCGAGCCTCCCGCCGGCCGGTTGCGCGAGGCCCAGGCCAAGCCGGGATCGTGCACCAGGGGTCTGGGAAGCAGGCCCCGTTCAAGGCGATCGCGCTCGGCCGCAACGAGGTCGGTAGCGAGCAGTTTTCGAGCGGACTCCACAGCCCGCTTTCGCTCGACGGCGTAGCGAATCGATCTCGCCAGGTTGGCCGTATCGACCTCATCCTTGGTCAGGTAATCCTGGGCGCCGGCCGCCACGGCGCGCAACGCCAGGTCCCGGTCGGCCCGACCGGTGAGCACCACCACGGCGACGTCCGGGGCCGCCTTCAGAATACGGTCCAGCGCTTCCAGGCCCTGGGCATCAGGCAGACCCAGGTCCAGCAGTACGCAAGCAACATCGCCCGGGACTATGAGGCTGGCTTCGTCCAGGTTGCTGGCTACGACGACCCTGATCGGTTCGCCGCTCTCGGCGAGGAACTCCTCGACCAACACGGCGTAGCCGAGGTCATCTTCGACTACGAGGACATGGATCTCCTGGGCGGCCATAACTGCTTCGGTATGTCCTTCATCACGTGATCCCCACGAGGCGGGCCCCATTTGGTTCGGGCCAGCCTACCAGCGACCGGCCACCCGACTCCCGTCGTTTCCCCCGCTCCCGGGTGGGTAGACCGGATTCCAGTTGACAAAGCCGAGCCGTACGGCGGGCCCGGCGAAAGGAGCCAATTATGGGCGCAGTGGAGCAGGGCAAAGGCAAAGTGAAAGAGGCAGTCGGAGATCTGGTCGGCAACCCGGCTCTGGAGGAAGAGGGCCGGGCCCAGAAGGAGAAAGGGCAGGCCGAGCGCACGGCCGGCCACGAAAGAACCAAGGCCAAGGTGCACGACGCCCAGGCCAAGGAGAAAGAAATGGAGCAGCGAGCCGCTCAGAACATGAAATAAGCGGCGGGATCACCTCATGGACTAGGTCCGGGCGAGGTCGGCTGGCCGACCTCGCTCGGGCGCGGGTCGGACGCGTGTCACGCAGCCGCTCACGTCAGACTCAGGTTTCACAGCTGATGTCGTCGCGCCGGCTTTGCTCCAACCGGCGGGTCGGCGCACCGGGCGGCCCGCGCCATGATGGTCAGGGCTGGGTTGGCCGAACCCTGTGTCGGGAGGACGCTGCCGTCTGCGACGTAGAGGTTGCCAACCGCGAAGCTTCGAGGGTCGCGGTCGATCACCGGCCCTTTCGTCTTCGGCCATTCGGCCCCCGCGAGACCACCACCTTTTCGCAGGGATGCGGGAGATTCGCACGGCAGACTCGGGGGATGGAGACTCGGGGGATGGAGGATTCCACCCGGCTGCCATCACCTTGCCTGGTCGTGCTTGTCGGTCCCGGGGCCTCCGGCAAGTCGACCTGGGCCGCCGCTCATTTCCAGGCTGAGCTCATCGTGTCGAGCGACCGGCTGCGCGCCCTCGTCGGCTCAGGCGAGGACGACATCACGGCAAGCGACGATGCGTTCCACTTGCTGGACACCATTGTGGAGAGGCGGCTGGCCCGCCGCCTGTCTACCGTGATCGACACCCTGGGCCTCGACGGGGACCGGCGCCGAGCCTGGCTGCAGGCGGCGAAACGGGCCGGCCTGCCGTGCGTGGCCGTGACCTTCGACACCCCGGCCGAGCAGTGCCGGGCTCGCAACCGGGCCCGGGCTCGGCCCATCCCAGCCGCGGTCCTGACCGCCCAACTACGGACCTGGCGAGGTACCAGGGAACTCCTTGCGGGGGAAGGTTTCGACGCCATCATCGCCGACACCCCGGTCCGAGTGGTCCCCGAGACGTTCCTGTCGGCCACGGAGTCGGCCCGCCGGCAAGCCGACGACCCGACCAGGCTGCGCTTCGGTCTCCACCTCGGATCGTTCGGGTTCGCCGGCGGGCCGGCGCAGACCCGCCATTCCCTCAGGCAGGTCGCCGCCTCGGCCGAGATCGCCGGCTTCGACGCCCTCTACGTCATGGACCACTTTCGCCAGATCCCCCAGATCGGCCGCCCCTGGGAGGACTTCCTGGAGAGCTATACGACCCTGTCGTACCTGGCCGCGTGCACGGAACGGATCCGCCTCGGGGTTCTCGTCACGGGCGTCACCTACAGAAACCCGGCCCACCTCGGAAAGATCGTCGCCACCCTCGACGTGCTGAGCGGGGGAAGGGCGGCCTGCGGGCTCGGCCTGGCCTGGTTCCGCGATGAGCACATGGCGTACGGCTGGGAGTTTCCCTCAGCCCGAGAGCGCTACGCCCTGCTCGAGGACACCCTCCGACTGTTGCCTTTGATGTGGGGCTCCGGGAGCCCCCGTTACGAAGGAAGTCGGGTAGTCGTCCCGGAGGCGTTGTGCTACCCCCGCCCGTTGCAGGCCCACGTTCCGGTGATCGTAGGAGGAGGAGGCGAGCGGCGAACCCTGCGGCTGGCCGCCCGCTACGCCGACGCCGCCAATGTGACCGGCGACACCGCGGTCGTTCGCCGGAAAGCCGAGGTGCTGCGATCTCATTGCGAGCGCGAGCATCGGGAGCCGGGTGCGGTGGAGCTGACCCACCTGTCGACCGTGCTGATCGGTGCTGACGACCGCCACGTCGCCGAGGCGGTCGAGCGGTCCCGGCCCCGACGCCGGAACCCGGCCCAGGCGGCCCGGGACCTGAACGCCGGCACCGTCGTCGACCACATCGGCCGCTTCAGGGAGCTGGCCGACGCCGGCGCTCGCGAGGTGATGATCCGGCTGCCCGATCCGCTCGACCCGACCTCCATGGAGCTGATGGCCGAGGTGATGGCGGCTTTCCGCTGACGAGGTCGAATGCCCGCCGACCGGCGCTATCCCACCTTGGCGGCCGAGCCGACCGAAACGGGCGCCGGCGGGAGTGCCTCGATCTCGACGCCGAGCGTCGGGACGGTCCGGTCCAGCCAGGCCGGCATCCACCAGTTGGCCCGGCCGAGCAGCTGCATCACCGAGGGCACCAGCACCATCCGGACGAGGGTGGCATCCACGAACACAGCCACAGCCAGACCCAGCCCGAATATGTCGAGAACCCGAAGCGGGTCGTTGATCACGAACGACCCGAATACGCACACCATGATGGCGGCCGCCGCCGTTATGACCCGGCCCGTGCTGGCCAGGCCGTCGGCCACGGCCAGGCTGTTGATGCCGGTACGGCGCCACTCTTCCCGGATCCTCGAAAGCAGAAAGACCTCGTAGTCCATGGACAGGCCGAACACGATGGTGAACATCATCAGCGGAATCCACGGGTCGATCGGCCCGGTGCGGCTCACCCCGAAGACCGAGCCCAACCAACCCCACTGGAATACCGCCACAATGACCCCGTACGCCGCGCCCATCGACACCAGGTTCATTACAGCCGCCTTGATCGGAATGGCCACCGATCGGAACACCGCCATCAAGAGGAGCACCGATAGGCCTATCACCAGGGCGATGACCCAGCGCAGGCGGCTGGACAGATAGCTCGACGCGTCAACTCCTCCGGCCGTCTCCCCACCGACCACTACCTTTGCCTGGCTTCCGGCGATCGCCGGCGGGACCACCGAGCTGCGGAGGTGGCGGACCAGTGATGCGGTCTGGGCTGCTTCGGGCCCGGTCGTCGGGTAGGCGATGATCACCGCCGTATCGCCCGCCGGGTTGAACCGCACAGGAGCAACGGCCGCGATCCCCGGCTCAGACTGCAGCCTCCCGGCCAGGGACTCGATGGCGGCCCGGTCGGAAGGCGATCCGGCGGGTACCGAGGCCACGATCAGTAGCGGCCCGTTGAAACCGGGGCCAAAACCGGAGGCGAGGGCGTCGTAGGCCTGCCGGGTGGTCAGGTTGGTCGGGTCGTTGCTCGAGTCGCTGAAGCCGAGACGCATGGAGAACAGAGGTATGGCCAGTATCACCAGAATGGCGAGGGCCGCGGTGCCGCAGATGGACGGCCGGCGCTGGACCGTGCGGCTCCAGCGCCACCAGAAACCCCGCTCGCGCGTCGGCGCCCCCTTCAGGAGGCCGGGAATGTGCAGGCGGTCGATGCTGCGCCCGGCGAATCCGAGCAAGGCCGGAAGCAGGGTGAGCGCTCCGGTGAGCACCAGCAACACGGCGCAGATCGATCCGACCGCCAGGCCGTCCATAAACGGAAGGCCGACAACGAACAGGCCCAGGAGGGAGATGACCACCGTTCCCCCGGCGAACATGACCGCCCGGCCGGCCGTCGACAGGGCAACCACGGTCGCGTCCCTTGGCTCCCGACCTTCGCTGAGCCCCTGCCTGAACCGGGTGACGACGAAGAGGGCGTAATCGATCCCGACCCCAAGTCCGATCATGGCCATGAGCTCGGGGCCGAAGGTCGGCACCGTTAAGAGATGGCTCAACAGGTCGACGATGCCAAAACCCACGGCCACCCCGACCAGGGCGGTGATGATCGGCAGCCCCATAGCTACCACCGAGCCGAACGCGATCAGCATGATGATGATGGCGGCGGTGATTCCGATGCCTTCGCTCGATCCCGGTGAAGCCGTCACCACATTGCTGATGGGATTGCCGCCGAGCGACACCGCGAACCCGGGATGGCTGAAGCTGCGGGCCACATCGATGACCTTCTTGACCGCCGCGCTCGGGAGGTTGTCAGAGGTGTTGTCGAACTGCACGACGGCAAAACCGGTGCGCCCGTCCGCCGAGACCTGATGCTCCGCCCCCGGCCCGAGCGGGCTCTGCACGCTGCGCACATGGTCGAGCGGACGGAGGGCCGCGACTAGCCGGCCGACCTCGGCGGAGTTGGCCGGGTCGGTCAGTGGGGCGGTGGACTGGACGACGACGTCCGCCGTGTCGCCCGCCTGAGCGGGAAAGCGAGTCACCAGCAAGTGCTGGGCCTGCTGGGCCGGGGCATTCCCGCCGGAAAAGTTGTCGTTGAAGGCGCTGCCGACCGACGACGCCAGCCCGATGACGGCGATGGCGCCGACCACCCAGATCACCAGAACCCACTTGCGGTGGTCGTAGCACCACGCCGCCAGCCGGCCCAATCCCGAAGTCTCCGCGGACTTAGTATTCACGGGTAATGAGTTGTAGCAGAGATTTCACGGCTGGTGAAATTATTTTCCCAAGCGAAATATCTTGATGGCCAAGGTCGGACGTCGGCCCGGCGAAGCGGTCACCAAGGACGCCATCTTCGACGCGGCAAGGGAGACCTTCCTGGAACAGGGCTACACCGCGACGACGATCCGGGCCGTGGCTCGGCGGGCCGAGGTCGACCCTGCCCTCGTCTATCACTATTTCGGCGACAAGGCCACGCTCTTTGTGGCCACCATGAACCTGCCGCTCGACCCCCGCAAGGTCCAGGTCGACTCTGGTCGTGACGGTTTCAGCGGAACCAAGCTGGTAGAGCATTTCCTCGCCCAGTGGGAGACCGAATCACAGCCACCGGGCCAGTCCTTCGTGGCCATGGCCCAGGCCGTGTGCTCCTCGCCCGAGATCGCCCGCAGCCTGAGGGAGTTCCTGGCCGAACGGGTCTGGGCCAATCTCCCCTCGGGCCCTGACCCGCAGTTGGCCCAGTGCCGCTACGCCCTGGTGTCATCTCAGCTCGTCGGCCTGGCGTGGACCCGCTACATCCTTCGCATCGAGCCGTTGGCATCGGCCCCGAGGGCCGACGTGGCGGCCATGGTCGGCCCAACCATCGACCGCTACATCGCGGGCGAACCGTGATCCCCGCTCATCCCTGGCGCTCCTGCTCGGTGACTTCCGCCACACGCCCTTGACATGGATAGTGATTCACCACTAACTTCGTGCTATGGCCCGGTTAACTGCCGATGAGCGTCGCCAAGCGGTATTGGAAGCCGCGGTAGCCGGGTTCGCCGGTGGAGGACTCAACGGCACCTCCACGGAGGCTATCGCCCGGCAGGCCGGCATCTCCCAGCCCTATCTGTTTCGGCTGTACCCGAACAAGAAGGCCCTGTTCATCGCGGCGGTCGAGGCCAGCTTCGAGCGGATCATCGACACCTTCGAGCACGCCGCCCGGGGGCTCGACGATGACGACGCCCTCGAGGCCATGGGCCAGGCCTACACGAAACTGCTGGAGGACCGCCATCTGTTGTTGATGCAGCTGCATGCCTACGCGGCCTGCAGCGACCCGGAGATCAGAGCGGCCACCAGGCGGGCCTTTCGCCGCATGTGGTCGGCCATCTCCGGCCTCGCGGGCATAAACGGGGAGAAACTGACCCGATTCGTGGCCGTCGGCATGCTGCTGAACGTGGCGGCTGCCATGGACCTCGACGAGGTCGACCAGGAGTGGGCCCGGCTGTGCTCCAAAGTGCCGCCGTCCTGGCTCGAGCTCCCCCCCACCGGCTGACTGCCCTTCGTTCCGAGCAGTTCTGATGGCTTTTTTCTGCGACCTGTAGTTAGTGATTAATCAATATCTCGACGAGGGAGGAAGAACATGCCCAAATCCGCTTCGAATCCGGCGTGGACCTATGCCATCGCCGCGGTGGCTGCCTTCATGGTCAACCTCGACAATCTGGTCGTTACCACGGCCTTACCGTCGATCCGGGCCCATCTGCATTCAGGCGTGCAGGGCCTGGAATGGGTGGTCAACGCCTATACCCTCACCTTCGCCGTGCTCCTCCTGACCGGCGCCGCCCTCGGCGATCGCTTCGGTCGCCGGAGGATGCTCGGCATCGGCCTGGCCATATTCACCGCGGCATCAGCAGCCGCGGCCCTGGCGCCCTCCATCGGGGTGTTGGTGGCGGCCCGGGCGGTGCAGGGGATCGGCGGGGCCATCGTGCTGCCGCTGACGCTGACCGTGCTCTCCCACGCCGCCTCGCCCGAACGCCGGGCGGCCGCGCTCGGGTTGTTCGGAGCGGTGAGCGGCCTCGCCGTCGCCGTGGGGCCCCTGGTGGGCGGGGCCGTGACCCAGGGCCTGTCCTGGCACTGGATCTTCTGGCTCAACGTGCCGATCGGCCTCGTCGTGATCCCCCTCGTGGGACGGCTCGAGGAATCGTGGGGGCCGCAAGGCCGACTCGACCTGGCGGGCGTGGTTCTCGGCTCGGCCGGCCTTCTCGGAGTGGTCTACGCCCTGGTCCGCACCGACTCCCACGGATGGACCAGCCCGCAGGTACTTCTGCCTCTACTGGCTGGAGCAGCCGTGCTGATCGCCTTCCTGCGCCATGAGCAGCGCACCGAGCACCCGATGCTGCCCTTGCGCCTGTTCAGGGATCGCACCTTCGCCGCGGCCAACCTGGCCACTCTGCTCTTCAGCTTCGGCATGTTCGGCGCCATCTTCCTGCTCGCCCAGTTCCTCCAGACCGTCCAGCATTTCTCGCCCTTGGGCGCCGGCCTGCGCACCCTGCCCTGGACCGCCATGCCGATGATCGTGGCGCCCATCGCCGCTCCTCTGTCCGAGCGGCTCGGGGCCCGGCCGTTCCTCGTGTCCGGGCTGGCCTTGCAGGCCACTGGCCTGGCCTGGCTGGCGGCGCTGCTCGGTCCGGGGGTGCCGTTCGCGGAGCTGGTCGTACCGTTCGTGCTGTGCGGGGTCGGGATGTCGCTGTTCTTTGTGCCGGTGGCCAACGTGGTGCTAAGCGCCGTCCGGCCGGCTGAAGAGGGTGTGGCCTCCGGCGCCAACAATGCCATCCGGGAGCTGGGCGGCGTCCTCGGCATCGCCGTGCTCGTGTCCATATTCGCCGGGCACGGCAGCTACGCCAGCGGTCACGCCTTCGTGGCCGGCGCCCGCCCCGCCGTCGCCGTCGGGGCGGTCATCGTCGGGGTCGGGGCGGCGGTTGCCGCCTTGGTCCGGCCGCCCCGGCGGCACGACGCCGAGCTCGAAGCCGGGGTGGAGGACCTGGTCCTGGTCTCGTAAATCCGATGTAGGTTGGGGCGCGGCCGCTCTTTCGTCCAGGAAGGACCGGCCGCTTTGCTGTAGCGTCCGCGTCGAGCGGGTGTCCAGCGCCATCTCATCGCTCCTTTCCACGTCGCGCTTGAGCCGGACCGCCCCCTCAGCGTCGACGTCCACCACCCGGGCCAATAGTTCGGCCGCGGCCGCGTTACCCGAGTCGCCCGCCAGATTCACCGCTCGAGCGAAGTGCTGGGTGGCCGCGTCCTCCTCCTCGGCCCGCTTGGACCGGAGGCCGTCCTGAATGGCCCGAGCCATCTCGGCCTGGTCGCGGTAGTAGGCCACCTCGGGCTGCGCCGGACCCCACAGCAGGCGGTCCTCGGTCCATCTGGCTCTGATCAGGCCCTCCGCCCGGATCGTGTCACCGACCATGAGGCGAACGCGAGAGGCGAGCATCTCCGAACCCACAGGTGCCGCCGTGACCTCGAGGCACAAGTGGTAGGCCCTTTGCTCCGCGGCCCACGCGCCGGTCGGGTAGTCGATGATCTGGGACCCCGCGGCCCGGCCTTTTGGGGTCAGGTCGAGGATCGCCGGGGAGACCATGCGAACGAAATCGATCCGGGCGGCGCGGGGAATCCAAACGCGCATCGATGCCTCGACCTTCCGGTCCATGGCCCCCTCGACCATTCGCCGGAACTCCTGCTCCATAAGGTCGGGGCGGGGGATGATGTCGATCGATCCGAGCAGTGACGAGGACACCTTGCGGAGCTCGGACACCACCCAGTCGGTGCCGACCCCCCGGCAGTCGCACTGGAACCGGCCCTCGCATGTCGCGATAGCGGCATCGAGGTCGAGTTCGGTCTCGTCCTCGTCTTTGCCGTCAGTCACCAAGATGGCGTGGTGGATGGCACCGGGCCGAAGCGCCATCAGATCCCGGGTGAGGGCGAGCCAGCGCCCAATGGCCGTGCCTCCTACCGGCTGGAGGGTGCGAATGACCCGGGCCGCCGCCCTCTTGGTCTTCGGCGAGGCCCGAACCAGCCCGGCTTGGCGGGGATACACGACCTCAGCGGACTCCGCGCCTCTAACCACTGCGAACCAGACGCCGTCACTCAGGGCGTCTATCGCCGCGATCGCCGCGATGCGAGCCGCTCGGATCTTCGCCCACGGGTGCCCCATCGATGCTGAGCAGTCGAGCATGAGAACCTCGACCATCTCCGGCGAACCGGCATCCCGACCCCGGGCCTCGGCCCCGACACAGACGATGGCGTCGATCCGGGTCTGACCGGGAGCCAGAAACTCGTTCTGGAACAACTCGATGGTGAAATCGGGACCGTGGTCGGTACCCGGGTCGACGCTGTCCCCGACCACACCGGTGAGGCCGTTCAACCAGGCCGGCTCCCGCCGGCTGCCACCGGTACTCACCACAGAGACACGGTGGCGGGCTGTCCCGAATGCCACCAGCGCACCCTGGTGCATGCTCGCAACCCGCTTGAGCATGGCGCCGGCGACGGCGCCAGCCAGAGTCAGAGCGCCGGCGACGGCGCCAGCCAGAGTCAGAGTGCCGGCGACGGCGCCAGCCAGAGTCAGAGCGCCAACCAACAGGCCGCCGAGCCACCCCCAAATAGGGGCGACGAGGACGGAGACGGCCCGGACGAGTAGGGCCACCGCCCGGCCCAGGACGGCGCCGGTGAGGGTGACGATCGCGCCGAGGGACCGGGCCACCCGGCACCCGCCCTGGAACAGCAGCCGAACCGTGCGTACCCCCACCCCGAACGGTAGGACCAGCATGGTGAGCAGGCCGGCGAAGGCCATCGTGACCGCGCCGGCCGAACCGTCCGCACCGGTGCTGGGCGGATATCCCGAATCTGTTGACACTGCTCAGACCCCTGTCAGGTGGGTAGCCGAGTGACTACAGACGCAGTATCGAACCCGGCAGTAGAGCGGCGGACGAACAGAGGTAGAGCCGGGGCCGGGGCCCCGGTTCACAAGGTGGGAAAGCTACTCGGCAGCCGTGGACTGGCCGGAACGGCCGGTCGACCCCTCTACCGGCGAGCCCCCCGAACCCCCGACGAACCCGGCAAACGCCGTCTTCAGGCAGCTCAGAAGGCGATCAGGATCTGCGACGGCGGCCGGATCTATGACCAGCCCGACATCGAGTCGATCCTCGTTGCCGAATGCGCTTATGTTCAACGGGCAGCCGAGCCGAGGCCCAAACGGGTAGCTCTCCTCGATGGTCGCTCCGCAGATGTGACGGGGCCCACGGGCCCCGGGCAGGGTGGTGGCGGCGTAGTCGACGGTGTCGGCCTGCGCGTGCAGGGCCGGTATCAGGACCCGGTTCGGCAGGCGGCCGATGGCCAGAGCCAGGGTAGAGGTAACCCGCAGCGCGGGCTCGCTCCGAGCCCGGGCCAGGCGCTCCCCGACCACGCCGAACTGAGGTCCGGAGTGCCCGACCGCGGTGGGAACCTCGACGCGGATCGGCGCGAACCAGTTTCCCCCGAACTCGCTGCTGTGCCGCAGGCTCGTCGGGGTGGCCAGGCGCAGCTCCGCAGCCGGTTCTCCGATCTCCTGAAGGTAGAGACCCAAACCGCTTGCGGCCGCCGCCACCAACAGCGTGTTACGGCTACCGCCGAGCGCCCGCGATGCCGCCCGGGCCCCCGGAAGGGAGATGACCTCGAAGCGACTGGTCATGGATCTCAAGGCCGGCCACGAAGCCAGCGGGCCCCCGCTGATGAGCACCTGCCTGGAGACGGAATTCGCCACATCCAGCCCACGCTGCAACCCCCGCACCACCAGATCCCCCGGCTCCGCGCTCAGGGTGGCGTTGACGCCCGAAGCGAGTGGTTGCATGGCCCGGCCCAAATCGATCGAGACGGTGATAGGGCGGCGGCCGTTGACCGGTTCGGCGTCGCCGCCGGAGGCCGATGGCACCACCTCGACCACTGGCTTCCGCTTCGGTGGGTCCGCCGGCGCCTGCCGCGCCTCGTCGAGGAGCCGGCCCAGGATTACCGTTCCCCCTATCCCATCGGTCAGCACGTGGTGAGCCCGAAGGAAAAGGGCAGCCTTGCCACCGTCCAACCCCTCGATCAGGGTGATGTCCCACGGTGAGCGATCGGGCTCGAACGGGATTGGCTCGATGAGCGCCACCAGGTCCAGAACCTGGCGAATGCTGCCGGGCGGGGGCACGGATACCTGCCGGACGTGAAGGCCCGGTTCGAAATCAGGATCGACGATCCATCGCGGGCGCCGCCCGATATAGCTCGGGTCGGCCGGCCGCTCTCGCAACCGGGGGGCGTGCTCGCTCAGCGCGCCGAGTCGTTCCAGCAGATCGGACCGGCTCGGGGCCTGATCCAGAACCATCAGGTTGCCGACGGTCATCCGGAGCGCCGGGTCGTAGCCGACTCGCCAGATTATGGCTTCGAGCGGGCTAAGCCGGTCGCTCATCGGACGACCGGCCGGCTCTGCAGCTGCGTCGGCGCCAGAGACGGCACTCGAATCACTGTCATCGCTCCGTTCTTCGGCCTTTGCCGCGTTGGGGTCGCCCTTACCTTACATTCACACAGAAGTGGCCGGGACGGCGGTGACGCCTTCGAAGTGCCACAATGGCGTCATGGCCCCCCGAAGGCGCAGAGGACGCACCTCCGGACGCGCCCGGCAGGGGGTTATCGGAGAGCTCATCTCGGACGCGAGCGGCGTCATACAGGCCGTCGCCAACGAAGTCGCACCGGGAGTAGTGGACGCGATCGACCTGAACGAGGTCGTCGGACGGGTCGACCTGAACGAGGTCGTCGGACGGGTCGATCTTAACGAGGTCCTGTCCGGCGTCGACATCGACGCCCTCCTGGCTCAGGCCGACTTCAACAGCGTGGTCGCCAGGATCGACCTGAACGCCGTGGTCGAGCAGGTCGACCTGGAAAAGATCATCGACAAGGTCGACGTCAACGCCATCCTCACCCGGGTTGATCTGAACCTCCTGCTGGCCAAGGTGGATGTCAACGCTTTGGTCGAGCAGATCGACATGGACCAGCTGCTCGAATCCGTAGATCTCAACGCGGTGCTGGCCCGGGTGGATCTCGATGCCCTGATCCAGCAGACCGAGATCGGCTCGATCATCGCGTCTACCGGCGCCGGCCTGGCGAACAAGGCCATCGACGTGGCCCGCAGCCAGGGCGTCGGCCTCGACTACGTCGTGCAGCGGTGGGCCGACCGGCTGCGGCGGCGTCGCTCGGATCCGCGCCCGGGAGCGCCCGTGCTGCTCGTTGACGAAGAGGGAGCCGTCCGGACATGACCCTGCATGTTGCACCCGAACGCGACGTCGGACTCCAGGGTCACTACGCCGGCCTGGCCACCCGCTCAGCCGCCTTCGCCATCGACCTGCTGGTCGTCGTGCTGTCCTACGACATCCTCGGGAGTGCCATCGAATTCGTCGTTTCCAGGCTGTCGGGCGAACAGTGGCGCATCTCGCAAGTGCCGGTTTTCGCCGGCGTACTCCTGGGGGTCTGGGCCCTGTTCTACTGCATATATCCCGTAGGCGCCGGTGGCCGCACCCTCGGGATGGCCATAGCGGGTTTGCGCGTTGTCCGCCCGGATGGAGGACCGGTCGGGTGGCACGGGGCCGTGGTGCGGGTGCTGGCCCTACCACTGAGCTTCCTGACCTTGGGCGTCGGGTTCCTCCTCATCGTCATCCGCCCGGACCGCCGAGCCCTGCAGGACCTGATCGGAAGCACAGCAGTCGTGTACGCCTGGGACGCTCGCACCGCTCGACTGCGATTCCTGGCCGACCGGAGCACGCGGTCGGGCGTGCAGCGCGTCCCAGGTCAGGGGATGACACACCCCGGGTAGCCGTGCTGGCCCGAAGCGGGGAACGCCTGGGCCAGGGCGGTGGCGATCATGCTGGCCCGATGGGCCGAGCCGGGGGTGCTGTAGTGGATGCCGTCGGAGATGAACCAGCTCGACTGCACGACCGAGGCCCAGTCGTAGATCCTCATGTTGGGATAGCTGGGGCATGACTGCACCAGGGCCCGGTCCCACTTCTGCATATCGCTCTCCGAGTACGGCCCTGTCGCCACGAGCGACTTGACGTTCACCCACATGACCGGCTGGTTGCCGATGACCGACATCAGGCGCTGGATGCGGGCGACCAGCCCCACGTTCGAGCCGACATACACATCAGCCGTGTCATTGGTGCCCAGGGCGAGCACCCAGCAGCCGTGGTAGCCCTGGGCGATCAGCTGCTTGGCCACGTCGTAGGCGTTGGTCGTCCCGGGGATGTGCTCGACGATGGAGGTCCCTCCCTGGATCTCCAGGTACTGGTTGGTGGCTCCCACCCTGGCGTACTGGGCCTCCAGCCGCTGGTTGGGGTCGGGGAGGTAGTTGGGTGAGATCAGGCTCTCGGAGGTGGAGTCCCCGATGTGCACCACGGAGCGGCACGATGACATGGTCGCCGTGCCCTCGGGCACCGGCGGCGCCGGCGGCTGCGTCATCCACAGGCCCGGGGTGGCTACCGGGTGGGACCCCCGGCTCGGCCCGGCCTTCGCCGCCGGGGTCTTCGACGCCGGGAGCTTCGACGCCGGGAGCTTCGATGCCGGGAGCCTCGATGCCGGAGGGTCCGCCGGACGGGTCGTGACCGGCGATTGGACCACCTCGTGGAGCACGACAGGAGTGGACGAAACGCCGCTTGCAGACGCGAACGGAGGCTCGGCCGTGGCCGGCGCCAGATCCCCGAGCACGATAGCTAGCACGGCGAGGAAGGCCAGGGCGCCGGTCGAGTACACCCAGGTCCACCTGGCCGCCGCCCGCCGGTACCAGGGGATCCTCGTCGGCCGGGCCGAAGCCCGCCAGCCCAGGCGGATCGGCTCCTCCACGAAGCGCCACGACATGGCCGCGATGACCAGGGTCGCCACCACCTGCAAGGTGGCCCGGGGAAGGTCGAAGCGGGCCGTAACCACCCTGGTCGTCAACACGATGACCGGGTAGTGCCACAGGTAGACCCCGTAGGAGCGGACGCCCAACCAACGCATGGGCCGCATACCCAGCACCCGGCCCAGCATGCTGCCCGGGTAAACCACCGCCATCACCACCAAGGCGGTTGCCACAGACAGCAGCACCATGCCGCCCTGGTAGGGGAACGGGGAGTACTGCGTGGTCCGCCAGATGAGCACGCAGATGACCACGAGACCGCCTACGCCGGCCCAGTCCAGAGCCCGACGCACCCCGGGGGTGGTGTCCTTTCTCCGCCTGCGACTCGGCCACACCATCGCCAGCGCCGCCCCGATAAGCAGCCCGAACGCCCGAGTGTCGGTGCCGTCGTAGACGCGGCTGGGATCGAATCCTGGGCGGTAGAGCAGAGCCATGGTCAAGGCGGAAGCACCAGCCAGAACCAAGGTGGCCACGGCCAGGCGGCTGCGCCAGGGGCGATGGCGGCCGGCCCGGCGAACGACCAGCAGGCCCAGCCAGAGCAGCCATGGCCAGACCAGATAGAACTGCTCCTCAACCGCCAGCGACCACAGATGGCCGAGGGGCGAGGGCGGACCGAACCTGGCGAAGTACGACACGTGCTGAAAGATCAGCCACCAGTTGCTCAGGTACAACGAGGCCGCCACCACGTTCCCCCGCAGCCCCGGCAACTGGGTGCGATGCCAGATAGCCACCCAGGTCACGACCACGGCCAGCATGAGTATGAGAGCCGGGAGCAACCGGCGGGCCCGTCGCACCCAGAAGTCCGCCAGACCCATGCTCCCCGACTTGCCCCAGTGCTCGAGCAGCAGGTCGGTGATCAGATACCCGGACAGGGTGAAGAACACCCCAACCCCGAGCAAGCCGCCGCCGGCCCACCCGATGTTGAGGTGGTACAGAACCACGGCCAGAACCGCGAACGCCCTCAGCCCGTCCAGGCCCGCTATATAGCGATGCCCGGCCTCAGCCGGCCTAGGCACCCGGCTCCCCCGCCCGCCAATCTGTCCCTTCCGCTGTCACCCACCACACCTCAGCGCATTCCACCGCTTTCTCGGGTCCACCCCGCCGGGGTAGCACGAGACGCGCCACAACCGAGGACAGCCGACACGGCCCTGTACGGTACCAACACCGGGGGCCCTCATTCTCGAACGTGACCGCCAAAGTTGGCCCGAAACAGAGACTCACCACAGGAAAGGCGAGGAGCCGGCCAGCGGCGGCGGTGCTATGAACACCGACCGCTGGCTGGCGGGGGCGCCATGACCGGATCTCTCTTGATGATCCTGCTGACCAGACAGTGGGGACCGTCGTCCTGCCGTCGATGTCCCACCGGCGTCACCGTGGCCGCGCCTCCCGGCAGTGGTCGGTCAAGGCCGGGATGAGCCAGGTGTTCCTGGCCGTCGGAGCACAGCCTGGCAGAATGTTCACCGAATGGGCCCTCATCGCCGCGGGTGCCACGGACGATGCTGATGGGCACCGGCGTCCGGGCTGATCGTTGCGACGGCCCGATTCGAGCTCGTCAGAGTGTGATCAAGAACCCAGACCGCCGATGCCGTGGGGTATCAGGTCGGACGGAGACCTGCCTCATGCCCGGTCCCGCAGCGAGTGGAAGAATGTGGTCAACTCCTCGACCGCGGCCTGTGGCTGCTCCGCCGGCCCGAAGTGCCCGCCGCTCGACATCACGGTCCAGCGGACCAAATTCGTGGCTTTTTCGGCGAGCAGGCGCGGCACGAACACCACGTCCTTGGGATAGACGGAGAAGCCCGTCGGCGCCTCGACGATCGGAGAGCGGTCGTGGTGCGGCTTCCAGCCGTGGCTGTAATGGTCTCGGTACAGCCGTATCGAGGTCCCGATCGAGCGCGTCAGCCAGTAGATCGAAGCGGTTGTGCACAGGAAGTCGCGGTCGAATACGGCGAGTACATCGCCTTTCGCCTCACTCCACGCCCGGCGGCGTTCCCATAGCCAGGACGCTGTCCCAGTAGGCGAGTCGACCAGCGCGTAAGCGAGCGTTTGCGTACCAATACGCTGGATCGTCGTAGAACCGAGTCCGAAACCACCCACCTCCTTGATCCGCGCGACCATCCATTGCTCGTCCTCCGCGAACAGAGTCGGGTCGAGGTGAAACAAATCAAGCCCGGGCCACGTCGAGGTCGTCAGGTACACGCCCAGGAGATGCGGCGCGTGGGCGTGCCCGAGCTCAGCGGTGATGGACGCTCCCCAGTCGCCCCCCGCTGCGCCAAAGCGTTCGTACCCGAGCACGTCCCGCATCAGGGCGACCCACCTATCAGCGATGCCAGCGATAACGACTCCCGTCCTGCGGAGTGGCGAGAATCCGGATCCCGGAATCGATGGTACGACAACATCGAATCCCGCTTCCGCGAGAGGCACGATCATCTCTTTGTAGTCCCAGAACGTCCACGGCCAGCCATGCGTCAGCACCAAAGGGATGGGGTCGTCGGTTGTGGCCCGCATGTGGACGTAGTGCACGAGCAGGCCGTCGAGTTCGACGCGGAAATGCGGCAGGGAGTTCATGGCCTGTTCCTGCGCCCGCCAGTCGAACTCCCCGGCCCAATAGCTGATCATCTCCTCCAGCCAGCCGCGTTCTACGCCGTAGGTCCAGTCTTCGTTACCGAAGTCGTCAGCCCACCGGGTCGCATCCAGTCGCCGCCGCAGATCATCGAGGTCGCTGGCCGGAATACTTACGGTGAACGGCTCTGGCCTCATCCCTTCTCCCCTCTAGCCTTGTCTCTTCATCGAGATGGTGCGCACTGTGTTTGACTCTGATCGACTGACCTGACACGGAATGGTCAGCGGTAGCCGAGCGTAGCCAGGAGCCTCTCGCTCTCGGTCCACAGGCGGGCGGCGGCAGCATCGTCTCGAGCCGCTGGGCTGGGCAGTTCCTCCGCCTTCCCATAGAAGTAGCGTCCGCTCTCGCCGCCGCCTTCGAGCTCGGTCGCCAGCCAGACCAGCGTTTCGGCCGGTTCGTCGGGCGGCACCGCGTCGGCACCGGCCATGTGGGCCTGCATGGCCGCGTCCCCATGCGAGGCGAAGTTGCTGGCGACCAGGCCGGGATGCATGGCCTGGGCGACGATCCCGTCCGGCCGTGCTCGCCGCGACAGTTCTCGAGTGAAGAGGATGTTGGCGAGTTTGGCCCGGCAGTAGGCCTCGACGGAACGGAAATTGCCGATGCTCTGCAGGTCCTCCCAGTTGAGCCCCTCAACCGTGCAGTGGCCGCTCGACGACACGGCGATCACCCGCGTCGATCCGGTTGGCCGGCGGGTCGCGCTCACCTTGAGCAGGGGCATGAGCTCCCTGGTCAGTAGAAAGGGGGCGAGATGGTTGGCGGCAAAAGTGGCCTCAGTGCCTTCTGCGGTGATCGTCTGCCGGTCCCTCACGCCGCCCGCGTTGTTGATGAGGACGTGCAGGCGAGGGGTGAGGTTCTTGATCTCGTCGGCGACGCGCCTGACTTCCGCCATCAGGGTGAGGTCGCCGCGCAGCATGGTGAAGCGGCCGCTATGGCGCGCCGCTGCGGCGATCTCCGCTTCGGCGGCAGCACTGCGTTTCGGATCGCGGCCGACGCCGATTACCTGCCAGCCCAGTTCCGCGAGCTTGCGGGCGGTCGCCTGGCCGATCCCCGAGCTGGCTCCGGTCACCACCGCAACGGGTGGGTTGGCGTCAAGTTTCAAGGAGGTCTCCAATTGTCTCAGCGGGGCCGGAGGCCATCGAGTAGCAGGCGGACGGTGAAACCGACCTTCTCGTCCAGTTCCTTCTGCGCCGGCGTGTGGCCGCTCACGATCGTTCTCACCTGCCCTCCGACCACCATGCTCATGAAGGCGGATGCGGCGAGTTCGGGGTTGGTAGGGGCGACCTTTCCCGCGGCGACGGCGCGGTCGAGCAGGCCGGCGACGAATTCGATCACCGGTTTGGCGCTCTGCTCGTAGTTGGCCGTGAATATTTCCGGGAAGCGGTAGCTTTCGGTGTTGATGATCCGCTGCAGGCGCAGGCCGTTGGGAGTCATCACCTGCTCGATGCGCAGCCGGGCGATCGATTCGAGGGTTTCGGCCAGGTCGCCCTTGTCCAAGCCCTCGAGCACGTCCGGTGGGACGATCTGCCGCTCGATGGCCCGCTGCACGGCGACGCGAAACAGCGAGGCCTTGTCGGCATAACGGGCATACACCGTGCGCTTGGTCATCCTGACCTGCGCTGCGATCATCTCGATCGTCGCCAGCTCGAAGCCGTGCTCCAGGAACAGATCGAGCGAGGTGTCGAGCAGCTCCTCATGGCGCGCCTCGGCCTGCTCGCGGGTTGGGCGACCGGCCCCGCGACGACTGGGAGCTAAATCGGTTCTGCGCGTCGGCCTCGTCCGGGTTTCCTCTTGCGCCGTCGACCGCATCACTCTATAATGATACGTATGAGGTGCCATTTGTCAAGTAGGGCAGAGTCAACGCCGGCAGCAACACCCACCGGGGGACGCTCATGACCTCCGCCATAACGACGCTGACCCGGCTCGTCGATTCCGAGGACCGCTTCGCCTACTCCCACGCTGAACTGGGCGAGACGCAGGTGGAGGCGCTGAACGAGCGCTTCCAGGAGCGCAAGGACCGTATCAAGCTGCTGGCCCACCGGGCCGGCGGCGCCGGTACCAGGGAGATCCGCAGCCGCAACGATGTGGTGCCGCTGCTCTTCCCGCACAGCGTCTACAAGAGCTATCCGGAAAGCTTTCTGACCGACGAGAGGTGGGACCGGCTCGGCAAGTGGCTGAGCACGGTATCGCCCTATCCGATCAACCCAATCGAGACCTCGGACATCAGGGACATCGACGACTGGATCGAGCGGCTGCAGGCAGGCGGTCAGTATGTTTCCTGCTCCAGCGGCACGACCGGCAAGTCAGCGATGCTGCTGGCCTCGGACGACGACATGGCCTGGTCGCGCAAGGACACGGTCAACGTGTTCTCCTGGGGCTCGGGCGTGAAGCCGGCACAGGATCGCCGGATGATCGGTGTCGCGCCAATAGCCGCGGTGCCGAAGAACGTGGTCATCGCCCGAGCGCAGCAGGCGGCTTTCGGCGATCCGGCCAAGGAGCGCTTCCGCCTCCCGATCCCCCCGATCACCGTCGGCTCTCTGACCAAGATGATCGTGCTTCGCAAGAAGATCGCCGACGGCACCGCACTGCCGGAGGAGTTGGCCGAGTTCGAGCGGACCTCCAAGCAACGCCAGGACGCGCTCGACGAGGCGATGATCGCCGGTGCCGAGGCACTCATCAAGTACCGCGACGAGAAGCTCTATATCTCCGGGATGTGGAACGCGCTCTACCAAGTGGCCAGAATCGTCCGCGACATGGGGTACTCGGCCAAGGACTTCCACCCCGACAATTGCATCTATGTCGGCGGGGGCCTCAAGCGAGCCCAGTTGCCGCCGGATTACCAGGAGTTCGTCCACCAGACGTTCAACATCCCGGCCAACCGGGAGTTCCAGAACTACTCCATGCAGGAACTCAATTCCGGGATGCCCAAGTGTCAGAAGGGCGACCGTTACCACGTACCGCCGTGGATCGTGCCTTTCGTCCTCGACGAGGAAGGCGACACCCTCCTGCCGCACAAGAACGGCGAGATCGAGGGCCGCGCCGCGTTCTTCGACCTCTCGCTCGACGGGCGCTGGGGAGGGATCATCACGGGGGACAAGATCTCGCTCGATTTCAGTCCCTGCGCCTGCGGCCACAAGGGTCCGTCGGTACGCAACAGCATCGTCCGCTATGCGGACATCGAGGGCGACGACAAGCTCGGCTGCGCCGGTACGGTCGATGCGTATGTGCGAGGCCTGTCGTGAGCTCAATCGACACTCGACCGAAGTCCGCTGATCCTGTCGTATCCGCGCCGTTCATCCAGCGCGGCGAACTGTCCGAGGGCCACGATGTCATGCACCGTTCCCGCGACCTGGGCGTCACGTTCGCTACGCCACGGATCGACATGGATCGGGTGGTTCATCCCCGCACCGAGGTACCGCCGCTGCTCGACGTTCCGCTCGCCGAGATCATCGCCTTCCTCGTCGAGACCGGCGTGCGGCTCCGCGATCCCCGAAACCCATTCGTGCAGGAGTGCATCGATCGGATGGCCGCCACCCACGTGCTGCCGCGTGTCGTGCTGGAAGCGCAGGTCATGGGGGCCGCCGCCTATCTCGACAAGCGGCTGCTGCGGGCCGTTGTCGAGCAGAACTTCCCAGACCCCAAGGCGCTGGACGAGTGGGTGCCCAAGCAGGACTTCACCGGCCGCAAGAGCTTCGTGCGCGCTTTCGCACCCCGACTGATCCACGTATTGCCCGGCAACTCACCCGGCGTTGCCGTGAAGTCCATCGCCCAGGGCGCGATGGTGAAGGCAGTCAACCTGTTCAAGATGTCGTCGAGCGACCCCTTCACCACCGTGGCGATCCTGCGGACCATGGCGGACATCGATCCCGACCATCCCGCGGTGAAATCCATGTCGGCGGTCTACTGGCGCGGCGGCGACGATACGGTGGAACGGGTGCTGTACCGCCCGCAGTATTTCGACAAGATCGTGGCCTGGGGTGGCGGGGATGCCATCAACAACGTGATCAAATACCTCGGTCCCGGGTTTCAGCTGGTGTCGTTCGACCCGAAGACCTCGATCTCGATGGTCGGTAGAGAAGCCTTCGCCTCCGATCACGCGCTCGATCGCGCCAGCGAGCTGGCCGCCAGCGACGTCATGGTTCTCAACCAAGAAGCCTGCGTAGCCAGCCGTTTCATCTACGTCGAAGCGGACCACGACGACGCCGACCGCTTCTGCGAGCGGCTGCACACCCGCATCGTCAACCAGGCCGCCGCCTCGGGCGACACCCGTCCACTCGAGGCCGACCTGCGCGACCAGGTCGACATGCTGATGATGCTCGACGACGAGTTCCGTGTCTGGGGCAAGACCGACGGCAAGGGACTCGTGATCCGTTCGGACCAGCCCGTTGACTTCCATCCGATCAACAAGACCGCCAACGTGGTCCGAGTGAACTCGCTCGACGAGGCAGTGAAATACGTCAACGTGGCGACGCAGACGGTCGGCTTCTATCCTTTTGAGCGTATGGCCGACTATCGCGACCGGCTCGCCAGCGGCGGCGCGCAGCGCATCGTCCGGCTGGGGGAAGCGGGGCCGAGCACAATCGGCAACCCGCACGATGCCATGTATCCGTTGCACCGCTTCGTGCACTGGATGGCGCACGAAGACGGGGTCGGACCGCAACCTTCGGCCGTGAGCCACGACATGATGCAAACGGGCACGGAGAATCTGGTTAGCGGAAGGAGGGCAGGATGAGCATCCTGGCGACCGAGAAGCTGGGCGGAACGGTCGGCGCCGAGGTCACCGGGGTTGATCGGGACCGGCTGCGGGAGGACCCTGACCTTCCTGTACTGATCCTCGACAGCCTGGAGCAGGCCGGGGTACTCGTGTTCCGGGACCTCCACCTGGACCCCGAGACGCAGGTGGAGTTCTGCAAAAAGATCGGACCGATCGAGACCCAGTTCACCAAAGCTCATCCTGTCGAGGGGGTGATGCGAGTGAACCTGGACCCGTCCAAGACCGACGCTGCGGATTACCTGCGAGGCAACTTCGGCTGGCATATCGACGGGTGCACTCCTCACGGCGACGAGTACCCCCCCATGCTCACCATGCTGACCGCGCAAGTCGTCGCCGAAGGGGGCGACACCGAGTTCGCCAGCACCTACGCCGCCTACGATGATCTCACCGAGGAGGAAAGGGCCGAGTTCGCCAGGCTGCGGGTGCTGCACAGGTTCGAAAGCGCGGTGCTCCCCTTCCTGGACAATCCGACACCCGAGCACCTGGCTCGCCTGAGGTCACAGCCCACCAAAGTTCATCCGCTGGTCTGGACTCATGGGTCCGGCCGGCGTTCCCTTGTCATCGGGACCCACGCTGACCACGTCGTGGACCTTCCGACTGCCGAGGGTCGCAAGGTGCTCGCCGGCCTGCTCGAGCGAGCTACCCGTCGGGAGGGGGTGTACCGCCACAAGTGGTCACCCGGCGACACGGTCATGTGGGACAACCGTGGGCTGCTGCACCACATCACCACCTACGACATCAGCAAACCCCGAGATATGCTCCGCACGACCGTTCTCGGCCAGGAGCCGATTCAGTAGCACCCTTGATCCGCCGACTGCGTACCGCCGACGTCATGATGGTCGGGTAGACGGGTGGGGCTCAGCCGGCACAATAAAGGCGGGGCAGGCCCGGCGAGGCTGGACCGGAAGCCGGACCCGGCCGGACCTAGGCGGACCCAGCCGGACCCCGCCGGCGCCGGCCGGACCCCGCCGGACCCAGCCGGGCGCCGGCAAGCAAGCCCGAACCTGACCCTCATCAGCCGGTCACGGGCGCCGGCGGCCTCGCCGGCGCCGTTTTCTCGTAGACATTTCGTTTTCTCGGTGCAGAAACGCACGGGAATCGTGCGATATGCCTACGAGAAAACAAAAGTACCACGAGAAAACTTCACAAGCACGGAAGCTCGGCCGGCGATGAAGGACGGCCCGCCGCCCAGGACGGCCCGGCCATGGAGGGCGCACCCGCGCCGGGCGCCGAATTCAATACGTTTCAGCTGTGGGCCGATCCGATGGCGGCGTCAAGAAACGTCTGCGTTTTACCCGCCCAGTCGGTCATATGGGATCCGGAATGCCACAGCGTCTTCGGTTGCCCCCAATGTTTCCATAGCTGGTAGACCTGGCCGGGCGTGATCCAACGGTCGGCGACCCCGGCATACAAGTATCTCTGGGCATGCTCGACGCGGCACGGGATGGCTACTGGTGAGATGACCCGGTGGACCAGCGCGGCGCGCTCGCCTCTGAGTCCGTGCTTGTCGAGCAACCGCCTGGCATGTACCGGGTAGCGATCGCCGACCGAACCGATGTCGACGAGGGGCATCCCGACGGCTACTCGCTCGATGCCGTCATCGAGCGACGCGACCAGGGCAGCTAGATATCCGCCCAACGACGCGCCGTGTAGGAGGATACGGGGAGCGCCCTGTTGGAATGCCCATGCGACGCAACGCCGGATATCCCAAATGGCCTGACTCATACCATGCAGGTTGGCGGCATAATCGAGGGAAATCAGTTCAGCGGCATGCAGGCGCTTGCTGCCGCGGCGACCGTGCAACGGCGCACTCGGCATGATGACATTGAAACCGCGCTCGGCGAACCAGTGCAGGGCGCGCATCACCAGAAGATCGCTCGGCTCCCCCATCATGAAACCGTGCAAGTTGACCAGCCAGGGACGCGGCTTACCCCGGTGTCGCAGCACGAATGCGCGGACGTCGCTGTTCCGCCCCGACGCCGCCCAGCGTTCGGCACCGGGCATGCCAGCGGGTGGGGTGTAGCCACTCGGAAATCTCAGAGCCTCGTACCGGATGTGACCGAAACGCTCGGGCCGCAAAGTGAACTGCGCCGGAGCGGAGGGAGTCTCGTGGTATGAACCGGGGTCCCCTAGCCAACCACGGGTCTCCATGAGGGCGAGCGCCTGATCTGTCTCATCCCTGACTCTGTAGAAGTAAGCGTCGTCCCAGTGCGTGTCGGCAAACGGCATGAACACGAGGGTCAGTTCGTCGATCAGTACCGACGCCGCCAATCCCGCGGTGGTCGGCTGGGTCGGGATGGCGGGATTGCGCTGCTGGGCGAGCGTGAACGGCCGCAGGAGGGAGTGCCAAAGGTAGGCACCGGTACGGGGTCCCACCATGGCCAGCCTGACCGGCTTGGACGAGATCAGCCCATCTCCGAGGCCGGCCAAGTAAGACTCCTTCCAAGCGGCGCGATTCTTGGTGTCTACAGGATTGTCCACCTCTACATGGTGTAAAAAGACGGGACTCGGGCGGAAATACGGCTCAGGCCAGTCCGAAAAGTCATGTCAGCGGTCACTCTGGGCAATATATCCACGCCGCGGACGATAGTCGCAGATCGGGCTCGATGCCAGATCATCGGGTCCGGCCGATCCCCCCGACAATGGCGCCGGGGCCTTGGTGAGCGGCCATGTCACGGGCGAATCCGCTCCCCACCCCCATTGCGGATGACCGTTTATGCACTTCCGTAGTCATGCCACGGGCGTGATCAGGGCGCTTGCAACGAAGCACGCAGTTCGCGTTTCAGCACCTTCCCGGACCCGGTCTTCGGGAGCTCTGGCACGAAGCTAACCGATCGGGGAACCTTGTACGCAGCTATGTGGTCTCGGGCAAACGTCTGGATGTCCGCTTCTGTCACCCCGGCTCGGGCTGGCACCACGACGGCGTGGACGGTCTCGCCCCACTCCTCACTGGGGAGACCGACGACCGCCACCTCGAAGATGTCTGGTGACGCATCCAGGGCCGCCTCAACCTCTGCCGGGTAGACGTTCATGCCACCGCTGATGATCATGTCGTTCTTGCGGTCGGCGATGTAGTAGTAGCCCTCTTCGTCTCGGTAGGCGATGTCGCCCACGCTGTGGAAATCTCCTCGGGTAGCTTCGTTGTATTTCTGTTCGGCCTTGTAATAGGTGTCGAACATGCTCGCCGACCGCACGTAAAGCTCTCCGGTGCGAAGAGGCTCCGAGACTTCGAGTCCGTCGTCGTCGAAGAGCTTGATCTCGACCCCGGGCACAGGCTGACCGCATGACCCGGGTTTGCGGAGCTGATCCTCCGGTCGCAGTACGGTGTCCACCCCCAACTCGGTTGACCCATAAATCTCCCACAGCGAGTCGGGCGGGAAGTCGGCCAGGTACATCTTCTTCAAGGCGAGCGTCCATGGAGCTGCGTTGGCAATGAGGCGGCGCATACTGGATCGGTCGTAGCGAGCCTTGACCGACGCCGGCAAGCTGCACACCAGACGCATCGGAGTGGGCGCGGTGAACGTGGTGGTCACCTGGTAGGTGTGCACCAGGCGTAGCCAGTCTTCGGGATCGAATTTCCGCTGCACCACCACTGTTCCCCCCAGGGCCTGGGCCAAGGCGGCGCTGCCTCCGGGGCCGGAGTGATACAGCGGGCCCGTGGTCAAGTAGACGTCGTCGGGCGAATACCCGATCAGGGTGATGAGTCCTGCGATCGCCGACGGGTCCGGCGCATGCTGGCGGATGGCGCCCTTCGGCTTCCCTGTTGTTCCCGACGTGTAGATCATGGTGGCCGGAGCCGTGGTTGCGCCGTCTGCCGATTCCAGCGGCGATGTCGGGCACTGCTCCACCAGCCGCTCCAGCTCGCCATCGCCGTCGAAGACCAACACATCACGGACCTTCGGGATGCGATCTCGAATCCGCCAAACCAGGCCGGCGAACTCAGCGTCGACGTACACCGCCCCGGCGTCCGAGTTGTCAATTACGTAGGCGGCCTCGTCGGGCGACAGCCGGTAGTTGAGCGGCACCTCCACTGCCCCTGCCTTGCGTACGGCATGAGATCCGAGCAGCAGCTTGTCCGAGTTGGGCCCACACGAAACCACTTTGGCCGCCTTGTCCACGCCGAGTCCGACCAAGTGGTGCGCCAGTTGGTTGGCCCGCTGGTTGAACTCGGCGTAGCGCCAGGTTGTCACGGTCCGGCCGGGACGGTCGTCGATCACCGCGAGCTTGTCGGGGTGGGACGCAGCATGTAACGCGAGCAGGTCCATCTCTTCTTCCGTCCTCCTGAGTGTCGTCGATCGGGCACGCTACCCCGGCCGGGATCTGTCCCTTGTCGGGGCAAGGGGGCGGGCTAACCCCCGGAATCATGGCGGTGCCCGCCGGCCTCGGTCCTCCCAGGCTGCCATTCTTGTATTCTTGTGGAATCTGATATCGACGCCAGCTATGGTTGGGCTTTCAGCATGGGCGTGGTTATGACCAGCGCCGGAGATGGGGAGGAGGGGCTATGAAGCAGCTCAGCGGTATGGACGCCAGCTTCTTGTACCTGGAGTCCGGGCGTTCGTTCGGCCACATCAGTGGCCTGGGTATCTTCGCTCGTCCTGACGACCCGGATTGGTCGCCCTACGAGGTGATGCGCGACCGACTGGCCGCCAAACTGCCCGAGCTGGAGCCCCTCCGCCGGCGGCTGGTCGAAGTGCCTCTACGGCTTGACCACCCCTTCTGGATCGAAGACCCCGACTTCGACCTCGAGTTTCATGTGCGCGACGCCGGCCTGCCGCCTCCGGCGACGGATGAAAAGCTGGCTCAGCTGGTCGCCCGTCTGATCGCACGCCCCCTGGACCGAGCGCATCCGCTGTGGGAGGTCTACGTCATCGAGGGACTGAGTGACGACCGGTTCGCCATCCTGATAAAGCTGCATCACGCCACCATCGACGGGGCAGCTTCGGCCGAGCTGATGAGGATCCTTTACCACAATGAGCCGGAGACCTCAGAGCTGGTGCCCGGTCCCCTCCCCGCCTCGGAGGAGGTGCCCACCCCGGCGCGAGCCCTCTCCTGGGCTCTGCGCCAGTCGGTGCGCAAGCCCGACAAGTTTGTGCGCCTGCAGATTCGGGGCATCCGGGCATTGGGCGAGCTCACCCGCAGCCGCGGGCTGAGCGGGCTGGCCGACCTGGCCAGCACCATCCCCAACCCCATCGTCGCCCGGGTCGCGGCCGGTCGGGCCCGAAACCGCGATGCGCCGTCACCGCCGCCCCAATCCGCCGCCCCGCCAACGCCATTCAATGGCACCATCACTCCGCACCGCAGGGTAGCTCTACGTTCCGTGCCACTTGATGACATCAAGGCGATCAAGCAGGCTGCGGGGACCACTGTCAACGACGTGGTGATGGCGGTCTGCGCCGGCGCTTTGCGCCAGTACCTCCTCGAGAAGGATGCCTTGCCGGACCGGCCGCTGGTGGCGATGACGGCCGTCTCCATCCGAACGGGGGATGAGGTGGACCTCTGGACCAACCGCGTTTCTGCGATATATCCACGGCTGCCGACCACCTCGGTAGACCCTTTGGACCGCTTGCGGCAGATGCAGCAGACAATGGTCGAGGTCAAGACCAGATTCGCTCTGGTGCCAGCAGACGTGCTCGTGGATTACGCCGACTTCGCCCCGCCTGCCCTGTTGATCCGTGGGGCGCGCCTGGCTTCACAGCTTCGGCTGGCTGATCGCGTCAACCTTCCGTTCAACGTGGTCATCTCGAACATTCCGGGGCCCCGCCATCCGTTGTATCTGGGCAAGGCCCGCCTTCTGCATAACTATCCGGTGTCGACTGTCACCGAGGGCCTGGGGCTCAACATTACTGTGCAGAGCTACTGCGACGTACTGGACTTCGGCCTGGTTTCGTGCCGCGAGCTGGTTCCCGACCTGGACAACCTGGCGGACCTCCTCGTGGACGAGATCGCGATCGTGGGCAAGGCGGTCGGGGCCAAGCTCGGATCGCACTGAGCCTCTGATTTATCTCGGCTCCGACACCCGATACCAGAGGTCGCGGGCGTCCTTACTGGGGTCGTCAACAACCTTGATGACCGGTCCGAGCTCCAGCGTCGCACGTCGACTCGTGTCGTAGCGGGGCCACGGGACCGCATCAGGCGGGTTGGGGTCGCCCGTCCGGGCGAACGCGATCCACGCGTCCTGCATGGCCACCGCCAGCGCCTCAGGCGCATGCTCTCCAACGAACCCCCGCCACAAGGGATTGTCAATCTGACCCCAGAGGAAGGGGAGTTCGAGCCCGTGGGTGGCGCCCAAGAAGCCGCCGAACACCGGCGTCCTCCATCTGAACAGATAGACCCATACGGGTGCGCCTGTGGCGGCTTGGGCATCGGCCAGGCGCAGGGTTGGGATGAGGAACATGGCGTCGGTCATGAGATCGACAATGAGCCGGCCGCCGGTGGACCGACCCGCGTATCCCTCGGCGAGGGCCCTGGGATCAACGATCGTTTCTGGCAACGCCGCGATGACCTCGTCGTCGCTGATGTCCGCCGGCAGCAGCATCGAGAACAGGGTGCCTTCGTTTTCGTTGCTGCCAATCAGGAGCGGCACGTTTCCATTACCACGCGCTGTGACCGCCTGGGCTGGAGAGGCATAGACCACGACACCATCGACACTCGGACGGAAGCCGGCTCCGCTGCCGTCGATCGCATTGTCGCGGTCACGCCCGAGCTGGTTGATAGATCCGACGTCCGTTTGCGCCTGTACGAGGCGCGTCGGGTCGGCGCGGCGGAAGACGTCAATGCCCCCGCCGGGCTCACCGAGTGCCGCGAGCAGTGCGGTGGTCAGAAGGTTGGGTTTGTAGGGTGGCGCGATCGCAACCGGGCCTGACTGAATAATCGCCTTGTGGTACAAGCCATCGGCCCCGGGGGCGCCGAGCAATGCACCGATGGAGCCGCCGCCGGCAGACTCGCCAAAGATCGTCACGTTGTTGGCGTCGCCGCCGAAGGAGCCAATGTTGTCCCGCACCCATCGGAGCGCTTCGATCTGGTCGCGGATGCCGTTGTTTCCTGATCCGGCCAGAGAGGGATCGAGATGGTCCAACGCGAGCCAGCCGAGCGCGCCGAGGCGGTAGTTGAGGGTGACGACAACGACGTCGCCGCGGCGGGCGAACGTGCTGCCGTCGTACATGTCGCCTGAGCCCATCGTGTAGGCGCCGCCATGTATCCACACCATTACCGGTCGCGCCCTCCCGTCCGGCTTTGGCGTGTAGACGTTCAGGAACAGGCAGTCCTCATCAGTCCGCAGATCACCTCCGGCGACCAGGGAGCCGGTTAGCGGTGGCGGCTGCGGCGCCGAAGGGCCGAATGCGGTGGCGTCGTACACCCCTTGCCAAGGCTCGGCGGGCTGCGGCGCCCGGAATCGGAGGTCTCCGACCGGGGGTTTCGCGTAGCGGATCCCTGCGTAGCGCTCGCAGCCGTCAAGATCAACACCTTTGATCCCGCCAAGTGCGGTTGTGGTCTCTGCCATCCAGCGAGTTTGGCACGATGGCATGATCACCGCCAAGGTGCCGACAGGCCCTCCTGTGGCCCCGGCGAGCCGTGGCCGACCTTCTGGGTTACCGCTGCGACCAGACGACGCGGGCCGCAGCTGCCTCGTCGGTGGCGTGGCTTATGACCTGGTTGCGATTCTCCACTTCGAGGGCGGACTCCAGATATGGAGCATCGGTGTTGATCTGCAGCGCCCGCTTTGTCAGCTGAACGCCCAGCGGCGAGTTGGAAGAGACCTGTGCCGCCATTTCAAGGGCGTAGTCGACCAGTTGGTCGTCATCCACCATCGCGCTGACCAGACCGCACCGTAGAGCCTCGTCGGCCAGGACAGTGCGACCAGTGAGCATCCAGTCCGCAGCCACGCTCGTACCGACGATCCGCGGCAGGTGGTAGCTCATACCCATCTCAGCACCAGAGAGGCCGATCTTGATGGCCGCATTGCCGAAGGAGGCCGACCTGGCGCACAACCGGATGTCCGAGGCCAAGCACAGGGCGAGACCGCCGCCGACCGCCGGACCGTTGACCGCTGCTATCACGGGCTGCGGCAGGGCTCGCAGCGCTAGTGGCAACGAGGCCATCATCTCCTGGAAACGCATCCGGTCCAACGCGGGCGCCGAAGCGTCGAGCATCGACGGGCCGAAGTTACGCATGTCGATGCCTGAACAGAAGCCGCGGCCGGCCCCGGTGAGGACCACGACACGGATATCGCGATCCGAGGCGATCGTGCTGCACACGGCTATTAGCTCAGACGCAAGTGTCTCGTTGATGGCATTGAGTCTTTCCGGACGGTTGAGGCGGAGCACTGCTGTGCCGCCTTCGAGGTTGTCTACTACGAGAGCAGAAGGCACTGGCCATCCCAGGGATTACGAGTCATCGGCTACAAGTAAAGCTGAGCTCGGTTCAATTAGCAACATCGGCAATACAGGCCGTACCGAAGCCGCCGCCAGCCGGCCGCGGTGGTGTGTCAAAACCGTCGAGGTCGAGTTGGGTTGGGTCACCGGCCGCTGCTCGGCCTGAACCCAAGCGAGAGACGCGGGACCGCCACCTCGAAGTCATAGACCGTCAGGGGACCGTCTGTCACGGCTACTTTAAGGGCGCCGAAACCGAGGGTTCCGGCTCACTAAACACCTAATAGGGGCCGGATACGCCTGCCTAAGGGCTCCCGACGAAACAACTTGACACAACTTTCTTGTAGACATGTTTCTTGTAGACATGCCTGGCGCAGCTTAGGACTTCTTCGAAGTTGTTTCGTGGCGAGCCGTAAGCCGATAAATGAATGGCGTCGTTCTTCCGGACAGGCGGTAAGCCGGCGGGGCCGCTCAGCCGGTTTACCGCCTATCCCGTCGGCTGCATCTGGGATCAGCCAGTGGCTCAGGGGAGCGAGACCGGGGTGGTCGATATGGGCGACTGGCCGCAGACGTGGTTAACGGCCGCTACTACCAAGGAACGGGCCATCGGAGCCGACCCAGACGAGGGGCTCGGCGTCCTAGATGGCGGCCGGATAGCGGCCGGCCAGGGTGCGGCGCATGCCTTCACGCCAGGAAACCTCGCACGGCCCGGTGATCGACCGCCGTTTGCTGACGTCATATATGGAGCCCGGATAGCTGCCGGCCGAGGCGCCCCCGGCCGCCTCGATCGGCTTGCCCGTGAGCTCCCCGAGATAGGGACACCAATCTTCGGGCCCCACGATATCGTCGCCTCCCCAGTTGACGATCGTGGCGGGCACGCTGGCCGCGGCGAGCATGAGTTCGGTCTGGACGTTGATGTCGTCTTGGTGAATGGGGCTGTACTTGGGCCCCGGCGACCCGCATGGCACCGGCCGGCCGGCCATGATCGAATCGAGGTGCCAGGCGGGCATGCCGCCGTTCGATCCGTACCCGCAATTCATTCGGGTGATGACCACGGGCAGGTCGTATAGCCGGGCGGACGCCCGGGCGGCCGCCTCCTCCGTGATCTTCGATATCGAATACGTGGGCAGGCTGGGCACCTTGCCCTCGCCCAGACCGTCGGTCTCGGCATAGGCGTGTGACGGGTCGCCAGCTGGGCGATACACCGCGCCGGTCGACATGACGAGCGCCGCCCGAGCGCCCCGGCAATGCGCGAGCAGCAGGGCCGTACCCTCCGCGTCCATCCGGAGCGCGGCGTCGTAGTCAACGTCGCCCTTGAACATGGCTAGGTGGATCACGTAGTCGAAGTCGTCGGGCAAGTCACCGAAGTCGCCGGCAGCGAGATCGATAGGGCGGGTGGTCGCACCGGCCGCCTCGACCTTCTCGCGTGAGGTTGGATCGCGGAACCGGGCGATCCCCCACACCTCGTTGCCCACGGCGAGGTGGCCGACCAGGGGCAACCCCAGATTACCGGCCGCACCGGTGACGAGGACCTTGGCACCCTGCATGTCGGTCAGTCTGTCAGTTGACTCGGCGAGGCGCCACTGGGCGCCCGAGCTGTCGAGGTGCCGCACCAGCCGTCCCTGACCCGAACGCCTTCGTCGTCGGGATGTTCATCGGCGGGAACCCAACCCACCAGGAGCCGGTCGCATACTGAGGGGCCGGTGATCGGGCAGACGACCTCGAGAGCGCCCCAGTCTGCAGGGCGGCGGGCTCGCCAGGCTTGGCTCAAGTACGGGGTAATCGAGCGGAACGGCCAGGCCTCGGCGGCGCGAGCGACCGTTGGGGCGGATCGAGCCAGTCGTTGCTGCGAAGTCGGGTAACTAGTCGAAAGTCCCCCAAGACACTTACACCTTGCTCGACGGCGGCTGCCTTGTCGAGCCTGCCGGCCAGGAGGCCGATGAGCGGTTCCGGCGGCCCTGAGATCACTACGTCAGGCGAGCTGGCCGTTCCGGAACGGACCGACACCTCGCCGGTATTGGACGCCAGGGTCACGGCTTGATCGCCACTTCGGATTTCCACTTCAATCTGGGGCCTGGACCGGTCGACTCCGTCGAACATCAACGCTAAGGGAATCTCCAGCCAACGGCTTCGGAATGTGTCGGTCTCGTGCTTGCTGCTCATCAGTGGGGCCGCCCAGCGGACGAGCTCTCGCACTGGTGTCGCCAGCCGATTGCCCCAGTCGGTCAGCCTGTAGCGAGCCTGGTCGTCGCGGGCAACGACGCCGTGATCCTCCAACGAGCGGAGTCGGTCCACGAGGAGGTTGGAGGCCATGCCCGGCAGGCCGTCCTGAAGCTCCCCGTAGCGACAGGGTCGTAGCAGCAGCTCACGCACGATCAACAGGCTCCAGCGGTCACCGACGATGTCGAGAGCCTTGGCGAGGGCGCAGTACTGGCCGTAGGAACGCATAGCGGCATTCTAGTCGATGAGCTTGAAGAAAACAGGTTCCTGCTCTTGACTTTAAGCCCATACTCACTTTATAAAGTCAAGTAACCCAGATCATTCAGGAGGTGACCGATGCACCAACAGCACCGACCACAGGCCCGGGGCCGCAGAGCTGTTACGCGAGTTGGGCGGCCTCTCGGGTCAGGCCCACCGGCCGACGGTCGACAAAGCACCGAGGGCGACCTGCATGCCGGGCCGGAGGAGCCATGAACCGCAAGCCGTTGATCCTCATATCGCTGCTCCTGGCGGCTTTCGCGATCAATCTGGATACGACCATCGTCAATGTTGCCCTGCCGTCGCTGGTGCGCCAGTTGCATGCGTCGACCTCGCAACTGCAGTGGGTCGTAGACGCTTTCAGCCTGTTCTTCGCCGGGGCGGTGCTCGCCGCGGGCAGCCTTTCGGACCGGCTCGGGCGCAAAGGGATGCTGCTGGCGGGCTTGGCCGTGTTCGGCTTGGCCAGCCTGGCCGGTGGGCTAGTGGGCGGCACCGGCGAGCTCATCAGCGCCCGGGCGGTAATGGGCCTCGGCGCGGCCATGGTGTTCCCTTCGACCCTGTCGCTGATCACCAACGTGTTCACCGAGCGGCGCGAACGGGCTCTGGCCATCGGATTGTGGGGTGCCATCACCGGTGCCGCGATCGCCCTGGGGCCGATCGTCGGGGGGTGGCTGCTCGAGGAATTCGACTGGCGCAGCATCTTCATCGCCATGACTCCAATAGCGGCCATCGCCGCTATCCTGACGGCCCGCTACGTGCCGGCATCCCGCCGGCCCGCACGCGCCCCGCAGCGACCGGGCCGGGTTCGCGCTGTCGAGCGCTGCCGTCGGAGTGCTCGTCTACACCATCATCGAGGCCCCGAACCAGGGCTGGACGAGCGCCCGGAGCCTCGGCGGCTTCACCCTCTCCGCCTTGCTGGTCACCGCGTTCGTGGCCTGGGAGCACCACACCGCGTATCCGATGCTCGACGTGAGCCTGTTCGCCAACCCGCGCTTCACGGCAGCCAGCGCATCAGTGGCCATCTCCTTCTTCGCCCTGTCCGGGTTCATCTTCCTGGTCACCCAGTACTTCCAGTTCATCAAGAACTACGGTCCGCTGTCGACCGGTGTTCGCCTCTTGCCGGTCGCCTCCTGTGTCGCCCTCGCATCGGTCGTAGGCACCAAGCTCGCCGTACGGTTCGGCACCAAGCTGATCGTGGCCGCAGGACTGACCTCGATGGCCGTCTTCTACGTGTGGGTGACCACAGCGGCGGCAAGCACCGGCTACTGGACCATCGCCGCTCAGATGGTTGTGCTGGGGACGGGCATGGGTCTCACCAGCGCGCCCGCCACCGAGGCCGTCATGGGAGCGGTGCCCGAGGCCAAGGCCGGGGTCGGCTCGGCGGTCAACGACGCCACCCGCCTGTTGGGCGGCACCCTCGGTGTGGCTGTGATCGGCAGCGTCTACGCCTCCCTGTACGCCAGCCGGCTCACCAGAATCCTCCCCGCAGGCTTCCCGATCGCGGTCGGGCGGACGGCGCACGCGTCCGTCGGTACCGCACTGACCGCCGCGAGCACCCTCGCCCATTCCGGCCATCCCGCCGTCGCCTCGGCTGTACACAACGCCGCCACCTCCGCTTTCTTCGACGGCTTCCGCGCCGCCAACTGGGTCGCCGCCGGAGTCGCGGCCGCCGGCGCCGTCATCGCCTTCGCCCTGCTTCCCGCCCAACCCACCATCAGCAGAGACGACCCACCCGACCTACCGGCGCTACCCTCCCCCGCGCCGGCCCAGACGGCCGGCTCACTGACGCCGTGATCGCTGACATCCACCGTCAGTACTCGACTGGGCAAGCCCACTGCCGGATCGAACAGGCCTTGAAAGCCTCAGGCAAAGACCTCGACCACCTGCTGCCCGGAGACCTCGACCGGCTCGAGGACTTCCACACCTCGGGACGGATCGCCACCAGCGAACCCGCGGCGCGGGCCGAGGTAACCGGCGGTGACCACGTCCTCGACGCCGGCACCGGGATCGGCGGAACGGCCCGCTTCCTTGCCCACCGTTACGGCTGCGCCGTCACCACCATCGACCTTCGATGTCGTCCACTGGAACGATCTCACCGAACAAGCGGCCGTACTCGTAGAAACCTCCCTCTTGTCGCCGCCCGGCCCGCTCGGACTGCATACGTTCGTCGACAACTTCACCGACAAGCTCCGTAACCTCACCCGCGGACTCAGCACCGGCCGGCTCCGAGCCATCCAGGGCGTCGCCCGGACCACGGACCGGTTGCGGTATCCCTGAAAGGATGGCTCTCGATACAAGGGCCACTCTCTCCAGGGCGGCCTCGACCACGCTTCCCTTCACCCCCGCGCCGAAACCGGGCTGAGCCTCTAGAGGCGCCTATCCGGCCGTGGTGTTCAGGGCAGCCGTGATTTCATCGATCGCCGCCTGCTCGGCCTCACTCACGTCTTGACCGTGCTCGCGATGGGCCGCTGCGACTTTGTGGGTCAGGGTGATGATGAACTGACGGTATTCCTCCACCTCGGCCGGCGCGGCCTTCCCCTCGAGCACGGCGACCGAGTCGCGCAGGTGCTGCAGCCCGTGCTGCTTGAGCTCCTCGGGGGTGTGGTAGTGAGTGTGATCCCGCTCCGGTTTGGCCGAGACGATCTCATCCAGAAGCTCGCTCTCACCGTGTTGCTGGCGTGCCTCCGCGTAGGCCTTGGCCATCGCGATGGTTTCGCGGAACGTCCCGCCGCGCTGGGCCGTAACCACGATCATGCCCGCACTTGGTGGCGCTTCCAGAATCAGCCGCCACTCCTCAGCCGAGAAATCGGACTTCGCCGTCATCGCCTCTCCGATCGTTTGGCCCACGCGGGCGCTCGTCGCCCACCCGGTGGCGTCAGTCTCGCACGGGTGCCGGGCTGGGCGCGCCGACCCGGCGGTCTCGGGGCGATACCTCGCCACTCAGATTGGCGAGATAGCCGGCCGAGCGCCGGCTCAGCGTTTGGGTTGCTGCTCGCGACGGACCCGCGCCAGGATCTGCACGAGGGTTTCGAGTTCATCGGATGGGAGGTCCGCCAGGCCGGCCGGTGGCCGATCGAGGATGTCTTCGGCCCGTTGCGCCAGTTCCGCACCTTTGGGGGTGGCCGCTACGAGCTTCACCCGGCGGTCCGTGGGGTGGGCCTGGCGCTCCACGAGTCCCGAGCGCTCCAGGTCGTCGACCACCGTCGTCAAGTTGGGCGGATCCATGCCGAGCAGGGCGGCCAGTTCGCGCATGGACATCGGCCGGCCGGCGATCCGTCGCAACGCCTTCATCCTTCCGAAGCTCAGGCCGGTTTGCTCACTGACCTCCCGCCGGCGCTCGTTGTCCAGCACCAGATCGGCCATCGCGTGCCATGCCTCGCGTACCGCGCTGTCGCGACGAATACTCGCCTTGGTCATGCTGCGTTCCGTTCGAGAAATTCGGGGTTGATCGACTCGGCCGTTCGCCGGGCTGTCTCCCGGGCCCACGGGGTCGTCGCAACCAGGCCCAGCAACAACACTACTGCTCCACATCCGGCCAGTACCCACCATCCGGCTCGACTGGCCAGGGCGAAGTCGAGATGATTTCCGTTCTGTAGCGCGGCGGACACCAGTGAGCCGACCACGGCCACACCCAGAGTCTGACCGACCTGACGCGAGGTGGAGGCGATGGCCGCGGCCACACCGGCCTGGGCCCGGGGCATACCAGCGACGGCGGTATTGGTGATCGGCGCATTCACGAATCCGAAACCGATGCCGAAGATCACGTAGGCGGTGAACAACCACGAGAATGGGGTCACGGCGCTCAACCCCACCAGCATGAGGCAGGAGGCGACGAGCGCGGCACCGGCGATGACAAGGGGGATTCTGCCGCCTCGCCGGGCGACAATTCGGCCCGACACCGGAGGCAGGAGCATGGTCATCGCCGCCAGGGGCAGGGTGTCGAGCCCGGCCTGTAGCGGGGAGAGTCCACGCACGTCTTGGAGGTAGAGAGTGTTGAGGAAGAGGAACCCGCCGAGCGCGGCGAACGCAGCCACAGCAATGAGCGCGGCAGAGGAGAACGGCACGGAACGGAAGAATCGCAGGTCGATCAGGGGCTCGCGGTTGCGGTGCTCCCAGACGAGGAGGGCCACCAACGACACGGCGGCCAAGGCGAAGGCTCCCATGATGAGCGGTGACGACCACCCCCTGCTGGGAGCCTCGATGATGCCGTAAGTGAGCGAGGCCAACAGGGCGATCACGAGCATCTGCCCGGGGACGTCCACCCTCCGAGCGACAGGAGCCTTGGACTCGGGGATGTACCGACGGGCCAATATCAGCGCCGTGAGGGCGATGGGGATGTTGATCCAGAATATCGACCGCCACCCCACCGACGTCACCAGCACCCCACCCAACACCGGACCCAGGGCCATGGCCACCCCGACCACCGCGGCCCACACCCCGATGGCCTGGGCTCGCTCGCGGGGGACGGTGAAGGTGTTGGTGATGATCGACATGGCCACGGGGTTGAGCATCGACCCGCCCACGGCTTGCACCATGCGAAAGACGATGAGCAGTGTCAGGCTTGGTGCCAAGCTGCACAGCAGCGAGCCGGCGGCGAAGGTCAGCAACCCGACCAGGAAGGTGCGCCGACGCCCGAGCCGGTCGGCGGTCGAGCCGGAGAGCATGAGCAGGCTGGCCAGCACCAGGGTGTAGGCATCCACCGTCCACTGCAGACCCGATAGCGGCGCGTGAAACTCCCGACTGATCGAAGGAAGCGCGACGTTGACGATGGTGACGTCGAGTCCCACGATGAGGAGGCTCATCGAGCAGATGAGCAAGACGCCGACGCGGCGCCGCCGGCTCAGCTCGTCGATCACGGTCGGACCCGCAAGGGCCACTTCCATAGTCATAATGGTTATTCCATCATAATTACTATCGGATGTCAAGGACCGGGCCCGAGGGCCCGTTCGGGCTGCTCCCCGGAGAGGCTGCTCGGTCCGACTGCCAGCTCCCAATGGGCTCATTCGACGGAACTGGCTTCTGGAACAAGGTGACCTTTCTCGTTGTTGACGGATAAGTCCCTCGGAAGGAGTGCGACGTGAGGTGCGGCAAAGGAGTCACATCAACAGTGGCGGCGACGCTATGAGCGCGCAGGTGGTGGCGTGCTCTGCATGCGGTGTCCGCAACCGGGTTCCCACTACGGCTAGCGGCACGCCGAGATGCGCTTCCTGCCACACCGATCTGGCCTGGCTGGTAGAAGCCACCGACACGGACTTCGACAGTGTCACCGACAGCCGCCTGCCCGTGCTGGTCGATCTGTGGGCGCCCTGGTGCGGCCCCTGTCGGATGGTGGCGCCCGCGGTGGAGCGGTCATCTCAGGAATTCGCCGGCCGCCTCAAAGTGGTGAAGGTCAACGTGGATCAAGCACCGGGCGTCTCGGCCCGGCTGGGAGTCCAGGGAGTACCCACTCTGGTCTTGCTGCGACAAGGTCAGGTCATAGCGCGCCAGGTCGGAGCGCTTCCGGAGAGCCAGCTGCTGTCTTGGCTCAAAAGCTCCCTGGATTCCGCGGCCGCCTGACGGCTCAACCGACGACGCGGTGAGGGCCGGCCGAGCCGGCGGTATGGGGGGCTCGGGCGCAATCGCCGTCCGTACCTTTTGGGGGCGTTACTGTCGGAGGAATGTCCTTGTCAACCGTCGACCTGGTCAGCTGATGGGAGTCATCCAGACGCTCGACTATGAGCTCCCTAAGCCGAACCGGGTTCAGAAGGGCATGCGCCACGTCGCTTCCTCGCGTCCAGGGGCATGGTTGTTCTCGCGCTCGATGCACCGTATCGACCTTCTGCTGCTACGGCTCACTGGGGGTCGGGTTGCCCTACCTCAATTCGCCGCGGGCATACCTGTGACTACGTTGATCACCACCGGCGCGAAGAGCAGGCTACGTCGGGCGACGCCGCTGTTGGGCATTCCCCACGGTGACGATCTGGCCATAATCGGAACCCGCTTCGGCCAGCCCGGCACACCCGGGTGGTACTACAACCTCCTGGTCGATCCGACGGCGGAGATCGTTTACCGGGACACGCGTGTAAAGGTCGTCGCCAGGGAGGCTGAGGGCGATGAACGGCGTGCTATCTGGGACCGGGCCTGTGACGTCTATTCCGGATACAGCTCCTATGCCAAACGCATCCACGACCGGCCTATCCACATCATGGTGCTCGCTGAATCAACCGACTCATAGGTCGCGATTGCGTTGCCCCGAGTCTATGCAGTTGGATGGATACTACGAATCCTTCGGTCTGATCAGGGGGCCCATGGCGGCACCGGCAAGGGCCACGAAACCGGCAACGACCATGGTTGTATGTAGGCCGGTCATGAAGGCGGCGTGGCTCCCCTCGGTGATGGCCTCCGCCAGCTTTCCTGTAACGCCGGCCGGGACGGGCGCCAGGCCCTGAGAGACCACGGCCCCCTGACGAGCCACCTGTTGCGCCAGGGCATGAGGAACTCCGTTGTTGGTCAGGTCGGAGTGGAGGACGCGTCCCACGGACGCTCCGAGAATAGACCCGCACACAGCGGTGCCCAGGACTCCTCCCAACTGGACCGACGTCGTCTCGATGCCCCCGGCCACACCGGCATCATCCTCGGGGATGTCACCGACAATGGCATCCGTGGATGATGTGACCACCAACCCGATTCCAAGGCCCAACAAGACGAAGGGAGGCCACAGGTGGAAGTAGGAGGAGTCGACCTGAAGTGTGACGAACGAGAACATTGCGATGGACGAGGCCAGCAAGCCGACGGTAATGGGGAGCCAGGCCCCGAATCGCTCGACGAAGCGCGCTCCGAGCGGTCCTGAAATGGCGAAGGTGACGGTAAGAGGCAGGAGTCGAAGCCCGGCCCCGACGGGACTGAAACCGTGGACACTCTGCAGATACAGAGATATGAAGAACGTCACCCCGAACAGAGCGAAGAAATTCAGTAGAACGATGATGGTGCTCACCGATACCGTACGCACCCGGAATAGGCGTGGGGGCACGAGCGGATTACTCACGGAGCGCTCGACGACGACGAAGGCGGCCAAGAAGACCAGACCGGATGCGATCAGTCCCATTGTCCCTCCGCTTCCCCACCCCCAGCTTTGTGCCTTCACCAGGCCGTAGACGATGGCAATGAGCCCAAGGGCCAGGGTGATCACTCCCGGGACGTCGAAACGTTGACGGACCGACTCCTTGGTCTCGTTCAAGACGAACACTCCGACCGCGAGGGCGACGGCCCCGATGGGCAGGTTGATGTAGAACACGCTCTCCCACGAGATGTGTTCGACGAAGAGACCTCCGATGATCGGTCCAGCTGCGATCGCCGTGGCTGAGGCACTCACCCAGATACCCACGGCCCGGTTCAGCTCATCCGCGGGAAAGGCCGCCTTGAGGAGAGCCAATGTGTTAGGAAGCAGCAGCGCGCCAAATGCACCCTGCGCGCCTCGGAGCACAATGACGCCGTCAATGGTCGCGACCACGCCGATGGCCACGGAGGTGAGGGAGAAGCCGACCACCCCTATCAAGAACATACGGCGACGACCGAAGCGGTCACCGAGCTTTCCTCCGAAGATCAGGGTGGCGGCGATAACCAACAGATACGCGTTGGTTACCCATTGCAGGTCAGCGAGCGAGGCATGAAGGTCCTTGCCGATATAGGGGTTAGCTACAGTGACGACCGACCCGTCGACTCCGACCATGATCACGCCGAGGGCCACACTGAGCAGGGTCAGCCACGGATTGTCACTGAGCGGGCGACTCCGGTGGGTCATCGTCAGCGCACGGGTCACAGGGGGAGAACCAATCGGTAAATGGCGTATGGTGCCATGTTGACAGATGCTGTCATCCTGTCACAACCTGATATGTTAGACTCTGGCCGGAGAACGGGGGAACATGAGCGGTGGCCTGAAGGAGCGGAACAAGCAGCGCACCCGTCGAGAATTGGCCGAGGCCGCTGGTGTCCTGTTCCTCGAGCGGGGCTATGCCTCGACCACGGTGCAGGACATCGCCGACGCCGCAGACGTCTCCCCCCGCACCTTCTTCCGCTACTTCCCCTGCAAAGAGGACGTAATTACCGCCATCGCCAGCGCCACGATGGACGACGCCATCGACCATCTCGCTGAACATGACACCAAGGAGGCCGTCGGGCCGGTCCTCAAAGCGATGATCACGGCGACCTTGGCCCCCACTCGCGAAAACCCCGAGGCGGCTCGGGCCTTCCAGTTCATGCTGCGCGATACGCCAGTACTTCGGGGGCGCTGGCTGGAAGAGCAGCGTAGGAGCCGCGACCGCCTGGCCGAGGCCCTTCGACCCTGGTTCGGCCCATACGCCAATCCCCTGGCGCCCCACCTGGCCGCCGGTGCGGCTCTGTTGGCCATTGATGAGGTGATGACATTGTGGGCTGACGATCCGTCAATCCCTGATCCGCTCAGCCTGCTCGATCAGGCCTTTCATATTCTGGACGGACCTTTGCTCTTCCCGTAGCTCTCCGGGGTGAATCTGTGCTCGGCGTGAAGGCGCCCGCCGCATACTCTCGTGATCAGTCGCAATCAACTCTCAAAGGCCGAGTCGGGCCCGCCATCGGCGTGGTTCGAGCCGGTCGGCACAGAACATGGCGATGGCATCGTCAAAGATTTCGGCGGCCTCCCATTGGAGAAAGTGGCCGGCGCCTAGCACCCCGAACGGGCCCACATGCCTCAGGAACACGATCTCCGCCCTCTGTCCGAAGGTGGTGTAGCCACGCGGGTCGGCCAGGCCTTCCATGATCAGGGTGGGCGTGTCATTGGCATGGATCATGGAGCGGCCGGTGCGCGCTTCGGGGTACAGCAGGCTCTCGTACGTTCCGAAACTGGCTCGCAACTTGGTCGGGTCGACGAAAGGCTCGACGAGATACGTGAGGTCGCCTTCGACGAAGGCGCCCTGCGGTGACCAGGTCTCGTAGTGTTCGGCCACGTAGGCCATCTTGGCCTCCGGTGTCGCGAGTTCGGCGACCAAAACGTCCGGCTCGGTGGCGGGCCGAAAGCCGTGCGAGTCCTCCAATCGCCGGCGCCTCGGCGGGAGGTGGTCCATCCGCCCCGGAACGTTGGGCAGCGGGCCGTTGAAGACCACCAGGCGCTCCACCAAACCCGGGAAGCGCAATGACAGGTCCTGGATCACTGCAGCACCCAGGTCCCCGCCGGCCGCCACCACCTGGTCCAAGCCAACGCGCTCCTGCAGCAAGGTAGCCATGTCGAGGCTGTGCGCGACGACGTCGTGGAGACCGTCGGCGCCGCAATCGGAGTCGCCGAAGCCTCGAAGGTCCGGCGTGACCACGTCGAAGCCCCGGGCGGCAAGGTCCGCGATATTCCGCACCCAGATCCGCCGGGTCGACGGCCAGCCATGAACGAGCAGGAGAGGAACACCCCCGTGGCCCCTGCGCCAGAACGCCAGGGTGCCGCCCCGTACTTCCGCTCGTTCCGGCTCGCCGAGCTCCGCGTCGAGGATTCTCGCCGCGGTCGCCTGTCGTTGATAGGGAGACAACTATCCGGACCGAGGAATGTCTGTCGTACCGGGCCTACTTGATGAGAAAGCCTGCGTCGACGGGCAGCATTACCCCCGTGACGTATCGCGCTTCCTCGGAACAAAGCCACACTATGGCGTTGGAGACATCCACTGGTTCGACCATCGCCACTGGCATGGCGTTCTGCCAGCTGACGTTCGGCTGCTCGGCAAACATCTGGGCGAAGTAATCGTTGACTATGAGCGGAGTGTTCACCGATGTCGGGTGCACAGTGTTCACCCGTATGTTCAAGTTGGCCAGCGATCCGGCCAGCGCCCGCATGACACCGATGACGCCATGCTTAGCGGCGATGTAACCGAGTCCGCTCAGTGCTTCTTCGGCGGACTGTACGGGACCAGTCATGGACTTGAGGCCAGCAGTCGAACTCGTGATGACGATCGACCCGCCGGAACCCTGTGCGACCATCGTGGGGAGCGCCGCCGCGACCGTGTTGACGACGCCGGTCATCATGACGTCGAGGGAATCCTGCCAGGCACTCATGATCAGATCGCGGGTCAGGCCATTTAGTCCGGACCCGAACAGGGCCCCAGCGTTGGCAAGGATCATGTCGACTCGTCCGAGGCTTGACAGTCCTTCATCGAAGACCGCCTGCACGGCTGCGCGGTCGCGCACATCGGCCTGCCGGGCCACGATACGTCGACCGCGGGCCCCGACCAGTTCGACAGTTTCATTCAGATCATCCACGGACGCCAGCGGATAGGGAACGGTATCGATAGGACCGCATATATCGAACCCGATGATGTCGGCGCCCTCCTCGGCGAGACGGAGAGCGTGCGATCGTCCCTGTCCCCGAGCGACCCCGGAAATGAACGCAACCTGCCCTTCAAGTCGACCCACGGCCGTGACAGTTCCTTTCAGAATTGTTCGAGATCCCAGTTTCCGACACCCACGATCAGTCTAGTAACGCACCACCTCCGATGCCGGCTCCTCTTCTGGACGGGTTGGCGTGCGTACTCCCGACCTTCCCGGCCGGTTCAGTCTCACCTCCCCCGCGAGGCACGCAGGCGGATCGTGATCGGCTCCGAGAAGGTCGCTGCGTACCACGATGGATCCATCCCGACGTCGCGCATGTGGTCCGCGTACTTAGGGCCCGCTCCGCCGTGCCGGTCAGCACGACCACGTCACGGTAGCCGTCGCGGTTGTTGAAGCTGAACGGAACCCGCGGATTAGAGGCCAAGTGGGTGAGTCGGGCGGCGCCGGCCCGGCTATAGACGAGGACACTGTCGTCGCCATTCCATAGGAACGCCACTGGGTTCGGCTGCGGAGTACCATCGGATGCGACGACGGTGAGCCACGCCTCCATTTCCTTGGTGAGCCGGGCGCGGACCTTGGCGCCGAACGGCGTGGCGGGGTCGGGCAGCGGTGAGGTCATCTTGGTGCCGGGTTAGGGATCAATCGCCTGAGTCCAGACCCCTTGGTCGCGGCAATGCTCTCGACGGCGTCACCCATATCGAAATAGTCCCCGTAGTCCTGGGAAGCACGGGTGAGGATCGATCATCGCCGGAGCCGGGTCATGCCCCGCCTGATTCCCGCACCGAGCGATCGCCTCCCTGTGCCAAGTTACCCGCAGGTAGCGGTGCGGTCCCCGGGTATCCGGTAGGAACACCCGCCGATTGAAACCCTCGTCCACACGATCCAGTATCGACCGCAGCTGCCAAATCCGCCAGTGGAGCGAAAACGACGCAAAACGCTGGATCAGCCGGAGAAACGGGCCGGCGGTTGGCAGCCCAAGGACTCGTCGCCCCGTATCTGCGTACCTCCGGCTCGGCCCTGGTAAGCGAGGCTGTCCGAATGGCGCCATTTCCCCGCACCTGACCCAGATGCGCCACGGGAGGGGGTGTAGCCTTGAAGCTGTGACCGAGCGCGACGCAGGGGTAACGGACTACGAGGAGCCAGCCCAGATGGCCCAGCAGATTAAGGAGATACACCAATGGGTCCAGGAGCTCCGGGCCGCGGTCGATAAGCTGACCGAGGCCCTGGGCCGACTGAATCCGCCCAACTGAGTCGCCCGCCTCCGAGACCTTCACCGGCAATCTGAGGGTCACCCTCCGCCCGGAGGCCAGACCGGATTGAGGTCGCCCGGACCCCCCCACCCGCAGGCGCCAGGGCGCTGAGCAGCGGAGAGTCTTCAGGCTCCCCGACCCGACCTACAATCGAAGGCGTGGCATCCGGTCGGGGCGAGGGGAACGGCAACCTCCGCTCCATTGGGCGTATTCGGACAACGAGGAGAGGCCATGGTTAGCCGCGAGGAGAATGAGTTGATGACCCGGGTGGAGGGTGACGCACCGCTGGGTCAGCTGATGAGACAGCACTACTGGATCCCGTTTGCGCTGTCGGAGAACCTGGTGGCCGGCGACGCCCCGACCCCAGTTCGCCTGTTCGGCGAGAACTACATCGCCTTCCGGGCCGAGGACGGGCGGATCGGGTTCTTCGATGAGCTCTGTCCCCACCGGCGGGCTTCGCTGGCGTTGGGCCGCGTCGAGGGTAACGGCGTGCGCTGCATTTATCACGGATGGAAGCTCGATGTGTCCGGTTGTGTGGCCGAGGCGCCCACCCAGGTTCTGCGGGCCGAGCAGTTCGCCGCCGGTGTGCGAGTGGTCCATTTCCCCGCGCACGAGACAGGCGGGATCGCCTGGGTGTGGCTCGGCGGTACCGAGGCACCGCCCTTCCCTGACCTGCCGTTCAGCGCCGAGCACGGGGTCAGGACTGCTCTGACCTTCTCGGTCCTGTCCTGCAACTGGCTCCAGGGTCTCGAAGGTGGGATCGATTCTGTGCACGGCCCGATCCTGCACAAGAGCTTTATCGAACGAACCGCGTCGTTGGACACCGTAAACACCGAACGCCTCGAATTCACCATGGCCTCAGCGCCGCTGTATGAGGCGGAGACGACGCCCTATGGCACGAGGGCGGCCTCGTTGCGCAGCCTGGGTAACGGCCGGACCTACATCCGCATGGCCCACTACTTCTTCCCATTGGTGGTCGTGGTGCCCACCGGGCTTCCTGATGTGACCCAGATCTTCGCCTATGGGCCGGTCGATGACACTCACCATCTCCTGTTCTTCGGTAACTATGGCCAGACGCCGATGTCTCAAAAGGATCAGGGTGCACTACGAGACGACGTTGAGCCCGATCCCCGCAACTTCGCCTCGGTGAAAGGTGACCGCTCGAACCGGTGGGGCCAGGACCGTCAGCTGATAAATGCCGGTCATTGGACCGGCTTTGACCGGAGCGCGATCGACGAGGACACTGTCGTCCAGTTGAGCATGGGTCCGATCGTCGATCGATCCAAGGAGAACCTCTCCGGCAGCGACGTCGGCATCGCCACTACCCGCCGGCTGATCCTCGACACGGTCGCCTCGGCCCGGGCGGGCGAACTTCCCCCGGGCAGCGCGCTGTCTCCGGAGGTCGTCCGGATTCCCCATCCCTTCGATGCCGTGCTGGACCTTGGCCAGTCCTGGCGCGAAGTGGAGAACGTGAGCTAACCGTCAATCGTCACGCGAATCAGTCCCGAGAGGATCGGCGGTGTCGGGTCGTGGGACTGAGCCGCCGCCTCGGTGACCACGTGCGGCCCGGCGCCTGACCGACCTTTGCTGCTATTGCGTCCCAGCGGTCGCAGCTTCCCTTCACCGTCCACCCGCACTTTGCCGTTGGTCCGATGTAAACCTGATGTGAGATCCAGCAGTCTGACTCTCTCCGTTGCATCGTCGGTGGAGATGGTGGGGAGAAATGAATGAATCACAGGAGGTTCAGGCACCTCTTTTCCGGATCATCTGAGTTCGAGTCAGTGGAGCGTGACAGGAGATCGCCGAGGCCATGAACGCGGAGGTCGCGCCGACCCCTGCTCCGACAACCGTAGTGAGGTTTGGATCTCCAGGAGCCCCCGGGCGGCTTCTCGCCGCTCGGCCGAGCGGCGAGACTAGACCGAGAAGTGGTGGGCCGGGACGGATTTGAACCGCCGTAGGCTGTGCCGGCAGATTTACAGTCTGCTCCCTTTGGCCACTCGGGCACCGACCCAGGAAACAAGAGGATACCCCCTCGGACCTGACCGCATCAGCAGTCGCCGGCAAGAAGGACCTTCTTCTGCACCTTGCCCATGGCGTTGCGGGGCAGCTCCTCCCGGAGCACGACCCTTCTTGGCCGCTTGTGCACCGAAAGGGTACGGGCCACGAAGTCGCACAGTTCCGGCCCGGAGACACCGGCGCCACTCTCGGCCACCACGAAGGCGACGATGGCCTGGCCCAGATCCGGATCGGGCAGGCCCACCACCGCCGCCTCCCGCACCGCGGGATGAGCGAGCAACGCCCACTCCACCTCGCCGGCGCCGATACGGTAGCCACCGCTCTTGATGAGATCGGTCGATTGGCGCCCGACGATTCGGTGCCACCCGCCGGCGTCGGCGCAAGCCACATCCCCGGTGCGGATCCACCCCTCGCTGGTGATCAGGGCGGAGGTCGCCTCCGGTTGGTTGAGATAGCCCGCCGTTGTCCATGGGGTCCTCACCTCGAGCTCCCCTATCGACTCGCCGTCGGAAGGGACCGGGCGGCCGGCCTCGTCCACCAAACGGGTGGCGACCCCGGGCAACGGGGTCCCCACCCACCCGGGCCGCCGCACCCGCGTCCTGCCGGTCTCGTCCCGCTGGCCGTCCGGCCGATCCGGTGCCGGCAGCTGGCCGCTGACGGTTATGAGCGTTTCGGTCATGCCGTAGCGCTCGAGGGGACCCTGCCCGGCGAGGGCCGCCAGCTTCTCGAACACCGGCACCGGAAGCGCGGCGCTCCCGGAGACGAGAAGCCGGGCGGGGCGCAGAGCCGCCGCCGCACCCGGATCGGCAGCCACCCGAGACCACACCGTCGGCACACCGAAGTAGAGCGAACCACCGTGGTCACCGACTGCTGCCGCATAGGACGACGGGTCCGGACGGCCCGTGTGTATCAGCAGGCTCCCGACTCTCAACGCGCCGACTACCCCGAGTACGAGGCCGTGGACGTGAAACAGAGGCAGCCCGTGCACCAGCACGTCCCCGGCGGACCACTGCCACGCCTGAGCCAGGGCGTCGAGGTCGCCGGCAATGGCGGACGCGGTGATCATCACTCCCTTGGGCAACCCCGTCGTCCCGCTCGTGTACAGCACCATGGCGACGCGTTCGGGATCGAGGGCGGCCGTCCCACCCGCCGGCGCTTCTCCCTTCTCCCCCGCGTCGACGGGGATGAGCTCGATGCCCGACCCCGGTTCCGGCGGGGTGGCCCGAGCGGACGGTGCAGCCGGGGTGGACGAGGCGGCCGAGGCGGACGAGGCGGACGAGGCGGACGGGGTGGCGCCCGCAGCCCGGAGCAGTGCCGCCGGCGCCGAGTCCTTCAGGATGTGCCGGCGCTCGAGCGGGCCGGCATCGGCCGGCACGGGCACGACCGTCACCCCGGCGAGCAGGGCCCCGACGACCGCCACCACCGTTTCCAGTGAGGCAGTGGCGTCCACCGCCACCGCCGGCATGCCTTGGATTCGGGCGGTGACCGCCGACGCGGCACGGACGAGGCCGGCGCCGTCGAGCCGGCGCCCGTCGACGATCACGCCGGGCCCGTCCGCCAGGGCAGGAATGAGCTCCACGGCTACGACAAAGTAGGCGGCCCCGCTACGGTGGCGCCATGCCCACCTTTGACATCGTGTCCCAGGTCGACATGCAAGAGGTTCGCAACGCCGTCGACCAGGCCCACCGAGAGCTGTCCACCCGCTTCGACTTCAAAGGGACCGACTCGACCGTCGAATTGAACGGCATGGAGCTACGCCTGCACTCCGCCACCGAGGACCGGCTGCGGGCGGTCGTGCAGGTGGTCGAGGAGAAGCTGGTCAAGCGCAAAGTGTCCCTCAAAGCTCTCGACTACGGAAAGCCGGAGGAGGCGGCCAAGGGCACCGTGCGTCAGACCGTCGCCCTCAAGGCCGGCATCAACTCCGACAACGCCCGGGCCATCAATCGCTGGATCAAGGATCACGCCGCCAAGGGCGTGTCTTCCCAGACCCAGGGGGAGCAAGTGCGCGTCTCGGGCAAAAAGCGCGACGACCTCCAGGCCGTGATTGCCGGGCTACGGGAAGAGGACCTCGGCCTGCCCTTGCAGTTCGAGAATTTCAGGGATTGAGACCAGTTCGCATCCACGAATCATAGTTTGTGCAGTTAAACGGCGGCGAGCGGTAAAAACGCACAAAGCATGAACCCAAGCGCTCAGAAGCCGTGACTCCACTCCTTGGACCGCAGCCGCTTGATCCGCTCCGCCGTAGGCGGGTGGTCCGAGAACAGGTTGCGGAACGACACGTTCATGCCGGCCAGCGGGTTGACGATGTACATGGGGGCCATCTCCCGGTGTACGTAGGGCATGGGGATCTGCTTCGACGCCGCGTCCAGCTTGGCCAGGGCGCTGGCGAGCGGTTCGCCGTCGCCGATCAACCTGGCACCCGAGCGGTCCGCCTCGTACTCGCGGCTACGCGACAGAGCCAGCTGGAGTAGGACTGCCGCCATCGGAGCGAGGATCACCAGGGCGAGGATCTCGAAGATGTTCTCCCCCCGGTCGTCGCGCCCGCCGAAGAACAGGCCACCCCACGCCGCGAAGCGGGCGAGCAACGTGATCGCCATGGCCACGGTGGCCGCGACCGAGGAGATGAGGATGTCCCGGTTGCCGACATGGGAGATCTCGTGGGCCAGCACACCGCGAAGCTCCGACCAGCTGCAAATCTCGAGGATCCCCTGGGTGACGGCTACGGCCGCGTGATCCGGATTGCGTCCGGTGGCGAACGCATTGGGCTGCCGGTCGGGGGTGACATATAGGCGGGGCATGGGCAGGCCGGCCCGCGTGGTCAGGTCCCGTACCACGGCGTAATAATCGGGCATCTGGGCTTCTGACACCGGGGCCGCCCGGGCCGCCTTGATCGCGATCGAGTCCGAAAACCAGTACGAGCCGCCGACAAACAGCAACCCGACGACCAGCCCGATGATGATCCCGGCCTCGCCGAAGATGGCTCCGACCCCGACGAACAGGGCGGCCATTAGGGTCAGAAGGAAAGTGGTCTTCAGGGTGTTGCGGCTCATACCCCCATAGTGGACCGCTTCGACCTGAAAATAGGCCAAGAACGACGACCGGCGGTCAGGACCTGGTAGGCAGCACAGCCTCGATCAACGATGGCCCCGGCGTGACGAGCGCCCGGCGCAGCTGAAGCACCATCTCCTCCGCCGTGACGGCCCGGGTGGCGGGAACGCCCATCCCGTTGGCCAGGGCCACGAAGTCCAGATCCGGCCGGCTTAGATCGAGCATCGATCGGGCGACCGGGCCCCCGGCCTCGGCCCCAACCCGGTGCAGCTCCATGTTGAGGATGGCGTACGAACGGTTGGCGAACACAACCGTCGTCACATCGAGACCCTCGCGGGCCATCGTCCAGAGGGCCTGCCCGGTGTACATGGCCGAGCCGTCAGACTCGAGAACGACGACCCGGCGCTCGGGGCAGGCCACCGCCGCCCCCACCCCCAGCGGCAGGGCGATCCCGATCGACCCGCCGGTCAACGTGAGCCAATCGTGGGGGGGCGCTCCGGCTGTGGCCGCTAGCAGGGTCGAGCCCGAGGTGTTCGACTCGTCGCACACGATCGCTCCTTCGGGCAGCAGCGCCCCGACGGCCGAGCACGCGGCGGCTGCGGTCAGGGGCCCGATCGGAACCTCGGGGCGGACGACACCGGAGCGGCCGGCGCCGGCAGGCGGGGGGCCAGAGCGGCCGGCGCCGGAGCGTGCGGCGCCGGCGGCTCGCCCCGCCCCGGCGCCCACGGCCTCGGCCAGCTCGCCCAGCGCCGAATCCACGCCGTCACCCGGGCCAACGAGAGTGTGGACCTGGCAATCATCGGGAAGCAGGTAGCTCGGCTTGCCCGGGTAGGCAAAGAACGACACCGGCAGCCGGGCATCGACCAGCACCAGGTGGCGCAGGCCCTGCAGCTGGGTCGCCGCCGCCTCGCCCAGATACGCCAGCCGCTCCGGCTCCACCCGGCCCGCCCCTCGCTCCAGCCTCGCCGGAAAGGTCTCGCAGAAAAGCTGGGCCCCCGAGGCTTCGCATATTGCCGCCACAACCGACAGCTCGCGGGCCCGGCAGGCCCGGCCGCCGACCAGAAAGGCGGCGGGCTCGCCCCGGCGCAGGGCGTCCGCCGCGTCCGAAACGGCGCGGTCGTGAAGCGGGTCGGGCCGGCGCCGCTCCGGCGGGGGGCTCCCGGTAGGCAAGGCCGACGACGAGCGATCACCCGGTCCCACACCCTCCGGTGGTGCGGCCGACGATGGACGGCCGCGGGCGGGGCCGGCGGGCACCGCCCCCTCGGTCCACGAAACGTCCGACGGGAGGATCAGCGTGGCCACCTGGCCCGGCGGTCCCCACGCCGCGGCGACGGTGTCGACGGCGTCGGTACCCACTTCCTCCGCTCTGCCGGAGCGCCGGATATGGCGCGACACGTTGCGGGCCACGGTTTCGATGTCCGACTCGAGTGGGGTGTCGAACTGCTTGTGGTAGGTCGCATGGTCCCCGACGATGGCAACAACCGGGCTGCGGGCCTTGCGGGCGTTGTGCAGGTTGGCCAGACCGTTGCCGAGCCCCGGGCCGAGGTGTAGCAGGACCGCGGCCGGGCGGCCGGCCATGCGGGCGTATCCGTCGGCCGCCCCCGTGGCCACCCCTTCGAACAGGGCGAGCACCCCCCTCATCGAGGGAACCGAGTCGAGGGCGGCCACGAAGTGCATCTCCGAGGTCCCGGGGTTCATGAAGCAGGTATCGACCCCGCAGGCGGCGAGAGTCGACAGGAGGGCCTGGGCTCCGTTCACGAGGTCATCCTGGCTCGCGATTCAGTCGTAGTAGCCGGAGTGAATGTAGATCGAGGGCACCCGCTCCTCGTGGAACATAGCGACGTTGCGACGGTCGTCCTCAAACGACATCACCAGCTCGAAGCCCGCTTCCTTCAGCTCTCGGACCGAGCGGCGTTTGAATTCCGGCGCGGCCTGATAGCTGCCGCGGTCCCGCATGAGCAGCAAGTCCCATCTGAGTCCGTAGCGGTGCAGCCAGGCGAGGGTCTGAGGTTCGACCCACGCCGGCCGGGCCGTCAACAGCACGATCACCAGGTCGCCGGCGAGGAGTCCGAGCAGACCGGCGACCTCCTCGATGAGAGGATCGTCCCCGCACGAGTCGAAGAACGACTCCCAGTCCCGCCACGGACCTTCGAGGAAGTGCTGACGGCTGGCCGCGTCGGAAAGCACCCCGTCCAGATCGAATACCACGGCCCGCCCCGGGGGAACCGGGCCGAGGCGCCAGCGCCAATTTCCATGCGGCCCGGGATCCGTTGCCATGTCTTCCGTCACCCTAGGCGCCAGGTAACCGCCGACAGGCCGGCGAACAGCTCGACGGGAACCGGCCCTACCGGATGTCTCACGGTCACCATCTGATCGAGAGCGAGCGGAGGACCGAGTCGAGGATCGGCCTCAGAATCGGGGGAGGCCGGAGAATCGGGGTAGGCCGGTCCCCCGCCGGACCTTTCCCCCGGGAGCGGCTCAGTCACTTCGGTCCAGCGGTCGATCACGATTAGAGCACCCGACTCGGCCACCCGGAGGGCGCCGGAGAGCCATCCGGCTGCCTGCTCCTGAACCGCCACCCGCACTCCTTCGTCCGGCAACCGGGCTGCCCAAACGGATCGGGCTACCTCTGCCCGCCGCGACCGCGCCTCGGGAGCCGGGTCGATGGGGACCGGGATCTCGACCAGGGACCCCCCGGACCCGCCGGCCGCTGCGAGTCGGATCTCCCACCACCTCCCGTCCCGCCATTCGAGGCGGTCAGCCGGCAACCGACTTACCCAGCCAGCGGTGAGGACGAGGGCGAACCCTTTCAGGACCGGCAGGTCCCCGAGCGAAGTGACCAGGGGCCCGATACCAGTGGCCGGCGGGTACTCGTCATCGGGATCGGCGAGGCCCTCGGGGTCGGGCGGGCCGGGCGGAAAGAACAACGCCGGCGACTCGACCGCCACGTTGCCCGTCTGAGCCGACCGGGCGGCGTCGTCGTCCTCGACCAGGACCAGGCGCAAGGCGGTCAGGCATTCCGGGCCGAACCGCAGCACCTCCCGGGCCCGGGTCGCGTCGCCCGCCCCGACCTCCACCACCGTGTAAGGATCCGGCCGGCCCGCCGTGTTCCACCACTCGTCCAGGGTGCCCGCCTCCCACCGCGCCAGCTCTTCCACGGGGAGCTCCGGTCGCGGCCCACCCCGCCCGAGCGCAGAGAACGGCAGTGGCCCGAACCGCCTGGCCTGTTCCGCCACCGCTGGCCAGTCTCCGGGAACCTGGACCTTTGAACTCTGCGGCGGATGCACGAGGGGGACCGTAGTAGCGTCGTGGCCCGCTTTGGCTGCCCCGACCGACCTCCCTGATGTACTCGACGTCGGCGTGCCGCTGGGCGGGCGCGTGCTCGTCGTTAGCGACCTTCATCTGAGCGCGACCCCGACTGCGGCTCAGATCAGCGCGGCCGCTGACCTCGCCTCGTCGATCGAAGCCAGCACCGGTCCGGGAGTCCTCGTTATCGCCGGCAACCTGTTCGAGGGAGGGTGCGAACCGGCCGCCGCCCTGGCCTCCCACCCCCGGCTGACGTCGGACATCCTGGCCTACGCCAGGGGCCCCGGCCGGCGGGTCGTTGTTCTCCCGGGCGACAGGGACTCCCAGCTGGCCTGGTCGGAGCAGTGTCAATCGGATGTGGTGAAGCATCTGGGGGCCGACCTGGCCCTGGCGGCCGACCTCGACGTCGAGACGGGCGCGGGCCGGCGCAGGGTGAGGGTCGAGCCCGGCCACAACCTCGACTCACTGTCGCGTTTCGAGGATCCCCGCAACCCCCGCGAAACTCCGTTCGCCCAGCACATCCGGGGCGAGCTGCTCCCCTCGGTCCGGCGTAAACAGACCGGCAGCGACACCGCGGGACCGGGCTGGCTCGACGGGATGGAGCAGCTCGACGAGCCCGCCGCCCTCTCCCGGTTCATTGGTTCCCGGCTGGTGTACCGCCGCCTGGGCCGCTCGGGGTGGCTCCTCCTCGTGCCGATAGTGGCGGTCTTCGCCCTCGGGCTCCCGTCCGCCGCTCTTCGATCGGCTCGCCACGGCGGGCTGACCTCGCGATTGGGTCTGTTCGTTCTGGCCGCGTTCATCGAGCTGGTGGTGCTGCTGGCCGTGGTCATAGTCGCCATCCGCCGTACCAACCGGGCGTTGTCCGCCCTCGATCTCGACGAGCAGGGGCGGGATCCGAACGAAGCGGCCCGGGCCCGGGCCCGGGATCTCATCACCGCGGGCCACGACGGGCTGGTTACCGGTCATACCTGTCGCCCGGAGCTGGCCTTCCTCGGCCCCGGTTTCTACGCCAACGCCGGGGCGAACGCCGAGGTGGTCACCGAGTACCCGAGCCGGGCCGCCGGCCTGGGCCTGCCCTCGATCTTCCTCGGCCACCGCCTCATGTCCTGGGTCGAACTGGAAGCGGGCAACGATCTGCACGTACGGCTGCTCCACGCCCGCCAGGACCTGGCCGGTTCCACGTTCCTGGAGCGGCTCGTGGCCCGCCGGCCGAGCCGGTCCAGTTCCGGTGGTGTCCGCCCCCAGGTGGTTGCGGCCTTTCCGCACGGCGATCCGTGGCCCCGAATCCTCCCGAGCGAGAAACGGGACCGCCTGGCCCGGCGGATAGCTGCGTCGATCGTCGTCGCGGTCGGGTTCCTGTCGCTCGTGTCGGCGCTGTCCGATCCTTTCCGTGACCGCCTCGACGTGGTGCGGGCCCTCTTTCCCCTCTACATCCCTGAGACGGCCGCCGCCCTGGCCGCCCTGGGCGGCGTCGGCCTGATCGCCCTGGCCCGGGGCATAAGAAGGGGGCAGAGACGGGCCTGGGTGGTCTGCCAGATCCTGCTGCTCACCATCGCCGTCCTGCACCTGATCAAGGGGGTGGATGTCGAGGTGACGCTCGGCGCCCTGGCGGTCGCGGCCTATCTCTGGGTACAGCGGGCGTCCTTCCAGGCCAAGACCGACGTGGCGCAGCTGCGCCGGGGCCTGACCACCGTGCTGGCCGCCGCCCTCCTCACCGGGGTGGCGGGTGCGGTGGCCCTGGAGTTCAGCGTGGCGGTCAACCGGCGGGATCACCGCTTTCACATCTCGTGGGGCCGGGCCATGGAGGCGTCATTCGAGCGCCTGGTCGGCCTCACCACGGTGGCCCTGCCCAAGCGTCTCAACGAGTTCTTCACCCCCGCCTTGATCACGGCGTCGGTCGGCCTGACCCTGGCTTTTCTGGTGGTGCTGTTCCGGCCCGTGGTGCTGCGCCGTCACAGCGCCCTCCCGGCCGCCGCGGTCGTTTCGGGCTCCGGAGCCGCGGCCGCCAGCAACGGCGCCGGGTCGGCTTCTACCGCCGGCGGGAGCCTGGACCGGGCCCGCGCCGTGGTCGCCGCTTACGGCTCGGGGACCCTCGACTATTTCGCCCTGCGGCCCGACAAGGACTTCTTCTTCTGGGGCGACACGGTGGTGGCATTCGGCGTCTACGGCGGGGTGTGCCTCGTGTCGCCTGACCCCATCGGGCCGGTCGCCGAGCGGGAGGACACCTGGAGGGCGTTCCGGCGCTACGTCGACGATCAAGGTTGGGCCTTGGGCGGCCTCGGCGCCGGCGAGGAGTGGCTTCCCATCTACCGATCCACGGGCATGCACGACCTCTACGTTGGTGATGAGGGAGTCGTGCGCGCCGCCCGCTTCACCCTGGAGGGGGGCCGGTTCAAAGGGCTGCGACAGGCGGTCAACCGCATCGCCAAGTACGGCTACCGCATCAGCTTCCACGACCCTGCCGACCTGTCGCCGGGCCTGCGGCGGGAGCTGACCACCGTGATGACCAAGAGCCGCCGGGGCGAGGTCGAACGGGGATTCTCCATGACTCTGGGCCGGGCGTTCGACCCCGATGACGCCGGCCTGCTGATCGCGGTGGTACACGGGCCGGCGCCTCCCGATTCGCCCGACGGGGCCCTCGGGCCGGCCGTGGCCTTTTGCCAGTACGTGCCCGCGCCCGGCATCGGCGGCTACTCGCTCGATCTCATGAGGCGCGACGACGGAGACCACCCGAACGGGCTGATCGACTTCGCGGTGGTCGAGACCATCAAGGAACTGAAAGCTCGGGGCGGCGACGGCCTCGGCCTCAACTTCGCCACCATGCGGGCCGTACTGGCCGGTGAGGCGGGCGAGGGGCTGGCCCAGAAGGTTCAGGCCTGGGCCCTGCGGCGCATGGGTGACTCGATGCAGATCGAGTCGCTCTGGAAGTTCAACGCCAAGTTCGACCCGGACTGGCAGCCCCGCTACGCGGTCTACGACGCGCCCGAGAACCTCTTCGAGGTGGCCATCGCCGTGGCCCGAGCCGAGTCGTTCTGGGAGCTCCCGGTCATCGGCCGCTTCCTCGTTCCGTCCCCCGAGCGGTCGGCGTCCCCCGGGGCATGATGCCGACCCGCCGACAATGACCGAGCTCCGCGGGGCCCGGGCCCTGGTAACCGGAGCCAGTGGCGGTCTGGGCCGGGCCGTCGCCGTCGCCCTGGCCGAGCGCGGCTGCCTGGTGGTAGTCAGTGGCCGCCGCCCCGAGCCATTACAGGCCGTCGCCGCCCTGGTGGGCGGGCGGGCCGTCCCTGCCGACCTCTCGCAAGCGGGAGAGGTGGCCCGGCTGCTCGACGAGGCCGGGGAGCTCGACATCCTGGTGGCCAACGCCGCCCTCCCCGGGAGTGGAGACCTGGCGGATCTGGATCAGGCCCAGATAGACCGCGTCCTCGAGGTCAACCTGGGCAGTCCCATAGCCCTGACCCGAGCGCTGCTCCCCCGGTTCCGGACCCGGGGGTCGGGCCACTTCGTCTTCGTCTCCTCGTTGTCGGGAAAGGTGGCGTCCCCTGCCTCGTCGATGTACTCGGCCACCAAGTTCGGGCTCAGGGGGTTCGCCCTGGGGTTGCGCTGCGACCTGCAGGGCAGCGGGATCGGCTGCTCGGTCGTATCTCCCAGCTTCGTGCGCGACGGCGGCATGTTCGCCGACACGGGCATTTCCCTGCCTCCCGGGGTCGGAGCGGTCCGGCCGAAACGGGTCACCGACGCGGTCATCCGAGCGGTGGAAACCAACCGGGCCGAAATAACCGTGGCCCCACTCGTGCTGCGCGTCGGCGCCGCCCTCGGCGCCCTGGCCCCCGGGCTGTCGGCGGCGGTCCAGCAGCGGCTGGATCGCGGCTTGTCGGCCCGGATAGCCGAGGCCCAGAGAGAGAAGCGGTAGCCGTGCGGCTAAGTCTCCCGTCCTTTTCCCGGAAAATCCGGCAGAACTGCGCGAAAGGTAACAGCGACGCGAGTAGCTTCGCGGCCATGCGGCCAGGGCGTTGGGCCGCCGTTGCGGCGGCAGTGGTATTGACGTGCACTTTTTTACCGGGAGCGGGCGCGACTGCCGCTTCCGCCCTTCCCGACGTCGGCATCGAGCCGGCCATGATCTCTGCGCTGGCGTCACCGGGAGCTCCGCTCACGACAGCTCAATGCGAAGCCCAGTTCTCGGTCGCCTGCTACCAACCGGCCCAGATGCAGCGGGCCTACGACCTGACTCGCCTGTTCCGGCGCGGGGTGGACGGCGCCGGTCAGACGATCGCCATCGTCGACGCCTTCGGGTCGCCGACCATCGCCGCCGACCTGGCCACCTTTGACCGGGCCTTCCATCTGCCGAAGGCCCGGCTGAAAGTGATCGAGCCGGTGGGCCCGGTCCCGCCGTTCGACCCCAACGACGCGACCATGGCCGGCTGGGCCGGCGAGACCACCCTCGACGTCGAGTGGGCTCACGTCATGGCGCCGGGCGCCCGGATCCTGCTGGTGCTGACCCCGGTCGCCGAGACGGTGGGCGCGGTCGGGTTCAGCGAGATCGTGGCGGCCGAGAACTACGTGATCAACCACCACCTGGCGTCGGTGATCAGCCAGAGCTTCCAGACGACCGAGCAGACATTTCCCGGTCTCCCGGCTCTGCAGCCGCTGCGGAGTGCCTTCATCAACGCCTCCCACCACGGGGTAACCGTGCTGGCATCATCCGGTGACCAGGGTGCGAGCGGGGTAGTGAACGCCGCGGGCACCCTTTCCTCGTCCCCGGTGACGGCCTGGCCGCCGAGCGATCCGCTGGTAACCGGGGTGGGCGGCACCAACGTGCGACTCGACTCGACCGGCAACCGCACCGCCCCCGACACCGTGTGGAACGACACCAACAACGCCGCCGTCGCGCACAATTTGGGTGAGAAGGTGCCGATCGCCCTGGCCGGCGGCGGAGGCAAGTCCGTGTTCTTTCCCCGCCCGGCCTACCAGAGCTCCGTGGCCGGCGTGGTCGGCGCTTCACGCGGCGTGCCCGATGTATCCATGAGCGCGGGCTGCGCCACCGCCGTCGAGATCTACCGGAGTTTCCCGGCAGCCGGGACGGGATGGTTCATTACCTGCGGGACCAGTGAGTCGACCCCGTTGTTCGCCGGCGTGGTCGCCCTGGCCGATCAGGTGGCCCGCCACGGCCTCGGGTTGATCAATCCGACCCTGTACTCCCTGGCATCCGCCGGTGCTCCCGGGATCGTGGATATCACGACGGGCAACAACACCGTGGCGTTCGTCCAGGGCGGCAAAACGGTGACCGTCAAGGGCGCCACCGCGGCACCGGGCTACGACCTGGCGTCCGGCGTCGGTACGGTCGACGCCGCCAAGTTCGTGCCGGAGCTGGCAGCATCGTCATTGCATCAGCGCTGCCGGTTCAGAGGCCACCACGCCTGGTTCTGGTCCGCCTGCGGACGCTGGTAGCCGGGGGTCGGAGTAGCTCCGCGACCCAGGAGGGGAGGAAGGTCAGATCGTGAACGCCAGGTTGGAAACCACCCGCTGAGCCAGCTCGGCATCGCCCGCCACGTGCACCCCGCCGAAGCTTCCGGCAATCACGGATTCCGGATCGACGCGACCGCACGCCAGGCGGGTGAAGGCGGTTGACGACAGCGCCAGCGACGCGGTCGGACTGGCCTCGAGGTCGTCTACGACGCGCGCTCGCCCTCCCGCAACCGCCACCCGGATGTCCCGCCGGACCGGCCCGCTCAGCTCGATCAGTAGCGATGAGCCCTCGGGCGCTCCGGCCTTCTTCCCCACGATGAATCCGATGGCCCGGACGACCTCGTCAACCGACTGCTCGGCGGCCGGGCCTCGCTCGTGGCCCGGCCGGCCGACGGCGTGGCGGACGTCCTGTTCGTGCACCCAGCAGTCGAATACCCGCACCTGCATGAAGCGCCGGTAATCGGCCTGGCCGACCGGAGTCCAGGATGGTGCGGAGAAATCGGCGTCCGTCATGGCCTCCAGCGCCGCCGTCCTCGCCGCCGCTACTTCGGCCAGCCGTCCGAGGACCTCGCCGCGGGTTTCACTCTGCAAGGCGGTTATCCATCTCTCGTTGAACACCGCGATGTCGTTGTGAACGTGGTCGGCGGGGCCCGGCTCGGGGTCGGGGGCGGGGTCGGGCCGGCCGAGCAGCATGGACTCGGTGCCGACGATGTGGGCGTAATGGGCCGAGACCGGCCATCCGGGACAGGAGGTGGCGCGGGCCCAATCCCGGTCGCTCAGCTCCGTCCCGAGCGAACCGAGGGCGTCCCACACCTCGACGAGTTGGGCCGTCAGAGCCAGGGCGGAGCTATCGGCCACCTTTTACCTGCCCGTCCAGACGGGGGGACGCTTCTCGATGAATGCGGTGAGGCCCTCCTGGAGATCCTCGCTGCGCATGACCCGGCCGAGGGCCTCTGCCGACAGCCGCCAGCCAGTGGTCTCGTCCTCGGTGATAGCGGCCCGCATGACCGAGCGCGACGCTCGCACGGCGAGGGGAGCGGACGCCTGGATCCGGCCCGCTAGCTCCTGGGCCGTGCGCAGCGCTTCCCCCGGATCACACAGCTGGTTGACCAGGCCGAAGTGGTAGGCCCGGGCGGCGTCGATCGGGTCACCCGTAAGGGCCATCTCCATGGCCACGTTGAACGGCACGGTTCTCGGCAGACGGAAAAGGCCGCCTCCTCCCGCCACCAGGCACCTTTTCACCTCCGGTATGCCAAACGCGGCGGAGGTGGAGGCCACGATGAGATCGCATGCCAGAGCTATTTCGGTTCCTCCGGCCAGAGCCGGACCGTCCACCGCCGCGATGACCGGCTTGGTGCGCTCGCGGGCGACGAAGCCGGCGAAACCGCCTCGCTCGGTTGTCAGCTCGGCGGACCGCCCGGCGTTGACCGCCTTCAGGTCGGCCCCAGCCGAGAAAACCGGGGGCACCCCGGTCAGGATCCCGATCCACAACGCGTCATCGGCCTCGAGCCGGTCGACGGCCTCTTCTATGCCGCTCGCAACCTCACCGTTCACCGCGTTTCGCGCTCCGGGTCGATTGATGGTGATGACGGCCACGTGACCTTTCGTGGCGTATTCGACCGTTGCCACGGGCTATTTCGGTTGCAGGCGGGCAGCCGCGTCGATGCGGATGGTCTCGCCGTTCATGTAGCTGTTGGTGAACAGCTCCAGGGCCAGGCTGGCGAATTCCTCCGGTGTGCCGAGCCGGTCAGGGAAGACCACGTCCCGCTTGAGCTTCTGCTTGAACGCTTCCGACTCCGGGCCCGACCCGTAGATCGGGGTGTCGATGATGCCGGGCGCGATCGTGTTGCAACGGACACCGACAACGGCGAGGTCGCGGGCTACAGGTAGGGTCATGCCGACGATCCCGCCTTTGGACGCCGAGTAGGCCGCCTGGCCGATCTGTCCGTCGAAGGCAGCAAGCGACGCGGTGTTCACGATGGCGCCGCGCTCGCCGTCGGCCAGGGGCTCGGTCAGGCTCATGGCCGACGCCGCCAGGCGCAGGCAGTTGAACGTGCCTATGAGGTTGACCGAGACCACCTTGATGAACTGGTTCAGGTCGTGAGCCGACTCGTAGCTGCCGTCGCGGCCGACGGTGCGAATAGCCCCGCCTATACCCGCACCGTTCAGGAGAACGCGGAGCGGTCCCAGCTCCTTGGCCGCCTCGATCGCGGCGATCACCTCTTCGGTATTGGTCACGTCGGCGTGAACGAAGACGCCGCCGATGTCTCTGGCTACGGCCTCGCCCTTGTCGTCGCTCATGTCGAGCACCACTACCTTGGCGCCCCGGTCGGCGAGCAAACGGGCCGTGGCGGCGCCCAGCCCGGACGCCCCCCCTGTGACGACAGCTGAACATCCCTCTATCTGCATGGCGCAGAGGCTAATGGGGATCGGCCGGATGCCATCAGCTGCCCCACCGGATGACCTCGACCGACGCGGTCACCTCGGCGAGAACGGCGGGATCGGGCCGGACCCCGAGACCTGGTGAGGTGGGAACCCGGAGGTGACCCTCCTCGAGCACGAAAGGCTCGGTGAGGTCGCGGTGCCAGTACCGGTCAGAAGCCGAAGTGTCGCCAGGCAGGGTGAAGCCGGGCAGGGCGGCGAGGGCCACGTTGGCCGCCCGGCCCAGCCCGGTCTCGAGCATCCCGCCGCACCACACGGGCACGCCGCGGGCGGCGCACACGTCGTGGACCCGGACGGCTTCGAGGTATCCCCCGACCCGGCCGGCCTTGATGTTGACGACGGAGCAGGCGCCCCGGTCGATGGCATCCACCGCGGCCGACGCCGAAGTGATCGACTCGTCCAGGCAGACCGGGGTCTCTATCCGGCCGGCGAGAACGGCGTGACCGGCCACGTCGTCCTCCGCCAGCGGTTGCTCGATCAGCACCAGCCCGAACGGGTCGAGCTCTCCGAGGTGCCCGGCGTCGGCCAGGGTGTAAGCCGCGTTGGCGTCGACCTGAAGCATCACCGCCTCGCCGAAGCGCTCGCGCACGGCCCGTACCGGTAAAACGTCCCAGCCCGGCTCGATCTTGAGCTTGATCCTCAAGTAGCCCTGGTCCAGGTAGGCAGCGACCGCGTCGAGCAGCTCCGGGATCGAGTCCATGATCCCCACCGACACGCCACACGGCACTGACTCTCGCACCGCCCCCAGGCAGGCCCCGAGCGACTCGCCCCGAGTCCTCAGCTCCCCGTCGAGGATCGCCATCTCGACCGCCGCTTTGGCCATGGGATGACCCTTCACCGCGCTGAGCGCCGGACCGACCGATTCGGGCTCCGGCGCCGGGGACAGCGCGACCAACCGGGGAAGCAGGTGGTCTCTCATGACGGCGTGAGCCCCGTCGACGTACTCCGGCGAGTACAGCGGCTCCGACATGGCGACGCATTCTCCCCAGCCCCGGGACTCCGGTCCTATCACCTCGACCAGGAGGATGTCACGGGTGCTCTCGGTGCCGAATGAGGTCCGGAACGGAGATTTCAGGGGGAGCCGGACCCGGCGCAGCTCGACGGCCTCGATCTTCATGACGGTCTCATGACGGCCCTCGCCCGAGCAGATAGCTGCCGTCGGCAGTCATGCCTGTCACCTCGAAGCCCGCGCCCATGGCCTGGCCCATCGACTCCCGGAGGGCCAACCTCCACGCCCGCGCCATGTCCGGATCGCAGTGGCGGACAGCGACTATGTCGTCGGGAACCTGGCACAGAACGGCGGCTACCCCTGGCCGGTCGGGCGCGTCGCCGTCGAGGACGACCGGCCCCCCCGTTTCGGCGATCGCGAGCATACGGGCGGGCGCCCGTGCCGGGGCCGGCCCCGTCTCACCGGTGGCGCCGGGCGGACCACCCGGGCCGACGTCCCACGACACCAGGCACCGATCCGTTTCGTCCGTACCATTCAGCTCGTCCTCCATCACCCCGTAGAGGTTGGGGTAGTAGGCCACGGCCCGGGCGCCCAGCTTCACCACGTTGAACCAGCCGTTACGGCGGACCAGCGGGTCGTAGGTCCAAACCACCCGGGCCAAACCCCGCCGCCCCGCCCAGGCCCGCTGGTGGAGCTTTATGGCGTACCCGACACCCGACCCCTGCTCGCTCCGGGCCACCCCGGCGACGTGGGAGTGCAGCTCGCTCACTCCGTCCCGCCGGCCCAGAAAGGCCACGGCCGCCCCCACCAGTTCCCCGTCCCGCCACGCCCCGGACACATAATTGCCCGAATGGATCAGAGCCCGTAAGAGATTGACCGGCATGGCTACCTGTTGGCCGGCCGAACCCCAGATGGCCGCGAACAAGGCGTCCACCCGCCCGAGCTCCTCGAGGGTTTCGAGGGTCCGCACGGAAACGCCGGCGGCGCGGGCCGCCGCCTCTACCGCCTCCACGGGGTCGGCCGGGCCCGCAGGAGCTGAGCTTCCCGAACAGGTCACGCCGCCCACTGTGTCACGCCGGTGTGACCGTTGGGAGAGGCTGGCCGAGGTCGGCGGGTGACCGGGGCCGGAGGGCCGCCTGGCCCCACCGGGCGTAGCGCCCGGTGGGGCGAGGGTGGTCAGCCCTCGAGGCGGCCCCTGCCCCCCTTAGTGGATCAGGAGACCACGATGTGGACCGTCTGGTTGGACGTCGCCGAGAGAGCCGGGGTGATGTATGCGACCGCTCCGGGCGCCCGGGACCCCGCCGGATGGGGCAGGGTGGGCAGCAGGCGGACCTGCGAGGAAACCCGGGCCAGGTCGACGATGTGGGTCCCCGCCCGGTCACCGCGGTTGGCTGTCACCTGGAAAGTCAGCACGCCCGACCGGCCGGCTGGGAAGTAGAGCCCAGACCACACCAGAACCCGCCCCTGGAGCCGGCCACCCTCCCGGACGGATCCGGGCCGGTAGGTGGTGCCCACCGGGATGATGTCGGTCACCGTGGCGTTCTTGGCGTCAGCACTTCCCGTGTTGCTCCAATGAATGGTGTAGGAGATCACCTGGCCCCGGGCGACGTGGCCCGTCGACCGGTGGACGATGACGGGCACCGGTGACGCAGTCACGGATAGATGGATGGACGGATAAACGGCATATTCCGTGACCACGTTGGTGCCCACGCCATTCACCACTGCGGAGTTGGTAATCGACGTGCTCGCCGCGGACAACGAGGTGACGATCACCCGGAACGACACCCCGGCCACGGCGCCGCCCTTCAGCGGGAACACCCATGTGATCTGGGTACGGCCACCTGCCACTGCCCTCGTGTGGACGCAGCCCGTGATCCCGACCGGGCAGCGGGCCGAATTCGCGATGTAGCTCGTGCCGGCCGGCGTGGTGTCGGTGATCGTGACCGACCCAGCGCTGGCTTGCCCGGCGTTGCTGGCGGTGACCGAGTAGGTGATGGCCTCACCCCGCTGCACCTCGGCACCCGAGCCGGGTTGGGCCGACTCGTGGCCGGTTACCCGTGCCGGTGTCAGAACGGTGAAAGGCTTGCATGCTCCGGTCGACGAAGCGTACGTGGGGTCGCCTGAATACGAGGCCTGATACGAGTACGAACCGGCGGCGAGCGCCCCCGTCCCAGGAGAGTTCGGCACGGTCCCGTCGGTGCTGACCGAAACCGGCCAGGTGGCAGCCGCCGGCAAAGTGCACGTCTGATTGTGGAACAGTCTGTAGGTCACAGTGCCGGTCGGGGTGACCACTCCACCGGTAACCGTCGCCGTCTCGTAAGCCGAGGCGCCGGCGGTCTCGTTGCCCGACCAGGCCGCATGGGTGGACCCGTCGTAAACGGCTGCGCCTGTCGTGGACAACGCGGGTGCGACCGTGAACGGCTCACAGCCGGCGGTCGACGCCGGGTAGATGCCGTCGCCCGAGTACGAGACCTGATACGCATGCGAGCCGGCGGTTAGCGGCGCCGTGGCCGGAGAGTTCGGCACGGTCCCGTCGGCGTTGACCGAAACCGGCCAGCTAGCGGTCGCCGACCCGGCGCACGTCTGATTGTCGAAAAGGCTGTAGGTCACGGAACCGGTCGGCGTGATCGGGCCGGTGCCGACAACCGTGGAGGTGGCGTAAGCCGAGGCCCCGCCCGTCTCGCCGCCCGACCAGGCCGCATGGGTGGACTGGTCGTAAACGGCTCCGGCTGTCGTCGATGCCGCGGGTGCGACCGTGAACGGCTCACAGCCGGCGGTCGACGCCGGGTAGATGCCGTCGCCCGAGTACGAGACCTGATACGCGTGCGAGCCGGCGGTTAGCGGCGCCGTGGCCGGAGAGTTCGGCACGGTCCCGTCGGCGTTGACCGAAACCGGCCAGCTAGCGGTCGCCGACCCGGCGCACGTCTGATTGTCGAAGAGGGTGTAGGTCACGGTGCCCGTCGGCGTGGTCGCGCCGGTGCCGACAACCGTGGACGTGGCGTAAGCCGTGACCCCGCCCGTCTCGCCGCCCGACCAGGCCGCATGGGTGGACCCGTCGTAAACGGCTCCCGTTGTCGTCGACAACGCGGGTACGACCGTAAACGGCTCACAACCGGCGGTCGACGCCGGGGTGGTGCCATCGCCCGAGTACGAGACCTGATACGAGTACGAGCCGCCGGCCAGTGGCCCCGTGGCCGGAGAGTTCGGCACGGTCCCGTCGGCGTTGACCGAAACCGGCCAGCTAGCGGTCGCCGACCCGGCGCACGTCTGATTGTCGAACAGGCTGTAGGTCACGGTGCCCGTCGGGGTGGTGGTGCCGGCACCGACAAGGGTGGATGTGGCGTAAGCCGAGGAGCCGCCGGTCTCGCCTCCCGACCAGGCGGCCTGGGTGGACGCGTCGTCAACGGCCGCAGTTGGACCCGTGACCTTGAACGCCTCCAACGCCCAGTAGGTGGCCGAGGGGTTGTAGTTGCTGTCGCCCGAGTACCACGTCTGGTAGCAGTAGTTCCCCGCTGCTAGGGGACCCGTCGTCGCCGAGTTGGGCGTCGTGCCGTCGGGGTTGAGGGTCAAGGTCTGGGCCTGGATCATCGTGCCGGCGCACCCGCCCGAAAGGAGGTCGATGGTGACTGTCCCGGTCGGGATGAACCCGGGGGTCGAGCTGACCAAGGTCCCCTGGTAGGCCGCCGCACCCGGCGTCTCTGCGCCCGACCACGCGGCCTTGGTGGCCGCGTCGAGGATCGTTACCGCCGTCGACCCGCCGATTTTCGCGACCGTGAAGGGCTGGCAGTTCCCGGCCGACGAGGCGTAGTTACCGTCGCCGGAGTACACGTCCTGGTAGCTGTAGGAGCCGGCCCCGAGCTGGCTCGTCGCCGCCGAGTTGGGCACGGTGCCGTCGGTGGCGAGGGTGACGGTCTGGACACTGGTGGCCGGCGCCAGGCAGCTGTCGCCCGGGAAGAAGTTGTAGGTCACCGTCCCGGTCGGTGTGGTCGTGCCCGCCCCCGCAACTGCGGCCGTATTGTAGGCCTCAGCCCCCGTCACTTCGCTGCCGGCCCAAGCGACGCCGGTCTGAGCGTCGAAGACGGCCGGAGTCACGGAGCTGGCAGCCGTCCCTGTCGACGCCGACGCCGAAGTCGCCGTCGTCACGAGCACGGTGAGCACCGTTCCCGCCGCCAAAGTGGCGGCTGCGGCCCCCCGCCACACCCCAGGAGCCGGTGCCCGGCGCCTCGCCCGCGGCGCGCCGCGCCGCAACCATCCAACCGATTCGAGTCTGATCCCCTTCAAGGGAGTTCTCCCATTCGTCTCTGCCGGCCGCGGCCGGACCCAAAGGCGATCGGTTTGCCCCTTCGCCCGACCCGTAGGGTACAGAACGAATTCCCGGGGCCTTTATAGGGAAAGGGGCTTTTAGGGGAGTTTGAGGGGATTTACCGCGCTAACTTGATTTTCAGTTGAGCGGGGGTTGGGGAAAAACGCGTCATACCTGACGGTTGGCGGGCTCAGTCCCCGCTGACGATTCCCCGCTCGACCAGCGCCTCCGCTATCTGGACGGCGTTGAGGGCCGCGCCCTTGCGCAGGTTGTCCCCTACTACGAAAAGAGTCAGGCCGCGGCCGTCCGGGTCGCTGGCGTCGGCTCGAACCCGGCCCACCAGGCAGGTGTCGCCTCCGGCGCTGTGGAGCGGGGTGGGGACGTCGACTACCTCGACTCCCGGTGCCGCTCTGAGCAACTCCAGAGCTCGGCCCGCGGTGATGGCATCTCTAAAGGTCAAGTTGAGGCTGAGCGAATGGCCAGTGAAAACGGGTACCCGGACGCACGTGACTGACACCGCCAGCTCGGGGATGCCGAGGATCTTGCGACTCTCGTTGCGGAATTTCAGCTCTTCGGTGGTCTCGTCGCCATCAAAGGTCCCGGCGTGGGGCACCACGTTGTAGGCGACCGGGGCCGGGAAAGCGTGAAGGGGCGGGAACTCCAGGGCCGCTCCGTCGAAGGCCAGGGCCGGGGCTTTGTCGCCGAGGGACCGCACCTGCTCTTCCAGCTCGGCCGTGCCGGCCAGGCCGGCCCCGGAAACGGCCTGGTACGTCGATGCCACCATGCGCTCCAGGCCGGCCTCGGCGTGCAGGGGCGCCAGCACGGGCATGCAAACCATGGTGGTGCAGTTCGGGTTGGCCACGATGCCTTTGGGCATGGTGTCCAGGGCCGCGGCATTGACCTCGGGGACCACGAGCGGGCAGTCGGGGTCCATGCGCCACGCTGAGGAGTTGTCGACGACGGTGGCGCCGGTAGCGGCCACTTTTTCCGCGAACTCCCGGGAGGCAGAGGCACCCATGGAGAAAAGAGCCACGTCCACGCCTCGGTGGTCGGCGGTGGCCACATCCTCCACTGTGACGCCATCCAGCTGACGGCCCGCCGACCGGGCGCTGGCGAACAACCGCAGCTGCGAGCACGGAAAACGGCGGGTTTCGAGCACCACCCGCATGACCGAGCCCACCTGCCCGGTCGCTCCATAGATTCCCACTGAGACCACTTACTCACCCTCCAGCTTGAACGCCTGGTGGAGGGCTACGACCGCCCGGTCGGCCACCGAAGCCCGGACGACGCACGTGAGGCGGATCGACGACGTTGAGATCATCTCGATGTTGATCCCCTCCCGGGCCAGGGTCTCGAACATGGTCGCCGACACCCCGGGGTGGGTCTTCATGCCGGCCCCTACGATGGAGACCGTGGCGATCCCCCGGTCGGCCAGGATCTGAGATGCACCAAGCTCGGGTTTCAGGGCCAGGCTGATCTCCTCGGCGGTGGCGATGTCCTCGTTGGGCACGGTGAAGGAGATGTCGGTCGTACCGCCGGCGAGCGAGATGTTCTGCTCGATCATGTCGACATTGATCGAACGGTCGGCGAGGGCCCGGAACAGCCTGGCCGCGATCCCTGGCTGGTCCGGCACCCCGGCGACGGTCACCTTGGCCTCGGAGCTGTCCGAGGTCACGGCTGAGATGATGGCCTGCTCCACTTCGGGGTCTTCCTCCTCGATCCAGGTGCCCGGCTCCCACGTGAACGCCGAGCGAACGTGAAGCCGCACTCCATGGTTGCGAGCGAACTCCACGGACCGCATGGCCGGCTTGGGACAGCCGGATGCGCACATCTCCAACATTTCCTCGAAGTTGATCCGCTTGAGCCTCCGAGCCTCGGGGACCACCCGGGGATCCGCGGTGAACACCCCCGACACGTCGGTGTAGATCTCGCAGGCGTCGGCTCCCAGGGCCTGAGCCAGGGCCACCGCGGTGGTGTCGGTCCCGCCCCGGCCAAGGAACGTTATGTCGTTATCGGTCGACACCCCCTGGGCTCCGCCGACCACGGGCACCCGGCCTTTGGCCAGGGCCTCCCGGAGGCGGTCGGCCTTGACCTCGAGGATCTTGGCCTTGGTGTGCTCCGTGTCGGTCAGGATGCCGGCCTGGCTGCCGGTGAAGCTGTCGGCCGGGACACCAAGGTCATGCAGAGCCATGCACAGCAGGGCCATCGCCTTGCGCTCGCCGCTCGTGATCAACATGTCCATTTCGCGGCCGGGATGGGTGTTGGACACGGTAGACGCCAGATGGAGGAGGTCGTCGGTCTCCTTGCCCATGGCCGACACCGCGACCACCACTTGATTGCCCCGGCGGACCGTTCGCGCGATGTAGTCGGCGACGTTACGCATGCGGTCGCCATCGCCGACGGACGTGCCTCCGAACTTCATCACCACCAACGCCACGGCCTCCCAAGGTACCAGTGAGGCTCGAACCGCCCTGCTGGTATTCCTCTGGTATTCCTCATTCGCCGTTGTTGACCCGTTGTGAGGCGTAGCGGGGCCCCGGCGGTCCGGTGGCCGGTCATCAACGACCCTCGTCCGGCCCGGATCCGAGCCCCGGGCCGCCTTCCGGGGCGACAGGGTGGCGGCTAGCTTGTTCGGCCGTGCCTTCCGACAAGCGAGCTCGCCAGAAAGCCAACCGGAGTGCCCGGATGGCTCAGCTTCAGCGCGCTCAGGTGAAGCGGCGCCGCTGGCGACGGACCGTTCCGATAATCGTCGTGGTCGTGGCCGTGGCGATCGCCCTTGCCATCTACACCGGCAGCAAGGGCAGTTCCAAAAAGACCAATACCTCCTCTTCCGCCTCGACCACCCTGGCGAAATCGAGCTCCTCGACGACGGTCGCCCCTTCCAACGCCTCCACGACGGTCGCTCCATCGACCACCACTCCCGGGCCGACGACCACTCTCCCCTTGAGCGCCGGCCTGACGGCCCGAACCGCTCCGGCCGTGAGCCCGCAATGCAACACCCCGGCGGGGGGGGCCGCGGGCACGGGCGCCAAGCCGGCATCGGGTCTACAGGTCTCGATCGTGCCGGCCCCGGCCCACGTGCCGTTCCCCAAGCTCAACGGGTCGTCCCCGAGGTACACCAAGTTCTCGTCTGCTCCTCCCTTCTGCATCAACGCATCAAAGACCTACATGGCTACGGTGACCACGGATGCGGGTCCGTTCACCATCGAGCTGCAGCCCAAGTACGCCCCCGTGACCGTCAACAACTTCATCTTCCTCTCCGGCTACCACTTCTACGACGGCATCACCTTCCATCGGGTCATTCCGGGGTTCGTGAGTCAAGTGGGCGATCCCACGGGGACCGGAGAGGGCGGGCCGGGCTACGAGTTCAAGGACGAGCTGCCGGCGAGCGCCGCGGCCTACACCACCGGCACGGTGGCCATGGCGAACTCCGGCGCGAACACCAACGGCAGCCAGATCTTCATCGTGGCTCCCGGCGGAGGGGCCAGTCTCAGCGCCGCCTACAGCGTTTTCGGTCGGGTCGTCTCGGGGATTAGCGTCATCGACAAGATCAACGCCGACGGGTCGCAGTCCGGCACGCCCACCGTTTATCACAAGATCCTGAAGGTAAATATCTCCGAGTCCTGAGTCTCCTCCCGCCGGCGCACCGACTGCCCCGTCCCCGATGCCGGTCCTGGCATTGTCCGACACCCGTTCTGCCCCTCCCCCCACACCGGCCGCGGCCCACCATCGCCGGCCCCACTCCACAAAGGAGACAACCTGATGCCCAGCCCGTATCCCGCGGCCGATGGCACTAGCCCGAAGACGCAGGAGTTCGACGGTCCGCCTCCGATGGGCATCGACGCCCAGAAGCGCTACACGGCCGAGATGGTCACATCCAAGGGCACGATGACGATCGCCCTTGACCCCGTCGCTGCGCCGGCCACGGTCAACAACTTCGTCTTCCTCGCTCGCTACCACTACTTCGAGGGCATCGTCTTTCATCGCATCATCCCGGGTTTCGTCCTGCAGGGCGGCGATCCCACCGGTACCGGCCGGGGTGGTCCGGGCTACCGGTTCGCCGACGAGCTGCCTGCCCCCGGGCGCTACGAGCTCGGCTCATTGGCGATGGCCAACGCCGGCCCCGATACCAACGGGAGCCAGTTCTTCATCATCAGCGGCAAGGACGGAATGCGCCTTCCCCCGCAGTATTCGCTGTTTGGCAAAGTGATCAAGGGTCTCGACGTGGTCGCGGCCATCGACACCATTGGAACCTCCTCAGGCAATCCGAAGGAAACGGTCACGATCGAATCCGTTACCGTGACCGAGGCCGAGTAGACATCGCCGGCGGGAACCCGGCGGCCGGAGCTTCAGCAGCCCGTCGGTCGCCTGCCATCAGGAACCCGGCGGCCGGCGCCGCGCAGCCACCGGCCGGCCACTGAATCGTCCGGCGTCCGGCCGGTCGGCGAAGAGCTACGCCGGCGGTCGCCAAGGCGTCGGTGGCAAGGAGTTGCGCCGGCGCGTCGGTGGCGAAGGGCTTCGACGGCTGGCGCCCTCGCTCTCGGGCGCCCCGCGGCCGAGAGCCGGCTACGGGCTGCTCTCTCGCCGGGGACGGCCGGGGACAACTGGGGACAACCGGCAACCGTGCCGCGGTCATGATGGCCCTTGCCGGCTCAGCTGGATCGGCTGGATCGGCTGGGTCGATTGGAACTGTCGCCGCGTCTCGGGTGGCGAGGATCCTCTGGCGGCACGAAGGGGCGTTTACCCTCGCCGGCCGCTAGGGCCCAGTTAGCGGTGGTCTTGAGCCGGTGATGATGCGAACACAGCAGGTCTAGGTGATCGAACACGGTGATGTGGGTCTTGACCCAGTCGATGCGATGGTCCGCTTCGAGATGCACCCGCGCAACACAGCCGGCGGCCGCGCAGGTGGGGTAGAGCCACTCGAGGGCGCTGCGTTGGTAGACATTGGGGGCGCGGCCGAGGTGGGCCACACCCACCACGGATTTGCCTTTGGTCAAGATGGCGGCGACGAAAGCGTCGCCGGTGGTCACCAGTTGGCGGGCCACCGACACCGGAATCGGTCCGTAGCCGGCCAGCTCACACGTCTCGCCCTCGAGAACGAGGCCTCGAAGCCAGGTGTCATAGTCCACCCGCAACAGCAGTTTCACTGGGGCGCCGAGCCGGGTCCGCTTGCGCGATCTTCCTTTGCCTCTTCCTCGTGTGCCTTGGGCCGCAGGCGGGGAAAGGTGGGAGGCGGTCTCGGCGCCGACAGGTCGCGAGTGGCGGGCCAGCGCCGCTCCTCCCTGTGAGGCTCGATCGGACCGGCCTGGTGATTCTGGGCCGGCGGCGGAGTGATCGCCGTTCTGGTCGGCCGCGCCGATGAACCGCCGATGCCCGCTCGTCGAAGCCTGGCCGTCAGGTACGGGGCGACTGTCCCGGGCCGGCACTTCCCCGCCAGAGCCCGAGGGCCCGCCCCTCTCGATCCCGGAGCGGTAGCCGAACAGGTCAAGCTCACCTGCACTCCTCGCCGCAGGGGGCGGGGCGCACGGACTATCGACCTGATTGGCCAAATGAGCCAGGTCACCGCCGCCGGCGCTCCGGGAAGGTTCGTCGTTATCTGGCCGCGTTGAGTCGGCGGCACGGGCGCTTTCATCCATTCCTGGGCTGCTGGTGGCTTGAAGCGCCAGATCGTGCAGGGCATCGAAGGCGTAGAGATCGGGGTGCTCTCGGACCCCGATCGCCCGGCACCGGCGGAACTGTCGATCTCGCCGGGCATCGACGGCCGCCATGATCTGAGCTCCGGCGTCGGGCGGCCCGACGGCATTGAGGTGCCACACCCCTTCGGGATCGGTCCATGCCCGCAGCCTCCGCCGGCGCCGAATTCCCTCGTAGCGGGCCTCCAGATCTGAGGCGGCCGCTCGGGTCCGGGCGATCTCATCACGTAATTCACCGATACTGAGACGGCCTGCCCCCTCCACCAGACGGCCCGCCACGCGCGGATCGGCTTTGACCGCCCGCCCGATCATCCCGGCCTGCGTGGGCGAGATCCGCCCTTCAAGCGCGGCCGACGCCAACTCGGGAGCCTCACCGAGCGCTCGGCCGACGTCGAGCACCTGACGGGCCTCACCTGGCGTCAGGCCGACCTGGCGGGCCAGCGACTCCGCCGCGCTCTTGGCCCCGCAGTCCCGCCAACCGGAGCCCTCAGCCGCTCGGGTGGCGGCAACCGCCTTGAGCGCAGCGGCTGCCGCCTCGATGGCCGCCGCCACGTCAACCACTCGCTCAGCGTCGGCGCACGACAGCGCACCCGGGTCGAACCCTGCCGTGTAGGTGCACAGCGCCTTTCTGATCTCTGCCAGTTGTTGGCACACCGGATCTCGTCCTCGAATCATCGCGGGGGAACTTCATCGAGTCCGGTGTCACGTCACCAGCGAACGTATGTTCGATTGTAGACCCAGTTCGAGCGACTGTCAAGGGCAGAAAGCGAGAGATTCGGGGCGCTGGGCGGCATCGGACTTGGCCAGGAGTCGGGGGCGCCCCGGGCGGGGCGCACCGCGGGCGAGCGACGCAACTTCAACCGAGCTGTGCAACCGACCCCTTAACCAGCCCCACCCGTTGGCCCACGGGTTCCTCCCCTACTCCGGTTATTGGCGCCGGATGGGTGAAGGACAGTTCACCGGTTGGTCAAGGCGTGCAGCCCTGCCGGCCTGCCGTCGACGTAAACCGTGACGTCACCGGCGCCGGCGGTTCTCCACGTGCCGTCCGGGTCGCGTATCAGGGCGGTCCGTTCGTCTACCGCGGCGATACGCAGGTGGCCGGTAGCCAGCTGGACGGTGCGATGAGCCTTCTCGTCGGACCACGTGTCGTAGTGCGGCAGCACGGCGAGGTGGTCGACCAGCCCCAGGCCGAGGGTGAGCGCTCCGCCCCTGGGGTCGACCATGGGGTCGCCGAGAACCATGGCTCCCGCCGACGAACCAGCGACCACCGCCCCGTTGTGCCAGGCATCTGCCAGGGCTTGCCACAGGGGCGTGTCCTTGAGCACAGAACGGAGGTGCATCGGGGAACCACCGCCCAGATATACGAAGCGGGCCCCGGAAACGGCGCGGGCCGCCCCCGGATCCATGGCGTCGCGCCGGTTCAGGACCATGAGGCCCTGCACCGTCGCCCCGAATCCGGCGAACCACTTGGTGGCCGCCTCGACCGCTCGGGTCGGATGCTCATAGGCGGCAGCCGTGGGCAGCACTACCACCTCAGGCCGACCGGATGTCTTCCACAACTCCTCGTCGAAGTCGCACCCCTCGGTCCATTCCGCCCCTCCGACCAGCGCCAGGGGTCCCGATCGATCGCTCATCGCCGGATCACGGTAGCGGGTGCCGGCGGCGCCGGAAACGCCAGGGCGCAAAGGGCTCGACGGGTGCACCGAGCGTATCGGGCACCCGTCAGGTAGCCCAGGGGTGAAAGTCCCCTTCTCCTTGCTCACTCATTTTATCGAGATGTCGAGCCCGGCGCCTGTGCGAGCGTCCCGTGGGAGAATGTGGTCCATGGTTCAGCCCGGTATCCCTGACCGACCGTGGGTAATGCGCACCTACTCCGGCCATTCGACCGCCAAGGCTTCGAACCAGCTGTACCGGACCAACCTGGCGAAAGGCCAGACCGGTTTATCGATCGCTTTCGATCTGCCGACCCAAACCGGCTACGACCCCGACGCCATTGAGGCACGGGGTGAGGTGGGCAAGGTCGGCGTCCCTGTGGTGCACGGTGGCCACATGGCCGATCTGATGGATGGGATCCCGCTGGACCGGATGAACACCTCGATGACGATCAACGCTACGGCGGCCTGGCTGCTGGCCCTCTATGTGGCCCGGGCGGACGCCACCGGGGTGGCGCGACACCAGCTGAACGGCACCATCCAGAACGACATCATCAAGGAGTACCTCTCCCGGGGGACCTACATCTTCCCGCCCGAACCCAGCCGGCGGCTGACCGTCGACACCATCGCGTGGACCGTTCGCCACGCCCCGAGCTGGAACCCCATCAACGTGTGCAGCTACCACCTCCAGGAAGCCGGAGCCACGCCCGTGCAGGAGCTGGCCTTCTCCCTCGCCACCGCCATCGGGGTAGTGGACGCGGTGCGGGACTCACGCCAACTCGACCCCGAGGAGCTTCCCGCCGTGGTGGGCCGGATCTCGTTCTTCTGCAACGCCGGCATCCGCTTTGTCGAGGAAACCTGCAAGATGCGCGCCTTCACCGCCATGTGGGACCGCATCTGCGCCGAGAGGTGGGGGGTAAAGGACCCGAAGCTGCGCCGCTTCCGCTACGGCGTCCAGGTCAACTCTCTGGGTCTGACCGAGCAGCAACCGGAGAACAACGTTCCCCGGATCGCCCTCGAAGCCCTGGGCGTGATCCTGTCGCGCCGAGCCCGAGCCCGGGCGGTGCAGCTGCCGGCGTGGAACGAGGCCCTGGGCCTTCCCCAACCGTGGGACCAGCAGTGGTCACTGCGTATGCAGCAGATCCTGGCCTACGAAACCGACCTGCTGGAATACGGCGACATCCTGGACGGCTCCCACGTCATCGAACGACTCACCGCCGAGCTCACCGAGGCCGCCCAGGCCGAGCTCGATGACCTGCTCGCGTTGGGCGGCGCCTTCGAGGCCATTGAAACCATGAAGGCCCGTCTGGTCGCCAGCCAGTCGGAGAGGACCCGCCGCATCGAATCGGGAGAGCAGGTGGTCGTGGGGGTCAATCGATTCACCACGACCGAAGTGTCGCCCCTCGGAGGTACCGAGTCGATCCTGAGGGTCGACCCAGCGGTCGAAGCCCTCCTGGTGGAGGACGTGACCCGATGGAGGAACACGCGGGACGTCGGGGCCGTTAACGCCGCGCTCGACGGTATGCGGCGGGATGCAGAGGCCAAAGGGCCTTCCGCCAACCTGATGATGGCAAGCATCGACCTGGCCCATGCCGGCGGCACCACCGGTGAGTGGGCGGGGGCCCTGCGCCAGGTCTGGGGCGAGTACCGGGCGCCCACCGGCCTGGGGGGCCACCGCCGAACAAACGCCGCGGCGGCCGGCGCTGGGCCGCGCCGTCCCGCCGGCAACGAACCGCCCGACGCGACCCTGCCGGCACGGAGTCAACCGGCATCCGACGGGACGGACCCCGCTCGCCGCGACCTCGACCTGGCCCGCGAGCGGATCTTGGCCCTGGCCGGCAAACGCGGCGGCCCGCCCCGCCTGCTGGTGGCCAAGCCAGGCCTCGACGGCCACAGCAACGGAGCGGAGCAGATCGCGGTGGCCGCGCGTGACGCCGGCTTCGAAGTGGTGTACCAGGGCATCCGGCAGACGCCAGAGCAGATTGCCGCCGTGGCCCGCGACGAGGACGTCGACGTCGTAGGCCTGTCGATCCTGTCGGGCAGCCACATGAACCTGGTCGAAGACGTCCGCGACCGCTTGCGAGTCGCCGGCGTGGACGTGCCACTGGTGGTCGGGGGAATTATCCCACCGGAGGACGAGGCCCGACTGCTCGCGGGCGGGGTGGCGGCCGTCTACACGCCCAAGGATTACAAGCTGGGGCAGATCATGGCCGACCTGGCCGACCTGGTTGCCTCCAGCCTCGACGCCCCGCTTCCTTCCGGCTGATTGGTTACTTGCCCGGGACCGGGCGGCCTAGCGCTCCGGGTCCGGTTCCCAGACCACCCGGAGGTCCCGTCGGGCCTCCTCGAGATGTTTGCGCACCGTGCCGTCCGCGATGCCGAGGGCCTCTCCAGCGTCGTGGACGGAAACGCCGACGACAAAGCACAGGACAGCGCAAGCCCGGCGTTTCGGCGGCATCCGGGCAAGCAGTTCCTCCACGGCCAGCATGCTGGTTGTGTCGTGGTCGGGGGCGACGGCGGTTGGCTCGGAGGCTGCGACCAGCGCGGTTCGGGCCGACCGCCGCTGTGAGCGTTGCAGCAGGCGAAAAGCCGTCGTGTAGACGTAGCCGGGAGGGTTGGAGCCTTTGCTGACCCGCCGCCACCGGGACAGGGCACGGGCGAACGCCTCCTGTGCCAGCTCTTCAGCAGTACCCCCTTCGGCTCCCCCGAGTTCCAGCGCCCTGACCAGCCGTCGGTAGTGGTTGGTGTAGCACTCGACGAAGTCCGAGCCGGGCCCGGGGGTCGGGGCGCCCGCCCGGCCCCTCGCATCCGCCCGGCCCCTCGCACCCGCCCGGCCCCTCGCACCCGCCTCGCCCTCGACACCCCCCGCGCCCCCTCCCCCGCCCGCCGTGAACTCTCGGACCCGGCCGACCGGCGCGAGCGATCCGACCCGCTCGGTTGGCCCCACCGGCTCGGGCGAGGCTGCACGAACTCCATGCTGGCAGCCCGGCCGATCCGCTACGCCACCGGCCGCGCCGGCCGGGCCGTCATCCTGACGACGATCCCGATGACGCACCCGGTACCGCCCCGGGAACCGGTTTGACCAGCGCCGGACTGGTCGGCACAACCTGGGCGGCGCAGACGAGGGCGGATCCGGAGCGGACGGACGGCTGGCCCGGGCTGGCACCGGCACCGATCGACGTCGGCGACGAGGACACCCCCGGCGAAATACCGCCGCCCTGCTCCGGGGTACCGCCCTCCTTGGCCCCGCCGGCTGACACCGGCGGCGGGCAGGGCCGGCAACTCGACGGAATGGGGGTGAGCCCGGTGCCTACCTGGGCCGACGCCAGCACCTGCCCGGACGAGCCGAGGGCCTGCGCCGTAGCGATAACCGTCTCGTTCGCAGTCGAGGAACGCTGGTTGACCGGCACGACCACAGCCAGGGCGGCCCACCCCTTGACCGGCGTCATCTCGTCGTAGCCGCCTGCTGCGAACTCCACCCGCACCCTGGCCACCTTGGGGGACGACGCGACAGCAACCACGGCAACGGGGTCGCCCTCGGCCGAACCGAGTACCTCTCCGCTTGTGGCAGTGATGGCCCGCCCTCCGGTTGTTGCGGCCGGCCAGGACCAAGCCGACAGGGTCCCGACCATACCGGCGGTGGAGACCTCGGCTTGAAACGCCGGCCCGCCGGCCACGCACGCCCCCATGATGTTCTCTGCCGGCACAGCCTTGGCCAGGCTGGTCAGGAACCCCCTGATGGTGACGACCCCGTCGGTCCGGGTGAATATATGAGTGAACGCGCCGGGCTCGCCCACGATGGCGGACGACGACCCCGCGCCCGACGAACCAGAACCCGAAGCCCCTGGTCCCGTCTCAGGCGTGGGGCCTGCTCCCGGCCCGATCGCGGCGGCGCTAGGGCTGCCGCCGACCGTCGTGGAGCTGGAACCGTTCGACCCGGCAACGAGCGTCTGTCCGTTTCCCGAATGGCCGGAGTGGTTGGAGACCCCGTACCCGATGGCCCCGCCCGCCAGCAGCGCGGTAACCACTCCGCCTGCCGCCCACCGCCATCGTCTGCGCCCGGCTCGGGCCACGATGGCTCGGAGCTCGTCGGCGCCGGCGGGCCGTCCCTGATCCTGGCCGAGGAGGTCTTCGGGGTCCATACATCTACAAACCCCCGAGCACCGCGGTTCGCGTAGCGAGCCGGCCGGTTGACGGGAGAAATTTCAGGAAGGGCGCTCCACCCACGGGCGGTTTCGCCGTACCAGGGAGTTGCCTGTCCACCACCGACCGGAGAACCGCCAGGCGCTCGGACGCTCGGGCTCGAAGGCGGGCGCCACCACGATGGGCCGGGGCCAGGTCATCTCGATGGCGGCCACGATGGCTGCCATTTCCTCCGGTGTGGGCTCGCTCGGCATCAGAGGGGCACGTTCCCGTGCTTGCGTTGGGGGAGCTCCTCGCGCTTGGACTTGAGGAGACCCAGGCTGCGGGCCAGCACCTTGCGGGTGTCGGCGGGATCGATCACGTCGTCCACATAGCCCCGCTCGGCTGCCAGATAAGGGTTGGCGAACTTCTCGGTGTACTCGTCGACCAGCTCGGCCCGCCTGGCTGCCCGGTCGGGCGACGTCGCCAGCTCCCGGCGGTAGACGATGTCGACTGCCCCCTGGGGTCCCATCACGGCCAGCTCGGCGGACGGCCAGGCGAACGCCAGATCGGCCCCGATCGATTTCGAGTTCATGACCACGTAAGCCCCGCCGTAGGCCTTTCGCGTGATGATCTGGATCCTCGGCACCGTCGACTCGCAATAGGCGTAGAGGAGCTTGGCGCCGTGCCGGATAATCCCGCCATATTCCTGGTCTGTGCCCGGCATGAACCCTGGAACGTCTACAAACGTCACCAGGGGAATGTGAAAGGCGTCGCAGGTTCGCACGAACCTCGCCCCTTTCTCCGAGCTTTCGATGTCGAGTACGCCAGCCAGGTTTTGCGGCTGATTCCCGACAATGCCGACGACGTGCCCATCAATGCGAGCAAACCCGCACACTAGGTTCATGGCCCAGAGCGCGTGGTACTCGACGAAATCGCCGTCGTCCACCACAGCCGCTATGACCTTCTTCATGTCGTAGGGCTGGTTGGAACTCGGTGGGATGAGCTGTGACAGCTCCGGCGTCGACCGCTCGGGGTCGTCGTCCGGGATGGTCCGGGGCGGCTCCTCCATGTTGTTGGACGGCAGGAAGCTCAGCAGGTCACGGACCTCGTCGAGGCAGGACTTCTCGTCCGCGGTCACGAACGCGGCCACGCCGGACTTGGTGGCGTGGGTGAGGGCGCCTCCAAGTTGCTCGAGGGTGACTTCTTCCCCGGTGACGGTCTTTACCACGTCGGGACCGGTGATGAACATCTGGGACGTGTCGCGGACCATGAAGATGAAATCGGTCATCGCCGGGCTGTACACCGCCCCACCGGCGCACGACCCCATGATGACGCTTATTTGGGGGATGACTCCCGACGCGTCGACGTTTCTCTTGAAGATCCCGCCGAAGTAGTGAAGGCCGACCACGCCTTCCTGGACCCGAGCTCCCCCACCGTCGTTTATCCCGATCATCGGCACGCCCAACGACGTCGCCAGATCCATGATCTTGTGGACTTTCTCGCCGAATACCTCGCCCAACGATCCACCGTTAACCGTGAAGTCCTGGGAGAAGACGCAGACCCTTCGCCCGTTGATCGTGCCGAAACCGGTGACCACTCCGTCGGTGTACGGCCGTTTGTCATCGGGCAGTCCGGGCGCGCGAGTACGAGCCAGCATGTCGAGCTCCTGGAACGTTCCCTCGTCCAGGAGGTAGTCGATCCGCTCCCGGGCGGTCATCTTGCCTTTGGAGTGCTGGCGCTCGACTGCGTGGGGCGAGCCGGCATGGAGGGCGGCCTCTCGGCGGACAGCCAACTCCTCCAGCCGCTCGGTCATGGGGTGCTCTGACATCGCCGCTAGAGGGTACCCCGCGCTGCCTGCGGCAAACTGAATCGGTGAGCCGGCTGACCGGACGGCCCTTACGAGCCGTGGAGCCTCCCCGCAGCAGATGGGTCTTTCCGAACGACGCCGCCACTCTCGCCGCGGCCGCGGGCGGCAACGAGATCGTCGGCGTGGGAGCCGATCTGGAACCCGGCACGCTGCTGGCGGCCTACCGGGCCGGAGTCTTTCCCATGCCTGCCCGTCGGGGACTTACCGCGTGGTGGTCGCCCGACCCCAGGGGGGTCATACCCCTCGCCAGCGGAGGGGGGCTCAAGGTCTCGAGGTCCCTGCGCAAGGCGTGCACCCGCTTCGAGATCCGGATCGATACCGCGTTCTCCGAGGTCATCGACGCCTGCGGAGACCGGCGGCGGCCTGGAGCGTGGATCGACCGCGACATCAAAGCCGCCTACGCCCGTCTCCACCAGCTCGGCTGGGTCCACACCGTCGAGGCGTGGGACGACCAGGGGCGTCTGGCCGGCGGGCTGTACGGCGTGGCCATCGGTGGGTTCTTCGCCGGGGAGTCGATGTTCCACCACCAGACCGATGCCTCCAAGGTGGCGCTGGTTGCCCTGGTGGACCTGCTTCGGGAAGCCCGGGCGTCACTGATCGACGTCCAGTGGGCGACGACCCACCTCATGTCGCTAGGGGCGGTAGAGGTGAGCCGCCAGAGATACCACGGCCTCCTGCGGGAGGCCCTCGACCGCCTGCAACCGCCGGTGTTCGGCGGCTGAATACGGGCCGGAGGCTGGCCGGTCAGCGCTGCTCGGCCAGCCTGAGCGCCCGATCGGCCAAGCCCGGCGCATCGAGCACGTCGGCGCACAGGCCCTCGAAGGCTTCGCTCGGACCGGTCCAGCGCAGCTCCTCCACCGAGCCGATCACCGCTGGTTCGCGGCGCAACGTGGCCAGGTCGCGGAACAGGTAGGCCAGGTCGCGCTGGGCCCGTAGCGTCGCCGCCAGGGTCCCCGCCCCCCTTATCGGCACCTCCCACTGCCCCACCGCGTCAGGGATGGCCTCGATGTGGCCGTAGCGTGCCAACACGGCAGCGGCGCTCTTCGCCCCCCATCCGGCCAGGCCGGGAAACCCGTCGGCGCTGTCGCCCACCAAACCGAGGTAGTCCGGGATCGAGGCCGGCGCGACCCCGAACTTGGCCCGCACCCCGTCCTCGTCGATCACCAGCGACTTGCGCCGGTCCAGCTGGACCACCCTCGTTCCCGAGACGCATTGACCAAGGTCCTTGTCGGGGGTGCAGATGATCACCTGCGTGACCGAGGGCGCGGCGCTGGCCACGGCGGCGGCGGATGCCAGGGCGTCGTCCGCTTCGACTTCCACCATGGGCCAGACCACCACCCCCATGGCCTCCAGTGTGTCCTCGAGCAGACCGAACTGGCCGAGGAGCAACGGGTCGACCCCGGCGCTGGTCTTGTAGCCGGGCCACATCCCGTTCCGAAACGACTCGATGACGTGGTCGGTGGCCACCCCCACGTGGGTCGCTCCTTCCTCCATCAGGCCGAGAACGGAGAACAGGACGCCGCGTGTCGCTGCCACCTCCCGACCCGCCTTGTTGACATGCGGCGGGGCGCCGAAGAAGTGTCGGAACAGTTCGTAGGTTCCGTCGATGAGATGGGTGTTCATGCCGGCGATCCACTGATTCTTACCACCGTAGGGTGGCGGGTGTGACGTGGCTGTTGTGCGACTACGGGGAAGTGCTTTGTGTGGCCCCTCCTGCGCCCGACCGGGCGGCGCTGGAGGCGGCGGCGGGATGGGACGTCGGGGACGAGAGGGGAGACTTCTGGCCAGCCTACTGGGCTGATCGGGGGGCCTACGACCGGGTCGACCTGACGGTACAGGAGTACTGGCAGACGGTCCTCGGATATCGACCGGCGCCCAGCCACCTCGACGAGCTAGTGGGCCGCGACGTCGCGATCTGGCTCCACCCGAACCCCTCGAGCCTAAGTGCCGCCGCCCGGGCGCTCGACCGCGGCCTCGACCTGGCAATTCTCTCCAACGCCCCGATCGAGGTGGCCGAGGCGATCGACGCGGCCCCGTGGCTGGACCTGTTCTGCCCTCGTGTATTCAGCTGCCAGCTGAGGTCAGTGAAGCCGGAGCCGGCCGTATACGCCGGCGTGCTCGAAGCGCTGCAGGCGCCGGCCGGCGACGTGGTCTTCTTCGACGACCGGCCGGCGAACGTGGCCGGGGCCCGGGCGGCCGGGATGACCGCCTACGTGTTCGAGGATCCGGCGCAGCTCGATGCCATCGGCTCAGGCTGACCGGGCGGGCTCCAGGGTGAGGATCTCGACGCCGGAGTCGGTCACCAGCACGGTGTGCTCGAACTGGGCGGTGCGCTTGCCGTCCGCGGTAACGGCAGTCCAACCGTTGTCCCACATCTTCTCCCGCCACGTCCCAGCCGTGATCATCGGCTCGATGGTGAAGGTCATCCCGGGTTGCATGATGGTGGACGCCGACTCCGTGTAGAAGTGCGGGATGTTGGGTGGGATGTGGAACTGCTCGCCGATGCCGTGGCCGACGAACATCCGCACCACTCCGTACTGGTGGGCGGTGGCGTGGATCTCGATCGCCCGGCCGATGTCGGAGATCGGCCGGCCCGGCCGCACCGCCGCGATCCCGAGGTCCCGGCACTGCCTGGTGACCTCCACCAACCGGCGGGACTCGGCATCGACGTCGCCCACCAGGAAGGTGGCGCTGCAGTCGCCGTGAACGCCGCCGATGTAGGCCGTCACGTCGACGTTGACGATGTCGCCGTCTTCGAGCGGCCGGTCGTCGGGGATGCCGTGACAGATGACTTCGTTGACCGAGGTGCAGATCGCCTTGGGGTAGCCGTGGTAGTTGAGCGTCGACGGCGCGGCGCCCCGCTCGATGTAGGCCCGGTGCGAAATGATGTCCAGGTCCTCTGTGGTGACCCCCGGAGCCACGGCGGCGCCCGTGACCGCGAGGACCTCTCCCGCCACCCGGCCCGCGACGCGCATACGCGAGATGACATCGGGAGATTTCACCATCGGCTCGTCCCGCCGGGCCGGCGACCCGGTCAGGTAGTAGTCCGTGGCGGTGATCCCGGCCGGCAGGTCCCGCATCGGGGTGACCAGCCCTGGCAGGACTCGACCCTCCAGGGCACGATGGCAGCGCTTGTACTTTCGCCCGCTGCCGCACCAGCAGGGATCGTTGGATTTGAGGACGATTCCTGTCTTCACTCCTGCACCAGCTCGATGAGTGTCCCGAACGCCGTCTTGGGATGAAGAAAGGCCACGGTCGTGCCGCGAGACCCGGGACGGGGGGCCGCGTCTATGGCCCGGGCCCCGGCGGCAACGGCCTCCCGCAAGGCTTGGCTGCAATCCTCCACCCGGTAGCCGACGTGGTGGATGCCCTCACCCTTGGCCGTCAGGTACTTGGCCACGGGGGAATCGTCCCGGATCGGCGTCAGCAGTTGGATGTAGGACTCAGCGACGGCCAAAAGGGCCTCTTCGACCCCATCACGTTCGACGACTTCACGGTGGACGACGGTGGCGCCGAACGTCGCGTTGTACCAGTCGATCGCCTGGTCGAGGTCGCGCACCGCGATCGCCACGTGGTCCACTTCTGTCAACGCCATCAAGTCAGCGTACCGCTCGCCCGTAAGATCGATCTCAACAAGCATCAGGAGGAAGGCCCATGCCCGGATCCGTCTTAGTTGCGGGAGCCCGTACCCCTATCGGAAAGCTCTCGGGCGCGTTCGCCGGCTTCTCGGCAGCCGAGCTCGGCGCCATCGCCATTCGAGCCGCCCTGGAGCGAGCGGGAACGCGCCCCGATGAGGTCGACCAGGTCATCATGGGTCAGGTCCTCCTGGCTGGAACCGGTCAGGTCCCGGCCCGCCAGGCCGCCACCGCGGCCGGCATCCCCTTGACCACCCCATCGACGGTGGTCAACAAGGTCTGCCTGTCCGGACTCAATGCCATCTACCAGGCCGACCAGATGATCTCGGCCGGGGACGCCGACATCGTCGTGGCCGGCGGGATGGAGTCCATGACTTCGGCGCCGCATCTGCTTCTCGGAGCCCGTCGCGGTTATCGCATCGGAGACGCCGTCCTGAAGGACGCCCTGATGTACGACGGCCTCGAGGACGCCACTACCCACGAATCGATGGGAGCGGACACCGAGAGCTATCTCCCCCGGTTCCCGGCCCTGACACGCGAGCGCCAGGATGCTTTCGCTGCTGAGTCGCATTGGCGAGCGGCCCGGGCCGCCAAGGACGGAGGCTTTGATCGGGAAATCGTCCCGGTCGAGGTGCCTCAACGCTCCGGTGATCCACTCGTCGTCAACGCCGACGAGGGCGTCCGGGCCGCCACCACCCTCGAGTCCCTCGCCTCGCTGCGCCCGGCGTTCGCCAAGAACGGATCGATCACCGCAGGCAACGCCTCGCAGATCTCCGACGGCGCCTCGGCGCTAGTGGTTATGTCGGAAGCGGCGGCGGACCGGCACGGGATCGAGCCCCTCGGGCGGGTCGTCAGCTACGGCATGGTCGCCGGTCCCGACACCAGCCTTATGACTCAGCCTTCCCGGGCCGCCCTGAAGGCTCTCGGCAAGGCGGGACTGGCGGTCACCGACGTGGATCTGTTCGAGATCAACGAGGCTTTTGCCGCGGTCGTCCTGGCCTCGATCGATGACCTCGGGCTCTCGGATGACATCGTCAACCCGAACGGGGGCGCGGTCGCCCTCGGCCATCCCATCGGAGCGTCGGGTAACCGTCTGGCTCTCACCCTCCTGCACGAGCTTCGGAGCCGAGGCGGTGGCGTCGGCGTGGCCGCTCTCTGCGGCGGCGGCGGGCAGGGTGACGCCCTGGTGGTCCGGGTTTCCTGACCGTCCGGGCGGGGCCCGGTAGTTTGACGGGGTGCGAGTAGCCGTGGTCGGGGCCGGAGCGATCGGGGCCGTGGTCGCCGGTTCCGCGGTGGATTCGGGTCACGACGTGACCGTTTGCGTCCGGACTCCGATCGACTCGCTCGTCCTCGAAGCGGAGGGAAGAAGCCGGGAACTGCCCGTGGCCATCGCCGCCCGCACCGAGGACGTGGGGCCGGAGGCCGCGGACGTGGTCTTTCTCACCACCAAAGTGACCGACGATGCCGGGGCCGCACCCTGGCTGGCCTCGCTGTGCGGCCAGGAGACCATCCTGGCCTCGGTCCAGAACGGCCTGGATCATGAGTCGCGCCTGGCGCCGTTCGTGCCCGCCGGCATCGTGGTGCCCGCACTTGCCTACGTGGCGGCCGAGCGGTTGGCGCCCGGCAGGATCCGCTACCTCGCCGGCGACCGCGTGGTCGTGCCGACCCCGGTCGAGAACCGGCTGAGCGACGTTGTCTCAGGGGGAAGGCTGGTGGTGCGGGGCGTCTCGGACATGCGGACGGCAGCGTGGCGCAAGCTCCTCGGCAACCTGGTCGCCAACCCCATCACCGCCCTCACGATGCGCCGGATCGGGGTCATGGGGGATCCCGGCATCGCCGACCTGGCCCGCGGCATCCTGCTCGAGGCGCTGCAGGTCGGGCGGGCCGAGGGCGCCAGGCTGGCCGACGAGGACGTCGAGGCGGTACTCGAGGGGACTGGCCAGTACGGCCCCGAGACCGGGAGCTCGATGCTGTACGACCGGCTGGCCGGCCGGCCCATGGAGCACCGGTACCTGACCGGGGAGATCGTCCGGCGAGGCGACGCCCGGGGCATTCCCGTGCCGCTGAACTCAGCGGTGCTCGCCCTGCTCGAAGCCATCGACCGGGGCCGCCTGATGGGCGACAGCGGCCGGGCGGCCTGACCTACAGAACGCGTGGGGTTACATACTTTGTGCGCTTAACCCGCCAGGAGCGGGCTAAGCGCACAAACTATTGCGTCGTTCCTGGATTCGCCGCCGATTGTCCGACCCCGGATAGATCTCAGTCGACCAGCTCCCGCCGGCCTTCCAGGGCCCGGAGGAGGGTGATCTCGTCGGCGTATTCGAGGTCGCCACCGGCAGGCAACCCGCTCGCCACCTTTGTGACCTTCACCGGCAGGTCTTTGAGCAGGCTTCCCAGGTACAGCGCGGTGGCGTCGCCTTCGATGTTGGGGTTGGTGCAGAGGATGACCTCTTTGATCCCCTCGGGGTCGAGCCGGGCGAGCAGCTCCCGGATCCGTAGCTTGTCGGGGCCGATTCCGTCTATGGGGCTTATGGCTCCTTGTAATACGTGATAGCGGCCCCTGTACTCCCTCGTCTTCTCTACCGCGACAACGTCACGCGGCTCTTCCACCACGCACAAGAGGCTGGTGTCCCGCCGCGGATCCCGGCATATCTCGCATTCCGGCCCCAGGGCGGCGGCCCCTTGGGCTACCGCGGCCGGCGTTTCGCGATCGGTATAGATGAGCGCTTCGGTGGCGTCGGTCGTGCTTTCGGCGATGTTGAAGCAACGGCGGCACCAGGAGACCCGGTCCTTGACCACGCTGATCGTCCGGGCCAGGCGGAGGGCGTCCTCCGGCGAGAGCTTGAGGAGGTGGAAGGCGATTCGCTGGGCCGACTTGGGTCCGATCCCTGGAAGGCGCCCAAGTTCGTCGATCAGGTCCTGAACCGCGGGCGAGTACATCCCGAAATGACACTACCTGCCCCAGCGGCCGTGGCAGGGATTACGGGTCCCGTGCCCCCAGTGACCCTCGCGATTCGTAAGGGCGGAAGGCCCTGACCCGGGCCTATGCCCATCGGGCCCCCCCGCCCGCCCCGCCGCTCTATCGCCGCCGCCTCCGAGGGCGGTCTCGATTGCTAGGCCGCGTCCCGGCTACTGGCCGAACAGTCCCCCGAGATCGCCAAGATCGACGCCTCCTCCGAGACCGCCGAGGGCGTCGCTGGTCAGAGCACTGGCCTTCTCGACCGCGTCCCGGACGGCCGCCAGGACCAGATCCTGCAGCAGCTCGACATCCTCGGGGTCCACCACCGAGCGGTCGATCAGGACCTCCTGGAATTCGAGCCCGCCGGTCGCCTTGACCTTGACCGCGCCGCCGCCGGCGCTGCCCTCCACCACCTGGGCGGCCGCCGCCTGCTGGGCTTCCTGAAGGTTCTGCTGCACCTGGCCGAGCTGCGACAGCAGTGAGCCGAGGTCGACCTGAGGCCCCTCCTCTCCGCTCACTGGGACACCTCCTCGGCGCCGGGGAACGCCTCCAACAGGCGTTGCTCCGGGGACAATACCGCCGAGGGGGCGTCTTCGAGTTCGTCCAGGTCTATCTGGCTCGGATCGTCGTCGCCGGCCAGGTCCGGTTCTGCGGGCCGCGGCCGCCCGGCGGACTGGGTGATTGCGGGCCGCGGCCGCCCGGCGGGCGGAGTGACAGCCGGCCGGGCCGCCATCTGGCCGGGTGACGGTCCGGATCCGGCACGCTCGGCTCCCCTGCCCCCGTCGGGGCCGGGAGCGATCGCATCGGGGCCGGAACCGTCGTCCAGAGTGAACTGCAATGGCACGCGCCGGCCGAAGTGGGCGGAAAGGGCGTCCTCGACCTCGGACCGGACCGCCTCGGCCCGGGTCAGCAGTCCCTTGTCCGGGACGGCGTAGAGAACCGATCCCTCGCCAACGCCGATGAACCGACCAGAGGCCACGAAGACCTTGACCCCGGGACGGAGGGACGGAAGGACCCGGTCTCCCCAGGCGAGCGTCAGCTCTTCGCGGGAGGGCAGGGATGCGGTCTCCGCCGCCGCCGGCGGCGGCGTGGCCTCGAGCGAGGGTGGCGCCGCCGGTCCTCCGGCGGAGGCCCCCGGAGACAGCGCGCCGGAGCCAACATGAGGGGAGGCGGCGGGGAGGCCGCCGGCAGACGGCCCCGGGGCTCCAGAGTCAGCCCGGGTCGCAGGCAGCCCCGGGGCACCAGACTCAGCCCGGGTCGCAGGCAGGCCCGGCGCAGCAGACTCAGCCCGGGTCGCAGGCAGCCCCGGCGCACCAGACTCAGCCCGGGTCGCAGGCGGCCCCGGGACAGGAGGCGCCGCCGGGTCGGGCCGGCCACCGCCTGCTCCCGCCGGCCTGTCGCCCGGTGGGCCCGCCATACGGGCCGCCGCGCCGGGAATCTCCCGGGCCCCGCCTGACCCCGGGAGCGGAGGCGGAGGTCCCACACCCGGTCGCGCCGACGCCGCCGGATCGGCCGGGCGATCCCCGGGGGTCGCGGCCGGCCTGGCCCCCGGCCGGCCCGGTCTGCGGGGCGCGTCCGGGTCCCCCGAGGCGCCACCCGGCTTCTGGCCCGCCGCCCGTTCCAGGCGCTCGATCCGCTCGAGCAGTGCGGCCGGGCTGTGGTCGAGGTCGGGCGCGGACAGACGGACCAGCGTGACCTCGAGCGTGGTGCGCGGGTCCGGGGCTTCGCGCATGTCGACCAGGGCCTGCCCGATGGCCTCCATCGCCCGGACTATCGCCGCCGGGCCGAGCTCAGTGGCCCGGGCCGCCGCTTCCTTGGCCGCGCTTTCGGTGAGCATCACCAACGACGGGGCGCGGGTCGCCAGGAAGCCGTTGCGCAAGTACTCGAGGATGTCCTGACCGAGCCGGCGAGGATCGAGCCCCCGATTGCTCGCCTCGGCCACATGAACGAGAACCCGGCCGGCGTCGTGCTCGGCCAGGGCGTCGACGACGTCTGTCACTGCCGAGTCGCCGGCCTCCACTCCCCCCAACGCCGCGACCTGGTCCATGGCGGAGAGGGCGTCGCGAGCCGAACCCCGACCTCGCCGCACCACCTCGTCGATGGCATCGGGGGACAGCCCAAGGGCCGCTCTGTCGTTGACCTCGGCCAGCAGCGACGACAGCACCTCAGAGCCGAGCAACCGGAACTCGTAGTGCTGAGTCCGGCTCCGGATGGTGGGCAGCACCTTGTGGGGATCAGTGGTCGCCAGGACGAAGATGACGTGGCCTGGCGGCTCCTCCAGCGTCTTGAGCAGAGCGCTTGACGCGTCAGCCGTTAGCTGATGGACCTCGTCGATGATGTAGACCTTCCACAGTCCGGGGGTCCCGAGGGCGACCCGGCTGAGCAGATCGCGGACGTCCTCGATCTTGCGGTTCGAAGCGGCGTCCAGCTCCTGAACGTCGAGGGAGGCTCCCTGCCGGATCGCCTCACACGACGAGCAGGAGCCATCGGGTTCACCGTCCTGCGGATGCTCACAGTTGAGAGCCATGGCCAGGATGCGGGCCGTGCTGGTCTTGCCCGTGCCGCGAGGACCGCTGAACAGGTAGGCGTGAGCCACCTTCCCGTCCCGAACGGCAGAGGCCAGGGCACGCGTCACGTGCTCCTGGCCCAGAACGTCGGAGAACCGCTGAGGCCGGAACCGGCGGTACAGAGCCTGGTATCGCGAGGCAGACTGGTCAGCCACGCGGCCAGCCTAGGCCCTGGCTGCGACGTCCCGAATCGGCCGGCCCCTGCGCCAAGGTCTGGCGTCCGGCGCGACGGTCAGGCGATCTGCGGCACACGGAGCGGTCCGCTGAGAGCTGCTGCCGTCAGGCCCTGACTCGGTTCACGGTGCTCTGTTGCGCAGGACCCGACCGCCGCGCCCGGCGCCAGACCTCATTGGACAGGATAGCCTAGCGGCCTGTCCCCGACCATGGAGGGGTGCGAGAGCGGCCGAATCGGCACGATTGGAAATCGTGTGTCCTTAACGGGACCGTGGGTTCAAATCCCACCCTCTCCGCCATGAAGGTGCTGTTCAGAGGCCATAATCGAGCCTCCGGAGCGGCCAGTTCCCTTAGCAGCCCAACGAGTTGACCAGCATTTTGACCACCATTTGACCTCTGCGAGTCCGGCTCATACTTGACACTGTGGCTCCGGTTGGTGGTTGACAGTTTTGGGACGGGGTTCCTGTGCTGGGTGACAGTGCTCAAGTTCGTGCTTTACAGCCTTGAGGTTCTGAGGGTCCACCACCGGGCTGGGGCCTCCTCCTTCGCTGTGGGTTGTTGGCGCCCGTAGATCCGGGGGAGGCCGCTGGTCATGTTGGTGGAGCTGGGGCTGGTGGAGCAACGGCATAGAGCGGTGATCGAGGCGATGGACGGCTCGTCGGTGACCGATGTGGCGTGTGGCCGTCCGCTATGGGGGGTCACGCCAGACGGTTCACCCGTGGCTGCGCCGCTGGGCTAATCACGGCCTGGCCGGGCTGGCGGACCGGTCGCCTAGGCCGGATGGCTGCGCCCATCAGATGCCGCCGGGGTTGGAGGCAAGCGGTGGTGGAGATGCGCTTGGCGCATCCGGGGTGGGGGCCCAGGACGACCCCTCCCGGCTGGCGGTGGCGGGGGTGGATCGGTTGCCGGGTCGGTCGTCGATCTGTCGCTGCCTGGTCGGTCACGGGCTGATCGACGTGGCTAAGCGGCGGCGTCGCCGGGATTACAGGCGTTGGGAGCGGTCCCGGGCCATGGAGTTGTGGCAGATGGACATCGTGGAGCGGTTCTTCTTGGCCGATGGGACCGAGCTGTGCGCGCTGACCGGGGGTGGATGACCGTTCGAGGATTCTGTGTGTCGGCGGCGTTGATGGGCAGGGCGACGGCCCGGCCGGTGTGTGACCGGCTGGAGACGACGTTTAGGGCCCACGGGTGAGCCCGATCAGATCCTGACCGACAACGGCAAGGTGTTCACGGCCCGGTTCGGGACCGGGCCGGGCTCCACGCTGTTTGACCGGATCTGTGCTCAGAACGGGGTCCGTCACATCCTGACCGCGCCTCGCTCGCCGACCACGACCGGCAAGCTCGAGCGGTTCCCCAAGACTTGGCGCAAGGAGTTCGTCGCCTTGCTCAACTACAGGCATCAAACGTCGGCCGAGGCGCAGGCCGAGTTGGATGTGTGGGTCGCGGAGTACAGCACGAAAATCTGACGATGCCCCGGCCAACAGTCCGCACAGAGCGGACCGTGCCCGCCGAAGCGGCGGCGCTCCTGGCCTACCAGTCCGTCCTCGAGTACGACGAACGCCGCCGGGAGCTCGTCACCGAACGCGCACGGGCCATCCAGGCGGCTCTCGACGAAGGATCTACACTCAGCCGCCTAGCGCACCTCTTCGGGGTGGCGGAAGGTCGCATCCGGCAGATGTGAGACGGACGATAAACCGATGACACCCGTCGGATTTGGCCCGCAGCCTGCTGGATAGGCCTAAGTCGTCGGTCGTCGTGGACCCCAGCAAATTGCTCCTTGGTCGGACCCCTTCCCGGAGCGAACGACCCCGGCGGGCATTCTTTGGCGGAGCGCATTAGTCTGTCTGTCGAAGCCGTCGACGCACTCCTCAACGCTGCGTCGGCCGCCAGCGGCCCCCTGCGACCGGCGGTCCCAACCGCCTGGGATCGCGGCCAGGGGGCCGCGACGTTCGCTGCGGTTTTGGCGCTCCGGTCGGGGTATAACCATTCGGTCGCCGCGGGAGGCTCAGTCGACGCACACCCCCAGTAGTCACAACAGCGGCTGGGCTACCGCGGCGTCCCGCCCCGCTCCCGCGGCATACGCCGCCGAGGAGGAGCCACATCCTCGAGAGGGATGCGAGACAGCCGGCGAGGCTTTCTGACATGCCGTCGGGCACGCCATAGACCCGATACGGCGACGCCTGTGACCAGTCGACCCCTAAAGCGTCGGCGAGGTCGTGATCCGACCAGCCAAAACGGCCCCGCACAGCGTCCATTCTCGCTGCCCCGGGCGGCGCCTCACTCCGATCAACCTGACGCACGAGCCTCTCCATCGGGGCCGTGATCCTCGAGCGGGCAATGAAGGCTTCGGCGCTCTGCCAGTTCACGCCGGGTTGCCGGCCTCTACGCCGAACTTCGACGCCTTCGCTTTTAGCGAGCGCTGAGACGGTCTGTCCGCACATGCCAAGTCGACGGCCGGCTTCGGCCAGGGTCACCCGACCGGGTTATGGCGAATTTTCGTGTCGCCCTTGGCCATCAGATACGAGTACAGACCAGCGACCGATGACAGGCGACGAGCGATCATGCGAGGAGCCAACCGTTATGACTGAACGCTACCCGGGCGTCTACCGCCCCGGCCAAGGATCTTCTGGCAACGGACGTAGCGGGCGCTCGCCTGGTGCACTACGCAGCGCCACCCGAGACTGAGAGGGCAACGGTGAAGGCCTGCGGCGATGGCAGATCCCTCGTCGCCTAAGGATGCGGTGGCCTTCACGGTCACCAAGCGATCGTTGATGGTGGTGGCTCTTGTCATCGGCGTTGCCCTTGTCGCCGGAGGTACCGGGTATTCGATTGGACACTCCTCGCGCCCCTCGGCTTCGGTTGCAACCAGCACGACGAGCAGCACAATGGCTTCGCCGGTCACGACGGCCACGACCCCCACCACGAAAGCCCCTTCGACCTCGGCAGCGACGACACTTACGACCAAAGCTCCGGCAACGACGGTCGCTCAGGCAGTACCCCCTACTACCGTCGTTGCCCTTCCGTTGATGGTGACTCCTCAGAGCGGATCCGTCCGTCGGCTTTTCACCATGGAGATGGGCGGTGCCCACGACGTCACCATCACCGGGATACCTGGTCCAGTTGGGGCGCCTACGCGGCGCAGGGCCTCGGGTCAACCACGAACAGCAACTGCATTCCTGACTGTGCCAGCGGGACCATGGTGACCTCGATTGCCGAGATTACGCTCAGTCAACCAGAAGGCGGGATCTTCACCATCATGACCATGATCAGTACCGACAGCAGCGGCAACAACAGTTACACCTCTACGTACACGTATCCGTCGCTGTGGCCTATCAAGGCGTACTAGACCAACGGTCCAGCACCCGCAATGACCACCGGACGACTTCTCATCACGGACCACGACTACGTCGCCAAGGACGCCCAAAACCTCGCGCCACACCCAAACCGACGCACCGTGGCCGGAGCCCGATCGCCGACCTGGCCGAGCACCGCGTACGACACCTCCACCGCCGTCAACCCCCGCACATGACTGCCACCCCGATCAGCCACGAACAGGCGGACATCGGACACGTAGGCATCGACGGTCAACGCCGCCACGCCAGCTCGCCGCGCAGGTAACCGACGAACCCGCCCAACAACATCTCAGCAGGCGCCGTCCCACTCCCACTCGATCTGGACATGTGCTCCTCCTCACTCGGTGAGGAGAGCATCCACCCGTCCACCGGATTGCTCCGACCTGCCGGCGGCGACCGCCCTACCGGATAGGCCGAGCCACGCTCCTGTCGGAACAATCACGACGTCGGAACAATGCCCGTTGCTCCGATGTCGGAGCAACGGGCATTCTGTCGTGGGCCTAAGCCGCTGCACCGACGAAGGCCTTAGCTTAGCTTAGCTAAGCAATCAGTGAAGCTCAGGATACTTCACCCACAGCCGATCTAGTGAGCTGCGGGCTCAGCCCCGACCCTGCACCCGGCGAAGCTCGGAGATGACCGCCTGGTAGCGGTCATTCTCTCTGCGCAAAGTGGTCACCTCCGCCAGCAGCTGCTCGACCTGGGCACGGCCAAGAGGGCCACCGGTTGCCATCAAACATGCTGGTCTCCCTGCTCACTTGGCGGTGGGTGAGCGCCCACCGCGAAAATTCGTAGCCCTGGCCCACCGACGGCGATGAAATACGTCGCTCCGACTCGTTCGATCTCACTACCGTCTATACGTCGGCGGGAGAACTCGCCTCGGAGTAGCGCCGTACTCCGGTTGATGTCGATCAAATGGCTATCGAGTAGCTCACTATGTGAGTAGCGGTCGGATTGCAGACCGGCGGCTGCCCCTTGCACCATCGCCACAACGTCCTCCTCTGTGGTCAGCACCTGGGCTCCGTCGTCCCCGGCCAGGATGAGCGGCACGGCATAGAACTTCAACATTCGACCGCTCTCGGACGGATTGTTCACACTAGAGGCGAACGCGTCCAGGTATCCCTGGAACCAGTCCCGAATCTCCGAAACGTCCACGTTGGGATCCTACTGTCGGGTCAGCGAGACCAACGTCGGGCGCGCCCAGCAGATAAATCGCAGGCCGCGTAGGTGCCCAGCTTGCCCCAAACCGGGAACCACTTGTCGAGCATTCCCCCGGTGCTCCATAATCGGGCCTGTGCCGCTGCCGCTCCGACGGCCCATGTTGGCGACAACGGGTCAACCGGGCGGAGACCGGGGGCAGTGGTCATTTGAGAGACAATGGGACGGATGGCGGGCGTTGGTGTACATCGACGGCAGCCTCCGGATCCGCACCCAAACCGGTGGCCAAGGTGAGCGGCTCCCTGCCCGAACTGACCGGGCTGGTGGACGCCCTCGACGGTCCCTCCGTCATCGGCGTCTACGTCTTCTTTGCGGACGGCGAGCAGCGCGAGGCGGGTGGGCCGCGGATCGTGCGTCTGGAGATACGCACGGCGGTATCGGTAGGGGCGAATACCACGTTGTGGAACCGCCTGTCCGCCCATCGCGGTACCGAGAGGTTCGCACGCCGGTGGTGGCAATCACCGCGACTCGATATTCCGTCTGCACGTTGGCAAGGCGTTGATGGCGAGGGGTGGCTTCGATGAGCGAGCCGGGGCGGCGGTGGGACATCGGTGGGCCGGCACCGAAGGCAGTCCGTGAAGCCGAATATCCGATCGAGCGGGCCGTGTCGAAGTACATCGGCGCTGCGCTCCAGGTCGCCGGTAGGCCACCTCCGGTAGCTCGCAGGGCAGACCAAGGGAGGATCTCCCTGACGACGGCGCCGATCGAAGCGAGCGAGGGAAGGGAGTAGTTAATCGTCTAGCCCTCAAATCGCGGTCGGCGTGCGGTGCATTTGATCGCCGGCGGAAATCACCTTGACGATCCCGCAGACGGGATCATAGAAGGACTCGTGGCAGATGGACGAGGAGGAGTTGCGCCGGCTGCGCCGGCGGGTGGCGGATCGTGAGGATGAGACGGAGATCGCCCGGCGCTTGGCAGCCTAACTCCAAAGGTCAGTTGCCAACGTCGAATGGGCTCCTTGAGTCGAAGTAGCGCGACACCCTCGTACGTGCCTGATGGATACTTGTGGTGTCGCTGGTGGTTCGCCTCTTATCGGGCGGTTGACCAGTTCGGCCAGGTCATCGACGTGTTCCTGTCGTCTCGACGCGATGCCGTAGCGGCGCGCCGTTTCTTGACCCGGGCGTTGGCCTGTGGGCTGAACCCGGTCGAGGTCACCACGGATCGGGCGCCGGCGTACCCGGCCGTGATCGATGACCTGATGCCAGCGGTGTGCCATGTCGCGGAGCGGTATGAGAACAATCGGATCGAGGCCGACCATGGTCGTCCCAAGGTTAGGCTGCGGCCGATGCGGGGACTGAAGCGACCTCATCAGACCACGTTCGTCGGCTGGTCACGCCTTCGTGCTAGAACCTATGACGCGGGGCCATTACGAGCTCGGTGTCGACGTCGCTCTGCGACACCGCGCCGCGGCAGCCTTCAACGAACTCGCCGCGATCATCTAAGACATCGCCCGTCGATGAGGCTCGGGCCCGGTATTTCCAACAACGCAACAGAGCCGGTGAGGGAGCTCGCCAGTTGACGGCGAAACTAGGCCGAAACCCTCCGCGTCTCGACCTCCTACCACCAACACGTCGACATCAGCGAGCCGAGTCACCACAGAAGGCGTGGGCCATGTTGGTGACACCCAACTAGTTACCATTGCCGCGGAAGGACACGGTCACCGTTTGGGTCACCGTCACCCCATCGGGGGTGTCGGTGGCCTTGTAGGTCACCTTCTCCACCTTCGTATCCCTCACCTTGAAAGTGACACGGCCGTGAGTATCAGATGGCCCGCTGGGGCGGGAGATCACCGAATTTGACCGTGATCCTTGGTTCAGGCTGACCGCAACGCCGGGGACCGGGATCCCGTTGGCGTCCTTGACGGTGACCGTGACCGTCGATGACGCTACCCCGTTGGCCGCGACCACAGGGGGCTTCGCCGAGAGCGTCGACATGGTGGCCGAGACCAAACCGGCGACACTGCGCCCGATGGACCACGAATCGAACGGACCGTTGGTGAACCATATCGCCCCATCCGGCCCAACCGTGATGGACCCGGGGCTGTTGATTTGGGGATCGGGATAGTTGGTGACCACCCCGGTCGTGGTGATCCGCCCGATCGAGTTGCCCCCCTGGTTGGTGAACCACAAGGCCCCGCCCGGCCCGGCCATGATTCGGTAGGGATCGTTGATGCCCGTGCCGATGTAGTTGGTGACTACCCCGGCGGTGGTGATCCGCCCGATGGAATTGTTACCCCGGTTGGTGAACCACAGTGCCCCGTCCGGCCCGGCGGTGATCCCCCACGGGCTGCTGATACTGGGGTCGCTGTAGTTGGTGACCACCCCGGCGGTGGTGATCCGCCCGATCGAGTTGTTGAAGTTGTTGGTGAACCACAGTGCCCCGTCCGGCCCGGTGGTGATCCCCAGTGGGCCGTTGATGCCGGTGCCAGTGTAGTTGGTCACCACCCCGGCGGTGGTGATGCGACCGATGGAACTGACGCCGTTGACGGCGAGGTTGTTGGTGAACCACAGTGCCCCGTCCGGCCCGGTCGTGATCCCCCACGGGGCCTGGATGCTGGGATCGTTGTAGTTAGTGATCACCCCGGCGGTGGTGATCCGCCCGATCGACTCGCTCCCGCTATTGGCGAACCACAGGGCACCGTCCGGTCCGACTGTGATCTCCTCCGGGTTGCCGATACCTGAATCGGTGCCGGGGTAGTTGGTGAACGCCCCAGCGGTGGTGATCCGCCCGATCGAACTGTCCCCGACGTTGGTGAACCACAAAGCGCCGTCGGGTCCCGTCGTGATGCCCCCCGGGGTGTTGATGCTGGGATCGGGATAAATCGTGACCACGCCAGAACCCGACGCGGACGCTATGCCCGCGGGCGCAATAGCACGACGGTCGACAAGGCCGCCAAGAATACGGCCGACCCGACCAGGAACCGCATGCGGCCACCGCAGCGGAGGGTCGGCGCCGACTCGCCGAACGGGGCTCGTGACAGCCGCCAACGCCCGAGCAACCCCCGCAGTGCCTTCGTGAACACTCTCGACCAAACCTTGCCGTCAAGTCTCCGAGGCATCGCTCCTCCTTAGCTGTCGAACGCAGCAGCGCGTTTGGTCCGCCCTTAAGTGTCCACGACCGCGGTAGAGCCCCGGTAGAACCTTGGTCGAACGACTGGCCGTTGATGTGCGCGGCGTCGGAAGGACAAAGTCTGTCACGGTTGTGACCATGGCGACAGCGTTGCCCGCCCAGCGGCCCCCCGCATCGGGGAAAACCCTAAATCTGTGGGTTACGGCTGTTAGCGCATGTGCGCCGCGGATAGAGAGGCTTGTTGGTCAGATGGTGAATGGTGGTGCGTTCAGGTGGCTGAACGGCATTTAGCTGACCACCACTGGCGAACGGCCGCCGGGTTAAGGTAGCAGCGGTACCGCAGTGCGGTTCTTAACCCGGGTGGGATTCCCGACTAGGACAATTATCGGAAGCGGCGCCTGATCGGGGTGGGAGCCGTTGCCGGAGGGGAAGGGCGATGAGTGTCAGAAGGAACCGTGATACGTTCCCGTTTCGTGCGTGCGGCCTTGCTGCGCCCCCTGGCGGTCTACGCGGATGACGGCGCAGAGCTCGTCGTCAGTGTTTCTCGGCTACGTGCGGTTCTGTCTCTTTTGGCTCTTCGGGCCGGAGCGGTGGTTCGATCTGGTGAGTTGGTCTGGGGCTGTGGGGTGAGGACGCTCCCCCGTCTCCTGGAAAGACGATCCAGACGTACATCTGGGCGTTACGGCGAATCCTGCCGGAGGGAGCGATCGAGACGGCTTCTGGGTCGCTGACGCTCCCGGACCACCCGGGCCGCCTCGGCCACCTCCAACAGCCCGCCGTCGAGGTTAGAGAACGACAACGCCGGTGCGACCCCGGCGGGATACGAAACCCACCGCCACAACGCCGGCGGCGGTCCGGACCTCGTGGGCCAACCGGCTCAAGCGAGCGCCATAGTCCCTCAACGGCTGGGCCCCACCGGCAGAGGGCTGGGGAGCGGTGCTACGCCCATCCGCTCATCGGCGTTCAGCTTGTCGCCCACTTCCCGACGCGCCAACGGCAAACCAGCCGTCGCCACCACAATCGCCCTCGCCACCTCTGACGCGATCGGCCCATCGCGGGCGAGCAGCTCGACACCGGCGTCGACGCCCGCACCGGTCGCGGCGTACCAGCCTGGCATCGGCCCGCACACCGAGAGCCAGACGGTAAAGCTCGTAGCGGACGAGTTGGCGTTGCTCGACAACGCCTATGCCGCGCGTACGTTCGACGTATCCTACGTAGGGACCACCCGACAGCGATACGACTGGTGTCTCGGTTCACCACCGCAATGGGACTGGGCCATTGAAGCCAAGATGCTGAGGTTGTTCGGGGACAACGGAAAACTCAATGACAACATGTTGATGCACGTTCTGTCCCCCTACGCAGCCCACCGAAGCGCCCTGACGGACTGCGACAAGCTAGTCGTGTCAGGTCTAGAGGGCAGGAAAGCCATCCTCATCTTCGGGCATGACTATGAGGGCTGGCCCATGGACCCAGTGATCGAGGCCTTCGAGACTCTGGTCGCCCAGCGCGTGGAACTCGGTTCTAGGCACACGGCAGCTTATGAACACTTGGTGCATTACACCATTGACGGCGAGCCTGAGTGTGCTCAATGAGTTCGGCGACTGGGGTTGGGACTTTTACGCATGGGCCGAGAAGGCAGAGGCCTGGTTGGAACAGGAAGGGACCGCGATGCCACCGAACTCGAGCCGCTATCGACCGGCGACCAACGCCAACGGCTGCGGCTAGCAAAGAGGGCCGGCATCGTCGCTACAGGAGAGAAAGGGAAAGGCCCCCCGGTTGGAGGGCCTTTCTCCGGTAGACGGTGGCAGGAATCTGCGAAATCAGTGGAGATTTATGAAACCTATCGCCACGGTGCTGTCAGTCTCGAAGGCCGAAGGGTCGTTCTGGTTGGTGTCACACCCGGTAGCCGTACGCGACAGGTAGCCGCGGGCCACCCCGTTGGCCTTGAGGGTGCCGGTCGCCTTGGCATAGGCACCCGTACCGGACACGATCTTGGCCGTAATGCCCTTGATGGTGCCGCTGAAGGAGCAGGTGACCGGGTTCATGTGGAAGTTGCCCGGAGTGCCCCCTGTGGCCAGCACGGTGAACGAACCAGCCGGATCAACCACGGTGTGACGGCTGCTACCGGCCGGATCGGTGGTGAGGGACGGGTCGTCGGTGGTATTGCCATGGTTGTGGATCACGCCACGACCGGACCAAGGCCCGACGCCGAAGCCCCCAGCGACCGAGTACTGGGTTATATGGATGACTTCCGGTCCCCTGGTGGGACTGGCGCTCGCTGCCGAGGCCAACAGCCCTCCGGTCGTGCCACCGACGGCCGCTACTACGGACAGGGCGATTAGCCCTCGTTTGACCATGTTCATTCGGTTTACCCCTCCTGTGTTGCCCCGGGCCGGTTGCCCGGCTGCGCCAGGACCGTAGCAATGCCCTTCGGATAGGTCAAGTGTTTGCTGGAGCTCGTCACCCGTGGTGTTCAGTCCACCACAAGCGCATGCTCAATGACGGATCAGAGTGCATGCACGCGGTGCCTCCGACGGTCGCCAAAACCTCTTGGGAGCCGCTGAGACGAACAGGGCGGCCCCTACCTGATGGGGCATAGAAATCTATGGGCCGGCCAACCAGATCAATGCCAAGGAGCAGGCCCTCGCGCCTCAGGCCCGGGTGGGGATGCCGCCCGAATGCATCAGCTCCAGTGAATGGTCGAGCTCGCCCGCGGGCCAGCCGGGTGTTGGTGCTCTGATCCCGACCTTGCCTGACGGCACGATCGCTGCCCGCGAGGCCGCGGCCGACGCCGTGCTGCCCTGAACCTGACGGCACCGACTATCTGGACCCCTATCCCCGATCTTCCAAGCCAGGTTGAGCAGACTGGTGCAGCTATTGCCAACCAAGGAGGGGATCATGAACTCACAACCGGTACAATCAGCGCCATGGCCTGAGCATCGAGCCAGGTGGGGACCAGCCTGCGGAGTCCTGTTCGTAGTCTTTCTGGTGGTCGGTCTACTTATCTCCAACACGCCGAACACCAACAAGTCACCGGCCTACATCCTCGCCTGGTACAACAAGAGCAGTCACAAGACCACGCTCGCCATCTCGACCATCCTGGTTGATATAGCCGTGGTGTTCGGGATGTTCTGGTTCGGTTACCTGCGCGACCGGTGGGGCCGTACCGACCTGGGCGCTCGGCTGGGTCCTGTGCTGCTGGCGGGAGGCATCGTGTTCGCCGGAGGCGGGCTGGTGTTCTCGGGGGCCAACGCTGCGCTTTTAGACCAGCCCAAGCACATGACACCAGAGACGGCGCAGACCCTCAACTTCCTCCAGTCCGACATCGGCTTCGCCGGGGTGACGATTGGCGTGTCAATCCTCACGCTGGCGGCTGGGTTCATCATCTTGCGGACTCGAGTCCTACCGGTGTGGTTGGCCTGGGTGGCCTTCGTGATCGGGGTGGTGGCGCTGGCCGGTCCTATCGGCTTCTTCGCCTTCCTGGTTTCTGGCCTCTGGTTTCTGGTCGTGGCCTTCCTCATGTATCGGCATGAGGAGTCGCTCCTGGTGGCTGAGGAGGCGTAGGCGCTTCGTCGCGATACCCTTCGCGCCGTGACCGCGGACGAGAAATACCAGCGTTATGTGTCATGGATGAGACTGACCCATGGCGGCCGCCGCCTGCGGGAGGATATGCCGCTGAAGGCGGCCGCCGAGTGGGACGCGATCGGCTTCGAAGAGGCATCAATGTGGGACGGCTCGATCGAGCACGAAGCCATCAGGCAGACCTACCTGGCGGCCGCAGCCAAGCTGTAGCGCCCAGGGGTGTTGACCCCGTGACTTGCGGTAAGTCAGATCAGGAAGTCATCCGTGACGCCCTCAGCGCCTGCCGACATGACCTTGACGATTCCGACATGTCGTCCGCCGAATTCGAGACCGCTGCTGGCGCGCTCAGAGCCGACCGACGTCGTGGCGCAGAACGCCGGCAATGACGGAAACCCGACATTGACCCGTACTGAGTTCGTAACGTCGAAGCCAGCCGGCCAGAACGCCGGTATCGCACCCATCACTGACGCCACTCGCCGCGGCGACACGTACGCGCCGATCGTCACGCTCACCAACAATCCGGTGAGCGACGTCAGTTGGCGGACGTGCCCATCCTGTCGGGCCGCCGCCCAGGAGCTCGATCGGTACCTCGCCTATCTGCATCGCCAGCATCACGAAGCTCCATGTGGCGCCCAGGCCCGCCGCGGCTAGGAGCCGCTCGATGCGCTCGGGTGCGTACGCTACGGCTTCGGCTACGCCCTCGGCCCAGGCCGTGAGGATGGTGTGCTCGTCGAGTTCCAGCACCGGGGCGGTTGCGGTTGTCGACGGTCGTGGCTGGGGTGGTCCTGAGCCGGTGCTGGCGGCACGGACTTGGTGGACGGCCACGCCGTAGCAGGAGGTGCTGTTGTCGATGGGCCAGCGCCGGTCGGCGCTGTAGCGGGTGGCGCGGTCCATGCAGACGGTCAGCAGGACGCCCTGCGCCCCGGGTTCGAGGGGAATCTCGCGTACGCCTCGGGTGGGATCCTTCTCCAGGCGATGACCCGAGAGGCCTCTCGGCCGGGGGGTCGGGAGCGCTCGACCATCCCCTAGGAGGTCAGGGTGAGTACGGCCGATCCGGGATCGTCGGCCAGGACGCTGGCGTAGCGGGCCGTCCAGCGGGAGGGGAGCTGCGGCCCGTCCAGCAGCATGTTTAGGACGATGGTGGGGGCCAACGGACCGGATGAGCTGGGCGATGTCGTCGTTGTGGGCCAGGTCCTCGCGCACCAGGGAGGCCAGCACCAGTTCGGCCACCTCGACGAAGTGGACGGCTTTGCGGGGTAGGTCCATGGCTTCCCACCAGCGGATGTGAGGGTGAAGGGCGGCGCCGAGGTGGTACGGCTCGACCTGGCCTTGGTCCAGCGACCGGCGGTGGTGTTTGTTCCGGCGGACGTGAAACCACGGTTCATGCCCCTCGTGCGGCAGCAGCCCACCTTTCTCGAGTCTGGGGTTGAACCCCATGTGCAGCCAGTTGCTGGAGAACTGACCCGGCTGGCGTGCGTGCTGGCGCACCCCGGCCACTAGCTGGATGACCCCGTGGCGGTCCAGCAGGGTTTCGAGATCATCTATCTCGCCTTCGGCGACGGCGCTCTCGGGCAGCACAACCACATCGACGCTGCCCGCCTCTTGGCGAGCCGCGACCAGCGCCCGATCCAGCAGGTCCAGATCGAGTCCTTCAGTCGGGGCGAACTCAAAGAATCCGTACAGGCTCTTGGCCGGCCTCAGCACCGGGCCCACCGGACGAAAGTCGGATGCGTGCACGCTTAGCGGCCACGGCAGTAGCAGCAGGGTGGCGTACTCGGGGCGAAGGCCGGTACCGCGATGGCGGGCCGGGATCTTGTGCCTACGCCCGTCGCCGCGACGGGTCTTATTCGGGCCGTCTTTCCACTCTCGATACGCATCGGGCATGCAAACCGCGCATGGCCGATAGCCGGCCTTCCGGGCAGTCTCCGTATCGGCAAAGAACACGCGATGTCGGACATAGCCGCCACGTGTGATAGCTCGCAGCGCAGTGGAACAGCCGAGACGACCGAAGATCTTCGTTCCCCGGTGCCCACCGATCGTCGCCTTCTCGTCGCTGGAATAGGGCTTCCCGTCGGCACCGATCAAGGTGTAGGTCTTCCGTCCCGACGCCATCAGGGGGCGTCGTGGAAGAGGATGCCCAGGGTGTAGCGCCTCCCGGTCCTCAGAACCGACACGCCGTGACGCACCGGCGCGGCCGACCAGCCGCGCTGAGTTGGGATCGGCCGGTCCCGAGTGGTGAACACCATGCCTTGGAGATACGGGAGCGTCATCGACGTTCCCCGGGACTGCGCCCGTGGACGTTGCTCCATTAGAAGGAACTCGCCGCCGGTGTAGTCCTTGCCGGGCTCGGTCAAGTTGATGACCACCTGGAGCGGGAACACGAGCTCGCCGTAGAGGTCGCGATGTAGAGCGTTCCAGTCGCCCGGGCCGTACTTCAAAATGAGAGGGGTCGGTCTGGTCTGTCCGGCCCTGTGGCACTCGTCCAGCCACTCGTCGAGGGTGTCGGGCCATGGGGTAGGCCGGCCGAGTTTGGTGTACCAGTCCCAGGCGATCGAGAGCAGATGCGGGTAGAGGGCGTGTCGTAGCTCGTCGATCGCTTCGGGCAGAGGGTTCGCGAGGTAGCGGTACTCGCCCTCGCCGAACCGATGTCGTCCCATGACGACGGTAGAGCGGAAGGCTTCGTCTCGATCGTAGAGCTTGATCAGCTCCCGAGCATCGGCAGCGGTGAGCAGTCGCGGGAGCAGGGCGCAGCCGAGGTCATCGAGCTCCTCGGTGGCTGCCCCCCAGACGGCGCTGTCGACCCGCCGCCGGTACGCAGAGGTCGTGTCTACGGCCTGGTCAATCATCGGTGGGCCTCCATGTCCAGCAGCTGATGCTTCATCTCGGGGCCGCCGAGGTAGGCGCCAAGCTGTCCGTCGGAGCGGATAACCCGATGGCAGGGGATGACAACCGGCAAGGGGTTGGTGGCGCACGCCGTACCGACCGCCCGCACGGCCTTCGGATTGTGTACTGCGACGGCCACGGACTGATAGCTGGCGGTCTCTCCGTATCCAATGGTCGGCAGATAGGACAACACCGAGCGACGGAAACCGGCCGAGAGGCGAAGGTCAATCGGCAGATCAAAGCTAGTGCGCCGGCCGTCGAAGTATTCCTCGAGCTGGCGGACGACCTCGTCGAGCCGTCGGGGAGTTTCGAGAATCCTGGGACTGATCTTGCCCGCCAGACTGCGCAACACCGCATCGAGATCTTCACGCTCGTAGGCAATGCGCACCAGACCGCTTGAAGTGGCAGCCAGGAGCAACGTGCCGACGGGAGTGTCGAGCGTGCGATAGGCGACATCGAGCAGTCCATCCTCGTCGGCCTGGGCCGCCAGCCTCGCATAGAGCGAGGCGATCTCATCATCCCCAGGGGGAGAGCCGAACAGTTCGGCGAAGTCGTGGTCGGGTTCCATGCTCATGGTCATTGCATCGTGCCCTTAGTCTCAAGTGTGCGCGCCCTTCGCGCCCAGTCTTTTCGGAGTTTGGCGATCCCGTCTGCCGCGGCTCGGCGGACGGCCTCAGGGGTGCCGCCGATGACTCCAGCTACTTCCTTGTAGGGCAGGTCAGCGAGGTAGTGGTAGACCACAGCCAGCCGCTGTCGCTCTGGAAGCTGCGCTAAGACCTTCGCCAGATCGAACTCAACGCCGTCGAAGTTGCCCTCCGTGGCGTCAGCGGGGACCTCTGACACTGGTGTCGCGGAGCGCTGAGACCTGCGAACGAGGTCAATCACCTTCCGGTGGGCGATCGTCACCAGCCACGCCTCGACGTTGGCATCAGCCGGCAGCTTCGGATACGCCCGTAGAGCCGACAGGAACGTCTCGGACCACGCGTCGTCGGCGTCTACTGTACCGACCATGGACCGGCACACCCGCAGCACGGTCGGGCCATGGAGGCACACGACCTCGGAGAAGGGTTGCTTGTCGGTCACGGTACGTAAACGCCCGGGCTGTGGAAAACGTGAGAATCCATCTCAGAAGAGCATGCTGGCCCGCCCCACTACCTCGGCTTCGAGGTCGAGGAGGAATCGCTTGCGGGCCAGACCACCGGCATAGCCGGTGAGCTTCCCGCCTGCACCGACGACGCGATGGCACGGGACCAGGAGACATAGAGGGTTCCGGCCCACGGCGGCACCGATTTCCTGTGGGGTAGTGCCCTCTCCCAACTGGCGCGCCAACTCGCCGTAGGTGGCGGTCTCGCCGTACGGGATCCGGCGAACCAGTGACCAGACACGCTCCTGGTACTCGTCACCGTTCATGGCCACCGGAACCCCGAACTCCTGCCGGTCGCCGCCGAGGTACTCGCCGATCTGGTCGCACAGGGCGTCGAAGCCGGCATCGCTGAATGTCCCGAAGGTGGCCGAGTCAGGTTGATACCAGTGGCCCGGAAAGTACAGCCCGACCACAGTTCTCTCGCTGGCCACAACAGTCAGGTCGCCCAGTTTGGACGTGATCGTCGAGTGCGTCACCGCCCCCATTCCTACCGAACTTTGGTCCACCGTCAACATCCAGCTCCTCCTGGTTCGCAAATCACACGCCGCAGACGTCCGGAGCGGGGGAGACGTGAGGTTCAACCCTGCCAAGCACCTCTCGCGAGACAGTCAAAAAGCGGCACACGATGGTCTACCTGCATGGGGGGCCGGTGGCTCGACCAGCCAGCAGGAGTACCAACCCAAAGCTGATGTGGAACGGCCTTGTCAATAGGGGTCGTGTGGAGCTTGCGGAACTCCTTTTGAGCGCGCCGAACCAGGGGTTCGGCGCGCTGGATGATGATTGAGCAGGCGACGGGGCCTCGCTGTCAACGTGGAGCGCCCGCAGCGAAGCGAGGACGAACGACGTTGACAGGGGGTGGCGGCTGCTACGCCGTGGGCCCGTTTGGGGTGGGCGGTGACCGGGTGAGGGCTCGACCATGCGCCGGGGCGGGATGAGGTGGCTGACCGCCAGACTGATGTACGCGGATCGGGACCGCAGTTCGGCTATTCGCAGAAAGGTGCCCGGGACTAAGAGCGCCCGTGGAATCGGGCATAGCTTAAACGGGGATCAGTTCTGCGGCGGCGGTGCCCCGGCGCATGGTGGGGTCCTCGCCTCGGCTCAGCGGGGGCCGGGGGCGAGCTCGAAGATCGTTCACTTTGTTTAGGCGGTCATCTCGGCCCACACGAACCCGGCCAGCTCCCGGGCGATAGCGGTGACCACGATGTTGCGGTTGGTTTTACGTTCGTCGAGGCGACGGAACCGGCCGCACAGTCGGACCTGGGCCGCCCAGGCCCGGGCCACGGTGTCGCGCTCGACGCCATGGTGGCGGCGGCGCAGCTCCACCCCGACAGCCGGCCGGGACCGGTAGGCCCAGGCCGACTCGACAAGCTGGGTGCGTAGATGCACGTTGCCGGCGTGGGTGATATGGCCGCGCCGGACGCTCTGGCCGGAAGAATGCTCGCTGGGGGTGAGCCCGGTGAAGGCCATGAACGTGGCGGCGGAGCCGAAACGGCGCCAGTCGCACACCTCGGCGGCCAGGCTGAGCGCACCGAGATGGGTGATGCCGCGGTAGGCGGCCAGGCGGGCCACGGTATCGGCGAACGGCGCCCGGCCATACCAGGTGGCCAGGTCGGCGTCGATGGCGTCGACGGCGGCTTCGCGGGCCGACAGGGTGGCCCGGTAGTGGGCGTAGGTGGCCTCCAAAGCCAGATCATCGAAGCGTTGGGCGCCGATCCAGGCCTGATGTTTCATGGTCCAGTTGTCCCCGCCCCGCCAAATCCGGTTGTGGCGCAACAAGAACTTGCCCAGCCGGTGCCGGGCCCGGGTGCGGTCGATGACCATGTCGGCTCGGGCCCGGCACAGATCCCGGACCGCTTCCTCGGCCACTGACGGCACCCGGATGGCGACCAGCTCCCCGGCCCGGTACAGGCGGGCCAGGCGACGACAATCGCGTTTGTCGGTCTTGACCCGATCCCCCGGGGCGGTGGGGATCAGCGACGGCGCGATCACTTCACACGCCACTCCGAGTGCCCGCAGCAGTCGGCACAGCTCGTAACCGGTCGGGCCCGCCTCGTAGCAGGCCCGCAACCGGCGGGAATTGCCCAGCCGGGCGATCAGCCGGCGCACCGCGTCGTCATCGGAAGAGATCTTCTCCACATCGGCGACGTCCTGGCCGGGACGCAAGATCCCCGCCGAGATGGTGTTCTTGTGCACATCGAGACCGAGAAATGTCGGGGTGGTAGAACTGGGCATGGGACGGCTGGCTCCTTCCGTATGTGGCAACTTCCGCCTCATGGTGGCTGATCCACGCAAGCTGCGGAACGGGCCGGCCGTTCCATACTGACTAAGAGCGGTCGGACACGCGTCCGACCAGACGGCCAGAAGGGAGATCCAAAAACCCTCCTCACGAACCGGCCTGTCGCGGTGTCTTCCGGGTGACGGTCCGAACGGGGCCGCCCAGACCACAAGGAGGGCGTACATGTCCGTCGAAGAGAACAAGGCGGTCGTTGGCCGCTGGTTCACCGAATTTTGGGGAGAGCGTTTCAATCCGGACGTTATCGACGAGCTCGCCGCTCCTGACATCAGCTTCTCTTACTCCCTTCATGCGCCCTGCGAGGGGCGTGACGAGGTCCGGGCTTTCGCCACGACGTTTCGCGAGGCCTTTCCTGATCTGAACTTCTGGGGAATCGCGGAGCTGCTTGGCGAGCGGGACTACGTGATCGGCCAGTGGGAAGGTGGCGGCACGCACACGGGACCGGCTTTCTCCGATCTGCCCGTCGGCAGTCTGCCCGCTAACTCCGGAGTGAAGATGCACTTCACTGGGGTCAGCATCCTGAAGGTCGAGAGCGGTCTGATCGTTGAGGAAAAAGGCCTCGACGACGGCGTCACGATGCTGAAGCAGGCCGGCCTAATCGCCCTGTCGTAGCCGGTGAACAACTACGACTGAAGATGCCATCCGAACCGATGCCACCGCCACCACGGCCGCTGCCGTCAGGTCCCCAGCCTCGCGGCACGGCGAATGCTGGCACGGCAGCGCCGTGGGCGGCGGCATCGACGGAGCAGCCGATCTGTGCCGGCGCTACGAGGGTCCCTATAGGTGTTCCGAACGAAGACAATAGGCCGAACGCCCCTCTTCGCACCGCGCGTTAACCCTGCTGCCATGCTCCGGTAGCCGGAAAACACCATCGCAGGCAGATTGCTGGTGCTCACCGTAGTCAGCTCACGATTTCAGACGTCGATCAGCCTTCTCCGCCGGCGGTATATCCCCTGTTGGAGCTGGGGTGTGGCCACAGCCGGCCTCGTCACCATCGCCCTGAGCGTGATAGCGCGCCTTCCCGCTGTTGCCCTGGCCTGGCACCAGTGCGCCGCCTCGGCCGATCCCGGCCTACTCCGGGCCGCCTGGAACCTTAACTCGCCCAAGTGCCCATCGGGGCCACCGCGGGCGCCTTCACCCTGGCCATCGCCGTCGTCGTGCGCACCCGCGTGTTGCCGGTGTGGACGGCGTGGATCGGGCTGTTGTCCACCGTGCTCGGGGTGATCTCCGTTTTGGTAATCATCATCGCCATGGTCTTGCGCATCGCCAAGACAGAGCTCGCGACCCCCTGAACCAGCCTGCTGTTCGACCGACGACGACCGTGCTTGCCACCGCAGCCGTGATCCTGGGCGGACCCGTCCTCAGCTCCGTCCCAGCCGAGGCACGGACGGCCCCCAACACCGCAGGAGGCGACCCGCTACGAGCTGTGCCTCGACATCCCCATCGAGCCATATAGGGGTCCACATGCGTGACCCACGTCGGGCACTCGAGAAATCAAGCGTCACCGGCGCGCCGCGGGGTATCTCGGGGACGCTTTGGGGTTCGACTCCTGCCTTGCCAAGGGGGCGGTGCCGAGACAGTTCACAAGGCAATCGTGGAGTTTGGAAGCGAGCGCTCGTGCGACGCAACAGTTGCGGGGGTTTCTGTCGGTTGCCAAGACGCCAAGACGTCCGCGTTTATATAGGTGCTGGTAAACGGGCCGTGCATAGGCAGCCGGGCGCTGCATGACTAATGTCGGCGCCTAGCGGGGCGAAGGCCTCAGGGACGGTACGGGTCGGCGACGCCCACCGACCTTCAGGTTATTGGCCCGAAGGTGGTGGTCCTGATAACAGCCGATGGCCACGGTCACGCTGATCGATCTGGCTCAGCTCCCGTTGATCTGGACGGAGGGACTCCCGAGTGCCGGCGGGCGGCGTAATTCCCCGAGAGCATGAGTCGCCTCAAGTTCCGTTTCTAGTTATGCGCGATCGTCGGTAGCGGGACGGAAGAGCAGAGAGCCTCTGCCCCAGGTGCCATCTGTTCCGCGATCGACTCGGTGTCGATTACCACGTCCCGACGAAGGCGCAGGCGACTCACGAGCCGCCGAATGCCGATGCCCCACAACCACGCTGCGACCTCGCCGTCTCCACGATGAGTCGACGCGCTTCGCCACGCCGCCACGAAGGTGTCCTGCAAAGCGTCAGCAACTACTTCAGGATCGTTGCAACGCTTCGACAACCGAATCGACAGCCATGCTGCATGACGCTCGTACAGTTCCCGAATCGCGTCGAGATCGCCCGATTCGATGGCCGCCAACAACTCCCCATCGCTTTGGAGACCACCAGCCACGATCTACCTGTCGCACCATGACGGCCAAAAGGACTCAGCCGCCCCGAGAAAGGCCCTCAGCCAGAACCAAATCCGAAATTTCCGACAACTCGGAGGGGGCACCAGCCGCAACTCCCGACATATACCTCGGCAAGAGCGACCTTCGGGTGACCCAATTGAGATGCGAGCCGAGCGCGGACCCCTAGCCCACGAAGGCGAGACGCCACGCCTGCACTTGATAGCCGCCAGAATTGAACGACCCCTGACGTAGGCCCGTGACGTTGCCATGCACCAGGGTCATCCACGGTCACCTTGGACGACAATTCGTCTGCATACGATAAGAACCATTGTCCGCGACTGACACCCATGAAGAACGCGTGACAAACAACGTTGCCCCTTAGACCCCGACCCAATAACCCGATTAAGACCTGTCCCGTACCAGCCGGGTAGAGGGGCACCCGAAGCCCGAGAACGGTCGCCGATGCGTACTTTCTCAAGCGCTCTCGAGTGTCCGGTTCGGAGCGGGCCTCGAGGTAGTGGGGCAGTCGATATCGCCCAGTATGGCCGCGCGATGCCGTGTCCAGGAAAACCGCTGTACGTGAGGGGCTAATCGGCGGCCGGGCCAGGTGGGCGGAGAATTGCCGGCTTGATCCTCGGGCCCTGGGACGCAACGGGTCGGTCCAAGCGGCGACGCCGTGGGAATGCGGGTAGGAAACGACCGCACTGTGTTCGGCCCCGGTCGTTACGCTCGATGCTTCTCAAGTCCGTAGGATCGGTCCCACCAATTCGAAGCGAAATTCATCGACCCTACTTTTGAGCAATCACCACACGCTCGCAGCCAAACGAGGAACGCCCCGCCAGGCGGCGCATGATGAACCGGGCCGGCCAGTCGCAGCGCCCCAATGTGGCTCCCTAGAAGGTGCGGTCGGACTTCACCTCGAGGTTTACGAACTGCGGCATATCCTCCTTTATTATCCCCATCAGCTTGGAGGCGACCTGATCGGTGCCCGGAAGCAGAGAGTTCGCCTCGGCGTCTTCCTTGCTGTCGAAGAAGGCGATCAGCACCCGCAGGGTAGGGTCGTCGGCGCCCATGCAGCCGATGGCCCGCCGGATTGTGCGCTGGCCTTCCGTGGCCCTGACAAAGTCATCCTCCAGCGCCATGAACTCCTCGATCGGATGGTCGCTGTGGGAGATGTTGATTTGGATGAACATTTACCCCCTCCTGAGTCCAACGGAAGTCCTTAGCATGCCACGTCTGGGTCGATCCAAGTCGGTCGCGGAATTCACACGACAACGTGATCGGCTTCTTGAGGCAACGGTCAGGTCGCGCCACGGCGCCTGGGCAAGCCGCGGGCCCGTTGTGTGGCGCTGGCAGTCGACCCGGCCACGTTTCGTACACCCATGGCGTATAAGGTCGAGCCATGGCGGCTCGACGCGGATGATCAAGCCCGAGGCGCCATGGTCCGTAAGCGAGTCGAACAGACGGAGGGGAGTCATGCCTGAGTCAGAAGTCGAGATGGAAGTTCGGGCCGTTATCGACGCTATCACCGAGGCACTCCAGGCGGCCGATGCCAAGAAGCTGGATGCGCTTCTTTCAGACCGCCCTGGCTCAACACATATCGGCAGCGATCCCCGGGAATGGTGGACCAAGGATCAATTGCTGGCGGACATCAGCCAGGCCATGTCGGTCGGAGAGGGTCAGGTTGGCGTTGAGACTGGTGACATGGCCGTTCACGTGCTCGGCGACGTCGCCTGGGCCGAGGGAACAGGTAAGTTCACCAACGGCAAAGGCGAAGAGCGCGCCGTCCGAACTACAGGCGTCCTGGTACGCGAGGGAGGTGCCTGGAGGGCAGTTCAGTCGCATGCCTCGATCGGTGTGCCGAACGAAGAGATGTTCAACACCTGAGTGGTACAAGTCTGAGATTCGCGCCCCATGCCCGCCAACCGGCATCGTGGGCGAAGGTGGTGACTCATGATGTAATTATCCGGTCGCGGTCCCCGAGGCGGGATCTTCGCTAACGGTCAGCTACACGCCACCACCGGAATGCGGTCTATCCGCCTCTCCTCCGATTGTTGCCGGCCGAGCGGGCCGAGCAGGTGACGGTCGAGATATTGGGCTACTTCGTTGCTGCCGTGGTCGCTCTCGACCCCGTGGTCGTTTCAGGACTTCGTTCAGACCGCTTCGTCAATGAACTCCAGTAGGGCGGGCGCGCCCTGCGGCCAGAAGTCGAAGACACTGCCCTTTCCCGCCGCCGACGCTTCGCTGGCGCGTTCCCAGGCGTCCTCGGGCCACGGCGGCTCGACCAGTCGGGATCCCTTGATGAGGGAGTACACCTCGAACGACGTTCGCTTGGGATGGTCGTAGTCCTTTTCGCCTCCACGGACAATCAGGGTGGGCACCTTGATCTGGTCGAACTCCCAATCGGACACGCCCGGGATGGGCTCGTTCGCTTTGGGGATGAACGCGTCCAGCCATCGGTTCATCACCCGCTCGAATTCCGCGGTACCGATCGACAGCAGCCGATCCTTGTTGCGGGGGTTTGCCCCAATGAGAGTCGCCCATTCGCTCATCTCCATGACACCCTCGATGCCTTTCGAGCGGACGACCCGCAGTTCGCCCATGATGTACACCTGAGCGAGAACCATGGTGCTGTAGGTGCCGCCGACGATGCACCACACGGCGAGCTTGCGGACCAGCTCGGGCCACATCATGGTGAAGATGATCGAGTCGCGGGCGCCTCCCGAGCCGCCCGCCGCTACGACCTGCTCGATACCGAGTTTCTTGAGCATCAACCCCAGCGTCTCGGCCCTCATATGCGACTCCGACCGCCCGTACAGCTGGATGTCGGACTTCCCGCAATTGGGGCGGTCCCACAACAACACCCGCTTGCCCCCATCCGCCAGGGCGTAGGCCAGTTCGTGCACACCGCCGTAGTCCTTGCTGAACCGGCCTCCCGGTGTGAGAACCACCACTTCACCGTTTTCCGCGCCCACCCACTCGTAAACGACAATGCCGCCGTTTACCTCGATCTCGCCGTCAGCCATGTATCTCCCTTATTTTCAGAAACCGTCCAATGCCACCGGCGACAGGCCTTCGCCCCGCTCGGCGCCGCCCAACCTAACTCAAACGCCTCGGATCCCGTCGATGGTCGACGCAGCCCTGGTGGTTAAGATCGGTAGAGTTTGGCCGCCTCCACGGCATGCGCGCCATCAACGATCACGACCTTCGCCTACGACCGCCCGGCTTAACAGCTCACGAGCTACCGGACCTCCATCGAGGACATGGGTCGTTCTGCGGGTGCCGCGCCACCCCATCTCAGTCCGCCGGAACTCCCGACGGTTGACCGAGACCCGGCGGATACCATAGCCGTCGCCATAGCGGTCAGCGGAAGGTTCGGCGTCACCCGTGTGGACGTAGACCCGTCCGTAGTTGGTCGCCGTGGCGCGGTTGCCGTCTATGCGCAGGAGAGGAAGGCCCTGGACGTGGGCGCATCCCTGGCTGACCAACGCGTATTGGCCCTCGCTGTCAATCTTGTACCCGGCCCGAACTTGCAGCAGCGTCATCGATGGGGATGGCGAAGTCCGGGAGGAGCCAGGAGTAGTCCAAGCCCCCCGGACTCGTTGGGCGTCCCTTGAACCAACGGTCGGGAAGGGGCCTACCGTCGAGTACGACTAGTTGGCGCTCTTGGGCATCCCTGAGAAACGCAACGGCTTCAGACCTCTCCCCGGGGTCTAATGAGTCGATCCTAACGTATCTGGTTACCTCAACCGCGAGCCGCGAATAACCTTGTGCTTTATTAAGCTGCTTTTGGCGAGCTTGTTCGGGCCGGAAGAAGGCCAATATACCGCATGGTCAAGGTGAGGTTTGCGTCGTCGCCATCGGCCTCGCCGAACGACCGTCACCACAGGTCGGCACGAGCGCAAAACGAACGCCTTCATCCCATTCTCCTCATTCGCTATCGGCGCAGGACCGTTCCCACCCTCTACTCTGCCCCTCCCCGCACGTATGCCCGATCCGTCCGCCCGACGACAAAAACAACTGCACAACGGGCGGCCGGGCCGGACGGTTTCGTGTGCCGCTGAGGGTGCCGCGGGGGCGGGGTGGAGACGGATGACGCTGGTGCGCCGGGCCGTCACGTGGCCAGGCTGAAGGGCGGGTACTCGTCTCGAAGCAGGAGCAGGTAGGACTGGACGCGGACGTTCCAGCGCATGGCCCCCACGGCGAACCGGTAGAGGCCCGTCGGGTAGGCACCGGTGAAGAGGATCGCGAACCAGGCGATTATCGTCGTCACCGTCCAGGCGATGTTCACGAAGATGAGGACAACGATGTGGGGGATCACGTAGATCAGGCGGAGACCCACCGCCAGGCGGTTTCTCCCTCCGGCCGGGTACGTCACTCCGTAGGTGGTCGGATAGGGCTCGTCGCCGAACGGCGGGTAGTCGTCCCTCAACAGGGCGGCGTACGCAGCGACGCGCACCCACCAGCGCATGTAGTACGTGATGAAGTCCCACAAGCCGCGGGGTTCTTCGCCCCTGAACAAGACGGCGAACCAGGAGATGAACGCCATGACCGCCGCCGCCCCCGTCAACGCCGAGGCGCCGTAGGAGTTGAACCCGCCGACGATGATGAATTTGGGGATTCCAAGGATCAGCCGGAACCCGGTCGTGAGGCGGTTGCGATCGGTCAGCTGGGGCTCCACGTCGAACTCGACAGGGTAGCCCGGAACCTGCGCAAAGCCCGGCTGAGTCATCGGACCCCCCTCTCATCGGGATGCTGTCATTCCGTCGCAGGACCATGGTGCCATACGGGATTGCCCCGGGCGTCGATGTAAGGCGGGCCGGAGAGTGTCCGCCATAACACCGGCGAGGGGCGTGGGCCGGAGAGCAGGGCACACGGTGCAGATCGCCCGAATCCGTCCTTAACCGACGTTCACCTGCGATGTCACGGTCCGAACGCAGATATGTCGCAACGCCGAGCCCGGAGGTGTTTGGCGGTATGAGAAAAGGGAATGTACCTTCACGATGGACGTTCGGCGAACTGGACGGATCTTCGGCTGGTTTTTCATCGGCACATTCATTACCAGCATCCCAGCTCGGCTTCTCTTCGTGCATGGCACCGGGGCCAAATGGTCCGACATGCGCTTCATCCCTGGGTCGACCTCCGCCACCAGCCTGAAGGTGGGCGCGATGCTCGAGTTCGGTCTGATCGTCACGCAGATCGCGACCGCAGTCGTGATCTATCCGCTCGTCAGGCGGCAGAGCGAAACCGTCTCGCTCGGATATGTCACCGCTCGCATCATGGAGTCGGTATTCGCCGCCGTTGGCCTCATGAGCGTCATCACGGTCGTCGACGTAGCGAACTCGCTCGCCTCAGCTACCGGCGCTAACGCCACCGCAATCGGGGCTTCAGGCAGTTCGCTGGTGAACACCTACGAATGGGCCTTCCTGTGGGGGCCCGGACTCGTTGCCGGAATCGGGAACGGCCTGCTGCTCGGGTACCTGATGTACCGATCGGCACTCGTGCCGGCTCGCATGGCGCTGCTTGGTCTCATCGGTGGTCCCTTGCTCATCCTTTCCTTCGTGCTGACCCTGTTCGGTGTCTACAAGAACGGTTCGGCACTTTCTGGCCTGCTGTCACTGCCGGAGATCGCCTGGGAGGCATTTCTCGGCATCTACTGCGCGTGGAAGGGGTTCAGGCCGGAGAGCCCGATCGCCGGACCAGAAATGGCGCTCGCTGACTAAGGCGGTCGCCTCGCCAGATTGATTCGATCCGTGCTCATTACGCGCTCGGCAGGACGCGAATGCTGTCTCCCGAATAACGATGGATCCCGAGCATGCTCCCGGGTCGCGACGCACTGTCGGATGGTGTCCGTCTGGTGGTTCTACCATGCTGGTCGTGCGGCCGCCGATCGACGGTGGGACCATTGTGGTGACGGGAGCGTCGGGTGGTATCGGCCGGGAGTTGGCCGTCCAGCTCGCCGGCCGGGCGGGCTGCGTGGCGGTGGTGGCACCGACCGTCGAGCGCTTGGAAGGGTTGCGCGATGAGCTGGCCGCCACCCGCAGCTTCGGGTGGTGGTCGTGTCCGCTGACCTTTCCGACCAGGCTGAGGTGGAGCGAGCCCTGGCGACCATCGGCGCCGAGGTGGGCGAGGTGGATGTGCTGGTGAACAACGCCGGGGTCGTCGCTACCGGCCTCGCCGAACGAGCGTCACCACAGGTCGGACGCTTGAGAAATCAAGCGACCCAGGGGCGCCCGCACGGCACATTCCGGGCGCGCCCCCCTCGGATATCATCGTGCGGTATGGGGCAGGTGGGCGCGGTCCCGGGTGGCCGTCTCAACACTCGGCACCGCACGAACGTTCTGTGTGACGATTCGTTACTAGAGCACTCAGAGCCGGGAGGGCTTTGCGATGTGCCGAGCCGTCTGCACAGGCCGTGGGGTTAGGGTACTGAGGGGTCCGAATGGCCTGGACGAATCGTTAGGGCTCCTTCCTCTGGTCATGTCAACCGTTCGGTCGGCGGCACCCGATGATGGTGCGGGCGGCGCGCCCACCTCCGAGTGATGGCGCTGACGCCCCGGCCCGTGTGGGACGAACTGTTTCGCACTCGTCAGTTGACGTCGAATTCACCGGCGAGGATGCGGGTAACCTTTTCCGGGTTCCCGATGGGCATGGATACGACGTAATGGCCGGGCGTGAGTTTGGCGGTGGCGTAGGCCATGCCGTTTGCCCCGGGTAGGGCCGCTACGACGATGTCGCCGATTTTGGCGATGTCGAGGGTGTCGTTCCGGATCTGAGCGAGCGTGTACGGCTGTCCGTCGTGGATTCGAGCGACGAGAAGGATGAACCCGGATTGGTTGGCCGGCGCGTGGTTGGCGAATGAGACACCCACCGGCCCGGGCGGCAAGGTGGCAGGGATGCCGGTGAAGTCGCTGCCGACACTGGTGATGTCAAGGCGGGTGAAGGCGCAGTTGTCGTGAGCGGCATGATCCAGGCCGGTCAGAGCGCCGATCAGGCTGCTGTCGTCAGTGTTCAACGGTTTGCCTTTGGCGGTCTCAGCGATGGCGGTGCGCACGGTGTTCACATCCGTGTCGAGTTCGGCCGGGACATTGGCCGCCAGTATTTGCAGAGGGGCGGCGGCCGTGGCTGCCCAGCGGATCAGTGTCGCTGGAGACGCCGGCGAGTTGTCGCTGTCGGGGTAGGCGAGCATGGCGGCGCAGGCGGTGGCGGGGTTTCGATTGGCGGCGGCGTTTCGGGCCGGGGCTGCTGTAGAGACGCCAGATGGGATGGGACTGGTCGCTGTATGGGGCCGGCTGCTCGAGGAGCAGGCGGCGAAGACGGTGAGGCTGGCGGCGACGCAGGCAGCCGACAGAACGGATCGGTGCATTGGTGGGCGTAACATGCTTGGGCTCCTTGGATTTGCATTGGTGTTCGGTTGGGTTTGAGGATGGGTCGGGCGCACTGCTGGCAGGGCCCGATCAGCAGTAGGTGTAGCGAGAGCGGTGCGGGCGGCCGGCCCGATGTCCGGCCCGTTTGGCGTGCAATTCGCGCCCCTCTCGCGTTGCGACGTTTCGCAGGGGAACGTGTTGCCTGCCGGGTCGTCCGTCGCCTCTGCTGTAAGCGGCGACGCTCCGGACGACCGGGATGGTTATTCGAACTCTGGCAGCACCTGGGCGTCGCTGTCCGCAACGCCTTGGATGGTCGTGGCCCAGCCGCAGTATTGGCAGGTGCCGTTGTTGCAGTTGGCGACCGGCCCCACAAGATTGACTTGGCAGGTCTGGGTTGCGGACGCCAGGCATTGGCAGCTGAGCGAGATGATGCCGTGCGTGGCCCCGAATCGTCTGAGCATGAAACCAGGCTCGGTGAAGGTCAGGGTGGTTTCGTCTGGTTGCTCGAAGCGGTCCCCAACATAGGCCTGACTATCGGTGACGAACAGCGCCACCTGGATTTCGTCGGCCAGGCGGGCGGCGAGCTCGTCGTCGAGGATCTGGCCGTGCGCGCTCACCGCGTGGACACTGAACGCCGATACGACCTCGTCTTCCTCGCCGACGAAGATCAGCTTGCAGGTCGTGTCGGGAAGCATTTTTCGGCATTCCAGAGCTCTGATCGTCATGTGGGGTTCCGTTCCAATGTGGCCGCGACGGCTGGACCTGCCTGCGTTTCGCGGTCGCGTCGATCTCGTCGGGCCCGCACCAGGATCACGGTGGAGACCACGAGTGTCCACAGCGCCACTATCCCCACGCTGGCGAAAGGCACCCCCAAAGAAAGGACTCCGAGTACCACCGCGACCCATCCCACCCAGCGGGCCAGCAGTGCGCTGCGCACGATGGTCGTCCCTGTGGCCACCAGGAACACGGCGGCTCCTACCCCTCCGAGAAACGTGTTCAGGTCGTTTTGGAGCGCATTCAGCGTCTGCACACTGGCTGCGGACAGGTGATTGACGCTGTCGGCCAAGGCCCAGGCGATCCCTGCGACCAATCCTCCCGACACCGCAAAGCTGACGACCCCGGCAAAACCGACAGTCGCCAGCCTGCGGTTGGCTGGCACCGACGACAGGTAGTCGCGGAGATACCAGTAGAAGAACAGGGCTACAAAGACCGCCAGCTCGATCACGTAGGCGGAGACCGCGGTCTGGCTCTTGTGCCGGTGGTAGAAATCGACCACTCTTGCCGCGCTGGCGTGGGAGTCGGGCGGATTCACCAATACCAAAGAGGCGATCACAAGGGCCACGAACAGAAACCCACCCCCCGCCAACCGTTGTCTCATACGAGGCTCCATCGCTTGCCCTCCCGTTGCCCTGCGCCACTCTGGGCGCCCCGGTTATCGCAACGAGGTTCTCAGCTCGACTGACGGGCTCGCCTCAGAGAGCCACCCTGAACTTTTCCCTTCGCTCGCCCTTCGAACCGGCTAGACGGGGCAGTCAACCGTAGTCTTCGAGGGCGACGCGCAGCTCCTGCCGGGCGCCTTGGCCGGAGAGACCCAGCTTCATGTAGGCGTGCGACAGGTGGGTCTCGACGGTCTTGCGGCTCACGTACAGCTCTTGGGCGATGGCCACATTCGGTCGGCCCGTTGCCGCCAGGCGTGCCACCCGCAGTTCCGAAGCCGTGAGGGCGTCAAGCCCGCTGCGGGCGACCCGGCGGGGTCTGGCTCCCGCAGCGCGTAGCTCTTCCCCGGCCCGGGCCATGAGCCGGTCGGCCCCCCACCGTCGAGCCAGGTCCATCCCCTCGGCGAGCGGCTGGCGGGCCTCGATGCGGTGGTGGCGGCGCCGCAGCGAGGCGCCCAGCTCCACCAGAGAGCGGGCCCGTTCGAGTGACGCCTCGCAGCGCTCGAGCACCGTCACCGACTGGCGCAGCAGCTCGATACCGGCCTCGCCGCCTTGAATGATGCCAGCAGCGCGCAGCGCCACGCCAACCGGCCGCGCCAACCCTATGGCGCGGGCCAGTGCGAGCTCCTCCTCGATCAGCGCCCGCGCCGAGTCGGCTTCCTCCGCGGGCAGCGCTAACGCTAGCTCGGATCGCCACGGCGTGAAGGTCGGTGCCCGCCGGAGGCGAGCGTTCGTCTCGGCGCACCCTCGCAGATCCGCCAAGGCACCCGTATGGTCCCCCTGCTGCCGTCGCAGTCGCCCCCGGACCTCGAGCAGCATGGCCCCACCCGTCGTCGGGAAGAATCCCGACTCAGGCTGAAACGCCTCCACGCCCCCTACTAGGTCCTCGAGGCTGGTCCACTCCAACATGGCGTCAACCAGCCAGAACAGCGGTGTGCCCCCATGAGCTTGTCCAACTCGGTTAGCTCCGATCCCCGGCCAATGAAATTTGACACCGGGGCGGGCAAATTCGTCCGCGCCATCTCAGCCGCGTGCACGAGAACGGGAGCAACGCCTGACACAACGGTGTGACGGCCGGTCCAGGCCAAAGCCTCCGACTGGAGCAAGATGTTGTTCTCCAAGCGCGCCAACTCGAGGGAGGGTTCAATGCCTAACTCCTCGCGGAGGGTATTGCGCGCCCGTTGGTAGCAGCGCAGCGCGGTCTGCCTGGCGGCCGGCCCGATAGAACGACAACATCAAGATCGCCCAACGACGCTCCCGCAGAGGCTCCGCGGCGACTGCCTCCTGACCGAGCAGACATACCTCGTCGTGCCGCCCCAACCTCAGTCGAGCCTCCATGGTTTCCTCGACGGCCGCGTTTCGCTGCTCCGACAGCCTCGCCCCTGGGGTGAGTGTCCAGCCCGCTCCGGCTACGTCGGCGAATGCTGACCCCCGCCAGCGCCCCAAGCCTCGATCCAAAGCCTCTAGGCCGGTCGAGATCGATCCGTTGGCAATTTCGGCCCGGCCTTGGGCGATATCGGCTTCGAAGAGCAAGGTATCGAGCTCGGCCGTTTCCACTCGGATGCGGTAACCGCCCTCACCAAAGGACAGGCGGTCCGCGCCCAGCAGCTGACGCAGAGTGGAGATGTGGCTTTGCAAAGTCGACGCGGCCGCCGAGGGCGGTGCACCCTCCCAGACGTCTTCGGCCAACACATCGACTGGAACCACCCGATGTGGCGACCCCAGCAGCCGCACCAGCACGGCCCGACGCCTCGCCCCCCCGACGCGAATCTCCCGTCCCGACCTCTCGACCCTGAGCGGTCCGAGAACACCGAACAGCAGCTGGACGCCATCCTCGGCAGCTATCGTCACCACCCCCCAGAGCGCGGACGGCTTAACCTTCGGCTGGTGACAAACCTCCTCAGCACACTGACAAGACGTGGACTGCTAAGTATGTGACTGCTAAGTCTGTCACCTCTGCGGCCATGACGGTTCCACGCTACCACCGGCGTCACCATCGGCCGGAACGGTGGCAACCTCGCCCCACGGGCCGCGAGCGTTGCCGTCTACGCTTCGCCGGACAGGTCGGGGCGGTTTAGAGGCGACGACGAACAGTTCGGCGATCCCAGAGCTGATGCGCGTCAGGGTCGCCGATGTGCTCGTAGTGAATCCATTCAAGACTCGGGCCATCTCCGAGGCCAAGATCAAGACCCACAGGGGTCAACACCCGGGTGCCGGCCCAGGAGGTGGCCGCACACTATCGGCCCCGTGCATGGCTGGCCGATGAGCCACAAAGGCCCGGCGCCACCACGTCTCAGCCCTGATAGCCATGATTCTGCGCAGCGCCAGGATCAAGAACCAAAGGGCACGCTAGCTCCGGCCGCAACCTCCTGTCGCGCTGCTCAACCTCCGTTCGGGTTCGCCGACAAAGGCTAGGTGGCTGCTCAACCATTTGCCCTCTGATGACCGCCAACCGGTGGTATCACGTCTGCGCCAACTTGACTTCGTCAACCGCGGACATACGCCTGATCGACGCCAACTAGCCGAGGTCGAGCTATCAAGTTCCGACCTTGAGGGACCTCGCCACCCCTTCGCAGTTGACCAAGCCGAGACCAAGGGCGCCTGATCGATGGGCGGCCGGAGCACGGAGGTCGACAACTCTTCCGGATGGGTGGGGCTGTGCAAGTCCACAGCACGCTTGATGACCGACAGGACCGTGCTCGCTAACAGCGACGGACTTGGAGCGATCTTGGAGCGCGCTTCGAGATGATGTCTGTAGCCCAACAGATGGGGCCGACGCGAAAGGAGCGAGAACCAATGAACACCACAATGAAAAGGCCGAGAGGAACCTCAGCGGAAGAGCAAACCATCCTGGACCGCTTCGCCACCCGCACCCGCCGCGCTGCTCGCCACAACATCGAGGCACTCAGCCGGGGCGGTTGCTGCCGCTATGGACGTTTGTTCCGACTGCCACTTGGCAGTAACGAACACCCCTTCCTACCGATGTTCTATGTCGGAGATCCAACATATTTAAGGAGGTATATGGAGTGTCCAAGGTCACAGAACGCCCCAGCGGTCGACTAATGGCCAAGTTGCGGCCGCTCGTGGCAGAGGTCGCAGTCCGCTCGAAGCTGATGGCCGAGCACCCGAACTCCAGGGGCATGTACTGGGCGCTGATAGAGCTGCTCCACGCTGAAGTCCGTGCAAGCGTCCCATTGATGGTCGCCGCCGAGCGCAGAGCGGTGAAGCTGGCCGGCAGCGGTGACATCGTGGCAGAGGCACTCGCACCTTGGCTGCAGGAGCACATTGCGGACGAGACCGATCACGACACGTGGCTGCTTGCCGACTATGCTCGGATCGGAGGGGACCCCGACAGCTTGGCCGACCGTCCAGGCTCGCCGACAGTGGCCGCCATGGTAGGGTCGGTCTACTACTGGACCCTGCATGCCCACCCCGTGGCCATTTTGGGCTACTGCGCCGTCCTTGAGGGCACCCCACCAACCAGCGCCTTCATCGAGGAGGTGGTCGCACGAACTGGCTATCCGCCTAACGCGTTCCACACCCTGTACCAACACTGCCAAATCGACGTCAACCACGCCGGCGAGCTCCTCCACCTCATCGATTCTCTCCCTCTTTCCCAGCGTCATGAGGGCATCATCGGTCTGACGGCCCTGCAGACCGCCGACCTGCTCATCGGCGCCGGCGACGAACTCCTCGACGTCCTCCAAAACCATCGCTAAGAGCAACCCGGGGAGCAATCCGGGCGAACTGCGCCTCACGGTCGCCATCTCGGTCGTGGCCGCGGCAGCCACGGCTGCGGCCGAGGGCGTCCGCACCGTCTGGCGCCACTAGAACAGTTCCGTTCTCCTTAGTCCCCGGCGCGGAGCAGGATGTCCTCGACGTACTTGTCGCACTGACATCGCCTTCTCACTGATCTGCTGATAACGCTCGTATGCGTCGATGCGCGTCAGACGCCAGCCGCGCGGATGACCGCGCTTCTCAAATTCCCGCGAGACCTTGCGGCCGAGGCGGCGAGATCTGACGCAAAGCGTGATCTTCCTCATCGAGACATCCGACTCTCCGGTGGCTGATCCAGCCCTCCGGCCCAACTCCCTTGCTTTCCACCCGGGGAGGTTATCCCAGAAGAATCCTGCCGATTCCCGGGTTCGCCTGGCCCCTGGACGCCGACTTGATGGGCACCCAGGGATAGATCTTGTACTGCAGGATTCCACCTCCGTGCAGGCAGAAGGCGGTAGAGTTGCCGCTCGTGTCCCAGAAGGCGATCCTGTTGGTGACCATCAGGAAGACAGTGCTGCCGATCAGCCAGTTCATGGCCTTCTTGCGGGCCTGGGTGTAGGCGTTGAGGGTCGCAGGCGGCGGGGGAGGCGGTGGCAACCGCAGCCCCGGCGGCAGTGTCGGGGGGGGGGTGGCGGTGCTTGTTCTCCCGCGGCAAAGACCTAGTCGCGACGAACGGGATCGGACATGTGGTCGAGCCTTTCGGTGGTAGGTGTGCCCTTGTCAGCGAGGACCAATACGGCCCCATAGGCCCGATGTAGTTGGGCTGGTTGGCGTTGTTGATAGCGTGGGTGTTGCGGTCAATCGAACCGGCGACACGTCCTCCAGCTACGGCGATTGTGGTGGTCAGAGCGATGTTCTGCCACATCTGCTGGTTGGCTTGACGGCGGGAAATCTCGTCCGGGGTCAGGACCAGTTGGTGCGGCAGGAACCCAAACTCCAGCGTCCCATCGGGATTGCGGCCATGCCACACCACCTGGTAATCGTGCATAAATCCAGCCGGAGGCGGAAAGTAGGCATTGATGGTGTTGGTCATCGCCTGATTCATAGCGTCAGCGCCAAAGTGGCCGTAGCGGTCTACGTCTGCGGTCCACTGCCGCACAAAGGCTTGGGCGTGAGCAGCCTGACGGGCTGCTTCAGCCCGCTGGGCCTCCAGAGCCTGCTGCTGGCGATACTCCTCCTCCCGACGCCGCTGGTCCGCCTGCTGGCGACGCTGCTCTTCTCTGCTGGCGACGCTGCTCCTGTTGCTCACGGCGACGCTCCTGCTCGTGACGGCGACGCTCCTCTTTCTATTGGCGGATGACTTCTTTTTGCCCGGGGGTCTTACGGAAGTTCATGTGGGGAGTTCCGCCTTTTGGTGTGCGTTTCGGTTCCCTGTACATGGGCAGATGGAAAAACACCACCAGCAGGCGGCGCTCAACCATCTGCGATCAGTAGCCGTTGTCGGCAGGATCCGCAGCAGCGGTTCCCGTGTTGCCGCTACCACCCGTGTAGGCGTAAGCCGGGCCGTTGTCAGCCGGATCGGCGGCGGCGATCCCTGTGTTGCCGCTGCCGCCGTAATAGGTGTACGTCGGGCCGTTGTCAGTGGGATCGTAGGGGGCCGATCCTGTCTGGCCACTCCCACCATACGGATCCGACGACTGAGTCGAGCCACCGTAGGACGGGGTCTGAGTGCTGCTGTAGCTGGGCTGACTCGAGCCACTGTAGGACGGCGTGGTCGAGCCATAGCTGGGCTGAGTCGAACCACTGGAGGACGAGGTGTTCGTTGTCGCCTGGCTGTTGGTCTTATGTGACTGAAGGGCGTTAGAGATGCCACCCAGGATCATGAAGCCGACGATGACGCCGACGACGGAGGTGATGACCTTGTGACGACGGATCCAGCCCACGGCAGGGGCAGGGGTGGGAGGATTGGTCGGGCTGGTCGGAGGCGTCGAGGTCATTGGTCTTTCTGCTTTCTGTGTTTGCCGTACACCTATGCCAACGCCGCGAGGCACTAAACCATGTAGACCCCAGGCGACAACCATCTGACACCTGGCGACAGCGCACGGCCCTCAGTCTCAAGGAAGCTCGCACCGTCCTCGTTCACACTTGCCTGGACCGCCCGACCGTTGTGACCTCCCCACGGCCAGGAAGCGCGACCTGCCCCCCAAGTATGGGCCGTGCACGTACCTGACTGAGGCCGGTCAGGTCGGGCGCTACCCCTCCGACCGCTGGCGGCCGGGTGGCATCCAGGGGCGTAGGGACAACTCGCCTAGCCCGGGCTTCTCACCGACACCGGTTCAGACTGGCCTTTGAACACATTCCGAGATCCGCAAGAGAAACCCGCCACATGGGCTAACCCTGCTTGAGAAGCTTACCTGCCCCGCCTTGAAGCGCAACCTGCTATGCCCCCGCTGTCGATCTCCCTGCTCAGGGTGACCTCACCTCAAGGCGGCCTGTCTGCTGGTGGCAAGCCAGATCCAACGCCCGTGTTAATGGGAGCGCAAGCGCCTACCGGCGAGGCTCCTCGTGGATCCCCCGACGGAGAATTGGGGGTTTCCCCTATGGGAAGTTATCTCTCGGCAATCTACCGTTGGGTCATGAGTCGAGCGCAGACAGTGCGCAAGGCAATGAATGCACCATTCTTTGGATACGTCCACGATGGGGACCTCCGCTATTCGTGGGTGTGCGTCGCGCGCTACACGACGGAACCGTTCGCCTTCACGCCCGCCCGTCGAGCCCGTTCCGCCTCAATCCTTAACTAACTAACTAACTGAAGGTCAGTAGAGAGGGGCCCTGGGGCGACGGTTCATTGAGAGAAAGGAGCAGCCCGATGGTGCGTAAAAAGTATCCCCGGATGTTGATCGGCGCGCTCGGCATAGCCCTGGTAGCACTCATGGCCGCGCCCGCGGCGACAGCGGGCGCCACCGGCGCGGCGGGTTCGTCCCGACCGAAGCCCCCGAGCACCTTCGTTGGTCAGTTGAGCGCCCGATGGTGGCAGTGGCTGTATCAGACGCCCGTCAACGTGAGCCCCGAGTTCTCACCCGCGGGCACACCCAGCGCTCCGACAACCGTCGACTGCAGCGCTGGACAGAGCGGCCACGTCTGGTTCCTCGGAGGGACGTTCGCCCCCACTTCCACGACCCCCACGGCGTCGAGGTCTGACGTCTACCGCTCGTGTACCATCCCCGCCGGTACCTTCCTGTTCTTCCCGATCCTCGATAGCGAGTGGGACAACCTTTTCTGCCCGAACACCAATTTCCCGGCCCAGAAGTTGGTCGCGGCGGCCGAGCTCGGTATCAACGACATCGTCCCGGGTTCGATGTCGGCCGTCATCGATGGTTTCTCGGTGCCCGGGCTCCACAGCGGTCACAGCATCTTCAGGGCATTGTCCCCCTGGTTCAGCTATACCTTCCCGGCGGACAATGTCGGGCAGTTCTTCGGTTGCAATTTCCCCGCCGGCACCATGCCGCCGCCCGTCGGGCACCATCCGGGCGCGATCGCCGATGGCGTCTACCTTCTGCTGCCGCCGTTGGCACCAGGAGTTCACACCATCCACTTCGGGGGCGAGATCAACATCCCGTCCACCCCGCCTCCGGCCCCACCCGCCGGCCCGGACGACTTCATCGAGAACATCAACTACACGATCACCGTCGTTCCCGCAGCCTGACCACCACCGGTTGAAGGTCGCGAGTCCAAGACTATCTCGGTAGCGCCGCGGCATCGGCCAGTGAACGCGTCCGGCCAGACTCCTAGTCGGCGACGACTGCATCGCACCGTGTGTGGTGCTGCTCCGTGCGGCCATAAGGCACCCCGAACGTTCCCAGGCGTCGATCGGCTCCTCACCGAGGCCAACGCCCACCAGCACGTTCGGCGCCCTCAGTCCCGGCAAACATTCTAAACGGCCACCCCACAGCCAAAAGCGGCCGGCGACCCCAGAGGCGGAGACCCGCTCGTACGTGATGGGGTTTGGGCAGGCTCAGCTCGGTCCTCCTCCTGCGTCAACTGTGCTTGGGCGCAGGGAGGTCAGCCCCCTGTGGCATGCCTTGTCCAGCAGGTCGCTCTCTTGGGGGTACAGATCGCAGTAGTAGAGCCAGGCGTCTTGCGCGCTGACAAAGGCGGGACGTAGGGCATCCCTGGCGGAGGCGTCGCACTCGAGGGTTGGGATGAGCACCTTTCTGGCTAAGAGCCTGTTCCGGACCGGTGGGGCCTTGGCCCGCCGCAGGATCCCGTAGGCAAGAGCCTCTCGCATACCCGTCGCGATGACGGCGTCCAGTGGCAGAGGCCACCTGTCACCGGCCCAGTCGAGAATCGCCCCCGCGGCGCTAACCCCGGTTCCCGGGATTGGCGCGAGCAGCTGTGCGCCAAGAGAGTCGGGATGCAGATCGGGGGTCGAGCGGTGCTGGCGGCTGAGGTACAAGACCGGGTGGGGACGGCCTCGAGAGTACCTCGTCGGACGTGGCTCTTCTACCACAGCGGAGCGAACTACGTCGGTATGAATCAGCTCCCATATGGCTGCCTTAATCAGTAGTCGCTCTAGAGACCACCACACGGCAGGATGCTGACTCCCCGGAATGGCGACCAGCCAGCCCTTCGGCCATCGTCCACTGGCCGATTCGGTACTGTCCCCGAACAGGTAGAACAGGCAGGAGACACTGGGGTCTTCCATACGGCAGCCGACAGTACCAAGCTCGGCCCCGGAGAAGGTGGGGTTGTGGCCCTAGGGCAGTGGGGGTGCAGCCGGCGACAGGACCAGCTGAAGCGTCACACCTTGCGGTTCCTTCACAATTATTGCACGGAACCCGCTCGCAACCGTGTGGACTTTTGTCTACGCTCGCTGGGCGCCGGGTCGAGGAATTGGGGGTTTCCCCCATGGTCTGGTGTCGTTGTGCGTCTTAGGGTGGGCAAGAATCGGCAAGGAGGGAGGGATATGAGCTCGTTCCGACCTTTGAGGGCCTCGGCCCATGTCCTCGGAGCCACAGCCCTACTGGTAGCGGTCTTTCAAGTATCGCGGCCGCTGCCCACACACCGGGCAGGTTCATGACCGTCGACTTTCCTGGCGCAGTCTTGAGCTTCGGGTCGGGCATCAACGACCTTGGGGTGGTCGTAGGCGAGTATTACGGCAGTGACGGCGTCGGCCACGGGTTCATCGAGAAGGCAGGGACGTATCGCGCCTTGCCCGACGATCCCAATGCCAGTCCGACCCCCGACCACGCCGAGACGGCTCCCAGCAACATCAATGACTTCGGAGTCACGGCCGGAACCTACTTCGACCGCAGCGGCGCCGCCCACGGGTACGTCTACCAGGACGGCAAGTTCACCACCATCGACGACCCGCTCGGGACCCTAGGGACATACATCAACGACGTCGACAACCTTGGGGTGATCGTTGGCGTCTACGTCGACAGCGCCGGCCTGGACCACGGCTTCGTCTACCACTATGGCAGGTTCACCACCGTCGACGCCCCCGGGGCGACCGTCGGAACCATCATCGGATTTGTCAACGACGCCGGAACGCTCGCCGGGGACGCCTTTGGGGCTACTACGAGCTACGGCTTCGTCGACCGGGATGGCACCTTCGCCACGATCAAAGACCCGGTTGCCCTGAACAGCACTGTCGTCGGATTTGTCAACGACGCCCGGGAGATCGGCGGCGACTACATCGATAGCAGCGGGGAATCTCACGGCTTCGTCGACCTGGGCGGCACCTTCACCACGATCGACGATCCCAACGCGACGGTCGGAGGGGAGGGAACATTTCTCGGGAATGCGAACAACCTCGGAATGATTGCCGGTTATTACTTTGTCGACAACAGTTCACTTCCAGTCGTCCACGCGTTCGTATACAGTCCGAACTAGGCAAACCGCCGGTTGGCGATATTCCGAATGATCTACGGGGCCGGTCCAGATTCCTTTAGACCGCCCAGTCGCGTCACGCTCAGACGCTCGGTACCGTAACTCTCCGGGCTCTGTAAAGGGTGAGACCGTTCTATCAGGCGTCAAACCCAATTGAAGGAGGTACCATGCAACCACAACCCGCTCCGAAGCCCGCCTTGACGGCGAGTCGATTCGGCGACGGCTATTGCCGAAGCCGTGTCTCTCGAACTGTCGCTGCACTCGCCGCAGTGCTCGCGTTGCTCGCCTGCTGGGCCTTGATACCCGCAGGACGAGCAGTCGCAGCTACTTGCGACACGGGGCGGGGCGTCCTCCCGCCCTCAGCTACGCCCAAGGGCTACTCACTTGCTGACATGAGCCGCCTCACAGCCCTCTTCACAACCAGTGGGAACCAAGCAAGCTATTATCCGAAGACGCCCTTCCAGGTGCTCTATGTGAATCCCGGCAACTCATTTACGGTCAGGCGCGGGACCATGTTCTACGTTCCTTTATGGAACGCTGACGACTCGCCACCGGTGGTAGGAAAATTCCCGAAGACTCCGAGCGAGGCAAAGGTCTATTGGTTCGATCCTAACCAGGTTGGAGCGAAGGGCTTCAGCGTAACGATCGACGGTACACGGGTGACAGAGTTGGGTCCACAATACGTGGCGGGTCCGGTTACGACCCCGCCGCTGCTCGATGGGGGGGGTACGCATTACTCCACCATCGGAGCATTCCTCAATCCCCTGAAGCCAGGCAGCCACACCGTCCGGATCCAGGGTGGCGTATTCGGCAGAGGGATCGAGAAGACATATGGACAGCCCTCTTTTTCGGAGGACATAACCTACAGCGTTACGGTCAAGCGCTGACCGGGTATTCCGCATTGGGTGTGGGAGTTGACCAGAGACTGGCGCGGCTCGGTCCGCGCCAGTTCTCCACGCAACTGCTCCCGCGTAACTGGCCAACAAGCGATTGTGGTGGCGTATCGCGAAAACCGAGAGCGGACAGTCCCCGCTAGGTTGTGATTTCGTGGCCGCGGTTCAGGACGGCTCAACATCGCCGGGACGAGGTTGCCATGAAGTTCTAGGTTCGACCCGCAGGTTTCAAGGCACTGGTTGTCCTGGCTATGGCAATCGGTTTGGTGGTGGCGTGAACGGGGCTCTCACCGAGCGCGCATGCGGACGCCGTCAGGCACCTAGTCAACGGCCGCGACCGGCCGCGTGAATTGGCGTTCCACACCGATCAGCCCCCCTGGCGGGTAGTCCCGGGTCTCGCGAGACTAGGAGGATGCGTTACGTCAAGGTCACCGAGAATGGAAGTGGGGGTTCGCGCTTTGAGGAAGCCGAGGTCAATCAAGCGGAGGTCCCCTCCGCCGCCGACACCGCACCCGTGCTTGTCTCACCGGCGATCCCGGCTACCGAGCTGACGTTTATGACGATTCCACCCGGGGTTCGCCCCACGTGGTGGCATCCCCCTCCGCAACGGCAGTTTGTCGTCGTCCTCGACGGCGAGCTGGAGGTTGAAACAACTGACGGGGACACGAGGCGGTTCCGGCCCGGTGAGATATTGCTGCCCGAGGACCTTGAGGGACGGGGACATCTGACGAGAGTTGTGGGCGACCAGCCCGCGTCCTTCCTGATGATTCCTTTGGCTTGAGGTTGCGCCCCTAGCGATCCCCGTCTATCAGCGCGCTATTCCGAAGTCATTGCAAAGTTGGCCGCATAGATGGGGGTGGCATTGACGTGTACTGCCTCGAAGTCCGGCTGGTCCGCAAGACCGGCCACGGTGCCGTCCGCGCTACGCACCGCGGAAACCCCGACGGACTCGCGCGGACATTCTCGACCACGACCTCCGCCTTCACAGCGAAGGTCCAGTTCGACCTCAACGTTCGTGGGCGACCGGACGAGTTGCAGGCGGTCACAGCGAACTCGGTTCACGAGGACAACGCCACCGCATCCGTGGCTGCCGCCTCCACCGCCGACGGGGCGGAAACCGTACCGCCTTCTCCAAAACCTCCGAACGCAGATCGTTCAGCCTTCTCGAGCCCCTAGGCCCAGGGTCTCAAGGACGACTCTGGGGTACGGCGCCCCTCCTCTAGAGCTATTCCGTTTTGGCGGTCGAAGAACTGATACGCCGTACCGTTCGCGAGTTGTCCGGTGTCACGGAAAAACGCCAGTTTCCGGGCAGGTTCGCTCCGACCGCCGCGATCCGGTAGAGCACTCCCTTCCCTACGTCCTGCCCCGCCTCAACTCGGAGGTTCTCGGCGTGGATCTCTGAGGGATTGCGTGCGGCAGTTTACAAAGTACCTCTCGCGGCGAGTGTATCGGGCGGCTTTGACAGGCCCCCTAGGTGATCCTGCAGTCAGCTTGCCACCCGTTCAAACAATTCATTAGTGGCCGTCATCCTTCGTCGGTGCCTGAGGATCCAGCGTGATCAGCTCACGGTGGTGGTGACGCCTACAACTTCCGCATGTTGACGAGGTATGGTCGTCAGAACCTACTCATGCGGAAGTCAAGGTCGACAGTTCTCCTCGATCGGGCCCGCGCTGGAGGCCGCCAATCTCGCGAGGTTCTTCGACGGCTCTAGAAGCCGGTGCCCCAGGCGGCGGGGCCGAGTAGGAGCACAGCGAACGGGGCGCGGGAATGATGGCCGTGGGAGGCCTAAGTGCTATACGGCGACTCTCTGGCTTCCTCCAGCGAGCGCGAGACGCTGTCCCCGGGGCGGGATGTCGATCCCGGCCGCCTCGGCCATCTCTCGAAACTCTCTCGCTGTCATCCCCATCTTCTGGGCCGCCCCGGCGGACCGTTATCCAATCTTCTGACCCGGGCCGTGGCTCTAGCACCAGGCGACGCCGACTGCCCTCCGGCAGGAGGTGAGCGACATCATCAAAACCATCCGACCCGGCGAGGGCCCGTAACGCCGGGACGTACCCGTTTGGCACTCCCGAGATCTCCATCTGTGCACGCGATGCGCGACGACACCGATTGCTTGGGCGACTCGATCATCGCCCCACCCGTGGCGGGCAGCCACAGCGTCGAGCAGGTACAGGTTGCAGACCTCAGTGGCCTTCTCACGTCCACCGTATGGAACCGAGCCTCGGCTGTAGTTCCCGGTCGGCACGCGAGTGTCCTGGAGGAGTGCGTCCACGTCCGACGCCGACACCTTCGGGTGAACCAAACATCGCCGTCCGGGACCGAGGCAAGGACGATTGGACTGGTCGCGTTCGTGGGCTCCTCCGACCGGCACCCGGGTCAACCCCCGTCGGGTCCTATACGTACCAGCTCGCCCGCGCCTACCCGGCCGGTCCACATAGCCCCCTCGCGGCCGGCCGCTACCCCGTAGGCGCCTGGGCCGACGTCGTACTCGATAACAACCACGTTGCCGTCCTGGCGCCCTCGGGGATTGGTCATCAGCTTCCTTCTCGTTCACGTCGCAATGCTTGGGTGGCTGCGTGAGAGACGACCGGTTCCAACCGGCCGGGTGTCCTCGTCGTCTCAAGACGTCGACCGGTGCCGGAAAAGCCAGGACGCTGCCACGGCCGACACAACGAGGATGCCGGCGCAGTAGGCCAAAGCAACCCACGCTTCGTGGCCGACGGGGACACCGGTGGAGGTGCGCCCCATCCAGAGTCCCCGCATGGTCTCGATGATCGGGGTGAATGGCTGGTAGCGGGCGACGTCACTTAGCACCGCCGGCATGGTGTGAGCCGGAACGAACGCGGTGCTCACGTAGGGGATGAACATGAGCACCATGGTGAACGACGTTGCGGCCTCGGCGCTGCGGGCGAGCAGGCCGACCCCGGCCGCCAACCACGAAAGGGCGAGTACGAACAGCACGATCACGCCGACGGCGGCGACCCAATCGAGCGGCGACCCGCTCGGTCGCCAGCCGAGACCCAAACCGACGCCGATCACCAACCCGGTGGCCACGAGATTGCGGGCCAAGCTGGCCACGATGTGGCCGACGAGGAGGGACGAGCCACGCACCGGCATCGAACGGATCCGGTCGATGATCCCGTTGGTCATGTCCGTCGCCACGGCTATGGCAGTGGTGCCGGCCCCAAAGCCGGCGCAGAGCACGATCAGGCCGGGCACGACGTAATCGACGTACTTCCCACCGGTCGAGAGGTCACCGCCGAAGACGTAGACGAACAGCAGCATCAACACGATGGGCAGCATCAGGGCGGTGAAGAACGACTCGGGGTTACGCAACGAGCGGCGCACGCAGCGCTTCGCCATAACCTGGGAGTCCGACAGGGTGTGGGCGATGGTCATCAGGCGGCCTCCTTCGATGCGGGGTTGGCAGGTGAGCTGGTGAGGGTCAGGAACACGTCGTCGAGGCTCGGTCGGTGGATCGAGACCCTCTCGGCGACGGCCCCGGCGGCCACCAGGCGTTCGAGGACGGCGTGGACATGGCCGGCGGAGCCGTCGGTGTCGACTTCGAGGGTGCGCTGGTGTTCGTCGGCGCGGGCCTCGACGAGCAGATCGGCGGCGCGGCCGTACGGCCGGGCATCGGCGAACTCCAACCGGAGGACCTCGCCGCCGAGGGTCGCCTTGAGCTCCCCTGCGCTGCCTTCGGCCACGATCCGGCCCCCGTCGAGCATGGCGATGCGGTCGGCCTGTTGGTCGGCCTCTTCGAGGTACTGGGTGGTGAGCAAGATGGTCGCGCCCTCGGTGACCAGGCGGTGAACGGTGTCCCACAGCTGGTCTCGGCTACGCGGGTCGAGCCCGGTGGTCGGTTCGTCCAAGAAGAGCAGCTGTGGCCGCACGATCACGCTGACCGCCAGATCGAGGCGGCGGCGCATGCCCCCCGAATACGTTCCCACCCGCCGGTGACGAGCGTCTTGCAGGTCGAAGACGGCGAGAAGTTCGTCGGTCCGGGCCCGGGCCACGCGGCGGGGAAGGTGCCGCAGGCGCGCCATCATTTCGAGGTTCTCCTGGCCGCTCAGCAGGTCGTCGACCGCCGCGTACTGGCCGGTGAGGCTGATCGATCCCCTGACCCCGACCGGGTCGGTGACCAGGTCGTGGCCGGCCACGCTCGCCGTGCCGGTGTCGGGCCGCACCAAGGTGGCCAGGATGCGCACCAGCGTCGTCTTGCCCGCCCCGTTCGGACCGAGGAGGGCGAAGACCGAACCGGTCTCCACGCCCAAGTCGACCCGGTCGAGCACTCTTTGGTCGCCGAAGGACTTGGTGATGCCGGAAGCTTTAACTGTGTATGACATATACTCGATTGTATGCACCATACGCAGTTATAGTCAAGGGGTGATCAGCGAACCAGAGCCAGAGGCAGTCCACGATGCGCCGCCACTGCCCCCCGGGCTCGACCTGTTGTGGGGTCGGCGCGAGCGGGGACGCCGTGGCCCCAAGCCCGGCCTGTCGACCGAAGCCATCGTGAAAGCTGCCGTCCGAGTCGCCGATGACGAGGGCCTCGACGCTGTTTCCATGGCCCGAGTGGCCAAGGAGCTCGGGTTCACCACTATGTCCCTCTACCGTCATGTCACCAGCAAGGACGAACTGCTCCAGCTGATGTGGAACGCCAGCGCCCAGGGCGCCGAGGATCTGGTATTAGACGGGTCGGACTGGAGGTCGAAGCTTCAAAGCTGGGCCGTGGTGCAGCGCGACATGCTCGACCGGCATCAGTGGATCACCCAGATGCCGATGGCCGCGCCACCACTCGCCCCGAACTCCCTCACCTTTGTCGAGCGTGGGCTCGAGGCGATGGACGGGACCACCCTCGACGACGGCGACAAGCTCCGGACTATCGGGCTCGTCAGCTCCTACACCCTGAGCGAAGCACGGATGGCCCACGACGCCGCCAGGGCCGCGGCGGGCCGCGGTGCAGCGGACGGCGATGGCCAACCCCTTGCCCCCTGGAGCTTCGAGGCCCTGCTCCGTGAGCTCGTCGACGAACACAACTACCCGAGGCTCCACCGGATCGCCTGGTCCGGCGACGTCGGCGACGCCCCGTCCGGATTCGAGGAACGCCAAGAGTTCCTCTTCGGGCTCGACCGGATCCTCGACGGCGTGGCGGCCCTCATGGACCAGACCTCGCGCCGCCCGGCCGATCGCCGGAGCAGATCGTCGCATCCGGCGTGACCGACCCGTGACTCGCTGACCCCTCACGTCGGCTCCGAGGCCGAGAGGCGGCGAGGCTCCGGTCCACGCCAGCCTCTTCGACCCACAGTGGCGGTGGTGGCGAAGACTCGACCGCGCCGTCATCGGCCTGCACTTATGGCGAGCCTCGGCTGCCCCAGCCGGCCTGACCCGGCCTGACCGACCGACGAGTGGTGGCGGGTCGACAGAAAGTCAGCGACACCGCAAAACTGAGCATTCCAGCGAAAAAGACCACCTGTTCCGGCTGAGTGTGACCACCTGTTCCGGGTGAAAGTGACCGGGGTGGGGGCGTTGGCGCCGCTCGTTGGGTTGGTGATCTCCTTTCGTTGGTCTTGTTCTACATGATCGTGGTCGGCGGGTGTGTTCTTTGCGGGTGCTGGGTCTGGCCGGACGGTCAAGCTTTTGGTGGGCGGACAGGGGGACTGGGTGGTGGGCGGACTGAACGGGTCGGAGGTGGATGGGATTGTGTTCACCGTCCGGCACTGAGCCAGCCGGCGGAGCTGGCGGGCTTCGACTGTTGGGGGTAGGGGCTTGGGCGGGCTGGTCGCTGGGAGATGAGGCCGGCTGGTCGGCGTCGGCGGTCAGTGTCTCGATGAGAGTCGAGCAGGCGGCGAGGATGACGATGAGAGCCAGGGGGTTCATTGCTCGGCGGGATCGGTTTGGCGGCGGCGCATGGAGGGGCCTTTGAGAGCGATGCGGTGTGAGGCTTGGCAGAGCCGATCCAAGATGGCTTCGCCCAGGGTGGGGTCGGCCATGGCGGCCAGCCACTTCTCGACTGGCATCTGGCTGGCGATGAGGGTGGCGCGCCGCTCGGCGCGGTCTTCTATGACCTCGAGCAGATCCCGGCAGACCTCGACCGGAGCGGGGGTGAGCAGGAAGTCGTCGAGGACCAGTAGCGAAACGTGGGCCACGCCGGCCAGGATGCGCACGTAGCGCCCGTCGGCGCGGCCTCGGGCCAGGTCGTCGGCCAGACGTGGAGTGCGCAGGTAGAGGGCGGTGTGGCCTTGTCGTAGGGCGGCGTTGGCCAGAGCGCAGGCCAGGAAGCTCTTGCCGCATCCGGTGGCCCCGGTGATGAGCACGTTCTGTCCCCGGGTGACCCAGCCGGCGCCGACCAAAGAAGCGATGACGGAGCGGTCGATGCCTCGGGGGGAGCGGAAGTCGATGTCCTCGATGGCGGCCGGGTAGCGCAACTTGGCTTCTTTGAGACGCCGGGCCAGCCGGCGGGAGTCGCGGGCGTCGGCCTCGGCGTCGGCGAGCAGCCCCAGGCGGTCCTCGAAGGCCAGCTCGGCGAAGGTCCCCGGCGTCTCGAGCTGGTGGGTGAGCCCGACGGCCATTGCCCCCAGCCCGAGCGCTTCGAGCTTGGCGATGGTGGGATTTATGAGCACTGCTCGCCCTCCTCGGCGTAGTAGCCCGCTCCTCGCAGGTTGTCGTGGCTGGGCGGCACCGGCACGAGCTGGGTTCGGGGCAGGGGGAGCCGGTCGAGGCCCTCGGCCAGGATGGACTTGACCGAGCTGTAGCTGATCGCTCCCGAGGCCACCGCCCGGGCGCAGGCCGCCTCGAAGCGTTCGGGCCCGTAGCGTCGGGCCAGGCCCATGATGCCCATGCCGGCCCGGTAGGCGTGCTCGGGGTGGGGTCGGCCGGCCAGCAGCTGCTCCATCAACTCCGCCGCCGATCCCGACGTCGACGCCGCCCAGTCGATCAGACGTTGTGGGCTCCACTCCAGATGGGCCCGATGCGACTCGGGCATGTGGGCCGGGTCGGTGACATAGCGGCGCCGGCCGTGGTCGCGGGGGTGGCTGGCGATGCGGTTGGCGTCTTTGAACACCTCGACGGTGTTCGAGGTGAGCCGGAGTTCCACCTTGTGGCGGCTGTAGCGGAACGGGACCGAGTAGAAATGTCCGTCGCCGGTATCGACGTGATAGTCGAGGTGCACTTTGGCCTTGCGCCACCGGGCGAGCTCGTAACGCCCGGCCGGCAGCGGCCGCAAAAACGGGCGTTCCAGCTCGGCGAACAGCTCTGCCCGGGAGGTCGGCTCACCCCGGAACGCCCGGGCGTTGAGCTTGCCCACCTGGGCGGCGATGGCCTCGTTCAGCTCGGCCCGGGAGTAGAAGCTTCGGTTGCGAAGCGGGGCCAAAACCCACCGCTGCACCGTCATCACTCCAGATTCGGCGGCGGCCTTGTCCCGCGGTTTTCCCGGCCTGGCCGGCAACACCACCGTGTCGTAGTGGCGGGCCGCCTCGGCGTAGGACGGGTTGATCTCCGGGTCGTAGTAGCAGGCCTTGGTCACCCCGGCCTTCAGATTGTCCGGGACGGTGATCTCAGCGACCCCCCCATAGAACTCCCAGGCGTGCACGTGCGCCATCAACCAACACTCCAGCTGCTGGGATGCACAGGCCTCGACATAGATCATCCCCGAAGCGCCCAGCACCGAGACGAACACCTCGTCGCGATGAACCTCGCCACTGACCGAGTCGACCCACGCCGGGGCCTTGTCGCCGCAGAAATCGACAAACATCCGCTCCCCGCCGGCGTAGGACAGGCGCATGACCACGTCCTGGCCGCCCAACCACTGGCTGTAGTGGTGACAGAACCGGCTGTAACGCCAGCCGTCGGGGTTGGACTCTTTCCACTCCAGCCACAACAGCCGCAGCGTCACATGGCAGTCCTTGCGCTTCAGCTCTTTATGGACAGCCCGCCAGTCCGGGACCGGCCGCGCAGCGGCTGGGACCACCACCGGCGGCGGGAACAAGGCGGCATCGAGAGCCTCGCCGGTCATGGCCTCGGGCAACGGCCAGCGCAGCCCGGCCCTCTCGGCGCGCCACACATACTCGCGCACCGCCGTCTTCGACATCGCGGTGCTCGCCGCGATCTGACGTTGCGACAGGCCCTGCGCGTCCAAGCGCAACACCTCAGTGATCTTTCTCATCGGTAGCTTCTTTCTGGGCACCCCGGTCCTTCCTGGTCGAACAGCTCGCAAGCCGTCGAGTCAAGAAGGCCGGGGGCCCGACCTTGGTGGATACTCCAAGGCGCTACCGCCCCCTCCGGCCCAGCCGACACAGGTGGTCGGAAACAGCCGGAACCAATGGTCACTTACCCCCGGACACAGTGGTCTTTTTCCGCCGGAATCAGTGGTCGCTTTCAGCTGGGCTGCTCAAAAACCACCAAATGGTCATCGGAGCTGCGCGATCGTCCGACTCAGCCGTTCGAATGCTGGTTTGGGGGTGTAGTCGTCACGGACGACCCCGAACTAATGGAAGAGGCTGGTCTGGCTGCTGTCGGCGTCGCGTAGCCCGAAGAGCTGAGTGGGTGACATTGAGGTCATGGTCGCGAGCGTGGATGGCCCGCGGCACCGTGTCGAGCACTTCAGGCTGTCGCTGCTCGGGTCGCTCGGGGCCGGTGGGACAGCCGGTCTCGCAGATACGGATCGGGGTCGACATGGCGATGCCGACGATCGGCAGCGCGCCGTGGCGGAATCGGCGGAGTGTCGCGTCGACCGTCGCACCGGACGTTGAGTTGTCCATGGCGCTCATGCCACCAAGAGGGCGGCAGCCGCGTTCATCCCGCGAATCAGCCCCTAGGCACATACGTCTGAGCGCGCTGAGGCCGACGGCTACCGCGGGCTTGCTGCCCAGGGATCGTTCGCGGGTGAGTCGGCTGGCCGGACCGTTTCGACAACCTCCAAGGCGGAGCTCGTTGGCATTTCGGAAGCCATCGCGTCACGCCGTTCCGGCTCCCTCAGAGAAGCCCACGAGCGGCTCGGAGTTGGATCGCAGTCGGGCGGACATGGACAGTCCCGAACGCCCGCAGAGCGATCGCCTAGTGAGTTAGGTGAAGCAGCCCGGCCTCGGTAGCTGGGAAGGCGCAGGCATGCCGGTAGAACGACGTCAGGTGGGGTTCGAAGTCGACGTGCAGCCACTCGCACCCGGCGGTGGCGGCGTTGTCGGCGAGGGACTGCACGAGGGCGCGCCCGATACCTCGGCGCTGGTAGCCGGGGTCTACACAGGTGTCGAGAACAAAGGCATGACAACCACCATCCCAGCACGCGTGGACAAAGCCGATGAGGGTGTCGGCGTCGAAGGCCCCGACCCAAGTGAGACTGTGACGATGCAGCCTTTGCGCCCACGCCTGCACAGCCCCTGTAGCGTGGCCAAAGGCTCGAGCGTGAAGATACGACAACGCCTCGTCGTCGATGGGGAAGCGAACCCGCAGGTCGAGGTGTCGTTCCATGCCAGAGCATGGCTCACCAGCCGCAAGGTGTCTAGCCGAGTTCCCGATCGCGGAGGAGGATTGTGTTATGTCGATCGTGTAAAGACGTCCTGGGCCGGCTAGGCGAATGCTCGACCCACCGGGTCAGGTCCAGCACGCACGCTCGCCTCGTTGGCGCAGCAATCTCAACCATCCCACCGTCACGGTGCGCCCGACTTCAGGGTGCAGCGCCATGTCCGAGTGTTGGCAGCGCGCCCCGTACGCGCACACGAAGAGATTGGCGGCATCGACCAACTCCCGTTCGGCCGGGCTGAACGGCTGATCCCGGGCGTTCTCGTAGTCGTTGACGAAGGCTCTCATCTCGGGCAGGGACGGCAGCGGATCGGGATCCGCCCTGGTCCAGTCGGCGCTGAACTGGGCGGCCGCGTTCCCCACCACCACCGCCTCGACGGCGATGGCCAGGGAATCCCAGTCGTAGATGGCCACGATCCGATCCTGATCGAAGCCGAGGTTCTCAACCCGCCAGTCGAAATGACCCACCACGGGCGGCCCGATCGCCGCATCGAGACGGCTGCGGGCCAGGCCCGCCAGCTCGTCGATCCATTCCGCCCCTGAGGAGGTGGCGGGAAAATCGAAGCGCACGTCGTGAGGTTCGAACCACAGTTCCGCGCTGGCCGGTCGCATCATCAGCGGCGGGCCCAACGCCGCCGGGGTGGCGATTTCGATGCCGGCCACGATGAACCGGCGAAGTCCCAAGGCCGCGGCCCGACGCACACTGGGTTTGTGGCCGTCGACCGAGCCGCCTAGGGCCATCTCCTCGACGGTGGCGATGCCATGGCCGAGCGGCTCGGGAGCAGCCAACGGTCGGGGGGCGGGCAGCCCACGAGCTGCCATGTGGGCCTGGACCAGCTGCACCGCGGCCAGGCGGTCCACGCTGACATTCCAGCGGTGCACCTTAATGACCACCTCAGCCCCACCGACGAGCCGCAGTCCTGCTACCACCCCCACTCCCGGCCGGTAGAACACGGCCTGCTCAACCGAACCCAAATGCTCGGCCACAAAACCGACGATCATCTTTTCGATCTCGTCCGGATCGACCGTACCGAAGATGGCGGCCTCAACCGCCGGTTCCCACTCCTGGGAGGCTCGACGGATACGCGAAGCCAATCCGATCACCGATCGATCCTCCCACACCGCGAACGTCCCCCATCCCCTCGACGGCCGTGCCGTCGCCCCCCTCACGCCGCCTGAGAACCGCAACAACAATCCTGGGCTATCACCTCCAAGGCCCGATGCCCCACGGGCGTGACGGGTACGTTGCTATGTGGGCGCGATCCGGCGGGCCACTTTACTCAGCGTCGGCCAGTGGACGGACTCGACGACACAGCGGGCGAGCAGCCACAGTACGAGCCGGTCAGGATCGAGTTCGAGCAGTTCAGCCATACGTCGGGCCAGGCCATGGGGATCTCGGTGACGCCGAAGATCGCAGTTGAGCAGGTGTTGTAAGGCGTCGTAGGTGGGGTCGCCGACATGGGGCTTGGGGTCGATAACCAGCCCGGCTCCCGCTGGGCGGCAAGAATGTTGCCGGCGTGCAGATCACTCCAGAGCAGCACCTGGCGCTCGCCGCTGGCGGGCAGCTCCCGGAACAGTGCGATTCGCTCTCGGGCCAGGCCAGGGTCTATGCGGCCCACGCGGAGCGCCGCGCTGGGGACGGCGTCAGCCGGCGTGGAGGTCCGCGCCCAGCTCCACGCGGCGCCCCAGCTCCAACAGCAACTCTCGCAGGGCGGCGCGGCTGTTGGCATCGAGGGGCCCCAGGACCTCATCCTCGATCTCTGCGAGGACCGTCCGCAGCTTCGCCAGCCGGCGTCGCCCCGCCGGGGTGAGGCTCACTATGTGGCGCCGGCGGTCCCTGGGATCGCGATGCCGCTCAACGAAGCCCTGCTCCTCGAGACGGTCGAGCATCCCGACCAACTGACCGCGGTCGAGGCCAAGGGCATCAGCGATGGCCGCCTGGGTGTCCTGGGCCCCCTCATCGAGCAGGGAGAGGATGCTCAGGTCGTACATGCCGGCTCCCGCCCGCTCGAAGGCCCTGAAGGCGTAGGCCTTGGTGCCGGAGCCGAGGTATCCGAGGAGGAAAGCGGGACTGTCGAGCAGCTCGCGCGGCTTGCCCGCCAATGTCATCCTCTCGTCACACGAATCTTCGGTCACGGAGGAATAGTTTAACCGGAGCTATGGTTGGGCCGTATAATCGTAGAATCGTTCAACGATAGGAGGCTCCGATGACCTCGTCGCTCGCAGTGCCTGACCCCACCGCTGGATCGGACCGAAGTCGCTGGCTCGCTCTGGCCGTCATCGTGGCCGCGCAGTTCATGGTCGTGCTTGACATTGCCATCGTGAACGTGGCCCTACCGTCCATCAAGAACGACCTGCACTTCTCGCAGGCGAGCCTCCAGTGGGTGATCACGGCCTACTCGATCATGTTTGGTGGTGTGCTCCTCCTCGGGGGCCGGTTGGCGGATCGGCTCGGCCGCCGGCGGATGTTCATCGGTGGCTTGGGCCTCTTTGTCACAGCTTCTCTACTCTCCGGGCTGGCGTGGTCGGAGGGCTCGCTCATCGGGTTCCGCGCTCTGCAGGGTCTCGGGGCAGCCCTCCTCTCTCCTGCCGCCCTCGCCCTGCTGATGACGACCTTCGCCGAGGGCCGAGATCGCAACACGGCTCTCGGTGTGTTCGGGGCGGCGGCCGGCAGCGGGGGCGCCGCCGGCGTTCTGCTCGGCGGGGTCCTCACGTCGTACCTCAGCTGGTCGTGGATCTTCTTCATCAACGTGCCGGTTGGCCTGTTCCTCATCGCCATGACGCCGAGGGTGCTCCGGGAGAGCCACGGTGACCTCCACCACCGCAGCTTCGACCTGGCCGGCGCCGTCTCCATCACGTCGGGGTTGATGCTCCTCGTCTATGCCATGACGCGGGCCACCCAGATCGGCTGGAGCTCGGGCGAGACCATCGCCCTGCTGGCCGTCTCGGCCAGCCTGGTCGCTTCGTTCTTCATGGTCGAGCTGCGATCGAAGGCCCCACTGCTGCCCCTGCGGATCTTCCGCCTGCGGACCCTGGCCGGATCCAACCTGACCAGCCTGCTCATCGGGGCCTCGATCTTCTCCATGTTCTTCCTGCTCACCCTGTACATGCAGCAGGTCCTGCACTACTCGGCTGTCAAGACGGGCGTCGCCTACATCCCGCTCACATTCGCGGTCATCATCTTCGCGGGGGTGGCCCAGGCGCTGACGACCAGGCTGGGCGTGCGGCGGGTGCTGTCGGTCGGGATGCTGCTCTCGGCCGGGGCGCTCTTCCTGTACACCCAGCTTCCCGTTCACGCTCAGTACTTCTGGGACATCTTCCCCGTCTTCGTGCTGAGCGGCATAGGCCTCGCCCTCTCCTTCGTGCCGGTGTCGATTGGTGGACTGACAGGCGTGCAGCCGGCTGACGCCGGTGTGGCGTCGGGTCTCATCAACACCACCCAGCAGATCGGCGGAGCCGTCGGACTGGCGGCAGCGGCGACGATCTCGACAACGGTAACGAGTCATTTCGTGAGCTCGCACGGCCCGGCCAGCCTGGTCACCGGCGCTGCCCTCACCCACGGCTTCGAGGTCGCCTTCTGGGTGCTCGCCGCCCTCGCGCTCGTCGGGGCCGTCGCCGCCGCTCTGCTCGTCGAGCGGCCGCCGAAGCCTCAGCCCGAACAGGTCGAGGTAGAAGACGTGGGGACCACGATCCTCGAGGTCGCCTGATCCAACCTGCCTGACGACCCCCCACCGGCCGGGCCGTTCCCCCCGACCCGGCCAGTGGCCACCTTCTCAAACTGACGTATCGCGCACAGGACCTACGAGCCGAGCACTAGTCACTCGCTGTCCTCTTGGCAACGGCACCATCGCCGGGTGTCTCCCGTTGTCGATCTCTACCCGGGGACCGCGGCGTGTCGAGATGAAGGATCGGCTAGTGGGACGAAGGCGGGCTTCGCAATCGTTCCGCCGGCCGAATTCAACTCTCAGGAAGCAGATCCCTGCTTCTCCGTCATACTGCTCGTATGCGTGAGGTCTATCTCCACGTCGGCCCGGTGAAGACAGGGTCAACCTTCCTGCAGAACCTGCTGTGGCGGCACCGAGACGACCTTGCCCGGCAGGGCTACCACTACCCTGGCACGCATCCAAACGAGATGTGGCTGGCTACCAATGACCTCCAGGACGGGGCGTTCATCCCTTACGAGATGCCCCAAGCTACGGGCGTGTGGCGACGGGTATGCGAGTGTGTCCTAGCCCACGACGGTCGGTCGGTGCTCTCGCACGAGGTGCTCGGGTTGTCGACCGAGGAACACATCGACCGCATCGTGAAGTCCTTGCCCCGCGCTCGGCTACAGGTCATCGTGATGGCAAGGAGCCTGGCCGCACTTTTACCCTCGCTATGGCAGGAGAACGTGAAGGGCGGCGGCAGTTACGCCGTCAGCTGGCTCGACTTCCTCGCCTCCCAACGCCACAGCCGCGCACCGATCACCGATGCGCTTCTCATCGTCGAGCGGTGGCTGCCCTATTTACAGCCCGACCAGATCCACGTCGTCACTGTCCCGCGGGCCAGTACCTCCCACACGGTATTGCTCGGTCGATTCTCTGAAGCGCTCGGAGTTGACACCGCCTCGTGGTCAGCCCTCGACGGGGAAACGAACGTCTCCATGGACATGGTCCAGGCCGAACTGATCCGACGGATGAACCGACTAACCACGACAGCATTCGACGAGACAGCCCAGCGTCGACGGGTACACGACACGCTCATGCCCGCCTTGCGGCCGCCAAACCCGGCGCGGCGAATCCGCATACCGTCCTCGGAGCGTGAGTGGATCGACTCCGAGACCGGCCGGCGCATTGACGGCCTTCGCGACTGCGGAGCGCTCCTACACGGCGACTTGGAGGACCTCGCGAGTCCTGCTGACGTCTGGCAGGACGATCCCATGGAAGTCACCGACGCCGACCTGCTTGCAGAGGCCCTTCAGCTTCTGGTTTCCTCACACCCCGACAACAGCGACCCAGATCGCCTCGACTTCGTTTAGCTGCGAAACGCTGCCCGGGCATCGCCAGTCCGCTACAGCTGCACCGCCTATCGCAACCCCATCGACCACAGTCCCATGCACGCAGTGTTCGCTGCGCTTGCCTTAAGCGGCCCGATTGCCTCGAAATCTCTTTGGGGATCGGGTGACGGCCGCCTCCGGGGCCTGACCAATCTGCGCTCCGGCCGCGGCGCCGCCCCGGTCCGCATGCAAGGTGCATATCCTGCCGACTCGGCGCTCCCTGGCAGCGCCTTGGAGCGGGTAGTGAGGCGGTCCCGATGGATTGTTCGGGGCGCCCGCGGCACATAACGTCGGCAGGTGACTTCGCTTCGCGCCGATGCGATCTACCTACCATGGTCAGGTCCGTCCCTTCTTTTGAGCGATTGGTGAGGGATGGCACCGCCGCCTCATACGGCATGGTGGATCGTCTTGTTGGCGCAGGACGATCCGCCACACTCAACCGGCAGAACCACCCACCAAGAACCTGGCCGACGACGGTCTTCTCAGAAAGGCTGACCGTCAACCTTCTTCTTAGCCCGAATCCACCGATTGATTTTGTGTGATGGTCGGCGTGGCTTTGGAACGCCTGGCGGTGGGTCGTGTAGCCGGTTGGGGGTCGAATGGCTCTGCGGGGATGTCAGCGGCCGTTGAGGATCCAAGCCCTTTGAGCGTGCTGGTGGTCATCGACGGTGCGGCCGAGGCGGCATCGCCTGCTACTGGTGGGTTCAGGTCACCAACACGACGGCGCGCGCAGGTTGATCAGCGACTGGTCGAACGCTTGGGCCCAGGGCCAGCGTTGGGGCAGGTGCAGAGTGAAGTGGCGAGCTGAGCGGGTCAGTCGGCCGGGCAGATCCAGATGGCGGCGGCGGAGAGTGTCGGTGGTGATCAGCGTCTGGCCCAGGCCGATGCGGCTGGTCCAGCGGGCCAGGTTGTGGGCGATCACGTTCAAACCCAGCCAGGCGGCGTTGGCCCCGAACCGCCCGGAGGGCAGATGGTTGAGACCCACCCCGTATTTGAGATCCCGGATGGCGTTTTCGACCTCGGCGTGGCGGCGATGGTCGGCCTCGAGTTCGACCATGTCGCCGGAACGGTCGGTGATGAACGGGTGATAGGCGTAGGTGGCCAGCAGGGCCAGCTGAGAGCCGGGCGTGGGTTTGACCCGGCGCACGATCAGCCGGCACGGCTGGCCTTTGCCGGCGAAGGGCCGATAGGAAATCTCGGCCACCTCGGCGCCGTCGGCGAAGTACGGGATCGGCACCCAAGCCGACTCGGCGATGGCGGCGATAGCGGTGTGGATAGCGCCTTTGTGCAGCTTGGCGGTGATCGAGTAGCGCACATCGGCGGCCCGCGCAGGCGTCGACCACTTTGCGGCTGTAGAAACCCGAGTCCCCCGCAAGGTCAGCGCCCCGGTGGCGCCGGCGGCCCGGACCCGGCCGAAGGTCTCGGTCAGAAAGCTGGCCGCCCCCCGCCCCGAATGGGCGTTGCCGCCCCGCAGGCGGCAGCCCACGCACATCGGCGGTGCCGGCCATCACGGCGAAGAGCGGGTGATAGCCCCGCACGTGGTTGTAGGTGAACCGGGTGCCGCCCTGCTTAGCCAGCCCGTAGGTCTCGACAATGCTGGAGTCCACGTCGATGGTCACCGGATCACCGCCCGGGCCGGCGCCCGCCGCCCAGGCCCGGGCCAAAGCCTCGCCGGCCACCTGATCGATCTGGCGGGCGTGGCCCCAGGTGAAACTTCTCAAGTAGGTGCCGATGGTCGAGGGGGCGGCCACCCCATGGCCCAACACGGCCTGGGTGGCCCCGGCTCGCAGCACGTCGCAATCGTCGATGCAGTCCCCGCCGGCCAGCACCGAGTGGATCACCGTCATGGCCTTGTGCCCCACGTTGGCTCGGCCCGGGGCGTCGCCCAGGTCGACATGGGCCTCGAACAGCTCCCGCAGGCCCAAGCGCTGGGCCAAGGTGGCCGGAACGATCAGCCCGGCGTTGGCCACCAGCCGCTCATCGTCAAAGGTCACGGCGATGGCGTCAAGACTGCCGCGATACTTGCATCGAAAAGATGCCTTCTGGCTCGGGATCAATGTGGCTTTAGCAACCAACATTCTCCCAGGTCAGAGGGCATCTTTAGCGGATATTTCAATCCCCCAAGAGAACCCGATCAGTGGATCCGGGCTTAGTCAGACCAGGCCTCGGCAAGCTGACCGCATCCCCCCGCCAACAACCTCATGGTGGAAGCTTCATCAGCCACACCTACGTCCTCTTGCCGAAGCGGGCGTGCGTGGTAGCGACCGGCAAGCTGCACGTTGTGTGCGTGTCGTGACTCCGGGTCGGTGGGAGGCTGGCGCTTACCGGACGGCGAAGGCGGGTCGCTAAGGGAATGCAGTTGTCCGGACACGGAACGCGTGCAAGTGTCTGCTGATGCTGCCCGACTACTTTGGCGAAGAAGTGGCCTCGCGCTACGACGAGGGTTTCGGAGCGGAGTTCGATCCGGTCGTGATCGACCAGACCGTCGATGTCCTTGTTCGACTGGCCGGCGATGGCAGCGCGCTGGAGCTTGGAGTGGGCACGGGCCGTGTGGCGCTGCCGCTCGCCGCCCGAGGTGTGCAGGTGTCAGGGATCGAGCTGTCGCCTGCCATGGCCGCTCGGCTGAGGGCGAAAGACCTCGAGCGACGAGTTTCGGTAACGATCGGCGACATGGCGTCCACGCGTTTGGACGAAAGGTTCCGGCTTGTCTACCTGGTATTCAACACCATTGGCAACCTCATCACACAGGATCAACAGGTGGTCTGCTTCGCCAATGCCGCCGCTCACCTGGAACTCGGCGGGTACTTCCTAATCGAGGTCGGCGTCCCTGACCTGCGCCGTCTCCCACCAGGTGAAGACGCTCGGGTGTTCTCTCACGCGGAGGGTTATGTCGGTTATGACCGCTACGTCGACCTGCTTGCGCAACAGGCGGTTTCTCACCGCTTCGTGGCGAGCGGTTCCTATGTGGGCGAGTTCCAGACGCCGTTTCGTTTCGTGTGGCCGTCTGAGCTTGACCTGATGGCGAGACTGGCTGGGATGACTTTGCGTGATCGCTGGTCGGGCTGGGACCGTTCGCTGTTCACCAGCGAGAGTTTGTCACACGTCTCTGTCTGGGAGAAGGTAGGGGCCTCCGACTAATGGTAGTCGCGATGAAATAGCCCGGGGTTACGCACCGCCGGATCGTCGCCGACCTTCGCCGCCGGCGGAAAGGGTGCAAGCCCGGGGCTGGCGTTGGTGGCGAACATCGCATCGCGGAAGCGTTCATGGTGGACTCGGTGCCGCCTCTTCCACGCCAGTCTGCCAACCCGACTGGCTTCATAGAGCGCGAACACATCCACAACGTCATCGAAAATGAAGAACAGGGCGACTCCTTTGCAGCTTCGTGACGGGTTCGGGGATACGAGCGAAAGCGCCCACTGTCTGTTGGGTTCGGTGCATTGCGGCCTGACTGACCACGAATCGGGTCACGGGGTACGGCGGCCGGGCGGCAGTCGGTGAGCCGCGAACCGTAACCCGGTACGCTCTCTCGGTCCGGGGTGGGCGGCTACCCCTCTCCAGCGCCTCAGGCGAGTTGCTCCCCTCACGTCTACTTGCGTCGAGACTCATCGCGGGCGGTCACGCCGATCGGGCTACCGCAACTGTCCGGTCTTTGTAACCCGTTTGCTATCAGTGTGTGGACATCAGAGCTGGTGGAAGAGCCGCCGCTCTGCCCACACATGGAGGGAAGGGTTATGACAAAAGAAGGAAAAGAAATGACACAACCGGCCAGAATGTCGAGGGCGATGAGAGAGTCGGTAGTCGTGCTTGGAGCTGTGTTCAATGGCTGAGCTTCGTCCATTGGCTGAGTATGCAGGTCGCCGAGAAGTCGGCCAGTCCGGAAGGAACTCGGACCCATGGATGCGCGGCGGTGAGGCGACGACGATATCCGCGAAGACGGATCCTGCCGTCGGAGAGCTTGACGACTTCGATGCCACCATCGTCCCCTTCCGCGTTCGGGGCATCCCGGACCGGCCCGCTCCCCACCTGCGACATCCCCCCACGGCCGAAGCGCGCACCGCGGACCTCGACGCCCCGGAAGGGGCCGTGCCAATCGCCCGGATCACCCCCCGCCAGCAGGCAAAGGTGGCCGGACGGGTCCAGTCGATCCAGGTCCAGCTATGGTCCAAGATCCCGACTCTGGAGTGGACCATCATCGACACCGCCGGCGACACCCTCATTGCCGTGTTCCTCGGAAGGCGCCAAATAGCTGGAGTTCAGCCTGGAACCGACGTGTCTGTCGAGGCAACGGTCGCCTCCCGCTCCGGCGGACTCTCGATGCTCAACCCCATTTACGAGATCCTCCCCGATACACCTACAGCAGGGTGAGAGATCACCGAGCCAAGCAGGGCCCTCTGGTTGCCACGGGGACATGGCCAGACCGCTGGCGATACCTTTCCCGCTCCGCGTTGGCAGGTTCTTAGAAACGGAACTGTTCGAGACTATGTGGGACACGCACCCCCGTTGAGCGACCCTATCAACCGAGCACGCCACGAGGAGGTACGACCTGGATCACTCGGCGAAATCGACATCGAGTCCCACGAGCCCGCCGCCGACAGATTGTCGACCGCCTGTCGCATACACCCGGGGTACGCCGTCGTGGCCGGGTCGTCATCCGGTTACCTTCGGCCCGTACGAAGCGGCGCAGCACGGCTCGATGGCTTAGCCCACTACGACGGCCTGGACCAGTTCGGCGAGCCTCGGTTGTCGGCAGCGAAGGGTCGAAGGCGTCTAAGCCGGGTCACGCTGCCGGCGTAGTCTGACGTATCGACGACCTCGAAGGCAGACCTTGAGTTTTGTCCATCGACCGTTAGGACCTGTCAACGCTGCGATGCAGGTCAGAGACCATTCGTCGGTCCCGCGTTCGCGCCGCGGGGTGAGAAGGCTCCCCCGGTAACCAGCTTGTGTAACTCGTGCGCCTATCTGTACGCGAGCCATGTTGTCCGCGTCTACACCCTCGGCAAGGAGGGCCGGTGAACGGCCGGAGACAGGTGACGGCCGAGTCGTCCACCTGCGCGTGGTAGACACTGATGTTTACGCCGACTGGGAGTCGGTGTATCGCGACAACGTGGACCGCTTGTACCGGTTGATGTACGCACGGGTGGGCAACCGCCCCGACGCCGAGGACCTCACGTCCGAGGTGTTCAGGACCGCGCTGGGCCCGTTGCGCCTGGCGTCGTCGAAAGGGGAGGTGCGCGCCTATCTGCTGGTAACGGCCAGGACGGTCCTGGCTTCGCATTGGCGGCGTCGCCTGGGTACTCCGGTGACTTCCATCGACCCGGACTCCGACCTGGGCTTCTTGGCCGACCCGCCGGGCCCTGACCAGCCCAGCGAGGCCCCGAACCGGGCGGCCCGCATACTGGCTGCCCTGCCTGATCGCTACCGCCGGATCCTCGAACTCCGCTTCTTGGAGGCGTCCTCGATCAAGGACGCGGCCCACACCATGGATATCAGCGTCAGCAACGCCAAGGTCCTCCAACACCGCGCCCTGCACATGGCCACGAAGATCGGACTGGAGCTGGAGCGGTGAGCCGACGAAAGATGTCCGCCTTCCTTGACGCCCTGGCGGCCGGGCGCCGCCCCCGGGGCTTTCGGGCCACCCCCGACGACGCCGCCGTCCTGCGCACCGCCATCGAACTGCGGGCCGCCCACCCCGACGAGGCCGCCCCCGACGCACAGTTCGTCTCGCGCCTACACCAGGAGCTGGCTGACCAGGCCGGGACCGCTCAGATCGTTCCCATGGTGCGCCCGGCCCCTCGGCCTCGGGGCCGCATCGCCCTGGTGTCGGTGGCCGCCGGGCTAGCCCTGGTGGGAGCGACCGCGGCCGCCACCGAGACCTTCGATCATCCCGCGTCGACTCGGGCCGCACTGCCACTGCCACAACGCCAGGAGTTGCGCACCGGCACCTTCGAAGACGCCGCCAGCCAGAACCTGGGCCAGATCGTGGTCTACGACGGGAACCCCTCGTGGGTGTTCATGGTCATCAAAGGTTCGAGCTATGACGGTCCGGTCACCTGCCGGCTCCACGCCACCAACGGCTCGACCGTAATGACCGGCGCCTTCTACCTCCATGACGGTACCGGCCAGTTGGCCAAAACCATAGGAGCGGACCTCGGCCAACTCGGGGGCGCCCAACTCGTCACCCCCACCGGTGCCACCCTGGCGTCCGCCACCTTCTCCTAACCCGGCCGACTCAGGGCCCGTTCTGCTGGTTGAAGGCCGACCGGCTGGATCGACCAGGTTCGATCGACCGGCCGTAACCCGTCCACCTATCAAGTAGCGGCAACAACACCTCCGTTCAAATCCCCTCATAGTCGAGGCGCCGACACGGCCGGTCGCCTCGACCTCGATCGGCTCGTCGAAGACCCAACGCCAGCCGTCGCGGCTCAGCAGGCGATGACCGAACGCCGCGCTCGGTCTGCTTTTCCCTCGAGTTCGACCAGCAGTACCGACACGTCCTGACGTGCCGCCAACCGGGCCGGAGCGGCGCTGACCGTCGTCCTGCCTGACCCCGCCTTTACCGGCGCCGCCCAGGACCGTTCTGTGGGCGAAGGCAGTCATGTCCAGACCAACTCACAGATCCGGCCCGGGTACAACCGGGCCGGTCGTCGAAACCGAACGGCGCATTCGCACTCGCGCCCGAACCGTCCGCCCCGGTGTAACCCGCCCGGTTATCCCTGAGCAGGCTTCACCGAGGGAGGACCTTTTGTCGACATCACCGAGACCGCTGCCCACTGGACGGGTCGGCCGCACCGTTCGCCTGGCCGGGCTGGCCGGGCACACCATAGCCAGCAGAGCCCAAACCCGCGTGCACGGTCGGAGCGGTGGCGCGGCTCAGGCTGCGGAGCGGGCCCGCCAGGAGCGACTGGCCGAGCGTTACGCCGAGGTTCTGGGCGACATGAAGGGGGCGGTCATGAAAGTGGGTCAGATCCTCTCCTTCGTCGACGCCGACGGCGTGATCCCCGCGCCTCATCGCCACCTGTTCCAGTCGACCCTGGCCCGGCTCCAGGATGACGTGCCGCCGCTCGCACCCGACGAGATCGCCGCGGTCATCCAGGCAGAACTGGGAGCGCCCCCCGACGAACTTTTCGCCTTCTTCTCGCCCCGGCCGTTCGCCGCCGCTTCTATCGGCCAGGTGCACCTGGCCCGCTTGGCCAACGGCAGCGAGCTGGCCATCAAGGTGCAGTATCCCGGTGCCGCCGAGGCGGTGCGCGCCGATCTGGCCAACACCGACCTGCTGGCCTCGGTCATCAGAGCCGGTCTGGCCCTGCTCGGCCCTCACGCCCCCCGGCTCGACCCGAAGATGATGGTGGCGGAGATACGCGACCGGATCGGCGACGAACTGGACTACCGGATCGAGGCCGCCAACCAGCAGGAGTTCCACGCCCTCTACGACGGGCACCCGTTTATCCACATCCCCGCCGTCTACCCGGAACTATCGACCGGGCGGGTCCTGGCCACCGACTACGTCCACGCCCGGCGCTGGTCGGAACTCACCGCGGCCGGGGATGCCCTGCGCTGGCGGTGGGGTGAGACCATCTTCCGTTTCGTGTTCACCAGCCTGCACCGACACGGACTCTTCAACGCCGACCCCCACCCCGGGAACTACCTCTTCCACGATGACGGGACCGTCACCTTCCTCGACTTCGGCTGCGTCAACAGGTTCAGCGCCGAGCGCGTCTCGGTCATGTCCGCCCTGATGGACGCCGCCCTGGCGGGCGACGCACCGGGCGTGCTGCGGGCCTTCATCACCATCGGGCTGCTGACAGACGCCGAAGCCAAAGGGCTGGATCCGAACCGGCTGCTTGACTTCTACCGGGCCGCCCTGCGAGACCGCACGGACAGCCAACTATTCACCTATACCCCCGAGGCGGTGGCGGCGATGGTGGCCGGCACCTACCAGCCCATGGGGCCGTGGTACGACGTCACCCGACGGCTGCAGATGCCGAAAGACCTTCTGTACCTCAATCGCATCACCGTCGGCGCCAGTTCCATACTCGGACATCTCTACGCCACCGCCGACTGGAAGTCCATCGACGCCGAGATCCGCCACCACGGACCGCCGGCCACCGAGTTGGGTCGCCTGGACGCGGCCTGGCGGGCCCGTCGCCGCACCACCACCGCCCCGGCCCAGGCCCCCACGGCCAGCCTGGGGGAGGCGGCAGGCTTCTAAGTCCGAGGGCAAGATTGGGTAAAGCCTGTCCTCGGTGTGGGCAGCTTGTACGCCAGATCACCGGACGGGCCGGCTTGGTGTTCACCTACGCAAAGCCTGGGTGGTCAGATCGGAGTGGCTCCCCGACCCCCGGCTTGGCGATGATCTGCACGATCGCCTGCGCCGGTGCTTGCAGTAGCAACTGCCGGAAGCTCCAACAGTCACGGCCGCCGCGTGTGGCGGCGACTGCTGGAGGGCGCCGCCGGGGTGGCCGTCGCCATCGACCGCATCTTGGTCAACCCAACCGGACCGTCCGCCCAACAACAACTCGTTGCGTCGACACCACCAGGGCGGTCGGCTTCGCAGGCGAGCATGGCGGCACATTGCTGGACTGCCCGTGCCATCGGGGCAGGGTTCGCGCTCTCGGGCGGTGTTCTGTTCGGGCCGCGCTCGACTCCGCCCGGACCACCGCCCGGATTAGAGGCCGCAACCACGACGGGCGGTTGGAGGTCCACGGGCCGCAACGAGTGTGACGGTGCGAACTCGGGTCGGTTCGCGGTCTCCGCCCTGACCTGGAACAGATAGGCCGCCCAGCCCACGGAAATGACCATCCAGAAGCTGACGAAGCGGTAGACGAGCACCGCGGCCAACGCCAGAGGGTGTCGGACACCGGCGCCCATCAGGGCCACGGCGAGGGCGCCTTCGACCACGCCAATCCCGCCGGGGACGACACCGACGGTTTGGACCGCTGTGCCCACCGCGTAGGCGAAGAGCAGACCGCGCCACGGCACCGGGGCGCCGACGGCGACGAGGCTGGCGGCCAGGACGCCCGCATCGGCCAGCCAGTTCACAAAGGCCAGGGCCACCACCGTCGCCCATCCCGAGGCCGGCAGGCGAAGTGATCCCAGGCGGTCGGCCAGGCTGGTAAACACCTCGTCGGGGTCGAGGACCCGCCAGCCGAGCACACGCCAGGTTTTTCGGAGCGTCCACCCCGCCGGTCGCTGCAGGGCGGTCAGCACGGCCGGACGTCGAATGGCCGTAGTCGCCGCCGCGAACACACCGATCCCTATGGTTCCCGCCGCGGCGGCGGTGACGGCGACGAAGTCGTTGCCGGTGAGGACGGCCCCGACCACCAGGAGGAGCGTCGACGCCCACGACGAGATCAACCCGGCCGCGACCAACGTCCACCCGGCGACGGTCGCCTCCACGCCCATCTGCTTGAACCGGCGGAAGACAAACGCGACGCTCATTTGCGAGCCGGTTAACGGCACAGTGGCCGACAGGGCGTTGCCGGCATACACGGTGGCCAGCACCGGACGGAGGCCGACCCTGGCCATTCCTGCTGTTAACAGCCGGCGCTGCAGGCAGGCAAAACTGGCGATGGACGCCGATTCGAGCGTGACGGCCAGCACGAGCCAGATCCAGTCGAGATTACCGATGGCTCGGAGCGACACGGCAATGAGGTTGCGCTCAGGGACGAGCAGCACGACCGCCGCGACCGCGGCCGCGGCGCTGAGGCCGAGCCGCCCGCCACGCCCCCACCCCGAGTTGACCTTCGGCGACGTCGGCGAGAGAGCCGCCCGGGCCGTATCGTCGCTCCGGTTCGGTCCCACGGCGGGAGCGACTCCTGGGACATGATCGACTTGGGCGAGCCGGACCGTGGCGGATCCCGCCGGCGTGAGGGCACAGGGCTGCGCCGGGCCCGGCGGGCCAGGACGCGGTCGGTTATCCACGAAGATCACCGTCGAAACCATCGAGGACGCCGACAGGTCGTATCGAGGCCGGCCCTGGCCCGCCGCCGACGGTCCCCCGGTTCGGCTCGGGACCGCCGTCGGGCGCAACCGGCACCCTCCGCTGAACCGCCCGAGGCGGCTGGCCGGTCCGATCCGCTTTTCGACAACGACAGCGCTCCTTCAACGGTGGTGTTGTCGACCGACGGTCGTCGCCCGACCGTCGCTCCGCAACGCCTGGTAGATAGGCCAGGGAGTTACGGGTCGCGCCCGTCTCGAGAGGTGACTGGCGCGGGCGCGTCCAGAAGGCGCCCAGCTTCCTGGCAGACGCTCGATGGTCACGCTCCCAGCAGACAACCCCCGCCAGTTATGACCCGTAACCCCGGCCCCTATTCATTTCTGACATGACACAACCCTCATCCTCGACGAGCGCATGGCGGGCCAAGCGGTGCGCTATCGGACTGGTTCGGTCCACTCCGCGTCATGACGGAGGGCCCTCACTTTGACCGAGGAGACGGGATGAACTCCTTGCCATGGACGCCAGGTGGGGATGACGGCCCCATGTCGCGGGAGGCACGAGGTGAGCAAGATCCTGCCAATGGCGTCCCGTTCACCACTCTCGACGACGCCGGCTACCCAGACTGGGACGCGGCGTATCTCGACAATGTCGGCCGTCTGTATCGGCTCATGTACCGCAAGGTGGGGAACCGTCCCGACGCCGAGGATCTCACCTCTGAGGTCTTTAGAGCTGCTCTCGGTCCGCTGCGGCTGACCGCATCCAAGGGCGAGGTCCGTGCCTACCTGCTGGCTACGGCCCGGACGGTGCTGGCGTCGCACTGGCGGCGCCGGGCGGGCCTGGAGGTCACCCACATCGATCCCGACGTCGACCTCCACTATCTCGCCGCCTCTCCTGCCGGCAGCGACGCCGGTCCGCAGACCCGGAGGATTCTCGCCACGCTGCCGGACCACTATCGGCGAATCCTCGAGCTGCGTTTCCTGGAGGGTTACTCCGTCAAAGAGTCCGCCCGCGCCTTGACCATCAGCGTGAGCAACGCCAAGGTTCTCCAGCATCGCGCCTTGCGGATGGCGGCTCGAATGGCCGAGGAGCGCGACCGATGACCGAAAGAGACGTGGAGGCCTTCGTGGAGGCGATCCTGACCGATCGGTCTCCCCGGCAATTCTCCGCCGCCCCCGATGAGACGGACGTCCTGCGGGTGGCCCTCGAGCTGCGGGCCAGCCAATCTGAGTGCGCCGAGCCCGACCCCCGGTTCGTCGAGGAACTCCACCGCCGGCTGGCCGCCACCTCTCCCCATGGCGGCGAACTTCTCCCGCTCCCCAACACCGGGTCGCGCCGGACCGAACGCCCGCGACGGGCTCCATGCTCCGATTCTCATAGGCTCCCGCGCCAGGTGGTCAGACCGCGCGTTGCTGCGCTGGTCAAGGCGGCCGCGGCCCTCGCCCTAGTGGCGGGTACCTTCACAGCCGCCAACCTGGCCGACGGTACTTCGCCGGCGCCGGTCGCCCAGCAGGCACCCAGTGCCGGCACGGTCCGAACCGGTGCCCTGCTCGCCGCCGATGGCCATCCCCTCGGACGGACCTACGCCTACGGCGGGAACCCCTCCTGGGTCTTCATGGACGTCAACGCCAGCGGACTCAGCGGCACCTACACCTGCGAACTCCATCTGGCCGACGGCGCCACCGTGCCCGCCGGGGTCGTGGTCGTCTACCACGGAACCGGGGATTGGGCCCACACCGTCAAGGTCCAAGCCAGCCAGATCCGACGAGCGACACTAGTGACCTCCACCGGCGTGACCGTGGCCAGCGCCACCTTCGCCTGACGCAAATCACCAGCCGCCCGCGTAGTTTCCGCCAGATCTGGGCCGGGCGGACCGGTTCGCTTCGTCGTCGAACCCGCCGAGCACGCCCGTCACCCAGGATGCCTTTGTCCGGGTAGGGATCGTACTGGTAGATGAGTCTGGTGGCTCACCCACATCACCGGATCGTCGGGAAGCCCGATCCGCCAGCGGTAGGCGATCTTGTCCGTGACCACCATTCCTCCGGCCATTGGTGACCAGCTGGCCCAAACGGCCCATCAGCTAGGGGCGACTTCGAGCGTCGAGCTCGTTGGCCGGCAGCGGGGTGACCTTGCCAGGCCCGATAACCATGGCGGCCACCTTGGCGGCCACGCTCGACACAGCTGAGACCGCCCGGCCAATCGACGCGGCGACCGCCGTGAAGGCCTCACCGCCCTCGAGCCCGACAACGGAAGAGGTTGTCGGACCGGCACGTGGCTGACGGCACGCTCAGAGCAATGAAGTACTCGTCCGGTCTCGTGTAAGCCGTGACCTTTGGTTGCGAGACGTCTGACGTCTCGCTCCAGCTTCGGGCAATGACCGTTTCGCCTGTGCGCTCCTCGGTGAGCTCAAAGACCTTGGTCAGCTCACCGAGTGGTTGAGTGCATACCTTGAACCCGCCCCCCTAAAATTGGCCCAGGTGGGGCCACATGGGGATGTCATTCCCGATGAAAAGCCCAGATGGTCGATCGCCACTCGGCCGGGGCGCCCCCGAATGCGACTTCCGTCGTCTGTTCGGTCGGGCTGCGTCGACCGAGATGGTGAACTCCCTTACCGGGTGGGGCAGACGCAACCAGATCGTCGACCTCCACCGTCGGTGGGTCTTGAGCACCAGCCACCGTTTCGTGACCGTGACCCGCTTCACCCGGTCATCGGCCCCTACCACCGCGTGGAGGTACCGGGCCGCCGGAGAGCCGCCAGCGCTTGACGGCAGGACCTGAACCCCCAGCGAGCCGAGGGATGTGGCGACCTCACTGACCGTATCGCCCAACTCACTCAGCAGCGTGGCTGCGTCCTCGCGTAACGCCGCCCGTTCCATCAGACGCATGTTCTTTCCTTTCTCTGTTCGTCGAGAGGGACCCCAGAAGCGCCGTACCGTTGGACATCGACGGACCGATCGCAGTCGAGACGGATGCCTCGTTGGGATTTACTCGTCGATGAGATATAGCCGGTCAGGTTACGAGGCCCGCCGCCTGCTCGGGAGCACCGGGCCCAGGCTGCGACGGAGGCGGCAAGGAAACGCCGGTCCTTCCCCTGAACCCCGACTGGTAACTCGTCGTCGTATTCCTTGGCGAACAAGTCAATCGATGAGGAGATTTACCAGTGACGCGACTCTTTGATGTTTCCGGGCTCTGGCGGGTGGCTTCACCGCGCCACCGAAAGGGCCATTTACGCGGTGACTGGGTGGAGATTCTTGCCCTGGCGCTCCGGCTCGTCGGGGTCGGCTTGTTGAGCGCCGTCGGGTGGACCCACCTGCACCTGTGGCAGACCGGCTACCGCCACATCCCCACCATCGGCCCCCTGTTCCTGGCTGCGGCGGTGAGTGTCTTCGTCATCGGAGCCGGCTTGCTGGCCCGGCCCAGTCGTCTGATCGGTCTTTCGGGCATCGCGCTAGTCATGGGCGTACTGGCCGGCTTGATAGTCAGCGTCAACGTGGGCCTGTTCGGGTTCAAGGAGTCGCTATCTGCTCCATTTTCGGTCGAGTCCATCGTGCTGGAGATCGCCGGGGCGGTCACGGTGGCGGCTTGGATGGCCGTGGACTTCATGAAGGAGGGCCGCCAGACCGAACTGACCCAGGCCGCGTCGGCGCTCTCATCGACTACGCGACACTTGTCCGTTGACCCGCCGGCCCGGATCTGGGGGCCGGGCGGCCGCCTACGCAACCACGGAGCCGACCGCTGGCAGCTGCGGGCCCGGCGAGCAGAGGACGACGCCGAGCAGCTGGCTCGAGCCCTTGACTTCCACGTCGTCAACGACTGTGACTGCCTCGGTCCCGCGGATATGGTCGCAATGCGGCGCCACGAAACCCAGGCGGCGTTCCAGGAAGCCGCGATCGTTCACCTCGTCCGTGCCGACCTCGACCTGACCCGCGACGGGCCCGCTGCCGACCAGCCCGGCCTCTTGCAGAGCGGCCCAGCCGAGCAGCACTGACCTCGGCCGCCCAATCAACTGGCCACCTCCACCAACACGATCCGTTGGCCTTGGCCGTCACGCCACCAAGCCAGATCACCAACGCCCCCAGGCCACGCTCGCCCGATGAGGACACTCGACGATCGCCGTCGTCGTCGCCGGCGCCAGCGGGCCATCCGCCGCGGCTGGCGGTTGGCGCGTGGGCGATCGATATTGCGCCCGGCACGCATGGATCCCCCCGAGCGGGCAAAGCCCCGACAGGTGTAACCGGTTTGGCTATCAGATCGCGGTTCGTTGAGGCCGGATGTTCAAGCCCCAGCCAGCCGGTCGGCAATCCCCGTGCCAGCCCACCCATCGAGCCGTGACAACCACGAGCTCAATCGTCAGAAAGGATCCCAAGTACATGTCCATCCTGCAACCCAAGAGTGAATCCGCCGTGCGGCACCGGTCAACCGGCCGGCTGCCCACGAACGCCAACGACGCCGTATTCCGTGCTACCGGCGTCCTGTCACTGCTCGCCATCGGCACCATCCATTTCCTTCAGATCGTCCCCACGACCGAGGCCACCCCCCTCCTGGGAGTCTCGTTCCTGATCCTGATCGCGGCGTGTCTGGCCGTGGCGGGCCGCCTCGCCACCCGCACCGACCATCGCACCTGGATGGCGAGCGCGGTCGTCTGTGCCGCCGCCATCGGCGGCTACGTCTTTACCCGCAGCTTCAGCACCCCCCTCGACAACCAAGACGCCGGCAACTGGTCGTGCATGCTGGGCCTGGCCGCCCTGTTCATCGAGACCACCCTGCTGGCGTTCAGCGCCTACGCCGCGCTCACCCAGAGAGCTCTCCTAACCGCGGTCCGGCCGGCCCGGCCCAGCGCGGAGTCCCCCCGGATCGTTCCGGGAACCTCGCGCGCCGCATGAAGGTCCGCGTCGACAACCCAACGGCCACCAACGGCGTCGGCAGCGACGTGAGAAAGGACACAGATGACCAACTGGCACCAACATCGCTCTAACCCGGCCAAGTCCGGGCCGCCGAGAGATCCGGCTCCGCCGGCTGCTCGGCCCCGCCCTCCAGCATGGCGTATCTGGCTGGTGGTCGCCGGTGTGGTGTTGACCTTCTCGCTGTTCGCCCGGCCGGCCATGACGAAAGGGGCTGCGGCCCAGAACTTCAGTTTCACCGACTTCGTGACTCAGGTCGACGCCAACCAGGTCAAGACAGCGACAGTGGACGCCAACGGCCGGGTGAGCGGCCGGCTCGCCAACGGAAACCGCTACGCCTCCCAGGTGCCCACGGCCATACCCGACACCCAGCTAGCCGCCCAGCTCCAGGCCCACAAGGTTCAGGTCACCGGCACCACCGGCGGAGGTGCCTCCGCCGGTGGTGTCCTTGTCAACCTGCTTCCGCTGCTGCTGTTTGTCGGTTTCTTCGTGTGGATCAGCCGGCGGGGCCGGGCCCTGGCCGGTGGCTTCACTGGTGTGGGCCGCTCGAAGGCCCGCGTCTACAACCTCGACGACCGCCCCCTGACCCGTTTCGGTGACGTGGCCGGTTACCAGGGAGCCAAGCAGGAAGTGAGCGAGGTGGTCGACTTTCTCAAGCACCCCGACAAGTACCGCCATGCCGGTGCCGTCGGACCCGCGGGGTGCTCATGGTCGGCCCGCCCGGGACCGGCAAGACGTTGATGGCTCGAGCCGTGGCCGGCGAAGCCGCTGTGCCGTTTCTGGCCCTGACCGGCTCTAGTTTCGTGGAGATGTTCGTCGGGGTGGGGGCGGCCCGGGTGCGCGACCTGTTCGCCGACGCCCGCAAGAAGGCCCCAGCCATCGTATTCATCGACGAGATCGACGCCATCGGCGGCCGCCGCGGCTCGGGGCATTTCGGCGGTAACGACGAACGCGAACAGACCCTCAACCAGTTGCTGGCCGAGATGGACGGCTTCGACCCAGCCACCGGTGTCGTGCTCATCGCCGCCACCAACCGCCCCGAGAGCCTGGACCCGGCCCTGCTGCGCCCCGGCCGGTTCGATCGCACCGTGGAAATTCCCCTCCCCAACCAGGTCGAACGCGAAGCCATCCTGGCGGTGCACACTCCCGGCAAACGCCTCGCCGCCGATGTCCTCCTCGACGTTATCGCCCGCGCCACCCCCGGCTTCGCCGGCGCGGATCTGGCCAACCTGGTCAACGAAGCGGCCATCGTGGCCGTCCGCCACGACCGCACCACGCTGACCGCCGCCGACTTCGACGCCGCCCGCGACCGCATCCTGCTCGGCCGGCGTGACGCCTCCAACGCCCTGCTTCCCGACGAGAAACACGCCGTGGCCGTCCACGAATCTGGGCACAGCCTGGTCGCCGCCCTCTGCCCCCACGCCGACCCGGTCGCCAAGGTCACCATCCTGCCCGCCGGCAGAGCCCTGGGCGTCACCGAACAGCTGCCCGAAGCGGAACGCCACCTCTACCAGGAGAGCTACCTCTACGACTCCCTGGCCGTCCGCCTCGGCGGGCGGGCCGCCGAAATCCTGGTCCTGGGCCAGGCGTCCACTGGAGCCGCCAACGACCTGGCCGGCGCCACCCAACTGGCCACCCGCATGGTGCGCGACTGGGGCATGAGCCCCCGCCTCGGACCCATCGGCCTCTCGACTGACAGCCCCAACTACCTGGGCCTGGACAACCCTGGGCCCCGCGCCTACGCCGACGAAACCCAGCGGGACATCGACCAAGAGGTCGCCCGCCTGCTGCGCCAAGCAGAACAACAGGCCACCGATCTCCTCACCGCCCACCGCCCCGCCCTCGACCGTCTCATCGACCTCCTCCAAGAAAAAGAAACGATCGACGGCACCGAGATCGACGCCATCCTCCACCGCAGCCAGCCCGCCGCTCCAACAGCAACGACACCGGATCCACACGAGCAGGACCAAGCCCGGCCACTCTGGCGCAGCCCGGGACGAGCGGCGGTCGTCTCCACCTCAAGCTTCGGCGAGCTGGGCGATGACAACGAGTCGGTCGGTGAGCCATTCGATGCCCAGGTCGGCCTCGATCTGCACCCCCGGGCTGCTACAAGCCCTCTGCTGGCGGCGCAGGTCGCTGGGGGGATTTGAGGTGTCCAGAAGGTTGCTGATCCAGGCCAGGTCGCCGGCCCCGACCGTCAGAGGACGATGACCGTCTTACCGTTCGCGTGAGCCTGCGCTTGAGGTCGAAACATCCCCGGCACATCGTCGAGGCTTATCCGCGTAATCGGCGGTGCGGCGATCTTCCGATCGGTGAGAGCTTTCCCCACTCTCTCCAGCAAGTCGCTCGTGGCACGCAATGCAAAGTTCACCCCGCGAATCCCTGACGCCTGCAGTGCCTCGAGGTCGGCGACGTACTGAGTCGTGATAGCGGTTCCACCCAGCCGGACGAACGTAGCGTTGGAGGCGAACGATTTCGCCTCGCTCACGAGGTCAATCAGAACGTCGACTCCATCAGGATGGGACTGTCGGACTGCGTCTTTCACCGATTCCTCAGAGCGAATGATCGTCTCCTTCACCCCATACGATCGCATTCTGTCTTCAGCCCCGGCGTTGACGTTGGCGATCACTTTGGCGCCCGCGTCGACAGCGAACTGCGTAGCGAAGGTTCCTACCCCTCCGGCCGCTCCGATTATCAAGACAACTTGATCGTCAAGCGGCTCCACCAGCTCGACCAGGCTCAGCCCCGTCAACCCTGCCGTTGGCGCCGCAGCAGCCACGACCAGATCGACGCCGTCCGGCACCCGGGCCAAAGGCGCCTCCGCCGTAACGGCGACATATTCAGCATAGGTCCCAGAGGCGCCGATCGGCGGGATAAACAACTGGCCGAAGACCTCATCACCGGTGACAAACCTCGTCGTTCCCTCACCGGCAGCCTCGACCACTCCCGCTCCGTCGACTCCAAGGACCATCGGGAAGACGGCCGGTGCCGGCCGCCACTCACCAGACGCCAGCTTGGCGTCCATAGGGTTCACCCCAGCCGCCAACAGCCTGATCAGAACCTGGCCAGGTCCCGCTGAGGGGGTCGTGACCTGCGTCACAACCGGGGACTCCCCGAATCGGCTCACCGTTACCGCTCGCATTCTTTCTCCTTTGCCTATTTCTTCGCCTCATTTGTCCAGCTGTAAAAACGACTGCCACTTGCGTTTTCCAGGTCGGCGCTGGTGGCGTCGCCTGGGCTGGCCGTATGGATAGCTCGGGCCGCGCCCGTGATCAGGCCGACCACCGCGGTTCGGTCGTAAAGATCGGTCACGATGGGCGTCGCGCTCCGAGCCTCGCCACTGTGGGCCTCGGCTTCATCGCGAACCGGCGCTGTCCCCTGGTGGCCGTGCTCCTGTAGTTCGGCCGGCATGTGAGATCCGAGGAGACCTGTCGGACCAGCGAGCGCCACCCTCATAACCGGCATCCTCCAGTCCCGGTCTCGGCTCTTTCGAGTAACGGTTGAACGGTCAAGGCTTTGAACCCTCAAGCGATGGCTGGTCCGCGCCGCCTTGCGCTGTCGGTACCTGGGCACGGGCCTGCGGCGCCGCGACCGCTGGTACCAAGGGCCCGGGACGCAAGAGGGCTCCGCCGATGATGGCGCCGGCGGCCAGAATTCCGGCGATCCACCAGAAGGTGGTGTCGTAGCCGTGCGCCAACGCCAACCCGGTCAGGGTCTGGCGGTCGGACGGCGATGAGGCGAGGTGGGCGGCGAGGTACGACGCGACGGCGCTGGCGAAGATGGTGTTCAGCAGGGACGTCCCGACCGAGGCGCCGAGCTGCTGGCCGACCGTGACCGTTGCAGAGGCCACCCCCGCGTCCTGGGGGGCGACGCCGAAGGTGCCGGTGTTGATCGCCGGAGCGATCACCATTCCCATGCCGACGGCCACCATGATGAGCGGGCCGAGCAGGCCGGCCGCGTAGCCGGTGTGCGGGCCCAGCTGGGCCAGCCAGACCATGGCGCCCGACGCGATCAGCATCCCGGAGCCGACCAGCGGCTTAGGCCCGAACCGGGGCATAAACACGATAGTGGACAGGTTGGAGAAGAGCGCGGAGCCGGCGCTGATGGGCAGGAACGCCAGACCGGTGACCAGCGGCGAAAACCCCAGCGTGTTCTGCATATAGAAGGTCAAGAAAAAGAAGGTGCCAAACAGTCCGGCTCCAGTGATGAACATCGACACGTAGGCGCCGCCGCGGTTGCGGTCGAGCACCACCCCTGGTGGCAGCAGCGGGTGGGGCGCCCGGCCCTGCCATAGCGCGAACAGCACCAGGAGCATCCCGCCGGCGGCCAGGAAGCCGTACGTGGACGGCGTTCCCCAGCGATGGGTGGCCGCGTTCGAGCACCCATACACCAGGCAGAACACCCCACCGGAGACCAAGATCACGCCCGGGATGTCGAGCTTGGGCTTGGAAGGGGACCGCTGGCGCTGCAGCAGCAGGACCCCGCCGACAAACGCCACCCCGGCGAAGATCAGGTTCACGTACAGCGTCCACCGCCAGGACAGGTACTCGGTCAGCGCCCCGCCCAGCAGCAGGCCGACCGCGCCGCCCGCGATGGCGATGGCCCCGTAGACGCCGAAGGCCTTGCCCCGGTCCTCGGGTGCGGCGAAGGTGGTGGTCAGCAGGGACAGGGCCGATGGCACCAGGATGGCGGCGAAGGCGCCCTGGCAGGCCCGGGCGGTCACCAGCATGGTGAAGCTGACCGAGGCGCCGCCGATGGCCGAGACGCCCGCGAAGCCCACCAGGCCAACGAGAAAGGTCACTTTCCGGCCCAACAGGTCGGCGAGCCGGCCGCCGAGGAGGAGCAGGCTCCCGAACGACAGGGTGTAGGCGGTGACCACCCATTGCCGGTCCGCGGTGCTGAAGTGCAGGGCCCGCTGCGCGGACGGCAGCGCGATATTCATGATCGTGACGTCCAGGACGACCATGAGCTGGGCGAGGGCGATCACCCCTAGGATCAGCCAGCGGCGGGTGTCCCAAGGTTTGCTAACTGAGGTAGAACCAGGCGTGAGATTCGTCATCTCTTTCCTTCTTTCCTGCTAGCAGAACACACTGTGTTCGGGGGTCGTGCCCGGTTTCGGGTTTGCCGCGTTCTACCGACCCTCGCCCCCGACCCTGCGACTCTCGTCGGTGAGAACGAGGGCCGAGCATCAACCCGGAGCGCGCTCGTGACCCGACAACCAAAACGGCACATCGCAGTGTCGGTGGATAGTGCATCCCGATCTGTTGTGAAGAATGGCGGTTCGCACGCTCATGTACCGAATCACCTCCTGCACCATTCTCTGGATCGTCGGACGCGACGGCATCTAGGAAACCCACAGTCATCGCGGGCCGTCGCGTGACCCTGCCGGGCGTTGACGCCGAGGCCAACGTCCTGTGACATCTCCCCGAATCCTGCGGTTCACCGAGGTCCCGGACGTAACCAATACGGATCGTCGGCCTGGTCGGGTTGAGAGACGACCTGGTCCCCGAAATAGAGGCGGAACGGCCGGGACCGCAGGGCACGAAACGAGCTACCGCCCTTTGGTCCTGGTCGCGGCCTCAGCCCCCAACCTGCGGTCCCGCCTCAGGCATGGCCGCTAAAGCCTCACGATCCATCAGGCCCAGCCAGTTAGGGGGACCGGGGTTGTCGACGGCGCCAAACGATGAAGCTGCGTCACACTCAACGCCGCCGAGGCGAAACCGCCTGCTGAGCTTCGGGGCGGTTGGCGCGTCGATCGTGAAACCGTTTTGCCCGGTCGCCGACGGCCGGTCACGGGCTGGATACGGTGCGGCGGGCGATGCGCCAGGTTGGCCCGGTTTTGACGACCTGTTGGACGATGGTGGACACGCTGCGTACAGATGGGGGTGGCCCGGGGTCGATGATGAGCAGGGTCGAGGTGGCTGTGGCCTGCCCGGGGCGGCCCCGAACCCGGTCGATCACCGGGTTGAGGGTGAGATGGACGCTGGTGTGGCCTTCTGATGCCCATATCGGCCCGACCGCTTCGGCGAGCGCTGTGGCGGCCGCGGTGCTCGCCCTTTTCCCCGTCCAAGACCCCGTCCTCGGCGAAGAGCGCTACATAGGTGGCGATGTCTCGGCGGGTGGCGGCGTTGTCGGCCCGGGCCAGCAGCTCGAGGATGTCGAGCCGATCGTCGGCCGAGAGGGTCACGGGGAGGGGCTCCCATCGGGTCGCAACCAGCTGCCGATGCGCTGGACCAGGTCGGCCGGGAAGACGCTTTTGGGGATCAGCCCGTGGACGGCTTTGGGTGGGATCGAGGTGTAGGCCGAGCCGGTCTGGTGGGAGTACTGAGTGATCCGGAAGCTGACCGCCATGCTGCACAGGGCGTAGGCCTCACCTTCGGAGATGCCCGAGGCGGCGTGCAGCCAGGCGATCAGCTCCCGCAGGCAGGCGACCAGGGCTTCGTCGAGGGAATCGCCGAAGCCAATCCCGATCCAGTGGGTGGCGGTCTCGGCCAAGGGAGCGGCCAGCCCGATGCGCTTGTGCAGGCCGTAGCGGATCTGGAGCTCCTCGGCCGCCGTCTCTATGGCGGTCTGGTCCACCACACCGTCGCCTTGAAGGGCGTGAACGTCTCCGACCCACACTCGCCCGCCAGGCTTGGCTACAGGAAGGAACAGTGACGAGCCGACGGTCAGCTCTCTCAGTACCAGGTTGCCGCCGTACGGGCCGGCGAGGATGGCACTGACCGGGTCGTTGCCGGTCGGCTCGACGCCCATCACACCGAGGAAGGGCGCGAGCGGCAGGGTGATGCCTTCGACGTACTCGGCGCTCGTACGTTTCGCGTCGAAGCGGAAGTAGTGGACGTAGGGCTCGGCGAAGTCGTGGGGCAGGGCGCCGACACCGAGGGGAAAGGAGTTCCAACCCCAGTCGCGCGTCCGCAGCGCCAGCAGTTGGCACTCGACGATGTCGCCAGGTTCTGCGCCGGCGACCTCGACCGGCCCCATCATCGAGTACGGCCCGTTGGGATAGCGGTGACGGAGCGGTTCTCGCTCGACGAAGGTCATCCCGAAGGTGGCCTCGTTGCCCCAATGCGTCCAGGTATTCGGGTAGCTGACCACATCACCCGGGTCGATGGTGGCCACGGGCGGTGCACTCGGGTCGAGGAACCCGGAGCGAACCGTCTCGGTGGTGGACTCGACGACATGAACGGTCATGACAGAAAACCGTAGGCTCCGGCGCCTTGCGGCGCGGACTGGGCAAACGACCTCGGATTTCGAGGGACGACCCTGGAGTTGAGCACCCGACTGACCTGCGGTTATGAACTGACACGGACCCGCACGGATGTACAGGAAGGGATTGGAAATCGTGTGTCCTTAACGGGACCGTGTGGGTTCAAATCCCACCTCGTCCGCCATGCGGCTACTGGTGGGACCCGACGGTTCCGGGTCCGACCAGACGTCGACGCTCAGCCAAGATGGCAAATGCTCGCGTGTCGCGGCCATCACATCCCTGAGCCAGCACGCGTCGGAATGCGAGTTCCCCGCTCGCTTGCCCGCCCCAACTTCGCCTGGTGGAACTGGCAGTGGCCCCGGCAGTGATAGGCGCCTTGGACCGAGTGATACCAGCCGGTCGACGCTAGGTAGCTGGGCCTGGGTCACGCCAACCTAGGCCGTCGGGAGCGCGCCAACCCGACCGTCCCCACGTCTGATCCGACCGTCCGCCCCGTGTGATCCGGATCGTCCGCACCGGGCGATCCTGACGGTCCCCACCGGGCGAACCGCTTCGTCACGAGCGGAAACATCGGGCGCGCGACCAGCACTGCGCCAGACGCCACTGGTATGGTGTCCCGGTTCCAAAGGGGTTCCCAATAGGGGAGGAGAATGAAGCGAATGGGTCCGAAACGGATGCTTGTATCAAGCGCGAGCGTTCTGGCGATAGTGGCGGCTTTGGCCGCGTGTTCTTCGAGTAACAAGAGCACTTCCAGCAGCACCAGTCCGACGTCGAGCAGTCAGTCGTCCACCAGTCCGGCATCAGCAGGTCAGTCGACGGGCGCGGCCCAGACGACGGCCACACCGATCAAGGTCGGAATGCTCTGTACTTGTTCCGGAGCGGGCGGGTTCGGCGCCGACATATTGCCCGCAAAGGACGTCTACCAGGCGTGGGTCAATACCGTAAACGCTGCGGGTGGCATCGAGGGCCATCAGGTTCAGCTGATCGTCAAGGACGACGCCGGCAACCCGGGCACCGCCGTTACCAATGCCCAGGCACTGATAAATCAGCACGTGACCGCCATCGCCGACGTTTCGATCCTCGACCAGGCCTTCGCAACAGCAGTGCAGAAATCGGGCATCCCAGTAGTGGGCGTGGAATCGCCGAACCCGCCGTTCGGCACTAACCCCGACTTCTACCCTGAAGCCCAGACGAACGCCTCGGCGACCTACGCGAGCGTCGCCACGGCCAAGACGGCAGGAGCGACCAACATCGGCGACATCTACTGCGCCGAGTCCCCCGTCTGCGCCATGAGCGTCCCGGTCTTCAAGGCGGCTGGCAAGCAGCTCGGAGTACCGCTCACGTACAGCGCCGAGGTGGCGGCGACCGCTCCCAACTACACCGCCCAGTGTGTTGCCGCATCTCAGCAAAAGGTCACCTCGTCGTTCATCGGCGATTCGTCTTCGGTCATCGCCCGGATCGCCAGTGACTGCGCCACCCAGAACTTCCAGCCGACCTGGATCAGCCAGGGTGCGGGCTTCGGCATGGTGGAGGCGACGGCACCGGGGCTCAAGGATCATCTCTGGAACGAGTTCCAGGCTGCCCCGTTCTTCGCCACCTCCATCCCGGCCGTGAAGACCGCCAACGCCGCGATAGAGAAGTACTTCCCGGGCCTCCAGGAGAAGACCAGCCTGTACAACGAGACCGACTTCATGGCCTGGATCTCGGGCGAGCTCCTCGCGGACGGGCTCAAGGCCGGCGGACTCACCGCCAGCACCGCCCCGACACCCGCGATGCTCACCCAGGGACTCAACTCCTTGAAGGGTGACAACCTGCAGGGGTTGACCGTCCCCCTCACCTTCACCGCCGGCCAGCCGCACAACATCAACTGCTGGTTCACCGCACGGGTCCAGAACGGGACACCGAGCCTCGTGAACAACGGCCAGGTGAGCTGCCTCCCCGGGTCCTCGAGCCAGAGCTAGGGCGGATTCGCGCGGCGGTCGGGCCTGAAGCCGGACCGCCGCCCGCCGCAAACGTCCGGAGGGGCGGTGTCTGTGAAGATGCCGCCCCTTCGCACTGTCTGACCCTCGAGCTGCGGCCCCGGCCCCGGGGGCTCAGCCCAGGGTGAAGGGGTCACGGGTGGCGCCGGTCAGCTCCACCCAGACCGACTTGGTCTCCATGTACTCGCGAATGGCTACGACGCCGTTTTCCCTGCCCATGCCGCTCGCACCGAACCCGCCGAACGGAACGTGCGGGCTGACCGTCCGGTAGGCGTTGACCCAGACCGTCCCGGCTCGCAGGGCGCCAGCGACCCGGTGGGCCCGATGCACGTCCTTGGTCCAGACCGATCCGGCCAGGCCGAACTCGGTGCCGTTGGCGATGTCGATGGCTTCCTGCTCAGTCCGAAACGTGGTGACGGCCACCACTGGCCCGAAGATCTCCTCGCGCACGGCGCGCATGTCGGGCGAGGTGTCGACGAGCACGGTTGGCTCCACGAACCACCCCCCGAGGCCCGCAACCGGGTTTCCACCGCAAGCGAACGTCGCACCCTCGGCCCGGGCGGATTCGAAATGATCGAGAACAGTGTCGTATTGCTTGTCGGTCGCCATCGGCCCCATCTCGGTCTCGGGGTCGAGGGGGTTGCCGATGACGATACGGCGGGCCCGGTCGACCACCCGGCCGACCAGATCGTCGGCCACGTCCTCGTGCACGACCAGGCGTGACCCCGCCATGCAGGTCTGCCCGGTCGCGGCGAAGACGCCGGCGACCACACCGTTGGCGGCCGCCTCCAGGTCGGCGTCGGGGAACACCACCTGAGCCGACTTGCCCCCGAGCTCGAGGGTGACGCGGGTCAGGTTGCCGGCGGCGGCCGACGCGATCAGCTTGCCCACCTGAGTGGAACCGGTAAAGGCGATCTTGTTGATGCCGGGATGCCCGGCGAGGGCTTGGCCCACCTCGGGGCCCCATCCCGTCACGACGTTGACCACGCCCGGCGGGAACCCGGCTTCGGCCACCAGGTTGGCGAACGCGAGGGTGCTGACCGGGGTGTAGTCGCTCGGCTTGACCACGATGGTGCAGCCGGCGGCCAGGGCGGGGGCGAGCTTCCAGGTCATGAGAAGAAGAGGCGAGTTCCAGGGCACGATGGCCGCGACCACCCCGACCGGCATGTTCTGTGTGTAGACCAGGTAGTTGGATTTGTCCGACGGAATCACATCCCCGCCGACCTTGTCGGCCAGACCGCCAAAGTAGAAGTACCACTCCGGTAGGTAGGCGACCTGCCCGGCCATCTCCCGGATGAGCTTGCCGTTGTCCCGGGTCTCGAGCCCGGCGAGGTTGTCGGCTTCGCGAGCGACGAGCTCCCCGAGCCGGTGCAGAAGCTTGCCTCGTTGGGTCCCCGTCATCGACCCCCATGGACCGGCGAGAGCCGCCCGGGCCGCTGACACCGCGATGTCGACATCCCCGGCATCGGCGTCGGGCACCTCGGCCCACGGCTGCCCGCTAAAGGGGTCGATCGACTGGTAGGTACGGCCTGACCCGGAGTCGACTGGCTCGCCGTCGATGATCATCCGGTACTCGTCCACCTCGGACCGATCGGCCGTCGTCGTCACTGGGGCCTCCCTTCATCTGGCGTATTCCGCGCTCTGCGGGCGATCGTACTGTCGGTGGGGCTCGTCGCAGGAACGACAGTTGCATCGGGGTGCTCGTTACGAGGCGGTCCGCTTCGACGGAGTGCGAGGTCGTCATCGGTCCATGGCCCGGTAGAAGCTTGCGCTCAGAGCATGGAGGGGGTTGCGGTATCGCGGCCGGAGTGCAGCACCATACCGGGACGGGCGCCGGTGAGCCGGCCTGCGACGACGATTGGTTCGCCATTGACGATGACCTGCTCGATTCCGATGGCTTCGGCGTAGAGGCGACCGGCGCCTCCAGGCAGGTCGAATCGGGTGCTGACCGGACCCGGGGCGATGGTCGCCTCGTCGAAGATGACGATGTCCGCCACCGCGCCGGGCCGCAGACGGCCGCGGTCAACCAAACCGTAGAGGTCGGCGGGACGGGCCGTGAGCAGGTGGACCGCTTCCTCGATGGTCATGGCTCGCCGCTGGCGAACGGCCCGGGCGATCAGCTCCGTGGTGGTAGTGAAGGTCGTGATCATGTCGAGGTGGGCCCCGGTGTCGGACCCGCCGACGACAGTGCGGGGATCGCGCAGCACCTGCTCGCAAATGGCCCAGTCGGCGTCGGTCTCAGGCGGGACGTCGTTGGCAAATGAAGTTCGCAACCCGTCGGCAACCACAATGTCGACGAGCGCATCGAAGGGGGCTTTGCCTTCCGCCGCGGCGATGTCGGCGACTTTGCGGCCCTGATAACTCCTAGTGGTCTCGCTGAACGTCTCGACGATCACCTTCCCGGCCCAGTCGGCCACCGCCCGCATGGTCTGGGTGCTGGCAGCCAGGGATGCCAGCCGGGCCCTGCCGTCGGGGTTGGCCAGCAACGCCAGCTTGTCCGCCGGAGACCGGGCCATAGGCTCGGCCCAGCCGTCGATGGAATCGAGGAGAAAGGCGGACAGGAACGACAACCGGCTCCGGCCTCGTGTCGGCAGAGTCAAGCCGACGATCCTGCCTCCTACCGCCTTGGCCCGATCAGAGACGGCCAATCGACCGAAGGCTTCGTCGCGCTCGCCAATCGAGCCCACGACCAGGTTCCAGTTCAGGGGCCGCTGGGCGGCCACTGTCATGTCGATCATCAACTGCTGGATCTCGCTATCCCACAGGCCGACTCCCGGCAGGAACTCGATCGATGTCCCGGTGAACTCGCCACACGTTGCCGCCAGGGCGATCATCTCGGTTGGTGCGGCATGACGGGATGGGACTGGTCGTCCGGCAGCGTCGTTGTGGGTCACCGATAACGTTGAAGAGAAGCCGAGGCCGCCGGCGCGCAGCCCGGCCCGCAGCAGGTCACACAGCTGTTCGATCTCGGCCGGCGTTGCCGGCCGTTCAGTAGCTGCCTCCCCCATGACCACCCGCCGCAAGGCGCAGTGGCCGACCATGAACCCGGTGTTGAGCGCGAGCGTGCCATCCAGGCGAGCCAGGTATTCCTCGGTGCTGCTCCAGTCCCACCCGACTCCCTGTTCGAGTGCGGCCAGCGGCATGCCCTCGACCCGGGCCAGCATCGGCATCACATACGAAGCGGCGTCAGGGTCGAGCGGCGCCACGCTGAACCCGCAATTACCCCCCACGACCGTGGTGACGCCATGGAACGGGATCGGGGTCAGATAGGGATCCCAGAAACCTTGAACATCGAGATGGGTGTGCACGTCGATGAAACCAGGCGCCACGACCAGCCCGTCGGCATCGATGGTCCGGTCCCCTGCATCGATTTCCGGGCCGATGGCGGTCACCCGGCCATCGTCGATCGCCACGTCCGCCCTCCTGCGCCCTGCCCCGGTCCCGTCCACCAGCGAGCCACGTCGGATCACCAGGTCGTGCATAGGCCTCCCCTTTGCGCCGGAGCGAGAGTACTGCCTGCGCTGCCTCTCCCGACCCCACGGGTTCGATCCTGAGGCAGGCAAGCGGCCCAAGTAGAGTGGGTCGGTATGGGGGATGACCTCGAACAAGCGTTGCGGCGGCTGCTGGACAAGGACGAGATCGTCGATCTCGTTCACCGCTACTCCTACTACGTGGACAACAAGTTGTACGACGAGGTTGCATCACTTTTCATTGAGGACTGCGTGGTCGATTACGGGCCCGGTCTCGGGCCACCTACCCGTGGTCGCAAGGCGTTCCGGGGCCTCTTCGGGATCGGACGGGGCTTCGTCAACACCAGCCATCACAACGCCAACGTGCTCATCAGGTTCGAAGACGAGAATCGGGCCGACGTGCGCGCCTCCTGCTACGCCTGGCATGAGACCGCGGAGGGCGCGACACCCCGGATCTGGGGCGCCTACTACGACGTCGTCGTCCGCACTGCAGCGGGATGGCGCTTCGCCGAGCGTCAACTGCGGGTCGCAGGTAGCGAAGGTTGGGATGTCGAGTGGCACCCCCTCCTCGAGGCGCCGAGGATCGACGTCTGATCAACGCCCCCCTGGGTGGGGACCCGACGACCGGGCCCCCCTGCCGGCCCATACCGCCATGAGCCTCCGCATCGCCGGCGGCCAGGTCATCACGGCCGGTGGCACCCGACGGGCCGACATCACGGTTGAAGGTCCCACCATCACATCCGTCGGCGAGCCGCCAATGCCCGCCCCCGGATCGGTCATCGACGCCCGAGGCCGGCTCGTGGCTCCGGGCTACATCGATCTGCAAACCAACGGAGCCCTGGGTCACGACCTCACAACTGATCCGGCCGCGGTTTGGGCTGTGGCGGCGGAGCTTCCTCGCTTCGGCGTGACCGCCTTTCTCCCCACGGTCATCACTGCACCGCTCGACACCTACACCCGGGCGCTCGCCGCCCTCAGCGGCGGACCACCACCTGGCTGGATCGGCGCGGCTCCGTTGGGCTGGCACATCGAGGGTCCGATGCTGAACTTCTCCAGAAGGGGCGCCCATCCCGAGCGCTACCTCCGACCACCTCATCCGCGGATCTACGGCGACTGGTCAAGAAGGCTTGGGGTTGCGCTCGTCACCATCGCTCCCGAGTTGCCGGGCGCGCTCGACGCGGTGACGCGGCTGAAGCGATCGGACGTCGTCGTGGCGGCCGGTCATACCAACGCCACCACCAGGGAAATGCAGGCGGGTGTGGCTGCCGGCATCAGCTACATCACTCACATCTTCAATGCCATGGCCCCCCTCGGGCATCGCGAACCAGGCCCGGTCGGCCTCGGGATGGGGGACGACGGCCTGGTGTGCGGGGTGATCTCGGACGGCGTCCACGTCGACCCGGTCGCGATAAACGCCGTGTGGCGGGCTGTCGGGCCCCGTCGATTCAACCTGGTCACCGACGCCGTCGCCAGCCTGGGCATGCCCCCCGGTTCGTATGCGTTGGGCTCGAGCGAGATCCGCCTCGCCGACCGCGCCAGCGATGGTGTCCGAAATTGTGACGGCACGCTGGTCGGGAGCAACGTCGGGATGGACGAGGCCGTGCGCAACCTGGTCGAATTCACCCGCTGCGATCCTCACGACGCGATCGCCACCGTGACGTCGACGCCGGCCGCCGTGCTCGGAGCAAGGTCGAAAGGGCGGATCGAGAAAGGAGCCGACGCCGATCTGGTGATCCTCACTCCTGGCCTCGAAGTCGTGACGACGATCGTCGGGGGCCGGGTGGCTTACTCGCGGGAGTCGCCACCAGCGCTCGCTGACCCGCTCTCTCCCTGACCGACAGTCGGCGGCCCGCCGGGTTCGCAGATGACCAGGGGGATGTCCCTGGTGGTCCGCTTCTGATAGTCGTCGTAGCCTTGGTAGGCGGCCACGACCTGAGGCCACAGCTGGGACTTCTCCTCCGGCGACGCCACCCGGCCCCGCACCTTTCGCACCTCGCCGGTCTTCATGCTCCTGATCTCGACATCCGGGTGAGCGACCAGGTTCCGGAACCACTCGGGGTCGCGGTCATCGCCCCCCTTGGACGCCACGAGAACGATCCTGGCGTCGTTGAATATCGGCGCGGTGAGGAGGTTGGTCCTGGCCCGCCCGGTTTTGCGTCCGACGGTGTGCAACTCCACCGTGGGCATGCCGGCCGGGCTGTTGAGCAGACGCCCGCCCGAGGCCACCAGCGCCGCCCGATGCACCAGGTTCATGGAGCGCATCCCGGCGTCGGTTAAGACGTGGCGGAGGTTCATGGGCCGAGGGTAGGGCACAACGGTGGCATTCTCTCCTGATGAGTGAACCGTCTCTCGACGATGCGGCGATGCGCCGTGACATCCGGCGGGTGGTGGGGCTCCTCGGGGACACCCTCGCCCGGCAGGAAGGCCAGGAGGTCCTCGACCTGGTCGAGCGGGTCAGGTCGGGCAGCCGGGAGGACCGCGACGCCACCGCGGCCCTCCTCGACAGCGTGGACGTCAGGACAGCCACCCGGCTGGTGCGGGCCTTCGTGGCCTATTTCCATCTGGCCAATGTCACCGAGCAGGTCCACCGGGGCCGGGCCCTGCGCGCCGAACGGCAAGGGGGCGGCTGGCTGGCCCGGACCCTCGACGCCATCACCGCGGCCGGGTTGACGCCCTCCGAGCTGAGCGATCTGGTCGGGCGGGTGTCGGTGCGGCCGGTGTTCACGGCCCATCCCACAGAAGCCGCCCGCCGCACCACTCTGGCCAACCTCCGGGAGATAGCCGAAATGCTCGACGCCGACCCCGGAGGTGTCCCGGGCAGCCGCCTGGCCGAGGCAGTGGAGCTGCTTTGGCTCACCGACGACCTCCGGGTGGCCCAGCCTCACCCCCTCGACGAGGCCCGCAACGCCGTCTACTACTTCGATGAGTTGAACCGGGATGTGGTGGGCGACCTCCTTCGGGAGTGGCACGACACCCTTCACTCGAAAGGAGTGGAAACCTCCTCCGAGTCGACGCCTCTCACTTTCGGCACATGGATCGGCGGAGACCGGGACGGCAACCCCAACGTCACTCCAGAGGTGACCCTCGAGGTGATCCGCCTGGCCCACGACCACGCCATCCGCGATGCCCTGGCCCTGGTCGACGACCTGGGTGACCTGGCCCTTTCCACCCGGCTGGCTCCGGTGTCAGCCGAGCTGCTCCGATCGATCGAGACCGACCTCCGCAACCTGCCGGAGATCGACGAGAGATATCTGCGCCTCAATGCCGAGGAGCCCTACCGGCTGAAGGGCGTCTGCATCCGCCAGAAGCTGTTGCTGACCCAGGCCCGGGTACAACGGGGTGACGGGCACGTGCCGGGACGCGACTATCGGGACGGGCCCGACCTCATGGCCGATTTGGCCATAATGCGCGACTCCCTTGTCGCCAACCGGGGCGAGCTGGTCGCCCGCCGACTCGAATCGGCCATGCGGACCGTGGCGTGCTGGGGCCTGCATCTGGCCACGATCGATATTCGCGAACACGCCGACGCCCACCACCGGGCCGTCGCCGACCTGTTCGACCGGGTGGGCGAGCCCTACCGGGATCTGCCGGCTCGCACCAGGCGCGGCATGCTGGCCTACGAGCTGACCAGCAGGCGACCATTGGCGCCCCGGCCGTCGCCTCTCAGGGGAACCGAACTGCGCACATTCAAGGCGTTCGAGGTGATCCGCCAGGCCCAGGAGGAGTTCGGGCCGGCGGTGGCTCAGACGTACATAGTGTCCATGACCCGCGGGGCCGACGACGTCCTCGCCGCCGTTCTCCTGGCCCGGGAGGCGGGTTTGGTCGACACCTCGGCCGGCACTTCGACCGTTGGCTTCGTCCCGCTGCTCGAAACGGTGGCGGAACTCCGCTCAGCTGCCTCGGTGCTTGACGACCTTCTCTCAGTGCCGCCGTACCGGAGCATCGTCGCGGCCCGGGGTGACGTGCAGGAAGTGATGTTGGGCTATAGCGATTCCAACAAGGAGGCCGGAATCACCACCTCCCAGTGGGAGATCCACCAGGGTCAGCGCCGCATCCTGGAGACGGCCCAGCACCACGGGGTGCGGGTGACGTTCTTCCATGGGCGCGGCGGCACCGTGGGCCGTGGCGGCGGGCCGACCCACGACGCCATCTTGTCGCTGCCCCCCGGCACCCTCGACGGCGCCATCAAGGTGACCGAACAGGGTGAGGTCATAAGCGACAAGTACGGACTGCCGGCCCTGGCCCGGGAGAACCTGGAGCTCATGCTGGCCTCCGCCCTGGAAGCCACCGCGCTGCACGCCACCCCGCGGCTGCGGGCGGCTGATCGGGATCGCTGGTTCTCGGCCATGAGCGTGATCTCGGACGCGGCTTTCTCGGCCTACCGCCGGCTGGTCGAGGACCCGGCGCTGCCGGCCTACTTCATGGCGTCGACTCCGGTGGACCAATTGCAGGCGCTCCACCTGGGCTCCCGGCCGTCGCGGCGACCGGACAGCGCGGCCGGCATCGAGGGGTTGCGGGCCATCCCGTGGGTGTTCGGCTGGACCCAATCGCGTCAGATCGTTCCGGGATGGTACGGGGTGGGGGCCGGAATCACGGCCGCCCGGGAGGCCGGGCTCGGTCCCGAACTGGTCGACATGCGCTCGGGGTGGAGATTCTTCGCCAACTTCCTCTCGAACGTGGAAATGACCCTGGTGAAGACCGACATGGCGATCGCCGAACGGTACGTGGAGTCGCTGGTACCGGAGGACCTGCGTCCCGTGTTCGCCGCAATCAAGGACGAGCACCAGCGCACGGTGGATCAGATGCTCTGGGTGACCGGCCAGGCCGAGCTGCTCGAACGGGCGCCGGTCCTGCGCCGCACCCTGGCCGTTCGGGCCTCGTACCTGACGCCGATCCACGACCTGCAGCTTTCTCTGTTGAAGCGAATCCGGGGCGTTCACCAGCCGGCCGCGCTGGCCCCGGTCCCCGCCGGGCAAGCAGCACCCGACGAACCCCGCGGTCGGGCCAAGACGGGCGATGCTGGCGATTCAGGCGATCCGGCCGGCGGTGGCCGTGACCCATCTCACCAGGACGCCGAGCTTCAGCGGGCGCTGCTCTTGACCATCAACGGCATCGCCGCCGGATTGCGGAACACGGGCTGACCGCGAACGGCGATACCCCGGCCACCATCGGCAGGGGATCCCGTACGATGCTGTGGGGAGTCCGACTGCGGGGAGGGCAGAGTGACGGCAGGATCATTTCGGGTCCACGTCGATCCGGACAAGTGCCAGGGCCACAACCGCTGCTACAGCCTGGCGCCCGAGTTGTTCGAGCTGGACGACCTCGGGCAGTCCTCGGAGCGGGGCGACGGCGTGGTCCCACCGGAGCAACTCGACCAGGCCCGCCGGGCCGTGGCCAACTGCCCTGAATACGCCGTGAGCCTCGAGGAGGTGCAACCGTGACCAGCCGCCACCAACCGGTGCAGGACTGGGCCACCGATTTCGACCACACCGATCCGGCGTGGGTGGCCGACCCCTACCCGATCTGGCGGGACCTGAGAGGGCGGTGCCCCGTGGCCCACTCCGATCGCTACGGCGGAGCGTGGCTCCCTCTGACCCACGACTACGTGTCCGAGGTCGCTTACGACACCGAGCACTTCACATCCCGCGCCGTCGTGGTCAGCGAGTACCGTCCCGGTCCCGACGATCTGCCCGCCCCTATAGGCCTGGCCCCTCCGATCACTTCCGATCCCCCCTTCCACGCCCTGGCCCGCCGGATGCTCTTGCCGGCGTTCTCCCCCGCCCGGATCGCCGCCCTCGAGCCGTTCACCAGGAGCACGGCCCGAGGCCTGCTGGACGCCACTGAAGGGCGGACGGAGATCGACGCCGCCGCCCACTACGCCCAGCACATTCCCGTCCGGGTGATCGTGGGCATGCTCGGCTTCCCGGCGGAGGACGCCGACCTGTTCCGGCAGTTCATCCATCTGGTCCTGGAGGATGTCGACATGTCGCCGGACGAGCGCCAGGCGAGCGTCGACCAGGGTGAGATCGACGAGTACATGGACGACCAGATCGCCCGGCACCGGGCCGAGCCCAAGGACGACCTCACGTCGTTTCTCATCGAGGCCGAGATCGACGGGATGAAGCTGCAGCCGGAGCACATCCGGGGCACGATGCTTCTGCTGATGATCGCCGGGATCGACACCACGTGGTCGGCGATCGGCGCTTCGCTGTGGCATCTGGCCCGCCATCCGGAGGACCGCCGGCGGCTGGCCGCTGAGCCGGAACTCATGGACACCGCGCTCGAGGAGCTCCTCCGGGTCTACGCGCCCGTCACCATGGCCCGCCTGGTCGCCCAGGACTTCGACTTTCACGGAAACGGGTTGAAAGAGGGCGACTGGCTGCTGCTTCCGTTTCCGGCGGCCAACCGCGACCCCGCGGTCTTCCCCGATCCCGACGTGGTCCTCCTCGACCGGGAGCAGAACCGGCACGCCGCCTTCGGCCTCGGCATCCACCGCTGCCTCGGTTCCAATCTGGCCCGGATGGAGCTGAGGGTCGCCCTCGAGGAGTGGCTGGCCCGCTACCCGAGGTTCGAGCTCTCCGATCCGGCTGCCGTGACCTGGTCGGCGGGGCAGGTCCGCGGGCCGCGAACCCTGCCCGTCACCGTGGGGCGCCCGGGGTAAAGAACCCCGCCGTCGCTGCCGACACATCTCGGCAGTGCCCGACGAGACGATCCTCTGCGGGATTCCTTCGGGGCTGTTCACCCGGCCCCTCTGACACGCCGCTGGACCGGCGAGGAGGGCCGGCGGGCGACGATCGGCGGGGCGGCGTACCGCAGGCCCGGGGACCGTCCGCTTCCGGACGGGCATCCCCCCAGCTACCGTGCCCGGCGTGAATGACGACGAGGCCATGAGCCTGGCCCTGCAGGAGGCCCGCCGGGCGGCCGAAGCGGGGGAGGTGCCGGTTGGCGCGGTGGTGGTGATCGACGGCGAGGTGGTGGCCGCAGCCGGCAACCAGCGGGAGACGACCGGTGACCCCACGGCCCACGCCGAGATCGTGGTCCTGCGGGAGGCGGCCGGCGCGCTCGGAACCTGGAGGCTCTCCGATGCCGCCCTGTACGTGACCCTGGAGCCGTGCCCGATGTGCGCCGGCGCCCTGGTGGCAGCGCGGGTCGGCCGCCTGATCTTCGCCGCCGCGGATCCCAAGGCCGGATCTTGCGGCTCCCTGTACAACCTCTGCGCCGATCCCCGGCTCAACCACGAGCTTCCCGTGGTCGCCGGGGTGCTGGCCGCCGAGGCCGGGAGCCTGCTGAGCGACTGGTTCGCCGGGCGGCGGGCGGACGGTAGGCCCCCGTCGTGAGCCCACCGCCTCTGTGCATAGTTTGGGCAGTCAACCCACTCAGGGTGGTCAAAATGCCCAAAAATATGAAGTGAGGGGGCGGGCGGCCGGGCTATCCCCTGCCGGTTTCTTGCCCCACCAGGGCCTCCACTTTCCGGTGCAGGTCGTCCACCCACCCCTCACTCTCGGGCTTCATCAGGACGCTCCTCAAGATTCGCCCGGTCTCCGCGTCGGCCGTGACATCGTGGCCGCGGCGACATAGGTCGGCCGCCCTGACACCGTAGGTAGCGAGGAACACCGCTTCCTCCGGCGCTGCGTCCATACCGGCCCGGAGCACCCGGCTGGACACCGCGTCGATCTCGGATAGACGGGCCCGGCGGGGAAAGTAGGCGACGATGTCCAGTTCCGGTCGCTGGTAAGGGGCCAGCACGGTCGAGCCCGATAGGAGCGCCCACCATTTGAGTGCGGCCCGACGGCCGGGGCGCAGGACCTCCCCTAGCCCCGCCGGAGTGAGAGGCAATAGACGCATGGTCAGCCATAGCGCCGCTGCTGCCGCCCCGGCCCGGGAGCACTCGAGAGATACCTCGCCTAGATGCAGGTCGTCCGAAGTGAAATAGGTGTACGGGGAGTCGTGTCGGTAGAAGCGGCCGACCGCCGGGTCACGGAAAAGAATGGCTCCGCACCCATAGGGTTGCAGCCCGTGTTTGTGGGGATCGACGACGACGGAGTCACAATCGCCGATCGAAGCAAACGGGGCACGCCCCACCCCGTCGGCTGAGTCATCCGCCACCAGAGCGAAGAACCCACCGTAGGCGGCGTCCACGTGCAGCCTGCAACCGAATGTGTCGCGAAGAGACAGCGCCTCGTCTATCGGGTCGACGGCGCCGAGGCCGGTCGTGCCCGCGGTCAGCACCACGGTGCCGATCTTTTCGGTCCGTAACAGCGACTCGAGCGCAGTCAGGTCCATCCGCCCGCACCGGTCGGTCGCCACCGGGTGCCCGGCCAGGCCGAGGAGGTGGCACATCCGCTGGTGGGTGTAGTGGGCGTCGGCGCTGTAGGCCACGCCCCGATCCGGATGGAGCTCGCGCGCTACGAACAGGGCTTCGAGGTTGGCCATGGTCCCGCTTGTGGTCAGGTGCCCGAGGTGCTGTGGCAGCCTGAACATCCTCGCCAGCTGGTCCACGACGTCACGTTCCATCTCGGCCGTTGGGGGCCCGCCGTCGAGGGCGTGGTTGTTGGGATTGATGAGCATGGCCGCCACGTACGCGATCACGGCGACGGGATGCGGCGGCTTGAGCATCTGCCCGGCATAGCGGGGGTGAAAGAACGGGTAGTTGTGGTTCAGCCGGCCCGTCAGCTCGGTCAGGCCGGCCGCCACCTGGGCCGGGTCCACGGCGAGGCTGGGGTGGGACTCGAAGGGGCCCCATCCGCCCTGCCATCGCTCGACCTGCTCGACCGCTTCGGCGAGCCAGTTCGACAGGTCCATCGGAGCGCTATCCGCTCGCCGCCCCGAGCCCGGCGAGGTGTCGGCCGGTCAGGCCCGGACGGGATTAATAGGGTGGATCGAGATGGGTCCTGCGGGCTCCCCGCGGAGCACCCGGATGGCCAGCTGGCCGTTGGCCAGAGTGGCCTCCAGGCCGCTGCCATATCCGGCCGGCAGGTCTATCTCCCGCTCGTAGCAGCCGTACTCCCACTCGTGGAGCAGGTACTCCCGGGGCCCTGCACTCCGAAGGCGGGCCCAGAACCGGAGCGTCCCCGGGTTGATCTCCACCGTTACATCCTCGGTGGTAACCGCCGGAAGAGGGGCCAGGACGACAAGCGCGCCGGCCGTCTCGTACGCGTTGACGGGTACCGACTGCGGACGCATCGCCGCCTCGGTGGCGGCGGTGGCCTCGACCACGGCGTCGTGGGTGGGTTGGCTGGGGGCCATGGGGCCAACATAGCCCGTTTGGCTGGACGGAGGTCCGGCCAAGAATCGCTGCCACCCCGGCCCGGCCCGACAACGCCTGCAACCCTTGGCCCGACAGCCCCGCCCGGACCGACGCCTCTACCCTGAGGCGGGCCGACGCCGGAATGGGGTCGCAACCCGGCACGGACACGGCCCGCTTAACCTGGCCCCATGAGGTCTGGCGCCATCGACGGCGTGCCGGCCGAGCCCGAGCCTCCCGAAACGATCCAGCCGCCGAGCGGGGTGCCCCGGCGGATGGGGAGGCTCAGGCGCATTCTCCGGGAGACTGGTGTGGCGCTGATGGCGGCAGGAGTGGTCATCCTGCTGTTCGTCGGATACCAGCTCTTCGGCACCGGTATTGCGGAGGGCCACAGCCAGAAGTCACTGGCCAAGCAGTTCCAGGCCGCCGTGGGCTCTCTTCCCGGGGCCGACTCCTCCGAACAGGACACGGTGGGCGACCGCAACCCGAACCCCGCCCCTCCACCGAGCCAGGCCATCGACCACCTGGTCATCCCGGCCATCGGGGTCAACAAGTACGTGGTTCAGGGTGTGTCCGACGACGACCTGCGGGAGGGACCCGGCCACTACCCCGAGACGGTCATGCCGGGCGAGGACGGGAATGCCGGCATCGCCGGCCACCGCACGACCTACGGCGCTCCGTTCTACCGGCTAAACGAGTTGAAGCCCGGCGACGAGATCCTCCTGACCGATCTTCAGAACCGCACGTTCATCTACAGGGTCTCGCGCCCCCCGCTCGTCGTCAGCCCAACCGACGTGGCGGTCCTGGACCCGACCCCGTTCGCCCAGCTCACCCTGACGACCTGTGACCCGAGGTTCTCGGCCACGAACCGGCTGATCATCATGGGCCGGCTCGTGGGCACGCCGCTCCCCGCACCGACGCCGCCGGCCTCGGGAACCGCGACCCCATCGGGCGTGACCACGCTCGACGGTGGCGACGGGGGGGCGTGGCCCGCCGCCCTCGGATGGGGCCTGCTGGTGGTGGTCCTGTGGGCGGCCACGAGAGTCGCAGTCATCCGGACCCGCCGGTGGTGGCGATCCGGTTGTTACGCGGTGGGAATCGGGCTGTGCCTGGTGCCGCTGTGGTTCTGCTTCGAAAACGCCGTCCTGCTTCTCCCCCAAAGCATCTGAGGGCCGCACCCCTCGCCGCCGGGACCCAGCGAGAGGATGAAAGTCAGTTAGCCCAACCGGCGCCGGGCCGCCGGCCGCGCTGCCGCCGCTCAGCGCGACCACCCCCCAGGACCGTTTCTCCTCTGGTCCCGGCCTCGATTGCCTCCCGAACGGAACATCGCGTGCAGTGGTGGTGCACCTCGGACAGGCAACGTTCGACTTCAGCTCACCAGTCCTGATACGGCCGGCAGGGCCGTATGGTTCTCGGAGGCCGGCACTTTCCTCGCGAGGAAAGGCACATCGATGACCCTGGTGGTCAGTCGAGCGCGGATCAGCCTCGCCGGGCCCGGGCTCGGCGCTTGCCCTCGTGCATGGCCTGAACGCGGGCGACCGGTAGCGCGTGACCTTCCTCGATCACGTCCGGGCTCAGGGCTTGGGGGGCCGGCATATGGCGAGCCCACGGGTTACCTTTCCCGAGGTGACCGAGAGCGGTGTGCACGGTGAAGTCAGCCGGGCTGATGTCATCGAGGTCCTCCCATTTCACCGGGAAGGAGACGGGCACGCCCGGCCGAATCCGGGGACTGTAAGCAGCCACGACAGTCGCGCCGCCCACCCGGGTGGAATCGACGAAGACCTTTCCGTCCCGATCATCCTTCATGAACGCGGTCGTGGCGATGTTCGGGTCGAGAGATGCGGCTCGCGCCGCGATGGCCCGGGTGGCGGCCGCCGAGTCCTCGGGCGACGGGCGGTCGTCGATGGGGACGAACACGTGCAGCCCTTTGGCCCCGCTCGTCTTCACCGCGCCAGCGAGGCCGACATCGGCCAGCGCCTGACGGACCAGGTGGGCCACCCGTACGGCCATGACGAAGGCCCCGGCATCGGGCGGATCCAGGTCGAGGACCAGATGGGTGATGCGGTCCGGCCTGTTGGCCCGAGCCAGCGTCGGGTGGTACTCCACCGCCCGCTGATTGGCGAACCACAGCAGGGTGCGACGATCGTTGCACAGGGCGTAGGACACCTGACGCTTCGAGCTTTCCGCCCAGAAGGTGACGGTTTGCACCCAGGACGGGGCATACTTCGGCACGTTCTTCTGCATGAAGGCTTCCTGGCCCCGGTGAACCCGGACGACCGAGAGCGGCCGGTCCTCGAGCTCGGGAAGGATTCGGTCACAAACCCCGTCGAGGTACTCCACGAGGTCCCGCTTCGAGGCATTCGATCCGTCGAAGAGCGGATCATCGAGGTGGGTGAAAGACACCTCGTCCGATGGATCGTCGCGGCTGGCACGGCTCACCACCGAAAGACTAATGACGGCCCGGACTTCGGGGCGCCATCCCGGTCGTTTTCCGCGGCCCCGGGCTGGGGTCGCGGCGGGGCCGGCCCTCAGGCGACGGCGGCCATAGGGAGGGCCGCGGTGGTCTGATTCTGCCCCCAATTCTCTCTGTGGTCGGCCTGGACGGAGGGCCGGCGGACCACCTCGTCCACCAGCCGGTGGAGTCGGGCGTCCCAGATGATCCCGGAATGCCCGGCGCCACTGATGACGTGCTGCTCGGCCCCTTCGAGCAGCCCAGACCGGTAGGGAACGACCACGCGGTCGTTGGCTGCCACGATGTTCACCATGAGAGGAGCCGTCCGCCACGACTGCGTGATTCGCCTGGAGCGGCTCATCTCCCGTGCGCCCGGGATCGGGGACCACGCCGGAGCCCACGCCGTGCCGCGCAAGGGGGCGCAGATCGTCACCACCCGGCTTACCAGCTTGGGGGCGCGCTCGAACGCCAGGGCGGCCACCAGTCCCCCCTGGGAGTGACCGACCAGTGTCGCCGGGGCGTCGAGCTCCTGGAGGCGGCGAACCAGCCTGTCGACTGAACGCGGGGTGAAGGCCAGACCCCATTGCTCGAGGGTGTGCAGTTCCGCCCGGCCCAGAGAGCGCAGCAGCGGAGCGTAGTAGCACAGTGCGGCGGCGTGGCAGAAGCCGGTGCCGGTGACGACAATGGCATTCGGGCCACCGCCCTCGGGGCTGTGGCCCGGGCGGGGGCGAGACCGACGCGGCGTCGCTGCGCCAACGCCACTCCTTACATTCATGTTGTGCCCCTCCTGGCCCCGCCCGCCCACAACGCGAGTGGTGATCGAAGTATGAGCGCATCCGATCGCCGCCGACCCATCGCGACAACAACTTCTGCCCAACCGTGACCCCGCTACGTTTGGACCGGCTAGGAGCGGACGCCCGTGGAATGCCGGACCATAAGCCAGGTCGACACCGCGCCCAGATCCCTACCGGTCGACCCGGCATAGCTGTGGGCGGGCACGCTGGTCGAGGTATCGAGGAACCGACTGATCAGGGGGACGGTGGTCAGGGCAAACCCGGCCACATCGGCGATGCCCTTTCCGGTCAGACTCCCCTCGAACGGCACATTGAATGAGAAAACCCCGCCATCCGAGGCAGCCAGCGAGTAGCCGTTACCGAGAGGGCTGGCGGCGATAGACGCGATCGGCTTGGCCAAGCGAAAACCCGACGCCGACCCGAAAAACCCCGCTAGAAACTCCTGCGACCGGGCTGGCATCACGAACACCGGGGCCGCCGGGCCGCCCGACCCTATCGCTCGGGGTCTACCGGTCGAAGGTAAAAAGGCACACCTGGGTGGCGTAGGCCACCAGTCTGCCCGGCTCGGACCCGTCCGCGCCGAAGTCCCAGAGGGCCACGTCGAGCGAGGCGTAGCCGTGTCCGGCGAAGCGCGCCCGGTTGTGTGCGAACACCCACGCTGACCGGCACACGTCGAGAAGGTGAAAAGTGAGGTCGACACTCGGGGCAAACCAGTCTTGCCGGCGCCCCGGCCCGACCTTCTCCGCCACGGCTCCGGGCATGGTGTCGCCATATACGATCAGAGCCAGAGGATCGAGGGTGCCGTCGTCGCGCACCGGCGGGTCGTCCAGCCGGTACCACGTGCCATGCTCGGCTCGGCCGGGCACGTATTCCTCCCACGGCGCATGACCGAGCGCCCCCCGGCCTTCCACTCGTTCGTCCCAGAACGGGACCGAGGGGAAGGGCGGCCGGCCCGGAGGCGCGGGCTCGCGGAACGACCGGGCCTCGGACAAGGGGACGAACCCCGATGGCGGGACCAGGTCGGTGAAATCAAATCCCCGCCGCGCCGACCCGAACACCGCGGTGGTCAGGTGGCCGTGCTCGGCCCCGGGGTTGCGCAGCTCAGCTCGCACCTGTGACATGGAGCGGCCGCGACGGATCACCTCCACCTCGATTTCGACCGGGCCGTGGGCGACCGGCGCCACAAACGTGGTGTGGAACATCCGCAGTTGCTGCGCCTCCTCCGCCAGCTCTGCGGCCATCGCCCTCACGGCCAGGGCGGCCACGACCCCACCCTGGGGATTGGGCCGGAGGCTCCAGGACTCGTCGATGTCACCTTCGTAGCGGGCCGGCCGGCGGCCGGGGTCGGACGCCCGGGTCACGGCGGCGAAGGGGCTTCCCATTCTCGAACTCTGCTGAGCTAGCGCACCGGTTGTCAACCGCATTTGCCCGGTCAGGCCCCGGCCGCAAACGCCGTTCATGTGAGTTGATTGAGACCGACTATCTGACTAAGGTCAGAGAAATGGAGCCGGACTCCGAGGTCAGGCAGGTGCGTTCCTTCAACCGGGTGGTAACCCAGCGAGTGGGGGCCCTACAGGATCACTACCTCTCGCGAGACAGGCCGCTCGGCGAAGCAAGAGTGCTCTGGGAAATCGGACCCGGAGGCTGCGATGTCCGGGCCATCCGGTCCCGATTGGGCCTGGATGCGGGCTACCTCAGCCGCCTCCTGCGGTCGCTCGAGGCAGCCGGTCTGGTCACCATCACCGCGAGCGACCAGGACGGCCGGGTACGCACAGCGAGGCTCACCACGAAGGGCAAGTCAGAACGAGCGATACTCGACCGGCGCAGCGACGCCTTGGCTCGGACGATCCTCGAACCGTTGACCGTGGCCCAGCGAACCCGGTTGGTCTCGGCCATGGGCGAGGTCGAGAAGCTCCTGGACGCCGCCTTCGTCGAGATCGCCCCGGCCGATCCAGCGGACCGCCGGGCGGAGCGCGGCCTCCGCCAATACTTCGCCGAGCTCGATCATCGCTTCTCAGCCGGATTCGTCGAAGCCGAAACCCGCCCCGCCACGGCCGACGAGATGCGGCCTCCTGCCGGGGTGTTCCTGTTGGCGACTCTCCGCGAGGAGGTCGTCGGATGCGGCGCCTTGAAGTTTCACGCTGACCAGCCGACCGAGTTAAAGAGAATGTGGGTCGCGCCTCAGGCACGCGGGATGGGGCTGGGTCGACGTCTCCTGACCGCGCTCGAAAATCGGGCCGTCGACCATGGCAGCCGCACGATCCGGCTGGACACCAACAAGGCTCTGACCGAGGCCGTCGCCCTGTACCGCTCCTCCGGCTACCGGGAGGTGAGCGCATTCAACGACGAGGCGTACGCGGACCACTGGTTCGAGAAGCATCTCGATCAGCATTTGCCCACGCGGTAGCCCGGGGGCCGCTCCCCTCTGCGGTCACGGACGCCGCAGCACGAGAGCCTCGCCCTGGCCCCCTCCGCCGCAAAGCGCCACCCCACCGAGCGACGCCCTCCGCCGGAGCATCTCGTGCACGAGCGTCACCGTCATACGAGCCCCGGTGGAGCCCAGCGCGTGGCCGACGGCAACGGATCCACCGTTGACATTGACCCTGGTCTCGTCGATCCCGAGCATCCGCGTCGAATGGATGGCGACAGATGCGAAGGCCTCGTTGATCTCGACGAGATCGAGCTCCGCGACGTCCGCTCCAGCCTTTTTCAGAGCCTTCTGCAGCGCAATCGCGGGGACGGTGTGCAGATACGAGTACTCCTCCGCACACATGCCGTGGGCCACGATCTCCACCATCGGCCGAAAACCCATGGCCTCGGCCCGGTCGGCGCGCATTACCACCACAGCAGCCGCGCCGTCGGAGAGCTGCGACGCGTTCCCAGCCGTGATGGTTCCGTCCCGGGTGAAGGCGGGAGCGAGACGCCCAAGGGTCGACACGTCTGTGTCCGGCCGGATGCCCTCGTCGCGACCGACGACGGCGCGGTTTCCCCCTGCTCCCACCGGGATAGTCACAATCTCGCCGGCGAACCGACCCGACTGCCAGGCGTCCCACGCCCGCCGGTGGGACCGGGCGGCCCAGGCGTCCTGGTCAGGACGGGCTATACCGAGCTCTCCGTTTACCTCGTCCGACGATTCCCCCATGTGCTGCCCGGTGAAAGTCGACCACAAGCCGTCGTGGACGACACAGTCGACGATGCGATCGTGGCCCGGGCGCCGGCCCCACCTGATGCCCGGTAGGAGGAAAGGTGCCATGGACATCGACTCCATGCCGCCGGCGACCGCGACCTCGATTTCTCCCGCCCGGATCAGCTGATCGGCAAGGGCGATGGCCGACAGGCTGGCCAAGCAGACCTTGTTGATGGTGATGGCCGGCACGTGCGGCGGCAGACCCGCCGCTACGGCTGCCTGGCGGGCCGCTATCTGACCAGTTCCCGCCTGCAGCACCTGGCCCATGATCACGTAGTCGACCAGGGCGCCGAAGGTCTGCGGGTTGGCGGCTGCTCCTTCGACTGCGGCCCGCTCGACTGCGGCCCGCTCGACTGCGGCCCGGATGACGGCCGCCCCTAGCTCGACCGCGGGGACGTCCCGATAGACGCCACCGAACCGACCTACCGGTGTCCGTACGGCTGCGACGATCGTTGACCGTACGCGGTCTTGTTGCATCCCGCAGGTAAGTGTACGGTCCCGATCGTGAGTCGACGTCCCACCTTGCCGGCCGGACCATGCTGCTGGTGATCGGCGGCGGACCGTACGGGCTCTCGGTGGCGGCCAGAGCGGTTGAGTTCGGGCTGGACACTCTCGTGGTCGGTCGCCCAATGGCCTTCTGGCGCGACCACATGCCCTCCGGGATGTACTTGCGGTCGGGCCCCGACTGGCACCTGGACGCGGCCGGCGTGCACACCTTCGAAGCGTTCTTAGCTGAACAAAAGGTCTCCAGGCGCGACATCGATCCAATCCCCATCGAGGTATTCCTCGAATATGCCGGATGGTTCCAAGCGCAGAAGGAGATCGCGGTCCGCGAAAGGCTGGTCACCGCGCTCACCACCCACCAGGGCCGCTTCGAAGCCACCCTGGACGACGGTGCCCACGTCACTGCCGATGCCGTGGTGGCCGCGCCGGGAGCCCGCTACTTCCGGCGCATCCCGCCGTGGGCCGATGCCGTACCTGAAGGCTTGGCCGCCCACACCTGCGATCTGACCAGCTTCGATGCTTTCACCGGCACCCGGGTGTTGATCGTGGGCGGTCGTCAAAGCGCCTACGAGTGGGCCGCTTTGATCGGGGAGCACGGAGCCGAGCGGGTCGATATCGTCCACCGCCATGACGTCCCGCGGTTCGAGCGGGTCAGCTGGGAGTTCGTGGATCCCTACCTCGAGAACACCTTGACCCAGCCCGGCTGGTGGCGCCTCCTGCGGGCCCCCGAGCGCGAAGCCATCAACGCACAATTCTGGCAGGCCGGGCGCCTGACGCTGGAGTGGTGGCTGACCCCGCGGCTGGGGGGCGACCGGTTCCATCGATGGCCCGGGACCCACGTGATGCAGGTGGCCGGCGATCGGACGGGAGGCGTGGTGGTGACGCTGTCCAACGGGGAGAACCTCGGCGTCGACCGCATCGTGTTCGCCACAGGCTACAAGGCGGATCTGTCCCGTGTGCCCTACCTCCACAGTCTGATCGACCGGCTTGACGTCGACGACGGGCACCCGGTCCTGGACGAGGCTTTTCAGACGAGCGTTTCCGGCTTGTATATTCCGGGTTTCGCCGCATCGAGGGACTTCGGCCCCTTCTTCGGTTTCACCAGAGGATGTCCGGCAGCCGCGACTCTTATCGTTGACGACCTGAGCGGGCGGAGTTGAACGCATGGTATCCGGCGGCGACCGGTGTGATCAGAGACGACTGGCGGGTGCCGCCGGAACGGTGATTCTCATAGACGCCGCCAACGTGATCGGATCGCGGCCCGACGGCTGGTGGCGCGATCGCCCGGCGGCAGCCGGCACCTTCGTAGGGGAGGTCCGATCGGCGGTTGCCGCATCACGCTTACCTCCCGCGGTAGTGGTCGTCCTCGAAGGTGCAGCCCGGCGGGGCGCCACCGAAGCTACCGGGGATGGAGTGAGGGTCGTGCACGCCCCCGGGAGCGGCGATGACACCCTGGCCGCGATGGCGTCCGAGGCGGCCGAGCCCGTCGTGCTCGTCACTGCCGACAAGGGGCTGCGGGCGCGGGTGCAGAGCGGCGGCGTCGAGGTGGTCGGGCCTAGGTGGCTGCTCGATCGGCTCGGCTGACCGGTGCCGCGATAAGCCCGGCAGGCCCTCATCCCGAGCGCAACTGGACCCGCTCTGAAAAGGACCCGGATTTCATGAACTTGGATTAAGGGCCCGCCACGAAACAACTTGACGCAATTCTCTTGTAAACATGCATGTCGCGGCACAGGACTTGTTCCAAGTTGTTTCGTGGCGGGCCCTAAGACTCGTTACCTGGACATCAGGATCCCAGTGCGGCGACGGCGGAGACTAGGCTCAGGACGGGCGTGGAGGGCAGGAACGTCGAGGAGGAGCCGTGAACAACGACACGAGACACGTCGTCATGGCGTTCCTCGAGGACACGACCAGCGCCGGGATGGACGTGGCCGCCGAAAACCACGCCGCCGAGAACGTCACCTGGTGGATGCCCGGGTCGCTCCGCGACGGCCCGCTCACCCGGCGCAGTGAGGTGGTTCACTGGTTCAAAACGCGGGGCGCCGGCACCAAGTTCCATAAGCCCCCCGCGATCGAGGTCGAGGAGGTCCTGGTCCAGGGCAACGTGGCTGCCGCCCACGTGCGGGCTTCAGGCTCCACCATGTCGGGAAGGCAATACGACAATCACTACGTGTTCCTCATGACAGTTGAGAATGGGCAGATAACCGAACTCCGCGAGTTCTTCGATACCAAACACGTACTCGACACGTTCCACGACGAAGCGACTGCTGCCGGCTGATCTCGGGATGCTCGCAGGGCCCACGCTCTTATAGCCTCTCGTCAGCCCAGAACACGTCCGTTCAGCACAAGGGGAGTGAGATGACGCCGCGTATACGACCGATTCCGTTCAAGGACTGGCCGCCCGAGATAACGGGGGGGATCCCGGCGGTCACTCGCTCCGACGCGCCTGTGCAGGAGGCGACGCAGAAGGCCAAGAACATGCTCGGCACGCTGGCCCACCATCCCGCGCTGGCGAAGGCCACCCTTCCCTACAGTGCTCATGTCCTGCGGTCCACGACGCTGAGCGAGCGTCAACGTGAGCTGATCGTCATGAGAGTGGCCGTCTTGAGGAACTCCCAATACACCTGGGCGGAGCACGCCCCGATGGCGCGCAAAGCCGGAGTGGATGACGAACAGATCGCCCGCATCGCCTACGGTCCGGACGCACCGTTCTGGGAACCCCTCGACGCAGCTGTCCTCCGCTCCGTCGATGAGCTCATCGCGGACGGCGAGATTTCCGATCAGACCTGGGAAATCCTCGTCGAGTACCTCGACGCCCGCCAAATGCTCGACCTCATATTTACCGTAGGTGCCTACGAGACCATGGCGTGGATGATCCGATCCTTCGCGCTCGACCCCGACGACGATCTGTTGCCGCGCTGAGCGGGGACCGGGATCGGCGGGGGCACGGCGTGCGTTTCACATGTACAGTTGGGGGCGCTCCCATGGAGATCCGATGGGCGGCGCCATGCCCGACGGCACGCTGATCGGTGCTCAGCATTCAGGAGGTGGGACGGTGACGATGACCAACGACCCATTCGTGAGCTTCGACTCCACTACGCCGGCGCCCGATTCGCCACCGGCCGGCTTCGAGGGCAGCCAGGCCGAGTGGAATACCCGGGTGGACCTGGCCGCGTGTTACCGGATCATCGCCTACTACGGCTGGGACGACCTGATCGCGACCCACATATCGGCGCGGGTGCCGGGCGAGCACGACGCCTTCCTCATCAACGACTTCGGGCTCCTGTTCGAGGAGATGACGGCGTCCAGTCTGGTGAAGGTGAATCTGGCGGGCGAGGTGTTGGGCCAGGTACGGGGGCACGTGAACCCCGCCGGATTCACCATCCACAGCGCCGTCTATCAGGTACGCGACGACGCTGGCGCGGTGATCCATCTGCATACGGTCGACGGCATGGCCGTGTCCACGAGCGCCGATGGCCTGCTGCCGCTCACGCAGACGGCCATGACCGTCTGCGGCGACGTCGCCTACCACGACTTCGAGGGCGTGGCGCTCGATCTCTCCGAGCGCGAGCACCTCCAGGAGCACCTCGGCGGCAAAAACATCATGATCCTGCGGCACCACGGGACGATGTCAGTGGGCGACGGGATACCAACGGCCTTCGCCCGCATCTACCAGGTGGAGAAGGCCTGTACCGCTCAGGTGCGAGCTTTGGCCACCCGCGGCGATCTGGCCACGGTAAACCCCGCGGCCATCGCCAAGACGGTGAACCCGGGAGGGGGCGGCATGGTCGGCTACGGGCGTTTCGCCTGGCCGGCCGTGCGCCGCAAGCTCGATCGCCTGGACCCGTCTTACCGCAACTGATGGGGCTCCCTCTTTTCATCTCGGCAGACGACCACGTGATCGAGCCGGCGCATGTGTGGCAGGACAATCTTCCGGCCCGGTTTCGCGACACGGGACCCCGGCTGGTCCGCCGGCGCGGCCACGTGGACTGGATGGGCCGGACATGGACCCTCGCCGAGAACGAGTCCGGGCCGTGGGCCGACTGCTGGAGTTACGACGGCGCTCTGTTCCCGATCGTGCGCACGCTGGGGGCTATCAGCTACCCGCGCGATCGCGACCTCGAAGGTGCGGCCACTTTCGACGAGCTCCGTCCAGGCTGCCACGAGCGGGTCGCCCGGCTGGCGGATCTGGACGCCAACCACACGGAGGCGTCGATCTGTTTCCCGACCTTTCCCCGATTCTGCGGCCAGACCTTCCTCGAAGCGAGCAATAGAGACCTCGCCGCGGCGTGCGTGCAGGCGTATAACGACTGGATGATCGACGACTGGTGCGGTGGGGAGGCCTACGGCCGGCTCATCCCCTTGACTCTCGTGACAATGTGGGACGGCGAGCTCGCGGCGGCAGAGGTACGGCGGTGCGCGGCCAAGGGCTCCCACGCCATCTGTTTCTCGGAGAGCCCGGCCGAGCTTGGGCTGCCGAGCCTCCATACCGAGTTCTGGGAGCCGCTGTGGCGGGCGTGCGAGGACACCGCGACGGTGGTCAACATCCACCAGGGCTCATCATCGACGTTCATGACGACCAGTCGTGACGCCCCGGCGCTGGTGCCGGTGAGCTTGAATCACGTCTCGGCCGAGCGGGCGCTGGTCGACTGGCTGAGCTCAGGGATCTTCGAACGGTACCCGACGGTCAAGTTGGTGCTGAGCGAAGGGCAGGCCGGCTGGATGCCGTTCGTGCTCGAGCGGATGGACCGAACGTTCCGACTCTGGCAGCGCAACGCCCGGGCACCCATCAGCCGGCCGCCGAGCACTTACGTGCCGGGGCGGGTCTACGTGACGATTTTCGAGGAGCACACCGGTCTGGCCATGCGCGACCGGATCGGGATGGATCAGATCCTGTTCGAGACGGACTATCCGCACGCCGACTCGACCTGGCCCGACTCCGTTGCGATTGCCGAAAGCATGGTAGCGACCGCCCGCCTCGATGACACGGAAGCCCGCCAGTTCCTCCGGGGCAACGTCATCGAGTGCTACGGGCTCGATCGCTTCGGACTGGTGCCCTAGCAAACGATGCCATCGCGATTGCTCGCCGGCAAGATCGCAGACCTCCTCGGGATAGAGGGTGACCCATCGGCGGCCGGGGGACCCGACGCCACCCTGCTGGCGACGATACCCGGGGACCGGATCGCCTACGTCCAGCTCTCCGATGCCGCGCCGGAGCCCGCCGGCGACCTGCGAATGGAAACCATGCTGGCCCGCCGGCTCCCAGGCGCCGGAGCCGTGGACTTCGATGAGTTCATCGCTTCGCTCAGGGCGACTGGTGCCCGTCCCTTTGTGGCGCCCGAGGTGTTCAACCCCACCCTCGTGCGGGACCTCGGGCCCCTCGGAGCGGCGCTGGCGGCACGGTCGGCCGCGGAGGAGATCCTGGCGCGGCCTGAGCGGACCGGGACATGAAGACGCGGGTCGGCCGGTATCGTCGAGCGATCCCTAGCTACTTGCCCGCGGGCGCCGTTGGGGTGAATTGCACGGGCAGGTGCTTGATTCCTCCCACCAGCGGGACGCCCAGGGCCTGAAGCGGTACCGGGTTGCCTACCACTTCGATATCGGGCAGGCGCGTCAGCAGCTCACGGAACACGACCGATAGCTCCCGGCGGGCCAGGTGTGCGCCAAGACAGAAGTGGGGACCCGGACCGCCAAAACCCAGATGCGGATTGGGATCCCGGCCGATGTCGAACGTCTCCGGGTGGGGGAAGATCCGCGGATCGCGGTTGGCCGCTCCGTAAAACAGCACGACCTTGTCGCCCGCTTCGAAGACGTGGTCCGACAGCTCCAGGCGCCTCGTCGCGGTACGGCGCATGAACGTGACCGGGGAAGCTGCCCGGACGATCTCTTCCACCGCTTTTGGGGTGGCGTGGGCCATGTCGGCCTGCCACCTGGCCCTTTCGGCGGGATTCTCGGCCAGCAGGCACATCCCGTGGCTGATGGCGGTGCGGGTGGTGTCGTTGCCGGCAACCGCCAGGAGTATGAAAAAGGGGGCGAGCTCGTGGGGGGCGAGCATGTCCTCTCCGACGTCGTTGTGGACCAGAGCGGTTGTGAGATCGTCCGCCGGGTTCAGCCGACGGCTTTCGGCCAGTTCGTTCATCAAGCCGGCCAGCTCCATGCCCGCGGTCAGGAGGGCCCCGAGCACTTCGTCGGGGTTGCTCGTACCCACCATCTCGGGGTCGCCCGCACCGAGAATCACGTTGGTCGCCCTGAGCACGGTGGAGAACTCGCTGCGGGGTATGCCCATCATGTCGCAGATGACCAGCAGAGGAAAAGGTTGCGAGACCGCCTCGACCAGGTCAACCTCCCCCTTCTCGCACATGCCGTCGATGACCTCGTTGCATATGCGCTCGACCGAGTCGAGGACGCCGGCGAGCTGGCGGGGGGTAAACGAACGGGCGACGATGGCCCGCTGCCGGGCATGCCGGGGATCGTCCATAGTGATGAACGAGCCGAAGAACTCCATGGCCTCAGTGGGCAGGTCGGCGATCGCCGTCGACCCCTTGCCGGAGCAGAAGTCGTGGGGGCGTTTGCTTATCTCGACGACCTCGTTGTAGCGAGTGACGGCGAAGAAGTCCTCCTCCTGGCCGTTCAATAGGTCCGCCACCGTCACGCGCACGAACGGCTCCTGCTCACGGAGGATGGCGAACTGGGCCATGCGCTCCGAGAGAGGCTGCTGCCAAAAATCGGGATCAGCGATCGATTGGGCGCTCAACATCACATGGTTCCCCCGAGGCAACGAGAAGACGGCAAAATGTTAACGCGGATAATGAACCAATGGCGCCACCCGGTCGACGCCCATCCCTGGCTGAGGGCGAGCGCTTCCAATTGGAGCGCTATCCCGGTGCCGACCCCTCCTCCGGCAGCTCGCCCTCTCTGGCTTCGGGGCCTCCTCCCCGACGCCCGGCGGGGTCAGCTCGCAGTAGCGAAATGGAAGATCCGATCGGCGTTGCCGGCGAGCACCTTCTGCCGGCTGTCTGCATCCATGCCGGCGGTCAATTCGGGGATCAGTTTGTCCGAGTTGGGCCAGAGGGTCACGCTGTGGGGGTAGTCGGTCGAGTACAAGACTGCGCTCGCGAGGCTCGGGTCCCTCCGGATGGCCGAGAAGCCGAACCGGTCGTCGAGGGTGGTGACGAATACGTTCTCACCCGCATAGCCGCTCGGCGCCCGGTCGAACGGCAGGTCTGCCCAGTGCTTCTGTTGCTCCCAGTTCTGGTCCATGTTTTCCAACCAGAACGGCAGCCACCCGCAGTTCACTTCGCCGACTACCACCCGCAACCGCGGGAATCGCTCGAAAACGCCGGTGAAGATCATGTAGGTGAGCGGGGTGATGCCGGCAAAGAAGCGTACGACGATGCCACCCACGTTGAAGCCGGGGACATCGAGCGCCGGCGCCTCGTCGGCGCGCGGACGTCCGCCGTGGTTGCGGTGAAAGGAAACGGGCGTCTGCGTCTCGGAGACGGTCCGCCAAAGGGGGTCGTACACACGGTCCCAGTACGGCTTCGCTGGTGAACCGGGGACAAAGAACCCGCGTGCCCCCTTCGCCACGCAACGGTGTACCTCCGCCACCGAAGCGTCAATTCCGTCGTCGACTGGCAGGGCGCACAGACCGGTGAGCCGAGAACGGTCGGCCGCCTGGAAGTCATCGAGGAGCCAGTCGTTGTAGGTCTGGATCATGGCGATCCGGAACGCCGCGTCCGGTTGGGTATAGGCGTTCATGGCGACCAGGGGGTAGACGACCGCGCCGTGCACCCCGTCTTTGTCCATGTCGGCGAGATGTGCCGCGCCGTCGTAGTTGCCCGGAAGGATCTCTTCCCATTTCATTCCCGTCGGCCGGTAGTTGCCCTGGTGATCGGGCTGGCCGGCCACCGCCTCGAGCCCGAACGTGCGCGCCGGCGGCTTGCCATCGAAGCTCCAGCCGTCGCCGCCGTCCTCACCGCGCAGTACTCGGGGGGCGCGGTCGCGGAACTCCTTGGGCATCCGTTCTACGTACAGATCCTTGGGATCAATCAGGTGGTTATCCGCCGAGATTACGCGCTCGCCCATACTGTCCTCCGAAATCGTGACAACTCACTTATCTTGATGCTCGGCGAGCGGGTTCGCAACCTGAGCGATCGACAACCGGTTCACCGATGCAGTCGGGCGGCTCGCACCCGCGGAACTTGACGAGGCTCAGAAGATGAACGGGATCAGCATCTTGGTCGACCGCTTGTATGCCGGGTAGGAGTTGGGAAACAGCGCGGCCATCAGGCGCTCCTCGGTAACGGCGCTATACACGAAATACCCTCCCACCACCACAACCGCTACCACCCAATACAAGCTCACGGCGATCGTTGTGCCGATCATCGCAAGGATGATGCCCGAGTAGATAGGGTGCCGGACACTCCGGTACGGGCCGGTTGTCACCAACTCCGGATCAACTTTCTGCGTCATCGGCATGCCCCAATTCCGGCCGAGATAGAGCCTGGCCCAAATAGCCAGAGCCAAGCCGAGCAGGAAAAGCGCCAGGCCTATGCCTTGCAGCCACGGGTCCTTCGTGGTCGTGTGACCTTTGAAAGCGCGCGTGCGCACTAAGAGCAGAACGAGGAGGATGACCGCGACCCGGACGCCGACGAAGCGGGTCGATCGGGTTTGCCCGGCCTTGACCCCGAAGGACGCGGCCAGCCAATAGATCCAGAAGGCCACCCAACCCACGATGATGACCACGTCGACAACGTTCATAGTGGAACTCACCGGCCATGCTACGACGGTGGCGCGAGTTGTCCAGTCGCCCGCTTCGGGGGCTACTCGGATTCCGCCGGCTGGCCCGCTCTCGCCAAGTCGGCTTGCGGGGCTGCACCTGGTAGTCTGTTCGGAAGGCGATGGAGTCCGCCTGAACCGCCGCAAGGCTGATGACCCCTACCACAAGTGAATGCGCCTTCGGCGCCCGGTGGTTTGGAGGATACCCATCGCTTATCGCAAGGCCGATCTGACCCGTCTCGCCCCCGGTGACGGCACGTCGACCGCCACCCCGCTGCATGTGCGGCCGCTGGCCGTGCTCTTGGTGATGTCCGGGGGGGTGGTGGGGGCGGCCGCCCGGGAAACCGTCGAACTGGCCGTGCCCACCAGCAAGCAGGGGTTCCCGGTTGCGACGTTTGCGATCAACCTGTGCGGAGCGTTCGCACTCGGAGTGGTGCTCGACGCGCTGGTCCGCTCGGGCGACGATGTCGGTTGGCGGCGCAAGACCAGGTTGGTGGTCGGGACGGGGTTCTGTGGGGCGTTCACGACCTACAGCACGTTGGCGGTGGAATCGGTCCAGCTGGCCCGGCACGGAGCCTGGTCGGTGGGTGTCCTATACGTGGTGGCATCGCTCGTCGGCGGGCTGGCCGCCGCGGCCTTGGGAATCGCGGCCGGAGCCCGACACACCGCTTGGAGCGTGTCTGAGCTTCCGGTGGACCCTGATGTCGACCGGATCGAGCGTGGGCGGTGAACGTCGGCTCCATCGTGTGGGTCGGCCTGGCCGGCAGCCTCGGAGCAGGGGCGCGGTTCGTGACAGACGGGTTCATCCGAAGTCGGCGGTCCAGCCGGCTCCCGATCGGCACCATGTTCATCAATCTGTCCGGCTCCTTTCTGCTGGGGGTGCTGACCGGTCTGGTCGTGTTTCACCACGTGTCCTCCACGTTGACTCTGGTGGTGGGAAGCGGATTCTGCGGCGGGTTCACAACCTTCAGCACCACCAGCTTCGAAACAGTGCGATTGGTGCAACAGGGAGACCTGCGAGCCGCCAGCCTGAACGCCGGGGTCACCGCCGCCGGGACCGTGGCCGCCGCTGCCGCCGGGATGGCTCTGATCTCCTTATGAGCCGGCTCGGTGGTTTCGACCATCAGCTACCTCCTCCGGCGGCTCCCTAAGGACCCGGCAAAAATGCTAGGACCCGGAGGACCTCGTTCGGGCCGGCCGTTCTGCCGCTCGGGACGTAACCAGACCGGACGTCACGACGCCGTCGGGGACGGGGGCTCGCACCTTCGCCGTCTAGCGGACCTAGGCACAAATAGGGCATTCTGTTCGCCCATGGAAACGTGGATGACATGCGGCCCGGTACGGAAGATGGCGGTACAGACCGGACGGCTAGAAGCTTCAAGGGAGGCGAGCCGTGGCTAAGGCGAAGGGCTACGTGTGGGGTCCGATCAACGCTGAGGACCTTGCTCCTGTTGCGGCGACCGACTGGGTCATCACTTCCGGGATGACGGGCGCAACCGCTGCTCAAGGGCGGCTGTATGCCATTGATAGGCGCGACCACTCGTGCAACGAGATTTTTCCCTATCAGGCTTCCTACGCTCCGGACGAAAGGCGGTTTGGGACCCAGATGCGGCTAGACCCCTTGAGGTTCGAGCCGCATGGAATCGATGTCGCAGTTCGCGACGACGGCGTGTACGAGTTGCTCGTAGTCAACCATGGCTGGCGTGAATCGGTCGAGGTGTTTGAAATCCTCTTGGAGCAGGCCCGGCCGACGCTACGCTGGATCGGCGCGGCCGAAATGCCCGAGTCCGCTGTCGGCAACGATGTCGCGGCGGTCCACGGGGGTGGCTTTGTCGTAAGTTTCAACCGCTACCGTCCGCAGGGAACGGCGGATGCCGCCGCCGCCCCGGCGGGGGAGGGCGAGGAAACCGGCGGAGTCTTCGAGTGGACACCCGGTACCGGCTGGAATGCTCTCCCCGGGGCTGGGATCAATAGCGCCAACGGAGTGGCTGTATCGAAAGACGGCCGCTGGGTCTTCATCGGCGGATGGAACTCGCGCTGCATCAAGAAGGCCCGGCGGGGAAAGGGGCCGGCGGAATCGCGGGTCGTCAATACCGAGATCTTGACGGACAACCTCACCTGGACATCTGATGGCAAGCTGCTCGCGGCCGGAGCGTTCAATACGTCTGCCGAGGAATTCATCGCCGGCCACTTCTCTTCCGAACCTCGCTTACTGTTCCCGTCCCGGGTGCTGCGGGTGGACCCCGACTCACTGACGATAGAGACCGTCGTTGAATACGGGCCCGACACCTTCGGCGCGGCGACGACCGGTCTCCACGTTGGCGACGAGATTTGGGTGGGCGCGGCTCGGGATCAGGGCCTGGCCCGCTTCACCTACACCGTTTTCTGACGCGGAGGCTGAAAGCCTCCGGCGAACCGCTCTGCCGTGACGGCGACGGCCATGGTCGCCTCGTATCTTCGGGTGGAGGGCGAGCTCGGCCCTATCGCCGCCGGTGCCGACGTCGACGCACTCGCTCCCACCCTCATCGGGGCCGCCCACCTGCTGTTCGCTGACCGGAGCAGCCCCCCGCCACAGGCCCGCGCCGTTCACAAAGTGGTGGCGACCGTGATCGCCCGCGTCGTACCAGAGCCGCGACCATGAACCTTCGGGCGGGCAGGTGAGCGGGCCAGGTGATCTCAGTGGGTGACGCTTCGCTTCATGACACCGGTTGGAACCAGCCATGACGGTGGATGACGGCGAACCCCCTTCTGTGGGGCAGTTTGGTCTGGACTGACAGAACCCGCGGCGTCAACAACCTGCAATTATCGGTTGCACATCTCGGAGCGACGTGCTACTGTTGGTTGCAGTTAGAGATAGGAGGAGCGATGATCGACAGACCAGGCCAAGGGACAACGCCCGCGACCGGCCACGGCCAGAGCCGCGTTCAGGGCCGGACCGGATGCTCATGCCAGACCTGATGATTGAGCGGGAGGTTGTGATCGAGGCACCCATGGACGTCGTCTGGCGCATCATCACCGAGCCGGACCAGATTATCCAGTGGTTCGCCGACCGGGTGGAACTCGTCGTCGAACCCGGCGCTCATGGATACATGGGGTTCGGGGACCAGGGCGGACCCGTCGTCGTCGAATCGGTCGAACCACCGACTCGATTCTCGTTCCGCTGGAACCATCCGCCGGGGGAGGAACCGGTAACCGGCAACTCGATGCTCGTCGAATTCACGCTGACGCCCGAGGGCGGCGAGCGGACCCGTCTGCGAGTGGCCGAGAGCGGCCACGAGCTCCGTGCCTGGCCCGACCCGGAGAAAGAACGTTATGCCGACGAGCACCAGGGCGGTTGGGCCGAGTACCTGGACCGCCTCGCCCGCGTGGTGGCGGAACGCCGGTCGGGATGACGGCGGAGGTCGATGACGAGTTGTGGTCGGCCATAGCCGACCCGTCTCGTCGCCGGGTCCTCGACCTCCTCGTCAGCAACGGTGAGGTCAGCGCCAGCTGGTTGGCTGGCCACGTACCGTTCTCCCGCCAAGCCGTCTCCAAACATCTGGTCGTGCTCGAACAGGCGGGGTTGATCAACCGGCGTAAACAGGGCCGTGAGGTGCTCTATCACATAGAAGGCGACCGGCTCGATCAGGCCACCCGGGCGATGGCTGACCTCGCCGCGCAGTGGGACCGGCGACTCGACACGATCAAACGGCTTGCCGAAGCCGCGCAAACAGAAGCGAAGAAGAACCGAAGGTTCTAACCCACACAGGAGACCATCATGAAGGATGAAACATCGGGCCTCGGCGCCCCGGCGGTCGGCCTCACCGAGACACCGGGTCTGCCCCCGGCCGTCGACCGGGTCACCTTCCAGGCCGCACTGGACAAGCTGCGGCTTCGGGAGAAGGCGCACACCCGGGAAGGCGACGCGATCGCCGGAGCCCGGCGGCGCCTACCGATGGTTGAGGTAGACGCCAACCTTGCGCTGATCGGGCCCCACGGCCCGCTCACCCTGCTCGAAGCGTTCGACGGGCGCAGACAGCTCATCGCCTACTACTTCATGTGGCACCCCGGCCGACCCGCGGCCGAGCAGTGCGAGGGCTGCACCTGGGTCACCACCCAGGTAGGAGAGCTGTCGTACCTTCATTCCCGCGACATCACCTACGCGGTCTTTTGTCAGGGCCCCTACGACGAAAGCATCCGCTACCACGACTTCATGGCCTGGGACATGCCGTGGTACTCGGCACAGGCCTCCCTCGACGGTCTACTCGTCGGACGCCACATCGGGATGATGCACCTGGTGTGCTACCTACGCTACGGCGACCGCATCTTCGAAACCTACTGGACGACCATCCGCGGCGTTGAGGCCATGGACTACAGCTACGCTCTCATGGACCTCACGGTGTACGGACGCCAGGAGACGTGGGAAGACTCGCCGCCCGGTTGGCCACAACCCTGGCCAGTCGACCACTCCGTAACCCGGACCAACGGACGACCCACCGCCCAATGGTCACGACTCCAAGCTGGACGGTCTGACGACCTCGGCGTTGCCTCCCCCTGAAACGGACCCGCCTTTCACCCTCGGCAAGGACATCTCGACCCTCAGCGGAACGCAGTCGCCCGAGAAGGTAGATCCCTCGTTAGTGACCCGGAGATTTGCGGTCCTTATCAGTGAACTCTCACAATTTGCTCAGATTCGGCTGGTCGCGTACCAAGTCGTGCGGGTGCGTGGCCCAGGGAACGGGAGAAGCCGGGTCGGACCCCGGTCGGGGGCATGAGGGCACCGTCGGGGTGGGCCGCTATCAACGAGCTGCGTGCGCTCGGCTCGGGGGCGATCGCACAAACGGTTAAAAATCGAGGACGGTCAAAGGTAGTCGTCGACACCGTGTACCGGATCCTGGTTGGCCGCTGCGCTCACAGGACTGAGCGCGCCTGGCTCGTGCAGAAGATCATGGATGGAGCAGAGTTCGATGACCTGGTTGCTGCGGTGGCCGCAACCGACGAGTCGGTGGACCGCATGACAGCCCAGATGCGCTCGGCTGCTCAGGCCCGTCTCCGAAAGGACTTCGAGCGGGACGATGCTGAATCTGCCGGGCTCGCCAGTGCACGCGTCGTGTTCATGCACATCATGAAGACCGGAGGCACGTCACTCAGCAAACTGTGCTCCACCTGGAGTCCTCGCGGGCGATCCCGAATCCACCTTTACATCGACGATCTTCTGCTCATGCCGCCCCCCTTGTTGGCTCGGCTCGACTTTGTCGGGGGCCATATCCCTTACGAAGCTCTCGACCTTATCCCCGGTCGCTACAGCACCGTCACGATACTGCGCGAACCCCTAAGCCGGGCGATCTCGCACTATCTGACTCTACGCGGGTCTGGGCCGCCTTACGAAAACCTCACCCTCGACGAATTCACCGCCAGCGAGGTTTACCACGTGCCGTCGAGCAACTATCAGGCCCGTCAGCTAGCCCACCGGATCGGAGTGACCAGCGCCTGGGTCTCATATTCCCCGTATGCCCGGTTACCGGCTACGCGGAGCTCGGACTATCCCGTACAGTCGCTCTTCGACTCGACGCCTATCGGCGGAACCGACGCCGAACTGCTCGAGAGGGCTCGGCGAAACTTGGCCCGTATCGATTTCGTGGGCGTAACTGACGATTTGAACTCGCTGGCCGCCGAGATGGCTCAATGCTTCAACGTCCCACGAATCGACGTACCGCGCCTGAACCGGTCCCGGCCCTTCGACAGCAGACAGTTGACGGACGCGGTCCGCAGGCGACTCGAAAACCGCAACGCGCTCGACCTAGAGTTGTACCAGCTAGCCCGCGCCCAACGGCCCGTCCCGCGGACCCGACCAGATAGTTACCCGGAAATATAGAGCTGTGCCGGCAGAATCCTGAGGACCCAGCCCTTCGCCCCGCTGTCAATACTCGCGCTGCCATTCATGCCGGTCAGCCGGCACCGGCGTGACGGGCTCATGTCACCAGTCGGTGCACTGGTGCACGGCAACCTGCGCTGGAGCCAGGTTCCGGATCTGCCAAACGACCAGAATGCGGTGGGCGTCACTGCTGTCGCGGCCTGGCGACCCCCAGTTCACCGAGATGGAGGCCGTCAGCTTTGGGTTGACTGTATAGGATCTGGCAACATTGACGACCGTTGGGGGACAAGCTATGGACATGCAAGCAGTGGCCGACAAGATCGAGATCCAGGAGTTGCTGGCGCGCTACGCCCGAGGCGTCGACACCCACGACTGGGACCTATGGCGCTCAGTCTTCACCGAGGACGCCGTCGTGGACTACAGCCAATCCGGAGTCATTTGTGGAAACCGGGACGAGGTGGCCAAGTTCCTGCGGCAAGCATTCGACACGATTCCCTGGGCCACCCACCACATAACCAACATCGAGGTCGAGGTCGACGGCGACCGGGCGAAGGCCAGAGCTATGTTCTTCAACCCCATGCACCTGCCCGGCATGGAACGGGAAAGCTCTACGGGCGGATATTACTTCCACGACTTGGTGCGCACGCCCAGTGGATGGAAGAGCGAACACCTCGTCGAACAACCCATGTGGTTCGTGAACAAGCCTCAGGCGACTTAATAGCTCAGGTACCGGTCGAAGATACCACCGCAGTAGACGGGTAGAGCGCCCCCGCCGTTTGCCCGGTGCCAGCCGTCGAGGCGGTGACCGCACGACGCAGGGGCGGACCGCGGCGAGCGTGACACCTGTGGATCGCCTAGCCGGGAAGGCTCTGCACGGGTTGGACGCTGTACAAGTCGAGACCGCGTGCCTCAGCCTCCGTGGTGGGTTGGCACCACCACCACCGGCACCGCGGCACGGTGGGTTACGGCATGGCTGACCGAGCCCCACAGAGCCTCGCGGGCCCGGCCCCGACCGCGGCTGCCGACAACCAGGAGCTGTCCTGCGGATGCTCGTTCGAGCAGGGCCTCGGCCGGGTGACCCTCGACAATGGTGCATTCGACTGGGACACCCGAGGCGTCGACCTTGCCGACGAACTCTCGGAGAACATCAAGAACCTTTGAATCGTCACCGACACCTTTCATCGCGCCGAGAGGCAAATGTGCCGGAAGCACCGGCGAGGGAGGAGACCACACCATGACGGCTTCCACCGCCCACCCGCGGGCCGCCGCCTCCGCCACGGCCCAGACGAGCGCCCGCCCGGACTCCTCTGATCCGTCGACTCCGACCACGATGGTCCGAGCGGCCGCACCCGAACTGTCCGCCGTCCATCCAGTGGGAATGATGGCTACGGGTTTGCTGCTGCGATGGGTCATGGACTGGCTCACCGACCCAAGCAGAAGGCCGCTCACCCCGCCATGCCCACGTGCACCCAGCACGACCATGGCAACCTCGGTAGCCTCGATCGCAGCTCTGAGAACCTCGACAGGAACGCCGGTGGCTGCTCGCAGGTCTACCTTGATCTCGTCGGTCGAGAGGGACAGGGTCGACAATGCGGCGTCCAGTATCTTTCGAGCGAGGTCATCGACATCGTCCTGGCTGAGCGGGACGTAGCCGGGAGCGCCGTACGAGATACTCGATTCGTGCCAGACGTAGACGGCTTCTACCAGCGCGCCACGCGGCTGTGCCTCCTCCAGGGCCCACGACAGTGCGGCCACCGCGTTAGCGGAACCGTCAATGCCTACGACGACTCGGTTACTGCTGCTCAGATCCTCCATACCAGTCTCCTTGTCCTTGGCTGTGAGCTCTGCTTCAACGGCCGGGCCCTCAGCCCCGGTAGTCGCGGCGAAGGTTAAGTGATCGCATCATCGCCACTACTCCTCATAACTGCTCGATGCCGACGGGGTCGCTCGGAACGACCACGAACTTGTCGGTTAGCGGGTCGGCGATCTCGTCTATGACGGCCTTCAGCACACCAAACCGCAGCGCGAGGACGACGGCATCGACGCCCCGCAATGCGTCGCGGTTGTCGACGGCGCCGACCGCAGCTCGACCGATCTCTGCAGCCAGCATCCGTGCTGATTTCTTGTCGGCGCTCGAGAGCCGCAGGGTCTCGCCGCCTGAAGCGAGCTGGCGGGCGATGATCGATCCGATCCCTCCAGTGCCAATGATCGCGGTGGTCATGACCGAAACCTCCTGAGCGTCACGGTACTAACAACGGCGGCCACCCGTGAAACAGCCGCCCGATGCCGCCCATCCCGCCTATCGCCACCGCGTCGACGACAGCAGGCACCAAGGGAAGCGTCGAGACCCGAGTCCGCACATGCCCGCCGCCCTCCCAACCCTGGGCACGACGACATAAACTCCGCTGGCGACTTCCCGCCGAGCCTTTCCCCCGGGGGTGCGGTAGCGATCCCCTGGGCAAGCCTGATCGCACCGATGGTGGTAGCAACGTAGTCGCAACCAATCAATTTGCTGAGACTTTAAGAGCCGGATCGAGCGACCGACAGAGATGCGGGAATTCTCGCTATATCTCTTTATCTATTTCCGTCGACAAGGCAGACCGCTTGCACCTGGGCCCGATTACGAGTACCGTGTCGACAGCTATCATTCCTATATATGGATATCAGCCAGGGGGATTATCGATATGCTTCGGAGCAAGTGGAGGGTCCCGGTCGTTGTGGCCGCGGCTTTGGTATTCGTGGCGGGATGCGGTAGCTCCTCCAAGTCGGGATCATCGGCGACCACGGTCGCCCCCAGCTCTAGTAGCACCGGACCCGCTAGCCCCGGGTCCTCTGCCAGCACCACTAAGACCATCACCGTTGGCGTGCTGGCCGATCTCACCGGAGTGAGCGCGGCGGGATTCGTGACCTTCCCCAAAGGGATTCAGGCGGGGATCGGACTGGCCAAGACCGAGGGCTACAACATCAAGTACGTGGAGGCTGACACCGGGTCCACACCGACCGGCGCCCTTACCGCGGCCCAGAGGCTGGTCGAACAGCAACACGTCTTTGCCGTCCTCGGAGTTTCATCGCTCTTCTTCGCCGCCGCTCCCTACCTCCTTCAGCATGGCATACCGGTGATCGGCGCAGGCATTGATGGGCCCGAATGGATAACCGACCGAAATATGTTCTCCGTCGTCGGCACTCAGGACTACACCAAGGTGTACAGCCAGTCCGGGGAGATCTTCGCCAAGCTGGGGGCGAAAAATCTGGCGTCGATCGGGTATCCCATCCCGAGTTCGGAGGATACGGCCAAAGCGACCGCCATCTCGGCCAAGATCGCGGGTCTCAAGGTCGGATACCTCAACACCTCGCTTCCGCTCGGGAGCACGAATGTCGGGCCGATCGTGCTGGCCATGAAGGATGCCGGGGTCGATTCGTTGAGCCCCAGCATCATCAGCAACAGCTCGTTCGCCATACTCGAGGGACTCAAGCAGCAGGGAATCCAAATCAAAGCCGCTGTGCTGGCCCAGGGTTACGGTGGCGACCTGGCGCTGGGGGGTCCAGGTGCCGTACAGTCCTCCCAGGGTGTCTATTTCCCCCTAGGCTACGAGCCGGTGGAAATGCACACCGCCGCTACCGAGAAGTTCCAGAGTGCACTCAGTACCTACGCCGGGGTCAACGGTAGTCCCACGTTCGCCGAGTATTACGGGTACCTCTCGGTGGATGCGCTGGTCCAGGGCCTCAAGGTTGTGGGAACCAGCGCGACCCAGGCGTCGTTCATCAACGCCATGGTCGCGATGACCAACTACCAAGGCCAGGGACTCTGGGGCGGACATTCGATCAGTTGGGCCATGGCCGACCGTGGCCAGGTTTCCGGAGCAGACAACTGCGAATGGGTTACTCAGTACGAGGGTTCGACTTTCCATCTGGTCCCCGGCCTGACTCCCATCTGCGGGCAGACTATTACCGGACAGAAGATCTCGTAACTCGTCGAGCGGGAGCCCGGGCCGGCTGGCGGTATCTCGATATCTTCATTCCATCTCCACACGAGCAGCATCTGCCCTTCGACTCGGGGAGTTGAACTGGTGGCAATGGTGCAGGCGCCCACCCCCTGGGCGGGCGTCAGCACCATAAGGCCCCCGTCTCAGGGTGCGCCCGGAGTTGTGAGCTTCCAGATCCCAGATGTCGTCCCAGATCTGCTTCGCTTCACCGGGGCGCGGCACCGCCGAAACGGCCAAGTTCCTCGATGGCCGCGGCGAAATGCCGGTGGACAGTTTCCCGGCTCGGGCGGCCCCTGCCTGCCATCGGCCGGCGTCCTGGCCGGGCGGCTTGGCGTCTGACGCTCCGATGAAGCCGCCGGTCAGTACTCGAGCGGCTCGAGGTAAGACATCAGGAAGTCACGCTGGCCTGCGAACACCGGTGGCACCTGGAAGGTCTTGCCCAGTGATTCGTACGGCTCATCGATGAGAAAGCCTTCGGGCTTGGACACCGTGGCTTCGAACAAGGCTCCGGACGGGATGCGTACGTAAATGGACTCGAAATAGCCGCGGTCCTTGCGTTCGGAAACGTCGGTGAAGCCGAGGCCTTCGAGATGTGACTTCACATTGGTCTGGGTGTCGTAGTCGGCGACCTGGAAGGCGGTGTGGTGCACGATGCCCTCGCCGTACATCCACCCGGCCTGATCGAGCTGGGGCTCGGCAACGAAGTCAACTATGCACCCCGATCCTCCCTCGCCCACCTCGAAGCGGGCCCTAGCATCCTCGTCACGGGTCAAGTGACCACTCCACCCAGTGGTCATGAACTCGGCCGACAAGTCCAGATCGCGTACCGATACGGTGATCCCGTGGGTGCCGTGGATACCGAACTCCTGCGGCACAGTACCGGAGGAGTGAGCCGGGCGTCCATCGGAAGCGACACCAACGAGCGCGTACTCGATACCGCAGGGGTGGGTGAAGTCGAGTCGCTTCTCCCCGAACACCTCGGATTCCTCGACAGTGAAGCCGTGGTCAGTCAGGCGCGAACGCCAGTAACCGATAGATGTCTCGGGGATCGACAGCATCAGGACTCGGGCTTGATTCGTCCCTCGTCGGCCGACGCGTCCTGATTGGCGCATCGGAAAGCTCGTCACGATCGTCGATTCCGCTCCTTGGTCGTTGCCGTAGTACAGGTGGTAGATGGGTACATCCCCGTCGTAGAGCGCCGTCTTCTTGACACTCTTCAGCCCGAGCACCTTGGTGTGGAAGTCGTAGTCCTCCTGGGCTGTTCCAACGCACAAGGTGATGTGATGATGACGTCGGATCGCAGTTGTCGTGTCGACCATGTCAAGCTCCTTACTGTTTTGCTCGGTAGGAAATAGTTGCACCTGTCACAGCATGACGCATGACGCCCAGAGGGCCCCCGAACATCGCCGGGCCGAAATAGCCGACGAGGTGCGGGCGCGTCCGCAATGCCGGGTGAAGTTGGAGGCCTTCCTGCATACGGATTGTTATGGGTGCGCTCAGCGATAAGCCCAGGCGGTCTCGGCCCAGCGATGAGCGTGAAGACACGGTTAGGCGGGCTGCCACAGCTCGACCCGGTTGCCCTCAGGATCGGTAACCCAGCCGAATCGACCGACACCCTCCATGTCCTGAGTCTCGCTAGCTACGTCCGCTCCCTTGGCGCGCAATTGCGCAAGCATCGCATCCAGGTCGGGAACCCGGAAGTTGATCATGGTCTGCTGGACGGGGGACCCGAAGTAGTCGCTCTCGGACTCAAACGTCGCGAACACCGTTGGCCCAGCGCCTTGACGCCACACGCCGTTCTGATCGGCGTCCAGGCCCAGGCAATCGCGATACCACGCGCCCAGGGCCGCCGGGTCGGCGGCCCGCATGAAGTATCCGCCGATTCCAAGCACACGTTGCATGCCGCTATCTTGCCAGGACGGTACGCACGACACCGGACTGGCTGAGGGCGTCGTCGTCCTCGGCCAAGGAAGGTTGACCACGAGTCTAGGCAACCCGCCCTTCGGTGTCAGGCTCGGCACCTCCACCACAGCGGGATCGAACCAGCGCCCCGACGCTCCCACCACCTCCAGTGTCACCGACCCGCCGGTCGCACAGATCGGCGGGCGAAGCCATCCATCTCGGCGTCTGCCGACCCCCACGTACTCGGCGCGCGGCGCGCCCTTACCAGCGTCCAGGTTTAAGACGGTTCGGAGCAAGAGAAACTCGGCCATCGGAGCGGCCGGCTCGAGGTCAGAAGGGGTCTAGACCAAGATTCCCGATCGGCACCCGGTGCGCTAGAGGGTGTCCTACATGTCCACAAGGCCGTGCCGGCCTCGTTCTTCGGAGGCATGACGAGGTGCCGATGATGTGGGCACTTCGGCCTCGGTGCAACTCCGGCTCCACCAGGGTCTTCCGCTCCGGGTACGGGGTCCTGCGCGGGACTCGGGGCACCGATCCCGTGCCTCGGGTACTGTCTGGGCGGGCTCGATTGCCAGAGGCGGCGGAGGTGGGTGTTTTCAACGGGATGTTTCCGATCCAGGCAGGCAAGGAGCAGGACGCCCGCGCGTTCGCGGCCGAGACAGTGGGGGCTCGGCGGGCCGGCTACGAAGCGCACCACACGCGCGCCGACACCACCCGGGAGACGTGGGCGCTCCAGGAGACCCCATGGGGAGCTTCATGCTCGTGTGGTTCGAGGGCGATGTGGAAAAAGCGTTCGCCGACCTCGCGAGCAACGACTCCGATTTCGCGACGCGGTTCCGCAGTCGGGTTCTCGACCTGACCGGCGTCGACCTCGGCGCACCGCCAGACGAGCCACCCCCTGCGGTTCTCGTCGACTGGCCTGCCTGACCTGCGACGCAATGGTGCCACCGCTCAACGAGAGCACCTCCGAACCGTCTGATTGGTAATCACCTAGACCTCGGGGCTCGGGTCCTAGCGTTTTCAGATGCGATGGCTGAGGCCAGTGATGGCAGCGGTGACGATCGGGATCGATCCCCGTGAGGCGTCGCACACAGCGACCGCGATCGATACTACGGAAAAGGTGTTGGCCCAGGTCGGAGCGTCGCTCCCACATCCAGCCCGAGAGTTGGCGGTTCGCCCGGCGGCTGATGACGCAACGAAGGAGAGGCGTCAGTCCAGGCATTCGGTCAGTAGGCCGAGCGCCGCCGCCGCAAAGGCGACCATGTTTGCGGATCGATCCTCCGAGCCCGTGAGCAGGTGCCGGGTCGAATCCGCCGTCCCGGTGACGGCAACCCAGACGTGCCCGGGCGGATCGCCATACCGGCTGCCCGACGGTCCAGCCGCTCCGCTCTCGCCGATCGCCCACGTGCTCTCGAGCTTGGCGGCCGAGGCGTGGGCCAGATACAGGGCAAACTCCTCGGTCTCGCCCCGCAAACCGGGCGGGACGGCCACTGCGCCGGCCAGGAAGGCCTGGTTGGCAACGCGGGTGTAGGTGACAGTGCCACCGACGTAGTACGCGGAGGCTCCGGGGATGGAGAGCAGCGACGCCGAGATAAGGCCTCCGCACGAGCTCTCGGCCACGGCGATCGTCTCTCCCCGCTCCCGAAGCTTGCGCGCCGCGCTCTCGGCCAGGGCAGTGAGCTGGGTGTCAAACATCTCAGCAGTCTTGTCCTTCCCGCGGCGGCTGTCGGCAGAAGCCTACGCCGAGGGTGTTCGTGGACATCACGCCTTCTGCAAGAACTCGACACCGGTGACCGTCTGGACCTCGCCGACGTAGCTGAGTCCGCACTTCATTTCCTCGACAACGAGGGCAAGCATCACCAACTGGGGAGGCCCGAAGCTAGCTAGTGAGTCACGTCAAGCTGGCGGTCTGGGGCATTGCTGCGGAAGCTCTCGACGGCCGATGTTCTGGCCCGCTGACGTCGGATGAGGACTGGATCCCTCGTGACGGCGTGTCGCGGCCGATGCGCCTTCTCGGTCCCACACCGCCGTCCGCGGAATAGCCCGGAACTGGCACAGCATCGCCCGATGCCCGCCCAGCACGTCCGGCTTGGCAACTTGCGCGGGGCGCTGGCCGAGGGGTCGGTCTAGCTCAAGGAGGTGATCCCTCCATCTAGAGCGCTGAGTTCAAGGCCAGCGGGATGAGTCAGTCGTTGCCATCCCCTACGCCACCCTATCGTCCTGACGTGGTAGCTGCTGAACAGCCGTTAGAGTTGTCCGGCGATGACCAGTCAAGCGGCCGCCGGACGTTATCTAGGTGCACGTGTGCCTCGGGTCGAGGACGCTCGCCTTCTGACCGGTCACGGCACTTATGTGAATGACGTTCGTCTGCCTGGGATGTTGCATGGTTGCTTCGTTCGCAGCTCGGTGCCGCATGCCCGGATCGTGTCTGTGGACGTGACCGAGGCGGCGGCCCTGCCGGGGGTGCGGGCGGTCTTCACCGCGGCCGACTTGAATCCGCATGCCCGTGAGCAGTGGCACGGCATGCTCGGCAGAAACAGCCCGGAGACACCCCGGCCGCCACTTGCCGAGAGGGTCGTCCGGTTCGTGGGCGACCCGATCGCGTTGGTGTTCGCCGAAGACGAATATATAGCAGAGGATGCCTGCGAACTGGTGGTCGTCGATCTGGATCCGCTTCCGGCGGTGGTCGACTTCCTGGATGCCCTGGAATCGGATGTGCTGGTGCACGAGGCTCATGAGAGCAATTTGATTGGCGAAATGGCCGGGCTTCCGTCGTCGGCGCTCGACCCGTACTTCGACGGCGCTGCTCACGTGACGTCGGCGAGCATTGAGCAGCAAGCACAGAACGCCTCGCCCATGGAGACCCGCGGTCTGGTAGTCGAGCGGGACCCAAGTACCGGGGACATCACCGTGCGGATTGCTACACAAGCACCGCACGAGGCGAGAGCATTTTGTGCCCGGCTGTTGGGCATACCCGAGCACAAGGTTCGAGTGATCGCCCGGGACACGGGCGGAGCTTTCGGCCAGAAGATCATGTTTCAGCGCGAGGAGATGTGCCTGGTCTTGGCCTCCAAGCTACTGGACCCGCCTGTCAAGTGGATAGAGGACCGCCGCGAGAACTTGTTGGCGGCCGGACAGTCGCGCCACGAGAGCGCTAACGTTCGGATGGCATTCGACGCTGACGGCTGCATGCTCGCAGCCGATATCGAGTTCTTCTCCGACTGCGGCGCCTACCCTACTCCTTGGCCAGTCGGCACTTCGGCCTTGACCGGAGCAGTGTTTCCAGGTCCCTACCGCACTCCCAAGGGAGCCTTTTCCTGCAAGTCGATCTACACCAACACGGTGGGTCGCTCCGCCTACCGTGGACCGTGGATGTTTGAGACACTGGCCCGCGAGGTGCTTATCGACATCGCAGCCCGTCAGATGAACCTCGATCCGATCGAGTTGCGGCGACGGAACCTGCTCAGGCGTGATGAGATGCCCTACACCAACCCGAGCGGCCTGCCCTTCGACAACGTGTCGCCGCTCGAGACGTTCGACAAGACCGTCGGCGCCCTCGACTACCGGCAATTCCGCCACGATCAAGCTGAAGCACGTCGGGCAGGACGATACCTCGGGGTAGGCGTGTCAAACTACATAGAGCCAACTGCGGGCGGCGCGGGCATTTTCGGAACCGAAGCCGCCACCATCCGAGTCGAGCCGTCGGGGAAGGTGAACGTTTACATGGCAGGCGGATCTGCCGGCAACAGCCTGGAGACGACAGCTGTGCAGCTGGCCGCTGAGATGCTGGGGGTCAGGATCGAAGACGTCTCTACCATCCAGGGAGACACCGCCGTGACCGGATATGGCGCAGGTACGGGTGGAAGCCGAAGCGGCCCGATGATGGCCGGCGCCATTGGTGCCACCGCCCGCATCCTGCGCCAGAGGATCATTGAGATAGCCGCCCACCGACTCGAAGCCGCACCCGAGGACGTCGAACTGGTCGAAAGCGTCGCTTCGGTACGGGGTACGCCAGCCAAAGCCCTATCCCTCGAAGACGTCGCCCAGATCGCCTACTTCCAGGCATCCACCCTGCCGCCGGAGATCGAACCCGGGCTGGAGGCCACGTCCAGGTACAAACCGCAAGACATGATGACCTGGGCCAATGCCACCCACCTATGCACCTGCGAGGTCGACGTCTCGACCGGCCAGGTGCAGCTCCTGCGCTACATCGTTGGTGAGGACTGCGGACCGATGATCAATCCGAACATAGTCGAAGGGCAGATCGCCGGCGGCACTGTCCAGGGAATCGCAGGAGCCCTCTACGAAGACCTCGCCTACGACCCTGACGGAAACCCGGTCGCCACCACCTTCATGGACTACCTCGTCCCCACGACCACCGACGTCCCCCTCATCGAATACGTCCACGAGGTGACCCCCTCGCGCCATACCGGCGGATACAAGGGAGTAGGAGAAGGCGGCGCTATCGGCGCCCCGGCAGCTGTCGTCAACGCCGTAGCCGACGCCCTTTCGCCCTTCGATGTGACAATCACGCGGACCCCGATGACACCCGAGTTCGTGTTGTCGCTAATAGCCCCAGCCTGAAGAGCTGACCGTGTCCACCGATTACAGTTCGTTGTCGTCTAGGCGGCTGGGGTGGACTTCGAGAACCCCATAGCTCGCACAGGCACCCACAACTTCTCCGCCTGATCGAACCCAACCGGGATCAATACGTCCGGTTGCCAGGGTCCAACCGGGAGAGCTCGCCCGGCCGATAGGTGGTGCGCCGCCACGGATCAGCCGGCACGAACAGCAGCCGCGACTCGGCGATCGGACTCACGCAACACCGTCATCCGACGACAGCAACCGATCCGCTCGGCAATCACCGGCGCCGGCATGTCCGGAAACTCGGACAACAACCGCAGAATCTCAGCCTCGAGCCCGTCAATAATCGACCTCTTCGCGGCTCGTTCGTAGCGAGGTGGCAAATCAGAACGAACTGCCTCCCGGACCGTGTTTGCGAGCCACCCATACGCCTGGCGATCGCTTGATGCCTTTCGCACGATGCAGCCGGCGTACCGGCCGGGTCCTCGGCCGCACGGGTCTTCTGCGCTGGACGCGCTGGGCTCTTGCGGCGACCCCGAAATGTCGAGGAACGTCAACTTGGTCGCCCATGCTGGATGGTCTCCGTTAACTCCGGTGAGGAATACGCTGGAAGGGTGCTCTCCCGTCGCAAGTTCCTTCAGATCATCGGTGCCTCCGCCGGCTTGGCCGTCACCGGCGGTGAACTGCTGTCTCAAGCCGCGGCCAGCGCCAGCCCGGCCACCTTCCCCCACGGCTCCCGGGGTGTGCGCCACATCGTCGTGGTGATGTTGGAGAACCGTTCCTTCGACCATTTCCTGGGCTGGCTGCCCGGGGCGGACGGCCGCCACGACCTGACGTTCGTGTCCGCGCTCGACGGCCACACCTACCCCAACTATCCGCTGGCCCCCGACTTCCAGGGATGCGGCTACAGCGACCCCGACCACAGCTGGGAGGGTTTCCTGGTCCAGCACAACGGCGGCAAGCTGGACGGCTTCTTGCAGCGGCCGACCATGCCGCCGAACAGTACTGGCGTCACCCCAGCCGCGGCCAACACGTTCCCGATCGGGTACTACACCAACCTCAACCGTCACGGCACTCCCAAGCTGGTCCCGGACCTGCCCGTTATCGGCGCTCTGGCCCAGAGATACACCACCCTGGACCGCTACTTCTGCGCCTTCGCCGGAGAAACCTTCCCCAACCGCTTCTACCAGCACGCGGGCCAGACCGACCGCGACCACAACTCCGAACTGCCGTCCGTCCTGCCTACCATCTGGGATCAGCTTTCTCCCATCCCCAATCGCCAGGGTGTCCCGACCGGCGGCTACTACTACCGCGACAGCCCTTTCTTGGCCCTGTGGGCCGATCCCGCCATCGAACCGGGCGCCGTGTTCAAATATCAGTCGTTTTTCCATCCCTTTGCTGCGTCCGATGAGGCCGCCCTCGCCGCGGGCACGTCATTCATTGACGCCTGCGCCAACCGGACGCTGCCGAATGTCTGTTTCGTCGATCCCCCGTTCGACAGCGGGACCACCGGGACCTCCGGCGACGACCACCCTCTATCGGACATCCGCTTGGGCGAGCGGTTCGTGGCCGCCGCCTATCACGCCTTGGCCGATAACTGGTACCTCGACGACACTGTATTGATCGTGACCTTCGACGAGTGGGGCGGATTCTACGACCACGTGGCGCCCCCGACAGTCATCGACCACACCAACCCGGCCAACGTCATGCACATCGGCGACAGCACCACCCCGACGGACGGCCGGCTGATCCCCGATTACCGCCAACTCGGATTCCGGGTCCCAGCCATCGTGATATCCAACCTGACCTGGCCGCGCCGGGTGGTACACCGCGGCCCGTTCGAGCATTGCTCCAGCCTGGCCCTGATCGAGTCCACTTTTGGTCTGACCCCGCTGACCGCACGCGACCAGAACGCCCGGAACCTCCAAGACCTGCTGCTTCCCTTCCCGGTCCCCTTCAGAGTGCCGCCCGCCTCCATCCCGACCAGTTCCGAGGTAATCGGGCCAGCCATCAGCGCGCCGTCGGAATCACTGCTGCAAGTGCTCACCGGCACAGCCGAGTTCGACCCCGCCGCGGTCTGCTCGGCCGACAGCGTCCAGTCAGTGTCGCCAGCACCCCTGAAGGTTCCGTCCAAACCCTGGACTTCCAGAACTGTCTCCGGCATAGCCGGCACCGCCGGTATGGCCGCCATGAACCGCCACCACCGTACCCAAAAGGCCAACCAGCCCTAACAGACGAAACTCTGCAATCTGACAATCAGGCGCCCGATCGCCACAACGAGTTGGGTTTGATTGTGGCCGTCATCTCCGTCTTACTTGCTCCATGGCCGGAATCCCCGGTGAACGGGCCCGAGACTCGGTCCGGCCACCACGGCTCCGATTGGTCGGGGAGCTGCGACCACACGAAGGGATCGGCGTCACCACCCCGCTCGGGACACCTTCTGCCCGGTGTCGCGCCGAATGGATGATCTGTATGGCGCTGGGTCACATGGCTAGTTCCGCGGCTTAGCCGCCCGCGAAGAAGTCGAGGTAGGCCTGGGCCAGGGCGGCCGGGTTTTCCAGCGCGATGTTGTGACCGGACGCGGGGATGACGGCGCCGCGGACGTCGCGGGCCACTTGTGCGAGCTGTTTGGATACTTCGTCCCCGAGATAGGCCTGCGCGCCGACGGCCAGGACGGGGCAGCTGATCGGGTCGGCGTAATGCGGGCGGTTCTGTTCGGCGTCGGTCTGGCGGGCGCGGTACATCTCCAAGATGGCCATGGTGCCGCCCGGCTGCTCGACCGAGTGCACCATTTCGTCGATGTCCTCCTCGGCCAGCGCGCTGGGGTCCCACATCTGGCGTCGGGCGTACCATGTCCAAAACGGCCGTTCCCGCCCGACGAGCAGCACCTCGGGCACGTTCGGCAGGCTGAAGAAGCTGAAGTGCCAGCCGGTGCGGATGTCGTCGGCGGGGAGCGAGGGGTCGTGTTCGCCGGCTGGAAATCCTGGTAGGAGCGTTTCCTGGAACACCAGTTGCTGCACCCGGGCCCGGTGGAAGGCGGCGACGGCGTAGGCGATGGCCGCGCCCCAGTCCTCGCCGACGACGCGGAACCGGTCGAAGCCCAGGTGGGTGGCCAGTTCGGCGACGTCACCGGCCATCGTGGCGGTGTCGTAGCCGGTCAGGGGGCGCTGGGAGCCGCCGAAACCTCGGTTGTCGACCGTGATGACGGTGTAGTGCGGGGTCAGCAGCGGCACGACGAGGCGCCAGTACGACATGGTCTTCGGCACGCCGTGCAGCAAGAACACCGGCTCGCCGGCGCCTCCGATCGCGTAATGAATCTCGACCCCGTTGACCCTGGGCTTGCCGTGCGTGAGCCGGACTCCCGCGTGGTCAGTGAGGTTCATCGGCCGGGCTGATTTCTACAGGCCGTTCTTGTAGAGCCAGTCCAGGCCCGCTCGGACGACGTCGGGCCAGCCCCGGTCGATGGTCAGCGGCCGCCGTCGCCACGTCGATCCGGCCATGCAGCCGCAGTGCCTCGACGAGAGGTTGAACCGCGCTGCTACGTCCATAGTCCTGAACTTACATCATTAATCCGAGCGCGGTACCAAAACCGCGAAACGCCACCAGGCAGTGTCCGGCTACTGGCATTCCCTGGCCCTCTCGGCCGCTGGTGCCGCCTGCGCCGCCTACGCGCTCTCGCCGACAGATCGATGTGGGCCGGCGATGAGTTCGAGGGGTCTCGGACCGTCAGAATGGTCGACATGGCTGAGGAGCATCTCGTATGCCGATATCGACTCGGGCGTCGCCATGATGCGCAATCGCTTCACCGCACGTCGTCGTAGAACCCCGATGCGGCGCACAAAGGAAGGGACCTCCGATGAACGAACCGACTACCACCCTCGACGACCGCTTCAGCGAACCGGGCGCCGAGCCGACCCCTTGGGACGAGGCCGTGCGCACGCTCGAGGCGGCTGATCTGTTTTGGATCACCACCGTCCGCGCTGACAGCCGGCCCCACATGAGCCCCCTGGTTGCTGTGTGGCTGGACCGCGCCCTTCACTTCTCCACTGGTGCCACCGAGCAGAAAGCCGTGAACCTCCGTGTCAACCCGCACGTGATCCTGAGCACCGGCTGCAACCAATGGGACCGCGGGATCGATGTGGTCCTCGAGGGCGAGGCGATCCAAACTACCGATGACACAACACTGGAGCGGCTGGCGGACGCATGGCGAAGGAAGTGGGATGGACGCTGGCAGTTCGAAGCCCGTGAGGGCTGCTTCCACCACGAAGGTGGCGCCGCGCTCGTGTTCACCGTCGCACCGACCAAGGTCCTGGCCTTCGGCAAGGGCACATTCACCCATACCAGCCACCGCTTCTGATCGCGGAATCGGCCAGATGGACGGCTCGACCATCGCACATCCCCCGTGGGGAATTCACCCAGAACGTGTACGCCGATCGTCGCGTCCACTGGCTGCGGTCGCGACCGAACAAAATAGGCTCTGACCAGCACTGGAGGGATGCGAGAGCGAGCTTGGAATGGCTCTTTGGGACGACGTCCGTGGGGCGTGCTGACCGCCTCGCTTGAAGCGATTGCGCTCATAGGCGGAGGCCGCTTTCCGGGTGCTACGCCACACGCCATCGGAGCCCTGTCCGGCCTCCAGCGGCCCCTACGGCCGAGTCGAACCAGCACCAGATTCAACCGGAGCCTGCCACCCCGACCGTTGCCGTCGAGGAAAGGGTGGATGCGTTCGAACTGCGCATGGGAGTCTATAACAGCTGAGGGCTTGTCGTGGATATAGCCGAGAGGCGCTGTCTTGTTGTTGCCGTCGCCATGATTCTCCCCTCGGTCGTTGCCGAGTACGCCTTAGAGGCCGAAAGTAGCTCGGCGTCTGGTGCCGACTTACACTGTTGCCATGGCTCGGATACCGCTCGTTCCCATGGAGCAGCCCGGCGGCGTAGTTCACAACGTCATGCGGGCGCTGTCGAACCATCCGGGAGCGGCCCAGGCGATCGGCCAGCTCGCGGCGGCGGGCTACATGTCCGGGAACCTGACCCCAACTCAGCGGGAGTTGGCCTACCTGACCGCCAGCACGGTCAATCGCTGCCACTATTGAGTGCCGACGCACGTGGTGCTCGGTCTGGGTGCCGGCATACCGAGGAAGAAGCTGGCCCACGTCCGTGACGACCCCGTTCCGGAGGGGGTCTACATGCCCGACGAAGCTGCGATCATCCGCTACGCTCGCGCCTCCACCGCCCTCGAGCCAATTACAGACGGCATCTACGGCGCGCTGGCCGCCCATTTCGACACCGAGCAGCTCATTGAGATCTGCATGACGGTGGGGCTGTCCAACCTGGTCAATCGGTTCCACGCGACATTCCTGACCGATCTCGACGAGTCCACCGCCGAGGCTTACCGTGAGTCGGGATTAGCCGGCGACGGGGAAACGCCCGGGCGAGAGGACCGTCACTGACCCGGCGGGCAGGTCGGTCCAGTTCGACCTTCGCCACCACCGACGCCTCCGCAAATATGGGCCGATCCCGAACCCCACGTTCGGCCTACTCAGTAAGAACGAAGCAAACGCTCTGTCATCCCATCACTTATATGACAGCCTTTGGCGGTAACAAGCGGGGATATTGGGGCGGTTGGTCTGCGATTCACGTTTCGGCGAGGAGTTGCTCGTAGATTTTGCGAGTGGCTGGGCTCGGCGAGACGCCGAGTTGGTCGCGTAGACAGTCGCTTAGCTGGGTGTAGACGTGGAGTGCTTCTGCGAGGTTGTCTTGGGCGGCGAGGGCTCGCATGAGGTAGCGGTGGCCGCTTTCGCGAAGCGGGGCGAGGCGGACGAGTTGGCGACCGGCCCTGACGGCGCCTGAGAGCTCGGTTCCGCCGATGCCGAGCTCGGTCGCGGCATAGGCTTCGAGAGCCCGCAGGTGTAGCTCGCTCAGATGGTGGCGGATGTCGTCGATCCAGGGGGCGTCCTCGCCGGGAAGGAAGCCGCGCTGAGCAACGAACAGGGCGCTCAGCACCGGGCCCCAGGCTCTGATCCACTCGCCTTGGGCGACCGCCGACTCGGCTCGGTGGATGGCTTCGGCGGCGGCTTCGAGGTCGACCCAGGCGTCGGGTAGGCACAGCTTGATTGCCGAGCGCCCATCGACCGAGTTGGGGCCGAACACCCGGCGTAGCTTGGACAGAAGCGGGTTGAGCCTGGTATCCACGGCGGTGGGGTCGGGTTCGAGCCACAAGGCCTCTGCGACCTCGTCGCGTGGGACGTGGCGGTGGCGGTTGACTACGAGGTAGGTGAAGAGCAGCCGGCCTTGCCGGCCGGGCAGAAGGTTCTCGAGGCGTTGGCCGTCTCGTTCTACGGCGAGGGCGCCGCAGACCTGGATGCGCAGAGGGGGGTGTTGAGACGCCAAGGTCACGGCAACATCTTGCCAATACCCTTGTAGGGACGACCGAGCTAGGAGGTTCGATGTCCAAGACCATCCGCTGCGAGTGCGGTTTCGTGGCCCGCGGCGAGACCGATGACCAGGTGATTGGCGTGATCCGGGGGCATATGGCCACCGACCATCCGGCGTTGCTGGACACGGTGAGCCGGGACGACTTGGTGAGTTGGATCCAGGTCGACTAGCGGGAAATGGGATCCAAGGGACAGGTCTAGGTGGCGTCAGGCGCGCCGGATCTTCGACTGGGACGCCACGCCGCATCTCGGTGCGGAGCGCCGGCAGGTGGGATAGCCCGGGTGTCGAAGGTGTGGGACTGGCCCGCGTCGGCTAGCCGGGCTCCGTTCGTAGGGCGCCAAGGTTTCGCCAAGGTTGCGGCAACTGTTCTGTCGTACAACCACCAAGGAGACGACAAGCCTTGGAGGTCCCGATGGACACGGCGCTCAGCACCACCGCAAAACCACGAAGCCATGAGATGCGGGACCAACTGCTCGTAGATCCGGAGTGGCTGGAGGGCCACCTTCACGATCCCGACCTACGGGTCGTCGAAGTGGATGTCAGCCCGGCCGCCTATGACGACTGGCACATCGACGGCGCGGTCCTCTGGAACGTGTACCAGGATCTCAAGGACCCCGATTACCAGCCCGCCCCGCCGGCCGCTCTGGAAGGGCTGCTAGCGCGCTCAGGAGTCACAGCGGAGACGAACCTCGTGTTCTACGGCTACGCACCCGCCATGGGCCTGTGGCTGATGAACCTTTACGGTCACCGCCAGGCAGGCATCTTGAACTGCTCGACGCGACGCGTGGAAGCACGAGGGCCGCCCCTGGGCCAAGACGCGACGCCAACCGTCACGAGGCAGCTACCAGCTCAGCGCCGGGGACCCCCAGCTACGGGCCGGGCGCACCGCCGTCGAGGATGCCATCAGCCGCTCTGACACGAAGCTGCTCGATGTGCGCTCGGCTGCTGAGTACCGAGGTGAGCGTTTCTGGCCTTCAGGCGGCACGGAGCCGGGCGGGAGAGCCGGACACGTACCTTCCGCCGTGCATCAGCCCATCGACGGGCTCTACCAAGGCGACGGCTCGTTCCGACCGGCGGCAGCGCTACGAAGTGTCTTCTCGTCGGTCGACCTCGACGGCGGCGACCAGGAGTTGATCACCTACTGCACCATCGGGGGGCGAGCCGCCACCGCCTGGTTCGTGCTGACCCATCTGCTCGGCCGCGAAGACGTCAAGGTCTATGACGGGTCGTGGGCCGAATGGGGCCGCCTGCCCGACACGCCGGTCGAAGCACCCTGAACGCCGACCGTCAACAAACGGCAACCTGGAACAAACACCCCACAAACCATCCGAAACGGAGAAAATGACATGCCTGGACTGATCCGAAAGAACCTCGATACCCCCGAGGAGGTCCGCAGGTTCGAAGCCGGCAGCGGCCAACTGGAGCTGGTCAACATCGAGGCCGGGCCGGTGGGCCGGGCCACCTTCCAGCCCGGGTGGCGCTGGTCCGAGCACGTCAAGCCGATCGCAGGCACCAAAAGCTGCCAGGCCGCCCACACCTGCTACTTCGTCTCGGGGCGCATGAAGGTGGTCATGACCGACGGCGAGGAGATGGACTACGGCCCCGGCGACTTCGCCATCATGGCCCCCGGCCACGACGCCTGGATCGTTGGTGACGAGCCGTGCGTGGTCATCGACTGGCAGGGCTTCGCCGACTACGCCAAGCCCCACCGCGACTGACCCCGTCGATGGCCACTTTCGGGCTGGTACACGGCGCCTACCATGGGGCGTGGTGCTGGACCAAGCTGAGAGCCGAGCTGGAGGGGCGCGGGCATCGGGTCCTCACGGTCGACCTGCCCTGCGAGGACCCCCAGGCCGGTGCGAGCGAGTACGCCGACGCCGCGATCGAAGCCTTCGCCGACGCCGGTGACGACCTGGTCGTGGTGGGCCACTCCCTGGCCGGATTGACCATCCCCCTGGTCGCGGTGCGTCGGCCTGTGAGCCGACTCGTGTATCTGTGCGCCATGCTGCCCCGGCCTGGGCGTAGGTACGACGACGTGCTCGGCGGGGAGCCGGACATGGCGGGCCCCCGACCCGACGAACCCACCACCTACACCGACCCGAGTGGAGCCACCCGCTGGTACCCCGAGGCCACGGCCGGCATGTTCTTCTCCGACTGCTCGACCGATGTCGCCTCGTGGGCCGCCTCCCGGCTTCGCGGCCAGCACTGGAAGATCACCGCCGAGGTTTCGCCCCTCGCAGCGTGGCCCGACGTTCCCCGAAGTGTCGTGATCGGATCCAAGGATCCTGTCATCAACCCGGCCTGGTCGCGACGCGTCGCACCAGCCGTGCTCGGCGTCACTGCCATCGAGTTGGACTGCGGCCATTCGCCGTTTCTCTCGATCCCCGCCGTGCTCGCCGACGTGCTGATCGGCGCCCACTGAACACCCCAGGGCGGCGTCCGCGACCACGGGACCGCATGCCAAGAAGGTCGACCGTCGCTCCTCCCCGAGCCAGAGCTCCGGCCGAGCTAAGCCGTGACCATCGTTACGAACTCGGCGAAGACATCGACGTAGGCGTCGACGTCTGCCTCGGTATGAGCCACCGAGACGGTAGGACCCAACCACCAGCCGGACTCCCACACGCCTCGGTTCGCCATGAAGACGCGCATCAGCGCGCGCAGATCGGGGTCGTCAGCCGCTCGGGACGTCGCTCCGTCGTGTGGCGCGGTCGACGTGAACGTGTAATACGCGTGCGAGCCCGCCTGCGTGACGCTCCACGGCAGCCGGTGCCGGGCGATGGTGTCTCGTAACCCTTCGGCGAGCCGCGCTCCGAGCTCGGCCGTGCGCGCGAATGCTTCCTCAGTCAACACCTCGGTCAGCGCCGATCGACCGGCCGCAAGCGACAGCGCGTTCGCGAACAGCGTCCCGCCGGTGGCCGGCTCTCCGACCGCGACACCCGAGACGACGTAGGGTTCGTCCGGGGCACCTAACAAGCTGGCCACCTCGTTAGTCATGCCGTAGGCCGCGAGCGGGACACCGCCGGCAATGGATTTCCCGATGGTCAGGAAGTCCGGCTGCAGACCCCACTGGCAGCCCAGCCCCGCGTATGCGGTCACCAGCGTGTGAGTCTCGTCAATGGCAAGAAGCGTGCCGGTGTCGGCCGTCAGTTCGCGAAGGGTGGAGTGAAACCGGGGCTCGGGCAGGAGGAACCCGGCGTTGGTCATCGCCGGCTCGGCCAGCACAACGGCAACGTCCCCCGGAGCCAGAGCGCTTTGGAGCGCGGCGACGTCGTTGAACGCCACGATCCGCGTGTTCGCGGTCGCGCCACTCGACAGGCCGAAGTACTCCGGTTTGACCATGCCGTCGTCCAGGACGGCCAATGTGGCATCGACGTGGCCGTGGTACTTCCCGTCGAAGACGAGGACAACGTCACGTCCCGTCGCATACCGCGCAATCCGGATCACCTCGGTGTTCGCCTGCGTGGCTGAAAGCGTGAACTGCCACTTGGGCATCGCGTACCGCCCGGCGAGGTGCTCGGCGACTCCGTTGACGTCCTCGCTCGGCAGGAGGAACTGGTTGCCTCGTCGCATCCGCTCGGCCACCGCTTTGACGACCGGCTCGGGCGCGTGACCGCAGAAGGCGCTCATGTCGGCGATATAGAGGTCGACATAGCGATGACCGTCGACATCCCAGAAGTACGCGCCGCTGCCGTGTGTGACCCAGACTGGCGGATGCTCGTATAGATCCTCCATCCATGACATCGGGACCCCACGGGGCATCGAGGAGCGGGCTCGCTCAAGCTGTGCCATTGACCGTGGACGTTCGACCACGAACCGTTCGTTCTCCCGAGCGAGAAGGTTTTCGACCCGCTCTCGGGCGACACCGGTCACAGCAAGATCGTACTCCTGGTGTGCACCCTGATCGCCGAGCCGGCCTTGAGCGATCCCGTCAGCGGACGAGGGTGATTCCCGGCGGCCATGGGTGCTCCCACTCGTCCGCAACCACTAAATCGACATCTCTGACCTCGCTGAAGCGATCTGGCGGGTAGCTCGGACGGAGAGAGCCAGACGAACGTCGGTACAAATAGGTCAGGCGAGCTATCGCCGCGCTCGGATGTTCTGTTCCCAATGGAGCGAGCGAACCGGCTGGTCACGCCACAAGCCTCTGTGTCCGTCGAACTCCTCCGACCAAGGCGACTTTTGTCTCTGTCGATCAGTTATGGATCGGCGAGCCGCTTGAGGGAACGTCGTCGACGACCTGGGCGTAAAGCTCGGAGTTGAGCTCGTTGCACGTCACCACCGCCTCTGTAATGGCCATTGGGGCGACCGCGTCCACGCTCGCTGCGGCTCACGCCGCCGCCGGTCGGTTCGAAGTGCCGAACCGGGCTCCGTCGGTCACCAAGCGGATCGGTACCGTGCGTCCCGGTCCGGAAGAAAAGGCCCAGAGAGGAAGGCGAGGGAAGTGAGGTAACCGGGCGCCACCAAGTCAGCGGGGCTCTGGGGTAGCCCGGCTTGCGGCGTACGGCCTTTGCGCCTCGGCCCGATCGTCCGGTGTCGCCGTCGATCCCGACGTAATGGGGCTGCGCCCCCCGCCGATGAGCACAGCGTGGCCGCGCCTGCAGAGGGCGTCGGCGGGTGGTGTCAAGAAATGGTAAATGCGTTAGCGTGGTTGGGACACAACCCCGGGAGGTCGCAATGACCACGAGCCAGGACCCCAGCGGTGCGGCGAGCGGGAGGGCGGTACCGCAGGTGCCGGGACTTTCGGACGGCGATCTACGTGAGGGTTACGCCGAGATCGGCGACGTGCGGTTGCATTACGTCGAGGCCGGAGAGGGGCCGCTGGTCGTTCTGCTGCACGGCTTCCCGGAGTTCTGGTACGGCTGGCGGCTGCAGATCGAACCGCTGTCGGCGGCGGGATTCCGCGTCGTGGCGCCCGATATGCGCGGCTACAACCTGTCGTCGCGGCCGAAGGGGGTCAAGGCCTACGACACGGCCCAGTTGACCGCCGACATCCGCGGCCTCATCCAAGAACGGGGCGCCGAGTCGGCGCTGCTGGTCGGTCACGACTGGGGCGGAAGCGTCGCTTGGGCCACCGCCATGGCTTACCCGGAGGTGGTGGATCGGCTGGCCATCCTCAACGCGGCCCATCCGCGGAAGCTGTCGCAGGGACTGCACCACCCGGGCCAGCTCCGCAAATCCTGGTACTTCTTCTTCTTCGACCTCCCGGAGCTGCCCGAGGGCGTCGTGCACGCCAACCGCTGGCATTTCTTCCGCCACTTCCTGCGCGACGCCCGCCCGGCCTATACGTCCGAGGAGATCGATCGCTACATCGAGGCGTGGTCGCAGCCCGGCGCAGCAACCGGGATGATCAACTACTACCGGTCGTCGGTGCGGACCTCGCCGAAGAAGGCCGAAGCGGCGCTTCGTCCGATCTCGGCGCCCGCTCTGGTCATCTGGGGGCAGCGCGATCACTACCTCGGGCCCGAACTTGCCGAGCCCGAACATGACGACGTGCCCAACCTCGACCGCGTCGAGCGGCTGTCCGACGCCTCGCATTGGGTACATCACGACGAGGCCGAGCGCGTTAACGAACTGCTCATCGACTTCTTCGCCCCCGCCCCACCAGCCAAGAACCACTGAATGCCGGCCAGGTCACGGTCGGCGTCGCAACCCTGCGAGTGCGGAGGGCCGTGGGGGGGCTGCGCAAGCGACCCACACAAGATCGGCTCGGCGGTCTCTGGCCGTTCCGGTCTGCTTGCCGGATGGGACCTCGGAACACTCGTCGCCGGAGAGAGTTCTGTTCCTACGTTCTGACCAGGACAGTCCTTCGACTCGGGTTACTCCTTATCGTCGACGACGTCGAGGTTGTAGAACGTCGGCGGTCCGTCGGCGAAGCCCATCAGTTTCTTCGATAGCCGATCGGTCTCCGGGAGGGCCGAGTTCTCCATCGCCTCTTCATAGGAGTCGAAGAAGACGATGTTGAAGTACCGACCTGGGTTGTCGCGGTCCTGTGCTAACACCCGCCGACGGGTCTTGCGTTTACCCTCCGTGGCCTCTTCCCACTCCTCGCCAACCGCACGCATCTGCTCAAACTGCTTGGTGCGGAATTCGATGATTTGGACGAAGCCCATTAGGTCCTCCTCGGTTTCCTTCGGCCCGCCTCTAGCGTAGGACGAGCTGGTGTGGCGTCTCACTGGCTAAGCCGTGTCTCCACAGGATCTCCATACGATCTCCATCTGCTTTCCCTCGTAGGTCGCTTCGCTTCGTATCACTTGGCGCGTAATCAGGATCTGAGGGCGCTGGTAATCCGATTAGGGGGTGCGGTGACCTTCGAGATGGACTCCGGCTACCTTTGCTCAGCCAATAAGGGACACAATCGTCACCGCAGGCATGATCTGTCGCAGCGGCTTCGACATTCACCGGGACAGCCCCGTGACCAGCCGTGGGTCCCGTTACCAGTTCCAGCGGCTCGCCCGGGCATCTGGTCATGCGCCAGGCCACCAGGACCTGGTCGGCATCGGATGCCCAGGGATTCCGCTTCCAACCCCACCCGTCAAACCCGAATCGTGTGTTCTCCGGGGGATCAGCTCTGATCGTCGGCGACCACTCGGCGTGCGCCCACCAAAGCCAAGAAGCAACGCCAGGTTCGAGAGCAGAAAACCGATAGTGATGACGCTCAGGAGATAGCAAGCATGATCACCGAGAGTTGCCGACCTGTCACCAACGAGAGCAGCTGTCATGGAGCAGAGTTGCCGGGAGATCAGCAGACGGCGAGGGCGCTAACAGTTGTCGGCATGGCCGAGGTGATCGACCCGCCGATATTCCCAGTTGGCGAGCGCTGTCGGCCGCTGCGAGGCCGAAGCGATGGGACGCCGCTGGGTCCGGCTTGTGCGAGGGGGCAGAGGGATGGCTGACGTGGTGGCAGGTGACCTCGAGTCGTTCCGTGGTGGTTTCGCCGGCCGGGTGGTGACGGGAGACGATTCCGATTACGACGGGGTTCGGGCCGAGTGTGTGTGGAACGGCGACGTCGACCGCCGGCCGTGGGTGATCGCCCGGGCTACGTCTGCCGCGGATGTGGCTGCAGCGGTCCAGTTTGCCGGCGGGGCTGGCCGGGCGGTGGCGGTGCGCGGGGGCGGCCATAACTTCGCCGGCTCGTGTATCGCCGACGATGCCGTCATGATCGATCTGGGGGCGATGGGCGACGTGCGCGTAGACCCGACGGCCGAGCGGGCGGTGTGTGGGGGCGGTGCCCGCTGGTCGCAGCTGGACGCCGCGACCCAGGAGCATGGCTTGGCCGCCCCAGGCGGGTTCATCAGCCACACCGGCGTGGCTGGACTGACCCTGGGCGGGGGTCTGGGATGGCTGAGCCGGAAGGCCGGTCTCAGTTGCGACAATCTGGTATCCGTGGAGCTCGTCACCGCCGATGGCGCCATCCTGCAAGCCTCTCGTGACGAGAACCCGGATCTGTTCTGGGCGGTACGGGGCGGGGGTGGCAACTTCGGGGTGGTGACTGCCTTCGAGTTCCAGCTGCACAAGGTCGGCCCGATCGTGCAGCTGGGCCTGTCGTTCTGGGATCTCGACCACGGGGTCGAGGCCTTCCGGGCCGTGCGGGATCAGGTCGGCGCCCTTGGCGACGACATCGCGATCTTCTTGGCCGTCCTAAATGCCCCGCCCGCCCCCTTTGTCCCCGCGGAGCACCAAGGCGCTCTGGGCTACGCGGTGCTGTTGGTCGGCCACGGGTCTGCCACCGATCACGCCCAAGCGGTGGCCGCCTTGCGACAGGAGGTGCCCCCGCTGTTCGCCTTCGACACCCCGATTCCCTTCACCCAGTTACAGCAGATGTTCGACGAGAGCGCTCCGTGGGGGATCCGCGGTTATGAGAAGGCGGTCTATCTCGACGAACTGAGCGACGCGGCAATCGACGTGATCGCCCAACACGTGCCCCGCAAGGCGTCGCCCATGTCGTTCATGCCGATGTTCGTGCTAGGGGGCAACTACGCCCGGCACGCCGAGGACGAAACCGCGTTTGGAGGGAGCCGCCAAACCCGCTATGTGCTCAACATCGCGGCGATCGCCCCGACAGCCGAGCTCCTCGAGGTCGACCGGGGGTGGGTCCGAGAATTCTGGTCCGACCTGGTCCCCCACGCGACAGGGGTGGGCAGCTACGTCAATTTCATGTCCGAATTTGAACAAGACCGCCTCGTCGCCAGCTACGGCGCCGAGAAATATGATCGACTGAGCCGGATCAAGGCCACATACGACCCGGACAATCTGTTCCACATCAACGCCAACATCCCACCTGCCGCGAAATAGCCGTGCGTGGCCCAGGTGACATCGACCTCGAGTGAGACTCGTTAGAACACCGGGAGCAGTTGTCAGCATTTAAGTGATTACGACAGTTCTTATCGTCGATCAGATTCTAGGATCGGCTCGGCGGGGATCAATTGTCCGCGGCCTGGTGTTGCGCCCGGCGCCGAGACCGACCTATTCATGGGTCTGATCAGCGGCGCACCAAGCATCATGCTCTGTGGCTTCCGAACGACCACGAGGAGGAGGTCGTCATGGCTGGTCAATCGCCCTACCCGCCCCCGGCGGCGAGCGAAACCGTATTCGTCACGGAGAACGCTGGCGGTCCATTCGAGATCACGAGATCGAACCGGATCGCCACCTTCTTCGCCCAGACCACCCGCTACGTCGGCGCGGTGGACGAGATGGGATTTCTCCAGCACGCGGACGCAAACGTGACGGCCTCGCGGCTGGCCGACAAGATGCTCCTCAGGATCCTTGCCAGGATCACGCCGCATAACGAAGGCGCAGAGCTGGGCCCGGTCAAGGCGTACCTGCACAAAGGCCTGGTCGGGAGGGAGAGACGGTGGAAGTTTGGCGACATTCTGCCGTCCCAGTGGATGTCGTTTTCGACGAACGTCAACACTGCGGACTTGGTGTTTCCTGATGACCCCTGTAAAGAACAGAGTTCATCTTCGCTGTGCGGCACAACACTCCAGCCCGCGTACAACGACATCTCCTTCGAGTTCTCCGGTAGGGCGCGACTGACGATGGATGTCGACTTTGTGTCACTCGAGCCGGCACCAGACGACCTGCAGGGCCTGGCCTGTCGGCCGGTCCTACTTCTGCACGGTTGGAACCGGGACGCCGAGCAGATGCGGCCGGTCTGGGCGGCCGGCCTGGAAGGCATGGACGTTCCGTGCTACGCGCTCGACCTGGCGGCTCAGGGGACCATCGTGGAGAACGCCGCTCATATAGCCGCGGCGGTGGTTGACCTGAAGAACCGTTTTGGCGTGGAAAAAATCAACATCGTCGGATTCAGCAAAGGAGGGATCGACGCACGCGAGTACGTTCGACTCAACAAGGACGTCGAGTACCTGATCATGCTCGGTTCACCGAACGGCGGCAGTTTCGGGGCGGACCTCAAGCGGACGGGCCCCCTGGCGAACGCGGGGCAGATGACCACCGAGTACATGGATCGATACAACGAACGGACCTTTCCGAATCCAGACGTGTTGTACCATACGATCGCCGCATACTACGACTCCCGGCGGGCCACGAAGCTCAAAAGGCAGTACGGACCGAATGATGAGGTCGTCTCGGTGGCAAGCGTCGAAACGAGCATCCCGGACAACAAGCCCTCTCAGTTCTTCAACAAGCTCGAAGTTCCCACATCGACCACTGACGCCGAGAGTCAAGGCACCTGCGCCGAGCAAAACCTCACAAACCACGAGTGCCTGCCCAACAACCAATACATATTCACCTGGGGATCCATACCGGTGGCCCAGGCGCCGATGACCGAGGTGCCGAATCCCCCGAGCCAGCCATTGCGGCAGCCCCGCCCCGAACCCGACGCCGCCGATCTAGCCGTCGATTCCGGCGAGGACGCTCTCCAAGGCGTGTCTTCCGAGGCAGCCACCGTACCGTCGGACGGAGTCACCCAAAGTCACGCAGTCTTCGTTGACGGCGTCGAGGAGGCACTCTTCTACGCCGTCGCGGACGCCGACCTCCTGAGCCTCGAGCTCGTCAGCCCTAGCGGAACGCGCATCGATCCCACTACCCCGTCGACTGATCCGGCCGTCGACCATGACCCCATGCTCGATGCCGAATTATGCTGGTACACGGCCTATCAGATTGAGCAGCCCGAGACAGGGACCTGGACGCTCGAGGTGACGGGCACGGGTGCGCCATCACCGGACAGTCAGTACAGCGTCGCCACATTCGCGCAGTTACCGCCCGGGCTCGGAGTGTCGATGACCGTCGACTTGGATCGGGAAAGCTATGTCATCGGAGAGGAGATAGCAGTTACCGCCACGGTGACGTCGGACGGTAGCCCGGTCACGGATGCCACCGTGACGGCTGAGATCGGACTTACCGACGGAACCGCCACAACCGCGATCACCCTTCCCCGGCGTGGCCTCGCGGACGACGGCACATACTCCGGAGCCTTGGAGGCCCCAAGCTTGCCTGAGTTGTACCTCGTCATAGTCTCCGCTGAGGGACGGACGCCGGCATTCACCCGCGAGCAGCGGTTACTGGTGAGCGTTGCACCTAGCGCCACCACATTCTCCGGCGCGTTCTCGGACTACGGACTGGACACGGACGGCGACGGACGCTTCGACGAGCTTGGGATCGACGTCGGTGTCGAAGTCGACGTGGCGGGCGAATACCGGTTGATCGGCACTCTCCTGGACGGCGTCAGGACCGCGATCGAGCAAGTGAGCTCCCACCAACAACTGGAGCCCGGTCAGCAGACGATGTCCCTGCGGTTCGACGGCGCGCGGCTGTTCGACCTCGGGCTCGACGGCCCATACATCCTTGACAACCTGGTGATCGAAGACGTGGCCACGCTGACCGGGCTTTCCCGGGGCCCGACGTACACCACAGCCGCATACTCGCACGATGAATTCAAGCGGCCCCTCTTCCTGCTGACTGGAAACGTCACCGATCGCGGTGTGAACACCGATCCAGGGAACATGCTGCCCTACGAGGAACTGGTGATTGAAATCGAGGTCGACACACTCGTCGACGCCGATGTGCAAGCGACGGCCGGGCTCTACGCGGAAGACGGCACGCTCATCACGACGGGTCTGACATTCGTATCCCTGACCGCCGGGGTCAGCATGCTGGCGTTTACCTTCCTTGCCCGAGAAATCTATGCCGGCGGCAAGGCAGGCCCGTACGACCTCCGTTTCTTCAGCATGGGTGGGATGTCCACGGAGGACTCGCTGTGGGCTCCCGGTGTGGTCGCCGTCACGCAGCCCTACGCGCTGGAAGACTTCGCGGAAAGCCTTACTTACAGCGTCGGCGGCACTGTGGCGGGGCTCGTGGGCGAAGGACTCGAGCTGTCCGATTTCAGGGAGGTTTTGACCGTCCAACCTGGCGACGAGTCCTTCACTTTCAGCGAGCCCAGATCGACTGGGAGCACCTACGAGGTACACATAGTCGCCCCACCGACGAACCCGATCCAGGTCTGCAGCATCGTGAACGCCACGGGGATCGTCGGCAATTCCGACGTCACCGACCTCGCGGTGGAGTGCGTGACCACGGCGCCGGAAGCAGGACTGGATACGAGCTTCGGAAGCGGCGGAAAGGTGGTCGGCCCGCACGACGCTGTGACCGCCATGGGCGTGCAGAGCGACGGCAAAATCGTCTTGGTCGGTGGCCTCACCCTCACCCGGTACAACACTGACGGTAGCCCTGACTCGAGCTTCGGGAGTGGCGGCGCCACCGGCATCGTCTTCGGCAACAGCTCATACTCCGCGGCGCAGAGCGTGGCCATCCAGCCAGATGACATGATCGTGGTCGCCGGGTACACGACCTCCGATACGCAGGGCATGCACTATGACTTCGCGCTCGCGCGCTATACCGCCGAGGGCGCCCCCGATATCGACTTCGGCGGCGGCGGCACGGGCACGGTCACAACCGACTTTGGAGGTTACGACAAGGCGTTCGGCGTGCTGGTACAGCCCGACGGAAACATCGTGGCCGCCGGCGTCACTTCAAGCGCCGGTCCATTCGACCCCATTGAGTTCGGAGTCGCGCGGTACACCGCTAACGGTGTTCTCGACCCCGAATTCGGGAGCGGTGGCACGGTCATGTCACCGATAGCCGGGCTGAACGGCGAAGCTGCCGCGGTGGCCCTGCAGGGCGACGGGAAGATTGTCGTGGCCGGCCCGATCTACGCGACGGGCGGGGAAAACTACCGCCTCGGCCTGGTGCGTTACACGGCCAACGGCGCCCCCGACCCTGACTTTCGCGATGCCGGCATGGCCATTTTCGACTTCGGCTTGCCCTTGCTGTATCCGACCGACCTGGCGCTCCAAGACGACGGCATGATCGTCGTCGCCGGCTGGGCCGAGAACGGTGGCTCTCCAAGCGCCTTTGCCGCGGCGCGCTTCGACGCCGCCGGCGAACCGGACGCCAACTTCGGCAGCGGCGGTCTCGTGACCACTCCATTCGGAACAGAAGATGCGCGGGCCCAGGCGGTGGCCATCCAATCTGACGGAAGAATCCTCATCGCCGGCAATACCCAAGATTTCGCTGTGGCGCGCTATACCGTCGGCGGCGAGCTCGACTCAGATTTCGGCACTGATGGGACGCTCACAGTGGACTTCTTCGCAAACTCGGACAGTGCTCAGTGCATGGCGATCCAAGCCGACGGCGAGATCCTCCTGGGAGGCGCTGCGTGGAGCGGGACCATGCTCGCACTGATCAGGATTCTGGCGTAGACGACCAGGAACTGCTCGCCGTTGGACGCCCCGAGCATGTGACGACGACACCACCATTGCCACGATCCAAACAGGCACACCGCCAGGCGTGCGAGTCGTCACGCCGCACGACCTTCTCTCCGGAGTTTGACGAGACGGTCCTCGGCACCCAGCGGAGCATCTCGCCATGGTCGGATGTGAAGATGACAATGGTGTTGGCCGCCATCTTCGGGTCGGCCGCCAGCGCATTGAGCACCTTCTGGATCTCACCGTTCACGTTCTGCCGCATCTGGTAGTGGAACTGCCGGTACTGCACCGTGTTTACGATGGGCTGCAGCATCAGCGGGTAGGTTTGGACGTAGTTCGCTTGGCACGACGGCTTCATCACTCACGATTCTTTCCTTACAGCAAGGGCCGGGGTCACGGGGGGGTTGCTCATGAGGTGGACGTTGTCGATGACGAGCACCCGTGGCCGGTCAGCAGTGATCCTTTCGGGGGTTTACCCTCCGGTCACTGACGGTTCGCTGTCCCGCTACCGTTGCGGTTCTTCGACGGACCGCACGTGGCCACGGCGGCCCGCCGGACGGCTCAACCATGGCGGGCGGTCCGCAAAGGCAGGTGACAATCAGGATGTCGGATAGCAAGGAGACCGGTGCTCTCGGTGTTCGCAGCCCGCGGTTTCCGCCGTCCAAATTCCATCCTCCGACCGCGCCATCTCGCCTGGTGCGCCGGTCCAGGCTGCTCGCAACCCTGGACCGAGGCCGACGGGGCCGTCTCACCTTGGTGACGGGCTCGCCCGGGGCGGGCAAGACCGCCCTGCTGTCCGACTGGTTGGCCGCCCACCCGGAGCGACCGGCCGCCTGGCTCAGCTGTGATCCGGCCGATGCCGTCGGGGGCCGGTTTGTGGCTGCCATCATCGAAGCGCTACGTCGAACCTGCCGTCAGCCTGGACTCGGAGAGGACGCCCGCCAACTTTTGAGCCTCGACGGCGAGGTGTCCGCCGATGTCATGGCCGCCTTGGCCGACGACCTCGACGGGCTAGACGGGCCCCACGTGCTGGTGATCGACGATTTCCACCTGACCGCAGAGGCAGGGGCGGACGCCCTGACCTTGTTGCTGGAGTGCCGGCCGGCCTTGCTGCAGCTGGTCGTGGCCAGCCGGGCCGACCCGGACCTACGGCTTCATCGGATGCGCGCCAACGAAGAGTTGGTCGAACTGCGGGACCAGGATCTGTCCTTCTCAGCCGAAGAGACCAGACTCTTCCTCTCCGGGTTCGGTCTGCGTTTGAGCGAGCAGGACGTCAACGTCCTCCTCCAGCGCAGCGAGGGATGGATCGCTGGCCTGCAGATGGCGGCCATCTCCATTCAGCACGCACCCGATCCCGTCAACACCGCCGGTCGAGTCGAGCTGCGCCGCCACACTGTGGCCGGGTATTTTCTCGACGAGGTCCTCTTCCGCCAACCCCCCGAGCTGGTCGAGTTCATGCTGGCGACCTCGATCCTCGACGAACTGTCGGTGCCGGCCTGCAACGCCTTGTGCGGCCCCGGGGCCGCCGCCCACCTGGAGGAGCTCTACGGCGGCCACCTGTTCGTGACCCGCGTGGACGACGAAGCGGTCACCTATCGCTACCACCAACTGATCAAGGAAGTCCTGCAAGCCCAGCTTCACCTCAACGACCCGGCGGGTAAACAGCGCTTGCATGAGCAGGCCGCCCAATACCTCGCTGACGCCGGTCAGGTGGGCCCAGCGGCGCGGCAACTCCTAGCCGCCGGCGATCAGGCCGGCGCCTCTCGCCTGATTCGAGATCGACTCATCCTCGACTTCTGGACCAACCCCACCGTCGGCAGCGCCCTGGACCTCGACGAGATCCGACCCGAGCTTTTCGCCAGCCGCCCCGACCTGCTGGTAGCCCTGGCCGCGGATCTGCAGTTGCGAGGAGCGTTCGAGCGCGGCCGGCGTGCCCTGGCGCTGGCCCGCGACGCCGACATCGATCCAGCCCGACAGCCCGAGCTGGCCGTGCAACTCGCCTCGACCAACGCCATCGACTTCGCCCTCACCGGTCAGCTGCGAGAGTCACTGGCCCAGGGGCAGCGGGCGCGAAGCTTGGACGTTGACCACGGTGCCGTGGAGCAGTGGCTCCACGGCCTCAACACGTCGGACGCCTACTGCCACACCCATGTCGGTGAGTTCGACGCAGCCCGCCAGTGTGTCGACACGCTCGCCTCCGCTGCGCTGAGCCCTCCGTCCGTGACCGACGTGCTCTGCCCTGGCCTCAACAGCCAGATCGCCTTCGGGGAGGGAGCGCTCACACAGGCCGACGTCTTCGCCGCTAATGCGCGAGAGTCGAGCCGCCGGCTCGGCTTTGACCACCACAACTTCGCCTTCCCGGGCCTACGCACCGCGGCCCTGTTAGCCCTCGAGCGACGCCACCTGGACGCCGCCGCCCGCCTGGTCGAACAGATCCTGGAACTGGTCAGCACAGGCGGCCCGCTCTTCGAATACTTCGCCCAGTTGGACCGAGCCCGGATCTGGGGTGCGGCCGGCGACCTCGATGAAGCCCTGAGCTCACTGCCGGCGGCGCGGAGCGCCTTGAGATGCGACCACTCCGTTCTCTTCGCCCAGGCCGACGAGCTAGAAGCTCGCTTCCGGCTCGCACTCGGTGACCGCAAAGGGGCTGAGAGCGCGACCGAACGGCTGCCCGATGACCGGCGAACGGTCATCTCAGCCCTGATCGCTGTGGGGGCCAATGACCTCCGAACCGCCAGCGACATCATGACCGCCGCTCCCCTCAAGGGCTCGACGATCCGCTCCGATCTGGAGCTGCGCCTGCTACGCGCCAACTTGGCCATCCTGCGAGCCTCGCCCCGAGCACCCCACCTGATCAGGGAGGCGGTCGCCGTGGCGGACCGCCACGGCTACGTGCAGACCGTGCTCGAGACTGCGCCACAACTCGTGGACCAGCTCATCACAGACGCAGCCCACTATCCCTACACCGACAACGTCCGTTCATTGATCGCCGCTGGCATAGGCGCCCGCAAACTCACCCAGGATCGGCCAAGCCGCGGCCGCTTGCCCGACCCGCTCACCGACGCCGAAATACGGGTGCTGGAAACCCTTCCCCAACGTCTGACCTACGCCGACATGGCCGCCGAGCTACACCTGTCCCTCAACACGGTCAAAACGCACCTGCGTCACACCTACATGAAGCTGGGCGTCACCTCCCGCACCGCCGCCGTCAAACGGGCCACCTCCATCGGCATCATCTGACATCGGCCAGCCGTATCACGGAGCGCCGCTGTATCCAGGTGGGGCATCGCTCATTGGTGCCGCGCTGGGCACCCCTGGATTGCGCGATGTCCAAAAGGACGGACAGATGATCCTTCCTGGAGGATCATCTGCTCCTGCTGCCGGGGACGGGTTCTTCCAGGCTCCAACGTCTGGTCCGGGGAGGGGCCTTGACGGTTCGGGACACCTGGCCGTACTTCCCCCTTGCCGGATCCCGGCGCCCGGTCGACGCCGTGATCTCGTAGACGCCTGGAGCCCGCTCTCGTATCCTGGCCACGTGGCCAACGGTATGAGCTCTCAGCGAGAGTTTGGGATGACCTAGGCTCGTAGCGCATATTGGCTGCTGGAGGGATGCGAGAGCGGCCGAATCGGACGGTCTCGAAAACCGTTGTGTCCATTGGGCACCGTGGGTTCAAATCCCACTCCCTCCGCTGCCGCCGACCGGGGCCTTCGCCAAGGAGTCCCTGGTCGGCGTGACAGCCGGTCGCGCCTACCGGGAGTAGCTTCCCGGTATCGAGCACTGGGACACCATTTCGGTCGAGCGGCAGGAGTTGGCCACCGGGTTGGCGCGGCTGAGTCCCGACCAGTGGGGGACCCAAAGCCTCTGCCACAGCTGGACCGTCCGCCAGGTGACAGCCCACCTCATCCTCCCGCTCGAGCACGGCATGCGCCGCTTCCTCACAGCAACGCTCCGCGCCAAGGGCAACATCCACCAGGCCAGCGTGAACGTGGCAGCAGTCGAAGCCCGTCGACCTACAGAGGAACTCGTGGCCGACCTGCGCCGGCTGGCCAGCAGCCGGTTCAAGCCGCCCGGGCTCGGATCGGAGGCACCCCTAACCGAGATCCTGGTCCACGGTCAGGACATCATGATCCCCCTCGGCGTCCCGTACGAGCGTTCCCCTGAGTTGTGGGCCGCTGCCCTGGGCTTCGTCTGCTCCCCAAAGGGCCGGCGGGGTTTTGTTGGCAAGGGTGTCCCGGGTCTGCGCTTCGTGGCGAGGCCGGAAAATTTCATCACCTGCGCATCTCCCCGCCGGGGCCCAGCGGGACCACGCGTCGGCGGAGGGCCGGCCGGGGGCCTCAGCGAGACCAGCGCGCCGGGTGCGACTGCGCCGACTGCGACGGCCCCGACTGCGACTGCAACGGCTGTGACTGCGCCGACTGCGACGGCCCCGGCTGCGACTGCCCCGGCTGGGACTGCCCCGGCTGCGACTCAGCCGGCGCCTGCCCCGGCTCCGCCACCAGTTCGACCTCGAAGTGAAGAAAGTCCGGATCGCGCCCGACCAGTCTCATCCCGGCTCCCTGGAGGACGCGCTGGGACGCCACGTTGTCGGCCGTGGTCCGGCCGCACACGACCCTCACTCCTGGCAGCTCCGCGGCCACGTCGAGCAGAAGACGCAGCGACCTGCTCGCCACTCCCTGGCGCCGGGCCCGAGGCACGACGGCGTAACCCACCTCCACCACCCCGTCCCGAGGCGGACCGTGGAAGCCGATCCCACCCACCGCCGCTCCGTCCACCACTATCTGGTAGTAACCGAACGGGTTGGTTGAGGCGGCGCCGTCGTAGGGTGCCGTCGCCCCGTCGGTCGCCCTCCTGGCCCAAGGGGCGAGAGGCCGGGGCCCCGACCCGGACACCCTCAACCCCGCCCGAGTACCCGGCTCCACCGCCAGCTGTCCGATATAGGCCATGCAAGCGCGCTTGTCGCCTTCGAGCGGGTACCCCTTGGCCCAGGGTCGGTCAACCGCCTTGTCCCTCCGCCCGTTGGCGACCCGGCGGGCCTCGCCGGCGGTCAGGAGGCATATATCCAACTCCACACCGGCATCATGGTCGAGCCACATCGGCTTCGGGAACAAATCACCGACCGAAATCCGTTTCATACCGTGTAATGACATTCAACGACACAAGGCTCCTGCCTTGAGCCCCGGGGGTTACCGGCGTGGCCGGGGCCGTGACCTGGCCGAGCTCAAGGCCGCCAACATCACCAAGGGGACCGTCCCCCGTATCTGGAGATTCCTGGCCCCGTACCGCCTGCGCCTCGGCCTCTACCTGCTGGTGATCGTCGCCACCGCGGTGGTGGGATCCATACCGCCCCTCCTGGTCAAGTCCCTCATCGACAAGGGCATCGGACAGCACGACATGCATCTGGTCGATGTGCTTGCCGTGGCCATGGTGGTTCTGGCGCTGACCACCACGGGACTGTCCCTGCTGAACCGCTGGTTCGGTTCGGTCATCGGAGAGGGCATCATCTACGACCTGCGGGTGAAGCTGTACGACCACGTGCAGCAGATGCCGATCGCCTTCTTCACCCGCACCCAGACCGGGTCGCTGATGTCCCGCCTCACCAACGACGTGATGGACGCCCAAAACGCCGTAAGCACCGCGGCCTCGGTCCTGTCCGACATCCTGACCCTCGCCGCCACCCTGGTCCCAATGTTCGTGCTCAGCCCGTCAATCACGGCGCTGGCGCTGCTCGTACTTCCGCCGTTCGTCGTGCTCGACCGGATAATGGCCGGCCGGATCAGCCGGCTGTCGCGCCACCAGATGCAGCTCAACGCCGACATGAGCAGCACCATGACCGAGAAGTTCAACGTGGCGGGGGCGCTTCTCGTCAAGCTGTTCGGCCGACCGGCTGCAGAGTCGCGCTGGTTCTCCGGGCGAGCCGGGGCGGTGCGCGACGCCGGGGTCCGGCTGTCCCTGCTCAGCCGGTATCTGTTCGCCGCCCTCTCGCTGGTGGGCGCGGTAGGCACCGCGGCGGTGTACTGGCTGGGGGGACGGGAAGCGGTGCAAGGACAGCTGGCGGTAGGCACTGTCGTGGCTCTGGCGGCCTACGTGACCCGGTTGTACTCGCCGCTCACCGACCTGGCGACGACCAGAGTCGACGTCCTTGGGGCCATCGTGAGTTTCGACCGGGTGTTCGAGGTTCTCGACACCCCGCCGGCGGTGACTGACAAGCCCGACGCCGAGACGCTGAGCAACGTCGAGGGCCGGCTCGAAGCCAAGAACGTATGGTTCCGTTACCCCGCCCCGTCGGAAGTGTCCGTGGCCTCACTCGAGGCGTCAGCCGAAACAGTGAGCGAAGGGCTGTCCAGCCAGCCGGAGGCCTGGGTGCTGCGCGACGTGTCGTTCTTGGCCGAACCGGGCACCATGACCGCCCTGGTCGGCCCGTCGGGTGCGGGCAAGACCACTCTCTCCGGCCTGGTGCCCCGGCTCTACGACGTGATCGAGGGCTCGCTCCTGGTTGACGGCCACGACGTCAGGGACGTGTCCCTCGCCTCACTGTCTTCTGCGGTGGGAGTGGTGACGCAAGACGCTCACCTTTTTCACGACAGCATTGCCGCCAACCTGAGATACGCCCGGCCGGAAGCGACCGACGCCGAACTGGTGGAGGCCTGCCGGGCCGCCCGCATCCACGACCTGATCGTCTCGCTGCCCGAGGGGTACGGCACGGTCGTCGGCGAGCGCGGCTACCGCTTGTCAGGCGGTGAAAAGCAGCGTCTCGCCATCGCCCGGGTCCTCCTCAAGAATCCGGCCATCGTGATCCTGGACGAGGCCACCGCCCACCTGGACTCGGAAACCGAGCTGCTGGTGCAGCAGGCTCTGGCCGCCGCCCTGTCCGGGCGCACCTCGCTTGTCATCGCCCACCGGCTCTCGACCATCCAGGCCGCCGATCAGATCCTGGTGCTCGACAAGGGCCAGGTAGTGGCCCGCGGCACCCACGCCTCCCTCATCGCCGAGGGTGGCCTCTACGCCGACCTGTACCACACCCAGTACGTGCGGGGCCAGGAGACCTTGGCGAACGCCGGCTGAGAACCCCGGCGCTCAGTGCTGGTGGCCGTGGGCGTCGCCCTTGGTGGTCTCCAGCCAGCGGCGCAGACCGGCGGCGTTGGAGTGGATCCCGTTCAGGGTCTCCAGCTTCGCTCGAAGTTCGGGGTCAAAGCCGTCGAGCCCGATCGTGAACTCCGCGGTCAGGGCGCCTTCGATGTCCCCGTCCGCCCGCCATGCCCTCTCCGCCACCTCGGCCCAGCGGCGCACCGTCTCCTCCGCCTCCTCGAGTGTCTCCATGGGCTGGGGGACCAGGCCGTAGTGGGCGAGGGCCACCCCGACGGGTCTGCGCTCGCGGAAGCGGCGAAGGGACGTCACCGCCTGATCCAGGTCGAAGTCGGCCGGGGGGGTGGCCGGACGCAGGATCCCCAGGTCGGGCAGGCGGACGCCCACCGCGTCACCGGCGAACAAGATCCCGCTCTCGCTGTCGTGGAGGGCCAGGTGGTGCTTGGCGTGTCCGGGTGAGTCGACCGTGGTAAGGGATCGGCCCCCCCCGATCTCGATGTCCTCGCCGTCCTCGAGGATGTGGATGCGCTCGCTCGGGGTGGGGTCCAGGCGTCCGTACAGCGAGTCCAGCAGATCGCCGTAGACCATGGCGGCCGAGCGGACCAGCCGCTCCGGGTCGGCCAGGTGCCGGGCTCCTTTGGGGTGAACGTACACAGTGGCGTTCGGGAACGCCCGGGCCACGTCGCCGACCCCGCCGGCGTGGTCCAGGTGGATGTGGGTGACCGCCACGCCGGCCAGGTCGGTAGGGGCCACCCCGTGGTCCTTCAGGGCGTCGAGGAGGGCCGGGACCGACGACTGGCTGCCGGTCTCGACCAGAACGGGTGCCGGCCCCTCCACCAGATAGCCGGCCGTCATCCGGGTCCAGCCACCGAGGAGGGTGTCGATCTCCAGTACGCCAGGTGCGAGGTAGGTGCCCATGGGGGCGAGACTACGCGGGCGGGGCGCTCCAGCGGGCCGGTTGGTCGAGGTAGGCCGGCGGATCCATCCCGGCCGGGATCACGCCGTCAGGGAGGGGTGCACCGGACGCCGGGCGCAACGGCAGGACGCCGGCCCACACCGGAAGAGCCAGGTCGGCCTCGTCCTCGATGGGTGGCCCCGTCCGGACTTTGGCCGACATCTCGTCAAGGCCGATGGACACGACGCGGGTCTGGGCCAGCTCCTTGGGCGTCGGTGCTCTGGCGTCTCGCGACCGTCCGGGTAAGAGGTGGTCGACGATCAGGGCGAGCGCGGCGGATTTCTCCTCCGCTTCGGTGATCTCGGTGGCCGGGCCGAAGATCACCACGGAGCGGTAATTGATCGAGTGGTGAAACGTCGAGCGGGCGAGCACCATTCCGTCGAGCAGGGTCACCGTTATCGTCAGCTCGGCGCCACCTGCCGCCGCCTTGAGGACGTGGTTGGCCGCCGCCCCGTGTAGCAGGAGGCGGTCGCCGTCGCGGCCGTAGGCGGTGGGAATCATCCAGACGGTGCCGTCGACCACGCAGGCGACGTGGCAGATGAACCCCTCGTCCAGGATGGCGCACACTGCGTCGCGGTCGTATTCGGCCCGCTCCCGATGCCGCCGCAGGGCCGTACGGGCGGTGGGCTCGATGCTGCTCGGCGGTTCGCCCCGTACCGCGGTCACGCCAGCGCCACCAGATCGAGTAGGTCGTCGCGCCACGTGTCCTCGACGCCGTCGGGCATCATCAGCACCCGGTCCGGGGCCAGTTCGGTTACGAACCCGGTGTCGTGGCTCACCAGGATCATGGTGCCGGGAAAACTTCCGAGCGCCTTGCCTATAGCCTCCCTTGACGGCGGATCCAGGTTGTTGGTCGGCTCGTCGAGCAGCAGAAGGTTGTGACGGCCGGCTACCAGCTGGGCCAGCGCCAGCTTGGTTTTCTCCCCGCCGGAGAGGGTTCCGGCGTCCTGGAAGGCGATATCGCCGATCAGCCCGAACATCCCGAGCAGGCTCCGCAATTCTGTCTCGGTCGCGTTCGACGCGTCCCGCATGTGGTCGAGCACGGTGACGCCCGCGCTGATGCCTTCGTGTTCCTGGGCGTAGTACCCCGGGACCACCCCGAACCCGGTCCGCCACTCCCCCGCTACCGGGTCGGTCCGACCGGCCAGGATGCGCAGGAGACTGGTCTTGCCGGCGCCGTTCAAACCCATCACGAGCACCCGCTGCCCGCGTTCGACGGCAAAGGTGATGTCGTCGAACACGGGAGGACCGCCGTACGCCTGGGCCAGGCCGGTCGCTTCAAGTACGACCCGGCCCGCCCGCGGCGGTTCGGGAAACTTCACCTGGTAGCGGCGGTCACCACGCGCCGGACCGCTCGTGGCCCCGGCCTGCAGGCGTTGGACCCGCTTGTCCAGGGATTTCGCTACCCGGGCCCGCTTGGCCGTCTGGTGGCGCATCGAGTCGGCCAGGGTCGACAGCCGTTTGATCTCCGCCTGCTGTCGCGACGCCAGCTTGCGGCGGCGGTCCTCGTCGGTGGCGCGCGCCTCTCGATACTGGGAGTAGGTCCCCTTGTACTCGAGCAGCTCGCCATCGTCGAGGTGCAGCACCCGGGTTATGGCCTCGTCGAGGAGATCGAGGTCGTGGCTGACGACCAGCAGGGCCCCGCGAAAGTCGCGGAGGAAGCCCATCAACCACGATTTGGCGTCGTTGTCCAGATGGTTGGTGGGTTCGTCGAGCATGAGAACGTCGGTACCGGCGAAGAGGATGCGGGCCAGCTCGACCCGCCGGCGCTCCCCACCCGAGAGCACCCCGAGGGGCCGGTCGATCCGGGACGGCTCGAGCCCCAGACCGGCGACCAGCTGACGGACGTGGGACTCGGCGGCGTAACCACCCAGTGCGGCGAAGTGGTCCTCGGCTTTGGCGAAACGGCCGATCGCCCGGTCGGAGGGGTGCTCTTCCATGGCGATGCGGAGCTTTTCCAGCCGGTCGGCCGCCTCGTCGAGGCCCCGGCCGGACAGGATGTGGGACAGCCCCGAACCCTCGGTGATATGGCGCAGGGAGCGGGGATCCTGGGTCAGGAACCCCAGCCGGCCATGGATCTTGGTGCTTCCCTCGGCCGGCTGGTCGACACCCGCCAGGACCTTCAGCAGGCTGGTCTTGCCCGCGCCGTTGCGCCCCACCAGGCCGACCTTGTCGCCGGCGCGCACCATGAAGGACGCTTCCTCGAGGGTGACGCGCCCACCCACTTCCACCTGCAGGTCGCGGGCTTCAAGCACCCTTCCATGATGGCGGAAGGTCCCCGAGCGGCGGCAACGGATTATGGCGAGCGGGGCGCCGCTGCGTCCCGGGGGGGCGGTTCAGCCTCCCACCGGCCTCTGTTTCAGCTGGCCAGCCCCCCACCATCCGGGCTCGGACCGCCGCCATCGCCCTCGCCGTCCTCGAACATGCGATGGGCCGACTCCTCGGCCCGGCGGGCCACCTCGCGCACGGGCAGTCGGAGCAGGCGGGCCACCCGCGTGGCGTCGTCGTGTTCCGCTTTCATGCGGCGCGGCCCTTTCTTGACCTTGACCGGGTAGCCCGCGACCTCGACTTCCAGGAACTCCCGTTTGGACGGCCACCGCTGCCACGACTGGGCCCGGATGCCGAGCGTCCCTGTCTCGTCCGCCAGGACCTGGCGCAGCCGCTTGACCGAGCTGGGTTCGGCCAGCACGCTCACCACGTGGGCCGGCCGGCCCTTTTTACCCGTGACCGGCGCCACCCACGCGTCGAGAGCCCCGGCGGCCATGAGGGACGAGACTGTGGTTCCGAGGATCTCCCCGGTCACGTCGTCCACGTTGGCTTCCAATACGACGACCGGTTGCCCGTGCTCCGGGTCCCCGGGTGATCTGTCCTCCAGGACCCCCACTACGACCTGAACCATGTTCGGCAGGCCGTCGAGTTCCCGTCCCCCCGCCCCGAATCCACTGGTGGTGATCTCCATGGCCGGCATGGGGCCCCATCCCGAGGACAAAGCGGACAGGAGCGCGGCGCCCGTCGGGGTGGTGAGCTCCGCGGTGATGGCCGTGCCGTAGGTCGGGGCTCCTCGCAGCAGTTCCACCACCGCTGGAACCGGAACCGGAAGATTGCCGTGGGAGGTGTGAACCATGCCCGTCCCCTGAGCCACCGCGCTCGAGCGGATCTCGTCCACCCCGAGCAGCTCCAGGGCCACGCTCGTGCCCACGATGTCGATGATGGCGTCGGTGGAGCCCACCTCGTGGAAGTGGACCTGAGACGTAGGCCGCCGGTGCAGCCGCCCCTCTACCTCGGCCAGGCGGGCGAAAGTGGCAAGGGCCCGCTGCCGGGCCCGATCCGGTAGGCGGGCTTCGGTGATCAGACCCACGATGTGCCCATAGGTTCTGACCACCTGGGTCTCGCGGGTCCTTACCCGGACTTGAGTGCAGGCCAGGCCGGACCGGGTAGCCGGTTCGGCCTGGAGGGACCACCCGCTGACAGGCAAGGCGGCCAGCTCTCGCTCGATGAGGGTCAGGTCGGCGCCGGCGTCGATGAGGCTGCCGAGCGCCATGTCACCGGCGATGCCGGCGAAGCAGTGCCACCAGGCGACCGTGGTCACCGGTAACCGCCGGCCCGGGCGCGTGGCCCATCGGGCCCGCTGTTTCTTTCGTCCCAGTCCCGGCCGGCCCCGTCGTGGCTGAGTCGGTCGTGGCTGGCCCGGTCGTGGCTGGCCCGGTCGTGCCGGCCGAGGATGCGATGAACCGCGAACGCGGCCCCGAACCCGTTGTCGATCCCGACCACGACCACGCCCGAGGCGCACGACGACAGCATCGCCAGCAGCGCGGTGATCCCCTCGAGGGCCGCTCCGTAGCCGACGCTGGTCGGGACCGCGACCACGGGGGCGACCGTCAGACCGCCGACCACGCTGGCCAGCGCGCCCTCCATGCCGGCCACCACGACCACGGCGTCGGCGGCTTGGAGCAGGGCGGCGTGGGCGAGGAGGCGGTGTACGCCTGCCACGCCCACGTCGGCGATCAGCGCCGCCTCAAAGCCGAACGCTCGCAGCGTGGCCCGGCATTCTTCCGCCACCGGCAGATCCGCGGTACCGGCGGTTACCACCACCACCGCCGCGTCAGTCCGTGGCGGGGCGGCCCGCCATATCACCGTCGACCCGGTCACCGAAGCGCCCGGGCAGGTCGCGACGACCACCGCCACCTGCTCGGAATCGGCGCGGCTGAGAACAACTGGACCACCCCGACCCGTCCCCGCGCCATCGGCGAGTAGGTCGGTGACGATGCCGGCGCACTGGGCCGGTGTTTTTCCCGGGGCGTACACCGCTTCGGGCAGGCCGTGCCTCAGCTCCCGGTGGTGGTCGACGGTGGCGTAGCCGAGCTCCGTGAACGGCATGACCCGGAGCCGGCGTACAACCTCGTCGGCGTCGACCTGACCGGCGAGCAACTGGTCGAGAAGCATCCGTACCGCCGTGGCATCCATATCGGCTCTATCCTGCCCGCCCATGACCGGCGTTGTCGCACCGCACTCGACGATCGGCTTTCTCGGGCCGCGCGGGACCTTCACCGAAGAGGCTCTCCGCAGCGACCCCGAGCTGGCCCGAGCCGAACGGGTGCCGCTGCCTTCTTTCGTGCACGTCCTGTCAGCCGTCGCGGAAGGCCGGGTCGACTACGGGTTCGTAGCGATCGAGAACTCGATCGAGGGGACGGTGTCGATCGCCCTCGACCAGCTGGTGTTCGAGCGGGACCTGATCATCGTCGGCGAGGTGGTTCTGCCCGTCACCCAGAACCTCATCGCTCCTTCGGGGACGCGGATAGGTGAGATCAAGCGGGTCGTGTCGTTTCCGCACGCTCTGGGCCAGTGCCGGAGCTGGATGGCCACCAACCTCCCCGAAGTCGAAGAGGTGGCGGCGACCTCCACCGCCGAAGCGGTGCGGGTGCTGGCCGCCGACGAGGATGACGGCCACACCGCCGCGGTCGGGACGGCGCTGGCAGCCGAGCTGTACGGCCTCGACGTAGTAGCAGCCAGGATCGAGGATCACGAGGACAACGCCACCCGCTTTGTTCTGGTCGCCCCTCACGGGGCCGGCATCCCGCGGCCGACCGGGCACGACAAGACAAGCGTGGTGTGCTTCCAGGCATCGGACCACCCGGGCAGCCTGCACGGGATCCTCGGGCAGTTCTCGGCCCGGGACCTGAACCTGGTGAAGCTCGAGTCCCGGCCCACCAAGAAGGGGCTGGGGGAGTACTGCTTCATCATCGACTTCGAGGGCCACGTAGCGGACGAGGTGGTGGCGGACTGCCTGCGCGATCTGCACGCCAGCTTGCGCGAGCTGAAGTTCCTCGGGTCCTACCCGGCTGCTGGAGAGCACGGAGCCGACCGCCGGCGCCATGCCGACCGGGCCTGGAAGGCGGCCGACCGGTGGATCCACGATCTTCGATCCCGGGTCGTGCGGCCGACCGAGTAGGACCCGGCCGTGCCAACCCCCCGCTCCCGCCCGATGAGCGTCGCCCCCCCGAGCCGGCCCCGACCCCCGGAACCCCGCCTACCGCAGATGTCGTGGCCGGGCGGCCGCGGGGCGAACGGCTAGTACCCCGCCCGCGCGTCGCCGGAAACGCCGTGGCCCTCAAGCTCAAGCTCGATCTCCACGACATCTACAACCGCGGCGGCGCCATCGACGCGGCCTTACGCGGCATCATCGACGAGGCCGTGGCCAAGAAGGCGTCGGTCGTCGAGATCATCCCGGGAAAGGGAAGCGGTCAGCTCAAGAAACACGTCCTGCGTTTCCTCGATCAGAAGGATGTGAAGGCTCTCTACCACCGCGTAGAGAAGGATTCTCGCAACTATGGGCGGGTGTTCGTTCATTTCCGGTGGAAGTGACATCAGCCGTAGCCACTTCGGGGCGAGCGCTCGGCCCCGGCGCGCAGTCCGCGCCGCGTCGTGACCAGATCGCCCGGCCTCGCCCGCGACGGCTCCGCTTGTTCGACGATAGGACCCTAATGTGGGCGGACACGTATCGAAACAGACCGTATTGAGGCCCCAGATCGGTGATCCTATTAGCCTCAGCGCGAACGATTTCGAGCGCCTCTCGGGTGTTTTTTCGGGGGACTCGGCGTGGAACCCGCTCGGGCAGATCCCCTTGACGGCGGCCGTAAGGTAGGCTATGTCCGATTCGGGAGGGATGGCAGAGCGGCCGAATGCGAAGCTCTTGAAAAGCTTTGGGATGCAAGTCCCCGGGGGTTCAAATCCCTCTCCCTCCGCGGTTTCTCCGATCCAAGATCGGGTGACGGCCATAATACGGCCATACATGGGCGCTGGCTTGCTCTAAGGGCCCGCCACGAAACAACTTGGAACAAGTCCTGTGCCACGACACGCATGTTTACAAGAGAATTGCGTCAAGTTGTTTCGTGGCGGGCTCTAACCTTGCTGGCGTACCAGGGGAGCATTCGCCACCGTGCAGGGGACAACTGGCAGGTCCGGGTGTGGCTCGGCCGTGACCCGTAGACCCCGACCAACGGACGCCGGGCGTGTCTTCACCCGTGAGTGGTCCTTCGGATGAGCCGGTGGACTCGGTCGTTCCGGCCCCGGTTGGGGGTCTTTCTCTTGTAGGTGGCGGCAGCGACCTGCGGTCAGATCAGGTGGCGGGTGTCACCAATGGAGGTTGAAGGGAAAAGGCAGTCAGTTAATAACCCCGGTATTCACCCAAGCGGGGCACGCCCAAGTCGTGCGATTGAGCGCATATCTACAGATCCGCGGGTTTGGAGCTCCGACCAATCGGTTCCACGAGGTGAGCGGCTAAAGGCGATGGGCAATGGCCATGTCGTCGGGTGACGCTATTCCATTGCTGGCAGCACTCCCGAGGTCGCCCCATCGTCAGCCACGAATTGGGCCCCAGTGCAAAAGGATGACTCGTCCGACGTAAGGAACCAGATTAGGTTGGCGATCTCCTCGGGCTCCCCCCATCGGTTGCGGTCGTCGATGCTGACGCCGTCCATAGTGCCGCCACTCTCCTCGAACGCGTCGCCCATCGTCAGCGGCGTCCGTACGCCGCCCGGGTGGACCGAGTTCACGCGGATTTTCAGCGGCCGCAGCTCCAGCGCAGCGGTTTTCGTCATTCCGGTGACGGCGAACTTCGAAGCCGTGTAAGCGATCGCGTTGGCGATACCGGTGAGGCCGGCACCCGATGACACGTTGACGATGGTCCCGCCGCCAGCCGCCTCCATGCCTGGGATGACGGCGCGCATGCCGAGAAATACGCCTACCTGGTTGACCCGCACAACCTCCATGAAATTCTTGAGCGGGTAGTCACGTAAAGGTATCCACTCGAAGACGCCGGCCACATTGGCGAGGCCGTCGATCTTCCCGAACTTTTTGACGGTCGCGTCGACGACCCGTGCCCAGTCTTCTTCCGACCCGACATCGAGGTGACGGTAGTCAACACCGTCGCCCAGCTCGGACGCCAGTCGCTGGCCGTGGTCGTCGCGGATGTCGGCGATGACAACGCTAGCCCCCTCGGCGGCGAGACGGCGGACGGTCGCGCCGCCGATGCCCCGCGCTCCGCCGGAAACGAGCACAACACGTCCCTTCAGGCTGGTCATGATTGCCTCCCACTTGGTGGCCCTAGCGGCCACCTTTATAGTCGATGCCCAGACTCTCGCCCGCTCTCAGGCGTGGTCTGAAACCCACGACCGGCGCCCCTGTCCGGTTGTCGCTCCGCCTCGACGCCGGACGCGCACGTCGTCTCGTTCCTCCGTTTGGCGGATTGCACCTGGAGATAAATCGGCAGGCGTCCTCGATCTGGGTGGCATCGGGTCTCTGGTTGTGACGGTACTTTGCCCTCGACGGCAGTGATGAGTCGCTCATCGATGTCGCGGACCTCGCGGCGATTGCCGCGACGCAGGCAGGCCACGAGGCTAGCGAACTTCCGGGCCCGTGCTGCGGCTGGTGTTTGGCAGTATTACGTTTCTGTTTCAGGTCTTTACCGCTCCATTTTCCGCGTGTAACCCTGACAGCCGCAGGACCCGTTCCTGCCGGCAATCCACCCGCCTCGGGGCTCGTCCCGGGCGGGTGTATTCCGAGATCTGGTTCAGCGCCCGGCAAGGAGAAGGAGCTATATGTTCAGGAACGCACGCCGACACGATGCCGCGCGCCCCGCCGGGCGCCTGGCCCTTTTGGCCGCCTTGCTCTCGACCATGGCGGCGGTGCCGGCGTTTGCCACTGAGGCATCCGCTGCGGGCACATCGGCGATCGTCGACTCGGGTAGCGGCTGGAGCGTCTCCCAGGTCCCCGGAGGTTACGAGGTAGACGTCACGCTTACCTCACCACTCCCCACGAAGGATGACGTTCCGGTCCTGGTCGCCGACGGCACCGTGCTCGGGCCGGCGACGGAGTCCAGCGACGGTCTCGCGCTCAGCCTGACCACAACCGACAGTGCCGTGGCGACCGCCGAGGATGTTTTTGCCGAATGGTCTTCGGGCGACCCGATCAGCACCGAGACCCCGGCTGCCACGCCGGCGAACAGCCCGGCCGTCACCCCCCAGCTCAAGGCTGCGCCCAACCTGGCGCCAGCGCCGGCGCCGAGCACCACCCCGACTGGGAATCCCATCCTGTCGAGCGACCCGACGACGCCAGGGGGCTTCTCGTACCGGGTAGCCGACTACAACTTCGGTGCCCAGGCCCAGCCTCTGTCCGATATCGGCGGCGTGCGGGGAGAGGTACAAGGACGCATGTACCTCCCGAACGGCCGAGGCCCGCATCCGCTGGTCATCTTCATGCACGGTCGCCACGCCACGTGTTACAACCTCGCGACCCTGCAGTCCGCCAATGTGTGGCCGTGCCCGGCGGGCGACGGCGAGATCGACAGCTACGCCGGCTACGACGGGGCTGGGGAGGCCCTAGCCAGCCACGGCTTCGTTGTGGTCTCAATCGGAGCGAACGCCATCAACGCCAACGACAACCAGCTGTCGCCTGATGACGGCGCGGCCGCCCGCGGTCAGGAATTCCTGGACACGCTGACCTGGCTGCAGAAGGCCGACCGAGGCCAGCCGGTGAGCTTCTTCGATGCCCAGACCAACCAGACCGTCACCCTGAACCAGGCGCTGACCGCGGGGCAGGTCGCGGCGTCGCAGACCGGGGACGCAACGGCAGCAGACCTGGTTGGCACGATGGACTTCAACGACATCGGGATCATGGGTCACTCCCGAGGCGGCGAGGGAGCCGCGACGGCGGTCAGCCTCAACGCCGGCTTGGCCCGCCCGTGGGCCATCAAGTCGGTCTTCGAATTGGCTCCAATCGACTTCACCCGTGACACGGTGCCCGATATCCCCGAGGCCACCCTCCTCCCCTACTGCGACGGTGACGTCTCTGACCAGCAGGGTCAGCACTTCTACGCCGACTCGAAGGGTGCCTTCGCCGACAACGTCCTGCGTTCGGACATCTGGGTCATGGGAACCGACCACGATTTCTACAACCAGGACTGGACGCCGCCCACGCCCGGCTCCTCCGACGACTGGACAGCCGGCCGCCAGTCGGCGACCGACCCGGTGTGCGGCGAGCAGGCAACTGGCACCAGCCGCCTCACCCCCGCCGACCAGTACCAGGTCGGGGCGGCCTACGTGTCGGGTTGGTTCGAGCTAACCCTGGACGGCCAGAAACAGTTCCTGCCGATGTTCGACGGGTCAGGCGCGGAGCCACCGTCGATCACCGACTTCAGCAATAACGGCCCCGGGTCCATCACCATTCCCAGCAGCCCGAACCCCGCCACCACGACCTGGGTGGAAGGACCCTCGGAGGCCGACGTGCGGACGGTGGCCACCGAGCCGGCGGTGGACCGCGACGACATCGCCTCGTTCGCCTCCACCAGCCCGTTGATCGGCACCAGCGGCACCGCGACGGCAACGGTCTGCGCCGACCGGGACGGGCGAACCGTCCCGGTGCTCCTGCCCTTCTGCACCACAGGGGTGGCCTCCAGCTCGCAGGAGCCGTACTGGACCCCAGCCAGCTTCGCCCCGAACGTCCCGCTGAACCAGATGACCCATCTCACCTGGACGGTCACACCCGGAACCGGGGGCAACCCGCCGACCGCTCTAGGCACCCTCAGCGTGGACCTGCCGGCGGCCAAGCAGAACGTGTCGCGCTACCAGGAGCTGACGGTGAACATGTCCCCCGACGAGAGCGTGGTCGGCAGCACAGACCTGAGGCTTTCGGTCTCCGACAGCGAGGGCCACTCTTGGAGCTCGCTGGTCTCGGCGTTCAACAAGTGGGCCGTCACCCGTATGCCGGGAAGCACCTCCAGTGACCTGGGGCCGAACGGCAAGCTGGTCCTCCAGCAGGTGCACGTCCCCACCGCTACCCTGGCCGCCGCCGGCTTGGGCCTGTCGCACATCACCAACGTGAGCTTCACGACCGTGGACCCAACCACTGCCGGTGGTGAGTACTTCCAGGACCTGACCTTCGACAACAAGGCCCTCGGCACCACGACCGTGCAGACCCGCCCGACGGTGAACGTCGCGTCGACCAACGTCAGCGAGGGTACGGGCCCCGGCACGGCCCAGGTTGCGGTCTATCTGAACAAGCCGTCCAGGACGCCGATCACGACGTATCTCTCGGTGATCGGCTCGGCCACCGGCGCCGTCGGTCTGGCCATGTCGCCCCTCACGTTCGAGCCGGGCCAGACCTGCCAGGACGTGGAGATCCCCGTCACCGGCAGCACCACGCCCGCCATGACAGCCTCAACGTCGTTCAAGTTTGCGGTCTCCGACCCGAACAACGCCGTGCTCGGCCCCGACGACTTCGCCAAAATCACTGTCTTCGACCCGAACGTGGCGACAGGTGTGACCCCGGCCCCACCGGCCGGTGTGCAAGGTGATCCCTGCGCCGAGTTCCGGGCCCTCTCCCACCCCGGCATCCTCAAGATCAACCCACACGGGAGCGTGACCGCCGGCACTGTGGTGGCTCTGACCGGCTTTGGCTACCGCAGCGGCGAAAGCGTGGCGTTCACGCTGGGCAGCACACCGATCGGTAGTGCCATCGCCAACAGCGACGGCGACGTCGCCCTTGCCGCCCAAGTGCCGGCAGGCACGCCCGATGGTAAGAACGTCTTCTCCGCCGTGGGCACCGGGTCCGGCTTCACCTCCACTGTCACCGTAAACGTCCGAGGTAAGCCGAGGGCCTAGAGCCGTCGCTACCTGAGCCGTCATGGGTCGTGCGGGGGAGGGCCTGACAACCCCTCCCCTCACGCCGCGGCCATGGGGCCGCTCACCGCGGCGGGTGCTCCTGTTCGAGGATCCGTACGTCGGAGCTGGTGTTCTTCATCGTCGGCAGGAGAAACACAGTCGGGGGGGACATGTCGTAGTCGGCCCTCTTGACTGAACCGTTCATTCAGTAGATACTCAGGTCATCATGAGTGGGGTTACTGAGACCCGCCTTAGGGACCTCGCCGGGGCCGGGGCGGCATGTTTCGGCCGGGCCGGCTATCGACGCACCAGGATGGCCGAAGTGGCAGTCGAAGCCGGTGTGTCTACCGGATCGGTCTACACCTACGTGGCGAGCAAGGAGGCGCTGCTCCACCTGGTGCTGGCCGTGGGATTAGGTCGACCGATGGAAGAGTTCACTGAGCTGCCGGTCGCCAACCCCGGACTGGACGCTACCGTCGAAATGGTAGGACGTGAGTTGCGGCGTCAAGCCACCACCCCGTTGTTGAAGGCGGCGGTCGGAGCCGGCCCCCCACCCGATGTAGAGGCTGAGTTGTCGGCCGTCGTGGCCGAGCAGTACTCAACGATCGAGAAGCTCAGGGGCGCCTTGTCAGTGATCGAGGCGTGCGCGGCGGACATCCCCACGCTCGAGGACCTCTATTTCGGACGACGGCGGCGGGGCCGGATCGATCTGCTCACCGAGTACCTGAAACAAAGAGCCGGGTCAGGGCATCTGATCTCATTGCCCGACATGGCAGTGGCCTCGCAAATCATCACCGAATCGGTGGCCTGGTTCGCCTGGAAGCGGTTCGAGGGCCGCGACGCCACCCGTTTCGACGACGACCTGGCCCGGCGCACCGTGGTCGAGTTCATCTGCAACGCCCTGCTGCCGGAGCCCGGGCGGCCGTGACCGGGCCGACCGTCGTCGACGACAAGGTTGTTCACGGGCCGGGGGGCGCTGAGAGCAAGAGGGCGGCCGGCCTGGCGCCACCCGCTCGCCGTCCGGTAGTGGCCGTTGCCGCCGGGGTGAGCGCTGAGGATCTGGTGGGGGCCGGCTACTCATCGAAACGGATGCCGACCGATCGAGCGCGCCTGTGAGGGCCGAGCGCACAACCGGCTGTACGGGCGGCGCGCCACTTGGGGATCTCCAATGAGGCCACCTGGACGGCTGGTCGCAGCCGGTCGTGACTGCGACATCTTCGAGTGCGGTCCCGGGCTGGTACTGCGCCGTTCGCGACAGGGCCGCTCTTTGGCCCGTGAGGCCGCCGTCATGGACTTCGCCCGCCAGCACAACTATCCGGTCCCGGCCGTCGAGGAAATCTCCGATGACGGCACCGAGTTGGTCCTCGAACGAATCAACGGGCCTTCCATGGTCGCAGCGATCGAGCGACGCCCGTGGAACATCCGTCGCTACGGCACCATCCTCGCCGATCTGCACCGCCACCTCCACGACATCCCAGCACCCGACTTCGTCCCCTTGGCCCCCGTCGGGCGAGGCGACCGACTGGTGCATTTCGACCTGCACCCCCTCAACGTCATCGTGGGACCAGCTGGGCCAGTCGTCATCGACTGGACCAACGCCGCCAAAGGAGATCCCGCCGCCGACGTCGGCCTGGCCTGGCTGCTCCTGGTCGGCGGCGAGATACCGACCTCACGTTGGAAACGGCGGCCCATCGAATACGCCCGCTCAGCGCTCATCAACAGCTTCCTCGGCGGGGTCGACCAAGGATCCGCCAGTCAGCTCCTGGCCGACCTCGTCCAGTGGAAGAAGAGCGACCCCAACATGTCACCAGCCGAAATCAAAAGGATGCGACAGTTGGCCGAAGCTGCCGCCCCGCCCCCCTCTGGTCGACCCTTCGACTCTCCCAGGCTGCCACCACCATCCACAAGCCCGTAGGGGCTCAAGTAAGTCCCCTTCTGCGAATAACCCACCGCGTCAGAAGGGGCGCTCCATAAGCCGAGCGTCCTCAGCCCATTAAAAGTGCCGAAGGGCACCTCGGGCGTCCTGCGAGTATCCGAGCCTCGGCGGCAGGGCTGGCTCAGGTGGTTATGAGCATGGTGCACAGCGCCAGGATGGCCAGCATTTGCAGCCCGGAACGTGCGGTGATGACGCTGTCCCATCGCCGTTGAAGCTGCCGGACATCAGACGGAAGTTCTCCTCGTTGAGAGGCGGCGGTAAGTCGGGAGTTGATGTTGGCACTGATTCGAGCGTAAATGATGAGCCAGACGGCCAATGCGACCACCGCGACCGCGCCAGCGATAGTCGCGCCCGAGTGCCCAGCCCAAGCGACCGCGGCAGTTCCCGCGATAGCGGTACCGATCCCCGCTATCCCTGGTACCCGCAGCCTCCGGTCGCCAAAGTCGTGCACTCGGCCCATGGTGGATACCAGGGTCCGGTCGTCCACCAGGGCCAGTGCAGGACGCAGAACGATCGCCGAGAACACGTCTGTTCCGTAGATGATCCCGCAGGCCAGCACGGACACCAAAATCAGCAGCTGGCTGAGCGCGGTCACGTCGTGCTCTCAGTATCTCCGAGGTCGAGCGGCGGAATCATACCGATTTGCTGGAAGAGGTCGAGAAGGTTGAGTTCGTCCCAGTGCTCCGCGAACTCGCCGTTGTGGGTCCGCCAGATGTCGATGGAGCGCATCTCGATCGCGTTCCCGGTTGGGGCCATGCCGTAGAAGGGGCCAGCGTGAGTGCCGCGGTAGGTGAATCGTCCAACCACGCGATCTCCGGCCACCACCAGATCGTCCATTGTCGCCTCGATGTCCGGAAACGCCGCGAAGAAGCTCGACCAAAAGGCGCGGTTGGCTTCGCGTCCGTCTTCCACGAACGGATTGTGGTTGATGTAGTCGACGGCCACGAAGCCGTCGACGGCATCGGGATCGTGGTTGTTCAGCCCCTTGAGGTAACGCGAGGCAAGCGTGCGCCCATCAGTGTGGCTGTCTGTCATGGTGATTCTCCTTTTGGATTCTTGACATCAGGCTCCTAGCCTCTGCGAGGGCCTGTCCGATAGTTGTTGCGTCACGCCGAAAACTCGTGCTCGTGCGGGCGATCCGGATAGAGGCGCTTTTGGGATCTCCCTTGTGGTAGGGACCCCGGGGGGTTGTTGTCAATGCTAGCTATTCTAGCGTAAGATGTCAACTCCGCTAGTTCTTCTAGCAATGCTACGATTATCTGCATGACCAGACTGGAGCGCCGAGAGCGCGAGCGAGCCCAGCGGCGCCAGGTCATCGTCAACGCCGCTCGGGAGCTGGCTGAGGCCGAAGGCTGGGAGTCGGTCACCACCCGCCGATTGGCGGATTGCATCGAATACAGCCAGCCGGTCCTCTACAGCCACTTCGAGGGGAAGGACGCTATCGTCAGCGCAGTGGCCCTCCAGGGGTTCGGCGAACTGGCCGCCCTGTTGCACAAGGCCCGCAGGAGGGCCCGTGCGAGCGACGTCGAACTGCGAGCGGTCGCCCGCGCCTACATGGAGTTTGCCAGAGCGAACCCAGCCCTCTACGAGGCCATGTTCACCCTGAAGGTCGATCTGACGTTCGCGCAATCCGACACGCCAGCTTTGTTGCATGCCGGCTTTGCCGAGCTACGTGAAGCTCTGGCGCCCCTGGCTGGCGACCGCGACCTAGAGACGTTTACCGAGGTCGTCTGGAGCGCTCTTCATGGCCTGGCGACACTCTCCCAGGCCGGCAGGCTGCGCCCAGACTTTTACGACCAGCGCCTGGCGACGCTTGTGGATCAGCTCGGTACAGTACGCACCTGAACTCGGGAAGTGGACGAACGACCCTAGCGGTCGAACAGGTGCGGTCGGCGCGGCATTCGTAAGGTGCTGGGGTTCAGATCGTTGACAGGGTCAGCCGGTAGGGGTTCCGCAGACCGAGACCCAGGACTCCCGACCATACGCCCCCACCGGCTCACCGGCGGGGATGGTGATCAGAAGCACAACTCCATCCTCCGGGCCGAATCCGTATTCCTGGCCATGGACCAATCAGCCGAGGTCACCCGCTTGAGATGGCACGTTCTGGCCCGGCCGACTGCGCCTGCTTGCCTTGGCCGAGGAAGAGTTCGCCGTCGGTGAAGTCAACGAGCACGGGGTTGTAGTTCATCAGGGTCCCGGAACCGATCCCCCCGACGGTGCCGGGGGGAGTGAAGTTGCTGCCGACCGTTTGCTCAGGAAGCTGCACCTTTCCGAGCATCTGCCGCTTGCAGGTGAATGACGAAACAGTCCGAGGCCCGTCAACGAGGGCGAGGTCAAGCCGCGCCGCAAGGCTCGAATCCACGAGAGTTGTAGATACTCCGGTATCCACCAGGAACGGGAATGGCCCTTCGCCGCCGATGCAGACATTGGCCACGATCACAGCCCCGTGACTGACGACCCTTATCGGCACAACCGACGCAGGACCGGGCTGCGGCGAACTGGATTTCTCAAACACGGGCAGTTGTATCCCTGCGACCACGGGCGGCGCCACAGGCGCTGGAGGCTTGCTGCTGCTACACCCAGCGAGGAGGGCGACGGCGGTGATGACACCGAACGCGTGTCGAGCCCTCAGTCCAGCTCTCACTACGTACGATCCCTCCTTCCCTTTTATTGTCCCATCTTGTCCCACCTCGCCAGGGCCTCCTGCCCTGTTGCCAGTCTCCGCGCCTCAACGCCGAACCATTCAACTGTGCTTGTCGTCACCGGGTTCGGATGAGGGCTACCGGGACATGGACGACTTCATCGGCCGGGTCGACAACCCGGATAGGGCCGACCGCCTCGGCCTCGCCATCGACGGGCGCACCCGGATGCAACCGCGAAGTTGGTGCCGCTCTCCAGGGCGTCGCGCCCAGCGGGGATGGGCGACCGGGCAACGCGGTGGTGATCGACGCAGCCAGGCTGGTCAACTTGGGCCCTTGCCCTGGCCGACGGCGCGGAGGGCGTCGCCGAGAGACGCCACCTCGCCGTGGCGGCGGCGAATGGCATCAGCCACTACGCCGGTCCAGCCGGTTTGGTGAGAAGCGCCCAGGCCGGCGCCGTTGTCACCGTGGAAGTACTCGTTGAACACCAGGTTGTCCTTCCAGGCCGGGTCGTGCTGCAGCCGATCGACGCCCCCGAAGCAGGGCCTCCGGCCGTCCCCGTCGACCAGGAAGATCGAGATCAAGCGTTGGCGCAGGTCCTGGGCGATCTGGCCGAGTGTCAGCTTTTGGCCCGACCCGGTCGGGTACTCCATCTGGAACTCCTCGCCGAAGAAGCGGTGGTAGCGTTCCAGCGCCTCGAGCACCAGATAGTTGAGAGGAAACCACAGGGGTCCCCTCCAGTTGGAGTTCCCGCCGAACATGGCGGTGGTCGATTCGGCCGGCTCGTAGTCGATGGTGGCCCGAATGCCCTCGACATTCAACTCGTAGGGGTGGTCGCGGTGGTAGGCGGAGATGGCTCGCAGACCGTAGGGGGAAAGGAACTCGTTCTCATCGAACAGCTTGGCGAATATCCTCTCCAAGCGGTCGATGCCGACCACCCCGAGGAGCATTGTGCGGCCGCCTGGTTCCCCCTTCAACAGTCCGGCCCCGGCCAGCTTGTCTGCGTCCTCGAGCCCCTCTCGCCGCAGGAGCCGGGGGAACTCTTTGGCGACTATCAGACTTCGCTCCAGCATCGGCTCGTCGACGACCGCGGCCGCCAGGGTGGGGATGATGCCGACCATCGACCGGACCTTCACCGGTACCTTGGTTCCGTCCGGGGTGACCAGCCGGTCGTAGAACAACCCGTCGGCGTCGTCCCACAGCCCTTGGGTGTCGATGGCCTCGCTGATAGCGGCGAAGTGCTCTATGAACTTGACGACGAGATCGCTTCCGGGCCGCTGGCCGCTGCGGTTCAACATGGCCGCCATGCCGGCCATGGCCAAGGCGTAGGCGGCCATCCAACCGGTGGCGTCAGACTGCTCCAACGTGCCGCCGACGGGAAGGTGGGACCGGTCGATCGGCCCGATGTTGTCCAAGCCCAGGAAGCCGCCTTCGAACAGGTTGCTGCCGCTGGTGTCTTCGAGATTGACCCACCAGGTGAAGTTGACCAGAAGCTTGTCGAAGACGCGGCTCAGAAAGTCGATGTCACGGCCGCCGTCGATGGCGAAGACCTCCAAGGCCGCCCACGCCTGAACCGGGGGGTTGACGTCGCCGAAGTCCCATTCGTAAGCCGGCAGGGCACCGTTGGGATGCTGGAACCACTCCCGGCACAAGAGAATGAGCTGGTACTTGGCAAACGCCGGGTCCACGTGGGCCAACGCCACACAGTGGAAAGCCAGGTCCCACGCCGCGAACCACGGGTACTCCCACTTGTCGGGCATGGACATGATGTCGAAGGCATCGAAGTTGCGCCACCGGGAGTTGCGACCCGACAGGCGCGAATCGGGCGGGCGGGGCTGAGTCGGGTCTCCGTCCAGCCAGCGGGCCACATCGTAGTAGTACAGCTGCTTGCTCCAGAGCATCCCGGCGAAGGCCTGACGCATCACTAGTGCTTCGTCGGCCGACGCCGCCTTCGGGGTCAAGTCGGCATAGAACTCGTCGGCCTCGGCCCGCCGGGCCAGCATGATCTTGTCGAACCCGCTGCCCAGCGCCGCCGACGCCTTGGGGCTCGCTGCCCTGGGGCGTAGACGCAGATGCAGTTCGACGGTGGCTCCCGGTTCTACGGTCACCTGGTACCAAAAGGCACACTTCGTGCCCCGACCTTCGGGGTTGACGGTGGCGGCACCCCCCACCACATGGTCGTTGATCCCATCCTTGGCAAAGGGCGGGCTCGACGCCACCCCGTAGAGCCGGCCGTGGTTGGTCTCGTTCTCGCAGAACAGGAGTGCCGGCTCCGCCTCGTCGGGCCCGGGACCGCCGATCAACTCTATCTCGCCGAGGAATGGGTGACCGATTCCAACCTCCGCCCGGCCGGTGGCAGCCATCTCGGGCTTGGGCGCGTTGAGGTCCCACGACCAGGTATTGCGAAACCACGCCGTGGGCAACACATGCAGCGTCTCGGTGTCGGGCCCGGCGTTGGTGACCTGGATCGACATGAGCAGGTCGCGCGGATCGGCCTTGGCGTAATGGACCTCCACGATCCAGTAGCGGTCCCCGTCGAACGCGCCGGTATCGAGCAACTCGTACTCCGGATCTCCCTTGCCGCGGCGGCCGTTCTCTTGGCGCAGGTCCTCGTACGGAAAAGCCACCTGGGGGTAGTGGTAGCGCCACCTATTCCAGGCATGGCTCGGAAGGGCGTCCAGATACCACCAATACTCCTTCACGTCCTCGCCGTGATTAGCCTCCGCCCCGGTCAGGCCGTAGGCCCTTTCCTTCAATATCGGATCACGGCCGTTCCACAACGCCAAGCCCAGGCACAGTCGCTGCTCCACATCGCAAAAGCCAGCCAGACCGTCCTCGCCCCAACGGTACGCCTGAGACCGAGCCCGTTCATGCGGCAGGTAGTCCCACGCCTCGCCATCCGCGCTGTAGTCCTCCCGTACCGTGCCCCACTGGCGCTCACTCACATACGGACCCCACAGATACCAATCACTGGCTTGACGCAGCCCATCCTCCAACTTCCCGAAACCATCTACCCGCTCAGATTCCGCACCCATCACCCATCCATCCTTCCTCGGTAAACAAACTGCTGACTAAGGGCCCGCCACGAAACAACTTGGAACAGGTCCTGTGCCACGACATGCATGTTTACAAGAGAATTGCGTCAAGTTGTTTCGTGGCGGGCCCTAAGCGAACGACTGGTAAACAGACGGCAAACAAACCTGGCTCTAACCCGACTATCCATGAGGCTCAACCAGGTAGAAAAGCAAATTTGGCCGCATCGGCCAGCGCTTGGGGCGATCTTGCCCCAGAAGTTGTTCTCGAGGAGGCCGACGATGACGTACTCGACAGGCCCTATGTCATGGGTGGATCTCTTCTCGCGTTTGTTCCTGTCTGGCCATGGTGACACCTATCAGCCGGTGGTGCGCCACCCCGTCGGGGTGATTGAGTCCGCCTTCGGACTGTCGAGGTCACCCTTCAGGTCCCGCTTGCTCTGCCTGTTGAGTCCAGTTTGGCCTGGTGCACGAACAGAGTTCGATTGATTCGACACGGCGGGTTCCATACATGCGTCCGGACCACTAGAGTCTGAGTTTGGTCGGGTCACCCCCAGTGGGAGGGAACGAGAAAGGCAGCGGGAGCGGGAACGGCGCTAGACCGCCCCGACCATCCCGATTCATCTCGGCCGGGTACGGCGCTGAAGACGACCAGTGCCGTATCAGGCGGAGGGTGAGTACTGCCCTGGAACCGGAGTAACTTGGAGTCGGAGACCAGGACTGAATATGGTTGTTCGGTGACCGAGTTGTCCGGTCTGTCGGGCGGGGATGGGTTCGTCGGTCGGGACGCCGAGCTCGGCCTAGCACGCGCCGTGATCGCGGACGCCGGCAGTCAGGGTGCTGGCCTGATTTGGATTGAGGGGGAGGCGGGAACCGGAAAGACTTCCCTCCTCGCTGCGGTCATTGCCGGGCTCAGCCCGACGGTTTCAGTGCTGCGGATGGCGGGCGACGAGCACAGTGCGGACCGTCCTTTCTCTGTGATCGGACAGGTCGGGGGGGACGGCGGCGACGGGCCGTTCGCGGCTGGTCTGGCGCTGCTCGGTCGGTTCGGGGAAACCCAAGGTTCCGGGCCGACGTTGGTGGTCGTCGAGGATTTGCACTGGGCAGATCGGGGGTCTCGCCTGGCCCTGCTCACCGCGGCGAAGCGGCTGGATCGAGAGGCCGTGGTCATGGTGGTGACCTCCCGGCCTGACGCCAGCAGCGATGACGGGTGGGATCGCTTCTGTGTTGATAACCCTCGGTGTCGCCGGTTGGTGTTGGGCGGTTTGGGACCCGACGATGTGGCGGAGATGGGCCGGCGGGCCGGCCTGTCGTTGACCCGCCGGGCGGCCGAGCGGCTTCACGCCCATACCGGCGGCCATCCCCTGTATGTCCGCACTCTGCTTCGGGAGGTACCCCAGGCGCGACTACTCGCGTCTGACCGGGACCTGCCGGTGCCGCGCAGTCTGGAGGCCACCATCGTGGCCGGACTGGCTGAGCTGCCGGCCGAGACACGCGGTCTGGCCGAGGCCCTGAGCGTGATCGGCCAGCCGGTCCCACTCTCGGTTGCCGGACGGGTGGGTGGGGTTGGTCGACCGGCCGAGGCGCTCGATGGTCTGCTCGCCACCGGGTGGGTCACCTGGACGCCGGACGACCCGCAGGGACCCGTCGCTTTCTGTCACCCCCTGTACCGCGCTGCCCTGTACCGGGACCTGTCTCCGGCTCGGCGGCGAAGCCTGCATGGGGCGGCCGCTCAGATGCTCGATGCCGGATCGAGTCTGGCCCACCGGGTGGCGGCCGCCGACGGCGTCGACGACAGTCTGGCCACAGAGTTGGCGAACAGGGCTGGGCGGGAAGAGCGCAGGGGGGCTCGCTCCCTCGCCGCCCGATATCTGATTTGGGCGTCAACTCTGGGGTCAGACCGTCCCACCGCCGAAACGCATCTGCTCGACGCGGGCCGCCTGTTGATCGCCGACGGACAGGTCTCCCGGGCGGCGGAGCTACGCGACCGGGTGGAACGGTGCGAAGAAAGCCGGCGGCGAAGCCTGGTGCTCGGCATGCTGGCATGGGAGCAAGGCGAGAGCGCGCTGGCCGAGAGTTGGCTGCTCGAGGCGGCCTCCCGTCTTGATGGGGCCGACACCGACGACCCGGTGGCGTTGGCGGCCCTCACCCAGCTGGGAGCGCTCTATTGCACTTACGACCGGGCCGCGCAGGCGATCGAGGCCGGCCGATTGGCGCTTTCTCTGGGTCCGGCGGACGCCGAGAGCGAGCGGGCGGCGTGGTTTGCGTTGGCGGTGGGAGAAGCCAGCGCCCATGGGGCCGGAGCTGGCCTGGCCCGGTTGGCCGAACGGCTGCCCCAGCCGGCCGAGGGGGTCGCAGCGGCCGACACGGACCTGCTCATCGTGCGGGGAACGCTCGGCTTTTACGCCGGCCGCATCGTTGCCGGGATCGCCGATCTGCGGGTGGCCATCCGCCTGGCTCGTCAGGGCGCAGCGGCCGCCCAGCTGCCACGCGCTCACCTGCAGCTGGCCCAGCTACTGCTGAGCTTCGGCGACTGGGACGATGCGATGGTCCACGCCGATCTGGCCCTCTCGTTGGTGTCAGACCAGCAACGAATCTGGATGGAGGCGCAGGCCCACGCCGCGCTGGGCCGTCTCTTCGCCGACCGGGGGCATTGGGCGCTGGCGACCGAGCACGTGGCTGCAGCCAACACGGCCGCGGCCAGCCTGGGTACGGCGGAGGCCGTCTTCACCGCTCGTATCGCCGAGGCCGCTTTGGGCCGGGCGGCGGATGAGCCGGCCCGGATCGTGAACGCCCTCGGCCCGCTGGTGGAAGACGGGCGGATCATCCCGATGGCGACCTCGCTCGGATGGTGGCCCACCCTGATCACGGCCCTGATCGCCTGCGGACACCTCGAGGAAGCCAAGACCCATGTCGGGCGGCTCGAGTCGGCGGCTCACGAACGCGGGCTGGACCTGACCGCCCGTATCACCGGGGCGCGGGCCCAGCTCTGCCTGGCCAACGGCGATGCCGGTGCCGGGGCGGCCGGCTTGGCCGAAGCCGTGGCGCTAATGGGCCCTGACGACCCGCTTCTCGATCGGGCCAACCTGCACCATGCCCTGGGTCGGGTCCTGCTGGCCCAGGGCCGGCGCCGTCCCGCTCTGTACGAGCTGCATGCCGCCCACGACCTCCTCGCCGCGGTCGGCGCCGAGCCGTTCCTGAAACGGGTCGAAGCCGATCTGGCCGCTGCTGGTATTCCCGCCGCCCCCGAGGGGTCCCGCTCTCCGCTCGACCTCACCGAACGGGAACGCGATGTGGTGGCCTTGGTGGCCAAAGGGTTGACCAACCGGGAAGTAGCCGCCGAGTTGTACATCGGGGACAAGACCGTCGAATATCACCTGCGCAACGTGTTCGCCAAGCTCGGAGTCACCTCACGCCGTCAACTGCGCAACTATCTCTCCACCCGATAACTAGGGGTTTTCCCTGGGGAAAGCCGGCGGCCGCTATCTCATGATGGGGCCATGGAGATCATCGTCGACGTCGCCCGATCAGCCCAGGGACACCTGGCCGGGACCGTCCGACCGGCCGGCCGCGTCGAACGACGCGACTTCCACGGAGTCATGGACCTCCTGGCCTGCCTCGAACGGATCATCGATGTCGACTCCTCCATCCTGGCAGACCCCACGACCACAAAAGGAGAACAGAACATGACCCATCCCATCGAGTTCTCGTCGCTGCCCCAAGCCGACCAGGACGCCATCGTCACAAACCTCCTCGCCCTCTCCTCAGGCTTCCAAGCTCGCGACGTCAACCAGCTGGCCGGCATCTACAGCGCCGACGCCGACTGGGTCAACGCCTTCGGCACGGTCAAAAAAGGACGCGACCAGATCCTCAGTTACCTCCGGGGCCTCTTCGCCGACGAGAACTTCAACGCCGGCAACCTCGAAGCGCCCCCCGAGGTGGCCATCCGGGTCCTCACCCCCGAGGTGGTACTGGTCTCCGCCCACATTCGGGTCGCCGGCCAGAAGCTCGTCGGCGGCCGCACCATCCCCGAACGGGATAACCACTCCCTGCGAGTGCTGCACCGCCAGCCCGACGGCGCCTGGCCCATCGTCTCCGAAATGTACAACGACGCCAACCGCGAAGTGACCTACCTCCCTTCCACCTAGCCGCCCGCCAGGCGGCGGTGGGCCCGTCAGGCTTCGAGGACACTCGACTCTTCGGAAACGCCGAGGTCACCAACTGAACCTGGGATGGGAAGTTCGCTTGCCGGCGCAGGCTGCGCTAGACACTCCGGTAGGTCACCGTACCCAACCTATGGCGGGACCAACCCTTACCAGGAGGTGCGAGGATGGCAGGGATAGAGCGGCGTACCCTTGGTCGAACCGGCCTGGAGGTCACGACCCTCGGGTTCGGCGCCATGGAGCTGCGGGGAGCGCCCACGGGTCCAGAGATCAGCGACGAAGATGCCAGCCGGCTCCTCAACACCGTCCTCGACGAGGGGATTAACTTCATCGATACGTCAATCGATTACGGTCGTAGCGAGGAGCTGATCGGCAAGCTAATCGCACACCGCCGCTCGGAATATGTTCTGGCATCGAAATGCGGCTGCGTGCCCGGCGCCGGGATGGGTGCCGAGCACGTGCACACCGCCGAGAACATCCGTAATGGTGTCGAACACAGCCTGCGAATGCTCAAGACCGACCACCTCGACCTGGTGCAGTTCCACCGCAGCTTGAGCCGGGAGGAGTTCGATGCCGAGGGGGCGCTGAGCGAGGCCCTGGCGTTGCGGGATGAGGGCAAGGTACGCTTCGTTGGAGTTTCCGCAGTCCTTCCCACCCTCAACGAGCAGATCGATATGGGCGTCTTCGACGCCTTCCAGATTCCCTACTCAGCGCTACAACGCGAGCATGAAGACATCATTAGTCGGGCTTCTGACGCGGGGATGGGCATCGTAATTCGCGGCGGCGTGGCCCGGGGGGTCCCCGACGACTGGGAAGGCCGGCGCTATTACATGGTCTCCAACGACACCATGCGCGATTACTGGGACACGGCCAGACTCGACGAGCTGCTCGACGGTATGAGTCGCACGGCGTTCATGTTGCGCTTCACGCTGTCGCACCCCGACCTCGACACCACCATCATCGGCACACGCAGCATCGGGCATCTGCGCGACAACCTGGCCGCCGCTGCCAGTGGTGCTCTCCCCGAGGACCTTCTGAACGAAACCAAGAGCAGGCTCACGGCCGCCGGCGCTGAACCCGCTCAACTCTAAAGACCACCAGCTGCGGTCGGAGTAGCCCTTAAGCGAATGCTGACCACCCGACACCAGGAGTTCCGATGGCCCAACCCTACTCCCATCCCGGATCCGCGCAGGTCTACGACGCCGTCTACGCCAAGGACCACGACTACGCCGGCGGCGCGGCCAAGGTGCTCGAGCTCGTCCGGCAAGCGAGTGGGGGCGAGGATCCGAAATCGATGTCGCTCCTGGATGTGGGGTGCGGCACGGGTCGACATCTGGAGCAGCTGGCCGGGGAGTTCGCGTCGGTGGCGGGCGTCGATCTGAGCGAGGTCCAACTGGCCGCCGCCGTCGATCGCCTCGGTCCCGGCATCCCGCTGCGCCAGGGAAACATGCTCGTCCTCGGATCGATCGTCAGAGCTGGCGCCGACTCAGGCGAAGCGGCATCGTTCGACGTCATTATATGCCTGCACAGTTCCATCGCCTACTTGTCGAGCACCGACGAGCTCATCACCGCGATCGGCGAGATGGCCCGCCTCCTGAAGCCGGGAGGAACGCTGATGATCGAGCCCTGGCTCCGGCCCGACGCCTACCGCTCTTTCGGGATCGTCACTTACTCCGTCAACGACCCGGACCTGAAGGTGGCCCGCATGTGCATCCCGGGCCGGGAGGACAACGTGTCCGTGTTGGACATGCATCACCTGGTAGCCCGACCCGACGGCATCGACTACTACGTCGAGGCGCACCGACTCCGCATGTTCACCGAGGCGGATTTCGACCGGGCGTTCCGTGCCGCGGGTGTCGTGGCTCGCTTTGATCCCGACGGTCTCGACGCGGTCGGCCGCGGGCTCTGGATCGCCGGCAAACCGGCCTGAGAGAACCTATCGGGCCTGTCGACCGCGGCGTTTGGCAAGGGATTCCGACGCAGCCGCAGCGGACCGACCCGCCGTCGGCAACGGCTGCAGCGGCACATCGGTCAGACTGTCTGCCATGGCGTTCGGTCAAGCTTCAGGTCCTCCAGCCTCCCCGAAGCAGGTGCAGGAGCTGCTTAGCCTCCTAAAGGAGGCCGGCCATACCGATTTCCGGGACGCGCGAGGCCCGATGGGCTTCACCCAGCGCCAGGCTGCAGGCAAGTTCACTCGCGAGGAGGCGACAGCACTCATCGATCGGCTACAAGACATGGAGGCCGGGGCCGGCAGCCCGGTCGCGGTCCCTGCGCCGCAGGTCACGGCGCAAGAGCAGATCATTCGCCACGTCCCTGCCGAAAGGCTCGCCGTCGAGCTTCGTCGTCGCGGCTGGACGGTAAGCGAACCCCAGATTCGGCAGTAGCGCGGCGCGAAGCTTCGGCGCCCTAACCTCGACGTGAATTGCCGGCACCGGCGGAGCTGAGAAAGGAGCGACATGCCGCAGCCAACCGTCGTTCTCGTCCATGCTACTGTCCACGATGCCTTCGCCCAGGACCTCCCCGGGGCGGACCGGTGGCTGATCGTTGCCAGTCAGCGGCCCATCACGCTCGGCGCCAACACCGCCCCGACAGAGACGGCCGCCTGGAAGAACATACAGGGGGAACCCTCGTTATGAATCGCCTGTTCAAGTACGCGGTCGACCACCGGTTCATTTTCATGTGGGCTCCGTTCGGTCTGAGACCATCGAAAGATGGCGTTTCTCTGTCGGAGAACTCGTTTGTTGCGACCTATGGGTTCCTGAAACTCGAGACAACAATGTCGAACATCGAGCGCGCCCACGTGACCCGGGGCTACCGCTGGTGGACCGCCATCGGAGCCAGACGCTCATTTGTCGATGATGGGCTCACGTTTGGCACGAACAGAGAAGCCGGTGTGTGCGTGCATTTCCGCGAGAAGGTCCCTTCGACTCTGAAGCGCAGCGGGCACTCGGCCCTCACGGTCACCGTGGCGGACCTCGAGGGACTCTCCAATGCTCTCGAGCCATGATTTCAGAACGTCACCCGACATCGACCGGGCCCGGTTCAGTCAGACTTCGGGTGGACTGGGCGCCTGGTAATTATCGATAGGGAGACGGACCCCATCTCACCTCCGCTACGGCTGGGCCGCGTCACGACCCAAGCTGAGAAGTTCCTCGAAGAAGCCGCCGATCTCCCGTGCCCGGTCCACCAGGTGCACCTCCAGGATCCAGTGCCCGACCCGGCCAGACGGATCCGAGCCTCGCAGCCGCCGGTGATTGCTGGCGCAGATCAGCGAGTCGGGACGGCCACCCTCCATGTTCTCATGGGGGAATTCACCCACCAGATGGCCGCAGTGCATGTTGCCGAACTCCCAGCCCCGCTCTGCGGCCAGACGGACCACCTCGGTGTACAGGTCCGCGGCCGTGACCTCCGGCCGGGCTTCGAAGAACGCCTTGCCGGCGGCGAACACCGGCGCCAGATCATCTCGCAGCCGGACTTTGGTCGGGTCGTCGCCCAGCACCCAGGTCCGTCCGAAGTCGGCCTCCCACCCGTCGAAAACTGGGCCGAAGTCGGCAAACACGATGTCATCATCGGTCATCTCCCGATCTGGAGGGTCGACGGTATATGGCTGCAAGGTGTTCGGACCCGACCGCACGATCCGCTTGTGCCAATGCCGCTCGACGTCGAACCGGTCCGCCGCCAGCTCGGTCACGGCGCGACTCGCCTCGCTGTCCCACACACCCGGCCGCAAGATCCCCTCCCCGCCGATGGCGGTGAACAGCTCCTCCGCCGCGCTCTGTGCGTCCAAAAGGCGAGCGGCCCGAACCCGTTCGTCGTCTTCCACCGGTCAGTCGATACCGAAGAGTTTCACACCGCTACGTCGAGCTTGGCGCGTAGTCGCCACCGTGGGCGGATGCGCCGCCATCAACAACAAGGATCTGTCCGGTGATGAAGGATGCCTCGTCGGACACTAAGAAGCGCACCGCGTTGGCGATGTCCTCGGGCTGGCCGAGCCGCCCGATCAAATTCCGCTTCATCAGCTGGTCATCGGAGAGCTTCGCCGCTCCTTGACGGTTTGGATCGGGGCTAACGGTGAATCCTGGTCCTACGGCATTGCAGCGGATACCGTCGCGCCCGTGCTGGGTGGCGATGGCTCTCGTAAGCTGCGCCAGACCGGCCTTTGATATCAGGTAGGCCGACTGTCGGGGGGCCCCTGAGCTCGCCGATCCGGACAATGTGTTGACGATGGCCCCGCCCCCACTTTGCTTCATCAACGGGATGGCAAACTTGCTGGCAATCATTGCGCCGGTGAGGTTGACCGCCATGGTCGTGTTCCAAATCTGCAGGTCCATGTCGGCAATACCACCATCGTCGACGCGGGCGATAAGCGTTGCCGCGGCGTTGTTGAACAGAATATCCAGACCACCGAACGCGGCCTCAACCGCGTCCATCATCCCGGTGATGGACGCTTCATCGGCCAGGTCGAGCTCGTAGGCCACGGCAACTCCGCCGGCGTTGCGGATGTCCTCAGCACACGCCTCCGCCGCTTCGGCGAAAACATCAGCGACCAGAACCTTCGCGCCCTCACTCGCCAGTACTCTCGAGGTGGTAGAACCGATGTTGCCACCCCCTCCCGTGACGATCGCGCGCTTGCCCTCAAGGCGGCCCATGTCGCATCTCCATTCCCTCGAATGACCTTCGCTTATACGACAACCCCGCCGGCCCGGAGCCGGGCGATCTCCTCGGTGGAGCAGCCGAGTCCCGCCAGGACCTGGTCGGTGTGTTCGGCGAAATCGGGAGCGACCGGCGGGTCGCCGCCCTCCTCGTCGAAGAGGATGGGGGGGATCGGGAGCTTTACGCCGCCACCGGGATAATCAACGTAGCGCACGAAGCCGTTCGCCAGAATCTGGGGATCATCGAAGATCTCCCCGGGGGTCTGGCCCGCACACCAGGCACCCTTCGCGGTGACAAGGATCTCGTTCCACTCCGTCAGCGTTTTGGACGCGAATATCTCCTCGAGGATCGCGAGTAGCTCATCGCTGTTGGCGACCCGCTCCTCGGAATGGACGAACCGGCTGTCGTTAACGAGGTCCGGGCGCCCAAGGTGCTCGCAGAGATCGCCGTAGTCGCGATCGGAGTCACCGAGGAAGCACAAACTCAAGAAGCGATAGTCCTTGGTCTGATACGTCGACATAAGCGCACGGCTCACGCCCGGATAGCCCCCGCGGGAAAGCGGGCGTTTGGCAGGTGCGAGCGTCCGGGCCGGTTCCTCACCGCTCTGGGCCCGTATGAGCGCCATCCCCTGGAACCAGACTGCCGTTCCCAGCAGCGACGAGTCCACGACCGAGGCGACGCCGGTCCGCTCGCGCTGGAGCAGAGCGGCGCAGATCCCACCAGCGAAGACCAGACCCGAGATGCCGTCACCGTGGCCGACCATGTCCGGTGGCCAGTCGACCCGGGCCGCGCCCATCGACGACTCCGCCAACGCCCCGCGGTACCACCAGGTGATTCCGTCGTACCCGGGCCGCGCCGCCTCCGGGCCCTTCGGACCGTACCCGCTTCCACGGGCGTAGATGATGTTGGGGTTGACGGCTCTGATGTCCTCGACATCGATCCGAAGCTTGCGCCGGGTGGCGGGCAGGTAGCTCGTCAGGAACACGTCAGCGTCCGCCACCAGGCGGTACAGCAGGTCCTGGCCCTCGGGTGTCGCCAGGTTGATCGCCACCGACTTCTTGCCGCGGCTGTAGTGCTTGAATGCCGGACCGCTCCGGCCGGGCTCGAGATTGCCGCCTCGCATCGGGTCCGGAGCGTTAGTGCTCTCGACCTTCACGACATCTGCACCCCAGTGGGCCAGGACGCCTGCCGCCGATGGGACGAATGCCCATGCGGTCACGTCGACGATCTTGACGCCGTCGAGGATATTCACGAACACCACTACCTCCGGATAGGCGCGGAAAAAACCGATGGAGCTGATCACGATGACGAAGAGGACCACTCAGGATTACCCGAATTGTCTCTCCGGAGATCTCGACTGATGGTAGCTGTGGATGTTCCCGGGGTCAATCGGCTCGGCCGGGCCTGATCAACCCGACACGCCCTGGTGCCAGATCGATCGCGGCGACCTGCGCACCGTCCACTCCCGCGAAAGCGTCTCCGCCGCGGATCGGGGGATCCCCGCCAGAATGGGCTCCCACGTGTCCGCCGTCCCGGGATTGCCGTGAACCGGCGCGCCCTGAATCATGGAAGCCACTGAGAGAATGGGTGGATGGGCAGGACTCCGGAGGACCGGGAAGCCAGGGACGACCGGTACTTCGACCGATGGTCGAGACGATATGACCGCTCTTTGGCCCAATCGTTGCTGTTCGGACCGGTCCAGCGATCCGTGGTGGCCACCCTCGCCCCCCTCATCCCAGAGCCCCGGGTGATCCTGGACATCGGCTGTGGCACGGGGCGGCTGTTGGAACGAGTCGGGGCCGTCGTTCCATCGGCGGCGCTCGTCGGTCTCGATCGATCGGCGGGCATGGCAGAGGCAGCCAGGCGCCTGCGACCTCACCTCGGGATCGAGCGCGGAACCGCCGACGCTCTACCGCACCCGGACGGCTGCTTCGACGCCGTCATGACCACGATCTCCTTTCACCACTGGTCGGACAAAACTGCTGCCTTGGCCGAGGTGTGCCGCGTGCTCCGCCCGGGCGGCCTGTTCGCCTTGACCGACGTGAGCATCGACGATCTGCCTGGTTGGCCGAGACCTCTATGGACCCTGGCCCGCCGCCAAATGGACGATATGCCGTCCCTCGGTGAGCGCGACGGCCTGATCGAACAGGCCGGTCTCCGGGTGCTCAACGTCTACCCGACGCTGCACCGCCGTTGGATCGCCCTCACCCTTGCCGAGCGGCCCGCATCCTGACCGTCGAGTCGGAAGCTCGTTAGCGACTACGCTGCCGGGCGGAAACACGCCCTGACGGACCTGGGGGAAGAATGCATCGAGACGGTATCCGGACGGTTACGGCCGAGGAGGTCGAGCACTACAGCGATCGCGGGTGGGTGAAGCTGGACCAACTTCTCTCACCCGAGTTGACAGCGAAGCTGCTAGACCGAGCCAAGCGCTTTGTCGGCCCCGACGGCATCGATCACTCTGCCCGGCCCGACCTTGACCTCGACATCCCTTTCTGGCAGGACTACCACGATGTGGTCCAGGAGGACGATCTCTTTGCCGACATGGGATTGAGCGCGGGAATGGGCGCGAACGCGCAGTTGATGATGCGGCGCACCGCGGGCGTACTGCTGTGGTCGAACCTGCTCGCGGTGAAGATCGGGGTCAAGCAGAATTCACCGATTGGGAGCGACCCGACCTTGTTCCATCAGGACGGTCCAGATCTGCCGATTGACCGGTCGAGTTGGGTGCGCTTTTGGATCGCGCTCGACCATGTCACGCCCGATATGGGACCCGTCCATTTCGTCGATCGATCCCATCTCAGCGGGCTGATCGGGACCACGCACTTCACCGCCGGCGATCCCGACGCGGCACTGTTTGAAGATTTTCCAGAGTTGGCGCGCCGAGGCCTCAGCGAAGCGGTCGAGTTCCGCCCCGGCGACGCCACGGTACACTCGATGTTCACGGTGCACGGTGGGCAGGCCAACGAAACCAACAAGCCGCGCTGGACGTTGATTCTCACCTACTTGGCTGACGACGTGCGCTACACGGGCAGCCAACTCTGCGCCGATGAGAACATGCGGAAGGTACGCAAGTCCGGTCTCGCTCCAGGCGATACCTTCGGGGGTCCTCTGTACCCGCGTGTTTGTGACGCCGTTGGGGCGGGCCATAGCGCACCACGTCCCAGATAGGATCCAATTGCCGCCAAGCGCTCTCCTGGCTGGGTCGCTTCTGGTTGGGCTCGCTTATCCGACAAGCACAACTTTCAGAAGCCGGATAGCTTGGGTGGCCGTCGGTACGATCGCCCAGTGAAGGGAGAGCGTCATGACTGATCACCAGACGCCGGCACAATCAGAAGCCGCCGAGCGACAAGTCGTGGAGTGCGGGGGGCTACGGTTCGAGGCGACCTTCCGAACGCCTGTGGGGGCCACCCTGCGCGTGTCCGGCGATGTGGACGGCCATCTCACCGACCTTGTCCGCTTCGACGACTTCGTCGAGGGACCCCATTACCACATTCCCGCCTCCGGCGATCCGATCCCCTTCGACCGAGTGGCACTGGGAGAGCCGTTGACCTGGTTCATCTCCCAGCTACGCGACCACCTCGCGGAGCTGCTCACCGAGGCGGGGTTCGCCCGGATCCTGTCTGACGTCGACCTCGCTGCCGTCACAGATCACGCACAGGACATCAGGAAGGCGATGGAAGCCTGCGTTCCCGAGGGCTACGCACGAGTCCCCGGCATCGGGCTGCGACGATCCTCCGCTTGATAAGGGGCATCAATGGTTTCAGGTCCCACAGAACGTGCGGTACGGCGCGAAGCTCGGCGGGGCTGGTACCGCGTAGGCCTCCAGACCGGGGCGTTCGTCGAACGGCTGGACGAGCACGCCGAGCAGGCGTAGGAACGGTTCCAGGTCGCCGTCGGTTGCGGCGGCCAAAACTTCTTCCACCTGGTGGTTGCGCGGGATGTAGACAGGGTTTACCCGGTCCATTGCTGCCGCGATGGCCTCTTCTGGTTCACGGGTCTGGAACGAGAGCAGGGTCCGCCACCGGACCGCCCACCCGTCGAATCCGGACCGGTTGACGAAGAGCGATCGGGCACGTGTCGCTTCTCCGAGTATTGACGACGACAGCGCCCGGAAACACGAAGTGAAGTCGATTTTCTCTGACTGGAGCAACGCCAGCAGGTCATCGATCAGCTCGCCGGTGCCGGGTTGGGCGTCGCCGAGGCCCAACTTGGCACGCATCCCATCATCCCAGTAGCCGTGATAGCGGTCGGTGAAGGACTGCAGCACGTCGGTGGCCGCGGCGATGGCCGCATCCGTCTCGGCGTCCAACAGGGGCAGCAACGTCTCGGCCAACCGCGCCAGATTCCACTGCGCGACGCGCGGCTGGTTGCCGTAGGCGTAACGGCCGCCAGCATCGATCGAACTGAACACGGTGGCGGGGTCGAAGGCATCCATGAACGCGCAGGGCCCGAAATCGATGGTCTCGCCGGAGATCGTCATGTTGTCGGTGTTCATGACACCGTGGATGAAGCCTACGAGCATCCAGCGGGCCACCAGCGATGCCTGGGCATCGACTACGCCCTCGAGGAAGGCTAGGTACGGGTTCCCCGCCTCGACAGCCTGAGGATAGTGACGGATAATCGCGTGGTCCGCGAGGCGCCGCACAAGCGTCGGATCGCCGTGGGCGGCAGCGTACTGGAACGTACCGACGCGCAGATGGCTCGCCGCGACTCGGACGAGCACCGCGCCGGGGAGGATGGTGTCGCGGACGATCTGCTCGCCGGTCGCCACCACAGCCAGCGCCCTGGTGGTGGGGATGCCGAGTGAATGCATGGCCTCGCCGATCAGGTACTCGCGCAACATCGGGCCGACGGCTGCCTTCCCGTCACCACCTCGCGCGAAAGGCGTGGGACCCGAGCCCTTCAGGTGCAGGTCCCGCCGGCGTCCATGCCCATCCAGGACCTCTCCGAGCAGTAGCGCCCGACCATCGCCGAGCCGGGGGGAGAACCCACCGAACTGATGGCCTGCGTACGCCTGGGCCACGGGCGACGCCCCCGGGGCGGTGGCGTTGCCTACGAGAACGGCGACACTGTCGGCTGCTCTGAGCGCGTCGGGATCGACGCCCAGCTCCGTCGCCAACTCCTCGTTGACCACCAGCAATCTGGGCGCCGGCGCAGACGCCGCCCGCCACGGCTCGTACAAGCCCCTCATGTCACGAACAAAAGAGTTGTCGAACTCGAACAATGGCCTGACCGCGACGCTCACCAACACCACGCTAGTCCGCGGAAGCCGGAAATCCGATACCGCAAACTGCCGGGGCAGAGGGTTCCAAGGTTTCGGGTGCGATTTCACGACTGCCTGCCCGAACAGCACCGCGATCCCTGAAAGCCTGATCGGGAGGACCCGCCTGACTGCATCGGAACAGCTACCGTTCCCATCGACTCGAGGAGGACAGATTGGCCGAGGAGTTGACGTGGGCGCCCGTGTGGCGGATCAGCGAGCTGATCGGGGCCAAGGAGGCGTCGCCGGTCGAGGTGCTGGAGCACTTTCTTAGTCGGATCGAGGAGCATCAGGGGGTGCTCCGGGCGTTCGATCATCTTGACGTGGAGCGGGCGCGCCGGGAGGCAAAGGCAGCGGAGACCGCGGTGTTGGCGGGAGATCCGTTGGGTCTGCTGCATGGGATCCCCATAGCGGTGAAGGGTCATCTCGATATCGAGGGGCTCCCGCAGACTCCGCCGTTCGGCACCGGCATAGCCAGGCACGACGATCTCAGCGTGGAGCGGTTGCGCCGCGCCGGGGCGGTGATCGTGGGACATACCGGCATGCCGGTATATGCCGGCGACGGCAGTTTCGACTACGAGGCGACGGCTCGCAATCCGTGGGATCCCTCTCGCACGCCCGGAATCTCCAGTGCCGGCAGCGCGGCGGCGGTCGCCGCCGGGTTGGTGCCGGTGGCGCTCGGCTCCGACGGTGGTGGCTCGACGCGCCTTCCGGCCGCATATTCGGGTCTGGTGGGCGTCCATCCGACCGCCGGGCTGGTCCCATGGCTCGGCGCCATGCAGAGCGCCACCTCGACAATCGGGCCCATCGCGCGCGACGTTCTTGGCGCCGCCGCGGTGCTGTCGGTGATCGCCGGTCCGGACGGCCGTGACCAGATCGGGCTGCACGTGGAGATGCCCGACCCCCGCAGCGAGCTCGACCTCGATGTCGAGGGACTCAAGCTGGCGTGGACCGACGATTTCGGGTTCGCGCTGGACTACGCGGTAGACGAGAGCCCCCGGGTGATCCGCGGTATCCGGGAGGCTGCCTTCGCCTTGAGCAGCCTCGGCGTCACGGTCGAGCCCACCTACGAGCAGTGGGAGGACTACGCCATCGTCACCCGGGCGAATTTCGCCGCGGCGGGGGTGGCGAGCATGGGACTCGAGGGCGGCGGCAGCACAGACGACCTCATCCGGGCCGCCACCGCGCTGCGTCACCGCAACTGGCTGCGGTTCCGGAAGCTGTTTGCCGAGTACGACCTCTTGCTCTGTCCGACTATCCACAGCGTTGCGCCGACGATCGAGGTCTTCGCCACTCGAATTCCTTCAGGAATGTCAATCGTGGAGGGTGGTCCCGGACCAGGCAGTTATTCGGTCTACACCGGCCAGTTCAACTTGTTGAAGTTTCCTGCCGTGTCGGTGCCATGCGGCTTCGTCGACGGTTTGCCCGTCGGCCTGCAGATTGTCGGGTTCCCCGGCTGCGACCCCAAGGTGCTCCGCCTGGCCCACGCCTTCCGCCGGGCATTTCCTCATGACCAGCGCCCACCGGCCAGTTAGGGCTCACCCCCACGCCCGGGAGACGAGGTGGCCGAACCGGAGCAGTAGGTCGTGGTCGTGGAGCCGATCAACAGGTGGATCCCAGGACCAACCACACCGGCCGGGTGCCGGCCCTTGACACCCTGGCTGTGGCCAGCTATACAAGTGTAAAGCCGGGGTGGCGTCAAACCAGGGGGGCTCGTGCGGTGACCAATGAGCAGGTGCGAGGACCAGGGAGGCCCGTGACACGTTCCGGGCCCCCGAAGTGCCTATTCCTTCACCACACGACGTTGTCAGGCGAGCTCGCGGTCAGCTGAGGGTGAGGATCGAGGTCGTCGTCGGCCCGCTCGCCGGAGTGGGCGAGAGCCCCGTCTGGGATGTCGACGAGCAGCGCCTGTACTGGGTTGACAATTCGCGCAGCCGGATCTTCCGAGCCACCGCCGACGGGCGGGAGCTGTCGGTTTGGTCGTTCCCCGGGCGGGTTACCTCGGTCGCGCTCCGCGCACGAGGAGGGCTTGTTGCTACGTCTCGCACGACGCTATGCACGTTCGACCTCGACACCGGTGACGCCCAGGTCGTCTTCGACGTCGGGGCGGGACCCGGCTTTGTCTTCAACGACGGCAAGGCGGATCGCCAGGGCCGGTTCATCGCTGGACTCGTGGAGCTGGCGCTGGTGGCACCGGCGGCCCGCCCGCTCGTCGACCGCTACGAGACCGCCGGCTGCCTGCATCGCCTCGACGGCGACGGGAGGGTGGAGCGACTCGCTCCGGGGATCGGCATCACCAACGGGCCCTGCTTCAGCCCGGATGGCGCCACCTTCTATTGCGGCGACAGCTGGTCGCGACGGATCTGGGTGTTCGATTACGACATCACGACCGGTACGGCGGGCAACCGCCGGTTGTTCGCCGGCGTGGACGAGGGGGAATCTCTGCCCGACGGGGCCACGGTCGACGAAGAGGGCTTCCTCTGGGTCGCCACCTACGAGGGCGGCGAGATACACCGATACGCGCCCGACGGGCGGCTCGAGCGACGAGTGGCCCTTCCCGTGCACCCGACCAGCGTGATGTTCGGCGGGTCCGAGCTGGATGTGCTGCTAGTGACCACGCGGGGGGCAGCGGAGGTTCCCGGCCGGACGGCGGAGATCGACCCGCTCGGCGGGTGTGTGTTGGCGGTCCACGGGCTCGGCGTGCGCGGTGTGCCCGAGGTCCGCGTCGCCGTTTGATCCCCACATCCCCACCGCCCAACGCCTATCCGCCGCCGATGCCCGCGCCGATGAACCGGTCGAGACTGGCTGTCGAGATCGCCAACACCGCGCTCTTCCTCGCCAGCGACGAGTCGTCGTTCATCACTGGCCAGGCCATCTCCGTCGACGGCGGCTACACCGTCCCGTGACCGGCTACGGGAGCGTCGGCTGGCCCGCCAGCTGCGCCATAAGGTCGGCAGCTTAGTCTCACTGTCGATCGGGTCATGTCCAAGCGAGCATGAGGTCGCGGACGTGGCGGATCTGGTCCGGGTAGGTCAGCTCCTGATGGCCTGGCTTGAGCCAGTAGCGAGGGATTCGCCGGTGCCACTCTCGGAACGTGATCGACAGTTCCCGGCGGGCGAGGTTCAAGCCGAGGCATCGGTGCACCCCGCTCCCGAACGTGATGTGCGGGTTCTTCGTACGGTCAAATCGAACCTCGAGCGGATCCTCGACCGTCTGCTCGTCCAGATTGGCGGCGGCGAAGCTGACGCTGACGGTGGTGCCCTGCGTGACGACATGCCCACTCGGTAGCCGGACTTCGGGTGCCACGACTTTGCGAATGGTCGAAGGTATCGAGTTCTCAAAACGCAGAAGCTCCTCGACCGCGTTGGGGACGACTTCGGGATCGGCGGCGATCTCTTTCTGGTGGTCTGGATGGGTGGCAAGGAACGCGAAGTGGCAAGTGAGCGTGTCGCTCACGGTATCGAGGCCGGCGATCAGCAACTGGTGGCAGATTCCCACCAGCTCATCGCGCGACAGCCGCTGACCGTCGATCTCCGCGGTGACGACGTGCGACAGGACGTCGTCGCCGGGCTGCTCCAAGCGCCTATCGATGACGTCACCGAAGTAGCTGCGGATCGCCCGACCGGTCTCGTTCTGGACCGCGAGCCGCCGGTCCGGGTCGGGGGTCGGATCGATCCGGGCGGGGTGAAGGATCCCGTCACGGAGACGAAGTAGGTGCGGCATGTCGGATTGTGGCAGCCCGACCAGGTCGAGGAAGACCGATGAGGGAAACAGTTCGGCGTACTCCTCGGTGAAGTTGCACTCGCCGCGGTCGAAAAAGGCGTCGATGAAGGCATTCGCTCGCCGGGCGATATCGTCCTCGAGCGCCTGCACTCGCTTCGGTGCGAACAGTGGGTCGAGGAGGCGGCGGTACCCGGTGTGCGCCGGCGGGTCGATATTGATCGGGATCAGCGGCTGGTCGTTGCCGAGATGCATGTCGAACTCGTTGGAGAAGAGCTCATGATGGCGCAGCACGAACTGTGTGTCCGCTCTCTGGAAACACATCACCAAACCCGGGACAGGTTCAAGTACCCCGCCCCGCTCCAGCAGCGCCCGGTACTCGGGGTGGGGGTTTGCCGGGTCCACGGCGCCCTGCATCTGCGTGAACGCGACAGGATCTGTCGCCTGTTCTGCCGAATCCATCGTCCCTCCCTCGTCTGCTCGTCGCCGACTGAGGTCTTGTGCTCGGTCAGGTTATCAACCGGTGCGTGGCGACGATGGCCCGTTCGCGGGGGATAGGGTCAGCCGATGGGGGTGAACTCCAAGTGGAGCTCGGTAAGCCGCCGCAGCGTGTAGGTCGGGTCATAGCTGTAGCGCCGGCCATCCGGCGGACCGTGGTGCTCCTCGGAGATCCGGATGTCACCCATGCGGTCTAACACCCGGTTCAGGGTCACCCGGGCCTCCGCTCGGGCGAGCGAGCCGCCGGGGCAGGTCCCAATGCCCCGCCCGAAGGCGATCTGAGCCATGGCGTTGGGCCGGTCAAGGTCTATTTGGTGAGGGTTCTCGAAATGCCGCGGATCGCGGTTGCAAGCGCCGAGCAGCATCGTCACCATCGTGCCGGCCTTGACCTCGACACCGGCGAGCTGGGTGGTCTTGCGGGTCAGCCGGTAGAGCGTTTTGATGGCGCTCTCGGTGCGAAGCACTTCCTCGACGAAGTTCGGGATCTTGCCACGGTCCTGGCGCAGGAGCTGCTGCAGCCCGGGATCCTCGGCGATGGCCTGGAGCGATCCGGCGAGCAGGTGCACCGTCGTTCCCCGCCCGCCAGCAAACAGAAAGCTGGCCAGCCCGACCACGTCCTTGAGCTCAGGAGTCGAGCCGTCGGGGAATTTGGCCAGGGCGATCTTGGTCAAGGTGTCGGTTCGCGGGTTGCGTCGACGGTCCTCGATGTATTCGGCGAACCACTTTTCCAGGTGGGTGACATGACCACCCGAGTACTTCGACCCGTCGATCCCGCCAATGACTGGTGTATCGAATGCGTCACGGAACTTGGGGTGGTCACTCTCGGGAACGCCAAGGAGGTTGGTGATCGTCAGGGTCGCGTACGGCGCGGCGTAGCCTCGCACGAACTCGCAGGAGCCCTGCGCATGAAAAGTGTCGATCTCTCGGTCGGCTAGGCGCCAGAAGAACTCCTCATTGTCCTGCAAGCGCCTCGGCGTCAGCAGCCGCGTGAGCAGATGGCGGTGCCGCTCGTGATCGGGCGGATCGAGAGTCACGACCTGGTCGCCGAGGGGGAAGATGTGGCGATACTCATCTATAAGATCGCTGATGTCATCGCTCGTGGGCTCCACCGGCAGACCCGGCACTGGCCCGCCAACCGTGTTCACACGGGAGTACGCATCGTTGTTCGCCATCACTTTCAGGGCCTCGTCGTACCCGGTGATCATCACCCCCCGGTTCGGGTCGAGGTAGACCGGACACTGGCTCCGCAACCACTCGTAGTACGGGTACGGGTCGGCCACGATCGAAGGGGCGGCGAAATAGTCGACGGCGTCGAAGTCGATGCTCATCCCGCTCCCTCCACGCTCAGATAACTCGGTGCCATTACAGCCTCCTCCCCGCGGATAGTCAAGCGCATAGTGTGGCCGAGGTTGTTCGAAAGACGCAGCCGCGATCGGCACCGTGCTCGCATCGGGCAAGAGGGAGAACTGCATGCTCGACAAGTGGTTTTCGTTAGAAGATCGAGTCGCTATCGTCACAGGCGGCGGAACGGGTATCGGGCGCGGCGTGGCGGGCGTACTGGCCAAGTACGGCGCCCATATAGTGCTGGCGGGACGGCGGCGCGAGCCGCTCGAGAGCACGGCGAGGGAGGTAGAGGCACTCGGCCGGCGCGCCCTTGCGGTTCCCACGGACGCGACCGACGAGGATCAATGCAAAGCTCTGGTAGCCGCCACCCTGGCCGAGTTCGGCCATCTCGACGTGCTCGTGAACAACGCTGGAGGGGCGGCGACAAAGCCGATCATGGACGCCACCGCCGAGGACTGGCACCGGCATATCGAGGCCAACCTCTCGACCGTATGGTTCATGTCACGGGCGGCAGCCAAGACGATGCTCGAGCGGGCCAGAGGCTCCATCGTGAACATCTCGTCGGGCGCAGGCATCCGACCGATGCCTTTCCTCGCTCCCTACGGGGCAGCCAAGGCGGGCGTCAACAATCTCACCGCGACATTCGCCATGGCCTGGACTGCAGGTGGGGTCCGGGTGAACTGTCTGGCGCTGGGCGCGGTCCGCACAGAATCCATCCTCGACGACGCCGCCCGGTTGGGTGTCGACGACGCGGCGCTCGCCTCGCAGAACGCCATGGGGCGTATCAGCACTCCCGAGGAGGTTGGCTACTCGGTCCTGTATTTCGCCTCAGACGCGTCCGGCTTCTGTTCGGGCCAGACCCTTTACGCCAACGGAGGGCTGAAGGCCTGACATCGCACTGTCTCAGGTGCCGTACCGTATCGAGACAGGCCACATTGTTGCGAACCATGGTCGCAGATGCTCCCGCAGATCACCGTCGAGTTCCGCACGGTCAGCGCGGACCCACGAACTGGCCTCGGCATTAGCGACTCCGCTGAGATCCGGCTTGAGGTAAACGCATCCGATCACCACGGCAGGGTTCACCGGGTCGAGGACGGTCCACGCGAAATCAATGCGTCGCCGGTGGTGATCGCGATGCATTTCCAGGTCAGCCAGGTTCTCCTCCAGCGTGTAGGCCCGATCGGGCCATCCGAGGGGCCGGAAGCCGGGGGTGGCGTGGATGTGGTCTATCGATGAGGACCACGCGTCAAGGTCCCCAGCGTTGTGTTCCGGTCCCAGGGGCTCGAACTGAAACCGGGCGTGATCCGGGGGGTTCGGAACGTCGAATTCCACCGGCACGAGCGGTCGCGTCGGCATCAGATCGCTCAGTCTGCCGGGCAGCAGACCTCGAGCTCCATCCCGTCGGGGTCCCGGAAGAACAGGGACAGCGTCGGGCCGAGCTGTTGGACCTCACCCACCTCCTGGGCGCCCGCCGCGGCCAGACGTTGCCTCATGCTCTCCAGCGTGGTACGGGAGTCGACGGCCAAAGCGAAGTGGTCAACCGCGCCGCGGTGGCCTTGCCGCCGTCGCTCACCGATGATTTCCCCGGCTGGCACCTCGAAGATATTGAGCGCAGCCCCACCACCGATGTCCACGACCTTCATCCAGGGGTGGTCACCACGGGGTAAGACTTCGCCTTGGACCATGGCGTCGAAGGCTGTCTCGTAGAATCGCACGCTTCGGTCCATGTCGGTCGTGAGCGTGGCGATATGGTTGAATCCGGTCGAGATGGGCATCGCCCCCTACCTTATGTCTCGAAGTCCGCGTCTCACAGGAGCCTCTGGATCTTGGCGGACTCCCTCCGGCCGAGAACTCCTTCCCGGGCCGTGCCCCGACCAGAATCGGCGTCCGCGGTCGAACATGATTGGTGAATGACCTACGTGGAACGGCGGATTCGAGCCACTTCATTCGGGTCGGCGGCGGACGACTACGCCCGCTACCGCCCCGCCCCACCTGCCGAGGCGGCTGATTGGGCCATCGCTCGGACACCGGGCCTGGTGATCGACCTGGCGGCCGGCACCGGAAATCTATCCCGGCATCTGATCCGATGGACCCACCGGGTGGTGGCCGTCGACCTCGACCGGCGGATGCTGGCAGCCCTGGGTACCCGCCTGCCCGCCGTGGCACGGGTCGCAGCCCGAGGTGAGGAATTGCCTTTTGCCGCTGCAGCCGCAGGGGCGGTCGTGATTTCCTCGGCGTGGCACTGGCTCGACCCGGATCGGGCCTGGCCCGAGATCGCCCGGGTGATCCGCCCCGGAGGAACCTTCGCGGTGATGTGGAGCGGTCCCGACCGAAGCGTGGCATGGGTCGAGGATGTGTTGGGTCATCGATCGGGCGAACGAGCCCGCGTCAGCGGAGCCGACCGCCCGACCGGCGACCGGGCAGCCGGCCGCCGCTGGCACCTGGAACTGCCGGCTGGCACGCCGTTCGCACTCGTGGAGGAGCGTACTTTTACAACCGCCGTGCCCTACGCCGTCGCCGACCTGCCGGGCCTGGCCGCGTCTTACAGCCGCGTGATGGTCCTTCCAGCCGCCGAGAGGCGCGCCGCCAGGGAGCAGGTGGCGGCCCGAGCGACTGCCCGCGCGGAGCTGGCTGCCGGCCCTACGGTCGATCTACCGCTGCGGTGCAGGGTCTGGCGAGCCGTTCGAACCTAGCTCCCCGACTACGCCACATGCTCGAAGTCAGTGCCGTTCGGATCGACAAGTACGCTCCTGGTCCCAAGCGACCTTGAACGGATCGCGCCATCCGATGAGGAGGTGTACATGAGCATTTCGTTTCCTGGGGAGTCGGCCGAGTACAGAGCCGGGCGCGACGACCTGTTGAAGCAAGAGATCGAGTTGCGCCGCGTCACCGAGTCGGTGGCAGCCGCCCGCCGAGCCCTTCCGCCCGGTGGCGTCATTCCCGAGGACTATGTCTTCGACGGAGACGGCCCAGGCCGGGCTCCCACGAAGATCGCACTCTCGGAACTGTTCGCACCCGGGAAGGACACGCTCTTCATCTACAACATGATGTTCCCGCGTGCCCCTGGCGAGGACCTCCCCTGCCCATCGTGCACCCAATTCCTGGATTCGTTCGACGGCGTCGCCGAGCACGCCAGCCAGCGCATGAACGTGTGCGTGGTCGCGAAGGCCGCTCTGTCACGTTTGCTCGACCACGCCAAAGACCAGGGCTGGAGGCGACTGCGGCTCCTGTCGTCCGCGGACAACACATACAACCGCGATTACCACGGCGAGAGCGACGACGGCACCGAGCAGCTGCCAATGCTGAACGTATTCGTTCGCCACGGCGGCACGATTCGACACTCCTGGGGTTCGGAGTTGCTGTTCGCGCCTACCGATCCCGGCCAAGATCCGAGGCACGGTGAGACGATCGATCCGTTGTGGAACCTCTTCGACCTCACGCCGGGTGGACGTGGGAGCGATTGGTACCCGGATCTCAGCTACGACCAACGGTGACAGAGGTCAGGTCCAAACTCGAGCAGGAGAGGTTCATAGCCGGCTCGACGGGACTTGAGGCGCTAATCCGGCGGGGGCCGGCCGGGCCGGCCTCGCCAGGAGCCGGGGCTCGGTCGTGACCCGTCAGCGCTGGATGGCCATCTGCTTCGCGCTCGGATCGGCCTGCTTCCTCATCGGGCCGTTCCCCGGCTACGTACAACTTGTCGGCGACTCGGCCGACGCGATCACCTTCTTCGTTGGCTCGATTCTGTTCACCGTAGGCGGGGCCCTGCAGAGCTGGGTGGCCCGGGACGAACTGCACGCGCCCGGAGGCGGGCGCGCCGCTTGGTGGGCCGCCATCATCCAGTCCGCCGGCACACTCTTCTTCAATGTCACCACGTACCAGGCGATGCAGACCGCGGTGACCAGCTCCGAATACAACAGGCTGGTCTGGCGGCCCGACTGGCGCGGCTCCATCTGCTTCCTGGTGTCAGGTGCGATCGCCTACCTGGCCTCCCCCCGCCGCAGCTGGCGTGGTTGGCTTCCAGCACGCGGCGCTAGAGGCTGGTGGCAGCCCGGGATCAACCTGCTCGGCTGCATCTTCTTCGGAATCTCCGCTGTCGCCGGGTACATCGTACCTTCGACGGGGTCAATGCTCGACCTGGCGGCGGCCAACTGGAACACCTCGCTCGGCGCAGCCTGTTTCCTCGCCTGCGCCCTGGACACGCTTCATTCGGGCAAAGCGTCGAAGATGCCGTTACGGCGCCGGCTCCTTGACCTCGAAGCGGAAGTTAAGGAGCATTCCGGTGAGATGAGGCCCTGGGTCGAGCGGCGGAATAGTCCGGCGTCACATCGCCCACGCGACGCCCGTCCTTAGCCCCCGAGCCCGAAGGTGAAGGAATAACGGCACGGCACGGCATCCTGTTTCTCCTCCAGAGCAATGCCTCATACCTCCCGACGGTGCCGGACCCGCCGCAAAGTGCGGGCGCCTCCTTCCGACCACCGAGTGGAGAGCAGGGCGCGGATCTGGACGATGACCGTGTCGCACCCGGGGGCCGGTTGGCCCTGACGGTCGTGGGCATGGCGCCGCCGGCACGAAGGTCTCGGGGCCGACCTTCCCGAAGATACCCTCAGCGGGCCATTACCCCGAGATCGACCGGGATTTGGGCCCCGGTGACGAAACGGGCGTCGTCACTCGCCAGCCACGCCACCGCAGCCGCGATGTCCGACGTCTGAGCCATCTTCGGACCCGGCACGGGATTGCTGAACCTGGATCGGAGGTGTTCGGGCCCTTCCGCGACCAGGGTGTGCATGTCGGTCACATCCATGCCGGTGCCCTCGACCGCGGACGGGTGGACCGAGTTCACGCGGATCTGGTACTCGGCCAACTCGTTGGCCAGCGTCCGCACCAGCCCGACGACGCCGTGCTTGGAGGCGGAGTATGCGCCCAGATACGGCACTCCCTTGAGCCCAGCCGTGGAGCTGGTGGCCACGATAGAACCGCCCCTGCCTTGGGCGATCATGGCCGGGGCGGCCACCTTCATGGTGTGAAAGACCCCCGTCAGGTTGATAGCGAGCATCTCCTCCCACTGCTCCTCGCTGGTGTCCCACAACCAGTTGGCCGAGGAGATCCCGGCATTGGCGACGACCACCTCGATGGGTCCGAACGCGGAGACGCCGTCATCCCATACCCTCTGCAGGGTCGGGAGATCCCTCACATCGGCGACCGCCGTCACGATCTCTCCACCGACCGCGCGCACCTCGGTCGCGGTGTTCTCCAACTCGGCCGGCGTCGGGCCCCGGTACGACACCGTGGTCACGTCCGCGCACAGGTCGAGGGCCACGATCCGGGCCCCCTCCTCGGCCAGCCGCACCGCCCCCGCCCGTCCCTGCCCCCGTGCCGCCCCCGTTATGAACGCGGTCTTGCCTTCCAGTCGCCGCAGCCCTGCCACCGAGCCTCCCTCCTTCAAGTTCCGAGGGGTGACCCTAGCCACCCAACTCCCGAGGCGTCACCTTGGCCATACCCGTGGGCAGGTGCCAGATTCGGGGCGGGACTAAGGGCCCGACACGAAGCAACTTGCAACAAGTCCTGTGCCACGACATGCATGTTTACAAGAGAATTGCGTCAAGTTGTTTCGTGGCGGGCCCTAACCCGGGATGGCGGACCCCCGTGAGGGTCGGCGGCGTCTCCGGGCTCCGTGATCCAGGCGGTCGGATGCCCGATCAGGCTGCTGGTGTCGCCGGAGTCTGGTTGAATCAAGTGCCTCCGGAGTTCTTCCTGTGCTGCAGCCGATCGAGCGTGTGGTCAGCGGCGCTGGTGACGTCCTCGATGAGCTTCCCCATCGGACCGCTCTCTGCCAGGTGCGGGTGGGCGTGGGTCGGTGACCCCCCAATGCTGAGGGCAATTGTTTCAACCGGCTTGAGCAGCTCCGATTCCGGGATCAGCTCACGAAGGCGGGTGAAGAGTTCCTCCTGCTGCCTGACGTGCTCCTCGATCGTCTCCTTGAGCCGCTCGCCATGCTCTTCAGTCGCGTCCCTCTCAAATTCACTGAGGCGCTCCTCTAGCTGTCGCTCTGAGTCCCTCAGATAGTCAACGATCTCCTTGCCGTTCGAGACGTGATGGCTGATCGTCGGAAAGAGCAGGTCTCTCTCGACGCTCAGGTGTTGCGACACCTCGAGCACGCGGATCCCCGGCGCCGCTTCGAGGAGGTTCTGGTGGTCCGCCGACAGGAGATCCAACAAGTTTAGTTCTGCCACGGTCCTGACAGTAGACGCGGTAGCGCGGTCGAATCGGATCGGCGAACCAGCGCGGAGATCGAAGATCTGTCAGGCCGTGCGGCTGTAGACCAGCGCTACGCCATCCACCTCGGTCAGCACCGAGGCTCTCGTAGTGACCGAAGCTGGTAGGCCGGCCACCGGAAAAAGGGAGAATGAGACACTGACGGGGTGACCTGGAACGCGCTCATGGCCGAAGTAGAGCCCCCATGAGGCCGGGCTCACCGTCGTCTGTACCCCCTCCTCGTCGAGCTGGAGCACCAAGCCGGCTGCGTACGGCCACACCGACGCGGACCCGATGGTCACGCCGGCCCACAAGTCGCTGGGGCGCAGGACCCGTTCGGCTGCGCGGGAAAGCACCGCGGTGTCTTCAGGAGGCAGATGGCGCGCCCGGGCTGAGGTGGCGTCAGCCAGCGGCCACGGACCCGAACCGATGGTCCGGTTCAGCGGGTTGAGGCCAAGGTCCGAAGCAACGGTCGCTCCCACCAGGCCAGCAGCCACGACCCAGGCGGCGATTCCGACCCGCGGGAGAGACGAACGCCGGGGTGACGGTGAAAGCGTCAGGACCGACCGGTTCGGCTCAGCCGGGGCGAATAGAGCCGCACCGGCCGCCAGCAGCACGGCCAACGGGACGAACGACAACCATACGGCGAAGTACAGATAGACCGGTCCGCCGCTGCGAGTCAGCGACAGGGGGCCGATCACACCGCCAACCGCCGCCGCGATCAGCAAGTAGTGGGCGAACGGCGTCTGGCGCCGGCGCCCGGTCTTGATCGCTACCGTCACGACAAGGCCGACCAGGACTGCGGCAGCCAAGAGTTCGACCGCGGTTCGGTGGACTGTCAGCACATAATCGTGGTAGCCGAAGGGCACGATGGTCAGGGCATCAGCCGAGACCCGGAGGGCGACTGCCCAGGTGGCGCTCGGGTGCGGACCGGTAAAGAACGTCCACAAGAGCTGAAGGTTGTTCGGCCGGTCTCGGTCCAGCTCGACCACCGGCGGCAACCAGAGGAGTCCCAAGGCCACCAGACCGACCCAATGCCCGACCGGCCAGCGGAGTGCTCTACCCCGGCCGAGGCCCTTGGCCACCATGGAAACGACGAGTGCCGCGCTCATCACAATCACGACAGCGGCAGTCGCGATGTGGGTCTGGATCTCGTACGACCCGACCACCAGGGCCCAGATGCCGCTCCCCACCGAGCCGGTCATGGCCGATGCCCACAGCACCACGAAGAGGATCATGGGGGCCACGATCAGGTATGGGTTCCACGGTTCTCGCAAAGTCCCCAGGCCAACGCACAAGCAGAAGGCGTTAATCGATAGCGCAGCCCAGAGTGCGCTCCTCGGACCGGCCCGGTGCCAGACCACCGCGACCGATGCGGTGAGAGCCGCCAGGTTGATGACAACCGCACCCAGATACAGGCCGGACCCGGACGACCCCAGCAGTCGCACAAACGGCGCTAACAAATAGAAGACCGCAGGGCCCGGATGGTGAAACCCGGCCCGGCTATATGGGCCGACCAGTTGATCCAAGTGGGCGGCGCGGCGTGCCGCCAGGTCCATCAGTGCCTGATCGCCGTAGAGCACGACAGGGGGCCGGGTGACCAGGATCCTCGCCGCCTCGACCCACAGGGGAGCTCCGACGGCAAGGAGAGCGAACCATCCGAGCCACGAGCCTCTCCGCCGCAGCCCCTCGGGCCCCGCTCCTGACCAGCTGAGCCAGGCCCGACTAGGGCGTCGCGACTCGTTCAGCGCGACCGTCTTGCCCCACCTCGGGCTTGTTCCCGCCACCCGTGGCGCGATGTTGACCCGGGCGTCGCCTCTCCCACCACGAGCGGGTCACGAAGTCGAGGGACAAGCGGCCGGTCCCGAGGGCCGCGACCACGAATGCCAGGGAGGCGAGAGCCAGGTTCAGCTCGTATCCGCCGCCTGTCCGGTTCGACGCGATGCCGTTAGCCCAGGTAACAGTGGCCATGGCCATCGCCATGTCTCCGACGAGTCCGAGAGCAGCCAGGCGACCGAAAATCCCCAGGCCGACCGCGATGCCGCCGAAGAACTCGATTATCCCGCCCAGGACGGCGAAGAACGTCCCCGGATGCAGGTGGGCGACAGTGCTGTAGAAGATCGACGAGTTGTGTATCCCGGCCCCGCCGAACGCCCCGAACAGGGTGTACGCGCCGTGGTAGACGAAGATCCAGGCCAGACCCACCCGGGCCACGAGGAGGGCGGCGTCGCGAGCGGCTTCGCTTCTCTTCATCTCCTGCGATGCCATGTAGGCCCTACTAATCCGATCCGGAACCTTCATCACTGTCGGACCTCCAATCCGCTCCGCAACCGGAAGGTTGCTCCAGCTAGTACGAGACGTCGGCGCTCGACGGAGCTATTCTCATTCTTCCCTTTCGTCGGGCGGTCGTCGAGGGTCACCCCACTTCTGGGCATAGATACGTACGGCGGCGGTTCTCGGTTCTCCCGATCACAGCACGAGCCCTTACAACCGCCGCAGCCGCCCAGTAAGGCCGAGGCGGCGAGACAGGTCCGAGTTGAGTTGGTCGTCGGGATCGAGTCGGTCACGTACCGCCCGCCACTCGGGCAGCCGGGGGTACATGGCCTCGAGGAGATCAGGACGAAGGCGCGAGTCCTTGGTGAGATACACCCTGCCGCCCGCTGCCGCGACCTGTTCGTCGAGGTGGTCCAGCTTCGACTCCAGCGCCTCGAGTCGGGTAGCGGACGAGCCGAGGGGAATGTCCACCGCCAGGGTCCAGCCCGCCGTGGGAAACGAGAGCGGGGAGGGGTTCGCGGCACCGAATCGTTTGAGCACGGCAAGAGAAACGGCCATCCCCTCGGTCGCCAGTGACACCAGGGCGCTCCCCAAAACGTCGGCGCGGCGTTCTGGCACCACGAATTGGTACTGCAGGAAACCCCGCTTCCCATAGAGCCGATTCCAGTTCTGCACCCGGTCGAGCGGGTGGAAGAAGGCCGCCAGAGGCACCGACCTCCCCTCTGTCTGGGCGGGGTTGCGGCTGTACCTGAACCGGTTGAAGGCCTCGACCGTCACCCGATTGACCAATCCGCCCGGCACCCACGGCGGTACCGCGGCGAGAACCCTGGTGGAGAATCGCAGTCCGTCTGAAGGACACCGAGCCGATACGGCCTCACCATGTTCGGCCGTCTCCAGGATCGCCCGACCCATCTGCCGGCCGTGAGCCCGGGTGTCGATCCAGGCCACTGTGTAGCGGCGGTGGCGATCGGCCCGGGCCATACGCTCCAACAAGGTGTCGAGGTCGCGGATCTTCTCGGTGTCGACCCGCATACAGGTGGTTTGGATCGGAACCAGCCGAAGGGTGGCCTCGAGAATCAAACCTGTCAGTCCCATGCCCCCGACCGTCGCCCAGAAGGCTTCCGGTTCCTTGCCCGGCCCGGTGGTTATGACCCCTCGACCGGGCGACGCCAGGGTCAACTGCTCGACGTGGGCGCCGAACGTGCCGTCGCGATGGTGATTCTTGCCGTGAACGTCGGAGGCTATTGCTCCACCCACGGTGACCGATCGGGTCCCGGGGGTGACTGCAGGCCACCACCCCAAGGGCACAGACGCCGTCATGAGCTGGTCGAGGCTGACCCCGGCCTCTACTCGTGCCAACCCTCGCCGCGGATCCAACTCGACGATGGCGGTTAGCCCGGCCGTCGATATCACCGTGCCGCCTGCGTTCTGGGCGGCGTCGCCATAGGAGCGGCCGAGTCCCCTCGGGATGACGCCTCTCCTTTGGGGCGCTTCCAGGGCGAGAATGGCGTCGGATCGGCTGGTCGGGGTGACAACACGGCTCGCTGTGCCAGTCCCCCGACCCCAACCCACCAACATCTCGGTCACATTTGCCCCGCCGGCGAACTCAACCGGTGTACACGCCCAGCGCGAACACCGCCACCCAGCCTACGACCAGGAGTTGCAGGATCCGATTCGACAAGAAGACATCCTCGGGCCGGCCTCCACCCCCCGCATCGCTGATCCGGAGGTAACCCGCCACCGCGAGAACGAAGGGGACAACAGACAGCCAGTCCGCGATGGCGCCGGCGCGGTGGAAGGAGAGCGGCTGCCGGCCGACGGCCCAGAAGACGTAGGCGGAGATGGCGATGAGGCCCGAGGCGACGCTCAACCAACGAAGAAAGTCCGAACTGTACAAGCCCAGAGAGCGGCGATGGGCAACGCGGTCGCTTCCAAGCTCCAGAATTTCGGCGTACCGTTTCCCCGCAACGATCAACAGAGATCCGAACGTTGTCACCAAGAGCAACCAGGAAGACGTCGGTACCCCGACTGCGGCTGCTCCGGCCAGGACGCGCAGCACGAAACCCGAGGCGACCCCGGCCAGGTCGACAACCGGCACGTGCTTCAGCCGCAACGAATACGCCAACTGGACGGCTACGTAGATCGCGCAGATCAGGAGCACCCGCCAACCCAGGAAAGCGGACGCGCTCAGGCCGCACACGAGCAATATTCCGCCCGCGACAGTTGCCAATCCAGGGGACACGGTTCCCGCCGCCACGGGGCGCATCCGCTTCCGGGGGTGACAACGGTCGGCTCCGGCGTCGACCACGTCGTTCACGAGATACACGCCTGACGCCAGGGCGCAAAAACCCGCGAGCACCCCGACAACTCGCAAATCGTACTGTGACCGGACGAGAATGCCCGCCGCCCCAGGTGCCGCGAGAACCAGCAGGTTCTTCACCCACTGCCTTGGTCGCCCGCCGCGCAGAATCTCCGAGAGCGTGGACGGGCCGAACCACCGTCGCGGCGTCCCGTCGCTCCTCCCGCGTGCATCCGGAAGCAGCGTCACCGGTGGTGAGATGCGGGTGGCGACGGGGGTTGACATTTCTCCCCCCTAGATACGCAACTGCGTCCCGCATGGTTCTAACCGAGGAGCTTTCTCATGCTCTCCCGCCAAGATCCCGACCGAAGGGCAATGGCATTCACGGATATGTAGCCTGGTGCGGGCGTGGCTGACTCCGATGTCCTCGAGTTGAACCGACTCGCCTACCGCTATGCCGCCGCGGTCGACGCCTGCGACGTCGACGGGTTCCTCGACGTGTTCGAGGTCGACGCCCGGCTGCGAAGCTATCAGTCCGGTGCCGAGGAGCCGTTCGCCGACCTGGTCGGCCACGATCAGCTGGCCACGATTCCGTCGACGATCCGCGACATGTTCGGCGCCACGTTCCACCAGATGACGAATCACGTCGTCGACGTCGACGCCGACATCGCTACCGGATCGCTTCTGTGCACGGCCCGACACCTAAGTAGGGAACCTGACGACCAAATGGCCGTGGTCGTAGTGATTCGCTATACCGATCGCTACACTCGGCGCTCGGGCGCGTGGCGGATCGCCGAACGGCAAATTCGATTCCTCTGGACCGAGCGCCATACAGTCGTCGACGACTCGCACGTCACCAGCAAGCGAGGTCCCGACAGCGGTTGAACGGTATAGGAGCGGGGGAGCGCGATGACGCAGACCGCGGTGGAAGTACAGCCCATCACACCGGCCCTGGGAGCGGTCGTCAGTGGCGTCGACGTCGCCAGGCCGCTCGCACCTGAGGCGGCGGGGAGGATACGGCGGGCCGTGCTCGAGCACGGTGTCGTCTTCGTCCGGGGCCAGGACCTCTCACGATCTCAGATGCTGGCCTTCATGGCGAACTTCGGAACGCCGTGCATGGAACCGTTCGCCGCCATCGATCAACCTATCCCGCCGGAACAAACGATAATCGACATGCCCACCTTGCCCAACCGCCGGGCCACCGCGGTCTGGCACATCGACTCGTCGCTCGCCCCCGAGCCGGCGAGCCTTATCGCCCTCCGCGCCCTGGAGCTCCCCCCCTCCGGAGGCGACACGTGCTGGGCCAGCATGTATGCGGCGTATGACGCGCTATCCGGACCCCTCCAGAAGATGCTCGACGGGCTGACGGCTCTGCACTCCGCATTCAAGGTGCTGCCGCTCCTGGACGGATCGAACTCCGGGTATCTGCAGGAGGACATGAGGAACGTCCATCCGGTGATCAGGGTCCACCCGGAGACGGGGCGGAAGGCCCTGTTCGTGGACGAGCTGTGGACGGAGCGGATCATAGAGCTGGAAGCCGACGAGAGCGCCTACCTTCTGGCGTTCCTCTTCGAGCACATCAAGTCGCCTGCGTTCTCGATTCGCTGGCAGTGGCAGGTGAACGACCTGGCCCTTTGGGACAACAGATCCTTCCAGCACTATGCCGTCAACGACTACCAGGCGACGCGGGTCATGCAGAAGAGTCTCCTGGCCGGTGAACGACCGTACGGGCCTCTCTGAGTCCAGTCGATCCCGTCGGGCGTAGCAGGAAGCGGGACGGCACATGGACCAAAGGGCAATTCTTGACACATTTGCAGTGACCACCCTAGGTTTTGGTGGGATTTCGTCCCAATCATTTCGCGATCCGTACCCTCAGGCCGCATTCATCCGACCGCAGCAACACCGAAGGAGCTCAGCCCATGACCGCGACTCAGGACCGGCCGACCCATTCCATCAAGGGACAGGTGGATCACCCGATCATCGATGCCGACGCGCACTGGCTGGAACCGCTGCCCGTCTTCTACGACTTCGTCGCCACAGCGGGTGGTCCCGGAGCCGTGGACAGGTTCCGCCAGGCCTTCCAGGGGCACGGTGCCGCCCACAATCCGGCGTCGGCGAATAACTGGTACGACGCCACGGAGAAGGAGCGTCTCTCGAAGCGCATCGTGCGCCCCGGGTTCTGGTCGTTTCCGTCGGAGGTCGTCGACTTTGCGACCGCATCCCTTCCCAACCTGCTCAACGAGCGCCTCGACGAGCTGGGTATCGACTACGCAGTCGTCTACCCGACTTCGTCCATTCCTGCCATGTGCGAAGCCCGCCAGGACATACGCCGCCTGTGGTGCCGGGCGTACAACCTGATGGTGGCAGAGCTGTTCGCCAACCACCGGGCTTCGATGACCCCGGCGGCGATGATACCGACCCACACCCCCGAGGAGGCTATCGAGGAGCTGTCGTTCGTGACCGGCGAGCTCGGACTGAAATCGATGGTGATCTACGGGCATGTGTTGCGTGACCTGCCAGCTGATGAGACCGGGAGGACCGGGCAGCGCTGGAGCTCCTGGATCGACTTTCTGGCCATGGACAGCATTCATAACTACGATCCGTTTTGGGCTGCGTGCGTCCAGCATCGGGTGCCGGTCACCGCCCACGGGTTGTCGGTGGGGTGGCCCAACATGTCTTCACCGACGAGCTACATGTTCAATCACATCGGCCTGTTCGGGATCGCCAATTACTCCTTCTGCAAGGCCCTGGTGCTCGGGGGGGTCCCGCGGCGATTCCCTGAGCTACGATTCGGCTTTCTCGAAAGCGGCGTCGCCTGGGCCTGCCAGTTGTACGCCGACACCCTTGCCCACTACCAGTTGCGTAACGTCAAGGCTTTGGACAAGCACCTCAGGCCAACCAACCTGGATCTGGACCGGTTTGAGGAGCTTTGGACCTCCTATGCCGATCCGGGCTGGGCGGACAAGATCGACCAGCTCATTCGGTCTCCGTGGGCCGGCCCGAGCGCGTCAACCACGGGAGAGCCCATTCCGATCGCCCGGATGACTGAGCGCGACGCCGGGGTAAACGAGTTCGCCCGCATGGGCGGACCCACCGAGCTCAAGGCCATGTTCGCCGGCAGCTTCTTCTTTGGTGCCGAGGCCGAAGACCGCACCACTGCGTTCGCCTTTGATAACCCTCTCGGTTTTGATTTTGCCCCGACGCTGGGGTCCGACATCGGCCATTGGGACGTCTCGGTGATGGCAGATGTCATGACCGAGGCTTACGAGCTCGTGACCGACGGAGTACTCACCGAATCCCAGTTCAAGTCCTTCGTCTATAGCAATCCGGCCCGGCTCTACAGGGACCAGAATCCCGAGTTCTTCGACGGTACCGTCGTTGAATCGCAGGTCGCGTCCTCTTTCTCAACGTCAGGATCATGATGCACACTCCGGCCAGCCCCTATGCCTTGCTCGCCATGGAGGGTCCCTACGACGTCGCCATCGGCTGCGCGCTTATCGCCCTGATCGAACCGAACGAGGGCGGTGACTGGGAATACAACCGCTGGTACGAGGACGAGCACATGCCGGCGGCCATGGCTCTGCCATGGAAGTTTGCCGGGCGGCGCTGGGTGTCTCCTCGCGACCTCCAGGCCCTGCGCTATCCGCCCGATTCGCCGGTCGCCCACCCGCTGTCTGCGGGCAAGTACCTCTCGGTCTACTGGCTTACCGCCGGACGTTACCAGGACCACACCCACTGGTCGGTGGCCAAGCACCAGCGAGACAGGGAGGCAGGACGGTATTACTTCGAGTCGAGGCGGGTCTACATGTCGTTTCCGGCCTACGCAGGAGTGGTCTACCGGGACGAGCGTGGGCCGCGGGACATCCACGCACTGAGCTACCCGTACGAAGGGTTGGTCCTCGAGGTCTTCGAACCGACCGACGACCGCGCCACGCTCAAGGAATGGCTCCGCGAGGAGTACCTCCCCCGACGGCTCGCCGGGTCACCGATTGCCATGACCCTCATGTTCGAGCCCAATCCCGAGCGCGTTCGCGAAGACTCGGATGAAGGGTACGGACTGGAGCGGTTCGTGACCCTACTGTCGTTCGTCGAAGTGCGACCGCCACAGTGTTGGGCGACGAAGTTCGCAGGCACTGGTGATGCTGTCGCCGCCACCGGGCTGGGTCGCTGCGTCCTTTCTGCCCCCTTCCACCCGACGCTGCCAGGAACGGATGCGTACGTAGACGAGCTGCGCTGAACCGTTTGCACTGCGGTCTGAAATTGACAGCTGATCCCGACGCCCGTCGCCGGGCTTCGCCCCCTGCACGGTCATACTTGAAGGGCAATGATTGGCAGAGCCAAACCGCCGCCACCAGGAACGGACGCCATCGTGACAGACACCGACCAGCCGTCTCGCCCTCGGGGTCGAGGCGCCGAGAAATCCCTCGCCACCCGGTCGTCACTGGTCGAGCTAGCCGCCGACCTGTTCGCCGAGCGTGGGTACATCCAGACCTCCATACGAGATATCGCACGAGCGGCGTCGGTCACGACGGGTGCTGTGTACGGCCACTTCCGCAACAAGGCCGACCTCCTCGTCGAAGCGATCAGTGAGCGAACAGCCGCTGAGTTCGCCAACCAGCCCGCGACCACCGCTGACGGCTTCCGCGCCGAGCTGACGGCTTCGGTGGCCGACTTTTCCAAGCGACGTCGACTTCGCGCCCTGATCGTTCAGGGCGCGGCGGCCGCCCAGACCGACGCCGAGACGCGCGACCGGCTCCGGGAGGAGCAGCTCTATTACATCAACTACTGGACGGAAGGCTGGAAGCACTACCGCGAGAGGCTCGGCATCGACCCTTCTGTGGATGTGGAGACGGCCGTGCTGTTCACCTGGGCGGCCGAGCTCGGGCTGGGCGTCCTGGAGGGCGTCGGCATCGAGCCAAAATCGAAGACCGCATGGGCTAACGCCTTCGACCGGTTTGTCAGGACGCTCCAGCTCTCCCCCGACCAATCTCCACCAGGCGGAGCCCGTAAGCAACCCCGAAAGCCGAGCTCCGCGCCCGACAGCACCACGGGACCGGCGCCCGGATGACCGGGCAACCCGGGGCCGGACGGCTATCTCCCGCCCCTGGGCGCGGGTTCGTGCCGGTGGAGTCGCTCCTGGACGCGGCGCAGGCTGGCACCGGGCTTGATGACTTCGGCGACGACTCATTCCGCGAGGGCCTGGAGCGCTTCGTCCAGGCCGTCGATCAGGGAGGGCGGCTGACCACCTTGGGAGAAGTCGCCGTCCGCGAACAGGTCGTCCGCCTGCTGTCGCAACGGCTGCACATCGAGGACTGGTACCGGCGCCACCCCGAGATCGAAGACGAGGAGATTGCCTCGCCGCTGATCGGGGTCACCATTCCCCGTACCGGGTCGACCGCCTTGTCCTTTCTCCTCGCCGAGGACCCTGACGCCCGCTCTCTCCGGGCCTGGGAAGCAATGGAGCCCTGCCCTCCCCCCTCGACCGTGGACGGCCCCGACCCTCGCATCGACCGGGCGCGAGCAGTCATGGGAACAAAAGACCGGGAGTCGTCGAGGCTGGCCGCCCTGGTACCGTCGTCGGCTACCGGACCTATGGAGACGCAGTTTCTCATGGCCCTGGACTTCAAGGCTTTCCTCTTTCAGGGATTCGCCCACGTCCCGTCCTACTCGAAGTGGCTGATCCACGAGGCCGATTTGACCTCTACTTACCGGTACCAACGCCGGACACTGAAGCTCCTGCAGTGGGGCCGGTCGAGGCAGCAGTGGAGGCTGAAATGCCCGACCAACCTCCTGTTCATGGATTCCCTGGCGCGGGCATTCCCGGACGCCCGGTTCGTGATGACCCACCGGGACCCAACCGAAGTGATCGTCTCCGTCTCCGATCTGTACTCCGAGGTGCGCGGGATGTACAGCTCGGACATCGACCTCGAGTATCTCGGCGCCATGAATCTCGAGCTCCTGTCTGAAGGCTTGCGCCGTACCATCGAATTCCGCGACGGCGGCGCGGACGACCGCTTCTACGACATCGACTTCCGTGCCATGCAGCGAGACCCGATCAGGGAGGTCCGCGGCCTCTACGCTTGGCTCGGGGAGCCGGTGACCGAGGAGTTCGAGGCCGGCATGCAACGTTGGTGGCGTGACAACGGAGCAACCCGCGAGGAGAACCTCCACCCCGATCCAGCCACGTTCGGCCTCGACCTCGATCGAATCCGTCCGCTGTTCGCCGATTACACCAGTCGCATACCCGGCTGGACATCCCGGGAGTAGGGCGCAGCATGGCGTGACCGCTACGCGATCGGCCGTGTTAGCCTGCTTCAAGTCTCTACGTATCGAGTTTGGGGGTATCCATGGCAGGTCGTCTCGAAGGCAAGGTCGCGTTCATCACCGGAGCGGCACGCGGACAGGGGCGCAGTCACGCCGTTCGCCTCGCCGAGGAGGGCGCCGACATAATCGCCGTCGACATCTGCAAGCAGATCGAATCAAACCTGTACCCTCTTGCCACCCCGGAGGACCTCGAGGAGACAGCGAAAGCTGTCGAGAACGTCGGCCGGCAGATAGTCGCCAGGCAGGCTGACGTGCGCTATCGGGAGTCTCTGCAATCGGTCCTCCAGGAGGGTGTTCGCCAGTTCGGACACCTCGACGTGGTCGTGGCCAATGCCGGCATCATGCCGATGGGGACCGAGAACCCAATGGACTTCGTGGACGCCACCGACGTCGACCTGATCGGCGTGATGAACACGGTGGCCGCATCCATCCCCCACCTCCCGGACGGCGCCTCCATCATCGTCACCGGTTCCAACGCCGGCCTGATGCCCAACACCACCGACAGCGGATCTATGGGAGCGGGTGGTGCGGGCTACGCCTGGTCCAAGCGAACGCTTGTCGGTTACGTGGAGCAGATGGCCCTCAGCCTGGCCCGGCGCATGATCAGGGTCAACGCAGTCCACCCCACCAACTGCAACACGCACCTCATTCACAACAAGGAGCTGTACCAGGTCTTCCGCCCGGATCTGGAGAACCCGACCGTCGAGGATGTCATCCCGGCCTTCACGTATTTCCAGGCCATGCCGATTCCCTACGTGGAGCCGGTAGACATCTCGAATGCGGTCCTTTTCTTCGCTTCCGACGATTCGCGCTACGTGACCGGTCAGCAATTGCGCATCGACGCCGGCTCTCTACTGAGGTGGCCCAACGGGCCGAGGTAGGATTAGGCCGCGGGACAGACCACGGACTTCTGCGGAGGTGTCCCCCGCGACCTTCGCCGCCGGGGTGGCGGGCACGAACGTGCTCGATGACATCGGCCGCTCCGCCCCAACAGGGGGAGACACAACGGAGGCCTCGTGACCATCGAGCTGGCCCTTACCCCTGATTCCAGGTGGGAGATCGAGGCCCCCGCGCTCGTTGAGGCCGCCCATCAGGCCGGGTTCGAAGCGGTCGGACTGCTTGCCGGCCAGGCCGGCGAGGACGCGGCGTCGACCCTGAGCGCGTTCGGGCTGCGTTGCCACGAGGTGCTGGCTTTGGTGCTGACAAACGACGAGCAGATCACCTTGTCATCGGCGGAGTATCTGGCAGTGGCCGCAGCTGCAGTCAGGGCGGAGTGGGTCCTGACGGTGTTCCGGGCCCCGCTCAGTGACGCCACCGCCAAACTCGTACGGAGGTGCGCCGGGCTGTTCCACGCGGCCGGCTCGAAGATGGCGGTCGAGTTCAGCCCCCTGGGCTCGGTGGGATCCATTCCGGCCGGGCTCGAGATCGTCGCCGTCGCCGGTCCCCAACAGGCCGGGCTGATGATCGATTCGTGGCACTTCTGCGTCGGAAGCAGCACCTGGGAGGATCTGGCTCGGGTCCCGCTCGAGCAGATCGCTTATGTCCAGTTCGCCGACGCCCTGGCTCCTCTATCGGATGACCTGGCTCGGGAGACCACTGAGCGCCGGGCCATGCCCGGCGAGGGGGTTCTGGAGCTGAGCCGCTTCTCGTCGACATTGCTCGAAAGGGGCTGGGAGGGTACGGTCAGCGTCGAGGTATTGAACCGGGAGCTCAGCCGGCTGCCGGTACCCGAGTTTGCCCGCCGGGCGCACACGGCGGCCGCTCGATACTGGACGTGAGCAGATAGGTGGGCCCGGCCGGGGCGGTTGTGACAAACGACCAACCCGGAAAGCCAGCGCGATGATATTGACGTCGGAGTCGATAACAGCTAGGATGGCTCACACCGGCAACGGGTCGCCCCGACTGGCTGCAGTCGCTTCGCCATGTCTGAGTTCACTCAGCAGAGCGGTGCGATGGTCAAGTACGGCGTTTCACGGCTGTCGCAATTCCTTTTGATACGGAGGTGGTCATGCCCAAGAATGTCGTCGACTTTCCCGTTTTCGACGCCGACAACCACATGTACGAGACGACCGAAGCGTTTACGAAGTTCCTGCCTTCGGAGTACTCGGGGCTGATCAAGTACGTGCAGGTGAACGGCCGCGACAAGATCGCGGTCAGGAACGTCATCTCCGACTACATCCCGAACCCCACCTTCAACGTGGTGGCCCGGCCGGGAGCCTGGGAGGAGTACTTCAAGCGAGGCAATCCCGACGGGAAGTCCACCCGGGAGATGATGGGTGATCCGATCAGATCTCCCGAGGCCTTCTTCGCACCCGAGCCCCGCCTGGCCCTCATGGACGAGCTCGGCATAGATCGGGCGCTTATGTGGCCGACCCTGGCCAGCCTGCTCGAAGAGCGGCTGCGCACGGATCCGAAAGCGACCCATGTGGTTGTGCACGCCTTGAACCAATGGATGCACGAGCACTGGTCCTTCAACTACGAGGGGCGCATATTCCCGACTCCCGTCATCACCCTGCCGATCGTGAGCGAGGCCATCAAGGAGCTGGAGTGGGTGGCGGAGCGAGGGGCGAAGATCATCCTCATCAGGCCGGCTCCCGTTCCTGGCTATGAAGGCGTACGGTCTTTTGCCCTGCCCGAATTCGACGCATTCTGGGCGAAGGTCGTAGAGCTCGACGTGACCGTCGGCTTGCACTCTTCCGACGACGGCCTGACTCGTTACTTCAACCTGTGGGAGGGCCGGCCGGACGGAGAACATCTTCCCTTCGCCAAACCGTCGGCCTTTCTCGACATCATGCATACCCAGGGCCGGGGCATTTTCGACGCGGTGGCTTCTTTGATCGGCCACGAGCTGCTGTCCCGTTTCCCGACCCTCCGGATTCTGCCGGTGGAGAACGGATCCGGCTGGGTGCGGCCCCTCGTCGACGCGCTCGGCACCTCTTACGCACACAGCCCCAAGCTGTACCCGGAGGATCCATTGATGGTGCTCAAGCGCAACGTCTGGATCCACCCATTCCACGAAGAGGATCCACGGGGCCTGATCGAGCTCATGGGGGTTGACCGGGTTGTGTTCGGATCCGACTTCCCGCACGCCGAGGGTATGTCCGATCCTCTCTCCTACGTAGACGAACTCGAGGGTCTGCCGCGAGACGACGTGGCCAAGGTGATGGGTGGCAACCTCGCCGAGGTGATGAAGGTTCCCTTCGCGGCGTAAGTGAGATCTCGTCGATGACCGCCCTGGATTCCGAGGTCTACTACGACCCGTACGATTTCGAGATCGATACGGATCCCTACCCGATCTGGAGACGGCTGCGCCTGGAACGGCCCCTGTACTACAACGAGCGCTACGACTTCTATGCACTGAGTCGCTTCGACGATGTGGAGCGATGCTTCGTCGACTGGAAGACGTATTTGTCCAGTCGAGGAAGTGTCATCGAGATCATCAAGAGCGGAATGGAGATCCCTCCCGGCTCGATCATCTTCGAGGACCCTCCCACCCACGACCTGCATCGCGGGCTTCTTTCCCGGGTGTTCACTCCCCGCAAGGTCACCGCCCTGGAAGCAAAGGTCCGCGAATTCTGTGCTCGCAGCCTCGACCCTCTAATCGGCTCCGGTGGCTTCGACTTCATACAGGACCTGGGCGCCCAGATGCCGATGCGAACGATCGGCATGCTCCTCGGTATCCCCGAGTCGGATCAGGAGGCCATCCGGGATCGCATCGACGAAGGGCTGCGGCTGACCGAGGGCTCGATGCCTGATGCTTCCGCTCGCCTGACGCCCGACGAGATGGGCAGCAACGAGTTCGCCGACTACATCGACTGGCGGGCCCAACATCCGTCGGACGACTTGATGACAGAGCTACTCAACGCCGAGTTCGACGATGTCACCGGGGAAAGGCGGCGCCTCACCCGCGACGAGGTCCTCGGGTACGTCAATCTGCTCGCGGGAGCTGGTAACGAAACCACCACTCGATTGATCGGGTGGACCGGCAAGGTGCTCGCTGATCATCCCGAACAGCGCCAGCAGCTGGTCGAGGACCGGCGCCTCATCCCGAACGCCATCGAAGAGCTACTGCGTTACGAGGCGCCATCACCGGTCCAGGCCCGCTACGTCGCCCGCGATGTCGAGCACCACGGACAGATGGTGCCGGAGGGCAGCGTGATGGTGTTGCTCAACGCATCTGGCAACCGGGACGAGCGGAAGTTCGATGATCCGGACCGCTTCGACATCCAGCGCCGGATCGGCCATCACCTGAGCTTCGGGTACGGCATCCACTTTTGCCTCGGAGCCGCCCTGGCCCGGCTGGAGGGGCGGGTGGCGCTCGACGAAGTGCTCAAGCGCTTTCCCACGTGGGAGGTCGACTGGGACCACGCCGTGCAGGCTCGTACATCCACGGTTCGGGGCTGGGAACGCCTGCCCGTCACCATTCCCTGACCCATCGAAGACATGGAAGGCACGAGGTCCGATCGTGTTGATTGATTTGGTTCCTGATCAAGAGTTTCTTCGGGAGACCACCGCGAGGTTTTTGGCGGTGGAGATGCCGGTGGATGAGTTGCGCCGGTTGCGTGATGATCCGGGGGGTTTTGATCGGGGTTGGTGGCGACGGGGGGCCGATTTGGGATGGACCTCGTTGCTGGTGACCGAGGAGCTGGGTGGGGGTTCGGTAAGCGGTCGGGGCTTGGTGGATCTGTCGTTGATCGCCTTGGAGTTCGGTCGTCACGCCGCGCCGGGGCCGTTGGGTCCGGCGAATGTGGTGGCGGGGGCGGTGGGGTCGCTGGCGGGGGGTTCGGTGGTGGGCGAGATCGTGGGCGGGGCGCCCGCAGCGTGGTGCGTGGAGGAACCGGATGGCGGGTTGCTGGCCGGCCGGTTCGATCTGGACGTGCGCCTGGAGGGGGACGGAGTGGTCATCGACGGGGTGAAGCGGCCGGTCGAGTCGGCGGCTCAAGCGGAGTATCTGCTGATCAGTGGGCGCACGGGGGACGGGGTGACCCAGGTGGTGGTCCCGGCGGGCACCGCGGGGGTGTCGTTTGAGGCTATGAGTTCGGTGGATCTGACCCGCCGGTTCTTCCAGGTTCGTTTCGATTCGGTGCGGGTGGGGGCCGACATGGTGGTGGGCCGGGTGGGTGAAGGGGCGGCGGCGGTGCAACGCCAGTTGGGCCAGGCGCTGGTGGTGGCCAACGCCGAGTCGGTGGGGGCCATGGAGCGGGCATTCGATATGACCGTGGCCTGGGCGTTCGATCGTTACTCCTTCGGCCGGCCCCTCGCCTCCTACCAGGAGCTCAAGCACCGTTTCGCCGACATGAAGTCGTGGCTGGAAGCAGCCCGTGCGATAGCCGACGCCTCGACCGAGGCCGCCGCCATCGACTCGGCGGAGGCGGGCGAGTTGTTGAGCGCGGCGAAGGCGTTCATCGGCCACTACGGGGTGGAACTGGTCCAGGACTGCGTGCAGATCCACGGCGGGATCGGGGTCACCTTCGATCACGACCTGCACCTGTTCTTGCGCCGGGTCACCCTCAACAGCGCCCTGTGGGGCACCCCGGCCGCTCACCGCCAGCGCCTGGCCGACCTGGCCCTAGCCCACGACGAGCCATGACCAACCAACCCCAACAACAACCAGATCAGGATCTGGCCCCCGAGTTTCCCGAGGATGTCGATGTAGAGGCGTTCCGCCGGCGGGCTCGGGCCTGGATCAGAGCCAACCTGCAACCCGCCGACCCCGCGGCCCTGGCCGCCGCCCTTTCGGGTCGGCTGTCCGAGAGCGACGAGCTCGCCGAAATCCGCCACGAACGCAACCTGCAGCGCCGCCTGTTCGACGCCGGCCTGGCCGGGATCTGCGTTCCGCGCCCCTACGGTGGCCAAGGACTCACGCCCGGCCACCAGCACGCCCTCAACCAGGAACTCGCCGGCTGCGAATACCCCGCCCGCATCCAGGTCCCCAACTTCTCCCCCTGCGCCGCGGTGCTACTGGAGTTCGGCACGGAAGAACAAAAACAACGCCACCTGCCTCCCCTGCTAAGGGGCGAGCAGCTGTGGATGCAGCTGCTATCGGAGCCCTCGGGCGGCTCCGACGTGGCCGCCGCGCTTACCACCGCCATCGCCGACGGCGACGAATGGGTCCTAAACGGTTCCAAAATCTGGACCACCGGAGCCTGGTGGTCCGACTGGGGCCTGTGCCTGGCCCGCACCAATTGGGACGTCCCCAAACACCGCGGGCTCACCGTGTTCGTGTTCCCCCTCCACCAATCGGGTGTCGAGATCCACCGCATCGAGATGCTCAACGGATCCAAAGAATTCTGCCAGGAGTTCCTCACCGACCTCAGGATCCCCGACCGCGACCGCATCGGCAACGTCGACGATGGCTGGACCGTAGGCATCCGCTGGATGTACCACGAGCGCATGCTCTACAGCAACCCGCTGGTCACCATCCCCGCCGACCACCGCCCCGCCGCCGCCATCACCCCCCAAACCATCGCCCGCCACGCCGGCACCCACCACGACCCCTACATCAAGGACCTCATCGGCGAAGCCCGCATGCTCGAGCTGGTCGGTACCCACCTCCAACCCCACATCGCCGACAGTATTCGCAGCGGCCGGCTCAACGATCAAGCCGCCGCCATCGCCCGCCTTTACCACGGCCTCACCACCGCCCGCACCCGTACCATCACCTACAACATCGCCGGCCCCGCCGGCGCCGCCTGGCTCCCCCAGGACGGACCCCTGGCCGAACGCGGTACCGACTTTTTGATGCGCCAAGTCTCTTGCATCGGCGGCGGCACCACCGAAATGGCCCGCAATGTCATCAGCGAACGCGTCCTCAACATGCCCCGCGAACGCACCAACGACCGCGATACCCCCTTCCGCCAAATCCCCCGCGGACCCACCAACACCCCACCAAACCAGACCTGATGGCCCAGACCAAACACCCGGACTACGCCGGCGGGATCCCGCCGGGAGCCGCGGTCGGAATCGAGAAGCCCAACGGACCGCGTTCTCCCAAAGGCGCAGAAACCCGGGCTCGCCTGCTCGCAGCGGCCAAGGCCATCTTCGAGGAGAACGGCTTCCTCGACGCCCGGATCTCCGATATCGCCGAACGGGCCGGCCTGTCCCACGGCTCCTTCTACCACTACTTCGACTCCAAGGAGGAGATCTTCCGGGAGGTAGCCGAGGCCGTGGAGGAGCAGCTCGTCACCCCGCTCGGCAGTGTGATCCTCGATCCCGATTCAGATGCCCTGCCTGCGGAACGCATTCGGGATGCCATCCGCTTCCACATGGAAGGGTACCGGCGCGAAGCCCGGATCATGGGCGTCATAGAACAGGTCTCCCGCTACGACGAGCACGTGAAAGCGGCCCGGTTCAAGCGCCATCGCCATTACGCCGAGCTGGTCGAGGAATCGATTCGACTGCTCCAGCGACACGGTCTGGTCGATCCCGAGCTCGATCCCGTGATCGCAGCCGTGGCAGTGGGATCGATGACGAGCCGCTTCCCTGAGATGTGGTTCGTCGAGGGACGTCTGGACTGCGGCTTTGACGAGGGGGTGGAGCAGCTCACCCGGGTATTCATCAACGCCCTCGGGCTCCAGGACGCTCACAGCGGTTAGCCAGCCGGCGCGGCAAAGGGAGGCGAGAGCCTCACTCCTCGATCCTGATGGCCTGCTTCGGGCAGACGCGGACAGCGGCTTCGACCTTGGCGCGCAGCTCTTCACCCGGGTTCTCCTCCAGCACATAGAGGAAGTCGTCGTCGCGAACCTCGAAAACCTCGGGAGCGGCATCCATGCACAGGGCGTTGCTCTCGCAGAGATTGAAGTCGACAACGATGCGCATCAGCATTTCCTCCGGGGAGAAACGTTGGACCTGGACCAGCAGGGGTGGGAAGGGCGCAGGTCCGAATATAGGTCAGTGACCATCAACCGGATGTTGCGTCCCTGAGCACTTTCATCGCTCGATGCTAGACAGTCGTTCAGCATCAGGCAAGACCGGGGCATCCTCCCCAGGTCGAATCGGACACCAAGGGCGGATCTCCGGCCCGGACGCCCCGTTTGTCCGCCGGGCCTCCCGCTGTCTAGGGTGCTCCTCATACCCGAAGAATCCTCGTTTTCCACCCGGTCACGCTGCCCGATCAGGGACACAGAAGCCGCGGGCTGACGCGTGCCACGACCGTTCAAGTTTGCCGTTCAGGCGACCATGGCGCGGTCCGGGTCCGAGTGGCGCGACCTGGCCCGCCGGATCGAGGACCTCGGATATTCGACTCTGTTCCACGCCGACCACTATGTCGGCCCCGGACCAGCCAGCTCCCGCTCGCTCCTCGGCTCGCAGTACCTGGCGCCCATCGCCTCGATGGCAGCCGCCGCGGCCTGGACCTCGACGCTGCGTATCGGGTGCCGGGTGTTCTGTATCGACTACCACGTCCCTGCAGTGCTGGCCAAAGAAGCGGCCACCATGGACCTGCTCTCCGACGGCCGCCTGGTGTTCGGCATCGGCGCCGGGTGGCACGCTGACGAGTACGAAGCGATGGGGCTCAGCTTTGGTGACGGCCCCCGGCGGATCGACAAACTCGAAGAGGTCGTGGCTCTGGTCAAGGCCCACTGGTCCGGCGAACAGATTGACCTGACCGGCGAGTACGTGACGGTGGGTGGCTACTCGGGGCTGCCCGCTCCTGTGCAAAAGCCTCACCCACCCATAATGATCGGGGGTTCCAAGAGGCGGGTTCTGTCCTTTGCTGCCCGCCACGCCGACATCGTCAGCATCAACAATGTGGCCTGGGCCGACCCGGCACCCTTAGATGAGATTGAACGACGGGTCGGATACGTCCGCGCCGCTGCCGGCGAGCGGTTCGGCCAGTTGGACATTGAAACCTCGCCGTCCTGCACGGAGATAACCGACGATGTCGACGGGACGATCCGCCGGATCGCCCCCACGTTGCGAGACGCCGATCCGCAGATACTGCGCGACCACCCAAACATCCTGGTCGGATCAGTGAACCAGATGGTCGACCGTCTAGAGGCGCTTCGCGAGACGATCGCAGTCAACTACATCACCGTCCCGTCCGGACAGGTCGATGCTTTCGCTCCGGTCGTCTCCCGTCTGGCTGGCCTCTAGGGAATACGCACCTTGCCCCGCCGCCGGCGCCAGATCTGACCACTTCGCGCCGGACCCGCTGAACCGGCCCTCTTCAGCGATAATTCAGGTCTGGTCACGGTTGCCTTTCAGCTTGACCGGCAATCGTGGGCGGCGATGAGCACAGACAGCCAGCAAGCGGCGAACCTCTTGGAAGACGCCCTCTTCCAGGTCAAGCGGATCATCGTCGGCCAGGACCGGATGGTGGAACGAACCCTTATCTGCCTTCTCGCTCGAGGGCATTGCCTGATCGAGGGTGTCCCCGGATTGGCCAAGACCCTTACCGTCTCGACCCTGTCCCGAGTGGTGGGCGGCAACTTCACCCGCATCCAGTTCACCCCCGACCTCGTGCCCGCCGACATCGTCGGCACGCGAATCTGGCGCCCGTCGCGGGAAGAGTTCGACATCGAATGGGGGCCGGTGTTCGCCAACATCGTCCTCGCCGACGAGATCAACCGGGCACCAGCCAAAGTGCAGGCTGCGCTGCTGGAGGTCATGGCCGAGGGCCACGTGTCGATCGGGGGTACCACCAGGTTCGTCCCCGAGCCGTTCCTGGTGCTCGCCACCCAGAACCCGATCGAGTCCGAGGGCGTGTACGCCCTGCCCGAAGCCCAGCGCGACCGCTTTCTGATGCAGGTCGTAATAGGCCATCCGTCGTATCACGAAGAGATCGAGATCGCCCGACGCATGAGCGTGCACCGTCCGGAGGTCGAGGAGGTTCTCAGCCCCGAGCAGCTCGTGGCTCTGCAGGCCGCCGCTGACGAGGTCTTCGTGCACCACGCCGTCGCCGACTACGGCGTCCGCCTGGTGATGGGCACACGCGACCCCGAGACGTGGGGGATGCCGGAGCTGGCGACCCAGATCGAGCTGGGGGCAAGCCCCCGCGCCACTCTCGGTTTGCTGTCGGCCGGTCGGGCCCTCGCCCTGCTGCGGGGCCGGCGCTTCCTCGTGCCCCAGGACATCTACGACGTGGCGCCGGAGGTCCTACGCCACCGCATCATGCTCAGCTACGACGCCCTGGCCAATGGGGTCAAAGTCGACGAGATCATCGAGCACATCCTGCGCCGGACAGCCGGTCCGAGGGTCGCGCCCCACCAGGACGAGGCGGGACGGATCAGCACCGCTCCGACCATGGGCGGTGGGACGCCGGCGCCGGTAGCCCCGACGGGCGGGGGTACAGCACAGACCGCGGCCGTCCCGTTCGCACCGACTGCGCCCGCCAATATCGCGCCTCCGGCCAACGGCAGCACGGGGATGGCGTGAGCACCTCTCCTCCCCCGTCGACCCCTCCGGCCTCCCTCGCGGGTAAGGCAACCGTCCTGCGCCGCCTGGAACTGGACGTCAACCGTCGCCTGGACGGGCTGCTGACCGGCGACTACCTGGCCGTCACCGCCGGACCCGGGACCGAACGGGCTGGGGCCCGGCCCTACGAACCGGGCGACGACGCCCGCCGGATGGACTGGAACCTCACGGCCCGGGCTCTGGCCCCCTACGTGCGTACGACCGACGCCGATCGCGAGATGGAGACATGGGTGGTGGCCGATCGTTCGGCCAGCCTCGACTTCGGCACCGCGGAGCGCGAGAAGCGGGAAGTGGTGCTGGCCGCGGTCGCAGCCTTCGGGTTTCTCACGGCCCGGCACGGCAACCGGATCGGGGTGGTAGTGGCCGGCGGAGAGTCGCTCACCCGGATTCCCGCACGCAGCGGGCGGGTGCCGCTCCTGGCCGCCCTCTCGGCTCTCTACGACGTTCCCCGCTCCGAGGGAGGCCCGGGCCCCAAAGCCAACCTGGCCGCCGCCTTGGCATCGCTCGAGAAAACCCAGCGCCGGAGGGGCCAGGTCATCCTGGTGTCCGACTTCCTTGACACCTCCGACTGGCAGATCGCCGCCCGCCGCCTCTCATTGCGTCATCAGATGATCGCAGTGCAGGTGACGGACCCCCGGGAGCTGAGCATCCCCGCGGTCGGGATTCTCGGGGTCGTCGATCCAGAAACCGGGCGCCGCATCCATGTTCAAACCAACTCGGCCGCGCTGCGCCAGCGTTATGAGGCCGCCGCCGTGGCCCGCCACGAACAGATACGTAGGGCCGTACTGACGGCAGGAGCCCAGCACCTCCACCTGTCCACCGACCGCGACTGGTTGGTCGATATCGCCCGCTTCATCTCCAGCCGGGGCGCCCGGCGGGCCACCCCACGCCGAAACGAGGCAGCCCGATGACCTTCCTCGCGTCCTGGCGACTCGTCTTCATCATCGCGCCCGTCGCTCTCCTCGTCGCCTACATCCTGGCTCAGCGCAGCCGGCGCAAGGCTGCGGTCCGCTTCACGAGCGTCGATCTCCTGGCGTCCGTCGTTCCCCGAAAGCCGGCCTGGCAGCGTCACCTACCAGCCGCCGCGCTTCTCGTAGCTCTCGTCGTTTTCATACTGGCGTTCGCCCAGCCCGCCCGCGTCGTGCGCACGGCCAAGCAGCGGGCCACCGTTGTGCTCACCCTCGATACGTCAGGGTCGATGGTAGCCACTGACGTGGCGCCCACCCGGCTGGGAGCCGCAGAAGACGCGGCCAGAAACTTCGTCCAGGCGCTGCCGCCCGGTATACAGCTCGGGCTCGTGTCCTTCTCGTCGTCTGCCAGCGTCCTTGTCGCCCCGACCAGCGACCGGTCTACCGTGCTGGCTGCGATCGACGGGCTCCAGGCCGGTGGGGGTACAGCTACCGCGGCGGCGATCAACCTTTCCCTGAAGGCCATCAGCTCGGTCCCGGTGGCAAAGGGCGGTAAAGCCGCCCCGGGCGCGATCGTGCTCATGAGCGACGGCAGCCCGAACATAGGCGAAGGGGACCAGTCCCCTGCTGAGTCGGTCGCAACCGAGTCAGCTGCCGCCAAGGCGGCCGGGGTGAAGATCAACACCATCGCCTTCGGCACGTCGAACGGGACGATAACCGTCCAGGGCGAGACCATACCTGTACCGGCCGACCCGACAGCGATGGGCCAAATAGCCTCGGCTACCGGGGGGCACACGTTCAGTGCTCAGACGGCCAGTCAGCTCAAGTCGGTGTACAACGAAATCGGCCGTGCGGTCGGCTATGACGTTGAGCGCCGCGAGATCACGGCTTGGTTCCTTGCCATCGCCCTGGCCCTGGCCATAGCCGCCGCCGTCGGATCGCTCATCTGGAACGAGCGGCTGGTGTAAATCGGGGTCGTCCCTAGACTCTCTAGCCGTGCGGTTCGTCGACGTGGCAGGAGTGCGGGTCTCAGTGATTGGGCTCGGAACTTGGCAGTTCGGGTCTCGCGAGTGGGGATACGGCGAAAACTACGCACAGCTCGAGGCCGGCCGGATCGTCGGCCGAGCCCTCGACCTGGGTATCAACCTGCTCGACACGGCCGAGATCTACGGCTTCGGCCGGTCGGAGCGGATCCTCGGGCAGGCCATCACGGAACGGCGGGAGGAAGCCTTCGTAGCCACGAAACTGCTACCGGTGCTGCCACTCGGGCCCGTCGTCGAATGGCGAGCCAGGGCCAGCGCCCGCCGCCTCCGGGTCGACCGGATCGATCTCTACCAGATGCACCAGCTGAATCCGGTCGTTCCTTTGCGGGCTCAAATGGATGGCATGCGGCGGGCGGTGGACAGCGGCGTAGTTGGCCACGTCGGGGTCAGTAACTTCTCGCTGGCCCGCTGGCAGGCGGCCGAGACCGGTCTCGGCGAGCCGGTGCTCTCCAACCAGGTCAGCTTCAGCCTCGTCGATCGCCGGCCCCTCGACGACCTGGTGCCGTGGGCCGCCGGCCACGATCGCCTGGTGATCGCATACAGTCCTTTAGGTCAGGGCTTGCTCTCGGGCCACTACGACTCCACCAACGCTCCCCGCCATGGCGTGCGAGGCCTTAACCCGCTCTTCCTGCCGGAGAACCTGGTTCGAGCCGGCGACCTGCTGGACGCCTTGCGCCACGTGGCCGACAACCATGGCGCGACGCCGGCACAGGTTGCCCTTGCGTGGGTGGTCCGGCGTCCCAACGTCGTCGCCATCCCCGGGGCCAGCAGCGTCGATCAGCTGGAACACAACGCCGCGGCCGCCGACCTCGAGCTATCAGACGACGAAGATGAACAGCTGACGTCAGCCGCGGAAGCGTTCCACCCTCTCGAAGGTCCGGCGGCGTTTCCGAAGCTGCTGCGCCGGAGGCTTCCGCTCTAGACCCTGGCGGACGCTGTCAGCTTCCGTCGGAGGGGTGGAGGACGTCGTCGGGTTGGCGGTCGGCCCGACGGCGCAGCCATAGGGGAAAGGCGAACCAGCCGCTTACGAATACGACAGCCGTTCCTGCTGCGCATATTCCGCCGACCACACCGCCGGCGATCCAGTCACAGGTGAGCAGGACCGCGCCGACCATGGAGATCGAGAGCACGATCAACCCGACGACGGACAAGGCGTTGGAGACCGCCACCAGCTCGTCTTTCAACCCGGTCCGGAAAAGGAACCGGTGGACGGCCACGGGAGCGATCAGCAGAGCGGCCGCCATCGCCGACAACAACAAGGTGACGATGTACACGCCCCGCTGAAAGGTCGTGGTTTGCCCAAACCGAGCCTGGAACGCGATGCCCAGTAGGAAGGCAAAGAGGATTTGCACCCCCGTGCCAATGACCCGGAGCTCTTGCAGCAGCTCAGCCCAGTTGCGATCCAGCTGATGGGCGCGGGACTCGTCCCGGGTGTAATCAGGCGTTCGGGCCTCCGGATCGTTGCGCCGCGGCGCGGCCTCGCTATCGATCATTGGTCATCCTCGCTACAGTCTGTTGGCCGCCGGCTCAGCTGACCGTCACGAGCAGCTGCTGGTGATGCAAGACGTGGGGGGTCATCGGACGTGGCGGCCCCTTCTGGTCGTCATCTGGCTGTGGACCTGGGGCTGGACGCCCCGAACAGGGCGCTCAGCACCAACTCAGCAATCGCCGGGACGCACAGCGCACGAAGGCAACGTCGACCCATCGGTGACCTCCCACTGGTCGGACTCACCGTTTATTTCCCCGCCACCGGAGGCCCGAAACCGGAAATCCGCTCTCACATATTGCTCACATGTGGGCTGTGCGACAGTACTGACGGTCCAATGCGAGTCCTGGTTGTGGAAGACGAAACGAGGATGGCCGCCCTGCTCAAGCGGGGCCTGGAGGAGGAGCGCTACGCCGTCGACGTGGCTTCCAATGGCCCAGACGGACTCTGGCTCGGTACTGAGAACGCGTACGATGTCATAGTCCTGGACGTGATGCTTCCCGGATTGAACGGGTTCGATGTCTGCCGGCAGCTCCGCGAGAAGGATCGGTGGGCCCCGATATTGCTCTTGACCGCCCGCGACGCAGTCGAGGACCGCATTCGGGGCCTCGATGCCGGGGCCGATGACTACCTCGCCAAGCCCTTCGCCTTCGGTGAGCTTCTGGCTCGCCTCCGAGCCTTGCTACGGCGAGGCGCCCAGGAACGCCCGGCGGTCCTGGCCGTCGGCGACCTCAGGTTGGACCCGGCGACCCGGGCGGTGAGCCGGGCGGACGAGCCGGTCGAGTTGACCGCCAAGGAGTACGCCCTCCTGGAGCTCCTGATGCGCCATCCGGGCGAGGTGCTGTCGAGAACCCGCATTCTCGAGCATGTGTGGGATTTTGCCTATGACCCGGCCAGCAATGTGGTGGACCAATACGTGGCGTACCTGAGGCGCAAGCTGGACAAGCCGTACGGACGGGACGACATCGAGACCGTCCGGGGCGCCGGATACCGTCTCCGCGCTTCTGGACATAGGTAGTGGTCAGGTTGCCGTGGAGTCGGGGGCCGCGGATCTGGCGACCCCGAAGCGTTAGGGGCCGGCTGGTCGCCACCTACACGGTGGTAGCCATCGTGCTGGCTACCGGCGGCTTCGCGGTCTTCGTGGTCCTGCTGAACCGGGGCCTCGACGCGTCCGTCAATGCCACCCTTCAAGGCCGGGTAGCCCCGCTGGTGACCTCTGTGGCGAACGGTGCTCCCGGCGCTGTGCCCGACACCGGCCTGGCCGCGCCTGAGCACCGCGCCAGCTCGCCAGCCCGGCCCGGTACGGGATCAGCGGGCAGCACGGGTGGCACCGGGGCGAACGCCCTCCCCTACGTCTACGGCTTCTCCATCGTCTACCAGCCCGACGGCACGATCGTGCAGGCCGACCCGACGACCCTGAGAGTGTCACCACTTACCGTCACACAGCTGGAGAGGGCCGGCAAAGGAGCCACTTACTTCACTGTCGGCCGCGAGGAGGACGAGCTTCGGGTCCTGGCCGTTCCCGTCACCCGAGCCGACGGGACATGGATCGTGGCGGTGGGATCGAACGTCGATGTCGTGACCGACGCCGCCAACAAGGCCATCCGAGAGCTGCTGCTGGCGGTTCCCGTTCTGATCCTGGTGGCGGCGGTTGGAGCCTGGCTCCTTTCGGGCGCGGCCCTCCGCCCCGTGGACCGCCTGCGCTCGGACGCCGCCCGCTTGGGCGCCCACGACCCTGAGAGCCGGCTCCGGGTTCCCGAGACGGCCGACGAGCTGGCCCGGCTGGCCGACACCTTCAACGGCCTGCTGGACCGGCTCCAGAACTCTCTCGCCCGTCAGCGCAACCTGGTCGCTGACGCCGGGCACGAGCTGCGTACCCCGCTGGCGGTGCTGCGCACCGAACTCGACCTGGCCGACCGGCCGAATCGCAGCCGGGACGACCTGGCCGAGGCCATAACCCACGCCCGCCTCGAAGTCGACCGCTTGTGCGAGCTGGCCGAAGACCTGCTCTTTCTCGCTCGGGCCGATGAGCACCGGGCGCTTATCGCACCCGCACCGATCGATCTCACCACGGTGGTCAACGACGCGGCGCGCGCCGCCCGGGCTGCGGCCAGTCACAAGTCGATCAGCCTGGTGAGCGAAATCAGCGAATCGGTACCGGTTCGGGGCGATCCCTCGGCGCTCAGACGGGCGGTGGACAACCTGGTGAGCAACGCCTTGCGGGCTACCCCGACAGGCGGCACCGTCACCGTCTCGACCGAGCGCTCGGGGCGGACGGCCACCGTGATGGTGGCGGACACCGGCCCGGGCTTTCCCGAGGAGTTCCTGGCCCACGCCTTCGAACGGTTCCGGCGTCCCGACAGCTCCAGAACCGCGGTGACCGGCGGGGCCGGGCTCGGTCTGGCCATCGTGTCGGAGATCGTGCGCGCCCACCACGGCGCCGTTCACGCCGACAACCGGCCGGGTGGAGGGGCCGTCGTAACCGTCACTCTCCCGGTGCCGGCCTCGGCCGACCCCCTCGCCGCCAGCGAAACGGCGGCGATCCGCTAAGTGCCGCCCCGGCCGCATGAGCGCACCGCCGTCACACGATTCTCAAATCAAGGATTCGGCAAGATACACCCATGACATCGTCGTTCACGGTCCGGGGAGCCCTCCGGGTTCCGGAGATCATCGTTCTCTTCTGGGTGATCAAGGCCCTCTCGACCGCGATGGGCGAGTCGACTTCCGACTTTCTGGTTCACGCCTTGCATCCCGTACCGGCGGTCGCTCTCGGCTTCGTTTGCTTCGCCGGGGCTCTGGCCCTGCAGTTTTCGGTGCGCCGTTACCTGGCGTGGACGTACTGGTTGGCCGTGGTCATGGTTGGCGTGTTCGGGACGATGGCGGCAGACGTCCTCCACGTGGGCTTCCACGTCCCGTATGCCGTTTCCACCGTGCTGTACGCCATCCTTCTCTTCGCTGTGTTCTATGTTTGGCAGCGGACCGAGCACACCCTGTCGATACACAGCATCGACTCCGCCCGACGGGAAGCCTTCTATTGGGCCGCGGTGGTCGCCACCTTCGCCATGGGAACGGCCCTCGGAGATTTGACGGCTACCACCTTCAAGCTGGGTTACCTGAAATCCGGCTTCCTGTTCGCCGCGGTGATCGCCATTCCTGCCATCGGGTACTGGAGGTTCGCATGGAACCCCATTTTCTCCTTCTGGTTCGCCTACGTGGCTACCCGACCGCTGGGCGCGTCGTTCGCCGACTGGATGGGAAAGCCCCGAGCCGCGGGAGGCCTCGGCTGGGGAGCCGGTCCTGTCGCCGTGGGGCTCTCGCTCGTCATCTTCGTCCTGGTCGCTTACCTGGCTGTCACCCGTCGTGATGTCCAGGATCCAGGCTTGGCCGCCGGGGGCCAGGCCAGGCCGACCGCGACCAGAACCCGGCGCGGGAGCGGGGATCTGGAGAGGTCGTACCCTCCCGGCCTGACTCAGTCGTAGTCGGCCCGCGGGCCGGACACGACCTGATCGGATATGCAAAGGTTGGCGGGTGCGGTTCATCGTCTATGGAGCCGGCGCGGTTGGAGGTCTGGTCGCGGCCCTTTTCGCCGAACACGGCGTGGACGTCGTGGTCATCGGGCGCGGTGCCCACGCTGACGCCATCGAGCGGTCCGGCCTCGCAGTGGACTCAGTGGAAGGGCGCCGGTCTGTACCGGTGGCCGTGGTGCGCACACCGGTGGAGGCTGCCATCGCACCCGGAGACGTGGTCCTCCTCGGTATGAAGTCCCAGGACACGTCGCAGGCTCTGACCGCCCTCCGCGAAGCCGCTCCGGGGTCGACTCTTGTGGCCTGCTTACAGAACGGGGTGGAAAACGAACGGGCGGCTCTGCGGCTGTTCGCCAACGTCTATGGGGTATGGGTGATGTGTCCGGCCGCCCACCTCGAACCGGGAGTGGTTCAGTCGTTTTCCGCACCCGTACCGGGCGTGCTCGACGTGGGCCGATATCCCGCCGGTACCGACGACGTCAGCCGGCTCCTGGCGGATGCTTTTCGCTCCGCCACCTTCGCCTCGTTGGAGCGAGCAGACATCATGCGCTGGAAGTATCGCAAGCTGCTGCTCAATCTCAGTAACGCGGCCGAAGCCGTCTTCACCCTGCCAGGCCGTTCGGAGATCACCGACCTGGCGATGAACGAAGGCATTACGTGCTTGAGGGCGGCGGGCTTGGACTTCGCTTCGCCGGAGGAGGAAGGGCTTCGGCGAGGCGACCTGCTCCAGATGCAGGCTCTCAACGGCCGGCCCCGAGGTGGAGGCTCCAGCTGGCAAAGCCTCCAGCGGGGTGTGGGCTCGATCGAGAGCGACTTCCTCAACGGGGAGATCGTTCTGCTCGGACGCCTGTGCGGGGTCCCGACCCCGGTGAATTCGCTCCTGCAGGAGCTGGCTCGGGACATGGCGGCGACCCGCGCCGGGCCGCAAACGCTATCGACTGGGGAATTCTTCGAACGCCTGGCCGCCTCGGAGCGCGGAACACCGCGGCTCGAGTAACGCGGGTAGTAACTGGTCTGGTTCGAAGGTTACGGCTAGGCCGTGGCGATTTCCGCTCGGAATGTGCGCCGGTACGCGGCCGGCGATGCTCGCACGATGGCCGAGAAATGCAGCCGCAGATTCGCCCCCGTACCCATGCCGCACCTCCAGGCGATCTCCTCGATCGGCAGATCGGTGCTCTCCAGCAATCGTTGAGCGAGCAAGATCCGCTGGCGGATGAGCCAGCGGTGCGGCGTTGTCCCTGTCGCCGCCCGGAAACGGCGAGCAAACGAGCGCGGGCTCATGGCGGCGCGGCGAGCAAGATCCTCGACTGATACCGCTTCGTCGAGATGCTCCTGCACCCACGTCAGGGTGTCGGTGAACGGGTCGCCAGGCTGGACCGCGGTGAACGGTTCGTCGACAAATTGAGCCTGCCCCCCGTCACGATGAGGCGCGACCACACACCGGCGGGCCACGGCATTGGCGATCTCAGCCCCGAAATCTCGTCGCACGATATGCAGGCACAGATCCATCGATGCCGCGGAGCCGGCGGAGGTCAACACGTCACCTTCGTCGACGTAGAGCACGTCTCGATCTACTCTGACCGCGGGATATCTGCGAATCAATTCCTCGGTATGGCGCCAGTGGGTGGTGGCGAGCCTGCCGTCGAGCAATCCAGCCTCGGCCAGAATAAACGCTCCCGTACACAGGGATATGATCCGCGCCCCACGGCGATGCGCCCGCCGCAGCTCCTCGAGCACTTCTTCACCAATCGGCTCGTCTCGGTCGACCGGCGGCACAACCACAGTGTCAGCGGCCCTCAGGCCTTCTAGTCCGTGAGGCGCGATCACCTGAAATGGTACCTGGGCGGCGATCGGGCCGGCGTGGGCGCCGCACACCAGGAACCGGTACCACGGCACCCCCAACTCGCTTCGATCGAAGCCGAAGACCTCGCAGGCCACTGAGAACTCGAGCGGCGAAAATCCGTCGTCAACCAGCAGAGCCACCGTGTGACGTTTGGCAGGATCCTTTCGCACACCGTCTATTCTGCCACTGTCGGGATCGGTCGGCAAGCTGGACGATGTCGTCATGCATCCCGAACTGGTCACCCGTCTGGTTCAACTAAGACAAGCCGAGCTCGTTTGCCTGTCCCGGTTGCGGAACCGTATCGAACCGGTCCCCCGTTCTCGGCCCAAGTGGCGGCGCCGTCTGGGGGCGACCCTCGGGCCCCCCTCCCCGCGGCAAGAGACCTCCCCTGACTTCGTCTGCCTCCGCCGGTCATGAGCGCGCTCCTCTTGCTGCTCGCCGTCGGTGGCAGCTTCACGGCTATCGCCGCGGCCTCATGGTGGCTGTGCCTTGAAGGCATTCGCCAGGGCGACGATCCGGCCGACGTTGTGACAGGCGTCACCGTGGCCGCTCGACCGGATGGAGCTTTGACCGTCAACGTACTCGTAACCAACCCGGCGCCCACTCCCGTGGTGGCTTCCGCGAGCACCCGTTCGGTGAGCCTCCTGGCACCAATAGCTGGTTCTGGGAGGTCGACCCGCCGTAGTTACTCAGACGCCCTCGGTGGGCGGCTCATCGCCGTCGGTGGACGCGACACCGCAGCCGTTTCGTGGGCGGTTACCGCGCCCGGGAAAAGGCAGCGACTCGTGGTCGACGTACATGTGTGGCAGCAGTGCGATCGACTGCGCCGCCATCGCTGCGTGTTGCCCGCCAGGGGGGGACCGCAGTCGCCGGCCCCGGCGGCAGAGCTCGTGCAGTGACTCACGCTGGTCCGGCGATGGGCCCATCCGCCCAACCCGCTTCAAATGCTGGGCGGCTCGACCGTTACGCTCCGCGGTCAGCCTGCGGCCGTCTCGACCGCAGGCATGACGCAGAATTCGTTGCCCTCCGGATCTGCCATCACGATCCAACGGGAGTCCCCCTGGCCGATGTCGACTTGAGTCGCGCCGAGAAACTCGAGCCGCGCCACCTCGTCATCTTGTGTTCGGTCAAACGGCGTCACGTCGAGATGAGCCCGGTTTTTGGCGGTTTTCACCTCGGGGACGATCACGAACGTAAGAGCCGGAGGTGGAGCCTGTGCCAGCACGGCGTCGTCCGACACGAGTGAGCCCGGGGCCTGAATAGCCATCCACCCCTCGCCGGCCTTGCTGCGCTCGTATCCGAGCGCTTCACACCAGAAGTCAGCCATGCGCTCCAGGTCATGGCAATCGATGACGACTTCGGTGAGCCTGCTCGCCATCGGGAGCTAGGCGGCGTCCCGCTCGAGCTGACGGAACCGCTCGAGGTACCGCTCGACCAGCGAGACCGGCAGGCGGCCGCGCTCGCCGACGTCGATACCCTGACGCCGGGCCCATGCCCGCACGGCGGAGGGCCTAGCCAGATATTGCTCGACGATGTCGGCAGAAAGACGGCCCCGCTCGCTTACAGGAATGCCGTTGTCGTTAGCCCACTTGCGAATCCTGGGAGGCTGCGCAAGGTACAGCTCGATTACGGCTTCCGGTATCCGACCACGAACACCGACTTCCAATCCCCGCTGTCGTGCCCACGCACGAACTTCGGAGGGAGTCCAATTATCATCCGGTTCTAAGAAATCGTCAGTTTTCATATCTCTATATATTACCGGGAAAAATGAAGGGCGCGGTACACACCGTTTGCAACGATGAATTCTCGATACTCCTGGCCGATTTCATGAGCCGTTCACAATACTGCGCCAGGCCGCTTAGGGCGCAAGGTGGCCGGTTGAAGTCGGCCCGTCGATTATCCAGGAAAGTTTGCATGGAGCTCGACCTGCTGGGCTTGCCGGCCAGGCCAATCCTGCGGTAAAGGGCCCAGAACGTGAGGTCACCCTTCCCCCACCCCGCAGATTCTCCTGACCCATTCAGGTTGACTCGCAATAGCCACAGGAGTTTCGCAACGGCAATTTCCTATTAGCGGCTCTGCTGAGGAGTTCCGCTCGATACTGTTGGCCGCCCCCGCAACCCCACCCCAGATCTAGAGGGCCTGACCATGTAAGCGATAGCGGGCGACCCCTTGGCACCGGTCTAGTACACCGTTGTTATCTGAATGCGTCGAGGGTTGAATCCGGTTGCTTCCTGATGAACGTATTTCGTCAGCGGTCACGGAATCGATATCATGCACTTGTCATTATTGACTAAAGATGAGCCGGAAAGCGGTCCTACGATCAAGACCACCGGTCTTCGTGCTGGCCATAGCTGACGGCATGGCCGTCGGGTCGGCTGGTCCCCCCCAGCGGGCAAACCCCAGTAAATACACCGGCTTTTCCCGCCGACCGTCGATCACGAGGAGCACTTGGGCGCAACCGCTATAGCGCGCGATGCGGCCGATTTCCCGCCCGGCAATTCGAGCGGGCCGAATCGGCCGAAGCGGCCGCCACGACCTTCTCAATGGGGCGCCGGCGCCGTAGCGGTCGCCATTGTGAACGCGTAATGCCGAAATACGAACGGTCGCGCTCCCCCGGGGTCTCGTCGAGCCCTGGAAGTCGTGGGGCCAGGGGCTGGCGGACGGCCCATCGACTCGGCGCCCACGCGTCTCGGGCCGCGACACGCTTTCGTCAAGTCGGGCCGGTGCCGAACGGCACAGCCCGCAGGCTCAGAGCATTCAGGCCGCAGCGGGAACCCGGAGGTCGCCCGCCGGCAGAAGTGTCGGCGGCAGGTCGGCGCAGAGCACGCAACGGTCCGGCACCGCCCGCCCGTGGTCGACGGTGACCACCTCGACGGTCCCGGTGATGGTGTGGCGCAGGACGTCCCGCACTGCGGCATGCCCGATGGCCACCTCGTGGAGCGCCCGCGGGCTCACGGGGGCGCAAACCCACACCACATGGTCGGGATCGTCGTCGACCCGCACGATGAGCCAGTGCCCTCCCAGGAAGTCGGTACCCGCCCGAACACTGACCCTGTCGACCTCGGCGAACACCTCTGCGGCAAACAGCTCGAGTTCATAGCCGCAGAAGTTCATCATCGTGGTCATCTCCTGGTGCGTCGTCTTACCTCGAGTAAGCGTTCAGGCGGCCGCTGGGGCCGCCGTGTGCGCCGTGTGCGCATGTGTGTTTTCGGGTGGTGCTCACACCGTCCGGCCCGGGGGCGGTTGACCCACGCCACCCCACTCTCACCCTTCGCCGAGCCGCCTCGGACGATCCGGTCAGGAACGCTTCCTCGCTGCTCCGGTCCGGGAGCGAAGGCGAAACTCGCGTCCACGACCTGATTGTGCCTCCCATCGTGTTGCGATACGCGGATGCCCGGCCGGTGTGGCCCACCTACTTCCAGGCCAGGTCGGGGTGGCGGGCGGCCCCGTCGGGACACCGGCGACAATGGGGCCATGAGAAGTCAGACGATCCGGATAGAGACAGGCAGAAAGTCCTCGGTACTCGACCTGACGCCCGACTGTGAGCAGTTCGTGGTGGACGCCGGCGACGGCCTGCTCTCGGTTTTCGTGCCCCACGCCACCGCCGGCCTGGCCATCATCGAAACCGGCGCTCGAAGCGATGACGATCTGCTGGCCCTGCTGGACCAGATCGCCCCCACCGAGCGACATTGGAGGCACGACCACGGTTCGCCCGGACACGGGCGAGATCACGTGATACCGGCCCTCGTCGCCCCCTCGCTGGTCGTGCCGGTACTCGCCGGCCGGCTGGAGCTCGGCACCTGGCAGTCCGTGTGCCTGATCGACACCAACGTCGACAACGTCGAACGAACCGTCCGCCTCAGTTTCCTGGCGGGCTGAGGGGGCGGGCGAAACTGAGCTCGTGGCCGTCCGGGTCCCGAACGTGGAAGTAGCGCTCGCCCCAGCTCGCATCGACCGGCGACATCTCGGGGCGGAATCCCGCGGCCACGATCCGCGCGTGCATGGCGTCGACGTCCCGTACGCAAAAGATGATCCGGCCCCAGATGGGCCGGGTGGGGCCGCCCGCCGGCTCGAGCTGCAGATTGACATAGCCGGCGCCGACCCGGAAGCTGGTGAAAGCGGCTTCCGGGCCGCCGTACAGGAGCTTTAGTCCGAGGGCCTGGTAGAAGGGCACCGACCTGGCCATGTCGACCGTCACGAGGGTGACGGCGCTGATGGTTTCAACCGGCTCGAATTCCTCGTCCACGGCCAGCAGCCTTGCAGAGCGACCTCGCTCTGGACGGATCGACTGTCGTGGGGGCAGCCGGACCGGTCCCCCGGGCCGCGTTCGGCGTCTCATCCACCCATGTCTCGCAGGTTCGGGTGGGTGGCCGGGTCGCTCGCGGGCGCGTCGGGCGCCAGCGGCCCGTTGACGGCCCGTCCGCCGCCGATCAGTCCTCAGAATCGGACAAGAGCCTACAAAACGGGCATGAGCCAAGGAAATCTCGTAGCCATTTTGGATTCTCGGTGTCAAAACGCACGTAAACTGTGCTATTTGACACCGAGAATACAAAAAGTACCACGAGAACATCCCGCTAATCGGATAAAAGGTGCAGGGTTCCCGCCAGCGGGGGCTGTGGGGGCGCCGGGGCGCGGGCGGGGCGAGCTGGGCGGGACTGGGCGGGCCGGGCTGGCGTGGGCGGCGGGGCGGACCGTGCGGGCCCCAGCATGAGAGCCGCCCAACCGGGCGCCGCCGGCGGCTAGCCGGACCGCCGGCCCATCCCCATCTCCCTCAGGCCGGCACGTCGGCGCACACCCGCCAGCCGCCCGCCTCGCTGGGTCCCGCCTCCACCCGCCCACCGACCAGCAGCACCCGCTCCCGGATCCCCTGAAGCCCGTACCCGCCACCCGACTCCGCCAGTGGAGACCCATTGACGGACCCGCTCCTGCCGTTGGACACCGTCAGCCTCACCCCCTGGTCATCGAAAGCCAGACCGATCCGAGACTCCGCCCCCGGCGCATGCTTCGCCGCGTTGGTCAGGGCCTCCTGCGCTACCCGGTACAGAGCCAGCGAGACCTCGGGCGCAAGAGCTCGGGGGGATCCGCGAATCTCGATGCTGGCGTCATGGTCGAGGGCCAGCCGGGCCAGCTGCTCGTCGAGCGGCGCGGCATCCTCGCGCAGGGCCTGAACCGCGCCCCGCGCCTCGGCCAGGCCGTCGCGCACCAGTCGCTTGGTCCGGTCCACCTGTTCTTGCAGATCCCGCATCGCGGTCCCGTCGGCGCTGACCAGGGCATCGAGCGCCTCCAGCTGTAGGGAAAGGGCTGAAAGGGTATGGGCTAGAACATCGTGGAGCTCTCGGGCCAGATGATTGCGACCGGCCAGCAGCTCGGCCCGGGCCTGCTCGGCATCGGCCCGGGCCTGCTCGGCATCGGCCCGGACCTCGCTAACCTGCACGAGCGCGGCCTGAGTGGCCCTCTCCCGGGATTGACGGCGACCTAGCCCGGTCACCGTCCCCGTCAGGGCCGCCGCCAGGGCGCCGAGCACGATCCCGAACTTGTGGCCGGACGCGGCGACCGAGATCAGCGTGGCCGACGGACCGGTTGCTACCAGCAGGAGCGCCGGACCGAGCGTCCACGCCATAGTGGCGCCGAGGGCGGCGACACCAACGAAGACCAGGGTCAGGGCGGCGAAAGGAGCCAGGGCGCCTCCAGCCAGGCCCATTACCGCCAGGAAGGCGGCGGAGAGGCGCTTGGCCCGGGACCGGGTCACGATCCACCCGAGCCAGCCGGTCACCGCCGCTATGAGCAGCAGGAGGGCGGCCAAATGACTGCCGCCGAGGCCCGGGCGGGCCTCGGCGGTAATGCCCCAAACGAGAAGGGCCAGCCCAACCAGATTGATTCCGACCGATAGCGAGCCCGGACCGGGATCCGAGTCGAAATCAGTAAGCGCGATCACCGGCACCCATGATGGCCCCGGGGCGGAACCACTGCGAGGAGGACACGGTCCGGGCCCTGAGAGCCAGGATCCCGGTGCGGGCGAGTACTTCGCCCATGGCCATCAGGATCAGCGCCGCCACCCAGGCCTCACTCGTAGTGATCGAGTGGGCGGCCGAAAATCGCTCTACCGCTCCCTCGCCTCCATGGGTGACGTAGACCTGGAATGCCAGCCGGGTGCCCACCCCGATGACCCACAGGACGGCGGCCAGCATTCCGGCCTTGGCGACCGGAAAGCCGTCCGAGCCCGCCCGCACCGTGGTGAAGACTGCGCACAGGGCGCCCAGAGTGACTCCTATCGCGGTGGCACCGATTATCAGAACAAGGTCGTTTCCTGCCGTGGGTATCCCGTGGAGGTAGCTGGACGCGGCCCAGCCGACAAGGATCACAGGGATCAGCAGCGTCCGGCCGGTGATCCGCCGGCCCCGGACCTGCAGGATGACAAGGGCAATGAGGGCTATGTCGATTGCGTAATCGGTGAGCGTCATGGACACAGTGTCCGCCGATCCGGCCGACCTGTACTCAACCCCCGGGTGGATTGCCGGGTGGATTCGGGGTGGAGACGGTCGCTTCAGGCTCCTAGCCTCACCCCCCCCGGAAGATGAGCTCTCGCTCTCGTCGAGTACCCCTTTTTCAGCTACGGAGCCAGGAGCGGTTCTTCTTGCGCCGGACCTGCTTCCAGTCCGATACCCACTCGCGCCGCAGCCGTTGCTGTTCGAACTGCTGGTCCCGGCACAGCATTCCGGCAGCAAAGCTCGCGGCCGCCGGTACCCGGGGCTCGGCGGGCTCCCGCCGTAACCACGCCTCCGCCTGGACCGCGTCATGCAGATCTCCGAGCGTTGTCTGTACCTGTTCGGCCGCCGCAGCGGTGCGGAGGGCCGGTTTGCCGACCACGGGAACGGCGCTCTCAGCTGCGTAGCGCAATCGCTTGGCGGCGATCCGGATGCGATGAAGCTGGCGGTCCGTGGGGTGACGACCGGCCTTGCGCACCTTTCGGTCCAACGCCCGCCACCGATCGTGCACCAGCACCGGCAACGCGGCCGACGATCGGTCATCTGGACCCCACCGGCCTTTGCCCTTTGTCGCGGCCGCCCCGCGTAGAACGGGCGCTGACTTAGATGCCGCGTGGAGCCGGTCGAGCAGGTCCACGTACCGGTCCGTTCGGAGGGCGGCCAGCAGCTCGCCCGCGGTACGTTGGCGCTCGGCGCCCAGTCGCTTCATCAGTTCGAGATCGCCCTTGCCGGACGAGGAAGACTGCTCGGGGGTGGCCCAGAGGCGGTTAGCCAGGACGTCGGTGTCGCGGACCCGGCCGAGAACCTCCCCGAGCCAACGCAACTCCTCCGTGGTGTGATGCAGCCACACCGGGTCGAGTACGGGCCCGAAGGTCTTCAGATCGGACCGCAGCCGCCGGGTGGCCACCCGAGCCTGGTGCACGTGCCGCTCGCCCGGTCGCTGGGGCTCGGTCCGCAGCCGGTAGTCGTGCTCTAGCAGGCGCTGGACGCCTGCCTGTATGGACGCCTGCACTGTTTCCACAACCGTTTCCTTCCGGCGATCCCGGCGTCCCGGAGACTCCTGGTGGGCGGAAAGGTCCAGGGCCAAGGCCAGCTTCGGGTCGTGGGCGGCCCGGGCCCCAGAGCTTCGAAGCGCGTCGACGACCGATTCCGCCCCGCCCGGATCGTCGCCCGTCAGCTCGAGCTCCACTTGGCGGAATCGGAGCCCGTCGTTGTGGCCGCCGACCACGATCACCAGATCGTCGTCCACCTCGCCCCACGCTTCATCGCCGCCAGTATCGTGCAGGGCCAGCCGGCGGCGAACGGTATCGAGTTCGGCGACCTCGCCGAGAACCGCCCGGCGCACGATCCCCTGCAGGATGGCCGAGATATCGGCCGGGACGGCGTGGCGTCCCGCCACCGCAGTGATCTCGGTCCGCTCGAGCGTCGCGCCGGTCGACGTCTCGGGCAACTTAAGAGTCCAGATACCCGGCTCGTCACCGTCTGCCGCGTCCTCTCCTGTCCGGTGCCGCAGGGTGATGCCCAGTTGCCACAGTCGGTGATCGGGCGTGTCGAAGTAGGCGGTGCGCAGATGTTGTTCCGCCAACCGCTCGGTTCGCCCTACCAGGGGCCGCAGGTCGGGAGGCTCGAAGTCCTCGTCGACCGCAAACTTGACTTCGATCTCGGTTGCCATTGCTCCTGCCATGAACCCGCGATACCCAGGGTAGGGGTTGGGCTAACGCAGCAACCTACTCCGCGGGGCTAGCGTCACTGACCATGCGATTCGGCATCGCGTTTGCCAATACCGGCCAAGCCGTGAACCCAGACGCAGCGGTTGAGCTCGCGTTGATCGCTGAGGAGAACGGCTTCGAGTCGCTCTGGGCCGTGGAGCACACCGTGGTGCCCGCCGGCTACCGCTCGACTTACCCGTACTCACCGACGGGCCGCATGCCCGGCAGCGAGGACAGCCCGATCGCAGACCCCCTCATCTGGCTCACCTGGATCGCCGCCACCACCCGCAACCTCCGCCTGGCGACGGGTGTCCTCATCCTTCCCCAGCACAATCCACTGCTGTTGGCCAAGGAGCTGGCCACCCTCGATGTGCTCTCGGGCGGGCGGGTCATCCTGGGCGTCGGAGTCGGGTGGCTCGAAGAGGAGTTCGCGGCTCTCGGCGTGTCCTTCCGGCATCGAGGGGCTCGGGCGGATGAGTACATTCAGGCCCTCCGGGTGCTGTGGCAGGACGACGAGTCGACCTTTCACGGACGTTTCGTGGACTTCGAGCCGGCCAGGAGCTATCCCAAACCTGCCCAGGAGGGCGGGATCCCCATCGTCGTTGGGGGCCACTCCCCCGGCGCGGCTCGAAGAGCCGGTCGATTAGGCGATGGATTCTTCCCCGCCGTGAGCAGCCCACAAATCCTCCGGGAGCTCATCGATGTCATGCGCGCCGCGGCCGAAGACGCAGGGCGCGATCCCGATGCGATCGATATCACGAGCGGTGGCGCAACGGATGCCGATAGCGTCCGACAACTGGCTGATATGGGAGTCAACCGGGTGGTGCTGCCCGGCGTCGGAGGGACCCGGGAACGTTGGAAGGCCCGCCTGGGCGGGTTCGCCGACGACGTCATATCGCGGATGGGCTGAGGGGCTTGCCCCGAGCCTCTAGGTTCTGACCGTGTTTCGCGTCGAAGAGCGAGCCAAGCGGGTCTGGCGCCGGCTGCCCGAGTCGGTGACCAACTCATACCTCGGAGTGCGGGCCCGGGGCCTCTTGCCCGCCGGACTTGGGAACGGGAAGCCGCCGGCGTCGACACCCACCGTGACCGGACCGCCCGACCACATTGTCGTGCGAACGCTGGAGCAACTCGATGAGAGGATCGACTTCCTGGAGCGGGCCTGGGCCGTCTCCGACGATGAGCTTCGCCGGGGATTCGGCACGTTCCGGATGGATGTCGAGCAGCACCTTCCAGATGACCCGTTTTCCGACGAGTACCGGAAAGCCGTTCTCGACCAGTACGAGTGGCTCCACGGCGCGCCGTACTCGCCGAGCAACGAGTACACGTTGTTCGACCTCGATTACTGCGTGAATGCCCCCTTTCCCTACTCAACCCAGAGCGGGCTCACCGTCGGCGATCATCTGATCGCGGTGGGTCATGTAATCCGAACCATGAACCTGCCGCCGAACAGCCGGGTGCTGGAGCTCGGCGCCGGGTGGGGCAATACCACCTTGGCTCTGGCGCAGATGGGTCACCACGTAACCGCGGTGGACATCGGGCAGAACTTTGTCGACCTGATCGATGCCCGGGCCGCTCGACTCGAGCGGCAGGTCGACACCATCGTCGGCGACTTCTCCGTGATCGGCCAGCTGCCGGGCCCCTATGACGCCGTGCTCTTCTTCGAATCCTTTCACCACTGCGCCGACCACCTGCGTCTGCTTGCCGGACTTGACCGAGTGGTGGCGCCAGGGGGACGGGTGCTGTTCGCGGCCGAAGCGGTCTACGAGTCGTGGCCCGTTCCGTGGGGCCTCCGGTTCGACGCCGAGTCGGTCTGGGCTATCCGTAAGCGGGGCTGGCTCGAGCTCGGGTTCCGCCGCTCATACTTCCTGGAAGCGCTCGAGCGTCACGGCTGGACGGCCGATCAGGTGAACTGCCCGGAGACCAACGCCGGTGACATATACGTGGCGCGGCGCATCAGCGAGGGTTAGCCACCGCTCTGAGTCGGTCCGATTCCGGGATTCGCCTGGCCCCAACTGGTCCCGGCCAGGCGAGCAGGCGGGGGGACCGACCGGAACTGGACTCCCCATCGCCTGCTACCGCCTGACCCGTCAGCGCTATGAGGCGGGGTTGATCGATCCGAGAAGGCCGTCCTGCTCGCCGTTGGGACCGGCGCTGAAGAGCACGGTGCTGGGACCGCCCGTGGCGGCCGTGCCGGCTTGCAGGCCCCACAGCCCGTCGATGGTGATCGGCCGGCCGTGCTCACCCCGCAACTGGCCGAGGAAGCGGCCGGAGAACGGATCGAACACGTTTATTCGCCCGTCGCCGAAATCACCCACGAGCAGCTTGCCGGAGATCCGGCCGAACCCGTTCGGAGCGATAGCCATCCCCCACGGCGAGTTCGAGCGCGCCGCGGGACGCCAGGCGCTTCACCAAGTATCCGTCCAGGGTGTAGATGTCGATGAAGCCGTGGCCCGGCCCGGCCACGTCGTCGTGCTTCAGGCTGTCCTGCTTGGCGTAGCTCACGTAGATGAGGTCGTGGATCTCCTGGATGCCGAACGGGGCGTAGCCCTGAGGCAGGAACGGGTCCCGGAACCCTCCGCCGAAGTTGTTCTGAAGCTGGAACTGGTTGTTGAAGACATCGACCGTGCCGTCATGGAAGTTGCTGGCGAAGAGGAATGTCCCCTCGGAGCCGGTGGCGATGGTCAGGCCCTTGTAGACCGCGGTTGGCGAGCTGTACTCCACCTGCCCGGTCGACGTGCCCGCCGTGATGGGATCGGCCACTGGGTTCCAGGCGGTGATCCGGCCGGACTCGGAATCAAATATGAAGGGCGCCGCCCCACTAGTTCGGATCTGACGGCGAGGTCACCGTGAACCCGGTTGTCGAGTTGAAGACTTGTCCGGTCGGGCTGGAACCGTCGCCAGTGGCGGGCCGCGGACCCGGCACGGTCACGGTCAGCGGAACCTTGGTTACGCTCGCCCCACCAGCGGGGATGGCGTAGAGGGTGGCCAAGCCTGTGGCGTTATCCGACACCCAGAGTGGCGTGGTGGGGCCGAGGGCCAGACCCCAGGCGTTCTTGAGGTTGGGATCGGTGAGCTGGGCCACACCGCTCTGATCCGATACCAGGTTGGTCTGGACGAACTCGTTGTGCCCTCTCTTCGACGACGGGTGCGAAGAAGAGGCGCTCGCCACCCCCGCGGGAACGGCCGCTGCGGCGACGACTGTGACAGAGGCCAGGACGGTTGGGGCCAGCCATCTGCGACCACCCCGCCGCCGGCGGGGCGGCAGCGTCCCACCCGCGGACCGAAGCTCGGGTTCCGGCAGAGCATGTTGCATAGCAATCTCCTCTCCGTACGGATCACGTAGTCATGTCCAACCAGGAGCTACGTACGCGGGTAACGGCGGGATTGCCGCGCCCTCTAAGTAAACGCGTCCCATTCCGGACGAAAGCGACGGCAAAGTGCTTAGCCAGGCTAAACCTGTGCAGTTTCTCCGCGCTCAGCCGGGTAAATCCACAAACCATGGAAAGGGGGCCGCCTCGGCGCCCGGTCAGCAGATCCGGGGGAGCGGGTCTCCGACGAGCATGTCGACGATCCGGGTACCTCCCATCGGGGTGAGCAGCACGACGATTCCCGGGGGCTGCGCCCGGATCTCCCCGATAGGAGCGGCGTCCCTTCCGAGAGGATGGCCCCGGAGGGCGGCGAGCGCGGCGCCGGCCTCATCGGGGGCCACCACCGCGATCAGCTTTCCTTCGTTGGCAACGTAGAGGGGGTCTATTCCTAGAAGCTCGCACGCCGCGGCGACGGCCGGTCTCACCGGCAGAGCCGCCTCTTCGAGCACAACCGTCAGGCCACTGTCGCGGGCCAGCTCGTTGCACACCGTGCCCACACCGCCGCGGGTGGCGTCACGCATCCACCGGGTCGCGGGGGCCGCGGCGAGCAGGTCTTCCACCAGGCTGGGCAAGGGTGCGGTGTCGGACTCGATATCCGCGTCGAGGGCCAGGTCGCCGCGAGCGAGCATAACGGCCACGCCGTGGTCGCCGATCATGCCCGACGAGATGACCACATCACCCGCCGTCACCCGTGCTGCCGCCAACTGCCGGCCGGAAGGAATGATCCCTAGACCCGAGGTCGAAATGTACATACCGTCGGCCGCCCCGTGCTCGACGACCTTGGTGTCTCCGGTGACGATCGACACCCCGGCGGTGGCGGCGGCCTCGGCCATATCGGCCACGATCCGGCGAAGGCTGTCGATGGGAAGGCCCTCCTCAAGCACGAATCCGGCCGAAAGGGCGACGGGGCGGGCGCCCGTGACAGCCAGGTCGTTGACGGTCCCGTTCACGGCCAGGTCGCCCACTGAACCGCCGGGAAAACGCAGGGGTTTCACGACAAACGAGTCCGTGGTGAATGCCAGGCGGTCGCCAGAGGGCAGGGTCACGACGGCGGCGTCACCCAGGGGGGCGAGAGCGTCGTTGGCGAAAGCCGGCATGAAGATGGCGTCGAGCAGAGCAGCCGACGCCTTACCACCAGCTCCGTGGGCCAGAGTGACGACTTCATCGAGCAGCCGAGGCCGGCGCCTCCGGAAAGCCTCGATCCGCTCGAACACCGCCTCCTCACCCCGTCCTGTCCCCGCCCTCCGGCCTGCCCCGTCCGCCCCTTGGCCTCCCTCACCCGCCCAGCCGCCTGCCGACGCCGCCTCCGCACCCGCCCGTTCGCCTGCCCCACCTGCCCGCGCCCCTCCCGCACCCGCCCACGCCTGCCCCACCTTGGCCCCACCCGCACCAGCGCCGCCGGTGCCGGCCTCCTCCACCCGCTCGGTCACGGCCGGTCCAGCCCATCCGCCAGGGCGTCCTGAATTGCGGTCCACAGCTCGAGCACCAGAGCGGCCTCGGACTCCTGGATGCGATGGACGCTCTCGGATCGCACCACCAGGCTGTGGTTGACGGAGTCGCTGGTGCCCATCGCCCCTCCGTCGTAACCGCTCAGCCCGACGGTCAGAACACCCCGGCGGACGGCTTCCTCCAGCGCTCGCAACACGTTGACAGAGTCGCCGCTCGTGGAGAAGCCCACCGCGATGTCGCCGGACCGGGCGTGGGCGATGATCTGGCGGGAGAACACCACGTCGAAGCCGACGTCGTTGGCCAGCGCGGTCAGCACGGCCCGGTCGTCGACAAGGGAGATCGCCGGCAGGGGGCGGCCGGACGGCGGGTCCACGAACAGCTCGACCGCCCCCTGGGCATCGGTGGCACTGCCGCCGTTGCCGAAGGCGAAGAGTCTCCCTCCCCGGCGAAAACGTTCCGCCATCTCCATGCCGGCCCGCCGCAACTGGTCGCCGCAGCGCTCGAGGGTGGCGACCCGCAGCTGCCGGCTCGAGGAGAACTTGGCCCGTGCCGACATCGCCAGATCGGCGACGAGAACCGTCGAATCCCGCTCCTCGGACTCGATGAACGGGTAAAGAAAGCCGGTCGGTTCGTCGCTCATAGTTGATCGCCACTCACGACGCTGAGGGCCAGGCCGGCGTGGACGAGGACGAGGTCTCCGGCGGTCACCGGGTCGACGAGGGTCACGTCCACCTGCTGCTGCCTCCCATCGATCAGCACCTCCGCCTGTGATCCGTCATGCACCGTTCTCACTTCGCCGATCCGGCCCTCATCGGCACAGGTGACGCAGACGTCCTCATAGCCGCCCGAATCCTCGGCCAGCAGGCCCGGGTGCTCGAACACGACGTGGGTCAGCTCCCACAGCAGATGGTAGAGAAGCACCACTTCCCCCGACCGCGCCGCCCGGCCGGCATCGGGATTGTCGCTCCACACGATGTGGTGGGCGGCCGCCGGCTGCGGCCTCGGCCCGGCTCCTAGCCAAAGCGTCGCCAGACCCCACGCCTCGGCCCGGCGCATGAGCCCGGCGGTGCCGTCGTCCGCGGTGCCCACCACCAGGAGGACGTCACCGGGTTTTACAAGAAGCCGGAGCGGTGCAGTCACGTCCGTCGCCTGCCCGTCGATGCCCACCGCCGGCAGGGCCCGCTTGCCGACGATGACCGGGTGCACGAACTCGACCGCCACGTGCCGGCCGTGCGCCGGCCATTGGGGAGCGACGCACCACATCGTGGCGCCGGCGGCGAATCGGCGGGCCAGTGTCAAAGCGGCGCCGGCCAGACTGTCGGCCGGGACGGCTGCGGCGCCCGTGAGCTCCTGGTCCGGCCCCGCCATCATGCCGCCTCGGTCGCCGACGCGGCCCGTCCGGCCACGACCAGCTGTCCGAGGGCCAGGCCTCCGTCGTTGGGCGGGACAATCCGGTGAGTCAATACGGTAAAGCCGAGAGCACCGAGCCGGGCGCACGCCAGCCGCGAGAGCAAGACGTTCTGGAACACCCCTCCGGTCAGGGCGACCCGGTCGAGACCGGTCCGGCCTCGGAGGGAGGCGGCCATCTCGGCGATCAATCGGGCCACGGCCAGGTGGAAGCCCGCCGCGATCGGTCCCGCCGGCCAACCGGCCCGCAGGTCTCCGACCATCGCCCGCAGCATCGGCCGCGGATCGATCCCGTCGCCGTGAACGACGAGCTGATAAGGCCGAGCCCTTTCCAGATCCGATTCCGCCACCGCCTCTAGCTCGATGGCGGCCTGAGCCTCGTATGAGGCGACCTGCCGGACCCCCAGCAGAGAGCTGACCGAGTCGAAGAGCCGCCCCATGCTCGACGTGGCTACGGCCTGAAACCCCCGCTCGAGCTGGCGCCTCAACACCGCAAGCTCGGCCTCCGACGCCATGGCGACCGGAGCAAGGTCGGCAGTCCATTCCACGCCTGCTGCCCAGAGATGGGCCAAGGCGGCCCGGTAGGGCTTGTGTATGGTGGCGTCCCCGCCGGGCAGGAGAACGTAGCGAAGGTGGGCAGCCCGTTCGAACCCGTCGTAGCCGGCGACGAGGACCTCACCTCCCCAGATGGCACCATCGGTGCCATACCCCGTGCCATCGAAGGCAAAACCGAGCACCCGGTCTCCGGCCGCGACGTCGTGTTCAGCCATGACCGCGGCGACGTGGGCGTGATGGTGCTGCACCAGCTCGACGCACCCGGCCGGGTCGGCCCTTGATCCGGACGCCACGTACCGATGCGCCCACTCCCGGGTCTGGTAGCCGGGATGGTCGTCGGCGGCGACCGTCTCGGGACAGACGCCGTACATTCCCGCGAACTGCTCGACCGATCGCTCGAAGGCGGCGAGGGTCTCCAGGCTTCCCATGTCCCCTATGTGCTGGCTCACCCAGGCGTCCCTGCCCCGGCCCAGACAGAACGCGTTCTTGAGCTCGCCGCCGGCCGCCAGGATCGGCCCGACAGGAAAGGGCAGGCGGATGGGCAGGGGGGCATAGCCCCGCGAGCGGCGGATCGGAAGCTCCTGCCCGTCATCGAACCGGACCACCGAGTCGTCGCAGGGCACGTGGATCGGACGGTTGTGCACCAGCCAGCCGTCAGCGATGGACCCAAGCCGGGCCCGAGCATCTGCGTCGTCGAAGCAGATGGGCTCTTCACTGAGGTTGCCGCTGGTCATCACCAGTGGCCCCGGAACAGGAGCATGAGAGCCGGGAACAGGCGCGAACAAGAGGTGATGCAGGGGCGTGTACGGCAGGAGCAGTCCGACGTAAGGATTTCCTGGCGCCACCAGGTCGGAGATGGGCCCGTCCGGACGCCACCGGAGCAGGACGATAGGACGTCGCGGGCTCATCAGGAGCTCGGCCTCGCCCGCTCCGACGAACGCCAACCTCTCGGCGGCCGCCACGTCAGCCACCATTACCGCGAAGGGCTTGGCCGGGCGGCGCTTTCGCCGGCGCAGCTCCGCCACCGCCGGCGCCGAGGTGGCGTCACACGCCAGGTGGTACCCACCGATGCCTTTGACCGCCAGGATGCTGCCGCGGTTCAGGGCAACCTGGGCCGCAGCTAGCGAACGGTCGGTCCCCGGGTGGGCCAGCGCACCTGATTCGTAACAGATGGCCGGCCCGCAGGCCGGGCAGGCGATCGGCTGGGCGTGGAAGCGTCGGTCGGCCGGGTCCTCGTATTCAGCCGCGCAGTCGGCGCACATCTGGAACCGCCGCATTGTCGTGTTCGGCCGATCGTAGGGGAGCCGGACGGTGATGGTGAACCTCGGTCCGCAATTGGTGCAGTTGACGAACGGATAGCGAAAGCGGCGGTCCGCCGGATCCCCCAACTCGGCCACGCAGTCGTCGCACACCGCGATGTCGGGCGACACGAAGGTTCGGGCCGGGCCGGTCACCCGGCTGTCGACGATGCGAAACGCCCGCTCACCCCGAACGTCGACAGGCTTGGAGCGGACCCCGTCGATGCGGGCGAGCGGCGGGGCATCGTGGACCAGACGGACCTCGAAGCGCGCCAGTTCCGCCGCCGCTCCCTCCACTTCGATGAACACACCGGACGCGTCATTGCCGACGTGGCCGCCCAGGCGCATTTCGGTCGCCAGCCGGTGCACGAAAGGCCGAAAACCGACGCCCTGCACCAGCCCGGCCACCCGGAGACGGTGTCGGACGTCGCCATCCCGGATGGCCAGGGGGAGGGGTTCACTTCACACCCTGCCCTCCAGCTCCGACCGGGGCCCGTCGCCCGATGGTCACCGCCGCTTCCCGGTGCATCCGCCCGAAGTTGTAGTAGGCCGCGCAGGCCCCCTCCGACGACACCATGCAGGTCCCGATCGGGGTCTCGGGGGTGCAAGCCGTTCCGAACACCTTGCACTCCCACGGTTTGATGACACCCTTCAGCACCTCCCCGCACTGGCACGCCTTCGGGTCCGCCACCCGGACGCCAGGCAGCTCGTAACGCTGCTCCGCGTCGAAGGCCGCGAACTCCGGCCGGAGCTTCAAGGCGCTCTGGCTTATAAAGCCCAGCCCCCGCCACTCGAAATGGGGTCTCAGCTCGAATACCTCGGCCAGGATGGCGAGGGCGCGCGGATTGCCCTCGTCTCGGACCACCCTGGAATACTGGTTTTCCACCTCGCATCGACCTTGGCGAATCTGAGTCAGCAGCATGGCAATGGCCTGCAGGATGTCGAGGGGCTCGAAGCCGGCCGTTACGAGGGGCTTGCCGTAGTCCGCGGGGACGAACCGGTACGGCCGCTGGCCGATCACCGTAGATACATGGCCCGGACCGAGGAAGCCGTTGAGCCGCAGATCCGGCGATTCGAGAATGGCCTTGATCGGTGGAACGATCGTCACGTGATTGCAGAGGACGGCAAAGTTCCGGACACCGCGGGCGCGCGCTTGTAAGAGAGTGATGGCGGTGGAGGGAGCCGTCGTCTCGAACCCGACGGCGAAGAACACCACCTGGCGCTCAGGATTGTCGATCGCCAGCCGGAGGGCGTCCAGGGGCGAGTAGACGAACCGCACATCGGCCCCCTGGGCCTTGGCCTTGAGGAGGTTGCCCCGCCCGCCAGGGACCCTCATCATGTCTCCGAACGAGGTGAAGATCACGCCCGGCTCCTTGGCCACCGATATGGCGTCGTCCACCCGGCCCATGGGGATGACGCAGACCGGGCAGCCGGGCCCGTGCACCAGCTCCACCGCCGGCGGTAGGAGGTGCTCTATGCCGTGGCGGTAGATCGTGTGGGTGTGGCCTCCGCACACTTCCATGAACTTGAACTGATCGTCCCCGGCCAGCTCGGTTATCCGGCCCACGATGGCTCGAGCCGCGACTGGGTCCCGATATTCGTCGACGAATCGCATGTGTCGACCTCACCTTCCGTTGCTCGCCGTTTCCACGCCTCCGGTGTCTCCGACCGGCAGCCGCGACGACCAGAAGGCGGCCAGCTCCTCGTCGTAGGCCTGCCCCATCAGCTGAAGCGACGCTAACGCCAGGCTCGCTTCCTCCTCGTCGATCTTCGACATGGCGAAACCGACGTGGATGAGAACCCAGTCGCCCGCCTGGAGCGGCTCGTCCTCGAGCAGGCCGATGTTGATTATCCGGGTGACGCCCGAAACGTCCACCCGGGCCAGGTGCTCGTGCGAGTCCAAGAACTCGACCACCTGTCCCGGTATCCCCAAACACATGGCGGTCCTCCTTCAGGCCCGATACTCGATCGATTCGAGCACGAGCTCATCCCCACCGGTGAGCTCGATCCCGACACCTCCGCATGACGGGCACCCGAGCGGGATGTCGTCGCTCTCCCACCCGGCGCCGCAATCCGGGCACCGGGCCCGTACCGGCATGAACACCAGCTCCGCACCGGAATCCTCGGCGACCGTCCCCATGGCCGCCATGGCGAACGACTGATCAAACGCTTCGGGATGCACATGATGAAGACGTCCCACCCGCACCCGCACTTGCTTGACGCTGCGATCCCCGGCTCGGCGCTCGATTGCGTCCACGATGGAGCTGCACAGACCCAATTCATGCACCGCTCAAGCCTCCTTGACTGCCACTATCTCGACCCGAACGTCGACTTCCGGCTCTACCTTCAGCATCAGGATGCGGGGCGGCTGCATGCCGAAATCCCGAATATCGAAGCGGGAAGATCCGGTCAGCCGGATCGTGGCTCCGTCTACTGCGTCAATGGTCATCTGGTCCCGCATGCGGCGTACGACACCGCGAAAGGAAACATCACCCGACACGTCGTAACTACCGTCACCGTCCGCCGAATCGATGCGGTCGAGAATTCCCTCTATGAGAGGAAAACGGCGGGCGTCGATTCGTCTCTGCATCTCCCTGTCCTCGAAGCCGCTGCCGCTGGAGAGCCGGGTCACCCGCAGGGAGAGCCTTCCGGCAGCCGGTCCGTCCGGGGCCAGACGTCCGTCGGAGCCCACCTCGACGTCTATGTGACCTTCGAGCCCGTCGGTCGACGAGTGGATCGGATGCACGTTCGAGCGGGCGTCGATCCACACCCGGGATCGCTCGGGGACGATCAGGTACCGGGCCATTGGGCACAACAACACATGAGGTGAGGTATCACCTACATCTCCCGCATTTTCTTGTAGCGGGCGATATCCGGCAGCGACTTGATGACCAGGCCGGTCAGGCCGGCGAGTACCAGTGAGGCGATCACGCGTCGAATCATTCCCAGGTCCCCTTTCCTGCCGGTTGCAAGATCTCCGATATGAGCCCGAGGCACAGATCGATCGCCGGTTCTATCGCCGAAGCAACGGCCGGTGAAAGGCCAATCGTCTCGCTCAGGTCGGCCGGCTGGCAGCCGACCACGTACGCCCGCTCCAGCGAACCGCCGAGGTGAGCGAGGGTGCCGAGCACCACGTCGGGGCTCATGGTGTGGGCGTCCACCACCGGAGAGTTATCGGTGCGACCGCCCATCGGGGCCACGATGACGGCCAGCGTCCCCGCCTCCTCCCCCAGCTCGACCGCGTCTATGAGGACCAGGGCGTCGTAGCCCTCCAGCAGCTGATAGGCCAGATGAACTCCGCGGATGCCGTATTCGACCACCTCGACTCCGTCGGGCAACGAGCGGCCGGTCAACTGGTTGGCCACCTCGACCCCGAACCCGTCGTCGCCGAGGAATATGTTCCCGACCCCCGCTACTAGGATCCGGCCGGTCACTGCCCGTCCTCCGGGGTTGAGAGAGGCTCCACCTCATCGGGGTAGAAGTACAGGTAGCGCCCCTGCCACTCGAGCTCCTCCGCCGCGGGATCGTCGGCGACGGTCACAGCCACGTACTCGTTTTCGTCGACATCACGAAATACCCCTGCGACCTTCGCCGTGAGGCCCTGCAGGAACAGGTCCTGGGCGTCAGCTCGCCGAGACGGCCGGAGCCGGACCGCGCTCCCCCGCCGCACCTCGACTCCCGCGACCGTGACGGAATCGGCAGCCGGATCGACGGACACGTCCATGCCTGGATCCCACCACGGCACCTGCGGAGCCTCCTCGACCGGCCTGATCGACCGCACCGCCCCATGCAGGCGTTGCCACACCTCGGCCGGCATATCGTCACATCGATCGATGATGGCGGCGGCCCGCGGGTCGGTGCCCCGAGCCTCAACTTTCTCCTCGTCGGTGAGGGTCAGCACCCGGAGGGCGAGTATCTCGTCGATCTCGGTCCCGTCATACAGATCGCCGGGGCTCTCCGGCGCCACCTCCGGGTGGTCGTAGAGGATTATCGGAGCAGACAGGACCACGTCGTCCGCCCCTATGAGCACCGGGTAGGTTCCCTCGCTGTGGCAGGCGGCGGCCGCTTCGCCCGCTCCTGGAGGGGGGTCCAGGAGCGAGACGAATGCGCCGCCGTCGATCGCCAAGACGGTGTGGGCGGCGATCAACGACCGGGCGAGGGCGTCGTCCCTGGTGGCATGTGGGTCCGTCCATCCCGTGCGATTCTCGACCTCGACCCTGATCTTGGCGTAGCCGGATGGCGAACTCTGCTCGGCCGCCACGCGGACCCGCCCCTCCACCGCCTCCTTCCTGCGCACCAGCCGCCCGGCGACAGATCCATCTTGGCGCTGGAGCAGTTCGGTCTCGGTACCGGCCATCAGGCAAAAACCGCGCTCGTACTCACGGCCAGCCAGGTCGCACACCGCGACCGGCCCGATATCCACCGTCTCGTCGACGGCTTCGTCCCAACCGAGGTGCACCGTCCCCTCGACCTCGAGGGACCCCACTGGGACGAAGCCGTCGTCAGAATGCGCCCGGTCGCTGGGGGCTTGGACGACCCGGCGCTGAAGGTGGAGGCACCGGATGCGCAGCTGAACCTGCGCCTCCGGCGAGGAATGGACCAGGCATTCGGTGCGCATCGACCAGCGTTCGGAGCCGTCAGACTCGCTGAAAGCCCTCGGGACCAAGACTCCGAACTGCCAGCGCACCTGGTTCTTGCGGGCGGAGGCCCGGTAGGGGTAGAGCAAATAGCCTTCATACAACACGGCGTCGGCCACCGCCTTGGCCGCCGCGAATCGGTCGGCCGCCGCGGGCGCGGGCACCCCGGTGGTCACCGGCCGTCCTCCCCCGCTTCTTTCAACAGAGTCTCGAAGGCCTGATCCCAGGTGGCAAACGCCCGCGAGGCCTTGAAGCGCTGCAGGTGATCGAGGGTGTCTCGATGGACGCGCACCCATCCGCTGTTGGGAAAGTACGTGTCCATCACCTGGCGCCACACCGCGAGTGGCAACCGGTAGGAGGCTTCGGCGTCCCATGAAACACGTTCGGCCGAAAAGCCCGAACCGGTGGACGCAAATACCATCCCCGAGAACAGCAGGATCAGGGGGATCTCGCCCTCGACCAAGCCTTGCATGTACTTGGCCGCAGCCACTTCGAAGTCATAGGTGCACTCGATCGGCAGGTCGAACTCGGTCGAGCCATGGAATCGAGAGACGGTGGTCGACACGTGGGTCCAGAGAAACGGTCGGAGCGAGTCGCTCCACTGGGGCGTATCGCCGAACAGCTCGTACAGGCTTGCCTCCTCCGCCGGCTGGTAGCGGCGTTTCTTGGGTTCGATGCGGATCTGGCACCGCAGGGCCACGGCATGCACAGGACCGCCGCCGGCCTCGGTGACCCGCAGCCTGAGCATGAGAGTCGGAACGGCCGCGTGCGGCTCGGCCCTTGAGCCGATCACTTCGAAGCCCAGCTCGGTCATCCGGCCCGGGCCTTCACCTGGGCGAAGACCCCGTCGATGGCGTCGCGGGCATCCTGGCCGCCGTCGAAGCCCCGCCACAGCTGGCGCAGCCGCCCTACCAGCTCGTAGCAGACGTCGATGGGAACGACATAGCACTCTGATCCCGAGCGATCGGGCTGAATGCGGACGAGGAAGGCTTCCACATCGGGGCGCATACTACGCAGCGCCGGATTCGACGACGTCAGCTCCTCCCACGTCTCCAGTGACAGAAGCGATTCGGTGGCCCCGGCCGGTCCGGGATAAAAGGCCGCCACCCGCTCGAGCGTCGAGTTGACGAAGAAGAAGGCCACACTCACGGGAATTTGCAGGGAGTCCCACTGCTGGGCCGACAGCTCGAAGCCGGGGAACGCCTGATATCGAGCCGGAACGGCCTGGAAGTGGCCACCCCCGGCGCCTTCCGAGGTGAAGAGCAGGTGACAGGCCCGGCACGCGCAGAGGAGATGTCGGGCCTCGAGATCGACGACGTGCCCGTGTTCTGGCGGTATGGGCTCGTGGCACATATCGCAGGTCTCGCCGGGCTCGGGACTGTCGCGGGGCCGGGTAGCGCGGATGCGCTGCAAGACGGCGAGCGGATCGCTCACGCCTCGGCCATCTCCACCGGGCATTGCTCGTATACCGGCTTCGGCCCAATCTCCACGGCCACCCCAGGACTCTCGAGCGATGGTTGGTCGACGTCGATGATGACGATCTCAGGGGCGGCTTCGAGGATGGCTCGCTCGACCGAGGCCTTCAGGGTGATGGCCGAGGACGGGCAGCCGTCGCAGCTGCCCAACAGCCGGACGCGGACGGCCCCGGCCTGGTCGTCGACATCGAGGAGCTCCACGTCGCCGTCGTGGCGGGCCAGCAAAGGTCTGACCCGGTCGAGGGCCACCTCGATCCGGCTCATCAGGCTGTCGGGGTGGAGCTCGTGTACCAGGAGAAGGCTGGCTACCAAGTCGTCCTCGACAAGCGCCTCCATCAACCCCGGTGACCGTTCGCCGGCGATCTCCACGATCCGGGCCAGGCCGGCGCCGTAAAGGTCCGTGACCAGTCGGAGCAGCTCCTCGGCGAGCCGGTACGACCGCGGGTCGGCCGACCCCCGGAGCTCGTTCAGCAGCTGCTCGATTCGGTCGCCCGTCGCTCGGAGGTTCTGTGGTGCCGCCATGGGTCCCCCTTTTTCGAAGGCGTCAACAGGCGAGCTCGGGAGCGGCTACCTGAGTGGGCGAATGCAACTTCTTGAGCACCTTTCCGTTGCCGAGGTACATGTGCACACCGCATGGGAGGCAGGGGTCGAAGCTGCGCACCGTCCTCATGATGTCGATCCCCTTGAAATGCTCCGCGTCGTTCTCCTCGAAGATCGGGGTGTCGATGACGGCATCCTCGTATGGCCCGGGCGTACCATAGATGTCGCGGGGATTGGCATTCCACGGGGTAGGCGGGTACGGGTGGTAGTTGGCGATCTTGCCGTCCTTTATCACCATGTGATGGGACAGGACCCCGCGTACGGCCTCGGTGAAGCCGCAGCCGATAGCTTCGTCGGGCACATCGAAGGGCTCCCACGTCTTGGTCCGTCCGGCCCGGACGTCAGCCAACGCCTTCTCGATGAAATCCAGGGCGGCCGCTGCGGCATAGGCCTGGAAGTATGTGCGGGCCCGGTCGCGTTCTATGGCGTTGGACCACTGCGGAATCTTCCACTCAAACGTGACCTCGGGCTTGAGGGCGGTCTTCGGCAAGTGGATGACCACGCTGTCGCCGGTCGCCTTCAGGTGTTCGGTGTTCACCAAAGCCGACAGCGCGGTCGACCACAGCCGGGCGATCGGCCCACCGCCCGTGTCGAGGGCCAAGTGATCAGTGCCGTCGAACCACCGGGGGGACATCACCCAGCTGTACTTCTCGTCGAAGTCCCGCTTCTGCGGCTGGGGGTTCGTGTGCTGGTTCCACGGGTGGCGGCGGTCCACCGGATTGCCGAGTGGATCACGGGTGACGAACATCTCCTGGTCTTCCCAGTCGTCGTAGTAGGAATGCCCGAGCAGGATGCGGATCCCGAGATTGATCGTCACCAGGTCGTTGGTCACGAGCTTGCCGTCGACCACAACTCCCGGGGTGACCCCCATGGCCCGGCCCCAGTCCGTCATATCGCGATAGTTGAAGTTGCATTTGGCCGGGTCCTGGAAGGCGCCCCAGCATCCGAGCAGGACCCGACGCCGGCCAACCTCCTCATATCCGGGCATGGCCTGATAAATGAAGTCGAACAGATCGTCGTGCATGGGGACGACCCGCTTCATGAACTCGACGTAGCGCATCAGCCGGGCGTAGTAGTCGGTGAACAGCTGGATCGTCGCCGTGGTGCCGACCCCACCCGGGTACAGGGTGGACGGATGAACGTGGCGGCCCTCCATCAGGCAGAACATCTCCCGGGTGTAGCGGCTCACCTGCAGAGCTTCCCTGTAGAAGTCGCCCGAAAACGGGTTCAGCGAACGCATGATGTCACCGATCGTGCGGTAGCCATGGTCGGCGGCATGGGGCGCCTCAGTTTGGTTGGCCTGTTCCAGTACGCCCCGGTTGGTCTCGCCAACCATTCTCTCGCAGAAGTCCACCCCGACCAGGTTCTCCTGAAAGATGTTGTGGTCGAACATGTACTCGGCCGCCTCACCCAGGTTCACTATCTGCTCGCCCAGGGCCGGAGGATGGACCCCATAGGCCATGTTCTGGCAGTAGCAGGAGCACGTCGCGTGGTTGTCCCCGCAGATGCCGCAGATTCGGCTGGTGATGAAGTGGGCGTCGCGGGGGTCCTTGCCTTTCATGAAGATGCTGTAGCCCCGGAAAATCGACGAGGTGCTGTGGCACTCGGCGACCTTTCCCTTGCCGAAGTCGATCTTGGTGTAGATGCCGAGGCTGCCGACGATCCGGGTGATCGGGTCCCAGGCCATCTCCACCAGGCCGTTGGCATCGGCGCTCGTTGACTTGGTCGGCATATCCCCTACCTCCACTGACCCTTGTAGCCGGTGACCAGCTCCCGACCCGGTGTTCGCCACTTCGGTTCCTCGTCGACGGTCTTCGCCGTGATCTTGCGCAGGCCGCGGATGGCGGTGCCGTACAACCCGCTGGCCATGGTCGAGATGCGAGCTCCCGGCGGTTCGTCCATGAATGGCATGAACTTGTCGGGAAAGCCCGGCATGGTGCAGCCGATGCAGATCCCTCCTACGTTGGGGCAGCCGCCCACGCCGTTGACCCAGCCCCGCTTCGGTACATTGCACTTCACCACGGGACCCCAGCAGCCGAGCTTGACGATGCATTTGGGCGATCCGTACTCGCTGGCGAAGTCACCCTGCTCGTAGTAACCGGCGCGGTCGCAGCCCTCGTGAACAGTGTTGCCGAACAGCCACTGCGGCCGTAGCGAATCGTCAAGCGGAATCATCGGAGCCTGACCGGTCGCCTGGTAAAGCAGGTAGAGGATGGTTTCAGAGAGGTTGTCGGGATGGGTCGGGCATCCGGGAACGCACACGATGGGGATACCCGCCTTGGACTTCCATCCCCACCCGAGATAGTCCGGCACCCCCATGGCCCCTGTCGGGTTGCCGGCCATGGCGTGAATCCCCCCGTAACACGCACACGTTCCTGCGGCCAGCACGACCAGAGCCTTGGGGGCCAGGCGATCGAGCCATTCGCTGGTCGTCATGGGTTGATCGGTTTCCGGGTTGTTCCCGAAGCCGCACCAGTACCCCTCACTTTTGATGGCTTCATTGGGGATCGAGCCTTCGACGACCAGAACGAACGGTTCCAGCTCACCCCGATCGGCTTTGAAGAACCACTCGATGAAATCATCAGCGCCGCCAACCGGTCCGCACTCGAAGTCGATCAGAGGCCAGTGGACCGCGATCTTGGGGAGGCCGGGAAGACCCCCCAGAGCGATCTCCTCGATGCTCGGTTGGGTCGCGGCCGTCAGCGCTACGGAGTCCCCGTCACAGCTGAGCCCGGCGTTGATCCAGAGAACGTGGACGACCGTCTCGTCCGGTGGAGCCTCGATAGCCGTCACGGCACCCCTCCCCATCGTCGGATCCGCGCTCGTCGGCGCGACTCCTCTCGTGATACACCGTTCGGACCTGCGGGTAAATGAGTGTCTTTTGCACCGTGCGCCGGGGGGCGTTGACAGAGCAGCCGCGACGGGCTAAGACGGGCGCCACCGTGGAACACCGCTCGCTCCGGCCGGCGACGCCCGCCGAGAGTATGTCGCGCTTCGAGCTTGCCCCTCCCCGCCGGTTCATTCTGCCTGCCATCCTCCTGCTGCTTTCCGAACAACCTGGCTACGGTTACGCGCTCGCACCCCGCCTGCAAGAGCTGCGCTTCGGGCCCGTCGACCGCCCAGCTATCTACCGGGCTCTGGCCCAGTTGGAAGCGGACGGTCTGGTCGAGGGGGCGGCCGAAGCCGGCTCGGCCCGTCAGGCACGCCGCGTCTACCGAGTGACCGCTCTCGGTGAGAGAGTGCTCCGGGTCTGGATGGGAGTGATCAAGGAGGAGCACGACCAGCTCGAACATGTCCTTCGCCGCTACCAGGCGACGGGCACCGCCGACGCCGTGCTGGCCGAAGTCGAAGGGGGGTGGGCCGGCGCCCTCGGATACGGATGGTCGCCGGTCTCCTCGACCTCGGCCGCCCGCCCCCGGTTACGCCCCCTGGCACCCGATCACGCCCTTGACGGGGATGCCGACTTGTCCGGGATGAGGTGGACCGAGGTGGCAGTCGAAACGCCACGATGGGGGGCGGAGACCGGGGCGGATGGCTCGCTGGATTCGCCACCAACCCTCGGGGTCCCGTCGGCCCGGCTTTCCCGTTTCCTCCTGGTACCCGACCGGTCGGTGATCCTCATTGAGGTTCGCTCGACGGTCGGGCCACTCAGCTTCGGTTCGATCGGCGTGACCGGCTCCATCGAAGCGGCCCTGAGCGATGGGGTCGTGGACCACTCGGTGTCGCCTTCTGCCCATATCCGAATAGACGTCTCCGGGCTTCGGTCCGGCAATCGCCTATATGACGCGGAACTTCGGCGACGGATCGACGCCGACCGCTTTCCCACCGCAACGGTGGAGCTTCGAGAGTGCGGCCACCCGACGCCAGGGAGTCGCTACCGCCTGGCAGGCGAGTTGACGTTCCACGGCGTCACCCGGCCGGCCACCGGCACGGTCAGGGTCGAGGCGGTAGCGGACGGCCGGTTGGTGATCACCGGAGAGCAGGCGTTCGATATTCGGGACTTCGCCATCCCCTCACCCACCGTGCTGATGCTGCGGATCTATCCGGACGTACGGGTCCGGCTCCACGCCGAGGCCGATATGGAGGACGCTACGTGAAGATCGCATTTGCACTCGCAGTCGGCTACCTCCTCGGGGCCAAGACCGGCGGCAAGGATCTCGACCAGCTCACGGAGTCACTCAAGGCCCTGTGCGAAACCGACGAGTTTGCTGATGTCGTGGCGGCCGCCCGGTCGCAACTCGGCACCACACTGCGTGAACTGGCCGGCATCATCGACGGGGGCCGCGGCCGGCCCGAGGCCAGCGGAGACCTGGTGGCCAAGGTCAAGAATCTGGTCGGACACGAGTGATCCTCTGCCCGATACCTCGCAGCCCGATCACCGTGCCGGCTGAGCCGACAGTCGGCTGACCCCGCACCACGACCCGGTCCAAATCACCGACGGGCTGGCCGGTGGTCACGCGGTACTCCTCCTCGAGCGGCCGCCGGGACTTCGCCGATGCCTCCATCGCCGCCTGCAACCGGGCCCGGTCCTCGGGATGGACCAGGTCGAGATAGGCCTGCAGGGTGCCACCGAATTCGAGCGGGTCGACGCCGTGGATGCGATGAAACTCGATGCTCCACTGCACCACACCGGTACGGACGTCCCAGAGCCAGCTGCCGATGTGCGCCAGCGCCTCGCCCTCGCGTTGGCGCACCTCTACTTCGGCCAGGGTGGCCTGGGCCAGGCGCTGCTCTGTGACGTCCCGGACCACCACCACGACTCCGGCGAAGGCACCACTAGTGGTGGCTAGGGGGCACACCGACAGGGAGACCGGCACGGGCATGCCGTCCGTACGCAGGACCTCGCTCTCGAAGTGCAGTATGCGGTCCCCCGACAGGGCACTGGACACCAAGGCGTCCAGGTCGCGGCGCACGTGGCTGGCGAAGAGGAGGGGTAGCGCCTGCCCGAGCGCGTACGACGCCGGGCATCCGAACAGCCGCTCGGCCGTGGCGCTCCAGGTGGTGGTGCGGGCATCCCGGTCGCAGACCAGGATGGCATCGTCGCAGGTGTCGATGATGGCCCCGACGACGTCCTCAAGGGCGACGTCGGAAAGGCTGGACGTTTTTCCCGGCACGGCGGGGGCAGCGCCCGAAGATGTTTTCTCGCTTGCCCTCATCGACCCACCATCCTTGCCGTCCGGCGGCCGGTTGTGAAGGCCGTCTAGCGCCGGCGGGCCCAGTTCTGCGCCTGGACCCACCCGTGCGCCGGCCGGATTGCTACCCGGGAAGGGACGCCTCGACCGCCGCGACCACCTCGTCAGACTCCGGGGTGACCGGTGGGCGGAACCGGGCTACCACCGCGCCGTCCGGGCCCACGAGGAACTTCTCGAAGTTCCACTGGATGTCGCCCGCCTCTCCCGAGGCATCGGCGTGAGAGGTGAGCTCCTGGAAAAGGGGATGCTGGTGAGCCCCGTTGACATCGACCTTCTCGGTCAGGGGGAATGTGACCCCATAGGTCGTCGAGCAGAACGTGGCGATCTCATCCGCGCTTCCCGGCTCCTGGCCGGCGAACTGGTTGCACGGGACTCCAAGAACGGTGAAACCGCGGTCCTTGAAGCGCTCGTGCAGAGACTCGAGCTCGGTGTACTGCGGGGTGAGGCCGCATTTCGACGCTACGTTGACCACCAGCGTGGTCTTGCCCTTGAACTGCGACGTGTCGAGTGGGCTGCCGTCAATAGCCGAGATGGAAGTGTCATATAGAGCCATGGTTCCAGCAACTTAGCAACAAAGCTCTGTATTCCGTTCCTCCGGTTGACCCCGCAGCTCACGGGCTACAGCCGTCGTCGACTCCTATCCGGGGGCGCGGGGCCGCCAGCCCCGGGACGCTGTCATTGGGGCGTCGCCAGTCGGACGTCATGCTCTGATCTCTCCGACGCGGCGAAGGCCAACAGTTTGTGCCCCTCGGCGACCACTTCGTCCGCTGCTCGTTTCGCCAGCCGGTCGAACGGCGCGATGTTGAGAGTGGCCGCGTCTTGTTTACCTTCGATCCTCCACGTACCGCGGAAGGAGCCGTCGACCAGGAGATTGCCCATCGCCGCGCCGTTTCCCGCGGGCCGTATCAGATGATGGCCGTCAGGATTGATCCGGGAACGATCGGCGTGAGACAGCAGGACGTTGTCGTATTCCGGCAGAAACCTGGGGGGAGCCGGAGTGTCGGCGTCGCAGATGGTGCCTTCGGAGCCATCGAGGAGTTCCCGGCCGTGTTCGTCCCGGTAGGACCGAAGGCGGGGACGGATGCGATCGACGACTTCGGCCAGCCCCGCCATACGCGACCATGTCCTCATGTCGGCGAGGCTCGCCGGGCCGTACCCGCCCAGATAGCGAAGCACGAGGTCCTCGGGAGTCACAGTCGGGAGGTCGGGTTCGGCACCCAGCCAGCTGTCGATGGTGCTCCACGCCACCGGCCCCGTGGTTTTCCAGAGGCCTCGGGGCGGGACTTGCACGGCCGGCACCAGATAGGTGGCAGCGGTGGCAAGCGAGCCGGGATCTCGATCGGGCCAGCGTTCAGACAGCGCCCGGCCTAGCTCGGGACGGGTCAGGGCCTGCTCCGCCATGAGACTCCGGGCCGCGGCAACCAGGGCCTCCATATCCACCCCCACCAGGTTCCGGGCGAAATCGGTAGCCCCCAGGCTACGGGCGATCATTGGCTGCAGCACCGTCCTCAGCATGCGGCAGTCCTGCGCCGTGACCAGGTGGATCGTGACCCGCATCACATGAGTCCGGACGATCCGTCTGTTCGCCAGAAGCCCAGACAGGTCGCCAGCATTGAAGCCGGCCACCCGATCCCACAGTCCCACGTAGGGAGCGAGAGGGGCTTGGGCCTGCATCCCCACCAGATGTTCGAGGGCTTCGCCGATCCCGATCGGATGGCGCCGAAGCAGCAACTGCCGCTCCAACAACGTCCGGTTGAGGACGCGCCGGCCGAGTCGGGTAGTCACACCTACTCGATGCCTTGTCGGGCCCGTACCGGTGCTTGGCCGGTCAGCGTCGACGATCCCTCAGTTAGCTTGGGCGACGGCTCGGGCCCAGAGGCTCCGCTCGCCGGTCGGAATTGCCCGCTCATAGCATCCTCCGTCTGCTTCCTGCCGGCGTCGACACCTAGCGCTCGATTCAGCCGTCGATAGTGGCTCGAAGGGCGGCCAGGCGAGCCCGGTCGAGTGAGTACCAGACCCATTTGCCCCTACGATCGCCGTGGACCAGCCCGGCGTCACCGAGGATTTTCAGATGGTGGGAGATGGTGGGCTGGCTCTTGCCCAGCGGGGCCACGAAGTCGCACACGCACACTTCACCCTCGGGGGCGGCGGCCAAAATGCTCAATACCCGGAGCCTCACGGGGTCACCCAGGGCGGCAAAGCCTTTGGCCAGGTCGATGGCCTCATCGGGGGCGAGAGGAGCGGCAAGTACCGACGGACAACATGCCGTTGTCTCCGCCACCTCGATCGTCGCACCTCGATTGGCCATGTGAACATCTCCCATTGACAAATGTCGATGCATCGGACATCCTGGATACATCGATGAACGTGAATGTTAGCGGGAGGATGGGGTGTCGCGAGTACAGCTGGCCCTGAACGTGGCCGACATTGACCGGGCAGTCGAGTTCTATTCCAGGTTGTTCGCGGCCGAACCGGCCAAACGGCGGCCCGGCTACGCCAACTTTGCCATCACCGACCCGCCGCTCAAGCTGGTCCTGATCGAGAACCCCGACGGCCGAGGTCAGGGCCCGGCCGGGGCGCTCAACCATCTCGGAGTGGAGGTAGAGACCCCCGAGCAAGTTCAGGCCGCCACCGCCCGCCTGGCCCTGGAAGGCCTCGGCCCGGAGGGGCAAGAGGCGACCACCTGCTGCTACGCCCGGCAGGACAAGGCGTGGGTCGACGACCCGGACGGGGCGGCGTGGGAGGTGTACACCGTGCTGGCCGACGCCCCCGACCAGGACAGTTTGGGCTGCTCGACCGAGTTCTGCCAACCCGAGCCGGTTGCCGTCAGCGTCGTCGGCTCGGGCCGCCGCTGCTGCTGAGGGCTGGTCCGAGGTGCCGGGCAAGGAACTGGGCCGCCGGCTGCTGGCCGAGTGGCTGGGCAGTGGACTGCTGGCCGCGGTGGTGATCGGATCGGGGATCGCCGCCCAGGAGCTGTCGCCGGGAAACGTCGGGTTGCAGTTGTTCGAGAACGCGGCGGCTACTGCGGCAGGTTTGTACGCCCTGATATTGATGTTCGGGCCCGTCTCGGGCGCCCACTTCAATCCGGTCGTGTCGTTCGTCGACGCCGGCCTGGGCGGAATCAGGTGGCGGACCGCGCTGCTGTACCTGCCGGCCCAGGTCGCCGGGTGCGTGTCCGGAGCGGTACTGGCCAACCTGATGTTCTCCCAGCCGGCGGTGACGATATCCAATCATCACCGGGCCACCGCCGCCCATTTCCTCTCCGAGATCGTGGCCACCGCCGGGCTCATCCTGGTGATCTTCGCGTTGGCACGGACGGGGCGGCTCGCCACCGTGCCCGCCGCGGTAGGCGCCTACATCGGTGCCGCCTATTTCTTCACCAGCTCGACCAGTTTCGCCAATCCCGCCATCACGGTCGGAAGGATGTTTTCCAACACTTTCGCCGGCATCGCCCCCACCTCGGCCCCGTCTTTTGTCGCCGCTCAGGTGGTCGGTGGGGTCGTGGCGTTCGGGTTCATCAAGCTGCTCTACCCCGCGCTCACCCCGGCTGAGGCCTCCCAGGTGGTCGTTCCCCAAATCGACCCCGACAACCAGGCCCACGCCATCCGAACGGCCGGCAGCGTCACTGCTGTCCCGCCGCTCGATTCTCAGTCCCGCGTCTCCTCTGCCCCCCCCACCGCCAAGCACGAGAATTAAACAGGAGGTACCCGCCATGCACCTGGTGGCAATAGGAGGCAGCGACGCGGGTATCGAGCGCGGCCCTGCGAGCCCGTGAGTTGGACGGCTCGGCCGACGTCACCGTGGTGGTGGCGGACGCCTACCCGAACTTCTCCATCTGCGGCATCCCCTACTACGTGTCGGGAGAGGTGACCCACTGGTCGAGGCTGGCCCATCGCAGCATCGCCGACCTCGACGCCACTGGCATGAATCTCCGGCTTGGCACCATCGCCCGGCGCATCGACGTCGAGGGCCACAAACTGCTGGTCACCGGGCCTAACCGAGCTGACGACCTGATCGGCTACGACGCTTTGGTAATAGGAACCGGTGCAATACCGGTTCGTCCTCCTATCGACGGTCTCCACGGGCCCGGCGCTCTCGGCCCTGGTGACGGTGTTCACCTTCTGCGCTCCATGGGGGACACCTTCGCGGTAATGCGCACCCTCGAACACGACCAGCCGGCCACCGCAGTGATAGTCGGCGCCGGCTACATCGGCTTGGAGATGGCCGAAGCCCTTGTCAGCCGCGGGCTCGAGGTCACCCAGATCGAACAACTCCCCCAGGTGCTACCTACCGTCGACCCCGAGCTGGGAGCCTTAGTCCACGAGGAGCTCGTAGGGCACGGGGTGAACGTATTGACCGGTACCCGAGTCACCAAGATCACCCGCACCCCCACCGGCCCTTCCCGCCTGCAAGTCGATGGCCTTGTTGATTTCGCCCCCGCCCGCTACCGCGCTGACATCGTCCTGGTCGTAGTAGGGGTGCGGCCCGACACCGAGCTCGCCGCTTCCGCCGGCGCCACCCTCGGAATCCGAGGCGCGATCGAAGTCGACCGAGGCATGGGCACCAACCTCCCCGACGTCTACGCCGCGGGCGACTGCGTCGTCACCCACCACCGGCTGTTGGGCTCGACCTATCTGCCGCTGGGCACCACCGCCCACAAACAAGGCCGAGTGGCGGGTGAAAACGCTCTCGGAGGACACCGTAGATTTGCCGGCAGCCTCGGCACCCAGGTGGTCAAGATCTTCGACCACGCCATCGCCCGCACCGGCCTGCTCGACCACGAGGCCGTCCCCGCCGGATTCGAACCAATCACCGTGCAGTCCGAAGCCGACGATCACAAGGCCTACTACCCCGGAAGTCATCGCATCCACATGCGCTGCACCGGCGACACCAACACCGGGAACCTCCTAGGCCTCCAGCTGTTCGGCCATACCCACGCCGAGATCGCCAAACGCATCGACATCGCCGCCACCGCCATCCACAGCGGCCTCACCGTCGACGAGATCAGCGACCTCGACCTCTCCTACACCCCGCCTCTAGGAAGCCCGTGGGATGCTGTGCAAGCCGGAGCACAGGCGTGGACCCGAGCCGCCGGAATCAAAGCCCACGGCCCTGTCGCGGACCGCCGGGGAGGAATCGAGTAGCCAGGAGAACCTCGGCCAGCCGCCCTTAGACGATCCAGACCTTCAAACGACCGCCAGGTTGACCCGTCTCGTTTCGGGCCGTCCGCCGAGCCGAACGCAGCAGCAGGTGCTGGCAAGCGCCGGCGGGGCCGGCGCCCTTGAAGACATACGCGGGCCCAGGATGGGCTCCAGTCGCAGGATACGGCGTCGTCGCCGACGTTCGCCTTGTCATAGCCAAAGCTCGTGTATAGCCTGGTCCGCGTGCTCGAAGCGCATCGTGTCCAGGGGGCCCTTGACGACGCCGTGGCAGGTGACATTGGACCCCTTTTGGATCTGTTGCACCCTGATCTTGAGTGGAGAGGTCCTGAGCGTGGACACCTGTGGTGGCGCTCCGCTCCGGCCTGACACGGTCCGGTTGAGGCCCGGTCGGTCCTCCAGCAACGACAGCAAATAGTCGATCCAAACACGACTCCCGCAGCCTCCGTGATTTGGTCGGGCGAGGGGGCCTACGTGATCAAACTGAAGTGGCGACCGACTGGCAACGAGGGGAACCTGGAGAGGTTCCAGGCGCTGCGGATCCAGGACGACAAGATCATCGAGATCGCTGGATACCCGACCCTTCGGGGAGCAACGAGGATAGCCAAGCGCTTCGCCGCCCAGGCGGCAGGCTGATCTTCGAGTCGCCGGGTGATCCTGATCGTGCGTCATGAATCAAAGCCCGCGGACCGCCCGCGGACCGCCCGGGGAGGGGTCCGACTTCCGGTGGGCTGCCGCTCGCATCAATCCATGTGATGAGGGCTCTGGCGGCCGAGAGGGTGGTTCTCGACGGTGGGTAATGATCTAACGGCTGTACCCCCTCTGACCTGCCCTTTGTCTCTGGCGGAGAGGGGGGGATTTGAACCCCCGGACCCCGGTTAGAGGTCAACTCATTAGCAGTGAGTCCGATTCGGCCGCTCTCGCACCTCTCCTTAGCCCCTAGGTTAGCAGACCGCCGCCCCACCCGCTCGGTGCCCTATCGACGGCACATTCCCTGGTAGTGGCCTTAGTAGCCCCGATCCCGAAGCCGGTCTCCGCCCGTTCCTGGAGCCTCCGCTGGCCGGTGCTCGACCTACGACTCTGGACTCGGCTGGCCTCAAATCAACCAGAAATCAACTCCAGCTCGAAAGGGTGGTCACCGCGGATGTCCCCGCCACGGAGCAAACCCACGGCACCGTTCCGACCAAAGACGTGCACTGTCATCGGACCGACGCGCCGGACGACGACAACCCGCCCAACCGGCCCCATTTACGGCGCTGCGATGAGCGGTCCTGATGGTCAACCGGTCAAAGACGGGCATGGTCGATCGGTACGCGTGTTCCTTGGCTGAAAGGAACCGGGGTTCGTCCAAGAAGTGGCTAGCCGATTGCCGACGCAGGTGATCGGCGAGCTGGTCGGTTTGCCCGGCGCCGACTGGGACTACATGCATCAGCTCACCGAGCAGATGACCCGCAGCCAGGACCCCGACATCGGGATCGACGACCCAGCGGCGCACATGGCGAGCGCCTCCGCGGAGATGGTGATGTATGCCATCGAGTTCGCCACCCGGCGGCGAGGCGAGCCCCCACGCCAAGACCTGACGACGCTGATGCTTGACAACGAGTTCGCCGGTAAGCGCATGACCGACTTAGATTTCGGCAGCTATTTCCTGCAACTGGTGGTCGCCGGCAACGACACTACCGTCAGCCTGCTGTCATCGGGCCTACTGGCTCTGCTCCGATACCCCGACCAGCTAGCGGAACTCCGCGCCGACCTCTCGCTGATCCCGGGCGCGGTCGAAGAGGTCCTCCGTTACGCCAATTCAGTCCACTACATCAGCCGAACGGCCACCGCCGACACCGAGCTCCGGGGCGTGGCCATCAGTGCCGGCGACCGGGTGGCCATGTACTACACCTCGGCCAATCGCGACGAAGACATGTTCGTCGACCCGCACCACTTCGACATCCACCGCTCACCGAACCCCCACCTGGCCTTCGGCATCGGCGAGCACTTCTGCCTGGGCGCCCAACTGGCCCGGCTGGAGGGAAAGGTCCTCTTCGAGGAGCTGCTCGGCGGCTTTGCCACCATCGAACTGGCCGGAGAACCGAAATGGTTACGCTCCAACCTCATCAACGGCCTGAAAAGGCTCCCCGTCGTCCTCGGCCGCCAACCCCAGGCGCACACCCTTGGAGGCAACCGGCAATGAGCAGCGTCGACGTGAGCTTCGCGGACCGGTACCGGCCGTGGGCCCTGATCGCGGGCGCCTCCGAAGGAGTGGGCCAGGCCTACGCCCACGCCATGGCCGACCGTGGTCTCAACGTCGTGCTCCTGGCCCGGCGCCAACAAGCACTCGACGAGGCGGCCGCCGTCATCCAGGCCAAGACAGGTGTCGAAACCCGGGCCGTGGCGATCGATCTCTCCCAACCCGACGCCATGACAAAAATCGCCGCGGCCACCACCGTGAGCACGAGCGAATCCTCCGCCAGATGACCACTTCGTGCTCCTCGCCGTCCTCGTCATCATCCTGGCGGGAGCCGCCCTAGAACTCGGCTTCGAAAAAGGCGCACCCGGGGCGAACATCCACAACTACGGAGACGCCCTCTGGTGGGCGATCGTAACCGTCACCACCGCCGGATACGGCGACAAATACCCAGTCACAGCCGGCGGGCGCGGAGTCGCAGTCGCCCTCACGCTCGTAGGCATAGGACTCATCGGCGCACTCACCGCGACCGTCGCCAGCTTCTTCGTAGAACAAAAAAATGACGAACAGAAAACCGATCTGCACGAGCGTCTCGACCGCATCGAAACCGCCCTCAACACCCTCAACACCCTCTTAACCCGAAGCAACGGCTCTACACAGCACATCGCACAACAGGACGAAGAACACGCGCCCGACCCCCGCGGCGTCCCCGACGTCGGCGGCTAGACCCAAGAACCACCTGTCGTCGAACCGCGAATGCCTAGTCATCCGTCGCTGAAGCAACTCGGGTGGTTGAATACCAGGGCAGCCACCGCAGCGACGCAGGGCTGAGACTAGGTGATTGGACGGGCACCTCGCCCCACTGACACGACCTGCAGCAGTTAGGACTGCTCCGCAGTTGCGGCCGTCTGGGCTTCCTCAACAGCCTCGTCGGAGACAGGATGGGTCTCTGGGGTACCACCCTGCTCCGTCAGAAAGTCGGCCACGACGGCGGCTTCCGCGAGTGGAGCCAGCACGCCGACAGCCGCTTTGCCGCCTTCCAGCTCGCGGTGTAGCCGGTCACGATCTGCGTCGCTCAGTCCCAGATTCTTGTGGTGAAGAGCGCCCAACAAACCACCGCCTATCAGTCCTGCCGCCAACCCGACCGGGGTGACGAGCGCGACGACGGCTCCGATACCCCCACCCTTGCCCCAACTGCGCTTGCCGACCTTTTCGGCCTTGAGTTCGCCCTTCTCGTTGAGGGCTAGGACCCCGATCGCGTCGCCCTTCGCCAGATGGGACTCCTTGAGAAGGGCGGCCGCGTCGTCAGCAGACGTCTCATCGTTGAAGACCGCCAGGACCACCGTGTGATTCGGCATTGGAGATTCCTTCCTCGTAGGCCGGGCGCGATGTCAGTCTATGATAGGGGTAGGAACCGATCAGCGCCTACCCCGCGTCCCCGAGTCCCACAGCAAGCAGCAACACTGCCAGGACCCCGGCGGGGCCGAAGGCACCTGCACTTCGTCCTAACGTCCAGTTCCTGCGGCGCGGACGAATCGTCCTCACCGAAGTCAAATCCGCGACGCATGACTACCATGCGCCCCGCGACAACCGCGCTCCCCCCGTCACTGTGCACTCACGAACCCGGCATTGGCGTACGCTCTCGGCATGCCAGAACACACAATCAAATATGTACTACCGCAACTAGACCTGGGATCCCGCGACGTCAAACTCAAGGTTTACATTGACGGCACCAATGCGGGTGAACTCCCCCTCTCACAAGGCGGACTCGACCGGTGGCCAGGCGTTGGGCTAGGGCCGGTACCTATCTAGCATGATTGACGATAGGGCGATCGCGAGTAGGAGATCATCGGATAACTGGTCGGCCGGGTTCAGGATCAAGCTGCCCTCGCTACCATAAGATTTCGTCCTCCTGTAAAAGGCGTGCCTGGCGCCGAAATTGATCCACAACGGCCGTGAAGGGATTACCTGGGAAACTAGGATCCTGGTAGTCGTAGCCATACAGGGGGAAGCGAAGCCAGCGACCGTCGGGGAACGCGACGACTCTACGCCCTGCCACCAGTAGTTGTTCCCTGAGGTCCACAACACCGGCAGCCCAGATGCGTCATCCGTGAGCTGTTGGATTGCAAGCAAATCGGTGTCGGAGAAGTCTCCCCGGCCCTCCCCTGCCTCGGCTTTCTTGTCAGAGGCGGCCAAGCCCCGCATACGATGCGTCAGCGCGGCGAGCGCGGCAACGTTCGGACCGGGGACATGCTTCGGGTCTCGTGCTTCGCTGTGGGCGGCGTTACCGGAAATAGACGAAGTGCAGCTTATAATCCCTATCACGCACGACGACATCTGCTTCCTCGCCCTGTGTGCATGAGGATCGTGGCTTGACCTTCGCCAGAACCTCGCCCTCCGAGTTCGTCAGAGCAGCGGCATCCTTCACCAGGCCCAGAGTATTCTCATGACGACAAGACAGACGGGTTCCGGGCACCTCCTCCAACTCTCTCGGCAGACGAACGCCCGGACGCCACGGATCACCGGAGCCCCCGGATGCGGAATCGGATATCGGAGGGACCAATCCCCGGCCGGCTGAGAACTCACGGACTATTAGGTCGAGGAGCTGTTCAACTTGACCCGGGTCATAGCCCGTCTTCCTCCGCCTCGTCCTCGGACGCAACTCGTTGACCAACCCCACAGGCGAAATCCCGGCATCAATCCGTTCCGCGACCAACTCAAGGAACTCATCGATCGTGCCAGGGTCGTAGGATTCTCGCCACTTCGAATGGAACTTGACCGATATCAAATCGACACCAGTCATTGTCTCAGGCTCGAACATCTCCTCCATGCGAGCGAGAGTAGCTCCACTCGTTCCAAGACCGGACACAGAGTGATCGGTTGGTCCGACGGGGCACGCGTCCATCCCTCATCCCCTCACCCAAACGCCCAGCACGACCACGACCCCTTATTGACCCAAATCGCACGAACGACCAGCCGACCTCCTCACCGACCACCAGCTCGCCGAACGCTTCCTTCCCATCCTCTGCCAACAGGTCGATCTCGAGAAGATCATGAACGATATGGACGGCACCGGCGAGTCCCTCGTTGATACCCGAACCGCCCAACACTCTCTCCGGACGTACCGTCGCCGGCGACAACCAAGTTGACCCAGAGACCTCCACGCCAACAGCATTTAGAACGGCCACCGAGACCACCCCGGTCCCGCTGCCGCTCCTAAGTCTGTGAACCGGTGCCCCTCCCCCTAAACCAGGTTCTAGCCGGCGACTATCCGCACCAACATTACGTGTTAACTTTCCGAGAATGTCCTGGCCTGATGGCGGTGTCTCCGCTCTCGTAGGCGCCGCAGAGGAAACGCTGGGCGCCCCTTCCACCATCACCAGCCGACCAAAAAAGCTCCCCCACTCGAGGCCCCAGCGCGCCATCCCGCAAGAAATAGCCTTGACATCCGGTCCCAAACAGGAAGCGCCGAGTCGGCGGTTGTAATCGACACTGGGGGGCGTCGGCTGTCACGCCTTCAAGACTGACGACGGAGGTCACCTGCCACCCATCTTCGATGCTTCCAGGGAGCACATGTCCAATATCGCGTGGAGGCGAGCGACCCTACGGGCTCCCCCCGAACCGACTAACCAGGTTGTCGAGCCTGATTCCGTAGCGAGCCAGAAGGCCTTGTTCCAGGTAAAAATCAACGGGATCCGGCACTTGTGAATCGATCTCGTCGACGATCTCACGCGGATACCCAGCGCGGCGAATCTCATCCAGAAGAACCGACTTCCGAAACTTCCGAGGCTTCGGCATCCGAGATCCTCCCTTTCCGAACCCCCCAACGAACCCTAGCGCTCCCACACCGACTGCTGACCAACCCCATGCGACTGGCGAACCGGTGGTCCCATCAAACCGGCGAGCGACACTCTGGAATCGGCGATCACGGGCACCCGCGCAGACAAGTACGGCACAAGCCGTAGCCGCTGCGGACGCGCCGCGCCCGGCGAGCATGCGTCGTCACGTTCTGGCTGCTCAGCAGAGGTTGGCCCTGGCTCCACGCATCCTCCTCAGGCCCTCGAGCCGTCGTTAGGCACCCGCCGAGCGTCACCTGGGCGCGGCGTTCGGTGCCGACGGTCGGCTCAGAGGCAGGCAAATGTCCTAACCAGGCCCCTGGGGTTCGAATCGTCTGAGCACACTTTCAGGCTTGTCGCCCGGGGCATCGCGTTGAACCTTGGTGAGGTTCGGCGGCACACTGATGGTGTGGTTCGCTGCACCAACTGTGGGGCTGCGGTGTCGGAGTGGGCCGCTCGCTGCCCGGTGTGCGACGCGAGTTTGGACGACGCCGCGCCCATCGTCGAACCGGCCCCCACCGCGGCAATAAAGCAGCCTCCCGCTCAACCGGACTCGGTCCGATCGGATCTGCAGCGGCCGAAATCAAGTCCATCGGGCTTGAAGGGCATGCGGCCGCAGCGGGTGCGTCGGCGGGCCCGACTGGTCGGTCTTGCCATCGTGCTGGCCGCGGGGGCCGCCGTGGGTCTGACAGTGTCGGGGATCGGGGGATCGCCACGCCCAACAGCAGCACCAACACCGGCGGCGAGCCTGGAGGCGCTGAGGGCCTATGCGATCGTCTACACCGGCAGCGATGGGGTGCAGGTCGTTTCCCTAAGCGGCGACCGCAAGAGTCGGCCGATCACTGCGCCGGCAGGACCGCCGCTTCAAACCGGCGCAAGTATTGCGTTCGTTAGCTCGGACACGTTGTACCTGCTCGGTGCTCCGTTCACCGATCCGCGGCCGACCTCCCTTGACGCCGACCGGTTGTTCCCCATGGCGTGGCCGGGAACGGTAGGAGTGGCCAACGAGGTCGCGCAGAACATCGTGCGCGCCCAGTACGTCGACTTGCAAGACAAGAACCTCATCGGCGGATCCGGGTGGGAATTGCCCCCCGGCTATAGGCCGGTGTCGCAGTTTCTGGCCACAGGGCCCGGCGGAGTACTCCAAGTCTTGGAGCCGGGATCCGGCGGGCGGGCTCAACTGGGGCCGGTCATCGCCCTACACACCGTTTGGGTCACCGGCGCCAACACTCAGGCAGTGGATGGCGACGCGGTCTTCTTCTCCGGCGGCCAGGGAAATATGCACGTTTATCAGCGGGGCGCTAGTCACGCCACGACCCTCGACACGCGCGGCTCCCTGAGTTTTACCATCGCCCAATCCTAAAGGCATTGCCACCTGGACGCTGACGGCTACAGGAAGCCGGTGCGCTCCAGAAACACCGGAGCCTACGAGGGCATCAAGCGTCTCCTCTGTTTGAGTCCGTGCCTGACCCCCCATCTCGGACATTTACCCATCCCCAAAGATCGAGGCCGACTGTTCTTGAACGCCGGCCGGGGAGGCACCTATCTCTGACCGAGGGTGCTTGCTGGAGTTGCTCCACCCCGTGCGACGGGGCTGCGCTAACGGGCTCCGAGTTGGGAAGAAATGTGAATTCAGTGGGCGATCCCACGGTATCAATAGTGTAATCACCTGATATATCCGCCCCTCTGAATGCGTTCCATCCGGGCCCGGTAGTAGACGGCAGTCGTCGAGGGGCGCTTGCAGTCGAATCGGTCACGGGTCAGCGCCCACCCTGGTCTCGGTCAGCCTTCGAATCGCCGAGGGAATCCACTCACCTGTCACGTACCGCGTCCATGCCTGCCTCTCCCTGCCGGTCCCGGGGTTAGCTCAAGGGTGGGCCGGGGACCCGCGAGCGAGACCCGGGGTTTCGGCCTGGTCGGTGGCGAGGGCTGGCCTCGGTCAGGCGTCGCCAGGCGCGGCGGCTTCAGCCTCCTCTACCGCGGGAGCTACTTCGGCGGCCTCCGCGGCCGCCTCTTCGCTCACGGCGTGGATCTCGGGGGTTCCCCCGAGATCAGCGAGCTTCGCCGAAATCTCCGTAGCCTCGACCTCAGCCGACAGAACACCTACTGCAGCCTTGCCGTCGCTCAACTCTGCCGCGATCCGGTCGCGGTCCTCAGCCTTCAGACCGAGACCCTTGTGATGGAGCGCGCCCAGGACACCCCCTCCAAGGACCCCGGCAACCCAACCAACTGGGGTGATGAGGGCCAGCAGAAGACCGATCCCGGCGCCCTTACCCACGCTTCGTCTGCCGAGCTTGTGCGACTTGATCTTGCCCTTGTCGTCAAGGACGAGGACCCCGATCGCGTTCAACTTGATGTCCTCGTCCGCCTTGTCCCAATCCTTCAAAGACTGGACTGCAGCATCCGCAGCCGCTTCGTCTTTGAAAATTGCCAATACAAGCTGCTTGTCGGCCATTCCCGTGAATCCTCCGATCAGGTAGGGCGCTCCCGAGCGCGTGTGGCGCCCAACTGAGCAAACACTAGCCCGGAAGCGGCGCGCCTCACGCCATCACCAAGGAACTTCTTCCGCGAACAATCATGTTTCCATCGCCTGGTCTGCTGATCCGCTGCGGTGTTGGATTACAGATCGGCACTTTGTACCCACGTACGGCGTCGTGCGGCCGGAGCGGCACCTCGGGCCCGGTCCCCCGGTTGAACGCGGGCTCGGAGGGAGGCGACGTCAGTTGTTGGCTACTGCGTCGTCCTGGAGGTGACGGAGCCACACCAGGCGACCGCCACGGCGGCTATGCCCGCCCGCCGGGACGAAGAACACGCCGGAACTCAACGGCCGCAAGCCATGTCGACCAACAGGTCGCCGCCTGCGAGCGCCAACTGAGGTTGGGCCTCCCGCAGCCCGGTCCACCCGAGGAGTGACGTGGATTGGATTTCGGTCGGCAGTCCAAGCAAAGCCTGAAAGCGTCCCAAGGCAAGGGCGGCCCTGGGTCTCCAAGTGTCAATCGTACATGTGGACCTTAACAAGTGGGATGAAGCGGGCGGACAGACCCATCCCCCGGCCTCTGGCCCACCGCCGGACCTTCCATGGACCTGTAGTCAGGCGATCAGCCGGAGGGCGCGGGCCCGGCTGACCGCCTCGGCGCGGCTGTGAACCCCGAGCTTCTTATAGACCCGGTTGGCTCGGTCTTTCGCCGCCGAACGCGAGATCCCGAGCTTGTCGGCGATAACCGCGAACGACGACTGCGTGGGCAAGTAACGCAATACCCGCGCCTCAGCCACCGTGATCGACGCAGCTCGGGCAGTGGCGGCGGCTTCAGTGACGGCCTCCGTGGCAGCTTCATCGGCCGCTGCCACCTCTACCGCGTCCTGCGCCACCGTTTCGGCAACCGCTTGGTCCGCGGCGGCGACGATCAACCCGGCGGCGCGCACCGCCTCGATGGCCTCATGCGCGGCTGCCTCCTCCACCACACCGGCGCGGATCAGGGCTCTAACGGCGTCCGCTGCGGCGGCGTCACGGATAGCTTCGAAGGCGGCGATCTCCTCGGCTGCCTCAGCTTGTGCGGCCATGGCCTCCAAGGCTGCGTCAACCTCTGCGGCCTGCGCCGCCGCAATGACACCAGCCGCCTCTTCCATAGCCGTCACCTCAGCCCCGACGATCAACCCGGCCTCAGCGGTCAAGAAGCCTTCGCCCACCAAGACGCCACCGGTCTCGGAAATCGCCTCGAAGAGCCTCTGCGCCCAACCGTGCTCGATGAGCAAGAACGCCAGAGCGGTCCCCGGGCGCAGAGATTCCGCCAGGGCCCAGGCGTTGCCCGGATCGAAACCCGACACTCCGTCCCCCACCGACGATTCCACCAAACCGGCACCGTCAAAAGGGACGACGCTGGCCAGGAGCGCCCCAAAGTCCTCATCGTCGCCGACCACCAACTGGCGGATCGTGCCGTCCTCGTGCTTGGCCACGAAAAGCACGTCGAGCAGGCGCAACACGCCGCGACCCTGCAGCCGATCGACTTCTGCCAGAACCCGACCCTCGAAGTCGGCACCAGGACCGAAACTGACGGCAATAACCTGCAACGGACCAGGCATCTGTGAACCTCCCTATCGTGACCAGCTCGAATCGTATAGGCTCCATCGCCCCGACGTGACCGATTGAGCCTCCCCGGCCGCGCAACCAGATCGCGATCATCGCGGTCGTGCCCCCGGTCGTCCACCGCACGACCAGGGACGCCCGCAGAGGACCACATCAGCACAAGCGCGTGTCCCCAACGTCACCATCAAACGCCACTCCCCGCCGTCTTGAACGCCCTGGATCGAAGCGCGCTCCCGACGTGCGGTTCGGGGTTGCCCTCTCCGGTCTACGAACTTGGCCTCGCGAGCGCCACTCCATGCCAATTACTGCACCGGGGTGGGCTCCGACTGGACCTTGTAGCCCGACCGTTTGAGCTCGCTTCACCCCTCGAGGCCGCTCGGGCTGGCGGGCACGTCCACGGCATGCTCGCGGAGCGCGGAGAGGGGAACGATCTGCAGCGCCAACTCATGGGTGGAGGCGAGCACCACGTGGGCGGCAGCTCCGTCGTTGTGGGCGCGCAGCCAGTTCCCGGCAGTCACACACCAGCGATCCCCCGGCACCAGACCGGGAAAACCGAACCGGGGTATGGGCGTCGTGAGGTCGTTGCCAATGCGGCGCTGATGCTCGAGGAATTCGGCGGTTACCACAGCACAGATCGTGTGGCTACCGTGGTCCTCGGGCCCGCTGTTGCAGCACCCGTCTCGATAAAAGCCGGTGAGGGGGTCTGTGCCACAAGGCTCCAGTTCCCCGCCAAGTACGTTGCGGTCAACCATCCCAGCAGTATCGTTCATCAGCGACACGATCCACGACCGCCGCTTTCCCAGGCACCTGTGAGCTACGGGCCGCTCGACCTATTGGGACACCACCCCGTGCAGATCGGTCTTGACCAGAGCCAGCACCACCGAGATAAACCCCAGGTGGGCTGCCCCCACCAAGCACGGAGTTAGGAAGGCAAGTGGCGGGAAGGCACCGGCCAGGCCCAACAAGCCGAGGAGGAGGGCCGCCCACCCAGGGGTCCTTCTCCCTGTCCTCGAGTTGCTCGAAGAGTTCTTCGGTCGCTTGTTGATCGGCCCCCTGCCGCTTGTCCTTGGGGGTGGTGAAGTAGACGATGATCTTCCAGAGCGGGCCAAGGAGATGCTGCCCAGCATCTTGCCGGCGATCTTCAAAAAAGCTTTCCGGCGGCCTTGCCCCCCTTCCTCAGCCATGTCAGCAGAGGGCTGGTTCCCTCGGGCAGGCTGTGACCGGATTCCTCCTTGCCCGAGCCCGCCTTCCGACTGGCGAATTCGGCCAGCCCGAGTGTCTCGTCCTCGGGGAGGTGGACCAACTCCTCGGCGGTTGGCACCTTGGCGGCGCGCCGATCACCTTTCAGTCCGTAGGGGACCGCGCAGGGGGAGCGGCCCTGCTCGGCCCAGGCCGCCCGCGGGCCGCGCCCGGCCACTCGTCTATCAACACGGTGAGTACCCAGCGGCCGGGGGGCCGCTGGGGACTCTGATAGGGCGCCCGAGAATCCGTTCTTCACCAAACCGTTGACTAGGTTGACCAAGTGCCAAGACGGCTACACGGGAGGTGCCCATATGGAGAGCACGGCGAACCAGGACCGTTTCCTAGCCTTGGAAGACCGTGTCCGGTTCTTGGAGGACCATGTCCGGTTCTTGGATGACCAGGCGGCCTTGTACCGGTTGATAGCCAGTTGGGGGCCGGCAGCCGACATCCCTGACGGGAAGGCGGCGTCCTGGTTTTGGGACGAGGATGCTGTCCTCGAGTGGGAGGACACCCGTGTCGAGGGCGCTTCGGGTGTGCGAGCGAAGATTGACAGCGAGGGACAACACGCATTGGTCAGCCAGGGGTGCGCCCACGTCCAAGGCCTTCCTCTAGTGCAGATCGACGGCGATCACGCGACGGCGACCAACTACGGACGGGTCTATGTTCACACTGGCGACACCGAACCCTCCGATGACCGTTATGGCGATGCCTATGAGATTCGCCGGGTCTCGGTCAACCGTTGGGAGTTCCGGCGCACCGCGGACGAATGGCGCGTCACCCGCCGAACGACTCACGTCCTCGATGGAGGTCCCGTAGCTCGTGAACTACTAAGCCGCGCCGTCGGCAGCGAAGGTGGGGATGTTTGATGGCGGGCTTCGTTTACAAGTTGGCCGCCATTGCGACTACCCGGTGAACTTGACGCCGGGTGGCCGCATGGCGTGCAGGTCAACGCGTTCGCATGTGGCCATGTGCTCGATCCCTTTCAAGGTTGGGTAGCGAAGCCGGCCGCGACGCCGCGACCCTGCGGAGGCACCTCAACGTCTATCCTGCCCCCGCGTCGGCCTGAGTTAGCCTGCGTGCATGTCATGGCATCCGAGGATCTCAGTTGACGAAGAGTGCGCTGGAAAGATACCGATCAGCGAGGAGATCGGGTTTTGGAAGGCACTCGACGTCGACCAGGTGGGTTTCATCTGCACAAAGCTCGAGCCGATCGGATGGAACCCGAGCCCCATCACGAACGCGGGTATTCGGGTCGCGAACGTTGGGACCGACGAAGCGCGGCTCATGCAAGCACTCGAGTTCGGTGCCGCCACCAACACAGATTCGGTGTGGATGACTCCTGGGGGAATTGGTTCAGGGACGTGGGAGGAGGCCGCCGATAAGTTCTGTGAACGGATCGCGCCAGCGGTCATCCGGGCCAAGGAGCTCGGTGTGGTGCTTGCCGTGGAACCGACAAACTCGTTGCGCACCGACATCAGCTTCGTCTTCACCCTTCGCGACTCCCTGGCGCTGGCTCGCGCCGCGGGAATCGATGCGGTGATTGTTGAGCTGACGTGTTGCTGGTACGAGCGGGGCCTCGAGGAAGTGGTGCGCAAGAACGTCGACATGCTCGGTTTGGTTCAGATCGCCGACTATCAGCACGGTACCAATAGCAGCCCGAATCGATCGGTCGTCGGCGACGGTGACATCCCCATCGAGCGGCTGATCGCGATGTTCTTGGACGCGGGTTACGAAGGAATGTTCGACCTCGAGCTCGACGGACCGAAGATCGCAGCAGAGGGTTACTTGTCGGCCACTCGGCGGAGCCTCGAGCGCCTCAGTCACATGCTCGACCGTCTCGGCGCCTGATCGCGGAGAGTCGCAAATCGCGACCCTCTTACAGTTTCTCGATGCCGACGTCGTCCCTCCAGGCGCCACCCGAGTCCAGAGCCTCTCCGGGCCGGTATTCCAAACCTCACCGCAAGGCTCATCATGCACTGGGGCAGTCGACGAGCACCGGCTGTGGACGGTGGTCGAGCCGCCGTCGAAAGTCAACTTCGTCGTATCGGGGATTTCCGACACCTCGACCGGAGTCAGAGCCGATGCCATCATGGTTCCTCCTGGAGCGCTGTGCCCTTCTGCCGGATGACCGAGTAGACCCGCATTTAGCCGGCCGTATTCGGCAAGCGCTACCGGTTTCGCTCAAGCGTCGCGCTTGACAAACAGTGCGGCACCGATAGCGAGAGCCGCCGCGGCGTATAGCGCCATAACCAGCAACCCGACGGCTGGAGATAGAGGGGCGTACGGCCCGCCATTGGGGGTCGTGCTCATGATCGAGTTGACGAGAATATTGGTGGGCATGTAGCGGACGTAGTGCTCGGAGATGCCTCGTATGACCAGTGGGAGTACGAAGGTGACTCCAACGAAACCAGCTATAGCGCCGGCGGTGCTGCGGAAGATCAATCCGAGGCCGAACGCCATGAGCGCAAGTAGGGCGATGAACAGTCCGGTCATCCACACAGCCTGGAGAGACCCGGGTGACCCCAGACCGGCGTGGGTCACTATCCGGTCAGAGACGACGATACCGTTGCGAATGATCTTCGGGCCGCCTTGGGCTAGGGAGCCGGCGGGGGGTGTTCCTTCGCTGGAGAGGATGGCTTGGCCGAGGAAGAAGCAGACGAAGCTGAGAATCTCAGAGAAGACCACGACGGCTGCTGCGGTGACACCGGTCTTCGCGGCGAGGAGGACGGGCCGGCGGGGGGTGGCGGCAAGGGTGGCGCGAATCGTCCCACTGGAGTATTCGCCCGTGATGATGAGGGCGCCGAAGACCCCGCCTGTGAGCCCGGCGACGATCATCCCGGTCAAGCTGGACTGCGTCGGGTCGAAGCCGACATAGAACCCAGCGCTGTGGCCCAGGGCGGCGTGGGCGACCAGCCCGGTCACCAACAGGGCAGCCACAACCGTTATGGCGAGGGTGATGGCGGTGGAGCGGAGAGTGAGAATCTTCAGTGTCTCGGACTTGACCACGTGCTTGATGCGGTAATGCCCGATCGGCGCGGCCTGTATGGACTGTGTCATCAACGCCGCCTCTGTGCGGTGATCGTCTCGCCTTCGACAGCTTCCGCCGGTGGTGACGGCCGGTATTCCACTTCGTCTTGGGTCAGCTGCATGAAGGCGTCCTCGAGCGATCCAATTATCGGCATCAGCTCGTGGATCCGCAGACCGTCGCGAGCCGCCAGGTCCCCGATCTGGGGGGCGGTGATCCCTTCGACGGTTAGCGAACCGGCGTCGCCGGGGGTGACGGTGGCGCCCACTGCGGTCAGGGTGGCGGCGAAGGCGGTCCCGTCCGGGGTTACCAGCTTCACGGCCGCGCCGCCACTGCGGGCCACGAAGTCCGCCACGCTGGTCTCGGCGATCAGCCGGCCCCGGCCGATCACCACCAGCCGGTCGGCGGTGACCGACATCTCGCTGATCAGGTGGCTGGAAACGAACACCGTCCGTCCCTCCGCGGCCAGACCACGCAGGAAGAGACGAACCCATCGGATCCCTTCAGGGTCGAGACCGTTGACCGGCTCGTCGAACAGCAAGACACCCGGGTCGCCCAGCAATGTCGCGGCTATGCCGAGCCGTTGGCTCATACCGAGCGAGAACTTCCCGGCCCGCCGACCAGCGACCGAGCTCAGCCCGACCTGGTCCAGGACCTCGTCGACCCGGCGGACGGGGATGCCGTTGGTAAGGGCCAGCCAGCGCAGATGGTTACGGGCGGTTCGAGCCGGGTGGAACGCCTTCGCGTCCAGCAGCCCGCCGACTTGGCAGAGAGGCCACTCCAACTCGGAGAACGGCCTGCCGTCGATCAGGGCCGAACCCGACGTGGGGGTGTCGAGACCCATGATCATACGCATCGTGGTCGACTTGCCCGACCCGTTGGGGCCCAAGAACCCGGTCACCACGCCGGGCCGAACCTCGAAGGTCAAGTCGTTGACCGCGGTCGCCGTTCCGTACCGCTTGGTCAGCGAATGTGCCGTGATCATCACCGCAAACAGTAAAGAGAAACGCCACTCACGTGAATACGGCTAGGGGGTGTCTCAACGGTGGGCTAGGGGGTGTCTTGACGGTGGGGTTAACCCCACCCTGGCGCACCTCAAGTCCATCCGAAGCCGATCCCGCAGCAGGGCGAGTATCCCATCCGCACTACCCACCCGGGCGTGGCAACTCCTGCTGGCACCAAGCACCCTGAGCGCTCGCCCAACGTATGCAACCGCGCATGTCGCCCACCGTGTCGACGAGACGGGGCACCATAGGCCGCGCCGGGTCCGGCGAGGGTCGCCGCTGACCCCTCGTCTGCGGTGCCGGCGCTCCGGCGGTAGGGTGAGCCGGGGTGCGTTCGAGGGAGGGGATGCATGGACGAGGCCACCGGGAAGGCCACTGCTGAGGAGCTTGCGGCGGGCTACTCCCCTTACGACCCTGCGCTCATCCCTCGCTACTGGGGGACGATCACGCAGCTGCGGGAGCACTGCCCGGTCGCCCACTCCGACGCCTACCCAGGGTGGATCGTCACGAGCTACGACGCGGTGTGGGAGGCCGCCCACGATTGGCACAGCTTCTCGAACGTCCCCAGCCCGGTGCTCCCGCACCAGGAGGGCTCGCCGCAGCCGCTGCCCGACGCCTCGGACCCGCCGGAGCAGGTGACCTACCACCGCGTGCTCACCCCGCCGCTGGCACCGCAGGTCGTCGCGACCTTCGAGCCGGCGATCCGTCGGATCGCCGATGAACTGCTCGAGGCGATCGGCGCCCGAAGGGAGGCCGACCTGGTCAGCGACTTCGCCCTGCCGCTGCCCGCCCGGGTGTTCTTCGAGGTCCTCATCCACGCCACGGACGACGTCGAGCGCGTCTATCAGCTGAGCCGGCAGACCGTCAACGAGGCCGACTCGCCAGCCGCTGCCTCCGCCTCCGGCGAGCTCGCTCAATGGTGCCGTGACGTGCTGGCCGAGCGCCGAGGGACCCCCGGTCCCGGCGACCTGCTCGACGCGATCGTCGCCGCCGCTAGTTCGATCAACGAGGAGGAGCAGTACCTGCTGCTCCTCAATGTCGTGTTCGGCGCCCTCGACACGACGACGAGCGCGTTGGGGACCGCCTGCTACCGGCTCCTCACCGACAAGGCCCTGCGCCACGCGCTCCTCGATGACCGGCGGCTCGTAACCGCCGCGGTGGAAGAGATCCTCCGCCTGGATCCGCCGGTCATCAACCTGTCCCGGACGTGCGTCCGCGACACCGACCTCGGGCACGTCCAGATCCGCAAAGGCGAGTGGCTCCTGCTTTCGTTCGCGGGGGCGAACCGGGACCCGGCCCAGTTCGAGGACCCAGACACGCTCGACCTCGCCCGCCGGGCCAACCGCCACCTCACGTTCGGGGTCGGCACGCACCGCTGCGTCGGCTCCAACCTCGCCAGGTTGACGCTGCGCGTGGGTGTGGAGCACCTGCTCCACCACGTGTCGCGCCTCCAGCTCCCGGACGGCTTCGTCCCCGAGTACTTCCAGAGGAGCACCCGGTACATCCGCCACCTGCCCGTCGCGGTGGCCAGCCGGTAGCTCGCTCCGCCCGCCCGGCGTCGGTCGCGGGGGAGGACGCCCGAGGACCTCATGTCCTTGCCGAGGAGTTCCGTCGGACCGCCGCCGCGCCCAGAACCTCAGGCGCTAGACCGGGAAGCAGGGGTAACGACCAATCCGCGGTACGCCGTGACCAGTGGCCGATTTGAGTTGTGGCTTGATCAACCGGACGGAGGTTCGTCATGGTTAATCGGTCGATTACCTCGTTTGAGTGACATCAGGACTATCTCTTTGTCCGGGTTGTCATCTACTACGCAGCTGCTCGGAGTCGCTAGTCCGTTCCGTACGCTCGCCGAAGCGCAGCCACGGCGAGATCTACCGCCGCTCGGGTGGATTCGGAGTCACGAAGCGCATTGAGCCTCATGAAATCGTGGATCGTGCCGTTGAACCGCACCGACGTCGTTGGGACACCGGCATCACGGAGCTTGTCGGCGTACGCCTCGCCTTGGTCCCGGAGTACGTCGTTCTGATCGACAATGACAAGCGCGGGAGGCAAGCCCTCAAGGTCCGCCTCCGTTGCTTGAAGTGGGGAGACCGTGATCTCGCTTCGAAGTGCCTCGGAGGCAACGTAGCTCCTCCAGAACCACTCAAGTCCCTCCGCACTTCCATACGGACCGTCCTTGAACAGCCGGAGGCTTTCGGACTCCTCGGCGTTGGCATCGGTCATCGGGTAGTAGAGGGACTGATGGACGAACTGATCGTCTCCCCGCTGCTTCGCCATGATGGTCAGAACTGTCGCCATGTTGCCGCCGGCGGAGTCACCGGCGACGGCGACGCGGGCTGGGTCGAACCCGTCTGTTTGGCCCCGCTCTCTAATCCACTGAGCCGTGGCGTAGCCCTGCTCGATCTGTACCGGGTACTTCGCTTCCGGCGCTCGTGAGTACTCCACGAAAGCGACGACGGCGTTGGCTCCAACGGACAGTCGTCGGGTCAGCAGATCATGAGTGACAGCGCTCCCGAGGATCCAGCCGCCGCCGTGCAGATACACAAGGACCGGCAATGGACCCCGGACACCTTGGGGTCGGACCAGTCGGACCCGGACGTCTCCGAAGTCAGAAGGAACGGTGGTCCATGACTCGTCGATGTCCGGCATGGGAATCGGAGCCGATTCCGCGGCTTCGACGGCTTTGCGAGCATCGTCAAGAGGGACCTGGGCGAGAGGCGGAGCCTTCGAGAGCGCCTCCGTCAGTTCCAGAGCCGGCTTTTCCAGTTTGTAGCTACCCATTCAGGTCACTTTCTCTTCGGCTCAGGTCGGAGGAGTTGTCTGTTCCTTCGGCGTCAGCGATCCTGTCGCTCGCCGAACTCGATGATCGAACCGTCCGCGTCTCGAGCCCTATTCTCCGGTAAAGCGAAACTCTGCCTGCCAGGGACCGTCGGCATGGACGACCTCCCAATAACGCTTTGCGATGTTGTCGGGATCGAAGGCGGTGCCCGCAACGATCTGCCCTGCGATCGTCAATGTCGCCACGCGGATGCCATCCGGCTCCAAATCGGCTCCGAGCATCGTGGCCGCGGATCGGAGCGCGGCTTTGCCGAGGGAAATGGTGGCGAGGGCTGGAATCGGATAATCTGCGAAACCCCCACCCGTCACGACAATGGTGCCGGAGCCGGCCGCCCGCATGGCTGGGGCGGCGACCTGTGTCACAACGATCGCGCTGATGACGTCAACCGCATAGGCCGTCTGCAGATGCTCGACGCTCGAGCTCAGGAGCTTGTCCGGAGCTCCCATGACTGCGTTGTAGATGATGAGCCCGGGCGCGCCCGGCTCGTGGTAGAGCTCAGCCATCCGAGCTCCCAGACCTTCGGGGTCGCTGGCATCTGCCGCGATCTTGTCAATCTGGGCTCCAGTGTCAACCAGGCTGTCAGCGATATGGCCGAGCCCGTCGGTGCTACGAGCCACCAAGGTCACTCGATAGCCTCCGCCGGCGAAGCGGCGAGCCACGGCCATTCCAAGACCCGGCCCGGCACCGACCAGGAGAAGGTGACGGTTGTCGATTGAGGAGCCAGAGTCACCTACTGAGTCGTCGGGCATGAGCCTGCTTCCTTTCGCAGCGAATGTCCTGGGAGGTACCTTTCACATCTTTTGCGGGCCGGGACGGGCTCGCATCTAGGAAACCCCTAGTCGGCTGCCGGCCCTGCCGAGAATGGCCGTCCAAGTCGGAAACGGCCGCAGAACGGTCAGGATCCGGTTCGCAAATCGCCGCCGTGCAGCGATAACCCGATTGGGCCACTGACCCTCACCTTCTTCAGTGGGCCCCAGCCGGTTCAGACCGGTCGGGGCCCCTAGTGGCTCGTGCTATGAAAGCGCGACAGGGCCAGGAATCACATCTTCAACGTCTCGGTGTTCTTTCTGGCGACGGTGGGGTCGATTGGAGGACGTGGTGGACGAGTTCAGTTCTAGACCACAATCCGCGTGTGGCTCGGAAGTCAGTGTGCATGGACCATTATGGCGAAGCAAAGCGTCGCTACCCACCATGCCAGGAGGACCAGATGACGGATGGCAAGACTCGGAAACCGGCGCCGGTGTCAAGTGCCGCGAAACTGCGGGGCGCGGTCTCGCAGGGACCAGGCTCGGGCGGCGAGGTTTCCAGCCGTGCGGCCTGGCTGGAGCAAGCGCGTGCCCACCTTCGCGACGCTGATCCTGTCCTGGATCGGCTGATCGGCGCCCGGCCGGACTTCGACCCGCGGGCCTGGATGGCCCAGCTGCCACCCATGGATCTGTACGGGGCTCTGCTCTTCCAAGTGACCGGGCAGCAGCTGTCTGTGGCGGCTACCCGCCGGACCCTGGCCCGCATCGAGACGTTGTTTGGCGGCCATCTCCCGTCTCCCGCCGAGCTGCTGGCCGTGGATCCCCTCAGTCTCCGCCAAGCCGGTCTGTCGTGGCGAAAGATCGGCACGCTGCGTGATCTCGCCGAGCGGCTCTCCGACGGCCGGCTGAACGCCGATGTCCTGAGCAGCTTGCCCGACGAGGAGTTCGTTTCCGAGCTCACTGGCGTCTCCGGGATCGGCCCGTGGACCGCTCAGGGTGTCCTCCTGGTCGCCCTCCGCCGAGAAGACGTGGTCTTGCCGGGCGACCTGGCGTTGCGCAAGGCCGTCCAGGGCGCTTACCAGCTCGACCACCTGCCGAGCCAACAGGAGGTTCTTGGTATCGCCGAGAGATGGCGGCCCTACCGCAGTCTGGCGACGAGCTATCTGTTCTCGGCCGCCTTCGAGCCCCCCGATGCGTCTGCGACGCGCTCACTGGATACGGATGCCCGGGAAATCAGCTGACGATCTTCCGCTGCCGGAATCGCTGCCCACGGTGATCGGCGTGCGGGGGGCGCGGCACAATAATTTGCAGAGTATCGATGTCGATGTGCCGCTGTGGCGGATTGTGGCCGTGGTTGGCGTGTCCGGATCGGGCAAGACGTCGCTGGCTATCGGCACCCTGTACGCCGAGGGCTTGCACCGGCTCCTGGAGGGCTTGAGCACCTACAGCCGCCGGCGGCTCACCCAGGCCCGCCGGCCCGATGTGGACCGGATCGAGCATCTTCCGGCCGCGTTGGCGTTGCGGCAGCGTCCGCCCGTACCGGGTCCGCGCAGCACCGTTGGCACGATGTCAGAGGTGCTGAACGTGATGCGGTTGATGATGTCGCGGTTGGGCTCGCACCTATGCCCGAACGGTCACCGCGTCGGGCCGTCGATCGCCACGTATGGCACCGAGATCGTCTGCCCGGTTTGCGGTGTCCACTTCGAGCACCCCAGTGCCGAATCCTTCGCCTTCAACTCCTACGGCGCCTGCCCGGCCTGCCACGGCCTGGGAGTGCGCTCGGAGGTCGACGTCGACACCCTGGTCCCCAACCCAGCCAAGACGATTCAGCAGGGTGCCGTGCTGCCCTGGAATTCTGGCGGTAGGCGGTTGTCCATGTACGCCGCAGGCGAGCTCGGAGTTCGACTCGACGTGCCGTACCAGGCCCTGACCGATCGTGAGCGCGACCTGGTGCTGCACGGTCCTCCGGTTCGCCAGGAGGTCACCCTGCGCTCCGGGCGGAGTGGGCGGACCGTACAGCTTTCGGTCAACTATGACAACGCCGTCGCCGCCGTGGAACGATCCCTGCGCAGCGATAATGATCGTTCCCGCCGTCTGGTGCAGCGTTTCATCGTCACCCGCGTCTGCTCGGTGTGTCACGGGTCCCGGCTGCGGCCGGAGGCGCTGACCTCCCAGCTCGGCGGCCGCGACCTGGCCGAGATCAGCGCCCTGCCGCTGGACGAGCTGGACCGGTCTGTGGCCGCACTGCCCGCCGGGCTGCCTGGCGAGCTCAGCCCGCTAACCACCGGTTTGCTCGCGGAGCTGCACGGCACCCTCACCCCGCTGCTCGACGTCGGGCTCGGCTACCTGACCCTGGACCGGGCCGGCGCCTCGCTGTCCACCGGGGAGCGGCAGCGCATCGAACTCACCTCGACCGTGCGGTCGAGCACCACCGGCATGTTGTATGTGCTGGACGAGCCGTCGGTAGGGCTGCACCCGAGCAACGTCACGGGACTGCGCAAAACGATCTCCGCCCTGGCCGAGAACGGTAATTCCGTCGTCATCGTCGAGCACGAGCGGGACCTCATCGGCGCCGCCGACTGGGTCATCGAGCTCGGCCCTGGAGCGGGCACCTCGGGTGGCACGGTGATCGCCGAGGGTAACCCCGCCCAGCTGAAAACCGACCCGCGATCGATCATGGGTCCATTCCTGGGGGGCGCTGCCGCCGTGCCGGGTGAGCGTCCGACCCGGACCGGTCCGGGCGGCCAGATCGCCATCGAGGTCGGCGACCTCTACAACCTGCACGACCTCACGGCCGTCTTCCCTCTGCAACGGCTGACGGCTCTGGCCGGGCCCTCCGGGGCGGGGAAGACCGCCCTCATTCTCGACAGCCTCATCCCCGCCGCCCGGGCCCAACTCAGCGGGTCACCCCAGCCCAGCCACGTCCGCCGCCTCGAACTGGGCGGCATCCGGCAGGTCGTGCAGATCGACGCCACCCCGATCGGCCAAAACGCCCGCTCTACACCCGCGACCTACTCCGGGGCCTTCGACCACATCCGAGGGATATTCGCCGAGTCGCCCGACAGCCGGCGGCGCCGGTGGAAACCCGGGCACTTCTCGTTCAATACCCGTCAGGGCCAGTGTCCCACCTGCCGCGGGCTCGGCCATATTGACCTCGACGTGCAGTACCTGCCCGACATCGCCGCCCCCTGTCCGACCTGCCACGGCGCCCGCTTCAACGACGCCACCCTCGCCGTGACCATCGACGGCTTGACCGTCGCTGAGGTACTTGATCTCAGCGTTGACGACGCCCTGAAACGCTTCGCGGATCGGACTGCGATCGCAGCTGCTCTGCGGCCCGTCGCCGAGGTCGGACTCGGATACCTCCGACTCGGCGAGCCCACCCCATCCCTGTCTGGGGGTGAGTCGCAACGGCTGCGGATCGCGTCCCGGCTACGCAGCAGCCAGCGCGGCACCTTGTACGTCTTCGACGAGCCGTCCACCGGACTTCACCCCCTTGACGTGGCCACACTGGTCGGCGTGTTCGACCGGCTGACCCAGGCGGGGGCCACCATCATCGTCATCGACCACGACCTGGACCTGCTCGCCGCCGCTGACCACATTATCGATATGGGCCCGGGCGGCGGCCCCGACGGCGGGCGCATCCTGGCGGCAGGCACCCCAGAGGACGTCGCCCGTTCGCCGGGCAGCGTGACCGGGCCGTGGCTGGCCGACTACCTCGCCATCCCCGACGCCCCCGGGGCCGGCCTGCCATCTCAACATCCGAAGTGATGTCGCCACCAGACTGAGTCGATCGCAGCGATTCAGGTACGACCGGTTCGCCTTGCTCTCGGCCCCGTATGTGACCAGCGGCGTGACCGAGTGGACCACCACCGGGAGGAGCAGATACGACCCGAAGACGACCGTCCGGGCGATCCAGCTCCATACGGCCAGACCCGTAGCGGTCAGCGCCGGGTTGCGGGCCTCGACGGTCTCGGTGAAGCTGGCGATCCACGGTACGTAGGCAACGCCCAGGCAGAACACGAGCGCGCCCGACAGCACGGCCAAGTGGTAGTAGCTGGTCGGATGGGCGGGCCTTGGACTGCCGGTGTCGATCGATGGTTCTATGGGTATCGACTAGCTGGCGACTTCCGCTCGGACTTCCCGAAGGGGGCGAATTCCCATCGGTGCCTGCTACGAGGTTATCTGTGCCGGCCATATCTGGTGGTGGTGCAGATCGAGGCTGAGCCAACCGAGGTCGTGGCGAAGATCGTTTATCTCGCTCAGCAGAGTGTCGGCCAGTTCGTGCCTTAGGCTTTGGCGCAGGTGGCCCTCCCCGTCAAAGAGCCGGCCTTCCAAGCTCGCCACCTTCCCTACCATGGCGGATCGTTGGGCCAGTGGCAGCCGAGCGGCAAGGCCGTAGCTTTCCACCTCGGTTCGGCTGGTGGTGCTGCTCCTCGCCTGGCACGAGCGGACGGCGGCTGGCACCCTTCCCCTTGGGTTCGAGGTTCTGGTCCCTGGGCTTGTGGTCACGGTGGCCCCTGATCGTGGTGTGGACATCTCTCTATTTCTCTCTCTCTGGATTCGGTTTGCTGATCATCGAGAGTTACGCCCTGCCGGGCGGGCGCCGGTCGTCGTCGTGCCGCTCATGCAAGTCGGCGCTCAGCCGAGAACGGTAAACGGCGAACAATCCGTCCGTCGTCGCTGCAAACTGACTAGGTACGTTGAATCTTCATAGCGATCATCGAACGCGAGGCGTGGTCAGTCTTGCGGTGGGAGGTGGGAACCGACGACCCTCCAACCGCCCGGTTCGCGTCGCCAGTGGAGGGGTCCTGCTCGGTCCCAGGGACGCTGAGCTTCGAGTAGTCGCTCGTGCAGGTAGACGCTGTCGTGCCATCCTCGCACCACACTGTCGATCAGTCGGCGGACGAGCCGGGCCGGCCCGAGGGTCTGCCTCAGCACTGGACTGAACTGGTCGGTGCGTGCCGGTGGGCGGCCAGCGCCCGTTCCTCAGGTTGCTGGGTGTCAACCGCCGAGATGTGCGTGAGGCTGTCGGGTTGGTCGCTGTGGGCTTCTGTGCTGACGGTCGTTCGAGTCTGAACGCGGTGGGCAGCAGGTCGGGCCGCTTCGCTCGCCGAAGTGCGCCATCGGCGGGCGCGCCGAGCGTACTGCGCCCGTCTCGCCTTGTCGGCCTTCGCGATCATGTCCTTCACGTGTTCGGCGGCGAGCTGCTGCAACATGGCGGGCTGCATCATTCCTGATCGCCTCCAAAGGTTGCTTGGCGCGGCCGGCCGCGCCGTCGTTTGGTCTCGATGATCCGGCCATGCTCGAAGATCTCGCCGCCCCAGACACCGGTTGGCTGGGCCCGCTCGAGCGCGCCCGCGACGCGGGGCTGCCGGCGTAGCACCCCCGGCAGTAGGCCTGGGCCAGCTTGAGTTTCGGGGACAGCGCGACCACGAGCGATACGGTGTGGTCGCCATGGTTGGTTATTGGCGGGCCCGGCGGTCTTGGTCAACACCGTTCGCAGGTCGGTACGGGTCTGGGACATGTAGCCAGTGTGAAGTCACGCGCCCACGCTGTCGTCACCGATCGCGGTGAGATCTGGACAGGTTCGAATTCGTAATCGACCGGCCCGCCTAGCAGTTCTTCCGATCAGGACCGTTTCTAAGGCGAGGGGGAGCGACGCGAGTCGAACTCGCGTCCTCAGCTTCGAGACGCCGACACCGTTAACGCGATCTCCGCCGCCTGACGGCGATGCTGGTCCCCCACGCCTTCGACTTCACCAAGGCGGCGTCCCGCCCCCGGGGGGACTTCATCATCAACGGGATCGGGCTGGCCGTGAACGAGGCGGCTGGCGGCAAGCCGTCGACATCCAGGGGGCTTCGATCTCGTCATCGCTGTTTTCGTAGCCGGGTCCCCGCCCGTTCTGACCTGAACGGCCAGCCCAGCCAGCGATTCAATGCCGGTCAGGTACCGCAAGCCGGGACTGACCATCCGGCGTTACACTGCTCTCCGCGCTGGCGACCTACCCGGTGTGCTCCCTCCCGCCCGGCGTGCTCCCCCGGTCGCAGCGGTCTCGGATCGGGGGCGTTGATCTCACCGGGATCGGTGATGACGGGGGCGACGGCCTGGTTCACGATTGCCCCGGATGGCTATCACCGGAACCGCAAATGGAAGGTTGCCGCATGTTTGAGACCCGCGCCCCTCAAGCGAGTCGGACCGAGTCAGACCAGTCGGCGCCAAATCGCCTGGTGGGGTTCACCGCTGTTCAACCAGACCAAGGTTTTCATCGGCGACAGCATCCCTACCTCGATCATCTATGAGCGCCCGACGGGGATCACCGGGGCGGACCGGGCCAAGATCGCCGTCGACATCGACAGGATCGACATCTGACGTGCTGGGTTCCCAATCGCCGGGTCCAAAGGTAAAGGAGTCGGAAGACGGCCAGGCCGTGCTGGTGAACCTTGAGGTGCCGGGCATGGCAGTGGCCCTGCGGAGGGCCGGCCCGGCGGTGCTGGCCTCAGGTTCCCCGGTCCTGTCCACTACAGGCACCACCGACCGGTGAAAGCGGAGTCACGTCCGCCGCGCCGCTGGCGCAGCGAGGCTCTGGCCCGGGCGGTCGAGGAGATCGAAGCCGGGATGGACCAGGCGTGGGCCATCCTCCTCGAGAAAAGGGCCGTCCAGCCCGGATCCCCGGAGGAGACGGACCTGGCTTGGCTGGTTGCCGACCGCCCCGCCGACCGTGATTGGCGGATGGTCGACGCCGCCCTGGACCGGCTGTCGTGCCCGGACTGTGAGTGCCAGCTCAGCACCGGTCCGGTCTCCTGCCGGACCTGCACCTACTACCACGGCCTGCGCTTCGCCGCCGGGGAGCTCGACCGACCGCACGTTCAGGCCGGCAAGGAGCACGCCCTGCGCGTCGCGTGCGCGGTGGCTCGGGCCCGAGCCAGGTACTCAGCCCACGCCCGGGTCGGCTACGAACTGTTCCTCCCCGTCCTGCTCGCCGGGACCGTGCCCACCAGCACGGAGGCTCAGGCCGCCCGGGCGCTGATCAACAAGCTGACCGACGAAGAATGCGACCAGGTCACCAGCATGTCAGATGTCGAAAACCGGGCGCGTGGTCGCTGAACGCTCGGCGGAGCCCCAGCCCGTCCGGGTCGGTTCAGTCTGGAGCCGGCTCGGGGCCGGCGATCAGCTGCCAGCGACCGTTGATACCCAGCTTGCGGTACACGTGGGTCAGGTGGGTCTGGACCGTGTTGAGCGAAAGGTACAGCTGGGCGGCGATCTCCCGGTTGGTCCGCCCGGCCCGGGCCAGGTCGGCGACCGCCTTCTCTTGGGGTGTGAGCGCACCCGGCGGGGTCGTGCCGGAACGGCCGCCGGCCCGGCGCCACGCCACCCGGGCCTGCCGGGCGTGCCAGCCCGCCCCGCATCCCTCGGCCAGGGCCAGCGCTTCGGCCAGCACCGGCCGGGCCTGTGCCGCCTGGTCGTGTCGGAGCAGGAACGAGCCGTAGTCGGTGAGGGTGCCGCTCCTGGCCAGGGGCATGGCCGGGTGGTGGAGCGAGACGGCCCGGGCGAACCCCTCGGCGGCGCCGTCGAGGTCGCCCTGGCGTTCGGCTAGAGCCGCTCGCCCGGCCGCCGCCACGGCCTTGGGCCAGCTAGCCGGCAGGGCAGCCGCTCTCGGCTCCAACCACTCGACCACCCGGGCCGCGTCATCGTCTCGGCCGCCGGCCAGGTAAGCGGAGATGGCCGGCGCCGCCCACGGGTAGATGCACGGTTCGAGCAGCTGGACCCGGGCCGCGGACCGCTCCATCAGGGCGAAGATGGCGGCCGCCGCCTCCGGGTCCCCCTGGCGCAGGGTCAGCACGCCTCGACGGCAGTGCCCCGCGCTCCACACCCGACCCAGCCCATCGGTGGCGGCGCCGGTGTCCTCCAGGCGGCGGCACCATCGTGCAGCCTCTTCCAGCTGTCCGAGCTCGAGGAGGACGAGCGCCTTTTGGCAGACGGCAAGCGGGAGGGCGACCTCCATCAGCTCAGCCGACTCCAGCAGCTGGTCGGCCGCGACTAGGGCCTCACCGAGCCGGCCGGTGCGACAAAGCACCTCCACCAGGTGGTATTGGCTCTCGAACAGCGTCATGGGATAGCGCTTGCGTTCTGCCTCGGCTATCACTCGGGTAAGGAGGTCTTCGGCCTCGACGAAACGCTCCGACCAGGTGGCCAACTCGGCGTAAAGGACCTGAGGATCCGACCACTGCGCCACCTCCGGTGTGGACCGGGGGGCCAGGCGGGCCGCTCTGGCCGCGCCTTCGGCCACTTCCAGCCCGGCCGGATCGCCACCCAGGTAAGCGCACTCACCCCAGACAGCCTCGGCGAGAAACCGGGTTTGATCGCCCGCCTGGGCCGCCACCGCCCGGGCTCTGGTGGCGAGATGGAACGCACTCCGAGGACCAGATCGCAGCAGTCTCAGGTGGGCCTGGTCAACGAGCACGACCGCGGCTAGTTCTGGAGGCTCTGCTGCGGTCAGGATGACCGCCTCATCGATACGCGCCGCCGCGGCGTCGACGTGCCCGGCCCGGAACTCCGCCTGGGAGAGCTCGATCAAGCCGGCGACGCGCACGGGAACTGGCAACTCGGGGCGCCTCAGCAGCTCCTCACACAACGCCGCAGCCTCCTGATTGTCTCCCGTCGCCCGCATCGCCTGGACCAGATCCAGCAACACCTCGACGGAACTGGCTTCCCCGCCCAAGCCAACGCAGGCCTGCAGGTGGCGCCGAGCCGTGCCCGGTGCACCGCGGCGCAGAGCTTCACTGCCCGCCTCGGCCATGGTGGCCAGGGCGGCCGGGTCGGCCAGTCGAGCCAGCACGGCGTGCTCGGCCGCCTCGGCCGGGGGGGCCTTGCGGGCCAGCAGGGTACGGAACGCCGCCTCGTGGAGGTGGGCCCGTATCGGCACCGCCTGGTCGTAGACGGCCATGCGGACCAGATGGTGACTGAAGCGGGCCCACCCGTCCCCGGCGTCCGCGACGAGACCGGCACCGGCCAAAGCGTCGAGCGCCGATGCCGCCTCGGCCGGCTCCAGGGCGGCGATCTCGGCCGCCACCTCGGGCCGGAACCGCCCGCCCAGCACGCTGGCGGCCCGCAAATAGGCGCTGCTGGCGCCACTCACCCCGGTAAAACGGGACAGCAGGAGACGCCGAGCCCACGACCCGCTCCCCTCGCCGCCCGAGGGCAGGGCCCGGCCGGCGAGCAGGTCGGAGGCCACGTGGTCCAACAACAGCGGATTGCCGGCGCAGGCCGCCACCGCCGACTGAATCTCCTCCGGCGACGCGACGTCGCCGACACGAGCCGCCAGAACGGCGATCGACCCCTCCGCGCTCAACGGGACCAGACGCTCGAGCCCGGCCAAACCATCGTGGGACAGCTCCTCGGCGGCCCCGGCCATCTCCGGCGGCCAGGGTCGGGCGGTCACCACCAGGGCGACGGGCAAGCGGCTCAGGCGACGACAGAGCACTCGCAGCAGAGTGAGGGAGTCGGGATCGGCCCAATGAGCGTCGTCCAAGGCGATCAGCAACGGGCGCACCGCCACCTCCCGCAGCCGCTCCAAGATGGCGTACAGCCGGCTAGCAACCGTCACATATGCGCCCCGCTCGCCGCCCCCGATGAGCACCTCGGGGCCCAGGAGAGGTTCCAGGGCCTGGCCGACCAGCCCAAACGGCAAGGCCCCCTCGGCCACGTCGGCCCGACCGACCCCGACCTCCAAACGCCCTCCGGCCACGGAAACGGCGTGGTCGAGCAGGCTCGTCTTGCCCAGCCCGGCCTCCCCCACCAAGAACAAGGCCCCACCCCGACCGGCCACCGCGGCTTCGAGCAGGTCACGCACCACCGCCATGGGGCTCTCGCGCTCCGCGATGGCCGTGCTCATGCGCGCCGTCCTGTTCTGTCGATCCAGGGTCGGTCAAGTCTCACCGCAAACCTACGTCGATCGCACAGGTTTCTGCGCCTGATTCTCAACACCCCTTTCTGATCTCACCGCAATCGGGGACGACACGGCGGCGGCGGTCGTTCACGCTGGTCCTCGTCAACTAGCACGACAAAGGACACCGCGACATGGTCGACAGCCGCTTCGACAGGACTCTTCAGCGGGCCAGCCTCGGGATCCGTACGCCGGGCCAGACCCGCACTCCCGGACTGTTCTTCCCCGCAGGCGAGAACGGGTCCGCTTCCCCCCAGGTGATGAGCAAACCGCAGGGCCCGTTCTCACAGTCGTCACCATTATCGCCGCGAACGCAAACAAGCCCGATGAAAGCAAGGACCCACCCATGAGCGCAGAGCCTTATCTTGCCGTGGCAACCGGCGAAACGTCGGACGCCTCGTTGCTGTCCTCGAGACGGGGCGTGGCCATTCTTCTTCTGCTCAGCCTGGTGCAGTTCATGGACATCCTGGACGCCTCCATTCTCAACATCGCCCTGCCATCGATCAAGCGCGACCTCGGCTTCAGCCAGCAGAGCCTGCAGTGGGTGATCAACGGCTACATCCTCACCTACGGCGGCTTCCTGCTCCTGGGCGGGCGGATGGCCGACCTGCTCGGGCGCCGCCGGATGATGGTCACCGGGTTGGTGGTTTTCGCCGGCTCGTCCTTTGCCGGCAGCCTGGCCCACAGCAGCTCGCTGCTCGTCGGCGCCCGCTTCGCCCAGGGAATGGGGGCCGCCATGCTCTCGCCCGCGGCGCTGTCGACCTTGACCAGCACCTTCCGTTCCACCCGGGACCGCAACACCGCCCTGGGCGTGTGGGCGGCCGTCTCCGGGATCGGCGGCGCCGCCGGCGTTTTGTTGGGCGGTCTGCTCACCGAGGGCCCGGGCTGGCGCTGGGTGCTGTTCATCAACGTCCCCTTCAGCGCGGTGGCGTTCGTGGGGGCGTTCGCTTTGCTCAAGCGTGACCGCCGGCGGGCGGTCCGGCTGGTGAACTTCGACGCCCTGGGCGCCTTCCTGGTCACGGGCGGGATGCTGCTGCTGGTTTACACTCTAGTGAAGGCACCCGATGTTGGCTGGGGCAGCGGGCGCACCATCGCCGGGCTGGCCGGCGCAGCGGTGCTCTTGGCCGCGTTCGTCGCCAACGAGCTGCGCGTGGCGAATCCGCTCGTCCCGCTCTCCATCCTGCGGATCAGGGGTGTGGCCGCGGCCGACGCCACCCAGATGGTGGCTATTGCCGGCTTCGTGCCGATGTTTTTCTTCCTCACCCTGTACATGCAAACCGTGCTCGGCTACTCGCCGATCCAGACCGGCCTTGCCTACCTGCCCTTGACCGGCGGATTCATCATCGCGGCGAGCGTTTCCTCCCAGTTGTTCGCCCGCATCGGGACCAAGCCCATCGTGGTACTGGGCACCCTGATGGCAGCTGGCGGCCTGTACTGGCTGTCCCGGATCCCCGTGGACGGCTCCTACGTCTCGGACATTCTGCCCGGCGTGCTGACCGTGTCTGTCGGCATGGGCGGAGTGTTCACCGGTCTCACCACGGCCGCCAACGCCGGCGTCGACGCCGACAAGGCCGGTCTGGCCGCCGGACTTCTCAACACCGGCCAGCAACTTGGCACCGCGCTCGGCCTGGCCATTCTCTCCGCCCTGGCCACCGCTCGCACCACCTCGCTGCTGCACGCCGCCCACGTCGGGCTCGCCCAGGCGGCCACCGACGGATACCAGCGCGCCCTGCTCGCCGGCGCCGGACTGGTGCTCGCCGCCACGGTTATTGCCCTGTTGACGCCCAATAACCGCCAGACAAGGCCGGCCACCGAGGAACAGCCGGAACTTGAACTGGCCGCCTAGACAGCGGGCCAATCGCCGCCGCCTCCCTGACCCCGCGCCGGCGGTGTCGCATGTCGCCGTCGGTAACCATGAAAACGTCCGGCCCCACCAGATTGGCGATCCCCGAGATGACCACCGCCACCTTCGGCTTGAGGGCGCCGGTGGCAATCGAGGTGGCCATAGCGTTGGCGGAGTCGCGAAACCCGTTGGGGAAATCGAAGCTCAGCCCCAAAAAAAACGACCATCACCAACACGAAGCCGTTCGTACCCACGCCAAACGATTACCAGACCGCCGCCATTGCCATCCCAGTCCGACAATGGCCCGGCCAAGCCGCAGTGTTCACCTCAATGTCACCCTCGGTACACGCGGACGTCACCTGCACGGCAGGCTTCGGGCCTGGGAACGGCCTCGTCGATGACCCTCCGATGATGTCTATTGCCCCAGGCCGCGACGCGCGCCTCGCGGTGCCCGGGTTGTTGATCGGCACCGGTTGCCGGTCGTGGTTCCGACATGCTGTAGCGGATGTCTCCGACCGTTGCCGGTCCAGATGAAGGGTTCCAACATGATCGTTGATTGTGCGCACTATCTAGACGGGCACCGAAACGGTGAAGGTCCGGTGCCGTTGGAGGAGGCGAAAGCACGGTGTGGGCAGGGCGGCTTCGTGTGGCTGGGGTTATTCGAGCCCGGGATAGAAGAGTTGACGCAGGTGCGCGACACCTTCGGTCTGCACGAGCTAGCCGTCGAGGACGTGCAGACGTTTCATCTGCGTCCCAAGGTCGAAAGCTATGACCGGGACGTGCAACTGGTCATTCTACGTACGGCCCGCTACGACGACGAGCGAGAGGACGTCGACTTCGGTGAGATCAGTGTCTTTCTGGCCCCGACCTTTGTCATCGCCGTGCGACAGGGCGCGGCCAGCGAGTTGCGCGAGGCCAGAGCCCACCTGGAGCAACGGCCGGAGCTGCTGGCCGCGGGCAGCTCATCGGCTCTGTGGGCGATCCTGGATCAGGTGGTAGACGGGTACGGACCGGTCATCGCCGGCCTCGAACGCGACATCGATGAGATCGAAGCCACCGTGTTCTCCGGAACGGTGGCCCCGACCGAACGGATCTACTCGCTGCGGCGCAAGGCTACCGGCTTCTACCGGGCCGTCCACCCTCTGCTCGGTGTGATAGCGACGATCGAACGGGCCACAGCCGTCCCAGAGTTGCAGCCGTATCTGCGCGATGTCCAAGACCATCTGCTTCTGGTCAACGAGGAGGTCGCCGCGCAACGTGATCTACTCGGCACGGTATTGGAGGCCAATCTGGCGGTGATCTCGGTGGAGCAGACCAAGGTCAGCGTCCGCCAGAACGCCACCATCGAACAGCTCACCATCCTGGCCACGGTGTTCCTGCCGTTGACATTCATCACCGGCTTCTTCGGCCAGAACTTCGGATGGCTGGTCGGACACATCGCCAGCCTTCGGGCCTTTGTCATCTTCGGCTTCGGTGGGCTGGCCGTGCCACTAGTGCTGCTGTACTGGTGGCTGAAGCTCCGCCGACCCCATCCCAATCCCGGTGCCGAGACCGCGACATCCGACATCGCAATCCAGTCCTGACACACCATCCCCTGAACTCCTGGACCGGCGGTCTGCGCCCACAGATCGCTGAGGCCCTCGCCCCCGACGCGGGCGGCAAGGCGCTGGCCTTGGTCGAACAGCTCATACAAGCGGGACCTCGGACTGTTGTCCTGTGCGCCCATCGAGAGGTGCTCGTCGACCTACGCCGGGCGCTGTCCCGCCGGTTCGATGTCACGCTCGGGCACCGGCTACCCGGAGCGAAGGGATCCATGTGGATACTCCAGCGACTCCAAAAGAACCAAAGGCCGGACGATCGGGAACCGCATGATTAACGCCCGGGCGGAAACCGTGGCTAGCAAACCGGCCTACCGGCGGGCCTTCGCCGGACACAGGACGAGCTTGTTCACCGGCTGACTCCTTCTTCGAGTGGCCGCGCCGCCCGGCTAAAGCGGGCAGACCGGCCAGCAAACTCCCTTATGCCGTCCATCGCGCCGACGGCCAACCTATGGCTTTCGCCGCCCTGTGGGAAGTGTGGCGACACAAGGACAACCGTGACGCCGAGCCGTTACGAGGCGGGCTATGGGGTCGGGCATGCAGGTCAGTGAAGCCACATACGATCGCATCGTCGAATGACCTGCGGCGACCCGAGCCGGTGTTCTGGATCATCCGGTGCTAGAAATGCCGGAGTTGTGCCGACGTCCGGCGCCAGTTAGCAAACCAATCGCTGTATGTCGTCGACGAGTTGGCGACAGTCTCGGCGGCCTGATGGAGGCACCTCGTGAGCATCTACACCGATAGCGACGTCTACTTCGACCCCTACGACGTCGAGATCTTCGCCGATCCCTACCCGGTGTTTCGCCGGCTGCGGGAGGAGGCTCCGCTGTACTACAACGAGACCTACGACTTCTGGGCTCTCAGCCGGTTCAAGGATGTGGAGGCGGGCTTCCTCGACCACGCCACCTACAGTTCGGCCCGGGGCGGGGTTCTCGAGGCGATCAAACAGAACTTCCCGGTCCCCAAAGGTTTCTTCATCATGGAAGACCCGCCCGTGCACACCGTTCACCGTTCCCTTCTGTCCAGGGTCTTCACCCCGAAGAGGATCAGTGCGCTCGAGTCGCAGATCCGGCGGTACTGCGCCGACGTGCTCGACCCCCTTGTCGGCGCGGACCGCTTTGATTTCGTGACCCAGCTCGGGGCCCAGATGCCCATGAGGGTCATCGGGATGCTCCTCGGGATACCCGAGCAGGATCAGGACGCCGTCCGTCTGATGGGCAACGAACGGACCAGTCGCGTACCGGGCCGACCCGCCCAATACAGCGAGGGCCGCTTCAGCGACGGCGCCTTCTTCGGCGACTACCTCGACTGGCGGAGGCAACACCCCTCCGACGACCTCATGACGGCCCTTGTCCAAGTCGAGTTCCGGGACGACACCGGCACGACCAGGCACATGAACCGAGAGGAGATTCTCACCTTCGTCAACCTCCTGGCCACCGCCGGCAACGAGACTACGAACCGCCTGATTGGATGGATGGGTAAGGTGCTGGGCGAGCACCCCGACCAGCGCCGTGAGGTCGCCCGCGACCGGCGGCTGGTCCCCAACACGGTCGAAGAGGTCCTGCGCTACGAGCCGCCCTCCATCCACGGGTGCCGGTCGGTGACTCGAGACGTCGAACTCTACGGTCAGACAGTCCCGGCCGGCAGTGCCGTCATGCTGCTGCGGGGTGCGGCCAACCGTGACCACCGGGCCTTTCCGCCCGACGGTGACGTGTTCGACGTGCACCGCAAGATCGGCCACCACCTCGCCTTCGGTTACGGCATCCACTTCTGCCTTGGCGCCGCGCTGGCCCGCATGGAGGCCCAGGTCGCCCTCGACGAAGTGCTGACCCGGTTCCCCGAGTGGGAGGTCGACACCGAGCACGCCGAACTCGACTCGTCCATTGTGCGGGGGTGGAAGACGCTTCCTGTATCGCTCGGATAGGTCTCAGGGAGCGATCGCGATCATCCCGTCGAACGTGGCTGATCGGCACAAGCGCCAAGGACGGATAGGAAAGGGGAGAGCAAATGGTTCAGGAACTGCAGTTCGGCGGTGAGGTAGCGGTCGTGACCGGTGCGGGACGGGGCATGGGCCGTACTCACGCCCTCGAACTTGCCCGGCGTGGTGCCAAGGTCGTCGTCAACGACATTCACGGCGCCCAACAGATCGCCAGCGAGATCCGGGCCGAAGGAGGCGAAGCCGTCGCGGACAGCCACTCGGTCGCGACCGAAGAGGGCGGCCAAGCCATCGTCGACTTGGCCGTCGACACCTGGGGCGGCCTGGACGCGGTGGTAGCCAACGCCACCATTTACCTGACCAAGCCCTTCCACGAGATGACCCTGGCCGATTTCGACGCGGTCATCGACGTCAAGCTGCGGGCTGCGTTCTTCGTGTTTCACCCCGCCTACCTGTACATGAAAGACCATGGAGGCGGCCGCCTCGTCGGGGTGACCTCGGGTGCCGGCCTCCAGGGACTCGCCACCCAGGCCAACTATGCGGCTGCGAATTCCGGCCTCATCGGCCTGTTCCGGACGATCTCCCTGGAGGGAGAGGAGTTTGGCATCAAGGCCAACCTCCTCAACCCAGGTGCTCTCATCGCCGGCGAGGTGTCACCTTTCATGTACCAAATCCCGGGGGTCGACGGCGACGACGTCCGAGACAACTTCTTGCCTGAGCGAGTTAGCCCCATGGTGACCGTGCTCGCCCACCGCAGTTGCCCCTGTACGGGGCAGATCCTGGGCGCCTGGGGCGGCCGGTTCGCACGTTCGACTATCACTACCGCCAGGGGCTGGGTGGCCAAGGAACCGCCGAGCGCCGAAGACGTCGTTGACCACTGGAACGAGATCATGGACCAGAACGGTGCGGTCGACTACCCCAACGACATCATGATCTTCGCGGTTGAGAACATGCAGCTTCTCTATGGGCATTGATCGGCGCCGGTTAACGTCGATGCCCGGACGTGCACGGGACGGAACGCGGCTACGGCAGACAGTCAGGCCCACGGAATCGAGGTCATCACCGAGTTTCTTTCTCGTGCGACCTCTTGCCCCTCCTTGCTAAGGGCCCGCCACGAAACAACTTGGAACAAGTCCTGTGCCACGACATGCATGTTTACAAGAGAATTGCGTCAAGTTGTTTCGTGGCGGGCCCTACGGCCACAGGGCGTGGTTCCGGAGATCCTCCATGACCATTGCACAAGCGACGCCGTCAGCGAATGACGGGTTGATCTGAGCCCGGTTGCGGATGGTTTCCTTCAGTATCGTTGCCCATTTCCTGAATGACGGTTCATGCGGGTCACCTTTCGGGGGGCTGTACTCGAGCCACTCGTCCTCTACCCCGGGGACTTTCAGGCGTATGTCGGTGTAGCCGTCCAACACGATCACCCCCTCCGTGCCGATTACTTCTATATGCGAGGGTCGGTAGATTGCTCCACCAAAGGACGTGTCAATCGTCGCTGTCACACCGTTCTTGAATATCAGCGAAGCGCTGAACGCGTCCTCAGCGGTGCACGCGATCGTTTCTCCTCCGACCGCCGTGCGATGGGGAATGTCGATTCGACAAGTACCTCGGGCCACCGCCACCTCCCCGATGAGCCATCTCAGAGCGTCGATCACGTGCGCACCATACGCCCCGATCCAACCACCTCCGGACTGCTTGTCGAACAACCAACCATATACCCGTCCCCGCGAGCCGTTGCTGTACAAGGTCCATCCGACATGCTGGACCCTGCCTATCTTCCCCTGAGCGATCCAATCCTTCAGTTGCCGGCGGGCGGAATCCTGACGGAACTCATAGTTCACCAGATGGATGACGCCGGCACCTTCAACCGCCTCGAACATTTCCCGGGCCTCCGCGACGGACCTTCCGAAGGGCTTTTCGCAAAGAACGTTGCGGCCATTCGCTACGGCTGCGAGCACGTAGTCCCGCTGAAGGAAGGGAGGAGCGTGGACTGACACAAAGTCCACGGGGGCAGCACACGCCCGTCGAACGGCATCCGGGTCTCTAGCGGAAACGACCTCGACATCGATGCCCAAGTCAGCGTAGACCGGAGCGACGACTCTAGACCCGAATCCGGTGCCGATCACAGTGGCCCTCACAGAAAATCCCTTTCGTCCTGCCAGATAAAGTAACGGAAGTCAGTGAGCCTCTGCAGCAAGCCCCGATCGCCTGTAACAGTCTGGTTTGGGCTAGGGGACGACTCTCAAGCCGGGAATAATCGATCCGCAGGCGGGACTGAACCCTTGAACTGGGACGAACTTCGAACTTACGTACTGCACGAACCAGTAGCAGTTTTCGACGTTCAGGATGGTTCCCCGCTGATCCATCGCGAAACTTTCCGTACGCCCACCCCACAAGCCACGACCATCAAAACCCTTCATATTGAGCATGGTGTTGATGAATTGTGACTGGGACTGGCTGATCCCACCTGCTTTAAGACCGGCCTCCAATGCTGCGATGGCCAGATAGCCATTGTACTCGGCGAAGGTCGGATCGATCGTCCAGCCAGCGTAGGTATTCAACGCGTTCTCGAACTCCTCGGTCGCCGCGGTGTGCAGCTCCACGGGCTCCTCGGCAACGCCGAAATAGTCGCCCTCGGCGGCCCGCTCGGCTGCGGGACCACTTGCGATCAGGTCACCACCGTAGCCATTCGGAAGCAACACCATCTTCAGCTTGACGCCCTGTTGCGTGAGCCCTTCGGCGATAGCGAACGAACTGTTAGCAATGATGGAGGTGTCGAGCCCGTTTACTCCGGCGGACTTCATGGCCAGGACCAGGGGCCCAACGTCGGTGGTCCCGAGCGGAAGATCGGTATCTTCGTAGCCGACCTTCATTCCTGCGTTTTTGGCCGACGCCGCGTTCGCTTCGGCGTTCTCTTTCGACGAGGGCTCAATACTGTAGCCAACTGTGGCCAGATTGGTGACGCCCCGGCTTTTGAAGAAGTCTCCGAAGACGGTAGCAACCTTGGTGAAATCTGTGTATCCGTAGATGGAGAGCATGTTGGGGCTGGTTATCCATTCGGTGCCATCCGTCGCAGCGCCTATGACCGGGACCCCGCGCGAAGTCAGAAACTTCGCAGCCGAGAACAGCAGCGCCGAACTCGCGATCACGGCGTAGACATGATCTTCTTCGACCAGTTTCTGCGCGCCTGAGAGCACCCCAGTCGGGGTACTCGTGGTGTCGGCCACCACATACTTAATGTGGTAGCCGTCCTTCTCGGCTAAACCAATCCCGGCTTTGACCCCTTGGAGAAACGTATTGCTGTTGCCGGCCGCTGGTCCAGTCAAATCGGCGAGCACGCCCACGGTGATAGTCTTGGCACTGCTCGAGCTACTACCGGTCGCGGCGTTCGTGCTACTTCCCGTCGCGGTGTTCGTACCAGAGCTGGTCGCCGCCGGTTTCGAAGAGCTGCTGCACGCGGCGGCTATCAACAGGGTGATGACCGCTACGACCAGGAGACTTCCTCTCTTGTGGGCCACGGTGTGTTTCCCCCTACTTCACTGAATGGTCCGGTCAGATCCCCCACCGGAGATGTACGCCTTCACCAAAGGATAACATGCACTCGACATTCTTGTCGATAACGACGGCTGGACCGTGTGGGACCTCCAGATATCGCGCCCTAGGCGCGGCACTCTGACAACCTCGACTTTGCTCAGAGGAAATGGCGGCCCGATCGGAACGGCAAGACTGCCGCCTCGACTCAGGGATCCGTTGGTAGTGCCTTGTCGCGGATCTGCGAAACCCATCGCGGGTTCGGCTTCCGGCGCAAACCAACGGCGCGCACCCAAATGTCACTGATGGCGGCGGCTGCCGCGTCGATATCTTGGGTCTTGTCCTTGGGCGCGAAGAACCAGAAGCAGAAGTCTGCTGTCATCGAGACAAGCGCTGCCGCGGTCAGAGACGGGTCCACGGATGGGTCGGCGAAGCCCTGGGACTGCCAGCGACGAATCTGTCCCGCTACCCGCTCAACCGCGTCGCGCTCGTCGTCCCATTCGAATCTCGTACGCGATGTCATCTATTCCTGACAGCGATACTTGCTCAATAACTGCGATGATGTCAGGGTCGGCGCGGTACATCTCTATATAGCGGCGATTAGCCGCCCGAAGGGCGGCGATCGGGTCAAGCTGAGACTCGGTCTCCAGGCGGTGTGAGACCATGCGGTCCGAGGTGCGGCTCACTTTGTCCATAACTTCGCGGAAAACCGAGATCTTCGACTCAAAATACGTGTAGAACGTCCCTCGGGACACTCCCGCCTCAGTGACGATATCCTCGATGCCGACGTTGACATAACCGCGTCGAGCGAACGTACGTTGGGCCGCATCAACGATCAGCCTGCGCGTCCGACGCCCGTGAGCAGTCCCATTCTCTGCGTGCTTGACTCGCCGTTCCGCTGCGGTACCGACAAGGATCCAGCCTCCCCGGGTGCGGGGTGCGTCCTCTCGGGAGACAACCTGCAGATCACCCCGCCGCCGCTGACCGTCCGCGATAGCGGAACCGTTGTCAGCGCCTTGGCTGGGCTTCATCATTTCGCTGCCGACCTTGGCTGGTAGCTCGGACTACCAACGATGCTCCGCTGGACCCAGTCCAAACGAGGCTCCGGGTGCCGGTAAAGGCTCGCGGCGTTCTTGAACGCTATCTTTTGTACTACCGCCCCCTCAAGATGACCCAAGTCGGAACGAAGCAACGCCTGCGTTTCCGGCCACGTCGAATCAGCGTGCGGATAGTCTTGTTCGATAAGTATCCGATCCTCACCAATCAATTCCAACATGCGAAATGCCGACGGATCTTCAATAGAGTTGAACCAGACGTTCCGTTGCAGGACCTCATTCGGATGGGGATCGTGCGACGTCCAGGCGCCTGTCTCCTTCACATGGCGATAGGCCCTTTGTAGACGCTCTTTCATCATGGGAACCCAGGATACACCCGCCTCAGAAAGCGCGATCTTTATGCGAGGGAAGCGAAGGGGTATTCTCGCGTACAGCCAATCGACCAGCGCTGACATCCCGCTCAAAGGGAACAAGGCAACTGCTACCTCGACAGGGCTGTCAGCCGAGGGTCGTTGTACCCAACCAGAGGATCCGACGTGGAGATTGATGACAGTTTCGGTTTCCTCGCATGCATGAAAGAAGTTGTCCCATTGACCGGAGTAGATAGACGGGAAACCCAGCCTGTCGGGGCTTTCGGGAAAGGTCACGGCGCGGAAACCTCGTCCCGCGTTCGCTTCGATGTCCTTGGCAGCAGCCTGTGGATCAGCGAGCCACGGGATCTGGCACGGGATGTAGCGCTCCCGGCTCGAAGCGCACCATTCCTCAATCATCCAGTCGTTGTAGGCTCTCATGCAGGCCCGACCCAATTCCTGATCATCAAAACGGGCGAAGACGCGGCCGGCGAACCCCCAAACTAGTGAAGGAAAGCAAACGGACGCCCACACACCGTTGAGATCCATATCCGAGAGCCGGGCTGACGGATCGGCCACTCCAGGTCTGAAGTCCTCGTACCTCTGGGCGGTGTTCTTCCATTCCACCGACGGCCGACCACTAGATCCATTGCCGATCGTGATAGGAATATGGGTTCCCTCCACGACCCAAAATGGCAGACCCTGCTCGTCTTCGACAAGATACGGGGCTTCCTCCGTTAGGCTGGCCGGCAATCGTCGTTCGAAGAGGTTGGGGGGTTCCAGAACATGATCGTCCGCAGAGATGATCGGACACCAAAGCGCCTTCGGCCCCGGGTCAGGGAGCAAGGTGACGCTCTCGCGCTCCTCCAATGATCCCGAAATGCCGGCAATGCGCATGGAGCTTCGCGGTACCTGTCGGCGTCCAACCCCGAGCGGGTCGTCACAGAGAGCCGAAGAGGTTGTGGAGACTTGCGAACTCACCGCGTCATCGCCGTCGCTTTACTAGCCTTCACCGCGGCTTGGATCTCAACAAGAGCCCGATTGACCAGGTTGGGGTCGACGACTGCTGCGAGGTCCCCCGCTCCAGCGAACTCGAGCATCGGTACAAGACTCGTTCGGAGCCGCTCTAGCGTCCACGTCATGAAAGGACCGTCCGCCACGGGATCGTACCAACCGAGGGCATGTCGTCCGTCGGGCCCAATGTAGTGGTAGTGGGCAGGATGTCTGCCTGCCTGGTCCAAATCATCGAATCGGAGTCGCTCCTCACCGGTCGACGAGTCGAATACATGAACAGAGATACCGCTGTCAATCGCGGTCGATGAGGATTCCAGATCCGGGGCCCCGAATCGGCCTGCCATCGTCCGTTTAGCGACATCTTCACCATAGAACGCGGCAAGGATGTCTTCTGTAAGGTGTCGGTACTCAACCCCGAAGGACACTGCACCAGCTTCGATCCTGATGGTGTTTTCCTCAACATGAGGCACAGGAGGAAGCTTGACTACCTCGAGAAACTTGGATCCGCGGAATTCGTCCAGACTCGCCGAACCAGACTGAGCAGCCACCATTCCTACTCCCTTAGATTCTCTAGCGGCACACTTCTGGGTGACTTTACCGTGCCACGAGATCAGCACCAAGAACACACCACATTGAAATTTAGCACTCTTCGACAAGGATGTCGACCCGATGGGTACGGCCATCTCACGAGATAAGATCGACATCTATGTCGATTCTGAGCAGAACTAGCGGTTGGCCGATTGAGGGTCAAACGAAGATCGGACGGGTGAGCTCGTCCGGCGCGGTTCCGTGATCGCCTGGACCGAGGAACAACTGGCGTTCCGGAGTGCTGTTCGTCGTTTCGTCGAGTCCGAGATTTCGCCCCGGCGCGATGAGCTCGAGTTCGGCGATCTCCCGCCCTACGATCTGCTGCGGTCTTTCTAGAGCAGCTGTGTGTCGAGATGCGAAGGTGCTCCAGATCTATGGCGGTACGGATGAGATCCGGGTCGGGCATATCGCCAAGGATCTCTTGCGTCGCTAGTCCCCCGTCGGCCGGATCGTGATGTGTATGGGCTCCTCGCCTTCCACCTCGCCGGCAAGAATCTGTAGCGCCCGTTCGGTCTCCTCCAACGGGATCGTATGGGTGTGCAGCTTCTCCAACGGATAGCGCCCGGACTCGATCATCCGGATCGCAGCCTCGGTCGCCCGCCACGGTGCTCCCTTGGTGCCGAGTACGCGTATGTTCTTCTGCATTATCAGGTCGGTTCGCAGGTTGGCCACTGGATGCGTTCCCTTCACCCCGGCCAAGCCGATCGTGCCCGATCTGGCGACGATGTCGAGGGCGTGGTTTACCGACTGGGGGGAATTAGGTGTCGTATCCAGCACGACGTCCGCCCCGCGGGGGAGGAGATCCATGACCGCCTCGACAACATCCTCCTTGTCGGCCACTATTGTATGGTCAGCCCCGAAGTCGCGAGCCAGCTTCAACTTGTGGGAATCGCGTTCGAGGCCAGTCACGATTACCGTCGAGGCTCCCGCGTCCTTGGCCGCGATGACAGAGCAGAGCCCCCGCTGTCCGCAGCCCAGAATGACGATGCTGTCCCCGATAGTGGTTCCCTGGCGGTGTACCCCCCAATGGATGCCCGAGCCCAGTGGGTTGTAGAGGGCAGCTATGTCGACTGGAACGTTGACGTCGATCTTGTGAACGAGAGCGTGAGGGTCGAGATACAGGTAGTCGGCGTATCCGCCCCACAATGCCGGCCGCACGCTGGTCGGTATATACGCGTAACACGAAACCCGCCCGTATCCCGTACAGGTGCTGTATTCCCCCTGGATGCACTGCCGGCAGAATCCGCACGGCAGCAGCGGTTCGACAACGACCCGATCGCCTTCCACAACCCCCCAGCGTTGACTGGCAGTCCGGCCGATCCGATCCACGATCCCGACCGGTTCGTGTCCTGGCACGACCGGAAGATCGAGCCACGTGTACTCTCCCTGGTACTGGGCCCAGTCACTCCCACATATACCGCAGGCTTCGACCTTCAACAGCCCGTCATCGTCACCGATGTCCGGCAGCGGGAACTCCCGCATCTCCAACTGCCGGACCCCGGTCTGCACGATTGCTCTGCTCATCGATGGCATCGGGGTCCTCCTATCGAGCCAAGATCCAGGTCGTTGCATCCGAGCTGGCTGTGAAACGTGTAGCCCAGGACTACCACAGTTCGACACATATATTCGAGTTATAAATCATTCCCGCGACTCCGACATATACCTAAGGGCCCGCCACGAAACAACTTGACGCAATTCTCTTGTAAACATGCATGTCGTGGCACAGGACTTGTTCCAAGTTGTTTCGTGGCGGGCCCTAAGCGTGGACCACCGGATGTCCAGCGCATTTGCGGTCCATCCGGCGAATGGCAAAGGCCAGGAGCGCGTTCTGGGTGGTTGGCCCGAAGCGAGCAACGACGACCCCCACCGGAGGGCCGTGGCCTGCTTCACCGATCTGCTGAACGCCAAAGGCGTGCGGCTCTTGTCGGTGATCGACAAGGCCGCCGAAGCGCGTCAAGTGGGGCTCGAATTGCGCGACATCGCACTGGTGCTGTTCGGCAATCCGAAGGCGGGAACCCCGGTAGTGGTGGCGTCACCCCTGTCAGCACTCGATCTGTCCCTGAAAGTCGTGGTGTGGGCCGACGGGCAGCAGGCCAAGGTCTCCTCTCCTACCGCGCGAAGGCGGTACCGAAGGACTGCTCCCTTTCCTGGAGACCAAGACGGTCATCCTCGAAGGTCGGCCTGCGGAGTACGACCAGTAAACGAGCCCAACCTGATCGATAATCCCCTGTCACCCGCCTCCGCGCCCCGTTCGGTCAGGCGGTGAACTGGTGATCGGCGTCGTCCTGGCGGAAGCGGGCTACCCAGTCTTGCGAGAGGTTGTCGGCCTGACGCCTCATCGGCCCGGTGTGTCCGGCCAGTTCGCGAGGGTTGACGCCCAGTGCATCCAGCACTCGGCCGACGGTCGCCGCTCTGGCGTTGACGAACTCTTCGTAGATCACGCGTATCGGTTCCCGTCCGGTGGCGTGGAACCAGTCTTCCCATCGGGCGTCCCACCGATGCAGTTCGTCGACCAGGTGCTTGAGCCCCCGATAGTCGTACTCAGCAGGCCAGTCGTTCCTCGAGGTCTCGACGCTATTCCGCCACTGCTGGGTCTGGATGGCCCTCCACAGCGAGACCGCTTGGGCCACCTTGTCGCGGCGGCGGACAAAGATGATACGGAGCTGAGGAAAGAGGGAATCGAGCGCCTGGTTGAACGTCACGTCCCCAAGCCCGGGCAGCTCCCGGACCCGCCCCCGGAAGTCGTCGAAGTAGTTCCACATCATCTTGGCGCCGAAGACGCCATTACGGGACGTTCCGCGCTGGAGCGCGTAGGCAAACCAACCCTCGAAGTCACCAGCCTGTTCGGGCTGGCCGGGGTCGGTCGGGGCGAGCCGCTCCGCGATGTCGGCCAGACCGGGGTCTTCGAAGTACTGCCTCGGTTGACGAGGCAGGCCGGTCGACCGGAGAGTTTCGAAGAACTCGTCGGGCACCCCGGCGACCTCGGTGCCCTTGAGCAGCTCACACAGCAGCGTGCTACCGCTGCGCTGTGTCGCGCATACCAGATACGAGATCGCTTCGGTCCCGAGATGCCGCTCGCTCATGCTCTCTCCACAATATCTATCATATTAGTAGTATTAGTAGTAGAGAGTAGATGGGGAGCGCGTAGAGTCTGTCCGCTATGAAGCCGCCCAACGTCTTGTATGTCCACTCCCACGACACCGGCCGCTACGTCCAGCCGTACGGGTATCCCGTCCCCACCCCCAACATCCAGCACTTAGCCGACCAGGGGGTGCTCTTTCGTCAAGCCTTCTGCGCCGCCCCGGTGTGCTCCGGATCGCGCGCCGCCCTGCTGACCGGGCAGTCGACCCATGTGACGGGGATGCTCGGCCTGGCCCACCGGGGCTACCGCCTCCGTAACCCCGAACATCACATGGTGCACGTGCTGCGGTCTGCCGGGTACTGGTCCGGACTCATCGGAGAGCAGCACTTGTCAGCCGACCCGGCAGACGTGGGCTACGACTACGTGGTCGACGTGGACACCACCAAGGTGCACGACGTCGCCCCCGCGGCCACCAGGCTCATCGCAGAACGGGCCAGAACCGACCAGCCCTTCTTCCTCTCGATCGGGTTCTTCGAGACCCACCGCGAATACTTTGAACCCTCGTCGGTGCGCGATGCCCTGTACTCCCGTCCGCCGGAGAACATCGTCGACACCGCGATCACACGTCGCGACATGGCATCGTTCAAAGCCAGCGCCCGCTCGCTCGACCAGGGAGTCGGCGCCGTTCTTAACGCCCTCGAGGAAAATGACTTGGCCGGCAATACCCTCGTCATTCTGACCACCGATCACGGCTTGGCGTACCCCGACGCCAAAGCGACCATGTACGACCGTGGCATAGGAGTAATGCTGTTGATCCGTGGCCCAGGGGGTTTCGGGCAGGGCCGGGTGGTCGACTCCTTAGTGAGTCACCTCGACATTTTTCCCACCATCTGCGACGTCGCCCAGATCGAGGCGCCGGACTGGCTCGAAGGCCTCTCCCTTCTTCCTCTTGTGCGCGGCGAGCGCAGCGAATTGCACCAAGAAGTCTTCGCCGAAGTCACCTATCACGCCGCGTACGAGCCCCAGCGGGCGGTACGCACGGCCCGGTACAAGTACATGAAACGATTTGATGACCGGCATACCGGCCGAGTGCTTGCCAACGTGGACGACAGCCCGACCAAGGATGTGATGCTCCACTTCGGTTGGACCGATGTCGACCCACCTCAGGAGGCGCTTTACGATCTCTCGCTCGACCCTGGCGAGGGCGCCAACCGCATAAACGACCCGGCCCTCGCTCACGTGCTCTCGGATCTGAGAGGGCGTCTACGCGACTGGATGATCAGGACCGCCGACCCGCTCCTCCTAGGCCCAGTGCCACCGGCCGAGGGAACGCTGTTCAATACTGTCGACCAGATCTCCCCCAACGACCCCACCAGTAGCCTCACCAGGTCGGGGGACCGCAGGTCGTCCCCCCGGACGGCTGCCGCTACCGGTCGGCTCCGCCCGTAGTGCTCGCCGCTTGATAACCCGCGAAGCACTACGACTGATCCGACGAAGATACCTACGTCAGCGCTAGGTCAGGAACGGGTGGGCCCGTACCGGCGTACCTGGTCCAAGGGCTTGTCACGGAAGTCACGGCTGGCATCCGATCCCGGGACCTGGGCGGCCGACGGCTCGACGACACCCAGCTCGGCCAACAGGCGGCCGCGAAGCCGGCTGAATTCGCGGTTTCCCCGGTCGCGGGGATGGTCAATGTCTACGACCAGGTCAAGTGAGAGACGTCCGTCAACGAGCACGACGACCCGATCGGCCAACAGGATAGCCTCGTCAACGTCATGGGTCACCAGCAGGACGGCCGGTTGGTGCCGGCTGCAGAGATCCTGGAGCAGCACGTGCATCTTGGTTCGGGTCAGGGCGTCCAGCGCTCCGAAGGGCTCGTCCAGGAGCATTAGCTGGGGCTCGCGGACAAGGGCGCGGGCCAAGGCGACCCGCTGGGCTTCACCGCCGGAGAGAGTTACCGGCCAGGCCCGGGCGTGGTCAGTGAGGCCAACTTCCTCCAGGGCGGAAAGGGCATGCCGGCGCAGGCCGGCGCGCCCGCCGTCACCGGGCTTGATCCCTAAGACCACGTTTGGGAGGACGCGTAGCCACGGCACCAGTCGCGCCTCCTGGAAGACGACCGATCGGCGGGCGGGGACCCACACGTCTCCGTGATACTCGTTGTCGAGACCACCCAAGATGCGTAGCAGCGTGCTCTTGCCGCTACCGCTTCGCCCGAGAAGAGCGACGAACTCGTTGGGACCGATGGAGAGATCGAGGTCGCCCAGCACCTGGCGGCCGTCAAAGCTTCGGCTGACAGCGCCGGCCTCGACCGCCCGCGTGGAGCTGCGACTCGGCCCCGGTTGTGATAGCGCAAGCGTCATCGTCAACCTCCCTCAAATCCGCGCCGCCAAGACAGCAGGCGCCGCTCGAGCTGGCGGACCAGGAGGTCGGCCAGGACGCCTAAGGCGGCATAGATGGCTAGCCCGACGAACATGATGTCGGTTCGGTTCGTGGTTTGCGCCTGCATGATCAGGTACCCGATGCCGCTCTGGGCGTTGATCTGCTCGGCCACGATGACGATCAGCCAGCTGCTGATCAACGCGAAGCGCAGCCCCACGAGAAATCCGGGAAGCGACCCGGGCAGGATGATCCTGCTGATCAGACCGACCCGGCCCAGCCCGAACGTACGCCCGGCCTCCACCAGCTTGGCATCGACCCCCCGGATCGCCCCGAAGGTATTGATATAGACGGGGAACACGCAGCCCAGGGCTATCAGGTAGATCTTGGGAGTCTCGCCTACGCCGAACCAGATGATGAACAACGGCAGCAGGCCGAGGATCGGCACGGCCCGAGCCGCCTGGAGCACCGGGTCGAGGAGGTCTTCGGCGACGTGGAAAAATCCGGATAACACGGCCAGGGCCACTCCGACGGCCACGCCGAGGGCGAGACCCTCGATCACCCGCCGCAGCGACACCCAAAGGTTGTGCTGGAGCGCGCCCTCCCTCCACAGCTCCCGTGCGGCGTCCCACACCTGCGCCGGAGACGCCACCTCCACCGGGGTGAACACGTGGGCTGAGCAGACCAGTTGCCACCCGGCCAGTACGACGATCAGACCGAGGGCGCGACGGGCGAGCCGCGGGACACGCGGGCGGCGGCGGCGGCTGACGGTCCCGGTGACAGACGGTCGGGTCAACTCGATGCGCGGTCCGGCGACCGGTGGCGGGGTGGACTCGGTCCTCACCACGTCGGTGGCAGACACAGGCGTGCTCACCTCCTCCCTGGGCGTGTACCCCAGGTATCACCCATTGTCAGGCGCATTCTGCGGGACCTCCTCGACGATCTGGTTGTAGGCGGCAGTAGCCGTCGGGTCGAATAGAGGACCCACATTGAAGGTGGACTTGATCGCTCCCGTCCCGGCCTCGAGGTCGACCACGTTTTGTAGGGCGTTCTGGACCGTCGCGTCTATGGCCACCCAGTGGAATATCAGCCCGGCCCCCACGCTCTCCTGAGCCTCGGCCTGGGTTTCATGCTGGACGTCGACCAGGTAGGCGGTGGCGTAGGCGGACTGGTGGGTGTAAGCCCAGTTGCTCGCCTCAATCAGGCGATGGAGGAAGTCCTTGATGGCTGCGTTCTTGCTCGGGTCGGTCAGAGCCGCGGTGCTGGCGAGCTCGTAGTCGTAGCTGGCCGGCTTTACGGTGACGTTGCTAGCGAGGACCTTGGCACCTGGGTGCTGCTGCACATAGTCCTGCTCCTGCTGGCCTCCGGAGATTACCGAGGCGTCGACTTCGCCAGTTTCGAGCACCGTGAACAGCTGCTGCAGCGTGACGTTGACCTGGTTCACGTCGTTTTGCTTGAGGCCAGCCGTGGCCAAGGCTCGCAGGGCAAACGCCTGCTCGGCCGTGCCGGTGGTGTACGCAACCCGCTTGCCTTTCAGCTGGGAGATCGATTCGATTCCGGGCTTGGCTACAAGGAACTCATCCGCTCCGATGCCCTCCGAGGCCGCAGTCGCCTTGACCGACAGGCCGGACTGCACCGCCAAGGCGGCGGGGAGGTCGCCCATGAAGCCGATGTCGCTTAATTTTCACGCCTGGCCAGCCCAACCCCGGGGCTTCCTGCTACTTCGTGGAAGGCATGACCAATACCCAGTTCACCCTTCCACGGGGGCTCAAAACCAGCTGCCTCCCGTAGTAGCGGTGGGGCATTTCAGGAGTCTGCTTGTTCTGGCTGAGTAGGCAAGGGTCCTGCCGGGCGGCACAAACACGAATGTCCGCTTGCCCCCCACCCGTGACCACAACGCGGCGAGCACCAGCAGCCGGCAGGGAGTGCGCGCCGCGTCCCGACATAAGAAGCGACCGGAATCGGTGGACTCCACTGACACCTCACGAGCAACGTACCGAGGCCCGCCTGAGCTCGTTGTCTGTTCTACATGCTAACTATTAGGGGTTATCCTCGGACGAGTGCCCGATTCACCAGACCACCGCCGCCGCTGGATCGCTCTCGGCATCGTGTGCCTGGGGATGACCATGAACATGCTGGATCAGACCATCGTGAACGTGGCCCTGCCCACCATCCAGCGGAGCCTGCATTTCACCCAGGCCGATCTGGCCTGGGTGATCGATGCCTACCTGATCACGTTTGGAGGCTTCCTGCTGCTGGCTGGACGTCTGGGTGATCTGGTCGGACGCAAGAAGACCTTCCTCAGCGGGGTCGTGGTTTTCACCGTGTCGTCCGCGTTTTGTGGCCTGGCCACCAGCCAGTCCATGCTCATAGCGGCCCGCTTCGTTCAGGGCGCCGGCGCGGCGTTTTCCGCGTCGGTTGTGCTGGCCATCATCGTCGGCGAGTTCCCTGAGCCCGGGGAGCGGGCCAAGGCCATGAGCACCTACATCCTGGTGTCGGTCGGCGGTGGTTCGCTCGGGCTGCTGCTCGGCGGGATACTGACTCAGGCCCTCAGCTGGCACTGGATCTTCATAATCAACCTGCCAATCGGCGTGGCCACCCTGATAGCGGGGAGCATCATGCTGGACGAGAACGAAGGCTTGGGCATCGGGGCCGGTCTCGACATCGGGGGCGCAGTGCTGAGCACGGTGGGTCTCATGCTGGCCATCTACGCCATCGTGACATCGACCCAGTACGGCTGGGCGTCCCGTCACACCGTAGGCTTCGGGTTGGCCGCCGTGATCGTGCTGGCCGGGTTCTTTTTCCTGGAGACGCACATCCCGTCGCCCATGGTGCCCTTCCGGGTGCTGCGCTCCCGGGGCCTCGGCTCTAGCAGCTTGGCCCGGGGCCTGATGGTGGTCGGAATGTACGGCACCTTCTTCCTCGGTGTCCTCTTCATGCAGCACGTGCTCGGGTTCGGAGCCATAGCCACCGGCTTGGCGTTCCTTCCCCAGACCTTGACTGTGGCGCTCATATCCATGGGCCCTTCGGCACGCCTGCTCAAGATCCTCCAGCCCAAGTGGACTGCGCTTCTCGGGTTCGGCTTCATCTTCGTCGGTTTGGGTCTCTTCGCCCTGGCCGGCCCGCACACCTCGTACTTCCCCCAGCTGTTCTTCGCTCTGCTGTTCATCGGTCTGGGCGGGGCCCTGGCCTTCACCGCGTTGATCACCGTCGGTGTGGCCAACATCCCGGCGGCCGATGCCGGACTGGGCTCGGGGCTGATCAATGTCAGCCAGCAGACTGCGGCCGCGCTGGCCGTCGCCGCGCTGAGCGTCATTACCGCCAACCGCACCGACGCCCTGCTTGCCGCCGGCAGGTCCGCAACGCAGGCTCTGGCCGGAGGCTACCGTCTCGGCTTCATCGTGGGCGGGGTGTGCGCGGTTGCGGGGGCGGTCATTTGCGTGGTGCTCGTTCCCTCCCCGAGCCGTCCGGTACCGCTCGACCTGGCTCCGGTGGTCGAGTCCGTCGAGCTCTGACCTCAGCGCCCAACGGACCCTCGGGTTCGGCCCGCGCCGACTGAAGGTGACGGGTGTAGCCTTTTTTCCGGTCGGTCCAGGAGGAGGCACCATGAACACGGATTCGGTTCTCGGCTACAGCCGCCCGGCGATGCTCGGAGGTCCGACCAACACCGATCCCGACGCCTTGACCGTGCGGTGGTACGGCACGTCCAACTACGAGCTCAACTTTCACGATCGGGTGGTGTTGCTAGACACTTTCTACGACCGTGGCCCCCGGATGCGCGGGCTCGGGTTCCGGCCGGACGAGGTCGAGCGGGCCGACGCAATATTGATTGGTCACCCTCATTACGACCACATCAGCGACGCCGCCCAGGTCGCCGACCGCACCGGGGCATCTGTGGTGGTTCACCCCCTCGGGGCCGATGTCCTCACCCGGGACGGAATCAGCACCGACCAGATAATCGACGTGACCGGCCGGGGAGAGGGGGAAGTCCTCGAGTTTGCAGATTTCACCGTGCGGGTCATCCACGGACTGCACGCCGAGCTAGGCCACCCGGAGCAGAGCGTGAGCCTGCAAGCGTTGATCGAGGCACGGAAGGTGTGGGAGAGCGACGAGCCGCCCCTCAGCCCGGACGAAGAGGCCTACACGAAGGCGGTGCAGCAGCGAGGCAGCTGGGAGCCCGAGGTGATGACCGAAGGCACCATGTGCCTCATCATCGATGTCGACGGCTACCGCATCGTCTACCGGGACAGCGCCGGCCCCGTCAGCGAGGAGGAGCAGAGCTACTTCGGGAGCAACCCTGGCTGCGATCTCGCCATAGTCGGCTTCGTCGGTCGTCCCCTGGTTCGTCGCCAGCTCAAAGAAGCCACGATGCCTCTCGTCGACCTCTACCAACCCAAAGTCATTCTGCCGTGCCACCACGACGACCTTTTCCCGGTGTTCATCGACATGCCGACCGAACCGCTCAAGATGCGGGTCCACGAGCAGTTACCTGCGGCGTCCACCGTCCAGCCGGTCTATGTAGAACCGGTCACCATAGGCATGAAGAGCGGGCTCGTAACTGTTGGCGATCCATGATCGACGGAGGACCGGGGGCACCCTGAAACCTGCCCGCGATCCGGCTACGTTGATGACTCGCCAACAAGGGGTGCGGCATGCACAAGCTCGCTGACAAGGTGGCCGTGATCACAGGCGGAACCTCAGGTATCGGACTGGCGACGGCAGAGCTGTTCATGTCTGAGGGGTCTGCCGTAGCGGTAATCGGCCACACCACCGACCGGCTCGAAGATGCCACCAAACAGCTGGGCGACAAGGCGGTTTGCATCAAAGCCGATGTTCGATCGGTTGCGGCCTTGCAAGCAAGTTTCGCCGACATAAACCAACGCTTTGGCGGGATCGACGTGCTCTTCGCCAATGCCGGCGTCGTCCAGGCCCAATCTCTGGAGCAGGTCACCGAGGAGACCTACGACGAGCAAATGAATGTGAACGCTCGTGGCGTGTTCTTCACGGTCCAGGCCGCCTCGCCTTACCTTCGAGAAGGCGCCAGCGTAATCCTTAACTCCTCCATCAACGCCCGGGTCGGCATGCGTTACCTGTCGGTCTACTCCGCCTCCAAAGCCGCCGTACGATCCTTCGCCCGGACCTTCGCCGCCGAACTGGCACCCAGAGGTATTCGGGTGAACGCGATCAGCCCAGGACCGGTTGACACAATTCCCGGCGGAAAGCCCCTCCCGCCTGAATCTGCGGAGAGGCGTTCGCAGATTCACGCCCGGGTGCCGATGGGTCGGGTGAGCAGCCCCGCTGAGATCGCTCGGGTCGTCCTGTTCCTGGCGAGCGAGGACTCCTCGTACCTGCTCGGCGCCGACGTCGTGGCCGATGGCGGCCTCACGATGCTGTAGCCCGGTACCCATCCTCACAGTCTCAGGGTCCGCTGGACCTTCATCGACGCCTGGCGGCGAGATGGGAAGGGCCGGCGCTCGATGCCAACCGCGACAGGATCGCCATCGACACGATCGAGCTGGCTCACGTGGGCATTTCTCCACCCTGAACCCGCCAGCCGTGTGAAGTAGCACTCCTTACCCTCGCTCCGGAGGGCCGAAGGCGACGGCCGGCGCGATCCGCGCCGCGCCGCGGGCGACCTCGACTCCGCCCCCACCGCGGGTCCTGCCAGAGGCCTGGCTTCTTTGTCGCCGGATGACAGAAGTTTGTCGCCACAGGTCAAGGTGAGGTGGGCGGAGAACCCGACAACAGATACTGACGAGGCGCCTCCAGAAGTTCGGGCGTCACGGCAGACAGTTTCGACGGCCCTTTGGAGAACAAGATGAGCATCGTCACCACCTCGGAGAATGAGACCAGCGAAAAGGCGCACCCGGGTTTGCGGGAAACCGCCAGTCCTTGGAGCGATACCGGCTCAACTGTGCTTGCATTTCCCCATCGCAGGGGCGGACATCGCGGCGGGACCCACAGCCGGGTTTCGACCCGGCGCTTGGACGGCACCCTCGACCTGGTCATCCCGGCCTACAACGAGGAGCGCCGCATCGGGCGCACGGTCGAACAGCTCGCCGGGATCATCACCGACCGGCAGTTGCCGGTCCGGCTGGTCGTCGTCGACAACGGCAGCGTGGACCGGACCGCCTCAGCCGTCGATGCCGTCGCCAAGCAGATCGACGTCGACCTCACCGTCATAAGCTGCGCCACCCGCGGCAAGGGTGCTGCAGTGCGGGCCGGGGTAGCCCACTCGACCGGCGAATACATCGGCTTCTGCGATGCCGACCTGCCGGTGCCCCCGGACGCCCTGGTATGGGCGGTGGACCTCCTGGCGTCCGGGTGGGATGTCGTCGTCGGCTCCCGACGCTGCGCCGGAGCCAGGTACGAGAAGGAGCAATCGATTGGCCGCCGGCTCGGCAGCGCCGCCTACCGGGCGGCGTCGGCCCGCCTGCGAGGCGGGGTGGCCGATACCCAGTGCGGGTTCAAGTTCTTCCGCGCCGACGTCGCCCACCAGGTGTTCGACGGAGCCCAGATCGACGGGTTCAGCTTCGACATCGAGATTCTGGCCCGGACCCAGCGCATCGAAAGCCTCCGCCTGATCGAAATGCCGGTCCCCTGGTCTGACCAGGAGGGATCGTCGTTTCGCGCCATCTCGGACGGCATTCGCTCGTTCTCGGACCTTCGCCAGGCTCGGCGCAGCGTCCGCTACTGGGCCCCGGAAGGGATGTCGGCATGAGAACGCGTTCACAGCTCAGCGGCCAGACGCTTGTCATCACTAACTGGCGGGACCTCGATCACCCCGACGCCGGCGGCGCCGAGGTCGTATGTGAGAACCTGGCGGCGAGCTACGCCCGCCAGGGCGACCGGGTCGTGTACCTGACCGCCGGAGTCGCCGGGCGGCCCCGCTCAGAGGAGCGCAACGGATACCACATCATCCGCCGCGGCAACCGTTTCACCGTCTACCTCTGGGCTCTGGCCTGGCTGGCCTGGCACCGCCGTGACGTGCGCGCCGTTATCGACTCGCAGAACGGCATTCCCTTTTTCACGCCTGTCGCCGTGAGGCGGCGCACGCCGGTCGTGCTGCTACTCCATCATGTGCATCAGAACCAGATGGCGGCCGGTTTGCCCGGCCCGCTGGCGAAGATCGGCATGTTCCTGGAGGGCCCGGCCAGCCGCCTGGTCTACGGGCAGCGAGCGATCGTGGCCGTTTCACCGTCCACCCGCCAGGAGATCCGCCAAACCCTCAGGCTGCGGGGAGCCATCACCGTCGCTCCCCCCGGGCTGGACAAGGCGCCGGCTGCAGCCGCCCGGCGGGCCAAGGGCCCGCGCATCGTTTGCGTCGGCCGGCTGACCGCGCACAAGCGAACGGGACTCATCCTCGAGATGATGCCGCAGCTCCTGTCGGAGTTCCCCGATCTCGAACTGCACATCGTCGGTGACGGCTCGTGCCGGGAAGAGCTGCAGGAGGCGGCAGCCAACCTCGGACTTGGCGGCTCGGTCGTCTTCCATGGATCGATACCGGGACTGGCCCGCGACGAGCTGCTGGCGACCGCCTGGATGAGCGTAAACGCGTCCGCGGCCGAGGGATGGGGTCTCTCCGTCGTAGAGGCCAACGCCCTCGGAGTGCCCGTGCTGGCGGTGCGCCGCCCCGGTTTGCAGGACTCGATCCAGGACGGCGAGACCGGTTGGTTGGTCGACGACGAGTCCGAGCTGGCGGGTGCCGCTGGCCGGATCCTTGATGAGCTCGCCGATCCCGAAGCCGCCCTGGCCTGGTCGCAGCGAGCCCGGGACTGGGCCAGCTGCTTCAGCTGGGATGACATGGCCCGGCGCATCAAGCGGACTCTGCTCGTCGAGCGGGAACGGCTGGCTTCCGGCAAAGCGGAACGTCGCCCGCAGAGCGATGCCGTGACCCTTCTGCATCTGCCCCGCCGGCTCGTCCCCGGTGGGTGGAACCCGAGGCTACGGGTGGCCGACTGGATCGTGGATCGCCCTGACGGCATGGTGTTCGTGCTCACCGGAACCGACACGGAAATGGCCCGCACCGCGATGGTGCGAAGCGGCCTGCCCGACCATGTCGCCTCGGATCCACAGGTGACGTACACCGTCGCTCGGCCGGCCGACCTGATGCTCCCCGGGCGGTTGGCCAGCGGGACCGGTCACGACGCCTACACCGACGATCTGGCCCCGGCCGGCGTTGGCTGATCAGCCGTGACAATGACATCCGATCTCGGCACCACGGTGCTTCCGCACAGTCCTCCCGAATTAACTCCGCCTCCCGAGCGGGCGGCGGCGGTCCCCGGTTCGCCGACCTTGCTGCGGCCCCGGCTCCGGGAAAGGGCCACTCGTGTCCTGACGTCGTTACCGGCCGGTGCCGCCCTGCTGTTTGGGTTGGCCCTGGCTCTACGTCTCATCGAGCTGAGCCGCTCCTACGACATCTTCATCGACGAGGTCACCTACACCCGCATAGGAATGAACGTGGCCCATGGCGCCGGCGTGACGCTGTACGGCCAGCCGTTCAACCTGCATCCGCCGACCGTCTTCGCGCTGTTTGCCGGGGTAATCTCCGCCTTCGGCCTGCACGGGTCGGTCGAGCAAACGCTCTTCCAGCTTCGCACCGTCACCGCTGTGTGCGGAGCCATCGTGCCGGTTGCCGTCTTTCTCCTCCTCAACCGGGCCGTTAGCCGCCGGGTGGCCCTGGCCGCCGGACTCGTGCTGGCGCTCGACCCGTTTGCGATCCTCTACGACAGCCGGGTAATGCTCGAAGCGCCCGCTCAGCTCGGGGTGGCTGCGCTGTTCGCTTTCATCGCGGCCGCTGTCTACGCCACCTCGTCTCGGGTCCGCACCTGGCTGATCTGGGCCGCCGGGCTGTGCGGAGCGTTCGCCGTCACCAGCAAGGAGACCTTCGGCATGGTCGTCGTGGTGACCCTCGCCGCCCTCGCCGTTACCGGTTGGGTCCTCGAGCGCCGCCAGACTCTGACCATCCTGGGCGTGACCGTGACCGGTTATTGCCTGGCCGTGCTCGGGGCCTCCCTGTCGAATGGCATCGGGTCCTGGTGGGAGGCCAAGTACGACGATGTCCTGCGCCTGATCGGGGTGCACCAGGAGACCGGGTTCAACGCCCCGACCACTCATGTGACGCTCCTGTCGCGGGTGTTCGCCAACGCTTCGCAATACGCAACCACCTACGCCATCCTCGCCCTAGGCACCATCGCCGCCGTCGGGCTGATCGTGCGGCTTCGGCCCTGGCGAAACGGCAATCGAATTGTCCGGTTCGGAGCGGGTCCTGACTCTGATTTCCCTCTGGACCCTGGCAGCCGGCGGTTACCTGGCCTACGCCACCCTGTTCGGGTCGATCGAGGAGCAGATGTACTACATCCTCCTGGCCCCGGCGGTTGCTTCACTGGCTGCGTGGCTGGCGAGAGCCGGAGGCCGGGGCTCGGATCGCCGCCAAAGGGCGTGGCGCCGGGTCGCTGTGGCCCTTCTCGCCATCACCGTCACCGTGGACAGCGTGGTGTGGGTGAACGTCCACACCCGGCCCGACAACGAGTACCAGACGATGCTGGCGTGGGAGGCGGCCAACGTTCCCGCCGGATCGGTCATCGCCGTCGATGACTACACCGCCCAATTCCTCATCTCCAACGCCGTCCTCGGCCAGTGGGACACGATCCCAGAGCTCATAGCCCACCACGTCCAGTACGTGCTCCTCTCGACCAGCCTGGTCAAGCAGGGCTACGGGTTGGGCACCGAGAAGTACATGGACACCCTCGACAAGCGAGGCCGTATCGCGTTCGAAGCCAACGGCCCGTCGGAGGGAAGCCTGCGACTCTACGACGTCACGGCCATCACTGGGGCACCAAAGCCATGACCATGACCCTCGACCCCACCGCGCCCGTAGCCGCTCGGCCCGCCCCCGCCGGCGCCGGCCACCAGTCAAAAAGGGAAAGGGCAGCCGGGTCCGGAGGCGAGACGGTCGTAATGGCTGCCACGGCCGCCGTCTCCGGGCTCAACTATCTCTACACGATCATCATGATCTGGCTGCTGCCTCCCTCCCAATATGTGGTGGTCGGCTCGGTATCAGCCCTTCTGCTGATCTTCGGCACCGTCGCCGGCGCGTCCGTGCCGTGGGTCCTCGCCCGGGAGGTCGCCACGTCCCCGCACGACCCGGACCGGCGCCGGAAAGCTGCCTGCTTCGCGTTGGGCGCAACCTTGATCCAGGCGGTAGGGGCGGCCGGGGTCACGTGCCTGGTCGCGGTCGAGTACGCCGCCCCGGTGACCCTGATCATCGCCTCGGTGGCCGTCATAGTGATCTATGCCGCGTCGACCGCGGCAGGATACCTGCAGGGCCAGATGCGTTTCGGCCTGCTGGCCGCGTTGCGGGTCAGCGAGGTCGTCATCAAGATGGCGACCGGAACGGTGCTCGTGCTCGCCGGCCACGGGGCCGGAGGCGCCATCGCCGGCTTTGCCTTCGGCGCCGCCGCGGTAGCCGCGGTCGGAGGGTGGTGCATGTCCTCGGATCTGCGCTGGGTGCGGGGAGCTCTGTTCGATCGCGCCCTCTGGTCGGCAACAGCCGGGCTGCTCTCCATTCAGGGCGGGGTGGCCGTGTTGGCCAGTCTCGACATCGTCGTGGCCAGCGTCGCCGTCGGCACCAGCACCCAGCTCGCCACGTACCAGGCCGCCAACATCCTGGGTCGGGTGCCGCTCTTCATCGGAGCTGCCCTGTCGATCGTGGTGTTCCCCCGGCTGGCGGTTCTCGTCAGCCGGCGGGCTGCGGACATCCGCGACAGCCTGCGGCTGTACGCCAGGGTATGCGTACCCGCCGCCGTGGTGATCATGACCGCGCCTTCCAGCCTGGTCTCCCACCTGTTTCCTGCCAGCTACGGCAACGTGGCGTCGATCCTGCCGTGGGCGGCGCTCGCCGGGCTCGGCATCGGACTGGTCAATCTGGCAACCACGTACTTCCAGGCCGCCGGCATCATCCGCCGCCCAACCCTCATCCTGGCCGCCGGCATCGTCGCCGGAGCCGGCCTCGACTACATCGGGATGCGAGCGGCCGGACCGAAAGGTCTGGCGCTGGCGGTCGCGGTTCAGGCTGCGGCCGTGTCCGCCGCCCTCCTGCGCGATTGCCACCGTATATGGCCGGGCGCCCTGCGATCGCTCTGGCGCACCGCCGCCGCCTCGGTTCTGCTGGCGGCGCCCCTGTTCGCCGCTCGCTCATCCCTGGCCGTGTGGGCCGCAGCCGCCGTGGTCTTCGCCATCCTCCCTGTCCTCGAAGCGGTCCGCCAGGTCCACCGCGCCGGGTCGGTCGGGAGTGGGCGGCCCCGAGTCCTCCACCTCGGCTATGAAGACCCCCGGCGGCCCGGAGCCGGCGGCGGCTCCGTCCGCACCCATGAGATCAACCGGAAGCTGGCCCGTGACTACGACATCACTGTCGTCTGCGCCGCTTACCCGGGCTGCGAAACCCGGCTGGAGGACGGCGTGCGCTACACCCACGCGGGAGTCGCGGCCGGGCCGTGGATGAGCATCCTGAGCTATTTCGCAACCATCCCGTTGACCCTGTGGCGCCACCCTTCAGATCTGGTCGTCGAGGACTTCGGCGCCCCGTTCTCCTCAGTGGCGGTGCCGTGGTTGACCCACCGTCCCGTCGTCGGCGTCGTCCAGTGGTTGTTTGCTGAACAGAAGCACCAGCAGTACCGGCTTCCGTTCCATCTGGTCGAGCGCGTCGGCGTGCGGGCCCAGCGGAGGATGATCGCCGTCTCGGATGAGCTGGGCCGGATCCTGCAGCACCGCAACGGGCGGGCCGAAGTGGCCGTGGTCGCCAACGGGCTGGACGCCGACGCGTTCGTGCCGCGCCACCTACCCCGCCAGGGGATCGCCTACCTGGGCCGCCTGGAGATCGCCCAGAAGGGGCTGGACCTGCTGCTGCAAGCCTTCGCCCAGGTGGCCGGCGAGATACACCAGGACCTGCACATCGGGGGCGACGGACCGGATCGTGACGCTCTGGCCGCGCTCGCCAACTCCCTCGGAATCGGCTCCCGGGTTCACTTCATCGGGCGGGTCGAAGCCCACGACCGCTTCGAGTGGCTGGCCGGAGCCGACCTGCTCGCCATGCCATCGCGCTATGAGACATTCGGGATGGTGGCGGCGGAGGCGCTGGCGGTCGGCACTCCTGTAGTGGCCTTCGACATCCCCTGTCTGCGAGAAGTGGTCGGCGAGCGTTCCGGCCTCATTGTTCCGGCGTTCGACATCGACAGCTACGCCCATGCTCTGCGTGCCGTCGCCACCGACCGGCAACTGGCGGCCGAGCTTGGCCGTTCGGGACCGGCCCAGGTGGCCGGCCTCCGGTGGGATGCCCTGGCCGCCACTCAGGGCCACCTCTACCAAGCCGCCCTCGAGGACCGGGCATTCAATCTGAATCAAATCTTCGAAGCAGTCCCGGTCGGCAACCACGCCGCCGACCAAACCCCAACCCTGGAACGGCAACAGATATTGGAGACGGTTTAGCCATGACGGTCACCCAACACCTTCTCGACCGGCGCCCAGCCGATCGCGCCGGCGGCTCGCCCCAACCGCCGGCCCTGGCCGACGTCGTCGACCTGCTCCACCATCAAATGGACGTCAACCGTGACTCCATCGCCGTCGACGACGGCGCCCGGCGCTACAACTACGCCGAGCTGGGAGCGATGGTCGCCGACCTGGCCCAACGGGTTCGCGACGCAGGAGTAAGCCCGGGATCGGGCGTCGCGGTCTGCCTACCCCGCTCGATCGAGGCGATCGTCTCCCTCCTCGCCATCCTCGAAGCCGGCGGCGTGTACCTCCCGCTCGATCCGGGCTGGCCGGTGTCGCGCCTGAAGACGATGTGCGACAGCGCCGGCGTCGCCGCCGTGATCGGCGCCCCCGCGCTCACCGATCAGCTTCCCGGCGCGGCCATCGACGTTCGCTGCCCCGATCGCGTCGAGACCGGGCCCCGAGAGGTTTCTCGCACGGTCTGGTCGACGCCTGACTGCGAGGCCGGGGCGTACATCATCTTTACGTCGGGAACGACCGGCACCCCGAAAGGGGTCCGCATCAGCCGGGCCAACCTCGCAGCCTTCCTGGCCTGGGTGCGGACGGCCTTCTCTTCGGACGAGCTGGCGATGACCGCCACCTCCATCTCCTTCACCTTTGATCCCCACCTGATCGAGGTGCTGGGCCCGCTGTGCGTCGGCGGGTGTGTACGGGTGATCCCCGACGCTTTCTCCCTCGCTGACATCGAGCCCGGCGTCACCATGATCGCGAGCACTCCCTCCGTCGCTGCAGAGCTGCTCCGCAGGGGTTGGCTGCCCTCCACATTGCGCACGCTCGTCCTCGGCGGCGAGGTGCTGACCCCCGCCCTCGCCGAACAGATCCTGGCGTCGCGGCAAATCCGGCGCCTGGTGAACGTCTACGGACCGACCGAAGCCACCGTGGCGGTGACCAGCTTCGACGTCACCATCCCGGCGAGCGGGCCGGTACCTCTCGGCAGGCCGCTCCCCGGAACCGGAATCGTTGTCGTCGACGACCACCTCGAACCCGCGCCTGATGGAACCATCGGTGAGCTCGTTGTCACCGGGGCTCAGGTCGGTGCCGGGTACTGCGCCGATCCCGATCTCTCAGCCGCCAAGTTCATCACCCTGGCCGGCCCCGGCTCCCAGGCAAGGGCATATCGCACCGGGGACCTCGGACGGCGCCGGGCCGACGGCATGCTCGAGTACTGCGGTCGCGTCGACCGGCAGGTCAAGGTGCGTGGCTTTCGAGTCGAGCCCGGCGAGATCGAAGCCGCGCTCGGGCGGCTCCCCCAGGTCGGGCAGGCGGCGGTGCGAGCCCTCGGGGACGGTTCGGACGCCATGCTCGTCGCCTTCGTGGTGCCAGCCGGACCATTTGACGCCCGGCAGACCCGGCGTCAGCTGAGGGAAACGCTGGCGGAGTACCTGGTTCCGTCCCGGTTTGTCACGCTCGACACCTTCCCCCTTACCTCCCAGGGGAAGCTCGACGAGCGAGCCCTCGACGCTCTTTCGTTCAGGCCGGAGCCGACCGAGCCGGCAGCCTTCACCGGCTCCTCCTCCCCGTCGGCTTCCCTTCCCGAGGAAACTGCGCTCACCGCTACCGAAGATGCGGTGGCGGCCCTGGCCCGGCAGGTGCTGGGAGTCACCGGAGCAATCAGCGCCCGCCACGACTTCCTCGACGATCTCGGCGGGACGTCGCTCAGCATGATCGGCCTGCTCTCGGCTATGGAGACCGAGTTCTCCTGCCGGATACCAGTCCGCCGGGCTTTGGAGGACACGACCATCGCCGGGTTGGCGGCGCTCGTCAGCGACGGGGCCGAGCAGCCCGAGCGCTCCTCCAGTTGTCCCGCGACCGGCCCGTGGGACGGCGGGACGGCCCCGCTGTTTCTGATCAACCCGTACCTCGGCTCGACGCTGCGCCAGCGCCGCCTCGACGCCTACCTGCCCGACGGCAGCCGGATAATCCCGGTCGACGTCCACGACGCCGGCTACGACTTCGAAGCCGGGCAACTGTCGATCATGGACCTGGCAGAGCACACGCTCGTCCAGATGCGGGCGGTGCAGCCACACGGCCCCTACTGGCTGGGAGGCCATTCCGCCGGAGGGCTCGTCGCCCTCGAAGCAGCCCAGCGGCTGCTGGCCTCCGGAGAGGAAGTCGGCGGTCTGCTTTTGATCGACACGCCGGCCACCCGCTCGCGGCTGGACTACATCTGGGGTGAAGTGATCATGAACTGGCCGGAGTTCCGGGCCGGCAACGGCCGGGACCGGCGATCGGCTCTGCGCTCGCTGATCCGCAGCCGCTTGAGCGTCCATCGCCGGCCCGCCCAGAGCGGGGGGGCGGGAGTAGCGGAGGGCGTGGAGCGGGCCACCCGCCGGGCCAACATCGCCACCAAGCTGTACCGGCCTTCGACCTACCCGGGCCCGGTCACCCTGCTGTGGACCGACCAGGGATTGCGCATGGCGAGGGGCCGCAACGCCCTCGGCTGGGACCGACTGGTCTCCGGTCCGTTGACGGCGCGCCGCATCGAAGGCGATCACAACACGGTTTTCGACCCCCCGCACGTCTCGGGTCTCGGCGCCGAGATCGGGCGATTTCTCCCCGGCCCGACGGCCACACCGGAAGACGACCTGGTCTCCTTGCTCGCCGCCGAAGGCGAGGCGCGGGCGGTGCGAGTATGACTCCCGCCGCCATCCAGTTGTGGACAGTCGATCTCGACGGGATCGGGAACGAGCCGGCCCGGGTACGCGACAGAGCGAAGCCCCGTCGGGAACTCCGGAGGCGGGCCGTGCAAGCCATCGCCGAGCAAGCCGGCCTGGAGCTCTTCTGGTCCTGTCGGGTGTGCGGGGTGGACGGCCACGGCCGGCCCCATGTGCGCCGCGAGCGCCACGACATCAGCGTCACGTGGACCGGCCGCTGGGGTCTGGTGGCCTTGGCCGATTGCCGCGTGGGTATCGATGCCGAGCCCTGGCGTGGCGCCCCTAACCCGGTAACCTCCGCCCTCTCGTCCACGGAGGCGGCGCTGCTGTCAGCCCGGCCCGGAGGCGAACGAAACCTCAGCTTCCTCCGGCTCTGGACGGCCAAGGAGGCGGTCGCCAAGGCCGACGGGCGGGGCCTGACCCTGCCTCTCAATCAAATCGACGTGGCCCCTGCCGTGACCGACGGTCAGGCCAGAGTGGCGGTCGAAGCCACGACCTGGCATGTGGCCGTGCACGACCACACCTTCCCCGACGATGAGGCGGCCACTGTCGCCATAGCCACCGACCGCGGGATCGGCCGCGTCAACGAAATCGCCTTCGCGGCGTCGCCCGCATGGGTCGAGCCCTACCGAGGAGCACGATGAAAAAAAGGAACGTCAGCGATTGGGCCAGCCCCCGCGCCACCGGCGCCGAGGGGGCCGGAGCGCATACTTCGGATGAGCCGCGGCCGAAAACCGGCAAGCCCGGCTCAGGGCGCCCCAAATGGCGGCTCCGGGCCCTCGTCGCCGGTTGCGCGGTGGCAGTGATCACGGTGGTCCTGGGTGCCTGCTCGGCTTGGACCGACCTCATCGGAACCGGCCGGCACGCCCCTGTCCAGCTGGGGATCGTCGGGGCGAGCGGCCACGACTTCGCGGTCGAGCAGGCCGCGGGCGTCCAGATGGTCATGATAGGAGTCAGCTGGTCCAGCGCCGAACCCGCCCCTGGCCAGTTCAACAACTCGTACCTCTCGTCGGTGCGGGCCAAGATCGCCAACGCCCGATCCAGATCACTTGGCGTCGTACTCGACGCGGGTTTGCAGTATCCGCCGGCCTGGGTGTTCTCTCTTCCGGGCGGCACTCGTTTCGTGGACCAGTTCGGCGACGTCTACACCGGTCCGGCGGGCTCCGGCAACGACATCGCCAACGCGGTTACCAACCCGGCGGTGCGAGCCGCGGAAGCGGCCTATCTGCGAACCCTGTCCGCCCGGATCCCCGGCAGCCTCCTCGGCGCGGTGCGAACCGGCGGCGGACCACAAGGCCAGCTCAGCTATCCCACGGGGAAGTACCACGGGCACCAGGACTCTTTCTGGGCCTACGACTCGAGCACGCAAGCGGTGTCCCCTGTGCCCGGTTGGAAGCCCGGGACGGGCACAGAAGCAGAGGCGGCCGCCTTTCTCGCCGCTTACAACCACAACATCAACGCCTACGGCGCCTGGCTCGACACTCAGATGGAGGCCGATTTTCACACCAGGCAGCTGATCATGCTTCCTGGTTGGGGTGAGCGCCCCGGGGTCGCCCAGCAGGAGATCTCCGATCTGCTCACGCTTGGATACGAGGAATTCAGCCAGGGTCTCGATTGGGCCGCCCTTCTCCCGTCTCTTCCCAACCGGGCCCAACTCGTCGCCTACAGCACCTACCTTGACGGTCCGACGATCCAGCGGACGCCTCAGCTCGAGGATCCTGTCTCCTATATCGCCCACGTGGCCAAGCCTCTCGGCGTCCCGGTCGGCGGCGAGAACACAGGTCACGGCTCGGTTTCCACTCTCCACCTCGTGGTCAAGCGGGCCTTGTCCCTGCACCTGGCCCTGGTCGAGTGGATGGACGAAACGCAGGTCGTTGCCGCGACCCAGGGACGCGGCCCGGGCCCGACCTTCGCCGACCTGAGTGCCGCGGCGACCTCACTCGGGGACCGCTGAGCCCTTGGCGCTAAACCGGTTTAAGTACCCTGCAACTCGCGTCGCTTCTGCTGTTGCCACGCCCGGGCGATCAGCTCCGGGTAGGTCACCTCGTTGAGCGCCACCCGCTGCATGGCGCGAGGGCCGTGGGCCACCTCGGCCTCGTCGCGGCGGGCGTGCTGCAGGGCCACGTTGTCCCAGATCAGGAGGTCATGGAGCTCCCAGAGGTGCAGGTACTCCTGATTCGGGGCGTACAGGTGAGCGAACATCTCCTGGATGAGTCTGTCGCTCTCCCCCTGGTCGACCTCGTACACCCGGTCGGCATGATGTTCGGTGACGAAAAGGACCGGCTGACCGGTGCGGGGGTGCAGCAGCCGGACGGGATGGTCGGCCACGAACTCCCTCGGCACCTGCATCGGGTCGGTTGGACGGTCGGCACCGGACTGCGGGGCTTCGGCTCCAGCCTTGGGGACGTGGCGGTGGCGAAGCGTCAACCCCGCGATCACGTGCTGACGGTCAGCCCGCAGCGTGGCCCAGGCGTTGACACCGCTAACGAACGACGTCGACGAGCCACCCGGCGGCAGCTCGATGGCCTGCAGGCTGATGATCTTGATTGGGGAGTCCGTGTAGGTGAAGTCCGAATGGAACGGCAGCTTGCGCCGTCCGGCATCGTCGTCGTTGTGCAGGACGCTCCAGAGCTGGCCGGTGCCGGCGTTGTCGACGGGCGGACCAAACCAACTGGTCACCTCCACCTGGCGCTCCGGAGGGATTCGCCGCCCGGAGCGAAACAGCAGCAGCTGATAGTCGTCCAGCGCCCGCTTCAGCTCCTCGACATGCTCTCGCTCGGTCGGCGATAGCACATCGAAATCAAGGACTTCTGCGCCGAAGGCCTCGTGTAGTCGACGAAAGCGCATGGTTGAACCCCCGATAGGACCCGCATCACTATAACTGGAGGCGCGGTCACCCCGTGCCCGGCGCTCAGGTGACCGTGATGGCCCGCTCCGGGCAGTTGTCGGCGGCCTGCCGGGCGCTTTCCTCCAGCTCCGGCGGAACCTCGCCGACCGTCACGTACGAGTGTCCCTCCTCGTCGAGGGAAAAGACCTCTGGACAGATCTGCCAGCACCGAGCGTGGCCCTCGCAGCGGTCCGGGTCAACCGCAACTCTCATCGTCGTGAACCTCGATCCTCGTCTCCACCTCGAAACCCAACCGTAGTTGGTGGCACTCAGTTGCTCCAGAGCAGTTCCTCGCCGGCGGCGACGAACCAGGACTGGCTCACCAGATCAGCCTCGGCCCGGCCCCGGAGGTTACGGTCGAACCAATCGATCCTGGCTTGGAGGGAATCGACATCGTCGAAGTAAACCTCGTTGAGGGCGTCGTAGGGGTTCACCCCCGCACCCCGGCGAGGATGATTCTGCACGTAGGCCAGACCTCGGGCTCTCTCCGGTATGGGGACGGCGGGCCCGGCCCCGGTTGAAATCGTGCCCGCCCTGCCTTTCCAGCGCTCGGAGAACTCCGCCTGTGTCAGTCCCTCGGCTCGCCGGGCCAGGGCCATGTGTTTGACCTTCTCACCGCCCCGTCGCCACCGTTCGTCCAGCCAGGCGTCGCCCCGCAGCACGAATTCGTCGGCAAGCAGAACCGGGCTGGCCGCGATGTCGACCGCGGCCTCGAGGCGGCCGGCCGCACTGCCCCCCGCGGGCGAGCCCAGCCACTGCTGGTATCGGTCAAGGTGTCCGCTGTCGCTGAACCATTCGATGCCCACCCCATCGTGCACCGGGTGGGGCAAGATCTCGGGCAGGCAGATGCACACGGCGGCGCGCAGTGGCCGGACATCCACCGGTGCTTCCCTCGCGGCCGCGAAGACACTCCGCCAGCGATCGGCGAAGTCCTCTCCCGGCCATTGCGGGTGCCGGGTGGCAAAGCGTATTCGCTTGATCAACGGCCGACCCCGACGGCCGGCGCAGGTGTGAGGAGATCGTGCACATCCTCCCGCCACCTCTGGACCGCGGTGTCCTTGATCGGGCCGTACCCCTTGATGGTCTGAGGCGACCCGGCGATGGTCACCCGCGTCTCATAGGGCAACCCCGCCGCCGGATCCATGACCTGGTTGAGGAGCCGGTCGTACTCCTCTATGAGTGCTCGTTCGGTTCGGCGATCGCGATCCCGGCCGAACACGTCGAGGGGCGTTCCCCGCAGCCGTTTCATCCGGCGGAGCGCCCGGAAAGCCACCTCGTATGGTTTGCCCATCGGCAGCTTCTGGTGGAGGCCCAGCCGCCGGAGCACGGGCGGGTGGAGGTGATAGGTGACCGAGTAGGGGCCCTCGATGCCGAGCTCTTCGGCCACCCGGCTGTAGTCCGCCTTGAGGTGCAGGCGCGCCACCTCGTATTCGTCCTTATAAGTGAGAAGTTTGAACCAGGCTTCGCAAACCGTCCGGGTCAATGTCCAATCGTGTCCGGGGTCATCGTGGGATGTCGCCATCTCCACCAGATCCAGAAACCGCTTCGCCCTGGCCGAGTCCTGGTAGTCGATCACCTGGGCGGTGCGCCGTACCAGGAGGTCGGTCAGTTCGGCCGGAACCGCTCGGGCTTGCACGCATTTCCTGGCCTCGACGACGGCCGCGGGTGACGGATCGAAGACCGTCTTGGCCTGAGCTTCACGGCTGCCCGCGCCATGAAGCCGGCTATTCACGGCCGCCGGGTCGTGCACGGCCCAGCGGCCCCAGGCGAACGCCTCGAGGGTGGCGGCGGAGCTCCCCTGGCCGGCCTGCTCTATCCCGGCCGCTATCTGGTCCATCGACATAGGGAGCCCCCCGAGCTGGTAGGCGGCCCCGAGCAGGACGACGTTGGCAAGGAGATGATTGCCGACTAGCTCGGCGATCCGCTTGGAATCGACGAAGGCGGTGCGGTCGTCACCCACCCGGTCCCGAATCAGCCCCTCGAGGACCGACACGTCCGGCGGCGGCGAGTCCATCTGCAGCATGGCCGAAGTCGGGGTGAACTCGGAGTCCACCACTGCGATCGTGCGCCCTTGCTCGACTTTTTCCAGGTGCCTCTGAGCGGCCGCCTGCAAGATGTCGCCCGACAGGTATACATCGGCTCCGGCCGAGCTGATCACCGCCGACCCCAGCTCGTCCTTCTCCTTGGCCAGATGGAGGTGGGAGACGACGGCGCCGGCCTTTTGTGACAGGCCGGTCTGGTCCATGCCCCCGATGACGTATCCGGCTGCCTCGGCCGCCGCGGCCAGGATCCGGTTGGCGGTGATCACCCCGGTACCACCTATCCCCGTGAAGTAGATGCCGTACTGCTTTCTGAGCGGCGGCAACGGAGGATTCGGCAGGTTACCTTCGGGCAGACGGAGATGATGGGCTCGTCGCGGGGTCCGCGCCGCGCCCCTCGCCCGCCGTTTGGGGGTCACGGTTACGAAGGACGGGCAATCTCCCTCGAGGCAGGTGTAATCCCGATTGCACGATGGGTCGTGAATCTGTCGCTTCTCACCGAACTCGGTTTCGAGGGGCAGGACCGACAGGCAGTTGCTTTTGGTGCTGCAATCCCCGCATCCTTCGCAGACCGCCTCGTTGATGACGACCCGTCGCGGCGGTTCCTCGAGCAGCCCACCTTTGCGGAGGCGCCGGGCCTCGGCGGCGCACCGCTGGTCGTAGATGATGACGGTCACACCAGGGACGTGGCGGAGCTTTTCCTGAGCCGCGGGCAGCCGCTCGCGTCCAAGGACTTCGACTCCTTCCGCCCAGCGGGCCCGGCGACCGTAGTGACCCGGCTGTTCAGCGCAGACGACGATCTGGCCGACGCCTTCGGCAGCCAGGGCCCGGGTCAGCGCCGGAACGTCGAGGAGGCCGGTCACGTCCTGCCCTCCCGTCATGGCCACAGCCGCGTTGTAGAGGATCTTGAACGTCACGTTGACGCCAGCGGCGACGCTGGCCCTGATAGCAAGGGTGCCGGAGTGGCTGAGGGTTCCGTCCCCGATGTTCTGGATCAGGTGGGGCTCGCTGACGAACGGGCTGAGACCGATCCAGGGCACCCCTTCCGCTCCCATCGGTGTCGCCGGGAGGCTCTTCATACCGGTATGGCGGGCCTCGAAGTACATGATCCCGTGGCACCCGACTCCTCCCCCCACCAGGGCCGCTTCGGGGAAGACGGTCGACCGGTTGTGAGGGCACCCGCTGCAGAAGCCAGGCGCTCGGTTCGCCAGCGGGAGGAAAGGTAGCCGGGCCGCCGGTGCCTGCTTCTCCGGCCGCTTCAGGCTGGGCACGACCCGCTGCAAGACGGCGCCGACGGACGACGCGTCTAGCTCGCCGGCCAGCGACGTAAGGGCGTGCCCGGAACGATCGCGCTTCCCGGTAACAGAGACCCGGCTCCCGGACTCGTGGAGGATGGCCCGCAGCTGGCTTTCGATAAAGGGGCGCTTCTCCTCGATCACCACGACCTCCTCTACCGAGGCCGCGAACTCGAGAACCACCTCGTCCACCAGGGGATAGGTCATACCGAGCTTGAGCAGGCGCACGCCGAGGCTCGACAGGTCCTCGAGGCCCACGCCCAGATCAGCGAAGGCTTGGACCACGTCGTAGTAGGTCTTGCCCGAGCACACGACACCGAGACGGGCGTCCGATTCGGCACCGACACAGCGATCGAGCCGGTTGTGGTGGGCGTAGGCCCGGGCCGCCAGGAGGCGGTGACTGACCACGAGCAACTCCTGGTTGGCCACGGCGTGGGCCCCGACGGCCTTCAAGGGCTCATGGCGCCACTCCTGTCCGCCCACCGTCAACCCGTCCGGATAGGCCGGCCGGTGCCGGTCGACGCTCACATCTGCCGTCCCGATCCCGTCAGCTACTGCGGTGACTATCTTCAGCCCGACCCAGCAACCGGCGTAGCGCGACATGCGAAAGGCGTGGATACCCAGGTCGAGCACATCCTGCTGGTCACCCGGGTACAGGACCGGTACGCAGGCGTCCTCGAAGGTGTGCTGACTGTCGCAGGCCAGTGTCGAAGATTTCGCCGTCGGGTCGTCGCCGCAGAACAGCACGACTCCGCCGTTGGGACCTGAGCCCATCGAGTTCCCGTGCTTGATCGCGTCACCGGAGCGGTCGAGGCCTGGAGCCTTCCCGTACCAGACCCCGGCGACGCCATCGACCGCTTCGTAATCGAGTACAGATCCCATCTGGCTGCCCCATACCGTGGCGGCGGCCAGCTCCTCGTTGAGGCCCGGGCGGTGCACTATCCGGTGGGAGGAGAGGAGGTCGGGATGGCGCTCGACCGCCAGGTCGAAGGTGCCCAGGGGGGATCCCGGATAACCCGACACCATGGTGGCCGTCGTCAACCCGTCGCGCTCGTCGAGCTGCTGGCGCAGCATCAGCAGCCGCACCAGGGCGTCGACGCCCGATACGACCTCCTCGGTCCCCTGGGCGCCGCGAGCACTCGACGGGCCGGCGGAATGGGTAACCGTCACGGAAAGAGACTGGGATTGACGTAGACGAATGACCCATCCTTCATGACCGCCCGCCGGCGCTGCGGGTCGAGGAGGAGGCTGATGTCCTCGCTTACGTCGCCGTCGACGATCAGGAGATCCGCCAGGTATCCCTGGGCGATCTGGCCGGTACGCAACCCCACGAGAGGGCCGGCGTTGCAGGTTGCGGTGTGCAGGGCCTCCACGGGAGTCATGTCGAGCAGCTCGACGTAGCGCTGCAGCTCAGCCGCATAGGTGCCGTGGTGAGTCCATTGGTGGCCGAAGTCCCCACCGGCGAGTATCCGCACCCCGGCCGCCCGCAGCTTGCCGAGGCTGTCGACGAGGCCGTCGAGCTCTCGTGTGTAGCCCGACCGTTCCAACTGGTCGGGCGTAACGCCCCAGGGTTCGGCATGTCCATGCACCATGGCGTACAGGTAGTGCAACCCGGGGCACACCCACACGTCGTCACGGCGGGCTTCCAGGGCGGTCAACGCCCGATCGTCTACGAAACAGGCGTGATGGATCAGCTGCACACCGGTCCGGGCCGCCATGGCCACGCTCTCCGAACTGCGGGCGTGAACGGTGATGATGGCTCCGTACTTACCGGCCTCCTCGACGGCCGCCCGGAGCATGTCGTCGTTCATGTACGTGTCTTCGGACGGGAACTGCGGCATGATCCCGTCGCCCGAGATGAACAGCTTGACCGCCCGCACCCCGGCGTCGCACTGGCGGGCGACGATCCGGCGCATCTCCTCGGGGCCCTTGGCGATGTCCATGAGCCCGGCGTCGGCTCCGAGGGCTCCAGGCTCGGTGACCATGAGCCCGCTCGGAACGATCCGCGGGCCGGCCATCAAGCCGCGGTCGATGAAATCCTTCATCACGACGTCGTCTTCCGGCTGGAGCACGCCTGCCCCGATGATCAGGGTGTACCCGCTCTCGAGGAACGTGCGGCTCACCGCCGCCACGTCGAGAATGTGCCTTTGCGGAGACGACGCCGCGACCGCGTTGTGATCGAAGACGAAGTCAAGCGGCCAGCTGATATGGGTGTGGGCGTCGCTAAGCCCCGGAACCACCGTGGCTCCTCCGACATCAACCACGCGGGTGGCGGCCGGGTCGACGTCCAACCGTCCCCGCTGCACCTTGACGATCTCGGTCCCTTCGACCAGCACGTCGCAGTCGGCGGGTCGTTCCGCGGGGTCTCCGGTGCACGTCAGCACGCGGGCGTTGGTCAAGAGTGTGCGCTCGGCCATCCTCGGATCTCCAGTGCTCCCCAGACGGCCAGCCTGACCGCCGTCAACCATGCTCCATGAGCGAGTACTTACTCTGCCATCCTACCCCGACCGAACCGATCGGAAGCTGCCCGTGGTAGCCGGTCACCCGAACCGGGTACCGAGGCGCCTCCTGTGGGCCAGGGGTGACCCGAAGAGTGAGCGGTTCAGTGCTGCTCGCTTCAGATAGAAGTGGATGCCGCTATCCCACGTGTAGCCGATCCCGCCGTGGAGCTGCATGGCCTGGCCCGCTATGTCGACCGCCGTCTCGCCCACGTAGGACTTGGCCTGAGACACTGCTACCCAGGCGTCATCGGGTGCGCTCACAAGCGCGTGCACGGCCGTCGCCACCAGTTCCCGGCACACAGTGATCTGCACAAGCATGTCGGCGCACCCGTGCTTCACCGCCTGAAACGAGCCGATCGGACGACCGAACTGCTGGCGGACGCCGGCGTAGGCGACCGTCGCCTCCATGACCGCCTCGGCCAGCCCGAGGCTGTCGCACGCCGTCGCCAGCGCCCCTCGGTCCAGGAGTTGCCTCGCCGGCTCTTGCGGGCCGGCGGCGAACCGCCACACCTTCGAGTCACCCACCGCCACCGAGTTTGCGGCTACCGAGGCGAACCGGCGGGTGACGTCGATGACGGGCTGTTCTCTGATCTCGAGCCCGGGGCGGTCCGCCTTCACATACACCAGCACCGGACCGATCCCCGGAGCCTGGGCGAGCAAGAGCAGCCCGTCTGCTTCAGCGGCGTCCGGCACGAACTCAGCCCGGCCATGAAGGGTCAGCTCGCCGTCCTCCCGGCGTAGCCATAACGGGGGGGCGGGCGGGCCGAGCGCCTCCTCACCGGTCGGCAGGGCGACTGCAACTCGAGCACCACCCGAGCCCAACTGGCGCAGCAGGTCGTCGCGGTCCGGACCCGACTCGACCAGGCTGAGGGCGCCTACACCCAGAACGACCGACCCCAGGTAAGAGCACTGGGCCACCGCCCGTCCCATCTCGTGCAACACCACCGCGACCTCAGCGAAGGTTGCGCCCGCTCCGTCCAGAACCTCGGGTACCTCGAGCCCGAGCCATCCCGCGGCGGCCATGAGAGTCCCGTCGATCGGGGCAGGCGACGCCCCTCCGGCCACGAGCGGACTGGCCGGGCCAAGGATCTCCCTGGCGATCGCCCGCAGGTCATCGTGGAAGTCCGCGTAGTCGGCGTTCATGCGCCGGCGATCGGCTCTCGCGGCAGGCCCAGCCCCCGCTCGCCGATGATGGTCCGCTGGATCTCGCTCGTGCCCCCGGGGATCGTCCACTCCCACGAGCCGACGAAATCGAGAACCCACGCCCCTGACTCCCACCCGCTGGAGGCCGGCTTGTGCAGCACGGCGTGAGCGGCCAGCCCAGCGGTGTCCGCACCGAAGCCCATCATTCGCTGCAACAGCTCGCTGTAGTACAGCTTCACGATCGAGGCGTCGGCCGGCCCGGCCGTCCCAGCCTCATGGGCCTTGACCAGCCGCAGGCACATGCTGCGCAACGCGCTGATCTCGGTCTCGAAGACAGCCAGCCGGTCCCTGACCGAGGACTCGTCGATCGGACGAACCCCGGACGGTCGCGGCGCCGCGCAGGTCTGCACCAGCCACTTGAATCCGGCCTGGCCGAGGCGTTCGGCCAGTTCCAGCATCGTCATCCCTCGCTCGGCACTGAGCGTCTTCTGCGCCACCTGCCAGCCGCCGTTCTCCGGCCCCACCAGGTCACTGGCGGGTATCACCACGTCGTCGAGGAAGATCTCGCAGAAGTGGGACTCGCCGTTGGCGTTCTTGATCGGCCGTACCTCGATACCCGGCGCCTGCATGTCCAGGAGGAAGTAGGAGATGCCGTGCCGCTTCGGGGCCGAGGGGTCGGTGCGGGCGAGAAGGAGGCACCGGTCGGAGTGGGCCGCGCCGCTGGCCCACAGCTTTTCCCCGTTGACGACGTAGTGGTCACCCTTTCGGCGCGCCGCGGTCCTCAGACTGGCCAGGTCGGACCCGGCCTCCGGCTCCGAGAAGCCCTGCACCCAGATCTCGCCTGCGAGTATGGCGGGTAGGTGCCGTTGCCGCTGCTCCTCCGTGCCGGCCGCCAGCAGAGTTGACGCCGCATGGTGGATCGCCACGAACGCCAGCACCAGCCTCGGTGCGTCGAAAGCCGCCAGCTCCTGGTAAAGAACCACCTGCTCGGCCGCGGACATGCCTCCGCCCCATTCCTTCGGCCAGTGGGGTACGGCGTAACCGGCGTCCCGCAGCTCCTGGAACCAGGCCTTCTGAAACGAGACAAAGTCGCCGTCAGACGCGCCGGTCTGCGCCTGCCTCCAGCCCTCGGGGACATGGTGAGCGCACCACTGCCGGACCTGCTCTCTGAACGCCTCCGCATCCGGCCCTACGCCGTCGCTCACTCGTCCGATCCCGTATCGAACAGACCCGACAAGCCCTGCCGGCCCAGACGGCGGGTCAGCTCGTCGCGCGTCGCCGAGAGTCCGAAGGGCAACCGGCGTAAAGGGACGCTGTAACGCGAGATCCACGACAGCGTGGTTTCGTCACAGAACCCGATGGCTCCATGCAGCTGGTGGGCCACCCGGAAGACGGTGTCGGCAGCTTCGATGGCGGCCAACCGAAGAGCCAGCGCGTCGGGCAGAGCCTCACACCGTTCCACCTGGACGCTCCAGAGGGTGTATTTGGCCAGTTCCTCCAGGCCCGCCCGCTCGACCTCGGCGTCGGTCAGCTGAAACTGCACCCCCTGGAACGCCGCAAGCGGTTGGCCGAACTGCTGACGATCCAGCACGTACGCCCGGGTGAGCTCCATGGCCCGGTCCAGCATCCCGAGCAGCGTCCAACCGGGCAGGACCAGGCCGAGAGCCGTGTCCCTGGCATCGCCGGGATCCACCGCCTCCAGCTCCAACCCGGTCACGAACGCCGTCTTGCGAGGAGTGCCGGCGAGCGGTCTCGGGCGGGCCCGGCTGCGGGCTCCGTCCAGGGTCACCGCAGCCCATCGCAGGTCGAGAGCGCCTACCGGGGCCGCGGGCTCTTTGTCGGCCACGACGATCAGGCCGTCGACCTCCAGGTCGAGAGGGCGGCAGAGTCGCTCGGCCACGGGATAGCTGAGGGCCCAGTAGCCCGCAGTGCGGCAAAGGGCGGCGGCTGCCTCGAGCTCGTCGGCGCCGGCGCGAGGATCGAGCTGCCATGCCCCCAGCTCCTCCAGGACGCCCGCGATCACCTCCTGGCGCCGGGCCGGTTCCTTCTCCCCCATCTGGACCAGCTGATCTCCACCGGCCGATTCCAGCGCGCCGTGGGCCGAACGGCCGAACGCGACGGCCTCGTCGCACAGCTCCAGTTTCACGACGGAGGCGCCATCAAGGATCGAGCCAGAAGGATGCGCTGAACCTCGATGCTCCCGGACGCCACTGTCGCTGAAACCGAGTAGCGCCAGTGATCCTCGACCGCCCGCTTGAAACGCTGACCCTGTTCATCGTCGAGCGAAGCCATCCCGGTGATATCCATGAGCACGTCGGCGCTTTCCTGATCGAGCCGGGTCACCGCGATCCGGTAGGTAGCCGCGTCACCGGGGTTCACCCGACCGCTGCTCTGCATGTCCACGACCCGGTAGGCGAGCAGGCGGGCCCGCCGGGCGTGGATCATCATCCGGGCCCAGCGGCTCCGTAGCTCCTGGGGCAGCGCTTCCCATTGATCTCCGAGTACCACGGGAGCCCATTGCAGCAGTCGTTCGCATCGGGCGTAGCGGGCTATGCCGACCCGCTCGAAGGACAGAACCTCCTGGACCACCCTCCAGCCCTCTCCGATTGGCCCGAGGACGTCATCATCGGTCAGCCAGACCTCGTCGAAGAAAACCTCGTTCAGGTGGTGCGGTCCCATCATGCAATCGATCGGACGAACTTCGATGCCCGGGGCCGACATTGGGACAAGGAAGATGGTGAGGCCGCGCTGCTTCTTTTCCTCCTTCGACGTGCGGGCCAAGAGGAAACACCACTGGGCCATGGTGGCGTACGACGTCCAGATCTTCTGGCCCGACACCCGCCAGCCGTCACCATCCCGCCGGGCTGCGGTCTGCAGCGACGCCAGATCAGAGCCGGCGTTGGGCTCGCTGAAGCCCTGGCACCAGATAACTTCTCCCCGGGCGATGGCCGGAAGGTGCTGACGTTGCTGTTCGGGTGACCCGTGCCGCATGATCGTCGGCCCCACCCAATTGACTCCCATGTACTGAGCGCCCCGAGGTTCGTGGTGGGCCCACATCTCCTCACGAACCGCGGTCTGCTCCCAGAGAGAGGCGCCTCTCCCGCCCCATTCCTCCGGCCAGGCCATGCAGAGCAGGCCCTGCTCGGCGAGCAGCCGGCAGAACCGTTGAGCCACCTCCAGATCACTCGGATCGCTGGTGAACGCCCCCAGGAAATCGGTCGGAACGTGCTCCTTAACCAGATGCCGGAGCTCTCTGCGCAGCGCCGTCACCTGCTCGCCCATATCGAAGTCCATGCCGCCCTCACCCCCACCGGGTTGATCCGACGCCGCGCCCCGGCCGGCCCGGCGTCCTATAAAGGAAAGTCCCCACTACACCATCACTTGGCACCACGGTCACTTGGCGGTCCAACCACCATCGACCACGATTGTCTGCCCGGTCACGTAGCGACCGGCGTCGCTGGCCAGCCACAGAACCGCTCCGGCGAAGTCCTCGACGGTCCCCGAGTGCGGGAGCGGGGTGTTGCGCCGGAGCCACGAACCGCCCCGCTCGTCGTCGTACAGCTCGGCGGTGATCTCACTGCGAAAAAAACCGGGCGCCACGGTGTTGACCCGGATCGAATGACGGGCCCACTGGACAGCCAGCTCGGCGGTCAACCCGGACAGACCCAGCTTGCTGGCCGCATATGACGCCTGGGGGATGCCTGGAACGCCCACGTGACCGCTTATCGACGAGATGTTGATAATGGATCCCCGGCCCGCCGCCACCATGTGCGGGAAGACCTCCTGCGCCAGCCGGAAGGGCACCACCAGGTTGAGATGCAGAGTCTGCACGATGGCGCTCAGCGGCTCCTCCTCCGCCGGGTTGTGGGTAAATATGTTCCCCGCCGCGTTGACCAAGATCTCGGGCTTGCCGAGCTTGTCGGCCACCTCCTGGACGATGAGCGAGGGCTGGTCGTCGTCGGTCAGGTCGCAGCTGATCGCCAGGCCGTCGATCTGCTCGGCCAGGGCCACCAGGCGCTCTCGTCGGCGGGCCACCACGGCCACCCGAGCCCCGGCCCCGGCGAGAGCTTTCGCCAGGCCCTCCCCGAGACCTGATGAACCGCCGGTGACGATCACAACCCGCCCCTGCAGATCAAAGGACCGAAACGCCCCAGCCAGATCCGGCGCCATCAGTCCCCGGGTCGACCTGATGTAAGAGGGCGCTTACTTTCATGCACGCCGCTATGATTCCACCGTTCCCACTTCCTCGCAACGTTGGACAGGACCGCGGACCACGGGCTGTTGCCCGCTGACAAGCGAAGGAGATAATCGATGAGAGCAGCCGTCGCCTACCAACCGGGTACCCCGCTCGTCGTCGAGGACCTCCAGGTGCCGGCCATCGGGCCGCGAGACGCCCTTGTTCGTATCGCCGTCAGCGGCATATGCCACACCGACATCACGGTCATCAATGGGCAGTCGGCCCTGCCTCTCCCTATCGTCCCGGGCCACGAAGCGTGCGGGACGGTGGAGGAGATAGGTTCGGAGGTGCGACGGGTCAAGGTCGGGGATCGGGTTTTGGCATCGGTTTCGCCGGCGTGCGGCAGCTGCTGGTGGTGCATAAACGAGATGTCCAACCACTGCGAGCTGGGCCCGAAGGTGCAGGCGGCCCTCCGGTTCAAGGTGGGATCGGGTCAGATGGCGCCGGCGGTCTGCGGTTGCGGCACGTTCGCCGAGGCCATGGTCGTGGACGAGGCGTCCCTCGTGCCCGTCGCCACGTCGCTGCCGGACGAACAGCTGGCCCTGCTCGGCTGCGGCGTGACGACCGGATTGGGCGCCGCACTGAACACCGCGCAGGTAAGGCCGGGCTCCTCCGTGGCCGTCATCGGGTGCGGTGGAGTGGGCCAGTCGGTGATACAGGGAGCCCGGATTGCCGGGGCCTCCACCATCATCGCCCTGGATCTGGCCAAAGGCCGGCGCGACGCCAGCCTTCAGGTGGGGGCCACCCACGCCCTCGATCCGGCCGAGGCCGACCCGGTGGAGCAGGTTCGGGCGCTGACCGGCGGCCGCGGCGCCGACTTCACATTCGAGGTCGTCGGGTTGCCCGAGTTGATGGTGCAGGCGTTCGACATGGCCCGAGCGGAAGGAACAGTAACTCTGGTCGGCATGCCGGCCAAGGACACGATCTTGAGCCTCCCGGCCATACGGGCGGTCTTCTCGGGTAAGCGCCTCGCCGGCTCGGTCGTAGGCGGATCTCAAGTACTCCGGGACATGCCCCGCTTCGTCCGCCTGGCCGAAGCGGGCCAGCTGCGCCTCGACTCCATGGTGTCCAACCGGATCAAGCTGGACCAGATCAACGACGGCATCGATCTGCTGAACCGGGCGGAGGGCATCCGCACCGTGATCGTCTGATGGGTCGGGTGCCCGCCGCGAGCCTCGCCCGGCCCCGGCCGAGCGGCACGAGGAGGTTCAGTTTCGAACCGGCGGTTCCAGGTTATAGAGCCGGGTGGCGGTGTACTGCAGGACCTTGCCCACCACCCGGTCGGGGACACCAGCGAGGGATTCCTCGATCACGACCCGCGGGCTCGGAGATTCGGATGCCGGACCGGGCGAGAGACTGGTGGCGTGAGGGAAGTCGGACTCGAACATCAGGTTGTCCTCGAGCAGGTCGAGCACCGAACGAACCGCCGCCCGCTCGAACCAGTACATGCCGTAGATCTGTCGCCTCATGTACTCGCTCGGCAGCAGACGCTCGGGGTAGTCCTTGTGGGCGCCCACGTTCAGCCACTGCCAGTCCATGCTCTCACCGAGGAAAGGCAGCCACCCTGCCCCGTTTTCCACCGACACGAAGTTGAGCTTCGGGTAACGGTGGCAGACTCCGCTCAGCACCACCTCGGCGACGTTCTGGGCGTTCCCGAGCAGGACGAGTGAGCTCTCTCTGGTGAAGTCCAGTTTCTTGGACTGGTCGACGGCGCCCTTCAGGTCGTCGCTGGAGGCCAGAAACCCGACGTGGAAGTTCAGGCTCAACCCCATCTCCTGGGCCTGGCTGAGCAGGGGCTCCCAGTGGTCGTCCATCAGCCTCGGCAGGCCCACCTTGTCGTAGCGGGCTGCGAACAGGACGCCTTTGTGGCCCAGTTCGTAGGCCCGCCTCATCTCCTTCATCGAGGCCTCGATGTCCCAGAACGGGAGCATCATCATCGGAATCAGGCGGCGGGGATCGGTCGAGGCGAACTCGGCCAGCCAGTCGTTGTAGGCCCGGACGCAATCGGTGGCCAGCGCGGGCTCCATCTCGCTTAGGAAGACGTGGCTGTGGAATCCGAGGATGTTGCAGTAGAGCAACTGGTAGTAGATACCGTGCTCGTCCATGTAGGCCAGACGGGCCTTCGGGTCTACGGCGGCGGGGAGAGCCTCGCTCATGCGCCTGGGGTGTGAGGGCGGAAATTCCTTCCACCCGGCCTGGGCGAAGGCGCCGACGCCAAACAGCTTCTTGTCGCCTATGTACCAGATCTCCTCGCCCCGCCGTTCGTGATACCTGACGTGCGGCACGAGATCGCCCCACTTGGAGGACACACGCGACGTCCAGAGATCGGGCGGCTCGATGATGTGGGAGTCGACGTCGGCCACCGCGTACCGCTGGTATAGCGGGACGGCCGACACGTCGTGGTCACTGGTCACCGTCGCCATGGTCGCACGGCTCCTTTGCTGAGAGAATGATCGCTCACTTATTATTATACCGCGATGGTGGCCGGGTCTGCCGGGGTGAAGTTGTAGACCCGGGCCGCATTGCCCACGGCGATCTTGTGCTGGACCTCGTCAGGGAGGTGCCCCAGCCACTTGCGGGCCAAGCTGATCGATTCCGGCCAGGTGGAGTCCGAGTGGGGATAGTCGCACTCGAGCATCACGTTGTCCTCGCCGATGATGTCGAGCAGCCGCAACCCGGCCTGATCCTCGATGAACGTCCCGTAGACGTGATCGTGGAAAAGCCGGCGGATGTCGGTATCGAGTGAGAAACGGGCCTCGCCTTTGGCTTCGCCCCGATCGTGGCTCGGGTTCATGTTGATGTCGAATCGAGACGCCCAGAACCGCTGCTTGTCGACGACCTGCTCGGCCCGCTCCAGGAAGTACGGAATCCAGCCGATTGAGCCCTCCGAGAGTGCGATCTTGAGGTTTGGTAGGCGCTCGAAGTTGCCGCTGAACAGCCAGTCGAGGAGAGTCCCGGCCTGATTGGCCGCCGCGGAGTAGGCCATGAACGCGAGCGTCGGCATGTCGTCGGAGGTGCGAATCAGATTCGACGACGACCCCACGTGCATCGACAGGACCAGATTGGCCTCCTCGGCGGCGCGGAAGACCGGCTGCCAGTAGTCGGTGTGGATCGACGGCAGGCCGAGCTTGGTGGGGTTCTCGGAGAAGGCGATGGATTTGGCGCCCCGCGTGGCCGTACGTTCGATCTCCCCGACCGCCGCCGCGGGGTCCCACAGCGGAATGATCATCATGGGAATGAACCGGCCGGGGAAGTCGCCGGCGAACTCTTCCAGGATGAAGTCGTTCCACGCCTGGACGCACAGGAGGGCGAGCTCCTTGTCCTGGGCCTCGTTGAAGACCTGGCCGCAGTAACGGGGGAAGGAGGGGAAGAGCAACGAAGACAGCACAAAGCCCTGGTTCATGTCGGCGACCCGCTCCGCCGGCTCGTAACAGCCCGGCCGCATGTCCTCGTAGGTGATCGGCTCGGGGGAGAACTCCTCCCGGCGCTTTCCGGCGACCGCGTTCAAGCCGGTCGTGACGATCTGGCGGTCCTCGTAGACCCAGAACTCGGAGTCGCCATCGCGCACGATCCGGGGACCGGTGTCGCGCCACCGCTTCGGGAGGCGCTCCTGCCAGAGCCGGGCCGGCTCTATGAGGTGGTCGTCGACCGATACGAACCAGTTCAGCGCCATGTGACCTCCCTAACTCCTGCGCCGCCACGAAAGAAAGCGAACGCTTACCTCTGATCGTACAACCTCGCGGCCGTTGCCGGTCCCCGCCGGGTGGCGGAGGAAACGATCGCGTCCCGCCACCTCCGGCGCACTGACGGCCTCTTCTAAGATAGCAAACGCTCGCTTACTTGTCCACGTCGCGAGGAGCAGGGTTGTTACCGCCAGGCGGGCGTCAGGCGCCGGGCAGGCGCCGGGCAGGCGTCAGGTGCGGCCCGGATGCCAGGCCGGGGCGGCGTGCTCGGCCTCGAGGTGCCGGCCGTGGGGGTAGGTGACCAGCTCGAAGTACAGCCCGAACGGGGCCAGGGCGTGGAGGGTGTAGGCCTCCTCGCCCGCCTCGTAGTGGTACGCCGGCTTCTTGCGCCCAAGGACGTGAAGGTCCCTCGCCAGCAGACTCTCGAACTCGGCGTCGATGTCGTCGACGTAGAACGCCAGGTGCCAGCCCCCGATGTCGAACATGGCCGGCCAATCCCGGGTCTGGCCCGGGTAGGGCGGACATTCGGTCAGCTCGACGTCGAGACGGTGGGCCCTGAAGGCCCGGGCCCGGGCCGGACAGGCCCTGGCGTCGACGTTGGCGAAGGCCCGTAGCCCCCCGTCCGGACCTCCCGGCGCCCACGGCTCGACATCGTCGAGCCGGTCCAGGCCGAGCACGCCCTCGAGAGCCGCCGTCGCCTCGTCCAGGTCGGCGACGGTGACCCGCAGGCGCTCGAAACCCTGGAATCCCGGCAGCCCCCCCGGATCGGGATGCCAGGACGGCTCCGGGACCGGCCGGCCCGGCTCGGCCACTTCGAAGTGCAGGCCGAACGGGGTCAGGTACCGGCTCTCGCCGAGCGGGTACAGGTCCCGGCTGTCGAGAAAGGCACGGGCCTGCTCGACGTCCTCGACCGCCGCCACCAGCCCCCACCCGCCGACGTCCAGCAGATCGGGCCACAGGAGCCGCTGGCGGGGTGTGCTCACCTGGAACAGCTCGATGTTCAGGAAGGGACTGCGCAGGACGCGGACGTGGTGGACCACGGACCGTACGTCAGCGTTGGCGATCACGCGCATGAACGGTTCCCTGCGGTTTTCGAACGGACCCATGGTGTACAGGACCCGGCACCCGAACACTCCAGTGAAGAACGCCGTGGCCTCATCGAGGTCGGCGACAGTGAGGCTCAGGTGCTCGACTCCTCGGGACGTGACCAGGCCCACGGGATGACTGTAGGTCAAGCCGGCAGGGACGAGGCAGGGCGGGTCCGCCCGGCCTGCCCGCCGCTGCATGACTCCCGGAAGCTCTCGGACTGCTCCGCCGAGGCTACGGTTCGCGGTCCATGAGCCAGCCGTTGACCGGAGTCCGGGTCCTCGAAGTGGCCACCCACGTGTTCGTTCCGATGGCGGGCGCAGTCCTCGCTGAATGGGGCGCGCAAGTGGTCAAGATCGAGCATCCTGAGACCGGCGATCCGTACCGAGGGCTGGTGACCGCCGGCTTGCACAAGGTGCACGCCGGGGTCGACGTCCAGTTCCAGGCGGCCAACCGGGGCAAGCGATCCGTCGGCCTCGACTTGAAGCACCCGGACGGTCGCTCGCTTCTGTCCCGGATGCTCCGGTCCGCCGACGTCTTCATCACCAATCTCCGACCGGATGGCCGCCGGCAGTTGCGGATCGAAGTCGACGACGTTCGGGCGGACAACCCGGTGGCGATCTACGTGAGCGGCACCGCGTTCGGCCCGGCCGGGCCTGATTCCGGACGGGGCGGCTACGACGCCGGCGCCTACTGGGCGCGAAGCGGGATGCAGCAGATTCTGGCCGCACCGAGCGAGGAGTTCCCGCCCATACCCCCCGCCGCGTTCGGCGACGTGGTGGGGGGGCTGTCCATCGCCGGCGCCATCGGCACCGCGCTCTACCAGCGGGCCGTTACCGGCAAGCCGGCCGTGATCGAGGCCTCCCTCCTGGCTTCAGGAATGTGGCAGGTACAGATGGAGGTCATGAACGCCCTGGTCGCCCCGGCCGGTCCGCCGCCCTCCCGGCCCGTCCGCCACGCCACCTGGAACCCGCTGATGCTTCCTTACCGCACTTCCGACGGTCGGTTCATCGTGCTCCAGATGCTCAGCCCGGATCGCCATTGGCCGGGCCTGTGCCTGGCCCTGGGCCACCCGGAGATGGCCGCGGACCCCCGCTTCGCCGACCTGTCCGCCCGCCGGGAGAACGCTCGCGATTGCGTGGAATGGCTCGACCGGGTCTTCGCCGCAAGGTCGTTCGACGAGTGGTGCCAGGTGCTGGCCGCATTCGAAGGCGAATGGGTCCCGTCGCTGCGGCCCGCCGACCTGGCCGGCGACCCCCAGGTCCGGGCCAACGGCTATCTGCAGGACATCGACCTCGGAGTCGGGAACGTGCTACCGGTCGTGCCCACCCCGTTGCAGTTCGACGGCCGGCCGGGCCGGGCCGAGCGGGCACCCGAACTCGGCGAGCACACCGAGGTGGTGCTTCTGGAGATGGGGCTTTCCTGGGATGAGCTGGGGTCGCTCAAGGACCGGCGGGTGATCGGGTAGATGGCACAATCGCTCTGTGAACGTCGGCTTGTACCTGGACCTGAGGAACCCACATGAGTGGCGAGTCCCCTGGGACGAGTTGTATGGCTTCACTCTCGAGGTGTGCGAAGAGGCCGATCGGCTCGGTTGCCATTCGATCTGGCTGACAGAGCACCATCTCTTCGATGATGGTTACCTGCCGCAGCCGCTCACCTTCGCCGCGGCGATAGCGGCGCGGACGAAGCAGGTTCGCCTCGGCACCGGCGTCGTCGTCGCCCCCTTGCACCATCCCGTCGAGTTGGCCGAGCAAGCGGCCATCGTCGACATCATCAGCGCCGGCCGGCTGGAGCTGGGCCTCGGCGCCGGCTATCGGGGCCCCGAGTTCGAGTTGTACGGCGCTGACCTGTCGACGAGGTATACCGATACCGACGAGCGAGCGCGCGCCGTTCGTCGCCTGTTGTCCTACGGCGGGGTGACTCCTCAGCCGATCCAGGATCGGGTGCCGATCTGGATGGGTTACCAGGGGCCCAAGGGCGCCCGCCGGGCCGGCCTACTCGGGGAAGGACTACTCACCTTCGACCCGACCCTCTGGCCCCCGTACCGCGACGCACTGGTTGAGGCGGGTCATGGGGCAGAGACCGGCCGGATGGCCGGCGGGGTCCAGGGCTGGGTGTCCCTGGATCCGGAGCGGGATTGGCCGGTGGTAGCCAAACACCTGTCCCACCAGCTGGACTCCTATCGCCGGATGATGGTCGAAGGGACAGCTGAGCCGTTGCCCCGGCCGGTCGACCCCGACAAACTCCGCCATCGCGAACCGCGTGGCCCACTGTCGTACTTCGCCTACGGGACTCCAGACGAGATGGCCACCTGGGTCAGAGAGCATACGAAGGGCGCTCCGGTCGAGACGGTATACGTGTGGGCGTCCATCTCCGGCATGCCGCAGCACATGGTTGCCGATCACGTCCGCGTCATTTGCACGCAGCTCGCCCCGTTGCTCGCCGACCATGCTCCGCTGGCGGCGGTGTGATCGTCGGAGGCTCTCTGGCCCCTTTCCCCCCGACCTCCGCAACCAGCTGGCGCCATCGCCACCAAGCGGCACGCCGCAGGCAGAGGGCACGGTGCCTCAGTCGACCGAGTGGACCGAGGCGCGCAGCTCAGGCTTCATCACCTTGCCCGCGGCGTTCAGCGGCAGCGCCTCGACGATGGCGACCCGGCGGGGGACCTTGTAATTGGCCATCTCCTGTCGTGACCAATCGATGATCTCTTGCTCTGTGGTCGACGACCCCGACTTCGGCACGACAAACGCCATTCCGACCTCGCCGAGACGTTCGTCGGGAACCCCGATCACCGCGACCATGGCAACATCAGGGTGGCGAAGAAGCGCGGCTTCGATCTCCGCCGGGTAGGCGTTGAAGCCCCCGACGATGTACATGTCCTTCAAGCGATCGGTGATGGCAAGATACCCCGCCCGGTCCATGGTGCCGACGTCGCCGGTGTGCAACCACCCTTGTGGATCGATGGCCTCAGCCGTCGCCTGCGGCGCGTCGAGGTAACCCTTCATGACGTTGTAGCCCCGTACCACGACCTCACCGGCAACTCCGGGTGAGACATCGATCCCGGCGTCGTCGACTACGCGGATCTCTACACCCGGGAGGGGGCGGCCGACCGTGCGCGAGATGATCTCGGGCGAATCGTCGAAGCGCGACATCGAAGAGACGCCGGTGGTCTCAGTGAGGCCATAACCGGTAATGACCGTGTCGAAGAGCTCGGTCTTCATGCGCTTAACCAGCTCAACCGGAACAGATGCGGCCCCGATAGCCGACAGTCGCAGCGACGAGGTGTCGTAGGACTCCCGCCCTGGGTAGTTGAGAATCGATTGAAACAGACTCGGCGTACCCGGCAGCATCGTTATGCGTTCGCGACTCACCAGGTCGAGGAGGACGGGTACGTCGGCCACGACCAGCGGATATGTGGTCGAGCCGGTGAGGATGGCCCCGATGAAACCGCACTTGTAGCCTGATATGTGGGAAAACGGGCTGACCAGGAGGTAGCGGTCGCCGGGCCGAAGCCCCACGCATTTGGCCCATGCTCGAGGCACGCTCACTGTCTGACTGTGGGTCGCCAGCACCCCCTTGGGCCGCCCTGTTGTCCCGGACGTAAAAATGATGTCGGACAGGTCCTCGTCGGTCACCAGAGGTGGATCGGCTTCGAGCCTGCCGTCGAGATATTCATCCCATGACGGCGAGCCGAATACCACAGTCCGCTCCACGCACGTGTCCCGACCGTCCAGCAAGCCCACGTAGTCGATCCCAAGGAAGCCCTGAACCGTGAACAGAAGCCGGGCCTCTGTCCGTTGCAGCACATAGGCCGCCTCGTCCCCCTTGTACCGGGTGGTCATGGGGACTACCACACCGCCCGCGGCCTGGACACCGAGGGCGGCGACTATCCACTGCCAGGAGTTGGGGGCCCAAATCGCCGCCCGGTCTCCTTTGGTGATTCCGGCGGCCATGGCCGCGCCCGCGGCAGCCGCGACTCTCCGCTGCAGTTCAGCAAAGGTCAGACGAACGTCGCCGTCGACCACGGCCTCCGTGTCGGGCCATTCTTCTGCGGCCAGCTCGACGATGCGGGTCGTGGTGTTGTCGGTGCCCATAACGATCTCTCCGTCTTCACCGAGCGTTCGCGAAAATCACCTGGCCGGCCCCCGAAGGCTGATCGATCGGCTATGACCGTCCAATGAAATCGAGGAGGGCGGGGGCCGCCAGCGGCCATGTGTCGAACATGATGTACCGGTCGTACTTGTGTCGCTCCCGGGCGGCATGTTCCCATGCGTCCTCTCGCCACGGTGGCTCGATCAGGGTCGAGCCTTCTATCAGGCAGCTAACTTCCAGCGAGGTTCGCTTGGGATGGTCGATATCTTTCGCACCCCCGCGGATGATCAGGGTGGGAACCTTGATCCGTTCGAACAACCAGTCGTCGACCCCGGGAATGGTTTGCCCTGATTTCGGCACAAAGGCCACAAGCCAGCGCAACATGACTCGCTCGAATTCGGCGGGATCGAGACCGAGCAGTCGCTCCCGGTTGCCGGGATTTGCCTCGATGAGCGTCTGCCATTCGGGCAACTCGATCACGGCCTCCATGCCCCGGGTCCGGACGGCTCGAACGCTGGGCACGATGTAATAGGCCCCGAGGGCAAATGTGCCGTAGATCCCGCCGACGATATTCCACACACAGACCTTCGTCGCCAGCTCTGGATACAGCATCGCGGTCAACAGGGAGTCGCGAGCGCCACCGGATCCACCCGCGATCACGCACGGAGCCAGGTCCAGGGTGGTCAGCAGCTTGTGGAGCGTCTCGGCCCTCATGTGCGATTCGGTCTGGCCATAGAACTGAACGTCCGACTGTCCGCAATTCGGGCGATCCCAGAGCAAGACCCGCATGCCTCCCGCACACAGCGCCTCCGCCAATGGCCGTAATCCCGGAATATCCTTGCTGAATCTCCCGCCAGGTGTCAGAACGATCAAGGGCGCTCCACCTTCGCCAAGAAGCTCATACACCACGTCGCCGCCGTTGATGTTCAAAGCTGGCACTCCGCAACCTCCTTGGGCCGAATGACTGGGGGCACGGGAGACTGTGCCACACTTCGCCCATGATCTCCGAGGTATCCCTGCTCGGATCCTGGCAGCCGTCTACATCGGAGGAGCGGCTGGATCGCCTGGAATCGCTCGCGGCCATCCACCAGCTGGCGGTCCGATACGCCCTGGCTGTCGACTCGCGCGACCTGGACTCGCTCGTCTCACTTTTCTCCCCTGACGTGAAGGTGGGAAAGGAACAAACCGGCCGCGACGCGCTCAAAGGCTGGTTCGCGACGATCCTCAGGGGCATGCGGGTGTCCGTGCACTTCGTCGGCAACCACGTGATCGACTTCGACGATCAGGATCATGCCCGCGGCGTCGTCTACTGCCAGGATGAGCTCGAGCGGCCGGCGACAGGCGACTGGCAGCACGGCAAGATCCAATACTGGGACGACTACCGCCGCGTAGAGGAGCAGTGGTGTTTCGCCCGGCGCCGGTTCAACCGCTGGTACCTCGTCGACGCGCTCGAGCGCCCCACTTATGGCGGTGGGGTGAATGTCGGCCACGATCCCCTGCCCGCCACGCTGCTCCCCGACGGATTTCCGACCTGGGACACGTTCTGGGCCGAGCCATGAGTTGGAGCGCTGACATGGGCCTTCACGCCGCGTGAAATGACCGCGAATTGGGGGCCGTCAGACCGGGCGCGCTGGCGCTCATCGCCGAGTTGTGATAAGTAAGTACTCATGCACGTAGGCCTGGGTCTTCAGATGGCGAACCTCGATCGCAAGGTCAGCGACGCCGACGTCTACCGCCTCGAACTGGGTCTGGCCCGGCGAGCCGAGGAGGTCGGCCTCGACTCGGTGTGGGTATCTGAGCACCACTTCTCGGACTACCAACTGACGTCACAGCAGTCGATGATCCTTTCGTGGCTGGCCGCCCAGACATCCCGGGTGAAGCTCGGCACATTCGTGACCGTGCTGCCCTGGCACGACCCGGCGCGGGTCGCGGAGCAGTTCACCGTCCTCGATCACATCTCGGACGGTCGGGCCATCCTGGGCCTGGGACGGGGGCTCGGCCGGAAGGAGTTCCTCGGTTTCCGGGTGCCGATGAGCGAGTCGCGGCGGCGGTTCAAGGAATACAGCGAGGCCCTGCTCGGAGCCCTCGAGACCGGCGTTCTGGAGTACGACGGCGAGCTGTACAAGCAGCCGCGGGTGGAGATCCGGCCCCAACCGCTCGCCAGCTTCAAGGGTCGGACGTTCGCGTCGGCCGTGTCACCGGAGTCGATGGAGATTATGGCCCACATGGGGGTGGGGCTGCTCGTGATCGCCCAGAAGCCCTGGGAGACCACCCAGGCCGAGCTTCAGGCTTACCGGACCAGGTACCTGGAGTTGAACGGATCCGAGGCGCCGAAACCGGTACTGGTAATCGTGGCCGGTGTGAGCAAAGACCCGGCCCAGGTCGAGCGCATGCGCCACGTCTACATGCAGCGTTGGGCCCGCTCCACTGTGGAGCACTACGAGTTCGACAACGTCGGCTTTGCTGAGATCGAGGGCTACGAGTACTACGGCGCCCTCGCCAACAACATCGCCAAGCACGGCATCGACCGGTTCAACGGTTTCCTCGCCGATCTCCAGGTCTGGGGGACGCCCGAGCAGGTGACCGAGAAGCTGCTCAGCTACGTCGAGAGGACCGATGCCGGCGGGCTGGTCTGCCCGCTGGTCTTCGGCGGAATGCCCGCCGATGAGGCACAGGCGTCGTTCGAGCTCTTCGCCGAAGAGGTCGTACCCGAGCTCCACCGCCACGATGTCGGTGGAGATCTCGGCGTCACCTACGGTGCGCGCACCGCCGGGGTCGCGGCCTGACCGAATCCGGTCCCGAGCCGTGAACGGTATCTGTGAGGGCCGGGTCTGCACCGTCACCGGAGCCGGCCGGGGCATAGGCCGGGCCCACGCCGAGGCCCTGGTCGCGCACGGGGCGAGGGTTGTGGTGAACGACGTCGACCGCCAGGTCGTCGGCGAGGTCGTCGATGTACTGACCGCGTCCGGAGGCGAGGCGACCGGCCACGTCGGTGACGCGTCGACCGCCGACGGCGCCTCCGCCCTGCTCACCACCGCTCTCGATCGCTGGGGTCGTCTCGACGCGGTCGTCAACAACGCCGGGATCACCCGTGACCGCATGCTCATAAACCTGGACGAATCCGACTGGGACGACGTGCTCCGGGTCCACCTGAAGGGCACGTTCCTGGTCACCCAGCAGGCGGCCAGGTACTGGCGGGACCGCTCGAAGGCCGGGGAGTCAACCGACGGTCGGGTCATCAACACCGTGTCTTCGGTCGGACTATACGGGCACGTGGGGCAGTCGAACTATGGCGCGGCCAAGGGCGCCATAGCTTCGTTCACGATCATCGCCAGCATGGAGCTGGCCCGGTACGGGGTCACGGTCAACGCCGTCTGCCCGACGGCGCTGACCCAGATGACCGAGACGGTCCTGAGCGAGACCGACGACGCTCGCTCCGGGACCCTCGACCCGAAGTGGGTATCGCCGGCGGTGGTATGGCTGGCGTCGCCGCTCTCCGCCGACGTGAACGGGCGGGTGATCGTAGCTTCCGGCCGCCGGTTGGCGATCGCCGAGGGCTGGAGCCGCGGCCCCACGGGGCCACCGGTGGCCGATGCGTCCGAGGTCGACGCCGCTATTCGCCCGCTGCTCGCCGCGGCGCGGCCGAACGCGGACGAACAGGGGGATATGCCGGCTCCGGGCTCACCGTGACCGACGGCGGCGGGGCAAACGCGGTTATGGACAGCGCCCACGTGGCCCTCGGCCTCAGTGTCGGTCCACTGACGTCGTACGTGGATCCCGACGCGGTGTACGCGTTCGCCCTTGCCATCAACGACGACAACCCCCGTTATCTCGACGGGACAGCGGTCCCGCCGACCTATGCCATGACCGCTTCGCTTCCGGCCGTCCAGGCCCTACCGCCCCATCCCGCGTCGATCCTCGGCGCCGCCCGGGCGGTCGTGCACGGCGAGCACGAGATAGTGATCCACAAGCCGATCACCCCCGGGACCCGGATCCAGACCACCGCCGAACGAGTCGGTGCCATCCCCACCAAAGCGGGCATGGTCGTGGTGCAGCAGGTGCGTGCGGTCGACGACGCCGGCGGGCTCCTCGTCGAGCAACGTTGGATCTCGATGCTCATCGGGGCGACCCGGGGGGCGGCTCGCGGCACTCCGGCGCCCGACCACTCCGTACCGGATGAGGCGCGCCGGTCCCTCGTGGGCCGGGTGACTCTGGCCACCACCCGGGACCAGACATTCCGGTACGCCGGCGCATCCGGCGATCGCGACCCCATCCATGTTGACGACGAGGTGGCCAGGCGGCAGGGGTTCCCCGGGAAGATCAACCAGGGCCTCGGCACACTCGGTATCGCCACCCGGGGTTTGATCGGCCTGGCCGCGGACGGCGATCCCGGCCGAGTCGCACGGGTCGCGGCGCGCTTCTCCGCCCCGGCTTACCCGGGACAACCCATCGAGGTCACCGTGTACGACCGCGGGAATACGCCAAGGCTGTGAGGGAGTTCACCTTCGAAGCGCGTGCCGGAGAGGTCACGGTGCTTCGCCACGGCCGCTTCGACGTCCGTCCCGACTGACCCGCCGGCAATCCTGCGAACCTGTTATGCGGTGCCGGCCGACGATCGGCGCAGGCGGGTCGGAGCCATCCGGGGAAAGAAGCCCCGGACCGTGCCCTCGCTGGCCAGGTTGATGGCCCGATCCATGTCGAAATCGCCGTTGTGGTGCCTCTCGAGCGCCATCATGAGGGCGGTACCCATCACCGCCCGGGCCGAGATGTCCGGCGATTCGCCCTCGTATCCGTACCGGTCCTCGACCGCTTGCCAGGCCTGGGCCAGGCGGTCCATGGCGACCGCGAAGTTGTCCCGGTAGAACCGCCGGGCGACCTTCGGGTCCCCGAAGAGGACCAGCCCGAGGAGGGGAAGAACCTCGTCCAGGGTGGAAATGAGCTGGCGGTAGAGCCCGTTCAGGGTCTGTACCTGCCGCTCGGGGGTGAGAGGCTCGTCCCGGTCCACCACTTCGGTCGCCGCCACCAGATCGTCGACCGCCTTGCGGAGGGGTTCGACTACCGCTTCGAAGAACAGCTGATCCTTGCTCTCGAAGTGGCGATAGATGACCCCTTCGCTGATACCGCCCCGTTCGGCGATCACCTTGATCGTCGTGCCGTTGACATCGCCCGTCTCGCTGAACGCCCGCCGGGCCGCTTTCAGGATCGAGCTCTTGCGGGCTTCTGCGGTGAGCCGGCGGGCCCGGGGGGTGTCGCCACTCCGCTCCCGGCGTGCCCCACCCTGCCTAGCCACGGCGGCCCCGGGGTCCACTGCTCGGTTGGTTCGGCGGCGACATGGAAACCCACAATACGCCATTGAAGAGGGAGATGCTTGCTCCTCCTGCCGGGAAATCGGGACCCTCTCACACCCGGTGTATTGCAGTTCTATGGGGTGAGCGGTTACTTTCTAAGGGTGAATACGATAGGGCACTGGATCCAGGGTCGAGCGGTCACCGGAAGCTCGGACCGGGTGGGACCGGTGTATGACCCGGCCCGAGGCGAGCAGATCGCCGAGGTCAGCCTGGCCTCGTCGAGCGAAGTCGACGATGTGATCAAGTCGGCCGCCGACGCGTCGGTCGCCTGGGCCGAATCGTCGTTGACGGCCCGGGCCAATCTCTTGTTCCGTCTCCGGGATTTGATCGACCGTCATCGCGACGACCTGGCGAGACGGGTGACAAGAGAGCACGGCAAGGTCGTTTCCGATGCCCTGGGTGAGGTAGCCCGCGGCCTCGAATGCGTCGACTTCGCCTGCGGGATCCCGAATCTGCTGAAGGGCTCCTACAGCGCGCAGGTGTCGACGGGCGTCGACGTCCACACCGTCCTCGAGCCGGTGGGGGTGGCGGTGGGGATCACCCCGTTCAACTTCCCGGTCATGGTGCCGCTTTGGATGCTGTCGAACGCGCTGGCCTGCGGGAACGCATTTGTGCTGAAGCCGTCGGAGAAAGATCCCTCGCCCTCGTTGCTGCTCGCGGAGCTCATCGAGCAGGCGGGCTTCCCGGACGGCGTCTTCAGCGTGATCCAGGGAGATGCCGAAGCGGTCAACGCCCTGCTCACCCACCCCGGGGTCGATGCCGTGTCCTTCGTGGGGAGCACCCCGGTGGCCCGCCACGTGCACGACATCGGTACCCGCAACGGAAAGCGGGTGCAGGCCCTCGGGGGAGCCAAGAACCACATGATCGTCCTGCCGGACGCGGACGTCGGCATCGCCGCCGACGCTGCAGTGTCCGCGGCGTACGGCTCAGCCGGCGAACGGTGCATGGCGATCTCGGTCGTGGTCGCCGTCGGTTCGGTTGCTGACGACCTGGTCGGCGCGGTGAAGGACCGGATCCCTGACGTGGTGATCGGCCCCGGCGACGCCCCGGACTCGATGATGGGGCCCTTGATCACGCGCGAACACCGAGACCGGGTGAGGTCCTACGTCGACCGCGCTCCAGCTGAGGGCGCGACGGTCGTCGTGGACGGGACGGCCCCCGACGAAAGGAAGGGCTTCTTTCTCGGATGCTCGCTCATCGACGGTGTCGCCCCGGGGATGAAGGTCTACGACGACGAGGTGTTCGGGCCCGTTCTCAGCGTGGTGCGCGTTCCGGACCTCGCCCGGGCCGTCGAGCTCGTCAACTCCAATCCCTACGGGAACGGGGTGGCAATCTTCACCCGCGACGGCGGTGCGGCCCGGCGGTTCGAGCGATCCGTCAAGGTGGGGATGGTCGGGGTGAATGTCCCGATCCCGGTTCCGGTCGCGTCCCACTCGTTCGGAGGCTGGAAAGCGTCCATCTTCGGTGACAGCCCGATCTATGGCCCCGAAGGAATCCGCTTCTACACCCGGCCGAAGGTCGTCACCTCTCGCTGGCCCGAGGTGGCCTCCGACCGTCTGGACCTGGGGTTTCCCACCGGCCGCTGAAACGTCCCCCAGGGCGACAACTACGGCCCGGGGTCACAGGAGGGAAGTATGAGAAGCAGAGCTGCACTACTGATGGAGCAGCCCGGCAAGTGGCAGGTGGTCGACGTGGAGGTCGACGAGCCCGAAGACCACGAGGTCCTGGTGCGAATGGTGGCTTCCGGTCTGTGCCACTCGGACGACCACGTGGCCAAGGCGGACGGAAAGGTCTCGCACTTCCCGTACTGCGGAGGCCACGAGGGCGCGGGGGTGATCGAGGCGGTCGGCCCGGGAGTGCGCGGCCTCCGGACCGGCGACCACATCGTCACCTCGTTCATCCCGGGCTGCGGCCGGTGCCAGTTCTGTGGCCGCGGCATGCAGAACCTGTGCGAGACAGGCGCCCTACTCATGCAGGGCTCTCAACTCGACGGCACTTTCCGTATGCACCATGACGGCCGCGACGTCGCCCGCTCGTCACTGATCGGCGCCTTCTCCGAGGTGAGCGTCATGCCGGAATGGTCTTGCATAAAGATCGACAACGACATCCCGCTTCGAACGGCCGCCCTGCTCGGTTGCGGGGTGCCGACGGGCTGGGGATCCGCGGTAAATGCCGCCCAGGTGCAGCCGGGCCAGGTGGTAATTGTCATGGGTGTCGGAGGCATTGGGATCAACGCGGTGCAGGGCGCCGCCCACGCCGGGGCAGCCCGGGTCATCGCGATCGATCCGGTGGCGATGAAGCGCGACGCCGCCCTGCGCTTAGGAGCGACTGACGCGTTCTCGACTATCGAGGAGGCGGCCGACGTGGCTCGTTCGCTCACCAACGGGCAAGGAGCCGACTCCACCATCGTGACCGTGGGAGTGCTGTCGGGCGAGCACGTGGGACAGGCATTCGATTCCATTCGTAAGGCGGGGACAGTCGTGGTCACCGCGGTGGCGCCCATGGCGCTGTCGAGCATTCCTGTCAGCCCGTTCCTCCTGGCCATGTTCCAGAAGCGCTTGCAGGGTTGCCTTTACGGGATGATGTCGCCCTCGAGCGACGTGCCCAGGCTGCTGTGGATGTACCGACAAGGTCAGCTCAAACTGGACGAGCTGGTAACCCGGACGTACAACCTGGACGAAATAAACGCCGGCTACGACGACATGCATGCCGGCACCAACATTCGTGGTGTGATCGAGTTCGCGTGATACGAAAAGGCCGGTGGAGAATCCGGTGAGTGTACACTCACTACTTCTTTCCGGCCTGCGGAGGAAACCTGGATGAGCGAAACCGATCAAACTCCTGCCACCTGGACCGGGGACCCCCGGGAGGTGGTGGAGGAGCTGGCCCGCCGCTTTCAAAGCCGCGATCCCGCCCGCTCCTTCCTCCTCTTCCACCCCGACATTCGGGTCGAGCAGCCGGCTTCGCTCCCCCACGGCGGATGGCACCGGGGCCTCGACGGCGTCAAACAGATGGGCGAGCAGTTCGGCCGTCACTGGGACCGGACGATCGACAACCCCCGGATCTTCGGGTGCGGCCAAACGGTGGTACAGGTCACGACCCAGACCTGGACCGCCAAAGCGACCCAGCGCCGGGCCACGGTGGATGTGGTAGAGCTGTTCGGCTTTGCCGACGGGCTCATTTCCGAGATCAGGGTCTTTCAGCAGGACACCCATCTCCTGCTGGAGACCCTCGCCGGGTGAACGCGGCTCACCGGTTCAGGAAACCTGCGGACACCACCAACTCTCCGGATCAGGGATGCGAAAGTTCGAGGACGACGTCACCATCTCGGGTATCGGGCAATCGGACGTCGGCCGGCGGCTAGGGCGATCCCCGCTTCGCCTCACCGTCGATGCAATCGGTGATGCCATAGCCGACGCCGGCCTGACCCCCGGCGACATCAGTGCCCTGATCAGCTATCCCGGCGGCGGAACATCGCTCGGCGGACCGGGCTTCGCCGGCCCGTCGCTAGCTGAGGTCTCCGACACCATGGGGCTGGAGGTGGACCTCCTCATGGGCAACTTCGAGGGCCCGGCTCAACTCGGACCCGTGGTAAACGCCGCCCTGGCCATCAGCTCAGGTCTGGTCCGCCACGCCGTCGTGTACCGAACGGTCACCGAGGGATCGGCCCGGGGCGCCCTGACCGGACACGGCGTCGGCCTTGCGGACAGCGGCCAGGTCCCCTGGATCACCGGGTTCGGCGGGGGGCCGGCGCCTATAGGCTACGCCCTGCTCGCCCGCCGGCACTTCCACGACTACGGGACGTCGCGCCAACAGCTGGGGCAGATTGCTCTCACTGCTCGCCGTCACGCCGCCCTCAACCCCAAGGCCCTGTTCCGGAAGCCGCTCAGCCTGTCCGACTATCTCGACGCCCGGATGATCTCCGATCCCCTCTGCCTCTACGACTGCGACGTCCACTGCGACGGCTCCACCGCCCTGGTTCTTTCCCATGTGAGCCACGCCCGGGACGGCGCTCAGCCGCCCGTTTACATCGAAGCGATCGGCACGGCGCCGGCTGCCCGACCCGACTACGCCCAGCATCTGGACATCCAGCCCGGGCGGCGGGCCGCCGCCCACATGTGGAGTCGCACCGACCTGCGGCCCCGAGACGTCGCGGTTGCCGAGCTCTACGACGGCTTCAGCATTCTGACCCTTCTCTGGCTGGAGGCGCTCGGCTTCTGCGCGCAGGGTGAGAGCGGAGCGTTCGTCGATGGCGGCACTCGCATATCGCTCGGAGGTGCGCTGCCCATAAATACGAACGGCGGCCAGCTCTCGGCCGGTCGCCTGCACGGACTCGGCTTCGTCCACGAAGCCTGCCTGCAGCTCCGGGGCCAGGCCGGGGCGCGCCAGGTCGGTTCGGCGGGTGTGGCGGTCGTCAGCGTCGGCGCCCTCCCGTATGTCGGGTGCATGCTGCTAAGGGGGGCCGCGGCGTGACCGGGATCCTGCGGGCCGATCACGAGCTCGGGTTCACTTACCGGAGGAGTGTCGGGGGAGCCGAGCGAAGGTTCCTCTCCGGGCTGGCCCGGGCCGAGCTTTGGGGCAGCATCGACTCCGGCGGACGGGTTACGGTGCCTCCCGTCGATTGGGACCCGGCAACGGGGGCGCCCGTAGACCGGTTCGTCCGGGTCGCCGACCACGGGATCGTCCGGTCGTGGACCTGGGTGGCCCAACCCGGTGCCGCTCATCCCCTCCAACGGCCCTTCGCCCTGGCGTTGATCCAGCCCGACGGGGCAGACACGGCATTGCTGCACGTCATCGAGGTGGAAAGCGAAACGGACGTGCGGAGCGGTATGACCGTCCGAGCCGATTGGCGGGCCGAGCGATCGGGCAGCATCCTCGATGTGAGGGCGTTTGTGCCCTGTCCGGCCACCGCGAGCGGGTCTCCGGGGCCGGTCCCAAACGACGGGGCCGAGGACGGGGCCGAGGACGAGGTCGACGTCGAGGTGGTCTCGGACGTGCGGGTGCTCTACCGGTACGAACCCGGATGGGCTCTCAGCCGGTTTCTGAGGGGTCTGGCGGAACGCCGGATCGAAGGCGGGCGTTGCCCTTCCTGTGCCGGCGTGTACGTACCTCCACATGCCAGGTGCCCGGCGTGCCGCACCGGTCCGATGATCCCCGTTGTCCTGGGCCACGAGGGCACGATCACCTCATTCACGGTCGTGCACGTCCCGTTCCACGACATGACGGTCGACCTACCGTTCGTGTGCGCGTGGATCCGCCTCGACGGGGCCGACGTTCCGTTCGCCCACCTGCTCGGGGACGCCGACCCCGACGACGTCCAGGTCGGCCGGCGAGTGCGGGCGGTTTGGGTCGCCGACGAGGACCTCGCTCCGACCTGGGAAAGCATCAAATACTTTCGCCTGACAGGCGACGGCGCGGCGTCCAGCCCCGAAAGCCAATGCGCCGAGTAGCCATCGTCGGCTTTGCCTGCGAGGTCAACGTCGACGACGGTCGCAACGACGCCGAGATGCTGGCGCCAGTTGTCGATCGAGCTCTGGCCACCAGCGGCATCCCCCCGGGTGATATCGGTGTGGTCGGGACGGCCGGCTCCGAATTCCTGAACGGTGTCGTGGGCGGAGTGATGGGAGCGTTCGATGCCCTCCCTTGCTGGCCCCCCCGATCGCACTCGCATTTGGACGGCGACGGCGGGTTCGCCCTCTACGAATGCTGGGTGCGTCTCCTGGCCGGCGAGGCGGAGGCGGCGCTGGTGTGCGCCTTCAGCCGGCCGCTGGCAGCCGATGCCCGGTCGGTGCTCGAATTACAGCTCGATCCTTACTTCGTCGGCCCGCTTCACGCCGGAGCGGCCAGCCTGGCCGCGCTCCAGGCCCGGATCTTGATCGACTCCGGCCGGGCCAGCGAGGATGACCTCGCGGCGGTCGTCAGCACCCGGCGCCCCGGATGGACCCCGGAGGAACTGATGCGACAGCCCTACGTGGCGTCGCCGCTGCGGGACCTCGACTGCTCGACTGTGGGCTCGGGTTCGGCGGCAGTGGTCCTGGCCACGGAGAGACTCGCAAAGCAATACTGCGCCCGACCGGCGTGGATCGCCGCCATAGAGCACCGGATCGAGCGCCAGTCTCTGGGTGCCCGGGACCTGTCTGCATCGCCGACGACAAGAGGGATGGCCGCCCGGTTGGGGCTCGCCGGCTCGACGATCGACGTCGTGGAGCTGCACGCCCCGTTCAGCCACCAGGAGCTGATTCTCCTCGACGCCATCGCCGCGGCAGCAGATCGAACGCGTCAACCCATCGGGCGGGGCGTTGCCAGCCGATCCGATCATGGCCACCGGCCTGATCCGCCTCGGATGGGCCGCCGATGCCGTCCTGCGAGGTGACGCTCGACGGGCCGTCGGCCACACCACAAACGGACCGTGCCTGCAGCACAACCTGCTTTGCCTGCTGGAGGGCGAACGGTGAGCCGCAGATGTGCCGTGATCGGCACCGGGCAGACCCACCACGCAGCTGTCCGCCGCGACCTCTCGTTGGGCGGGCTGGTACGCGAGGCGGCGTCACGGGCGGTTGAGGACGCCGGCCTCGACTGGCCGGATATCGAGGCGATCGTGCTCGGCAAGGCGCCCGACATCCTGGAGGGCGTGATGTCCCCCGAGCTGTACCTGGCCGATGCTCTGGCCGGAGCCGGAAAACCCATCTTGCGGGCCTACACCTCGGGGAACGCGGGCGGCGTGGCCGCCAGCATGGGCGTAAATCTCGTTGCGTCCGGCGTGCACTCGCGGGTTCTGGTCGTGAGCTTCGAAAAGCAATCCGAGGCCAAAGCCGCCGGCGCCACCCTTCAACACGTCCCTTTCGAGGCTCGCTGGCAGGGCGGGACGGGAAGCCTGTTCGGAGCGCTCTGCCAGGAGTACATCTACCGCTCCGGCGCGCCTTTGCACATCGGAGACCTGGCCGCACTGAAGGACCGGCAGAACGCCTTGCTCAATCCGTATGCCCAGGTCCGCCGGCCGGACATCAGCCTGGAGATGATCGCTTCATCGAAGATGCTCTGGGACCCCATACGGCTGCTGCATTCGTCGCCGTCATCCGACGGGGCGTGCGCCGTCGTCCTGGGCGACGAGGGGGCGGCAGCCGGTCGCCGGCCGGCGTGGGTCCACGCCTGTGCCGTGCGCACCGAACCGCCCGTGGCGCCCGAGCACGACGGAGTGGACCCCCGGTGCGGGAGGGACTGCGCCCGGGCCGTTTACCAACAGGCCGGGATCGACGACCCGCACCGCGATCTGGATGTGGCCGAGCTCTTCGTACCGTACAGCTGGATGGAGCCGATCCACCTCGAGAACATCGGACTGGCGGCGCGGGATCAAGGTTGGAGGCTCATCGACCGAGGGGCCACATCGGTGAGCGGTTCGCTGCCAGTGAACCCGTCGGGCGGACTCCTCGGTGCCAACCCCATCGGCGCCGCCGGTCTGGTCAGGTTCGCGGAGGCGGCCATGCAGGTCCGGGGCGCCGCGGGATCCCATCAGATCGACGGCGCCCGGCGGGCCCTCGGCCACGCGGTCGGAGGCTTCTCCAACTGCGTGGCGATGTGGGTGGTCGGCCGGGACAAGCCGTAGGGCGTGCGGTCGATCAGACCGACTCTAAATTAGTGGGCATTCGCTCAGTATGTTAGGTTGCGAGCAACTCGATCGGGGAGGGCGTGGTGGACGATCGCTTGCTGTACCGGCAGGAGTTCTACATCGGCGGTGAGTGGTCCAAGCCCGCCGGCTCCGAAATCCTCGGGGTCATATCACCGGCAACCGAGCAGGTGATAGGCGAGGTCCCGATCGCCACCGACGATGACATCGACCGGGCGGTCGAATCGGCCCGCTCCGCCCTGGATGACGGCTCGTGGACCAGCATTGGCGCAGAGAGTCGGGCCGAGGTACTGCAGAAGGCAGCCGAGCTGCTCCGCCAGCGGGGCCCGGAGATAGCCGAGGTCACAACCGAGGAGATGGGCTGCGCCATGAGCCAGTCGCCTCAGGCCCAGACCGGGATGCTCGGCCCGGTGTTCGACTACTACGCCACCCTTATCCGATCGTTCCCTTTCGAGCGGAGGGTCGTGGACGGGGCCCGAGGCGGGTTGGTCACCATGGAGCCGGCCGGCGTAGTGGCCGCGATAGTGCCCTGGAACGCCCCGGTCACCATTGCTGCCTGGAAGGTCGCCCCCGCCCTGGCCGCCGGCTGTACCGTCGTGCTCAAGCCCCCGCCTGAAGCCCCCTTGAGCAACTTCATCCTGGCCGAGGCGCTGGAGGAGGCGGGTCTTCCCCCGGGGGTCCTGAACGTGGTGCCCGCCGGCCGGGAGGTGGGCGAGCACCTTGTCACCCATCCCGGGACCGACAAGATCGCCTTCACCGGCTCGACGGCTGTCGGCAAGCGCATCATGAGCGTCTGCTCGGAGCGCATGAAGCGGGTGTCCCTGGAACTCGGCGGTAAGTCCGCGGCACTGGTCCTGGATGATGCCGACCTGGGACGGGTGATCCCCGCCATCGTCCATGGAGCCATGCACCTGTCGGGTCAGGTATGCGGGGCCCACACCCGCATCCTGGTTTCCCGTCCTCGTTACGCCGAGGCCGTCGACGCCGCGGCAGCCGCGGCCGGGGCGGTCAAGGTAGGCGACCCCCACGATCCGGAGACCCTCGTAGGACCCCTGGTCGCCGAGCGCCAGCGGACCCGGGTGGAGGGTTACATCGCGCTGGCAAAAGAGGAGGGGGCCAAGGTGGCAGCAGGCGGGATACGCCCTCCCCATCTTCCTAGAGGGTGGTACGTGGCCCCGACGATCCTGGCCAACGTCGACAACTCGGCGCGGGTGGCCCAGGAGGAGATCTTCGGACCCGTCCTGTCGTTCATCTCCTGCGACGGCGAAGAGGACGCCATCCGGCTGGCCAACGATTCCAGGTACGGGCTTTCCGGCGGTGTCTGGACGGCTGATCCCGAGCATGGACTGGGTGTGGCCCGCAGAATCAGGACGGGCAGCATCGCGGTGAACGGGAGCTACCCGCCATTCCCCCTTGTCCCGTTCGGTGGCTTCAAGGAGTCCGGCTACGGCCGGGAGCTCGGGCCGGAGGGCCTGAACAACTTCCTGGAGCCGCGCAGCATCGGCCTGCCACCCGCCCTGCTCCCGCTGTCGTAACCCCTTTGGTTTGGTTGATCCTTGTGTCGGGGTCCGGCGTTGTCAGCCGATGTGATACACCCGGCAGGCGTTGTCCTGCACGACCTTGCGCATGACCGCCTCTCCGACGATCTCGGTGTCGCGCCGGATCACCTCGGCGGGGGCAGGAGCGGCGCTGGCCGGTCCCGGGGACAGGCTGGTCGGGTGGGGAAAGTCGGTCTCGAACATCACGTTGTCCTGGTACTTCGGCAGCAGTTCCAACGACTCCTTCTCGAACCAGAACATCGAGTACACCTGGCGCCGGAAGTACTCGCTCGGTAGGAGCCGATCGGGGTAGCGCACCGGCGCGTTGGCGTTGACCCACTGCCAGTCGAGCCCGTCGAGCAGGAACGGAATGTACCCGAATCCACTCTCCACCGAAACGAAGTCGAGGCGGGGAAACCGGTCGCACAGTCCGCTCGTCAGGAGCAGGCCGATGGTCCGGGCGTTACTGAGAAACGACATCGATGATCGGGCGGCATTGAAGGCCGGGTCGTATCCGTCCCGGTTCATGGCCTGCTCGATCTCCTCTCTCGTGTTCCCGACACCGACGTGGAAGTTGATCGGCATACCAAGCTCCTGGGCCTCGGCATAGACCGGGTCCCAGTGCGGGTCGGTGAAGTCAGGGAGCCCGTGCTTGTCGAGAGTCGCGGCCCACAGGACTCCGCGATGGCCCAGACCGTGGCAGCGGCGCAGCTCCTCGACGGTCGCCTCGAGATCCCAGAACGGCAGCACCGCGAGCGTGACGAAGCGGTCGGGATCGACCGATGCGAACTCCCGCTGGTAGTCGTTGTAGGTCCGCACGCACGCCAGCTTGAGCTCGTCGTCCGGAAGAGCCATGAAGGCATGACCTTCGAACGAGATCACGTTCGGGTACAGCACCTGGGCGTAAATGCCCTGACGATCCATGTACGCCAGCCGGGCCACGGCGTCGTAGCACGCCGGGTCAGCGTCCTCCAGGGTCGGTGGGCACGACGGCGGGAACTCCTTCCACCCGGCCATGCTGTAGTTGCCTACCAAGCTGCACCAGCGGTCCCCCACGGTCCAGCGCCAGGTGCCGGTTGGTTCGTGGCGCCGCACCCGGGGGGCCCGGTCGCGGAACCGTTCCGGAATCCTGGCCGTCCATAGATCCACTGGTTCGGTGAGGTGGGTGTCGGCGTCGATGACCCGGATGCCGGTGTCTGCGATAGCCATGGTCCACTCCTTGCCCCGATCACGATCCCGTATCGGCGATGTGTACCAATATAGTGAGCAGACGCTCACTCGGCAACATAGTGAGCAGACGCTCACTCGACAACATAGTGAACGCCCGCTCACTGGACCCGCCGACCGGCTACGGTGACGATATGACTCCGGTCAGCCCTCGTCCCACGTTCGATCCCACCGAGACCCTGCCCCGGGCGGTCCGAGAGTGGGCGGAGCGCCAGCCCGACCGCCTGTACCTTCGCGACGTCCACGGAGCGTCGCGCACCTACGGCCAGTTCCACCATGCCGCCCTGCGCTGGGCCGACGCGTTCAGGCAAGCCGGCATCCGGCCTGGGGACAGCGTGCCAACCATGGTCCGGACCTCGATCATGGCCGAGGAGCACTGGTTGGGCCTCGGCTGGCTGCGCGCCGTCCAGACCGGGGTGAACATCGACTTCCGGGGCCGGATGCTGGCCTACGTGCTGACCAACTGCCAGGCGACGCGGATGATCTGCGCCCGCGAGTTCCTGGACCGGATCGCCGAGATCGCGGGCGACGTCGAGCGGCTGGAGCTGATCGTGGTGGCCGACGCCCAGCCGTCCGAGCTCCCTGCCGGCTTTCCCGTGCCCCTCGTTACGGCCGGCGAGCTGTGGGAGGCGGCCGGGCCGGCGACCGACCTCGAGGTTCCCCAGCGGCACGAAACTGCCTGCATCAGCTACACGTCCGGTACGACCGGGCCGTCCAAAGGGGTCCTCGTGCCGTGGGGTCGTCTGTGGCCGAACGATTGCTGGATCGATATGTCCGCCGACGACGTCTACTACTGCCCGTTCCCCGTGTTCCACCTGTCCGGGATGCTGCCTCTCGCCTGGTTGGGGTTCCCCGGCGGCCAGGTCGTGCTCCGCGACTCGTTCAAGACCCGGTTCTTCTGGGACGACATCCGGTCCTTCGGATGCACCGTCACTGCCCTGATCCCGGCCATGATGAACTGGCTGCTCGATCAACCCCCGCAGCCCGACGATTTCGACAACCCGCTGCGCTACGTCGCCGGAGCCCCGGTGGTGCCCCGGGTGGACGACTTCAAGAAACGTTTCGGCATACAGATGCGGACCAACTTCGGCAACACCGAGGTGGGCACGCCCCTGTACGCCGGCCCCGACGTAACGGCCGGCCGGGAATCGACGGGCAAGTGGGTCACGTCCGGCTACCAGGTGCGCGTGGCTGACGAACACGATTACGACGTGCCGGCCGGCGAGGTCGGCGAATTGCTGGTGCGTACGGATGAACCGTGGCGCATGATGGCGGGCTACTTCGGTATGCCGGAAAAGACGGCGGAGGCCTGGCGCAACGGCTGGTTCCACACCGGCGACGGGGTGGTGCGCGACGAGCGAGACCGCTACCACTTCGTGGACCGGATCAAGGATTCGATCCGCCGCAGGGGCGAGAACATCTCGTCCATGGAGGTCGAGTCCTACGTCAACGAGCATCCCGCCGTCTCCGAAACCGCCGCCATCGCCGTGCCTTCCGAGCACGGCGAGGACGAAGTCAAGGTCTGTGTCGTCCTGCACGAGGACCAGCACGTCGCTCATTCCGAGCTTCGCCAGTTCCTGGCTGCCCGCATGCCCGATTTCATGCTCCCGCGCTACATCGAGTACATCCGGGACCCGGAACGGACCGAAGCCATGAAACGGGTCAAGAAACCGCCGCTGCGGGTCAACCCGATCAACGCGAACACGTGGGACGCCCTGGGCCCCACCCCGTCTGCAAAGTGAGCGTATACTCTCGAATCAAGCCGGAGGATGGAGGTCGAGCAGGTGGACGCGACTACAGGCATACCCCCCTCCGTGTCCGAGGAGACCGAGGGATTCTGGGCGGCCGCGGCTGAGGGCCGGCTGGTAGTCGAGCGCTGCGACTCGTGCGGCTCGTACTCGTTTCCCCCGAGGGGTATGTGCCGGACCTGCCGGGGCCGCTCGATGAGCCCGGTCGAGGTCACGGGCAGGGGGCGGATATACAGCTACACCGTCAACTACCAACGTTGGCTACCCGACCTCGAGGTGCCGTACGCCATCGTCCTGGTGGAGTTCCCTGACTATCCCGGCATCCGCGTGGTGGGGCGGCTGCGGGGATGTGAACCGGAGGACATCGCGATAGACGATGAGGTTGAAGTGGGCTTCGAGCCCGGTCCCGGTGGCTATGCCATCCCCAGCTTCGTGGCGATCAAGGCCGGGGCGACCCGCTCGATGCCCTCAGCCTCCGCCTGATGGCAACCGAGTACCTGGAGCAGCGAGCCGTCCTCTCCGGCGTCGGGCAGTCGGCCATCGGCCGTCAGCTTTCGGCCTCGGGATTCCAGCTCACCCTCGACGCCATCATGGCAGCCGTCGACGACGCCGGCCTGACCATCGACGACATCGACGGCTTGGCCATGTTCCCCGGCGGCGGTAAGGCCAACCTGCCTGGATATGCCAATGGCAACCTGTACGAGATCCAGGACGCCCTGAGGATCACGACGACCTGGCGCCAGGGCCAGGTCGAAGGCATGAGCCTCCCGTTCTACGGACCGGCCCAGGCCGTGGCCACCGGCCAGGCCAGGCACGTGGTCGTGTGGCGCACCGTGAAAGAGGGCAGCGCGGCCCGCAACGCCGGGGGCCGGCCGGCCTACGGGTCCATCCATCCGGCGGCCGAGGGCCCCCTCGCCTGGCTCCTGCCCGTCGGGGCCCTGTCCCCGGTCTGCCACGTGGCACCCTATGCGACCCGGTACATGCACGAATTCGGCGTCACCCGGGATCAGCTCGGGTGGATCCCGGTCGTTCAGCGAGCCCATGCCGGCCTCAATCCGAACGCGGTGTACCGCAGCCCGCTCACCCTCGAGGACTATCTCGAGTCCCGGATGATCTCCACGCCTATCTGCCTCTTCGACTGCGACGTTCCCGTCGACGGCTCGACGGCCATCGTGGTGTCGGCCCTGGACACGGTTGCCGACCTACGGGCGCCCGTTCGTATCGCCGCTATGGCGGGCGTCGTCGACGACCGTCCTTCCTGGGAGCAGTGGCGGGACTTCGGCCGAGTCGGCCATGCGACCGGCACGGCGATGTGGAACCGCACCGACCTCCGGCCCCTCGACGTGGACGTGGCCCAGCTCTACGACGGGTTCACCATAGAGGCGGTGTGGTGGTTGGAGGCCATGGGCTTCTGCGGGGCTGGCGAGGCCGGGGGATTCGTCGAGGGGGGCAAGCGCATCTCGATCGGCGGGGAGCTGCCGCTGAACACGTGGGGCGGCCAGCTGTCGGGCGGACGCCTGCACGCCGGCTTCGGGCATACCGCGGAAGCGGTCCGGCAGTTGCGGGGCGAGGCAGGCGACAGACAGGTGGCGGGCGCCGAGGTGGGGCTCGTGACCAATGTTGGGGGATTCGAGGCCGGAGCCGCCCTCCTTACGTGTTGGTAGTCGGTGGCGAGTGGACAAAGACAAGGGGACGATGATGGTCGAACGCGCTGGACGGGTCGAAGGGAAGGTGGCGATTGTCACGGGGGCGGGATCGACACCTGGCCCGGGCATCGGCACGGGCAAGGCCAGCGCGGTTGTGCTGGCCCGGGAGGGCGCCCGGGTCCTGCTGGTGGACCTGTACCCGGAGCGAGCCGAAGAGACCCGGAAGATGATCCTCGAGGAGGGCGGCCAGGCCGAGGTCTTCGCCGCCGATGTCACCCAGGCCGCCCAGGCCGAGGCCATGGTGAAAGCCGCGGTCGAAGCCTTCGGCACGCTCGACATCCTCGTCAACAACATAGGCCTGGCCCAGCTCGGGACGGTCGTGGACACCACCGAGGAGGCGTGGGACCGGGCGCTGGACATCAACCTGCGTACCGTTTTCCTCGCGTCCAAGTACTCGGTGCCGGTCATGGCGGAGAAAGGTGCCGGTGCCATTGTCAACATCTCATCCATATCGGCTCTTCGGGGCGACGGAACGGTGGCCTACTCGGCGGCCAAGGGCGGCATCATCGCCATGACGATCGACATGGCCTATTCCCATGGCCGCCAGGGGATCCGGGTCAACGCGATCGCTCCCGGCCACATCACCACCCCAATGGTCATGTCGGTTTCCGCTCCCGGGCCGCGCGCCGATTTCATGAACCAGATGCGGTCCGAAGCCGGCCTGCTAGGAACGCCGGGGGACGGCTGGGACGTGGGTTGGGCGGTTGGGTTCCTCGCGAGTGACGAGGCCCGGTGGATAACTGGCGCCGTCCTCCCCGTCGAATCCGGAGTGCTGAGCGTCACCCCGTTGATGATGGCCCCCTACCTGCGGGCCATACCCGAGCCCTAGGTACTCTCCCGGGATGGCAACCGCGAAGATCGATGGTCTTTCGATCGCGTACGAGGTGAGCGGCCAAGGGCGCCCATGGGTCATCACTCCCGGCGGCCGCTTCAGCAAGGACTCGCCCGGCGTTCGGGAGCTGGCTGAGGCGCTGGCCGGGGCGGGCAACCGGGTACTTATCTGGGACCGGCCCAACTGTGGAGAGTCGGATGTGTGCTTCACCGGCTCCTCCGAGTCGGCCATGCAGGCCGACGTCCTCGCGGGTTTGCTAGCCCACCTCGACATGACCCCGGCTGTGATTGCGGGAGGATCGGGAGGGGCTCGGGTATCCCTGCTGACCGCCGCTCGCCACCGGGAGGCGGCGTCCGCCCTGGCCATGTGGTGGATAAGCGGCGGAGTTTTCGGCCTGCTTTCCCTCGGCACCCACTACTGCCGGGGGTCCATCCGGGCGGCGTGGGACGGGGGCATGGAGGCGGTGGTGGCGCTGCCGGAGTGGGCGGAGGTGCTGGAACGCAACCCGGGTAACCGGCCGCGTTTTCTCGATCAGGATCGCAACGAGTTCATCGCCACGTTCGAGCAGTGGATGCTCGCCTACTGCCCGTGTGGCACAGACCTGGTTCCCGGCCTGCCCGAGGAGGCGGCCCGAAAGCTTGACATCCCGACCCTCGTCCTGCTCAGCGGCACCACCGACCTGAGCCACCGCCGCGAGACCTCCGAGCAGGTGGCGTCAGTGCTCCCGAATGCCCGGCTGGTGGAGCCGCCCTGGGGTGACAACGAATGGAACGAACGCTCCTCGGACCGGCCGGGAGGGCAGGGTGATGGCCTGTTCGCGGGCTGGCCCCGACTGGCTCCATTGCTGCTCGATTGGGCCGCCGGGAATCCCGTCTGAATTGAGCGCCGCCCATTCGCGCGCGGTCGACGCCATTCGTGCCCTGGCGGCCACGGTCGCCCGCAACTCCGTGTCTCCATCCGAGCTGAGTGCGCTGCTCGACGTGCAGGAGCGGTTGGGGTCCCCGACGCCCAAGACGCCGCCGCCCGCAGGCGAGATCCGTTCGTATCACAACACCGATCCTTTCTTCCCGGACGTCAGCTACGACGTGGACGAGCAAGGGCTGAGGGGACGGGTTTGCTTCGCCCCCCTCTTCGAAGGGGTGGGAGGGGTGGTGCATGGAGGGTTTGTGGCCGCGGTCTTCGATCACGCCCTCGGCTCGGCCGCCCTCGCCCTCGCGATCAGCCGGACCGCCTCGCTGACCGTCGACTACCGGTCTCCAGCGTTGATCGAGCGGGACCTGGAGCTGTCCGCCCGGGTCGAGCGGGTCGAAAGCCGCAAGCTCTGGGTGGTGGGACGTATCAACGACGGGGACACCACGTGCGCCGAGGCTCGGGGCCTGTTCCTCTCGGTGCCCTCGTACTGAGCCGGCCTATGGTCAGCGGGACAGCACCTTGGCGTCGAGCAGAGCCTCGATCTCGCCGGCGCTGAAGCCCAGATCGCGAAGGACCTCGTGGTTGTGCTCCCCGACGCCCGGGAGCATCAAGGCCGGGGTACCCGGCTTGTCCGGGCCGGTGCGCAACAGTGGGCCTATCTGCTCGAAGTGGCCCCAGTCGGGAGTCTCGTAGCCGACCACCCGGCCAAGTTGCCGGTTGACCGGGTCGTCGAGAACTCCCTGCCGGAACCCGTTTCGATTCACTTCCTCGACCGGTTCGGCGAGCACCTCGAGGGCCCGGAGCCGGCCGATCCACACGTTCGCCGGCTCCCCCGCGAATGCGGCAGCCAGGATCTCCTCGGCCCGGCCGGCCTCCGCATCGTCGGCGCGGCTTCGAAGCGGGGAGTATGCAACCGGCAGAGCGGCGAGCTCGGGCCGGGTCCGGAGGCGAGCCCAGGCCGCGGGGTCGGGGACGACCAGGGCCAACCAGCGGCCGTCCCCGCCCTGATAGATCCGGTACCCGGGACCATAACCGGTCTGAGCGTGGTCGAGCTCCGGACCACGGACGACCTGGCCTTCGCGCTGGAAGACACCGCTCTGGAGCAGCATCCCGGCCCCCAGCAGGCTGGTGGCCACCCGCTGGCCCTGGCCCGTCATGGCCCGGGCGTAAAGCCCGGCCAGGATGCCCGACGCCGCGATCCACCCGCCCGACATGTCTATGGGAATCCAGGTGGCGGCGATCGGATCGTTGCCGGCACCACCGATCGCCTGCTCGAACCCGGTCAGGGCCTGCATCAGGGCGTCGTTGCCGGGCATCCTGGCCCTGGAACCGAACGGTCCGAACGCGCTGGCGTGGCAGTACACCGCTTCCGGGCTCAGGGCGGCCACTGTCGCCTCGTCGATGCCGAGTCGCTCCGACACCCCGACGCGGAAGTTGTGTAATACCACGTCCGCCCATCTGAGCAGCCGGTGGACAACGGGGCGGGCCTCGGGAGCGGTGATGTCGATGGCCAGGCTGCGTTTGCCTCTCTGACAGGCCGCCACTGCGTAGGCCGCCCCTCGCATGGCTTCGCCCTGCGGCGGTTCGACCTTGATCACTTCGGCGCCGAGGTCGGCGAGGATCTCGCCGGCCAGCGGTCCCGCCACATACATGGAGAAGTCGACCACGCGGATCCCCTCGAGCAAGCCGTCCCGATGGGCGCCGCCTCTGACGCGAACCGGTTTGGGCGAGGAAGGCTTTCCATTCGGGCTGAGAGGCATAACGCTGAGAGGAGTGGCTACTACGACATCGTCGTGGCCTTGCTCCGACCGGGAAAGAGCCAGCCCGGTCTCGTGCAGATGCGGGTCGTCGAGCGCCTCACCCGGGCCGAGCACCGGCTCGCAGGCGACGCCTACCTCGCGAAGGCGCCTGACCCAGACGGCTCGCGTCTGGGTTGCGAACATGTCCCGCCACCGGATCGCCCGGTCGTTGAGCTTTCCGGTCGCCTGGTCGGCGTAATAGCCCTGTTCGCTGGGCTCATCCCCGAGCACCTCGATCAGCTTGGCGTACATCCCCTTGCCGCCGAACCAGACCTGCACCAGCTCCCCGTCCGCGCACCGGTACAGAAAGTTGGGAAACCAGGAGCCTTTCTCCCAATAGTTCTCGACGCTCGGTCCCGCCCGTTCGGAGCGGCCGATCATGCAGCCGAGAGTGGCAAGCATCCCGTCATACAACGAAGTTTCTGCCCACCCCCCTTCGCCTATCAGCGCCCGGCGCCAAAGGAGGCCGAGCACGGAGGCGGTCAGGATGAACGCCGCACCGGACCCGGGAGCGCGCACGTCCACAAACATGGGACCAGGCCGGTGGCCGGCCAGCTGGGTGCAGAAACCGGACCGGGCTTCGACCAGGAGCTCGTAGTCCTGAACCGTGCCTTTGGCGGTGCGGCTGGGCCGGCAGCGGGCGTAGACCAGCCCGGGGTTCGCCGTCCGCACATCCTGGTAGCCGAGCCCCCGACCTTCGACCCTGTCCTCAGGCCCGTAGACCAGGGCTACGTCCGCTCCTGCGAGCAGTGCCCTGATCTCTTCAGGCCGGTCCGCGGCGACCAGGCGTTTGTCCCGGTGCCAGGCCCGGCCCCACTGGATGTGCTCGTCGATGCACGCCGGGCCCGGGGCAACAACCCTGGTGACCGACGCTCCGAGATCGGCGAGCATCATTCCCGGCACGCCCGCAGCCAAGCCGAGGCCGAGCTCGCTGGCGGCCACTGCCACTTCCACCACTGAAAGGCCGGCACACGGTCGGCTCATGGGAGAGACAGCCGGGGAAGGACCTCCTCGGCCGCCAGCGTCACAACCTCGAGGGTTTTCTCGTGGGCAGCCGGAGAGACAATGAGATGGCGGACCCCGGCGTCGACGTACTCCTGCAGCCGGGAGGCCACTTCATCGGGCGTGCCGGCCGGCGCGATGCGTTCCAGCATGCCGGACGGCTTGTCGCCGTAGGCGCCGCCGAGGAACCGGGCCACATCTTCGCGAGCCTGGTCTCCGTCCCGACGGACCGAGCAGTACACGTACATCATCCATTCGAAGCCGGTGATATCCCGCCCCCGAGCCTCGGCCTCGGCCCGGATGGTCTCCACCGACCTGGCGTAGGCGCCGGGCGAGACGAGGTAGGGCATCCACCCGTCACCGAGGCGGGCGGCCCGGCGCATCGCTGGTTCCTTCCGCCCGGAGATCAGGAGACGGGGGCCTCCCGGCTGCATGCCGTTCCGCCCCTGGCCGGGGGGCACGACCGGTTGCAGCTCAATGTCGTCGAAATCGAAGAACCGGCCATGGTGGCTGACCGGCCGGCCCGACCAGAGGGCCCGCAGCACCTCGATCGCCTCGTTGGTCCGCGCTCCCCTTTCCGTAACCGGCACACCCACGGCCTCGAACTCCTTGGCGAACTCACCGCCGACACCGAGCCCGATGGACACCCGACCGCCCGACCGTGAGTCGAGGTCGGCGACCTGTTTGGCTACCACCACCGGCTGGTAGAGAGGCAGCAGGAGGATGGCGGTTCCGATCCGGACCCGTTCGGTCCAGGCGGTCAAGAGGGCCAGACGGGTTATGGCCTCGCCCGTGCTGCTCGGCGGCACCAGATGGCCACCCTGCCAGATCGATTCGATGGGCAGTCGTTCGGCTGCTGCCAGCCATTCCCGGTCGGGCTCCGGAAGGGCGGCCGCCCCCAAGGTGATGCGATCGGTTGACAGCGGCGACACTCCCCGGGCCGAGTGGACGTACGCTACAAGATAGCAACCGCTCACTTCCCTCGACCACCTCGGCCACCTTCTCCGTGAAGGTTCCTCAGAGTGGAGGGATGGCGCCGGACGCCGCCAGCGCCGACTGGCCCTCCCGATCGAATCCAAGCACGTCCATGACCTCGGAGGTGTGCTCACCGAGACCGGGGATCGACGCCCGGGCGCCGGGCGCCGGCTCGGGGCCGAACCGCGGCGGGAAGCGACACTGTGTGACCCGACCCCGCTCTCCCCAGTCGAACTCGAGCACCCTTCCGAGCTGGCGATTCACCGGATCGTCTACGAATCCGGCGACAAAACCTTCCCGGTCAAGCTGGCGTACCGGCGCCACCGGGACGCCGGCGGAGCCCAGCTCGGAAACCCACTTTGCCGCCTCCTTGCGCCGGAACTGCTGCTCGAGGAGCCGTTCCTCCGGCTGCAGACCGCCACCGGTCGTGCGCAGCGGGGGAGGTGACTCGGGCAGGCCGTCCGCCCCGACCACGCTCCGGAGGCTCTGCCACACGTCGGGGTCAGTGACCGCGAGCGCGAACCACTCGCCGTCGGATCCCTGGTAGAGCCGGTACGCGGCCCCGTAGCCCATCTGGCCCGAGTCGACGGTCGGGCTGCCGGTCACCGCCCCGTCTTTCAACAGCGCCCCGGACTTGAGGGCCAGCCCGGCGCCCAGGAGGCTGCTGGCGACCCGCTGGCCCGCACCGGTTCGGCACCGGGCGTACAGTCCGGCTAGGACTCCACACGCCGCGATCCAGCCGCCGGTCACATCTACCGCGCCCCATACGAGGAACGTCGGCGCAGCATCGGCCCCGCCCTGGGCCCGCTCGATCCCCGCCAGCGCCTGCATCAACTGATCGTTGCTCGGAAGCTTGGCCTTCGGGCCCCGCTCGCCGAAGCCACTGGCGAAGCTGTAGACGACGTCAGGGTTGGCCGCCCGAACCGTCTCCTCGTCGTAGCCGAGCCGATCGGCCAGGCCGATTCTGGAGTTGTGATGCACCACATCGCTCCAGCGGAATAGTCGCTGAAGCACCTCCCTGGATGCCGGGGCCTTCAGATCCAGGGCCAGGGCGCGCTTACCCCGCTGCCCCGCGGCGAACATCGGCTCCATGTTGCGGTGCACGTCACCGGTAACCGGCTCGACTTTTATGACATCGGCCCCGAGCTCGGCCAGCACCAGAGGCATCACCGGACCGGCCAGGTACGCCGACAGATCCAGGACCCGGACCCCCGTGAGCAGCGGGCCGGGAGCCGGCGAGGGTTTCTTCCCCCCCGGACCTGTGGGCACCACCTCGACGACCGGGCCGAGGCCGGTCAGCCGCCCCCCCTCCGGGTCCTCGAACTCGGTGACCAGCCCGACCTCGCGAACGTGAGGGTCGGTGAACGCCTCGGCCGGGCGCAGCGCCGGCTCGCACCGGAAATTCCGGTCGGCCAGGTTCTGGAGCCACCAGGACCGGTCGCGGGTGGCGAATCTGGTGCTCCATCGCTCGCCCCGCTCGACCAGGGCCCCGCTGATCAGGTCGGCGTTGTAGCCCTTTTCGCTCGGCTCGTCGCCCATGTGCTCGAGGAATTCGTCGTAAGCGCCTTTGGCGCCGAACCACAGTTGTACGTACTCGCCGTCTGCGCACCGGTAGCACAGCGACTCCTTCACCCCCTGCTCCTGCCACAGCAGTCGGGTCGACGGAGAATGATGCTCCACCCGCCCGATGATCATCGGCAGGATGGCTTGAAGGCCGTCGTAGATCGACGTCTCGGCCCAGCGGCCGACCCCGGTGCTTTCGCGCTCGTAAAGCCCGGCCAGAGCACCCACGGTGGCCGACAACGCGGCGCCGGCCTGTCCGACCGAAAGCTCGGGGAAGACCGGGCGGCCGGGAACATGAGCGTTGATCTGGGTCGTCAGCCCGGCGCCGGCGGCCACCAGGAGCTCCAGATCAGGGAGGGGCCCCGAAGCGTTGAAACTAGGCCGGATCCGCACCCCGATCAGGCGAGGGTTGGCCCGGGCCAGTTGGTGGGCTCCGAGACCGCGGCCCTCGATCGCCGCCTCGGGCCCGGTGAGGAGCACCACGTCGGCTTCCCTTGCCAGCGCCGTGACCGTGCCGGGCGCCGAGCCCTCGTCCACCCCCACGATCTCCTTCCCCCGATTCCACGCCCGGCTCCACTCGACGCCGGCATCGAGGGTCAGCCGGTCCGACGATTCGACCCGGGCCACCTCGGCCCCAAGGTCGCGTAACAGCGCTCCGGGCAAGCTGGCCGCCATACCGGCCCCCACCTGGCTGACGCCGATTGCAACCTCGACCGCTCGAATCCCTTGGAGGGGCTTCGATGAAGCTGTCAACTGCGGATCAGGCGTCCGGGGGCGACCCCGGTGACCTCCTCGCCTGCCACCCGGGTAGCGACGCCGTTGACCCACATGTGCTCGATCCCGATGCTGTGGACCAGGAGCCGGTCGGCTCCACCAGGCTGGTCGTAGACCCTCTCCACGGGGGTCGTGCCGACGCGATCGGGGTCGAACGCGACCAGATCGGCGAAGAATCCCTCCCGCACCAGCCCCCGGCCGGGTATGCGGAATGCGTCATGGGGCTGACCGGTCAGGCGCCATACCGCGTCTTCGAGCGAGATCGCCTTCCGTTCGCGCACCCAGTGGCCCAGGAGGTGGGTGGAGTAGCAGGCGTCGCACAGCTGGCTGGCGTGGGCCCCCGCGTCGGACAACCCGAGCAGCGTCCTCTTGTCGGCCAGCAGATCGCCGATCTCGTCGTCGCCGTCGTTGTCCATCACCACCCGAAAACGGGTGACCAGATCGTCGGCGAGGGCCAGGTCGAGCATGAGGTCGAAAGGTGTGGTGCCCCGCTCGGCCGCCAACTTGTCGAGCTTGTGGCCCACCAGGTCACCGTGGGCTCGGGTCTCCTCTATGTCGATCTTGGCCCAACGGTGGCTCCACGTGGCGAGAGTGCTGGGCCGAGCCCGGTCCCGCCAGGACGGGTCGCGGTAGATCTCGGCTCGCCGGTCGCGCGGCAGGGCCAGGACCTCTTTCCACTCGTCTACCTCACCGAGAGGAGTCGGATCGGCCACGGTCATCTGCATGACGATGGGCCGGCAGGCGATCTGCGGATACACCTCGCCAGGCAGGCTGGCGCCGCGTTCCACGGTGCGCAGGGCCGCCCCCGGCCGGTCGGCCCGGGCCACCAGCGCGGTCCACGTGACCGGGACTCCGTATTTCACCGCGATCTCGGAGAACTGGTTGACGAACAGCCCGGGACCGATCGACACCGCCAAGACGCCTTTCCCCAGCTGACCGAGGACCGACGTCAGGGCGTAGACCTCGTCGAGGTCGGCGAACCGGCTGGGCACCGGGCGACCGAATGCTCCCTGGTGGTTCGGCTGCCTGGAGGTGGAGAACCCTATGGCGCCGGCCTCCATGGCCTCCCCGACCAGCCCCCGCATGGCCGTGACTTCCTCTTCGGTAGCCGGCCTTTCCTCAGCCCCGACCACGAACAGCCGCAAGGCCGAATGCCCGACGAAAGCAGCCACGTTGATCCGCTTGCGTCGACCGTCCACAGCCGCCATGTACTCCGGAAACGATTCGAAGCACCAGTCGATGCCCTCGTAGAGGGCCTCCATGGACATGCCCTCTACGTTCTCGAGCGTGCGCACGACGGTGTCCCGGTGCTCCGGGCGGGTGGGCGCCACGCCGAAGCCGCAGTTGCCCATGACGACACTGGTCACGCCGTGCCAACTCGACGGGGTCAGGTCTCCGTCCCAGAGGACCTGGGCGTCGTAGTGGGTGTGGACGTCGATGAAGCCTGGAGCGAGGACCAAACCCTCCAGATCGATCACCTCGGTGTGGCCAAGCGGCTCGAGGTGGCCCCGAGCCGCGACCGCGGCGATCCTGTCGCCCTCGATCGCCACGTCAGCCGGCCGGGCCGGACCGCCCGTACCGTCGATCAGCAAACCTCCCCGCAGCAGCAGATCCATCACCCTCCGATCGGTCGAGCGAAGACATAAGCTAGCAAATATTCGCTTACTTAGAGCTGCCGGCACATGGGAGGGCGAACGATGGAGAGGGCCGCGGAAGCTTCAACCACGATCGACGACGACTGGTGCCGGCACCACTTCGATCATCTGTCATCGGCCCTGGCGGACGACCTCGACGCCACTCTGTCCCGTATGCGGACGCTCTGCCCGGTCGCCCACAGCGACCAGTACGGCGGGTTCTGGGTCGTCACCAACTACGAGGACGTGCTCGAAATCGCCCAGGACTGGGAGACGTTCAGCTCAGCCCACGGCCTGACCGTCCCGGTCAGCCCCATCGCGGTTCGCAACCTTCCGGTGGAGATCGATCCGCCGCTTCACCGGGTCTTCAAGCGGCTCATCAACGCCTACTTCACCCCCGCCGCGGTTGCCCCATGGGAGGATCGGACCCGAAAGCTCGTGACCCGGCTCATCGACGAGTTCGTGGAGAAGGGCCGCTGCGATTTCATGGCCGACTTCGCCCGCCCGTACCCTGCGCTCTCCTTCTTCGACGTGGCCATCAACGCACCTGCCGACGACATCGAGCGAGTCGCCTACCTGGCGTCCAAATCTGGTTCGCCCAACGACCCCGAGGCGGCAGCTTGCTGGGCCGGGCTGTCCGCCTGGATCAACGACTTCGTCGAGGAGCGGCGCCGGGCGAAACCCTGCGGTGACGTGGTGGACGCAGTGCTCAACGCCGAGATCGAAGGGCGCCCGATCACCCAGGACGAGATCGTCGGTACGGTGCAGTTGCTCATTCTCGGCGGACTCGAGACCACGGCCGGTGCGCTCGGATCGATGATGATCCGGTTCTGCCGGCAGCCTGAGGTCCCGGACGCGCTACGTCGCCACCCCGATGTCATCCCCCGGGCGGTCGAGGAGCTGCTCCGCCTCGATGGGCCGTTCATCTCCATAACCCGGACCGTGATGAAGGACACCGAGGTCGGGGGCCGCGAGTTCAAAAAGGGCGAGAAGGTCATCATCTACTGGGCGGCGGCCAACCATGACCAGTCCGAGTTCACCCATCCCGACGACTTCGATCCCGACCGGGAACGCAACCGCCACCTGGCCTTCGGCGCCGGACCCCACCGCTGCGCCGGATCCAACCTGGCCCGGCTCAACCTGCGGGTCGCCCTGGAGGAGATCACGCCGCGCCTGCAGAACCTCCGCCTTCAAGGCGACACGGACATCCATTTCCATTCGACGTTCAACCGGGCGCCGCTGTCCGTGCCGATCACCTTCTCCCCCGGACAACGGGTCGGGACGGCGACGTGAACGCATCGGCAGGATCGGCCGGTGGGCCGATCACATCTGAGTGGTACTCCTCCCACTTCGACCATCTGTCGCCCGCGTTTAGCGCCGACCTCCACCCGACCCTCGCCCGCATGCGCCAGGAGTGCCCGGTCGCCCGCAGCGATCAGTACGGCGGATTCTGGGTGGTGACCAGGTACGAAGATGTGCTCCGGGTCGCCCAGGATTGGCGGACCTTCAGCTCGGCCCACGGGGTTTCCGTCCCGGGGACCAACATGGTCGTCACTGCCATCCCCGAGCACCTCGATCCACCCCTGCAGCGGACCTTCAAGCGGTTGATCAATGCCCACCTCACGCCAGCGGCGGTCGCCGGCTACGAGGAACCCATCCGGGACCTGGTGACCCACCTGATCGACACCTTCATAGAGGTCGGTCGCTGTGACTTCATGACCGAGTTCGCTCGACCTTTCCCGGGTGCCGCCTTCTTCGAGTTCGTGCTTCACGCCCCATCCGACCAGGTCGCCGAGATCAACGACCTCTCCACTCGCGCTTCGGTGCCCACCAGTCCCGACGCCCGGGCCTGCTGGGTCGCCATGAACACGTGGATAGTGGACTTCGTCGAGGAACGTAGGCGGCAACCGCCTCGGGGTGACATCGTCGACGCCATAATGCACGCCGAGATCGAAGGGCGGCCCATCACCGAGCCGGAGATCCTGGGCGTCATCACCTTGCTGGTCCTCGGCGGCCTCGATACAACATCCGGCGCTCTGGGCCACTTCATGATCCGTTTCTGCCGGGAGCCGGCGATACCGGAATTGCTACGACGCCGCCCGGACCTCATCCCGGAGGCGGTCGAGGAGCTGCTACGGCTCGAGGGCCCGTTCATCGCGATCGCCCGCACGGCAATGCGAGATACCGAGATCGGTGGTCGCCAGATAGCGGCGGGGGAAAAGGTCCTCGTCTACTGGACTTCGGCCAATCGGGACGAAGAGGAGTTCACCGCCGCCGACAGGTTCGACCTCGACCGGGTTCGCAACCGGCATATCGCGTTCGGGGCCGGCCCCCACCGGTGCGCGGGATCCAACGTGGCCCGGCTCAACCTGAAGGTCGCTCTGGAAGAGCTCACCCGGCGGCTCACGGGCGTGGAGCTGGAGGTGGAGGAGGAGTCGATACCTTTCCACTCTGCGCTCAACCGCTCCCCCCTGAACCTGCCGATCAGGTTCACCCCGGGGCGGCGGGAAGGTCCCTCGGACCAGTAGGCCATCGTCGGACCGGCGCCGCCCGGCTCTCCACCCGCCCGGCCCGGCCCCGGCTCAGTCCGGGCCGGAAAGGCGTGCCTCCTCGAGGGCGGCGAGGAACCCCCGATGCAGATGCTGGGGCGCCGGCTCGTTCTTTCCGAACACGGCTGTGCTGACCAGTCCAGTCTGGATCCCCGGCTCGGTCCGCCCGGCCACCCAGAAGTCCTGGGCATCCACTACTGCCTCGCAGATCCACGGGGCCATCTCGGCCAGCTTGGCCGACTCCTCAGCCGGGAGCCCGGGGACCACGTGGGCCATGTGGATGACTTCCGAGGAGTGGGCGTCGAGGGGCAGGATCTGCCACAGCTCGACGTGGCGGCAGTCGAAGCTCAAACACACGTTCGGGAAGAGCGAGTACTGGTAGCTGAAGTGCCGGGCCGGGTCCTCCCACTCGTCATCCGGCAGGCCGCGGATCTGGTCGATGGTCCGGATGGCCGAAGCGTTGCGGACGTGCCGGCCGAAGGTGTCGAAGGTCAGCACTCCCCCGTAGGCGTACTCGGCCAGCGTGGTCCGGTGGAGGTAACTGAAGTGGTAATTCTCCCGGTAGGTGTCGAGAGTGACCTTCCAGTTGGCGTTCACCGAGTGCTTGTGGGGCTCGCCCGCCAGCTCCCAGCCGGCAAAGTCGAGCAGTGACAGCTCCTCGATCAGCCCCGGACCGAGATAGGTGTCGATGTCGACCGGCTCGCCCGGGCGCAGCCGGCCGATAACCAGCCCGTACCCCTCGGAGACGGGCAGCTCCACCAGGCCCTTCTCCTCGCGGCACATTCCCTCGAACCCTTCTGCCACCGGGACGCCGACCAGCTTGCCTTCCAGGTCGTAAGTCCAGGCGTGAAAGGGACAGGTGAAGCGACGGGCCTCGCCGTGGCCGTCGACCACCCGCACCCCCCGGTGGCGGCACACGTTGGCCAGGGCGTGGGCCTTGCCCGCCGAGTCCCGGGTAAGGAGCAGCGGCACGCCCAGCATCTCGATAGCCAGGTAACTGCCCGGACGCGGCAGCGCCCCCGACAGGCAAAAGACCAGCGGGTGGTCCCGGAAGAGCACCTCCAGCTCCCGCTGGTAGTGCTCCTCGGACGTGTAGACATCCATGGGCAGCTCGAGCACTTCGTCCGCCATATCCGTGGTGTGGCCTTCGATGTGGTCCACCAGGCGGCGGGCGACGCTGCGGTCCAGTGCTTCTTTGTCCACGGCTCCTCCGGGCGTATCGGCAGCCTTCTCCCGGCACACAGCGTAGTCAGTAATCGCTTACTTTGCTAGGCCGGTTCTGGCCGGCTCTTTCGGACGCTCCGTCGAACCCGGCCGCCGACCTCGACCGCCCGCCCCGGCCGCCGACCCCCGCCGCCGACCCCGGCCGCCGACCCCGACCCCTGAGGCCGCCGATCCCGGCCGCCGAGGCCGCCGATCCCGACCGCCGCCCGGCGTCTGAGGCCGCCACTAACCACAACGCGGCGCGATCTCCCGCCCAAACCCGGGGTCGCGTCGCGAAATGGTCGCTATGTGACCCCAACGCGTCGCGACGTCGCCCCCGGCCCGAGGTTCGCGACGCGTTGTGGTCACGGACCCGCGGGCGACCCCGCAGCCCGCAGCCGGGCAACTTGCAGCCGGCGAGCAGCTGCCGCCCACCCGGATTGTTACTGTCTCCGATAGCCCGACGATCGATCGATCCGCCGTGACGCTCAAGGTGGGAGGGGTTCGAAGTGACAGACACGGAACTAACAGGCACCAACGTGAGGAAGGGGATCTCGATCTACCGGGCCGCCGACGCGGTGGAGCTGGAGAAGACCGACTTCATGACCCAGGACGCCTCGTCGCCCCACCCCCCGGAGGCGTTGATCGAGAGGATCGGCGCCGGCGCGGCGGCCGGCGGTCAACTCAAGGTCCTCGTTCGTGACGCGGGTGGCTTCAGCCTGGTCCACATCTGGTTCAAGCCGAACTTTCCCCTTCCCCGCCACACCCACAACGTCGACTGCATGTACTACGTGATCTCGGGTGGCGCGGTCATGGGCAACGTGACGCTACGGCCGGGAGACTCTTTCTTCGTCCCTGCCGGCGCTCCATACCAGTACAGCGCCGGCCCGGACGGCGTAGAGGTACTGGAGATCCGCCACGGTGCCGAACAGTTCGACATCAAGCTGTCCGATATCGGAGAGGACCGCTGGGAAGCCCTCGCTGACGTGGTGATCGCCAATCAGAAGCAGTGGTCCGAGATGCCCACCAGCCCTACCTACGCCGCGAACGCTTCTTGAGGACCGCTACATCTGACCTGCGCTACGCCTGACCGATCCCGCCGCCCTGCAGCGCCGCCACCACCCCACCATCGACCAGGATGTCCACTCCGTTGACGAAGCTTGCCTCATCGGAGAGCAGGAAGGCGACCACCGCCGCCACCTCCTCTGCCCGGCCTTCTCTGGCCAGGGGCGTCCGGGCGACCAGCTCCTTCATTATCGCGTGGGTCTGGGCTTCCTGCCTTCCCTGAGGAGTGTCGATGATGCCCGGGGACACCGAACAGATGCGGCCGCCGGCCGCCCCCAGGCGCACCGCTTCACGTCGCACGAGCCGCTGGACCCCCCGCTTGGCCCACGAATAAGCGGAGCCGGAGTCCTCGATCGCGGCCCCCAGAGCGTCGTGGACCCGCTCGAGCATCCGGTCGTCGAGGGGGTCGTCCAACGCGGCGTCAGCTGCGGGATCGGCCTCGCCGAACGCCATCCACGGCGCCATCGACGCGAAGCACACCATCGCCGTCCCGGTTGTTACCGATGGCCGTAAGGCCTCCACCAGCATGGCGGTCCCGGTGAGGTCGACGGTGAGGATCCGCCGCCAATCGGCCATCGTCGGCGAGATGCCCGCGGCGTGGGCCACGGCCCGCAGTGAGCCCAGCTCTGCCACCCGGGCCGCCAGCTTTTCGAGTCCTGGCGCGTCGGTGACATCCAGCAGAAACGGCTCCACCGAAGCCCGAGCTTTCCCGGCCAGGTCTTTCGCCGTTTGCGTCAGAGTCATCTCATCCAGATCCACGATGAGCAGCTGATCCACCATCCCGGCCAGACGCTCTGCGCACGCCAGCCCCATACCTCGACCCGCCCCGGTTGCTATCCCGACTGTCGTCAACGGTCCCCCCTTTTCGATATTCATAATTCGACCGTGAGTACCGTACTTATGTCGATCGGTACGATCCACACCGACCCAATCCCCCTGCTCCCGGAGGCGCCCGTGCGCTTTGACGGCGAGGTCGCCATTCGGTAGCGTCCAGCGCAAATCGGGAGGGAAGTGAGGACGGGTGACCAGCTCAACGCAGATCAGCCACGAGACCCGGATGCTCGTGGACGGAAAGCTCGTCGAGGCGGATTCCGGACAGACGTTCGAGAACGTCAATCCGGCGACTGAGGAAGTCCTCGGTGTCGTCGCGGATGCATCCAAAGCCGAGATGCAGCGGGCCATCGCCGCGGCAAGAAGAGCGTTCGACGAGACCCCATGGTCAACTGACAAGGCTCTGCGGAAGCGGTGCCTGGAGCAGCTGCAAGCCGCACTCGAGACGGAGCGGGAGGAATTTCGCGAGGAGCTGATCCTCGAGGTCGGGTGCCCTCGCATGATCACTTTCGGGCCACAGCTCGACGGCCCGCTCGAGGGGGCGCTGCGCGTTCCCATCCAGCTCATCGACGACTTCCAGTGGGAGACATCGCTTCCGGAATCCACTTACATGGGTACGTCCAACACCCGTCAGATCTGGAAGGAACCCGTCGGCGTAGTTGGAGCAATAGTCCCGTGGAACTTCCCTCTAGAAGTCACACTCAACAAGGTGGGACAGGCGCTGGCGACGGGCAACACCATGGTGCTCAAGCCGGCGCCTGACACTCCGTGGAACGCCACCCGCCTCGGCCGCCTGGCTGCAGAGAAGACCGACATCCCCCCGGGGGTGTTGAACGTCGTCACCTCCTCCGACCATCTGGTCGGCGAGGAGTTGACCCTCTCATCTGACGTCGACCTCATCTCCTTCACCGGCTCCACGGCTGTGGGCAAGCGGATCATGGAAAAAGGCGCCCCAACTCTGAAGCGGCTGTTCCTCGAGCTCGGTGGCAAGTCGCCAACCATCGTCCTCGAGGATGCCGACCTGCAGACTGCCGTGATGGCCGGACTGGCCGTGTGCTTCCACGCCGGGCAGGGCTGCGCCATCCAGACCAGGATGCTCCTACCCCGTGCCCGCTACGGGGAGGGCGTCGAGCTGCTCAAGGCCGCGTTGGCGTCCGTTCCTTACGGCGACCCGCAGCGGCCAGACGTGATGATGGGGCCGGTTGTATCCGAGAAGCAGCGTTCGCGGATCCTCGGCTACATCGAGAAGGGGGTGGCGGAGGGAGCAACCCTCAGCCTCGGCGGATGCCGGCCGGCAGACCTCGACAAGGGCTGGTACGTGGAACCGACGCTCTTCTCTGACGTCGACAACTCGATGACCATCGCCCAGGAGGAAATCTTCGGGCCGGTTCTGGTGGCGATCCCCTTCGACGACGACGACGACGCGGTGCGGATCGCAAACGACAGCGCTTACGGCCTGGCCGGCGGGGTGTACTCCGGGTCCATGGAGCGGGCCACGGCTGTGGCCCGGCGCATTCGCACCGGAGTCATGAGCATCAACGGCGGGGCCCCGGTCGGAGCCGATATGCCTTTCGGGGGCTACAAGAACAGCGGCGTCGGCAGGCAAAACGGCACAGCCGGCTTCGAGCAGTACCTCGAGACCAAGTCCGTCGCCTGGCCGTCCTCCTAGTTCGGTCAGTCCACTTCGGATCTCCCTGCCGGCTTTTGGGACGTCCAGCTTCCTGTCGTACCCGGCCATGCTGATATCAGGGCCGGGGCGCGGGGGCCGCGTTTGCTCTTCGGCCTAGCCCGGCCCTGCTTCAGGACCTGGCGCATTGAGAGAATCCACGAAATCGTCCATGGCGACGCCGTCGTGTACGACCTTGTCCGTGTAGACCCTCGCCCGCCGGATCTGGCCGTCCTCCACCTCCATGACGGTGATGTTCGGAACCATCGACCCGTCGCCGTGCTCCACGATCGACTCCAGATAGATCCGACTGCCGATCACGTCGCTCGACACCAGCTCGAAACGGCTGTTCGGGTTGGCCTCCCATATGCGTCCCCACTGGCGGCGGTAAACCTCCACGCCGCTCCAGCTTCGGTCCGGCCGCATGGGATGCGTCACCTCTACTGCCGGGTGCCAGCACGACACGAGCGCATCGAGGTCCTTGTCCCTCTGAGCCTTCAGGTATCGGGCCAGAACGGCCGTGGCATCCTCCATGGGCCGGCGAGCTTAACACATGTGAGCGTTCGCTTACTTTGGTCCTTCGGGCCCGTCCTGTCCGCGGTATCGGCCGAGAGATCCGCCCAGTAGGATCCAAAGGGAGATGGAGGTGGCTCGTATGTCGAATCCGGACGGGCAGGGCCTCGGCGACGCTCACGGCGAGTGGTACTACTGCTTCAAGCACAAGAAGGTGGAAAAGCGCGACGACTGCCGCGAAATGGACCGTATGGGGCCCTATCCCACCCGTGAAGACGCCGAGAATTGGCGGGGGCGGGTGGCCGCCCGCAACGAGGCCTGGGGCGACGACGACGAAGACCAGGGCTGAGAGGACGACGAGCGGTGAGGGGACGGAGCGTGGCGAGGATGAGGGTTACCAATGCATGCCGCCGCAGCCGTAGGTCTAGCATTGGCGGCCAGGAGTGGCACCCAAGCGGCGCCCCACAAATTGCGCCTGGCACTAATTGGCATTCGACCTGGTCATCGATATCGAAAACACGCCGGGGGCGCTGGCGGGGGTAGCGGCCGCCATCAGTGACGCCGGGGTCAACATTGCCGCCGCCACCTGCATCGGATCGGGAGAGCGGGCCGAGCTTCACATCTTGGTCCCCCACGCCGAAGCCGTACGGCACGCCCTGGCCATTTCTCATCTCGGGATCAGCCGCGAGCGCGAGGTCGTGGTAGTCGACGTGGAGGATCACCCGGGGGTGCTGGCCGACCTCACCCGCAAGATCGCCGGGGCAGGTGTCGACCTCGACCTCGTGTACGTGGCGACCCAGAACAGGGTCGTGTTCGGGGCGGCGGATCTTGGCGCTTTGCGGGCGTCACTGGGCTAGCCGCGACGGGCGGCCGGAGGGACCAGGCCGCAAAGAGAATGCCTTCGCCTAGGGGCGGAACGGGCCCATGAGCAGGTCACCGTCGCGGTAGTCGACGACGATCGGGCTGTAATGCGCGAGCGTCCCGGCCCCCAAAAGCCCGGACAGACCCGGTGGTAAGGCGTTGCTGTTGACGCTTTCGGGTGCCAGTCCGAACGCCTCGAGCTTCCAGGAGTCGACGGTGTAGTGGGTGATCTTCACCGGGCAGGCGTATCCGGCGTAGCCGTTTTCAGTGCCGGTCTCACCCAAACCGGCTTGACCGGCCAGGGCCGGCGAGACGAAGGTCCTTGTCGCGCCGGTATCGATCAGGAATTCCTCGGGCGGTTGATCTCCGACCGCCACCGGGACCAAAGCCTGCACCGACGACAGCAGATCGTCCGGGTGGCGCGGAACAGGCAACGATGTTGTGATCGTCCGGGCGGCGAAGACTCTGGTCGTGCCGGCCGTCAGCGGGCCGGAGAGATCGGTCTGGCCGTCTCCGATCGCGCTGGAGACCACCTCGCGTTCGGGTCCAGCCCAGATCATGTTGTCCGCATCGAAGTCCATCCTCACCGCACCGAAACGGCCAAGAACGTCCGAACCCAACACTCCCATCAGGCCCGGAAGCAGCGGAGATCGAACCGGGCCGACCACAACCACCTGGTCGGCGAGGCGAGTCCCATCGACAGACACGTTGGTGACCGTGGCAAATGAGAGCGAACGGGTGCAGCCGAAGCTCACCACCCGTGAGGTGGAAAGGGTCCGGAGATGCAGGCGCGCCGCGAGCGTCGCGTCCACGACGGTGGCGGATGCTCCGGTATCGACGATGAATGTGAACGGCCCCATCCCGCCAAAGCACACACCAACCGTGACGATCGTGCCCCCGGCCGCCGGTCGGACCACCCGGACCGGCATGACGGTGTTCGTGGCCGGCTTATCGGCGGCCACCGCGCAGCCGTGGAAGGTCGGAAGTCCGATCGAAGTCACGCTTGCGCCGCGGCCGGAGGGCCCTCCGCAGGCCGAAACCCAAACCACGGCCAGAACACCCAGGAAGCCGACGACCGCCTTGGGTGACGGCTTCCGGCCGGCGGCGTGCTCGCCCGATGCCTGCGGTTCGGCCGCCACGCCGAGCACGATAGCTGGAGGTTCGCGGCGAATTGCTCGATCGGTAGGCTCGGTTCCGCCGGACGATCAGGTCTCTATCGTCACCGTCGTGCCGACCGTCGCCCAGTCGAACACCCACTGCGATTCGAGGGAAGGGAGATGGACGCAGCCGTGGGACCCCTCGGTCATGTATCCGCCGGCCCCGAAGGGCATGGTCTGCCACGGGGCATCGTGGAATCCGTAGGAGCCATCGAAGGGCATCCACACGTGGACGTAGTCGTGCCAGCAACCGGTGTAGTTGCATCCGTTGAGGTACTGCGGCCCTTCTTTGGCCTGAATGTGGAACGTCCCCAACGGTGTGGCATCGTCGGCGCCGGTTGTCACCGGGCTGGTGTTGACCATCTCCGTGCCGTCACACGCCCACAGGGTCTGACGAATGATGCTCACCACCAGGTCTTTCTCCCCCGGCAGATTGGCGGCACAAGTCCCCGCGGCAAGTGTGACCATCGTGGTCGGCGAGCTTTCCCTGTTCTGATTCCCGCCATTGGGTGCGGCCGGCGACCCGCTCGGCCCGGCCGCACCGGAGCCGCCGGCCCGGGCCGGCCCGACCGCTGGGGCACGCGACTCGGCGGCGCGTGCGGCCGATCCGCCCCCGGTGAAGAACCAGCCGGAGCCCAGGACGGCCGCCAGACCAATCGCCATGAACCCGGCGAATCGGACCCACGAGCCCCGGCTTCGCTTCCGGCGGCGCATACCCGGGGCCGGCGGCCTGTGACCCGCCCGGCCCGGACCTGGGGGCGCTTTACGCCGACGCTCATCGCGGCCCGGCGGCATCAAGCCCATTATCGCTCACCTGGGCGGTCCGGAGGGTTTATTCGAGTCCGGAACGACCTCGGCCGGACCGCCGCCGGCTGCAGCAGTCCGGCGGCCTGTCCTGAGATCCCGCCGGCAGCCGAAGCGCCGGCGGATGGTTACTCGGTCACCGACTGCGTCCGGCGCGGGAGCTTCCAGTCGGGGCGGACAAAGTGACAGGTGTAGCCGTTCGGGTAGCGCTCCAGGTAGTCCTGGTGCTCGGGCTCAGCCTCCCAGAACGGACCGGCCGCCGAAACCTCGGTCACGACCTTTCCCGGCCACAGCCCGGAGGCGTCAACGTCCGCAATCGTGTCCTCGGCGATCTGCTTCTGGGCGTCACTCGTATAGAAGATCGCCGAACGGTAGCTGCTGCCCACGTCGTTGCCCTGCCGGTTCTTGGTGGTCGGATCGTGGACCTGGAAGAAAAATTCCAGAAGATCCCGGTAGGAGATCTGCTCGGGGTCGAAGACGATCTCGATGGCCTCGGCATGACCGCCATGGTTGCGATAGGTGGCGTTGGGGACGTCGCCGCCCGTGTAGCCGACCCGGGTTGAGATCACTCCGGGCTTCTTCCGTATGAGATCCTGCATCCCCCAGAAACAGCCTCCTGCGAGGATCGCTGTCTCGGTCGCCTGGGTCACTGCGATGCTCCTTCCTTGTTATCGGTGTCGTCGAACAACTCGCGGTAGCTACCGTAGCCTTCCCGTTCGAGGTCGTCGACGGGAACGAAACGGAGCGCAGCCGAATTGATGCAGTAGCGGAGCCCGCCCGCCGCCGCGGGTCCGTCCTCGAACACGTGGCCGAGGTGACTGTCGCCATGGGCCGAACGCACCTCGGTTCGGACCATGCCGTGGCTCGCGTCGAGCTTCTCGATCACGTGCCCGCGCTCCAGCGGGGCGGTGAAGCTCGGCCACCCGCACTGGCTGTCGAACTTCTCGGTGGACGCGAACAACGGCTCACCGGAAACGACATCCACGTACAGGCCAGCCTGCTTGTGATCCCAATACTCGTTGGCGAAAGCCGGCTCTGTGCCGTTCTCTTGGGTGACGCGATACTGCTCCGGGGTCAGCTTGGCCACGGTCTCAGGGTTCTTTTCGTAGCGGTCCGGCAATGGACGCTCCTTCCAGCTCTTCGATATTCAGTTGGGCAATCGGCGGTTGTCCACGGCGGGCCGCCCGCGAGTGAACGGGGAGCGTGCTACCACGAATCAAGGAATTCCGTCGATGCACAGTGATCAACAGTGTCCGGAGCCTCGGTGTTCCCGGGCGACGGGGTAAATCGGTCGATGGGCCACATGACCATCGGTGAGACTGTCGGACGTGCTGACGGCCTTCGCCACCTTCGCCGGAGCGGCCGCTCTGGTGATTCTCATTCCTGGTCCGGACACCCTGGTCGTCCTGCGCAGCATGATCCGGTTCGGGCGGCGCGACGCCGCCATGACGGCCGCCGGGGTGCTGACCGGGCTCACCTTGTGGGTCACGGCGGCGACCGTCGGATTGACCGCTCTCCTGCGGGCCAGCCACGACGGATACCTCGCGTTGCGCCTCGGCGGGGCGGGATATCTCATGTTCATCGGGCTACAGGCTCTTCGCAGCCGGGTCCTGGGGAACCCGGCGGAGATGGCCATCGAGTATCGATCACTGGTGGGTCGAGGTTTCCGGGCCGGCCTTACCACGGACCTGCTCAACCCGAAGGTCGGGATCTTCTGCATTGCCTTCCTGCCTGCCTTCATCCCCCACGGAGCGCCGGTCGCCCCCGTGACCCTGGGATTGGGCACCCTGTTCGTGGTGGAGACCGCCGTGTACTTCGCCGCCCTGATGCTCGTGGCCACCCGCCTGACGAGATGGCTCAGAACCGACGCCATCCGCCGCCGCCTCAACCGGGCGACGGGCGTCGTTTTGATCGGCTTCGGGGTCCGCTTGGTTGCCGAGGGATGAGCCAGGACGATCGCGGCCCCGCTAGGACCGCCGGGGCGCATCAGGATCAGACGCGTCCGGCCGGCCGGCGCCCACCTCCACCGTTCCGGTTGGTGGAGGTGGTCCGCACCCATCTCCTGAGCGCCCGGATGGCGCGGGTCACGCTGGGGGGACCGGAGCTCGAAGGTTTGGTGGTCGAGCAACCGGCAGCCAGTGTCCGGGTGTTACTGGCGCCCGGGGCCGAAGGCCCTCTTGTCATGCCCCGGTGGAACGGCAACGAATTCCTGATGCCGAGCGGCGAGCGACCGACCATCCGGACTCTGACCCCGAGACGGGTCGACCTCGCAGCTCTCGAGCTCGACGTGGACATCGTGATCCACCAAGGCGGGGCCGCGTCAGAATGGGCCCTGGACGCCGGCCCGGGCACCCGGGCCGCGGTATCCGGTCCCGCCCGGGGGTACCACATCGACCACGAAGCCCCGGTCCACTTCCTCGCCGGCGACGAGACCGCTATCCCCGCCATCAGCCAGCTGCTCGAGCGCCTGCCTGCCGGCATGCCGGTACGGGCCCATATAGAGGTCGCGGACCCAGCTGCCCGGATGAAGCTGCCCGAGCACCCGGACGCCACGATCGAGTGGCTGGACCTCCCGCCCGGCGCCCCTCCGGGAGATGCCCTCGTCGCCGCCGTGACGCAGGCCGAGATCGCTGCGGATACCCGGGTGTGGGTGGCGGGTGAAGCCGCCGCCGTGCAGCGCATCCGACGCCACCTCTTCGAGGCTCGAGGCCTATCTCGGGCGGACGTAACGGTGCGCGGGTACTGGAAACACGGTCGGGCCGCCGGTGCGGGCGACAACAGCTGATGCGCTGGAGGGACCAGCGAGCCGGCACCGGCAACCCGAAGGCACCAGCGCGAGCCGGCAGGTCCAGCACCCGCCCCTGGCGACGGCAAAGGCCTGCGAATACCTCGAGGAGGCGTAATGTGCTGCTGGCATGACGTCCGAAGAAGCGGCGGTCGCGGCTGCCTACCTGGAGCATCTGACGGATGAAGATGTCGCCCTGGTCGGCCACGGCTACCTCAACGGCGGACCAGCGAGCGACAGCCGGGCCCAACTCCGGAACCGCCGAGGCGGCATGGAAGACCTCCTGCGCAGCTCCGAGGTCTTCAGGGCTGTGTTCGGCCCCGGCTCGGCCTCCGACCCACTCCTGCGGGCCTCACCGTTTCTCGCTTTCGCCGTCGCCGTCCAGCGGGCGGCCGTGGACCTGGCGTCGGTCACCTACACCCCGGAGTGGGTGGGGGCCGGAAGGTGGACCCCCGTCTTCGACGCCGGGCGGTTGCGGGAGTTCGCCTCCTCCCCCTGGCGCCGGTTCTTTCTCGCCGAACTGCTGGCCTCCTACACCCACGTGAACAGCGGGTCGGTCCTGGTGGCGACCCGCCGCGGCTTTCGCCGACAGCGATTCTCGGAGCTGGACCCGGTCCGCCTCGCCGGGCTTCTGGAGGTGGTGTCCGACGCCGAGCGGCCCGGCGTGCTGCGCCGGCTCGGCGATCTGGCCTTGTTCCTGACCGGCGTGTTCCCCGACTACGTGGCCCGCCGAGGGTTCGGTCCGATTGAGCAGAGCCGCCTGGCCAGGGCCGGTGGCACTACCGGCGGGGGGGTGCCAGCCCGGCCGGGCGGGAACCGGATCGGCTTGGGGCCGGCGGAGGACGACGCGGTGGCCATACTCGATCTTCTGGGCCGACGCTGGTACCAGGCGGCTTTCCAGCTGTTGCGAACCGGCCCGATCCCTGACAATGTCGCGGTGCTCGGCGAGCTTCCAGAGCGCTTCGGAGACGCCCGCCGGATACTTGGGGTGGTGAGAGAAAGGTACCTGTTCGCCGACCGCGACCGCTGGTTCGGCAGCGGGCCGCACTGAGTTGGCGCCGGGATTTCAGCGGTAAGGGCCATCCCCCGTCGATGTCGATGGAGGGGCAGCAGTACGGACCTGGAGCCCGGCAACCAGCTCCTGGAGCGCTCCGGCGATGCGCTCTCGCGCTGTCGAATCGGCAACCAGTCCGTCTTCGCCGATCATGGCAGGGGTGACAGGGATGTCCGAGCACGCCTCGGCGACAACCGCGGCGTGGGCGTAGCCGAGCACCCGTCGCAGCTCGTCATGGGCCCCGTGAGCGCCCCGGGGCGAGGCGTTGATCCAGGCAACAGGTTTTCCATAGATGGAGCCCGGTTTGTCGTCACCGATGGTCCAATCCAGGAGGTTCTTGAACGATCCCGGGAGGGCACCGGCGTACTCGGGGACGGAGAATAGGATTCCGTCGGACCCGTGAATGTCGGCACGCAGGTCAGCGGCGTTTGCTTCGAGAGGCTCGACATCGAGGTCCGGGTTGTAGTGAGGGAGCCGGTCCAGCCCCCGGTAGAGGACCGTCTGGGTGTCCCGTGGCGCCAGCCCCCGGGCAGTAAGCAACACCGCCGTATTGGTGGAACGCTCTCGCAGGCTCCCCGATATCAGGAGCAATCGACCAGCCATGGTCGGGCCAACGGACGGCGGGCGCAGCATATTCCGCCCCGCCATCCCCGGTCATAGCCGCCCCAGTTCCGGCGCGAGCCCGTGTGCCCTCCTCGGGGCCGGAGCGGCGTCGCGCCCAGGTTGGCATGCAAGAGTGGTGACGAAGCCCGAAGACCCGTAAGGACACGACAGGGAGGCGCACACATGCCCAATTCCGAGAGGTATGTCCTAACGGGAAGCGATCGGGACCTGCCCAAAGGACACAGGCGTTTGGCCGATGTGGATCCCGACGAGGTCGCCACAGTGACGGTATACGTACGGCCGCGCCCACCGATTGGCTCACCGATCAGCGCAGACCGCCCGACCCCCGAAGAGACCAGCCGGACCTGGACCAGACAAGAATACGCAGCTCAGTTCGGCGCCACCCCGGAGGACTTCGAGGCCGTTCGCAGGTTCGCAGAGGAGTACCACCTCTCTGCCGGTCAGGCCGATGCCGGCCGTCGCAGCATCGTTCTGACCGGCCGGTTGGCCGACCTGGGCGAGGCCTTCGGAGCGGCCCTTGCGGTGTGTGGAGATCCCTCCGGGGAGCAATACCGGGCGTTCGTCGGACCCCTCAACCCGCCCGTCGGCCTTCGCGGCTTGATAACCGGGGTATTCGGTCTCGACCAACGGGCCCAGGCCCGGACCCAGTTTCGGGTGGGGTCGGCGCCGAGTGTGCAGTACACGCCCGTCCAGATCGCCGAACAGTACGAGTTCCCGCCGGGAGTCGATGGAACGGGCGAATGCATCGGTCTGGTCGAGCTCGGCGGGGGGTACCGGACCTCCGACCTCACCGAATACTTCTCGGCGCTCGGCCTGGCCTCCCCGACGGTCGTCACCGTCAGCGTCGACGGGGGGACGAACTCTCCCGGAACGGCGACCGGTCCCGACGTGGAGGTCATGCTGGACATCGAGATGGCGGCTGCGGTCGCCCCGGGGGCCACCATTGCGGTGTACTTCGGCCCCAACACCGACCAGGGTTTCATCGATTCGGTGTCCACCGCCATCCACGATGCCAACAACCGGCCGTCCGTCGTATCGATCAGCTGGGGAGGCCCCGAGAGCACCTGGACCAGCCAGGCCATGAACGAGATGGAATCGGCCTTTACCTCCGCCGGCAGCATGGGCGTCACAATCACGGTGGCCTCGGGCGACAACGGCTCTACCGATGGGGTCAGCGACGGCCTGCAGCACGTCGACTTCCCAGCCTCCGCGCCCCATGCCCTCGGCTGCGGAGGCACGTCGCTCACCGGAACGACCGAAGTGGTGTGGGACTCACCGGGGGGAGGGGCGGGAGGAGGCGGGGTGAGCATCCAGTTCGCGCTTCCGTCCTACCAGACGGGCGCCGGAGTGCCGGTCTCGGCCAACCCGGGTGGGCAAGCCGGCCGCGGCGTGCCCGACGTGGCGGGCGATGCCGATCCGAACACCGGCTACTCGGTGCGGGTCGACGGCCAGGACATGGTCGTCGGCGGCACGAGCGCGGTCGCCCCCCTCTGGGCCGGCCTGGTGGCCCGGCTCAACCACGCGCTCGGATCGCCGGTCGGGTCCGTACACGCCCGTCTTTACGCCACGCCCACCTCGTTCCGCGACATCACATCCGGAGACAACGGCGCCTACCAGGCGGGGCCCGGCTGGGACGCCTGCACCGGCCTCGGCTCACCAAAGGGCACCGTCCTCCTGACCGCCCTGCGAGCCCTCAGTTCGTGACGCTTGATCTCATTCTGATCGGGGTGGCGAACAGCCTCGATCCCATTCCCCTCAGCGCCTTCATGATCATCCTCCCGTCCAAACGGAGGTCGTGAAGGGCGCAACCTTCATTTTTGGCTGGCTGATCTCGCTCGCCATCGTCGTAGCGGTCACCGTCCTTGCCACCGGCAACAATCCGCCCAAGCCGAGCACCGCTCCGTCCTTGGCCGGGCTGGCAGTCAAGATCGCCATTGGGGTCGGGTTGATTCCGCCCCGATCAGAGCCAGGCGCTCCTTACCCGGATCAGGGCATGGATGGACACTCATACGGATCAGGTCATAATCGTCGGCTCTCTGCTTCTGGGCTTCTGGCTGGTCGGCAGGAGCATCACCCTGATCGTCTCATGAGGGTCTGTTCGGCGCCGGGGTCTACGGAAGGGTCACGCTGGACGGTGATATCACGGCGTAGTCGCCCGCGGTCCACGCCCCATACAGGCTGGATAGCTGGCTGTCGTAGCTGACAAACAGGTGGGGTCCGCCGTTGCACGTGAGGGTGTTGATGGTGAGCGAACCGTAGTACTGGCTTTTGCAGCCATCCTGGGTCAGGCTGGCCTGCGGGGCGTACAGGATTCCGCCGAAGTCGTAGCCTTGGCCATTGTCGTTTCCAACCGTCCCGGTGCTGTTGGTCAATATCTGCAAGTCTTCCGAAATCGGCAGGTCCGGGGTGGGCGAGCATCCGGATGCCGTACTGTTGGCGGCGCAGTAGTCGGACATGTCGTTCACGTACGAGTTCCGGGCGATGGTCAGGGCGTTGGTGCTGGAACCGTAGGTGGATGGGTCGAGGATTATGTACAGCGACACCGGCCCACTTACTTCCAGAAGTCCGGAGATGTTGACGGGCACCGTGCACAGATACGTCCCCGCTGAGAGGACGGTGGACGCGCCGCTGATCCCCGATCCCAGGTTGCCGTTGTCCGGACAGCCGAGGCTGGGGCTCGGGGCAGTGGGGGTCGGTAGGTCGTAGACATAGCTGAACGACTCCGGAGTGCCGCAGCTGCTGGACAGCGAGCCGATCCCGCCGGTGCCATAGTACGCGGCTGTGACGTTGGATCCCAGCCCGCCATTGCAGGTAATCGTGCCGTTGCTCCCGATAGCCACGTCCCCGCCCGAGTTCGGGTTGCTGCTGGACGCTACCGCGCTCGAGTTGTAGGTCGAGAAGGCTACGCTGGCGTTGCCGTTGAAGGTGAGCGACGTGTTCCCGAACAGGGCAAAGGGATATTCCTGGCTGCGGGTGACCGTCTCCTGCACCGCTCCCACCTTGCCCCGGACCGTGCCGGTGGATTCGATGACCCACTTCGAGCTGGTCAACTGGCGGGCCACGTAGCTCACTCCCGGGGCTCCAGCTATCGACTGTCCTACGCAACGGCGGTCGGTCGAGCACATGCTGGTGCTCTTGACGTAGAATTCGCTTCCGTTTCCTTCGTATGCAGATCCCTGATCCAGCCGAAACAAGGCGTCCGAGATGCCGGCATCGGCGGCGGCCACGCCGGCTGAGGTGTTCTGCCGGGTGACCACCAGGTTCTGGTTGCCGATGACCCGGTAGGCCATGGCGCTGCTGATCGTGACCAGTACGAACATGATGAGCACCGCTATGATGATGCTGCCGCCCTCGTCTCGCTTCAGCATTGCCCGCTCCCGGGAGCCGTCAGGGTATTGAGTTGATTGGTGAGGGCGACCTCGGCGCTCTGCTGCTGGTTGACCACGCCGGATGTGGACGGCACCACATTGAGGCCGACGCCGATGGCCGTGGTGCAGGAAGCGATGTTGGAGGAGCTGGTGGCCGAGATGTTCGAGCCCGTGTCGTCGTAGTAGGTGAAGACCGGCGTACTCGTGGAGTTGGCCATCTTCGACAGGGTGAAGCCCGAGGGTTTGAACGTGGATCCGACCTCCGTTTCCCTGGTCAACGTGGCCGTCGAGGGGTTGTAGGTCCACAGCACGGTGGTCGCTCCTCCTGCTTGTTGGTTCACGGCCAGTTGGACCTCATCCGCGGGCGTGGCTCCAGCCGGAAAGCTCAGGGTGTCGGCCGAGCGGATGTCGCGCGTCAGCTGGGCCATGATGGTGCTGGCACTCTGCTCGACCTCGACCATGGACTCGTTGCGCGATGCCGTTCGCGACAGCGACACGAGGGAGGTGCCGGCGATCGTGACGACGACCGACATTACGAGGAGGGTGAACATCATCTCGAGCAGGCTGAAGCCACTCTCCGACCCGTCTGGCCTCTCCGGCCGCCGGCCCCGCCTGTGCCCGGTCAGCATTTGCCCGAATTCCCGTTCTCGGTACAAACGATGACCTGCTGCTGGGTAAGCGGGGCGTACTGGGTCCCCCCGACGAAAACGGTGAACTTCTGCGTACCGACGGTCCACGCGGTCGATGCCGCGCCGGCCGTTCCGTAGATGGTTCCCCCGGTACCGCTCATCGTGGCGTAGGTCGTCTGGCACCCGGTGGCGCCGGGCGTGCAAGAGGAGGGGGCGTACCCGACCGTCACGTTGGAGCAGCCGGAGTTGGCGTTCACCGAGAGGGTGAAGTTCGAAGCGTTTACCAGATTTCCGTTCTTGTCCACCGCCACTCCATTTCCATTGGTGCCCACCGACGGCGTGACAGTCAAGGTGTTGATCGAGCACGTGAGCAGCGTGGTGCTGGTCGTACTGGTACTCGTGGTCGTGGTCGAGTCACCACCGCCACCCGCGACCGTGGTAGTGGTCGTCGGTGCGGTCGTCGTCGTTGTGGTTGTCCCGCTCGACGCGCTCGTCGCCGTGGCGGTATTGGACACCAGCGTCGACGCCTGACCGGCGGCGATGGACTGTACCTGAAAGTAGTAAGTGGTCCCGGCTCCGACGGTTATCAGAGTGCTCGTCCCGCTCAGTTGTGATGAGGACGAGTAGCCGCTGAGCGTGGCGATAGACGCACCCGAGGGATTGGTCGTGCTCCAGAGCACCGTGTAGTGGTCAGGCGTCGGGGTGGCAGTCGGGGTGGTCCACGAGACGTCGATAGTGTTGGTGGGAGCGCTGGAATCGTCGGTCGCGGCAACACCGGTGGGCGGGCTGGGGGAGATAGCCGTGGTTGTCGTGGTCGTCACGCCCGGTATGTAGTCGTTCTCCGGCCCGCTGTAGGCCGTCTGACCACCGGGATACAGAGCCGAAGTCTGCGCCACCGATATGGCCAGGGCGGAGGACCGCCAAGACACCGTCACGACTGCTTGCTTGTAGGCAAGGGTTTCGTTGGTGATGGACGAGTTGACCCAGTTGACACACCTCTGGATGCTGTAGGACACGTTGTCGATGGTCTGCGAGGTCGCCATTTGAGCTATCGGGTCGGACACGCTCGTCCCGAGGACGACCGCGTTGGCCGAAGCACAGCCGGAGGGAGTCGTGTAGAAGCCGACCTCGTCGTACGGTATAGAGCGCAGTTGCTCGGTGGCGGTGACCGCGAGCCCGTTGGCTACACTGCGCTGGCTGGTGACAGAAGTAGCTCGCAGCAAGCCATAGAACGCCGGGGCCAAGGCACTCATGATGAGGGCCAGCAGCATCAGGGCCATCATCATCTCCAGGAGGGTGAAACCGCGATCTCCTCCCGGTTCACTAGGTCGGCGTGCCACCTGAGAGCCATCGGCCCGGTCGGGCCCCGACTCAAGCTCAGAGGAAGCGGTTGCGCCAAACGACCGAGAAGTACCCGGAGGCACCCTTGTGTCATTGGCGGCAGATCAGAGCGCCCGTGGGCCGTTTGAGTCCACCCGCCCGATTGGCTACCGTACGGCTATGTCAGGATGGCGGGTGGCGTCGTACGAACAGTGGAGTGATACTTGCGACACTCTGCATGCCCACAGTCAGGTGCTCGGCAAGCTGGCCGTAAAGCTCGCTCCGCCCGAACCGCAATTGCAGCACGCCGCCCTCCGCCTCACCGCGCGGGGTTGGGAAACGGCCCCCCTGCCTGCTCCGAACGGCTCGGGGTCCCTCGTCGTGGCCCTCGACCTGCGCCTTCACGAGGCGGTGGTCGAACACAGCGACGCTCTGGTGGAACACATCCCGCTAACCCCTGATCGACCGGTCGGAGACGTGACCGGGGAAGTACTCGCGGCCATTCGAGCGGTGGCCGGTCCAGTCGACATCGATCCGACGCCCCAGGAGGTCCCCTGGACCGAACCCCTCGATCAGGACCGCAAGCACGCCCGGTATGACCGCGACCGGGTCAGCGAGTACTTCGCCGCCGCTACCCAGGCGGCTCTGGTCCTCGCCGAGTTTCGGGCACCGTACCGCGGGCGCTCGACACCGGTGAACGCGTGGTGGGGGTCGTTCGATCTCGCCGTGAACCTCTTCTCCGGTCTGCCGGCTGATCCGCCGTCGAACGATTTCATCATGCGTAATGCCATGGACGCCCAGGAGGTCGCCGTCGGCTGGTGGCCCGGCGACCCCCGCTATGGCAAGGCGGCGTTCTATGCCTACGCCCATCCGGCACCAGAGGGTTACTCGGACGCAATCTTTGCTCCCGACGCCAGGTGGGAGTCCACCCTGGGGGAGTACATCCTCGATTGGGACGATGTCCGGGAAAAGGCCGACCCGCACCGGGTCGCCTTAGAGTTCGCCCGTGCCGCGTTCCGCCACGCCTGTCTCGCCTGCGATTGGGATCAAGCTCTAGCCGCGAGTGCGGAGGGGTCCCCGCCTCCGGTCACATAACGCCCCGGGGTTGCCGAGCCTGACGCCCGCTCAGACTTTGGTCAACTGTCGAACCTGGAAGGCGATGATTATCTCAGCCAATCCGGACGCGATGAGGCCGATGCCCAGGATTACGGCCAGGATGGTCAGCGAGAGCCCGGGGTATATGAGACAGACAATCCCGGTGGCGGCGAAGATCGCCCCCACCACGATCGGGGCGGTCCGCCGGCCCTCCGCTTCTGGGCTGAGCCCTCCGATCACAAGAGAGAGACCCCCGACGACCCAGAACACGCCGACTATGAACCCGACCACGGCGACCGTCTCGAAGGAATGGTGCAGGACCAACAAGCCGACGAGCACTGACAGGAGCCCGAAGAACGCCATGCCGAAGCGGGTTCCCGCCCGGTCGCCGTGCTCAGCTATCGCCGCCACAAGCCAAAACACCCCGAGCAGAAGCAACCAAATGCCGAACAGGATGGCGACCACCCGCACGGTTCCACCGGGACGGAAGGTGATCACGATGCCGACTGCCAACGTCACCACTCCGAAAAAGAGCACCCAACCCCACGACCGTCCAACCTGTCGCAGAGTTTCCAGTGAATCCGATGGGGCTTCCGATTCCATACGCACTCCCTCAACCAGGGTTTGTGCGGTCAGCATATGACGACGGTCGCATCGGATCTGCGATGCTCGTCGTCCCGGTTGTCATAGTTTCTCACCATGCAGATCGATCTGTTGTTCGACCCGTTCGGTGTGACGTGGACCGAAGTGCTCGAGGGAGCGATAGCGGCGGAGGGCGAAGGTTTCGACGCAGTGTGGTTGTACGACCACCTCGCCGGATCCGTGCATGGCCAGGACCGGGTGCTGGAGTGCTGGACGACACTCACAGCTATCGCGAGTTCGGTCCCCCGGATAATGATCGGGTCGATGGTGCTCAACGTGGCTAATCGCGATCCGGGAACCTTGGCTGTGATGGCCGCCACGTTGCAGCACGTGAGTGGTGGCCGGCTGCTGCTCGGCCTCGGCGCCGGCGGGGGCCGAGGAACGCCTTATGCTGCGGAGCAGCTGGCGCTCGGTCGCCCGGTGCCGGGCGACATTTCCCGGCGGGCGTCAGTGGAATCGGCAGTGGCGACCCTGCGCTCGGTCTGGTCGGGGACGGTCAGTGGGGTGGGTGGCTTTCTCCGGCCCGATCCGACGCCGCCGATAATCGTCGGTGGCTTCGGGCCCAAAATCGCCGGGCTGGCGGGCCGCGTCGCCGATGGCATCAATCTCCCGGGTGGACCGGGATTGCCCCGTCTACTGGAGGAGGCCCGCGAGGCCCGGATCTCCTCTGGCGGTGACGTCGCCTCGTTTGTCACGACCGTGTCGTCCGACATCGCCAAACCCGCGCTGGAGAGGCTGAACGCCCTCCAGGTCCGTCGCGCTGTGGCCTACGTCAGCCCTCCCTTCGCAGACAACGCCCGCCGCCTGGCCGCCCGCCGGGGCTAGAAGTCACGCCCCGCCACTTGAAGCCGGAGTAAGGACCCCCGGTCAACACGAGCCGTCTGGGCGGGCTCAGCGCTCCTGGTAACCCTCCGGCGGCTAGGGGGCCAGCTCGGACGATCCCGTTACCCGCAGCTTGCGCTGGGCTCTCTGGTAAAAGGTCGTCCCTCCCAATCGCACGACGTGGGCCGCCTCGGGCCGGGCCACCACAGTTATGGAGTCCCCCGCGGCGACATGGGTGGTCACGACCCCGTCCACCTCGACGGCCAAACGGCCGGACGGCGGAAGGATCCTGAGCCTGAGGGCGTGAGCGTAGTCAACCATGATGGACCGATTGAACACAGAGTGGGGCGCCGCCGGGGTCACCAGTATCCCCGGTACAGAGGGCGCCACGATAGGGCCGCCGGCCGAGAAGTTGTAAGCCGTCGACCCGGTCGACGTGGCCACGATCACTGCGTCGGCGGAGTAACTCACAAACGGATGCTCCTCGAGATCGAGCTGGACCGCCGCCATGCCTTCGCCCGGCACCCGGATAGCCACCACGTCGTTGAAGGCAGTGAAGGAATCATTCCCAATGATTGCGTCCAGCGCGGTCCTGGGCTCGATCTGGTAGGCCCCGTCGCTTATCGCGGTAAGTGCATGGGCCAGACCGGGGATATCGACCTCGGCCAAGAAGCCCAGCTTGCCTAGATTGACGCCAAGTACCGGCACCCGGTGCGAATCGGACAGCCGCAACGCCCTGAGCACGGTCCCGTCGCCCCCAAGCCCGACCAGGAGGTCCGATTCGGAGGCCATGGTGGCGGCGGTGACGGCAACGGCGGCGCACTGCAGGCGGGTCACCTCGTCGGCCAGACCCAGCACCTTGACGTGGCGGGAGGCCGCCCATCTCAGGATCGTCTCGACTGCTTCGACCGAGTCGCGTAAGGGGTGCAGCACCATCCCCACCGTGCGGATGTCTTGCATACGAGGTCCTCGGTCGTGGCGGGAAGGGCCGGCCGCCACTCAGAGCTTAAACAGGTTCGAGCCATGGGCGGCGCGAGACAGCGCGGCTCGGCCCGGCCGTTTGGCGTAGCCAATTCCGGGCAGCTGTTCAATCGTCCCCGGTTCGCCTCGCCCTAGGCTTCAGATGCTGTCTCTCCCCGACCGGAGCCGAATGCTCGCCTGAGGATGGCATGAATCTGGTCGGGACGCAGGTTCTCGAGCACCGTGGTCAGATCCGGATCGTAGATGCTGGTGGTCACCCCGCCGACCTTGATCTCGAACGCGCTGGGACGAGGACCCGCGTCGGTGGTATCGGCGACGTCCACCCGGGCCAGCGCCGCCGGCAGCGACTCCGGAGTCGCCCCGAGCATTTCCAGGGCTTTGGTCGCCTGGCTGTGCGGGTCGGCCAGCATGGCTGAGACCAGGTGACCGGTGGTCATGGCGCCCTGGCCGGCCAGCTGGCGCCCCCTGTCCATGGCCGCGACCAGCGCCGGCGAGCGCAAGGACGGCCCCGTCGGGCCGTTGGGCACGAGCTCGGTGACCCGGGCCCTCACGTCCTCGACATCCGCCCCGAGCACCTCCTTCACCGTGTTCTCACCAGCGTCGGCCTCGCGGAGGAGACCGAGAAGGAGATGCTCGGTGCCGATGTAGTTGTGCCCGAGCCTCAGTGCTTCCCGTAGCGACAGCTCCAGCACTTTCTTGGCTTGGGGGCTGAACGGCACCTTGGAGGTCGGAGGCCTGGCCCGCCCCCGGCCACTCCGGGTCGCCGCGCTCGCCCGTGTCCGGTCGCGCACCGTGTCGTACTCGACGCCGGTCTGCCCGAGAGCCTTGGCCGCCAGGCCATCGGTCTTGATCAGGGCCAGCAGGATGTGCTCGGGCCGGATGTGGCTGTCTTGAAGGTCTCGGGCTTCGTCCTGGGCCACCACGATGACTCGCCGGGCCCGATCCGTGAATCGTTCGAACACGAACCCGAGCTTATGACCCTTGTCAATCCCCTGATAGATGATAGGGTGACGAACGGTGGTGCCGGGCGACCGTGATGCTGACAGCCCGGTCCAGGGTGGGGCAGTCGACTGGGACAGCATGCTGCTGCAATTGGCCAGTCAGCCGGTCGACGACGGTTGGGTGACCCTGGAGGAGGCTTCGAGCGCCGCGGGGGTGTCCCGCTCCACCCTGCGGTCGTGGTATCGCAGCTCCCAGATCCCCTCGCGAATGGTGGCAGGGATCCACGGTCCGCAACGAATGGTCCCGCTGGAAGCGGTCGTGGACCGGGCCCTCCGCTCCGCCCGGGCCCGCAAGCAGCTCGAACACGCGCGATCGCTCGAAGCCGAGGTCGAGGCCCTGCGCCGCCGGGTCGCGGCGCTCGAACGGCACCTCGGGATCGACTGATCCTCCACCGGCGGACCGGTCAAGTCCCCGTCCTAGGATCGAGTGATGGCCTACGACGAGGACCTGGCTGAGCGCATTCGGGAGCTGGTCTCGGGGGAATCTGAGCTCACCGAGAGGAAGATGTTCGGTGGCCTCGCCTTCCTCGTCGCCGGCAATATGGCGTTGGCCGCCAGCGGCCAAGGAGGCGTTATGGTCCGCGTCGACCCCGCTCGATCGGACACGCTCGTGGCCACGACGGATGCCCGCGTCGCAGAGATGCGGGGCCGGGCCATGCCGGGATGGCTTCGGGTCGCTCCCGAACACCTCAGGACCAAGCGCCAGTTGACCAAATGGGTCCAGCTGGGCACCTCCTACGCCCGCTCGCTGCCGGCGAAGACGTGACTGCCCTGGCCGCGGGGATTCACTGAGCCGGCTGCCGGTCGGTAGGCCGCCCAGGGCAGGGTTCTATCGCCTTCGCTATGGTCTGGGGGGGTGAACAGGACGGAGATACCGGAGGTCGTGACCGGCCCGACCGGGCGCCGGAGCCCTCGTCGGCGTCCGTCTGAACTTCGCTTTGCCGTCCGCCGTCTCTGCGCATCCGTCGTGGCGCTGGTCCTGATCGGCGCCATCGGCATCGGCGGGTACAGGGGGGCCGGTGTGGGGCGCCACAACCACCGTATCCAGGCGGTTGCCCCGCCGCCGCCCACCACGACCACCCTGCCCCCGCCGCCGACGGAACCGGGAGGCGGCTACACCCTGTTTCCTTCCCACCGGCTGATCGCGTTCTACGGCGCCCCTGACCTTCCTGTCCTGGGAGTTTTGGGCCAGGGCCAGCCGGCTCAGGTCTGGCCCCAGCTGGCGGCGACGGCCGCCGCGTACGCATCGCCTCCGGTCGTCGTGGTGCCCACTTTCGAGTTGATCACGTTCGTGGCCCAGGCATCCGCCGGACCGGACGACACCTACGCCTCCGAGATACCCGCCGCCGAGATCGACTCCTACCTCCAGGTAGTCAAGGCCCACGGGGGGATGTTGATCCTCGACATCCAGCCCGGGCGTACGAACTTTCTCGCCGATGCCGAGGCCCTGCAGCCATGGCTCGAACAGCCGGACGTGGGCCTGGCCCTCGATCCCGAATGGGAGCTGGCCCCCGGCGAGCTACCGGACCGGCAGATCGGCCAGACCACGGCGGCCGAGATCAACCAGGTTTCCGCGTGGCTCGACGAGCTCACCGCAGCCCATCGGCTACCGCAAAAGTTGCTGATGATCCATCAGTTCCGCCCGTCCATGGTTACCGACAAGCCGGCTGTTCTCTCCGAGCCCGACTTGGCCATCACCTTCAACATGGATGGGTTCGGGGCAACGAAAGACAAGGTCGCCATCTACCAATTGCTGGCGGGCGACCCCCGGTGGTTCCTCGGCTACAAGCTGTTCTATACCCGCGACACCCCGCTGCAAAGCCCCGCTCAGGTACTTGCCCTGGTACCCGCTCCCGAGGTCGTCGAATACGAGTAACGGCGGATGTGCCGCGCCGCTCGGTTAGCGGCTGCGAAGGGGGCGGATGCTGTTATGCCCACACGCCCCGACGCCCCAACGATTTCTCGCTCAGCAGCATCCGTCGCCTCCTTTCTCGTTTGCGAAGCTGGTTTTTCGAAGGCACTTACGTGGCTCCACCCGGCTGCGCTTGCTGCTGATACCTGGCCCGAGCCGCCGCGATCTCGCCGAGAGCGGCCTCTCGCCCTTCGAACCCGATGGTCGATGTGGATTTACCGGGTTCGAGGGTCTTGTAAATATCGAAGAACTGGTGTATCTCACGGCGCAAATGCTCTGACATATCGCCGAGATCGCGGACGTCGATCCAGCGAGCGTCGTCGAGCGGGACGCAGATTATCTTGGCGTCGGGCCCCATTTCGTCCTCCATCCAGAAAACGCCGATGGGCCGGGCCGACACCCAGCATCCGGGAAAGACCGGCTCGTCGAGCAGCACCATGGCATCGAGAGGATCGCCGTCCTCGGCCAGAGTGTCCGGGATGAAGCCGTAGTCGGCGGGGTAGACAGTGGCGGAGAAAAGGCGACGGTCGAGGCGAAGAACGTGGTGTTCGTGGTCGAATTCGTACTTGTTTCGGCTTCCCTGCGGGACCTCTATCACGATGTCGATCTCCGTTGCCGGCCGATCGTCACCGCCGGTGGCCGGGGGACCAGTGAGGACCGGCTCGCTGCTTCGAGCCAGTTGGGTGATCCGCTCAGGCGGCGTCCGGGGCCACAGCCCGGCCAGGACTCGGGAAAAGACTTCCTCGCTGGATCCCACTCCGTCAACCATGAGCAGGCGTCCCTCCTGGCGAAACCAATCGAGCAGGGGTTCGGCTATCTGGTCGTAGGCTCGGAGCCGTCGGCGCACCGCCTCTTCGGAATCGTCGAGCCGTCGTTGCACAATGCCACCGCAAGCGCCACAGCTCCAGCTTTCGAGACCCTGGGCCCTTCCTACGCTGTACAGGCGCCCGCAACCCGTGCAGACCCGGCGGGCCAGGATGCGGGCGGTGGCCACCGGGACCGGGACGTCGATCACGACGGCTCGATCCAAGCTGTCCTCCCCCAGGATGCCCGCCAGGGCGACGGCCTGGTTGACGGTGCGGGGGAATCCATCGAGCACGAAACCGCCGGCGCGAACGTCGGCTCCACTCAGCCGCTCCCCTACGAGTGAGACGACCAGTTCGTCGTCCACCAGTTCGCCTCGATTCATCCTCTCCCGGAGCTGCAAGCCAGCCTCGGTAGCGGACTCGGCCGCTTGGCGCAGCACGTCGCCGACAGAGATGTGGGGCACCACGAGCAGCCGGGACAGGTGTAAGCCCTGCGTCCCTTTGCCTGACCCCTGGCGGCCGAGCATTACGACCCGCAGGCCCAACAGCATGGGCGATGAAGCGTCGCGACCGTGGAAGCGATCAGCCGAGCGGGTCATCGACTGTGCCGCGGTGGTTCACAGTTGGATCGACCAGAGAAGAAGGTGGTGTGGATGATCGCCTCCGGTGGATTGATGTCATGATCGGGCAATCATCCTCCCACGCTCGGCGGGAGCTTTCTCTGGGGCGAGACGGAGCCGCGGCAATGGGTTGGGTCCTGCGACCGCTGGCGTTCAGTCGACCCGGAGCGGCGCCCCCGTCGCCTCGAGCACCTGGGCCACTGTCACCCCCGGAGCTGTCTCGCGGAGCACCAGGCCATCCGCAGTGACGTCGATCACTGCGAGGTCGGTGATGATGCGGTCAATCACCTCACGTCCAGTGAGCGGCAGGGTGCAGTCCGGGAGGATCTTGTGGCCTCCGTCTTTGGCCGTGTGCTCCATCATTGCGATAACCCGCTTGGCCCCATGAACCAGATCCATGGCGCCGCCCATGCCCTTGACCATCTTGCCCGGGATCATCCAGTTGGCCAGGTCGCCGCGGGCGGAAACCTGCATGGCCCCGAGAATGGCGACATCGAGATGTCCGCCCCTGATCATGGCGAAGGAGGTGGCGGAGTCGAAAAATGACGCTCCAGAAAGGATGGTCACCGTTTCCTTTCCCGCATTGATCAGGTCAGGATCGACATCGTCCTCGGTTGGATAAGGGCCGACTCCGAGTATGCCGTTTTCCGAGTGCAGTACCACCTCCAGACCAGGGGGGATGAAGTTGGGGACCAGCGTCGGCAACCCGATACCCAGATTGACGTATTGACCATCGCCGACCTCGCGGGCGACCCGCGCCGCTAGCTGATCCCTTGTCAACGGCATTAGCTGTCCCTCCCCGATTCGCCAGCTGCTCGGACGGTGCGCTTCTCGATGCGCTTGGGTGGATCGGGCACGTGCACCACGTGATGAACGAATATCCCAGGGGTGTGCACCCGGTCCGGGTCGATCTCGCCCGGCTCGACTAATTCCTCGACCTCGGCGATGCTGACTCGGCCCGCGGCCGCACAGAGGGGGTTGAAGTTCTGGGCCGACAGGTCGTAGACGAGGTTGCCGTGGCGATCGCCCACCTTGGCGTGGACCAGGGCAAAATCGCAGTAAATGGCCCGCTCGAGCACGTAGGCCACCCCGTCGAAATCACGGACTTCCTTGGGTTCCGAGGCGAGCACCACGTTGCCGAGCTCGTCGTACCGCAGAGGGATACCCCCCTCCGCTACCTGGGTCCCGACCCCGGCCCGGGTATAAAAGGCAGCTACCCCCGCCCCGCCGGCGCGCAGGCGCTCAGCCAGCGTGCCTTGTGGTACCAGCTCGACCTCGAGCTCACCGGCCAGGAACTGCCGGGCAAACTCTTTGTTCTCGCCCACGTAGGAGCTGGTAGTACGGCTGATTCTCTGAGCTGACAGCAGGACGCCCAGACCCCAGCCGTCGACCCCGCAGTTGTTGCTGACGACCCGGAGGTCAGTGACGCCCGTCTCCAGCACCGCTTCGATCAGCGCCTCGGGGATCCCGCAGAGGCCGAACCCGCCTACCGCCATCGAGGATCCCGAGGTTATTGCAGCGACCGCCTCCGCGGCGGTGGCGACGACCTTATCGATCACTGTTCATTCCCTCCGACTCATTCCCTCCGACGAGCGATGGTGGCGCCGAGGCGTAGAAGACTAGCGTCCGGCTGGCCGGTTCTTCCTCCCGTCTAGAGATGGAAGTAGCCGCTGGAGATGTCGGTGACGACTGTGTCGATCTGGTGGCCGCTGACCGTGATCGAGCCCCGCCACGGGGGTGCCCAGAGCGAAGAGTAGGGCCATGCTCAGCCCGACCACCACGGCCAAGCCCCCGACCAGGATGGCGGCCCGCCACCGCGCCCGGATGGTGAGGACGCTGGCATTGGCGATCAGGGCCCGCCCGCTGACCGCCAGGGTGATCACATAGAGGGCCGGAAGGTTCCGCGAGGCGGCGGCCAGGCGGGTTCCCCGGTCGCTCGTAAGAGCATCGAGGGCAGCGAGCAGTTGTGTGCTGGTGGGGGTGCCAAGAGCGGGACGAGCTGCCTGGGTCCCCACGACCCGTTCCAGGGTGGCCAGCGCGTTTGTAGTGGCCGGATCGTTGCCCTCGGCTGCCCACCGATTGAGACGTCAGCCACACCATCAGGGTCAGACTCTAAGCGGGCCGAGGTCCGCCGTCGGGGACGTTGTGGCTGCGAGACTCTTGGCTTGGTGAGAGCCCTTCCTGTGCGCCGAGAGCCTCTCTGGCTGATCGATTTCCACCAGAGGGTGAGTGTGTCGCTGTGGTTCGTGCCGGCGATATTCGCGATACTGGCCGTCGGGGCGGCAGACCTCGCCGTCTGGTTGGACGAGCAGATCGCCGCACCGGTCCGGGCGAGATTCGATCTGGTCAGCGACCCCGCGACGGCGGCGTCGGTGGCCGGGACCATCGCCACGGCCACCCTGGCATTCGTCGCTGTGGTGTTTGCCACGACCCTGGTGGCGATCCAGCTGGCAGCCAGCCAGTACTCGCCTCGCACAGTCCGGGTGTTCATTCGATCCCGGGTGACACGCGTGACCCTGGGCCTGTTTCTTGCCACTTTCGTGTTCTCGTTGGTCGTCCTCATTAGCAATCGAGCCGCGGTCGCCTCGGCCAAGCAGTTCGCCCCTGTCGTATCGGTCTCAATCCTGATGCTGCTGACCCTCGCAACCGTGTTCGGGTTCGTCGCCTACCTGCACGGCGTGGTCCGTTTGATGCGAGTCCAGTACCTGCTCGAGACCATCGCCACCGAGAGCAGGCGGGCCATCGACGAGGCTTTCCCACCGGCGTCGGCGTATATCGAAGTCGAACCGCCGGTCCCCGATCCATCGCCGCGTACCCTCGTGTACTCGGGCCACCCGGGAGTCGTGACCGCTTGTGATCTGTACGGAATGGTGGAGCTATCCCGCCAGAAGGAGTGCTGGCTCGAACTCGCCGCCGGGGTCGGCGAATATCTGGATCACGGCACTCCCCTCGCGCTGGTACACGGCAACGCGGTGGAAGCCGACGAGCTTCAGCAGTTGTTCCTGGTCCGCAACGAGCGAACCTTCGTTCAGGATCCCGCTTTCGGGTTCCGCCAGCTGGTTGACGTAGCCACTCGGGCTCTGTCACCGGCCGTCAACGACCCCACCACCGCCGTGCAGGCCATTGACCGCATCGGCGATCTCCTCCTGGCGACAGGGTCGAATCCCGATCCCACCGGCTTCCGAGTGGATTCCGACGGGAGGGTGAGGTTGAAACGGGACGTACGCAACTTCGAAGGTCTGCTGGTCCTGGCCATGACGGAGGTCGTCCGCTACGGCGCAGACGCTCCACAAGTGGTGCGCAGGCTGCGAGCGATGCTGGACGATCTGGAGAGATCGCTACCGGTCGAGCGCCAAGCCGCCATCGCCCGCCAGCGCGACCTGATGGATGCTGCGGTCCGAGCGGCCCTGCCCGAGGCGTTCCGTGCCGTGGCGGCCGTCGCTGACCGCCACGGTCTGGGCTGAAGGCCGCGAAGAAAAGCAGTGGCTACCTCATAGTTTGTGCGCTTAACCCGCTGGGAGCGGGTTAAGCGCACAAAGTCTGTCGAGGACTCGCCGTCCCGCTAAGGCCGGCCCGTCAACACCCGCAACGCCCGGCCCGTCACCCGCAACGCCCGGCCCGTCACCCGCAACGCCCGGCCCGTCACCCGCTAAGGCCGGCCCGCCTGGCCCGCTCGAGTTGGGCTTCCGCCAGCTCCACCTCGACCGCTGGTTCCACCAGAGCGCTGGTAAGACCGACAGCAGCCAGCTGATCGGTGACCTCCCCGCCCGCGTGCACCACGCCAAGGAGCAGGTGCTCGGTACCGATGTAGTTGTGGCCGAATCCAAGGGCCGCTTTGAGCGCCTCCCGCAGCACCCGCCGGGCGGCCGGGGTGAAAGTCAGCTGCCGCAGGGCGACGGGATCGGGATCGTAGCCACCCGGCGCCGGCCCAACGCCCAGCGCCTCATAGAGACGGCCGTCCTCGACCATCAGGCGGTGTATGGCCCGGGCCGCCAGCCCGTCACCCTCGGCTAGAAGGCCGGCGGCCAGATGGCAGACACCTATGGCTCGCGCCTCATCGATACCCGCCAGCTGCCCCGCTGCGGCCATCGCACCCCGGGCACGGGGGGCAAAGCGAGCGAAAGCTTTGCCCTCCGGAATCAGGTCGTCGTCACGGATCACGAAGCGTTTCTGGGCCGCCTGCTTGCTCACGCCCATGGCGGCGCCGATTTCGCTCCAGGATGCGCCCGAAGCCCGGGCCTGGTCGACGAAGTGGCCGAGCAGGGCATCCACCTGTTCGTCGAGTTGGTCCCCCGTCACGACGGCGTCGGCCAGGTGGTCGAGTGGTCCCCCGTCCGGGTGCAGAGAGTGGACGTAGGCGATGAGGTTGTCCAGAGGAACCGGAAAGGGCGACATACGTCAACTATAAGTTGACGATATCCGCCGCGTCAATTTATAGTTGACGTCGCCGCGAGCTTCTGCGACACGGAGATTCAGTTCATACGGTCGCCGGCGATCAGCACAAACGCCACAACGCTGGACTGATCCGTCTGGTTGTGCCAGGCGTGCTCAGCTAGCGATGCCGAAGCGTCCGAGCCCGTACGCTTTGATGGCATTGCCCCGCAGCAGCTGATAGCGCTCGGTGTCATTGAGCCCGGCCTTGTCACATATGAGCTCAGCTGTCTCTTTGGTGTGCGGGAACGTGCCGTCCGCGTGCGGGTAGTCGGACTCGAAGGTGATCTGCTCCATGCCTATGACGTTGCGGTTAGCCAAGCCGACCTCGTCGTCGAAGAGACAGAAGTACACCCTTCCGGGGATGTACGAGCTCGGCGGGTGAGGAAGCCCCGAGCCAAAAGCGTTGGCGCTCCGCTCAGCCCAGAGCTTGTCGGCTCGTTCCACTGCATAAGGCACCCACCCGACCTGGCTCTCGGAGAATGCCAGCTTGAGGCTAGGGAATCGCTCCAGCGTGCCGGAGAAGATGTAGTCCAGCAGGGAACCCATTGCGTTGGTGTAGGTCAAGACCGAGGACACGATCCAGGGTGAATCCGGAGCAGTGGTGGGCATGTTCGACGATGAGCCGATGTGCATGTTCAAGACCGTTTCGGTCTCTTCGCACGCCCGGAATAAAGGGTCCCAGAAGCGATTGGGGTCGTGCACGGTCGGAAGGCCTAGCGGGTATGGATTCTCGGTGAACGCCACGGCATAGCTGCCCTTCCCTGCGCACCGGTGAACCTCCGCCGCCGCCAGATCGGCGTCCCACAACGGCACCAGGGTCAACGGGATCAGTTTGCCGTGGGCGTCCCCGGCGCACCATTCGTCGATGACCCAGTCGTTGTAGGCCTGGACACACAGCAACGCGAGCTCCTTGTCCTCGCGCTCCGCGAACGCCTGCCCGGCGAAGCGGGGAAGCACGTTCGGATAGCAGAGGGAAGCGTCGATGTAGTTGGCTGCCATATCGGCCAGCCGCTCCGGTTGCTTCCACGAACCCGGCCGCAACTCGTCGAAAGTGATAGGCGTGTTCTCCTGCTCGGCGAAGCCCGCCTGGGCCGAGAGCCTGGTGAACGGATACACCAGGTCGTCGTACATCCATACGTCGCCCCACCGGCCGTCGGGGACGTCAACGGTGAAGAACGGGTTACCCCAGTGCAATTGCACCTTCTTACGCTCCACCCGGGGTCCACGATCGCGGAACTTGGCCGGGAGTCGGGTGGTCCACAGGTCGGGCGGCTCGACCACGTGGTCGTCCACCGAAATGATTCGCGGGATATCGCTCATACCACTCCGTTCTCGGGAAGATCGCAATAGGCCCAGTCCTGCGAGAGACCCCTGCCTTCCGCTCGGGGCCCGACCGATGTCCAGCCCTTGATGCAACCATCGCGGACGCCACCGAGCAAGCGCCAAGCACTAATCTAATTGCTTAGAGATACTGAAAGATGTTCCATCTCGAGCCAGACCTCGGCGTCGCGACCCCGGAGGAGAGCGAGGCGCAGGGGCTCGAAGAGAAGGCCCTGTCAGGCGGTGATGACCTGGCTTGTCAGGGGGCCGATGCGGTCCACGACGGGTCTGAGGGCATCGACATCGAGGTTGTAGGCATCGACGGCGTTGCCGGCGATCATGGCCCGGACTTCCTCTTCGGGGAGGCCCTTCATGAGGTCCCGCAGACGCTCGCGGGCGTGGGGCCAGTGCGACTCCAGGTGCGGAAAATCGGAACCCCACATGAGCTTCCTGACCCCGATGGCGTACCGCAGCTCCAGCTCGGGGCGGCTCAGCAGGGTAGCGCCGAGCCAGACCTGGCGCTGGAAGTACTCGCTCGGCTTCTTCGTGAGGACCTCATGCGCGGTGGAGGCGAAGCTCGACTCGGCCACGACGCCATCCATCATGGCCAGAGCTTCGATGACCCAGGTCACCGGGGGCTGCTCGGTGAAGATGAGCCTCAGACCGGGGTTCCGCTCGAAGACGCCGCTCAGGGTGAGGAACCACAGGGGTCGGTGTACACACCAAGTGGACTCGAAGGCGTAGAGCAAGGGGCCTTCGTTGCCGCTGCCATAGTAGGGGGTGCCGGGCCCGACATGGGTGTGCAGCGGCACGCCCAATTCCGCGCAGGCTTCCCACAGCGGGTCGTAGCGGCGGTCGTTCCAAAACGGCTCGGCGGTGTTGTAATAGAACACCGGCAGCAGAGCACCGCCGTTGATACCGTTCTCGCTGGCCCAGCGGACCTCCTCGATCGCGGCGTCGACGTCGCCGAGGGTCCCGATCATCGCAATACCCAGCAGACGTTCCGGCGCCTCGGAACAGAACTCCGCCAGCCAGCGGTTATATGCCCGGGCGCCGGCCAGCTTCAACTCGGTCGGGTACTCACTGTCCCATGGGCGGTCGAAGTCCCGTGCCAGCCCGATGAACGGCGGCGAGTTGCCTGACTGGTCATCGGGGAACAGCAGATCGACGCTGACACCGTCGATGTCGAGGGCCTCGAGCCGGCGCCGGGCGTCCCATTTGCCGACGATTCCCCACCGCACGTCGTCCTGCTCCAACCAGTGCCTCTTGAAGTCCTCCGACCACGTCACCGGCAGGCTCGGGTCTTTCTCCTTGGTCGCCAGCCACATCGGAACGTAGTGGCTTAGCCACTCGTCGAAGTCGCCCCGATACCTCGGATCCACGTATTCCCGGTAGGTTTCCGCGGGCGGCCCGACATGGCCGTCGGAAGAGACGATCAACAGACGCTCCGAGGCGCTGTCGGTGGGCATTGGCACCAACTCCCCTCCACGCTCACCGGCGAACGCCGACGAACGACTGTAAACGCTTTTACTCTACCATCGGGTCCCGAGGCATGTCCAGTACTTTGAGATTCGGGGATGGGCGTGGCCTGATCTGGGCTTACTTCGACTACGGAAACTGGTGCCGCTATTGTCGAGACTGGGCCAGCATCGGTCAGGCGAACAACGTCAGGTCGATGCTGCGAGGTGGTGGAGCGCCTCTGGCGATACGGGCGCGGTCAAAAACCCGACGAGGGCGTCGAGAAGGTTAGCGACATAGGTTCCGAAGGACAGTACCTTCATCCCGGAATCCAAATGTCGTTCTCGGTCGGCGGAGGCGTGGACGGTAAAGGCCAGGGCCAGTGACACCCGTTGGGAGCGGAGGGGCTCGGGGATCTCGTGGAGTAGCTCTTTGACCTCGCGTCGAAAGGCGTCGGTTATGGTCCGGTATTGCTCCGGGGAACGATCGAGCAGATGTCGGGACGAAGACTGCTGCAGCATTGCCACGAAGGTCAGGTAGTTGCTACCGGGTTGCTCTCCTTGCTCGAGGATCGGGAGGACGTAGCTTTCGACACAGCTGCGTAAGTCTCCAGGTCCCTGCCGGGCTCTCAGGAGCCTTTGCCGCTCGCATATCGGTGGCATGCGGTAGTCGAGAATTGCCTCCACAAGGGAGGCTTTGGATCCAAAGTGGTATTGGACGACAGAGTGATTACCGTTGCCGACTGTCGCGGCGATCTGGCGCAGTGAAACCGCGTCGAGGCCCCTGGCCGCGAATAGCCGCTCCGCCACCAGCACGACCTGTTCCTTCGTAGAAGGCTCGAGCAGCATGAGGCCGAGACTAGGCATCTGGACCCATTCAGTCAAGTGGCATAATATTCGGCCGATTGACTTACAGACGGAAGAGTGGCAACATGTACGACCAAAGACGCGAGCGAAGATTTCGTGCAGCCGCGTGGAGTGGAGGCGAGTCAGAGATGAACCGACGCCTTCGCCGGATAAGGCCGTGATCCAGGAGGCCGTACTGTGACGTTGGCAGGTAACGAGATCTACTACGACCCATATGACTTCGAGATCGACGCCGACCCCTACCCGGTCTGGCAGCGGATGCGCAACGAGGCTCCCCTGTACTACAACGAGAAATACGATTTCTACGCGTTGAGCCGATTCGAGGACGTGGAGCGGGCATCGCTCGACTGGACAACGTACCGTTCTGGCCGGGGCTCGGTGCTGGAATTGATCAAGTCAGGTCGACCGATGCCGGCGGGTGTCATTCTCTTCGAGGATCCCCCGATCCATGATTTGCACCGCTCCTTGATGTCGCGGGTTTTCACTCCCAAGAAGATGGCCGGGATCGAACCGGAGGTCCGAGCGTTTTGCGCTCGTACTCTGGACCCGCTGGTGGGTCACAGGGGCTTCGATTTCGTTCAGGATTTGGGCGTCTACGTGCCTATGCGCACGATCGGCTACCTGTTGGGCATCCCCGAGTCGGATCAGGAAGCTCTTCGCGACAAGATCGACGCGGGGTTGCGGCTCGCCGAGGGCAGCCCAGGTGAAGATCGAAGAGACATGCTGGCCAACGCCGAAGAGATGTACGCCGAATACATCGATTGGCGAGCTAAGCATCCTTCGAACGACCTGATGACCGCACTCCTAACGGTCGAGTTCGAAGACGAGACCGGGGTCCGGCGCCGCCTCTCGAGGGAAGAAGTACTGACCTACACCAACATGCTGTCCTCGGCTGGTAACGAGACAACCGCCCGGTTGATCGGCTGGACGGGCAAGCTCCTCGCCGAACACCCGCAAGCGCGTCGTCGGATCGCCGCCGATCGGACCCTCATCCCCAACGCTGTAGAGGAAATACTGCGATACGAAGCTCCCTCTCCGATACAAGCTCGATACGTCGCCGAGGATGCCGAACTCTACGGCAACCTGGTTCCAGAGGGGTCAGTCATGGTGCTGCTCACCGGGTCGGCCAACCGAGACGAGCGCCGCTTCCCGCACCCGGACCGCTTCGATATCCACCGAAGCATGGGCAACCACCTCAGCTTCGGCTACAGCCTCCACTTCTGCCTGGGCGCCGCCCTGGCTCGCCTGGAAGCCAGGGTCGCCCTCGATGAGGTCCTGAACCGCTGGACCGACTGGGAAGTCGACTACCCGAACGCCGTACCGGGACGTACCTCGACCGTACGCGGCTGGGAGCGGCTCCCGGTCTTCGTCAATTGAACGTTTGGTTTTCGCTCTGAGAACCGGACGCTGGACTCGTCACGTGGATTTGCTCGCTTACCCTCGGTCGCCCCGAATGGGCGAACTCTCAGTTGCCGAAGACCGTGTTGGTCAGCGCCGTGTCAAAGTATTCCGTGTACTGGACAATTTTACCGTTCGACATTCGGAAGAAGATCGCATAGACGTTGTTGTATTCTTCCCCCTGCTGCGTTCGTGAGCGGCCCCGGGCCTGGACGGCGACGAGGTCACCGTCCGCGACGATGGCGTCAGCCGTCAACACGACGGGCTCAGCGAACAGTTTCAGAAAGGGCCCGAAGGAGGCCGCAATCTCGTCCTTTCCGACGAAGGTACCCGAGTACTTTGTGCGACCGATCGTCGTCATTGAGATGTCGTCCGCCATTATTTCGTAGAACCCGCTGGCGTCGCCCGCGGACCACCTAGTGAACATCTCGGTGATGATGCGGCGGTTTTCCTCGGTGCTCATAGCGTCTCCCTAAACCCGTCGTCCCTGCCGTGAAGCGAATGATACTGATGGGATACATCGACTGCGACACGCCGGTGGCCGAGCGAGTGAGTTGGAATCGCGAGGGATGGGTATATGCCATGGTGTGAGTTGGAACGGCATGGACGCCGGAAGACCTCGAAAAGGAGGGACCACGCGATGGAAACGCCAATTCCTTTGAAGACCGGCTCAGACTTGCTAGACAAGAACGGATCGAAGGTCGGAACGATCACAGATGTGTTGTTTGAGGCGACGACCCTGACACCGGAGTGGTACGACGTCAAGACTGGGGCGTTCTGGGGACATCATTTCGTTCCAGTGGAGATCGTCACCGTCGAGGAAGGACACGGCGTTGTGCCGTTTGACAAGAAAGTCGTCAAGACCGCGCCGAGCGTATCGTCACCACCATTGCCAGACGAACGGCAGTTTCTGATGAATCATTACCGAGCGGCATAATCGGTTAATCGGACCCAGGTCCGAACGGAATCGGCGGATTCGTGTTCAGTGAGCTACATAGCGACGCCGCGGTGTGTCCGGCTCGTGCCCTCCTGGCGACAACGGTGTTACCTTCGCGGAGGTGGACGAGTCTCACCGTGTCTCCAATGCAGAGCGGGAGCAGACCGTTGTCCTGCTGCGGCATCACCTGCTGGAAGGACGGTTGACGCTCGATGAGTTCTCGGAGCGAGTCGAGCTCGTTTATGGAGCCAAGGTCGGCCAGGATCTGATTCACATCCGCCAAGACCTACCCGACGTCCTCGCGGGGCGTGCTGGCTCGCGCAGGAAACCGACCCGTTTCGTGGGCGCGCTGTTGAGTCATGTCATTCGGCGCGGCCGCCTACGGCTACGAGGTTGGACTCTCGCCTTGAGTGTCCTCGCCAACATCGATCTCGATTTGCGTGAGGCAGAAATCGACAACGCACACACGACGGTCAATGTTCTGGTTGCTTTTGGGAACGTCGACATCTACGTGCCCGAGGGCGTGAACGTTGACGTCGGCGGATTCTCCCTCTTCGGTCGCCGTCGAGAGTGGGGATCCGACACAGCCCGCACCGACGCCCCAACCGTTCAAGTTCGTACGCTGAGCTGGTTCGGGACCATCGATGTATGGCGTGTGCCACCTGATTTGCGCGGCACCTACGGCAGGATCTTCCGCAAGCTGAAAAAACGTCAGCGACGACTCCCTGCCTAACTGTACAAGTGGGTGTGAGTTGTCAACCTCGGGCTCAGGTCGATCGTTTGGTGGGTCTCCTTCATTGTTCGTTCGAGCCCCCCTGATCGCGACCGCCGTCAAGACTGATAACGACTCGCACCGGCTGATCGAGCGCACCGGGAAGTTCGCGGTGAACGTGCTGGGAGAGGACCAGCTCGACATCGGCAAGGCCTTCTTCCGCAGCGCCACTCTGGAGGGGGACACGATCAACGGTCACCGCTTCGAGCCGGGGCCCGAGACCGGCGCGCCCCTGCTGGTCGAACTGCCTTATTGGTTCGAGGCAAGGGTCACGGACACAGTCAACCGCGGCGACCACACGGTGTTCATAGCCGAGGTGGTCAACGCCGGCGTGAGAGACGAGAAGGCTGCGCCCATGTTGCTGCGCTCGACTGGGATGAACTACGGAGGCTGACTGGCGGACATCTTCTGAGTCATGGTTTTCGAGGACTCCTATGGCTATCAGATCTGTAACAGGCGTTGGAAGAAGTCCCGGTAGCGCTGAAAGGCTGCTCGCAGATCGTCGGTAGACGCTTGGCCGCCGCCGGACCACTGGGCCTCTAGCTGCTGGCGCTGCTGCTGGAACGTGGCGACCACCTCGCCCATCACGTCCGACACCAGGGACTCCGCTTCTTGCACGGCAGCTTGGGGGTCGTCGACAAAGCCGACCTGAATAGACTCCCACCGTCGGGCGTAGCCGGAGGCGTCGCCGATGAAGGACCACCCTACGCCGCCGCCCGCCTGCTCCGCCGAACTACCAGCAGGCTCAGGCTGCGCTTGGGCCGCGATTTGTTGCGAGGCCTCGGCTGGGGCAACTCCGGCTTGGACAGCTGTGACTTCCCGATCTTCACCGGCCGCGGCGTTGTCGCGGTAACCACCCGGCCCCTGGACATCGTCTCGCTCCTCTGGCGGGGTCGGGGCGTTCTCCGCCTGTCCTGAGAGATCAGTGCTCATGGCTCATAGCCTTTCTGATGGAGTGTTCGAATGGATTCCACGCTCGGGCGTCTCGGAACTCGGCTCGTCGAGTAACTGGGAAAAGAGCGCCCGGTAGGCTAGAAGTGCCCGACGTTGCTGCTCCGTCTCTGTCGGCCCTTGCAGGCTGGCGTCACGAACGATCCGAGCCTTGCGGTAGTTGTCAACCAGGTCAGCGTGATCGACTGAAATCAGATCTGCTTGGCGGTCGAAGTCCTCCACTGGATAACCGCTCTCGCTCATGACCCGGGTCAGCAGGCCGTCTGCTTGCACCAGCGAGTCGTCAGGGGCGTCGACGAACCGCCCCTGAATCCCCCGCCACTCCTGGGAGAATGCGTCCCGGTCCACCCGGCTCAAGGGCCGAAGCTGAAGACGTTCTCGCTCATCCATCCGGTCGCGCAGCTGCGCATCGGCTCGTTTTTCACCTCCTGTAGCGGCCACAGTGCGCTCATATTCGGGACCGAACTGCTGCTGCAGCTGCCGCCGGCCCCGCCGGCGGGTGGCCGCGCCGACAGCCAGAACCAAACCGATAAGCACCACCACTCCTACAACCACGACGATTACGATCTCTGCGGTCGTCACTTTGTTCCTCCCTCCTCGCGGGACAAGCAGTCGTCAGCGAAGCTCGCCGTACTTGATACCCAGGTCCATGCCCGTCTATGCATGCCGCTTGCGGGCTTTCCTTCGGTACCAGCGTCGCCCGCTCGGGTGCACCAGAAACCCGATCCCCCCAGACGACCGCCAAGCAGATCGAGCATGGCGCCGGGCCTTGCATCACTGCCTTCAACGACAAGGAGTTGGTCAGCTGCGAGGATTTGAGTGACGGGAGCCGCTGGGGCGACTTCAGCGCCCGGGCGGTAAGCGACGGTCTACGGGCAGTGCTGGCCAGTCCAATCCCCTACGCGTCCGACGCCGTCGGAGTGGTCGCAGTCTTCTCCGCCAAGCCACACCCCTGAGCCCCGAAGGTGAGCTGGCGCTCAGGTCGTTCACTAATCTGGCGCCCTTGGCCATAGCCACCACCCTGCAAAGCGAGGGGCGGCGTGGGCAGAGCGGTGTTCGAGCCGGCGACCGCCGTAGGCTCTCGATGCCCCGGTCCGCCGTCAAGTGATCGGATCGTTACGACGACCGCTCAGAACACGACATACTTGGAGCGATTGGTCGTAGCCACTACCCTTATGCCGGTTCTTTGCGGATTGGAGCGGACATGACAACTATCGATAGACCTCAATATGAGGCGCCCAACTACAAGAGGGCTCCCCTCGAGCTTCCCGCTCTTCCTGTGCCGTATCCGATGACCCGGACCGACCGGATCCCCGCGCCGCGATACTACGATCCCGAGTTCTACGCCATGGAGAACGAGCTTCTCTGGCCGCGGGTCTGGCAGATGGCCTGTTACCTGCCAGAGATCCCCAACCCCGGCGACTACGTCACCTACGAGATCTTGGGCAAGTCGATCATCGTGGTTCGCGTCGACGACAAGACGGTCCGGGCGTTCCACAACGCCTGCCGGCACCGAGGCGTCGAGGTTGTCGCCGAAGGCAACGGCAACGTCTTGAATGGCGGCTTCATATGCCCCTTCCACGGCTGGTGCTACGGCCTCGACGGTGCCAACACCTTCCTCTATCAACCCGACCTGTTCGAAGAGTCAAACCGTCGCCCCGAGGACCTCGCCCTCGTCCCCTGCCGGGTAGAAACTTGGGGCGGATGCGCCTTCATCAACCTCGACGACAACGCCCCTTCGTTGCGCGAGTACCTCGGACCCTACGCCGACTTCCACGACGTGTGGAAGGTCGAGGGATTACGGCCGGAATGGTGGGTGTCATTCCATCTCCCCACCAACTGGAAGCTCGCTATGGAAGCATTCATGGAGGGCTATCACGTGATGGAGACCCATCCCCAACTCGCTACGAATTACGACCGGCAGATCTATCGGCCGGACACCGCGGCCACTACGACCCCGGAGTACATCGCCAAGGTATCGGGTCTTGATCTCAGCAAGCCCTTCGACAAGGAAGAGTTCGTGAAGGCCCAACTCCATTTCATGCGCGCCCTCGGCGTCGGTATGGCCGGAATGATCCACGACAAAGACATACGAGTCGCCGAAGGTCTCTCCAGCATCGACCTTCCGAGCGACCATTTCGAGGCTATGGCGACGTGGAACAAAGCCGTCCAGGACGCCATAATGGACTGGAACGAGGGTCAAGGCATCGACATGCCCGACCTCAACTACATCTGGAACAACGGCCTGTTCGCCGGAGTGGAGTTCTGCTTCCCCCACTACTTCCTGCTCCCCTACTACTCGAGCGCGTCCTCCTACCGCATTCGCCCCCTCGGACCCGAAGAGTGCCTGTTCGAACTGTGGTCACTCACCCGCTACCCGCCCGGCCAAGAGCCCCCCGCACCCCCGCGACCGACACCATGGGCTCCGAATGACTCACGCTGCCCACCCATTCCGACCCAGGACTATTCGAACCTGCCTCGCCAGCAGAAAGGCCTGCACGCCAAGGGCTTCGACTACATGCGCCTGTCGAACCGGGTCGAGGGCATGATCGCCAACTACCAGCGGCTGATCGACGGTTACCTCGCCGGTCTACCCAACGAGAAGCTCATCCCAGCGATGCACAATGTTGTCGGACCATTCGATGTAGAAAGTCGCGACATCGGCATCTAAGACGTCTGCTCGCCGTCGCCCCTCTTGAAGGGGCGACGGCCAAGCTCAGAATGATGTCAGGAGGCGGAGACGGTCTTCCCGGTGTCGGTGCCGCAGATGGGGTCACCGCCAGCTACGAGTTGGAAACTGCTACCGACCAGCTTGGTCACCCATTCGCAGTTGTCGGGGCCGCCGATGATGCTGGTCCGGTTGTTGATGTCCATGGTGTGGGTGCCGAAGAGGCCGGCCGCAGTCCAGTCATGGATGCCCGAGAGGGCGTTGATCAGTGACGCATGGGTCGGATTCGAACCCGCCCCCTGAAGACCCTGCAGAAGCAGGGCGACCGATAGATAGCCGTTGTACATCGCCTCGCTCGGAACCGCGGTGACGCCGACGTTCTTGAGCGCGGTGACGAACTGCTGCGTGGCCGGGGTGTTCATCTCGACAGGTTCGTAGGCGAGTATGAAATAGACATTCTGCGCGGCTTGCAGCGCCCCTGGGCCGGCCTGGAGAGTGTCGACTCCATAGCCGTCGGACAGAACCGCTGCCTTCAATGGGGCGCCGGACTGGCGCAGCGCGGTGATGAGGGAGAAGGCCGTGTTCGGTTCGGTCGCCGACGTGAACCCATCGACCCCGTCCGACTTCATGGCCAGCGCGACCGGCTCAACGTCGGTGCCGCCGAAAGGAAAACTGGTGTTGACGTATGGAGCCGTCAGGCCTACTGCCTCTGACGATACGGCTGCCGCCTTGGCGGCCTGAGTTGATGACGGAGATACCCCGTAGCCGAGCGCCCCGATCTTGGTCGCCCCCAGCAACTTGAAGATCAGTCCTGCCGTCGTGCTCACCTTGTTGGTATGAATGGCGCCGTACATGGAAAACATGTTCTTGTCCGTGATCCATTCGCCGGCGTCCGAGGCCACTCCGATAACCGGGATTCCGTGCGCTGACAAGAAAGGAGCGGCTGCGAAGGTGAATGACGACCCCGCTATGACGGCCAACACGTGGTCCTGGTCAACCAGTTTCTGGGCCGCCGACACCGTGCCTGTCAGGGACGACCCCGTGTCCGCAACGATGTATTTGACTTTGTAGCCCTGGGTAGCGGCCCAGTTGGCACCCGCCGCCACCCCTGTTTCAAACGTCTTGTTGCTAGATGCCGAGATACCGGTGTCATCGGTAAGGACACCGACAGTTACGGTCTTGGTACCTCCGGAACTGCCCGTTGACGTCGCCGCCGAACTGCCCGACGGCGTCGTCGATGTGCTGCTCGCCGACTTCGACGAACTGCCGCACCCGGCGGCGACAGCGAGCGCAGCTGCCGCGGCAGCCATCGTCAGAAACCTCTTCTTCCGGCTGACCACGTGTTTCAATTTCCTCCCCTTTTGTCCCTGTTGGCGGCCACCGGCCTGAGCCTCCACCACTACCCAGCGGGCAGTCTAGCCGTTGAACTCACTCGATGACTTCCCAGCCCGGGCTCATGTACTCCTCCGGATCGAACCACTCGATCGGATTGTTCTCATGGCGGGGCGGCGAGCCTCTGGGAGGCGTTCTTCACGCTCGCACGGCCGACGTCGTGTCCGCGTTCGTCAGGGCCTAGCTAAAAATAGGGAACATACATAGCCGTCAGATAGCGCCCAGTCCGCCCCTTAGGGCCCGCCACGAAACAACTTGACGCAATTCTCTTGTAAACATGCATGTCGTGGCACAGGACTTGTACCAAGTTGTTTCGTGGCGGGCCCTTAACGCAGTTTCAGTCGGAAGCGTTTTTCCAGGAGGCAGACTGGACGAGCGGGCGCGAGACTGCGAACTGGCGCCGTTGGCGCGCAAGCAGCCAGGCACGAGGGACGACGGAAAGGGAGTCACCTACGGACCCAGATGGGCTGATCGACCACTTTGGCCTCTGAAAGGGGGAACGGATGGAACACGAGCTGAACCAGTACGTGCGGCAGCTGGAGCGGTTGCACGAAGCGCTTGAGGTGATCGGAGAGTATGTCGCGATGTACAACGCCGCCGTCAGGAAGGCTTCTGAGGGACGCCACGACTTGGAGGTCATTATCGATGCCAAAGGCGTCGCCGTGTTTCGTCACGCAGCCGACGTCGCCATGGAGACAGCGAACCTCATCGCACGGGAGCTGGGACCCCTGAGCCGGTCTCCCGAGTTCGAATGATCGCCGGCCGGATGTCCTGCAACCTGATCCGCAGCCGCCTCACTCTCTGACCCGGCAACGCCACGCCTCGGCCCCTACGCCACCCCTCAGGCGGGGCCAGATCAAACGAACACGGCCGTTTGGCATTCCCAAAGGCGAGGGAGGCGATCCGTGGGAAGAGGGATGGGGGACCTGTTGTTCGGGCAGGGCATGTCCCAGCAGCTTGGCAAATGGGCCAGGGACACTAAAGCCTCTGAACAGCACTTTCTTCGGGAGCGAGCGACGGGAATCGAACCCGCGTTCTCAGCTTGGGAAGCTGATGTTCTGCCGCTGAACTACGCTCGCGCAACTTCCCCATGAGCGTAGCGGACCCGGGACAAAGGTTTCGGTGGGATCCACCACCGTCAGCGCTCAGCGCCCTCGCTCCGCGACGTCGCCCGTGGCTCCGGCGACCCGGCCCGGAGCACACCGGAAAAGAAGTGCACCGAAAGATGCGCGTGGTTCCGATTGCCTGTATAGTTCCACGCTACACACGCTGCGGAAGAACAGACATTGTTGTAACGCCATGGCTCAGCCGGGTCGGGCTATGGTGAGGCACCTGGAGTGGGAACCCGCCACCTACTCCAGGAGAGCGGTTCCGAGATCCGCCGCTTGGGCCGCTCCGCCAGTGGCGCCCTTCGGGGCGCCACTGGTGTTTGTACAGGCAGGTCTCCCGGCCGAATCCCGTGTTCCGCGCGCAGCGTGGTCAAAGGACGCCGCGGCGTAGCGGAATCACCCGTCACGGCCTGGTTGCCGTTCGAGGAGGTCTACCACTTCCTTATCAGCAGTCGGCGAAAAGTCCTCGTACCACTGACCGATGGCCCGAAAGTGAGCGGGGGTATAGGGGCAGACCACCTCGTCGGCGACCTCGGTCAGCTCGGTCTCCACCCCCGCGGGCCCGACGGGCGCAGCCAGGATCACCTTGGCCGCCCCTTGGGCCCGGGCCACCTGGCACGCCACCCGGGCGGTTGCGCCGGTGGCGATGCCGTCGTCGACGATGATGACAGTGCGATGGCGGAGCGGCACCGGGCCCCGATCGGCGCGAAACCGGGCCGCCTGCCGGGCCAGCTCTCCGGCCTCCCGGTCTTCGACTCCGGCCAGCCCCTCGGCATCTACCGCAGCCAGGCGCACGGTGACGTCGTTGATGACCCTCTCCCCGCCCTCGGCGATGGCGCCCATGGCCAGCTCGGGCTGGAACGGGACGCCGAGCTTTCGCACCACGATGACGTCGAGCGGAGCGTCGAGCGCTTTGGCCACCTCCGACGCCACGACCACTCCGCCTCGAGGCAACCCCAGCACCACCACTTGAGCCCCGGCGTATCGGGTCAAACGGGCGGCAAGGAACCGCCCTGCCTGGTACCGGTCCGTGAAGGTCATCCGCAACCCCCTTGCCGACGCCTCCAGTCTCGTCCTCCGCACGGCCAATGGGAAGAGGGTTTGAGCGAACGCCGGTGGCGTGGTCACCTCGGCCGAGCGGCGGTGACGTCCTGCCGGTGCGGTAGAAAGCCCCGTGAAAGTGAACAAGTGGCTGGTCTGTTCTGGAAATCCGCTTCGACCCGACGGCCCCGGGCGGGTGACAACTTCCGAGCGGTGGTCCGCGACTCCCGTGAACTAATCTGCTAGCTCTGCGTTCTGGTGCTCGTAAGAGTCGCGTCGTTATGCATCGGTGGCCGGGCCGAAGTTCGGACCGCCGGCGAAACCTGGGGGGTAGATGTGGCACCAGATAGCATCACGAACCCGAGCCGGCTCCGTCTCTCGCACCAGGCCGATGCCCTTCCGCCCCGCGAGGAGCCCGGTCGCCTGCCGGCCGAAAGCGGGCTCGGGCCGTCCGGTGCGACCATCGGGGGTCAGAGAATGGCCGGTTCATACCGGCAACCTCGTCGCCGTCGCCGGGCCGGCCGGGGCCGGCGCATCCTGCTCGCCGTGCTCGCCGGTGTGATCGCGGTCGTCCTGCTGCTAGTGGTCGCCCTGCTCCTGCTGGTCCAAACCGCCCCCTCGGTGTCCGACGCCCCCAAGCGGGTTGCAGCCATCCTGGCCGCCCACGACGCCCGTAGCGACAACGGTGCCATTCCCGCCCGGGTGGCAGCCGCCCTCCTGGCCACGGAGGACAGCCGTTACTACCACGACCCGGCCCTCGACCCCCTCGGGGTGACCCGGGCTGCGGTAGGTATCGCGACCAGCAACGGCAACGATGCGGGAGCGACCATCGAGCAGCAGCTGGCGAAGCTGCTATATGTGCCGGGCACCAGCTTTGGTTCGGAGCTGAAGCAGGTAGGGGTGGCCTTTCGGCTGGACGAGCGCTTCAGCAAGAAATCCATTCTCGCCATGTACCTGGACGCCGCGTACTTCGGCGACGGAGCCTACGGGGTCACAGAAGCCTCCTACCACTATTTCGGCCTCCCGCCAGGGCAGCTGTCATGGGCCCAGGCCACGCTCCTCGCCGGACTCGTCCAGGCGCCCACTGCCTACGACCCTCACGGGCATCTGAGCCGAGCGCGCGTTCGCCAGTCGCATGTGCTGGCCCGTCTGGTCGCGACTCATGCCCTGACGGCGGCGCAGGCGGCCCAGGTATACGCGGATCCCCTGGATCCCGCCGTTGCCTTCTACGGTTGACTGTCGGAATATCGACTGCTCAACCGCCGACGAGAGAGGCGTCGATGGCCTCGCACCAACCTCGGGGCGGCGGAAGACCATGCGGCCTGGCCCGGGAGAAGACACCCTTTCTGGCCCGTGGTCAGATCATCAGCAAACCGCCCTGGCGCGGGCCGTCCTTTATGGCAATGAGGTTGGCACAGACGTAGGAGATGGCGTGTTCCCTGTGCCAGTCGTCTGGGAAATAGGTGACCAGCCGGCTCACCTGAAAACGGCAGGCGATCTGGGGAACGAAGCGGGAATAGTCATGATTGGTGAAGTACCAGAAGCTGTTCTCGTTGTAGAACGCCACGTGGGTGGGATCCTGGAACGCGCCCCGTCCGTCGGTGCTCGGAGTTAGCGAGAGCACCATTCCCCCGTGGGCCAACAGTCGGTACAGCTCGTTGAAGAGGGCGACCTTGTCCTGAATATGCTCGAGAAAGTCGACGGCCCGGATCACACCCACACTCGAATCAGGCAGATCAATCCCTCTCGTCACATCCGCCACGATGTCGACTCCACCCTCCGCGTACTGGTCGACACCCAGGTAGCCGGACGCCTTGTTGTGCGCCGCTCCCAGGTCGAGCGCCTTGAGGCCCCGCCGGCGGGTCCAGGCCAGGGCACATGTCTGGACGTAACGGTCGTACAGTTCCACCGTCTCGCGCTGGATGCGGGCATTTAGTTCGGCGACCCGCTGGGTGCTCCTGTGATGGACCCGCTGCAGGTAAAGACACTCCTTGATGTGATGGAACTCCCCTAACTGGTAGATCCGGCACATCAAGTCCTGGTCATCGAGCACGTCGCGGCCGGCGTCGTAGCCCCCCGCCATCTGGTACATCGAGCGCCTGAAGGCCCTAACGTGGTTCGGGGCATACCAGATGTAACTAACGTTGTGAGGGGACGAATCCAAGGAATCGACCTGGAGGACGCGGCGCCCGTCCACTGCAACCTCGTGGTAGTTCCAACCGTGAGCCTCGTCCCACCGACTGTCGTCGCGCGAGCCGTCCTCGGCTATCTGAGCGGCATCGCTGTACACGAAGGCGGCTTCCGGATGGCTCTCGAACGCGGCCACAATGAGCTCCAGGGCGTCGGATCTCAGTTCGTCGTCATGGTCGAGCTCCACCAGGATCTCGCCCCGAGCCTCGATGCAGGCGAATCGCTTGCTGGCCCCCACGCCGACGAGCTCGTCGTTGATGATGACCCTCACCCGCGGGTCTTCTTTGACCGGCCGCCACCTGGCGCCCTGATTGAGGATGACGATCCACTCCCAGTCGTCAAAGGTCTGGGCGAGCAGTGAGGCTAGGCAGTCGTCGAGGAAGCGGGACTGGTGGCTCGGGCTGAACACACTGACCTTCGGGTGGGACGGAGTCACCTTCTCAGTCTCCACGGCGGCGGCCGCGCTCACGATCTCCGGTTACGGTCACTCCCGCCATGTTGGTCATGGTAAAGAGTAAGAAGTCCGGTGAGCCGGATGCCAGCGAGTGGGAACCGTAACCAAGTAAGCAAGAGCGCGCATGACGTTTTTTGTCGGCCAAGCCGTGCGATTCGCCGGCGTAGATAGTGTGGTCCGGGAGATCGGCGAGCGCGACGGTCGCGTCGCTTACCTCGTCGAAAACGGCCCTGAGCGCCTTCCCATGTGGATTCCCGGCGACATCCTGTCGGCCCATCAGGGTCCCGGTCGCATGCCGACGATCTTCAACCGAAGAACGCCTCATGTGATCGCGGTCGACGACTTCTTCCGGGATCCCGACCAGGTGCGGGCCCTCGCCCTCGCTCAGCTGTACGTTTCCGATCTGCGCTACTACAAGGGGCTGAGGTCGGAGCAGCGCTTCTTGTGGCCGCACCTCCGGGAGGAATTCGGCCGGCTGCTCGGGACGCCAGTAGTCGAATGGCTCGGCCACACCGCCAACGGGGTGTTTCAGCTGACCGATCATCGCGACCCCCTCGTGTGGCACCACGATCGGCAGGGTTATGCCGCCGCGGTGTATCTCACCCCGGACGCCCCCACGGGCGCGGGGACGAGCTTCTGGCGGGACCGGAAATATGGATGCCGCCGGGGTCCGACCCATCCGTTCGAACAACGCCGTCTGGGTAGCGAGGAGATGATTCGGGCGGCTTCGTCGGTGGTGTATGACCCTCATAACTTCGAGTGCGCCGACAACTGGGAGCTGGTGGAGTCTGTCGCCGGACTCTTCAACCGCCTGGTCATCTGGGACGCCAAGCTGATCCACTCGGCCACGTCCTACGAGGACTTCACCGAAGACTCACGCCTGTCCACCCGTCTTGTGCAACTGTTCTTCTTCGACGTTTGACTGGCTCGAGCAGACAGGAGGCCATCGGGGTGGCTACAGCCGGACCGTACAGTGAGCTCTGGGGCCCGGCTCGGTTCGGCGAGCCGTGCCGCGAGTGTGGGCTGAGCTGGGCGTTCTCCATCGATGAGGCCAGGGCGATCGTGATGGGCGCGCCGGGCTCGTACGCCGCGGTCATCGGGACGGCTGAGGGCACCCTGGGCCGCCCCGATCTCGGTTGGAACATCGGGGCATACGTCTGCCATGTGGCTGACAACCTGCATATCTGGTCGCAATGGTTGGCAGGAGCAGCCCACCACGGAGAGCAGGCCGTGCCTGGATACGACGAGGTGGTCCTCGGGGAGGCCCGCCTGTACAACCGGGTCCCGGTCGGAGGAGCGCTCTGGCTCCTGCGCCGGGCCGCCATCTCATGGGATGACGCGGTGTCGGAGGCGCTGAGGCGCCGAGTGGTGCTCCAGCATGCCACCCGGGGACCGATCTCGGTAGAGGATGTGGTGCGGAGCAACGCCCATGATGCATTCCACCACGGTTGGGATATCGGACGGATAGTTGGGCACCACGGCCCGCAGGGCTGACATGGAGCGGTGACAATCCCGCTCGGCTCACTATCGCGAGCGCCTTTAACCGGCCGAATTATCCATGATTCGCCTGGCCGGCCATACCTCGACCATCGTCGCCGGTACCGGAATATTTGCCGACTCAGGGCTCGCCCTACGGTCCACGGGCCTTCTCCAGGGGGCCGGTGGACCTGTCCCCCCGTGCCACCACTCGCCGCATTCGGGTGGCGATATGGTTTCACTCGTCATGCGCCGCGAGTTGGAGGTGCCGATGAGCGAAGCGATCGTGGAGAGCCGTTCCGGGGCTCGAGACGCGATTTCGAGCTGAGAGTGGGCCCGACCGTCCTGCACCTCCGTATAGCGTCGTCATGACCGGGCCCCCGGAGCAGGGAGCCGAGGAGGAGCCCGACGTCCGCTTCACCTATGCCAACGAGCGCACATTCCTGGCGTGGAATCGTACTGCGCTGGCCCTTATTGCGACCGGTGTGGCCGCAACCCAGTTGCTGCCGAGGCTTCAGGTCGAGTGGGGACGGCGGTTGCTCGGACTCCCCCTGATCGCCCTCGGGGCGCTGGTCGCGGCCGAAAGCTTCAGGCACTGGCGGGCCAACGAACGGGCCATGCGAAGGGGGGAGCCCCTTCCGCGATCGCTCATGCCCGTAGTCCTCGCGGTCGGAGTCGTCGTGGTCGCCCTCATCGCGGTGGTGCTCGCCGCCCTCGGCACCCGTTGAGGTCATGGCCCGCCCATCGGAGGATCCGGCAGGGGGTTTGGCCCGCGAGCGCACGGTTCTGGCCTGGAACCGCTCCGGGCTGGCGGCCGTGGTCTGCATCGCAGTTCTATTACGCCATCTGACGCCGATACGGAGCACCGGGCAGGCCATAGCTCTTGGGCTGATAGCGGCGTCAGCCATCATGTGGGCCGCGGCCCTCCTGGCTCTCAGTCTGGCCGCCGGCGACCGGGATCCCAGCGCCCTAGGGGGGCCGCGGGTTTTCTTGGTGATGACCGTGGCCACCCTGATATTGGCCCTCGTGGGGTTCCTGCTGGCTGTGTTCGCGCCGCCTTGAAACTGTAACCGGTCGGCACGAACTATCGTGTCTGTCCAACCTCTTTGATGGTCTTCGATGAGCGGGTGGTTGCGAGGGCCACGGGTGGTGTTGATAGCATCCCGTCAACTCGACCACTCGGAGCGTTGCCTGTGTCTCCCATCAGTCTCGGAGGATGGAAGTTGTGGGCAGGAGCCGGGGCGGTGGCCCTCATCGGTGGGGTCATTGGCGGGGTAATTGTCGATAACACCGGGTCCAGCGGGACGAGCCAGGCCGCGGGATGTGTGGTGACCACGGTTGCCAATAACGTCCTGCCCTCGGTGGTCACCATCAGCGCCGTGGGGAAGACCGGAGGGGGAACCGGCTCCGGGGAGGTAATACGGTCCGACGGTTACATCCTCACCAACAACCATGTGATCGCGGTTGCCGCCAACGGTGGAAAGGTGGAGGTCACGTTCAACAATGACGAGTCGGCGCCAGCGACAATTGTCGGTCGGGATCCCCAGACCGACTTGGCCGTCCTGCAGGTAACTTCGGTGAAAGCGCCGAAGGTCATCGCCATAGGCTCGTCGAGCACTCTCAAGGTCGGGCAACCGGTCGTCGCTCTGGGGGCGCCTCTCGCCCTGTCGAGCACCGTGACCAGCGGGATCGTCAGCGCGCTTGGCCGCAACGTCGAGGTGCCTTCCGAAGGCGACCGCTCGGCCCTGCTGGTCGACGCGGTGCAGACCGACGCCGCGATCAATCCCGGCAACAGTGGGGGCGCCCTCGTCAATTGCTCCGGCGACCTCGTAGGAGTGCCCAGCGCGGGCGCTACCGTGCCCACGTCCTCGGGGGAATCCAGCGGCGGCAGTATCGGCATCGGGTTTGCCATTCCGGTCGACCTGGCGATCACCGTGGCCAATGAGATCATCAGCACCGGTACCGTCACCCACTCCTATTTCGGGATGGCGGTGGCCCCCATTCCTCCCGCAGTGGCATCCAAGGAAGGGATACCGGAAGGGCTGCTGGTAGCTCAGGTCGCACCCGGCGGTCCCGCCGCTCAAGCCGGCCTCCAGGCCGATGACATCATTACCGAGATCAACGGGGAGGCGGCGCGTAGCGTCGATCAGGTCGCGGCCATAACCCTGACGATGAAGGCGGGCGACACAGTGAAGATCAACTACTACCGCGAGGGGCAGACGCACTCGACAACGGTGACGCTCGGCCCCCAGCCGTAGATGCTTCGAGTCAGGCGCGAGCTGGCGGTCTGACCAGAAACTCGAGTTGGGCCAGCGCGTTGTCCACATCGGATCGGCGAGCCCTGGTGACGGCGTCCGCCTGTACCAGTTGCTCGGTCGTAGGCGGGACGGCGCCGTCGCGCAGAAGGCGATCCGAGTCCAGGGCGAAGAACAAGCCTCGTAGGGTCTCTGCTGTTGTCGTAGCGGCGCGGCCGCCCTCCTCGGTGGGAGCACTGACGCTTGATCGCTCCAGGGCCTGGGCCGCCTGCTCGACCTGGTCTCGGACCGCCTGCCAGTGAGCGGGATCTGGAATATCCTGCCCCGAGCGGGGAAGAAGGTTTAGCGCCAGTAGTGCCGCGTCGAGGGCACTCTCGCTGTCCCGGCGCCACGCTTGCTGGGCCCGAACCCGGTTGTTCCGCTGAATCAGCAGGATCACGCCGATGATGATCGCGGCGGCCAGAATGATTCCCGCGATTATCCACCCCCATGGCGTCGAGCTCGAGCTGTTGGTGGTGCCCGGCACCGTCGTCGAGGTGGTAGACGACGAGGTCGTCGTACTCGACTCGGTGGTCGTCGTGGCAGTGGTGGGAGTGGTCGTCGGTTCGGTTGGCGGAGTGGTGGTAGGCGTCGTGGGCGCCTCGGTCGGCGTCGTGGTCAGCTCGGACGTCGGCGGCGCAGCAGTGGTCGCTGTTGACCCGGGATTCGTCGTCGGATCGGTGGCGACGAGAACAATGTTCGACACAGGGGAGGGGGCAGCAGCCAACGACGGCAGCGAAGCGCGGACCGTGGTGCCGCTACAGCCAGCCCCTACGGCGGCCAGGATGACCACAGCTGCTCCGGCGCCGAGCCACCTGAGGCGGACGGTCATGCGTCCGGCGTCCTTTTCACGTCTTCCAACAGGCGCTCCCTTGTCGCGGCCTCGGACCTTTTCTCGGTGTTGTGGACCTCTAGATCACGGTGTTCGTCAATCTAGTGGGCGACCATGGGGCGCCCGTGGGACCGTCTGCCCATGCTCACCCAGGCTCGACAGGTTGCGTCCAAACCACAGGAAGATGAACCCCGTCTGAACACCGCGTGTACTCGACCAGATCCCCAGGATGTCCCCAAGGTTGTCCTCTTCCCGTGAAGCCGATGTTCCTGCACAATCGATCCCGATCCCCTCCAGGACCAACAGAAGGAGGCACCTTGAGGGACCCGGAACCAAGCGCCACCCCTTGGTATGAACCGATGTGCGGACAGGACTCGTGCAAGCGTTGGACCCGGTGACGGCCAGCACCGGCACACGGACGCCCTGCGCTCTGAGGGTGGATCTGGAACGGCTGGACCAGTCGGTCCTTCAGATGTTCTCCCTCGTACGCCAGGCGTTGGACGGGGCTACCCAGGTGTTTCTCACACCAGACCGCGCTGCCGCCCGCGCCCTGGTAGTCCGCGATGAGTTGATCGATGCCCTCCATCGCGACGTCGAGCACGACGTATGGAACGAGCTCATCAGTCCCAACCCCGACGACACCGAGCGCCAGCGGCACCTCCTGCTCATCCTCTGCGTGCTGCCCGAGCTGGAGCGAAGCGGAGACCTGGCCGAGCACATCGCTTCGCACGCCACCCAGGGCCTGGCCACGTGGCTCACACCGAGGGCGCGCAGCCTGGTTGCTCAGATGGGCGAGGTTGGAAGTGAGATGTGGGACATGGCCGCCGAGGCCTACGCCCGTCGCGATGCCGCAGCTGCCGCAGTTCTTCGCTCACGCGATGACGAGATCGACGATCTTCACGTCAGCTTGACCGCAGAGCTGGCCGCGGGAGGCATATCGATTCCGGTTGCCATAGAGATGGGTCTGGTGGCCCGTTACTTCGAGCGACTCGGCGATCATGCGGTCAACGTCACCCGCCGCTTGACCCGCCTCGGGGGTCCGGCGTGACCGGGCCGCTGATCCCAGGAATTGGAGTTAACAGGAACCGAAGGCCCAGGAGGTGTCGGTAGTGGCGTGTTTTGCCGTGATGTTGTCTTCGAGACAGTCAACGCCCGACGGGATCCTGCTCATGGTCGACGAACGTCGTGAGGCCATGGAGATCGCGTTCGAGTTGCAGCGCAAGGGCCATGCCGTCACCGTCCGGGAAGTAACCGGCACGACCGGCCAGACCGGATTTCTAACTGAACGATCTTCGTGACTTAATCGTTCGGTCAGTGAGCGGCTAGAGAGGTTTTTATCAGAGCTACGAGGACTCCGACCGCGCAGGCGGCGGCGCCGTACGCCGCCGAGGCCACCCGGGATGTCCCAGTGTGGCGCGCCACCAGGTACCCGACCACGCCGACCAGAAGGGCCGGGACATCGCCTGTGGTCTCCTGGGCGCGTACGTCAGAGAACAACAGCGGCGGCACGCTCGAGAGTGCGGCTACCAGCACTGCGCCGGCCAACTGGGCCAGTGCGATCTGATTGTCGTGGTAGGTGGGTCGCTCGCCTCTGAATGCCGGGGCGGCCAAGCGGAATGCGAACCAGTGGGCCAGCGCCAGCCCGACGGCTGTGCCCCAGACTATGGCGAGCAGCTGGGCACCTGACGCGCCGGTCACCCGGCCCCCTGAGCCATGGCTTTCGGGCAGGGCGGCCAGCTCCGCTATCTCGACCACCGAGACGTACAGGATCATGGTCGTGGCTTCGCGGAGCAGTTCGGTCCGATTCTCTCGCCAGGATGATGGACTCAAAATCGCTGGCCGGGGCATACGGCGATCCTATTCCGAGGCCCTCGTACACCCGTCGCCGGCCGTCCGGCATGGACGCGAGCGAGGCGTGACCGGTCAGGATCCGGCGACCACCGGGGCGCAGCGTTCGCCCCCCGAACGGCGCTTCGGAGCGATCGATCGCCGGCCTTTCCGGCCTGGCGCCGACTCCGGAGGCTCGACGCCGTAGAATCGAGCCAGATCGGCAGGGGTGATGTGAGACGGGGTGGTGCGAAAGAGGGCGCCGGCGCGCTCCATGGCGCGAGCGACCACGCCTGAGCAGATCTCCTGACCCGGGATGTGAAAAGTGAAGCGTCCTCTGCTCACGGTCGTGCAGGCGATCCCAACGACGGACCACCAGCCATATCGCGTTCTCTGGTCAGCTGCCCACTCTGCGTACTCGACGATGCGCCGGCGGACCTCGTCGGTGGCCTGAACGTTGACCACGTGGTAGTCGGACCGCAGGTACTTGCCCGCAGGCGAACGGGTCACCCCTTTGGAGCTGATCGCCTCGACCACCTCGCCGCAACGGGACACGACCAGGGAGGTGTGGTCCCAATAGGCGAAGCGTCTCTCGTCACCTCGCGCTGCGTGGCGCTGGGCCCATTGGATCAGCCGGTTGTGCCAGCCCTCGCTGTGAATGATCAGGAAGTCGCCCGGGGTCCAGGCCGAAGGTTCTTCTCCTGGCGGGTAGTGGCTGCTCAGCCCGACTGTGTGGGCGGCGACGGGAGGGATGCGTGGCACTTGCAGGTTCCTCGGTTCAAGACACGGGCGCAGCGGGTCTATCCGCTGGCACCATTGCCGCGATGTTCCACGCGGAGAGGATCGACCTGGAGATTCCGGCCCCGCGCGTCATCGCTTCTGCACCACCATGGGCAAGCCATTCTTCGGTCGCAGTGTGATCGAAGGTTGCGGGATCACTTCCGGCCCGGGAGCCAGCCGAAGGCTGACTCGCTGGAGGATCGTGGCCAGCACCAGGATGGTCTCGATGGTCGCGAACGAGTTGCCGATACAGTACCGCGGCCCTCCGCCGAACGGGATATAGGAGTACTTCGGAAGCGTGTCGGAGAGCGACCCGGCCCAGCGCTCCGGTATGAATTCGTCAGGATGGTCGAAGAACCTCTGGTCCCGGTGCAGGACCCACTGGGAGATGATCACCAGGGTCCCGCGGCGGATGTGATGCCCACCCAGGTCGCAGTCGATCGTCGCCTTCCGGTCGAATCCCCACGAGGGCGGAAAGAGACGGAACGACTCCTTTACCACCATTGCGGTGTACGGCAGAGCCGGCAGGTCGCTGGCACCCGGGGTCCGCCCACCCAGCCGGACAGAGAGCTCTTCGAGCAGGCGGGCCTCTACCTCCGGATGCTTGGAGATCAGGTACCACGCCCATGAAAGACCGGCGGCCACTGGCTCGTGTCCGCCCGTGAACAGCGCCATCGCCTCGTCACGAATCTGTCGATCGCTCATGATCGAGCTGTCGCGGGCCTGGGCCTCGAGCAGGACGTCGAGCACGTCGCCCCGGGACTTTCCGCTGGCCCGCCGCTCGTTGACGAACCGGTAGAGGATGTCGTCGAGCTGGCGTATCACCTTGGCCAACCGCACGTTGGCCGGCGTCGGCACCCAGTGCGGCGGGGGCACGAGCATTTCGAGCCGAGACTCGAAGTTGTCCATTACGACCTGAAGAGCTCGGGCCACGATTTCGATGTCGGTGTGAACGTCCGCGCCGAACAGGGTGCGAGAGACGTTCTCCAGGGCGACGGTGACCATGTCGTTGTGGGTATCGCGCACTTCTCCGTCCGCCCACCCGTCGACGGCTCGCTCCGCGGATTCGGCCATCACCGCACACCAGTGCTTGGCGTGCTCACGATGGAAGGCGGGCTGTATGAGCCGCCGCTCGTGGCTCCACAGGCGTCCCTCGCTGGTGAACAGGCCCAGTCCCAGGAGAGAACCGCTCAGGCGGGGCAGGAAATGCCGGGTGTAGTGGCGGTTGGTCTCGGCCAGCACCTGACCGATGAGCTCGGGGGAGTTGACAAGCACGGCGCGTTGGGGGCCGAGACGGAACCTGACAAAGTCGCCGTGGTCGCGTGCCAGCTGGGTGAGGAATTCCAGGGAGTCGCGCCGGAACTCGGGAAGGTGGCCGTAGACCGGCCGGCTGTTTGGGGCCTCCACGGCCAGAACGCTGCTCATCGTCTCCTCCTGGTGTCACTACGTGCGCCGCCTTTTAATGAGCATCCGGGGGGGCTCGTTTGGTACAGAAAGATTTGTCGGCTGGACGTATCTCGGCTCGACCGCTCCGCCCTCTACTTCGGCGTAAAGAGACGAGCGAAAGTGAGCCGGCCCGAAGATGGACGACGCCACGCAGGCATCCGCCACTGGCACCCTGAGCGAGCAGGCGGATTTCCAAGCTGCGATGACGAGAACTGAATGCTGGGCGATCGATCGATTTCTCGAGCACCTCCTGCACCGGACCTCGTCGTATTACTGCGCCCAGGTGGCGCTGGTCCAGAGGACTCCGGCCGGCTGGGCCGAGGTGACCTACCAGCAACTCGACGTCGCGGCGTTCGAGCTGGCCGGCCGTCTGCGAGGAGCCGGAGTGCAGCGCGCCGACCGCGTGGCAGTCGTGGCTGAGTCAGGCATCCCGTGGGTCGTGGCGTTCTTCGCCACCATCCTCGCCGGGGCCGTCGCGGTCCCGATCGATATCAAGCTGACGGTTGGTGAGACGCTCGGCATCCTGGACGACGCCGGGCCGGTTGCCATCGTCGCCTCCTCGTCATTGGAGAACCAGGCCGTGACTCTGGCCGGGGAGGCCGGCTCCGCCTGCACGGTGGTTGTCGTACCCGACGCAGCCGAGCTCTCGGCAGGGGCCACTCACGCCGCCGGGCGGGACCGGGCGACGACGGCCTTGTCGGCCTGGCAACCCCACGAGCCGGTGGTCATCGCCTACACGTCGGGAACATCGGGCGAGCCGAAAGGGGTCATGCTCTCCTTCGCCAACCTGATGGGCCAGGTCGAAGCACTCTCGAGGGCCCACCAGGTGAACGCTGACGACGTCTTCCTCTCGATACTGCCTCCCAACCACACCTTCGAACTGACCTGCGGTCTCCTGACCGTCCTGTACTCCGGCGCCCAGATCGTCTACCCCGGCTCATTGCTTCCCGAAGATGTCCTCGGGGCAGCACGGGAGCGCAAGGTGACCCACATGGTTGTCGTGCCGCTGTTCCTACGGCTGGTTCGCCGCCAGATCGAATCCGCGTTGAACCGCGCCCCCGCTCCCAGGAGGAAGGCCATGCAGGTCGCGGCCCGGGTGGCATCGCACCTGCCGTTGGTGAGCGCCCGGCGCAGGCTGTTCTCCCCGGTTCTGCGCCGGATCGGTCCGGAGCTCCGCTCCTTCTACGTCGGAGGCGCGCCGCTCGAGGCGGATGTCGCCGAGTTCTTCGAGCGCATCGGTGTCGAGGTCTTCCAGGGTTATGGCCTCACCGAGGCCAGCCCGGTCGTGACCATGAATTCGCCCCGAGCCAACCGGCTGGGCTCGGTCGGGCGACCCCTCCACGGCGTCGAGGTCCGGATCCTTTCCGACGCGCCCCAATCCGCTGTCGAGGGCGAAATCCTCGTGCGAGGCGGCAATGTGATGCTCGGCTACCACCGTAACCCCGACGCCAGCGCCGAGGTCATAGACCCCGAGGGCTGGCTTCACACCGGGGACATCGGTTTTGTCGACCCCGACGGGTTCCTCCACGTGAGCGGGCGGGCCAAGAACCTGATCGTGTTGCCGAACGGCAAGAACGTCCAACCCGAGGAGGTCGAAGCGGCCCTCGAGCGGAGCGGATCGATTCGCGAAGCCTGCGTGTTTGCCGGCGCAGGTGAGCACGGCCTTACCCAGGGCACCGAACAGGTCCATGCCGTCGTCGTCCCGTCCGACGCCGCCCTGGCGAGTGGCCTGAGCGAGCCGGAGACCATCGAACACGTGGAAGACGAGGCTCGCCGGGCCGCGGCCGGACTGGCCTCGTTCAAGCGTCCCGCCCGGGTCACGGTTTCTCTGGAAGAGCTTCCTAAGACGACGACCCGCAAGGTGCGACGGAGCGTCGTCGCCGCCATGTACCGCTGACTCAATCCACAACTCGAGACGAGAGGATCACCATGAACCGTGACGTCGCGCTGCTGGTCCTGCTGGACTTCGCCACCATAGGCATGCTCCCGAAGCTCTTCTTTCGGCGGGGCAAGTTCAATGCCCGGTGGATGGCCACGGCGTCGCCGTACGCCGGCGCCAGTACTTTTGTCATCCTGGCGCTGGCCGGTGTGCTCCACCCGTGGTTTGGCAATGAGCCGGCTCTCACGACAGGAGCGGTCGTTGCCAGCGCGGCCTCTCTGTCGCTGATCTGGCTGACCGTGGGAACCCACCGAATCCCGCTGGCGCTGTGGCATCAGTCCGACGACGCCCCCCAGGAGATAGTGACCTGGGGGCCGTACTCCCGCATCCGTCACCCCTTCTACAGCTCGTTTGTGCTGGCCTTGCTGGCGGGGTTACTCGTAGCGCCAGGCTGGGGCACCGTGGCGATGCTCCTGCTCGGCGTCTCTGCCCTGACCCTCACCGCCCGCAGAGAGGAGCGACGCCTGCTCTCGTCGTCGCTGGGCGACATCTATCGGGACTACATGCGATCGACCGGCCGCTTCCTGCCAGCCGTCGGGAGGATGCAATGAACGATGTCTATGTCGACCACTTCGACTACGCGCTCGGTGAACAGAGCTACACGGTCGAGGAAAGCGGATCCCGGGGACGGCTCTTCTCGCGGGCCCGGGACCTGGCCGACGCCGGTTTCGCCCGGCACCGTGTCAGCGCGCCCGGTACGACCGCCTACGACCTGGCCAGGCGGTGCGCCGAGAAGCTGGTACCCCAGCTCGGCGATGTGGACGCCATCATCTACTCCACCTGCCTACCGGCCAACGGCAATGTCGGCGACCCCAGTGAGTACGAACGGTCGCGTGACGTGAAGCACGTGATGGACTTTCCCGCCAGCCGGTTGCAAAGCGACTTCGGGCTGGAGCGGGCCTTCGTGGTCGGGCTCAACCAGCAGGCCTGCACCGGCATGCTGGGCGCTCTACGCCTCAGTAGAGCTCTCATACTGGCGGAGCCCCAGGTGTCGAAGGTGCTGTGCATCACGGCTGACCGCTTTCCCGAAGGCGCCGCCTATGAGCAGGCTTACAATCTGATCTCCGACGGCGCAGCCGCCTGCGTGGTGTCCCGCCGGTCAGCGGCGTTTCGTCTGGTCGCCACCCACCAGATGACCAACGGCGCCCTGGCCGTCGTGTCGGACGACGAGGTGGTCGGCTCGTACTTCAGCTACACCCGGGCGGTCATCATGGCCGCCCTGGAAGATGCCGGCTTGACCGCGGCCGACGTGGCCTGGGTGGTACCGCAGAACACCAACGTGCATGCCTGGAAGATCATGGCCCGCTTGCTGTCACTCCGGGACGAACAGGTGATCACGCCGAGTATGGCCGACGCCGGTCACGTCATCAGCGGCGACAACGTCGTCAATATGCGCCTCCTCATGCAATCCGGCCGGGTGCGAAGCGGAGATGTTGTCCTGCTCGTCATGGCCGGCTACGGCATGAACTGGCAGTGCACGATCCTGGAGAAGCTCTGATGGAGCCGCTCGCTCTGATCGTCGAGCAACTGCACGCCAGCTCCGTGCGGAACTTCGTCAACCCGTACACCTTTCTCGACTGGCCGGCCGAGGTCGACCCCGCTGCCTGGTACACCAGTCCCGAGCTGGTTTCCATTTATGGCACTCACGTTTGGGAGAGTCTCGACGAGGCGGACCGCAAGCGCCTGGCCTTCTACGAAGCGGTCAACTTCTTCAGCCTCAACATCCACGGAGAGCGCCAGCAGATGGAGGGCCTCTCCCGTCGGCTCTACAGCGGCGACACCCGGAACATCTCGAAGTACCTGCATCACTTCCTGGACGAAGAAAACAAACACAACATCGTTTTCGCGGAGTTCTGTCTCAAGTATGCCCAGAAGCTGTACCCACATGGCGGGATCAGCCTGGAGCGCGACTATGCGCCGGGCGAGGAAGACTTCCTGTTCTTCTCCCGAATCCTGATGTTCGAGGAGATCGCGGTCAGCCACAACGCCGCGATGGCAAGGGACCAGCGCCTAGCCGAGATCGCTCGCTCGATCAACCGCTTCCACCATGTCGAGGAGATACGGCACCTTCGATTTGGGCGAGCGATCGTTCGGGAACTGTGGGGCCAATTCGCCCCGCAGTGGTCACCGGAGGTGTACGGGAGAGTGCGGGAGGAGATCGTGGCGTTCCTGCGGGCCACGTGGCTGCAGTACTACAACGCCGCGGCATATAGGGATGCCGGCATTCCTGACCCGTACCGGCTACGGGCCGCTGCTTTCGAGCATCCGGATAGCAAATCTCGCCGGGTCAAGATGACCGAACGCTGCGTCAAGTTCTTCAAAACCAACGGAATCCTAGAGAAGGAAGTACAGCCATGACCCACGCCGATTCACGGGCTCAGCTGGTTGAGTGGGTCCTCGAGCGGGGCAATGGCCTCACTCGGGAGACACTTGCCGGTGACACCCCGCTGCTGGAGCGTCGTCACCTCACGTCGCTGCAGCTGCCCGAACTCCTGCTGCTCCTCGAGGCTCTACGCGATGCCCCGATCGACGTGACCAAGTTGTGCGCCGGCGACCTGCGCGACATCGACACCATCTGCGAGCGCTATCTCGGGGATGGCGGCCTGGAGAGCGAGGCGGCATGACCGCCGCCGGCAAGCACTCTCTAGAGCTCGACGGTCTGGCCTGGAACGACAACGGACAATCTGTCATGAGCGGGTGCGTTCTGGAGCTCTTCCAGTCTCTCGACCGCGCCTTCCTGAGTCTGGCCGCGGCCTGGGGCGCAACCGAGTACCGCTTCCCGACCTTCGTGTCGGCGCGCCAACTGCACCGGCTCGACTACTTCCGATCGTTTCCGCATCTGGCCACCTTCCCCGTCTGCCTCGACGACGAAGATGCCAACCTCGGCGACTTCGTCGATGGACCCGTCATCGACGATCACGGTCATCTGAAACTCACCCGCCAGCGGCCCATCGAGGACGTGCTGACCCCGGCTGCCTGCTATCACCTCTACATCCACCTCCAGGACACCGAGAGCTCCGGCTGCCGCTACCTGACTACGCGCAACACCTGCTTCCGCCGGGAGGAGTACTACCGCCCGCTGGAACGGCAGTGGAGTTTTTCGATGCGCGAGATCGTCGCCATCGGGACGCTCGACGAGGTGGGCAACTTCCTGCAGTCCACCCAGGCGATGGTAAACCGGCTCCTTGCGACCATCGACCTCCCCGTGGAGTGGGAGGTCGCCAGCGACCCATTCTTCCGCCCATCGCGGAACGCCAAGTACGTGGCCCAGCTGGTGAACCCGACCAAGCTGGAGGCTGTCTTCGATGGTCACCTGGCCATCGCGTCCGTGAACCTGCACCAGGACCATTTCGGGAGAACCTACGATATCCGCCAATCGGGCGACTACGGCTACACCGGTTGCGTGGCCTTCGGTCTGGAACGCTGGGTATACGCCGTCGTCAGTCGGTTCGGCCCCGATCCGGCCGGCTGGCCGGTCCTCGCCGACGTTTCCGCCGCGACCTCCGAGTGGGCCAATTCATGAACACCGTTCTGGTCACCGGCGGAGACGGGTACCTGGGCCGGCAGGTCGCCGAGCGCTATCTGGCGGGCTCCGACGCCGATGTCATCGTGGCGGTGCGGGCGACCGAGCCTCGGGATCTGGCGGCCAAGTCCGCCGGCCTGGCCGATCTGGGCCGGCGGGTTACCGTCATACCCGGAGATGTCACCGGGGTGGACCCCTTCGCCACCGTGGACACCCGGTCGATCACGAGCGTTGTCCACTCCGCCGCAGTCACCCGGTTCAACGTCGCCGAGGACGACGCCCGCCGGGTGAATCTCGACGGCACAGCGAAGGTTCTGGCGTTCGCCAGCCGCTGCCCCAATCTGGAACGTATAAGCATTCTAAGCACCCTCTACTCCACCGGGCTCACGTCCGGTCCCGTAGCGGAGGTCGCAAGCGCCGGGGTCGGTGAGTTCGCCAACTTCTACGAGTGGTCGAAGCACGAATGCGAACGTCTCGTGCTGGACCGCTTCGACAGCCTGCCCTGGCAGCTGCTGCGGGTGGCCACCGTCATCAGCCATGACCAATCTGGAATCGTCCGCCAGTTCAACGCCTTCCACAACACGCTCAAGTTGTACTTCTACGGGATGCTGTCGCTGCTGCCCGGGAGCCCGACTACTCCCCTGTATTTCATCGACGGTCAGTTCGCAGCTGACGCCATCTTTTCCGTCGCCACCAGCAAGGACGGCGGGGTCTTCCACATCTCCCACCCCTTCGACTCGGCCCCGACGCTACAGGGGTTGATCGATCTGGCGTTCGACCGCTTCGAGCGCGACGAGAGCTTTCGTCGCCGCCGGGTACTGCGACCGGTGTACGCCGACCGCGACGCCTTCGCCATCTTCTCAGAAGGCGTGGGTGCCTTTGCCAGCTCGGCGGTCACTCAGGCGGTCGCCAGCGTCACCCCGTTCGCCCCCCAGCTGTACGTGCACAAGGAGATCAGTACCGATCGTCTGAGCGCGGTGCTCGGGAATGTGACGCCGCCTCCCGCCACCGACCTGGTCAGGACCACTTGTGACTGGCTGGCCCGAACACGATGGGGAAGGAATATCGATGAGGAATGATCACCGCCGAATGAGCTCCCGACTCAGTGTGCGGCTGGGAGTGCCGGTTCAGGTCGCGCTCGTTCCGGCTCTGGGCCGACAGTGCCCGGCCCAGTACGCCTCGGACCCACCACAGCGGGTAGCCGCCAGGCGGGCCCTGCGGATCGTGCGTCGCTCCATGGGGGAAGCCCACCTGGCGAAGATCTCGTTCCCGCACGCCCGCTTTTCGATCTCCCATGCCGGCGGGACCGGAGCCGCTGTCGGGGCCGCGCCGGGAGCCACGGCGGGCGTCGGCGTCGACTTCGAACCGGTCCGGCAGATCGACCCGGCCACCGCTCGGTTCTTCCTGACCGACAGAGAGCAGGAGTGGGTGGCGGACCTCGACCAGGACCGCGTTTCTGCTGAGTTGCTCCGCCTCTGGACGGTCAAGGAAGCGGTGTTCAAAGCTGACCTCGGCAACGCCCGCGCTCTGGTCGGCGACTACGAACTCGACGAGCCGGCGGCCACAACAGGCACGGCTCGCCGGGTCCGAGGTCAGGCCCAGCCGTGCCTGTACAGCACGCTGGTGGAAGAGCTGGGACTGCTCACGGTCGCGGTCACGCTTCCCGGTGGCGCCGATCGGACAGGAGAGCTCGCAGCATGAGCAGGACCACCAACGACAACGAACTGTGGCTGCTCAGCTTCTACCGCAGTTCAGAGATCAGCGGGGCGCTGTTGTTCGGACGCCTGGCCCGGACCATGCGCCCGGGTTCGGTACAGGCCGACATGACCCGCCATTTCGCCGACGAGGCGAAACACGCCGCGCTCTGGACCACCTGCATCGAGGCCCTCGGAGCCAAACCGTTGCGACTGAACGTGGCGTACCAGGACCGCTACCTGGAAGCGGCCGGCCTGCCCATGAACCTGATGGAAGTGCTTTCGATCACCCAGGTCTTCGAGCAGCGCGTGCTCAAGCAGTACGCCACGCACCTTCGGACCGCCGGCCGCAATGACGTGGTAGGCCAGACCCTCGGGGAGATCATGAAGGATGAGCGCTGGCACGTCACGTGGGTGCGCGACGCCCTGGCCGAATCAGCGCTCACTTACGGAAAAGACGTCGTTCGGGCCACGTTGCGCCGGCATCGGGCGGCCGACCGGCTGGTGTACGAGCAGACGATCGGCGAGCACGCCGAGCGCCTCGACTATCTGACCTCCGGCGCCACGCCGGACCTAGTGACTAAGGAAACGATATGAAGACCTTCCAAGAAGCCGATGTCAACCAAGCGATCGCCGAGGTTTTGAGGCTTCCGGTAGAGCGGGTGGTCGACGGGGCCCGGCTGAGCGACCTGGTAACGGACTCCTTCGTGCTCGTGGAGCTGGTCGTGGAGTTGCAGGAACTGTTCGGCGTCCACTTCGTCCGAGAGGACCTCACCGACGTCCTCACCGTCGCAGACGTCGTCAGTTTGATCGGGCAGCGACGCCAAGGCTGAGCGGCGGGCGCACGCCTATCCCCTAAGGGCCGGGCCCGCCGGCCGCCGGCACGCGAGAGGATCGGCCTCCTAGGGCGCCAGAGAATGCTTGGCCGGGTAGCAGGGGTCGACGAGCTCCGGATAGGAATCACAGTCGAAGGCCCGGATGAACTTGGAGATGGGCCGGGGGAGCTTGACCACGATGGGAAACGTCCGGCCCTCACATCTGATGTGGACGCTCCGCATCGACACTGCGATCTCCGAAACGGCGGGCTCGGTCCCGATGATGACCCGGAGGTACCGGGCTATGGCGCAACCGGTCGAACTGCGTGGGGTGCCGCTCACTCCGAAATCGGCCAGAGTGGCGGCCACCTCCGCGGGGGTCGAACCTAGGGACTCACCGAACTCCCGCACCGAGCGCCGCAGCACCCGCCGGGATCGAGTTGGATCAACAGCAATCTTCATGTCTCACTCGCCCGTGACCCACGACAATAAGTCAGTTCGACATTACCCCTCGGCGCCGCGAATAAACAGGCCCAAACATCAAGCCGGCCGGGGGATCCCGGGCGATACGTCAGTGCATGAAAATGGTGAATATATGGTGAAGTGAGCTACGTTAGCCGGCGTCAGATTCCTGAGCTCGATCCGCCGGACCTTGCCGGACCTTGCCCGACCTGGTCCGATCGAGCCTCTCCCGGCCGGTGCGTCCCCAACTGGCCCCCTTTCCCTGTACGACGCCAGCTCGAGACCGGCCTACTCGTCCGCCTGCAGGAGATCGGCGATCGACTCGACAATCCGCGACGCTCGATAGGGGAAGCGGTCGACTTCCTCCCGGGACGTGACGCCGGTCAGGACGAGGATGGTCTCCATCCCTGCCTCGAGGCCGGAGACCACATCGGTGTCCATCCGGTCCCCGATCATCGCCGTGCTCTCGGAGTGGGCGTCGATGGCGTTCAGGGCCGACCGCATCATCAACGGGTTGGGCTTTCCGACGAAGTACGGCTCTACCCCGGTGGCCCGGCTGATCAGTGCGGCCACGGATCCCGTCGCCGGCAACGGTCCATCGGGGCTGGCACCGACCGTATCGGGGTTGGTGGCGATGAACCGCGCTCCGCCGGCGACCAGGCGAATAGCCGTGGTGATGCGCTCGAAGGAGTAGGTACGGGTCTCCCCCAGCACGACGTAGTCAGGAGCGCGCTCGGTGAGGGTGTAGCCAACGTCGTGCAGCGCGGTGGTCAGTCCGGCCTCCCCGATGGCGAACGCCGAGCCCTCCGGCCGCTGGTCCGAGAGGAACCTTGCCGTGGCGAGGGCCGAGGTCCATATCGCTCCCTCGGGAACATCCAGACCACTCGCCCTTAAGCGGGCCGCCAGATCGCGTGGGGTGTAGATGGAGTTGTTCGTGAGGATCAGAAACGGGGTACCCCGGCTGCGAAGCTGGGCGAGGAAGCGGTCGGCGCCGGGAATTGCCTCCTCCTCGCTAACCAACACGCCGTCCATGTCCATCAGCCAGGACCGGATCTCTCGGCGCATCTCCGACATCTTCGCACGCCCGCCCGGGGAGGCCGGGTGTCGGTCCGCCGGAATGGGAGGAGAGCGCGTCTCCGATAGAGTTGCGTACCGGCCCGAGACAAACCGGGGGACGTAGCTCAGTTGGCAGAGCACCTGCTTTGCAAGCAGGGGGTCGGCGGTTCGAGTCCGCTCGTCTCCACACCCTCACCAGCACTTTTGCCCTTTTGGCGGGCCATCTTCCGGGGCGCAGATTGGCCCGATCGAACATTGATCGAACATTGCTGTTCGATCGGAGGCACGGTATGCAGTCTCGGCGGGACTCCGTCCGTCGGCTCGGCGAGTCTGGACAGAGCATCCGCCAGCACCCGGTCGCGCTCCGAGGTAGCGTGTTGGTACATCAGCGCGGCACGGGGGCTGGCATGGCCCATCCGGCTCATCAGCTCTTTGGTGCTCGCCCCCGTCGATGCGGCCAAGGTGTTCCCGGTATGTCTCAAGTCGTGAAACCTGAGACCTGTCAAGCCGGCGGCCCGGCATGCTGGTTGCCATGCCCGACGATTGAAATTGCTCCGGCGCAATCCGCTGCCGTCGGGGCTTGAGAACACCAACGCCACAGCATCTGCGCCGACCCATTGCGCCAGGTGGGTTTTGATGGCAGGGGCGACGTGCGGTGGGATTGCGACTGTTCTGTGCCCAGCATCGGTTTTGGGCGGGCCGGTTACCAGACGGCCATCACCGAGTTCCTGAACCTGGCGCGACACACGCACGGTACGAGCGACAAGGTCGAGGTCGGCCCGGGTCAGTCCGGCCAGTTCACCGAACCGGAGGCCTCCCCACATCGCTAACAGAAGCATCGCCCGGTAACGGGGCGCGACGGAGTTCGCTAACGCTGCCAAGTCGGTGAGGGAGGCGACGGGGTGCTCAGCCGGTCGTTCGACACTGGCACCTCTGAGCACGCAGGGATTTCGCGGAATCAGCTCGTCCTCGACGGCTGTCGCCAGGCTTACGTGGCCGTGTCCCGGGCCCGCCAGTCGACCCAGGTGTGGACCGTCGCCGACGACCTACCCCAGGCGGTCGACGACCTGCGCCGGGACTGGTCCACCCAGCGCACCCCAGCTGGGCCATCGACACCGCCCTACCCGACCGGGCCACCCTTACCCGGGACCGCTTCCAAGCGCTTCAGTCCGACCAGCAGGCGCGCTTTGCCGCCCTGCTCTACGCCGAGACGGCTATCGCCGGTAAGGCCATCGTCGGCATCTGCCTGCCGGATCGGGCCGCTACCTTGGAGCAGGCCAAAGCCGCTCGGGCAGAAGCCCAGCAAGCGCGGGAACACGCCGAGTGGGCCGCCGATCATGGCTCCCGGTGGCGGGACCGCTATGCGGCTCGAAAAGAAGCGGTGGTGTCGGCGCAGCGCGAGGTCGACTCCCAGCAGCGGTGGGAAACCCACGTCGCCCCCATGATCACCCGGCTCGACCAGGAGATCGCTCTCCATCAAGCCACTCTGGACCGGGCCGCCAACCGTTTCGAGCATCGCCAGGCCGCAAGCCAAGCGGTCATTGACCACGGGTTCGAAGAGCAACGGCACGCCCGGACCCTCGCCGAACGCGTCGCCGCAGAGCGAAACCACCTCGACGGCCTCCCGTCCGACGCCGAGATGCGCCGGGCTGCCATGCGAGCGGAGCGGCTTAAAGCTTCTCGCCAGCATCCCAGCATCAACCGCCGACAGCGCCGCGCTCGCCGGATATCGAGATGTAAGTACTCGACACTCGTCGCGTTCTTGAGTTTGACGATGCCGGTGGAGAATCAGCGCTTTGCTCTAGATCTGAGACTTCCGAGTCGGGCCGTTGTAATCCAGACGTGAGTGGCAATTGACCAGAACTTGTGGGAAGCTCACCGCTCGCGGAGGATCCTCAGATCACCCTGAGCGATGGCTGCGGAGCCCCGTTAGTAGTGAGAGAGCAGGCCTAGTTCGTGCGTGCGGGTGATGGCGTCGCGACGTGAGGAGACCCCGAACTTGCGGTACACCGAGGTCGCCTGGGTTTTCACGCCGGTTTCGCGATACGAACAGCCGCTCGCTGATCTCCTTGAGGGCGAGGTGAGTGGACAGCAGGGCAGGAGTCGTAGCTCGGCGGTCGTGAGCGAGGAGGCCCCGCCGGGTCCCTGCGGTGGTGGTGCTGAGTTTGGCCCGGAGTTCGGCGGCCTGTTGGGGTAGAACGCCGAGGTCGGGACTTTGCTCGAAGATGTCTTGAGCTTGACGCAGCACGGCTCGGGCGCCGTTGGGGTCGCCCAGTGCGAGGTAGGTCCGTCCCATCTCGCTTGGCCTCGCGGCCCCGGCACACGCAGCCCGACTTTGGTCCTCTTAACCTTTTCTTAGCCTGGCAATCAGTTAACTGGAGGAGGCCTGACGGAAGGAACGCGAGTGGATATCGCCTGGATGGCTCGAGCAAACTGTCGGGGAGTCCCCACACAGGTGTTCTTTCCCAATGACAAGACGGGAGTGGAAAGGGCCAAACGGGTCTGTGTCGGCTGCCCGGTGCGGCAATGTTGCCTCGACTACGCGGTCTACCACCACATCGAATATGGGGTATGGGGCGGAACCTTTGAACGGGAACAGCGGGTCACCCGCCGCCAGTCGCCGCAAAGCACATCTGGCGCTCACCGCTGGCTCAAAGGAGTACTAGAGCACCGGGCGCCATCCACCTGGTCAACCGGGTCGGGCGGCAAAAGGTTGCCTATCACCCGCGGCTGAATCGTCACATTGGTCCTGCTCTTCGACCTTGGCCACATGCACGACGCAGTTGTACGTGCTCACCGCTATGGCAACGTGCATCATCATCAGCACTACGACCGCCTTGGGTGGCTGTCCTTTAGCCAAGATGAACAGGTCCGGAAGCCAAAGTACCAGCGTGACCAGGATGGCCAGTCGAAGATACAGCCACTTCGGAGTTGAACTGATGCGAGTGATGACGGGCCAGGCCAGGCAGGCGACTACAACGCCGACCACCGTTAGTTTCCCGTAGTCGGAGAACCTGAAATGCACGTATCCCTTGGTCGAGGGGAAGACGGCCGTGCTTATGGCCACCAACACCGCGTCTGCGAGTAGCGACGCAACCACCGAGACCGCTGTCATGATTGCCAGCCGGTAGATCGACGGTTGACGGTGCGCAGGGGCGAAATCGACGTGACAAAAGGTCAGCAGGCGTTGCAGAACGGGCGGCAGTCGGGTCGGCAAGACCCCTCCTCGCGAAATGTGTGCCCTCGGGTGACACACGGTTGGAAACCGAGAGTTGCAATACGTATGAGGCAGATGATCGAGGCATGATACGCCCGGGGCGCTCCGTCGATCCGTCTGGCCCGAACGCGGGATCGGTACGCGAGAACCTTTGCCTTAACCTAACTCTTTACTTACCTGTCCATTACCCCACGGCGGTGATCGATACGCCTTCGCGGGCGGCTTGCCTGCCGATTGGTCGCTGATTGACGTGATCCTGGGAACGGGTGGTGGTCGCCCGCAGGTCACCGGGTCAATCGGTACTGCCATGGGCGACCACGATCTCGCTGGTTGTGGCCAATCCGAGCCCGGTCCAACCGTCGTCCTGGGTTCGGGCTTCGGCTAGTCGGGCAGACCGCTCGAACAAACGCTCCCGCTGTGCGGGCCAGGAGCCCAGGCCGTCGTCCTGGACGGCGAAAGGTACGCCCTTCGAGCTCGGCCGTGAGGGGAGACCGCGGCGCGACTCCGGTCCCCTTCTGGCAGGTCACCCGGACTGGCCTTGGAGTTGATGTCGGGCATTGGCGTCGATGGGCTGTCATCCTGTTCTCGTGCAGGTGTTGGTGGTCGAAGACGATGATGCGATAGGCGAGCCGTTGGTGGAGGGGCTGATTCGTGGTGGTTTCCTGGTCGAGCGGGTGGGGACGGGAACCGAGGCATGCGCTGCCCCCACGCCGGATCTGGTCATCTTGGATCTTGGCTTGCCCGATATGGATGGGTATGCGGTGTGTCAGCAGCTGCGGGCTCGATCGGCGGTTCCGATCCTGGTGGTCACCGCCCGGGGTGGCGAGGTGGACAAGGTGGTCGGCCTCGAGTTGGGGGCCGATGACTACATTGTCAAGCCGTTCGGCTTCCGTGAGTTGCTGGCCCGTATTAGAGCGGTGATGCGGCGGGTTTCGGATACGCCGAGCGCGGAGGCGGTTCAGGTATTGGGGGACCTGACCGTCGATCGCCGGGCCCGCAAAGTGTTTGCGGCAGGTGCGGAAGTGCTCCTTTCGCCCAAGGAGTTTGATCTGCTGGCCCTTCTTGCCGAGGATCCCGGAGCTGTGGTCACCCGCCAGACGATTCTGGAGGAGGTGTGGGATCCCCACTGGTATGGGCCGACCAAGACTCTGGATGTCCATGTGGCTTCGCTGCGGCGCAAACTGGGCAACCCTGAGTGGGTCGAGACGGTACGACGGGTCGGTCTGCGTCTGGGCGATACCGTCGGTGGTACGCCGGCCGAACTGGGCGGCACCGAAAAGTCCGAGGAGGGGTGAGCCGCCGCCTGGTGTTGTCGTACCTGGCGATCGCGGTCCTGATCCTGTTGATCCTGGAGGTTCCTCTCGCCACTTTGGCTCAACGGTTCGAGCGCAATCTCGCCATCAGTCAGGTCGAACGCGAGGCCAACGGGCTCGTGGCGGTGGCGGTCGACCACATGACTGCCGGTCAGGTGGCCGAGTTGTCGAGTGTGATCGCGGGCTATCAGGCTAACACCGGGGGTGAGGTGACCGTTGTCAGCCGGACCGGAGCCGCGGTGGCCTCCTCGAGCGGAGATGCTGACGACGATGCCGAGGGGGAATGGAAGGCTCTCGCGCAGCAAGCTTTAGCCGGTCAGTCCGCCGGTGAGTTCACCGCCGATGAAGGAGTGCCCTTCGCGGTGGCGTCAGTTCCGGTGACAGACGACGGCCGGTTGGTCGGCGCCGTTGTTCTCGGGACGCCGGCTGCGTTCGCCGAGCATCGCATCCACGAGATATGGCTGGCCCTGGCCGGTTTCGCGGCGGCCGCGCTGATTGTCGCCGCCGGGGTTGGCATCCTGCTGGCTCGTTCCATGGCGCTGCCTTTGGGTCATCTGGAAGTTGCCGTCGACCGGTTCGGCCAGGGCGACTTGAAGTCGCGGGCCGCCGATGGAAGAGGGCCGCCGGAGATGCGTTCGCTGGCTCGCCAGTTCAATCAAATGGCCGATCGGCTCAACGAGCTGGTCGACTCCCAACATCGGTTCGTGGCCGACGCATCCCACCAACTGCGATCACCTCTCACCGCGCTGCGTCTTCGCGTCGAGAACCTCGAAGCGACCGCGGACGAATCGACAGCACGCTCCGTGTCGGCGGTGGGCGGGGAGCTGCAGCGCCTGTCGCGAATCGTCGACGGTCTGCTCACCCTCGGCCGGGCCGGACAAGAACAACCCGCGGCCGCCGCGGTCGATGTCCTCGACGTGGTCGAACAGCGCTGTGACGGCTGGTCGGCGCTCACGGCGGAGCGCGGCGTCGCCCTCGTGCGGGATTTCAGCCGTCACGTTCCGCGTTCGCGCCGACTCGTCGCTGGGGACCTGGACCAGATACTGGACAATCTGCTGGCGAACGCCTCGGAAGTCACGCCGGCCCAGGGGTGCATCGTGGTACGGGTCATCACGAGCAACTCGAACCAGATCGAGGTGCACGTAATCGACGAGGGCCCAGGCTTGAGCGCAGAAAACCGCGAGAGGGCGTTCGAACGGTTCTGGCAGAGTCGGGAACGGTCATCGGGCCACAGTGGTCTCGGCCTCGCCATCGTCAGACAGCTGGCACTCCGCAACGGTCTCTTGGTCGAGCTTCGACCGGCCCAACCACACGGGCTGGATGCAGTCGTGGTCGTGCCCGCTCCATAGGTAGGCAAAGGATGGGTAAAGGTTGGTCCACGCGGCCCCTTCGCTGGGATGCACACGTCGTATCTTCGGGTGCGTGGTCGTCGACGACTCGGATGGAGGCCGAACGAACCCCTACCAGCCGAAGCATCGAGCCGGCCCGAACGAAAGCAGCCCGTCTGATGAGGGTGTGGAATCGAACGCCCGTCTGACCGGGGCCACGGCCGTGATCTTGTTGGTCCTTTTCGCCATCGAAGGGGCCACGCTCTTGGGTGTCCGTGCCCATCTCGACGTGCACGTCTTTGTCGGGATGCTGTTGATACCGCCGGTGCTGTTGAAGATCGGGTCCACGACCTGGCGGTTCGCCCGCTACTACAGCGGATCGCCGCCCTACCGGCGCAAAGGGCCGCCACTCGCCGTTCTTCGGTTGCTCGGCCCGGCGCTGGTGGTGTTGACGGTCATCTTGCTGGCCTCGGGGGTGGCGCTGATCCTAACTCCCCACGCCCTCGGCGACCGCCTCGGGTTCATCCACAAGGCCAGTTTCTTCGTGTGGTTCGCGGCCATGACCGTGCACGTCTTAGGCCACATCGTCGAGACCGCGAAGCTGGCCCCGCTGGACCTGAGCCGTCGGACCCGCGCCCAAGTGGCGGGCGCTTCCGCCCGCCAGTGGTCCCTTGTCGCTGCCCTGGCTGTCGGCTGTGTGCTGGGGCTGGTCATGCTCAGCCCGACCGCCGCCTACCTGCACCATAACACTGAACTTTTCCATCGGTGACAGATCGCCACCGTGGGGACTGCGGACGTCTTGGCCGATCCTTTACCAGCGTTTTAGCGGCTGCTTGTCAGCGGTATCTCATACTGTGCTCATGAAAAGGGAATTCGGAGCGCGATCAGGGGCTGCGCCGCGTGTCACGGGTCACCAGATGGACAGCGGCCGGCGCCCTTTTGTCAGCCGGCGTTCTCTCGGCAGCGGCGGCGGAGTCGCTCCCGGGAAGATCCTCGGCCGCCGAGCACGGTCGCTCCGTGCCCGGTCGCACGACATTGCCGACCACCGCTCGAGGCTCGACCGCTGCGTCGTCGTCTACCACTGCGCCGACATCGACCACTGTGCGGTCTACGAGGTCGACCTCCGCCACCTCGGAGGCGTCGACGACAACGAACACACCAGGGGACACCACCCCGACGATTCCGCCCACCCTGGCGGCGCCACAGCAGGCCCCGCAGAACTCCTACAGTCCGCCGGTTGTGTCCTCCGGCGGCTCTTGATATCCGGTGCGGTCGGTCGCGACCTTCCCGGCTTTGGGGACGACGGCCACGCTCGTCCTAGGGCAGCCGGGCGATTCCGAACGGGCGCTCGAACTGCTGGTCGATGAGCTCTCCGCTTTCGACGCCGCGTGTAGCCGGTTTCGGCCCGACAGCGAGCTGGTCGCTTTGAACACCCACCCACCGGACATTCCGGTACCGGTCTCTGCCCTGCTGCTCGACGCCGTCGACGCCGGGTTGCGGGCGGCGCAGATCACGGGCGGCCGGGTCGATCCAACCGTCGGCAACGCGCTCGGAGTGGATCGGATACGACCGCGACTTCCAGGCGATTAGCCCGGACGGCCCTGCGCTCACCTACAAAGCCATAGCTACACCGGGGTGGCGGGCGGTCAGCGTCGATCGGTCCGCCTCGACTGTGTGCCTCAGGGCAGGGGTGCGCCTCGACCTGGGGGCCACCGCCAAGGCGTTGTGCGCGGACCGGGCCGCGGCCAGAATCGCCGCGCAAGTCGGCGCCGGCGTATTGGTCAGTCTTGGTGGCGACATCGCCGTCGCCGGCGCTCCACCGCCGGGCGGGTGGTCAGTCAAGATGAGTCACGACCACGCCGCCCCTTTCGACGGTCCCGGACCAGTAATCGCCGTTCTCTCCGGTGGGCTGGCCACCTCGACCACGACCGTGCGCCGCTGGTATAGAGGCGGCCTCCCCGTTCACCACCTGATCGACCCGGCCACCTCCAAACCGGCCACTGAGCATTGGCGCATCGTTAGCGTCGCTGCCGGCAGCTGCCTCGACGCTAACACCGCCTCCTGCGCCGCCATGCTCCTGGCGGAGGCGGCACCATCGTGGCTGGCAGAGAGAGCTCTCCCAGCCCGTCTGGAAAATCTCCGAGGACAGGTGACAAGGGTGGCCGGCTGGCCCACCGCCCAGCGGGCTCCCGATCCCCGCCAACAGGGGACCCGATGCTGGTAGCTGCATCCAACCCTCAAACGCTTTGGTACATGACTCGCGGTTTCGGGCTGATGACTCTGGTGCTGCTGACCGCTTCCATGGTGATCGGCATCACCCAGGTCGTGCGCTTCTCCTCGCCCGGCGCCCCCCGCTTCGTGGTCGCCGGTCTGCACAAGAACGTCTCGTTGCTGGTCATAGTGTTGCTGACCGTCCACATCGCCACCGCGGTCGCCGACCCATACGCCCCGATCGGCGTGGTCGGGGCCTTCGTCCCCTTCGCGGGGAAATACCGTCCTATCTGGCTTGGCATGGGAGCCGTCGCCACCGACGTGTTGATCGCCCTCGCCGTCAGCAGCCTCATCCGCCACAAGCTCGGCTATACGGCGTGGCGCGTCATCCACTGGACCGCCTATGCATGCTGGCCCGTTGCCATGGTGCATGGCCTGGGAACCGGGTCCGACGCTCGGGTCGGATGGGTTCAGGTGCTTTATCTGGCCTGCGTCGCCGTGGTGCTAGCGGCTCTGGTTTGGCGGCTGACCACTCGATGGTCGCCCTCGTCGACCCGCCAACGCCTCACCGCCGCCAGCGGCGTCCTGGCCCTCACCGTCGCCGTCGCCGTCTGGGCGGCCCAAGGGCCACTGCACTCAGGTTGGGCCCGCCGGGCTGGAACCCCGCCGTCGTTGCTTGGCCAACCAGGCACCTCCCGGTCAGTTCCTCCCAGCCCATGAGGGCCGGCCCCCGTTGGTCCGCCCGGAGCGTGACACCACCGAGTCCCGTCGCCCTGCCGCGGCTGCTGTCTGCGACGGGGCGCCCGCACCTGGCCGATCATCTCGACCATTGGGGCCCCCTTCCCCCCGGCGGTCCGCTCCTGATTGACGAGATCACCCGCAGTGGCCTGGCCGGCCGCGGCGGCGCGTCATTCCCGACCGGGCGGAAGTGGGCGGCCGTATCCGCAGGCAAAGGTGCCGTGGTCGTCGCCAACGGAACCGAAGGCGAGCCGGGCAGCAGCAAAGACAAGATCCTGCTCCTCCACGCTCCTCACCTCGTCCTCGACGGGCTAGCGGTGGCGGCGGAGACACTCGAGGCGACCGACGCTGTCATCTGCGTCGATCGGGCCGCGCCCGACGTCTCTCGAGCGGTCAGCCAGGCGGTGGCGGAGCGGATACTCGCCGATGTCGATCCCATCGCCATTCGTCTGGAATCGCTACCACCCGGATACGTAACCGGAGAGGAGTCCGCTCTGGTCAACTGGCTCAACGTCGGTCAGGCCAAGCCCACATTTGGCTCCCGCCCATTCGTGAAGGGCGTAGGGGGCCGGGCCACGCTGGTCAACAACGTCGAGACTTTGGCCAATGTGGCCCTGATAGCCCGCTTCGGGGCGGAGTGGTACCGCAGCGCTGGCACTGTGGCCAGTCCCGGCACCGCGCTCGTCACCGTCACGGGTGACGTCGCCCGACCGGCGGTCTTCGAGATCGCCCTGGGTACTGCGCTGAGCGACGTGATCCGCCCGTCCAAGCCGACTGTCACCCCTCGAGCCGTTCTGATCGGCGGCTACTCCGGGACCTGGCTGCCACCCGCCGGGATATCTGTCGCGGCAATCGAAGAGCCGTCGCTTCGCCAGATGGGAGCGTCGCTGGGTTGCGCGGCGATCATCGTGGTCGGCCAAGAGTCGTGCGGCCTGAAGGCCGCGGCATCCATCACCCGATGGATGGCCGGCCAGTCCGCCGGACAGTGCGGTCCCTGCCTTAACGGCCTACCGGCGATCGCCAACGCGTTAGACCGCTTAGTCGTCGGCGACCAGGCGTCGCGACGGACGGCTCAACTGCAGCGATGGCTGTGGATGGTCGAACGCCGCGGCGCATGCAAGCACCCTGACGGCGTGGTCCGCATGGTGCGAAGCGCCATCGAGGTTTTCGCCGACGAGATCCACCTGCACGACTCATCCGGACCGTGTAGCCGGCCTGCCCCACCGTTAGCCCTTCCTGGTTACAACCTCGCCAGGTGAGACACGCCCGCCGGCTCATCGTGAACCCGATCGCCTGTGATGCTCATGGCATCTGCGCCGAGCTTCTGCCCGAGATGATTCAACTCGACGATTGGGGATATCCCATCATCAGCGCCGAGCCGATCCCACCGGAGCTCGAACGGCACGCCCGCCGAGCCGAAGCCGCGTGCCCGACCTTGGCCCTGCAGACAATCAAGATCGAGACCCGACTGTCGAGAAGCAGCTAGGTCGTGGAGTTGACGCCCCTCCAGGTACCGGCGTTGCGTCGGGGACCTCAAGCGGGCCGCGGCGGTCGGCCGTGAGCCATGCGGGCTCACGCGGGCCCGGTTCAGTTGATGAGCAGGCCGACATCGAACACGACCGAGGACACGACTGCCGGTGGGGCGCGGTGCGCGCGACACGCTATCTGGGATCGACCGGGCGACCGATTTCTCGTATTAGGACCGCACTTGCGATGTGGCGGGCCCCGTCGGTTTCGACCGAAGGCCCGCGACGCCGAAGCCGGGCGGTGTACCGGCGTCGACGTTTCGTTGCCGGGTTGGGGGCGGTCGCGCTGATCGGGGTGATATGGGCCGTCGCCGCGAGCGGCGGAGGTAGCAGCAAGCTGTCACCGCACCGGCCTGCTCCGCCTGGACCGGCGAAGAGTGTGGTGGCTGGGCGGAGTGCGCGGCCGGTCGGGCCGCCGGCCATTGAGGCCGGACTGGTGCCCTGGAAGCTGGCCACGCCTTTGAGTCGAATGGTCGCCCTTGCAGGTAACGGAACGAACCTCGTGCTACTCGGCGGCTTGCGGTCGGACCAGACCTCGGATTCGGGGGTCTACGATCTGGACACTGCGACCGGTGCGCTCACCCAGGTCGCCGATATGGCCGACGCGGTCCATGATGCGGCCGGGGCCGTAGTCGCCGGCCGCGCCGTCGTCTTCGGCGGCGGGTCCAGCTCGACGATGCCGACTGTCCAGTCGATGGCCGTGCCCGGGGGGGCGGCCCCGGGGAGCCTCCCAGTCACACAAGCGACGGCCCGCCTGCCAACGGCGCGCTCGGACTCGGCGGCGGTCACGATAGGGCCAACCGCCTACGTCGTTGGCGGCTACGACGGGACCAACCCAACTCCGCAGGTGTTGGCTACCACCGACGGTACGACCTTCAGTTCTGTAGCCGATTTGGCGGTCCCGGTGCGCTATCCCGCGGTCGCGGCTATCGGCCAGGACATCTACATATTCGGCGGCGAGCTCGTGGAGGCCGGCTCAGCCGCCGACGGACAGCCCACCGACATCATTCAAGTCGTCCAGCCGGCGCAACACATCGCCCGGGTCATCGGTCACATGCCGATCCCGCTGGAAGCCGCCGCCGCGTTCCAGCTCGACGGGCAGATCTACCTTGCCGGAGGCGACACCACCCAAGCCGCTCGGTCCACCACCGGGGCCGGCTCGACTCAGCTGGGCGGGTGGGCCAACGCCCCTGGGACCCCCGCCTCCCCCGGGACATCCACAGTGGGGACGATCTGGGCGTTCGACCCCGGCACGGCTCAGATGTTCGTGGCCGGCGATCTGCAGGTACCTTCAGCCCACGCCGGGCTGGCCGTTGTCAGTGGGCGGGCCTGGCTGATAGGCGGCGAAGCGGGGGGCAACTCGCTCGGCACCGTCCAGGCGCTCCAGCCGAACCCGGCCTTTGGATCCGCAGGGGGGCCCGGAGCCGGGTCCCCCTATTACGGAGACCGGCTGCTGGTAGCCGACCGGGGCAACAACCGCCTACTGCTCCTAGACGACACCACGCGCGTCATCTGGGCCTACCCCAACGCCACCACCCCAGCCGACCCGCTGCGGTTCTACTTCCCCGACGACGCGTTCTTCATCCGCCACGGTCACGCGATCATCTCCAACCAGGAGCAGAACGAAACAATCATCGAGATCGCCTACCCCTCCGGACAGGTCACCTGGTCGTATGGTCACCCGAAGCAATCCGGGACGGCGCCCGGCTATCTGAACGAACCCGACGACGCCTACCTGTTACCCGACGGGCAGATCACAGTCGCGGACGCCCAGAACTGCCGTGTGCTGGTCATTAACCCAGGCGGCACCGTCGCCCACCAGATCGGCACCGACGGCGCGTGCGTACACAACCCGCCGACATCCATGGGGTCACCCAACGGCGACACCCCGCTCTGGGACGGAAACCTCCTCGTGTCAGAGATCAACGGCTCCTGGGTCAGCGAGTACACCCCCACGGGCGCGCTCGTCTGGACCGTCCACCTCCCCATCGCATACCCCTCCGACCCCCAGCAACTCGACGCCACCGCCACGCACAACACCGACCGCTACCTGATCGCCGACTACTCGTCACCCGGGGAGGTGTTGCAGTTCAACCGCCAGGGCGAAATCCTCTCCACCTACCTCGTCGCCTCAGGCCCGGGGGCCCTCAATCATCCATCCTTGGTCGAAAAACTGCCAAACGGCATCTACATGATCAACGACGACTACAACGACCGCATGGTCGCGATCGACCCGGCCACCGGCGCCATCGTGTGGCAGTACGGCATCACCAGCCAACCCGGCCAGGCCCCTGGAATGCTCAACACTCCCGACGGCTTCGACGTACTCGCTCCTGACGGAACGACCCCCACTCACCCCCAGACCGGTTGATAACGACATCGGTGTAACTACCTCTGACATGCTGGGTTGATGGCCCGGCGGGAGTGTAACTACAACGGTGTAACTGTCCACCTACAGTAACCGGGCCCGGCCCGATCGAGCTGGATGTGCCCAGGGACCGGGCCGGCAGTTTCGATCCGGTGATTGTGCCTAAGCGCCGCCGGCGGCTTAACGGGGTGGACGCACTGGTGTGCTCGCTGTCGGCCAAGGGGCTCACGCATGGGGAGATCTGCGCCCACCTGGCGGAGATCTACGGGGCCCAGGTGTCGAAGGAGACGATTTCCCGGATCACCGACCGGGCGCTTGAGGGGATGATCGATTGGCAGAACCGCCCGCTCGACGCGGCTTGAAGTCCATTGATGGTTGCGAACCCTCCCGGAAGGAGACGTTCAATGCCACGATGGGCTCACAACAAACTGCCGTCATCGGTCAGACGCCGGTACTTCGAGCTGATCCGAGCCGGTCACAAGGGAGCAGAGGCCGCTCGTCGCGTCGGAGTATCCACCAGCTGCGGGTCGCTGTGGGTTATCGACTCGGGTAGCGTGACCATTCCCGAAGCTTCCATCTAAGGGCGAAGTTCCTGTCTCAGGACGATCGGATCGCGATCGCCGAGGGTCACCCGGCGCCGGTACTGCTAGAGGCTTCCAAGGGAGCAGAGCTACTCGCGGTCGGTAGCCGCGGGCACGGCGAGTTCGCCGGGATGCTCATCGGCTCGGTCAGCGAGCATTGCGTCGCCCATGCCCACTGTCCGGTGCTGGTCTGGCGCGACCGAGGCTAGGGACCACCTCCAGATGCCGCTTATTCGTCTTTACCCGACCAGCGGCGACAACCTCCCCCCGCCTCGGTGAGATTATCAAGCAGCCAGTCCCGGGCCGGTATAGTGCGCGGTTCATTCGTTGGTCGGTCGAACACGCGGTCCCTCGAGGGACGACACGTAATCTGGCACGTAATGCGAGGTCCGCTTGCTAGGACGCTCGTATATGTCGTGCTCCTTGGAAGGGCGGCGACCGAGTTTTACTGGCGGGATCGGGATACTCCTGTAGGGCACCACTGACAGGAGATGGGTGATGCAGTTGAGACGGGCGCGCAGTTTGGCGTCGGCCTCGACTACCCACCAGGGCGAGTCTGGGGTGTCGCAATGTGCGAACATGTCGTCCTTCGCCCGGGAATAGTCGACCCAGCGGGCACGACCCTCGAGGTCGATCTGGCTGAGCTTCCATCTCTTCGTGGGATCATGCGCCCGATCCTGGAAGCGGCGTTCCTGTTCCTCGTCGCTGACCGAAAACCAATATTTGACCAGGATGATGCCGTCGTCAAGAAGCATGCGTTCGAAGGCCGGGCACTGGCGGAAGAATCTCTGCACCTCCTCCTCTGTGCAGAAACCCATGACCCGCTCGACGCCTGCCCGGTTGTACCAGCTGCGGTCGAAGATGACGATTTCACCGGCCGCCGGAAGATGTTCGGCGTACCTTTGAAAGTACCACTGACTGCGCTCTCGGTCTGACGGGGCGGGTAGCGCGACAACGCGACACCAGCGGGGATTGAGGGGTTCGGTGATTCGCTTGATCACTCCGCCTTTGCCGGCCGCGTCGCGCCCTTCGACGACAATCACGACCCGCTGAGACTCGTCGCGAACCCATTGCTGCAGCTTGACCAGCTCCTCCTGCAGTCGCAGCAGTTCAGCAGTGATTGCCTTGTCCGCCTTGCGGTCCATGTACCCGCTACGTTATCCGGTAGCCGAATCATAGACCTCGGTCTTCCCGTTCCGTGGGCCATTGGTCGATCCTCCTCCGTCGTTTGAAGGCTCCAACATCGCAAAGCGCTCTCGCGCTCGGCGCGATCCCTGGGGCTCTCGGGGCATTAGGGCCCTTGGGCCCTACCGAGCGCGCCAAGCGTTCGGGAAGATAGACACGAAAGACACCGCAAAATGATCTCCGACCGGTTAGGAGCCGAACATGGGCTATGACAGCGACTACTCGATGGGCGACCAATGCCCTGTCCGGCACGCGAGCGACGACACCGACCCGAGCGATCGCGCCGACCATGCGTGCCGTTTCACCAGCGAGCAGCTGGGACCAGTTCGTACGGTGAAGGTCGTCGGTTACCTGGACTGGGCGACAGCAGACGAGTTCGGCCACGTTATAGATGAGGACCTCATGGGTTCACCCGTGATCATCGACCTGACTCTTGCAGGACTTGACTCGGCAGGTACCGGACGTCTCGTGGCGGCGGCCCTGCGCTCGAAGGAACATTCCCAGCCGATGGTCGTCGTGGCAACCGATCCTGCCCAACTGGAAGTGTTCCACGCCGTCGGGTTGGCCGATATCGTCGCGGTGGTGCACTCGATGGACGAGGCGCTGCAGGAACTGGACACCATCGACCTGGCGGGTTCCCACCCATGCTGATCGAAGCCCGACCTGACCGGCGGCCGCGGTCGGGGCCTCGTTACGCGGCGACGGTGGTCTCGATCCGCGGCCACGCTCGAACAACGGACCCTAAGGCGACGCGGACCACGCATTAGCAACGACTCGGCCTGATCACCGACGATTGGCCCCGGGAGACGGCGGTGGGCACGGGCCGGTCGGGGGTCTGCAACCATGTGATCATGACCTCACCGAGACCTGAGCTCGCTGCCCTGACGCGGGCTGAAGTGGAGTCGATAGACGCCTACTGGCGGGCGGCCAACTACCTGTCGGTAGGACAGATCTACCTGCTGGACAACCCGCTGCTGCGAGAGGCACTGACCGCGGACCACGTCAAGCCCCGCCTTTTGGGTCACTGGGGCACAACACCAGGTCTGAACCTGATCTACGCCCACATGAACCGCGTCATTCGGGCCCGGGACCTCAACGCGATCTATGTGTGCGGGCCCGGGCATGGCGGTCCCGGCATGGTCGCCAACACCTACCTGGAGGGTACGTACAGCGAAATCTACGCTGAGGTATCCGAGGACCTGGCCGGGATGCGGACCCTGTTCCGCCAGTTCTCCTTTCCGGGCGGAATTCCCAGCCACGCCGCCCCGGAAACCCCAGGCTCGATACACGAGGGAGGCGAACTGGGCTATGCCCTCGTGCACGCCTTCGGGGCGGCGTTCGACAACCCCGATCTGCTCGTGGTGACACTCGTCGGCGACGGCGAGGCGGAGACCGGCCCGCTGGCCGCCAGCTGGCACTGCAACAAGTTCCTCAATCCCGCCCAAGACGGTGCGGTCCTGCCGATCCTGCATCTCAACGGCTACAAGATCGCCAATCCCACCGTGTTGAGCCGCATCCCCGAGAGCGAGCTCGACTCCTACCTGCGAGGCTGCGGATGGGACCCCCACTTCGTGTCGGGCAGCGAGCCCAGGCAAGTGCACCAAGATCTCGCCGGCACCCTCGACACCATCCTCGACCGTATCGATGCGATCCAGCGCGAAGCCCGGGCCGGGGGGCAGCCCCGCCGGCCCGCTTGGCCGATGATCGTGCTGCGCACCCCGAAGGGCTGGACCGGACCGAAGGAAGTCGACGGTCACCGCGCCGAGGGATCATGGCGATCCCATCAGGTCCCCCTGGCGGAAACCAAGACCAACCCGGAGCACCTGCGCCAGCTGGAGGAGTGGATGCGAAGTTACCGTCCCGACGAGCTCTTCGACGAAGCCGGCCGGCTACAGCCGCACCTGTCCGCCCTGGCCCCCGACGGGGACCGCCGCATGGGCGCCAACCCGCACGCCAACGGCGGCGCTCTGTTGCGGGATCTCCACCTGCCCGACTTCCGCCAGTATGCAGTGAGGGTGCCCCGGCCCGGCGTCGCCACCGACGAGGCCACCCGGGTGCTAGGCCGGTTCCTCCGCGACGTCATGGCCGGCAACTCCGGCGCCGCCAACTTCAGGGTGTTCGGGCCCGACGAGACCGCCTCCAACCGCCTAGACGCCCTGTTCGAGGTCACCGGCCGGACCTGGATGGCAGAAACCCACCCCGACGACGACGAGCATTTGAGCCCCGACGGTCGCGTCACCGAGGTCCTCTCAGAGCACCTGTGCCAAGGCATGCTGGAGGGGTACCTGCTAACCGGACGCCACGGCTGGTTCTCCTGCTACGAAGCGTTCATCCATATTGTGGACTCGATGTTCAACCAGCACGCCAAGTGGCTCAAAACCACCCGTCACCTCCCGTGGCGCCGGCCCCTGTCGTCTCTCAACATCCTGCTCACTTCTCATGTGTGGCGTCAGGACCACAACGGCCTGTCGCACCAGGATCCCGGATTCATCGACCACGCGGTGAACAAGAAGGCTGACACCATCCGGGTGTACCTCCCCCCCGACGCCAACTGTCTGCTCTCGGTCGCCGATCACTGCCTACGCAGCCGCCACTACGTCAATATCATCGTGGCCGGCAAACAACCCGCCTTGCAGTACCTGGACATCGACGACGCCGTCGTGCATTGCAGCAAGGGTCTGGGGATCTGGGACTGGGCCAGCACCGATGAAGGGGGTGAGCCGGACGTGGTCCTGGCCTGCGCGGGCGACGTGCCAACCCTCGAGGTGCTCGGAGCGGCCGACCTGCTGCGCCAGCACTGCAGCGAGTTGAAAGTACGGGTGGTCAACGTCGTCGACCTGATGACCCTCCAGCCCGACACCGAGCACCCTCACGGACGGCCCGACGCCGAATTCGACTCGCTGTTCACCGTCGACAAGCCGGTGATCTTCGCCTACCACGGCTACCCGTGGCTGATCCACCGCCTGACCTATAGGCGTCACAACCACGCCAACATCCACGTGCGCGGATACAAAGAGGAAGGCACAACGACCACTCCGTTCGACATGGCGGTCATGAACGACCTGGACCGCTACCACCTCGTGATCGATGTGATAGATCGGGTCCCGGGGCTCGGGCGGACCGCCGCGTACTTACGCCAAGATATGGCGGACCGGCTGATCAGGCAGCGCGAGTACACGCACCTCCACGGCGAGGATCCGGCCGCGATCCGGCAGTGGGCTTGGCCGAACTAAACCGAAAGGGAGCGAGGCAACGGTCGTGCGTGTCCTGGTGGTCAACGGCGGCTCCCACAGCGTCAAACTCGCCGTGGTCGGCGACGGCGACCAGCTGCCGGCCGCCCGGACTTTCGGCCCACCCGACGACTCGATGGCCCGGCAGCTCAGCGATTTGCTGGAACAAGTCGGCAAGGTCGACGTGGCAGGCCACCGAGTCGTGCATGGCGGTCGCCTCTTCACCTCGCCCGTGCTGATCGACTCGGCGCCGCGGGCGTCCCTCGCTGCGCTGAGTGACCTGGCCCCACTGCACAATCCTCCCGCCCTGTCCGCCATTGACACCTTCGCCCGGCTTCGGCCCGGCACTCCGTCTCTGGCGTGCTTCGACACCGCGTTTCACCCTCACCTACCCGACGAGGCCGCCGACGAATGCCCCCAGCTCATAGCCGTCCAGGACCCGCCCGGACGGCAAAAGGCCCGGCTGTAGCGCTAGCAACTATCCGGGGGGGTTTCAACCGTTCGCCAGGAACCACCCCCAGGCGGATACTCCCAGGCAGCGTCGTGCGGCCGGCGCGCTCCGCTGTCTGCGGCGATCGTTACGCACCGCCGGAATCACGCGCCGCCCGGCGCAGCACGTCCACGATTGAGCGCTCAACTTGTTCGTATGTGACGTTGTCGATCTGCCAGTGAGCAACGAGTCCGCTGGACTGCGCTCCGCTGCCGGCCGAGATGTCTCCCTCACGGACTTCGACTGAATGGCGTGACGTGTCAGCATCTAGGCGGAAGTAGGGAAAGCGGTCCTCGCGGGGGGTTTCTGCGACCTCACCTTCGAGTGCCATCCACAGGGTTATCGACGGATGGCGGAAACGAGCCTCACCGCCGGGATGAACAATTATTCGGCCGCCGCCCCCGTCGCGTCGAAGTCGCCCGGCCACCGCTTCCATCGCCGGACGAACCTTGTTGCGGCAGAGATCTTCGAACACGTCCAGGAACTGCACCCGTCGGCCCTCAAGCTGAACAGCCGACTCCTCCCTTTCGAGTTCCTCAGCCCGGTGTTCATCAAGGATGGTATCGACCTCGTTCAAGGGGTCATCCGCCGGCGGCGAGCCCCGCACCTCCTCACAGGCGACAGTGCCTTGAGATCTCGGAAGGCCTGTGCTTGGAACACTGAAATTCTGACGCCATCTCCAACCTTCTCTGTTGTCGGTTCTCCGGGGGTGAAGATTCCGAACTGTAGGCCGACCGCACAACTCTGAGCTCCACCGTACGGTTTGTTTAAGCCGGACGACACGGCCATTGGTCTCTTCTATCCGACCCCGTGCCGGGCAGCCTCCCGATTTGGAGGTACGAAGGCCCGACCGGCTCGGAAGTACGGAGATCATCGCCGAGCAGATTGCTGGGAGCTGGTTTCCTGGTTGCCGGGTGCCGACGGAGCCGTGCCGCCCGACTGGGCGCGAGCCAGTAGATCGGGTTGCGGTCCGGGGTGAGCTATCGAGGATGGCGATGTGCTTGTTCGTGGCGCAGCGCGTGTTGTCCACCAGAAGGACCCGTAGGGTGATGCCCTGGACGTCGTGCAACACTTCAGCGGAGCCTGCGCAGGTTTGGGTCGGGACCCGCTGGACACGGGGCGATCCTGATCTTGACGTCCACAGCTTGGACGTGTTCGGGACCGACGATGACCGGGTTGAGGTCCATCTCGGCGACCTCGGGTAGGTCCTCGGCCAGGCGGGCGACCCTCAGCAGCAACTCTTCCAGGCCCGCGACGTTGACCGGCGCCGATCCCCGGAAGCCGAACAGAAGGGGGGAGCCGCGGACGGACCTGACGAGTTCGGCCGCGTCGACGTCGGTCATCGGCAGAATCCGGAATGCTCGGTCGCCGAACAGCTCGACCGCCGTCCCCCCGGTGCCGAACATGACCAGGGGCCCGAACGATGGCTCGTTGACGACGCCGACTATGGTCTCAACGCCCCCGCTGATCATCGCCTGGACTACGGCCTCATTCATCTTGTCCCCGACGGAGCGTTCCATCTCGGCGAATGCCACGCTCAGTTCCCACTCCGATTTCAGGGAAAGCCGCACGCCTCCCGCCTCGGTCTTGTGCACCAGTTCGGGCCCGGCAGCCTTCAGCGCCACCGGATATCGAATGCGGTCCGCCGCTTCTACTGCCTCGTCCACGTCGCGCACCACGACGGTGTCGGCGACGCTGATACCGTAGGCGTGTAGCAGGCGGACGGCCTCTCCTGCACCAAGCCAGCAGCCCTCGGGATGGCCGCTCAGTTCTGATCGAACGATTTCGCGAGCCGAATCCGCGTCAATATCATCAAAGCTCACGGTGCGCCCACAAGGACGGCGAAGCCACTCCCCGTACTGGTGAGCTCTGGCCAGGGCCCGAACTGCCGGCTCGGGGAACGCGAAGTTGGGAACCGCCCGCTCGAAGGCGGCCAAAGGGGCGGGGGCCGACGCCACTCCGAGGAAATTGGCCATGATCGGCTTAACCGAGCCTCGGGCCGCGGTTGCTATGGCGAGGGCGACGGCGTCAGGGTCGGTCACCAGAGGCGGAACGAATATGGTCAGCACAGCATCGACGGTGTCGTCGCCCAACACCCGCCGGATGACTCGGTGGTAGTCCTCGGCGCGGGCGGAGGCGACCATGTCGACGGGATTAGCGACACTGGCAGCAGCCGGCAGAAACGAACGCAACTCTGCCTGCGTCCGCTCCGACAGCTCGACAACATCGAGGCCTGCGGCTTCGCAGGCATCGGCTGCCAGAATGCCCGGGCCGCCGGCATTGCCAACGATGGCGACCCTCCTGCCGGCGGGGACAGGCTGGGCCGCAAGGAGCTCGGCCGTGTCGAACAGCTCCGCGAGAGTATCGACCCTGATCACTCCGGTTTGGGCGAAGAGAGCGTCGACAGCCACGTCCGGGCTGGCCAACGCGGCAGTGTGCGACGACGCCGCTCGGCGACCCGAGCGGGTGCGGCCCGCCTTTAGGGCAATGATCGGCTTGGTACGCGACACCTGACGGGCGATCCTGGAGAAGCGGTGAGGGCTCCCGAACGACTCCAAGTACAGGAGTATGACGTCGGTACCCGGATCTTGCTCCCAGTACTGGATCAGGTCATTTCCACTCACGTCCGCCTTGTTGCCTACCGACACGAAACTGGACAGGCCGATGCCGTGACGGCGGGCTTCCTCGAGCACGGCGATCCCCAAACCGCCGGACTGGGACGCGAAAGCCACCCGGCCGGGTGCGGGCGCTACGGGAGCGAAGGTGGCGTTGAGCGAGACGTCCTTGGCCGTGTTGATGACCCCGAAACAGTTAGGGCCCACCAGTCGCATCCCCGCGCCGCGGGCTCTATGCACCAGCTGGTCTTGCGCTGAGCCCCCGTCCTCACCGATCTCGGCGAAACCAGCCGAGATGACCACAACGCTTCTTACTCCCTTGGCTCCGCACATTTCGACGGCGTCGGCCACGACGCCTCGGGGGACGACCACAACGGCAAGGTCGACCTCTCCGGGTACCGCCTCGATCGTCGGGTACGCCTTGACGCCCTCCACGGTCGCAGCTGTGGGATGTATCGGGTAGACAGGGCCGGTAAAGCCACCCGTGACCAAGTTGTGGAATATCTCGTGGCCGATCGTTCCCCGCTCCCGGCCTGCTCCGATCACAGCCACCGACCGGGGCCGCAACAGGCGGTCGATGGAGTTCACGGTAGCCTGGCGCGCCCGATCTTCGACGGCTGCTTGAAAATGCTCGTCGGGCACCAGGTCCATGCGGATCTCCACCACGCCTTGGTCGAAGTGGGAGTGCTCGACAAACCCGGCCCGTCTGAAGACTTCTTGCATCGGCTGGTTGACGGGCAACGTTTCCGCCAGGAACGCGGTGACGCCCTGTGTCACCGCGTATGCGGCGAGATGTTCGAGAAGCAACGTGCCGATCCCGCGACCTTGGTGCGCATCGCTGACCACGAACGCCACCTCCGCCTCGGCCGGCCGCTCCCGGGTCCGATCGAAACGGCCGACCCCGACGATCTCGTCACCGAGGGTCGCGACCAGCGCCATGCGCTCGTGGCCGTCCACCTCGGTGAACCGCTTCACCTCTTCCGGTCTGAGATGGGCATGGGCGCTGAAAAACCTGAGGTAGACGGTATCAGGGGAGAGTCCGGAGTGAAACTCGACCAAAAGTGGCGCGTCCTCCGGTGAAATGGGACGAACGTGCACGGTCCCTCCGTCCGCGAGCACAACATCGCACTCGCAGGACGCCATTCCAACCTGTGTGACCATGTTCCCCAATGTTGCGGATCGAGCTTCGGTCCGATAGAGCCAATGGTCCCATCGATCCAGCGTCCGAACCTGCCTCGCTTCGGCGGCTCGATGGGAAAGGACCAAAACCGAATAAACCCCTACTCGACTCGGGAGGCACCCATCCTCCCGGGTTAGGCCGCGTCCGACATGGTGGTGTGGCTCGCCGGCGAGGGCAGTGGTCATCGGCGTCGGGAACCCGTACCGGGGCGACGATGGCGCCGGCGTTTGGGTGGCCCGACTTTTGCAAGCCTCAGGGCTCGACGGCGTCCTGATCCTCGAGAGCAACGGAGAGCCGGCCGAACTCACAGATAGGTAGGAAAACGCTGATCTCCGCTATCGTCGTCGACGCGGTCCGCCCCGGCATCAACGGTCCCGGCTACGTGCACCGGGTTGACGTCCACGAAGGAACACACGTCCCGGTGACTCGGGGCCATCTCGTCTCACGGCAGTAGCCCCGCTGACGCGGTAGCGCTGGCCCGAGCCCTCGATCGGCTGCCCGGTCGGCTTCTGCTCTTCGGAATCGAGGCCGCCACCCTCCGCCCCGGACAGACCCTTTCGCCGAAGGTACGAGCATCGGTCGATACGGTGGCCAAGCTCGTGGTCGACGAACTGAATCACGAGCGGTCCGCTCGCAAGCGGGAGGCCGACCACGGTGATGGCCGCCATTGGGTCCAGCGAGGGGACCCCCGGGTTCATCGCCAGGTCATGTCGGGGTGGTGGCTGCGCCGACCTTGCCGGCTAGCTCGGCCAGACGGTTGGCGTAGCCCCACTCGTTGTCGTACCAGCCGAGGACCTTGACGACATTGCCCGCAGCCATGGTCAGGGCGGCGTCGAAGACGCACGACGCCGGGTTGCCGACGATGTCGGTCGACACCGGGTCGTCCTCGGCGTACTCGAGGCGCCCCGCCAAGGGCGCAGACGACGCGGCCTGCCGAAACACCTCGCGGACCTCGTCGGCGCTAGGAGTGGCCCTCAGTGTGGCGACGAAGTCTGTCATTGACCCGTCGGGGACTGGGACCCGCAGCGCGATGCCGTCCAGGCGGCCCGCCAGATGAGGCAGCACCTCGCCGGCCGCCCGAGCCGCGCCGGTCGTGGTCGGAATAATGTTGATGGCCGCGGCCCGGGCCCGGCGCGGATCCTTGTGAAGCGAATCGACGAGTTGCTGGTCCCCGGTGTAGGCGTGCACCGTCGTCATGAACCCCCGTTCGACACCGAAGTTGTCGTCCAACACCTTTACCATGGGAACCAGGCAGTTCGTCGTGCACGACGCGTTCGAGACCACCAAATGTCGCGACGGATCGAAGGTGTCGTCGTTGACCCCCATCACGATGGTGGCATCCGCCCCCTTCGACGGGGCCGAGACGATAACCGGGGGCGCCGGCGTCGAGATGAGCGGCCGCCTTCTCCCGTCCCGTGAACCGCCCCGTCGATTCCACCACCACGTCGACCCCGAGGGTGTTCCAGGGCAGCGCCTTTATATCGGGCTCCGCCAGCATCTGCACTCGCTGGTCGCCCACCACCATCGCGTCGCCGTCGATCCTGACGGCCACATCGAGCCGACCGTACACCGAGTCGCGCGCCAACAGCTTCGCCAACGCTGCGGCCGAGCCCAGGTCGTTGACCGCAACCACTTCGAGGCCCAACTCCGGCCGGCGGGCCGCCCTCAACAAGGCGCGACCCGTTCGTCCGAATCCATTTATCGCCAACCGCACGCCCATGACCGGTTCCTTTCCGATATGACGGATTCTTCAACGTCTCCTACGGTGACAAAACCACCGCATAGTCGGGCAGGGCCAAAAGTCCCTACAACAAGTTGCGCTATGGTCGATGGGGGAGTTGTTGTAATCACAAATCGGAAACGAGTTGGGGCGGCACGCTTGACGGCGGGGGTCGCCGGCTACTGACGCGTTACGATGTCACCGGTGAGTGACGCTGACAGCAGCTTGGTTCAGGAGCTGCTGGACGCGTCGCCGGACGCACTCGTCGTGGTGGGGTCCGACGGTGTGATCGAGTCGGCCACGCAGGCGGTCGAGTCCCTTCTCGGGTACCGGCCGGAGGAGCTGGTCGGCCAGCCGGTTGAAATGCTGCTCCCCGGCAGTCTGCAGGCGTTACATGTCCGCCATCGCCGGTCGTTCTTCGACCGTCCCGAGGTCCGTCCCATGGGGCTGGGATTAGACTTGCGCGCCGGGCGGAAAGATGGGACGGAGCTACCGGTCGACGTCAGCCTGGTCCCGACTGTCCTGGGGGGGCGGTGGCAGGTCGGGGCGTTCCTGCGCGACGCCACGGAGCGGAAACGGAACGAGGCCCTCCACGCCTATGTCAATGAGATTAGCCGCAGTGCACTCTCTGGTCATGACACAGACGAGGTTCTCGAGCTCACCGCCAGCCGGGCCCGCACCCTCACCGGAGCGTCGGTCGCCTGGGTCGCGGTTCGCAATGCCCGCGCTGACGAAATCGTCGTAGCGGCTGCTGATGGGCCCGGCGCCAGCGCCCTTCTCGGCCAGACCGTTCCGGCGTCAGTGAGCCTGGCCGCCCGCGCCATGGCTGCAGGCGAGACTCTTGTCATTGATGACCTGACCGCTGAGCCGGCGGTGCTGGCGGCGGCGCGACAGGTAGGCCTGGGGCCCGGTATGTATCTTCCGATGCTGGCCGAGGACGGCCCGGTGGGCGCGCTGGTGCTGGCCCGAAGGCCGGGAGACGTTACGTTCTCGCCTGGCGAGACGGTTGCCGCTGAGGTGTTCGCGTCGGCGGCGGCCATCGTTTTTGCTCTGGGTTCGGCCCGTCAGTCGCTCGAGGTCTTCCGCATGACCTCTGAGCACGAACGGATCGCACGGGACCTTCATGACACGGTGATACAGCGCCTGTTCGCGCTGGGGATGCGGCTTCAGGCCGCTGAGCGCCTGGCCCAGGGTCCGGCGGCGGAGCGTATCCGGGAGACCGTCGATGCCATCGACGAGGTGATCCGGGAGATTCGCGAGACCATTTTCGATCTCAACCGACCGGACTCCGCCGACCCCGACCTCCGCCAGAAGGTCCGCCAGGTGGCCGTCGAAGCAGCGGGACACTTGGGGTTCAGGCCTCGGATCGCGTTTCGCGGCCCGGTCGAGGCCGCGGTGGACGAGGAGTTGACGAATCAACTTCTGGCTGTACTGCGGGAGGCGTTGGCCAACGTCGGCCGTCACGCCCAGTCTACGACGGTGGACGTCGTGCTGACTGTGGCCGACGGGAACGTGACTCTCGCGGTTGCCGATGACGGTATAGGAATATCCGATGCTCCGACCGCCGGCCACGGAACGGCCAACATGACCTCGCGAGCCCAACGGCTCGGCGGAGAGCTTGTGCTGTCCCGGCGGCGCCCAACGGGAACCCTTCTCCAGTGGAGCGTGCCGAGGACACCGTGAGCGAAGCGGCGCAGCTCGAACAGGGCCGTTCGGCCCTAGCGGACACAACTACAGGAGCGCGACCCTGCAGGGGTGGTAACTCTGCCAGCGGGCGACGTCGTCTTCCTCGAGAGTCGAAGGGTCCGCGGTTGAGCGTTTACTCTGAACTTCTCAGACTGGCGCTGGCAAGCGACGAACCGATGGAGCGCACCCTGTCGGATCTAGTGTCGCAGGCCCTAGTGTTGCGGGCGGCGGCCAGCACCGGTGGCAACTCAGCAGCCCGGCTCGGTGACGCTCTCGCCTATGACATGGCTCTGGTTCATCTCTGCGACCGATTGGGTATCAAACACGACCTGACCGGGGAGCTCGCCGGCCCGGGGGCGCGGAGGCGAGCCGAGCGGCTGGTATCGGAGCGGATCCCGTCGCTTGAAAGTGTTCTGGTCGGACGAACCGAGACAGGAGATGATGGTGGACGAGGATAGGTCAAAGACCCGGGTGTTCTTGTTGGACGACCACGAGGTGGTCCACGACGGTCTGCGGCATCTGCTCGAAGCCGAAGATGACATGGAGGTGGTCGGAGAGGCGGGAACGGCGGCCGAGGCTATTGACAGGATCGCGGCACTGAGCCCTCAGGTGGCGGTTCTTGACGTACGGCTGCCGGATGGGAGCGGGGTGGAGGTGTGCCGGGATGTTCGATCCCTCGATCATGGGGTGGTTTGTCTCATGCTCACGTCGTTTTCGGACGACGAGGCGCTATTCGACGCCATCATGGCCGGCGCGGCGGGCTATGTCCTCAAGGAGGTACGGGGCAGCGACCTCGTGGCTGATATCCGTAAGGTGGCAGCCGGCCACTCACTGCTCGATCCCGAACTGACCGAGCGGGTCATGCAGCGCCTCAAGGATCGACAGGCCCAGCAGCAGGCCGAGCATCTCACGCCTCAGGAAGAGCGGATCCTGGAGTTCATCTCCGAAGGCCTGACGAACCGGCAGATCGCCGAGAAGATGTACCTATCGGAGAAGACGGTAAAGAACTACGTGTCCAATCTCCTCTCCAAGTTGGGCATGAGCCGTCGCACGGAAGCGGCCGTATACGCGGTGCGGCAGGGTTCTCGACGCCCGGAACGGCGGGGAAACTCTGATGGCTGATGACCGGACGGTCCTGGAGGTGCTTTCGGATGCCGACTGCACCGCCCTGCTCGAATCGCATCACTTCGGTCGGATCGCCGTGCTCGTCGACAATGCTCCGGTGATCTTCCCCGTCAACTATGTATACCAGCAGGGACGGATCGCCATCCGCACCGATCCCGGCACCAAGCTCGCAGGAGCAGCGCAGGGTCGCGTGGCGTTCGAGATCGACGCCGTGGACGAGGGTTCTCGCTCCGGTTGGAGCGTCCTGGTCAGAGGAACGGGCTACGACGCAACCGACACGATCGACCTAATGAGCGTGTACGCGAAGCGCTTTCCCGTCGATACCTGGGTCCCCGGTACGCCAACCCGGTGGATCACGATCGAGCCGAGCACCATTACCGGCCGCCGGGTCAGGCAAGCGTGAGCGCTCGAAGAGCTAAAGCGACCGAGCTCTTCACGGCCCCGGAGGTCTCGACGACCGTAGCGTCGGCCCAAAGCCCAGACGCGGTAGCCATGGCGTCGGCGATCGAAGGTGTGGCGTCGGACGGCCCCGTCCGGTCGGCCATGCGTTCATGGATCCGCCTGGAGGCCGTGTCTCTGGAGGTTTCGCAAAGGATGCCCGTCACCTCGGCAGACGTTCGGTACGCGAGGTCATATGCCGCCTCACGCCAATCCTTGTGCAACCACGACGCGTCGAGAACGACAGAGTATCCCCGAGTCAGGAGCGCTTCTGCCTCTTGAAGCAACCCGGAGTAGACAGTCGCCGTCATGTCCGGAGAGTAAATCCCGGTACCGAATGCGGCGGCCGCGTCCTCGTTTGGCTCCAGCCCCGCCAGCTGTTTGCGCAAGAGATCCGAGCTAAAAACCGGCCAGTCCGTCTCGGTGTGAATATGGTGCGCCAGGGTGGATTTCCCAGTGCCTGGCAAGCCGCCGACAAGAACCAAACGGACGGCGCCCTCGTGTAGGTGATGGCCGGCCAACTCCACCAGGCGCCGGGCTTCGACTTCATCCGTGCTCGATGCCGGAGCTCTCTCGGAGCGGGCCCGGATGCACGCGACCTTGGCCCGGACGGCAGCACGGTAAGCCATATAGAAGTGCGCCAACGACGCCGGCCACTCGTCTTCCGACAACCGGCGATAGGAATCCAGGAATACCGATGTCAGGTCCGGCCGGTCCAGGCGTTCGAGATCCATGGCCAGGGAAGCGACATCAGACAGGGTGTCGACATACCGCAGGGAATCGTTGAATTCCAAGCAGTCCAATATCCTCGGGCCGTCTGACAGGCAGAACACATCGTCGCAAAGGAGGTCGCCGTGGCCGTCGACCGCTCGCCCGGCCCCGATGCGCTCGGCGAACAAGGTTTCCCGGCCGGTCACGTAACGAGCGGCGAGTGTCGCCACCTCGTCCAATACGGCAGAGTCCACGATGTCCTTCGCCACCTCGGTCAACTCAGCCAGATTGCGCTCCCAAAGGAGACCGACAGCCGATGCCGTGCACGCCATATCAATCTGGCGTCCCCGGCGGGCCCTCCGGTGAAAACCCGCCATCACGGCCGCCACGTCTGTGACGTCCTGATCAAGGTGGTCCTGGTCAGCCCGGACCAGAGCCGACAAGGACCGATCCTCCGGCAACCGCTTCATCACCACGACCGGCTCGCACCGGCCGTCCGGATACTGAAACACACCGACACCGTCGTACACATCAGCTGAGAGACGTGAGTTGAGCTCCACTTCGGCTTGGCACGCCCTTGCCCTGGCTTCTCGCCGGCTGAGATCCAAAAAGCCGAACACCACCGGCTTTTTGACCTTGTAGACGTGATCAGAGGTGAAGAGCAACCATGACATGTGGGTCTCAGACAGCCTCAGGTCGTTCATAAATCCATCATCTGTCCGCTGGCGGCGCAGCGCTAGGGTCTTAGGTCCCCAGGACAGCCCTGGTGTCGCGTGCCGTCTGCAGGCCCTCCCAGGTCGGCCGCACGCGTCATTGCCACCCGGCAGGCACCGGGATGACGGCCACCGGACGGGTCGATTGCTCGGTGAGTTGGCTACTCGTGCTGCCGAGACGGATGTGCGAGGCTCCGCTTGCTCCGCGGGTTCCGACGACGATCAGGTCGGCGTTCTCGTCCTCGGCCGCCTGCAGAAGCACCTGCACGGGCGGCCCATAACGGAGCTCGACGCCGTACGCGATGGCGGCCGTCGCCAGAGGGGCGGTCCACAGGCGCTCCAGAAGGTCGCGGATTTCCTGCCGATGCCGCTCGACGGGGACAGGCTCGGAGCCCGGGGACAGATGCTCGAGCAGCCCCAGGGCATGAACCGCCACCACGTCCGACTCAAGCGGGCCGGCGAGGTCAGCCACCCATTGCACTGCTGCGAGGCTGTTGGGTGAGCCGTCCACCCCAACGATGATCTTGTTGCGCTTCATGCCATGCTATCCCTTGCTCGTTGACGAAGCTGGGCCCACCATTCGACCTGTTCCCGGCCCGGACCGCCGCTCGTGGGCGGCTCCGGCCGGTAGCTCTGACCGGACATGGCCGCCACCGTGGCACCGGCTGACAGGGCCAGGGCGTGAAGGTCGTACCCTCCCTCAAGGAACGCGATCAGCCGACCCGGCCCAGGGGCAAGGGAGGCGACCGTGCTCGTAAGATCGGCGTAATCGGCCGCACTCCAGTTTAGGCCGGCCAGTGGATCGTCGCGATGGGCGTCGAATCCTGACGATATGAGCACCCAGTTCGGTCCGAACTCCTCGACAGCAGGGACCACACTCTCGATAGCGAGGCGGGCGACGTCCCCGGTTGCTCCCGGGGGCAAAGGCAAGTTGATGGTCAGCCCCGGGGCGTTTGGTCCGCCTATATCCTGAGGCCGACCGGTCCCGGGATAGGAGGGCCACTCATGGGTCGATATATAGAGCACCCGCGGATCGTCCCAGAAAATGTCCTGGGTGCCATTTCCGTGATGGACGTCCCAGTCGACGATCACGACCCGCTCTCTCCGCTCGGCGAGGGCGGCGGCGGTGACGGCGATATTGTTCAGCAGGCAGAAACCCATCGCCGCGCCGCTCGTGGCGTGATGCCCTGGCGGTCGACCAACTACGAATGCCGACGCGGCGTCACCCCGGTCGAGTGCGTCCACGGCATCCAGGCCCGAGCCGGCGGCCCAGAGCGCCGCGTCCCAGGAACCTCCGGACACATGAGTGTCGGGATCCAGGTCGCCCCCGCCGCTCGCGATGAAAGCGGACAGCGAATCGAGATACGCCGCTTGATGCACCCGCAGCAGCTCATGGCGCGAAGCAAGCCGGCCCTGCCCTCGAATCACGCTATCTCCCAACCGTGCCTGTTCGATGCCGGCCTCGACCGCCTTCACCCGCTCGGCCCTCTCGGGATGACCGGATCCGCTGAAGTGGCCGTCGCTGCGTCGGGCGCACTCGAGTACCAAGGTTGGGATCATGTCTCGCCTATCTCGCGTGGATACAAACGGGCGAGGAACGAAGCACCATCTGTGCCGGCCCGACCGTGGCCCCAGATTGTCCCGACGACGAGATGTGGGCCTAGGGTCGAAAGTCACATATACCGACTGGCCAGCAGACCAGAGACCTTCGACCCTGCCGGGACGTCCACGAGTCGTCGAGACTGGAAGCATGCTGGTAGATCAGGGTTTGGAAATCCTCACGGAGGACGAGTGTTTGGGCCTCGTCGAGTCCGAGCAGGTCGGGCGGGTGGCGCTGTCGATCGGCGCCCTGCCGGCGATATTTCCAGTCAACTACCAGATGGTCGGCGGTGACATCATCTTCCGGACTGGTGAGGGGATCAAGCGTCGGGCTGCCCTGGCCGGGACCGTGGTTGGCTTCGAAGTGGACCGGATCGACCCAGCACGGCAGCAGGGTTGGAGCGTCCTGGTCATTGGCATGGCGACCGAGATCACGGGTGAGGCTCCAGAGAACCTGACCGCTTCTCCTTGGGCGGCGGGCGAGAGGCCCCACTGGGTGCGGGTGCGCCCCGAGTTCATCTCAGGCCGGCGGATTGTGGCGACAGTGGCGACAGCTGCACTTCCAGTCGCCGTCGGGCTCCCGGCCTGACACGGCCGGCGCACTTCGAGTCATCGAAGCACTCTTTGTAACCGCCTTAGACCCGCCCTAGCGTCGGGCCGATCCCCCCCGTAGCCGCCGACGGATAGCAGAGAGGATAAAGGCCAGGCCCACGCTCGTCAGTACAGCTCCCGCAACCCCGGGCACAAGCCCGACGCCGAGACTCAGGACCACAAGGACCAGTCCGACCACAGCCACCACCACACCGAGCCCTGCAGAAGGTTGCCACCGTAGCCCTCCCGACGGGATGGTTGGCATACGTCTTGCTCCTCGCTGGAGCCGGACGTTCAGACGACGGTCCTCTGCACTGGCCCTGGTCTCCAGCTCCGCGAGGGCGGCGCGTTCCCAGGCGCTCAGATGCGCTCCGTCTCGATTACTCATGGCGGGCTTCCTCATCGGTGGTGCTGCATTCCTCGATAGTCTCGGCCAGCTCGGCTGTCCGTCGTCCCATTCTCGTCTCGGCCCGTGCTTTCCGTCAGGGCCAAAGGTCACTCTCGGGAGAGACTTTCGGCTGCTGCCGCCAACAGCGTTAGACCGGTTGAGGACCTTGGGCCCTACCGGTTCCAGATCATGAGCGCCACCATCATTACGAATACGAGAGAGGAGGCCAGAGTGCAGGCGAAGGTCGGAGAACGTATATTGATCCACGCCCATCACATCGGCGAACCTGACCGGGATTGCGAGATTCTCGAGGTACGGGGACCCGAAGGACAGCCGCCGTACGTGGTGCGCTGGGAAGAGGATGGCCACGAGGCTCTGTTCTTTCCCGGGGCTGACGCGTCGGTTGCGCCATACGATCACTCGGGCAAGTGAATTCGAGGAGGCACTGTGCGATGCGAGTAATTGAAGCGACGAGACGTTCAGGAGTTGCGATCGCGAGCGATCGGACGATACGAGCTGCGGCCCAGATAATGGAACTAGGTCACGGGGCAAGATCCATGACGGCCATCGCCTTGGACCGTTTCGAGACTTGTCACCACCCGTCCTTCGCTCATCCTCAGCTTGCCCCCCATAATCCTGGCCGGGCCCCACCCCACCGAAACACCCCATCCCGGTCTGCCAGACACCGCCAGGAAAGGAGGTGAGTCGTGTGGTGATACTGGAACGGCAAAAAGAGACTTTCGGCCCTGAGCGACGACCGACGGCGCCGAGCACAATCTGGCAATGACGCCGACACTCACCCCGCTGTCGCCAGAGGAGTGCCAGCGGCTTCTCGCAACCGTGCGCGTCGGGCGGGTCGGGCTAAGCATCTTCGCACTTCCCATGGTCCTGCCGGTCAACTTCGCCGTCCTCGACGGTGACATCGTGTTCCGCACCATGGAAGGCACAAAATTCCATGCCGCCTCCACCGGCAATATCGTCGCCTTCGAGGCCGACCATTACGAGCCCTCCGGCGCTAGCGGTTGGAGCGTGGTCGTCCAAGGCGTGTCGCGGGCCATTCATAACGAGTCCGAGCTAGACCGGATACGCCAACTGATCGTCGACCCGTGGGCGATCGATGGCAGCACCGACCGAGCCGTTCGTATAACCAACTCCCTCATTAGCGGACGACGATTTGAGCGCCCCTGAATTCGTCGGTCCGTCGAGACGTATCCGGTTGGTCGTGTTTGGACCGAGCGGCCAGCGGTCGCCATTCTGGCCCGGCTTCGCCGGTCGGGTGCCCCAGGGCGTTGACCCACTTGACGCCCGCACCGCTCATCTGCGCCGGGGTCACCACCTACAAGGCCGTGAAAGTATCGGGAGCCCGCTCGTCAGACCTGGTAGCCGTGTTTGGGATCGGCGGCCTGGGCCACCTTTCCATGCAATACGCCTACATCGCCGGAGCGACCTTCGCCGCCGTGGACGTCCTCGACACCAAGCTCGATATGGCGAAGTAGGCGCCTTGGTGGTCTTTGGGACTTATGCCTCTGTTCGCCCCCTGCTCGATGCAAGAGGATTGTGTGTATCGTCGCGAGAGAGGGTGACCGTCGATGCTCGCAGATGCGACCCAAACTCCTGATTCGTCCATATTGGTCGTAGTGGATGATGCCAGTTCGGCCGAACCTGTATTGGACTGGTCGCTACATCAAGCGGGTCGTCGTGACGGTCGCGTCAAGGTCTTGTACGTCCCGGCTTTCGCGCATGCCGACGACGGTTGGATCGTCGACCCAGAGACAGTTGAGCTTGGTCGGAAGGAGCTGTCTGCGACTTTGGACCGTCTCGGAGCACGGTATCGGACCAGCCTGGATATCGAGGTCCTTGGCGACTCCACGGTCGAAGCGGTTCGTGACAGGGCGGTGAGTGACTGTCATGACCTCGTCATGGTCGGCCCACATACGACCAACACCCTTGTGAGGTTGATCTTCGGGTCGAACCGATCCGGTGTCGATGCCGGGCCAGAGCTGGCAGTGGCGGTGGTTCCTCGCAGCGCATGGTCAACGGCTCGTCCGGCTTCAACGCCCTCCAGGCTTACGGTGGGTTTCCATGGCAGTGACCCGGCTGTCGCCGCGCTTGCCTGGGCTGTGGCAGAGGCCAACCGACGGGGGGGAGTCATTTGCGCGGTGATGGCCTGGTGTGAGGGCGATTACGGGGGCCTAGGCGGACCGGTGAGCATCGCCGCCGACCCGTCGTATCGGGTGGGTCAATTGGCGCGTCAGCTGGCCGCCGATTCGCTCTCCAGCTGCGGTGTGCCGAGCGATCGAGTCATCGCAATCGTCCGGCGAGGGATGCCAGCTCCCACCTTGAGACGAGAGACGCCGGGATCGGATCTGCTCGTCATTGGTGCTGGCCAGTCGACGGTGCTCGGGTATCGAACGCTGGGCGCCATCACTTTGGCTTGCCTGGCCCGAAGCCCGCTTCCGGTCGTCGTCGTTCCCAGTCACGCCGCCGGTATCTCTGGAGCTTAACCCGGACATTCGAAGCGTCAACTGCTCACGCAGAGAGTATCAGATGAATACGATGTGCGCTTGAGTTCGGGAGGGCCCAGTTGATAGCAGAGGTCGACGAGTGGTTGTGGGACTATCACGGTGAAGATCTCCTCGCGGAGGGGCAGCGGGAGGCGCTTTGCACCCTAGGCAACGGATATTTCGCGACGCGGGGGGCGGCCCCGGAGTCGGTTGCCGATGGGGTTCATTACCCGGCCACGTTTGTGGCGGGGGTATATAACCGGTTGCGGGCTGAGGTGGCGGGGCGAACCGTGGAGAACGAGAGTCTGATCAATGCCCCCAACTGGCTGTGCTTCTCTGTTCGGCCTGAAGGTGGTCAATGGTTGGGTGACGAGGGCAACGAGATCCTGTCGCACGATCAGCAGCTCGACATGTACAGGGGTGTTCTGGTGCGCCGCACCCGCTGGCGCGACCGCGAGGGGCGGATATCCCGTCTGACCCAGCGTCGTTTCGTCAGTATGCGTGATCCTCATCTGGCTGGTCTGGAGACCACCGTCGTGCCCGAGAACTGGACCGGCCTCCTTGAAATCAGCAGCGCGCTGGACGGCAGGGTAACCAACAGCGGTGTGGCTCGTTACCTCCCCCTGGGTTCGGCCCATTTGACACCGCTTGAAGAGGGAGCTGAGGGCGACCTCATGTGGCTCGAGGTGCAGACGAACCAGTCTCACGTCCGGATCGCCACGGCAGCCCAGACAAGATTCTTCCATAATGGCCAACGTGTCGAGCTGGAGCCGGCGACGAGCAGAGATGGTGGCTACGTCAGACAGAACTTCGTTGCCGACGTCGGCCAGGCGGATGAGCTCATCATCGAGAAGGTTGCTGCCCTGTTCACGTCGAGGGATATGGCTATCAGCGAGCCTCTGTGGCAGTCGCGGGCGTGGGCAAGTGTCATGGCCGGAAGCTTCGATGACCTGCTTGGCCGCCACGCCACGGCCTGGAGTGACCTGTGGGGCAGGAGCGCTATCCGCCTGGGCGCGGACCACGATGTGGCCAAGCTCACCAACCTCCACACCTTCCACATACTGCAGACGGTGTCGGAGAACTCGATAGGGCTCGACGTGGGGATTCCCGCCCGCGGCTTGCATGGCGAAGCCTATCGCGGCCACGTGTTTTGGGACGAGTTGTTTGTGTTTCCGTTCCTCACTCTGCGCTTTCCCGAGTTGGCCCGGTCCCTCCTGCTCTACCGCTACCGTCGCCTCGACCAGGCCAGACGGGCCGCCACGGCAGCCGGCCATGCCGGGGCGATGTACCCGTGGCAAAGCGGCAGCGACGGGCGGGAGGAGACGCAGACAATGCACCTCAATCCCCGCTCGGGCCGGTGGCTAAAGGATCCGTCCCATCTGCAACGTCACGTCAACGCCGCCATCGTCGCCTGCATCTGGCATTACTACCAAGCCACAGCGCTCAGCTCCACCCTCGACGGCGTTCGCGCGGGCCAGCTGGCCATGCGAAACCGATCTAGCACCGAGGCATACGAACGATTCCGACCACGTACGGGCCCCGGCGCCGCGCCAACCGCAGCGCCATATGCAACAGTCGGTTCGTGCCAAACGTAGAGGCACTCTAATAGACGAGTGACGAACCCGTGCTTCGCCGATTGCCCACGCGAGCGCCGCGGCCGCATTCGGCGAACCGTCCATTCCGACCAGAATCTTCTTACCGCTTACCACTGACATGGCCGCTGATCTCCTTGATGTATGTCTGTGGTTGGTGGGCTTAGCCCCGGTAGTTGCCGTGTACGTGTACCGGTCCTGGTGTCGGTGTTCGCGCCGACAGGCGGTTGACAACCTCCGTGACACCAGGTACCTGACGGACGGCGGCCATCAGGACGTTCACGTCGGCTTGATAGCGAGCAGAACCTTCTAGGATAACGACACCGTCGCGAACGATGGCATGAGCATCGTGATCGGGAGGTGTCCACAATGGATCCGCCAGGATTCGTTCGACTCCCTTCCGAATCTCGGGGTCGGGCCGGTCGAAAAGCCCGAGGACATCGCTACGCGATATCATCCCCACCAGCCTGCCGTCGTTGTCCACTACCGGTAAGGTACGAACGTCTCGACGCAGCATACGCCGGGTCACGATTGCGACCGGCTCGTCGGGCCGGCACGTGATTACCTCACTCGTCATGATCTCCCCCGCCGTCAAGCCTTCGGCTCGAGCGGCCCAATGATGCCGGTGCTCCGTGCACTCCTGCTCAATAAGCTGTGACAGATGGTGGCTACGCACCGTGGGATAGCCCTCCCGGCTGATGAGATCCGCTTCACTGACCACGCCGATGAGGTTCTCACCTAAATCGACCACAGGTACACAGCGGATATTGCGTTCCAGGAAAACATGAGCAATGTCCTTGACAGTGGCGGCTGGTTCGACGTTGACGGGGTCGCGAGTCATGAGGTCGCGGACCAGTAACGGTACGCTCGGGACGGGTGCTCGCTGATCTGTTGCTATATTCAGAGGCACGCCATTGCCTTCGGTATTCATGTTTCCTCCTTTCGGTATCTTTGGTTAACTCCAGACCCTGGAGACCATCCGCCGGAGCGGTATCGGCACAACCTCGATCCGGGCATCACACACGGCCAAGCCAGTCGGCGTCCGACACTCTCCGACCGCTGATAGTCTCGGCCCGCACTCGTACCAAAAGCCTCTTGTGCCCGGCCCAAGGTTGCGGATTCGGGTGGTCCTCGAGACTGTCATGCTTCTCCTCGGGGTACGGCTCTACGCTATCCACCACGCCGTGGACGATCACGCTCCAACCGGCGTGGGCAGGGAGGTCAATGCTGTCCACTTCGAACGCCAGCCGACCGGCAAGCATGCCAGAGACCTTGCGGCCGACGTTCGTAGCAAAGACAATAAGGTCGCCGTCAAGAATGTAGTTCACCGGGAACACATCGACGTCGTCCCCGACCACTACGGCGATCCTACCGATCGTCTCGGTGCGCAGGAGGTCTAGACACCGGTCCACCGGGACGATCTCCGTCCCACCCACAAGGTCAAGCGACCGCACTTTCGACACCTCCTATGGAGATTGTCCGTAACCCCTCTGTCCGGGCTATCAGACTCGTACCTCATGAGACAATCTGATCTCATTGGGCGACCCGCTAACAGAGTCAAAGGTCCCGAATCCAGGGTTCGGCTCCAGTACGTCGCCACTGGACCCCTCGCACCTCAGATCAGCGCGACAAGGTAAAGGCGGAGGCGCATCGCGACGGGTGCAGACTCCAGCCGACGATTAGCGTACGCGCCTGCCGGCAGGCCTCGCTCACCGATGCCCCACCACAGTAGGCTAAGAGTGCAGCTGCGGCGGCCGCCTTGCCGGCATCAGGATCCTCTGGCAGTAGGTGTTCAGCCCAGTCCTCAACCATGTGGACCAGCAATTCCTCGTTGGTCACGATCTATCACCTCGCGCGTCGACGCTACGCGAGTGGTGATTCGTTCGATAGGGCCGTACGGCCCTATCTCGAAGGGGTCTTAGGGCTCTAGATAATGACCTGCCTCATGGTCACACTGAGTAGTGCCAAATATGGTCCACGACAGAAAGGAGGCTCAATGGTTCTGGTCAGAAAGGAAGCACAGGGGCCTATGGACCTGTTCGACCGGTTCTTTGGACCCATGGCCGGAGCAGTGGCATCGACCTGTCATGATGTGGCAGGGCCCAGTCGGTGATCTGCTCAGGGTAGATGAATACACGAAGGACGGCACTCTGGTGATCCACGCCGAGTTGGCAGGGGTTGATCCAGCACGTGACGTCGACGTGACCGTCGAACACGGAATCCTGCGTATCGCCGCCGAACGCCGTGACGAGAAGACCGTCGACGACAAGGCCTATCGTCGGCGTGGACTGCGCCACGGTGCCTTCAGGCGTGAGCTTGTCTTGCCGGAAGGTGCGACAGCGGACGACGTTAAGGCCGCCTACAAAGACGGCATCCTAGAGATCAGGGTGACCGTCCCCCCCAGGCGGGCAAACCCGAAGCCCCACCTGCAACGAAAATCCCCGTCACCACCGCGTAACAGGGGACATTAGGAGAGGAGCAGTCATGAGTAATCCGGAGCGGCAGAACGAAGCCTTAGAAATTGATACCCGGAGCCTTTGAGGAGATCGAAGAGGACGAGTGCTGGCGGCTACTGGCCTCCCAGCCAGTCGGGCGCGTAGCAGTCATTGTCGGTCACTACCCCGCCGTGTTCCCTGTTAATCACGCGGTCGACCGACGAGGAATCGTCTTCTGGACAGGAGCTGGTACCAAGTTGTGGGCTATCCACCGCTCCAACGTGACCTTTGAGGTCGATAATTTCGACGTGGTGAACCACACCGGGTGGAGTGTCATGGTGAAAGGATCGGCTCGAGAGCTCGCGGCTGACCGCAACCCGGATCTCTTGGCGAGCGCCGAGTTAAGCGCCGCCGCTCCCTGGGCACCGGGCCGGCGCGAAAGCATCGTCAGGATCGTACCGGACGCGGTGAGCGGCCGCCGCATTCGCCGAAGCGGCCCACCGCCGATCCAGGACTCGCCCACGAACACGTTGAGCCGAGGGGCAACCGACTAGCAAAGAGCGAGGTCAGGATCCGACCGATGCTGAAGAGGTGTGCGAGCGTGGGAGGAGAATAGGACTGCTGACCGGAGCCCCCCTGCTAGGGCGTTGCGATTGGTGATGTTGCTCCCCACCGCTACTGACGTCGGACGTGTCTCGAGTGGGGGACGACAGCGGACGAGGGTCGCGGTTGCATGCCGAGCGATCAAGTGTTGGGCCTCTCCGGAAATAGTGATCCACTTTGAGCCGTCGCCATCGATGCTCCGTGTAGCGCGGTGTGGGAGTGGCTAGTGCAGATGGGCCCCGGACGGTCGGAACTCTATGGGCTCGTTTCGACAGCGATCAAGGCTCGGTGGACCTGCATGCTGGCCTCACCCAAACGGATCGCCGTTCCGTCCGAATCCCTATCGAGGGCTAACCACCACAGTGTGTCGAGGGTTTCACTAGCTTGACGCAACAGTTCGGCAACCCGGACCAACTCAGGGATCACCTCGATATTGACTGCCTCACCGCGCCAACTGACCCTCTCCTGCTCGGTCACTTGATCGTCTACCATACAATCACGATCTCAGACGTGCCTTCCCAGCGACAGGGCAATTCGTCCCAACCTCGGTCCCGGACGGCGTCCGAGCCTCAATCCACTGGCCTGATCCTTAGATCCGCCCTCTGCAAAAACCCAGGATCCCTCCGATGCCGGTGCCCATCGGGACGAACCGTCTGCGGCTCAGGACATCCAGTTCGGATACGCACTAAAGCCTCCCCCGGATCGGGTACGGCCGGCACCGGCTCCCGCTTGCGCAGTCTGAGCCAAGTGCGCGGGATCCGTGACCAGGATCGCACATAGCCGCGCCGTCTGCGACCCGCGGCAGGATGACGCCTGGTCGTCAGCTCGCTGTGTAACGTTGATATCTCGGGCTCCCGACTCGGGTGGAAGGTCAGCCCGCTATGGAGGCTGCATCAATCGGCTCCTGATCTTCCGTTCGCGCTTGGCTCGCCGGCTCGGGTTCTGACTGACCGAATGCCTCTTCGATATCGTGGCATTGGGTCCCTTCAACGAACCGACCCTGACCAGTCTCGTATTCTTCGAAGTCGTACACGTCGTGACATTGGCTCATGGTTCACCTCCTCAATCAGGACTATCCTGTGCCCAGCGAGGCGGATTCGGTCAGAGCCATATGGCCCCTTGTACGTTTACGCCAACAGGTGTCGTTCCTAGTCCGCTCGGGCTGTCTGGGAGCCAGGAAGACTACGGGACTCATTAGTTGGCGAGTAGGGCCGAAAGTCCCCTTCTGCGTCGGTAAGGTCCAACTGCGAAGGTTGTGTCCGGCGAGGCGTACTTGGGCCTGCTCCGCGCAGATGACTGTCGCCCCGGAAGTGACCAGTCGTGGGGGGCACTGCTTGAACACAACAGCGGCCCAGACAGACTCGCGCCGTTCACGACCCGGCTATCGCCTCGCCGGGTTCGCAAGCCGCGAGATCACATGTGCATTGCCCGGCGACCTCGTCGGGACGGAGCAGGTTCCCGCCGGGATATGGCCCTCACTCGCTCGTCGAGGCGGGACGCCGCTTGCTGGCGCTGGCGTCAGTCCCGGGAGAGGAAGACTTTGAGGGCGCCGGTGTCGGCGGCGTGGGCGAACACTTCGTAGGCCTGCTCGAACTGATCGAGAGAGAAGTGGTGGGTGACGAAGCGATCGGCGTCGAGCTGATGTCCTTGCAGGAGGCGCAGGAAGGTTGGCGACGAGAACGCATCTACCAAGCCGGTGGTGATCGTGACGTTTTTTATCCAGAGCTCTTCGAGATGAAGGGTGACCGGCTGGCCGTGCACGCCGATATTCGCCACATGGCCGCCGGGGCGGACCAAAGATGCGGCCAGCTCGAACGTGGACGGGACGCCCACTGCCTCGATGGCGACATCGGCGCCGAGCCCGTCGGTCAAGGCCGCCAGGACCAGTGCAGGGTCTTCGCGCCCGTTGTTGACGGTGATGTCCGCGCCGAACTGTTTGGCGGCTTCGAGGCGGCTGTCGGCCAGGTCGACGGCAACCACGTGGGCCGGGCTGTACAGGCGGCTGCCCATGATGGCCGACAGTCCGACCGGGCCGGCTCCCACGACGACGACGACGTCGCCGGGCTGTACCTTCCCGTTGAGCACACCGACCTCGTATCCGGTGGGGAGGATATCGGCCACCATGAGCAGAGCCTCATCGCTAACCCCGGCCGGGGCAGGGTAGGTGGAGGTGTCAGCGAAGGGGACACGCACGTACTCAGCTTGGGTCCCGTCGATCAGGTAGCCGAGGATCCATCCCCCGCCGCCCAGGCACTGCCCGTAGTGGGCCTCGCGGCAGTACCGGCAGGTGCCGCACGAGGTGATGCATGAGACCAGGACCTTGTCTCCCGGCTGGACGTTCTTGACGCCGGCACCCACCGACTCGACCGTCCCGACGGCTTCGTGGCCGAGGATGCGCCCGTCGGTGACCGCGGGAACGTCACCTTTGAGAATGTGCAAGTCGGTACCGCAGATAGTAACCGCGTCCACTCGGACAATGGCATCGGTATCGGCCTGCAACACGGGCTTGGGGACTTCCTCCCACGCCTTTTCCCCAGGACCGTGGTAGACGAGCGCCTTCATCGAATCATTCCTTTCCCATCGGTGAAACGGGTCGCATTGGACGCTACCCACCCCGTCGTCACCGTAGGCAGAGTCGAACGGCCCTAAAGGACCGGGCAGGGTGACGGCGCAACCATGGTGAACGCCGCCGCTCAGGGCACCAGCAAGGCCGAGGTTCGGCTTCCCGGCCGGACACGAGGTTCGGAGATATCTACAGAAGGACCTTCGGCCCTATTGGGGACCGGCTCCGGCGGCGAAGATAACGCTGAAGCCCTCGGGAACCGGGCCACAGAGAAGAAAGAAGCATTCTGATGACAAATATTGTTGCGACTGATGCTGCTGCCGTGTTGGGTGATCCGGCCAAGCGAACCAACCCACGGGTGTGGGAATGGGTTAAGGGGTCGAAGGTCATGGCGGTGGGATGGCTCGCCATGCGGGTGTGGCTGGGAGTGATGTGGATCCAGGCTGGCTGGGCCAAGCTGTGGGGCGCAGAAAACGCCGCCTTTTTGCACCACAACGGGGCCGGGGTGGCCGGTTTCTCCACGCACGCCAAGCCCGCTTACACCTGGTGGGGCAGCTTCCTGCACAGCTTCGTGGTCCCCAACTCGGGATGGATCGGCGTCCTGATAGCGGTGTCCGAGCTAGTCATCGGCTTCGCCCTCGTGGCCGGACTGTTCACCCGGATAGCCGCGCTGGGCAGCTTGGCCCTGCTGTTCACCTATGTGATGTCGGGAACGGCCAGCGTGTGCGCCTTCTACGCCCTGTTCGCCATAGTCATCCTCACCATGTGGAGGACCGCCAGCTGGATCGGCGTGGACGGAGTCATCGCCGGCTACCGCCAGCGCCGCCACGTCCAGCCCCGCTATGTCGCCCTCCCCGGGGAGGGTGACGCGACCGGGACCGCTGCTGCAGTCAAGACGGCCGCCTAGACGGTCCGCTCCCTCGGTCACGTCACACCGGTGCGGTCCGCTCCCGGCGGGCCGCACTGGCGCGTCCAGAGACCACTCTCGCAAAAGTGGGAATCATTCAATCAGAACGTTCGGTATCGGCGGAGGTGCGAGTCGCCGTCTGCCAGTACGCTCGCCGTCGTCAGCAGCAGGGCGGACGACGGCCTTCCTCCAGCTCCTCCTGGGTAGGGCGGATGTGGCGTTCTCAGGCCACTTCTGCTTGGTCATCTTCGACTTAGCAGGCGTTGCTTGGAAGCCTCGCCGCTAGACCGTTACCCCGGCGACGGCGAGGACGACGCCAATTTCCGCCGGCGATCAACAAACCGCTCACGACGCCGCGACGGAAGGCGAAGAACCAAACCAGTGCAGCGGCGAGCACCGGGACCTGCCAAAGATGTCGAAAGGCGAGACCCAGCGGTATGGCCCGATCCTGCTGGCTCCAATGACAGCCGCTCCCGCCCCCGTCAGGAACGACTGGATGGTACGATTCGCTCGAATCCGACCGAAACGTGGGGCGCGGAAGAGAACGAACAGGAATGAAGGAGTGAAGGCGACCAGGGTGGCAAAGAGTTCGCCTCGAGATCCCTTCGCTGCATAGCCGACGACCACGGTGGTGAGCACCACCATCCTCTCTCTTCGACGCACGTGCGCCGAAACAACGCGATATGAGTCAGTGGCCCCCCGAACCCGATGCGACCGAAACGAGCCCATTCCCGAGCAATCATCCAAAGCGGCACCTTCGCCTGAGCGACCGACTCCCCGTTGCGCCCGGTCGCGCTCACCAAGTCCCCTCTCCGAGCACCTCGTTGGCCAGTTCCCGCAGTTGGACCAACCCCTCCTTCGGCGCACGGCGACCCGATTTGGTGATGGAATAAGATCGCCTCGATCTGCCCTCGACCTCGCTGCGGGAAGCCAGCGGTCCCTCAGCCTCCACCTTGTGCAGGGTCGGATAGAGCGAACCCGGACTGATCCGGTAGCCATGATGAGCGAGTTCCTCCGACATCCACGCCCCGTGAACATCTCCATGGGCAGTGTGAGGGGGGATGTGAAGCCTGACCGCTCCCCTTAGGAACTCCCGCACCCAAAATACGGTAGCCAATATCGGTTACCGATATCGGATTTCGTCTAGTAGACCGATTGCTCTTCCGCTGCCTTGGCGGCGCCGAGTGCCCATGACCGTCTTAGCGGTCATGGTTGCCGACGCAGTGGGATCAATCGCGACCCGGTCGGAGCCCACCTGGGGGTGCTCAGCCAGGTCACGGCGCTCCTGGGCCCTGGCCTTGGCACCCTGGCGATAGCCGCTCCCACGCGGCGCTCGCAGACAATGGCACTGGTGACGGTGGTGGCGGTGACGGGAGCCAGCCAGGTCGTTCGAGCAGGACCGCCCGACGTGTTCGTCGCCCAGAGAATGGCCTTGACCGAAGATGCAGCCGGCCAGGCGCTCACGGACCTGCGATGCGCGCTCGCCGGGTCGCGCGCCGGGACTTCGCTTGGGGTGGCGCCCCGGCCTCGCCTCGAGGACCTGGTCCGGCTCGCTCCGACACGCGGAGCTCCCGCCCGAGATGACGACCAGCGGCGATATGGACGGGCCTTTGCAGAGCGTGCATACGGCCAAGTGGGCGAAGCCCTCGTTCGGTAACGGCAGTAGCCACCGCCGTAGCCACTCGGGCAATATGGCGGAGTGCCTGATCGTAATATTCGTCCCGTCTGTACGCCGCTGGACGCCTCCCGGGCGGACCACTCCATTTTTGGCAAGCAGGGGGTCGGCGGTTCGAGTCCGCTCGTCTCCACCCCTAAAGTCCCAGGTGAGAGGGCTGATCTGCATCCGCCTGCCCAGCCGTGCGAGGCGACGATGACACATCCATGGCACATCCGGTTGCCAGCTCGGACAGCGCTGGGAGACCGGCGGCCTGACGGGCCGGGTCCCACACCCGCCGGCGGAAGTTGCTCCGGCGTAGCGGGGCGCCTCTGGCGAAGCGCAGACCAACGCCGTCGGCTCAACGCCGACGAATTCCGAGAGGTGATTCCCCAGGACATCGAGGATGTGTGGAGGGACGGTGACGATACGCCTACCGGCCGCCGTCTTGGGCGGCCCCAACACTCACTCGCCCCTGCTCAGCTCTTGCAGCTGCATTACCACGATGACTGTTCCCGCTTGCAAGTCACATGCTGCCACCTCAGCTCTCCAGTCGGCCATCAAGGAACGCTGCGGACTCGCTCCAGCTAGGGTGCCCTTGTGACCATTGAAATAGTCGACCTGACCGAGGGAGAAACGATCCGGGTTGGCCCGCTGAGGATACGGATACTCGAGGACGGTACTCATACCGATCATCGACTGGGCCTGGTCGAAGTCACCATCCCGCCCAAGGTCGATGGACCCCCCCAGCACATTCACCGTGAGCATGACGAAACGTTCTTTGTCCTCTCAGGCGTGGCCACCTTTACCAGTGCCAACGAGCAAGTGGAGATACGTACCGGCATGCTGATCACTGCGCCTCCGGGCACCCCCCATACCTTCGCCAACCACGGTGACGCAGAGGTCGTCATGTTGTGCACGGTGACGCCCGACCTCTATATCGGCTATTTCCGTGAACTGGCGACTCTGCCCCCAGGTCCGCCAGATCCAAAGGTGGTGGGCGAGATCATGAGTCGCTATGCCACCGAGGTCGTCTAGCTGTCGAAAGTCAATGCGGACGTCGGTGTCCCCGAATGTCAGATTAAGAATTTGGGTCGGCTCTGCCCCCCGTTCTGCCGGTACGCCGGGCCCCGAATGACGGCACCATCCCGGTGGCTGAGCACGCTAAATCGGCGGCATGTACTCTGCCAACTGGTACCGAACGGCACGCCGCAATTCCGCTCGGCCCAGGCCGCCGAGGCACGCCGAACGAGACACGTACGGTCCGGTCAGCACGCCGCCAGCGGCCCCGCCCGGTGTGCCCCTGAACCCGCCTGATACGACCGACGACGCACCCGATCAACCACCGCCGCCACCAGATCTACCGGACGCCCCGGGTGGTCCAGTCACACAGTAATGGGCCGAAGCATTCAGGTACAGCGAGGCGCTATTGCCACGTTCGGCCATTGGAATCAGCTCAGAGTTTCGATTCGATGGCTCGCTCTGGCTGATGCTCGGAGTAGGGCGGGTGGCGGACGCCGGGGTCGATGCGCGGGCTGTGGTACCGGACGCCCCGGGCGCTGATAGAGGCTTCGAAGCCCAGCGGCCGGGGCACTCGGGTGTGGCGATCTGCTGTGTCAGTTTAGGTTGACATAATCACCGTGTCAGTCTATACTGACATTCATGGATGTCGAAGATCTCAAGCTGAATCTCTCGTCGGATGACCCGGCAATTGGGCTTCGCGCCTCGTTGGCGCTACATCGCCTGGCTGAGAGGGTCGAAGCGAAACACGTCGCCGCTGCCCGGGAAAAGGGCTGGTCGTGGCAGCAGATCGGAGACGCCCTGGGCGTCACCCGCCAATCCGTGCACACCAAATACAACAAGGAGTCATCATGACCACCGAAGCCGTTGTGCCCGAGGTGCTTCACGTCTGGGCCATCTATTTGCGGGCCAGTGAGGAGGCTCGTCGCCGAGGTGATCGCCGAACTGGCACCGATCACATCTTGCTCGCCTTGTATGAAGATCCCTCGATCGAAGCCGTGTTGGCCGTGAGCCTGCAGCAAGCTCGCCAGGCCCTTGAGTCGCTCGACCGGGAAGCCCTGGGCGCCCTGGGCCTGGGGTCGGGCACCGACGCTCCCCCACTGCCGATGCGGGCCGTGCCGAAGAAACCGACGATCAGAGCCGTCATGAAAAAAGATCGCCTCCGCATGACGCCCGCGGCCAAGAAAGTGCTTGAGGACGCGGTCAAGCCCAATCGCCGAAAGACCCAGGTCACGGCCCAGCAGGTGCTAGCCCAGATCCTCCCTCTCCAACCACCAGATCCTGCGGCGGTGCTGCTGGGCGCTCTCGACGTGAACACATCAGAGGTTCGGCGCCGATTGGATGCGGTCACGCCCGACAGCTGAGTCCCTCCGACATTCACGACTTCGAGCGAAGGCGTCCGGATCGGATCGTCCCTGCAGGGCACGGTTGCAAGCACCGGGTCCCTTGTGACGACTCTTGGTGGTCCTGACATCCGGCCATCGGCCTTCAGATCGCGACCAAAGCGCAATTCACCGTTCGACTACTTGAGGTGTCCACTTTCCCAGCGCAACAACCAAGTGGGGCATGGCGTCGAGGGTGCCGTTTGGAGGCGCCCCTCAGCCGGCTCGACATCCCAAGCGGCGGAGCCGTGGGTGTCGCCAGAACGGATACGAATGTTCGCACGGTAATCGGGGCTGTAGGAAGCAGGACGCACCGCATACCGGCACTTCCGGGCGCCTGCCTGGAGGCTGGGTGACCGTTACGGTGACTCCGATCTGGTGGGAGGTGTGTCGCCGAGAAGGACGAGGTGGGCGCTCAGGCCGAGCAGGGTCGGTTCGGTCTCGATGGCTCGGGCCGCCCAGAGGATTGTTTCGCGATCCTTGGGGTTGTCCCAACGCTCCGCGAGCTGTGGCAGGTAGCCGGCGAGTCCTTCGAGGCCGACGATTTCCCGAACTAGCAGCCCGGCCTGCTCGGCCTCCCAGCGCAGCTGGTCAGGGTGGTGGAGATAAGCAGTTGTCCACCAGTGCGGGTGTTCGTCGGGGTTGCGGTGTTGGCCGGTGGTGAGGTCCTTGCGGGCGATGGGGATGAACTGCGGGTCGAAGAGGAACTGGCGTCCGAGACCATCGAATAGGGAAGCGAACCGGCTGACTGCGCCCACCGCGACGATTCCCCCTTGTCGAACTACCCGGACCGCTTCACGCAGGGCCAGGTTGCGGTCGGACTGCTCGGTCAGGTGATATAGGGGTCCGAACACCAACGCAGCGTCGAAAGTCGCGTCGGGAAAGGGAAGGCTGCGGGCGTCGCCCAACTGTGCATTGATGCCTTTCCTTGACAAGTCGGCGTTGGCCTTTTCCACGTGCCGTGGGGTGATGTCCAGGATTCGAACCCGGTAGCCTCGATCGGCTAGCCACGAGGCGTGAACGCCGGTCGCGCCGCCGACATCAATGATGCTCGCTGGAGGGTCAGGGAGGTGTCGCTGCAAGACTTCTTGCACGCGCGACGAGCTCGAGCTGGCCGATCCCGTTGGAGATTCGACCCTCTTCCTGGACCGTCTCATAGTGACGAATCACTGCGGGATCGACTGGCTGCATAGACAGACGATAGGGGTGCCGAGCTCGGGGCGCTCACTATTTTCAGCCCGCACAATCAGGGGAGGGACTCAGAAACGCCCGATCCATGTCACGTCCGCCACCAAACCCGGGCGTGCATAGATCCGCATCGCCTCGGGCGTGACCTCTATCTGGGTTCCAGTCGCCCAGTCTCAGCTGTGGAATGGATATCGACCTGAGCGGTGCGGGCGAGTGGGTCAATAAGGACGAGTTGACCTACTGGCCGAGGGTCCTGAGTCCTGTCGCCGAGCGGGAACGCGATTGGTGATAAACGACCGGCAAGACCAGCTGGTCGCTATGGAACATTGGTGGCCGCCGATCATCTCCAAAGTGATGCACGACATCGAAGCAGCGACCGATCTGGGGGTCGGTTGGCAACTCGAACGGCACGACGAGGCGGTGGTTCTACTCTTTCAGCCTGCAGTCCATTCCGGATTCTTCGGCGTGCCGCTCTCCACCGGCCCCCGCCGGACCCGCCACCTTCTCCTGCCCGAGTTGCGGTTCACAACCCAAGGTCTCGGCTCTTATTTCCTCGTCGAGTTTGACTCAGAAAACGCCGATGACATCGGGCTCACCGTCGCTGGCCTGGTGGAGCGGATCCAGGACTCGGTCATAGACGAACTTAGGGGTGCATGGCCACGTTGTGTCCTCCCACTTCCACCCGCTCGAACCTCGCCACGACGGCCGATCCGAGCTGAGCGTCCCACAACTCCGAGCCATCAACAGTTCGCTCCGACACTGCAGCCTGGTCGTGCAACCCCCGATGGGGAAGGCCCCGATCTACGGGTCCGTGCAGCTCACGGCCGAATCGACAAAGGTCGCGAACGTGGGTTATAGAGGCTCGCCCACCGCTGGCGGGCGGTGCCGGCCGGCCATGGCGCTTTCATGACACATCCGCCTGCCTTCGAGCTGTTCGCCATCGTTCAACCAACAGGCTCACCAGGACTTTTACCCTCGCGACCGTCCGCTCAGAGGCTTCGACCACGCTTTGCAAGCAGGGCGACGGCTGTTCGAGTCCGCTCGTCTCCACCTCTGACCAGCGCTTCAGCCATGACGATCCCCACCCGGACGTGATGCGCCCAGTTCTTGTCCGGTGACTGACGGACCGGTCCTGATCCTGGAAAAGAAGATCAGCCATCGGATCGGCGGCCACCCGCTTCCTGTCGGCGACGACATGGGTGTACCGAGCCGTCATCACGACCCGGGAGTGCCGAGCATGCCGCCGGCGAGCTCCTCCCGCACGAGGACCAAGACCGCCACTGGGCGCCACTCAGTGCCACCTCTTCGCCCTGCCCGATCGCGTCCAGAGCCGCTCATGGCAAGCTGCACGAGTCACCCGGGCGAAGTAACTCCTCGAGTGTATTTTTAGGCTGGCGAACCACTCTTAGTTCGGTCCAGGGACACAGAAATTTGCGAGGATGTGGCATTGGGAACCGCTTTGGCGACGCTTAAGAACGACTTTCGGCTCATGCTGCGCAGCCGCTGCTGCCTCGAGGTGGTTCGGATCCGCACCAACCCAGGCCAGCCCGAGACGCTCTTGGGTCTCCGTCTGGACCAGCTGTTCTCGAGTCTCGGCATCAACCTCGTGCTCGACGTAGGAGCTCACGTCGGAGGGTACGCAGGTTTCCTCCGCCGAAACGGTTACACGGGGCGGATCATCTCCCTCGAACCGGTCGCGTCAAACTACGAGGTATTGCAGAGAACGGCGCTTCGCGATGACCTGTGGGACACCCTCAACGTGGCTCTCGGCTCCGAGGAGGGCGAGAGCCAGATCAACGTGACCAACTCGACCGTCTTCAGCTCTTTCCATCAGCCGAACGACTACGCCGTGGGGGAGTTTGGCAACCACGCCGTGGTCGACCACGTAGAACGGGTTGTGGTCCGGCGCCTTGACAACCTTCTCCCGGAGATCGTCGAGCCAGGCGAGCGGACGTTCCTGAAGATGGACACGCAAGGCTGGGATCTGGAGGTCCTCCGGGGGGCTTCGGGAGTCCTCGGCGACATCAAGGCCATCCAATCGGAGGTTTCCTTAGTTCCGATCTACGGGCACATGCCGAGCCTGCAAGCCTCCTTGGACCGCTTCCGGCAGCTGGGATTCTCCGTGGCCGGATTGTTTCCGGTGACCTACGACTCGAGCAACCGGGTCGTGGAGTTCGACTGCGTCTGCATCGCCGACACAGCCGACTCGGCAGCCTAGCGATGGTTCGGATACGGGTTCAGTCCGACACCGCGTCGGACCTGCTGGTCACGATCATGACGACGCGGTCCTCCTCCAGCCGCCTGGCGACAGTGAGGAGGGACAGCCGTGACCCGGCATCCGCCCAGTGGAGATCCTCTACCACGACGGCCACGGGGCCTTTGTCCTGTAGCGCCGAGAAATGATCCAGGAGATCCATGCCGACTCGGAACGGGTCCATTCCCGCGGTCGGACCGAGCTGAGCGGCAACCATCAATGTTGCCTCGGAAGCAAGCTCATCGGCTTGGGCCCTCAGGAGCAGGTACTCCACGGGCAGACTGTGTAGGGCCTGGCGAACCAGAGTGGTCTTACCCGATCCGGCTTCGCCCTCCACCCAGACGACGGCCGACCGGGCAAGGGCCGCGTTCTGCACACGGTCCGCGATCGCCTTCAACTCGGCAGTACGTCCCACAAAGGCGGCGTTCTTGGCGGAGGCGTTCGTCACCGGCTTCAGGATGTCACAGCTCGCAGCGCCGGTCGCTAGGCGCCAGCGTCGATGTCCGCACCGGAAACAATAGCCCAGGTCCCGTCGCACTGGCGGCGCAGAACTCGTTGGGAGCGGTTGTCCCGTTCGGGGATCTCGCCGCCACCGACGAGCTTCTGGCCGGCGACCCGAAGGTGCACTGACACCAGCACTACCTCCGGGGGTAACGAATGTCCGAGGGGCCTTGGACCTCGTCATCTCCTGGGAACGAGACCCCCCGACCACGTCGAAAACAGGTTACGAAACCACGGGCAAGCCTTCTTCGATCCTTACGGTTGCGAGGCGCAGGCTCCTCGCCCCGCCTGGGTAGCCGATCTTGGTGGGCTGCCAACCGTGGTATGCCATCCACCGGTGCCCGGAGCCGTCGCTGAACCACTCCTGTCCGCCCGGGCCGGCTACCGCGCTATCGGAGGTGAACCACGGCCCCGTCCTTGTCACTTTCGTGTAGGGTCCCAGCACGCTGGTGGCAGTCGCGTACCCGATGGAGTAGCGGTTCGTGTTCCACCAGTTAGCCGAGTAGAACAGGTAGTAGGCGTTCTCCTCGCGCACCAGGGAAGGGGCTTCGATGAGTGGGTCCTCCCAAGCCGCGTCGTAACCGAGCAGCCGGGTCGGCTCGCCGCGCAGCGTCATCCCGTCTTCCGCCAAGGGTTGGAGCCAGAGGCTGGAAGGTCGATTGATGGCGTTGGAATCCGCCTTCCACAGCAAATAGGCGGTGCCGTCCCCGTCGACAAACGGGCTAGCGTCGATGGAGCCGCCCAGCGACAGCTGGTAGATGAGCGGAGCGCTACTGGCGTCAACATACGGGCCGCCGGGAGCGGTGGAGTATCCGAGCGAGATGGCCTGGCGGCCCGCCTTCGGTTCCCGGACCGTGTAGAAGAGCACATAGCCCTGTTGCCGGGCCAGCACTGTCGGCGCCCATGTGAAGCCTCGGACGGCCCAGGAAGCAACGGCCGGCAACGCGTCAGGCTGAGTCTCCCAATGGAGCAGATCCTTCGAGCACATAACCTGGACATTCGTCGGACCGGCGTTGGTCGCGAAGGCGAAGTAGGTATCTCCTGCGTTCAGCACGAAGGGATCCGGGAAATCCCGAGGGTCGACAGGCGCTGCGCTCATCCCCTGAATCGTGACACATTTCCACACGCGGCCGAACGGATCAGATCCACACCGTAGGAACGGGTTGTTTCGCAGCTATGTCGCGCCCATGAACAGCGTGTTTCGGTGAGCGTCCCGGCTGTAGACCGCAGGCCTGAGAGCCGACACCGTTCGCCGGCTGCGCTCGATGGCCTTCGGAGCTCTCAGTTAGAGTCGCTCCTGAGTTGGGCGAATCTGAAATTGATGCCGAAATGGCAGGGCCCAACCTTCGGTGTTCTTGACAGGGAGCAAATGTGACTAGTGACAACACCGTGATGAACGCCCATGAGGACACCCATCAGAAGGCACTGCGAATAAACCTCGACTCACGGTGGTACGGCACGGTTGCCGAGATCGGGGCTGGTCAAGAAGTAGCGCGATGGTTCTTTCATGTAGGCGGCGCGGCGGGAACCATAGCCAAGTCGATATCGGCCTACGATATGGCAGTAAGCGACGCGATCTACGGGCAGGTTGACAGGTACGTCTCAGTTGGTCGCTTACAGGCAATGCTGGATTACGAGTATCAACTTGATGTCGAACGGCTAGGTGACAAGCGGGGTGACACGACTGCATTTTTCGCTTTCGCCAATACCGTCGTGGCCCGGAGCTTCAAGGGGAACAACGAGTGCCACGGCTGGATGGGACTCAAATTCCAGGCTCATCCCCGAGACGAGGCGAGTCAGATCGTCCTCCACGTTCGGATGCTGGATGTAGAGGCATCGCTGCAGCAAGAGGCCATCGGGATCGTCGGCATCAACCTGCTCCACGGTGCGTTCTTCTTGCACCACGAGCCGGAGGCGCTGGTCGAGAGCCTGCTGGACCGGCTGACCACCGGGCGGATCGAGATCGACATGATCGAATTTCGGGGCATCGAGTTCCGTCGAGTGGACAACCGGCTCATGGCGCTGAAGCTCGTGCAGTTAGGGTTGAGCGGAGTGGCCATGTTCGGCCCGGACCAAGCGGTGCTGCAGCCGAGCGAAGCACTGAGGAAGAAAGCGATTCTCGTCGAGCGCGGAAGCTTCCGGCCCACCACGTTGGTCAACGTCGACATGCTCTCCTCCGCGGTGGCCAAGTTCGAGGCCGATCCCGCAGTCTCCGGGAAGCCCGTCCTTCCCATCGCAGAGCTAACCATGCGCAACCTTCTGGCTGGAGGAGACGATGTCGACCGTCAGGACTTCCTGGCTCGAGCCGACCTGCTCGCCGCCTGCGGGATGACGGTACTCATATCTGACTACTTCGAGTACTACCGTTTGGCCACATATATCGCGGCGCGCACGACCGAACGTATCGGAATCGTGATGGGAACCCCCAGCCTCATAGAACTCTTCGACGAGAAATATTACACCCAACTTCCAGGAGGGATCCTGGAGAGCTTTGGTCGACTGTTCAAAAACGACCTGCGAATCTACGTGTATCCCTTGCAACGTAGCCAGGGTGAACCGTTGCAGACAGTTGACAATATTGAGGTGGAAGCCTCTTTGCGGCCTCTCTATGACTATCTTGCGATGCGGGGTAGCTTTGTTCCCTTGGACAACTACCGTCCCGAGTACCTGCAGATCTTTAGCCGGGACGTCCTCCACAAGATCGCTGAAGGCGACAGCATCTGGGAGTCGATGGTCCCTCCGGCCGTAGCCGAGCTCATACGACAGAAGGGGTTCTTCGGCTACTCCAGAGACAAGGTGAACTTCTGACCCTGTGGTGATCCGTCTGGGGCGGACGTCTTTCTGCCCGCCCGGGGCGAGGCAAAACCGACGATGTTCACACTCTCGAAATGATCTCGCGACAATCGCTGTCTACGGTTTGAGGGTCGGGGGCCGTCCGTCGTACCACCTGGACGGCTACGGCTACCCCAATCGGATCCCAACCAGATAGCGATGCGTAGAGGAGGCAAGATGAGCGGCAGCCAGTCCCGCCTGCAAGCCGTCGGGGCGGTCAAGAACTACAGCCCCCCCGAGGAGAGCTTTTCGAAGGCGGAGAAGCCGGGTGAAGTGTTCGGGCAGAACGTCTTCACCAAGGGGGTCATGAAGTCGCGGCTTCCCAAGGCGGTGTTCAAGTCGCTGGTGGACACGATCGACCATTCCAAGCCTCTCGACCCGGCGGTGGCGGACGTGGTCGCCGCAGCCATGAAGGACTGGGCCATGGAGAAGGGCGCGACCCACTACGCCCACGTCTTCTACCCCCTGACCCACCTCACCGCGGAGAAGCACGACAGCTTCCTCGAGCCGAGCGGCGACGGCGCCTCCATCGCGGAGTTCGCCGGCAAGACGCTGACGCAGGGTGAGCCCGACGCGTCGAGTTTCCCGAACGGCGGCCTGCGCAACACCTTCGAAGCCCGCGGATACACGGGCTGGGATGTCACCAGCCCGGCGTACATCCTCGAGAATCCAAACGGGAACACCCTCTGCATCCCGACGGTATTCATATCTATGACCGGCGAGGCGCTCGATCACAAGACTCCGCTGCTACGCTCGCAGCAGGCCATGGCGACCCAGGCGGAGCGGGTGCTGCGCCTGTTCGGGCACGCCAACCCGGACGCGGTGGTCTCGTTCGCCGGCGCCGAGCAGGAGTACTTCCTGGTCGACCGCAGCTTCTTCCTCGCCCGCCCCGACCTCCTCAATGCCGGACGAACCCTCTTCGGGGCCAATGCGCCCAAAGGCCAGGAATTCGACGACCACTACTTCGGGGCCATTCCCGAACGGGTTCTATCTTTCATGCTCGATTGCGAGCGAGAGCTGTTCAAGCTCGGGATACCGGCCAAGACGAGGCACAACGAGGTCGCCCCGGGGCAGTTCGAGATCGCGCCGATGTTCGAGCGTTCCAACGTGGCCGCCGACCATCAGCAGCTGCTCATGACGACCTTGAAGCGGGTGGCCCAGAAGCACGGTATGGAGTGCCTGTTCCACGAGAAGCCATTCGAGGGGATCAACGGTTCCGGCAAGCACGTCAACTTCTCCTTGGGCAACTCGACCCAGGGAAATCTCCTCCTTCCCGGAGACACTCCTCACGACAACGCCCAATTCCTCATCTTCTGCGCCGCGGTCATCCGGGCCGTGCACAAGTACGGGGGGCTGCTGCGGGCTTCGGTCGCATCGGCCAGCAACGACCACCGCCTGGGCGCCAACGAGGCGCCTCCTGCGATCATCTCCATCTTCCTCGGCGAGCAACTGGCTGATCTGTTCGACCAGATCGCCAAGGGTGGCGCCAAGAGCTCGAAAACGAATGGCCATCTCTCCATCGGCGCCGACACCCTTCCGGTCCTGCCGACCGACCCTGGGGACAGAAACCGGACCAGTCCTTTCGCCTTCACCGGCAACCGCTTCGAGTTCCGCGCCCCCGGCTCGCTGCAGTCGATCGCCGGACCGATGGTCACCATCAACACCATCCTGGCTGAGGCCCTCGACTACATCGCCACCGGACTGGAAGCACTGATGGCCGACGGGGTCGATTTCAACGCCGCGGTACAGAACGTGCTGGAGGAGATCATCACCGTCCACGGCAGCATCATCTTCAACGGGGACGGCTACTCCGCGGACTGGCCGATCGAGGCGGAGGCGAGAGGTCTTCCCAACCTCCGCACGACGGTCGACGCCCTCCCCGAGCTGATCTCCGAGGAGTCGATGGACCTCTTCAGTCGGTACGGGGTCTTCAACCACCGGGAGATGCACAGCCGCTATGAGATTGCCATGGAGCAGTACATCCTCAGCGTTGGCGTCGAGGCCCGCCTGACTCTGGAGATCGCCCGGACTGTGATTCTGCCCGCCGCCCTGCGCTACCAGACGGAGCTGGCGACCAATGTGGCCAGCCTGCGGAACATCGGCGTCGAGACCGACACCAGCATGCTCGACCAGGTCTCCGTTTCGATCCAGGCTCTGCAGGAAGGGATACGCAGGCTGAGGGAAGAGATCGGCCACGACCACGAAGGCCCAGCCGAGGCACAGGCGTCTCATATTCAGCACGAGGACCTGCCGGCCATGGGCGCAGTACGAGCCGCGGCCGACGAGCTCGAGAGCCTGGTGGCCGACGACCTGTGGCCCCTCGCCACCTACCAGGAGATGCTTTTCATCCTGTAGCTGCCCGTGAAGCCGGGTCGAGACCGTCTAGGTGTAGAAGGCGGCCAGCCGGCGATTGACGGTCCTGCGCATCATTCTCTGATGTGGGAGGTGGCGTTGTGCCATCTCCTACCAGGGCGCTACCTTCGGGCGAACGGAGCTTCTTGCCCGCGAGGAGGGTGTAACCATGCCTGAAAGGATCACAAAGGCTTTCCCGGTTTTCGACTGCGATGCTCATATCAACGACCCGCTGCCTATCTGGGACTACGTGCCCGAGTCGAAAAAGGAGCTGGTACGCCAGACCTACTGGCGGGACGAAACCCAGGCGTGGCTCAACCGCGACACGCCGGTCTTCGGCGGCGGCGGAAAGACAGGGAACGGCTTCGGTGGTGTCTACAACCCGGTCTGTATTGCCGGTCCGCAGATGAACAAGAAGATCATGCGGAAGCTGAACTCACTGGCCCCGCTGTCCGACGAGCAGAGCCGGTACCTCCACCACGACGGCGCCCTCGAGGGCACCGCTCGCCTCAAGGACATGGATCTCATGGGCATCGATCAGGTTCTGGTGATCCCGTCGATGATCATCATGTACCTGCCCTTCGCCAGGAGTGCAGAAGGCGTCGACGCATTCTGCCAGGCTTACAACGACTTCCTGCTCGACTGGTGCGCCGACGCGCCAGACCGTCTGTTCGGTGCGGCCCTCTTGCCCATTCTTGATCCGGTTCGGACGGCGAAGGAGATCGTGCGGGCGCGGGAGCTTGGTCACCGCGTTGGCCTGATCCGTCCGATCGACGCGCAGGGGAAGTACCCCAACGAGCTGGGCGAGGCGATGCGCCGGGGCGGTGGCGGCGAGGGCCACGACGACGTCTTCCGCGCGTTTGAGGACACAGGCATGGTGCTCGGGATGCATACCTTTCTGCCCTCGTTCGGCATGGCCCATCCGCTCGGTGATGACTTCCTGTTCGCACCTGGTGACCTCTTCCCGCACGCCGGCGTCGACGGGCAGACGTTCTCTTTCGTCCACGAGATGCAGTCGTGGCTGGCTCAGGTCCTGCTCTCCGGTTTCCTGGACCGCTACGACCGGCTCAAGATGGCGATCTACGAATCGAACGCCGAGTGGCTCACCGTCGTGCTCGAAAACGCCGACCGGGTCTTCAAGCTCTACGCCAGCGAGCGACCGGCGAAAAGCGACCGGCTTCCGTCCGAGGCCTTCTATGAGCAGTGCGTGATCGGCTTCGAGTCAGATGAGATCTCGGTGTTTCGCCAATGGAAGGAGTTTGAGGACATCGGCATCTGGGCTTCGGACGCATATCACATCGACGGCGCCGACGCCTGGTCGGCCATCAGCAGCATGACCGCCTCTGGCGTGCCCGAGGGTGTTCAGGCCAAGCTGATGGGGGAAAATGCCCGACGGTTCTACGGCATCGAGCCGAAGGTGTACACCAGCGAGGAGCCCGGCCCGATCGACCGTCCGCCATGGTTTCCGCAGGGTACCGAGCTCGACAAGTGGGCCGATCTTGTCGCCCATCCCCGCGAGAACGACGCCAGGCTCAAGGAGCTGGGGCTCGACTTCGAGACCCAGTTGGCCAAGCGTATGGGGCGCATGCAGGAGCTCCGCGCCGCGACGGGCGGCGAGTCGGACCTTCAGGGCGCATACTGATGGCTGGCGTCGTTGACATCGACAGTCACGTGTTTGAGCCGCCCGCGGTCTGGGATGACTACATCCCGCCGGCCGATCGTGAGCTCGCGATCCGGGCCTTCCATTACCGCCTCGATCGCGAGGGCAACGAGGCAATAGTCCTCAACGGCCGGCCGGCAAGGTCCATGAACCGATCGAAGATCGTTCGACAGGCGGTTTGGCGGCCTGGAATGCGCCCGGAAGACATTGGCCGTCTCGACCCTCGGATGTTCCAACCTTTGAACCCCGGGGCCTCCGATCCCAAGGCTCGCCTGGCCGACCTCGACCTGATGGGGATAGCCCAGCAGGTGGTGTTTCCGACGCTGTTCGGCGAGTACCTTCCCCAGGTCACGGACCCGGAGGCCGCCGTGGTCCTTGCCCGCGCTTACAACGACTGGGTGGCCGATTTCGCCGCGGCCGGCGAGGGGCGGCTGTACGTGGCGGCCATCCTGCCGATGCAGCGCCCGGACCTCGCCCTGGCCGAGCTCGAGCGCATCGCGGCGAAGGGCCTCAAGACGGTGATGATCCGCCCGAGCTTCTACAAGCTCGACGCTGAAGGCTTCGGGTCGATGCCGATCGACCCAGCCGCGGCCGACGCGGAACGGCTTTTCTTCGTGGAGGACAGGCCCTTCAGGCCGGTCTGGGAAAGGGCGGACGAGCTCGGGCTGGTCGCCTGCGTGCACCCATTTCTGGGCATCACCGGACCTGACACCATCAGCTCAGGCGGCTTCACCGAGCGGGTGTCAGCCAGGCTCGGCGTGCATCACACCGTCACCGAGCCGATCGCCTATATCCAGGACGCCGACCTCTTCGTCACCGCTGCGCTGTTTCACGGCCTGCTGGAGGATCTCCCTGGCCTCAAGCTCGCCGTCCTGCATGCCGGCTGCACATGGGTACCGCTCGCCCTGGAGAAATGCGAAACGTTCTTGTGGATCGGAGAGGGCCTTCCGACGGCACCGGTGTGCCTCAACCCCGAGGAGGTGTGGGAGCGCCATCCGTTGGTCGTCAGCTTCGACAGCTGGGAGAAGTCGGTCGCCCGGATTCCCGACATCCTTGGGACCAAGGCGGCGTGGGGCAGCCGATACCCGCACCACGACGCGGCCGAGCCGGACGAGGCCACGTCGATGCTCGCCGAGCACAACGTCGACGACGCCACTGTGGAAGCGCTGATGGGTGGTCACGCCAGGGCGTTGTTCGGCATGGACTCGCCGTAGTTCCGTTCCCCACCCGCCGGTCATGACGGGCTTACGCTTACCTTGTAGTGGAGGTGGACGACTCCGCTTCGGAAGCGGTGCTCGTCCAGGAGTTCCAGCGGGACGCGAACGTCATCCGGCAGCGCCCGCTTTCCGCCACCGACGACGATCGGGCCGAGGAACAGGTGGCATTCGTCGACCAAGCCTGCGGCTAGCCCCTGGCCCCCGAGCTCTGCCCCGCCAACCGTGATGTCGCGGGTCGAGGACTCCTTGAGCTTCTTGATCGCCGCAGGCTCAAAAGCGCGTTCGATGCGCGTGCGCGCGCTGGCCGGCGTCTGGAGCGTCTTTGAGTACACGATCTTTTCCGCCGCCCGCCAGAGCTTCGCGAAGTCCCGGGATGCCGGGGATTCATCGCCGCCCGTTCCCACGGTCTCCCAGTAAACCATCGTCTCGTACATCCGGCGCCCGTAGAGGTACGTGCCGATCGGCCGCTCAAGATCGTTGATGAACGCGTGCACCTCGTCATCGGGTGCCGCCCACTCGAAATTGCCGTGCTTGTCCTCGATGTAGCCGTCGAGGGATGCGATAGCGGAGTAGATCAGCTTGGCCACGTCAACCTCCATCGTCATTGAGCATTGCTGCTCGCCAGGCGCCATTGGTTTACTGTTTGGGCGGGGTACGTGGATCCTATGTAGGTGCCGTCGGGGCGGTAGAAGCGCAGTTCGCCGTTGGGGTCGCCTTGGGCGCGGTATTGGTGGTGGAGCATGCGGTGGTGACGGCGGCACTGGCAGCATCCGTTGTCGATGTCGGTGGGCCCGTCATCCTCCCAGGGTTGGATGTGGTGGATGTCGTAGTGGAAGAACTGGCAGCCGACGAAACGGCAGTGGCCGCCGTCGCGGACGCTGATGGCCCGGCGTTGGGCGGTGTTCCATTCCCTGGTTTTGCGCCCGAGGAGGCTGCGGCGAACTCCTCGACCTCGAGATCGCTCAGGCTGACGATGACCTGGCCGGTCCCGTCGCCGCCCCGCACCATCCTCACCCCCCGAGCCCGACCGGCCTGATCGGGCGGGGGGCGGTCCTGGCCGGCGTAGAGATGATAGGAGCGCACCACCCGCTCTATATCCAGAATGCTGGCCTGCCCGCTCTCCGCCAGCGCCACCAACGCCTCGTCCACCCCCGGGTCGGGACGATCCAGACGGGTGATAGCCCGCACCGCGAAATACGACAACCGGCCCCGGGCGAACGCCTCGGCCACGATCGGCCGGCGGGCCAACTGGTGGGCCACCCGCAGCTTGTAGAACGCGGTCGAGCGGCCCATGTTGGTCCGCCACACCAGCCAGCTCACACACGACAACTGACCCTCAGCCGCCCACAACCCGTCCCGGTCGAACTCGGCCAACCGCTCCAACCACCCCGCCTCCCCCCGATCCAACTCCCCCCGCCGCTCCACCAGCCACGCCCCGACATCCACCACCCGACCTCCCGGCCAAACCCGACAACCAAAGAACCGAGGAGGTCGTCGAGCCCGACCACGAAGCACCACCCTCCCTACCGGAACACACGTTCGATTCGGCGAGCAAATACTTTCCACCCATGACGCGAATCCATCGTCTCGGCTCTGCGAGCACGCGGACGCGGGCCCCTGCGTGCGGCCTTTCGCCGCCTCCGGCTCGCGGGCTCAGGCGCCCGCTTCCGCTTCGCTGGCCAGGGCGAGCCACCGCTCCTCGGCTTCGTCGAGCCTGGCCTGGGCCGCGGCCAGCTCGGCACCGACGTGGGCTAGCTCCCGGTGGTCAGCGGTGCCTTCGAACCTCTCCGCCAGGCGGTCGCGTTCGGTGGTCAGGCGTCCGAGCTCCTTGTCGAGCTTGCGCAGTTCGAAGCCGACGGTGGTCGAGGAACGCCGCTGACCGCTCGATCCCTGGCCGGCACCGCCGCTTCTCGCCGGCCGGCCGGCCGTTGGCGCGCTAGTTGGTCGGGGTGGGCGGCGGCCCTCACCGGCGGTCGCCTCGGCGATCCAGGCGGTAAGCCCTCCGGGAACCGGGCCGACCTGTCGATCGCGGCAAGCGACGATCCTGTCGGTGACTCGGTCAAGGAACGTCCGGTCATGACTGGCTGTCACCAGAGCCCCGGGCCATTCGTCCAGGAAGTCCTCGAGGGCCCGCAGCGTGTCGAGATCCAGGTCGTTGGTTGGCTCATCTAGCAGCAGCACGTTCGGGCGACCGGCGAGGACCAGCAGTAGCTGCAGCCGGCGGCGCTCACCACCCGACAGGGTGCCCACCGTCGCCCACGGCAACTCCCCGGTGAACCAGAATCGCTCCATCAGCCGCTGGTCGACGGGATCGCCGGGGACCCTCGCCGGTCCCGCCACCAGGTCCCGCACCCGGGCCCCGGCGTCGAGTTCGGGCCCCTCCTGGGTGAAGTAGCCCACTTGGACAGTCGGTCCACGCTCGATCCTCCCGGCTGTCGGTATCTGCCGGCCCGCCAGGATGTCGAGCAGCGTGGACTTTCCCGAGCCATTGGGGCCGACCACGCCGAGCCGCTCGCGGCCGTCGAGGCTCAAGGTCACGTCAGCGAGGATCGGCTCGCCTGCCGGGTGGTAGGCGAAGGTCACGTCCTGGGCATCGATGACCTTGTCGCCGAGGCGCGGGGTGTCGAAGGCTATGTCGAGCGCCGAGGTGCGGGCGGCTACTTCCGGCCTGGCGCTGATCAAACGTCGGGCCGCATCCGTCCGGGCCTGGGGTTTGCGGGTACGGGCGGGGGCCCCCCGTCGCAGCCAAGCCAGCTCCCGCCGGGCCAGGTTGCGGCGGGTGGCGTCGGCCTCGGAGGCCCTGTCCGCTCGCTCCGCCCTAGCCGCCAGGTAGCCGGCGTATCCGCTGTCGTGGACGTAGGCTCGTCCCCGGTCCAGTTCGATCATGCGGGTGGTGACCCGGTCCAGCAGATGGCGGTCGTGACTTACCATCACCACGCCGCCGGCAAAGCGCGACAGCCACGCCTCCAGCCAGGCGATCGCTGGCAGGTCGAGATGGTTGGTGGGCTCGTCGAGGATCAGCAGCTCGGCTGGGTGCAACAGGACCCGGGCCAGCGCCACCCGCTTGGCCTGACCTCCTGAAAGGTCGGCGACGTGACGGTCGATCACCGCGGTCATGCCCAGGCGGTCGAGGATCGCCTCGCTCTGCCACCCACCACCCATCACCTGGCGAACGGTGCCGTCCGGGAGAATCGCGTCCTGGTCCAACCCGCCGACGCGGACGCCCCGACCCCGGCGGACCTGGCCGGCCTCGGGGACCTGGGTGCCGGCCAGAATCCGCAGGAGGGTGGACTTGCCGGTGCCGTTGATACCGACCACGCCCAGGCGATCGCGGTCTGTCACCGTGACCGACAGCTCGTTGAAGAGGACCCGGTCGGCGCGCCGCACCGACACGGCGGCGGCGTCGACGAGCACAGTCACCCCTCTACGGTAGTCGTCGGGGACGGCGGATTCCGCCAAGGACGCCGGGAGGGATCAGACCTTGACCAGACGCTTCGGTGCCGCAGGGCGCCGGTGCCGGGTGGATTCGGCGTCGGCGTCGTGGATGACGAGCAGGACGAGAACCGCACCCGCGAGTGCGATACCAGAGGCCGTGAGGAAAGCGGCATGGTAGGCGGCGAGGTTGACCTCGCTACGTCCGTCGATTTGGTGGAGCGGGCCGACAGCTGCGATCACTGTGCCGAGTATTGCGACCCCGATCGCACCTCCGAGCTGACGGTTGGAGTTGAACAGCACGGACGCTCTCCCGGTCGAGGCGGGTGAGATGGTGGCGAATGCCGCGGCCTGCAGACTGACCGCGACGTGAGCGATGGAGTAACCGGCGCCGAACATGAGTGCCCGCATGAACCACAGACTGGTGGTCGCGCCGGACAGGGACATCAATCCGGCGCAGACCGAAATGCCGACCATTCCGCCGAACATCAGGCGCCGGGGTCCGTAGCGCGGGTAGAGCCTTCGACTTACCACCTGGGCAGCGATCATCAGGCCGATGGCTTCGGGGAAGGTCCCTAGCCCGGAAGCCAGGGGCGAGAGCCCCCGGCCGTCCTGATAGTAGAGCGGCACGACGTAGAGGATCCCGAAGAAGGCGATCATGGTCACGCCAATGATCTGGTTCGACGCTCGGAACAGGCGATCTCTGAACAGTCGGAGGTCGACCATCGGATGCGTGGTTCGCAGCTCGATGACAGTCATGGCGATCAGCAGCGCCACGCCGGCGAGGATCGGAGCTTCGATGAGCGGGGAGCTCCAGCCCTTCACGGAACCTTCCGAGAGACCGTACATCAAAGCGCCCAATCCGATTCCCGCTAGGCAGAATCCAGGCAGGTCAAATCGTCCGGGCTGTGTCTCGCGATGTTCGACGACGAAGAGCAAGCCGAACACGAGCGCTATGACACCGATTGGGATGTTGACGTAGAACACCCACCGCCAAGACAGGTCGGTGACCAGGAGGCCGCCGAGCACCGGCCCGATGGCGGGTGCGATGGCGGTCGGAATCATCAGGATGCTGGCCAGGCGGACCCGCTCGGAGGGCGGGAAGGTGCGGTACAGCATGGCCATCCCAACGGGAACCAACATGCCGCCGCCGGCGCCTTGGATGATGCGGAAGAGGACGAGCTGGCCGAGGCTGCCGGCCATACCGCAGAGGGCGGATCCGATGGTGAAGACGGCGATGGCCGCCAACAGTGTCCGCTTACCTCCGAAGCGATCCCCAGTCCAACCCGACGCGGGGGTGAATACGGCCAGGCTGACCAGGTAGGCGATCACGATAACGCCGACCGACGACGGCGAAGTGTGGAACTCTCGCCCGATGGTGGGCAGCGCCACGTTGACGATTGTGGCGTCCATTATGCTCATGAACAGCGAGATGACATAGACGACGCTGACCGCCATCCGTTGGTCGATCGCCGGTATGGGGCCGCGTTTGGCCGCGGGCGGGTTCACGTTCAGCGGGTACGAGCCATCGGGGGCCGGGGCAAGAGGTCGAGAAAACTTAGCGACACGAAAAGATCTTACGTGCCTGCCACGACCGTCCGGATTGCGTGGCAAATAACCCACAAGACCAGTTCACGGCCGGTACTGGTTCGGCCGCTCGGGTTCCCCGCTGACCGATGTGCCAGCAGGTGGAGAGCGTACGTAGCCTGGGCCGCATGTACCTCAACGATTTCGCCCACGGATTAGCGCCCAGGGACATGACCGCATCGCCCGAGTTCGGCAGTCTGCTGGAAAGCGCGGCCGACCTCGGGATCCCACACGGCTCCCGCGTGCGCTACGTGTCGTGTCAAACAGTGTTCCGGGGGATGCGCTTCCATTACACCGAGTGGGGTGACCCTGGTGCCCGGCCGGTCGTGCTGCTCCACGGCGGCAACCAATCATCGCACTCGTGGGACCTGGTCAGCCTGCACCTCGCCGACCGCTACCACGTGTACGCCCTCGACCAGCGGGGCCACGGTGACACCGAGTGGAGCCGCGAGCTGGACTACTCGACCGACGCCATGGTGGCCGACGTCCAGGCTTTCGTCGCCGGCACGGCCATCGAGCGCCCGATCGTGTTCGGCCATTCCATGGGCGGCCGGGTCGCGCTCGAGCGCGGCGCTCGTCGCTCCCCGGCTAGCCCGAGCCCTCGTGATCGTCGACTCCGGGCCTGAGCTGTCACCCAAGGGGACCAAGGTCGTCGGGGACTTCGTGGTCCACAACATCGAGTTCGATGACCTGAACGTTTTTCTCGACAACGTGGTCCGCTACGACCGGTTTCGGTCGAGAGAGCACGTCGCCCGCACGGTGAAATACAACCTCCTCGTACGAGCCGACGGCAAATATGTAAGCAAGGTCGACCACCGCCGGTTCACCGGAACCACGGCCGGCGGCGTACTCGCCACTCTCACCGTCGATGACGTAAAAGCGATAACCTCCCCGGTCCTGTTGGTGCGGGGCGGCGAGTCCGACGTGCTTCTCGCGGATGCCGCCGAGCGGTTCGTTCAGGCCTTGCCGAACGGTCGGTTGGTGACCGTGCCCAATGTCGGCCACAACGTACACGGTGGCAACACGCCCGGATTTCTCCAAGCGGTCGGCCCCTTCCTCGCCTCGCTCGACTGACCGGCCGGACGCCACTCACAGCGCGCCCGGCGCGAGCCTCGGCGCAATTCACCGCGCCATTTCACCGCCGTCCACCAGCACCAGGCTGCCGGTCATGAACATCGATAGATCGCTGGCGCAGAAAACCACGACTCGGGCCACATCGTCAGGGCGGCCCGCCCGCCCCAACGGGCCGGTCAGTCTTTGCTCGAGATCCACTGGGTTCCCCAATCCTTCCTGGACTCCCGGGGTGATAATTGTGGTGGGAGCGACGGCCAGCACCCGGATCCCGGCATCGGCGAACTCCAGCGCCATTTGCTTGGTGAGGCCGATGATTCCATGTTTGGACGCGGCGTAGTGGGCAACTCCCGGGGCGCGTCCGCGAATGCCGGCGATGGATGAAACGTTGATGATGACGCCGCCGCGCCCGGCCACCACCATGCGGCGCGCCGCCTCCCGGGAACCCACGAAGGTCCCGCCCAGATTCACCCGGATGACGTGCTCCCAGTCGGCGTCGGACATCTCCAGCACCGCCTTGGACGGATAGATGCCCGCATTGTTCACCCATATGTCGATGCCGCCGAACCGGGCCAGCGCGGTCTCCGCGGTAGCAGAGATGGAATCAGGATCGCCGACGTCCAGTGATGTGGCCGCAACGGTTCCCCCCGTCCGATCGGCAATCTCGCCGGCTGCTACCGCTGCGCCGTCGTCGTCCATGTCGCCAATCAGTACCGACGCCCCGGCCTCAACCAGCCTCGAGGCGATTGCCTGGCCGAGGCCTCTGGCCCCCCCGGTCACCACCGCGCTCCTGCCCCTGAGGGACAACAATTCGGCTAGCGGGCGATCGCTCAGGTCAGGGATCACCGCCGCACCCCCGCCGTGTCACCTGTCCGACTGCGCACAGGTTCGTCGAGCCAGGAACGCGACCCGACGGTCTCCGGTGTTCTGCATCTTACTTCCTCACCTTCTTGGGCGGTCGTATCGGGTTAGGGCCCGCCCTCAGCGACGATAGTCACCGGAGCCGGAGCCGGAGCCGTATGACGCGGTCAGCCGCGCCTATTCCTAGAGTCTCAGCTCTGGCCCGCTTGCGCGCCGGGAGCGCGAGAATGTGCAGGTGGGACAAGCCATGAGTGGGCCTGCCGCGTATCGAGAATGGACCGTCCCAGACGGACTCCGTCGCTACCTCGCTTGTAGCTGGACCGGTGGCCTGGCGACAAGTAATGGGGCCTGGGTGGAGCCCGTTCTGCCCGACGGCTGTATGGACATCATCTGGGACGGTCAGAGGCTGTTCGTGGCGGGGCCGGACACCGCTCCTGGCTCAGCCGGTTCCGGAGGGGCGTTCGCGGTTGGGATCCGGTTCCGCCCGGGCATAGGTCCGCTGTTCCTCGGGCTGCCCGCCTTTGAGCTGCGTGACCAGCGCGCCGAGCTCGATCTCATGTGGTCAGACAGCCGGCAGCTCGCCGAGCGCCTCGACGAGTGTCACACCCTCCGTCACGCTGCCACCATCCTGGAGGACGAGGCGGCCCGGCGGCTGCCCGGCATCGCGGCGCCCGACCCAGTGGTCGAAGCCGCGGCCAACGTATGGAGCCGCGGGGCGGCGGCGGCCGCGCCCAGTTGGTGGGCCGAAATGGCAGGAATCACCGAGCGCCAGCTCCACCGACGATTCCTGGCGACAGTCGGCTACGGCCCGAAGATGCTCCAGAGGATCCTGCGCCTACAGGGGTTTCTGGAGTGGTGCAGCGATGGCGACATCGGACTCGCTGAGCTGGCCGCCCGCTGCGGATACTCCGACCAGCCCCACCTGACCAGGGAGGCCCGGGCCCTCACCGGACGGACTCCGACCCAGCTTCGGGCCACCCGGCTACAGGTCTGAAACGTTCAAGACAGGACGTTACGGTCCAAGTAGAAACAGGTGCGGAAACTGTCCAGGAGGAACCTCATGACTGCCTTGTTGAACGCCATCGGGATCGTCAGTGTGGACTTGCGCCGAACCTTGAACTTCTACCGGCTGCTCGGTCTGGATGTCCCTGACCTGGCCGCAGACGGACATATCAACATCGCCCTCCCCAACGGACTACGTCTCATGTTCGACTCCGAGGACGAGATACACAAGTTCCGTCCGGACTGGGTCCGCCAGACCGGTAACCAACTGGCTCTGGCTTTCGAGTGCGGAAGTCCGGCCGAAGTTGACGCCATCTACTCCCGCATGACCGACGCCGGCTTCGAGGGGGAAAAGCAACCCTGGGACGCCTTCTGGGGACAGAGATACGCTCAACTCCGCGACCCGGATGACGTGCCGGTAGATCTATACGCGTCCCTTTGATTCACTCGGCGTCGGTCTGCCTTTGGACGGCCTTCACCACGAGAGGCGCGCGCCGCCCAAGCAGGTCAATGTTCGTGCGTGATCACCCCTCGAATGTTACGGCCAGCTAGCAGGTCGTCGACTGCGAGGTTGATATCGTCGAGCCGGTAGCGGGTCGTCACCAGCTCGTCGAGCTTGAGGTGGCCGGCCCGGTACAGGTCGATCTCCCTCAGGACCTCGATGTTGGGGCTGCCCATACCATAGAGAGCTCCCTGGATGCGCTTCTGGTAGCCGGCGAGCACCCCGATGTGGACAGGAATAACCGGATCCGCCTTCATGGAAGCGATCCCGGTTATGACCACGGTCCCACCTTTACCGATCGCATCCACCGCTTGGCCGACATGATCGCCGGTCGGCACGTCGATCGTGACAATGACGCTGTCGGCGCCCTGGCCGTCGGTGATCGAACGGGCGAAGTCCGCCGCTTCATCGATGTGGCTGAACGTGTGGGTGGCGCCGAGCTTGGCTGCGACCTCCAGCTTGAGGGGGACCGGATCTACCGCAACTACTGCCGACGCCCCGGCCAAGGCCGCCCCCTGGACGGCATTGATGCCAACGCCCCCGACACCCATAATTACTGACGACGTCGCCGGTTTGAACTTGCGCCGCCTTGGTGGCCGACCCGAATCCCGTCCCCACTCCGCATCCGAGCAGGCACAGCGGCTCGAGAGGTAGATCTTGCGGCACCTTCACCACCGACCGCTCCGACAGGGTCGCCCACGCCGAGAACGTCCCCAGCAGCATGAACTGATACAGATCGTCGCCACCGTGGTGCATTCGGTAGGTACCGTCGAGCTGCGGCCCCCTTTGCAGCAGAGCGCCGTCGGCACAGAGGTTCTGACGCCCGCTGGCGCAGTACCGGCAATGGCCGCAACTCGCAATGAACGACGTGACTACGTGGTCGCCCGGCTTGACCCTCGAGACACCCGGTCCGATGGCTTCGACAACCCCCGACCCCTCGTGACCTCCGCACGCCGGCAAGATGGTCACCTGGTCGCCAAGGTTGTAGTGGACGTCACTGTGGCACACCCCCGACGCCACCATGCGGACCAGGACCTCATGTTCTTTGGGCTCGTCGACTTCGATATCGACTACCTCCCAGCGCCCCGGTGACTCGAAAAGCACCGCTGCTCGCGACTGCACAGTCATCCCTCCCGCTGTCTGTATAGCCCTCTCAACAACCGGACATGCATCTCTGACAGCAAGCTATCAATCTGACGGGAGACCATCAAGGAGACGAGGCCGGGGTCGAGGTCGCATGTGGGCCACCGATCCCGAGCATGGGGACCTTTCTGGGATCCGCGCCACGCCAACGCTAAGTGCCTGCGAAAAACAAGCTTCGCCAACGAGAAGGAGGCGACGGATGCTGCTGAGCCAGAAATCGTTGGGGCATCGGCGGGGGTGGGCATTGCAGCATCCGCCGCCTCCTTCTCTCCGTCCAGCTGGTTTTTCCGCAGGCGCTAGTGTGGCCAGGTGCGAAGACTTGTGGTTGGTGTTGATGCTGCAGGCCGGTCTTGCCTGGTCGAAGAAGCGCCACTGAACTTGAAGGTCGCGCGTTCAGGCGGCCATCAGCTGGCCCGGGTTTACGAGACCGATTCTGCGCCGCCTCCCGCTCCTCTGGCTGGTCACGCCAACTTCGTAGATGTGGGCTTAGGTTCCGGAATCCTGCGATGGATTATCATCCAGTTCGAGCCGAGCATTGAGTTTCCGATGCACCAGACGGACACGATCGACTGTGTGCTGGTTTTCGACGGAAGCGTCGAACTGGAGCTGGATGACGGCTTGCATCTCCTCGAGACCCGAGACTGCGTCATCATCCCGGCAGTCGACCATGGCTGGAAAGCTGGACCTTCCGGTTGCCGGTTATGCGTGATGGCCATCGGCACGCCTCCGCACGTTTCAGGCTGACCGAGCTTCGGTTCTTAGCTGATCTCAGCGCATCGTCGCGCCACCATCAACGCTCAGGATCTGCCCGGTGATCCACTCCGCGTCATCGGAGAGCAGGAACGCGACTGCAGCCCCGATGTCGGAGGGAGCGCCCAGTCGCGGCGAGGGCAGGCCCGCGAGTGCACGCTCGAAGATGCTGTCGTTACCGCGGGCGAGGACGCCCTCGGTAAGGACGTAGCCCGGAGCGATGACGTTCGACCGGATCCGTTCCTTGCCGAATCTGTCGGCCACGTGGCGGGAGAGGGAGAGCAGCCCGCCCTTCGACATGGCGTAGGCGGCGCGCCCCGATCCCCCGGTGATAGCCGCCGCCGACGCGGTGTAGACCAGGGCACCCCCGCCGCGACGGCGGAGCTCGGGCAGCACCCGTTGGGTCATGAGCAGATGGCCGCGGAGATTGACCGTGATGGTTCGGTCGAACACCTCCAGCGGCACCTTTTCCGGATCGGCATCACGCTCAAAGTTGTCGGGGGACAGATCGGCCGCGTTTACGTGCACACCGTCGACACCCCCGAACCGATCCGTTGTCCGGCTGACCAGCTCGTCCACCGACGCCTCGTCGGCGATGTCGAACGCGGCGGCGACGGCGGAACCTCCGCTCGCGGTGATGGCCGCCGCCACGTCCTCCGCGTTGCCGGCATGAACATCGCTTACGACGACCGATGCTCCTTCCTCGGCCAGGCGGACCGCTGTGGCGGCACCGATACCCGATCCGGCACCGGCGACGATGACGACCTTTCCCCGCAGTCCCCTCATCGATTCAGGACCGAACGACGGCTGGAACGGTCCGCTCCACCCGGTATCCAAACAAGTCGAGCATTGGTCAGATCTCGCTTACTGCCGGCCGGCACTCACTGCGATTCGAAGTAGGCCGAGCGCTCGATCATGCCGTACGCGCTCTCACCATCCCAGCTATAGCGGGCGATTCCCTGCTGTAGCGGGGGAAAGGTCAATCCGTCTCGCTCCCGCTTGGGAAAGAGGACCGACATCGTTGTCTCGCCGTCGATGCCGACCTCACCCTTCGGCGTGCGGAGGCTGATCGCGAATTTCTCGCCGCTCGCCTGGGCTCTCTTGATCCATGGCGTGTCGATCACCTGCGCCGGGACCACCAGGCCGTCCTCCATCACCCAGCCTTCGGAGAACTTCTGGGAGCCATCGGGTCGGGGGTGGTAGCGGATGAACCCAAATGCCTTCCCATTCGAGAAGAGCGCCGAATGCCAGCAATGGCCGAAAAAGTCGGACGAGGCCGTTCGGTTGCCGCCCTTGCGGTGGATTCGCAGGCCTCCTCCTGCGAACGGGATCTCCTGACCGCCGATGCGCACAAGCCCCTCCGCGGTGAAGAGTTGCTCAAACCTGTCCTCCCCAGGGATGAAACCTGCTCCACCGAGGGATCCCTGCTTCCACGCCGGCGCCGCCATGCGAGCCTCGACCTCGATGGCGAGGGGGACGGTGCTGCGGGATGCGATATCGGAGTTTGGTCTAGCCGCCCCTGCCGTCCCGTCAGCGCGAGTAGCGATCACCTGTGCCTCGAACACCGGCAGCGGCGTGCGGCCGGCGACCTGATCTTCCACCGTCGTCTCGAGGGCGTGACCGTCGAACGCCAAGCGCCAGAAGGCGAACGGCTCGACGCAGTCGAAACGCAGCGGCCCGGCGCCGAACACTCTCGGCCGCCCGGCTGCGTCGGCCGCGGGATACGGGGGCTCGGTCGCGAACACGAGCAACACTCGACCGTCGGGCAGGGCCAGGTTCACGGTCGCGTCGCGGGCGGTCTCCCATTTCGCGCCCACCGCCTCCACCGCGATCCGGGGAAGCCCGACCCGGCCGGCGTCGTCCCAAATCCACATGGACACGCCCTCGCGATACGTCGGTGACGACGGCGTCTCCCCCGTCACCTCATCCTCGGAAAGCTCCAATCCCCCGGTCAAGTCCATGCTCATTTTGCTCCTTCGTATTGCACACGCGCTTCGGCGAGTGCCCTCATCCCGTCGCGCCAGCTGACGTGGCAAGGCCCGGTGAGCGCCATTCGCCTGGTGTTGTCGCCGACGACGCCAGGCTGCGTGTTCGGCAGCTCGATCACTGCCACATCCGGGGTGACACCGAGGAACTCACCGAAATACCGGCACCATTCCTGCGCCGGCACGGCTTCGTCACCACACCAGTTGACGATCGGGCAGGACGGTGACGCCGCGTCCACGAGGGCTTCGGTGTGCTTGAAGATGTCACGGTCATTGATGGGGCTGTATGGGTTCGGGGCGCAACGGAGCACCACCTGCTCACCGCCGCGGATCCGGTCAAACAGGAGCCCGGGCAGCCCACCGCTGCCGGTCACACCGTAGGCACTGTTCATCCGGCAGATGATGGTCGGGATGTTCATCTGCCGCGCACACGAGCGCGCCACGGCCTCCTCTGCGATCTTGGAGACGGAGTAGGTCGGCACGCCGGGCACGTGGGCATCGCCGAGCGGATCCGTCTCGAGGTAGGCGTGCCACGGGTCCGGGTTCGGCTTGTACACCCCGTTCGTGGACATGACCAGGATGGCCTTGGCCTGGCGGAAGCGGGTCATCAGGAGTGCGGTTCCCTCGGCGTTGACTGCGATGGCCCGGTCGTAGTCGTCACCCACGATGTACGCGCTCAGGTGAAGCACGTAGTCGAAGTAGTCGGGGAGGTCGCCGAAGTCGCCCGTGCCCAGGTCGATCGGGCGAGTGATGACACCACCCTCGTCTACCCTCTCCCGCTCGGCAGGGTCGCCGAAACGCGAGATGCCCCATACCTCGTTGTTCTTTACGAGCTCACGCCCGAGAGGGAAGCCGATGTTCCCCGCCGGACCGGTCAGCAGGATCTTCTTGTCCTCGAGCACCTGCGGTGCCCCTCTCTCTCTGGTTGGCCTGCCGCCGGCGCCCTCGTCACGCTGATCGTTCGTCGACCGACGGCTTCGGAAGCTCCAGCGCGCCGCTGACTCGATACGCAGTAGCGCGTACGGCCGCGCTGAAATTGGTGAACTCCTGCGGATCGCGCGTCCGGAGCAGCAGGCCGATCAGGGCGACGACCTGGTCGTCGGCGGCAAGGACAGGTGCACACGCGTATGAGACTTGGGCCGACGGCGGGGCGTCCGACTGGATGGCCAGATGTTCGTCCTGGGCCAGGACCTCGAACACCTCGCGGCGATCGTCAGGCCTGAGGTGGTCCGTTTCGGCCGAGAGCGCGTGGTGGGTGATGGGATCGAGGATCACGCTGTAGCCGAGGTGGCGGGCGATGGCGGCCGCCTTGCGCAGTCGTGCCCGGTCGGACCGGCCGAGGTGGGGCGCCCGGTCGAGCCACCGCTCGAGGTTGCCCTCGCCCCAAGCCGCGAACGCCAGACCGTACGGCGGTACGAGCGGGAACACCTGGCCGACGGCCATGGCGACGGCCAGCGGCTCGTTGGGGCCCGACCGCGCCACGATCACCAGATCACGACCGGAAGGGATCGACGCGGTGGCCTCGTAACCGGTCTCGGTATGCAGGCGGTGCACGGCCGCACGAAGCAGATCGACAACCGCGGTTCCTCGCTGGGCCGCCAGGCCGACCGCGATCAGCCCGGTGCCGATGGAATAGCCGCCAGAGGCGTCGCGGTGGACCCAATCCCCTGCTTCAAGCGCCAGCAGGACCGCCTGGCATGTCGCCCGGCTCTGGCCGACGTGCCGGGCGATCCCCGCCACCGCCAAGCTTTCGCTCGGCCGTTCGGCCAGGAACCGGACGATCTCCACCGCCCGTTGGGCTGACGGCGCGGGCTGCAGCGGCATCAGGACACCGTCGCCGGTGACACGTAGGGCGCGAACCGCCGGCAGTAATCGGCGAACGCACCGTAGACGCCGTCGATAGTGAGCCCGAACTCTTCGGCGGTGTAGTGGTGGGCGCCGCGGGATCCGCGGCGATTGCTCGCCGCCCAGTCACCCATGGCCGCCTTGACATCGTCGGTCAGGTCCAGCCCGGCGAACCGGTAGATGCGCTCGGCCGTGCCGAGCGGATCCCGCTCGACCTGCTCCTGGCTCACGTCGAGAAAGCGATCTTCGCCAATGGTGGCACGGGCCTCCATCGCCCGCTGCACCCCTTCGGCAAAATGGGCCACCATTTCCCGACCCAACCCCGCCGGGTTCTGCTCGACGTCCGGGAGCACACTGTGGCGGGCGTCGAGGACCACGCTGCACGCCGACGGCATCGCCCGCGCCGGGTCACGATGCGTCATCACAAACCGGATGTTCGGGTATTGCCGGCTCATCTCCGGGAGGTGAAACAGGTATGCGGGCGCTTTCAGCAGCCACCGGTGTGGCGGCCAGTGGGAGTGAAGGAGCCTCAGCACCCTCTCCTGGTAGGCGAAGGTTCCGGTGAGGTCTGCACCACGCCACCATGCCGAGTACGTCGGCACCGGCAGGCCCAACTCCTGACCTCCAAAGTGTAGAGCGTGAATGAAACCGTCCTCGGTCGGACCGTCGATCGACGAAATGTGACGCACGTCGGTTCTACGGGAAGCCACCGCGGCGCGTCGCGGGTCCTCCCGCCGCCTGACCGGGTCAGGCGGGGGCACGGGTGCCGCCATCTCCCACTGGCGTGGGTACCGGAACTGAGGGTCAACGCTGAGCAGATAATGCAACGCCGTCGTGGCCGTCCGCGGAAGACCGACAATCACCAACGGTCCCTCGAGGGGTGGCGGCCCGTTGTCTCCCTGCTCCGCGTACCACTTTTCGATCTGGAGCCGGCTCTGCAAACGTCCGGCCATTATGTTTTCTACGACGGTGACGGCCGAGGCCTCCTCTCCGAGGTCGCGTTCGACCGCGTCGAGTAGGTGCTCCAATCCAAGCTGCCATCCCTCAGCCCCGAAATCGGAAAGTCTGCTCCCTGCGATGGCCCGCTCAACCAGGGCGGGCATCGAGGCGACCGTCATATCGACACGTCCGTCACTGGTACATCCCCCCGCTGAGATCGGATCGCCATGGACTTTCCCCCCGTATGCTGAAACCCTAACATCAGTGCTGATATACCGTCAACCCCTCCGGCCCGGTTGGATCCATGATTTCCTGTCTGCCTTTGGGTATAAAACGAGCCACTGATGGGGGGAGGCCCCCCTGCCGGACGACCGGGACCTTCTGTCCACCGGCTCGGACCTTCCTGCCCGCTGCTCGCTACGGCACTCGCCAGAGCCGGCGAACAGGACGGCAGGCACCGTCTCGGATTAAGCTGGGCGCTCGAGGCCAGGAGCTAAAGGGGTCAGCGATGACGACAGCGGTGGAGAATGAACTGATCACCCGGGTCGAGGGTGATGCGCCTTTGGGTCGGCTCATGCGGGAGAACTACTGGATCCCGTTCGCCCTGTCCGAGAACCTGGTGGCCGGTGACGCACCCACACCCGTGCGCCTGTTCGGGGAAAACTTCATCGCGTTTCGTGCCGAAAACGGCCAAATCGGGTTCTTCGACGAGTTGTGTCCCCACCGCCGGGCCTCGCTGGCGTTGGGACGCATCGAGGGCAATGGTGTGCGCTGCATCTACCACGGCTGGAAGATGGACGTCTCCGGCTGTGTGGTCGAGGCGCCAACCCAGGTCTTACGGCCCGAGCAGTTCGCGGCCAGCGTCCGGGTGGTCCATTTCCCCGTCCACGAGTCGGGTGGTATCGCCTGGGTGTGGCTCGGGGGCACCGAAGCTCCGGCGTTTCCTGACCTTCCGTTCAGCGCTGAGCACGGTGTCAAAGCCGCGATCACCTTCTCGGTCCTGCCGTGCAACTGGCTGCAGGGTTTGGAGGGCGGTATAGATTCGGTCCACGGCACGATCCTGCATCAGACGTGGATCCGCCAGGTCGCCCAGCGACAACGGTCGGCCTCTGACGTCGCACGGGTCGAGTTGGCCTTGGCCTCGGCGCCGCTGTACGAAGCGGAGGCAACACCCTACGGGATGAGGGCGGCATCCATCCGCGACACGGGGGACGGACATACTTACATTCGGGTATCGCATTTCTTCCTGCCGTTGGTGGTCGTGGTGCCCACCGGGTTCCCCGAGTCCACCCAGATCTTCGCCTTCGGGCCGGTGGACGACAACCACCATCTGCTCTTCTTCGGCAACTACGGCGACACGCCTCAGAGAACGCAAAAGGACTTCGGCGCGCTGAGACAGGACGTCGACCCGGACCCGCGCAACTTCGTGTCGGTGGGCGACCGCTCGAACCGGTGGGGCCAGGACCGCGAACTGATGAACACCGGTCACTTCACGGGCAATGCCAGGAGCGTGATCGACGAAGACGCCATGGTTCAATCGAGTATGGGCCCATTGGTCGATCGATCCAAGGAGAACCTCTCCTCCAGCGACGTCGGTATCGCCTTCGCCCGCCGGCTGCTACTGGACGCCATCGCCTCCGCCGAGGCGGGCGAACTACCTGTGGGGAGCGCACTCTCTCCGGAGGCCGTCCGGGTTCCCCACCCCTTCGACGCTATAGCCGACCCCGGCTCCTCCTGGCGTGAACTGGAACCAGCCAGCTAACGCAGCCGCTTTCTGGCGCCCGTAAAGGTCGCTCTCAACGAGAAGCCGTTTAACCCCCGCTACCGAGGGCGGCCATGGCCTCGCGGTCCAACTCCACCGCAGAGACGGCAAGGTTTTCCTCGAGATGGGACAGCGACGAGGTCCCGGGTATGAGCAGGACGTGAGGCGCGAGAGCTAGTAACCAGGCCAGGGCGACTTGGGCCGGAGTAGCCCCGATCCTCTGAGCCGTCTGTTTGACCGCGGGCGCCCCCAGCACCGGGTTGGTGGGTGAGAAGGCCGAACCGAGCGGGAAAAACGGGACGAACGCCACCCCGTCATCGCCACAGGCGTCGAAGAGTCTCTGCGCCGAGCGGTCGGCGAGGCTGAAGGCGTTCTGCACGCACGCGATCTGAGTTTGGGCACGAGCCTCCCGGTACTCGTCGAGGCTGACGTTGCTCAGACCGATGCCGCCTATCAGGCCATCGTCCTGCATGATCACCATGGCCCCGAGCTGGTCCTCGAAGGGAACGTCGGTGCCTTCGAACCGCCGCAGGTTGACGACGGGCACCTGCTCGAGTTCCAGGCTGCGCAGGTTGGCCTCCACTCCTGCCCGGAGCTCGGCCGGCCTCTGCGCCGGGGTCCATCCCCCCTGATCGTCCCGGGCCCCACCGACCTTGGACACCAGGACCAGGTCCTGGGGATACGGGAACAGGGCAGAGTGGATCAACTCATTGGCCACGTCGGGCCCGTAGTACTGAGCCGTATCGATGTGGTTGACTTCGGCCTCGACGGCCCGGCGCAGTACTGCGAGAGCCTGATTGCGATCCTGCGGAGCCCCGAACACGCCAGGTCCCGGCAGCTGCATGGCTCCGAATCCCACCCGGCGCACCGATCGCCCGGCCAGAAGGAAAGTGTCTGCGGTCATGAGACCATCTTGTCGGGTGCTCCGCCTCCGGCGGGATCGGCATGGTTCAGTGATCGACCCGCCTCGGAGAGAGCCCTGCGTAGCAGGAACTCGATCTGGGCGTTGGTGCTGCGGAGCTCGTCAGCGGCCCAGCGGAAGAGCGCGTCGTGGACGGCGGGGTCCAATCGGAGCAGCACACCTTTGCGCCGGGTCATGGCACCTGGCTGCGGCACCCGCTGGCGACCATCAACTCGGAACTCGCGCTTGACGTCCTGATACCATGCGCCTAGCATAGTGATATCACATTTACCTAGCAAGGACCTCGAGGGTTAGAAGCGAGGAACTATGGCACTCACCCCCGGCAAGGCATGCGAGCAACCGGGGCTCGCCCTGGCGGAAGCCGCCCTGTCTGTCCGCAGCCTCAGCAAACACTTCGGAGACCGGATCGCGTTCGAGAACGTGTCGTTCGAGGTGGCCCGAGGCGAGGTATTCGGTTTTCTCGGCCCGAACGGCGCGGGCAAGACGACGACGGTGCGGACCCTCGGCACCCTGATCGCCCCCACGTCTGGTTCAGCCACCGTCGCCGGAATCCCGCTGACACCTGAGAACGGATTGGACATCCGCCGGCGGATCTCCATCATGCCCGAATCGCCCGGCCTCTACCTTCGCCTCAGCGTCCAAGAGAACCTCGTATGCTTCGCCAACCTCTACGAGGTGTCCGACCCGGCGCTCCGCATCGAGCGCGCCTTGAACGCAGTCAACCTCTCCGATCGGGCCGGCGATCCCTGCGGAGCGCTGTCAAAGGGCCTGCGCCAGCGGGTCGCCCTCGCCAGATCCCTGCTCAGCGACCCCGAGGTGCTGTTCCTCGACGAGCCCACCTCCGGCCTCGACCCCAGCGCGGCCAGAGACGTCCATGAGCTGATCGGAGATCTGCGCCAGCGGGGAGTCACCATATTCCTCACGACTCACCGCCTCGATGAAGCCGAGCGACTCTGCGATCGGGTCGCCATCTTGAACACGACGATGCAGACCATCGGGCGGCCAGAGGAACTCCGTGACCGTCTGTTCTCCAAGACGCTCACGGTCAGGACCCTGGCCCCGCTGGCCCACCCGGCATCGGTGTTTACCCCACTGCCCGGGGTGGACGGATGGCGGGCCGAGGGACCGACAACCTACGTGCTCACCGTTTCCGACTCCACAGTGGCGGCCCCGGCTGCCACCCGGGCTTTGGTGGCCGCAGGCGCCGACGTGCTGTCCGTGGGCGAATCGCAGCACTCGCTCGAGGACGTCTATCTCGAGCTCGTCGACACGGATAGGAAGGGAGACACGAGATGAAGATCAGCACCAGACGAGTCCGGGCCGTTTACCGAAAGGAGCTGCAAGAGTACCGGCGCAACGGCAACATCATCTACGCCATGGTGGTGCTGCCTCTCGTCTTCCTCATTCAGCCGCTCATCCAGGTCTTCACTATTCCGACCAGCGCGTCAACAACGTTGCAGCATGAGCACTCCCTGATCTACATGCTGGCCATCCCGGCTCTCGTGCCCGCCGCTCTAGCCGCCTATTCGGTGGTAGGCGAGCGGCTGCAGGGCACCTTGGAGCCGCTGCTCTCGACGCCCGTCCAACGCGAGGAGCTCCTGTTGGGCAAGGCCCTCGCCGCCTTCATACCCTCGGTTGTGGTCGCCTACACCGTCTTCGCCGTCTTCATAGCGGTGGTCGAACTGTTCGCCCACCCCCATGTCGCGTCCGCCATTGTCCAAGGTCCGGACGTCGTCGCCCAGGTAGTGTTCACGCCCCTGCTGGCCGCGTTTTCCATATGGATAGGGATCAGCGTCTCCGCCCGCTCGAGCGACCCCCGCACCTCAGGACAGCTCTCGGTGCTGGTCAGCCTGCCCACGGTGGCGGTTACCTCGCTCATCGCCTTCAATGTCATCCCCGCCACCTTCGCCGTCGCTGCCAGCTTCGCGGTGGTGCTGGTGGTCCTTGATCGCATCGGCTGGCGCATCGCGTCAGCCATCTTCGACCGCGAACGACTGATCACCAGCACTAAATAGTGGCAAGAACAACTAGAGAGATTGATCTCTGTCCGGGCTAGGTGCCTTCGACCAGTACTTGCCCTGGGAACACAACCATCGCATCGCAGGGCTCACCCCCGATCGTGAGAAACTGGGTGGTCTCTAGCAACACGGGAATACCCATCGCGGTAACCATCAAGGCCCCGGTCCCCGGGATCGGTTCTGCCGTCACGCACGGCGCCGGGACCCCGGCGTAGTTGAACGGGCATGGCGTCTGCGGTACGACGATGTCCGCCATGGTCAGGACCGGCGCTCCGCCAACGATAATCGTCGGCGCCGAATCAGGGATGACCTTGAAGGTCCCGCCGTGGTCGCACATGAGCTCGGCCAGAGCGTTCAAGATCGGCGCCATCGCCTCATGGTAACCCCGTGGCCCTGGGACGAAAGGGAAGAAGATCTGCCCGAAGGTACAAAGGGCTCCCCGGTGGACCGGTGTGGTGGCCTGGTAGCTTTCGCTGAAGGTGACACCGCAGGTTCCGACCACCGTGGGCGAGGTGCTGTCCCGACCCCTCCGGGAACAGCCCGGCGCGATGGCGCTGGTGACCCGGACCCGTCGATTGACTTACGCCGAACTCGATGCGGAAGCGGCCATGGCGGCCAATGCCTTACTGGCGCTGGGGGTGCGCCCCGGCGACCGGGTGGCGGCGTCGTTGCCGAACGAGGCCGACGTCATCGTCGCGTTCCACGGCGCCATGCGGATCGGGGCGATCTGGGTCGGGGTCAACCGCGCCCTGGCGCCGCCCGAAAAGGTCTACCTGCTGGAGGATTCGGCTACATCGCTGTACCTCTGCGACGAACAGACCGCCGCCCAGCTCTCCGGCCACCGCCACCCCCGCCTGGCGGTGCTGTCGGACGACAAAGACGAGTGGCGAGAAGCCCTGGCGTCGGCATCACCAGACCCGTGCGGGATCGAGGTGGATCCGGACGCCCCGGCCGGCATCGCTTACACGAGCGGGACGACCGGCTATCCGAAAGGGGCGGTGCACGGGCAGCGAAACCTGCTCCTGCCCGGGGCGGTAACCGTCGCCACCCGGCGATATGGCCACGACCTACGCAAAGGGGATTGCCTGGCTCTGACCATTCTCAACATGATGGTGCTGACCACCCTGCTGGTGGCGCAAGCCGGCGGACGCTGCGTCATCATGGATCGGATCGATGCCGAGGGGGTGGCCGAATGGATCAGGCGTGAGCGGGTCACGACCTTCAACGGACCGCCGGCGCTGCTCTACAGCTTGGCCCACCACCCAGGCATCACGTCCCAGGATCTGGCCTCACTGAACGACGTGTGGTCCGGCGGCGCCGACTGCCCGGAAAGGATCCGGGAAGCATTCGCGGCCAAATTCGGCCACCCGGTGGCGACTACCTATGGGCTCAGCGAGGCTCCGACCCTCGTATCCATCGACCCCGTCGACGGTCCGCACCACCCGTGGGCCAGCGGCTTGCCCCTGCCGCACCTCCGCCTTCGCGTCACCGACAAGGGCGGCGCCGACCTGGCCTCCGGTGAAACGGGGGAGGTCTGCGTATCGGCCGCAACAAGGGGCGAGTGGGCCGGTATGTACCGGCCCATGCTCGGGTACTGGCAGCGGGACGAGGCGACGGCCGCAGTCCGGCGGGGCGACGAGCTGCTCACCGGAGATCTCGGGTTCCTCGATCCTGAGGGCTACCTCGTGATTCGCGAACGCACCAACCTTGTCATCATCCGAGGTGGCGCCAACGTTTACCCGGCGGAGGTCGAGCGGGTCCTTTTTGAGCACCCGGCCGTTGTCGCCTCCGCCGTCCTCGGCCTGCCGGATGAACGGCTCGGCGAACGGGTCGTCTCCGTAGTGCAGCTCGCGCCGGGAGAGACCGTCACTGAGAATGACCTTCGCCAGCACTGCTTGGCGTCGCTGGCGAAATACAAGGTCCCTGAACGATTCGTGTTCGTCGACGAGTTCGACCGGAATTCGATGGGCAAGATCGTGCGCCGCAACTTGAGGACGCTCTTCGACCGGGAGTGACGGACATCCAACGGTGCGCTTGAGACCTGCGAGCTCTCGAGCGCTTGAGCGAGACTATGCGGGTGCACACAGACATCAATGCCCCCGACGAGCCTCACGGCCTCTGCGCGCTCCTGCACCCGCATCCAGACTTCGGAGGCAACCGATTCCACCCTTTCATCGACACGATGTTCCTTCGGCTACCAGAAGTAGCGGTGGCTTCGGTTCGGTTTGACTTCTCGTCGTCCGATCCGTCCGTCGCTCATAAGGAAGTCCTATCGGCCCTGGACCAGGGTTCCGCCCGATGGCCGGACCTGCCGGTGGTGCTCGTCGGCTACTCCTTCGGCGCCGGCGTCGCGGTCGACACCGCGGACGAGCGGATCGCCGCCTGGTACCTGCTAGCCCCTCCCACGGCTGCTCTGTCCGGCGCAGCTATAGGTCAGGATGCCCGGCCCAAGGCAATTGTCGTACCGGAACGCGATCAATTCTTCCCTCAGGAGGCTGTGCGGGTGGAGGTCGCCGACTGGGTTGCCACCACGGTCACGGTGGCGCCGGACGTAGATCACTTCGTGCGGCGAGTCGATCCCATCGTCGATGCGGCCCTCGAGTGGATCGGAACCATCACCGGTCGCTGACGAGCACCGGCCATCCTGGCCAGCGGCCGGACCATCGAAATGCCTGCCCCGGGAGTCACCGACTCCGGATTCGCCCTGAAGGGCATCGACCAGTCGGGCACCTGCCTGCCTAGGATGTCGACGTGGAGACGTCGGGACCGCCGCCCAGCACAACCATCCCCTCAGATTGGGAGCACATAGCTCCCGAGTGGATGAGCGCAGCCCTCAGCTCCATCCACCCTGACGTCCGGGTGACCGACGTGGCGCTACTGATGCGCGATGACGGCACAAACCGCCGGGCCCGCGTCGGCCTCACCTATTCCGGGCCCACAGGTCCGAAGGTCGTGTTCTTGAAAGCAGAGGGCGAACACCGGCTGCTGCACTTTCGCAACGGCAACCTGTTCAACGAGTCCGCCCTGTTCGCCAGCGGGGTTCCGCTCCACGTCGATCATCCAGCTGTCTACCACGTGGTGATCGATCGGGACGCCCTGGACTGGATGATCGTCATGGAGGACGTCACCCGCCGCGGCGGCGATCCCAGGGACTCGACTCGCCCCATGACGGTCGACCAGGTGGCCAACGGCACTCGCGGGCTGGCCCGGCTGCACGGGGCCTACTGGGATTTCCCGGTCATCAGATCGCCTGAGCTCGAGTGGGTGCAGATGTGGGCTCCGACCGAAGGCTTCAGCTCAGGTTTACGGAGGCGCATACCTCTGGGCCTCGAGCGGGCCGAGGAAGTTCTTCCGAAGTATGTGAAGGGTCTGGACGCCAATGAGATCGTCGACCTGTGGGCCCGCTTCGTTACCTCTCTCACGATAGGTCCGGCCACATTGCTGCACGGAGATGCTCACATCGGCAACACCTACGTGCTGCCCGACGACGACGTGGGCTTTCTCGACTGGCAGGTGGTCAGGGGAGGCAACTGGTCCCAGGATATGGGTTATTTTGTCATGGGCGCGTTGACGGTCGAGGACAGACGGGCGTGTGAGGCTGACCTCGTCGAGGAGCACCGCAGGGCGCTCGACCTGCCGGAGGGTCGCCGGCCCGCGCCGGCTGAGGCCTGGCTGCGCTATCGGGCCTCAGCCGCCTACGGGCTGCCTATCTGGCTCTCGACGCTCGGCACCGATGGATTTCAGACCCACGAGGTCAGTGCGGCGTTGGTGGAGCGCTACGCCGCCGCCTTCATCGAGCTCGACTCCTTGGAAGCCCTGAGCGATCTGGGCGTCTAAACCCAGGGCCAGCTAAACCCAGGGCCAGCCAAACGCCGGGCCAGCTAAACGCCCGGCCAGCCTGTGAGTCAGGACACCGCAGCCCGGGGCGCCTCGCCTTCGATGGTCGTGCGCCAGCGGACCCGGCCTTCGGTGTAATCACTGACCGCGTAGTGCTGCAGGGCGTAGTCGTCCCAGATCGCCAGCCCGGACGGCTGCCAGTTGAGCCGGCACTGGTATTCGGGCACCGCGGCCTGGGCGCAGAGGTACATGAGCAGCGGCTCACCCTCCTCGGGGTCGACACCGACCAGTTCGCGGGTCCACTGGCTGTTCACATACAGGGTTCGCCGCCCGGTCTGTGGGTGGGCGATGACCACGGGATGCTCCACCGCGGTCCATCGGGCCGTCTCGGGCCGGTAGGCCGGGTGAAAGCTGCGGGCGTAGCGCTCGGCGTCGTGGATGGCGGTGAGCGACTCGATGCGGGCCTTGATCCCATCCGGCAGGTTGTCATAGGCAGCGGCCATGTCAGCGAAGACGGTGTCGCCTCCTACCGCCGGCGGTTGCACCCGTAGCACGGTGGCCCGGGGTGGTCTCGGCCCGTAGGTCGCATCAGTATGCCAGTAGTTCTGTTCCGCCCGGCAATTGCCTTTGCCCACATTCGGGGGCTCGGTCTGGCCCATGCCCATAACACTGTCGTCGAAGGTATCGCCGAAATAGCGGGCAAAGGCGTAGAACCGGTCGACGTCGATGTCAGGGCCCCGGAAAAACACCAGCTTCCACTCGAGCAAGGCCCGCTGCAGGTCGGCTTGAACGTCTTGGCCGAGCGGTTGGGTCAGGTCGAGACCTTCGATCTCTGCGCCCACTGTGGGGCCTAGAGGACGAATGCTGAACCGGTCGTACGACCGCACGACAAAGTCGTCCGGCACCCGCCGCATTGTCCGCGGTCCCAGCGGTGGAAGCAGGTCGGCGAAGCGACGTGGAGTCTGGACGATCGTCATGCACACCTCCGAGGTGTTCTTCGATCCGGTCTGAGCAAATACTGACACCGAAAGTAGCCTGAGTGGACAGCGGCGGAGAAACTCAAAAGCGGAATCTGCTCTATTGTCAGCGGATGCGCACGTTTGTGACCGGTGTCGACGCTGGTGGTCGGTCGTGCATCATCGCCCACACGCCGCTAACGCTGGAAACCGCGTCCGTGGGCCACTTGGCGGCAACTGTCTACACCACAGGGGCCACTCCTCCTCCTCCCCGACCTTCGGGTCACGCCGGCTCGTATGACCTGGGTCTGGGCCGTGGGGGCCTGCAGTGGCAGATAGTCGAGCACCAGCCCAATATGGTCGCCCCGATGCACCACACCGACACCATCGACTTCGACCTGATCCTCGAGGGCAGCGTCGAACTTGGACTCGATGATGGCATGCACCCGCTCGAGCCCGGAGACTGTGTTGTAGTTACGGGCGTGGACCATTCGTGGAGAGCCGGGCCGGCCGGGTGCCGGCTGAGCGTCACCTCTATCGGTACCCCGCCTCCCGTATCGGGCTGACAGTCTCCGCGTCGACACGTGCGGGTCCGGGCTGTACGCCCGGGCCACGGGCCGGTGGGTGATTTCGCCGAATTTCTCGGCACAATTTTGGATTCTCGGCGTCAGAAACGCCCACATCTCGGGCGAAATGACTACGAGAAACCAAATTGTCTACGAGAAAATTCGCTGCCCCTACTCGAACCTGTGCAGCTTGACGCTCGCTGCTCGTTCATAGGATTCCCGGCGGGCGTGACAACGGCCGTGCACCACACCGACAGCTTGGACTTCGACGTCCTCCTCGAGTGATCGACAATCAAATGCCGTCTACTAACCCATCATCACATGGCCGGCATCGACCGCTATCGATTGTCCCGTGATCGTCTTTGCCTGATCCGACGCCAAAAACAGGGCCAGGTTCGCCACGTCTTCAGGCGTGCTGGGGACCTTCAATGCCGAGTCCTCGACCAGGCTGGCCCGCTTTTGCTCGATGCTGACGCCCTCCTCCACCGCCACTCGCTTGACGTAGTTCCGCAACAGGTCGGTATCGATGACCCCGGGCACCACGCAGTTACAGCGGATGCCGTAGTGTCCCGCTTCCAGGGCGATCACCTTGGTGAGAGCGTGGAGACCCACCTTGGCGACCGAGTAATGGCTCTTTCTCTCCATACCGGTCCAGGCCGCCCCGGTCGAGAAGTTCACGATCGAGCCCGAACGCCGGTCGAGCATCGAGCGCCGCAGCACTTCGCGACTGCAGAGCATCGCCGCGGTGACGTCGACGGCGATCGTGGCGTTCCAATTCTCCAGGGTCTCCTCCCACACGAACATGTCCGTGCCTGGAGTAGCGGCATTGTTGATCATGATGTCGACCTTGCCCCAGCGGGTCATCGCCTCGTCGACCATGGCGGCGACGTCTTCCTCCCGCGTCACGTCGGCGCGCACCGCCACGGCCGAGTCGCCGATATCAGCTGCCGCTTTTTGCACCAGCTCGAACCGGCGGGCTGCCACCACGACCTTCGCGCCCTCTTCCGCCAGCATCTTTGCCATCACGGGCCCCACGCCGGTGCTGGCACCGGTCACGATAGCCACCTTGTCGATAAAGCGGTCCGTCACCATTCTGCCTCCTCCTACGCGGTTATCTCCGTATCCGTCAAGCTAGTCAAGACGTGAACACGGGGAGTGCTTCCCAGCCCCGCACCGTCGTAGTGGTCGCCAGCTTGGCATGTTCCCAATCGACCTCCCACTCGCGAAACCGCTTGAGCACCTCCTCGAGGGCGATTCGTCCTTCCAGCCGGGCCAGGGCGGCGCCGAGACAGAAATGAATGCCGTACCCAAAGGTGAGGTGGGAGCCTATCTTGCGTCGAATATCGAAGCTGTCACCGTCGGGATAACGTTGGTCGTCGCGGTTGGCCGCGGCCACGATGAAAAGCATGGCGCTGCCCTCAGGTACCTTCTGTCCGTAGTACTCGACTGGGCGCGCCACGTACCGGCCTATCTGCAGGGCTGGAGGTTCGTAACGCAGGATCTCCTCGAGGGCGTTGGGAATGAGGGATGGATCCTCGACGAGCTGAGCCCGCTGGTCCGGATGCTCCGCCAACAGCTTGCCGGTCCACCCGATCAGACGGGTACTGGTCTCGTTGCCCGCTGCCGCCAGCACGTTTACGTAGCTCAGGATCTCGCTGCCGGTCAGCCTGCGGGTCGTACCGTTCTCGTCCTCGAACTCAGCCGCAAGCAGCTCGGTCATCAGGTCATCAGAGGGATGCTCGGCCCGCCACTCGACATAGTCGGCGAATATCTCGCCGCTGAAAAAGCCACTCGGATACTCCTGGGGTTGGCCGGGTTCGGTACGCAGGCCCTCGTCGACAAAGTCGCGCACCAGCTCCTGGTCCTGTTCCGGGATGCCCAGCAGCATTCCGATTACCCGCATGGGGACCTGGGCGCCCAGGTCGGCGATGAAATCGAACCCGCCGCGGCCGACAAGTGGGTCGAGACTCCGGGCGCACAATTCGCGGACCTGAGGTCCCAACGCGTTCATCTTCTTTGGTGTAAACACCCGTGAAAGGAGCGCTCGACGAGCCGTGTGGATCGGGGGATCCTCGAAATTGAGCGTTCCGGGAGGAAGCTCCAGGTCGGCCTTTATCATCTCGAGCACGGCGCCCCGCCCCGAAAGAAAGCTCTGTGGGTTCACCAGGCCACGCTCCACATCCCTATAGCGACTGAGCGCGTAGAAGTCGTGCTTTTCGTTGTAGTACAACGGTGCTTCCTCACGAAGGCGGCGAAACACCGGGTACGGGTCGGCATATATATCGATGTCGTAGGGGTCGTAATAGAGGGTGCTCGGACCGGCGCCCGCTGCCGTGACGTTGTCCACAGGTCGACCTCCTTTTGCCGGTGGATGTTCGCCGGGGAGGATCAGGGCACCTGGCACGACCATCTTCCGGACCCCTGTAGACCCCCGGTGGCTGAACAGGTGCTTAGCACGGGCAGGTAACGCGGTCAAGAGCATGCTTGTCGATCGTGGTCTTCGAGTCCCCCTCCTCCTCGGTCGGCCTGAGCGCTTCTGGAGTCTTTTCCCTAATATCTGGCATCTCGAGATCCTTGGTGTCGGAGGTCTTGCTGGTGCATCCCGGAAGCGGTCCCGATATTCGTGCGAGGAATTGCCCGGATGGGTGAGGCGATCGGCCAGTCGTTGCCGTTCGCCGTCGGTGTCGCGCTGTCTCCGATGCCGATCATCGCGATGGTCTTGATGTTGATAACCCCGCGGGCGAAAGCCAACGGCCTGACGTTCCTGGCGGGCTGGATGGCGGGGATCGCCGCCGGTGGGGCGGTGTTGCTGGCGATCGCCGGTCCGGCCAAATCGAGCAGCCAGGGACAGCCGGAGGACTGGGTGAGCTGGCTGAAGATCGGATTGGGTGTCCTGTTGCTGCTAGTGGCCCTGCGAGAGTGGAGGGCCAGACCATCCGCTGACGCCGAAGCCGCCATGCCGAAGTGGATGGGCATGATCGATTCCATCAACCCCGTCAGGGCGGGGGGGCTGGCCGTGCTACTGGGAACGATCAACCCCAAGAACCTCCTGTTGATAGTGGGCGGCGCCGCGGCCGTGGCCGGCACCGGGGTTTCCGGCGGCGACCAGGTGGTGGCCTGGGTCATCTTCACCCTGCTCGCCAGCGTGGGGGTCGCCGCCCCTCTGGTGATCTATTTCGTGATGGGCGACCGGGCTGCGGCCATCCTGGACGGAGTCAAGACCTGGCTGGCCCGGAGCAACACCGCGGTCATGGCCGTGCTTTGCCTGGTCATCGGAGTAAAGCTCATCGGCGACGCCATAAGCTCACTGACCACCTGAGCCTGACGGGGTCAGAGACCGGTCAGTGCCGGGGTGAGCCGCCGCCAGGCCTGCCGGGTAAAGGCCCCCGGGGGCCTCAGTCGCCTCCCGGGGAGTCCCCGAAGTGCAGGCCGATGTTCCATACTCCAGTGCCGCTGATCTTCATGCCAGGTGCGCTCCGAGGATGACCCGATCTGCAGTGACAGGACCGACAGTCCCCGGAGGCTTCGGGCCCGTGTTTGCGCTGAGGTGCTTCTCGGGGCGAAGCTGTTGGGGGCGGCCTGCCACCGCCTGTGGTTGTGTATGTTCGGTTGACCACCCATGACTGTCTGTGCCGGGTGGGCTCGAGTGCCGGGTCTATAAGTATGCGAGTGAGGGTGTGACGACATGACGGAAAGCAACGAGGGAAACGTGGTCGTTTTGCGGGCCGATCGGTGGCTGGATATCAGCTCCGATTCGGGTCAGGTTCGCTCGCCCGCGGTAATCGTGGTCCGGGACAATTTGATCGAGTCGGTCAACCCCGCCGAAGTGCCGGCGGGAGCCCGGGAGATCTCCCTTGGTGACGTGACCTTGCTTCCGGGGCTGATGGACATGGAGCTGAACATGTTGATCGGCAACCGGGACGAAACGTGGGATCCGGCACACGGGGTGAAGATCGACCCGGTGCTGCGCACATTGATGGGCGTGGGTTACTGCCGGATAACTCTGGAGGCCGGTTTCACGACGGTGCGCAATCTCGGTCTGATGGTCAAGACCGGGGGTTACATGCTGGACGTGGCCTTGAACTCGGCCATTGAGAAGGGGTGGATCGACGGTCCCCGGATCGTGGCCGCCGGGCACGCCATCACCCCTACGGGTGGTCATCTTGATGCCTCGATGTTCCAGAACTTTGCTCCCGGGATCATGCCGCTGAGCGTGGAAGAGGGCATCGCCAACGGTGTCCCCGAAGTTCGCAAGGCCGTGCGCTATCAGATCAAGCACGGGGCTCGCCAGATAAAGATCTCGGCGACCGGGGGCATAATGTCGCACAGCACCGCCCCGGGCGCCCAGCAGTACTCGGACGAGGAGTTGGAAGCCATCGTGGACGAGGCTCATCGCGCCGGTATCAGCACGGCGGCTCACGCCATCGGCGATCAGGGTATCCAGGCGTGTATCCGGGCGGGAGTGGACTGCATCGAGCACGGATTTCTCGCCAGCGACGAGACCCTCAAGATGATGGTGGACAACGGCACGTTCCTGGTGACGACCACCTTCCTGGCCGACCGCCTCGATGTCAGCAAGTCCCCCCCGAACATCCAGGCCAAGGCGGCCATGGTGTACCCGATCGCCAAGGCCATGCTGGGCCGGGCGGCCGCTATCGGGGTCAAGATCGCTTGCGGGACCGACGCCCCCGGTATACCTCACGGCGAAAACGCCAAAGAACTGGCGGCCATGGTACGTCGGGGATTGACCCCGCTACACGCCCTGCAAGCAGCCACGGTCAATTCCGCCGAACTCCTCCAGGTGACCGATCGCGGCCGCCTGGCTCCAGGGCTGCTCGCCGACATCATTGCTGTGCCCGGCGACCCTACGAAGGACATCACCATGACCGAGTTGGTGAGCTTCGTTATGAAAGACGGCCGGGTCTACAAAGGCGGCTGATCCCCTCGCCCGGCCGGCGACGCCGTCACTAGTTCCCCCGGGGAACAGGACCGGGGTCGGCGTGAGACCGTATACTGGCGCCGCATCGCCGGCAAGGAGAGGAGGGTCGCGGGATGAAGGTGGTACGGGGTCGGCCAGAAGGTCAGCCCTCGCAGGCTCGCACCGATACCTTCACCGGCACGGTGTTCCTCGACCCGGTCCTCGCTGAAACCGGACTTTCGATCGGAAACGTGTTCTTCGCTCCGGGCAGCCGCACGTTCTGGCACTCGCATTCCGGCGGCCAGGTTCTAAGCGTGGTCCGGGGCCGCGGGCTTGTGGCGAATCGGGCGGGAGAGGCCTTCTTCATCGAGGCCGCCGACGTGGTCCACGCCCCGAGCGACGAGGAGCACTGGCACGGCGGGAGCGCCGATTCGTACGTGCTTCACACCGCCCTCTCCATGGGCCAAGCCGTATGGTTCGAAGAGGTCACGCCTGGCGACTACCAGACCGCTCATCAACGAGCAGCCGGCCCTCCGTAACCTGAACAGAGGCCCTCAATCCTGGGCCAGGAAGCCCACGCTGGGATCGCCACTTCCACGTTCACCAGTGAGCGCCGAAGAACCCGGCTGCTCCCACCACCAGCGTTCGTCGGCCGGACCGACGTGGCTCCAGTCGTGGACCAACGTCCTTTCGGACAAGAGCCACCCATCCCCCTGTTTCACCAGATTGTCGAGATACCGTGCCCGAACGATCTCGTCAACCAGTGGTCACAAGTGGTCCGGGCGCCTATACGAACTCGGCGCCACGGGCTCTCCAGATGTCCCGCTGGGCCGCCGCCCACGGAGCCGGATCCTGGTTGTAGCTCTTGATGGATTTGTGCTTGATCCTCCAGCCTTTCGCGGTCCGAACGACAACGTCGCGATAGGAAGTGTCGAACACGATCTGACCAGGGATGGGAAGCAGGGCTTTGGAGCGCACGATGACTTCGTCCTCCGAGACGTCGTCGATCTGATGGTTGACAAGCATGTGCTGGTACGGGTGGGTCAACAGGTCGCGGTAGTAGCGCAGGATTTCGTCACGGCCGGTGAGCGGAGCCAGCCCACTCGGTGGGTCGGTGCGTTGATCACGAAAGTCGACGACGGCGTCGTCGGTGAAAACCTCGTCGAACCCGTCCCAATCCCGGTCGTCGACAAAGTATCCATATCGCACGACGACATCCTGGATGGCTAGGGTGTCCTCGAGACGGCGGCGCCCACGGGGCCCGGGGCCTTCAGTCATAGTTCACTCCTGCCGCGACGCCTGCCCTCGCACCTCGATGTGGGGGGAGTCGATTTGGTCATCTGACTAACAACTAGAATAGCCCTAATCCGTATCGTCGGGTCAAGACATCGAGGGAGGCGCTTCAAGTGCCGAAGGGCTATGTGATTGTGACCGAGGCCATACACGACCCCGCCGCCATGGAGGAGTACAGCAAGCTGTCCGGGCCCACGATCATCGAGCATCAGGCCACTGTGCTGGTCGCCGACGACAACGTCGAGGTCCTCGAGGGCGAATGGCACGGCGATCGCACCATCGTTCTCGAGTTCGATTCGGTCGAAAAAGCCCGAGAATGGTACGACTCGACGGGCTATCGGGCCGCCCGGCCCATCCGCCAGGCCGCGACCGACAGCAAAGCAGTCATACTCTCAGGTTTCGTGCCGCGCCCGCGTTAGGTGCGGCCCTGCACCGCACCGAAGCGAAAGAGTGGTCAGGTTCCGCTGATGTAGTCCATGAAGTCGTTGTAGGCCTGGGCCGTTCCGGCGCACGTGATTTTGTCGTCTTCGCCTTCGATGTCGCTGTAGCGGGCGATGTCGGGGCCGAGGCGGGGGCCTTTCCAGCCGCACTGGCAGTCTTCGTCCCAGTGCATGGTGACCCGGTCGCTGGTGATGAACCCGCCCCAGTAGGTCTCCGCCAGCAGGTCGAACACGGCCATGCGTCCGGTCTGGGTGCCCTTTCGGGGCAAGGGCACGAAGTCGGCGTCGAGCAGAAACGGGATGGTATAGGGGAAGAAATGGTAGTAGCCCTCGGTGCAGCGCGGCGCCGTGCCCATGCACTCGGACATGCCGTACATGCTCGAGATGCGCCTGACCCCGTAGAAGTCCATGATGCGCTCCTGCCAATCGGCCGGCGCGGCGTAGCCTTTCATGCCACCGCCGGTGAGCAGAGCCGAGCCGGGGGCGAACTGGCAGCGGATCCCGGATTCCTGACCGCGGAGGGCCAGACGGGTCATCTCCGCACTTAACCCCGCTATCCACACCTTGTGCCCCTGGTACTCCTGGGCCAGCTTGGTGAACCACCGCTCCAGGTCCTCGTCGCGATGACGGCTGGCCTCGATCAGCCGGGCCCGCTTGGCCAGCAACGCCGGGTCGATGTCCAGCTTGTCCAGCTCGCCGCGCTCTTCGGCCTGGCGCAACCGGCCCGCCAGCGACATCAGATCCGACGACATGGCGTAGTCGTAGAGCACGTGCCGGCCCGCCTCCCCCGCCGCCTCATAGCGCGAGTACAACAACCCCATCTTGATCGACATGTGATGACCCGCCCGGTAAGTCGGAGCGAACGACGGTACGTTCTCGCTCACAGTGTCGACGCCCGATGCGGACCAGCGCATCTGCCGGTAGGCGTCACGCCACGCCGGCCACTCGCGATTGGAACGAGGAATGAAGCTGAGCTTCCCGCTGGTCCCCGACGTGTGACCCAGGATCATCCCTGCACTATCGAGACGCTCGATCCACTCGTCCACACCGGCCAACCCGCCGACGGGCACCGACGACAGATCATGAGCGGTGAGCCGGTCCAGCCACCCGGTCAACCGGTCGAACTGGCGCTTCTCGATCAAACTCAACGGATAACTCTTCAGCACCCGATGATCGAACATCACGGGCACCACATCATCGAGCTCCACCAACCGGTCCACCCCCTGGCGGGCCGCCAGTTTGTCCAGCGCCGTCACCACCGGGCGCAACTGCTCGAACCGGCGGACCAAAGCCTCCTGTTGCCGCGGCTCGACCTCAGAGCGCGACAACCCGAAGAGCACGTCGAACGGAACTGCTGGCCAACCTGCCAGATTTTCAGGATCCAACACCGACACCGACACCTGCGCCATTACGACCTCCCTCTAGCTCCCGTTAGTCCGCGACCGCCAGCGCGCCCCAGAACACTTACACCGCCTCGGCGGACTGGTCTATCACCCAACGGACCATCCGGCGCATGGGCTCGGTGCCGTCGTGGGGCAGGCCGATGGTCTGATCAGCGTCCTCGCCCGTGTAGACGAACGCGGTCGCCCCCAGCGGCAGGGTCCTCTGCACCCCGTGCAGAGCCAGGTCGTGGCGCAGCTCGGTCCGCAACGATTCGGGATAGACCCCGACGGTCTGGGTCTCTTCGCTCACCCAGCCGGTCACCCTGGCTATATCAGCGACCGGAACCAGGTTTACGATGCGGTTGGTCAACCGGTCGGCGAAATCGACCGGCTCCTCTGTACGCGACACCACCACTCCCGCGGAGGCGGTGTCGCCGATCACCCGATAGAACTCGTCCTCGAGCGCGATAGCCCCGAGTTCCTCCTGCAGATCGGGCTGCGAGCACTTCGGGGTGGTCGACTCTGACGCGGGGAGCTGGAAGAAAGCCTTGTGAATAGCCCGCCCGAAGATCTCCAGGCGATCCAGATCGTCCTCGTCGGTGCCGCACTCCACATACACGACGCGGGTGGCCGAACAAGCCGTCTGATTCATGTGGCCGGCCATGTGGGCAACACCGGACGCCGCTTCCTGCATGGCCGCCTCGCCCTCGAGGGCCTCGTGCCCCACGATCGAAATCGACAGCTTCGGGTTCATGGCGATCAACTCGATACCCGGAACCAGATACTTCTGAATGTGCTTCATCGAGGCCATCCCACCCCACGCTGTCAGCTTCTCGATCCGGGACGGCTTGTAAATCCGCCGCTCGACCGCCTCGTCCCCGCCCTTCCAGTAGGCCACTGCGAAATGCCGGGTCACCGGGTGATCACGGTCCACGTCGATCATCGACCGCACTATTGCCGTGGCGGTGAAGGGATCGTTGGACGGCATCTTGATCAGACAGTCGCCCTTGGTCAACGCCGAGCGAATCACCGTCACGGCCGCCGTCATCGGCACGTTACCCGCGATGATGTGCATGTTACGAGTGCCGACCGCCCGCACCCTCGTAGTCGACCGGCCCGGTCGACCTTGCTCGACCCAGCCGTCCAGGTACGCCTTGCCTACTGTCTTCTCTACCTGCAGCTCCAGCCGGTGCCGGTCGAACAGGGCTGGAAACTGGCCATAGACCGCGCGCGAAGATGGGCTCGGTCAGCTCTCCCGCCTCCAATGCCATGTCGAAAGCCGCTTGCATCAGAGGATTGCGCTCCAGCGCTAGCCGCGGCCCCAACTCGGCCAGGAAGTCGATGATCTCATCCATCGGCGTTTCGGCCAGATCCCGGAGCGCCCCCGCATCGGCCAACACCAGCTGATCGGCATAGGCCCGGGCGTCGGGCGTACGGAAACGGGCGCCCACCCGGCCCCCGAACTCCACGCTGTCCTCCCCCGGCTCCACGACCCGTCCCCGGATCAGAAACGGAATATCAAAAACCGTGACACCCACTCGAGACGCTAAAACAGTCACAATCCCAACTCCCTCTCGAAGAACCTCGCGGAACCCCGGCCCAACCATATAGCGGTGATCGACATGAGAATCCCCGACATCGACCGAACAGAGAAACCATACCACCTGGTCAGGTTTCTGTCAGCGGCAGACTTCTGTTCATGACGCAGACCGCTCATTCACCCGGTCGCCCGAGGCGCGGTGGTCGCCCCACCCTGGAGGAGGCGGCCCAGATCGACCGAGAAGTGCGCGAATGCGCGCTCAGGTTGTTCCTGGAGAATGGGTACAACGCCACAACGATGGACGCCATAGCGCAGGCCGCCGGGACCAGCAAGAGCTCGCTCTACGCCCGCTTCGACAGCAAGGAAGCCCTCTTCAGCTCGGTGCTCGGCTGGGCCACCCGATCCGGATGGCCCCTTGAGGAGCCGGAGCCGCCCGACCTCGATGACCTCGAGGACGCGCTGACCGCCATCGCCCGGGCCGCCCTGCGCCGAGCCCTCGACCCCGCTGTCATTAGGCTGAGCCGGATCGCGATCGCTCAAGCGGAGCGGTTCCCGGACATCTCCCGGCGCACTCACACTGCTGACTCCTGGCCCCGGCAACACCTCGTGGTCGACCTGCTCAACCGGCACGCGGCGACGGGTGAAATTGTCGTTGAGGACCCCGAGATCACCGCCGAGCTATTTCTCGGGATGGTTTCCGGAGTTCCGGCCCGCCTTGCCTCGTTCGGGATCATCCGCGACACTGCGACTCAGGATCATCACCTGCAAGTGGCTGTCCGCCTCTTTATGCGCAGTCTGCGCCCAGACTGATGTGGCGGGCCGGCGGAACGCTACGTCAGACTCAAACCTTTCGGCGTTAGTCACGTCGAACGGACGTTCAGTCCGCTTCGAGGGGTATCGCGGTCTCGATTGGGTCAGCCGGATATGGTGACCATCGTGCGCGTTGGCGTGGTGTTTCCCCAGACCGAGCTCGGAGGGAGTGCCCGGGCCGTCCGCTTCTACGCTCAAGGCGCCGAGCGATTGGGCTTCACCCACATGCTGGCCTACGACCACGTCCTCGGCGCTGACCCCCGGATTCACCTCGAGCGGCGGGGACCCTACGACCTCTACTCAACCTTCCACGAGCCCTTTGTTCTGTTCGGGTACCTCGCCGGCTTGACGTCGTTGGAGTTCGCCACCGCGATCGTCATCCTGCCCCAGCGCCAGACCGCTTTGGTCGCCAAGCAGGCAGCTGAGGTGGACCTCCTTACCGATGGGCGATTGCGTCTCGGTGTCGGCCTGGGCTGGAACCCCGTCGAGTACGAGGCACTCGGCCGCGACTTCTGGAACCGGGGCCGCCGCCTGACCGAGCAGGTCGAGCTGCTGCGACGGCTGTGGACCGAGCAGTCCGTCACGTATACTGGCAGCTGGGAGCGGGTGCGCGGAGCCGGACTGGCTCCTGCGCCGGTGCAGCGGCCTATTCCAATCTGGTTCGGGTGTCACTCAGAGCCGGGTTACCGGCGCGCCGGCCGCCTCGCCGATGGCTGGTTTCCATCGATGGCCCCCGGGGCGCGGCTGGACGACGCCCAACGGATGGTCGCGGACGCAGCCGAGCAGGCGGGGCGCGACCCGGCCACCATAGGCATGGAAGGACGGGTCATCTGGGACGACGGCGGGGCTCAACGGGTCGCCGAACAGCTGGGCCTCTGGGCCGAGACCGGCGCCTCACACGCTGCTGTCAACACCATGGGATCGGGGTTCGGAGACGCCGCCGCCCACCTAGAGGCGCTCGCCGAGGTGGCCCAGGCAGCCGGCTTGACTCCCGCCCACCCAGCGGAGCCGTCGGACCTGCAGCGGGAACTCTGACTTGACCAACTCATTTTCGCACCGGACGGGCGAGTCATCCGACAAGGATGATCGGCCGAACGCGATCGATCTATCACGACTCGAGGCCGATGCTGCAACCACCCTCGACCCCGTCGTTTCCGGCTACATAGGGGGTGGAGCAGGAGATTCGCCGGCCAACAACGTTTCCGCATGGGGAAGGCTCCGGATCCGGCCCCGCATGCTCCGGGACGTAAGTAATATTTCGACCTCGACCGACCTCCTCGGGCGCCCCGCAACGGCTCCGATCGTGGTCGCGCCGACAGCGATGCACCGACTGGCCTGCCCCGACGGGGAACTCGCTACGGCGCGAGCAGCGGCGAAGGCGGGGGTGGTTTACGTGGTTTCGATGGCAGCCACCACATCAATCGAGGACATCGCTCGCGAGGCCCCAACCGGTGCACGGTGGATGCAAGCGTACGTACGGCGTGATCGTGGGCTCGCCCGGGCCAGTCTCGAGCGGGCTGCGGCGTGCGGATGCGAAGCAGTTGTACTGACGGTGGACTCGCCGGGCAACCCGTCGGTACGGCCGCAGCCTGGCCAGTCCCTGAACCGCGGCCTGCCTCTTCCGAACCTCGCTCCAGCAGAAGATGCCCCCGACGTGCTCGCCGTTGCCGGGGACTACGCCGCAGACCTGACGTTCGCCGACCTCTCCGAGATTCGCGCCTGGACCGGCCTGCCGTTGGTGGTAAAGGGCATCCTGCGGGGCGACGACGCGGCCCGCTGCATGGACGAGGGAGCGGACGCCATCGCCGTGTCCAACCATGGCGGTCGCCAGGTGCCCGGGTGTATCCCCCCGGCCGAAGCCCTGCCGGACGTGGTTGAAGCCGTTGCTGGACGGGGGCAGGTGTACGTCGACGGCGGCGTCCGCAACGGGGCCGACGTCCTCAGGGCGCTCGCTCTCGGTGCAACGGCCGTGATGGTCGGAAGACCCATCGTCTGGGGCTTGGCCATAGATGGCGAGGCGGGCGCCAGCGCGGTACTCGGACAGTTGCGGGCGGACCTGGAACGAACCATGGCGCTCTGCGGGGTACCGGGCATCACGGCCATTTCGCCCGACCTCGTCCGTCCGTACCCGTGAGCGCGGAGGGATCGGCGAAACGTCCAAGCGTGGCCGGACGGGGCCTCGATCGCCTCGCTGGCCGTGTCTTCGGCCTTCGCCCATCAACGAACAGTTATTCGATCACCCGCGGGGTACGGGTGCCGATGCGAGATGGTGTCGAGCTGGCTGCCGATCTGTACCAGCCGAGCGCGGAGCCCATGGGCACTCTGCTCATTCGAGGTCCCTACGGCCGTTCGCTTCTGCAGGCCATGGCGTTTGCCCGGATCTTCGCCGCTCGAGGCTACAACGCGCTCTATGTCTCTAGCCGCGGCACTTTCGGTTCGGGGGGCGTGTTCTACCCAATGGTGAGCGAGGTCGACGATGGTCGCGACGTCGTCGCCTGGATGCGCGACCAGCGATGGTTCACCGGCAGGTTCGCCACCGTCGGGGGCTCCTACCTCGGCTTCACCCAGTGGGCGTTGCTGATGGACCCGCCGAAGGAGATGGCCGCGGCGGTCATATCGATCGCGCCGCACGACTTCAGCCAGCACGCCTGGGGTACGGGGGCCTTCCGCCTCGACTTCCTGGCCTGGAGCTACATGATCGTCCACCAGGAAGACGGCGGCGCCTTGCGGGGGTCTGTGCGCATGGCTACGGCCCAGAGGCGTAACTCCGGGGCCATGAACGAGCTGCCACTCGCCGGAGCCGCCAGCAGCCACCTGGAAGGCAGGGCCCCGTGGTACACCGATTGGGTCACCCGGCCCGACTTGAGCGACCCATTCTGGGAGCCGATGAATCTGGGCGGCGCAGTCGAGCGGGCGGGCATCCCCATCCTCCTCTTCAGCGGCTGGCAGGACCTGTTCCTCGAGCAGACAGTGGATCAGTACTCGCGTCTCCGCGAGCGAGGATTAGACGTTGCGATGACGGTGGGTCCGTGGTCGCACCTTGCGGTGGGAACCGGGGCAGCCCGCATCACCACGACGGAAACGTTCGACTGGCTGGAGGAGCATCTGGTCGGAACGGGACCGAGAAAGGCGCGCCAGCCCGGTGCGAGTGTTCGTCACCGGAGCAGACGAGTGGCGAGACCTACCCGGCTGGCCGCCGACCACCTCGAGCGGGAGGCTCTTTCTCGGTCCTCACGGGGACCTCTCGACAGATCCTCCGGGAGAGGATGCCCCGTCGTCGTCGTTCCTTTTCGATCCGTCCCGGCCGACACCCATCTCCGGCGGACCCCTCATGGAGCTCCGGTGCACGGTGGACGACACGGAGCTTGCTACCCGCGCCGACGTGGCCTGCTACACCAGCCGTCCCCTGAAGGACGACCTCGAGATCATGGGTGCGCCGATCCTCGAGCTGGCCCACTCGAGCGACAACCCCCACGCAGACGTCTTCGCCCGGATATCGGAGGTGGACGTTGAGGAGCGCTCTCACAACCTGACGGAAGGATACCTCCGGCTGGAACCGGGCCGGTCTCCCGGCCCGGTCAGCGTGAAACTGCGGCCGGCGGCCCACCGCTTCGTCGCCGGGACGCGAATCCGGCTGGTGATCGCAGGTGGTTCGCACCCGCAGTTCGCCCGCAACCTGGGAACAGACGAGAATCCGGGCATCGGAGTCGGTCTACGGCCCTGCCGTCACACCATCGGTCACGGTCAGGGTGGATTCTCCTTCCTCTGCCTACCTGTAGCCGGAGGAGATCGGGCGTCATTGGCTCCCGGACGAGCCGGGACCGACTAGGGACGATCCCGGGGCCGGCGCAAGCTCTGCGACTTCTGGTCGAACAGCTCGTCGAGCGGGTCAACCCGGGTGACACCAGTTTGCCAAGCCTTGATCACCCACGAGGTCCATCCGAACCTCCACGACGCCGTGGTCGAACCGGGAGCGCACGCCGAATTCGACGTGTTTGAACACCTCCTGCATCTGGTGGTTTTCCGGCATGGTCTGGGCCACGAACACCGTGACGCCTTGCGAAAGGGCATACCCCGCCAGGTGTTCGAGCAGGAACGTGGCGATCCCCCGCCCTTGGTGGTCGTCGCGGTGAGGTGAGAATGGCCCCCGAAGAAGCGGAGGTAGATGGTCTCGCGTGACAACCGAGAGTGAAAGACCCGCAGTCGTGCTTCATCGTCGGGAGTGATGGGGCGGACGTGGACCGTCCCCCCATCCAACAGCACGGCATCGCACTCGCAGGCAGACATCTCGAACTGGGTGACCGGCGGCTGCTGCTCGTCCACTTTTGACCCTGGAGCCTTTCGCTCTTTGCTACTCGGTCGCCGCTCGGCCTACGCGCTGGTGGGTGAGTCCGGGATGGATGGTGGCGCGCTTGGGCGAATCCGGCGACCGGTCACGGCGTCGGGTACGATCCTGACGACGCTCTCGCGCCGGCCCGGCGCCCAGGGAGTGGCGCCGGTGGACTCGGCGCTCGCCACCAGATCCCGGTTGACCTCAGGCGCGAGTTCTCGCGCCGAACCCTTCACCATGACACTCCATCCAGTGTGGTTGACCATGTCAAAATCATCGACCTCGAAGGTGACGTTGGACCGGTGAATAGCCCACAACTTGGTACCAGCTCCCGTCCGGAAGACAATTCCTCGTCGATCGACCGCATGATTAACAGGAAAGACGACGGGGTAGTGACCCACAATAAGTGCTACGCGCCCAACTGGCTGTGAGGCCAGTAGCCGCCAGCACTCGCCTTCTTCGATCTCCTCAAAGGCTCCCGGTACCACTTCTAGCGCTTCGTCCTGACGCTCCGAGGTACTCATGACAACTCCTCTCACCTAGTCTCCCTCAGCATCTCACGTGGGCGAAAGAGCCGGCTAGGGCCAAACGACCCATGCGGAGCCGTTCTACATAGAGCCGCACGGTCGTGTCGTGATCAGAGCCTTCCGGCCCTTCCATTCGGCCCCGTTGGTGCAGGGCGGGAGGCAGCGGCGATGGCCTGAGCGTCAGGTTTCAAGCCAGAGTCCTGTTTGGTCCGGTAAACGCGACCCGGGAAGCCATTGCGCTTCCCGGGTCGCACGTTGTTGCGAAGTCAGCTTCTACCGGTGCGGCACCTGCTGCTGGGCCAGCAACGCCCGCATGGAAACAATGCCAACAAGCTCTCCGTCCTCGACCACCGGCAGGTGGCGGATACCAGCAGTGAGCATGGTCGACACTGCGCTTCCAACCGTCTCGCTGGGCGTCGCGTACCTCGGGGTCTTGCTCATGATGTCTGCCACTCGCGTCGCGTCTGGGTCAGCATCGGTGGCCAGCCCCCATACCACGTCGCGCTCGGAAACTATCCCCACGATTTCGGGACCCTCCATAATTACCAGCGTTCCGACGTCAAAATCCCGAAGAGATCCAGCCGCCTGGCGCATCGTTGCCGTGGCGTCGACTGACGCTACCGAGGTAGTCATGACCGAGCTGAGTACGTTGTCGGACAACGGCCCCGGTTGCATCCTCGCATTGTCGCGCTACTCTCCCGATCGGTGCACATCGGGGGCACATGTGACTTTCGGCCCTAGGCCGGCATCTCGTCATCGGGACAATCTGGGGCCATTGGTCGGGCCGGTAGCAGGTCGAGTGGTGGACCAAGCTTCGTCAACGAGCAAGGGATAGCACGATATGAAGCGCAACAGGATCATCGTTGGGGTGGACGGCTCACCCGGGTCGTCATGAGGCAGGCGGCCACGTGCGCGGCTAAAAGGAGCAAGGTACGACCACTACCCCTTTTGACATGGTCATGATGAACGACATGGACCGTTTCCACCTCGTGATGGACGTGATCGACCGGGTTCCCGTACTCGGCCAACGCGCCGCTCTGCTCAGGCAGGAGATGATCGATGCCGGGACCACCGCTCGGGCCTGGACCCGCCAGCACGGGGAGGATATACCGGACGTCACCGACTGGACGTGGTCGCACTGAGCACGGCCACATAGAACGGCCATGAACGTGTTGGTCGTCAACACGGGCTCCTCCAGCCTCAAGTTGAGCCTGATCGGCCCAGATGACAGCACCGTTGCCCGAAGAGACGTCGAGCGCTGGGAGTCTGGCGACACCGGGCCTATCAGTGATTTCGTCGCCGACATCGAGCAGGTCGACGCCGTGGCCCACCGGGTCGTGCATGGGGCCGACCGGTACACGTCGGCCACGATAATTGACACAAGCGTCACGGCCGGCATCGCCGGACTCAGCGAGCTGGCCCCCCTCCATCAACCTCGCGCCCTGGCGGGCATCGAAGCGACCCGAACGCTCCTCGGCGACACCGTCGCGGTCGCCTGCTTCGACACTGGCTTTCACACCACGCTCCCCCGCTCGGCTCACACTTACGCCATTCCGGAGAGCTGGCGAACCCGGTGGCCGGTGCGACGATATGGCTTTCACGGACTTTCCCATGCGTTTGCTTCGCGTCGGGCGGCGGAGATTTCTGGAGTCCCATGGAGTGAGCCCCGAATTGTCACGTGCCACCTCGGATCGGGAGCCTCCCTTTGCGCCGTGCTCGGTGGCCGCTCAATCGACACGACCATGGGCTTCACCCCGCTCGAAGGCCTGGTGATGGGAACCAGGGCCGGCTCAATCGACCCTGGCCTGCTCCTTTGGTTGATCGAGCACGGCGGACTCACTGCCTCCGAAGTGGGGGATGCGCTCGAGCATCACAGTGGGCTCGCCGGCTTGAGCGGGGGCTCTGGAGACATGCGAGACGTCCTCGCCGCCATGTACGGCGGAGACGACCGAGGTGTCTTGGCCTTCGAGGTGTACTCCCACCGGCTGGCCCAATCGATTGCGGCCATGGCTGCCTCGCTCGGCGGCCTGGACATCCTCGCCTTCACCGGCGGAACGGGGGAGCACGCCCCGCAAGTGCGACGCTCGGCCGTTATCGGCCTAGGCTTCTTCGGCATATTCATCGACGATGGACTCAACCGAGCCGCTACCGGCGACTCAGACATAACCGGCGCTGACGCCAGAGTCGCGACAGTAGTGGTGACATCTCGCGAAGACGTGCAGATGGCACGCGAGACCAGGGCTGTCCTCGGAGGTCGGGGTCGGAGGAGTCCCGTCGGTTGAGATCGAAAATGGTCTCACGAATTTCCCGGATCACCTCGTCGATGGCATCGACCGTCTCCCGGATACGCTTCGCCGCCGGACCCTGGGCCAAGCGCTCAGCAGCCTGAAGCCGCATCCCCAGGGCGAACAGACGCTGTATCACCACGTCATGAAGGTCCCGTGCGATCCTTTCGTGCTCGGAGGTCATGCGGAGAGCCTCGAGCGACTGACGGGCCGAACCCAGGGCCAGGACGATGGCCGCCGCCGACGCGAACACCTCAGCCGCAGCCGTCTCACCCCGGGGAGAACGGAAACCCGCCGAACTCGCGGGCCAGGACGAGCGCTCCCACTGGTCCGTCTTCGGCCAGCATCGGGAGGTATATACCCGGGTGTCATCACCAGAGAGCGCACTCCGGCTTATCTCATTTACATAGGCGTGGAGGTCTTCGTTCCTTCGCCGCTCGGTGGCGTCGCGGACGAACGCCCCGATCTGCCACCGGCCGCCACGGACCTTCGGGACCAGGCTGACGTCGACCGGTAGTTCTGTCCCATCTTTCCGCCGGGCGCGGAAGTCCAATCCCAGCCCCATCGGACGGACCTCGGGACGATCGAAGTACGACTGGCGATGGCGGACATGTATCGCCTGCCGAGTCGCTGGTAGCAGTATTTGAACCGGATGACGACCAGCTCGCCCGGCCGGTACCCGAGGAGGGACCCGACCGCCTGGGTGGCCGACTCGATGAGACCGTCGGGCCCTACGACAACCAGTGCGTCCGGCGAAGCGTCGAGCAACTCCTGAACCAGGCGGCCGTCGGCGTCACTCACCAGTGACAGCGTAATGCCATTGCAGCCGGCGACCCCCGCCGTCAACCTGCAGCCCCATGACGACCAACTCCATGCAATCCTATTCCGATGCAGGTTCTCGTGGTGGAGGATGACGACGCGATCGCCGAGCCACTCGTCGAAGGTCTGATCCGGGAAGGCTTCAATGTCGAGCGGGTGGGAACGGGCGCCGCCGCCCTGGCGGCACCGAGACCGGATCTCGTGCTTCTCGACCTGGCTCTACCGGACATAGATGGTTACAGCGTGTGCCAGCAGCTGAGGGCCCGCTCAGCCGTCCCGATCCTCGTGGTAACCGCCCGCGGGTCTGAGGGAGACCGGGTCATCGGCCTCGAGCTAGGGGCTGATGACTATCTGGTCAAGCCGTTCGGGTTCCGAGAGCTGGTCGCCCGCATCCGGGCGGTCATGCGCCGGGTGGGGGAGCCCCAGACCCTGCCAGCGGTCCAGGTGCTCGGGGCCCTGACGATAGACCGCCGGGCCCGTCGGATCTTCGTGAACGGGAACGAGATCGGGCTGGCCCGAAAGGAGTTCGACCTGCTCGCCCTGCTCGCCGACGATCCCGGGGGAGTCGTGACGAGGCAAACCATCCTCGAAGAGGTGTGGGACCCCCACTGGTACGGGCCGACCAAAACGCTGGACGTCCACGTAGCCTCTTTGCGTCGAAAGCTCGGCCATCCTGAGTGGATCGAGACCGTACGGCGGGTGGGCCTACGTCTGGGCGACCCCCTTCTGAACAGCTCGGGAGCGCCGAGGGGAAAGGCCGAGTCCCCCGGCTAAGTGACCAGACGGCTGCTCATCTCGTATCTGGGCATGGCCATTCTCATCCTGCTCATCCTGGAGGTACCACTGGCGATCCTGGCCCAGCGATTCGAGCATGACCTCGCAACCAATCAGGCCGAGCGCGATGCCAACGGACTGGCCGCGGTCGCGACCGAGGACATCGAGCTGTCAAACCCCGCGGCGTTGCGCGTCCTGGTATCGAGCTACGAGGTGAGAACCGGTGGTGAGATCACGGTGGTGGCCCCGAACGGAGCGATCATGGCCGCGTCCAGCTCGGACGCCCACGCTGACAGTCAGGACGAATGGAAGAACCTCGCCGAGCGTGCCCTGAAGGGGCAGTCCGCAACCATGTTCACCTCAGACGAAGGCCGCCCCTTTGCCGTCGCCTCGGTGCCGATCGCTTCCGACGGCGGCTCGCTCGGCGCGGTCATCCTCGGAACGCCCGCCGCGTTCACCGAGGATCGCATCCACGATATCTGGCTGGCCTTGGCCGTATTCGCGGTGGGAGCCATGGTCGTATCAGCCGTTGTCGGCATCATACTGGCCCGGTCCATGTCACAGCCGCTGGGCCGTCTCGAGTGGGCGGTAGGCCGGCTGGGCGAGGGAGACCTCGCCGTAAGGGCCCGCGATCGTGAGGGACCTCCGGAGATCAGGTCTCTCGCCCGCCGGTTCAACCAGATGGCGAGCCGCCTCGACGAGCTGGTCACCGCGCAAAAACGCTTCGTTGCTGACGCGTCACATCAGCTTCGTTCGCCTCTCACCGCCCTGCGACTTCGGATCGAGAATCTGGAAGCGGCCGCCGACGACAACAGTGCCGACGCCATCTCGGCCGTCGGTCGAGAGGTGCAACGCCTGTCCCGTCTGGTCGATGGGCTGCTGGTGTTGGGTCGAGCAGACCAGGAGACGGTCGAACGGCGCGAGATCGACATTTCCGAGGTGATACGGGAGAGATGCGAGAGCTGGTCGGCTCTCACATCGGAGCGCAACATCGAACTGGTTCACGAGGACGCCCCGCCTCGCTCCTCTATCTGCCGGCTCATACCAGGTGATCTGGATCAGATACTCGACAATCTGTTGGCGAACGCCGTCGAGGTCAGCCCTCCGAATGGCCGGATCATCGTGAGCCTCTCCTCGGGCGAAGGAAACCGCACCGAGATACACGTCGTCGACCAGGGTCCGGGCATGAGCCTTGAGGACCGGCGCCGGGCATTTGATCGGTTCTGGCAGGGTCCGGAGCGCCCGTCCGGTCACAGCGGGCTGGGCCTGGCCATAGTCCGGCAACTCGCCGTCCGCAACGGCCTGAGCGTCGAACTGCGCCAGGCCGAACCGAGCGGTCTGGACGCGGTCGTAAGCCTGACGCCTCGATAGGTAAAGGCACGGCAAGGCAATCCGTCAGTGGCCATGCCTCGGTACCCGCCTCAGGTCCGTCCGGGCGTTTCTCGATCCGGCCGCACAAACGCCGCCCCCTTTTCGAAGTGCGGTCACACCCTGGCCCTGGCCAGCGCCGCTAGGTTGTCGCCGAACTACCGGAACTGGAGGGCACGACCGTGGGTTATCTCGATGAAAGGGCCAAGTTGGATGGCAAGGTGGCCGCGGTCGTAGGCGGAGCCTCGGGGGTCGGCGCAGCCATAACCTTGGCGCTGGCCGAAGCCGGCGTAGATATCGCCTTCTGCGATCGCAAGGCGGATGCCATCGACGACACACGAGCAGCAATCGAGCGGCTGGGGCGTCGGGCGACGGGCCGGGTGACGGATGCGTTCGACCCGCAACAGCTCGACGAGTTCTACGCCGCTTTCGATAAGGACTTCGACCGCCTCGATATTGTCGTCAACGTCGCCGGCGAAGTACATTTCCGCCGTTTCGGTGAGACGACGCCCGAGGAATGGACGGCGGATGTTCACCGCAACTTCGGTTGGGCCATTCGGTCGATCAGCCGGGCTCTTCCGAAGATCCGGGCCGGCGGACGAGGCGGGAGCATCATCAACTTCACCACCATCGAAGCCCACCGCGGCGCGGCCGGGATTGCAGCTTACGCCGGAGCCAAAGCCGGCCTGACCAACTTCAGCCGGGCTCTTGGCGTTGAATTAGCGCCCGAGCGCATCCGGGTGAACATGGTCGCCCCTGACACTACGCCCAGCGAGACGACCATGAACTCCGTGCCCGAGGAGGTCAGCCGAGCGATCGGCGCACTGTCGCCGGAACTGCTGGGCCGGTCCTATGGCATGTACGTCCCCATGGGTGAGGCTCCTCCCGCTGACTCACTCGGGGACGCAGTGGTGTTTCTCGCCTCCGACCTGTCGTCGTGGATAACCGGGACCACGATGTACGTCGACGGTGGCACTTGGGCCTCCATGGGCTTCCTGCACTGGCCCGGGGTGATGGAGTGGTCGCCGGCGCCTCCCATCAACCTCTTCAAGGAAGATCTCTTCGAATGAAATCCCGGTGAACGCAGTCACCAACGGCAGTCGCACGCATAGTTTGTGCGCTTAACCCGCTAGGAGCGGGTTAAGCGCACACAGTATGCGCGAGCTCCGCTTACTATCCTCCCGATGAGCACAACCTGGGACCCCAGGCAGTACTTGAAGTTCGAGGACGAAAGAGGCCGGCCGTTCGCCGACCTTCTCGCCCGCATCGCTCACCCCGCACCCAACCACGTAGTGGATCTCGGCTGCGGTCCGGGCAACATGACTGCCAAGCTCCTCGACCGGTGGCCGGATGCCTCTATCCTGGGTGTCGACAACTCGGCCGAGATGATCGAGCAGGCCCGGGCCGTGGCCATACCCGGCCGGTTGGATTTCGTGCGGCAGGACGTCCGCGATTGGCGACCGGACGGGCCGGTTGACGTCCTGCTGTCGAACGCCACCCTCCAGTGGATTCCCGGGCACGCCGGCCTGTTTCCCCGGTTCATGGCCGCGCTCGCCCGGGGCGGGGTGTTCGCCTTCCAGGTCCCCGGCAACTTCGCCGAACCGAGCCATACCATCCTCGCCCGCCTGGCGGCCTCGGACCGCTGGCGGGACGTGCTCGGCCATCTGACCGGAGACCCGCCCGTGCTGTCGCCCGGCGAATATCTTTCGGCCCTCGCCGCGACGGGGGCGCAGGCTGACGTCTGGGAGACCACCTACCTGCACGTGCTCGATGGCCCGGACGCGGTACTGCAATGGCTCCGGGGGACCGGGCTCCGCCCCGCTCTGACCGCCCTCGAAGCCAAGGGCCGGAGGGGCGATACCGAGGAGTTCCTCGCCGCCTATTCGAGCCTCCTGCGGGCCGCCTATCCGACTGATGGGGGTGGGCGGACGGTTTTCCCGTTTCGCCGAATCTTCGCCGTAGCCTCTCTTCTAGCTGGACCGTAGGCGTATGCTGGAGCCGGTTGGTGGGCACCAACAAGGGTAGGGGCATAAAGTGCATATCGTTGCAGATGGCGAGCAGGTGCTCGCCGAGCAGTTCGTTCTGCTGCCCGACCGGCACGCGGTGAGCGTTCGGATCTCCGAGGACAGGATCGAGGGGTTCTGGCGGCTCGACGTAACCGAGCCAGGCGGAAGCCCGGGGCACCTGACCACCACGCTGGCACCGGGCGCCAGCTTCATGATGACGTTGATCGGAGACGCGCTCGGAGGTGACGCGCTGGCCTGGCGGCACCTCGCCGAGTGGGGTCGCACCAACCTGCTCCGGCAGCCGGCTTGAGCCGGATCGGTTCGCCCTGAGCGACGGGCAGCTGGCTACGATCTCGGAATCGTGACCACCGCCACCCCCGAAGCCATCGCCGAGCAGGCTGCCCTATTGTCGAAGCCAGGGGCGTCCGACGGCGCAGTCGGTGCGTTGATCGAGGCGGCAGGGGGAGACCGGATAACCATCGAGGCCGCCCGAGATCAGATCGCCCTCCACCTGCACGGTGCGGTCGACGACTGGGGGGCAACTGCGACACTGACGCTACTGAACCGGACGCTGAGCGAGATGCCGAGGAGCGACCCCCTGGACTGGCGGGTCCGCTGGACCAAGCACCGCAAACCCTGACCGCCCCACCGGCCCTGACGGGCCGGCTCCTAGGCCCTAAGCGCCTGCCCCGGCCCCCCTGGGCGCCTGCCCCGGCCTCACCCGGGCGCCAGCCCCGGCGCCTCCCTAAGCGCCTGCCCCGGCCCCCCCTGGGCGCCTGCCCCGGCCTCCCTCAGGCGGCGGCCCGGGGCCCTGACCGCCCAGCTACCTGCCCGCGGCCTCACCCAGGCGCCAGCCCCGGGCCCTGACCGCCCAGGCCCGTCAAGCCGCGAGCCGTCGAGCCGTCGTCTTTGTCCACGATGTCCTGTCCCTCAAATGTCGACACGGGCACCCCGGCCTCCGCCATCGCTTTGAGGAACCGGCCCGGCTCGCCCACCAGCTCGGCCAGTCCGGCCGCCCCGGGGCGAGCCAGCCGGCCCGAGACGGCCCACCACGCCGCCTCCGCGCTGACCGAGGCGGCCGCCGGAGCGGGCGCCACGGCCGCCCCGATGATCTTGGTCTCCGCCCGCCCGGCCGCCCATCCCCGGACCTCCACCCGCACCGCGCCAACCCGCCCCTCGGCGTGAGGCGGGCGCAGCATCGGAAGCCATGAAGTAGTGCGGTCCCGCCGGGTCGCTTCGATCCGCGACGTCACCCTCCTGACCCCGGGGAAGGCAGGGGTGAGCAGAACCGGGTCGGCCAGGCTGGCCCGATAGCAGTCCGCCCCGCCCACGGGCTCGGGAAACCACACCAGCTCCCGGCCCGAACCCCCCGGTCGGCGCCTCCAGTCGCCGTCCTCCCAGTCAACGGCCACCCCGGCCAGGGCCGAGTGGTGCCGGCGGGCGCATGCCGGGCCGCCTGTGCCCAGGCTGGCCACATGCACCGAGTCCACCCGGTCCAACTGGTCGCGGAGAAAGATCGCCAGCACGCAGCTGAGCCCGGGCGCCATCGCCGTTCCCACGGCGACGGTCAGGCCGGCAGCGCGGGCGTCGGCGTCGAGAGCGAGAAGCGACCTGACCTCGGGCGGATCGGCGGTGCAGCAAACCACGTGGCTGCCGTTGTCCAGCGCGGCCTGAGCGGCCCTCCGGGCCCCGCTGGGAACGGCGATCACGGTCACATCCCCCTTGGGGATGAGCGAAAGTGTTCCCCGCTCGACCCGGATTCGTGCCCCGGCGTCTCGAACCAGACGGGAGAATCGATTCGGGTCGCGGTGAACGACCGTCACCGATTCGAAGGCGCTGTAGTCGGCCAGGCCCTCAGCCACCCGCTGACCGACCGCGCCGACACCAACCACCACTGCCTGCATGCCAGTGGCTTCTAGTCGAGCTCGTCGGTGGTCAACTCGCGCCAGCCGCCCCGCTGCGGGGGAGTTCCCCCTGAGCCGCGCAGTCTCACGATGCCGGCGATGATCACAGTTGCGCCGAGAGCCACCAGCGTCCGGCGGAGAGCCTTCATCGGTGGGATCCTACTTAGAGCTGGACGCCGGCTCTACCGCGAGGGTCACGCGTTGGCTCGCCGAGCCGGTCGGGGACGTTCCGATCCACCGGACCTCGAGAACGGAGAACTGGGGCCCGTCCGCGCCGGTCACAACGTCGCTCAGAACAAGGTGAGCGGGGGCCGTCACGGGATGGCCGTTGACGGTCAGGTGCACCGTTCCCTGCCCCTCGGCCCCGCTGGTGTCCCAGGACGTCCACTGCACGCCGGTCGCCATTTCTGTGGCGATGCCGCATTTGATCAAGAGAGTGGAGGGCTTGTAGGCCCCGGCCCCGCAGTCGGGCACCGTCGGCAGCTGGCCGGCGACCGTCGCCGGGGGCGAAGTGGTTGCGACCGGTGCCGTCATGGTCGGCGTCGACGCGGTGGAAGGAGATGATGTCTGGGCCACGTCCGAGTGGCTGCTGCAGCCGGCCAGGATGGTGGCAACCGCAGCCGCTGCCATCGCTGCGAGGACGCGACCCCTCACTGGGAGCCGACCCGGCCCGCGCTCTGACGGGGCGCCGTCCATGCTAGCCGTCGAGCCGGCGCACACCCGCCGTCGCGGCGGCGGGAGTGGCGCCTTTTGCTTGGGCCATCGAACCGGCAGGCGGCATTGCGGGCTCCGGCCGGCGGACCACCACCCCGCTCCGGACCAGGGTGCTGATCGCAAGCACCGCCGCCACCGCGCCACCAAGAGCCAGGGCCGCGGCCTGGTTGGCCCGGGCCAGCTCGGTCGCACCAACCCCGGCCACCGCAAGCGCGGCGGCGATCGCCAGCAGGCGCACCGGTGGTCCGGCCCGGTCGATCCGGCGATGCAGCGCCCGGAGGCGGGCCGGCGTACTGGCTCGGGCCGTCAAGAGGACCGTTGCCCCGCGAGCCAGACCGAACGCTCCGCAGACAGCCAGCGCGGCCCACGGCCGGGCCGTCAGGCCGGCTAGGGCCACCACGAGGAACACCGTCGCCGTCATGACGTAGGTCGCCACTCCCACCCCGATCTGCCAGCCGAACCCGGCCCCGTAGAACCAGGGGCGGTAGCGGTCGAGCCATCGGTCGTCCACCTGCCGGCGCACTATTGGAAGGCGATCGCCGAATACGCCGGCGTCCACCCCGGCCGCCAGCAGCGCAGCCGCGGTCGCCACGAAGGTGATGGCGTCGGTTCCGCCGGCGCCCGCTGCGGCCAGCACCGCGGCCATCCCGGCCGCGGCTGCGCCCAGGGTCAGGCCGCCGGCGACCGCGCCGACCAGGTACCAGGTGGCGGTGACGGCGTACCGGTGGCGCCGGCCGTGCTCGCCGAAGGGTGTGATGGACGAGAGCATCGACAAGCCGCACGGTGACCAGGTCGAGCGAGCTGCCGCCGCCACCGCGGTGAGCACTCCCAACCCGACGAGCAGTTCTGCACTCAAGTCTCTCCTCCTTCCTCTCAGGCTGCCGAACCATAGAAGTGGGCGTCGCCGAACGTGAAGATCCCCCCGTCCGACCCCATCAGCCAGTATCCCTTACCCGTCGGCGTCGCCGTCATGCCGATCACCGGCCTGGCCAGGTGAACCGCGCCCAACGAACCGTAGAAATGGGCGTCGCCGAACGAGAAGATCCCCCCGTCCGACGCCACCAGCCAGTACCCCTTACCCGTCGGGGTCGCCGTCATGCCGACAACCGGCCTGGCCAGGTGAACCGCGCCCAACGAACCGTAGAAATGGGCGTCGCCGAACGAGAAGATCCCCCCGTCCGACGCCACCAGCCAGTACCCCTTACCCGTCGGGGTCCCCGCCATCCCCACGATGGGAGCGGCCAGCCTGACGTTCCCGAGCGATCCGTAGAACGGGGCGTCGAAGTCGAACACCCCGCCGTCGGTCGCCACAAACCGGTAACCGCCGGTGACCGGATCGATCGACATGCCGGTGATGGGCTTGGCCAGATGCACGGCGCCGGTGGAGCCGTGGAACTGGGCGTCGCCGAAGCTGAACACTCCGCCGTCCGCCGCCACCATCCAGTAGCCCTTTCCGTCCGCAGTGGCCGCCATGCCCACTACGGGCTGGGCCAGATGCACGCCGGCGAGGCTGCCGTGATTGACCGCGTCGCCGAAGACCCGCATCCCGCCTGCCGAGGTCACTACCCAGTACCCCTTGCCTGTCGCCGTGCTGGCCATGGCCACCCACCCCGGTGCCACCGGATAGCTGGTGGGGCCGTTCTGGCACGGAGCGAAGTGGTTGGCCGTGCTCTCGTCGGTCTGAGCCACCGTGCTGCAGCTCGAGTCCAGCACCCACGGGGGGGTGCACGAAACCACCCGGCAGGAGATGCGGCCGCTGCAGGGTATCTCCTGGTGGCATTGCCCGTACCGGAACTCGGTGCAGCCCACATGGCGGTTGTTGCAACTGCCGAGGGCGCACTCACACGTCAGGTTGTCGCACCCGGGGCAGAAGTTGCCGCCTCCACACCCGCAGCTGACGCATTCTCCCATGCAGTCGATGTAGTAACGGGGCCCGGCGCAGTAGACCGAGCCGTCGGCTTTCCACCACCCACCGGCGAAGGTCCCCGGAGGGCATACGTTGAACCCGTCGTTTATGGTGCAGCAGAACTGGGTGTAGCCGTCACAGCACAGCTGCGAGCAGCCGCAGTCGGTGCCCGGGACGCATTCGCAGATCTGGGCGTACGCGGTGCCGGGGCGAACCAGTAAATCGACCGGCCCGACCGAGAGAGCGGTTGCGGTGACAGTGGCTCGGGCAATGAAACCCCGCCTCGACGTGCGGGACAGGATCAGGTCGCCGAGGGTGTCGGTGATCGTCATCGTGCGGCTCCTGCGACAGGGTTGGTCCACACCACGTGGGCGAGACCCGCTATGACCAGGCTTACCAGTAAAAGCGGGGCCCCGTGCCACGGTTGATGGGAAAGGAATCGGGCGGCGCGATCAGGCCCCGCCACTGCCCACCACAGCGCGGTGGCCGCGGCCCCGAGATTGAGGACGGCATGGGCATAGGTGGGACGGGAATCCGGCCGCCCGAAGCACCCGCACGACGACAGCGGCCATCCCCGACGCAGGGCGGTCAGCACGAACAGGGTGAAAACCGCGTACGCCGCCGCGACCAGGCCACCAGTCACCGGACCGGGAGCGGCCAGCGCAGCCACGCAGATCGCCACCTCCAGCAGCGCTCCGGCCCGCACGGCGGTCCGGCCGGCCGGGATGCCGGCAACCTGCAGGGCGCGCGCCGTGTCCGCCGGGCGGAGCAACTTGGCCACGCCCGCCGCCCCGAGCATCACGGTCGCGGCGAGGAACGGCGCGGTTATCGGCGGGATGCTCATGACGGCGACCTGGGATCGATCCGGAACGTCCCGATCAGCTCGTTGGCCCGGGACGCGCCCTTCACCCGGTTGGCGATCGAACCGAGGACCGAATAGAGGCAGAAGGCCCGCCCCCCCACGCTGAAAAACCGCTGCACCCCGGCCTGGCCCCGGATGGTCCGCTGCAGTTGCTGAGGACGGAACGCGTCAGGCGTCAGACCCGGCACCGACCGCAGGGTAGAAAACAACGCGGTGGAAGCAGCCGACGGGCCGAACTCCAGCACGGAGACGAAGACGTCTTCCGGTCCGAGCAACTCGACCAGACCGCCGCCGTAGTCACCCCGGTCGGCGGGCATGGCAATCGTGGCCGCATGCATGACCGGATAGGTGATGGCCCCGTGCTCCGCCTGGCGCCGGTAGATCGCAGCCTCCCATCCCGGCGGAGCAGTGACGGCCAGGCCCATGGCCGCGATCTGGCGGGTGCCCGTCATCGCTCGTGCGCCGCCTCGTGAATGGAGGCCGGGTACAGGCGCGGATCGCCGGGCTCGATGCCCGCCGCCCGCAATTGCTCGTCCACCACCAGGTCGCGCCGTTGGTCAGCTCTGGACCGCGGTTTGAGGCCGCCGGCCTGAGGTGGGCTGGTCGTGCCGTCGGCCACCGCGTTGGCAACGAGGGTCCGCACCGCGTCCCAGGTGGCGGCCACCCCCTCCCCGACGACCCGGCCGGCCGGGCCGGAGATGTACACGAAGTACGGGGCGTACGGGATGTCGTAGTGCTCCCACGCCTGGGTCGACATGACCACGGTGGTGGACCCGGCCAGGTTGCCGATGGCCCCTGGGGACTCGGCCTCCGACCCTCGGGTCACCGCCACCAGGCGGGCTCCACCCGGGACGTCCGGGGGACCGTCCCGCAGAGCGTCCCAGAAGCCCCGGCAGGTCGAACAACCGGAGGTCAGAAAGGCGGCCAGGGTGTCGTGCTTGACCCCACTGACCGCCAGGCTCACCACGTCTCCACCGGGTGTGGTGCCGGTGAGATCGATCACATCGTGGACATCGGGTCGCTCGGGCGTGGGGCGGACGGTCGGGGCGCCGACCGCGACCTCCTGGGGCCCTCGCTGTTCGGCCGAAGGGTCGAGCTCGACACCGAGCCGGTGCAACGCCCGGAGGACCTCCGCGTGGCCGCGCAGAAGCCCGGCGACGAGAAACGCAAGGAGGGCAACTGCGACCGTCAGGCCGACGAGAAGTGCCGTCACCGCGCCGAAAGGCAAGCGCACGCCATGACTCCTGTCTAGCGCGTTCAGCCGCAAGGGAGGGCAACACCACCTCGGTCCCTCGGCCCCGGACCGCTTTACCCGGCCACTCAGTGGCCGGTTAGCAGACGGGACCAGACCCCCGGGACCGAACTCAGGATCTCCTGGGCCCGCCTGACCATCCGCTGACTCCACTGGTAGGCTGAGGCGGGCGGCGTCCGGCTCCAAGCGGTGCTTGTGGGGTCTGCCGCTCCCCCGTTTGCTACGGAAAAGGACTCGCATGGTTTGCCAGCAGTGTGGCCAGGAAGCGAGCAGCGAGCACGCTTTCTGTTCGGCCTGCGGGGCGCCACTGGCCGGTTCGGTGCCGCCCGCCTACACCGGGCAGCCGGACCAGGGCAACGCTGCGCCCGCCGCAGACCGCCCGTATCAGAACGGGGCATACCCCGACTACCCGGAGCAGCATTACGAAGGGGCCGCCGGCCCCGCTCCGGGGCAGCAGTACGGATGGAGCGCCGGCTCCAACGCAGGTCAGCCCTACCAGGGTCCCGGCGCCGGACAGCCCTACCAGAGCGGCCCCTATCCCCCCAACCCCGGGTCGCCCTACCAGAGCGGCCCCTATCCCCCCAACCCCGGGTCGCCCTACGAGGGCTCGGCGCATTCCGGGCCGGTGTATCCGGGTGGCCACCACGGCCAGTACCAGCCTTACGGAGGGCCGCCGGGCGCCCCGGGGCAATACCCGCCCTACCCCGGCGGTTCCGGTCAGTACCCGCCCCCGCCGCCAGGAATGCCGTACGGCCAGCCCTGGCGGCAGATGAACCGGACGGGTACCAATCGCTACAGCAATATCGGGATAGTCCTCGGGATAATTTCCTTCATTCTCCTCCCGATAATCCTCGGGCCGGCCGGATTGATCGTCTCGGGCGTGGCCCGCTCGCGGGGTGAGAGCCGGGCCAATATCGGCCTCGTCGTCTCGGGACTGGGTCTGGTCTGCGGCATCATCCTGAGCCTGCTGGCCCACCACGCGGTCTACGGCTGAGCCCCGCCGCATTCCCCGAGCCGCTGGATGAGGTAGCGCCGCTCGGCCTGATTGGCGGTCAACTCCAGGGCGGCCACATAGGCGGTTGAGGCGGCCAGGTACCGCCCCTGCCGGCGCAACAGGTCCGCCCTCGTCGCCGGGAGGAGGTAGTAGCCGTCGAGAGCCCCGCCACGTTCGATCTCCTCCACCATGCGCAACCCCGCGTCGGGACCCTCGGCCATGGCGACGGCGACGGCCCGGTTGAGCTCGACGACGGGCGAACGGACCATCCTCGCCAGCTCTCCGTACAGGGCAGCGATTTCGCGCCAGTCTGTCGCCGGCGCTTCGGGCGCGGTGACGTGGCAGGCGGCGATGGCCGCCTGCACCTGATACGGCCCGGGACGGCGGAACCGGAGTGCGCCATCGAGTACCTCGACGCCCTCCTCGATGGCCCGCCGGTCCCACCGGGACCGGTCTTGGTCCTCCAGCGGAACCAGCCCTCCTGACCCGTCAGTCCGGGCCGGCCGGCGGGCCCCATGGAGCAGCATGAGCGCCAGCAGCCCGCGAGCCTCCGGTTCGTCCGGCATCAGCTGGACCAGCAAGCGGGAGAGGCGAACGGCCTCGTCACACAGGTTTTTCCGGACCAGGTCCTCGCCTACCGTCGGCGAGTATCCTTCGTTGAACAGCAGGTAGAGGACCGCGAGTACGGCCGCGGTTCGCTCGGGCAGGGTGCTGGCCGGCGGAATACGATAGGGAATGCCGGCGTGACGGATCTTCCGTTTGGCTCGGACCAGCCGTTGGGCCATGGTCGGTTCAGGCACAAGGAAAGCCCGGGCGATCTCCGTCGTGGTCAGCCCGACCAGGGTCCGGAGGGTGAGTGCCACCTGGGCTTCGATGGCCAAGGCGGGGTGGCAGCAGGTGTATATGAGGCGCAGCCGGTCGTCAGCGATGCCGGCATCGTCGGACCATTCGTAGCCGTCACTCATGTCCTTCGAGCCCGGTGGGCCGCCGGAGCCGGCGACCAGGGCCCCCATCTGGCCCAACTGGATCTGGTCGCGGGCAGCCCGGCGCAACCTGTCCGTCGCCCGGTTGCGGGCGACCGTGGTGAGCCAAGCCCCGGGACGGCGGGGTACGCCATCCCGAGGCCAGCGCTCCAGAGCCGATGCGAACGCCTCCTGGGCACACTCCTCGGCCAGGTCCCAATCGCCGGTCGCCCTGATGAGGGCGCCCACCACGCGGCCCCACTCCTCAGAGAAGGCCGCGGCGACCGCCTCGTCAGCCTCCGGCCCACCGGGCCGCCGATCAGTCACATCTCCCAGATCGGCCTCACTTCGATGGATCCGTAGGCCGCTCCTGGGATCTTGGCCGCCACCTCGATGGCCTCGTCCAGATCCTTGCAATCGACGAGGAAGAACCCGCCAATCTGCTCCTTGGTTTCGGCGAACGGCCCGTCGGAGGTGATGACGTCCCCGTCCCTGACCCGCACTGTGGTGGCGTCCGTCGTGTCGTGCAGCCGCTCGCCGCCGTTCAGCACTCCCCGCTGCCCCATTTGGTCCATCCATTCGGTGTACTTCGAGAGCACGGCGGCGCTTTCGGTCTCGGTGAGAGAGTTGCTCCACTTCTCCTCGGCACAGATCAACAGGGCGTAACGCATGGGCTTTCTCCTTTGCTCTTTCGCAAGTTCAACATCACGACGAGCGCTACGCCCGAAATCGACAACCCGGGACGAAATATCTTGGCCGGCTGGGCTTCTCTCCCCAGTCCCCGACATCGGCGACGCGAGCCCGCAGTCCGACCCGACTGTCACAGGTAGCATACGGCGGCGCCGCAAATGGGGTTCGTGCGGCATGAGAGGAGCGACAGTGAGCGGTGAACCGGATGTGGAGCAACGCCTGGCGGCAATGGAAGTGCGTATCCAGGAACTCGAAGACGACCGGGCCATCCGGGATGTCCTTGCCCGGTACGGCTTCACTGCGGATATGGGTAATGACGAAGCCTACGTTCAGCTCTATACGGATGACGGCGCCATAAACCTGACCTTCCCCGGTAGCGCAGAGAACGGCGGCCCGAGCGTCAAGATCTGGCAGGGCAAGGACGAACTGCGCCAGTTCATCTCTCAGCAGGGCCTTCACAATCAGCCCGGCTACCACGGCAGGTTGATGCATGTGCAGGGAAACAATCTGGTTACCCACATCGACGGCGACAGGGCGGTGGTGAACAGCTACTCCATTGTCCTCGAGGGAGACAACGGGAGCGTCAGCCTCAACAGCGCGGGCAACAACCAGTGGCTCTTCGAGAAGGTCGATGGCCGGTGGCTGATACGGGAACGCCGTCGTCGCGCCGTGGGTGACGAGGGCTACATGACCAACCTCGACGCCACTCCGGAATAGGGGACGCCGGGCGCCTTATCGCCTATGCTGCGGGCGTGACGACCCCGGGGGCCAGATTTCGCGAGCTGCTGGCGGGCGAGCCGTTTCTCGCCGGCGACTGTTACAGCGCGTTGACGGCGCGGATAGTGCAAGACGTCGGTTATCCGGCCGCCTACATGGGCGGGCATTCCACCGGAATGATGCACTACGCCATTCCCGACTACGGCGTCTTCACCCCGACGGAGATGATCGAGATCGCCGGACGGGTGGCGGAGGCGATCGACATCCCGCTGGTAGTCGACGCCGACGAGGCCGGTGACAGCATCGCCTCCGTGCATCGAACCATCCAGAGGTTCGAACGGGCCGGGCTGGCGGGCGTCCACATAGAGGACGAAGTCGACCCCAAGCACTCCCCGTGGGATGGGCCGCTGCTGCCCATTCCCGATATGCAGGCCAGGATCGAGGCGGCCGTCAAGGCCCGGTCCTCGGATGATTTCGTGATCATGGTGCGCACCAACGAGTTTCAGGTAGCCAACGCCGGCGGCAGCGGTTCGCTGGAAGAGGCCATCAAACGGGGCGTCGCCTACGTGGAAGCCGGTGCCGACGCGTACATTACGACGTTCGCGACCGAGGATCAGGTACGGGAAATAGGGGCCGAGGTGAAGGTTCCGCTCGGCGATTACCAGGCCCTGCTTCCAGGTCACCAGTTCAGCCTCTTCACCGGCTATGGCGTGGCTGCCGCCGCTCACGTTCACTACGAGATGGCGCGATACGTGTTCGAGCACGGCACCCGGCCAGAGGACCTGCAAGGCGTGCCCAACAAGAGTTGGCTCACCCGCCAGCCGGACTACGACGAGGTCGTCCTGCGGTGGGCTCGCCGTACTGGACGGCCGGTGCGTACCTTGCCACCGTGGTGAGATAAGTGCCGGTCCTCAGCCGAGATTGATTTTCGCCAAGTGGCTGCCCTGGGCCACCAGACGGCCCGTGCAATCCCGCACAAAGCATGTTCGTCGACCCGGCGGGCCTCGATCAGCTGGGCCCGCATCTGGCTGGCCGACCGTCCGGCCCGGAGGACCTGCGCCTCGATGACCACCGGACCGGGTCGGGTGAGCGTGCGAGCCACGCCGGATCTTCTCTCGGTTATCGAGTTGGGAGGGCTAGGCCTGTCCTACCAGTGGCTCGACGGCGCCCGGCCCCATGACGGCCCGGGCGTCTCTCGCCCCCACCCGCTCGCCGCAGGCCGAGCAGGTCATCACGGCATCGAGGGTGTGTCCGCACTCCTTATGGACCACCTGGAGGGGTGGGCCGTCCGGCGCCGCGTACTTGTCTCCCCATTGGCGCATGGTGGTCAGTACCGGCCACAGGTCGCGACCCTTCTCCGTGAGCCGGTAGTCATAGCGCGGCGGATGGTCCATGTAAGGCACCTTCACCAGGACTCCAGTCTCCACCAGGTGGGCCAGGCGCTGGTTCAGCACGTTTCGCGAGATCCCGAGCCGCTCCTGGAATTGGTCGAAGCGACTGACTCCGAGAAAGGCGTCGCGGATGATGAGCATCGACCACCACTCACCCACAACCTCCAGGCACTGGGCCACCGAGCAGTGCATGTCGGCGAAGCTCTTGCGTTCCACCCACCCAGACTAGCGGGTTGCGTTCTATAACGCAACCCACTACACCTGGCGACCCTGTGCCCAAACCCCAGGGCAGGTAAATCGCCCTAGGCCTGTTTCGCCGTACCGGTAAGCACCCGCTGGCCGGATGACGCCGGGTTGCCGTTGGCCAGCTGGCGGGTCACCGTCATCGTCGGGAAGTTGTACGGAGGTACCCCGGCCCACAGGATCACGTTCTGGGGCTGGTTGAAGGTGCCGATGGCCACGAGCACGCCGGCGGGATTCTTGAGCCACGCTTCGTAGAACCGGCCGGTGTCCAGGCGAGGGAGTCCGCTGGCTTGCAGGTCGATGCGCCACCCGGAGACGGTCTGGGTCATGGACGCCCGCCCCGACGCGTCGGGTGCGAGAGGGGTCCCGGCGAGCACGGCCTCGTAGGTGGTGGGGTGGCTGCCCCGGCCAGACAGACCGACCGCTATCGCGACCACGATGACCGCCGCCGCGGCCGCTCCGGCGATGGCTATGACGACCCGGCGCCGCCTCTGCTGCTTGGTTCGGGCGCCGATCACCTCGACTGCCGCATCGACGCTCGGCTCCGGCGTCATCGCCGCCGAGTCGGGTCGCGACGCGGATATGGCTGCGACGATCCGGCCCTCCAAAGCGGCGTCCGGTTCGGCCCAGGTCGCCGGGTCGGCGAGCAGCTGGTGCAGCTCGTCCAGATCCACGAGGTCGTCGGGGTCCAGCGGGCCGGCCGGCTCGCCAATCAGATAGAAGATGCGGTCGTCGTCGCTCACCGAGGGGTCTCCCATACCCATTACGTCGGCTCCTCCAGTTTGGTTCCCTCCGCGTCGCCACGGAGATGGCCGAGCAGGCCGGCCAGGCGCCGGTGGGCCCGAAAGGTCCGGGACTTGACCGTCCCGAGGGGTATGCCAAGCCGCTCGGAGATCTCGGCGTGGGTGAGACCGTCAACGTGGTGGAGCCGAACCAGTGTGGCGTCCTCCTCGGAGAGCTGGTCGAGCGCCAGGCGAACCTGCCAGATGTCATAGAGGCGCTCTATGGAAGGTGGCATGGTGACCAGCGCCGGGTCATCGATACCGGCAACGTCGATCGACTCGTGGCGGCGCCGCGACTCGCGACGGTGGACATCGATGGCGGCCCGGCGGGCGATGGTGGCCAGCCACGGGCCGAGATCACGGGCCGGGTCATAGGTGGACGACGCCCGCCACGCCTGGACGAAGGCCTGCTGGGTCGCCTCCTCGGCCAGGCCGCGATCGCCCAGCGCCTTGTAGGCCACGGCGTACACGAGTTTGCCGTATTCCCGGTAGACCGCTCTCACCGCGTCCGGGTCCCCAGACCTGAACCGCGAGACCTGGGCCGTGTCGATCACCCGGCCCACGGTAACCGGGCCGGGCCGGGCCCCGACGGACAAAGGTCCGCACGGCGAGGCGACTATCGCAACCGAGTGGAAACCCGCCGGCTGCTGACTTTCAGCCTTTTCCGGTTGCGAAACACTGCACTGCAGAGAGCATGGGCTCGGCATCCCGTCGAAGTCCTCGGGGCTGCGGTCGAGGTCAGGCGCCGGTCTCGTCCGCCGGGAGACCCGGTCACCCGCGCGACAACAGACCTCGTATGAAGGCGGCCTGACCGGCGTGCTGGAGATCGTCTTCGCACACGCTGACCAGCCGCACGCCCAGGGTGACCGGCGGTTCCCATCTGCGGTCCACGACACGGTCCAGATCCCTGTCGGACAGTTGGCGGACGAAGCTCAGGGTGCGGTCCTGGACCGAGGCGTGGTAGCCGATAAGCAGCTCGGCCGCCGCCCGGACCTCGCCAACCTGATCGGAGGTGTGCCCGTATCCGGTGTCGGCCGCATCGAACGGCAGCCCGAATTTCTTGGCCCAACCCAGCGACGTCCACGCCTGCTCCACCCCTGCTACTTCGGCGACGTGGTCGTCCTGGACCCGCGTCAGATGCCAGATCAGCCAGCCGATGGAATTCGCCTGGCCGTCGGGGCGGTAGGCCAGTTCCTCGACCGTGAGCCCCTCGGCTGCGCCGTGCACGGCGTCGCTGATCCTCTCGAATACGTCAGCCAGTACGTCACCAGTGTGCATGGCGGGTCCTTTGATCGACGCAAATGGGACGGATTCCACCCTCGCGCACGAGGGTGGGCTGCACAACAACACGGCGCAATGGCCGGTGCTCGTCGGGCCGGCTGCCTGGCCCCACCAAAACACTTAGCCAAGCTAAACCTGCGTATGAGGGTGGACCTCCGAGCTGAACGGATCAGGGATGGGAGGGCGAGGGGGGCCATCCGGACACCTCGAACAGCCTCTCCTCCGGATAGCACCACCACCAGTCCTCACCCGGCTCGAACGACCGGGTCACCGGGTGATCGGAGTGGGCGCGCCAGTGGGCTGTGGCATGGCGATTGGGCGAGCTGTCGCAGCAACCCACGTGACCGCACGTCATGCACAGCCGAAGGTGAACCCAACGGCCGCCCATGCGCAGGCAGTCCTCGCATCCATCGCTCGACGGTTTCACGTCGGCGACGAGCTCCATGTGCTGACAGCCGTCGGATGCCATCGATTCCCTCCTCAGTCGGTGCTCCTTGACCCCGACCGTACCAGCGAAGACCCGGCCCGTTTCCTCGTAAGTTTGACCTCGGGTATTACCATCGCGCCCATGATGGCGGCCGGGATCCGCGAGTTCTCCGGACCCGTAGAGTCGTTGGAGCTGCCGGCTCCTCGGCCCCTCGGCCCCGACGAGGTCCTGATCGAGGTACACGCCTGTGACCCACTCTGCGCCGTTCAGAGATCAGGGATCATGGGCCGAACGCTTCGTAGTCCCGGCCAGTCACGTCGCGGTCGTGGCCCCTACGGTCTCCTTCGAGACGGCGGCCGCCCTGCCGGTCCCCGCCCTGACTGCGGATCAAGCCCTGCGCGATGCCCTCCGGACCGGTCCGGGCGCGACTGTTCTGGTGAACGGCTCCGGTGGCGTCACTGGTGGCCTGCTCGTTCAACTCGCCGTGCACCTGGTGGCGACCGTGATTGCCACCGCCAGCCCTCGCAGCGCAGGACGAATCAGCGCTGCCGGTGCTGCCTTCGTCGTCGACTACCACTCCTCCGACTGGCCGGGACAGGTGCGGGCTTTCACCGGAGGCCCAGGGGTCGACCTCGCCGTCAATGCTGCCCGTGGCGGCGCCGCCCAGGCCTTGGCCGCCGTCAGGGACGGGGGCGGCCTGGCCACCATCACTTCAGATCCGCCCGAAAGCCAACGGGGTATCGCGGTGGCCGAAGTGTACGTAGCGGCGGACGGGCCGCGGCTCGCCTGGTTGGGCGGCCTTCTGGATACGGGGCAGGTCGACGTTTCCGTCAGGCCGCGTTCGCCTTGAACCAAGCGGCTGATGCCCTGGATCTGGTCCATGGCGGGGCCGGGGGCGGAGCCGTGGTGCTCCGTGTGCCGGCCTAGCTCGGCAGAACGAGACGGAGCACCGCTTTGGCGAATCCGTCGTTCTCATTGGTGTCGGTCACCCGACGGGCTGCCCGCTGAACCTGGGAGTCGGCGTTACCCATGGCGATACTCAGACCCGAGTGGGCAAACATGAGCACGTCATTAGGCATGTCACCGATGGTCGCAATCTCCGTGGTCGAGAGCCCGTAGCGCTTGGCCAGATAGAGAGCCACCGAGCCTTTATTGGCGTCGGGATGGGTGACGTCGAGATAGTACGGCTGAGAGGCGGCGGCGGCCACGTGGTCTCCGAAGCGCTCGTGGGCAGCCGCCGACGCCCGCGCCACCGCGTCATGGTCGTCGCTCACGCCGACGATCTTGGCAACACCATCGGTCAGGCTCTCGAGGCTCGTCATGACCTTGGGCTGGAACTTGACCGTCCATGCCTCCCGATCGACATGGGGACCTTTCGGGTCCGGGACATACCAGTCTGCGCCCCGGTATATCCACACGGTCAGCTCGAACGACTTCATCAGGTCGGCTATCGGCACCACCAGATCCTGGGGAACGACGCGCTGCTCGATTACCGCCATCGACCGGTCCACCAGCAGTCCCCCGTTGAACGCCGCTATCGGAGTCTCGAGGTCCAGCGGCTCCACCAGCATGGCCATTCCGCGGGGCGGCCGCCCGCTTGTGATGGCGAAGAGGATGTCGGCTTCACGAAGCCGGCGCACGGCATCCACCGCCGCCGCAGTGAGCACCTTGTCTTGGGTCACCAGGGTGCCGTCCACGTCGGCCAGCATCAAACGGATTCGTGGCTGTCGCTCGGGAGCCATTTCTCCGACTCTCGGCTACGGCTTCAACGCGACAGCGGCTTCTGGCGTGGCCACATAGAAGCTGAAGCTCTCCTCTAGGTAGAGGCGCACGACATCCCCGTCGTGAGAGTCGTAACCGATCGACAGGTCCTGGCCGGACTGCAGGATGAAATCCCCGCCGCGCAAGCTGAGCACGACCGCCCCGTTTACTCCCGGCGCCCACACGATCGGTCCGTCAAGAATCTTGCCCAGGTGCTCGAACAGAGGGTAGCCCCCATGCTCTGCGGTCTCCACCACCAGACGGTACTGCTCCCGCCCGAGCGCCAACCCATACGGCCCACCGACCCCTCGGTCGAGGAGTCGGGCGACCGCTCCGGCCACGCATCTCGGATACTCATCCGGGACCTCACCGAGTGCTGGTTGCTCGTACGGTGAGGCCTCGCTGATGCCCGTGATCGCCCCGGGCCACCCGTGAAACACCGCCACGTTCTCGGCCACCGCGATGTCTTGCGCCGCCTTGTCCAGCGCCTGGAGATCCGGATCCGGCGCGCCCCGATCGGCGTCACGAAGCTCGTCTCTCGACACCTCGAAGTCGGCGCGCACTTCGACCAGGGGCAGGACGCGACGCTGCAGTCCCGATACGCCCTCGCTGAGCGGTGACCCGGTCCGGTTGGTACGCCCGAGGTTGGTAGCCGAGTACTCCCAGCCGAGCGGATCCGAGAAGTCGACCAGCTTGCGGGCGGCGAGGGCGACAGTCGAGCGGTCCCTCGCCTCGTCTTCGAGAAGCTGCCAGCCGGCGTCGCTGATGGGCGCAAGCGATCGAAGCAGGTGATTCATGTCGACACTCCCTTTAGGCTGCCAATTCCCAACGATCCGTCTGTGGTGGCCGGTCCGGCCGCCGGTTCTGCGATGCGCGACGACCCCGAGTCGGGCGGAGGTGGGTCGTCGATGAAGTCAGCGGAGGGCACAAAGAACAGGTTGCCGGTCAGAGGGGTGGAGAAGTCCAGGATCCGATCGGTGTTCCCCGGGGGATTGCCCACGAACATGTTCGTCAACATCTGCTCGATGACGTCAGGGGTTCGGGCATATCCGATGAAGAACGTACCGAATTCACGGGCGCCTACCCGGCCGAACGGCATGTTGAAGCGCACGATCTGGCGCTCCTGCCCTTCCTCGTCGACGATCGTGTTCAGAGCCACATGGGAGTTGCTCGGCTTGACGTCGTCGGACATCTCCACGTCGTTGAGCTTCGTGCGGCCGATGACCAGCCCCTGCTCCTCGACGGACAGCTCGTCCCACGCACCGAGGTCATGAACGTACTTTTGGATGATGACGTAGCTGCCGCCGGCAAACTCGGGGTCCTCATCGCCTATCACCGCGGCGGCGAACGCGCCCCTGCCAGTCGGGTTCTCAGTGCCGTCCACAAAGCCCAGGAGGTCGCGTTCGTCGAAGTACTTGAAACCGTGGACCTCCTCGACCACCCGGGCGTGCCCTTGCAGCCGCTTTACCAGCAGGTTCGCCAGCTCGAAGCACGAATCGAGACGGTGGGCCCGAATGTGGAACAGCACGTCGCCCGGGGTGCTGACGGCGGTATGCCTGGAGCCGGCGATCTGGCGAAACGGGTGCAGGCCGGCGGGCCGCGGCTCCCCGAACAAGCGGTCCCAGAGAAGCGATCCCAGGCCGGCGACGCATGTCAGGCCGCCGTCGGGGATGCGGAAGCCCACTGACCGGGTCAGGCCACCAACGTCGGCCAGGAGGTCGCGGACCACCTCCTCGGAACCCGGATCGACGGTCAAGACCACGAAGATGGCCGCCTCGGTCAGGGGGGTGAGGATCGGTTGCGGTTCCGCGGCCGGCCCGGCCTGTACCTCGCCTGTCCCGTTGGTGCGATCCACCGACTTCTCCTCTATATGCGTAGCGCACCGGGCGCCAACCAAGATTCCGTGCCGTTCGGAGTTGCTATCCGGGTCGGCTGCCTGAACCCTAGTGTTCGAGCGGGTGACGGCGCCCGGCCTGACGTGGGCGGACCCGGCGACGGGCGACAGCGGCGACGATAACCCCACTCATGATGGCCGCGATGCCGATGCCGATGCCGACCATCCGACCGGTCGCATCTCCCGCCCCGCTGGCAGCCGGGGCGCTCTGGAGGTTGTCGACGTCGTGCCGGCGACCGGGGTCGTGGTCGTTGCCGCGGTGGCGGTCTCCATCAAGGCGTTCCGGAAGCGGCCCCGACGATATCGATAGGAGTGCCGGCTGGCACAGGACGGAGTTGGGCCAGGTCGGGGTCGTGGAGACGGATGCAACCGTGAGAGACTCTTGCCGGATCGACGTGCACCGTAAGCGAGACCAGCAACGGGGCCAGCACAGTAAGGGCCGCTGCAGTGGGCAGAAGGCAGAAAGCAACCGTAGATCCGAATCAAACGGCGACGCCCCAGCTCACTGACACCTTCACGACGCAAGCGACCGAGACAGCTGCGACAACCCCGACCACGGAGCCAGCTGCCACCTTGCAGCAACTGGCGCGCCCCCGGCAACTCCTCGGCTCATCGAACTCGGTGTGGTCGCGATTGCCGCGGGAGGCCTCCTGGTCGCCCTCGGCGGTGGCCGGCGCTACCGAGCCCGCCACTCCCGACCGCTCAAGCCACCCAAGCGCTAATCCGGCCTCCTGGATCCAGACCTCCCGCCACGATTTCAGCTCCGCTCTATACAGAGCACGCAGGGCCCGCGGGAGAACCAATCGCAGCCGGGACGGCCGCGGGGCCTGTTAGTGGGGCTGGGCCACGCACTGGGCTCGTCCGGGACGCCCCACGCGTAGCCAATCCCGCCATGAGGGATTTCCGGGGAAAGGGCGGCCCTGGGTCCCTTACGGGCGTCCCTGACCTGTGTTCAGCCCTGACTACCATTGGCGCCGGGAGCGGATCGAGCGTGAGAAGGTATCAAAACGAATGACATCCGACCCGGCAGGGAGTCCAAACGGGCCGGCGGCGAGGGCAAAAATGAAGGCGATAACCAACCCGAGAAGCGAAATCTCGTAGACATTTTGTTTTCTCGTAGTCGTTCCGCACCGTATGGCGTGCAATTTGGCGCCGAGAAAACAAAAGTACTACGAGATTTTCGTGCCCTTGGGCTTCACCCGGGGCGAAACGGAACAACGCCAGCCGGCGCTGCGGGTGCGGCCCGGCGCCGAGGGTGCCGCCGCGGCGCCGGGTGCGGCCGGGCGCCGAGGGTGCCGCCGCGGCGCCCGGTGCGGCCGGGCGCCGCGCTACAGCCGGGCGTCGGGTACGGCCGGCCACCCGCAGCGGCGCCGGCGTGCGGCCGGGCGCCGCGCTCGCGCCCGACGCCCCGCTCCCAGCAGCCGCCCGGCGCTCAGCCAGCCAGCACCTTGGTCTTCTGCTGCTGGAACTCGTCCTCGCTGATGACCCCCCGGTCCCGAAGATCAGCCAGCTTCTGCAACTGTTCCGCCGAGTTGCCACTGCTGCCGGCGGCTTCCTGCACATATTGGCGGAACTGGGCATCCTGGGCTTTGGCTTCTTGGACACCGTGCTCGTGCATCTTGCCCCCGCGGACGATCAGGTAGAGCAACACGCCTATAAGCGGGAAGATGATGATTCCAAGCACCCACAGCGCCTTCCCCCATCCGCCCAGATCATGGCTCCGGAAGATGTCGGAGAAGACCATGATCAGCAGCCAGATCCAGATGAAGAATAGAAAGATCCAGAGCATGGTCAAGAAGGCGTCCAGCAGCGGATAGGAGGTGCCGATCATGTATAGAACCTTTCCTGGGCGATTGCCGACGGAGACACTAGGCGAGGGTGCACCAATTTCACAACGTTCGCGGCAAATGGTCTTCGAGGTCCGCCCAGTCCCTCAGTAGCCGGGAAACGCCTGCCTTAGATCGTCGAGCGACAGTGCACCCACAACGTGGACTGACGCCGGCGTGTGGGCCGGGTCGAGCCGGCCGGCAGTCAATCGGGCAAACGCCTCCCCGCTCGTGCTGAGGCGATTCTCGGCATCGGGGTTTCGGGCTTCTTCGAGTGAAGCGCCGTCGTCACGCAGGTCGAGCACATAGCTTCGCGCCGGTTCGGTCATGTCAACCGCGAGGACGCCGGTTTTACCGATGGGCTTGGCGAAGAAACCGGCGAACAGAGGCAGCCGGTCGAGCACGAAGGGCACCATGTAGTCGTGAACGACCGCGTTACGGTCAGAGGCGACTTCCATGTCCCACGTGTGCAAACCGACTTCGCCCAGGCGCATGCCTGCGAAGAACGCGATGTTGACGGGTGCCGGCAGAAAGCCGAGATCAAGCTTCCTGTCTGCCACCACCATTTCGTCCAAGCCTTCGAATGCCTCGACGAGCCGCTCGTTGGCGGCCACGAAGTTGGACGCCTTCTCCCCCGGTGCCATGGCGTTCCAGCTATCCCAAATGGCGGGAGCGGCGTCGAGGTCCGCCTGGCCCGTCGTCAACGTGTGCCATCCGATCTCCGCCGCGCTGCCGAGATGGCTGAGCACGTCGGCCACGGTCCACTCCGACGATCCGGACTGCGCCATGAGGGCGTCGAGATTGGATGCGGCGACGAACGTGGCCAGTTCGGCATGGGACCTTCTGAGAGCGGCGATCGCCTCTCGTGCTCCTGTTGGCATGCCGGTGATGTTACGGCTTCCCCTTCACTACCATCCATGCCCCGGCTGGCAGACTGGGGGCGATGCAAGGCTCGGATGACACTGAACGGACCCAGCGCCTGGCCGAGCAAATGTCCGGTAGCGGGGTTGAGGCTGTCGCTATGACGTGGGTGGACAACGCCGGCATCACCCGGGTCAAGACGGTACCGATCGGACGGCTCGTCGATGCGGAGGCCCGGGGAGTCGGGATGTCGCCAGTCTTCGATGTCTTCGTCGTCGACGATTCCGTAGCCTCCTCTCCCCGGGTCGGCGGCCCGGTGGGTGACCTGCGGCTGTTTCCCGACCTTGACCGCCTGACGCAGCTCGTCGCCCAGCCCGGTTGGGCCTGGGCCCCCGCCGACCGGTGGACACAGGAGGGCGATCCCCACCCCGGATGCCAGCGCCACTTCATCTCCGCTGTGACTTCCAAAGCGGCCGAGAAAGCTCTCTCGTTTCAGATGGCCTTCGAGGTGGAATGGTTCGTCGGGCGCAACCAGGGGGAGGAGATCGTGCCGGCCGGCATGGGTCCGGCCTATGGCATGACCCGCGTGGTCGAACTGGCGGATTACGGGCGCGATGTGATGTCGGCCCTCGCGGGCGAGGGAGTGCCGGTCGAGCAGTTCCATCCCGAGTACGGGCCCGGACAGCTGGAAGTGGCGGTGGGTGCCACGGATCCGGTGGCGGCTGCCGATCGGGTCGTGCTGGTCAAGGAGACCATTCGGGCCGTGTCCTTGGCCCACGGGCTCCGAGCGTCATTCGCTCCTGTTGTCGTGCCGGGCCAGGTGGGCAACGGCTGCCACTTGCACGTATCGGTTTGGTCGGGCGACCGCAACCTGTTCAGCGAAGGAAACGGTCCTCATGGCCTGACCGGCCAGGGCGAGTCGATCCTGGCCGGGTTGCTGCAACACCTGCCAGCCCTGTGCGGCATCGGGGCGCCCAGCGCCGCCAGCTATCTCCGGCTCGTGCCCGGGCGTTGGGCTGGACCGTACCAGTGCTGGGGTCGAGAGAACCGCGAGGCTGCGCTCCGGTTCATCACTGGGCCGGCCGGCTCGCAGTCAACGGCGGCGAACGCGGAGATCAAGTGTGTGGACGGCAGTGCCAACCCCTACCTGCTGGCGGGCGCGGTGGTTGCCATCGCGAGCGCGACCGTCGACAGCTCACTCCGCCTTCCCGACGAAGTCACCACCGACCCGGCGCTCCTTCCCGCCAACTCCCAGCCACCTCGCCTGCCCCAATCGCTGCCGGAATCGATCGGATACCTCGAGGGCGACACCGTCCTGACCGAGGCTTTCGACGAACGGTTGATGGAGGCCTTCCTGGCCGTCCGCCGAGCTGAGGTAGAGCTATTTTCCGGCAAGACGGACGAGGAGATAGCGGCGTCAACCCGCTGGCGGTACTGAACCCGCCCTGGCCGCGGACGGAGGAGCGGACGGGTCCTGCGCTCAGCTGAGATTGGCGGCCGAGCAACCGGTAAAGGTGGGCACCGCCTCCGTGTCCGATCCTGTCCCGACCATGACCTTCCCCGAACCGTCGTTGGCCACCCATATGTAGTAGTGCGACCCGTTCTGCGGCACGCCCTTCAACCACGGCCCCGCCGGGCTGATCAGATTCGCCCCTCTATTAGGACCGGCGTTGCTCTGATTCATCAGCGGCGCCAGCAGACTGCCGGCTGCATTCGAGCCGAGCCAGTTGTCTGTCGCTCCGGACACCTCAGGGGCGCCCCCCATCGGGTAGTTGCCCATCTCCCCCTTGTAAGCCTCGACAGCCGTCTCGACGGTCTTCAGGTCGTAACCGCACGCCGCCTCGACGCTGTTGCCGGTGATGCCCTGGACCGCGTAGACCACCGTGGCGGCCAGCACCCCGAGGACCAGCATGACGATCAGCAGTTCGATAAGGGTGAACCCTTCGCTGCCAGCGTCGCCCCGCCCCGGGCGTCGTCGTAGCATTGATTGTCGCATTTTCGCGGCGATCCGCCCTCTCTCCCTTGAACCCTCTCGATGCGAATGCATCGGCCGAAGCTGCCCACCAAGGAGGATGGTGGGCCCTCATCACCGGCTCCGCACGAGATACCCAACGTTGCCCCAACGGCGCCCAAAACGCCCGAATACCCCAGAGGGGACGTGTCCTACTAGGCCGCGGCGGGGACCTTCCAGGCCCCCGGCCGCCGTTCGACGATCGCCGCACCGGCCGTAACCACAGCCATCAGCCCGACTGCCAGCCAGAGGGCCGCGGTGGGTGAGTGATGGAGGACGAGGAGGGCGCCGGCCACTGCCCCGAGGAGCATCGACCCCAGGGCCGTCAACCGCCGGACGATGACCGCATGATTACGGCTTCGCAGGTCGGCCGCGATACCGGTGATCGTCATGGTCAAGACAGTGGTGGTCAGGTCCGGGACGGCCAATTTGCGCACGACGGCGTTCTGTAGCCCGAGGGCGACGGCGGCCAGGCCGGCGATGCCGTCTCTCGCCGCACTGTTGAACGGGGCTCCCGCGGCAGCCGCCCACGCCAGGGCGGCGCAGAGCAGGACGAGCTCGACTGCCGCCCCGTCGCGTAGCAGGGCGGCCCGGTCACGACGGAAGCGACCGATCGCTACGCCAGCGGCGAATGCTCCGAGGATGAAACCTCCCAGCGCGAACAGGGACGCAGCAAGGGAGAACCCTGGAGCCCCGGCGAGGGCCAGGCCCACGAACACCACGTTGCCTGTCATGTTGGCCACGAAAACCCGTCCGAGCGACAGGATGCTCACCGCGTCGACGACGCCGGTCATCACCGTCATGAGCACGAGTAGCGCTGGTAGGGGTCCGTGCTTGGGATCCTGGACGAACTGGCGGAACGGGCGCGCTGCACTGGTCGTCGTTCCCGCAGTCTGGGCGCGCTCCGTTGATCCCGGGTCCGATGTCATGGATCGAAAACATCCTGACAGGTCCCGGCTACCCGAGGCGGCCCCCGACAGCAACCCGACCGACGCCGGACAGCAACCCGACCCACGCCGGACAGCAACCCGACCGACGCCCGACGGCGTCCCGACCCTCCCGACCCCCGCCAGACGGGGCGTGGGCCGGGGGGTCCGAGGCGGAAGACGAACTAGAGGTAGCGCCAGCGCCAATGGCGGGGCACCCTTGACGGGGCTCTCGCCCGCGCCATCGAGGCGAATACAGCCGCCTCCCGCCACCGGGCCCACCTGCGGGCCCGGCTGATTGATTCCTCTTGGTGGAAGGCGGCAAGGCGCGCCGCGGCAACGGGGTTCAACATCGGGACCTCCATGGGCTGGAGCGCGCCCGTACCTCGAAGTCGAGGTGTCGCGACCGGTTGTGCGGTCAGAAAACGGGCGGCTGGTGGTTTGGACTCAGATGGACACCGACCGGAGGCGGCCGGCGCAAACCAGGAGAACAGGCTCGGTCATAAACGGCATACGCTCTCCTTCCAGCTCGATGCGGGGGACCACATCACTACAGCAGACGCAGAACAGCATTCACCAATGATTTTACGGGGGATGCTGTCAGCATCCCCCGCACCCGCCGGGCCGACGACCGCAGTTACTGGAAGCCGGCTACGGCGTGCGGCAGGTAGGGCTCTTCCAGCCGTTTGATCTCTTCGTCGCTGAGCTGAAGGTCGACGGCGGCGACGGCATCGTCGAGGTGGTGAGGCTTGGTGGCTCCGATGATGGGAGAAGTGATCGCAGGCTTGGACAGCATCCAGGCCAGCGCCACCCGGGCTCGCGGCACTCCCCGCTCCGAGGCTACGGCCGCCACCGCTTCGACCACGGCACGGTCGGAGGAGTCGGGGTTGTAAAGGGTCTTGCCGAAGGCGTCGGTCTCCGATCGGGCGGTGCGCTCGTCCTGATCTCGGGCCAACCGGCCCCGGGCCAGCGGGCTCCACGGGATCACGCCTATCCCCTGATCGAGGCACAGGGGCAGCATCTCCCGCTCCTCTTCCCGGTTGAGCAGATTGTAGTGGTCCTGCATGCTCGTGAACCGGGTCCAGCCGTGTGCATCGGCGGTGAACAAAGCCTTGGCGAATTGCCAGGCGTACATGGATGACGCCCCGACGTAGCGGACCTTGCCCGATTTGACGGCATCGTGCAGGGCCTCGAGCGTCTCCTCCATCGGTGTCCGGTGGTCGAGGCGGTGGATCTGGTAGAGGTCGATGTAGTCCACCTCGAGCCGGCGCAGACTGTGGTCGAGTTCGGTCATGATTGCTTTGCGGGAGAGACCCGCACCGTTTGGGCCTTTGCGCATCTGGCCGTGCACCTTCGTGGCCACCACCACTTCGTCGCGGCTGGCGAAATCTCGCAAAGCCCGGCCTGTGATCTCCTCGCTGGTTCCGCTCGAGTAGACGTTGGCGGTGTCGAAGAAGTTGATTCCCTGTTCGAGGGCCTTCCGGATGAACGACCGCCCGTCGTCCTCCGGCAGGGACCACGGTGGATGGCCTCCGCGCGAGACGTCCCCATAGCTCATGCAGCCGAGGCATATGCGGGACACATCCAGGCCGGTGCGGCCGAGCTTGACGTAATTCACGATCTTGCTCCCACGTTCGGAGCGTAGCGCCGCTCGGGTAGTCCGACCACCCCGTTGCCGGCCGAACCTCCTCGTCCTTCAGGCCGATGACAGGCGGGCTTCCTCGAGGTCCAGGTCATGCTCGATGGTTCGCACCGTCGTCACGCCGACCCGGCCCTCGCCACGAAGCGCGAGCAGCCTCTGCCGCTGCAGGGCGATCAGATCGCGCCGCATTGTCAGCTCCGCACCGGCGGCCGCCACGACGTCGGCCTCCAGATCCTCATCCTCGGGGGAGGTCTCTAGCCTGTGCAGGCGGCTGAGGTATTGACCGCGCAGCCCATCAGCCACCTCTTCCGGCAACCGGCCGTCGTCACAGGCGGCGCCGAGGTAGTCCAGCGCAGCCTGGGTCAGGACGACTCTGGCTTGACGCTCCGCGTCGACGACGGACGGACTCTCCGCCAGGTGAAGGCGCCGGACGAGCGTCGGCAGCGTCATCCCTTGCCCCACCAGAGTGACGATGATGACGGCGAAGCCGAAGTAGATGACGTCGTTGCGGCCCGCCAACGGGAGTCCAGCCTTCGTCACCGTGGGCACGGCGAGCAGCGCAGCCAGGGTAATGGCGCCTCGCATGCCCGACCAGCCCAGGATCAACCGCTCGCGGCTGCCGGCCTTCCTCGGTGCTCTCCGGTCGCTCGACCCTGGCCGGATCAGCCAGCCGAAGGCCCACATCCACACCAGCCGGATCAGGATCACGGTCAGGACCACACCCAGACCGGCCAGCACCAGACGTCCGATAGGCCCCCTGGCCTCGGCGCTGAAGGTGTGGAATGACAAGCCGACCCCGACGAAGAGTGCGGCGTTGACCAGGAAGACCAGGGTCTCCCAGAACGCGTTCGACTGCAGCCGGCTCCGGGCGGAAAAGGCGCTTCCGCTGCTGTGCCATCCCAGGTAGAGCCCGGCGGAAACCGCAGCCAGCACGCCCGAGGCGTGGATCTCCTCAGCCGGGAGATACGCGAGGTAGGCCAGAAGTATGGACCCTGCGATCTCGATCGGTGGATCGTCGATGCGGTTTCGTAGCTGGCGGCCGGCAAATCCGACGGCCAGCCCGATGGCAGCACCGACAACCGTTGAGTACACGATGCTCCCGGCGGTGTGAAGCACGGAGAAATGCCCGGTCGTGGCGGCGGTCACTGCTGCGGCGTAGAGCACCAGGGCGGTTGCGTCGTTGAAGAGGGCTTCGCCTTCCAGGATGGTAACCAGGCGGCGCGGCATCCCGAGCCTCCGGGCCACGCTGGTCGCCGCGGCCGCGTCGGTCGGACCGACGGCTGTTCCGAGCACGAAGGCGATAGGCCACGACAGGTGGCCGAGCCAGTGGGCTACGGCGGCTACGGCGAACGCAGTGGCGATGACCAATAGCACGGCGAGCGTGCCGATCGAACGAGCGTCGCGCAGGAACCCGGTGGGCGACGACGTCACGGCGGCGTCGTAGACAAGGAGGGGGAGCAGTCCCAGCAGGACCAGATCCGGGTCGAGGGATACGTCGGGCACAAACGGCAGGAAGCCGATTATCAGCCCGGCCACGACCAGGACTACCGGCGCCGGGATCCCCACTCGGCGGAGGACGGCAACGCCTATCAGCGTCACTGACGCGACGCCCAGAACGATGAGTATCTGGCCTGAGGTCACCCCCGAATACTGGTCGCTCCCACCGGCCCCGCGCTGCGGCCCGTGACCCTGCGGCACTGCCGTCCGCGGTCGCCCGGGCCGCGGCCTAGAGTCCGGGTGGCAGTGGCCGAGGTTCGAACATCGGACGACCCTGGTTAAGAAGCGGCCGAAGGGAAAGGAAAAGATGGCGCGTGGCGTAGGCGGCAAGAATTCTGCAGCCATCTTCGACCTCGACCGCACCCTCATCGCCGGAGCCGCGGGACCGGTGTTCGCCCGCCACCTGGAGGAGGTCGGTCTTCCGGCCCCGCCCGACCTCCACCCCGTGCCCGGTCTGGGCGTCCTTCGTCAGCTCGGAGGCGAGACTCCCTTTGCGGTCCAGGCCGCTCGCCTGTCGGCTCGAGCCTCCAGAGGATGGCCGGTAGCCGAGGTGGATACCGCCGCCGCGGGCGCCGCAGTGGAGCTGGCGGCCATGCTGCAGCCGTACGCGCCGGGCCTGATCGAGGATCACCGCACCGAAGGCCGGCGCCTTCTGCTCGTATCCACCGGTCCGGAACCTCTGGCCCGACCCCTGGCCGACCGTCTCGGCTTCGATGGCGTCATCGCCACCCGGTGGGACTCGGCGGATGGGTGCTACACCGGCGAGGTGGCGGGGCCCGTCCTGTGGGGCCGGGCCAAGGTCGAAGCGGTGGAGGCCTGGGCCGAGGCGGAGGGCGTCGATATGCGGTCCAGCTTCGTTTACGGCGACAGCTACTTCGACGCCCCCCTTCTGGCTGCCGCGGGCCGTCCCGTCGCGGTCAACCCCGACGCCGGTCTGGCCGCGGTCGCCTACCTCCACGACTGGCCGATTCGATACCTCGACATCCCCGAGGGCATGGCGAAAGTGGCAGGCCGGGAGGTCCAATCGTGGTTCCGGCCCCTGCAGCAACCCTGGTTGGTGCCGAATGCCCGATTCGAGATCAGTGGCGCCGACCTGATCCCGAGGACCGGGCCGGCGATCATCGTTTTCAACCACCGCAGCTATTTCGACCCGGTTGCGATCGGGCTGACCATGGCCCGGGCCAATCGTCCCTACCGGTTCCTCGGCAAGAAAGAGGTCTTCGACGCTCCTGTCCTCGGCGCGGCAGCCAGGCTCGTGGGTGGCATCCGGGTCGACCGGTCCTCGGGCTCAGACGAACCCCTCGAGCACGCCCTCCGGGCCTTGAGAGCCGGTGAGGCGGTGGCTCTGGCCCCCCAAGGCACCATCCCCCGAGGGGAAGCCTTCTTCGAGCCCGAGCTGAAAGGCCGGTGGGGCGCCGCTCGTCTGGCCCACGCCACCCGGGCCCCGGTCATCCCGGTCGGGGTGTGGGGCACCGAACGGGTGTGGCCCAGGAACAGCCGGCTGCCCCGCTTGAACCTGCGGCACCGCCCGCTCGTCCAGGTACAGGTCGGATCCCCGGTGACCTTGGCCTACAGGAGCGTCGACGCCGACACCAGGCGGATCATGGCCGCCGTCGTGGACCTGCTCCCGGACGAGGCCCGGATCAGAAAGGAGCCGAGCCCCGAGGAGCTCGCTCGTACGTTTCCTGCCAGCTACCGCGGTGACGCCACCCGCGAAACCGAACGGAGACCCGGCACCGACACCTGACCGCAACCGAGGAGAAACGATGGCCGACGCCAGGCGTCAACGCGAGCAGCACTTCCAGCACCGCATGAGCGATTTCGAAGCCCTTATGTGGAATGTCGAAAAGGACCCGTGGCTCAACCCGAGCGGATGTTCCTTGTCGATCCTCGAAGGCTCGATCGACGTGGATCACTTCCGCAGCCATGTGGCCCGCGCCGTGGCCGAAGTGCCTCGCCTGCGGGAGCGGGTTGCCCCGACCCTCGGCCGCCTGGCCCCGCCGGTGTGGCAGCCGGATCCTGAGTTCGACCTGTCCTTCCACGTGCGTCGTCTCGCTCTGGCCCCACCCGGCGCCACCCGCCAGCTTCTCGACCTGGTCACTTCTCTCTACCAGGATCCGTACGACCGGACCCGGCCGCTGTGGATGTTCTACGTCATCGACGGCCTGGACCAGGATCGCAGCGCCTTGGTGTGGAAGGTCCACCACGCCATAACCGACGGCATCGGCGCCGGCCGCCTCGCCGAGCGCTGGATGCAGCGGGACGCCGATGCGCCGCCTGGCGATCCGGTTGACATCGACGCTCTCGTACACGAGGGCCTCGCAGCCCGCGCCGGCGGAGGCCTTCAGCCGGGCGGCCTGGCCGCCGGCGTGGCCCGGACCGCCGCCCACACCCTGCGCCGGCAGATCGGCATCGGCCGTCGGGCGCTGGGTGAGGTAGCCCTATGGGGTGCAGATCCCCTTCGGGCTCGGGACCGGGCGGCCGGTGCTATCGGCGTCGTTCAGCACAGCCGCCAGCAGCTTCTCGGCGAGGGAGGGCCCGGGCCGGCCGAGAGCGGTGCCCCCCTCTGGCGGCGGCGCTCCCGGCACCGCACGGCCGAAGTCCTCGAGGTGCCGCTCAGCGGGGCCAAGACGGCGGCCAAGGTGTTGGGCGGGAGCGTCAACGACTTCTTCGTGACGGGGGCGGTGGCGGCCGCTGTCGCCTATCACGAGCGGCGCGGGGTCGCGGTGCCGTCCCTGACCCTCAGCTTCGTGGTCAGCACCCGCACCGACCGGGGCATTGGAGGCAACAGCTTCGCCCCGACCCGGCTGCAGGTACCGGGCGGCGCCATGGAGTTGGAGGAGCGCTTCCGGGTGGTCAGCGAGGGCATAGCGGTCAAGCGGGCCGAGGTACGCGGCCAGGGCGTCCTTTCCAGCCTGTCCGGCGTGGCCAACCTCCTGCCGACGTCGGTGGTAACCGGGCTGGCCCGCTCTCAGGCGGCCAAGTTGGATTTCGCAACCAGCAACCTGCGAGGAGCCACGGCACCGTGGTACATCTCGGGCGCGAGGATCCTCCGCGGTTACGCGTTCGGTCCGGTGGCGGGGACCGCCTTCAACCTGACCACCCAGTCCTATCTCGACAGCCTCGACATGGGCCTGCTGGTCGATCCGGCCGCGGTCGATGCCGCCGAGCTGCGGGGATTGCTCGAAGACTCGTACCGAGACCTCCTGGTGGCCGGCGGGGTGGTTGTCTGAAGGCGGGTTGATCGTGCTGGCGGGCCAGACGACAGGGCGAGGCCGAACCTGACGTCGTGAACCGGGCGGCTGGTCTACCAGCCGCCGTCCCTGCTCAGAGTGAAGTCCTGGGCACTGGCCCCGCCGGTGGCGGCCAGGGCCGTGACGACGACCCTGAGGTCCTCGCTGTCCCCGGAAAAACATGATGGCTTGTGCACCGTCGCGGTGGCCGGCCTCCCGTTGGCGCTGAGGGCGTCCGCCACCTTGTTGGTGCCTTTCCACACGGTCACCTGTTCGGCTGCTTGCGGCGGCGCGGTCAGAGTCACCCGGAGCGATCCCCAACACAGGTTCGTCACATCACCGCTCACGTGGGTGGCAAAGACGTCGGTGGCCGATGTCGGTACGAGGTTGGCGTGAACGGCCTGCTTCTGGGAGAGGACCGAGCCGGCCACGTAGTCCGAGCGGGCTTCGCAACCGTCGGACCGGTTCCCATCCAGGTCGAACCACCCCGCCGCGCACCCCTTACCGTCGGTGTGGGGGGCGGGGACGGGGGTGCTGCCCGTCAGGGCGACTGCCACCAGGCCGGCGAAGGCGGCGACGACAGCAGCGGCCACCGCAGTAGCCGTCCACCGGAACCGGGACCAAGTACGGGGCCGCCGATCCGGGGGGTCGCGAAGAAGACGTGCGGGCCACCATGCCACCACGCGCCCGGCCCGAGCGGCCTTCGCTCTCGGGCCCTCGGGTCGAGCCGGTATCACGCTCGTACCGTGCAGCCCGCCGAGCACCGCGGCCGCGCTCGGCCGCCGCTTGGACCGGGGGTCGAGCATTCGCTCGAGGGGCGTTCGCAGCATGCCGGGCACAGTCGGAGAAAGCGGCTGGACCTGACCACGGGCCGCTCGATCTACCACAACCATCGGCGGCCCCGGCCGGTACGGGCCCTGACCCGTCGCCGCGAACGCCAGGGTCGCGGCCAGGGAGAACACATCCCCCGCCGGTCCTGCCGGCTCTCCCCTGGCCTGTTCAGGGGCCATCCACATAGGCGTTCCGACCGCGGCGCCGGACCCGGTCAGCCCGCCGGTGACCTCCCGGGTCACCGCCACTCCGAAGTCCGAGAGCGCGGGTGCACCAAAGTGGTCGAACAACACGTTCGACGGCTTGATATCCCGGTGAACGATGCCCAGACGATGGACGGCGGCCAGGGCGTCGAGAAGGACCCGCCCTATCCGTGCCACTTCATCCGGCGGCAATGGACCTAGACGCCTCACCCGGTCCTCCAGGCTCTCCTCCAGAACGGGAAAAACCAGGACGACCTCGGTGCTGTCCTCTATGACATCGATCATCGGCACGACGCCGGGATGAGCCAGGGTGGTCAGGATCTCGGCCTCCCGGCGAAGCCGACGTTGAGCAATTCGCATCTGAGCTTCTGAACCGCTCAGAGCCACCCGCTTGGTGGCCACCATGCGCCCCGTGCTGTCAACAGCCAGCTCGACGACCGCCGTGCCGCCCCGGCCCAGCAGGCCCACCACGTCGTAGCTCACCCCCCTGACTCTAGAGGGCGACCCGCGTCCGGCGCGGCAGCCGGGAGTCACCCAGTCGGGTCGACGACGACCTTGCCCACCACTCCGGCCTCGACGGCCTCGTGGGCCGCCGCCACCTCGGAAAGGGCAAAGAGGTGCAGGGGCAACTCGGTCAGGCCCCCTGCGGCCACCGCCGCCCCGACCCCCACGGCGGCGCGGCCCAGGTCCGGTGGCGGCACTCCGTAGAGGAGGACGAAGCGGAACCGCACGTTTGCGGTCATGCACCGGCGGGTGGGGAGAGTCGGATCTTCCGCGGTGGCGGCGTAGGTGACCACGGTGGTGGCGGGACCGGCCAGCCCGAGGTCCAGATCCAGGTTGGCGGGCAGGTTCACCTCGACGATCCGGTCCATGACCGGGGCGAAGTCCCGTAACTGCTCGAGGGCGTCGGCGTCCCGGTAGTTGACAACCAGGTCGGCCCCGGCCGCCGCTGCCAGTTTGGCCTTCTCCCGACCGCTCACCGTAGTGGCCACTCGTGCGCCGGCCTGGCGGGCCAGCTCGATGGCATAGTGACCGACCGCTCCGGCCCCTCCGGCCACCAGGACGCTCGCTCCGTCGAGCGGCCCATCGGCGAAGAGGCACCGGTGGGCGGTCATGGCTGGGACGCCCAGGCACGCGCCCAGGCCGTCTGAGCCGCCATCAGGTAAGCCAACCGCCTGCTCGGTAGGCACGATGCACCATTCTGCCGCCGTGCCCCATTTGCCCACTGCCGCCATCCAGACCCACACCCGCTCCCCGACTCGAGCGGCGTCGACCCCCGGTCCCACCGCGTCGATCACCCCGGTGCCATCGTGGTGAGGCACCTGGAAGCCGTCGATCGGCCGGGGCGTCACTCCGGCCCGCGATTTGACGTCAGTCGGGTTGACCCCGGACAGTCGGATCTGGATCCTGACCTCCCCGGCTCCGGGCTCTGGCCGGTCGATCTCCTCGATGCGTAGCACGTCTCGGGCGGCCCCGACGCGGTTATAGATGCAGGCCCGCAACTGGCTCCTCCTGCTCGTCGGCTCCCCGGTGTCCGCGGTGGCTCAGCAACCTCTTCGGTCTCCTGACTCTGTCCCGCGCGCGACCCGGCCGGCAAGCCCGAACCGGGATCGATCAATCGATGCGAACGGCGCCGTTGTCATCAAGGGTCCAGCTGAGGTTGTGGGCCACCTCCCAAACGTAGCCGAGACCGGTCAGGTCTCTTCTGCGGCTAGGGCCGGCCTCGGGGTAGCCCGTTCGATTGCCGACCAACCGGCGTCCTCCCGCCGTATGTCCTCCTCGGCTCCGGCTCCACCCCGTACGCCGAAAAGGCGCTTGGTGTAGACGAGGTACCCGACGATGGCCACGTTTATGACCAGGGTGATGGCCTTCAAGGCCGTCGGCTTGTGGACGATCTCGTACACCTCGAGCGGTACGAGCAGGGCGGTCGCCACGAATGTCAGATACGCGGCCCAGCGCAAGCCCCGCCAGAGACCCACCGCCTCCACCCCCTCCAGCAGCGCGTAGGCAGCCACAACCATCCCGGTGATCACCAGGTTCCGGGTGCTGATCGAGAACAGGCGGGTCAGCTCGTGTTCGACCGTCCCGCTCGTGGTGTGCACCGGCCCTCCGACGCCACCTTGCAGATCACTGACGATTCGCACGAAATCCCGCTGCAACAACGACCTGTTCGCCGCGAACACGAACACCGCCACGGCCAGTATCGCCAAGACAACGAAGTGAAGCACTCGTTCCACCGCGATCAACCGCACTACGAATTGTTCACGAAGGGGCCGGCCCCGCAACGGCAGCGCTATGTCGGCTGGATCGGGAGGAAACGGCCGAGCCGGGGTGGCAGGAGCTGCACCGGGGAGCCAGGCGTCGCAGCGCAGACACCGGTACCAGCGCAACCCTCCGAGCTCCCGCACGAAGATGTCGTCCTTCTGCCGCACGGCTGCGGCGTCGGTGCCGGCGAGCACGTGGCCATGCCAAGCACAATCGAGAAGCTCGAATGAGAGCTTGTCCTTCCACCTCGAGCGCAGACGGGCGAGCATGACCAGATTTTGTCGCATGACGGCAACGAGGACCTTCACGTAGGTTCGCTTACCCGTAAGGTTTTTTCTTCACCCGGGCCTTGACGGGTGGGGCAATACTGTGCGCCATCGTCGGGCAGAGGAGGGCACCGGTTGGCCCGAACACTCGCAACCCTGGACGCACTCGACCCTTGGGCCGCCTCGAGGCCGAGGGAGGCCGCTTCGGCGAACCGCCCCCTCGTGGATATTGGTCGGCCAGAGAGCACGTACGGGCCGCCGTCGCTTCCCTTGATCGTGGTGCTTTCCGCTCTCTTCTTTGCCGCGTGGCGGCAAGGCGGGTACTACGGGCACCAATTCGCCATCGTGGAACTGGCGCTGGCGGTAGCGGCGGCCCTGGGCCTCCTTGGCGTGGCGGCCCGCTCGCTGAGGCATCGCCGCTCACGAGCCGAAACCGGCGGGCTGGCGGATCCGGTAGGGCGGCGGGTTCTTCGAGTCGCGGCCTCTTGGGATCCGCTGCCCGCGGTCCTCGCCGCGGCCGGGTTGGGAGCCGCCACGGTCACAGCCGCGGCGGCCCACCACCAGCTCCACCAGGCTTCGTCCACCTTCGGAATCCTCGCCGGGGCGGCCGTCGTCACCTGGCTGACGACGGCTTGCGGCGCGAAAGCCCGAAGCGCGTTCGCTGTCGGCCTGGTCATGCTGGGCATGGTCGTCGCCGCGACCGGATGGTGGGGAGTCGCCTCGCATCACTCTCCCTGGTCGCTCGTCGACGGCGGCCTGTGGCGAGCGGCCTCCACCGTGACCTATGCCAACGCCACCGCCGCCGTTTGCGTACCCCTGGCACTCCTTGCCTTGTCCCGGATGGCGGAAAAGAGGTCGGCCTGGTGGTCTCTGGCCGCCGCTGTTCTGATCACCGGGTCCGCTGCCACCATGTCGCGTGCGGGGGCGCTGGCGTTCGCGTGCGGGTTCGCCGTCCTGGTGACATTCCATGGCCTTGGCCCACTGCTCCGGGCCGCCTGGGCTCCGGCGGCAGGCGCTCTCCTGGCCACCGCCGGCCTGGCCAGCTCCTTTCCTGCCGTTAGCGGAGGAGTCGCCACTACCGGCCACCCCGCTATCGCTGCGGTCGCGGCGACCGTGGGCTTGGTGGTCGCCTTCGGCGGGGCCCTCTGGCGACCGCGATTCCGGGCCAGGGAAGGGGCTGGAAAGGCGACCGCAAGCCGAGAGAACGGAGTCGCCGTCAGCCGCTGGCCCCGACGGTGGATCGTGCTGCCCGCGCTACTGGTAGCCCTGTTGGCGGCAGCCGTGGTGGCGACACCGGCTCTGCGCCACGGACGGCTGTCGTGGCAGTCGCCCGACCGGGCCCGGGCTTGGACCGCGACGTGGGACCTGGCGAAGGCTCACCCGCTGATCGGTGTCGGGCCCGGGGCGTTCGCCGCCACCTGGACGACCTCCGACGGCGAGGTCGTGACGTCGGAGTACGCCCACAACGAGTACCTGCAGCTCGCCGCCCAGCAGGGTGTCCTTGGAACCGTGGCCATGACGGTCGGTCTGGGCTGTGTCACCGCGGTGTCGTGGCGTCGCCGCCCGCGTCGTCAAGGATCGTCCACCACCGTGGAACGGTCGGCCTGGGCCGGAGCGGCCGCCGGCCTGACCGCGCTTGCCGTGCACAGTGGCTTCGATTTTCTCTGGCATATCCCGCTTATACCCCTGATTGGCGCGGCTCTGGCCGGGATGGTTCTGGTCCGGCCGAACAAGGAGGTCCTGACATGACGACACCGAGACGTTTCCGCCTCCCGGGTCTGCGGGTGGGAGCAACCCTGGCGCTCGCCGCCGCCCTCGGCGTGGGTCTCATCTCGGCGACGGGTGAGCTGGCCTCGGCGGGCGAAGGTCCTCCAACCGGTTGCTTCTCTCCGCCCGTTCATCAGCCATGGGCCGGCGGGGACTGGACGCCCGTGGGCAAGCATTCGGAGCCCGTCGGTAGGCATTCGAAACCCCGACCGGTCGGCTGTGCATCCCCACCTGTTGGCAGCCATTCCAAACCCGGGCACGAGCATCCCAAGCCGGTGCGACATCACCCTGAGCCAATCAAATACCCGCCCCGGCCGGTCAAGTACCCGCCCAAGCCGATCAGCCACCAACCACAGCCGGTCATCTACCAACCTAGACCCGTTACCCAGCCGCCACCGGCAGGGAAGCATCTGGCGCAGGTGTTGGTCAGGGGTCGGTACTCGTCACGCTGATCGCGCCGGACTTTCAGGTACCCCTCGCGGCGGGAGCGACACGAGTAACGGGGCAGACCCGGGGATCGGGTTCGAGCGGAGGGCCGTCCACGGGGCAGACCGATCGTCGGGCTGAATCTCGGGTCGGGGCACGGGGCCGCAGCCCGAGGAAGCAGATCGGGGAGGCAACCGCGGCGCAGATGGCGGTGATGATCAAGGACACCCGGAATGCATCGGTCACCGCGGCCGGCCCCTCGGCGTCGAAGAGACCCGACACGACCGGTATCACCGATAGCGCAGCGAGGCTCGCGGTACGGGCCACGGCGTTGTTGACACCGGAGGCGATGCTCACGTCGTCCTCGCCCACCGAGCCCATCACGGTTGCCGTGAGAGGTGCGACAAAGGTGGTGAGCCCGAGGCCGAGCACGATGGAGCCAGGCAGGACGTCTCGCTCCCATGTCGGGTGGGAACCGATTCGGCTGAGGAGGAGCAGTCCGGCCGCGGCTATAAGGGGCCCCACGGTCAGTTGAAGCCGGGGGCCGATCCGCTGGGCGACATCGCCGGACTTCTCCGAACCCAACAGCATGATGACCGTCGCCGGCAGTAGTGAGATCCCGGAGCGAAAGGCCGACCAGCCCGCCCCGACCTGCAACTGATAGGCAACCAGGAAGAAGCTCACTCCGATCGCCGAGTACAACGCCACGGTCGCCATATTCGTCACCGTGAAATCGCGACTGCTGAACAGCCTCGGCGGGACGAGAGGCTCTTTGGCGTGCGTCATGCGGAATACGAAAGCTCCGCCCCCGATGACGGCAACAGCCGCTCCCACCACAACCGAGGGACTGCTCCACCCGCGAGGACCGGCCTCGGTAAGAGCCCACGTCGCGGCGCCGAGACTGACGACCGCAATGCCGGCCCCGAGCAGGTCGAGCTTGCCCGTGACCTGGGAATCCCGGGTCTCGGGTACGGCTATCACACTGCATACGACAACGAGCATCCCGACGGGGACGTTCAGGAGGAACACCCAACGCCACCCCGGGCCATCGACCAGCCAGCCGCCGATGAAAGGCCCGGCCGCCCCGGCGACGCCGCTCAATCCCGACCAGGCTCCGACCGCTCTGGACCGGTCGTCGGGACGGAAGCTCGCTTGAAGTATGGCCAGGCTCCCGGGGGTCAGAAGAGCCGCTCCCACTCCTGCCAGTACGCGCGCCCCGACCAGTACCTCGATGTTCGGTGCGGCCGCACACAGCGCCGAAGCCACGGCGAACCAGATAGTGCCGATCAGGAATATCTTCCGGCGGCCGTAGCGGTCGCCCAGGGCGCCGCCGAGCAGGATGAGCGACGCCAGAGCCAGCAGATATCCCGTCAGGACCCACTGCAGCCCGCTCACGCCCGCATGGAGGTCGTGACCTATGTGCGGGAGCGCCACGTTCACCACGGTGGCATCGAGTGACGCCATCCCGCTCGCCGCCACGGTTGCCGTGAGGGCGACCCGACCGACGGCCGATCGGAGGGCAAGACCGCCTCCGGGCGCCGCCGGCGCCTCAGCGGCGCGGCCCGGACTCACGCCGACGTTCTCCCATCCCGCGCTCCTCTGTGCCGTGCGAGTACCGAGACGATTGTATGCGTCCGGCCGCCCCGGCACTTAGCCCGCAGAGTCCAGCGCGGTTGTGCAGTTCGACTCGCAGCCGGGTCGGGACCTAACGTTGGTGCGGCTCCGGCCGAGCCCCGACAGAAAGGGAGACCATTGCCCACGTTTGACCGGGCCAAGTCAACTCAGGAGATTCGTCGCATACTTTTTACCTACCCTGATTGCATCGACCGCGGAGACATCGAGGGGGTCGTCAAGCTTCTGACTGGTGTCAAGATGCGAGGAGTGCGGGCGGCATCGTCGGGAGACGCCGGCGTAGCACCGTTGTCAGCCGACGATGTTCGGGCTATGTACGCGGGGATAAGACTGTACGGAGATGGGCTTCCCCACACAAAGCATCTTATTACAAACATCGAAATTTCCTATAACGAGGACGGCACAAAGGCAGACGTACAGTCTGATTTCGTGGTGCTACAGGCCCTTGACGATTTTCCCTTGCAGCCCATAATCACTGGCCGGTACGAGGAGATATACGAGCATGACGGCACGGCTTGGCGTTTGACTTTACGCCGGGACATTCCTGATCTGCTGGGAGACCTTTCCCGCCACGTTACCCCGGAGCTTCTCTCCCACATTCCCGAGCACTGAGGGCGTCGGGACGCGAGGGCACGACCAGTAGCCAACTGGTCATCCGTCATGACCCTGAGGGCAGTGCTACGTTGTCAGCGCTCGTAAAGGGCTCGGGAACGAAGGAGCACGCGATGGGTTATCTCGAGGAGCGGGCAAACCTGGCAGGAAAAGTAGCGGCCGTGGTTGGCGGCGCGGCCGGGGTGGGGGCTGCGGTGACCCTGGCCCTCGCCAAGTCGGGAGTAGACATCGCGTTTTGTGACTGGAACGGCGACGCCGTAGATGCCACCCGGTCCGAGGTGGAGAAATTGGGCCGGCAGGTGACCGGTCAGGTCACCAACGCTTGGGACCTGGATCAGCTCGGCGCGTTCTACAGCGCGTTCGACGCCGACTTCGACCGGCTCGACATCCTCGTCAACGTGGTCGGTGGAGTGCGACAGCGGGCCTTCGTAGACGTCACATTCGAACAGTTTTCCGGAGACGTTCATCGCAACCTCGTGTGGGCCATGCAGTCGATGAGCCTCGCCCTGCCCCGCATCCGTGCTGGTGGCCGGGGCGGAAGCATCATCAGCTTCACCACCATTGAGGCCCATCGCGGTGCCGCTGGCTACGCCGCCTACGCCGGGGCAAAAGCCGGTCTGACCAATTTCAGCCGGGCACTGGCGGTCGAGTTGGGTCCGGAGAACATTCGGGTGAATTTGATCGCCCCCGATACGACACCGAGCGAGTCCATTGCCAAACAGATGACCCCTGAAGCCCTGAGCCGCATGGGAGCCACGCCGGAGCAGCTCGCCGAGTCGTTCGCCACCTACATACCGATGGTCACGCCGCCACCGGTTGATGATCTCGGCGATGCCGTCCTTTTCCTCGCCTCTGACCTGGCTTCGACCGTCACCGGGACGACGTTGCACGTGGACGGCGGGACCATGGCGGCCTCCGGATTCCTCCGCTGGCCTGGTGAGCGCAGGTGGGGCCCGACCCCTCCGCCCACCCTCTTCCGGGACGACGCCTCGCGCTCGAACAGGCGTCTGTGGGTTATCGGGCCGGGCTCCTTTGGAGCACGTCGGCTCCGAAGCTGGCAAGCCTGTCGCAGTACTCGCGCCGGCTACGAGCGGGTATGTGGACCAGCGTCGTGGTCACCCCGAGAGAGTCGTAGCTGTCGATGATCTGGTGGAATGCCCCCTCATCCCAACTGTCGGAGCCGTAGGTCCCGACGCCGAGCGGCGAGAACATCACATCCTTTACTGTACGGCCTACTTCTGCTTCGATTTCGTGCAACTCCTCCAACCGCCACGCCAGCTTTTCCACCGTGTCCAACCCCGGCGTGCGGTTGACCGCCGCCCGGCTGGCCGGGTTGGCGAACGGGTCCCAACCATCGCCAAGCTTGACGGCCCGGCGCATCGCCCGGCGGGAGTTGCCTCCCATCCAGATCGGCGGATGGGGCCTTTGCACCGGACGGGGACGCATCGTGTGGGTGGTGCCCGAGGCGTCCACCTCGACCGAGTCCCGGGTCCACGCCTCCTTCATGGCCACGATCGCCGTCTCGAATTGTTCGTTTCGATCGGCAAAAGGGGCACCGACTGCGGCGAATTCAGGTTCCAGGTAGCCGGCCCCGCACCCGAATATGACCCGGCCGCCCGACAGTACGTCCAGGGTGAGCACGGTCTTGGCCAGCACATAGGGATTGTGGTAAGGCACCACGCAAAGGTGGGTCATCAACCGCAGCCGGGATGTGGCGGCGCCGGCGACGGCCAGCGTTACGAATGGGTCCAGCGCATGATGGCCCCCCGTGCCCAACCACTGATCGCTCGGGAACGGATGCTCGGTCACGAACACCGCGTCGAACCCCGCGCTCTCCGCGGCGCGAGCGGCGGCAGCAATCCCGGCACCCGACACGAACTCGTCACCGAGATCGACTCTGTCCGAATGCAGTGTGGCGCAGAACTTCATCTCTGGTGCCTATCACAGTTCGCCCGATCCGACCAGCCTCAACTGCAGCGCGCCGGCGCCGCGCCCTACACTCAATCGTGGTCGCTACGGACGGTTGTGTGCCGGCAGATGAGGGGAACGTGATGGACCCAGGTTGCATAAGGGCGGTGGCCACCGAAGAGGTCAAACACCTTCGGGAGCACGGCTGGGTGAAGCTGAACCAACTGCTGTCGCCCGACCTGACGGCTGACCTCCTCGAGCGGGCGAAGCGGGCCATGGGGGCCGGCGGTATGGACAACCCTATTCGTGACGGTGTCGACCTCGACTTCCCCTGGTGGCACGACTACAACAACATCATTGCCGACGATGAGGGCTTCGCGGCCGTCGGCCTCAGCGCCGAAATGGGGGCAAACGCCCAGCGGCTCATGCGCCGGCCCGCCGGCGTGCTCCTGTGGTCGAATCGGTTGGCGGTGAAGGTAGGCGCCGGGCAGGGATCGCCCTACACGAGCGAGGCCACGTGTTTCCACCAAGACGCCCCGGAGATCCCGATGGATCGGGCCAGTTGGGTCCGGTTCTGGATCGCCCTCGACCACATCACGACCGACATGGGTCCGGTCCGCTTCGTCGATCGTTCGCACGCCCTCGGTCTGGTGGGGAACGCCCACTTCGAACAGGAGCAGCTTGCTCCTGACGCCGCCCTGTTCTCCTCCTACCCCGAGATCGCCGAGATGGCGGTCAGCGAGCCGGTCGAGTTCCGGCCCGGCGATGCCACCGTGCACACCATGTACACGCTGCACACCGCAGCCGTGAACCAAACGGACAAGCCTCGGTGGGCGTTGGTCTTTTCCTACTTCGCCGACGACACGATGTACACCGGCAGCCGGTGCGAGGACGACAATGCTCGAAAGCTGCGAAACGCCGGGATCGTCCCCGGTCAGCTGTTTGCAGACGCCGGATTCCCACGGGTCTGCGATGCGGTTTCGTCGTCGGTATAGCCCGGCGCGCTCGTAGTCAGGTCAGGCGGTAGAGCCGCTTGGCGTTCAGGCCGAGGATCTTCTCCCGCGCCGTGGGGGTCAGGTCCTGAAGATTCTCTGCGGCGTTCTTCAACGGCTCAGGGTACAGGCACGTGGGGTGCGGGAAGTCGGTCTCGAACATGATGCGATCCTCTCCCAGCCTTTGGGCCACATATGCGATGTCAGCCCGCTCGAACCACGTCGTCGCGTAGATCTGGCGCTGGAAGTACTCGATCGGGGTGAGAGAGAGCTTCGCCAGATCCCGAGGCGAGTTCTCCGCTATCTCGTACTGAAGGGCCTCCATCACGAACGGAATCCACCCCACCCCGCTCTCCACCGAAACCACCTGGAGCTCGGGATGGCGCTCCAGCACCCCTGAGCCGATGAGGTTGACGATGCTACGGGCGTTGCCGAGGAACAGCATCATGCCACTGATGGCCCACTTCAGGCTCTGGGGATTGGAGCCCCAGCTGTACTTGTCGTAGAAGCTCATGGAAGTGTCGCTGTTGCCGATGTGGAAGTGCACCGGTTGCTGCAGCTCGGCGCACGTGTTCCAGAACGGGTCCCAGACCGGATCGGCGAGGTCCGGTGCCCCCTGATCGGAGGGGTCGGCCGTGATGTTGACCCCCCGCAAACCCATGGCGTGGGCGCGCCGGACCTCGCCCACGCAGGCCTCGATGCTCCACGCCGGCATGACCGCCATCGGCAGTATCCGGTTTCCGGATCGTTCCTGGATCTCGGCACCGAAGTCGTTGTATATCTCCACACACGCATTGAGCAGGGCCTGATCGGTGCTGGCCCGGGCCACGCTCTGTCCACCGAGGCCGAGGTTGTTGGGGAAGGCGATCTGGGCGGAGACACCGGCGGCGTCCATCACCTGCAGCCGCGCCGCCAGGTCGTAGGCGCCGGCGTGGACGTCCTCGAAGCCCCATTGGGAGTAGGCCTCGTCCGTTGGAATCTTGGCCCCATCGGCGCGGATCACGCCGCCGATGTACGCCGCGCTCAGAAAGTTGCCTTCCATGACCCAGCTCGGCTTCCCGTCGATCTGCTCGACCCGAGGGACCCGATCCTTGAGCGACGCCGGAGCCCGGCTGGTCCACAGGTCGTCGGTTTCGATGAGGTGGGTGTCGGCGTCCACGATCGCGAGGGCGCTCAGGTCGAGAGTCATTTGGGTCCTCGGCGCTTGAAGCCGCGGCGTTGCCCGCGGCAGGGGTACGTACGCTTCTACGGTACCTATATTTAGGCGCCGTGTAAATACCTCGACCTAGAGTGGGAGCTGCATCACCGCCAGAGGAGGATGAGATGCCTACCGCCACGATCGACGGAACCGAGCTCGCCTACGAGGTGATCGGCGACCATGGGGACTCCTGGGTCCTGACTCCGGGGGGCCGGTTCAGCAAGGACACCCCGGGGGTGCGGGAGTTGGCCGAAGCCATTGCCGGCGAGGGCGGCCGGGTGCTGATCTGGGACCGGCCCAACACCGGTGCCTCGAGCGTGTGCTTCAGCGGTCCGACCGAATCCGACATGCAGGCCGACAAGCTCGCCGGTCTGCTCCGGCACCTCGAGCTGGCCCCGGCGACGATCGTCGGGGGGTCGGGCGGGGCTCGGGCCTCGCTGCTCACCGCGGCGAATCATCCGGACGTGGCGGCCAGGCTGGTGATGCTGTGGATCACCGGAGGGGTCTACGGGCTCATGAACCTCGGCGTGGTCTACTGCTCAGGGTCCATCCGGGCGGCGTGGCGGGGCGGAATGCAAGCGGTGGCCGACCTGCCCGAATGGGCGGAGGTGATCGAGCGCAATCCGGCTAACCGCGATCGGATCCTGGCTCTCGGCCGCGACGACTTCATCGCCGGCATGGAACGCTGGATGCACGCCTACTGCCCCGTCGATGGCAGCACCGTCCCCGGGATCACCGACGACCGCTTGCGCGCGTTTGACAAGCCGGCGCTCATTTTCCGCAGCGGGGCGAGCGACCCGGAGCACACCCGGGCCACGAGCGAGCGGCTGCACGAGCTGATCCCGAGCTCGGAGCTCGTCGAACCGCCCTGGGGCGACAACGAGTGGAACGAGCGCTGCGACGCTTTCACCGGCGGGACTTCCGCCGGACTGTTCATGGGCTGGCCCGCCCTCGCCCCGACCCTGCTCGATTTCGCCCGGCGATGACGCCTGCCGTCACCACGCCGTCGGTCTTCCCCCCCGCTGACAGCGGGTCGGGTCCCCGTCGCTCGATTCTGGCCCAGGACCGCTCGCGCCGCACCCGCGATGCCCTGATCGATGCCGCGACCCAACTGTGGAGCGAGCGCGGGTTCGAGACCGGGTTCGATGCCACCACCGTCGAGGAAATCGCCCGCGCTGCGGGGGTCACCAAAGGCACGTTCTACTTCCACTTCGCCAGCAAGGTCGACATCCTCCTGCACATGAACGCCGCGGTCGAGGACGCAATGGCAGAAGAGGCGCGCCGCGCCATCGCGGAAGGCGACGGCCTCGATGCCGCCCTCCGGCGCGCCGCGGTCGTGTTCGACGAGCAGAGCCGTCGGAAGTCCCGCGCCGCCCTGGCCCACGTCCTGCGGGAATACCACCGAGATCCCATGCTCACCCGAGAGCGCAGCGCATTCAGGCAGCTCCTGCCGGCGCTGTTCGAGGATGCTCGCACCCGGGGCGATCTTCCCGTCTTCGTCGATCCGGAGCGGATCGCCGCCCTCGCCGCTGCCATCATCTACTCGGCGTGCGAAGCCTGGGCTGACGGACGATCACCGCGCCTGCTCGACGACCTGGAATACGGCCTGAGCGTGCTTCTAGCCGGCGTACGGGCCCAGGTTCAGTACCCGTAACCGCTGCCGGGTCGACGGCCCGGCCTCTACAGGCGGATCCGCCGGAAGATCGGTCGGGGAAGATGACGGGCGACGGCCATGACCGGCCGGAGCCGCTTCGGTACCCAGATGAGCTCTCGCCCCGAGGCCAGCGCGGTGGCTGTCGCTTCAGCCACCGCTTCGGGCGTGGTCGATAGCGGTGGAGGGCGCAGTCCGGCTGTCATCCTCGTCCGGACGAAGCCGGGCCGCACGATCAAGGCGCTGGCTCCGCTCCCGACGAGGGAAGCGCCGAGTCCTTGAACGAAGCCGTCCAGCCCCGCTTTGGTTGATCCGTAGATGAAATTGGACCGGCGCACCCGCTCACCGGCGACCGAGCTCAGCACGACGAGGTTGCCATGGCCCTGGCCGCGCAACAGTCGGGCGAGCGGCAGGCACACGGACACCGCACCCACATAATTGGTCAGCGCGACGCGGACCGCACCGTCGCCTCCTCGCTCGTCGGCAGCCTGGTCACCGAGCAACCCGAAGGCGACCACCGCCACGTCGATGTCGCCGATCTCCTCGGGTAGGCGGGCGACGAATGCTTCGTGGCTGCCGGTCTCGGTCGCATCGAAGGCGAGGGTCCTCACCGGTCCGGCACCTGCGCTCCTCAGCCGGGCCGCCGCCCCGCCCAGAGCGGCGGGGTGGCGACCGGCTAGGGCAACCATGGCCTGGCGGGGCCGGGCCAGGCGAGCAGCAATAGCGACTCCGATGTCCGATGAGCCCCCGAGCACCAGCACGGTTTGCACCGCGCCCAAGGAGTTCTTCACGGCTGGACCGTAGCTGAGCAGACCTGACGTCCCCGGCGCCGCTTTGCACGCTCGCGCCGGTGGTGCCAGAATATGATTCTGGTGCCAGAGAACACGATTCCTCCCACCATGGACGTCGCCGCCCGTATCGCGGCCGGCACGCTCGCCAAAAGAGGCCCTGACTACACCAACGAGGTCAGGCGCCTCTTGGACGCGGCGTTCACCGTCATGAGCCGGCACGGCACCACTTCCAGGGTGAGAGTGGCCGACATCGTCGCCACGGCCGGCATGTCCAACGACACCTTCTACCGCCACTTCCCGTCCAAGGACGCCCTGGTGATCGCCCTGCTCGAGGACGGCACCGAGCGGCTCGCCCGCTATCTGGCCCACCAGATGGGCAAGGAAGAGTCCCCCCGAGGCAAGATAAGGCGCTGGGTGGAAGGAGTCCTGGCCCAGACGCGGGAGCAAGCTGCGGCGACCACGCTGGCCGTGCTTTGGAACGGCAGTAGCGTCGGCGACGGGATGACCGCCGGTCGCCACAACGCGAGCGTCCCCCTCGCCGCCCTGCTGCACGCGCCGTTTGCCGCCCTCGGCAGCCTTACGCCCGAGCTGGACGCCTCCCTCGTAACCCACGCCACCCTGGGAAAGGTGTCCGACTATCTGTGGGCGGCCCAGCGGCCCACCCGGGAGGAGATCGAGCACATCACCAACTTCTGCATAACCGCAGCCGCTCCCAGCCCGGAAGAGCGGTGACCTGTTCGACCTCGTCGACTGAATCGGAGGTGTCCCCTTGGGCGAGACCCAGCCCGTGGTGCTGGTCGAGATCGAGGACCGCATCGCAACGATCACCCTGAACCGCCCTGACGCCCGTAATGCGCTCAGCCGGGCCCTGACCTATGCGCTGTGGGATGCGGTCGGGGCCGCCGGAGCCGACCCCGATGTGCTGGCGGTTGTCCTCACTGGAACCGATCCGGCCTTTTGCGCCGGCATCGACTTCAAGGAGGTGACAGGAGAGACGCCGCCCTCGGCCGCCCCCCGGGACCCGGGCCAAGGGCCGGAGCGGGACACCAACGGGCTGTTTCGATTTCTTCCCGTGATCGACAAGCCCGTGATCGGCGCCATCAACGGTGTCGCCGTGACCGGTGGTCTAGAGGTGGCCCTGCAGTGCACGTTTCTGGTCGCGTCCGATCTCGCCCGCTTTGCCGACACCCACGCTCGCTTGGGAGTCATGCCCGGGGGCGGGGTAACCGTGCTCTTGGCCCAAGCGGTCGGGCTGCGGCGCGCCATCGAGATGTCCCTGACCGGAAACTTCCTGACCGCTGACGACGCGTTGCGCCTCGGGCTGATCAACCACGTGGTCGCTCACGCCGATCTGCTGCCTTTCTGCCGGCGACTCGCCGGCGACATCGTCAACAACGACGAGGGAAGCGTCCGCCGGCTGCTCCGGCACTATCGCCAGATGGCCAACGCCGCGACTCTCGACGAGGCCCACCTCATCGAAGGGTTCATGGCCGAGACGTGGCAACCGGGAACCAGCCAGGTGGCCGCCCGCCGGGGTGAGGTCATGGCCCGGGGCCGGGCCCAGACGTCTTGATGATGATCGACACGAGCCTCGGCTCCCTCGAATCAGCGGCTTCGGCCGCCCGGGCCGCCGAGGCTGCCGGCTTCGACGGTGCGTTCACCGGCGAGGTGAGCAGCGACCCCTTCCTGCCGTTGACGCTGGCCGCCTCGTCGACCGAACGGATCGACCTCGGCACGTCCATCGCGGTGGCGCTCGCCCGGTCGCCGATGTCACTCGCGTACACGGCCTACGATTTACAACGCTTCAGCCGCGGCCGCTTCCTGCTCGGGCTGGGGTCCCAGGTCAAGGCCCACATCACCCGGCGCTTCTCGATGCCATGGGGCCGGCCGGCTCCCCAGTTGCGGGAGTTCGTCCTCGCCATGCAGGCGGCGTGGACGAGCTGGTCGACCGGCCAGCCGCTCGACTTCGAGGGCGAGTACTACCGGCACACCTTGATGCCGCCGAACTTCGTTCCTCCTCCTCACGAGTACGGGACGCCCAGGGTCCTGTTGGCCGGGGTAGGCGACGCCATGACCCGGGCGGCCGGCGAGGTCGCAGACGGATTCTTGTGCCACGCCTTCACGACCGAGCGTTGGATCCGGGAGCACACAGTCCCCGTGTTGAGAGAGGGCCGCAGACGGGCCGGTAAATCCATGGAGGGGTTCACGGTAAAGGCGGCTGTCTACCTCGCCACCGGCACCGACGAGCAGATCGATAGAGCCGTGAAGGACATCCGCGGCCACATCGCCTTCTACGCCTCGACGCCCGCTTACCGACCGGTACTCGATCTCCACGGCTGGGGCGACGTGGGCATCGAGCTCACAGCCTTGTCCAAACAGGGCCGCTGGGCCGAGATGGGCCGGCTGATCGACGACGACATGCTCGACGAGTTCGCCATCGTGGCCCCACCCCGCGACGTTCCCGATCGCCTGGCCACCCGCTGCGCCGGGATCATCAACCGGGTGTCGTTCATACCCCAGACGCCATCTCGGGAAGTGCTGGACGCGGTCCGACTCATCCCGCCGGCTCCTCACCCGCTCAGATGACCCGGGAGTCGTGCCCTTCCCAGTAGCGCTCCCGCAGGAGTCGCTTGTACAGCTTTCCGTTGTCGTCACGCGGTAGCGAGTCGACGAAGTCGACCCGGCGAGGGCATTTGTAGGTCGCCAGCTCAGACCGGCAATAGGAGAGCAGTTCGGATTCCAGCTCCGCACCTGCGCCGGACCGATCTACCGGCTGCACTACCGCCCTGACCGCTTCCCCCATCTCCGCGTCCGGCACGCCGATGACCGCCACATCGGCGACCGCCGGATGGCCCGCCAGCACGTTCTCGGCTTCCTGCGGGTAGATGTTGACTCCCCCGGAGATGATCATGTGGGCCTGGCGATCGGTGAGATACAGGTATCCGTCCCCATCGAGATAACCGATGTCGCCGAGCGTGCGCCAACCCTTGTCGTTGGTGACGGTGGCCGTCTTCCCTGGGTCGTTGTGATATTCGAATGGCCGGCCGCCGGCGAAGTACACCAGACCGGCCTGGCCCGCGGGAAGCTCGTCCCCGTTGTCCCCGACAATGTGGCATTCGTTCATCGGCCGGCCGACCGATCCAGGATGGGCCAGCCATTCCTGCGGGGTGATATACGCCGTGCCGATGTCCTCCGTGCCCGAGTAGTACTCGTGAATGATCGGCCCCCACCACTCCAGCATCTCGCGCTTCACCGAGACCGGGCAGGGAGCCGCGGCATGGACCACGTACTGGAGACTCGACAGGTCGTAGGCCTCTCGGTCCTCCTTTGGCAGGCGCAGCATACGGACGAACATGGTGGGCACGAACTGCGCCTGGCTCACCCGGTGGCGTTGGATCAGCTCCAGGCACTGGCGCGGGTCGAAGCGCTCCATCACCACGACGGACCCGCCTACCCGGTGCGTCGACATCGACGTCACCAGCGGCGCGGCGTGGTAGAGCGGTGCCGGCGACAGGAATACCGAACCGGGACCGACTCCTCGGTCACGAAGCCCCTGCGCGATCTGGACCGGAGCTGACTCCGGATCACCCAGCGCGGTACCCGCAAGCTGCTTGCGCACCCCTTTTGGCCGGCCCGTGGTCCCGGAGGAGTACAGCATCTCCCGACCCTCGCATTCGTCCTCCAGCGGATCGGAGGACTCGCTTGCGAGCATGTCCTCATATCGCTCGAAACCTCGAAGGTCGCCGGCCGCCGAGACCCGGATGGCGATGGCGGACAGATCCAGACCGCTGATCACCTGAGCCATCGCAGCCGAGGCCACAACGGCGACGGCTCCACAGTCCTCGAGGATGTACTGCACCTCGCCGGCCCGCAGGTGGACGTTTATCGCCGTGTAAAAGAGACCGGACCGCTGGGCCGCCCAGGCGATCTCCAGAAACTGGCGGTTGTTCTCCATCAGGATGGCGATGTGATCCGCCGGGCCCACACCACGGGAACGCAGCGCCCGGGCGAAGCGCACCGATCGCTCCTCCAGCTGGGCGTAGGTGACGATCTCCCGGCTCGAGCCCATGATGATGGCCGGGGCATCCGGGGTCAGCTCGGCATACCTGCCCGGAGTCATCTCAGCCGCGGTCACAGGGGTCGCCCGCCAGGAATTGTGTTCTTAGGCACCAGAATATTATTCTGTCAGCGACCAGGGAGGAGACGCAAATGGCGTGGGATTTCGAGACTGATCCTGAGTATCAAAAGAGCCTGGACTGGGCGAACGAGTTCGTGCGTGAGGAAGTAGAGCCACTCGACTACCTGTTTCCCCACCAGCAGTTCGTGCCGATGGACGAGACGCGGCGCAGGATCATGGATCCCTTGAAGCAGGAGGTGCGACGGCAGGGTTTGTGGGCCACGCACCTCGGCCCAGAACTGGGTGGTCAGGGCTTCGGTCAGCTGAAGCTGGCTTTGCTGAACGAGATCTTGGGCCGGTCGCCGTGGGCCTCGACGGTGTTCGGTACACAGGCGCCGGACACGGGCAACGCCGAGATAATTGCCCATTACGGCACACCGGAGCAGAAGGAACGGTACCTTCAGCCTCTGTTGAACGGGGAGATGTTCTCGACGTTCTCCATGACCGAGCCCCACGCCGGGGCCGATCCCACGATGTTCAAAACCCAGGCGGTCAAGGACGGCCACGAGTGGGTGATCAACGGTTGGAAGTACTTTTCGTCGAACGCCAAGACCTCGACGTTCTTGATCGTGATGGCCGTGACCAACCCGGATGTCAGCCCGTACAAGGGCATGTCGATGTTCCTGGTACCGACAGACACTCCTGGAGTGAACATCGTGCGCAATGTGGGGCTGTACGGAGAGCCTCTCAACGAAGGCTGGCACGCCCTGATTCATTACGAGGACGTTCGCGTTCCGGAGGAGGCCCTCCTGGGCGGGGAAGGCATGGCCTTTGTGATCGCCCAGACCCGTCTTGGCGGTGGGCGGATCCATCACGCCATGCGGACGATCGGTTTGGCCCAGAAGGCGATCGACATGATGTGCGAGCGGGCTCTCAGCCGCAGCACCCAGGGAAGCATCCTGGCCGACAAGCAGTTCGTGCAGGGATACATCGCTGATTCCTACGCCCAGTTGACGCAGTTCCGGCTGTTCGTCTTGTACACGGCGTGGGAGATCGACAAGTACAACGACTACAAGCGGGTGCGCAAGGACATCGCCACCGCCAAGGTGGTCATGCCTACAGTGCTGCACGACATCGCCTGGCGGGCCATGCAGGTCCACGGAGCGTTGGGCACGACCAATGAGATGCCGTTTTTCATGATGATCCACGGAGCGGCGGTCATGGGTCTCGCTGACGGTCCGACCGAGGTGCACAAGCTCACCGTCGCCCGCCAGTTGCTGCGCGACTATCGCGGCGCCGACGGGATGTGGCCGACCGAGTGGATCCCCGGAAAGCTGGAAGCGGCCAAGGCCAAATTCGCCGAATACATGGAGCTCGAGGTGGGGAACCTGTGATCGATTTCGAGCGCCTCGCCGCGTGGATGGACGACCAGGCCCTGCCGGGCAAGGGGGAGCCCATAGAGACGACGCTGCTGTCGGGCGGCACCCAGAACGAGATCTACGAGATCCGTCGTGGTGAGGAGCGCTGCGTCATCCGGATGCCGCCCCGCTTCGCACCCGCGGACCGCGACCAGGGCATTCTGCGGGAGTGGCGCATCGTGGAGGCTCTGGATGGCAGCGACGTCCCCCACACCCCGGCCGTAGCGGTATGCGAGGACACGTCGGTGTTGGGCCGGCCGTTCTATCTGATGGGATTCGTCGACGGTTGGTCGCCGGTGGGCCGCACCGGATGGCCCGCTCCGTTCGACACCGATCTCCAGGCCCGATCCGGCTTGGGGTATCAGCTGGCCGAGGGCATCGCCTTGTTGTCGAAGGTCGACTGGCGGGCGCGGCGGTCTGGTCGGACTCGGCCGCCCCGAGAACTTCCACGAACGGCAGGTCGAACGCTGGACGGCATTCTTCGAAAAGGTCAAGACCCGTGAGCTCGAGGGCATGGACGCGGCCTCGGCCTGGCTGCGGGTCCACAAACCGATCGACTATCTGCCCGGCATCATGCACGGCGACTACCAGTTCGCCAACGTCATGTACCGGGATGGGGCGCCGGCGCAGCTCGCAGCCATAGTCGACTGGGAGATGGGCACGGTCGGCGATCCCAAGCTCGACCTCGGGTGGATGATCCAGAGTTGGCCGGAGGACACCATGGCGCCGGCAGCCTCAGAGGCGAGCTACGTCGACCTGCGGGGAATGCCCAACCGATCCCAGGTCCTGGCCCACTACTCCGAGGTGTCGGGCCGGCAGGTCGACGACATCGATTACTACATCATCCTGGCCAAATGGAAGCTGGCCATTGTGCTGGAAAAAGGCTTCGCCCGGGCCGCGGACGACGAAAAGCTCCTATCCTTCGGCCCGGTCATCGTGGACCTGATGAAATCCGCCGCCGACCTGGCCGAGACCACGGACTACCGGCGATGAGCGACGAACTGGTTCGAGAGCAGCGGGGCCCGGTGTTGATCGCCCGCCTCAACCGACCCGAGGCGCGCAATGCCTTGAACGGGGCGCTGATCGGGGCTATCAGCCAGGCCATTCTCGATGCCGACGCCGATCCGGATGTGCTTGCCGTCGTGATCACCGGCACGGGCGACCGGGCCTTTTGCGCCGGTATGGACCTGCGGGACTTCGCCACCGGCGGGCAGGAATCCCGCGGCCAGCCCGGGCCCATGGAAGGGTTCCGCCGGCTGATCGACGGTGCGGTCCTGGTGCCGATCATCGGGGCGGCCAACGCCACCGCGGTGGCGGGGGGATTCGAGTTGCTGCTGGCATGCGACGTGATCGTGGCGTCCTCCGCGGCCAAGTTCGGGCTCCCGGAGGTCAAGCGCGGTCTGTTCGCAGCCGGCGGCGGCACCTTCCTCGGAACCCGGATCCCGCTCGGTATCGCCATGGAGATGACCCTGACCGGCGACACCATCGATGCCGATCGGGCATATGGCCTCGGCCTGGTCAACGCGGTAGTGCCGCCCGAGCAGGTGCTGGACACCGCCGTGGAGTTCGCCGAGCGGATCGCCGCCAACGGTCCTTTGGGCGTGGCCGCGACCAAGGAGCTCGTGCGCCTCGGCGTCACCGACCACGCCCGAGCCCATCAGCGGCTTTCCGAGCTGCGCCAGTCGGTCTTCAGCAGCGAGGACGCCAAGGAGGGGGCGCTGGCGTTTGTCGAGAAGCGGGCGCCGCGCTGGCACGGACGGTGAGCTGAGTTTGCGTGCTGCCGTCTGCCCCGCCTACGGACCACCTGAGGTGGTCGAAATCCAGGAGATCGACTCGGGACCGCTCACGGCAGGCCAGGCTCGCATCGCCGTGCAGGCGGCGGCGGTCAACTTCCCCGACGTTCTTTTTGTCGCCAACCGGTACCAAGTGTCGGTGCCGACGCCGTTCGTACCGGGCAGCGAGTACGCCGGCGAGGTCGTAGAGGTGGCGAGCGACGTCAGGGAGGTCGCGGTCGGCGACCGGGTTTTCGGCTCGGCCATGGTAGGGGCGTTCGCCGAGGAGGTGAGAGGCACGGCCCAAACGCTGACCCGGATCCCAAGGGGGATCGACGCCCGATCGGCCGCCGCCTTCGGGGTGGCACACCGCACCGCTTACCACACCCTTCGATCGTTTGCCCACCTGGAGGCCGGTCAGGAGTTGATCGTCCTCGGCGCCGGAGGGGGCGTCGGCCTGGCGGCGGTGCAGCTCGGCTTGGTGCTCGGCGCCACCGTCACCGCCGTCGCATCCTCGGCCGAGAAACTCGAAGTAGCAAAGGCCAACGGGGCCACCCGCCTGATCAACCACAAAGCAGGTGACCTACGGGCCGCGCTGAAGGAGGCCCTGCCCGGCGGGGCCGACGTGGTCATCGATCCGGTAGGCGGCACCCTGTCGGAGCCGGCCCTGCGGGCCCTGCACTACGGGGGCAGATTCGTCACCGTCGGTTTCGCCGCCGGTGAGATCCCCCGGATCCCCTTGAACCTCGTCCTGCTCAAGGGAATCAACGTGACCGGTTTTCAGATGCGCGACTTCGGCGCCCACCAGCACGCCGAGCTCGAGCAGAACGACACCGAGCTCATGGGCCTGCTGGCGTCGGGACGGGCCCTTCCCCACATTGGCGCGTCGTTTCCTCTCGAGCAGGCCGCGGCGGCCCTGCGCTATGTCGCCGATGGCCGTGCCATCGGCAAGATAGTGATCGACGTCCGCTGACCGCCGTCCGCTGAGGAAAGGAATCTGACCCAGGACCGACATTTCTCCCCGCGGCCCAGTGGCGTTTCCCGGGGTCGCGGCGTTTGATCCATCAGCCGGGCTTGGATGCGATCCCCTCGTAGGCGAAGCCCATGAGCTCCGGCCCGCCCATGTTGTAGGTACGCAAGGTGTCCAGAGTAAGCCCGGCCCGTTCGATGAGTGCATCCATCGGCCGGTTCAGATGGCAACCGCCGAAGACCTTGCCCCACAGCGGGGTAAGGCGGTCCTGCCACTGGGCCACGCCGGCCCTCGGCGACCGACCGTGTTCCACGAAGTGCAGGGTGCCGCCGGGACGCAGCACCCGCCCGGCCTCCTCGAGGCTCCGATCCACATTCGGGATGGTGCACAGGGTCCAGGTGACGAGCACGTGGTCGATCGACCCGTCGGGCAGAGGCAGATCCTGTCCATCAGTGCCCACGAACTCCACTGGTACCCGCGATCAGGCGATGCGCGCCGCGGCCAGCTTTCGCCCCGCGGCTGCCGGCTCCACCGCGAGGAGCCGGTTCACCGCGGGGGGAAGGTGAGGCACGTTACGGCCAGACCCGAAGCCGATCTCCAGCACGTCACCGGCGAGTCCGGAAGCGACCCGGGCCCGGGTCGGGTCCATCATCCGTCCCAGGGTCAGATCGGTGAAGCGGGGCAGCACCTGATCGTTGTAGAAGCCCATCTCAACCTGGCGCCGATGCTGTGGTCATGGCTCAGTCAAGCAGGCCGGGGCGACCGGCTCCCATGCCCGGGCCGCCTCCAGGGGATTCATCGCCACGGTAACCGGGGAAGGCAGGTCCGTTTATCGTCCTATCGTCGGGCCCAGTTGCGGATTTCTCGGAGCCAATTTGTTTTCTCGTGGCGTTTTCGGACGATTTCCGTGCGAATTGACGCCGAGAATCCGAGATGTCTACGAGAAAATCGGCCGCTGGCGGCAATGAAGCTCGACTCGTAAAGAACGCTGGTCCCTGCCCTCGTCAGCTGACCTGGCTGGCCCAAACGATCACGTTGTCCAGGTAGTGGCCGGTAGCCGAGTCGAAGGGGCCTCCACAGGTGACCAGCGCCAGCCTCGGGGCTCCTGTGGTCACCCACAGCGCAGGTGGGAGCTGGGTCTTGAGGTTGGTCTCGGGCGGGGCGGCGACGCTCCAGGTGGAAACGCCCCCCGTCGAATCGTCTATCCGGATCACGTCGCCGACCTGGAGGGTCCCGAGGTCGTGCAACGCTCCCGGACCTGCGGCGGCCGAATCGACGTGACCGGCGATCAGGGCCACACCGGGCTGGCCCGGAGCGGGGGCGTTCTCCTGCACGCTGCGGTCACCGTCGGAGACGGTTCCGTCCCACCAGCCCACGGTGTGGATGTCAGGAGGGATGGTCAGGGCAGCGGTCTCCGGGGCTCCGACCGCGCCCGTCGGGATCAAAGGGGCCCGCACGTCGAGGGCCGGGATGACAAGGAACGCTCCCGACGGCCGGATCTGCGATACGCCAGGCCGCCCTGAGGCGACCGTGGACCCGCCTTCTGGCCGCGACGCGCCGCCAGAGGTGGCGCTTCGGGCCGGGACCGAAGCCCGGGGCGTCCCGCCGGTCGTGGATGAGCGGCTCGCCGTGACCGAGGCCGCGGCCCGGGCCCCACCAGGGCGGCCCTGGTGGTGGGATCCGGCGGCGAGCGCAGCTGATACTCCCGCCGCCACCACGACTGCAATGAGGGCGGCGGTCACCACCCCTCGCCTCCCGCGGCGCGTCCCGCACCTCGGCGGTCCCGGTCGAGTGCTCGCCCGACCCTGGATTCCCCATCGGCGTCACCGCCCGAACCCCGAGCGGCCGTGGCGCCGCTGCCGGCGCCGGCGGGCGCCGATCAGTCCGGCGCTTCCGGCGGCCACGGCGACGCCAGCCCACATCCCCCACGCCAGAGTCCCGCTCGTCCCGCTCCAGCGACCGAGGTCGGTCCCGATCTGTCCCAGGCCGTTGGGGGCAAGCTGGGTCTGAGAGGCGGGGCCCGCAGTGGCTACGGCGGAGGCCGGAGGCGCGGAGGTCATGCTGGTCGTGGTGGTCGTAGCGGTCGTGGCGGTCGACGCAGGAGTGGTGGCGGCCGCGGTGAGTTCCACGACGGTGGACGGGTCGGATGTCGGGCCGACCGTCCCTCGAGGATCGGTGCCGCGGGCCGTGGCGGTGTCGACGACCTTGCCCCTGTCCACGTCGGCTTCGGTCACCCGTTCGTCATCCTTGGCGGTACAGGTCTCCGACGCGCCCGGCGCCAGGCCGGGGGCGGGGGGACGGGGCAGACGACCGGGCCTCCTGACGGGTCAGAGACAGCGACCGAGGTCAGGGTGACGTTGCCGGTGTTGGTCACCACGAACGAGAACTTGATGCTGTCACCCTCCTTCGCCCTGGCCTGATCGGCGGCCGGGCTGACCGTCGCCACCTTGCGCAGCGAGACGTCCGGCTTGGCCGAAACCGTGAACACGGTGGCGGTCGACGCCTCCGAGGGGGGCGACCGGCGCCCCTGGGGGTCGGTGCCAGTCGCCGTGGCTGTGTCCACGATCCGTCCCGCGTTGACGTCGGCCTGGGTGACGGTATGAGCATGGTCGGCCGTGCAGGTCTCCGAGGCGCCCGGCGCCAGACCCGAACCGGGCGGGACAGGGCAGGTGACAGCGCCGAGAGCCGGATCGGAGACGGCAACCGACGCCAGAGGAACGTTGCCGATGTTGGTCACCTCGTAGGTGTAGGCGATGACGTCACCCACCTCGGCCGAGTCCTGGCGGCTCGAGGGCCGGACCCGGGCCGTCTTGTGGACGAGCACCTTTGGGGCGGGATTGCTCGGCACCACGACTGTCGACGGGTCGCTCATCGGGCTGACGAGGCCGCTGATGTCGGTACCGGTGGCCGTAGCCGTGTCGGTGACCGTGCCCTGGACCACGTCGGCCTGAGTAACGGTGTGGGGGGTGACGGCCGCACAGGTCACGGACGCGCCCGGTGCCAGACCTGGCAGCGGACGGGGTGGGACAGTCCACTTGTCCGATTGTCGGGTCGTCGACCGCCACCGACGCCAGGGTGACGTTGCCGGTATTGATGACCACGTACAGGTAGCTGATGGTTTCCCCCTGGTGGAGGGGAGAGTCGTCGCCTGACGACGCGTTCGCTGTCTTGACCAGGCTCACCGCCGGGGCGGCGGCCACGGTGTCGATCTTCTCAGTCGACGGGTCGCTGATCGGGCCGACATCGCCTTGGATGTCGGTGCCAGTGGCGGTCGCGGTGTCCAGCACCTCGCCGTTGTCGACATCGGCCTGGGTCACCGTGTACAGAGTGTCGGCGGTGCAGATCTCCGAGTCACCCGGAGCCAGGCCCGGGTCGGCCGGCACCGGGCAGGTAACGGGGCCGAGCGTCGGGTCTGCGACCTCGACCGAGGCCAGAGTGACGTTGCCCGTGTTGGTCACCACGTACGTGTAGGCGATGGTGTCGCCCACCTCCGCCGCCCCCTGGTCGGCCGGCGGGGTGACCGCGCCCGACTTGAGCAGGCTGACCGCCGGCGCTGGGGCCACGGCCTCGATCGGTCGCGGTAGCCGGCGGGACGCTCTGGGGGCTCACGTTGCCCCGGGTGTCGGTGCCGGTGGCGGTGGCGGAGTCGATCACGCTGCCGCTGTCCACGTCGGCCTGGGTGACCGTATGGGGGGTGTCCCCGGTGCACGTCTCCGAAGCACCAGGAGCCAGGCCGGGAGCGGCCGGGGTGGAGCAGGTGACGGTGCCGAGCGACGGGTCCGAGACGTCGACGGAGGCCAGAGTGACGTTGCCCGTGTTGGTCACCACATAGGAGTAGGCGATGGTGTCCCCCACCTTCACCGCGTTCTGGTCGGCGGTCGGGGTGACCGCGCCCGACTTGACCAGGCTGACAGTGGGGGCCGGCGCCACGGTGAAGATGGTCGCGGTCGAAGGGTTGCTCGCCGGGCTGACGATGTGACTGCTGTCGGTGCCGGTGGCGGTGGCGGTGTCGACCACGCTGCCGCTGTCCACGTCGGCCTGCGTCACGGTGTGAGCGGTATCAGCGGTGCACGTCTCGGAGTCGCCCGGGGCCAGGCCGGGGGCCGCCGGTGTGGCGCAGGTGACGGTGCCGATGGTCGGGTCGTCGATCGCGACCGTTGTCAGGTCGACGTTGCCCGTGTTGGTCACCAGGTAGGAGTAGGCGATGGTGTCGCCCACCTCGGCCGCGTTCTGGTCGGCCGGCGGGGACACCTGGGCCGTCTTGTGCATGACGACGCTCGGCATGGGCGTCCCGGAGACCACGAAGGTGGACGGGTCGCTGATCGGGCTGACGAGGCCTTTGGTGTCGGTCCCGGTGGCGGTTGCGGTGTCGGTGACCGACCCGCGGTCTACGTCGGCCTGGGTCACCGAGTAGACCGTGTCGGCGGTGCAGGTCTCTGCCGACCCGGGCGCCAGTCCCGGCGAAGCCGGGATGGCGCAGTGCACCGGACCCTGGGTGGGATCGTCGACTGCGAGCGAGGCCAGGGTTACGTTGCCGGTGTTGGTGACCAGATAGAGGTACGAGATCGTCTCGCCCACGAAGAGGGGGTTGCTGTCCCCACCGGATGCCACCCCGATCTTGTCCAGGCTCACGGCCGGGGCCGGGCTGACCGCCGGGATGACGACGGTCGCCTGGTTGCTCGCCGGGCTGACGTTGCCCATGGTGTCGGTCCCGGTGGCCGTCGCCATGTCCGTCACGCTGCCGTTGTCGACATCAGCCTGAGTCACCACGCGGGTCGTCGCCGATGTGCAGGTCTCCGAGGCGCCCGGCGCCAGACCCGGGGCGGGCGGCGTGGGGCAGGAGACGGTTCCGAGGGTCGGGTCGGCAACCGCCACCGATGACAGATCGACATTGCCGGTATTGGTCACCAAGTAGGTGTAGGCGACGGAGTCGCCCACCTTCACCGCCGCCTGGTCGGCGGCCGGAGAGACGGTCGCCGACTTGGCCAGGCTGACCTGGAGCACGGGCGCGACCGTGTTTATGGTCTCGGTCGCCTGCTTGCTCACCGGGCTGAGGTTGCCCTTGGTGTCGGTACCCGTGGCGGTCGCGGTATCCACCACGCTGCCGTTGTCCACGTCGTCCTGGGTCACCGTGTAGACCGAGGTGGCGGTGCAGGTGAGCGAGGCTCCGGGGTCCAGGCCGGGGGCGGGCGGCGTCGGGCAAGCCACCGGGCCTTGGGTCGGGTCGCTGACCGCGACCGAGGCCAGGGTGACATTGCCGGTGTTGGTCACCAGGTAGGTGTAGGCAATGGTGTCGCCCACCTGGGCCGCGTCCTGATCGGCCGGCGGGCTCACCGTCCCGGTCTTGGTGATGGTCACCGCCGGTGCCGGGGGGATGGTGGGGATCGTGACCGTGGCGGGCGGATCGCTGGGCAGGCTGGTGTCGCCCTGTGTGTCGATTCCGGTGGCGGTCGCGGTATCCACCACGCTGCCGTTGTCCACGTCGTCCTGGGTCACGGTGTATACCGAGTTGGCGGTGCAGGTCTCCGACGCTCCCGGGGCCAGACCAGGGGCCGGTGGCGGCGGGCAGGTCACCGGGCCCTGGGTCGGGTCGTTGACCGCGACCGACGTGAGCGTGATGTTGCCGGTGTTGGTCACCAGATAGCTGTACGCGATGGTGTCACCGAGCTTGGCTGCGCCCTGATCCGCGCCCGGGGTCACGATGCCCGTCTTGGCGATGCTCACTTCCGGCGCCGCCGCCACCGTAGGGATCGTGACGGTCGAGGGGGCGCTCGTCGGGCCCACCACGTTGTGGGTATCGGTGCCGGTGGCGGTGGCCGAGTCGGTGACCGATCCCAGGTCGACATCCGCCTGGGTGACGGTGTACGGACGGTTGGCGGTGCAGGTCTCCGACGCGCCGGGGGCCAGACCGGGGGCGGGCGGGGTCGGGCAGGTGACGGGGCCCTGAGTCGGATCGCTGACGGCCACCGACACCAGGGTCACGTTGCCGGTGTTGGTGATCACGTAGGTGTAGGCGACGGTGTCACCGAGGTTGGCGGCGTCCTGATCGGCCGGCGGGCTCACCTGGGCGTTCTTGTCGATGGCCACCGTCGGCGAGGCGGTCGCGCCGCCCACCGTCGCGGTTGAAGGGGCGCTGGGCGGGCTGGTGATGCCGTTGGGGTCGATCCCGGTGGCGGTCGCTGTGTCGACCACCTTGCGGCTGTCGACGTCGGCCTGCGTGACCATGTGGGGGGCGTTGGCGGTACACGTCTCGGAATCCCCAGGGGCCAGGCCGGGGGCCGGAGGGGTCGGGCAGGTCACCGTGCCGATGGTCGGGTCGGACACGGCAACGGAGGTCAGGTTGTCGTCGCCGGTGTTCGTCACCAGATACGAGTAGGCGATCGTCTCGCCAACAGTGAGCGGATTCGTGGCCCCGCCCGACGCGTTGGCTGTCTTGGCTACCGCCACGGCCGGTTTGGGGGCTTGGGTGGGCGTAGAGGTGGAAGACGGCGCAGACCTGACCGGCGACGTTCCCGCCGGGGGGAGCCCGCTGGCCGTGGCCGTGTTGTTCACCGCTCCGGCAGTGACGTCAGCGGCCGTGACCGTGTACGGATTGACCGCCGTGCAGGTCTCCGAATCACCGGGGGCCAGCGTCGGGTTGGGGCAGGTCACCGCACCTACCTTGGAGTCGGTGACGGTGATGTTGCTCATCGTCAGGGCGCCGGTGTTGGTGACAACAAAGGTGTAGGGGATGGTGTCGCCGGCGTCGGTGATCCCGTCCTGGTTGACATCGTTGGGGGTCCCGGCCTGCTTCAACAGAGCCAAGCTGACGGGCAGGGCTTTGTTGGTGATGGTGCAGTTGACGAAGTCGCCGACACCCAGGGTGACCGTCGCAGAGGCGCCGGCCGCCCCCGACGGGAGAGTGGCATCCACGGCACCGTTGCGGGTGCACGCCCACAACTGGCTGTAGTCGGACAACAGGCCTGAAGTAGCCGACTCCGCAAGGGTGTAGTCCTCGCCTCCTGCCCCGGTCAGGACGGTGAGCTGACCGGTGGTGGCGGTGCCGGTGGTTCCCGTGTTGGCTGACCCGAGGACCGACCCGGTGGACGAGGAGACGCTCACGCCGAAAGCATCGGTCGGGTTGATCCGGCTGGTGACGCTCTTGGTCAGCTGGACGGTGGAGACCAGCACCCCGAAGGCCACGGCCTGCTTGCCCGCCCCGACCATGGTTTGGGCGAACGTCGAAGGGTGCTCGGCGGCCAGGATCGCCGTGCCGGTCTTCGTCGAGCTGACCGTGGAAGAGCACTTCGCCGTCGTGGGCGGGGTCGCGAACGTCACTATGGACGTGGTCCCGTTGAAGCAGGCGTTGCCGAGGGAGGAAATCAGGCTCAGAGGCTGGTCGGACGTCCAGGTGATCGACTCGCCGGTGTCGGTCGCTTCGGCGTCGGCGCCCACAAAGGAGTATCCGGTTACCGGGTTGCCTTTGGCGTCCACCACACTGATGGCGCTGAGCGCCGCTGTGGTCGTCGTACCACTCCCGGTCTGGTAGAGCGCCGGTTTCCCGGCCACGCCGGTATACGCCTTGTTACCCAGGTAGGCCCCGCTGAAAGTCGGAAACGCGTTGGGTGCCACCGCCCCGCCCGTCACTTTCAGGGTGAAGCTGATCGAATACCCGCCGGGCAGCCCGACGGTCATGCTCTGGCCCGCCGCACTGCCGGCGGACGCGGCGTTGTAGCCCGAAAGATCGAACCAGCACAGGGTGCGGGCGAAAGTGCCCGTACCGGCGGTGGCGAAGCTGCAGGTAGCAGCGGTGGGAGCGGCCGTGGCCGGGATCGGGGCGGCCGTGACCACAAGCAGCGTGCCGACCACGCCCAGAACCAGGGCGGCAACGGCGGTCGCCGCTACGAACACCCGGCTCGTGGGCCTACGAGCCCCAGGGTTGAATCCTGCCGTCTTGATATCTTTCCGCCGTATCCGCCGCGCAGAGGCGAGAACCTTCTGGACCACGCCGACTCCTCACTCGGTAGCGGTCGAATGCCCCTGCCAGGGCGCATCCACCTGGATCATAGGCACGAGTGCCACGGGATAGCACGACACGCTACGAATGCGTTCCAGGTCGGGACCCGCTTTTTGGTCCATTCTTGGATAGGGCATGCGACACGGCGAGTTCCCCTTTTACCAATCCCCGGCCCACGCCGGGCGACCATTGGAGCGTCGCACCCACCGGTGGGAACTCGGTAGAAGTGCGGTAGAAGAGGCTTCCCGAGCAGGACTTCGTTAGCGGTCGACGGCGCCATGGCCGTGGCGGACCTTTGTTACTTTTGCCGGGTGCAGCCGCATCCGCGTATCTCGGTCAACAGCATCTGCTCGCTGTATCAGCCGCTGCCGGCCGACGTCAGACTCTGGGCTGACCTCGGCGTTGGCCATGTCGGCCTCACCTCCACCAAACTCGAAGCGGAAGGCTGGGAGCCGGCCCTGGCGATGGTCAGACAAGCTGGGCTGCGTGTCTCCAATGTGGCCTCCGAGAACGTCGCCGTCGCCGCCGACTGCCTTCATTTCGCCGCATCGGTCGGGGCGCCAACGGTCTACCTGTGCACCGGTCCCGCAGCTGCGCCGAGTTGGGACGGGGCAGTCGAATCGTTCTGCGGTTCGATGAGCCCTCTCGTGGCGCTGGCCGGCCGGCTGGGCGTCCGCCTCGCCGTTGAGTCAACCCTCCCTCTACGTGCCCACAGGAGCTTCGTGTTCTCCTTGCGCGACGCTTTTGATGTCGCTCACGCCGCTGGCATCGGTGTGGTGGCCGACATCAATTCGTGTTGGTACGAGCGGCGAGTGGACGAGTTGATCCGCGAGAACGTCGAATCTCTCGCCCTCATCCAGATCTCTGACTATGTGCTCGGAACGTTCGACTCGCCGAATCGGGCGGTGCCCGGCGACGGCGATATCCCGCTGGCCCGGCTCCTGTCGACGTTGCTGGACGCGGGCTATGAGGGCCCGTTCGACCTCGAGGTCCTGGGTCCACGGATCGAAGAGGAGGGTTACTCGTCGGCCATCCGGCGAAGCATCGACGGGACGGCGGCGATACTGGACCGGATTGGTGCGTGAATGCTCGGCGCGATAACTACTCAGAAGCATCGGTAAGTGGGCGTTGAGCGATCGATTGCCGGCTCCGGCGGGCCTCCTCCGCGACCCGTACTCGGCGGCTTCCCAGCAGACCATTTCTAAGGAGTAAATAGAGCCCGCCGGCGCGAAGCCGCAGCTCAGACTGGTAGCCGTGGGCCTCGGTACGCCCTGCCTGACTGCCTGATGCCAGAAGGGGCTGCTCTGAGGCAGCCATTTTCCTCCATCAAGGCCGACACCCGATCATCGAAACTCCTAGCTCATCTGAACTCTCCTGGCGTATTCGCATTGGCAAACAAGGGCCCGCCCGGACCGACGGGTACCTTGCCCCGCCCGGCTTGACCACTTCGCGTCGAGACCCTGCAGTCTGGGCGCCGGTCGCGACGCGTTCGGGTCAAATAGCAGCCACGTCGCGTCGAGACCCCACTCTCACGGCGCCGGTCGCGACGCGAAGTGGTCATCACCCGCCCGCCGCTGGTCCACGCGGTCGCTCCCCTGCTCTGGGTGGCCTAACAACCCAGACCGATCGGCGACCAACAACGAGCCGTAACGTAGCTATAGCTACAACTAGATGACGGTCAGGCCTGCCGGCCCGGGGTTAGTTGGTCCATCACCCGGGCGCAGGCCAGTCCATCGGCGAACGTCGCCAGGCGGGGATCCGGTACACCTTGGCGCACCGCGTCGCGGACCAGCGTCGCCCATGGAGCTATCGCGGTGTCATCGTGGGCTGTGGGATTACCCCACGCCGGTCTGTGAAGCACGTCCGAGGTCCCCTCGGCGGTGTGCAACAGGAGCCTCCCGCCGATCTCGTGCACGTTCTCGCTCAGCATTTCGAGCACACCATCGCTTCCGACGACCGTCACCCGCACGGGTACATCGACCGGTGCGGTCGCAGTGGCGTCGAACAGCACTGACGCCCCTCGGTCGGTTTGCAGCCTGACTATGAACCCGTCCTCACCGGTGCATTCGTGCCTGCTGCCGTCGGCGCCGGGTCTCTGTTTGATCGTGGTCCGCACCTCGCCCGCGGCGTGGGTGACCTCACCGAACGTCCACCGGATGAAATCGATGTTGTGCGAGCCGTGGACGCGCAACCATCCGCCTCCGAGCGAGGCATCAAAGGACCACCCGTACTGCCGCTCCGGGCCCCAGATACCGGCGAACGAGTTCCATTGCACGTGTTCGACGGCGCCCACGCCGCCCTCCAGCACCAGATCCCGCAGCCGCGTCCGAATCGGGTGGACCCGGAACTCATAGGTGACGAGGTTGAGTACCCCCGCTTCCGCCGCCAGCCCGCACATCTCCTCGGCCTCAGTGGCGTTCCGTCCGAGCGGCTTCTGGCAGACAACGGCGTGACCTTCGTCGATCGCTTGACGGACGTGCTGGAGGTGCATGAACGGGGGTGAGTCAACCGAGATCACGTCCACGTCACTGCGCCGGCAGAGCTCCCTGACGGCCTGCTCGTCGCGCGGCGTCACCACATCGACGACCTCGCACCCGGGGATTTTCTCGAAGGTGGGAGCCATGACACGCGCGCCAAAACCCAGACCGATGACCCCCACCCGGACCCTTTGATCGTCGCTCATGGCTGGAAGAAAACCATCGCCCCGTCAGTCGCCTCGAACACCGCGGCCACGACTCGGGAACCGAAGCCCCGCCCGATTACTCCAATCCTCAGCTTCTCTCCACTGGTCATGGAGCGCCGGTATGTCGCTGCATCAGCTCGATCCGGGTGCCGTCAGGATCGGAGAGGAATACCAGCGAGATCGGGGCCGGCTTTTTGTCGATCCGGATCCGGGCGTCGGGGATGGACGCTCCGCCCAGGGCGAGGAGATTGGCTTCCGTAGTTGCGATGTCGTCGACTTCGAAGGACAGGTGGGTGATCCCACGCTGGTTGCGGGTCTGTGACGGCTCACCATATACCTCCGGCGCCTCCCAACCCATGAGCTCGAGGCGGAATCCATCCTTGGTCAGGAACTGCGAGACCATCCGTACGGGGGGCGACACCTCCGACACCCCCGCCACCTCGTCGCCGCTCTCGAAGCACGGTCCCGCTTCGAACCCCAGCCCTTCGCTATAGAAGCGCTGCGAGGTCTGTAGATCGGAAACGGCGAGGGCCACGTGCGACACGCGAACCGATGAGAGGGTCATTGAGTCTCCTAATTGTCCAGCGCTCAGATCGACACAACGGACGGGATCCGCCCTGAGCCCGGGCAGACCACGAGAGCGGCTATTCCGCGACCGACGATTCAACCACACCTGCGCCCAGCCGCGAAATGCGAAAGGCCGTAACCCCACTCTAAAGGAACGGACGACCGCCCATCACGGGCCGAAGCGCTCCACCGCGAGGACACGGAATGCTTTCGCCGCCGGAGTGGGTTCCTCTCGGGCCCGGGTAACGAGGAGGAAGTAATTCGGAGGGTGGTCTTCGAGTTGCAGCACGAACCCTCCTCGCCCGAGGACCGCGGCGGCGCTCGACGCAAAGGTCACGGTGCAGCCCACGCCCACCCGAACCAGTTCGAGCAACATTTCGTTCGTGGCCGCCTCCGCCACCACCTCCGGCTCTACTCCGTTCCGCCGGAACAGCTCGTCGAAGACCGGCCTCATGGTCGAGTTGGCCAGCGGGGCGACCATCCGTTCGCCGTCTAGATCCCCCACGCGGATCGAGGTTTGGGCGGCCAACCGGTGACCTGTCGGCACCACAATTACGCTGGGGTCAGCGGCCACGGGAACCGCGTCCAGATCGTCGGACACGGCCGCCGCCCACGTGAACCCCACTTCGCACGCACCACTTCTCAGCGCTTCCGCCACCGCATCGGTGCCCTCTGATGGGAGCACCCGGACCACCACCCTCGGGTAGCGCCGAGCGAAAGCACCGATCAGGTCGGCCAGGGCCACAGAAAAGCCAAGGGCGGCCGCGACGGTCACCTGGCCTGCCACCAGTCCACGGATGGCGTCCACGCTTCTCCGTGCCACTTCCGCCTGGTGCAAGGTGCGTCGAGCCGCCGCCACGAAGACCTCGCCGGCGTCGGTGAGCGCCATCCCCCGAGGGAGACGGTGGAACAGGTTGACGCCCAGCTCGTTCTCCAGGGCGAGCAAGGTGTGAGACACCGCGGAACTGGACTGATGCAACGACCCCGCAGCGCGCGTGACACTTCCCTGCTCGGCCACGGCGACCACGACTCGCAACGCCCGGAGATCCACGGCGCCCGGAGGCTAACCCACCGCCGCTCGTCGTCGCTCGGCCACCCCCAGCGCCTGCGGGCGGCACCCTCCTAGCCTCCTGTAGCGGCCGGGTTCGCTCGCCGTGCCTTCGATCCACTTTTCCCGGAAGGGGGGTTCAGGTATTCGCGCTGGTCAAAGCCGGCCGTCCGTGGTTTGCTCGTACATTGGGGCAACGTCCGACAAAGGATCACCATGGTTACTGCGATTGAGAACGAAAAGATGACTCGCGTCGAGGGCGACGCCCCGATGGGCCGGCTCATGCGCGACAACTACTGGCTCCCCTTCGCCCTCTCCTCCCACCTGGTTCACGGCGAGGCGCCGACCCCGGTGCGCCTCCTGGGCGAGAACTACATCGCTTTTCGTGCCGAGGACGGCCGGATCGGGTTCTTCGACGAGCTGTGCCCCCACCGCCGGGCCTCGCTCGCCCTCGGGCGCATCGAAGGGAACGGCGTACGCTGCATCTACCACGGCTGGAAGATCGACGTATCCGGCTGCGTGGCCGAGGCCCCCACGCAGGTGACCAGGCCGGCCCAGTTCGCGGCGAACGTCCCCGTCGCCCACTTCGGCGTTCACGAAGCGGGTGGGCTGGCTTGGGTGTGGCTGGGCGCGACACCGGCGCCCCCCTTCCCCGAGCTGCCGTTCACCCCGGACAAGGCCCCCCATCTGTGGATGACCGCGTCCCGGGTTCCCTGCAACTGGCTGCAAGGAGTGGAGGGCACGATCGACTCGGCCCACGTCGGATTCCTCCACCAGACGTGGCATCGCGAGAGCGCCAAGCTGGCGGACCACGCCAACCTGGCCATCGCCCTCGAATTGCTCCCGAGCTACGAGACCCAGTCCACGGCCTACGGCATGCGGGCGGCCGCTCTTCGGCGAAGCAGTGACGGCCAGACCTACGTGCGCATCACCGAGCATCTGATGCCGCTCGTGACGGTCGTTCCGGTGGGCCGGTCTCATCCTCGCGACGGCGCCGTCTTCGCCGTCTCACCCGTCGACGACACCCACCACATCGTCTACTTCGGCACGTACTCGGACTCCCCGCAGACGCCGCCCGAGGAATTGGTCGGCTTCGTCGCTCCCGGTTACACCCCGGACCCTTACGACTTCGCCGGGCTGCGGGGCGACGGCTCTATCCGGTGGGGTCAGGACCGCGAGCTCATGAACACGGGTCACTTCACCGGATTTGGATCAAACCTGCTCGAGGAAGACGCCGCTGTCCAGGCCAGCATGGGACCCATCCTGGACCGAACCAAGGAGAACCTTTCGTCGGGGGATGTCGCCGTGGCCCACGCCCGCCGCCTGCTTCTCGAGGCCCTGCGAGCCGTCGAAGCAGGAGAGCTCCCACCCGGGAGCGCGCGGGCGCCGGTGCCCGTCCGGCTGCCCAACGCGCTCGAGGCGGTTCTCGAAGACGACCGCCGTTGGGAGGACGTGGCGCTCGACCAGGTCGCGGGGATGAACGGTTAGCTATCAGAGCTATCGAAATACGTTGAGCTCACTTGGTTCAGGGCTGCTCGACCACCATGAGCGTGTGGCCCGTGGGGTCCCTGAACCAGAACATCGGAGGCACCGGGTCACCCATGCGCAACACCTCCGCATCGACGTCGACTCCGAGTGCCTTCATCTCGGCGTGGGAGCCGTCGATGTCGTCGGTCGTAAGCGTGATCCCGGTTTGGGCCGGCGTGACCTCTTGGCCTTCCGGCGGCGGGGCCAGGGCGATCCCCGTCGTCCCCTGGGGCGGGTAAACCTCGACCCAGCGATAGTTCCCGCCAAATGGCGTGTCCGTTCGCTTCTCGAAACCCAGCTTCTCGTAGAACTCGATCGCCGCGTCCTGATCGGGTGTGGGAACACACACCAGGCTCAGCTGGCGAATTCCGGTGGTTGTGGTTGCCATCTCCATCCTCCTTGCGGTCGGGGCCTCTGCCGTTCCTAAGACCCGGGGGGAGAGGCAAACTCATCGGCGTCGGGCTCGTCCTGTGCGACCCGAGTCGCGTCTGAGGGTGCAAGAGGCTCCCTGGCGGCGCGGCTTCTATATTGGACGGCGGGTCGTGACGCGTCACGGTTGGCTGACCGCCAAAACGCACACAAGGGAGAAGTCGATGCCGAAGTTCTTCAAGAAGGACAGTGACGAGTACTGGAGTCGCTATCCGCAACACCTGGTTGAGATGGGCCAGATCATGGAAGCCAGCGAACTGACGCCGGCCACGATGCACGTGATGGGTGATCCTACGGATGAGGGGGCCCCAACCGCGCTGATATTCACGATGCCGCCGAACTCCGTCCTGCCGAGGCACGCCCACAACTGCGAGCGATTCGAAGTCATTCTCGAAGGCAGTCTTACGGTCGAGGAAGACGATCTCGAACTGGGCCCGGGCGACATCATGATCGCACATCCCGGAGAGGCCTACGGGCCACACACCGCGGGACCACAGGGCTGCCGTACCCTCGAGATTTTCTCCACCCTGGCCGGCGCCCACAGCAATCTGATTGAGACTCCGGACGGGATGGTCACCATCGATTTCGGATCGCTGGAGGCACTGCAGCAGTCACAGGCGTGAACCGCCCGGCCCACCGGCGGCGGTTCAAGGGACCGGGTTGCCCCAGCCATCGAGAAACGCCACCTCCCGGATAGGGCGACGTACCGCCGGTTTGAACTGGTCTCCGCGGTAGTAGGCAACGGGCAGCAGGCAGGCCTGCACGTAGCCCTCCGGAATCCCCAGTAGATCTGCGGCTTCCGGCTCGCGGTAGAGGTGGACCGTCGTGATCGTCGATCCCAGGCCGCGGCTGCGCAAGGCCAGGATGAAGCTCCACACCGCCGGGTAGATCGAAGGCGCCCAGCCCGCCGCGCCACCTGTATCGAGGATGCACGGCACGACCAGCACCGGGACTTCATCCATGTGCTCGACCAGGAAGCGCGCCGATGCCATTACCCGACGTTGTTGCGGGGAGTCGGCAACGGCTGGTTCATGCCGGGAGGACCGTTGGGGCCGATCGACCGGCGGATTGCGGTATAGCTCCGCCAGGGCCCGGCGCATTTCCGAGTCGGCAACCACGACCCACCGCCAGGTTTGGGCGTTGCTGCCGGTGGGCGCCTGTAGCGCCAACTCCAGGCACTCCCGGATCACGCCGAGGGGGACGGGCCTGGTCAGGTCCAGCCGTGTCCGAACCGAGCGGGTCGTGGTGAGCAGCCTGTCGACTGTCGCCAGATCGAATCCGCTCCCATTGGCCGGGCTCATTTGTCCTCCTCGTCCCGCAGTCCGGGAGATTCAGGCAGCTCACGAGACTCGCCGGCCCGGCCGCCGTCCATCAGCGCGGAAGTAGACGGCACGCAGACATGTTGCCAGAATGGATCGGGTGAGCGTTATTGATCGGACCCGAGGACAATATGGCCGTCACGACTGATCAGATTCCCTTGCTCGACGATCACTTCGACACGTCATTCGGAGACGAGCGCTGGGAGCAGACCGGGGAGAGCCGATCGTCATCATGGTTCCTCGGCGATGACCCCTGCGGACCGATGATCTACTTCCTGGATTCAGCGCAGCCGGCCGCCGAAGGACCCCGGTTCCCGGTGCATCACCATGACAGCGACGAGCTGCGACTGGTGCTCTCCGGCGCACTGCGCGTCGGCCGCACCTGGCTTCATCCGGGTCACTTCAGGATGCAGGCGGCGAATCACGACTACGGACCGGAGATGACCGGACCGGACGGCTGTCAGGAGATGGTCCTCTTTGCTGATCGCCGAGGCTTCATCCCCGAGTACCCAAACGCCCGGGATGAGGAAGCACTGGGCTGGCTGGCCGGCTATTTCGCCACCCAGTACGCCGGGTACATCCCGGAACGGGGCGCCGGCGAGGTCGCCCGCAATTACCGCAGCCTGCTGGCCGGCTCCGAGCTGGTGCCGTCGCGCCACGGTCATGTCGACTCGTCGTTCGATGATCCGTCGTGGCGCTCGATCGGCGGCCTGCGGTATTCCTGCTGGGCCATGGGGCCGGAGCCCCTCCGGCCCCTCATCTTGCTGGTTGACGCGGCCCCCGGCGTGGCGGTGGCCCCACGTCTGAAGTTCCGCACCGACCACGTTCGGCTCGTGCTCACAGGCAGCTGCGACATAGGAGACCACCACTACGGTGCCGGCGACATCCGAGTCCAGCAGGCCGGGCATTTTCTGGGGCCCGAGGTCGCCGGAGCGAACGGCTGCCGGCAAATTCTGATATTCGCCCGCCAGCGCGACGCGGTCCCTGTCCTGGCTGACCCGGCGGAGGCGACGCCGTCCGCAGGGCACCTGGGCGACCTGAGCGGAGATGCCGGGAGCCTCTTGGTACCCCTCTAATCGTCCTCAACTTCGATGCATTTCGGGCAGGGTCGCCAACGGCTGGCGCTTGACGATCGAGGCGAACGGGTGTTAGGAACCCATCACGCCCACGAAGGGAGCTCCGTTGACACGTACGACGACGATCACTATCTCTCCGGTGACACGAGCGGTCGGGGCGGCTATCGACGGCATCGATATCCGCGATACGCCGGATGAAGAGACGGTTACCCGGATCCGCCAGGCCTGGCTGGACTACGGCGTGGTTTTCTTTCGGGGCCAGGACGTCAGCCCGTATCAGCTGCTGGCATTCGTGGCCCATTTCGGCTCGCCGATCCCCGAGCCGTCCAACGCCGCCTACGGCGCGGATCCCAACTCCGACCCCGTGGCCGAAGGCGACACCGCGCCGATAAAGGGCGTCGCCGAGCGCTGGCATGCCGACGCGACCTGGCTGGCGACGCCGCCCATGGCCACGTGGCTGCGTATGGTGGATATTCCGCCGGTCGGGGGCGACACCTGCTGGGTCAACGTGGTGGCGGCGTACGAAGCTTTGGCTGAGCCACTGCGCGACGCGCTGGACCCGCTGACCGCAGTGCACTGGATGATGCCATCGCTCGAGACCATGGGGATCGCCGCACAGTCCGACGATATCGAGTACGTCCACCCGGTCGTCCGGGTCCACCCCGAGACCGGCCGCAAGGCGCTCTACGTCAGCGAAGGCTGGACCCGCAACATCGTGGATCTCCCGCCGGCCCAGAGCAATCTCCTTCTGGCGCTCGTATTCGATCACATAAGGTCACCCGACTTCAGCATGCGGTGGCGATGGACCCCCGGCGATGTGGCCTTCTGGGACAACCGCGCCGTTCAGCACTTCGCCGTTGGCGACTACGACGGGGGCCGGCGTATTCAACGCGTCGTGCTGGCAGGAGACCGACCCTACGGTCCTGGGCAGGTGCACTGATGGCTGAAGATTCGGTCGATCGGCTGCTCGAGCTCGAGGAGATCAAACAGCTCAAGGCTCGCTATTGCCGCTTCGTCGCCAAAGAGGACTGGAAAGGATTCAAGAACCTCTTCAGCGAGGATCTGCAGTTCATCACCCCGGACGGGTACATGCACGATGGGCGCGAAGTCTTCATGGCATTCCACGAGGAGAGCCTTCAGAAACCAAAGGTCTGGGGCGTCGTTCACGTCTACTCACCCGAGATCAGCATGACCGGACCTCACTCGGCGAAGGGGCTGTGGGCCATGGAAGACGTCCACGTGTGGCCCGGCGGCGACGGACCGCCCGTAGGCCATCACGGTTACGGCTATTACGACGAGGACTACGTCCGCCTGGCGGACGGGTGGCGGTTCAAAAGGATTCAGGTCATCTATGACCGAGTCGACCCGCTGGAGGGCGGCTTTCCTCCGGGTATCGAACACTGACCATCTCTCGCCCGTTCACGGATGAGCCTCGAACGATCTCACAGGACGGGGTCACCGAAACGCCGGCATGACCTCCTGGGCCGCCCACTCGAGCCGCTCGAGGTAGTCGGCGAGCGCCCGGACCGGAGCCGGGTCGGGATCGGGGATAGTGGTCCATTTGACGCCGGCGTCTTGCAGCTCGCCGACGCAGTCAATGATCTCCTGGGTGCTCCGCGGCCGGCCGCCCCCGCCCGGCAGCGCCTCGTGGTTGGGGCCGAACCGCACGTTGGAGACCGGCATGGCGATCTCGAAATCAGCCTCTCGTGCCGCGAAGCCCGGCACCGTGCGGGCGGCGTCGAGAAAGGTGGGGAGATCGCTCACCGAGTTCAACCACGGTCCCTTTCCTCCCTGGGAGCCTGTCGGGTACCAGCCGCGGCCCACCCGGGCGGCTCGCAACAGGGCCGCCATCGAGCTACCCCCGATCCAGATGGGCGGGTGGGGTTTCTGAACCGGCTTCGGCTCGAAATAGATGTCGGCGAAGTCGACGAACTCGCCATGGAACTCCGGCTTGTCGGCCGTCCACAGCACCTTGAGCACCTCGATGTACTCGTCGGTGATCCGGCCCCGCTTCTCGAACGGCACCCTGAGCGCGGCAAACTCGCCGCGCGCCATCCCCACGCCGAATGACACCGTCACCCGTCCCCCGGACAGCACGTCCAAGGTGGAGATGGCCTTGGCGTAGGCGATGGGCTCGTGGTACGGCAGCACGATTACGCTGCTGTTGACCCGGATCCGTTTGGTAGCACCGGCCACGAAGGTCATCACCGTCAGGGCATCGGTCCAGTAGGCGCCCATGGCGGGTACGAGGTCCGGCGGCATGACGATGTGCTCAGGCGCGGTGATAGCGTCGTACCCGAAGTCCTCCGCGCTCCGGGCCACCTTCTGGAAATCACCGGTCGTCAAGTGCTCCTGCCAGCTGTCGCGGCCACCCGAAAACTCGTGCGGCGGATAGCGCATCACCCCGGGGAGCCCGGTCGAGAACTTCATCGGATCAGCCCTGTCATCTCTTTCCTGTTGTGAACGCTGGACGGGTCGACGTTCGGCCCGTCTGAAGTTAAGCACGTGGGTGGGACACTGACCACGGTGGTCGTCAGCCGGCCGTCCGGGAGCCGGGTGTATTCTCCCCGCGGGCCTCGTCGGCCGTCACGGATAGAGGAGGTTCCCTACGGTGGGCACGACCAACCGCAGCCGGGCGAAGTCCACGTCCGCCCGGGTTCACCAACAGCTTGCACATCCGGTAATCGATTGTGACGGTCATTGGTTCGAACCGGTGCCGGTCTTTCTCGACTTCCTGCGCGATTCAGGCGGGGCAGAAATGGTGGACAGCTTCCGTTCGGTCATGCGGCAGGGCGGTCTCTGGTATGACCGCACACTGGAGGAACGCCGGGCGTGGCGCCAACCGAGGCCGGTGGCGTGGCCTGAGCCCGGCCACACCCTTGATCGGGCCACGGCCGATCTGCCCGCCCTTCTCTACGAGCGCCTCGAGGAGTTCGGCATCGACTTCTCCGTCGTCTACCCCTCCCTCGGCCTGGCTGCGATCCGAATTCCCCAGGAGGATCTGCGCCGGGCCTGGGCTCGGGCTGCCAACAACATGAGTGCTGAGCTGTTTGGGCCGTACGCCGACAGATTGGCGGCGGTGGCTGTGGTACCGAGCGAGACGCCGGACGAAGCCGTCGACGAGCTCGAGTACGTCCGGACCGGGCTTGGCCTGAAAGCGATGCTCATCGAGGGCAACGTGCGCAGACCGGTAGCCGCCCTGGCTGAGGGTGACCGGGCTACGGCGCCGTCCAGCGCATCGTCGATGGCCGTTCCTTACTACATCGACTCAGTCGGGCTCGACAACGCCTACAACTACGATCGGCTGTGGGCCAAGGCGGTAGAGCTCGAGGTCGCGGTCACCATGCACGGCGGGGGTATGGGTTGGCCGGATCGAACGTCGCCCTCGAACTTCGTCTACAACCACATCGGCCACTTCGCTACCGCCGGTCATGCCACGGCCAAGGCTCTGTTTCTGGGCGGCGTCACCCAGCGGTTTCCGAACCTCAACTTCGCGTTCCTGGAAGGCGGTGTGGCCTGGGCCTGTCAGCTGTACCTGGACATCGTCGGCCACTGGCGAAAGCGAAACGTCGATGCCTTACACAGGAATCTGCGCCCTGACCAGGTCGATTTCGATGAACTGAGGAGCCTCTACGAGCAATACGGGAGCGAGCGGCTGAAAGGCCGCTTCGATGAGATCGTCGAGTCGCCCTCGCCTATCCAACCCTTCAAGACGGTAGATGAGCTGGTGGGGCAGGAGCCGGCCGAGGGAGTGATGTCATATGACGACTTCTCGGCCCTTCGGGTGGATGACGAAGCATCGCTCGAGGATCTCTTCCGTGATCGTTTTTGGTTTGGGTGCGAGGCCGACGATCGGGCTACCGCATGGGCCTTCAACAAAAAACTGGGTCTGGGCCTGAAACCGGTGTTTTCTTCGGACATCGGGCATTTTGACGTCCCTGACATGAGGGACGTCCTCCATGAGGCTTACGAGCTCGTGGAGCTCGAACTCTTGGATGAGGAGGATTTCAAGCGCTTCACCTTCACCAATGCCGCCGCCCTCCACGCCGGCATGAATCCCGAGTTTTTCGCGGGAACGGCGGTGGAGAACGCGGTAAACGAGACTCTTACCGGGCGCGAGGGAGGTGCTTTCACGGATCCGACTGCGGAGCGACCATGAGCAGTCTTGACGTCTGCGCAGGGTCCGGGTGGGAGCGGGCATCGGCCGGCGAGGGCGTGGGCCGGCGAGGACATCGGCCGGCGAGGACATCTGGCCCGCAAAGCGAGGAAATACGGCCGAGAAACAATGAGGAGGGCCCCGTGCCCGCAACGCGGCGAGCGACGTCCCGGTCGGCCAGATCGACTGGGCGCGGGCCGGCATGAAGACGTCGGCCGGCGAGGGCCGCGGACCGAAAATCTCGTAGTACTTTTGTTTTCTCGTAGTCATTTCGTGCCGCAAACCGCACAAATACGCGCCGAGAAAACAAAAGTGCTACGAGAAAAAGGTCCCGCCGTGCGGGGACCCCTCCAAACACCGGATCACCCCGCCCTGTCGCCCCCGCCCAGCCCCGCCCAGCCCCGCCCCCGCCCTGCGCAAGCTTGCTCTCTGGGGCCTTCACCGCCCCGGCCGTCCCGTCACCAGAGCTCGGGCGCCGGCGTGTCGATCTGCAAGGGACGGACGTAGGACAGGTCCCGGGTGTCGCGTGTGCCCTTCGAATACCCCTGCTCGGCGAACAGAGGGTTCTGCAGCCCCGACGCATCAGCGGTGATCATTACCTCGACCGTTGAGCGGCGTACCGCCAGCTTCCACCCGCCGTCCCGCTTTTCCAGCCGGTCGATGTAACGGCCGTTGATGAAGCGGGCTGTGACTCCGTCGTTGTTGAGCAGCGTGACCAGTACGTAACTCTCGGCGTGAGCAGTGTCACCGTCGATTTCGACGGTGTGCGTGGTGATGTTGTGGAGGTGGTTCTGCGAGCCGGCGGCGTGCACCGGGTTGATCCACTCGGCATACGTGGGCCCGGGGTTGATCGCCTTGCCGTGCTCGTCGAAGCCGTCGTCGTGGTAAGTGGAGGTGATCAGCGCGGCGTCGTGGCGGTCGTGGCCGCGGGCGTGCGCCGCAATACAGTCGATGATCGCCTGGCGATCCATCAGGTAATCGATCTTCCGCTGCAACTCCTGGAGCTCATCAGCGCTCATGAATGGTATCCCTCCTTGACTGGTTGGCCTTCGCTCCGATGGTGATGCCCACGCCGATATCGATGCCGATGACTCATCCTTTGGGACCGCCGTTGACCCACAGAGTCTGCCCGGAGCAGTAACTCGAGGCATCGGACGCAAAGAACAGGACGGCGTAGCCGATCTCGTCGGGCTCACCGATTCGACCTACGGCGTTGGCGGCGCCGAAGGAGGCGGCGTCCATACCGTACTGCTTGCTGTCCTCGAGCAGCATCTCGGTCCGGATCGCGCCAGACGCCACCGAGTTGACCCGCACCCCTTTCGGCGTCCAAGCCGCGGCCATGGACAGAGTGAGGTTGTTCACGGCCGCCTTCGACGCACCGTACGGTGCGCCGATGGGGAAAGCGAAGAAGGCCGAGCCCGACGAGATGTTGACGATAGAGCCCTTGCCCTGCTCCAGCATCGTCTTCGCTGCGAGCCGGGAGAGAAACCATACGCTCCCGATATTGAGATCGATGATGTGGTGCCACTCCTCGGGAGTCCAGTCGGCGATCGGCTTGGTCGCCGCCCCCCCGGCGTTGTTGACCAGGATGTCCAGCCTTCCCTTGTCGGCGACGGTGCGCGCCACCAATTGCTCGCAGTCACCGACATCGGTGACGTCGGTGGGAACAACCAGCGTGCGCCGGCCGAGGGCCTCGATGTCGCCCGCGGTCTGCTCCAACGGCTCCCGGCGCCGCCCGGCGAGCACGATGTCGGCGCCGTGCTCAGCCAGCACCAGCGCGCATCCCCGCCCGATGCCCGTACCGGCGCCGGTGACGATTGCCACCCGGCCGTCCAGCGAAAACCTGCTCATACCACGGCTCCTCCGTTGACCCCGATGACTTGACCTGTGATGTAGCTGGCGCCATCCGAGCACAAGAACGCGCAGGTGGCGCCGATGTCGTCGGGGTTCCCGAGGCGCCCGCTGGGGATCGCCGAACACATCGCCTCGGCGCTGGGGACCAGCCCTTTGACCTGGGCGTCGCGCAACATGGGCGTGTCGACGCAGAACGGCGGGATCGAGTTGGCGGTGATGCCCTGCCCGGCGTACTCACGGGCGATGGTCTTCGTCATGGCGACGACCCCGCCCTTGGCCGCCGCATAATGCCCCTGCCGGGGCGACCCGACCTGCGCCGACGACGATGCGATAGTGACGATCCGGCCCCAATGCGCTGCGATCATGTCTGGCAGCGCGGCCTGCAGACAGTGGAACGTGCCGGTCAGGTCGACGGCAATCATGCGGTCCCACTCTTCGAGCGTGATCTCTATGAACGGAGCGAACCCGGCGACCGCCGCACTCGTCACCATGATCTCAATCGGCCCGAGCCTGCTCCGCACCTGCCCGAGCGCCGCGTCGACCGAGGCCCGGTTTGACACGTCTGCCCCGATCGCAACCGCGTCGGCCCGCGGTTGCGCAGTTCGCCGGCGGTCTGCTCTGCCCGGTCGCCGTCGATGTCGACCACGGCGACGCGGTGCCCGGCTCCCGACAGGTGCCGCGAGATGCCGACGCCCATCCCCGACGCCCCACCGGTGACGACCGCGACTCGACTCATCGCCGCCTCCCTACCATGGCCGGGCCCTTCCGCATCTGGTCGTAGAAGTCCTGACTGTAGGCAACCTTGGGCACCGAGCACCTCCGCAAAAAGTTGGACACTTGTATAGCAGGCGGTCAGCCGGAGCGCCCACCCGGGGGACGTGCGTCACTTACCCTGACCGGTCGGTCGTGCGCTTCCGCTTTCCGGTGGCGCGTCCCCTCGGGGCGGGGCCCAGCTCTCCTTCTTCGACGGTCGTCCTCGCCGGCACCACACGCGGCTCGAACCGCTCGCGCCCCGGTTCCACCTCCTCCAGTCGTTCCTGGACGAAGAGCAGCACCTCCCGGTGGGCCGTGTCGAGGCCGAATGCCTCTTCGAGCTGGGCCATCTTCGGGAGTCCGTGCAGGACGAACAGGAGCGCCTCTGGAGAAAGCCCCTGGCTGAACTCCTGATAGTGATCCCAGCGAGTCTTGAGCACCTCCAGCTCGGCCCGACGCGTCCGCTCGGTAACCTCCAGGATGGCCGCTCCTATGGCCTTGCGATGGTTGGCGAGGGCCATGAACTCCAGCATCAGTGCCGCTGTGGTCTCGTCGGTGCTGAAGTCCCAGGCGACGCGCAACGGCTCGTCAACCCGTTGCTCCAGGGCCGCTTGCAATCGTTCGTGATTGTGGTCGGACCGCCGGCTTAGCAGGGCGAGGAAGAGATCGTCCAGGGTGGGAAAGTAGTACTGCACCAACCCCTTGGTGACGCCCGCGCCGCTGGCGACCGACCGGTAGGTCACGGAGGCGTAACCCTCGTCGAGCATCACCTGTTCCGCCGCGTCGAGCAGCGCGGCCCGGGTCTTGGAGGTCTCCGACCCGACCCGGCGCCGGGGTGACGCCGGCGGGCGCTCCCCATCGAAGTCGGCGCGCACTACGGCCCCGACGGCGTCGTCATGAGCCGATCGCCGAGAACTCGAGATGCAGCTCCTCAATTCGGCGGCTGAAGAACGATGGCTGGAATCTCAAGCGCCGGGCCCCCTGAGGCCCGTGGTGTAAGTCTGACAGGCGGATGTCCTTCATCTTCCCTAGCAGGACCTCCAGGGACACTCGCCCTTCGGCGCGCGAGAGCGGGCCGCCCGGGCAAGCGTGCGTGCCGCGACCGAAGGCCAGATGCTCCTTGGCGTTGGACCGGTCGGCGCGCAGCTCGCCGGGGCATTCGAAGCGACGCGGGTCGCGGTTGGCCGCACCGTTCATCATCATCACCGTAGCTCCTGCCGGAATGTGCACCCCTCCGATCGCGGCCGGCCGGCGGGCCAGGCGAAAGATGGTCTTGACCGGACTCTCGAGGCGCAGCACTTCCTCGAGGAAGTCGGGAATGCGCTCATTGTGCTCGCGCAGTTCGTCCTGAAGCTCGGGGTGCTCAGCCAGAAATACCATGGCCATCCCGAGGAGATGGACGGTTGTGCCCTGGCCGGCCGCGAAGATCAACGACGCCATCTTGACCACGTCGCTGAGCTCGGGAAGCGAACCGTCGGGGAACGTGGCGAGCGCCAGTTTGGTGAGGGCATCGTCTCGTGGTTGGCGCCGTCGGTCCTCGACGTAGTTGGTGAACGACTCCTCCAGGAAGGTCAGGTGGGAGCCGTCGTAGGTCTCACCCTCGAGTGAGCCAAGCGGCTTGGGTGCCTCGAATCCCCGCCGGAACCAATCGTGGTCTGCCTCGGGCACGCCGAGGAAGTCGGCGACGACCAGCAGAGACAGAGGGTGGGCGTAATCCTCGACGAACTCGCAGCGACCGCTGTCAAAAAAGGAATCGACGTAGCGCTGGGCCATCCTGCGCATGAAGTCCTCGTTTTCCTGAAGCCGCCGAGGGGTGATCAGTCGCATCATCAGAGCCCGGTACGCCGTGTGCTTTGGCTGGTCGAAGGTCGTGAAGTTGTCGCTCAGCGGGAACACATGGCGGTGCTCGTCTATCAGGTCCGAGATGTCATTGCCCTCGGCCTGCACCGGGAGGCCCGGGAACGGTCCGCCAACTGCGTTGCACGAGGAAAATGTCCCGTCGTCGCGGTAGATCGCCGCGACCTCGTCATACCCGGTGACGGCATACACGCCCTGGTAGGACTCCTGGTGCACCGGGCACTGCGCCCGCAACTGCTCGTAGTAGTCGTAAGGGTCGTTGATCAACGACGCGTCCGTGAAGAAGTCGATCGCGGTCACATCGGTCACATCGGTCACGGGCTTCTCCCCGGCTCGGTGGTGTTGGACAAAAGTATAACGCTTTACGAACGTCCAACACGGAGGTTCTCGACGCCGCCTATCGTGTCGACCCATGGACTTGACAGGACGGGTCGCGCTGGTGACCGGCGCAGGATCGGGAATAGGGCGGTCAACCGCCCAACGGCTGGCGAAAGAAGGCATGAAGGTCTGTGTCGTCGACCTCAACGAGGAAGACGCCATCTCGGTGGCCGGCGACGTGAGCGGGACAGCCGTGGCGACCGACGTATCCGACCCGGCTGCGCTCGAGGCCGCGTTCGCCCACTGCCTCGACACCTTCGGCCGGCTGGACGTGGCCCACCTGAACGCTGGAGTTGCCCTCCCCCCGGGAGACATCGCCGAGCTGAATGTCGAGAACTACCGCCGGTCGGTCGCGGTCAACATCGACCACGTCGTCTTCGGCACCGGCGCCGCCGTCCGGGCCATCAGAGCGAGCGCGAGCGATGGCGGGCCCCGCTCCATCGTCGCTACCGCCAGCCTGGCTGGGATCGATCCGTTTCTCTCCAACTCGATCTACACCCTCACCAAGCACGCCGTCGTAGGGTTCATCCGCGCCCTGGCTCCCGACCTGGCCGCAGAGGGAATCGGCCTCCACGCCATATGCCCGGGCCTGACCGACACCGCCCAGGTGTCTCCGGACCGTAAGGAGGTACTGATACGGGCCGGAGTCCCCTTCGTCGAGCCGGAGCGCATCGCCGAGGCCGTCGTCGCCGCCGTCACCGCGCCCCTCGAGAGGACGGGCACGTGCTGGATCGGCAACCCCGACCAGCCGCCTCTGCCCTGGACCTTCGCTGACGTCCCGGGCCCCCACGCCATGTTCAACTTCCCGAACAAACGGTGATGGGCCGGGCCGTATGAGCATCAGCCTGTTGTACGGCTGCTTCCAGGTCGAACTGAGTGTCCGGGACCTCGATGGCGCCCGCGCCTTCCTGGAAGGTGTCCTCGGCGCCGAACCAATAGAGCAGAAGCTGGCCCGAGAGATCGGCGAGCTGTTTCCCGACGGGGGTTACCGGGTTGACCACCTGGATTGTGGGCAGGCGACCTTCCAGCTGAACGAGCCCTCCCTATCGCCGGCCTACAAAACCAACAAATCGGTTCATCGCGGCTACCTGGAGCGGGTCGGCCCATGCGTGGCCAACCTCAACTTCTACGTGGACGACATAGTGCACGCACGCGAACTGCTGGCCGGCCTAGGCGCATCAACCCTCAGTGAGGGATCGAGCTCGGTCGTCCCGAGCCTCGCCGACTACGGGCCGGGCAATACTCGGCCCGGCGGCGACACCCGGCCGTTTCTGTTCATGGGTTCGCGGCACCTGATCGGTCTCGACCTGGAGATCATGGAACCGAACTTCCTGCGTTTCGTCGACCAGACGGCGCAATATCCCTGCTTCGTCCGGCCGCCGACCAGGACAGCCCATCCGGAGCTTCGCCTCCAGCGATTGAGAATCGCCGTCGACGACCTGGCGTCCACGTACGACAACCTGGTCAGACTGTTCACCCCCGGGTCGCGCAGCCAACCTTACGCGGTTCGGCAGGGGTCGATCGGCCGTGCGTTCCGGATCACGGTCGGTGGCATAGAACTCGAATACTGTGCGCCCGAGACGACCGCCGGACCTGTCGCCGATTACCTGGAGCAGTACGGCCCAGGCGTTATCACCCTGGAGTTCGCCGCCGGATCCGTGGAGCCGCTGCTCCGACGGGCCCGCGCTGCGTCGTCGACCGTGACCGAAGAGGTGGACCTCATCGGTGAGCCGCGCCTGCCTCGCCGATGGCAGATTGCCGGCCGGGACCTCGTAGGGTTCGACATTGTGCTGGACCCCGTCACCGGAGGTTCGTGGCCAGAGAGTCGCCGACCAGCATGAGGCCGGGCCCCGCCGCCTGCAGGGTCAACGTGTCGCCGCGCCGAGCCAACATGGCGCGGGCCGGGGTGGCCAGGACCGATCGTGATCCGGGGGTAGGCGCAGGTCGAAGCCCTCACGGTCGGCTGCCGACGGCTGCGACCTCGTCCGGGTTGACAGCACCGATGGTAAGTGTAGACTGACGGTCGGTCATAGCTTACCAAGCTGAGGCGGTAGCGGCGGCAGCAATCGAGCTGGTGGAGCAGTCGCCGGTCAGCCGTCCGCAAGCAACCGAGGAGGACGGATGAGCCAGCAGTCAACCGTGACCACGGTCCAGCGTTCGGTCACAGTCGATGTCCCTATCGAAAGGGCGTTCAACGTCTTCACCCAGGATTTCGGGCGATTCAAACCGCCCGAGCACAACCTGCTCCGGGTGGCGATCGCCGAAACCGTCTTCGAGGCGCGGATCGGCGGGTCCGTGTACGACCGCGGCGTCGACGGAAGTGAGTGCCGCTGGGCCCGGGTCCTGCGCTACGAACCGCCTCACCGGGTGGTGATCAGTTGGGACATCAGCCCCAGCTGGCAGATCGAAACCGATCCGGACAGGACCAGCGAGGTCGACGTCCGGTTCATCGCCGAAACACCCGAGCGGACCAGGGTCGAGCTCGAGCATCGCCACCTGGACCGTCACGGGGAGGCCTGGGAGAGCGTGCGGGACGGGGTTGAGGGTGATCAAGGCTGGCCCTTGTATCTGGCGCGCTTCGCCGACCTTCTCGCAGAATAACTCCGGAAGTCGGCTCCACATGCGTTATCGCCACGTGGATGACGTCAGCAATAGGATCTGCCAATGACCATCGCCGAAGGTGCAACGTTTGATCTGCCGCCCGAGTCCCGGGGGGAGGCGCCAGGTCGCGGTCGAATGGCCGGTCGCCGGGTACTCGTCGTAGGAGCGGGCCAGGGCGACTACCAGCAAAAGGATCAGCCGATTGGGAATGGTCGAGCCATCTCCGTATTGCTCGCCCGTGAGGGAGCGAAGGTGGTCGCCGCGGACTACGACAAGCCGGCAGCCGATGGGACGGTCCAACTGATCCACGCGGCCGGAGGGGAGGCCACAACAGTGGTTGCGAATGTGGGCGAACCCGAGGACATCGAGGAGATGGTCAACCGCGCCCACGACTGGCTCGGCGGACTCGACGCAATCGCCTACAACGTCGGTATCACCGGGCCCCGAGGCATCTCGGATACGACGGCCGAAGCCTGGAGCCGGACCTTGGATGTCAACCTGAGGGGGGCGATGCTCACGGCCCGCGCTGCCCTGCCGGTAATGGATCCAGGTTCCGCTTTCGTCTTCATCTCATCGATATCCGCCCTGAGACCACGTGGTCGGATCGTGGCCTACGAATCGTCGAAGGCGGGGATGGCCGCCCTGACCCGGGCCGTGGCATTCGAGGGCCGGGAGCGGTGGATCCGGGCCAATATTGTCATGCCGGGAAGGATCGATACCGGTCTGGCCCGCAGCCACAACCCCCAAGCACCCTCCCTGTACACCGATGGTCCACTCGCCCGGCCGGGCACAGGCTGGGAAATAGCGTATGCCACCCTGTTCCTGCTCTCCCAGGAGTCCGCCTACATCACCGGGCAGACTTTGGCCGTCGACGGAGGCACGAGCGCACTGTAGCCAATCGTCTCGGCCCGATAAGCACCCTGCCCAGCGCCCTGAGGGCAGCCAGGTGTCATCGCCGGCGCAACAGATAGGTGCGGGTGAGGTAGGGGTACTCGAAGGTCTCCGGCCGGCTGGTGGCCAATTGCCGGGCCTTGAGTTCAACGGCCGCACGGTCGCCCACTGCGGCCCGGATAGCCTCTCACCGTCAAGCTCACCGGCCGCCGACGAGGACCCGGCCCGGATAATCGTCTAGCCCGCCGAACAACCGCAACCAAAGGCGCAAAGGAGCCCCCCATGCCGGATGCCAACATCGACGAGCTGATAGCACGGTTGAAGCACCTGGAGGATGAAGCTGCCATCCAGTCCACGCTGTATGCGTACGGGAGTGCACTCGACTACGGAGATCGTGAACAGTTCCTCCGCTGCTTTACCCCCGACGCCGACTATTACGTCGATATGCGTATCAGCGGGCCGGGCGCCATGGAGTTCCACGGTCACGACCAGCTCACGGCGTACTTCGACGATCACACCCACGCCCCGGCGGCCTGGCACAAGCACATAACCGCCAACCCGGCCGTTACCGTTGACGACGACACGGCCACGGCGACCAGCTATTTCATCCGGGTCGACGCCGGCACCGAGGCGGGATCGGCGACCGTGCTCGCCTCCGGCCGCTACCAGGACCAACTGGTAAGAGAGCAGGGCCGGTGGCGGATCCGCTCCCGGCGCTGCGAGGTCGAGAACCTCTGAACCGCTTCGCACCGTGGGGCCGCCAAACGAGCCCGCTCAGGAGCGTCGTTTGGCGCAGGCCGTTCTGCTAGCCGGTTTACGTCGTTCCGTCACCAACGCCGGCGACGTTGTGCCGCCCGGACCCGCCCTCGCAGCTCGGCCTCCCTCTCGTGACTGGTGACCACTGGCGTGTCGGGCGGCAAGTGGTGGCGCAGCTCGGCCAACGCAACCCGGGTGATGGTGGGCACAGGATTGCTGTCGCAGTCGTACCAGCGGCCGTAGATCGTGCCCTCGGTGAAGCCGGCAGGATCGAGCCAGTTGGGAACACCCGGATCCTCCATGGCGATGACGGCGCGAAGTTTGCCGTCGAGGCTGGGTTTGGCGGTAGCCTCGTTGATGCTGCTCAGCCGGTAGACGTACTCGACAGCATTGAAATATGGGTCGTTCATCTGAATGTTCCAGTAGGGCCGGATTCTCGGCAACTCCGTCTCGATGATAAGCGCCTCACCTTCGTCGAGTTCGAACACCGCCGGCCAGTAGATCTGCTTGGGCAGATTGGCGTAATGCACCGGTTCGAAGGTGTTGACCCCCACCCGTTCCTTGATGCCGTTTTGCATCCCCAGCATCTTCCCGCTGGCGCGCCCTGGAAACTTTGCCATCAGCCGAATGCGCTCCAGAATCTCCTCCGGACTGAGCCGTGGCTTGGGTGGGACCACGTCGACACACTCGATCGTGAGCTGCGGATCGCGCTCGTTGGCCCAGTCCACACTGCGGCAGCGAACGATGAGCGCCCTGGCCTCGGCGGGCAGCTCGGCCCAGTTGCCGGCGTACCCGGAAGGGCGTTCAGCACTGAAGAGGAGCTCGAAGTCGCCGCCGGGTGGGATCTCGAGATCCCGGTCATCCACGTCGCCTATACCGTGCAGATCGAAATCGTCGTCGACTATCCCGCGCAGTCCGTTGTACAGCGAGAAGATCAGGAGGGCGACCGTGCCGCGATTTCCCTGGACCCGGTAGGTGAGGTCCCCCCGAACCGGGCTATACAGGTAAATGTCGTCGGGATTGGGCTGGAGGGTGTAAACCGGGTTCCACAGCGGCGCCCAATCAGGGTGCTCGGCATCCGCGTGGAAATGGGCGAAGTACGAAAACGAGAGGCTCATCATGATCTGCCGATAGAAATCGGCCCGGTACTCCGGATCATCCGGCCGCCAGGTGTTCGCCAGCAACGGAACGGCCGCTTCCAGGTCGGTCAAGTAGTCCAGAAGGCGGGGGGCGATCTCAACGTTTGGCTGGTCGCTCGGCTGGTTCAACGATTCGTCCCTTTCAGGCGGTGGCTCATCTCGAGGGCGGTCATTGGGACGCTCTTGTCATCGGTCTTCGCTCCTCAGGACCCGGGGGTCGCCCGTATCAACGCTTTGCCCTCCCCCGCCGTGCTCGAGCTCACAACCCTTTGAGCCAGCTGTCGACCAGAGCGTTGAACTCGACAGGTCGCTCCTGGTGCAGCCAGTGCCCCGCGCCTTCCCAAGCGACCACACGAGACCGCTCGTCGTGGAGCAGCGGCTGCTCGAGCGGCGCCCGGCCGGGATCAGCGTAGAAGACGAGCACCGGGCAGCGGCGACGTGAGAGGTACTCGACACTGTGCGAGTAGAGGGTCATATTGCCCAGCTGGCTCTCGAGAGCCTGGCGCAGGACGTGCGCGGGCGTCGATAGGGCCCGGCGTAGGTGCCAGGTGTAGAGGGCGGCAGGCAGGGCTGGCGACTCGAACGCTTGGAAGATCTGCTGGACGACAGGGAGCGGATCGGTCGACCTGACTGCCTCCAACAGTTGGCTGGTGTGGACGGCGATCTCGTCAGGGATGAGGTAAGCCGGGTCGACGCAAACCAGCGCGCTGACCAGGTCCGGGTGCTCGACGGCCAAGGCGCTGACCACGGACGCGCCGAGAGAGTGACCCACAGCCACCACCGGACCGGTCGACAGACGGCGGAGCAGGTCGGCGAGATCGCCGGCCAGGTCCACCGCGCCGTATCCCGTGTCCGGCGCGCTCGAGTGCCCGTGACCTCGCAGGTCGACGGCTATGGAGCGCCGGCCTTGGCTGAAGTGCGCGAGCTGCCAGATCCAGTCGTTGGAGTCACAGGCGAACCCGTGGACGAAGATGGCGGCCGGCTCGCCTGGACCTTCGTCGGTGTAAAACAGCTGGGTAGGACCGAGATCGGCGAACGCCATTCCCTACACCGACCGGAAAGCGGTGCAGCCGGCAGAGGGGATTACGTCTCGTCGTTGCCGGTAGTCCAGCCGTCCTGCGGCGTAGGTCATGTATTTCCGCATCTTGGCGAGCCGCCGCCGATCCATTCCCAACCCCCCCTTTTGGTCGTTGTGTCAAGGTAACAGACCGACTGGCGAGTACGCCCAACCAGTTCTCCCGCCGGCGACAAGGAAGGGCCGGAGCGGTAGAGTCGGCTCCTGCCACGGTTACCGGGTAGGTACCGCGGGGAGGATGACTGCTGTGGCTACGGCGCATACGGCTGAACTTGGCGGCGGCACCCGGTCAGGGGTGCCCGACGGCTTGGTTGCGGTGGTCAAGCGGGAGTGCCCGACCTGTGTGATGGTGGCCCCGGTCCTTGCCACCCTGTCCGCCCACCCCGGCCTGACCATTGTGAGCCAGGACGACCCGTCGTTTCCGTCGGAAGCTGTGGTTGACGACACCGCCCTCGATCTGTCGTGGCGGCTGGGCATCGAGACGGTTCCTACCTTGCTGCGTTGGGAGGACGGTCGGGAGGCGGGGCGGGCGGTCGGATGGGACCGCGAGCAGTGGGAGGCGCTCAGCGGCGTAAGCGGACTCGGTCCCGGACTTCCCGACCATCGGCCGGGCTGCGGATCGCGGACGGTCGAACCGATGGTGGCGGAGCTGCTCGACGTCCGCTACCGGGGTCATCTCATGCGCTCCCGCCGGGTGGAGTTCTCCCCGCTCGAAGACGAGTTCGAGGCCATGTGGGAGCGGGGGTGGACCGACGGACTTCCCGTGGTGCCTCCAACTGAATCGCGGGTGTTGGCCATGCTTGATGCCACAGGTCGCTCACCCGAGGAGGTCGTGGCCGTCGTTCCCCCGAACCTCGTCCCCGTTACGGTGGAGAAGGTCGCCATAAACGCGGTTATGGCCGGATGCCGGCCCGAGTACCTGCCGGTGGTTCTGGCTGCGGTGGAGGCCGCCTGCAGCGAGGCCTTCAACCTGCACGGCGTGTTGGCCACCACCTGGTCAGTTGGACCGGTGGTCATAGTCAACGGGCCGGTCGCCAAAGCCATCGGGATCAACAGCGGGGTCAATGTACTCGGGCAGGGGAGCCGGGCAAACTCCACCATCGGCCGGGCCCTACAGCTGCTCGTGCGCAATGTCGGCGGAGGCCGTCCCGGCGGGGTGGATCGAGCCACTCTTGGCAATCCGGGCAAAGTCGGGCTGTGCTTCGCCGAGGACGAGGACGGGTCTCCATGGGAGCCCCTTTCCGTGGCTCGGGGCCAGGCGCCTGGCACCTCGTGCGTAACCGTTGTCGCCGGGGGAGGCATGCGCTCAGTTGGCGATCAGTTGTCCCGCGCTCCCGAGTCACTGACCGAGAGCATGGCGAAGACTCTGCGATCCCAGGATACGTTGCTGATTGTTTCTCCTGATCACGGCCGGGTGTTCCGGGAGGCGGGCTGGTCCCGATCCCGGCTCGAGGCCGCTCTAAACGGTTTGTCCCCCGGTGGTTCATCGTCCCCCGGCTCGAGGATCATCGAGCTGCTCATCGTCTACGCTGGAGGCGGTGCCGGATTGTTTTCCGGGGTAATAGAGGGATGGGTTGGGGGTGCCGAGGGAAGCATCCCGGTGACGGTGGAGGTTGGGTTATGAGTGCAGGTCCAACGTTTCAGCCGGCTCCAAGGCCAGCCGTGCTCGATCCGACGGCCGAGCGGACAACTGCGACACGGCAGCGGCGATTGAGGCCCGAGTCTCTGGACGGGCTAACCGTAGGACTGCTCGATATCTCCAAACCTCGCGGCGACGTATTTCTCGACCAGGTCGCGCAGCGCCTCACAGAACACGGGTGGAAGGTCGCTCGCTACGCCAAGCCCACATTCACGAAGCCGGCCCCCATTGATCTCCGGCACGAGATCGCCATGCACTGTGACGTGGTGATCGAAGCCCTCGCCGATTGAGGGAGCTGCACGTCGTGCAGTGTGCACGACATCGCTGATCTCGAATCCCGGGGTCTCCCGGGCGTATTTGCCGCCTCACGGGAGTTCGTCGTCGCCGCGGCCGCTCAGTCCGACGCCCTCGGCTTCCCGGCCGCCGTGGTGTTCGTTGACCACCCCATCCAGGACCGCACCGACGAGGAGATGCGAGCCCTTGCGGATGCCGCCCTACCTGCGTTGATTGATGCCATCACCCGTTCGTCAACTCCGCCTGCACCGGACCGATGAATGGCGGAGGTGGACGGGAATCCAACCCGCCGCTGTAGGGTCACCACAGCCGACCGCTTTGAAGGCGGCGGAGTCCACCAGGCACTCGGACACCTCCGTGCCGAAAGTTTAGCGGGCACCCGCCTCCTCGTTGGGAGGAGCGTCCTCGAGAGGTTGAGACGCTCGGAACCCGCCTGCCATACTGACCGACCTTCAAATCGACCCCTCCGGAAAGTTGACGCTTCAACGTGAGCTCTGGTATGAAATCATCGAGCGAGCGTTGGAATTCCCGGCCTCATAAATGATTTTTCCAGATATTCTCTGATATCTCTTTTTCGTACGTCGATAAATTCCGGCAGCTCTTGCCGCGCAGGAACGGGTGACCTTGAACACAGTAGAAACACAGCATCAGTCGGGCAGGCGCACCGATGTCGATTTGGATTTCTTACGGAGGGCCGTGGAGGAGGCGGAGCCGAATGCTCTGCGCTTGGCTCTCTATCAGGCCACAGGTGACAAGGAGTTGCTCGAGTTCGAGCTGATCACCGAGGTTCTGCACAAGGGTCACCTGACCAGGCGGACCAAGTTGAACATCGCGGAAAAGGATCGGCCCACGCTGAGGGAGAAGGCGGTCCAGTTTCTTGCCGAGCACGCCGAAGGCTTCGAGGAGACTGTTCCCTCCGATAGCGAGCTCCGATCGTTGATAGAGCTCGCCGTCGGTAAGGAAATCTCGGACGAGAGCTTCCCGGAGCTCAAGGCCGCCGCCAGCTTCGACGACTTCCCCCTGTTCTTCGCGGGATGGAAGGACGGGAAGAAGCCGGAGCTCCCGCCAGATTTTAACGTAGTCGTCATCGGGTCCGGCCACAGCGGCCTGACCATGGCCGTTCAGTTGGGTCAGCTCGAGATTCCCTACGTGGTCTACGAGCGCCAGCCCGAGTTGAGCGGGGTGTGGAGCGTCAACCGGTATCCGGACATCCGGGTCGACACGATGAGCACGATGTACCAGTTGGGCTTCGTGAAGCGCTATCCGTGGACCGAGTACTTCGCCCGGGGTCCGGAGGTGCGTCAGTACATGACCGACACCGCCCGCCATTTCGGCGTGTACGACCATATTCGCTTCGGACATGACGTCAGGTCGATGACCTTCGACGAACAGACGTCGCAATGGGAGCTCGAGATCGCCCACGGTGACGAGATCATCCATACCTCAGCGGCGATCGTCGTGGCCGCCACCGGGTTGTTCTTGACCCCGAAGACACTCGACGTCGAGGGGATCGACGATTTCGAGGCAGACGTGCTACACACCACGCGCTGGCCTGACGGCTACTCCCTCGAGGGGAAGTCGGTCGCGGTGATCGGCAACGGGTCGACCGGAGTGCAGCTGCTGTCGAGGATCGCAAAAGAGGCGGCTCAGGTATACGTGTATGTGCGCACCCCGCAGTGGATCACCCCGCAGATCTACTACGGCGATCCCATTGTGCCCGAGTTCCAGTGGCTCTTGAAGAACATGCCGTACTACTGGAACTGGGACAGGTTCGCGTGGACAACCCACACCGACAACACGGCCGCCGCCCTGTTCGTACCCGATCCCGAATGGAAAGCAAAGGGCGGTTACTTCAGCGAGACCAACGACGAGCTACGTACCCGGTTGACCCAGTACATCAAGGACCAGACCGGTCACCGCGAAGAGCTCTACGACCGACTGATCCCCCCCTACCCGCCGTGGGCCCGCCGGATGATCGTTGACAACAACTGGTACAAGACCCTGACCGAGGACCACGTCGAGCTGGTCACCGACCCGATCGATCACGTCGCCACCGATTCCATCGTCACCGCCGACGGCCGGCGCCGCCAGGTCGACCTCATAATCACCGCCTCCGGCTTCGACGTGACCAAATTCCTGTTCCCGATCGAGGTCCGGGGCCGCCACGGAGTCACCCTCGAAGAGAAATGGGAAGCCGACGGGGCCGGACCACGCGCCTACTGGAGCATGACCGTCCCGGGGTTCCCCAATCTGTTCATCATGTACGGCCCCAACTCCCAGGGCGGCGCCGGCGGCGGGATCTCGGGCATGATCCAGCTGTGGGCCACCTACGCCGCCGGGCTGTGCGTCCAGCTGATCGAGAAGGGTAACGGCTGCAAGCAACTCGACGTAAAAGAGGACGTCTTCGAGGAACACAACCGGATCCTCGACGGCCGCACCTCGCAGATGATCTGGCTTGACCCCGACTCCAAAGACAAGAACTACTACGTCAGCAACGACCGGGTCGTGGCCATGAACGCCTGGGCCCCGACCGAACACTGGGACGCCATGGTCAATCCCAACCTCGACCGGGACTACCACGTCACCTGAACAGGTTCGGGGGGTTACCTGGGGCAAACGACGCTGCTGGCCGGGGTCGGTTAGGCGCCGCCTATGGCGCCGGCCCGTTTAGCCGTCTCCTCCGGAGGCGCCCATTGACAGCCTGGGTGCCGGCTCCCGAGCCCGCAGTGTCAACCCCGGATGCGGATCGGGTCGCTTCCGTCCCAGTCCTTGGCGGTTTCGGCGATCAGCTCGAAGAAGGCCTGCTTACCCGGAGTCAACTCGGAGAGCTCGATAGTGGAGCCGGGATGGCCGCCGGCGTCGTAGTAGGCCATCCGGGAACCTTTGCCCACGCCGGACTGGATAACCGTCAGGCCCGCGTCGTCGAGCCGTTTGCGGTCGGAATCGAAGTCCCACGTGTAATAGCCGATGTGTTCCATACCCTCGCCGAACTCGGACAGGAACCGGGTATAGGGCGTGTCGGCGTCGTTGTGTTGCTGGATCAGCTCGATCTGCAACCCGCCCGTCATCGCCAGGGCCACGCTCATCTCGATCGTCGCCGGCTGGCCCCAGGCCTCGTAGTTCTCGAGCCGGGCGTCCTCGACCAGGAAGAACGGGCCCACTCCAAGGACCTCGGTCCAGTATCCGATGGATCGACGCAGGTCTCGTACCACGTAGCCGTTCTGCAAGGGCCTGGCGCCCATGAGCCGGCTCACGTTGCCGCCCCCGCAACGGCCTCGGACTGGATCGCCTCGTAGCGCACCACCGTGTCGACCCAGTCGATCACACCGTCGTCGGTGTACCAGCCGTCGAGCGACTGACGGCGCAGATGGCGCCGGGGGGCGCCCATCTCGGCCGGCCGGCAGTGCTGGAGCGCCAGATTATCCCAGATGATGACGTCGTCAGGTTCCCATTCATGGGTGTAGAGGTCGGCCTTCTCGTAAAGGAGGGAGAACAATTCCTGCAGGAGCGCTTCGCCCTCGTCTCGGGGGAGCTCGACGATATGGCTGGTCTGGAGCTCATTGACGAGCAGTGTCTCCGGGCGGAGGTGGGGGGGCTGGTACACGATCGGGTGGACGTAGGTGACGTAGCGGCCGGGCGCCGCGTCCGCTGAGATTTCCTCCGCTCGCCAGCGCTTGTCGGTCCGCTCGACGTGGGAGTCCTTCATGTGCATGGCGTGCAGGGGTTGGATCCGGGCTCGCAGGGCCTCTGGCATGGTTTCGAGGACCCGTATGGCGTTTGTGAACACGGTCGGCACCGACCTGGGGGCCAGCTCCTGGGCCCACAACGACGTGCCAATGCCGGGGTGGGGGCCGTAGGTTCCATCGTTGTGCCACAGCAGCCGGGTGGTACCGGTACCGATCATGCGGTCCTCCCGGTTGGAGACGAAGGTCTCCTGCTTTCCGGTTGACTTCACGACGTGGACGGGGCCGAAGTACCCGACGAATCTGGTCTGATCCTCGGCGGAGACGTCCTGGCCGCGCACGACGAGCAGGTGGTATTCGGTGAACAGCCGGCGAAGCTCCGCCACCTGCTCAGTCGGGCATGGACGCGTGATGTCGAAGTCGACCAGTTGAGCGCCGAGTGCCTTGGACAGGGGTTCGACCCGCATGCAGACCCTCCATCGTCGAGTTACGGTTCGTGGGGCTCTCCGATGTTACGCCTCCCCCGGGCGGGGCGGCCGGAGGGAAATAGGTTGGGTCTCTCCTGGGCCGACAGGCGGGCCAAGCGCTCGAACGCCCCGACTCTCTCGGTGCGGCCGGCGGCGGCCTCCCGTACGGTCGTGCGCAGGGACTCGATGGTCGGCGCTTGCCTCGGGCGACGAACAGCCCTCCTGTGTCTGCCAGGTACCTGTGACAACGCCCCCGTCATGGCCTCAAGAGCGGTCCAGGGGTGGTTCGACGTCGTCGTAGACCCGGGCTGCGACCAGCAGCCCGTCCGGACCGCGCTCGAACACCGCGATGCCCGCCTGGGGCGCCAGGTCGTAGCTGCCCCACCGGACGCAGTTGTATTCCAGGGCGCACCGCACGCCGTCGTCGGTGACTCTGCAGTACTGCAGGCCGATACCGCCGCCCCCGCTGAACCACTCGGAAAAGAACGCGTGCAGCTCCCGGCTGCCCCGGTGTGAGTAGTGCGGCCCGACGGGTTCGCGGAAACACCCGTCCGGCGCAAACGTTCGAACGATCGCGTCGGCGTCACCCGCTTCCAGAGCGGCCTGATAACGGCTGACCACGTCACCGGGATCGACGTACCGCGGCTCGAGTATGGGAGGTCTGATGTGGCGGTGTCCGTCGACCGGCCACTGACTGCAGTAAGTGCGGAACACCACCGACCGATCGTCGGGGGATTCGGCGACCACCGCCAGCGGCCACTGTACGACCTCCCCGTCGAAGGCCAGGTGGGCCAGCAGCTCCACCACGGCTCGCCCGGTGACACACGTCGCCGCCACCTTCTCGGTGGTGGCGTGACGCTCGCCCAGCCAGGCCCGATTGCGGCTGACGAACCGCCGCAGCTGCCTGTGGCCGCGGACTTCTCCCGCCCGGGGGTCGTAGATCACCACCTCACCCGGCCACACCGATTCCAGGGTGTGCGTGTCGCCCTTCTCCAGCGCGGTGAGGTACAGCGCGACCGGATCGGATTGGCCGGCAGCGCGAGTTTGCCGGCGCGCTAGCTCCACGGCAGAGACGAAGTCCGGAAACCACGGCATCTCACCCTCCACGATCGGCCCTTGCCGGCCCCGCCGGCTGTTTGCAACCACGATACGACCCGAGCCGGGAAGCCGCCCCGGGTCGATCTTCCTGATCGGTCGTCGAACCATTCGGTCCCGTCCGTACCTCGGTTCCTGGTCGTCGGGTCGGCATCGAAACCCGTCCCGGGGTTTGCCCGGCACCAGCCCGTCCCGGGTTTTGCCGGCACCAGCCCGTCCCGGGTTTCGCCGGCACCAGCCGGGGTCACCCGGATCGACCTGATCGGGTTGCCCCTTACGCCGTCGACCACAACGCGGCGAGCACCCGTGAGTTAACTGGACTAGGTGACGCGAACTGGTTACGTGGTGACCCTGTTCGCGACGAGCGCCGGGATGCCGGGGCAGGTGCTCGCCGCGAAGTGGTTATCGGACAGACCGGACTGACTCCAAAAAGCTCCGCTCGGCCACCCGAGCTGTTATGGGGGATTCCCCCGATGTTGTCCCAGGGTTGGCACCCCATACTTGTCCGAGCACGTCAAGCTAGATTGTCGTCTCGGGACTCCCGTTCGCCCGGAAGTTCCCAGCGCAAGATCTCGGTCGCAGAACAGGGAGGACACGCCATGGGCAGCTTGGCCGAGGAAATCCGGGTCATCGACGCCGACACCCACCTCACCGAGGTGCACGATCTGTGGACCAAGCGAGCGCCGGCCAGGTACAAGGATCGCGTTCCCCATGTGGTGGAGATCGACGGCAGGCCGACGTGGGTGGCCGAGGGGTCCCCGATAGGGTTCGCCGGCGGGGGCGGTGTCCTCGACCGCGAAGGCAACAAACACGCCTTCAACGACTCGATGCTCGTGTGGGGCATCGACCGGGTGCACGAAGGAGCATACAATCCTGAGGTTCGCCTGCAGGTCATGGACGAATGCGGGATCTACGCCCAGGTGCTCTATCCGCAATGGATCGGCCTCGGGGGTCAAAACCTCTCGAAGCTGGTGATCGACCCGGAGCTCCGCCGCCTCTGCATCGAGATTTACAACGACTTCTCCGCAGAGCTGCAGGACTGGTCGAACACCCGACTCCTGCCCATGCCGATCATGCCGGCGTGGGATGTCGACGAGTGCGTACGCGAAGCCCAACGGATCGCGGCGCTCGGGCTGCGGGGCATCAACATGACCACCGACCCGCAGGAGATGGGGGCGCCAGACTTGGCAAACCGGGCTTGGGATGCCCTGTGGGAGGTGTGTGCCGAAAACCGCCTCCCGGTGCATTTCCACATCGGCGCCAGCTCGACGGCCATGAGCTTCTACGGCCAGTACTTCTGGCCGTCACAGCACGACTACGTAAAGGGCGCCATAGGCGGTTCGATGTTGTTCCTCGGCAACGCCCGGATCGTCATCAACACCATCTTCGCCGGCATCTTCGACCGGCACCCAAACCTCAGGATGGTCTCTGTCGAGAGCGGTATCGGTTGGATCCCATTCATCCTCGAAACGATGGATTACGAGCTGTGGGAGAACGCCCCGGCCCAGGCCGCCGAGCTCGGGCGCATGCCGTCGGAATACTTCAAGGAGCACTGGTACGGGACCTACTGGTTCGAGCGCAACCGCGGTGACGTGCAGTACCTCATCGACTCCATCGGCGAGGACAACGTGCTGTTCGAGACCGACTTCCCCCACCCGACGTGCCTGTATCCAGCGCCACTGGAGACCGTCGAGGAGCAGATGCGCACGCTGCGTCCGGAGACCCGGCGCAAGGTCCTCGGTGATAACGCCGCCAAGCTCTACCGACTGTAAGGGCGAGCCCTGGGCACCGCTGTTCCTGTTGGCCGCCAAGGGCACCGGGGCACAAGGAGACGATCGTCCGGTGACCCCTGACGGGAATTTGTGCTGCCTCCAGGCCTGGCCAGGAACTGACCGGGAGGAGACGGATTACCAGCATGGATAGTGAGCCAGCCGAGGCGCCCGACAGCACCGCGGTTCGCGTTGCCCTTTGGCGGGCGATGCATGTCCAGGTCGACCCCCCGCCACACGTGCTCGAGGACGAGATCGGCTTGCAGCTGGCCGCCCCCGACGATGGCTGGAGACACCGCCCGGACATGGACCCGAGCGGGACCAGAGGGTTCCGGGCCGCCATCGTGGCCCGGGCCCGGTTCATCGAGGACATGGTGGCCGAGCGGGCGGGCGAAGGCGTCGCCCAGTACGTGATATTGGGGGCCGGCCTGGACACCTTCGCCCAGCGCAGGCCCGAGGTCGCATCCCGCATCCGGGTGTTCGAAGTCGACCAGCCCGGCCCCCAAGCATGGAAACGTAGGCGCCTGAGCGACCTGGGCTACGGGCTCCCCAACTGGCTACGACTGGTGCCGGTTGACTTCGAAGCCAATGCCAACTGGTGGGAGCACCTGGTTGCGGCCGGCTTCGATCCCGGCCGACCCGCGGTTGTTGTCTCGACCGGTGTCACCGTGTACCTCACCGAGGATGCCACTGCGGCCACCCTGCGCCAGATCGCCGGGCTTGCCCCCGGCTCGACCCTCGCCATGAGTTTCATACTGCCCAACGACCTCATCGACGAAGCGGATCGTCCCGGGTTCCAAGCGGCGGCGCGAGGTGCTCAGGCTTCCGGTACGCCATTCATCAGCTATTACGCCCCGCAGGAGATCCTGGCACTCGCCCGCGAAGCCGGCTTTCACGATTCTCGACACGTATCGGGCGCAGTGCTCGCCGAGCGCTACTTCCGCGGTCGGACTGACGGCCTTCGCCCATCGAGCGGGGAGGACCTTCTGGTCGCCACCACATGACGCCCCCTCAATGAGCACCTCCACCCGTCGGCGGGTCGGCACCCTGAGCAGGCGAGGGCGCCGTTGCACAGCAAGGATTGGTTATGCTGCGGAGGTAGAAACCGGTTTACCTTTCAAACGATTGGCACAAAGGGGGAGACTATGAAGTACGAGAATGGGCTGGAAGCCTTCGTCGACGAGTCGAGGCGTTATAACTCACATTTCGAGGCCGAAATGGCCGGTTCGCCGCCCGACTTTTCGACAGCCGCCGCCGTGCATCGAACGCGGGAGACCTTGCATGCGGCAGACCCCGTCGATGCCAATCAGAATCTTCCCGTTCCGCTTCGGACGATGAGGATTGGCTCGGGCGACGGCGAGATCGAGATCCGTCTGTTTCTACCAGACCGGCCGCGGGCCGCATACCTGCACTTTCACATGGGAGGATGGGTGGTCGGCACAGCTCGCGCGTCTGACCGCAGAAACAGCGAAATCGCCGAGCAGTGCTCACTCGCCGTCGTAAGCGTTGAATACAGGCTCGCTCCCGAGTGGCCGGCACCAGCTCAGTTGGCCGACGCCTTGACGACGATCGAGTGGCTGTCGAAGGAAGGTCGCTCCGTCGTCGATGTGGATGACTGGATCCTCGGCGGAGAATCGGCAGGCGCAACGTTGGCGGCTTTGCTAATGATTCAGATCAGAGATCAAGCCCTCGGGATCGAACGTGTTCGAGGCGCCAACCTGGCTTACGGCGTTTATGACTTGTCAGCGACACCGAGTCAGCGCCGCTCCGAATCCTTCCCGATGTCGGAGGACGTGAGCGCACTGGTCTATCCCGGACGTTCCCCCGAGCACCTTCGGGATCCCGCCATTTCTCCCTTATTCGCCGACCTGACCGGCCTTGCGCCGGCTCTCTTCAGCGTCGGCGCTCGCGACAGTCTTCTCGACGACACCCTCTTCATGGCCGCCAGATGGGATGCGGCTGACAACCCAACGAGCCTCCACGTCTACCCCGACTCTCTTCACGGCTTCGACACCTTTCCCACCAAGATGGCTGAAGCAGCCCATCATCGCATGGATCAGTTCATTTCCTCGGTGTGTTGAGCCGGGTGGTCGCACCTGTTGTCCTGGCTTCGCACCGGGCACCGTTCATCACCGGCGCCGTCGTTCCGACCCACGGCCGACGGTCAGTGGTACTCACCTGACGCTAAGTCCGTACCGATGAGCGCGACCGGCGACCGCGTTGACATGTCCGAGCACCCAATGCTAAACATCTGCTCAACATGGGCGTCCTCGAGGATAGGAGCGGCAGTGAGCAATTTTGACTCGGTCGATTTCTTCACTGACCAGTCGCTTCTGGAGGACCCCTACCCTTACTTCGAGCACCTCCGCGAGAAGGGTGAGGTCTTGCCGACGGCCCACTACGGGGTGGTGGCGGTGTCGGGGTATGACGAGGCGACGGAGATCTACCGTGACATCGAGACGTTCTCCTCGTGCAACTCGGTGATAGGCCCCTTCGCCACGTTCCCCGTGCCACTAGAGGGTGACGACGTCAGCGAGATCATCGAGAGCTATCGCGATCAGCTTCCGATGAACGAGCACATGGTCACCATGGACCCCCCGGCGCACACCCGGGAGCGAGCGCTGTTGATGCGGCTGATCACCCCCAAGAGGATGAAGGAGAACGAGGCGTTCATGTGGCGCCTCGCGGATCGGCAGCTCGACGAATTCGTCAGCGCTGGCCGGTGCGAGTTCATCAGCGCCTACACACAGCCTTTCGCCATGCTGGTCGTGGCCGACCTGCTCGGTGTGCCAGAGGCGGACCACCGGCGTTTCCGGGAGGGTTTCGGACTGCTGAGCGCGACGCCCGGAGACATCGGGGGGGCGCAGAGCGAGTACCAGCTCAACTCCCTCGATTGGCTCGACGACTGGTTCGCAAGCTACCTCGAGGACCGCCGCCGGGAACCGCGCCACGACGTCCTGACCGACCTGGCCCTGGCCAAGTATCCTGACGGTTCCACCCCCGAGGTGACCGCAGTGGTCCGGACAGCTACGTTCCTGTTCGCGGCCGGCCAGGAAACGACCGCTCGACTGCTCGCGACCGGGTTGAAGTATCTCGCCGAGTACCCCGAACTCCAGGATGAGCTGCGGGCCCACCGTGAGCGCATTCCGGACTTCATCGAAGAAGCACTGCGCATCGAAAGCCCGGTCAAAGCCGATTTCCGCCTGGCCCGGCGGGCAACCACCGTCGCAGGGGTCGAAATCGAACCGGGAACGCCGGTGATGCTGCTCAACGGCGCCGCCAACCGAGATCCCCGGCGGTTCGAGTGCCCCGCCGACTTCCGCCTCGACCGGCCCAACGCCAAGGAGCACATCGCCTTCGGACGCGGCGCCCATTCTTGTCCCGGAGGTCCCCTCGCACGGGTAGAAGGTCGTGTCAGTTTCGAGCGCATCCTGGACCGGATGCGGAACATCCGCCTCTCGGATGAGCACCATGGTCCCCCGGATGATCGCCACTTCCAGTACGAGCCGACCTGGGTGCTTCGCGGCCTTCACGAGTTGCACATCGAATTCACTCCGGTCGAAGCGTGAAGCAGGAATCGATTGAGTCCACCGTGCTCCCGGGCTACCCGACGGCGTCCCTGGGCTAAGGGCTAGCGCAGCGACGGCTGGTTGGGGTCACGTCCGCAGCAGCCTTCCTCAACTCCGACCGAGCGTGCATAGATAAACGGCGTTATCGTGTCGTGAGCACGTGCCGCGGTGGCGGCCCTCGGAGCAGCCAACAGTGCACCGGATCGAGATCAGGAGAGAGATATGCACGGACAGAAGGTGCTATTCGCTGGTGGACAGGGACCCGTAAGCGCCCCGGCGGCACGATTACTTGCCCCCGACAACCAGGTGTTCGCCATGGCCCGCTTCTCCAACCCCGCGGGCCGGGAGAAGCTGGAGGCCAGCGGCATCACCTGCATCACACATGACCTGTTTGACCCTTTTGACGACCTGCCCAGCGACTTCGACTACGTCTATTACACCGGGATGCCAATGAGCTCGGTTTTCGAGCCGTTGGGCCGCTGGCCGGACTCCTATGACAAATACGCCGACGCCACCGGGCGACTTATGGCCCACATCCCCGGCGCCAAAGGATTCCTCTTCTCCTCCACATCGTCTGTGTACAACCCGCCGGGTGGCGCTACAGAAGCGGCCGAAACGAATTCGTTCGGCATCCATACACAGGCCGCTTATGCATTCACCAAGGTAGCCAACGAGGCAATAATAAGCTATTTTTCTCGAAGCCTGAACATACCTGCGACGATTATCCGCGTGGCAAATGCTTCAGGGGTGGACGGCGGTCCGATGCGGGACCGACTCGACCTAATAGTCCAAGGCGAACCTATTCCACTTCACATTGACAAGCCCAACTATGCCCGCCCGATATTCGAACCCGACGCGGCCCGCCTCGGGGTGGCAGCGCTTGAGGCAGGACGGGTCCCGCCGCTCGTGGTCAACTGGTGCGGCGACGACCTCACCACCATCGAGGACTACTGCACCTTCATGGCTCAGCTGATCGGCAAGGAGCCCATTTTTGAGTACAAAGCGGAGGCATGGCCCCCACTCGTGCTAGATCCGACGTTCAGGCGGGAGGTGCTCGGCCCCTGCGAGGTTAGGTGGCAGGACGGCTGTCGGATGCTCGTCGAACAATGCTACCCCGACCTTCTGAAGTAGCTCGTCCCGAAGGTACAGACGACGATGTGATTGGCCCATCGTCAGCCACGCTGTCACCGCTTCTGCGCACCGGCCCGCCGCTCACACGCCTTTCCTGTCTGCCATCGCATGCGTTCAAGAGGACTCGTTGTCGCCAACCTCCGAGTCCGCATCGACGATCCTTGCCATCTGACTTGCGAGGAACCCCTCTGGATCGCGCGCCCGAGGTACCAGCGCCTCCTCCTGAAGCTGCGGATGGGTGAGCAGCAGGAACCGGTTGGCCAGGATCGCGTCTCGGACCTGCCGCCCTACCGCCTCGCCGGAGAGCAGCTCCAGTCCCTCGGCCGGGCTGTGTAGCTTGACGGGCGGACCCCAAAACGTCATCTGTCGCCCGATATTCGTGGCAACTGGGCCGGGACACAGGCAGGTGACTCCGATACCCTTCGGCCGCAGGTACAGGGCGAGCGACTCCGACAAGGCCACCACCGCGCCCTTGGTCGCCGAGTACGGCAACCGCTCATAGGAGTACGCGAAGAGTCCTGCCGTGGAGGCAGTGTTGACTATGTGACCGGTGCCGCGACCCAGCAGCAGAGGCAGGAAGCTGGCGTTGCTGCGGACGATGGACAGCAGGTTTGCGCTGATGATCCGCTCCCATTCCGAGAGCGGAATGTGCTCGGGGGCGCCGACGGCGAGGACTCCGACGTTGTTCATCACGATGTCAACGGCACCAAACTCGGATAGGGCCAGGTCACGCGCCGCGTCGAAATCGGATTGGCTCGTCACGTCGAGGCGGCTGCCGATGCTCGCGGCACCACCCTGGGTCGCTTCCTCCGCGACTGCGGCGGCGGCATCCTCGTCGAGGTCAGTGACGACGACGTGCGCTCCCTCTGCCGCTAGCACCAGCGCCGCGCCCCGCCCGATGCCGCTGCCGCCTCCGGTGATGACGGCGACCTTTCCCGCAATCGTGTCCATACCTCCCGTCCTAGCCCCGATAAACCCTGATGTCCAGAGACACTTCGATACCGAGGTGGTGCCCGGCTTACCTGCCAAATGCTGAGCGGTCGTCTAGCATCGCGCTCGTGGAGAACAACGTGGGCACGTTGGAGCACCTGGCGATCACAGGTGTCTCGCACATCGAGTTCCGCGTCTCGGACCTCGAGGCCAGTACGGCGTGGTACATGTCGGCCGTCAGATTGACCCAAATCCACTGTGCGCCTGGCAAGTACGCGCTTTTCACCCCGGAGGCCGGCGGCTTCCGGTTGGGCCTTACCGAGACAGGACCAGCGGACATCAACAGCCATTACGGCCATCTCGCCATAGCCCTCGAGAGCATGAATGCGCTGATGGCATGGATCGATCACCTCGACGCGACCGGCGTTCCCCACACCGCCGTCAAGGAGAATCCCTTCAACCCTGGTCGCTTCTCCATCGACCTCCACGACCCCGATGGGCACGAAATCGAGCTGATCTACGAGCCTTGACTGCCTGCCGTCGAGCCAGGTCCAGCTTTCGACGTTCGACCTCCATCCCGAACGCGACGCAGTAGACCTGGGGCGTCAAGACCTCGCTTGTGACGAGAGCTCTTGAGCGAAACCGCACGCAGCAACGCCTAGCATGAGGGGAGTGGCAGCAACCCGCAGATACGGTTCAGAGAAGTCCAAGTCCCGTACCGCCTTGCTGGATGCGGCAGAAGCCTTGATGCTGGCGGAGGGTTACGCCGCCGTCACCTCGCGCCGAGTCGCGGCCGAAGCGGGCCTGAAGCCGGCGTTGGTGCACTACTACTTCCGCACCATGGATGATCTCTTCCTGGCCCTGCACCGGCGACGATCCGAGCACCGGCTTCAACTTCAAGCCGATCTCCTGGCATCAGATCAGCCCCTGTGGGCGCTGTGGGAATTCAGCCGCGATCCTCCCGGCACGGCACTCACCATGGAGTTCGTTGCCTTAGCAAATCATCGCAAGGTCATCCGGGCTGAGCTCACCGCCTCGGCCGAGCGCTTCCGGGCACAGCAACTCGAGGCGCTCACCAGAACCCTCAAGCGCTATGAGGTCAGTCGCGACCAGTGTCCGCCTGCCGTCGCCGCATTGTTGATCTCGAGCATTTCCAGGTTCCTTGTCATTGAGGAGGAAATGCTCGAAGTGTTCACGGGTCACCGAGAGACAATCGCATACGTAGAAGGCTTCATACGTCAACTCGAAGGCGAGCGTCGCTCAGAGTCCGACTGATCCGGGGTAACGCCCGACCTCTGGTCGGCGGCGACGACTCCGACGATCAACTCCATGTTCGCCGTCGCTATCCCGACGTCGTCCCTACCCGCTAGCCAAGCATCTCTCCGAGAGCTTCGTAGGTACGGAGCAACGATGTAGCCGGAGGTTTGCAGCACGGACGTCCCGAGCTCGATAGACGCGGTTTCCCGGCCAACTATTGCCAGCGTGACGAGCGGGTCACCCATCGTCGTGCTCGAGAACCAGATGGAATTGAACCCATCAGTCTCGGCTGCCTTGGCGTGGTCGACGATCTCGTCGACGGTAGATCCGCGAGCCGTAAGCCCGATGCGCATCATGCTCCCTTTCTGCTTGTGGCTCGTAGGCCGGTTCGGCGCGGCCCCGGCATATCTGGCCAGGCCGGTCGATTAAATCTGCCAGTTGATCCCCATCTGATAGCGAGGATTCCTGGTGAGGCACTTAGTCGGGTCTCGGCGGCTCGAGTGCAGGACCACCAGGCCGGGCAGGGACGAAGGCGTGGCTACCACTCCGGGCCAGCAATCGACGTGACATGATCGCCGCCGCCGCGACGGCGACGGCGCCAAGCAAACCGGCCAGCATTGCCCCGTTGATGAAGGCGTCGGTTGCGGCCCGGGTGAACGTCGCCGACGGACCGCCGGTCCACTGGTCCGCCACCTGGAGCGCGCCCGCCAACCCGCTCCGTGCGGTCTTTGCCGCCTCGGGATCCAAGCCGTCGAGCGGCGGCAGCCGACGTACGTACGCCGTCGTTGTGACCGAACCTAGGACAGCGACTCCGAACGCACCGCCAAGCTCACGCGTGACGTCGTTCATGGCCGAGCCCATGCCTGCCCGCGCGCGACACACTGACCATAATGAGCGTCGTCAGCGGCGACAGCGCCAGCGCTACCCCGATTGCCGACGGCACGATCCCGAGGTAAATCCACCAAACTGAACCTTGATGCACCGCCACTGCGAACCCGACCATGGCCGTCGCCACAAAAGCCAGTCCGATCGGAACCATGGTCGCTGCGCCGAACCGCTCCACCAACCCGGCCGCTCGCGGTGACAGCGTCATCAGCACCACCGACGACGGGAGAAGCATTAATCCTGCTTCCATGGGCGACTGGAGGAACACGAGCTGCAACACCTGCGTCATCAAGAAGAACGACCCGAACAACGCGAAGAACACAAGGGCGGTGCCGGCCGATGCCACCGAGAACCGCCGATCACGGAACAGTGCAAGATCGAGCATCGGATGTTCGACCCGGCGCTCGATCGCGAGAAACACCAGCAAGGCCAGGGCCGCCACCGCGAACCCGATCGCCGTCTCGAGCGACACCCAACCGCGTTGGGGCGCCTCGATGATCGAGTCGATCAACGCGACGATAGCGACGACCGACATCAACACTCCGGGCACATCGACCCGAGTGCTGTTGGGGTCCCGGCTTTTGGGAATCAAAAAATGACCGACGACGAGGGCGCCGACCGCGATCGGCACGATCACCAGAAAGACCGAACCCCACCAAAAGTGACTGAGGAGGATCCCCGATATGGGTGGTCCGAGTGCGGCCGCACCAGCCCCGATGCCGGCCCACAATGAGATCGCCCTGCCTCGTTCGTGGTTGGGGAACACGTTCGAGAGGATCGACAACGTCGATGGCATCACACATGCCGCGCCGACGCCCATCACTGCCCTGGCCGCGATCACTTCGCCCGACGAGGTCGCCAGCGCGCCCGCCGCGGCCGCAGCAGAGAACAGCACCAAACCGATCTGCAGCGCGCCCTTGCGTCCGAAACGATCGCCGAGGGTCGCAGCAACGAAGAGCAGCCCACAGAATACCAGGGCGTAGGAGTCGACGATCCACTGCAGGTCCGAGCCGGACGCGTTGAGGTCGCGGGCAATCGACGGCAGCGCGAGGTTGAGGCTGCTGTTGGTGACCATCAACAACGTCAGACTCGAGCACAACACCCCGAGGATCCACCACCGCCGGGGGTGACCAGCCTCGCCGATCGCCGCCCCGAGCGCCGGCGCCGCATCCGCCCTCACGATCGATCAGCCGACCCTTGTTCTACAAAATTGCCGGGGGAATGCTCCATCACCTGAATTGTCGCGTACTCGACATCGGCAGGCAATTGTCCCGCTCAATGGTCGCATTAGCCGTTACGACGATCAGGAGAGCGCGGACAACTTTTACAACACGCCGGCAGGGGGTGCCCCCCTCGGAACCGTGGGCTCAGCTCAACGAGAGTTCCCGCTGGATAGGCACCGGATGGCTCAACAGATCCAGCACCGGGCAGTGGGCGTCGACGGCTTCCGCCAGCTGCTCGTAACGCTCTATGGTCTCCGGGCCGCTCACTCGCACCTGGAGCCGCACTCTCTAAAAGCCGGCCCGGACGGTCTCGTCGATCCCGAAGAATCCCCGCACATCCAGGTCACCCTCCACATCGACGTGCACGCTGTCGAGAGCGATACCGAGGTGGGCGGCCCAGAAGCGGTAGGTGATGGCCTGGCAGGATCCGAGAGCGGCTAAGGCGTACTCCACCGGGTTAGCGGCGACGTTGCCACCACCAAGACTCTCGGGCTCGTCGACGGTGAACCGGTGGCCCGAACCCACCAGGGAGGTGGTTTCCGTCGCACCCACCAGGTCATGGCTAGAACGAAAGACGGCCTGGGCCGACTTGGGGTCGGCGGCGACAGCCGACCTGGTGGCGTCTATGACCTGGGCGATCGTCATGACTACACTCTGCCAATCTCTATTATTCCTGTCAACTAGGTCAGTATTGGCGGCATTCGGTCGGATTCCAAGGTGCGCCGGCCGAGATGGGTGGAATGTCCAGGGGCCGGCTGTACCCGCGTGCCGGCCGGCCCCACGTGCTCTAGAAAGGCTCGGGCCACCTCGAATCCTTCGTAAAATCGGGGGGGCCGACGTTGCCCAACCCGACGGCAGGGCGCACCATCTCGGATCTACCATGTCGTAGGTACCGGGACCTACCAGGGGCTCGCCTCCAACAAACTGATCGAAGGGGGAAAACTTGACGGACTCCGCATCCGACGTGAAGAAGGTCGCCAACAGCGAGGAGTACGCAAACTTCGGAATGCAGGCCCTGCTCGGCCTGCCGGACCCGCAAGAGCACTACAAAACGCTCATCGATCAAGGGGGCTACTTGTGCCCTATGGACGGGGTCGGGCTCAGTTTCGCTCGGGCGCCTACTGAACACGTGCTTCGACACCATGAGACCTTCTCCTCGCGCGTCGAGATGCGCCTGGGCAACGTCCGCCCCCTCATCCCGCTCAACGTCGATCCGCCCGAGCACTCGAAGTATCGCAAGCTGCTCGACCCCCTTTTCGCGCCCCGCCGCATGGATGAGCAGGAGGAGGACATCACCAGGCGGGTCAACGGGTTCATCGACACCTTCATCGACCTCGGTGAATGCAACTTCACCGAAGAGTTCGCCGAGCTGTTCCCGTCGTCGGTGTTCCTCGGCCTGCTGGGCCTTCCGGAGGACCAACTTCGGATGTTCCTCGACCTGCGCGACGGGATTCTCCATCCCGAGAAGGTCGACCCCGACGCCCTCATGGACATCGAGAAACGCCGGGCCGTCCAGGACGCCACCGGTATGAAGATCTATGAGTACTTCGGCGGATTGCTCAACGAGCGGAACAACACCCCGACCACAGACATCGTCTCTCGCTTCTTGGCGGCAGAGGTCGACGGAGAGCACCTGACGAACGAGGACATCCTCGACATCCTCTTCCTGTTCCTCATAGCCGGGCTCGACACGGTCAGCGCCTCATTGACCTGCTTCTACGCCTATCTGGCCACTCATCCCGCGCACCGCCGGCAGATCGTCGAAAATCCGGCGATCATCCCCGCCGCCGTCGAGGAGCTCCTGCGCTGGGAGTCTCCAGTGCCGAGCGGCGTACCCCGCGTGGCCAACGGCGACACCACCCTCCCCAACGGAGTGAACGTGCCCTCGGGCACCGCGGTCATGATCAGCTACGGGGCGTCGAACATAGACCCCAGCGCGTTCGACGAGCCCTTTGAGGTCCGCTTGGACCGGACGCCGAACCCTCACATCGCGTTCGGAGGCGGCGTGCACCGTTGTCTAGGCAGCCACTTGGCTCGCCGCGAACTGCGAATCACCCTCCGCGAGTGGCACCGGCGTATCCCGGAGTACCGCATAAAACCAGGCCACGAAAATCTCGAGTACTCGCAGGGCCTGCGCCACGTGAAGGACCTGACGTTGACATGGAAGTGACCCCCGAGCCGTTCGTGCCCTGCAGACTGGGCTGAGGGGATCGTAGGACCGTAGGAAGCGTCAACACGCGCTCGACTCTTCTGGGGGGCTTCTGGTCCCGCGACTGATTCAAAAGGAGAGCACGATTCTTCCGTGTCGCCGGTCCCGGGGGTTGTCCCGTGTCGCCGTTCCCGGCCCTTTGACCACTTCGCGTCGCGCCCCCGGGCCGGGCCGGAGCGCTCGTCGCGTTGTGGTCACCAGGCGGCGCGAACGCGGCGAGTGCCTTCCAAAGGCTCCGAGTACTCGTCGCGAAGTGGTTAGCGGAGGTCTGTACCCGCCCACCCACCGCCGGGGAGTGGCCGCCGACTCCCGTAAACCGGGAGCGAATGGACGAATGAGCCCGATCACAGCACGACGCAACCGGTCTCTCGCGGGTTGTGGCGCGCGAGGTGTACAGTGAGACCCTCGTCCAACGCGGGCGGCGACGCCTCAGTTTGCGAGGCAGATCGGCGGTTCCCATGGGAACTCTTTCCACGTCAACAGGCTCGGCCGACGCCAGCGTCGGGGGAGCCTCAAAGGGCGAAACCGACGTGCGAGTTGTGGTAGTTGATGATCGCCTCGATCGTCGTCAGCTTTTGAGTTACGTCATCCAGCAGGCCGGTGACGATGTGAGTGTGGTTGGCTACGCGGACGGGCCGGTCAGCGCGGTGGACGCGGTCGGCCGCTTGAACGCCAACGTTGTCGTTCTTGAGATTCAACTCCCCGTCTCTCAAGGATTGGACACGATCAGTGCCCTCAGAGACGACTTCCCGGCCTTGCGCATCGTCGTCTGCTCCTTCCACCAGGACGCGGCCACGAAACGGTCCGCCACGGCACGGGGCGCGGACGCCTACCTCGTCAAGCCACTCGGCTCGCGGGACCTCCGTCAGGTCCTCCGGTCGACTCCGTCCGACAAGCCCAAGCCGGACCATTCCTGACCTCCCTTAGTCCGTCCTTTTCCGGCGGATGACCCCGGCGAACAACCCTGATGCCACGATGGCGATCCCTGCGTGTCCGCCCGAACATCGGCCCGAACATCTGGACGTGGGATTCCCGCGCACCGAGGGCCCGGCTGACGCCGACTAGCCCGTCAGGAGCTCACGGGAGTCGCGGTCGTTCGACGGGTGGCGCAGCTTGGACAAGGCCAGGTCCTCGATCTGGCGAATCCGCTCGCGGGACAGGCTGAAATGCTTGCCTACCTGGTCGAGGGTACGGGCTTCGCCCCGATCGAGACCGAAGCGCAAGCGGAGGATCTCACGCTCGCGCTCGTTGAGAGCGAGGAGCATCTTGTTGACCTCGCCCGGAAGCATGACGGCGGCGGCGGCATCGAAAGGGGAGACGGTCGAGCGGTCCTCCACCAGGTCACCCAGCTCGGCGTCGCCGTCCTCGCCGAGCGGCTGCGAAAGCGACAGCGGCGGGCCGGTGTGGCGAAGGATCTCGGTGACCCTCACCTCGCCGATCTCGAGGTCGGCGGCCAGCTCGGCCACCGTCGGCCGACGGCCCAGCTGCCCTTCGAGGCGACCACGGGCCTCCGCCAACCGGGTCATGAGATCGGAAGCGTCGGACGGTAGCCGAATGGTGCGGCTGGTGTTGGCGATACCTCGAGTGATGGCCTGGCGGATCCACCAGCTGGCATAGGTCGAGAACTTGAATCCTTTGCGCCAGTCGAATTTCTCCACCGCGTGGATCAAGCCCAGGTTGCCTTCCTGCACCAGGTCCAGCAACTGCAACTCGGCGGCCTGGTACCTCTTGGCGATGGAGACCACCAGGCGCAAGTTGCCACTGACAAAGGTCTCGGCGGCCTCCTCCCCGTCACGGGTCAGGCGGCGCAGCTCCCGCTTGTGCGCCGGAGTGATCCTTTCGGACGTGGCGAACTCGGTCCGGGCCTCTCTGCCCGCCTCTATGGCCTGGGCCAGGCGAGTCTCATCCTCCTTGGTCAGGAGGTCGTGTTTACCGATGTCGTGGAGATAGAGACGGACCAGGTCCTCCTCGGGCTGAGCGGCATGATTGTTGGGCACTCGTCCTCGTTTCGACGTACCCGGACAGATCCTTCTGGCCAGTGTCCTTCTGGCAAGTGCCGTCGGTCCGGGGTCAAGGACCGCCAACGGCGCACCTCAGCAATCTCAGAGTACTTGATAAAACCGGAGATCGTTGAAGGGTGGAGTCGATGAGCCCCGACCCGTCTGGTCAGCGGTGCCGGCAATGGCCACTGACACCTCACCTGACCTCCTGTTTCGGCTTGTGAGCCCGCCCGGTTCGAGTTGACGGGCTGAGCGAAGTCGGGCCGCTTCATGGGGGCGCCCGTCCTTCGGTCTTACTGCCGCCGGACGGGCAGCAAGAGATCGAAACGCGCTCGCCTCGCCGAAGGTCCTGAGCACCCGCGTGCCGGGTGTAGGCTTATGGCTGGCACGGCAAAGACCCCTGACGTGTCGGGCCAGCATCGGTTGGCTCGGAAGCGGTGCTCCGGACCCTGGTAGCGCGTCGTGCAGTGCTTCATAGCCAGGAGAGCGCGAATGGCTTCCATTCAGTCACCGCGGTTGACCGCACCCAGCCAAGGTGTAGTGGTGTGCGCTTACGGAGCGGTTGCCTGCACTGTCGTTTGGTTCGGGACCGGCTCGATGTGTCCACAATGACGGGGCGGTCCGAGATCGTGGCTCCACCGCATCTCGACCTCCTTGACGGCGTTGCTTCGCCGAGACTGCAGTTGGCCGACATCCGGGGTTTCCTAGAAGCGCTCACCCAGCAAGGTCGTCCCGGGGCGCTGAGCCGTGGTCCGTGAGCGGCGGCAACGGATACTGACCCGGCTCCTAGCCAGTCCTGACGCTGACCTGAAGACCAAACGGCTCTGCGATGTGTGCGCCGAAATCATCGCGGTTAGCGGGGCTGGGATCATGCTCATGTCCGGTGACGTGCCCAGCGGCTCGGTCTGTAGCACCAATGAGGTGAGCGGTCTCATAGAACAACTGCAGTACGAGCTCGGGGAAGGCCCTTGCGTGGACGCGTTTCATCAAGACCGCCCGGTACTTGAACCTGACCTGGCTCACCCCAGCCACACCTCGATGGCTGGCCTTCAGCGGCCCTGCTGTCACCGCGGGTGCGCTCGCCGTATTTGGTTTCCCTCTCCAACTCGGGGCGGTCCGCCTCGGGGCCTTGAACTTGTATCGTGACCGGCCGGGGCCGCTCACCGACGAGCAGCACGCCGACGCCTTGGCCATGGCGGCCGTCGCCGCCGAGACCGTCCTGATGCTGCAGGCCGACGCACCTCCCGGCCAGCTCGCCTCAGAACTCGAAGCAGGTGCCGACTTCCACTATGTGGTACACCAGGCCGCCGGCATGGTGGCGGCGCAACTCGACGTTAGCGTCGGCCAAGCGCTCATCCGCCTGCGGGCATACGCCTTCGCCGGAAACCTACCTCTGGCCCACGTGGCCTCGGACGTGGTAGCCAGGAAGCTGCGCTTCCATGAGCGAAACAGGTAGGCCATCAGAGTAATGAGGCGGGGTCCGCACTCACCCGCATGGGCGCGGCCCGATAGCTCAGCGCCAGCAGTACCCCCCCCCCGGGTCCGCAGAGGCGTTGGTGTTGGTGCTCGGGGTCGTCGCCGTCGGTTCGCCGGTCCTCGGCCCCGTCACCGCGGCTGTGTCGACCCGGCAAGTCCGCCGTGGTGCTGTCCCGGTGAGAACCTTCGAGTCCGCCTCTCCGCACGAGTACGGGTTCGCCGGGCAGGGCGGGAGTTACACTTCGCCCGTGAAGTTGGGGCTATTGGGACCGTTGGTGGTAGCAGTCGATGACTGCTCGGAGGTCGCAGTTACGGCTCGCAAGCAGCGGGCGGTGCTGGAGTTATTGGCTCTCCGGGTGGGGGCGGTGGTCCAGCTCGGCGACCTCATCGACGCTTTGTGGGGGGAAGCCCCGCCCACTACAGCCAACAAGATCGTCCAGACCTACGTTCACGCTTTGCGCCAGAAGCTTCCGTCGGAGACGATCAAGACGGTCAGCGGGGGATACCGATTGAGCATCCCGGCTGAAGATGTGGACGTGGGGCGATTCGAACGGCTGCTGCGGGCAGGACACGACGCGATCGAGGACAGCGATCCCGGCCGGGCAACGGAGTACCTGTCCGAGGGGCTGGCTCTGTGGCGGGGCGAGCCACTTGTCGATCTGGCCGACCAGATGGTGGGTTTGGTCGAAGGAGTCCGCCTGGCTGAGCTGCGCAGATCCGGGGAGGAGCAGCTGTTCGAGGCCCGCCTGCTGTTGGGCGAGAACGCCCGGTTGGTTGTCGACCTGGAAACGGCGGTGGCAGCCGAACCGCTGCGGGAGCGGCGTTGGGGCCAGCTGATGCTGGCTCTGTACCGCTCGGGCCGCCAAGCCGACGCGCTACGGGCCTATGAACGGGTGCGGGTTCACCTCGACGAGCTACTCGGAGTCGAGCCCGGCGCCGAACTGAAGGCGCTCGAGGAAGCGATACTTCTGCAAAAGCCCGAGCTGGACTGGACACCCCCTTTGCCATTTTTGGTTGGCTCTGCGTCCAAGAAGGCGGCCGGACCATTCCCCACCCTTGCTCGACGTCCGCACGTCCCCACGCCGATCAACACTTTCGTCGGACGCAGTGAGGAGGCTCTGCGGATCACGAGGCTTCTGGATGACTCACGGCTACTTACCCTGGTTGGCGTCGGCGGAGCCGGCAAGACCCGCTTGGCGATCCATGTCACCGCCCGACTGGCGGACGACGGACCGGGCGAGGCCTGGTTCGCCGATCTCGCGTCGATCGCCGATCCCGGGCTGGTACCTCAAATCGTGGCCGACGCCCTGGGATATCACCCGCACGCAGACGAGATAACCATCGACGGTCTGACGGAGTTCATTGGAGATCAGCAGCTGCTTCTTGTGGTCGACAACTGCGAACACGTGATCGACCACGCGGCGTCGGTCATAGACCGACTGCTCAGAGGCGCACCCCGGGCCAAGGTCCTGGCGACCAGTCGAGAACCTCTGGGCATCAACGGTGAAGTTGTGTGGCGCGTCCAACCGATGACCGTGCCCGCCAACCTGGATCCGGGCCATACCGATGAGATATGGGCCTCCGACTCAGTACAGCTGTTTCTACAGCGAGCCGCCGCGGCCGACCCCCTCCTGGATCTGACTGATGATGCCCAGACGATCGGACAGATCGTCACCACGTTGGAGGGGCTGCCTTTGGCCATCGAGCTGGCTGCGGCAAGAGTCGACACTCTCCGCCCGGATGACATCTTGAGCCGGCTCCATCATCGCTTCGATCTCCTCGAGCACGGACCGCGCCTGTCGGCACCCCGCCAGAGAAGCCTCGAAGGCTCTATCGACTGGAGCTATCGGCTGCTCGATCCCTGCGAGGCGCTGGTGCTGAGGCGAGCCTCGATATTCCTCGGCGCGTTCAGCATTGAAGCCCTTCAAACCGTCACCGCCGATGCCTCACCTCCAGATCCAGGGGGATTGGAGCCGGTCGTCGAGCGTCTGGCATCGAAGTCCCTGCTTTCACCTCTCAGGCAGCCTGGGATCGACCGTTACCGCCTCTTGGACAGCATCCGGCAATTTGCCAGGGATCGCCTGGAGGCGTCACCCGACGATGAGGCGCCCCGGGTTCGGGCCGCGCACGCCCGGTACTACTTGTCATTGTCCGCACGGGCACGGCCTGAGTTGAGCGGCCCGGCACAGGCCTCCTGGCTCGATACTGTAAGCGAGGAGTTGTCGGATCTTCGGGTGGCGCTCGAGTACCTCAGCGCGTCGCCGGAAACGATCGACGACGCACTCGAAATCTTCGGAGCTCTTGGCCGCTACTGGTTCGTCAGAGCCCAGCCGGCCGAAGCCCTCTCTCTCGCCGAGTCCCTACTCGAGAGGGTCCACCCGGGTATGTCCGTCCAAAAGGCGCGAGGCCTTATCGCAGGTCTCTGGGCCGCGGTATACCAAAGGCCAAAGCTGGCACGAAAGTGGGGCCAGGAGGCGCTGCAAATAGGGCAGGCCCTCGACGATCCGGAACTGACATGCGAAGCCAGCGCCATGCTGGCGGCTGCGTCATTCTTCGCAGGCGAGCCCGATCGAGCGATTGGGAGGAAAGCGATCGCCTTAGCCCATCGACTCGGCGATCCCGTACTTGTGGGCCTGGCGCATATGGGACACGGACTGGCGATGTTCACCATTGACATCGTGGCGGCCCGCCACGCCCTTCGGGATGCACTCGATGCGACCGAGGCATCCGGGGACTTGCTGGTCCGGTACGTGGCTCTGGGCGATCTGGGCGAGGCGTGCCGCGACGAGGGTGACCTCCGTGAGGCGGAACGCTTCTACCGCGCCGCCCTGAACATTCGGGACGAACTGGCGTACGACGACTCCCTGACTCTGGCCATCCTCGGGTTGGTGCTACTCAACAGACGCAGCTTCGCCGACGCCAGGCAATACCTGGTCGACGCTGTCCACTCCGGCCGGCGCAATTCACTGCATCAAGCCCTGTTCCCGTTGTACGGCCTGGCCGCTTATTGCATTGAGCGCGGAGCACTCGAATCGGGAGCCATTCTCTACGGGTTCGCCGACGGGATGTCGGCTGGTACCACCCTGGCGTTTCTGGATCTCGAGGCGACTAGGGAGAACAACATCGCTCACATGACGCAAGGTCTCGGGTCGAGGTACGACAGCATCTACAAATCCGGAAGATTGCTCGGCTGGGCTGATGTACTCGGTCTGATCGAGACTCTTCCGTAAATCACGGCTTGTCGAGCGAGCTGATCAGCTCATCGCCGGCACCGATGAGCAGGTCCGCCGTTTGCAGAGCGGTCATGCCTACAACGGCCTCGTGCCGAGCTCCGAGGTGGAGCCGGTCAATCAACTCGAACACCTCGCCGCCGTGGCAAACATCGATCGTCGAGTGGTGCCGGAGTGTCGCGAACGCCTCTTCTCGGAAACCCGTGGCGCGGATCATCTGCTCGATGAACCTACCAGAGGGCGGATAGCCCTCCAGGACGGCGCAATAGCCGAGGATCGCCACCGGGTGGGCGTGCAAGGTCCAGTAGTAGACCGACCCCACCAGGGCGGCGATCGTCGGCGAGCCGGGCCTCAGCATCAACGCCTCGGGATCGCCGCCTACCTGGGCATAGTCTCCCAGGATCCAGGTGGCGTGGTCTGCTTCCTCCGCGATGTGAAGACCCAACCAGGTGATGAGCGGCTCGGCAACCGGGTCGTCCTCGGCGGCGAGCTCAACCGCTTTTCGCTCGGCGGCGACCATGAGCGGGACGGTGGCCCTCACCTCGCTGTACATCAACTCGAGGAGGGCCCGGTACATGGGTCGAGGCTTGGGATGCTCGGCCATCATCCGCGATCGGGCCGACACCTCGGCTACCAGAGGTCCCAGCTTGGCCCGCAGGCAGCGGGCTGCGCTGTCCGCTGCGATGACGCTGGACGGTCGCTGTTTCGTCATTCCCTTGCACCTTTCTTGTCCGGACTCGTAGGTCCGCGCCATCCCGCTCGCTCAGAGCAGGAGGAACGAGCCGTGGCTGAGGACATCTACTGTCTTGCGCGCCTCTTCGCCGACTCGGGTCAGGAACCGGGCCAGGATGGCCTCCTCCTCAGGGAAGGCTTCACCCTTGCGGCGGTCGCTGGTGCTGGTAGTGGTCTTGCTGGACATTGATATCCTCCATTCGTCGGGTGGGCTCGTGGCCCACGACCGAGCGTGACTCGGGTCGGTCGAACAGCGGTCGGGACCTGGTAGCAGCGGCGGTAGGGCCCGGGTAGGGCGTCGGTAGAGCGACCGCGCGGCCACCGCTGAAGCAGTGCAAGCTACAGTGCCCGGTCCGGCGTCACCGGGCGACTTGCCGGGTGGGCCGGCCAAGGCTCGCGAGATCCTCCAGATCCACGTATCAGACGGGCCGGATGTGCCTCGTTAGCGTCGGGCAATTGTGGGCAGGGGTGCCACCACCACCACTGGTGATGGAGCCCAGCCCCCTTTCCTGCTACGGCGAGTCAGAGTTGGATAGCCAGTACCGGGCGGTGTCCAGGACCGATTCCGGAGCTTGAGAGACGATCGCCAGTCATGTTTCGACATCCCGAGGAGCTAGCCCCGATGACCGTCAACCCGATCTTGTCCGCACGGGGAGTGCGCAAGACATTCGAGGCGGATCTGGCCCCCGTCCGCGCCCTGCGGGGAGCTGACCTGGACGTGGTCAAGGGGGAGTTCATCGCCATCATGGGCCCGTCGGGCTGCGGTAAGTCCACGCTGCTGAACCTGATCGCCGGTTTGGACGCGGCCGACGAGGGCGAGATAGTGCTGGCCGGCCAGACCATCACCGGCCGCGACGAAGACTGGTTGGCCCGGATGCGGCGCCGGGACATCGGGATGGTGTTCCAGTTCTTCAATCTGCTCGAGGGCATGACCGTGCTGGAGAACGTAGCGCTGCCTGCCATCATCGCTGGAAAGCGCCGCAAGGCGGCCGAGGCGCAGGCGCGTGATCTCTTGGACCTGCTCGGCCTCGGCGACAAGATGAACGAGGTCCCGGCGGTGCTCTCAGGTGGTCAACGCCAGCGGCTGGCTATCGCCCGGGCCCTGGCCAACCAGCCGACCCTTCTGCTGGCCGACGAACCGACGGGCGCGCTGGACAGTGACGGGGGCCGAGAAGTTCTCGAACTCTTCCGCCGGCTGCATGCCGACGGCCAGACCATACTCATGGTCACCCACAGCACCGAGGTGGCGTCCGGAGCCAGCCGCGCCGTGCACATGCGCGACGGTCGTATCCAGGACGAGGGGGCGCCGGGTGGTCAAGCGGGCGCGGGATCCACTGTGGGTGTCACGGCGGAGCTGGTCGGTCCTACGGACCTCGGTCGGTAGGACGACGGGTCGGTTGGCGGGACGAGATAGAGCAGACGCGTCAGTGGTTTACGAGTGATGGCGACCGCCATGTATCGCGTCCGGGCCGCGGTTCGCGTCGAGTGGCGATCGCTTCTCGCCGTTGCTCTGCTGGTGGGCGTGGCCGGCGGGGCCGTGCTGGCGAGCCTGGGCGCCGCCAGCCGGACCGACACCGCTTTCTCCCGGATGCGCCACGCCACCAACGCCTGGGACCTCCTCGTCAACCCCAACAACGGGTCGGACTCCAAGCTGACGATGGCCGAGCTGCGGAAGCTCCCGGCGGTCCAGTCCATCGGCCGGGTCGACGGGGTGATCCTGTACCCATCTCTCGTCAAATCGATCTCCGACGCCTTCAGTCTTCCGCCCCTGATAATCGCTGATCGCAACGCCACGTACACCGTCGGCCGGCCGCGGATGATCGCTGGGCATCAGCCCTCCCCCGACGATCCAGACGGGGTATGGGTTGAGCGATCGTTCGCCGCGTCCCGCCACCTCAAGGTGGGCCAGACCTTCACCTATACGATCATCACTCAGGGCTTGCTCAACGAGGCCATGAGCCAGCCCTCGCTGTCCGACGCGGAGACGTTGATCCGGCACGCCCCCGCCAATCTGAAAGGCACGTTCCGCGTCGATGGGATCGGTGTAACGAGCGATGGGGTAGTGGACGATCCCGGGTACACCCCCGCGTCGTTCGTGCTCACGCCGGCGTTCGAGGCGGACCACCCCGCTCTGCAAGTTCCGTATTGGGGCGCCATGATCAAGCTGAAGCCCGACACCAACGTCGACGCCTTCACTGCCCAGGTGAGGGCACTGGTCCCACGGGAGTCGATAGCGTTCCAGCGGGCGTCCGCCGTCACCGCGGAGGTAGTCGACGCCACCGAACCGCAAGTGATAGCGCTGGAGGCGTTCGCCGGCCTGGCTGCGCTGCTCGGCCTGGTAGTGGTCAGCCAGGCGATCTCACGCCGTCTTCAGATCGACGCTCGCCACAACCCGACGCTGGCGGCTCTAGGGATGACGAGGTCTCAACGAGCGGCGGAATCGATAGCCAAGTCTATGGTGGCCGTGATTGCCGGCGCCGCACTGGCCGTGGGGATCGCCGTGGCCACGTCGGAGCTGGGCCCGGTGGGGACGGTGCGAGTCGCCGAGGTGCACCCGGGTATCCGATTCGATTGGACTCTGTTGCTGGCCGGCGGAGTCTCGGTGATCGCCGTGGGAGCCCTCCTCTCGGTCATTCCGGCCTGGAGATCCTCCCGCGTGCTGACCGGAGAGACTGTGGCGCGGAGGTCTCGGGTGGCCGGAGCGGTCGCCGCCTCCGGTGGGTCGCTGGCCGCTGTCATCGGGGTCCGCTTCGGGCTCGAAGCGGGGCCGCGCTGGACATCTGTCCCGGTGCGGACCACCCTGCTCGCCGCCGCCACTGCAGTCGCCCTCGTCACGTCGCTGGCTGTGTTCTCGACCAGCCTCAATCACCTCCTCGCCACCCCCCGTCTCTATGGTGCCCCCTGGGACGGACAGGTCGAGTTGGACGACCTCAACAGCTCAAACGGCCCGAACAGCTCGAGTCCCGTTGAGGTCGCGGCCGCGCAGCAGAAGTTCGTTGCGGTAGCCAGCCGATCCGGCTCGGTTTCGGCCTGGTCGCTGCTGGACGTCGGCGAGGTCCGTTCAGGTAACCGCGCTATCCCCGCCGTTGGCTTGTCGATGGGCCACCCGGGCGTGCCGGTGACGATAGACGGAGGCCGGGCGCCGGCATCGGTCGACGAGGTGGCGTTAGGTCAGACGACCATCGACAGCCTCCACACCCATATCGGGGCATCGGTGCTCCTGTCGCGTGGCGAAACGGGACCACCCGAGCCCGTGCTGGTGGTGGGGCGGGCCGTGCTGCCCGGGCTGGCCCCTTATCCCGGGTCGGACAAGGCGGGCTTAGGCGTGGGTGCCCTTCTGACCGAGGGCGGCTGGAAGCGGTTCAGCTCCGACTACCAGAAGACCGAATACATCTTCCGCTGGGCCCCCGGTAAGTCGCTCGCCACTCTGACTGCGACCTTTCAGCATGATGACCCGAAAGAGCTGCCGCTTACCGTCGACCCGGCGAACCGCCCGGCCGGAGTGATGAGCGCCGACCGCTTGCGCGCCACCCCCACCGTGCTCGGCGGCCTGCTGGCGGTTCTGCTCGCGGCGGCCGTCGCCAACGCACTGGTGGTGGCGGTGCGGCGGCGCCGCCGTGACCTGGCCGTGCTGCGCACGCTCGGGTTCACCACTGGTCAGGTGGTGCGCACCGTGTTGTGGCAAGCGACGACCGTTGGTGCGGCCGGTCTGATCGTGGGCATACCGGCCGGGATCATCGTCGGACGGTGGACTTGGACGTTGCTGGCCGACCGGCTCGGCACCGTGGCCCAACCGCTGGTATCGGCTTCCTCCGTTATCGGGGTGGCGGCTGCGGTGCTGGTGCTCAGCAACGCCGTCGGGCTGATTCCCGGATTCCGGGCGGCGCGCCGGCCCGGGCGAGGTCTCCGACCCGAATAGCCACCAAGATCTCCAGGAGGAGCTTCGCCACCGGCAGAGGCGGCCCCGGGGAGGACGAGGCGCTACGATCCGCGACGTGAGCATCCGAGTCACGGTGGCCGAGGACGCGCTGCTCGTCAGGGAAGGCATCGCGACCGTCCTCGGCGCCGAACCTGACGTGGAGATTGCGGCTCTGTGCGCCGACTTCGACGAGCTGATGGCGTCAGTAGAAGCCAGCGCGCCCGATGTCGTCATCACCGACATCCGGATGCCTCCTACGGGGACAGACGAGGGCATCCGGGCGGCCGGTGAGCTGCGCCAGACCCATCCTTCCCTCGGCGTTGTGGTGCTTTCGCAGTACATCGACGCCGCCTACGCCGTAGCCCTGTTCGACACGGGATCCAAGGGCCGGGCCTACCTGCTCAAAGAGCGTGTGTCCGATCCGGCCCAGCTGATCGGAGCCGTGCGGACAGTGGCTGCCGGCGGCTCGGTCATCGACCCAAAGGTAGTCGAGGTGCTGGTTGAGGCTCGCGCCCGCCCGAAAGCGTCCCCGCTCAGGTTCCTGACGCCCAGGGAGCTCGACGTCCTCGGCGAAATCGCCCGGGGCAAGAACAACGCCGGAGTGGCGGCGGGCCTGGGCTTGTCGGAAAGGATGGTCGAGAAGCACATCAACTCCCTCTTCGCCAAGCTCGGCCTGACCGAGGAGCCGGAGGTCCACCGGCGGGTCAGCGCAGTGCTGCTCTACCTGGCCGAACGGCCGGTGCGGCGCGCCGAAACGGGGGCCTGAGAACGTACGGGCCGGGGGAGGCCAGCATCCCCCGGGGTTGCGAGGCCCGCACCCTCGGCGAGGCCCGCGCTTCGTGCGACACTGAGGTAGCACTAAGGAGGCAACCCGCGTTGAACGTCGATTCCGTGTCTGTGCTGATCGTCGACGATCAGGCGCCCTTTCGGGCCGCGGCGCGGACCGTGGTCGCCGTGACCGCCGGCTTCGAAGTGGTCGGTGAGGTCGAAACCGGCGAGGCGGCAATCAGCGAGGCCCGAGCCGTTTCACCCGGTCTGATCCTGATGGACATCAACCTACCGGGCGTCAACGGCATCGACGCCACCCGGGAGATCATGTCGGAAGCCCCAGGGACGGTCGTGATACTCCTGTCGACTTATCAGTCCGGAGATTTGCCTGCCGATGCGGCGTCCTGTGGGGCGGCCGCATACGTGCACAAAGAAGACTTCAGCCCCGACGAGGTCCGCCGCATCTGGGATGCTCGGTTGGGCGCCTGAGCCGGTTGGTCATGCGGTCCTGAGCGGGGCTCCGGCCCGGGCCCGGGCCCGGCCGGCACCCGGATCGAGGCCGACGGCACGGCTTTCAGCGTCCAGCGTTGGCGGCCAGTTCCTCCAGGGGGATCCTCCCGTCGATACTGGTGCCCGAGCCCTCGGCCGAGGTCACCTTGAGCGTCCCGCCGATGGCCCCCAGCCGGTCGCGCATGTTCACGAAGCCATGCCCGTGTCCGCCCACCGCGGGGTCGAAGCCGGCGCCGTCGTCGCACACAGAGAAGAGCAGCTCCGACTCCGACGGGCCGGGTGACTCGACGCTGACCCGGACCGTGATCTCGGCCCCGTCGCCCGCGTGTTTGCCGGCGTTCTGCATGGCCTCGAGGCAGCAGAAGTAGACGGCTGTCTCGACGCCTTCGGGGTAGCGCCCGATTCCGTCAGCCTCGACCGAGGTGGGAAGGGTGGCCCGGTTGGCCGCAGTCTGCAGCGCCTCGGCCAGACCGCGATCACGCAGCAAAGGTGGGTAGATGCCGTGCGCCAGCTCGCGCAGCTCGATCAAAGTATCTTGAACGTCGGCCCGCAGCTCTTCGAGCATCTTCTCGGCCATACCCGGGTCGGCTTCGAGCAACCTGCGGGCCAGGCCGAGCTTGACCGCCATCGCCACCAGGTGCTGTTGGGCGCCATCGTGCAGGTTGCGCTCGATCTGGCGCCGTGAGTCGTCTGAGGCGGCGACGATGCGGGCCCGCGACGCTCGCAGCTCCCGGTTGCGGTTGCGCAGCTCGTCGAGCGACGCCTGCAGGGCTGAGTCGAGCTGGACGTTGTGCAGGGCCAGGCCGACCTGACGGGCCAGGTCGGCCAGGCCGCGGTCGTCGGCTTCGGCGAACGACGTGCCGTCGAGTGGCCGCTCGACCACGATCAGCCCGAGCAGCTGCCCCAGGTGGGCGACAGAGGCGACTCGAATCGGACCGGCGTCCCTACCGGCGAGGAGGGCGGGGATCCAGATCTGGGCCCAGGTGTTGCCTGACACGTGGGATCGGGCCACGACCGTCAGCTCGTCGGCCGAGAGCAGGATGCGCGGCGCGTTGCGATGAGGCACCGAGACGACGAGATCGAGCACACCGTCGGTGCCCGTCCACACCTCGGCCGACACGAGATCCAGGCTCTTGCGCAGCGACTCCGCCAGCTGGAGCAACAGTTCGTCGAGCGGCACGGCTCTCGACATGCGTCCGGCGAACGTCCGGAGGGGCTCGTCTGGGGCGCGACGGTCTCCGTAGACCCGTTGATTGGCTACTTCTTCCAACCGGTGGCGCGCCGGGATGCTCAACAGGGCCGCGATGGCGGCCGCCAACATCGACGAGATGAGGACCTTGCGGTCGCTGGTAGTCGGCACGTGCCCCAGTCCGATCACCACGAGCAGATAGGTGGCCTCCACCAAAGCCACCATCCCGGCAACCACAATCGTGCGAACCAGAACTCGATCCACCTGGCGGGTGGCTGCGTCGAACGTGCCGGCCACGAGGGCGAACGGGATCAGCGTGATGGCGGCGACGGCGACGAGTTCCGGCTGGTGCGGAAAGCCGACTATCGCGTCCAGTCCCAGGGCGGCGAGCGAGATGGTGCCGGCGACGACGATCGCCCAGCCCAGCCACTGCAAGCGGGCTCGTTCGAGAGGCCCGGCCGCCCGACAGCGAGACAGGTATCCGAGGGCTCCGATGCTCCCGAGAACAGCCCACTCGGCGGCCAGAGCTGCGGTGCGCTTCCCACCAGTGAGGTGGCCCAGGATCGGTGCGGTGAGGGCCCAACCGACGGCGGCCGCGCCAATGACGACCCAGCCCGATCTCGGAGCCACGAGCCCGTCAGGCGTCACGACAAGCAGGACGGCCAGCAGGGCCGGGAGAGCCGCTGATGCGACTGCCCAGCCATGGCTCGAACCCGCGATGCCGAGGGCTATGGCGGCCACGACGGGGCTGATGCGCCCGCTGGGTCGGCGTTCCGCCAATACGACGGAGCCGGAAGCCCACAACACGGCCACGACCGCGGCGACCGCCGCGGTCGCGGCACGACGGTCCTGGAGCTCCCACAGCGCTACTCCGGCGGCGGCGGACGCCAGACCGATTGCGGCCAAACGGGAGAGACGATCGGCAGATGATCCGTTCATGTGATCGGAAGGTTGATCCGGTACGGAGTCAGCCGGCCTTCGCGCCCCTTGACGATCGTGGGACCCATCGGCTCGGCGGCGATCGACCCGCTCAGGGCGGCAATGGTCGCTTCGCTGCAAACGGTTGTCCCCGCGGGCCGCGCCAGATCCTGCAATCGCTGAGCCAGATTGACGGTATCACCGACGAGCGTGTACTCCAGGCGTTCCTCACTCCCGAGGAGGGCCGCGGCCACGTCACCGGTGGACAGTCCGAGGCCCAGGCCAAACGGGTCCAGTCCCTCGGCGATCCACGTCTGATTGACAATCTCCTGGCGACGATGCATGCCCGCCGCCGCTCGCACCGCCCGATCGGCGTGGTCGGTCTGAGGAAACGGAGCACCGAAGACGGCCATAACCGCGTCTCCCACGTACTGCATCACCGTTCCCCCTTCTTCGAGGATAGCGGCGTTCATCTCGCGGCGGTGAATGTTGAGCTGACCGGCCAGCACCGTAGGGTCGGTGGTCTCGGCGATTGAGCTGTAGCCCCGCACGTCCGACATCAGAACGGTCACCTCTAGGCGCTCCGTGCGTCCCGCCAGGTCGGGGTCGTCCCGCAGCTTCTGGGCCAGACCGCCGGGCAGCAGCCTGCTCAGGGTCTCACCTTGTTCCTCGCGATCCAGGATGGCGCTCTGCAGAAGGCGCAGACGCCGCAGGGCGTGCTCCCCGCCTGCCGACACCCCTTTGGCCAGCTTCACGAACAGCGACTCGATCGCGGCGTTGGCCGCTTCGGGGGTTGTGTGGCGGGACGCCGCGATGGCTTTGACCGGGCGGCCTTGGGCCACTTCCTGCAGCAACAGTTCTTCCTCGTCCGTAAGCTCACCATCGCTCCGAACCGGCGACACCAGGGCGGCAACGATTTCGGGGTCGAGCATCGACCCGCCGGTGGCCACCTCCCGGATCGCGGTCGCCAACCGGTCCCCGTCGCTCACCCGATCCTTGAGGAGGTACGCGTATCCGGCCGCTCCCTGCTCCAGCAGGGCTATGGCGTATTCGGGCTCGTCGTACTGAGAGAGCACGACGATGCCCGTTCCCGGATGGCGCTTGCGGACCTGGCGGGCCGCCTCTATGCCCTCGCGTTGGAACGTCGGAGGCATCCGGATGTCGGTCACCACGACCTGGGGGTTGGCCCGCTCAGCCGCGGCCACGAGCTCGTCATAGTCAGCGGCCACTCCGACCACCTCGAGGTCGGGCTCGAGGCCCAGAAGAGCTCGTACCCCCTCGCGCACCAGCACGCTGTCGTCGGCCAGAACCACGGTGATCGTCTCAGCACGCGTGTCGGCCGACCTGGGTGTCTTCGTATACGCCTCGGTGTTCACGGGATCGATCACAGCCGATCTGCCGAGCAAAATGAAGGGGGTCTGGACCCCGGTCCCCGGTAGTGCAGGCACCCCGAACGAAGGCCCGGGCAGCGCCCTTGGACCGGGCGGCCAGCCCTTTTACGGTCGACACATGATTCACACATCGTCGGTCACATCGGTCTCGTGGATTCCTTCCGAAGCGGTAGAGGGTATAAGCAAACCGTTGTTCGAGGTGGGCGTCACCCATTACGACCAGCCCCCGCCCGACCGTCTCGATGGCATCGAACACCTGCGGGCGAGCGACCGGTTCCGGTTCGCGAATCGCCTGTCGGCCTGGATCGAGGTAATGGATGGCCGAATAGTCGACGCCGGCTACCACGATGAATCCGGGGGCGTCATGGGGGCCACGACCGTGCGCTTGGGCCTCGGGGACGCCACGTTTGCCGCGGTCGGCCTCGAAGACCTGCAACGACCCGTCGAGCTCGACGGCCCCACCGCCCGCTTCGTGCAAACTACCGGGGGGCGAACCGCCATTCCGGCGCCCCGTCACATTAAGCGACCGCCTTTCTTCCGCCTACAGGCCCCCCTCGTGTGGACCACGCTGGCCCTGACCATGGGGGCCGACGGATCGGCCCACTTCGAGGTCTTTGGTGCGTCGCCGTTCCCGCGTCACTGGGTCTACGACGCCGACCGCGTGCTGGCGGCCAAGGTCGGGGTGGCCGACTTTCGCGGGTGGTATCACGGCAGGCAGCGGCATCACACCCCCTGGGGAGACGAGGATACCCCGGCACTGGTCACGGCGGTCGAGACCGCACTCGAACGGGAGCTGTCGGGCCACATCATGAGGTCCGGTACCAAACCTGCGATCCGCACTCTGAAGCCGGGGGACACCCTCACCGAACAGGGCGCGGTTGGGGAGGAGCTGTATCTGCTGCTCGACGGTGTACTGGCGGTGGAGGTCGAGGGCATGGTGGTGGCCGAGATCGGGCCGGGCGCGGTTGTGGGCGAACGGGCCGCGCTGGAGGGTGGCAGACGCACCTCGACGCTCAGGGCCCTGACCCCCACACGCGTGGCCGTCGCCAGGTCCGATCAGCTGACCGACGAGGCGCGAGAGGAGCTCGAGCGCGGCCACCGCAGGGAGGAGCCGGCGCAACAACCGGCCGCCCGCGTCGAACGGATGGGGGCGGTGTGACCGGTCGCCGTTCGGACCGGCCACATCCGCCCTGCAGACCTTGCATACTCGGGGCCGATGGCTGACGAATGGGACGCGGTGGTGGTCGGAGCCGGCCCTAACGGGCTGACCGCGGCGGCCACTCTCGGCCGGGCCGGATGGCGGGTGCTGGTGGTGGAGGCGGCGCCGACCATCGGGGGCGGAACCCGATCGGGGGAGCTGACCCGGCCCGGTTTTGTCCACGACATCTGCTCGGCGGTCCACCCGATGGCCGTCATCTCTCCCGCCCTTTCCCCTCTCGATCTCGAAGCCCACGGCGTAAAGTGGGTGTTTCCGGAGGTCGAGATGGCTCACCCGTTGGACGGCGGGCGGGCCGCTCTTCTTCTGCGCTCCGTCGGCGGTACGGCCGCCCTGCTGGGCCCCGACCGCGCCGCCTACCGGGCGCTGCTGGAGCCGCTCGTCGAATCCGCCGAGCGGGTGGTCAACGCGGTGATGTCCCCATTGACGCCGCCTCGGATGGGTGACCTGCCAGTGCTGGCCCGATTCGCGCTGGCGGGAGCGTGGCCCGCCACCCGACTGGCTCGGTCCCGTTTCAGGTCCGATGAAGCCCGGGGGCTCATGGCCGGTTTGGCGGCCCACTCGATGCTGTCGCTCCGCTCTCTCGCTACCGGCGGATACGGACTGTTCCTGGGCCTGCTCGGCCATGCCGTGGGCTGGCCCGTCGCGAGCGGCGGATCCCAGGCCATCGCCGACGCGCTGGGTTCGATCATTGCGGGGTCCGGCGGTGAGATCGTCGTGGGTCAGACGGTCGAGTCGCTCGACGAGTTGCCGCCGGCCCGCGCCACTCTTTTGGATATCTCACCCCGGCAGCTGATCCGGATCGCCGGCCACCGTCTTCCTGACCGGTACCGCCGGGCCGTCGAGCGCTACCGGTACGGCGCCGGAGTGTGGAAGGTCGATTGGGCGCTTGACGGACCGGTTCCGTGGACAGCCGACGGGGCCAGACAGGCCGCCACCGTGCACGTGGGCGGAACTCTCGAAGAGGTCGCCGCCGCCGAGGGCGACGTGGCGGCCGGACGTCACCCGCAACGCCCGTTTGTGCTGGTGGGGCAGCCGACGATCATCGACCCGAGCCGGGCGCCCGCCGGCGCTCACGTGGCCTGGGCCTACTGCCATGTGCCAAACGGCTCGACCTTCGACATGACCCAACGGATCGAAGACCAGATCGAGCGGTTCGCTCCCGGATTCAGGGAACGGGTGCTGTCCCGTCACGCCATGAGCCCCGCCGACGTAGAGCGTCACGACGCCAACTACATCGGTGGCGACATAGCCGTCGGGAGCACCGACCTGACCCAGCTGGTCACCCGCCCGGTCGTGTCCCGGTGCCCGTGGCGCACGCCTGTGCCCGGTCTGTATCTCTGCTCGTCCGCCACCCCGCCAGGTCCCGGGGTGCACGGGATGTGCGGATGGCACGCCGCCCAGACCGCACTTCGGGACCACCCCTGAGAATGGCATCTTTCCCCGTGCCACCGCTCTCGTCGCCGGTCATCGATCTGTTCTTCGTCGACCGCCGGCGCGCCTGGGCGGTGGGATGACAAACATGTACGCTGCTTTGCTTACGGCAGAGGCCTGGCTCCTCCGTCGACATCTAAGGGGCATCGGATGACAGTTACTCGGGGAGAGGCCGGCGACCCCCGATCCGCTTCATGATCGCAGTCTCATGGAGAAGGAAATGGGTCGAGTTCGTGAAGCCGCTCACCGTCTGACGGCCGCCGTCCGTGGCAGCACCCCCGGTGTCCGTGTGCTACCACCCTCACATCCCGAGCTTCATTCAGGCATGGTGACAGCGACCATGGAAAGGGTGTCGGAATGAGACTGATGGGCTACCGGCTGCGGGCCGAGGCCCGCGGGCGGTGGCGGGCGTGGGCCGGGTTGGCTCTGGCGATCGCGCTGACGGGTGGCATAGTCATGGCTGCCGTGGCGGGCTCCCGTCGCACTGTGTCGGCCTACCCGCGGCTGTTGACGGCCGTAGCGGAACAGGACGCAGAAGTCGCTCTTCCCTCACCCCAGCACAGCTTCAACGATCGGAACAATCCCTGGCTTCGCGCCGTCGACCGGCTGCCCCAGGTCGAGACGTCCGCCGGCCTGTATCAGCTGCTGGCCTTCAACGGCGAACATCTCGACCCGTCCAGTACCGAACAGGACCTTTGGGCCCTGGCCGATGGATACGGCACCCAGATCAGCCGGCCCCTGCTGCGAGCGGGCCGGATGCCTGATCCCCACCGCATCGGCGAAGCGCTCATCGACCCCACGTTCGCCCGTGAACGCCATCTCGCACCGGGCAGCCGGTTCACCGTGACGACCGTCGACTCGGACGCCTTGGATGCGGTCAATGACCAGCTGGCCAACTATCATGGGCCGCGGCAGAGCACCACCCTGACCGTCACCGGAATAGGGCAGATCGCGAGGGACATCAACCCTACGACGGTGCTCGAGGATCAGGCCCACGTGTACGTCACGCCGGCATTTCTGGACGCCCGGCCGGCCTCGCTGGTAAATGTCGGAACGGCAGTCCGGCTCCGGCCCGGAGAGGACGTCACCGCGTTCGAGTCAGCGGTACAGCAGCTAGCTCGAAGCCACGGTATCGATCAGAGCGCCGTCTACTTCACCGCCGAAAGGGATCACACTCGCGCCGTTGCCCGATCTGTGCGCCCCGAGGCCTTGGGGCTTGCGCTACTGGGCCTCGTCGTCGGCCTGGCCGGTCTGCTCGTCCTGGGCCAGGCCTTGTCGCGTCAGGCGTTCGTAGACGCCACCGAATCGCCATTGCTGAGCTCCATAGGCATGACCAGAGGTCAGCGCTTCGGTCTGGGCCTGGCCCGGGTGGCGGCGGTGAGCGTGATCGGGGCGATCGGGGCGATCCCGGTGGCCATAGCTCTGTCGCCGCTCTTCCCGATCGGTCCCGCTCGGGCCACCGACCCGTCGCCTGGAGTGGCGATAGACGCACCCGTCCTCGGATTGGGACTCCTCGTCACGGTCGCCCTGTTCGTAGCCCGGGGATCGATTCCGGCGTGGCGAGGCGCGGCGAGGTCCTGGCGGTCAGATGCGGAGCCGGTGGGCCGCGCAACGGCCTTCCAGATTGGCCGCCCTGCTCGCTCGTCTCGGAGCGCCGCCGGAATCTGTGATCGGCGTGCGAATGGCTTTCGAGCCGGGAAGAGGCCGGACCGCCCTCCCTGTCCGTAGCACCCTGGTCACGACCAGCCTGGCCATGGCCGCGGTAGTCGCAGTGGCCATGTTCTCCGGCAATCTGGGGCACCTGGTCGCCAGCCCGCCCAGCTACGGCTGGACATGGACGGCTTCGACCGGCCTCGGGTTCGACCCGGCGCCTCCCGCCGCCACGGCCCGCCTTGTAGGGGACAGCTCCTTGAGCGGGGTGGCCGGCGGCAACTATCTGGATCTGCGGCTCGGTCGCCAAGACGTGCCGGCCGTGACGATCGACTCGCTGAAGGGCAACGTGGAGCCCCGGATACTGGAGGGCCACGCTCCTCGGGGCGACCACGACCTGGTGCTCGGCACGCAGACGATGCGCTCAGCCGGGCTGCGCATCGGTCAGCGTGTGGTCGTAGAGCTCAACGGTGCTCAGGCGACGATGCAGATCGTGGGAAGGGCTGTGTTCCCGCGCTTGGGCGCGGGTATCTTCACCCCGACCGATGTAGGTCAGGGAGCCGCCCTGACGAACGCGGCTGCCACCGAAGCAGGTGTCGAGACCCTGGATCCCAGCGATCCTGGGGCCAGGTACTCGGTATATTTCTTGCAGGCCGCCCCAGGTGTTTCATTGGCGGCGCTCCAGACCCAGGTCGGTCGTCAGCTGGACGGGCTAATGGGGGAATGTCCCGGTCAGTTCTGCGTCATGGGCCCCCAGCGGCCCGGAGAAATCGTGGCGTACGGCCGGGTGCGCTCGACGGCAGTTGCGCTCATCGCGCTGCTGGCGGTCATGGCCGCGGGTGCCCTGACGCATTCGCTCGTCACCTCGGTCAGGCGCCGCCGGCACGACGTCGCGGTGTTGAAGACACTCGGTTTTTCCGGCCGGCAGTTGGGGTCTACGGCGCGCTCGGCAGGCCCTGGCTCTAACCGCGACGGCACTCACGATCGGAGTACCCCTCGGCCTTATCGGTGGTAGGTGGGCCTGGATATTGTTCGCCAGACAACTCGGGGTGGCACCGTCCTCTTCGCTGCCACTCGACGCCGTCCTGTCCGTTACCGCAGTCGCGTTCCTCGCCTCGATCGCCATAGCCATCGTCCCCGCGACCATGGCCCGCCGCACCGTTCCTGCCCGGTTGCTCATGTCGCCCTGAACTGGTCGAGGGTCCACAGGACGTTCACCCCCACCCCTGCAGGCTGTCGCCCGTCCGTTATGCTCACCAAGTGGAGGTGTCCGGGTACCTGGTGGACTCCGCTGCCTTCAAAGCAGTTGGCTGTGGCGATCCCACAGCGGCGGGTTCGATTCCCGTCCGCCTCCGCCAGATCGTGATCGGTCGATGAGCCCGGCAGGACCATCCACCCCGTGTCGGGCTTGACCATGGGCGACCATCCGCCTTCGGTGGACCGTTTGAGTCGCCTGCTCGAGAGCATCGGGTTGCCCGCTCCCCTGCTGGTCGAAGTCGCCCGTTCTGCTATCGCTGAGGCTGTGCGACACGGTGAGCCGGGGTCTGCGGTGCCTCGCGCCTGGGCGGCCGCCCACACCGAACAACGCCGCCTCCTCCGGGGAGTGATCAACGCCACGGGTGTCCTGCTGCACACCAACCTGGGCCGCGCTCCGCTGGCGGTGGAGCGGCCCGCCGGGTACACGAATCTCGAATTGGATCTGACCACCGGGCGCCGGGGTAGCCGGACGGCCCATGCCGCCCGGCTCTTGGCGATCGCTTGCGGGGCGGAGGCGGCCCTCGTGGTCAATAACGGCGCCTCGGCCATCCTGCTGGTACTCGCCGCCTTGGCCGCCGAACAGGAGGTGATCGTCAGTCGCGGAGAACTCGTCGAGATCGGCGGCGGCTTCCGCATCCCCGAGGTGCTGGCCGCGTCGAATGCCCGGCTGGTGGAAGTAGGCACCACCAACCGCACCCGCCGCGCCGATTACGAGCGAGCCATCGGACCTCACAGCGCGATGATGCTCAAGGTTCACACGTCGAACTTCCGCTTGACCGGCTTCGTCGAATCGGTGGAGGTGAGGGACCTGGTGAATCTCGCGGCGCAGCTCGCCGGTCGACCCGGCGTCCCATCTGCCGCGCCGATGCCGGTCGTTGTCGATCTCGGGTCCGGTCTGCTCGACGAGGCCTGCCCCTGGCTGGACGGAGGGCCACCCGCCTGGCTGAGGGGCGAACCCGCGGTTCGACAAACGCTGAAAGCGGGGGCGTCCATCGTGACCTTCAGCGGTGACAAGCTCCTGGCCGGCCCCCAGGCCGGGATCATCGCCGGACGAGCCGAACTGGTCGAACGCTGCCGAACCCACCCGCTGGCTCGGGCGCTTCGCGTGGGTGGGCTTGTTCTCGAGTCGCTGCAGGAGGTGGCATTGGCGTATCTGCGTCGGGACGCCGGACGGACGCTGCCGTTGTGGCAGATGGCAACGTGCCCGGTGGAGGTGCTGCGTCTCCGGGCCGCGGCTTTGGGCCAAGGCCAAGTAGTCGACTGCCAGTCGGTGATGGGTGGGGGCACGCTGCCTGAGCGGTTCATCCCGTCCGCCGGCGTCGCCGTGGACAAGGACGTCACGGTCCGGCTTCGGTCGGCTGATCCCCCGGTTCTGGCTCGCGTCGTCGAAGGCCGCACCATCTGCGATCTGCGCTCCGTCTTTCCTGACCAGGACGAGGCCTTGGCGAGGGCCCTGTCCGCATGAGGGTCATTGCCACCGCGGGACACGTCGACCATGGGAAGTCGACGCTCGTCTGGGCCCTGACGGGGACGGACCCGGATCGCTGGGAAGCGGAGAAAACCCGAGGGATGACGATCGACCTCGGGTTCGCGGCGGCGACCCTGCCATCCGGGCGTGAAGTGGCGTTCGTGGACGTACCGGGGCACTCCCGATTCGTCAAGAACATGCTGGCCGGGGTGGGCACGGTCGACGCCTGCCTTTTTGTCGTCGACGCCGGCGAGGGGTGGATGGCCCAGTCCGAGGAGCATCTTCGGATTCTCGAACTACTCGGCATCTCTCGCGGGTTGGTGGCTCTGACCAAGGTCGCTTCCGTGGAAGACGACATCCGAGAGCTGGCGGCGCTCGAGGTCGCCGACCATGTCCGTGGCACCTTCCTGGCCGACGCTGAGATTGTCTTCGTCGACGCTCGATCGGGCATCGGTCTGAACGAGCTGCGCCGGGCCCTCGACCGTCTCACGGACCGCACGCCGGCCGCGACGGACCGGGGTCGACCGAGGATGTGGATCGACAGGTCGTTCGCAATCCGGGGGGCCGGCACCGTCCTCACCGGCACTCTCGCCGGCGGCCGCCTGGCCGTCGATGACGAGGTCATGATCGAACCCGGCGGGTACCGAGCCCGGGTCCGCGGTCTGCAAAGTCACCATCGTTCATTGACCACCACCGAGCCAGGACGGCGCCTCGCGGTCAACATTACCGGCGTCTCACATCACGAGGTCGCCCGCGGGCAGGCCCTGGTGCGATCGGGTCAGTGGCATCTGACTCGCATGGTGGACGCCTCGCTGCTGGTGCTCGGCTCGGTCGACAGACCGCTGGAGAGCAGAGGCGCCTTCTCGGTGCACATCGGGTCGGGGGACTACACCGCACGCCTAAGAATCTTCGGTTCGGCGAAAGCCATCGAGCCCGGCGAGGAAGGAGCCGTCCGGCTGTGGCTCGAAGGGTCGGTGCCACTGCCGCTCGTACCCGGGGACCGCTACGTCCTTCGAGAATCGGGCCGCGACGTGACGATCGGTGGCGGCCAGATCCTCGATGTCGAGCCCGTCCTACCCCCGCGCCGGGCGTCGCCGTCGCTGTCAGTGCAGCGGGTGATCGACGAACGGGGATTCATCGAAGCAGCCCACCTCGAGCGCCTCACGGGAGAACGCCGTCCACCGAGCGCCGGGCGCTGGGTCATCGCCACGGAGGTGGAAGCAGCCATAAGGGCCGAGATCGTGGGCGAGTGCCGCCAGGCCGGTCGCGATGGACGCAATGTGGCCGGATTCACCGAACTGCAGCGCGCCGTCTTGCAGACCGGAATACCGGGTGTGGCGGTCGTGGCCGATCGCGCCTTCGACGAGTCCGCGATCCCAACCACACTGAGCGATGCTGCCGTTCAAGTCCTCGCCGCACTCGAGAGCCAGCCGTGGTCGCCGCCCGACTTCCCGTTGTCTGATAGGGCTGCGTTGCGAGAGTTGGAGCGCCAGGGTCTGGCCTGCCAGGCGGAAGATCTTTGGTTTTCCACCGGCGCCATCGACGCTGCGGTACCCGTAGTCGCCAAACTCCTCGAGGCTTCACCCGAGGGCTTCACCGTCTCCGACGCCCGCCTCGCGCTCGGGACGAGCCGTAAGTATGCGGTGCCGCTCCTCAGGCAGCTAGATGCCATGGCCGTCACGTGCCGTCAGGGGGACCGCCGAGTCGCCGGTCGAGCCATGGGTAGGCGTCCATAGTATGGAACCTATGACGCTCGACACCCCAGCCCACCCGGGACCCCTGAAGCTCACAGAGTGGACCGCGTGCGGCGGGTGCGCGGCCAAGTGGGGAGGGGCACCGTTGAGATCGCTGCTCGAGGATATCGCCGGCGCCCCCGAAGGGGATCTGCTGTTGGGATTGGCTCCGTTCGACGACGCGGCCGTCTACCGGCTCTCCCCTGACACCGCGCTGGTATCAACGACCGACTTTTTTCCCCCGCTGGTGGACGACCCTGCTGATTTCGGCGCCATCGCCGCCGCCAACGCCTGTAGCGACGTGTACGCCATGGGAGGCCGAGTCCTCCTCGCCCTGAACATCGCGGCGTTCCCCGAGAACTTCCCCGCAGAGGCAATCGAAGCGATCCTGGTCGCCGCGGCCGAGGTGGTGAACGCGGCGGGAGGAACGGTGGCGGGGGGTCACACCATCCGGTCCGTGGAACCCATTTTCGGGCTGGCGGTCCAGGGGATCGTGCATCCCGAACGGGTCTGGCGCAAGGGCGGCGCCCAACCTGGGGACCGGCTGCTGCTCTCCAAGCCGATTGGTTCCGGAATTGTTCTGGCCGGAGGCAGCCCGGAGAGCAAAGCGTCCGCCATCGCGGGCATGAGGACGCTCAACCGGGGGGCGGCTGACCAACTCCACACCCTCGCCACAAACGGAGTTTCGCCTGTGCACGCCGTCACTGACGTGACGGGCTTCGGGCTGGCCGGCCACGGCTGGGAGATGGCGGAGCGAAGTGGCGCGACCATCAGGTTCGTCGCCGGGCAGCTTCCGTGCTATCCCGGCGCGGCGGAAGCCGCCGAAGCCGGGACACGCACCGGTGGCGACGCTCGCAACCGGGTCTACCTGGCCGGCCGATTTACGAGCGACGCGCCAGCGAGTCTCGAAGCTTTGGCCCTCGACCCGCAGACATCGGGCGGTCTGCTGGCCGCCGTCGAACCGGGGCGGGCCCCATCGCTGGTCTCTCAGGGCTGGTGGGATGTAGGCAAGGTCGAGTCGGGTCCGTCGTCGGTTGTGCTTACCGGCGCGCCCGCCTGAGCCAAACTCATGATGGATACCGCGGCCCCAGGATGACTGCGAATCCACCGAGGCCCCCCGGGCTGATCGGCAAGCCGATCTATCTGGACTACAACGCAAGCACGCCAGTAGATCCCCGGGTCGCCGACGCCCTGCGCCCCTATCTATCGACGTTCTTCGGTAACCCGTCGAGCAGCCACTCGTACGGGCCGCCAGCGCACGACGCTATCCGGACGGCCCGGGCTCGAGTGGCCCGACTCGCCGGCACTGATCCGCAGACGATCGTGTTCACCGGATCCGGCTCGGAGGCCAACCTGCTGGCGATACGCGGCATTGCGCTGGCCCAGTCGGATCGAGGCAAGCACATAGTAACGCAACGCACCGAGCACCCCTCGGTGCTCGGAGCCTGTAATGCCCTGCAGCGGTTACACGGGTTCAGCGTGACGACGCTGGACGTCGACGCCACCGGACGAGTCGACTCCGCCGACCTCGAGGCCGCCATACGCGACGACACGGTGCTGGTGACGATCATGCACGCCAACAACGAGACCGGCACGCTTCAGTCCATCGCTGAACTGGCCGCTATCGCCCACCGCAAGCAGGTGTTGTTCCACACCGACGCGGCCCAATCGGCGGGGAAGATCCCGACCCGCATCGCGGATCTCGGCGCCGACCTGATGACCTTCGTCGGCCATAAAATCTATGCGCCCAAAGGAGTAGGTGCCTTGTACATCAGGTCCGGCCTGTCCCTCGAACCCGTCAGCTACGGCGGCGGTCAGGAGCGGGGATTGCGCGCCGGGACCGAGAGCACAGCTGCGGTCGTCGGCTTCGGTGAGGCAGCCCGGCTGGCGTGCGACTCCTACCCGGGCTCGGCAATGTCGGAGATGCGCGACCTCCTGCACCGACGCCTTGACGAACTGCTCCATGGCCGGGTGGAGCTCAACGGTCATCCGACGTGGCGCCTGCCCAACACTCTCAACGTAAGCATCCATGGTGTGGACGCAAATCTCCTCCTTGGCTTGGCCCCCCAGATCGCGGCATCTACCGGTTCGGCGTGCCACGCCGCGTCCGTCGATCCTTCACCGGTCTTGATGGCAATGGGGCATTCTCGTACCCGTGCCCTCGCCGCCGTCCGGCTCACGCTCGGACGCTGGAGCACTTTCGAAGAGATGGAAGCCGCCGCCACCGCCATCGCCGCCGCCGCCCTGACCGCCGCTACATGAAGTTCACGGTGTGCAGCGCTGAAAGCTCTTCGGCCTCACGACCGGAGAAACCAAGGCGAAGGAGCCGGCGCTGTCGTCCCTCGTCCATATCCGATTGCAGCGCGCGCACCCGGGTCCAACCTGCACCGATCGCCTCGGGCGTCCACGCCCCGGCGGCTAGCACGACCAGCGCGTCGTAGACCGCGGGCGCCAACCCAGCGGTCGAAGTCAACGCGTCGTGTCGGCGCACGATGGCAGAACGGAGGCGGTCCCGGTAGGCGGGATCGCTCCCCAGGTGCTCGCTCAGATGTCCGAGCGCGAACGCCACGTGGCGGCCCTCGTCCTGAAGGGCGAGATGGGCGACCTGAGCAGTGACAGGGTCGGGGGCGTAGCGGTCCAGAAACGACAGCAGAGAGAGAAAAGTCCCTTCGCCGAGGACAGAGAGTAGGAATGACGCCACGGCCCATTCAGGCTCATCGAGCAACGTCTGTAGCGAGGCCCGGCCTCCGGCGCCGGAAACGCCGAACTCCCGGCCGGATAGACCGGCTCGGCGGGCGAAGACCTCGATATGCCGCGCCTCGTCGGCGACTTGCGTGGCCAGGAACTGAGCCACTTCGCGAAAGTGCGGGTGGATGCGGCCGAGGAAGCGGGCCGGGACCATCAAGGCGGCCTGCTCGTTTTCAACCAGATAGGTCATGACCTGTACCACGGCAGTCTCGACATCGTCGGGAAGCTCGGGAGGCGTCCAATCGATCAGCCGGTTGGGATCCCATTGACCCGCGGCGGCCTGCGCGTACAGCTTGGCGGCCAAATGGGTCCAGACCACCTCCCGGTCGTCCAGATCGGCACCGACCAGGGATGGTCCTCCTGCCTCTACCAAAGCCCCCCGGACCGCCAGGCCCCAAGTGGCCGGGGGGCGAGCCACGACCGAGCCGGGGCTCCCGGCCCTTACCGCCCCGGCCAGCCGGCGGTCACCGGCATCGCCCCGGACGATGACATGGCCTTGCGCTCGATGGCCACGGCCCCGGGCCCAGGCGCCCAGGTGCACCGCCAGGTTCGGGTCGGTCCCGACGACGCGGACCCGCTCCCCGGGGCGGAGGGGGGCCAGCGCCCGGTCGAGCAACAGGTGGGCACCGGCATCCAGGCCCAAGTGCCCGAGTTGGACCTCAGGGTCGGTATCCGTCGGCGATCACCCGGCCCTTGGCGTCATAGAAGTCGAACCGGTCGACGGCGGCGTCCAATTGGACATAGCCCGACGTCCGCCCCGGCAACCACTTGGTCAGGCCTTCGAGGTCCAATAAGGGCCGCACGGCGCGGTCGGCATAATCCATGCTCATCAGCAGCGACACGAATTCGTCGACGAGCGGCGACTCCGACCCGGCGACTGTCATGTTGCAGTGGTCATAAGGGGCGGTCTGCGCCACGATCCGGGTGCCGCCGGCTGGCAGGATCCCTTCTTTGGCGAAGAGAAGATGGTTGGCGTCGATCATGCAAGCCGCGTCGACCTGGCCCGCCATGAGGGCGCGGGCCGCTTCGCGCTCGCCGCCTATGTGGTCACCATGCAATCCCACCCCGACATCGAAGCGCCGGACCACAGGTTCGACGGCAGCGAAGAGGCCGAGAGGGATCAACGTGGCTTGCGGCGAGTCGACCGCGCCCGTAGCAACCACTTTGCCGTCGAGGTCTGACAGATCGGTCACCAATGAGTCAGCCCGGACCACGACCACCGACGACAGATCCCGGTCGGTATCTCGCATCGCGACGGCTCGGGATTGTGGCTGCATCCGCGCGGCGCGGATCCAGGCCAGGGGCGAGTTCCAGGCCACGTCGAGGTGACCCCCGATCAGGTCCTCGACCTGTCGCTCGTAGTTGGAATACAGCACGTAGTCGAAGGCGAAGTCGTGCTCGGCCAGCCAGACCCGAAACCCGTCCCAGATGGTGACCACCTTCGGGTCATAGGCGACTGCGCCCAGCAGCAAGGAAGACGTCATAGCAGCGGCATGCCGTTGATAGCGCGCCCGACGAAATCGAGCAGGGCATCGGTCGTGGGCGCCATGACCCGAGCGGCCTGGGCATCTCGGAACGAGCGCTCGATACCGAGCTCCTTGCGGAAGGCGGCACCCCCACAAATCTTCATAGCCAGGTCGGTCACTGCGATGGCTGCCTCGCCGGCCGCCGCTTTGACCTCTAACACCCGGAGCACGGCGTCATCGCGTTCCGCCTCCACTGCCGCCAAGGTATCGGCGAGCAGGGCGGCCGCTTGATCTGTCCATACCCGCATCCGAGCGTGATCGACCCTGATGAGTGGCTGATCGGCGAGAGTCTGATCCAGGTGTTCCAGCCTGGTGGAGGCGATGTGAGCGCCGACTCCCGCTGTCACCGTTTCCATCACGCCGACGCTGAACGCCGCACTCAGAATGAGGAACCAGGGCAGGACCTCGGCCAGCGCCAGGTCGAGCCCGGCGCCGTCCGTTCCCAGCATTGCCGACTTTGGCAGCTGGACGCCCGACGCCTCGATGGGCGCTGACCGGTTGCCCCGCAGACCCAAACCGTCGAACTTCCCTGGCTCCGATAGGCCGGCGGCGTCGGCCGGCACCAACCACAAGGTCATCCCACCCTCCGCCGCCAAGGGACGGCTCGACCAGACATAGCTGCTCGCCTCGCCCGCCGCGGTCACCCAACTCTTGCTGGCGTCGAGGCGCACTCCCCCGGCGGACTCGGTTGCCGTCCCCAAGGGTCTCCAGAAGTGGCTGCGGGAGCCAGCCTCCGAGAATGCCAGTGTCGTCAAATGCTGGCCGGCGCCCACCGCCCGCCGGACTTCCTCCGGACCATGGTTCTCTATCATTACCGTCCCTGAGTAGTGCATGAGCACGACCATGGCTGTCGAACCGCAGACACCCGCCAGCTCCCGAACGACGCCGGCGGCTTGGCCCAATCCCCGACCCCCACCACCCACCGACTCGCCCACCGTCAGACCCAGAATCCCCGCTTCGCCCAGGGCGGAGATCGCGGCTCGGGGAAAGGCCCCGCTGGCGTCGACCGTCGGCGCGTTGGGGCGAATCACGTCATCGATGGCGCGCCGCAGCGCGTCCTCATAACTGCTCATATCGATCCCTTCTATTTGTTGGCTCGGATCGACAGCCGCCAGCGAGTCAAGAGAAAGGGTGCGCCGGCAACCATCCGAATCGCCCGACCGGCGAATAACTGGCCACTCAGAGGCTGCGCATCTGCACCCCCTTCCAAGGATGAAAGTGTCTGCTCGGACACCGCGAGCTCTTGGCCCTATGGCCAAGCCATTCGTAATATATTCGTTCGGAACGCCGCCAACCCGGGGTTGAGAGGGCACCCTCAAAGAGAGGCCCACCTTCTCGGGTCCAGAGCTATGCCAACCCGCGCTCTCGGGCGGCCTGCATGGCGGCCATGTCGGCGGTGAAATCGGAAACGAATGGCCACTCTTCACCCGCCGTGGGCGATTGCATGAACCGAGTGCGGTCGTCGGGCTCGTCGGTGACGGCCATCCGATACTGCGAATACGCCTGTCGCTTGTAGGTGATGTTGTCGGGCTGCAACGTGTGGGCCCGGGCAAAATGTGACAGAACCCGCTCGCTGAAACCCTCCTGGCGCCACAGGTGCTGGGCCAGCTCGAAATGCGCCGCCGCCTCCGAAACCTCGCCGGTCTGAGGGTGCGATCGGGCGACTACCTCCTCGGGAGAGAGTGCGTACTGGCTGTCGGAGCCATTCCGGACCCAGTCGCGCACCATGTCGGCATAGGCGTGGGCGTCGAAGCCGAACCGGCCTCCCATGCCCCAGGGTTGCATCTCGCCGTCCTTGTCGGGTCGCATGACCGGGGGCGGCACCGCGCTCTCATGGGGGCGGACGATGATCCCCGTTTCGTCGATCCAGATCCCGCTCGGGATGTTGGTCACACCGAAGAAGGCGTCCATGCGGTGGGTTCGGTCGACCAGCGACGGATGCTCGGGATGGGCGTCCTCGATGAACGGCCGGAGAACTGGAGCGCCCCCGATCTCCAAGCCGACCGCGACGAACTCGACACCTTGATCGTGCAGTTCACTGCGCAGCGCCTGCCACCCGGGCAGGTCCATGCGGCAGCCTCAATAGGGCGCCCAAGACACGAGGACGACCTTTTGCCCCCGCAACCACGACAAGGAAAACTGGTTGCCGTCTACGTCGGGCAGCACCAGTTCTGGCGCTACCGCGGTCGCCAGCGCCCGTCCGCCAATCGCCTCGGGGCCGAGGACCCAAACCCCCAGATCGTCCTCGCTCACCAGCGCCATGCCAAGGCGGTCGGCGGCATTGGCGACGCTGAAGCCCTCCGGCAGGGGGACGCACACGTCGCCCTTGCAGGCCCCCTGCGCAGTGATGTCCCAGCCCGTCCCGGCCGCGAAGGCCTCCGGTGTCAGTTCCAGCGTGTCGAGGATCATTTTGCTTAGCTTGGTCTTTCCATTCGGAAGGGGCAAGATCCGTCGGAAGATGGTGGCAGGGTCTAGATTGTCGCTGTGATCCTCGACACGATGGAGATGTCTCCCGCGCAGCTGTACGAGCGGACAGGTTGGGAGTTAAAACCCGAGGGTGCATGTCAGGGGGATCGCTGTGTTCCGATGCCGGTTCAGGCGATCGAAGGCGGCAAAATCGATATGGACGACTTCGCTCGCCGGCTCGGCATGCCGGTTGCCCACGACGACCAGCACGGCATCTGGGCTCTTGGTCCCGAGAGCGGTGGTCGGGTGCTGGCCAGCGCCGATTTCCCCGAGCTGGTGCTGTCAGATTTCGAAGGCAATGAGTTCGACCTGGCCACGCTGCGGGACAGAAAGGTGCTGCTCGTCGCCTGGGCGTCCTATTGAGGCTGCCGTTTCGACCTGCCCGGGTGGCAGGCACTGCACGAAGAGCTCTCTCCCCACGGACTGACCATCGTAACCGTGGCCCTCGATACCGACGTCGAAGCGGCTCGGCCGTTCGCTGAAGCAGCCAAACCAACCCACCCGTCGCTGGTGGACCCGGCCCACAAGTTGGTCGAACTGTTCGGATTCACCAACATCCCCTTCGGGCTCTGGATCGACGAGCGCGGGACCATCGTCCGGCCCGCCGACGTGGCCTTCGGAACGCCGCAAGCAACACCCGCATCTGACGACGAAGGCCAACGCCGGCAAGCGGAGGCCGTGCGAGCCGCCGAGGAAGGAATGACCCCCGAGCAACGAGAGACCCTCCAGAAGCTCACCGCCTCTATCGACCGTACCGGCCGCTACGTCGACGCGGTGCGGGACTGGGTCGCCAATGACGCCGGCAGCCGGTACGCCCTGACCCGGGACCAGGTCGTCGAACGCTCCAGGCCCCGACCGGTAGAATTCGGCATGGCTGCAGCCGAGTTCGAGCTCGCTCAGCACCTTCATCGAGCCGGGTTCGGCCTGGACGCGGTACCGCATTTCAAGGAGGCACACCGGCTGGATCCCACCAACTGGAGCTACCTGCGCCAGGCTCTGGCCGTCGTCGACCCCGCGTGGGGCCCGGTCTACGAACGAGGCGACATGATGAGCGAGCTTGCCGTCCTCGGCACGGAGTCCTTCTACCCCCCGCTCGACCTGTAGGCCGCTGGATCTACGTCTCAGCAGCAACCTGGCGGTAGTAGTGGTCCCGCTCCAGGTCCTCGAGCAGGCTCGGTCCGGTCGGCTCCCATGCGAGCAGCTCCCGGGTAACGGCGGCGCTGGCGGGACTGTCCAGGGCGACAAAGTGGCCCAGGTGGACGAAGTGCTCAACCGCATCGGCAGGGGCGATTGACGCCGTGGGAACGCCGAGTTTCCGGCCGATGGCTTCGGCGATCTGGCGGAAGGCGACGCCCTCGTCGCCGACCGCGTGCAGCACCGAACCGGCGGGGGCGACCTCGAGGGCGAGGCGGGCCAGGCGGGCGGCATCGGAGCGGTGCACGGCCGGCCAGCGGTTGGTGCCGTCACCGACGTAGCCGGCCACGCCGCGCTGGCGAGCAATGCCGACAAGGGTGGCCACGAAGCCGTGGTCACCGTCCCCGTGGACCGTCGGGGGGAAGCGCAGCACCGTCGAGCGAACTCCCGTGCCGGCCAGGGACAGAGTGAACAAAGCGGTGGCCAGCCGGCGGCCGGCTGGGTTGGCTCGAGCCTCGGCGCTCGGCACCAACCCGTCGTCCTCGGTGGCGACCCGACCGGCCGTCAGCCCGAGCATGCCGGAGGCGAGCACAAAGGGGCGGTCGGAATCGGCCAGGGTCGCGCCCATGGCCTCCACCGCCCGCCGGTCAGCGGCCGCCGCTGCGGCGAAGTTGCCGCCGAAAGCCACCTCGTGCTGGAAGGCCAGGTGGATCACCCCGTCCGAGTCGGACGCGGCCTTGGCCAGGCCTTCCGGGTCGTCGAGGTCGCCCCACTGAACCAGGGCGCCGGCCGCCTCCAACCGCTGTGCCGATGCCTCTGAGCGGGCCAGGCCGACCACCATGTGGCCGGCACCGAGCAGTTCGGGCACGACAGCCGAACCGATCCAACCCGACGCACCACTGACAAAGATCCTCATGATCGGTACCTCCTGAAACCCGTGATGTCAGTAACTGCCATCAACCCTAGACCGGATGTCAGTGACTGTCAACGGTAAGATTGGGTCCATGGGTAGATGGCAGCCGGACAGTCGCGGCCGGCTGCACGAGGCCGCTCTCGCTCTGTACTCGGAGCGGGGGTTCGACCAGACCACGGCCGCTCAGATCGCCGCCCGGGCCGGCCTGACCGAGCGCACCTTCTTCCGGCATTTCGCCGACAAGCGAGAAGTCCTCTTCGGTGGGTCGGCCCTCCTGCAGGAGCGACTCGTGGCCGGAGTGGCCGGCGCACCAGCAGCCGACACCCCCCTCGACGCCGTTTCCCAGGGCCTGGACAACGCCGCCGCCATGCTCGGCCAGTTTCGCCGGGACCTGTCCCGCCAGCGCCAGGCCGTGATCGCCGCCAACCCCGAACTGCGCGAGCGCGAACTCGCCAAGCTCGCCGACTACGCCACCGCCATCGCTGCCGCCCTGCGTCAGCGAGGCGTGGGTGAGCCGCAGGCGACCTTGGCCGCCGAGGCCGGCATGACGGTGCTACGGGTGGCCATACATCGGTGGGCCAGCGCAGACGACGGCCGGGACCTGCATTCCATCATGCGCGACTCCCTCGCCGAGCTGCGGGCGGTAGCAGCCGACCGCTGAAGCCACTTCATCGTGAGGTTGGGCGCAAACAGGTGCGCTTGAGACGCAGCGCTAGCTTGTTGCCCATGCCCCCGCAACCCGGACCCATCGACCTGAGCGGCCGCCACCGCGACACCCTCACGAAGATTCTTCGCCACCCCGTGAGCCGCAACATCGAGTGGCACGAGGTGCTGCAAATGCTCGAAGAGGCGGGCACGGTCGTCGAGCGACACGACGGGAAGTACAGCGTGACCCTTGGTGATGAAACCGAAATCTTTGAACGGCCTAGGCACAAGGACATCGGCGATCAGCAGGTCGTGGACCTCAGGCGGATGCTGATAAATGCCGGCTACGGCTCCGAAGCGGAACGGGGGTAGCACCCTCGGGCCGTTACCGGCGAGCGCCGGCGGAGACCGAGAGGCCTCTCCCTAGCTCGCCGGCGTGTCGGGTGTGAACCGACGCTCGGAGAAGCGCCAGCCGTCTCCGCTGCGGACCAAGCGGTCCTCGTACTGGCCGGTCATCGTGACCGCGACCGGGGACGAGCGGGTGTTCAACAGCAAGAAATACGCCAGCCCGGTTGCCAGGTCGCCGTCACCTTCTATCAGGATGTTGGTCGAGATGTGCCGTGACCCGGGCGCGTTGACTGGGATGGACTGGGCGAATTGGGCCAGGGCATCGTATCCCTCAGCGCGCATGGCGCCAACGATGTCGAAGACACCGTCGGGCGTAAAGCACCCCCCGAAGCCTTTCCCGTCCCCGCGATCCGCCGCGACGTTATAGGCGGCGTACAACTGTTGGATTGCGAGCAGGTCAGCGGGTTCGAGTGGCACAGGTCCTCCTCTGATGAGATCGTGGGTCGTGATTGATTGTCGGGATCCGTTCCAGTTCCTCCTGGAACCGACGCGGCCCGTCGGCGAACTCCTCGTGGCCAGCAACTGATGAGGTGCTGTCGTCCGTGTTCACCACGTCACTTTAGGGCTCGCCGAGCATCCCGAACCGCCAGTGGCAGACAATCCAGCCTGGAAGTCCGGGAGATTGGTAAGGCCGAAGACCTCGAAGAGCGTCGGGTCGATGAACGAATGGACGGCGCCGATTCGTCCGGCGACGACGTCGAGCACGTGGATGGCGAACGCCGTCGGGTCGGTTCCCGGTGCTTCCGGCCGGTAGACCGCAGCGGCTGGCGACCCGTTCGCGCTGAGGGGCGTGAGCTTGTGATCGGCCAGGGCGTCAACGGCAGTCAGCCATGGGCGCAGCCCGGCTCGATCCTCGAACGTCTCCAGCGCCTTCCAGGCGCGCAGCATCGTGTCCTGGACGGCATCCTCGGCTTCGTGGACCGATCCGAGCATCCGGTAGCAGTAGCCGATCAGCTCCCGCCGGAAGGGCTCCAACTCCCCAGCGAGGATCGCAGGATTCGCGGTGACCGCGCTCACGACGCGAGCCTATGCGCCGGGGCGCTCATCCGAGACGCGGTAACTCGAGGGTCGTCAGCGTGGACGAGCCTGCGTGACGCACGAGCGTGTCGGCTCGATTGATCCGAAGATGTCATCTCGAGGTCTCCTGACGGAATCGGGGCCAATCCCCGTCTTACCTGGAACTGCTCGCCAGGCAGAAAATCGTCGCCCGCATTCGAAGAAAGAACTCCCGATCGTCGACGACTTTCTCGCGCCGACGTCGTTGCATTCGGCGGGAAGCGAAACACGAGCCTCCCGTCCCAAACCCGCAACCGACCCGGAGCATCCGGGCGACGGGATCCGCAAAGGAGGATGTAATGACCACCACAGATAAGACCGTCCTGGTGACAGGGGCCAGCCGGGGCATCGGTCAGGCGCTGGTCGAGGAAGCCTTGAGGCGGGGAGCGCGCCGGGTGTACGCCGGGACCCGGGGCCCGCTGGTAAGCACCGATGGGCGCGTCACGCCCCTGGTCCTGGACGTGACCGACGCGGCCCAGATTCGGGCCGCGGTCGACAGGGTCGAGTCCCTGGACCTGCTCATCAACAACGCCGGGGTCGCCACCTACGACGACCTGTCCGATCGCTCCGTGCTCGAACGACATCTGGCGGTGACCCTGTTCGGCACTCGCGACGTCACCCAGGCCTTCCTCCCATTGCTCACTCGCTCGCGGGGCGCCATCGTCAACAACGTGTCGATGATGGCCTTCGCCCCGCTGCCGATCACCCCGGCGTACGCGATCTCGAAGGCGGCCGCGTTCAACATGACCCAGTCGTTTCGCGCTCTGCTCAGCGTGCGGGGTGTCCGGGTGCACGCCGTCCTGACCGGCCCGATCGACACCGACATGACCCGAGGCTTTGAGATCCCGAAGGCCTCGGCCGGGTCCGTCGCCCACGCCATCTTCGACGGCGTCGAGAGCGGCGAGGAGGACATCTTCCCCGATCCCCTGTCTACGGTCCTCGCCGATAGCTGGCGCAACGGTCCGGCCAAGGCGTTCGAGCGCCAGTACGCCGCGCTCGTCGCTGCCGGCCCTATCGCTTCGTAGCACCGAGACCACCCGAAAGGGACAGACGGGCGATCCCACGTCCTTAGGTCACCTGCAGGTCGTCCGTCCGGGGCCGTCGGGGTGACCGAGTCCTGGTAGGGGTGACGACCGGGTGTAACGTCCCATCGGCGCTGCAGTACACCCTCAACCCCCGGGAGGTACCCATGAGCACCTGGTCGGACACCCCGATGCTCGCATCGGCGCCGCAGCCCGGTGCCCGGTCCTTATCCGCTGGCCGGGGCCGCGGCATGACCCCGCTGGGGGCGGTCGTCCGGGGGATCGTCGCCGGCGCGGCCGGCACCCTCGCCATGGACGCGCTGCTCTACGCCCGGTATCGCCGCAGTCACGGCGACCAGAGCTTCGAGCCGTGGGAGCTGTCGTCGGGCCTGGACAGCTGGGATCAGGCGCCCGCACCGGCGCAGGTCGGCAAGCGGCTGGTCGAGGGCCTGTTCGAGCGCAAGCTACCGGCGGAGCGGGCCCGGTTGGTCAACAACATCACTCACTGGGCCTTCGGGATCCTGGGCGGTGCGCAGTACGGGATCGTCGCCGGGTCGTTGCGGACTCCGCGTATCCGCTACGGACTGCCGTTTGGCGCCGGGGTGTGGACGGTGGGCTACGTCGTGTTGCCTGCCGCCAAGCTGTACCAGCCGATCTGGGAGTACGACTGGGTCACGCTGACCAAGGATCTGAGCGCCCACCTGGTGTACGGGCTGGGAACCGCGACCGCGCTTCGGCTGCTTGCGGGCCCGACCGCCACGGCCGCGTGACCGCCACCCGGGATATCACACGAGATGGGGCGCTAGCTCGCTCACCAGGCGAAAGGAGCCGTTGTGGCGACGACTGTTGCGGATGTCATGGTCGCGACCCTGAAGGCATCGGGCGTGCGCCGGGTCTACGGGTTGCCGGGGGATTCGATCAACGGCTTCACCGACGCGCTTCGCCGCGACGGTGAGGTCGCGTGGGAACACGTGCGACACGAGGAGGCGGCAGCGTTCGCAGCCGCCGGTGAGGCGGCGATGACCGGCCGGCTGGCCGTGTGCGCCGCCAGTTGCGGCCCGGGGAACCTGCATCTCATCAACGGCCTGTTCGACGCCAACCGCTCCCGTGTCCCGGTGCTGGCGATCGCCGCGCACATCCCGCGCGACGAGATCGGCGGCAGCTATTTCCAGGAGACCCACCCCCAGGAGGTGTTCCGGGAGTGCAGCGTCTACGCCGAGCTGGTCAGCGTGCCCGAGCAGTTGCCGCGGGTTCTGGAGATCGCGATGCGTCATGCCATCGAACGCGGTGGCGTGGCCGTGGTGGTGGTGCCCGGCGAGATCTTTCTGCACGACGTGGGCCACGACACCAGCCCGGCCGTCATCGCACCTTCAGCGTCGGTCATTCGCCCCTCCGACGACGCGCTCACCGCCGCGGCTGTATCGCTCGACGCCGCCGAGCGGGTGACGATCCTGGCCGGCGCCGGTTGCCGAGGCGCCCACGACGAGCTTGTCGCCCTCGCCCGGACGCTCCAGGCCCCTGTCGTGCATACGTTGCGGGGCAAGGAGTTCGTCGAGTACGACAACCCATGCGACGTCGGGATGACCGGCCTGCTGGGGTTCGCCTCCGGCTACCGGGCCATGGAGCACTGCGACGCCCTGCTCATGCTCGGCACCGATTTTCCCTATCGCCCGTTCTATCCCGACCACGCCCGGGTGATTCAGGTCGATGTCCGCGGCGAGCACATCGGCCGCCGGATCCCGGTGGACATCGCGCTGGTCGGCACCGTGAAGGACACGATCGCCGCCCTGCTACCCCGGCTGGACACCGACCGCGACAAAACGCACCTGGAGCGGATGCGGTCGCACTACCGTCGTACCCGCGAGCGGCTTGACGCGCTGGCGGAGACGCACAGGAACCACGGCCCGATTCACCCCCAGGTCACGGCCGTCGCAATGGACCGGGTCGCGGCCGACGACGCAGTGTTCCTCCCCGATGTCGGGACACCCACCTTGTGGGCGGCGCGGTACCTGCGCCTGAACGGACGGCGCCGGCTTGTGGGCTCGTTCAACCACGGGTCGATGGCCAACGCGCTGCCCCAGGCGATCGGGGTGCAGGCGTCTCACCCCGGTCGCCAGGTGGTGACCCTCTCCGGCGACGGCGGGCTGTCGATGCTGATGGGCGAGCTGATCACCCTGCGCCAGCAACGGCTGCCGGTCAAGGTCGTCGTCCTCAACAACGGCGCCCTGGCCTTCGTGGAGCTGGAGATGAAGGCCGACGGGATCGTCACCTACGGCACCGACCTCGACAACCCCAGCTTCGCCGAGATCGCCCGCGCCGTCGGACTGTACGGGGTGCGGATCGAACACCCCGGAGAGCTCGACGACGGCCTGCGCGCCGCCTTCGCCCACGATGGACCGGCGGTCATCGAGGTCATGACCGTCCGTCAGGAGATCGCGATCCCGCCCAAGATCACCGCGGAACAAGCCAAGGGCTTCACCCTGTGGGCCACCCGCAGCATCCTCTCCGGCCGGGGTGACGAGGTCCTCGAGGTCGCCAAGTCAAACCTCCGCGAGCTGGCCCTCGAATGATCGACCCAGCCGGCTGGCTGCCCGCCCGAACAAACTAAGGAGACACGGTGACCACTGCGGCTGACACCCCATCCTCGCATCCGGTCCTCGACGGGCTCGACGCCATCATCAAACCCCTGGAGAACCTCTACCGCGACCTCCATGCCCACCCGGAGCTCTCCGACCAGGAGCACCGCACGGCCGCCAAGGCCGCCGAGCAGCTCGAGGGGGCCGGCTGCGAGGTGAGCACCGGCATCGGCGGGACCGGAGTCGTCGGGGTGCTGCGCAACGGCGACGGACCCACCGTGATGCTGCGAGCCGACATGGACGCCCTCCCGGTCCGGGAGAACACCGGCCTCGCGTTCGCCAGCTCGGCCACCGCAACCGACCTAGACGGGCACACGGTCCCGGTCATGCACGCCTGCGGCCACGATATGCACGTCACCTGGCTCGCAGGCGCCACCAAGCTCCTCGCCCTGGCGCCGGATGCCTGGCACGGAACGCTCGTCTCGCTGTTCCAACCCGCCGAGGAGCTGGGGACCGGAGCGCAGGGCATGATCGACGACCACGTGTTGGACCGCTTCCCCAAGCCCGACGTGATCCTCGGCCAGCACGTCATGCCACCGCCTGCCGGGAAGATCACCTACCGCCCGGGGGTCACGCAGTCGGAGGAGGACAACATAGAGGTGCGGCTGTTCGGCCGCGGCGGGCACGGCGCGTGGCCGGAATCGACGATCGACCCCATCGTCATGGCCGCCGCCGCCGTATTGCGACTTCAGACGATCGTGTCACGCGAGATAGCCGCATTCGAACCTGCCATCTTGACCATCGGCTCTCTCCGGGCCGGCACCAAGGGCAACGTCATCCCCGATGAGGCCGTCCTCAAGATAAACGTACGCAGCTTCGACGCTAGTGTCCGCGCTCGGGTGCTGACCGCGATCAAGCGAATCGTCACTGCCGAGGCAACCGCTTCCGGGGCGCCCGAACCCCCCAGTTTCACCTTCTTCGACCACTTCGACCTGACGATCAACGACCCGGCAACGGCAAACCACGTCGGCGACGCGTTCCGCGCCTACTTCGGGGCCGACCGCGTGACCGAACTCACCGATCCGCTCCCCGTCAGCGAGGACTTCGGCCTCTTCGGTCAAGAATGGAAAGTCCCGTCGCTGTTCTGGTACGTCGGCGGCACCGACCCTCGCCTCTACCATCGGGCCGCGCAGGCCGGCCGGATTGCCCAGGACGTCCCCACCAACCACAGCTCCAAGTTCGCGCCCGTCCTGCACCCCACCCTCGAAACCGGCGTTCAGACCCTTGCCACGGCCAGTCTCAGCTACCTCGGCCACTAGAGCGCGACGCGGCGCGCTGCGCCTCACCGCCGCCGAGGTCGGGCCGGCATGACCACCGAATTGGTCGTTCTGGGGACGGCGGCCGCGCCCATGCCGGTTGCCGGCCGGGGGGGGATCGCGTCAGCCCTCATCGTCGGCGACCGAGTCTTTGTCATCGACTGCGGTCGCGGCACCCCATCCGCGTTCGTCGACGCGGGTCTGGATTTCCGCGGCCTCGACGCGGTGTTCGTCACCCACCTCCACGCCGACCACGTCGGCGATCTCCCCGGCATGCTGTTGTACCCGTGGGGGGTCCGCTCCGGGGCCCACGGCCCACTGCCTCCCATCCGGGTCTACGGCCCCCCGCCGCCGGGGGCGCTGCCGACCGGTGACGTCACGTTTCATCGGGAGACGACGATCCACCCTGACCGACCGGCTCCAGGGACGACCGACCTGATACAGAACATCCTGGCCGGCTATGCCTACCACCTGAACGTCATGCCACTCGACGCCCGGATGCCCGATGCCGGGGGGCTCGTCAGGGCCGTCGACATCCCGGTCCCAGCACCGGCCGATGGCGAGGCACAGCATCCGGTGGTGGTCATGGACGATGGTGGCGTGCAGGTCACAGCGATCGCCGTTACCCACGGCCACGCCACCCCGGCCCTGGCCTACCGCTTCGACACGGCGGACGGCTCGGTCGTGTTCTCCGGCGACACCACCGTCAACCACGATCTCATCGCCCTGGCCCAGGACGCAGACATCCTGGTGCACTGCGTCGCTGACCTCGCCTACCTCGAGCGACACGGGACGACGGGTGCCGATTTGGAACGGATGGCGGGTCTCCACACTGACGTCACGGAGGTCGGAGGCGTCGCCGAGCGGGCCCACGTCAACGAGCTGATCCTCACTCATTACCTCCCGGCCGAGCCGGGCGCGATCAGCGAGGCGGAATGGGCGGGGCGCGCCGCGACGACCTTCACCGGGACAACCACCGCCGGACGCGACGGCCTGCGCCGCGTCCTCCCCCGCCCCAGCGGCTGACCCCCCCGAGGGTCCGGTGCTTTCCCAAGAACCGGTCGACACCGCCTCTCCTGATAATGCGAGCTGAAAGGCCGAACCGAACCACTGATCCGGCAGACGAGCCGCACCAGTGCTTAACATGACCGCCACGGGCTCAGGAGGTGGGGATGGTCAGCAGCGCACAGGAGATCGTGGACATGCCGCAGGGTCAGGTCGACGACCTGTTCCGATCCAGCCCGGCCGGTGACATCCCGACAGGCGAGGGGGCAGGTACGGTCATTTTTCATCCGGGGACACGACTCGCGGACATCGCCGAGAAGCTCGCCCACCAGATCGCCTGGCAGGGAAAGATCTTCGACCCCGATCACGGAGAACTCCGCAACCTGGTGACCCCCGCGCACATCAAGTCGATCAAGGCCAAGGTCTACAAGGCCCCGAGTTGGTTCGATGGCGGCGAAGCGATCATCCTCGACTACTCGGAAACATCATTGATCGCCCACTACATCCGCGACGATATGCGGCTGGTCGGCGAAGGCCTGTACCTCGGAAATGTGTATTGGGGCCATGACCGGATCCTCAACTTCGCCCTCCAGTTCCCGAAGGGCACTTAGGGCTCTTCGGCATGCCATACCAACTGGCCTTCGCCGTCCGGGCGCCAATCCTGTCGGGCCGGGCCGCCGACCTGCAGAAAGTGTTGGACGCGCTGGGGGTCGAAGAGGAACGCCGCAAAGCCCTGCCATTCGAGCGACTGGATGTGCATTTCTCCCGGCTGTTCGTGCTCGAAGACGCCAAGGACCTCGACGACGCCGACATTCCGGCCAGCCTCGTCTTCCTGAGCGACATCGATGCTCCCCTCAGGTCGTACCTCAACCGCTTGTGCGAGGAAGCAGGAGACGGGCTGGACCGAGCCTTCGCCTACTGCCAGGGCTACCCATCCCAGCCCACGCCAAAGGCCCGGGCCGCCTACCTGAAGGCCCACTCGGTCAAGCCGGCGGCCGTCTACGTCAATACTGTCGGGCGTTCTGTCCGCCAGGTCAGCCAGGAAGCGGTGCTCCGGGAGGCCATCGCTTCGTTTCTCGACGAGCAGGCGTCCGAGCTCGGCGGCAAGACCGCGATGGAGGTGCGGGCCGCGGTCGGCGAATATGTCGCTGCTGATCCGGACCTCCGTTGGGCCCTTCGACCCGCCGCCCTCCCCCCGTTCGGGTGGAGGGTGGCGCAGGGGGTTGAAGCAACTGCAGCCGTATTGGCTGGGGTCGGGCTGCTCCCACTCGCCGTCGCGGTGCTCCCCTTTTACCTGGTCCTGCTTCGAATCCACGAGCGCAGTGACAAAAGGGTGGGCCGGAAGGCCAGCCCAGCCCGGGTGGCCGAGCTCGAGGCCCGCGAGGATTGGATCGCCCAAAACCAGTTCACGGTCGTGGGCCTGCGAAAGGCCGGCCGATTCCGACTCTTCACTCTGAGGGTGGTGCTGTTCGTCCTGAACCTGCTGACTCGGCATGTCTTCAACCGGGGAAGCCTCGCCGGAATCGGGACGATTCACTTTGCCCGCTGGATACTTATCGACAGCAATCGGCGGGTGCTTTTTGCGAGCAACTACGACGGGAGTCTCGAAAGCTACATGGACGACTTCATCGACAAGGTGGCGTACGGTCTCAATGCCGTGTTCAGCAACGGGGTCGGATACCCGCCGACCCGGTATCTCTTCCTCGACGGCGCTCACGACGAACAGGCCTTCAAGGCCGTCCTGCGCGGCTACCAGCTCGTCACTCCAGTCTGGTACTCAGCCTACCCTGACCTCACCGCCGCCAACCTTGCCAACAACGCCGCCATCCGGGCTGGCCTGACCCGCGCCCTGTCGTCGGAAGAGGCGGCCAAATGGGCCGCTCGGCTGTAGGGGGAACGACATGCCCAGTAGCCCGGCGCTCGACACAAATGACATCCAGGGCCTTGTCGCACGCGGGTACTCCCATCTGAAAGCGGCCCGCTACACGTTGCTGCGGATCACCGACGTCGAAGCCGCTCGAAGGTGGCTGTCGGCTGTCGCCGTCAGTTCCGCGGCCGATCGGGACGCCACCTCGGCCGTCAACGTCGCCCTGACGGCTCGCGGGTTGTCCATCCTCGGCCTCGACCCCGGGGCAATCGACCAGTTCGATCCCGGGTTCCTGACGGGCATGACGGACCCGACCAAGAGCCGCCTGCTTGGAGACGTCGGTCCGAGTGCCCCGGAGTCATGGTCGTGGGGGGGCGGGACCAACGAAACGTTCCACCTGATGGTCATTACCTTCGCCGTCGACGACGGCGCCCTTACCACCGCATACGGCCCCTTGGCCGCCGAGGTGGCTCGGTCCGGGTTGGCCGAGGCCGGCCGACTCGACACCAACGACCACGGCGACCGCGAGCCGTTCGGTTTTCATGACAGCATCTCGCAGCCGCTCATCGAAGGACTTTCCAAGACGGGCCCGGCCATGAACACTGTTCGCGCCGGAGAGTTCATCCTCGGCTATCGCAACGAGTACGGCCTGTACACCGATCGGCCCATTCTGCCGGTAAGCGCTTCCCACGCCGATCAGCTTCCGAGGGACCAGGCGGGCTCAGGCGGATATGACCTCGGACGCAACGGTTGTTACCTGGTCATGCGCACCCTTCGTCAGGATGTCTTCCGCTTCTGGGCCTACCTCGATTCGGTTACTCGCGGCCCCGACGGCTCCTCCGACCCAGCGGCTCAGAGCCACCTCGGAGCCCGGATCGTCGGGCGCTGGCCGAGCGGTGCCCCGTTGGTGCTATCACCCGAACACGACGATTCCTCTCTCGCCGATTCGAACAACTTCAGCTATCACGCCAGCGACGCCTCCGGGATGCGCTGCCCCATCGGAGCTCACATTCGCCGAAGCAACCCTCGCGACTCGCTGGATCCCCGGCCTGGTTCCCAGGCCTCCATCTCCGTCGGGAAGCGGCATCGAATTCTGCGCCGGGGCCGCGAGTACGGTCCTGCCGTCAGCGCCGAAGCACGGGCCGGGGGCGTCGACGACGGACTCGACCGCGGCCTCCATTTCGCCTGCCTGTGCGGAAATCTCGGTCGCCAGTTCGAGTTCATACAGCACACCTGGATCAACAGCTCGAAATTCTCAGGTTTCTACAACGATCCGGATCCCCTGGTGGCCGGCCGGCGCCCGGGGTCAGATTGCTTCACCATCCCCGGCCAGCCCATTCGGACTCGCCTGACATCGCTCCCGGCGTTCGTCACCGTCCAGGGCGGTGCCTATTTCTTTCTCCCTGGACTCCGGGCGCTTCGTTATCTCGCCCGCACCGGGACCTGATGAGCTCGAGGGTGCCCTTCGAGCAGCGGATCAACGGCCTTCTCGTCCGGCTGATCGGCCTGGCGAACCGGATCGACCCATGGGTACGCCCCGTCTTCGACCCGATCCTGCGGGGACCCCTCGTGGCGCTGCTGCAGCGGCTGATCGATGCCCGCCGGCCCCATCCGCGGCTGGCGATCGCCGAGGAAGAGACCCTTCCGGGCGAGGAGGAGGCCGTGGCGTCCATCATCGACAGCATGTCGACTTTCACCCGGCGGGTCTACACCGGCCAGCTGGTGGCGTTGCGGGCCGGCAACACCAAGACCTACGGCGCGGTGCGGGCCACCTTCGAAGTCAATGACGACCTCCCGGCCCACCTGAGCCACGGCCTCTTCGCCACCCCCGGGGCGTACCCGGCCTGGGTTCGCTTCGCCTCGGGTGCCCCGCTCGCCCCCCCGGACGTGGACGGCATCGGGATCATGAGCATGGCGGTCAAGGTCATCGGCGTGCCGGGCGACAAGCTCCTCGACGACGAGAGGTTCACCCAGGACTTCACCGGCTTGACCACCCCGACCTTCGCCACCGCCAACGTCGTAGACAACGCCAAGCTGCAGCGGGCCAACCTAGAGGGCAGGGGACTGTTTTTCTTCTTGGGGCCCCGAGACTCGCACCTCCTAGCCGGAGCGATGCAACTGGCGTACGCCAAAACCCAAGCCAACCCGCTGCAAGAGCCCTACTACAGCTGCACGCCTTTTCTGCTCGGCGAGGGCCGGGCGGTGCAGTTCGAGATGCGGCCGCTGTCGGTGAAGTCCCGACGACCACCCCGCCGGTTCACCCCCGACTATCTCCAGGCGGCCATGGCCGACACGTTGCGCTCCGACGAGGTCGTGTTCGATTTTCTGATTCAGGAGCAGACCGTCTCTGACGCCATGCCAGTGGAGGACGCCACCGTGATGTGGCCGACCCAGCTTTCACCGAAAGTGCCAGTCGCCCGCCTGGTCATTCCGCCCCAGAACTTCGACTCGCCGGCTCAGATGCTTTTCGCCGAGCGACTGTCTTACAACCCGTGGCACTGCGTCGCCGCCCACCGCCCCCTCGGGTCGCTTAACCGGGCCCGGCGGAGGCTGTACTGGGAGCTGTCCCAGCTGCGCCACCATATGAACGGCTGGACCCCGATCGAGCCCACAGGCGACGAAGCCTTTGACTGATCCAGGCCAGCAACCGAGCACGGGGGACTACCGGTGGCCGACAGCTACGACGTAGTGGTGGTGGGATCGGGATTCGGTGGGGCCGTTGTGTCCGCCCGGCTGGCCCAGGCCGGCCGCTCGGTATGCCTCCTCGAGCGGGGCCGGAGGTGGGCGCCCGGCGAATACCCGAGGAGCTTCAGCCAGGTCCAGCGGGGCGTGTGGGACCCTCCGAGGGCCTACGGATTCCTCGACTATCGGGTCTTCCCACGCATCGACGTGATCCAGGGAGCGGGAGTGGGGGGAGGCTCTCTGCACTACTTCAACGTGCAGCTACGGGCGCCCGAGCAGATCTTCGAGCGCCCCGAGTGGCCGGCTGCGCTCACCCGCAGCCTGCTCGACCCGTACTACGACCGCGTCCACTCGGTCGTCGAGTCCGCTCCCCTCGTCCCTCCGGCCGGGGAGAGCATGCCAAGCCGGACGATCGCCTTCCACGACGCCGCAGTCCGGTCCGGGTTCGAACCCGCCCTGGTACCAATCGCGGTGCACACCGGGGCGGCCCGGGCCAATCCCGTCAGTGGTGTCCCGCAGGAGCCCTGCTCGTTCAACGCCGACTGCCTCCTCGGCTGCCGGGCCCACGCCAAGAACAATCTCGACGTCACCTACATACCGATGGGCGAGAAGCACGGACTGGAACTCCGCCAGTTGCACGCCGTCGATCGCATCAGGCTGCGTTCCGAGGGGGGCTACACCGTGGTCGTCCGCCAGTACGATCCCGACCAGCCCGGCCGCGAGGAGCGATGTGAGATCCACGCGACCAGTCTGGTGCTGGCCGCCGGCGCCCTCGGCTCCACCGAGCTTCTCCTGCGCGCCCGCGACGTCGACCGCACCCTGCCGAACCTACCAGCGAGCCTGGGGCGCCGCTTCTCCTCGAACGGCGACATGATCTTCGCCGGGACTATCGGTGCCGACGCCGAGGTCGATCTCAGTCACGGCCCGAGCATTACGGTCGGGGCGTTCGTCCACCGCTCGGGGTCACCGAACCTGATCACCCTCCAGGACCTCGGCTTCCCTCCGTCGCTCACTTCGATTCTCGACGCCATCCTCCCGGTGCCGGCCAAGCTTCGCTCCACGGGAAGGGCCATTGCCAGCTACCTCGGAGCGTTGACCGGCCGGGGGCACTTCCGGCCCGAGGACTTCTTCGCCGGGTCGCCGGTCCCGCACTTCCTGCCTTACCTGGGGATGGGTACAGATGCCGCCGACGGGCGGTTGGGCCTGGACCGTCGGGGGGAGTTGGAACTCGAATGGGACCCGAGTGCCAGTCTGGCCATGTTCAGCGAGATGGAGTCGGCGATGCAGCAGATGAGCACCTCGCTGGGAGGCAGGTACGTACCGAGCGTGCTCTGGCGGCGCCCGTTCCGCCGTCTTCTCACCGCCCACCCGCTCGGCGGTTGCGTCATGAGCGACTCGCCCCGCAACGGGGTCGTCAATCCCCTCGGGCAGGTTTGGGACCACCCGGGCCTCTACGTGGCCGACGGGTCGGTCATACCGGGTCCACTGGCCGTGAACCCGTCGCTGACCATCGCCGCCCTGGCTGAACGCATCGCCGATGGGATGATCGGCGCCGCCCATCTCGGAACGACCGATGCCGGGGTATAACCTCACCCGCCGGACCTTGGAAAACGTGGCTCGGGTCACGATCGTGTCGGGCGGCCTCCAGGCGGTCGCCCCCGGCCTCACCCTCGATCGAATGTCACGCCGGCCGGACTCTTTGAGCAAGCACCTCTATTCGACCATCGGTATGTTCATGGTCGTCTCCGGCGGATCGCTGTCCACCGCCCTGAGGCTGCCGGACTCGGATGCCCGCCCTGCCCTGGCCTGGTGTGCGGCCCAGAAGATCGGAGCCGCCGTCGCCGTGGCCATCGGGGTGCGGCGCCACGACCTCTCTCGCATGGCGCTCGGCGTCGCCGCGTTCGACTTCGCTTCTGGCCTTCTGATACTCGACTATCGCCGGCGCTCGGCCGGCTGAGGCCCTCGCTCGGGGAGGGGTCAGGTTAGTTTCACCCCCAGCCAGAGAACCATCCCGACCCATTGAACGGACCACAGCGAGAAGCGGATCCAGTTGATCTTCATCCACTCCGAGAGGACCGCATCCAGCGCGCCTTGATCCTGGATGTGCGCGGCCATCTTCTTGTTTAGTGGCAGCTCCCAGAAAACCGCCAGGACGGTCGCCGCCACGACCGCCGCTTCCACGATCGCGGGGAAGATCCGTTCCCAGTTGACCGGCTCAAATGCGATCATCAGCGCCCCGGAGATCAGCATGAGGGTGGACACGACGGTGAAGAATTTGGTAGCCGCGGTCACCTGGGGAACAAACTGGTCGTAGTAGTTGTCGGGGGTCAACTTGTCAGCGTTGGGGTACTGGAACAGCACCAGCGACACACCGGTCCCAAGGTAGATCGACACGCACAGAAGCAGGAACAAGTTGTTGGCAACCAGCCACGGGTTGAGCGCCGGCATATGCCTATGTTCTAATCGGCCGTCGGTCGCACCACCCGGACCTCGCCTGACCTATTAGCCACTGGCGCTGGGTCTGGCCGGACAGCCCTACTGGGGCTTCCTTACGAGTTCCGAAAAGAGGTACTCGACGGCCTTCGCCTTCGGCAAGGTGTCGGCGGTGCGAATCGCCACTACGGGCTCCGAGCCGACGATCAGCGCCCACCTGCTGTGCTCGCCGTCGTCGTCGCTTATCTTACGTACCGTGATCTGCTCGTCCATGGTCTCAGCTTGGCATTCCTGGACGTGGTGCCGGATCGTCGCCCACCGCTATCAAGTTTGAATGCCCAGGTGGCCGAAGGAGCAATGAAATCTCGTAGACATTTCGTTTTCTCGTCGTACTTTCGGACAGTTTCCGTGCGAACTGACACCCAGAAAACGAATTGTCTACGAGTTTCGATGGGCGACGCGTCTATGTCCCCAGGCACCCGAGGGCCAATGGGCATCGGCTCAACCCGTCCGGCGCGGCGTCACGACACGGATAGTTCGATCGACGTTATCCCGTCGTCTGTGAGGGCGTCGAACGTCCGCTGGAGCATAGCCAGGTACTGGTTGACCTCGTCGGCCTCGAAGCCGTGCTTCTGGAGAGTCGCCACGAGCGGGTCGACGACGAGTCGGGCGAATTCGCCCTGGCGCATGGCCGCGCCGCGGCCCGCGTCGTCCCTACCGCGCGCGCTGCCGCGGGCGGCATCGACCGAACGCAGCACGGACTCGAGGTCCTTGAGCGCGTCGGTGTTCGTGGCCTCGACCGACACCACCGGTGTACGCGACGGCGCCTTGGTGCGAACCCGGACGCGGTCGCCTGCCGCTGTGCCGCGGGGCGGATCGGCGATCGCAACATGAAACCCCATCTCGAGCCAATCGCGCCAGATCGTCGGTCCCTCGTACGCCGGGTTCGTGAGGAACAGCTTCACGTAGTAAAGGTGTTCGACGCCCTTGGTCATGCGCTTCTGCAACGAGGTGATGGGGGCGGCCGGCAGAGTCAGGCGCACTGCGAGTGTGGTCATTGATGTCCTCGGTATCGGCTGGGCGAGAGTGGTCGGTTGGCTAAGGCGTCGGCGTAAGTTCGTGCTCTGGGTCGAGCCCGAAGAAGTCGCACGCGTTCTTGACGAGGATCTGGTAGCGCTCGTCGTCGGGCACACCCTCGAAGAACTCGTCGAGCACGTAGCGCGAGTCGGGCCAGGTGCCGACGCTGTGCGGGAAATCGGAGCCCCACATGAACAACTCGCTGCCGATGTAGTGGCGTAGCGGTACCGCCATTCGGTCGGAGATGATGCAGAACCGGCAGTGGTCGCGCACATAGTCGCTCGGCATCATGGTGAGCTCCATCTCATGGAACGGGGCCCACCGGGAGTAGAACTCGTCGATGTACTCCAGGTAGCCGGCTAGCCACGACACCTCCGACTCCGCGAAGTAAAGCTTGAGCGACGGGAACCGGTCGAAGACTCCGCGATTGATCATCTGGCCGATCGACACCGTGGTGCGCGGGTTGCTGAGCTGGTTGTAGCCCCCTGCGGCGCGCGGGGGCGACGGCGATCTCATGCTGCGGCGGCGTGCCGGCACCGAAGGAGATGTGCGGGGAGACGCGCATGTCGAGATCGAGCGCCGCGGCCCAGAACTTGTCGTCCTCGGGGGACGGGTTGGCGCCCCCGTTCGGCCAGGTCTGTAGGCATACGGTCCGCAGGCCGCGCTCGCGCCCGTATTCCATCTCGGCGATCATGTCGTCGACGCCCGTGTTCGGCGGGAGGAGACAACCGATCAGCCGGTCGGGGGCAACCGAGCAGTAGTCGGCGAGGAAGTTGGTATAGGCGCGCACGGCCGCGGCATAGGCGTCCGAGTCGCCCTGGGTGAGCGCCATCATCAGGCCCGCCGCCGCCGGGAAGAAGAGAACCTCGGCGTCGACGCCGTCCTGGTCCTGCTCGCGGAGGCGCACCGCTGCGTCCGGCGATGCGCCCGGCCGGAGCGAGCCGTCTTCGTTCCAGTACGTGCATGCGTTCTTCTTGTTGAACATGTCGTAGCGGAGGCCCGAATACACGTTCGAGCCGATGAGCATGTTCACGCTGTTTCCTGCGAAATCACCCCGCCACGTCCACGCACCGTCCTCGCGCTGGACCAGCTTAGGAATGCCGTCCTCGTACTTCTCCGGCATATACGGCGTGAAGTCGATCGGGCCCTCGATGTGCCCGTCGCCCGAGATCACCTGATATTTGCGCATCGTCCCTCCTGCCGGTAGTGCCCACCCGGCGCCGCCCGGCGCGGCCCCTTGGATGGGTGACGTGCTCATAGCACGGTATCGAACCCGGGAGGCGCGCGCCTACGGCACCCGCTTCAGAACCTCGACGTCGAGTCCCTTGCTCGTGGCCGGTGGCGGGTGCGCCCGGGGCTCGGTGTGTCTCATGGTGTTTCGTGCCTTTAGGCTGGCACCGGCCCTCCTCCGTCTCCCTACGGTGTCGTCACCAGAGCAACCTTGCGCCTCCCTCCCCGGGCTGTGCCGGAGAGTCGTCCGCGCTCGAATCCCCCCCCAGGGACGCCCCGATGTCGCCGATATCGGGTCCGCTGGTCCTCGGGCGGGCAGGGTGCGACAATCTTCGGGTGGCACCGCACCCGAAGGACCGGCGCACGGACATCATCCATGAGCGCCCCAGAGAAGACTGGCACCAGCTGCTCGACGAGCTCACCAAGGTGCGGACTGGGGACGACGTCACGGTCGAGCTGCTGGACGCCGAGTTCGGCGACGGCTTCGAGGCGGAGCGGCTGCCCCTCGCGTACATCGAGTACGACGAGCACGCCGACGAAGCGTCGGTGGGGGTAGGCGGCCGGGACGGCCGCTACCCGGTCTTGCTTCGCCACGCCATCAAGCATCCCACCTCGATCCTGACGGACTCGAAGCCGCCCAGGCTTCCCCTGGTCGTTCAGATCGTCGGGGCCGACGGGTCCGAGACCCTGGTAACCATCGTTCCCCGCGCTTAGGGAACTCGGCCGGCTCTTACCGGACCAGCGTTTCGACTCGAGGCCAAGGGAGGGGGTCTAGGAGCCGACGTCCACCCCGTCGGTCTTGGGAAAGATCGGATCGAACCACACTTCGCCTGTCGCCGCCTTGTTCAGCTCCGACGGCAGGGTCTGAGCGTCACCTCGCACGATCAACATTCAGCACCTTCCTCGTGGTTGGTCACCATCCAGAACCTAGTGGGGGTGAGGCCATCGCAACAGCCCCGGTCGCCGGACCGCTGGCCTCCTACTCGGCTGTTGCTCGGGGCCAGTCGAAGCCTCCCCGGGTCGGCTACCGCGCGCCATACCGCCCAGCCACGGACTCGTCGCTATTCTGCAGGCGCCCTCACGCCGCCGATCAGCCGGGCTTCGGAGACCACCCGGGGTCCTCGCTACGGTCCTCAGCGACCGGACGTCCACATCGGGACTGTCGCGATGCTTTGTGAGAACTACGACGCGCGAAGGCGGTTCAGGTCAAATTTCGAGGAGGAGATGTGGCCCAAGAAGTGCTTGTCGAACGGCTTGACGATATACAGATTGTCAAGATCAACCGACCAGAGGTCCGAAATGCTTTGAACCACGCCGTGGCGATCGCCGTGGCTGCGGCGATGGACGAGCTGGAGGCCAACAACGACCTTCGGGTCGGAGTGCTCACCGGGATGGGAGGGAGCTTCTCCTCCGGCATGGACCTGAAGGGATTCCAGAGTGGAGCTAGCCCTGTGGTGCCCGGTCGGGGTGTCTGTGGCATCACCGAAACACCGCCGCGGAAGCCTTTGATAGCCGCGGTTGAGGGGTGGGCTCTGGCAGGAGGGTTCGAGCTGCTTCTCGCCTGCGACCTGATCATTGCGGGAGAGTCAGCGAGATTCGGGTTGCCGGAGGTAAAGCGGGCGCTTATCGCCGGTGGAGGGGGAGCGTGGCTGCTTCCTCGACGGGTGCCGACAGCCATCGCCTTGGAGCTGTTGTTGACCGGAGATCCGATCGATGCGGCACGGGCGGCTTCGATCGGCCTGGTGAACCGCGTGGTTGCGGACGGATCCGCGTTGGAATCAGCGGTCGCGATGGCGCGCACGATCGCAGCCAACGGTCCGCTAGCCGTTGCGGTGACCAAGGAGATTGCCCGAGGTAGTGACGACTGGACCTGGGAAGAAGGGTGGCGAGAGCAAAGCCGGTTGATGGAGTCGCTAGCCGACTCTGAGGACATGCGAGAAGGGGTTTGCGGCGTTTGTTGAGAAGCGGCGTCCGGTCTGGCGAGGGCGGTAGCCGCAGGTGCGCTATATCCGCACTGATCAACGAACCGCCGCGTTGAGGCCTCACGCAAACCGCCCCCTTGACACACGGCCCACAGAGTCCTACTCTACAAGTTATTCCTTGTACAAGAGATGACTTGTACAGACAGGACATGAGAAAGGAACCAGCTGTGAGTACCACTCCCACCATTACCACCGACGACTTCCGCTCGACGATGACGTTCGCCGCCGCCCCCGACGCCGTGTTCTCGGCGCTGACCGACATCGACGCTCTGACCGGCTGGTGGACCCCCGCGGGTGGCAGCGCCGGCGCCGGCGACAGGCTGCACTTCCTGATGGGCTACCAGCAGGTTGTGATCCAGGTCGACGAGGCCGATCGACCGTCGCGGGTCCGCTGGAGCGTGCTCGACTGCGAGCCCGCCCCCGACTGGGTCGGGACCTCGATCACCTTCGATCTGGAGCCAATCGGCGCCGGCACTGAGCTGCGCTTCCACCACCACGGCCTCAACCCCCGCCTCGAGTGCTTCGAGACGTGCCGCGCCGGGTGGACGCACTACCTCGCCAGCCTCGTTGACTATGTCGACCGGGGCGCCGGCAGCCCCAACCCACCCGCCGACGTCGAGCGGTTCGACGCCTGGCGGGCCGAGCACGCCGCCCACTGAGCCAGCTTGGACAGCGGAGATCACGCTCCGCTATGAAGCATCGATGACGCCCGAGCCTGAGGAGCCGGCGGCGCCCGTTGGACCCGACGCGGTCCTGCGGGCGCTCGCCGATCCTCACCGGCGGCAGATCCTGCGGCTCGTCCAGCACGCCGAGCTTCCCGCCGGGCAGATCGCGGCCCACTTCGATCTCACCCAGCAGGCCATCAGCCAGCACCTCACCGTCCTCAAGCGGGCCGGGCTGCTGGCCGAACGCCGGGAGGGCACTCGCCGGCTCTACTCGTTGCAGTCCGAGTCGCTCCAGCCGCTGCGCACCCTGCTCGACGAGTTCTGGCCCGACGCGCTCGCCCGCCTGAAGCAGTCCGTCGAGCGGACCCATCCCCGGACCCAGAGGAGCGAACCGACGTGATCAGCACCAGCCTGCGTATCGCCGCACCCCCCGAGGTCGTGTTCCCCTACTTCACCGATCCCCAGCTGATGGTCACCTGGATTGGAGAGCGCGTCGAGCTCGACGCCCGGCCGGGCGGGACGTTCGCCGTCGACTTCGGCGGGGCCGCGGCGCGCGGCAGCTACGTCGCGGTGGAGCCGCCCTACCGGGTGGTCTTCACCTGGGGAATCCCCGAGGACGCCACGCTGCCGCCCGGGAGCAGCACCGTCGAGGTGGTGCTCGTCGCCGATGGCGCCGACACGATCGTGAACCTCACCCACCGCGACCTCCCCCCAGACCGCGAACCCTCCCACCGCGAGGGCTGGGAGCGCTGCCTCGCCGTGTTCGCCGCCGTGCCCCAAGGGAACCGACCGAGGTGACGGTCGGTGCGCAGCAGACGAAACCGGCCCCCGAGCACCGCGTGTCACCTCAAGCCGCCCAGGTTGCGGGACCCGAAATCGACTTGGAGCGACAAGTTCAAGTCGGATCGGAAACGAACTCAAACAGCCCGTGCCCTGGTGCCCGATCGGATACTTCAAGCCTGGTCACTCGCAGCGGGGCAGGTGGCTCAATAGACGTTGAAATCGGGTGGCAGGTTACCGCGCCCGCTGAGTGCCCGTACCACGTCCAGGCCGCGGCCTCTCCGCACCGCCCGTTCCACAAGAAACGCGCCACACTCAACCAACGCCGCGGATGGCGGGTCGACATCGGTCCCGAGATCCACCCCGTGGAGCAGGAGTTCCGCCGTGCGCGACCGCAGGTAAGTGTCGAGCGTCTGCTCGCCAAATGGAGTGCCGACCCGGGCGCCGTCCGGTGCAGCGGTCACTGTTGCCAGTGCCCGCGCCGAGGCGGCTCGCACCGCGGCCACTGGGTCGTCTCCCAACTCCCTCACGGCCTGTCGCCCGCGCTCGGCGATGTTCTCGGGCAGCACGTAGTCCGATCCGGCTACGGGGACCGGTCGCTCGTAATATTCGACGGGCAGTACGTTGGCCCGATTGCCGTGACCGATCAGGTCGAGAACGCGCCACTCATCAGACCACCGGGTCTCGTACCGTTCCACCGGTACGGCAGCCACGGCGTCAACGAAGAAACGCGAGGCGGCTCGGAACGGCGCAACCGAGGAGCTGTTCACCCCGCCATTTCTAGTCGTTCATCACCACTTGTGCCCCGAAGGTTCCGCGCCTGTAGCGTGCTCGAATTCGGGACTTTGAGCTTCGGTGTCGAATCTGATCTCGCCGTCCGTGGACATAGTGGCCGGTTGCAAGGCCACCCACCGCCAGCAAGATTGCCCTTGTTGCACTGCACCTGGTCACCGCGGCGATCATTGTTCCGGTGCTCGCACGACCCGCCAACCACCCGACACCGACTCGCTATCGATAGGAGCAAAAGGCATGCCGCAATACCTCATCTCCGTCTGGCACGACAGCAGCTATGAGCTCGACTTCTCCACCCCCGACGCCACGCGCCGCGTCGCCCAGGTGGACGGGTTCAACAACGAGCTGCAACAGGCAGGCGCCTACTCCACACCGACAACATGGACCCTGAGCAAAATCCCGAACTCGACAGGCTCGACGACTTCGTCGATGTCGTCGCCGACGACCAGCTCCGGCTCATGTTCCTATGCGCACACCCCGCGCTCGCCGCCGACGCGGAGGTCGCTCTCATCTTGCGGCTCCTTGCCCGCCTCGAAACTACAGAGATCGCCAGGGCGTTCCTGGTTCCTGAGGCGACGATGGCGCAACGGATCGCCCGGGCCAAGCGCAAACTGCACGACAATCACGCATCCTACCGCATACCCCGCGCCGCGGAACTTCCGGACCGGCTCGCCTCGGTCCTCGCCGCCGTCTACCTGATCTACACCGAGGGCCACACCGCCACGTCAGGACAAAGCCTGACGAGAACCGATCTATCGACCGAGGCCATCCGGCTCGGGAGAACCCTCGTCATGCTGATGCCCGACGAAGCCGAGGCCATCGGTCTGCTCGCCCTGATGCTGCTCACCGAGTCCCGCCGGCCCTCCCGCAGCAACGCCGACGGCACCATGGTCCGCCTCGCCGACCAGGCCCGCTCCCGCTGGGACCGGACACTGATCACCGAAGGCCACGATCTCGTGCCCGCCTGCCTTCGCCGCAACCAGCCTGGGCCGTTCCAGATCCAGGCCGCGATAGCGGCGGTGCACTCCGACGCCTCCACCGCCGAAGGCACCGACTGGTCCCAGATCATCGCCCTCTACGATCAGCTCAACGCCCTGCGCCCCCACCCGGTTGTTGCCCTGAACCGATCGGTGGCCGTCGCAGCGCTCCACGGCCCGGCCGAGGGGCTCGCCGCGCTCGCTAAAATCGACCCCGCCGCGCTCGACAACTACCAGCCATACCACGCCGCCCGCGCCGACCTTCTCGCAAGAGCAGGTCGCGGCGGCGAGGCACTAGGAGCCTACGACCGAGCTATCGAACTGACGACCAACATAGTCGAACGCGAATTCCTCGTACGCCAACGGGTCGCCCTTGAGTAGACGGTTGGCGCCGGAAATTTCTCTGAGCTCTCGCTGTCGATTCGGTGTTCCCCGTTCGTGGAAAGAGTGGGTGGCAAGGACGTCGCGGCCGAGACCGAAAGGAACCATCAACCATGGGAACGATCAGAGTGCACGAGTTCATGAGCCTCGATGGCGTGATCGACGCTCCGACCTGGACCTTCGACTACGGGTTCGACCAAGCTATGGGGCCGGACATCGGCAATGTCATGTCCAGGTGCGAGGCCATCCTGCTAGGACGCAACACCTACGAGATGTTCGAGCCGGCGTGGTCGTCCCGGACAGCTGAGGAGGACCCGGGCGCTCCATTCATGAACGATTCCATCAAGTACGTCGTCTCCTCCACCCTGGAGGCAGCAACCTGGCAGAACTCCGAGATCCTCGGCCCCTACAGCGCCGAGGCGATCCGCCGGGTCAAAGACGAAGTCGATGGCGGCATCTACGTGAGCGGCAGCGGGACGCTCGTAAGGTCTCTGATCGCTGACGGTCTGATCGACGAGCTGCACCTGTTCGTCTATCCGCTCACTCGAGGCGCGGGACCTCGGCCCTTTCCCGACGACCCGCCGACGAAATGGACGCTGGCTCGAAGCGTGACCTACGACAACGGGGTGCTCTACCTCGCCTACGAAGCCGCTGGTTCATAACACCCAACTGGTCCGGACGGTAGCGGCGCGGGAACGCTCACGCCGGTCCGGGTCCGGTAGGGCGCGCCTCGCTGCTCACGGATCCTGGAGCAGACCGAGGACGTTCCCGTCAAGGTCGGTGAAGGTGGCTACCAGGCGGCCACCACCGACGTCACGCGGCTGCTCCTTCACTGTGCCACCCGCGGCGGTCACCTCGGCCAGCTTGGCCTCGATGTCCGACACGTGCCAGTACGTCACCGGCGCGCTCATGGCCTCCGATCCACCGCCCGGTACCAGCCCGATGTGCTGTCCGGCAGCATCGAAGCCGACATAGTAGGCGGCATCGGCTTGGGGCTCCATACCGAGCAACGCGGCATACAGCGCCTTGCTCTTGCCTATATCGGACACGGGAACCAGGACGGTCTTGATTCCCTCGGTGGAAGCGCCGCTCATGATTCGCTCCTCAAGTCGTGGGTCGGATCAACCCGCTGAATCTCTCAGCAGTCTGTCAAGTAGGGAGCCCTCAGGCCAACTGAAGTTCGTCAAGTGCGGTGATGTGGCAATGTCCGTCGGGTTCGGGACACAAGTGGTCAGTACGCGCACCGGTACCTAGCTGACATATGCCGGTTCGGAGGAGCAGCTCCTCGACCGTGCCGTCAGCGTTGGACACGATGCCCACAGGAAGCGGGCGTTCCGCCAGACGTCGAAACCCCTCGACTGACTCACGGAGAGTACGACGCCACACGGTACAGGCGGGCGCCGCAAACAGCTCACTCCGGGCAGCCACGGCGCGCTCTTGCTCCACCGGCCATATTCCGAGAGCCGCGGCATACGCCTGGATGTAGGGCGGCTCCGGCCCGCTCGCGGGCACACCCCGGTCAACCGAAGCCATCGCCAAGAAGTGGGCACGCTCAAAGTCCGGTCCCTGAAGGCGAACTCGGGCCGTGTCCAACGCGGCGACGACCGGCTCATCGTGTGGGACGACAAGCACTCCGCCGCCATCAACGAGCACGGCTCTGATCGTCACAGTCGGATCCTACGGTCTCGGCCCTCCTCGGTCTAAAGGGATGGCTCCGCCGTTCTCCGAAAGTCGTCGGCCACCGACGATCATGTGCGCGTCCTCACCTGCGAACGGTCGCGTATAACCGCCGCGAGGTCCGGCCGGCTCGTCACCACCTCTGGATGACACATAGCCGCCAGAGCTTCGATCCCGTCCACCAGACGAGGGCCGGGGCGAACAAACGCGGCGTCCGCGTCCACTGCCCAGACCGCCGACCCTGGTGGCACTTCCGCCTCCTTTACCAAAGCGGCCGCAAGCTCGGTCGCACCGACCAAGTCGTACCCGCAGGGCGCGACAACGACAAGGTCCGCGCCGCAGTCGGCGAGCCTCTCCGGCGGCAAAGTGACCGAGCGTCCTCCCGAAACCCCAAGCACACTGATCCCGCCCGCGGCCTCGACCATGTCGGGTACCCAATGCCCGGCAGAGAACAAAGGATCGGTCCACTCGACCACCGCCACCAGGGGCCGGCGTCGGCCCATCACAGCACTCTCCACCGCGGACAGCCGGGACCGCAGATCGCTCACTACTCGAATGGCGCGGTTCGAACGGCCCGTGGCGGCTCCGATCGACAGGACGGACTCGAGGACCTCGGCCAGCGTGGCAGGGTCGACGGTCAACACCCTCCCGTCGCAGCCCAAGTGTTCGAGCGCGGCATCCACCGTGTCGACGTCCACCGCGCACACCGCGCACAGATCCTGGGTGACCACTAGGTCCGGGGCGAGATCCCGCAACGCTCCATCGTCCAGGTGGTAGAGGTCCTCCCCGGCGGCGAGACGGGCTCGGACCTCCGCGTCGATCTGGCCTGGGCTCAAGCCCGCTGGCAGCGACGAGGACGAAACGATACGCCGGGAGCGGGCTTCCGGGGGGAAGTTGCATTCGAACGTCACCCCGACGACCTCCTCACCGGCGCCGATCGCAAACAGGATCTCGGTCGTAGACGGCAGTAGCGAAACTATCCGCACATCCCGAGCCTAACCCCGGCTCGTCAAAAATGAGACGGCGCCAAGAGACGAACCCGGTAGCAGGAGTCTTTCCTCCCCCGACAGGGTGAGGGGCACGTGCGCCGCTTTGACAACGAACGACTACAGACGTACCCGCCAGGCGCCGTCATCGTGCTCCCCGGGGGTACCCCTCATTTCCACTGGGCAATGTCCGGTGACTACGTCACCCAGATGTCGGCGACCGGGTCGCGCCGACCCGGCAGTACCTTCGCCGACTACGCGGCCGGTCAGCGCGCCCACCGACGGCGACGCCGGTCATAGATCGAGCACTATGTCGTCGCTGGGCTGTGAGCAGCAGATGAGCGCGCTTCCCTGAGTGGGAGGTTCAACCGGGTCGGGGCTGTAATCGACATTCCCTGCGATGAGCGTCGTCTCGCAGGTGTGGCAGACGCCGGTGCGGCATGACCAGCGGACAGGTACGTCGCAGGACTCGGCTAGTTCGAGCAGGGTGCCGTAGTCGCTGCTCCACGGGACCGTGAGATCGCTACGGGCGAACGCGATCGTCGGGCCGTTTCCGGGCTGGCCGGCCGGTGGGTGGGGCGGCCGCGCCGGGGTGGCTGCGATCCCCGGCGTCTCGCCCGGTGCCGGCCCGAACAGTTCGGTGTGGATGTGGGAGGCATCGAACCCTAAGGCGGCCAGACCCGCGCTGATTTCGTTCATAAAGGCTGTGGGTCCACACAGGTATGCTTCGGCATCGGAGGGTGGCTTCAGTTCGGCGATCGTTAGCGCGGTGAGACGTCCCGCACGGTCGAAGTCGCGGCCTTCGAGGTCATTCGGGCCGGGGCGGCTGTAGTACACATGGCGCCGTGCGTTGGGCAGCGAGACGAGTAGGTCACGGGCCTCGGCGGCGAACGGGTGCTCGCGACCGTTGCGTGCCCCGTACAGGCACCAGATCTCTCGGTCGGAGCGCTCCTGCGCCAGTGCCTGAACCATGGCGAGAACGGGGGTGGCACCGATCCCGGCGCTGATCAGCAGCACTGGCGCGTGCGTCCGATCGAGGATGAACGTGCCGCGTGGTGCTGCTATCTCGAGTTGGTCGCCGACAGCGAGACGGGTGTGCAGATAGCCGCTGGCCGCGCCACCGTGTTCGCGCTTGACGGTTACCCGGTAGTAGCCCGCTCCTGGTGGTCCGGAGAGCGAGTAGTTGCGTAGCAGCGCCCGCTGCCGCTTGTCGGGCTGGACGCGCAGAGTGAGGTACTGACCTGGGCGAGCCGCCGGTAGTGGAGCGCCCGTGGGGTCCTCCAGCCGTATCGAGATCGCCGAGTCGCTTTCGGGCGTGATTGCTTTGACAGTCAGGTCACGAAAGCCGGGCCAGGCGGGAGGCGGGCTCGTGACCGCGAGGCCAGCGTTGCCGCTGCCGGGTTCCTCATTCAGCAGAGCCCGAAACGAGCCCTGCCAGCCTGGGCTGAGGGCGGGAACCCGGAGTGCTCGCATCAGCCCCTGGCGCGTGTGCCCGGGCAGGTAGAGCAGCCCGTCGACATCCGCGACCGTCATCTGCTCGGGCCCCGTGGAGAGCTTGATGATCTTGTCGCCTGCCTGTACCAGGCCCTCTTCGAGCACCCGGAAGTAGAAGCCTGGACGGTGGTGGGACACGAGCAACGCGGGAATCCGCGGATCATTCATGCGGATCCCGACGCGATAGCAGGTGACACGAGGTTGCGTTACCTCGAAGCTAGCGGTGCCAATCTGGTAGCGGTCGCCAACGCACACCTCGTCGTCGCCTAGTCCCTCCACGGTGAAGTTCTCGCCGAACTGCCCGTACACGAAGTCGTGTCGGCCAAGCTCGCGTTCCCAGTACCGATACGAGTCGATCTGGTAGACGAACACCGCGCGCTGCTCGCCGCCATGCCCCGCCAGATCTCCTTGACCATCACCGTCAACGTTGAGTCTGCCGACCCGGCGGGAACCGGGCACGGGGTCCTTGAAGACCCCGGTAAACACAACCCTCCCTTGCCAGGGCACATCCTTCGGCAAGCCGACGTTGACCGACAACAACGTCCCAGCGGGGCGGGCCGCAGACTGGTTTGGCTCAACTCGCCCGGGCCGCGGCTGGCGTGCGATCGCAGGGGTGGGGGCTCCGGTAGTCATCGATCCTCCAAATCGGTGGTACGACCGAGGGTCTCGCTACGGTAACGCCGAGTTGACTATGGGCTTGGCCGCCACCGCCTGTGTGAGTTATTCGCGCTTCAGGCGGCGGTGGCGTGGTGGCGAGCGGGCCACACCCGCCACGGGATCGCCGCGTCGATGCGGCGCAACGGATGGCGCTCAGCGATCTTGCGGGTGGGCCCGACCAGGCTGTCGGCCAACCGGCGGGCGGCATCGAGATGGTCGCCGGTCCAGACCATCCGCACGGCCGTGGCGTTGGCCAGCCCGTCGGTGTCGCGGAGGTCGTGGCGGACAGTGGCCGCCAACCGTTCGTCGGCCAGCGGGTCCGACGGCAGGGGATCAGGGACCGCCCCCGGGCCACCCAGGCTGGCGGACAGCCTGTCGTACCACCCGACCACCCGGTCGGCCATCGCCGCCAGCTCGGCTTTGGCCGCGGCCCGATCGCCGGGGACCATGCAATCGTCGCCTAGCCACAGGTCGTGCACAGCGTCGGCAGCCAAGCGCAGACCGGCCACCCCGTTGAGCAGGGTCGTGGCGTCGGCCAGAGAGATGGACTTCGCTCCCCGCTCGGCCAGGTATCCCCGGTAGGCGTCATCCAGGCGGCGCGACGCGGCAGCCGCCCGCAACGACTCGTTGGATGGCCCGGGACGCTCCGGGGTGCTCATGTCGCAGCGCCCCATCCCGAACTCAACTGCCGCTTGAAGGTAACGAGCGCTGTCCTGGTAGGCCTCGGCCAGTGCCTGTCCGAACGCAGAGGCCGCCCCTCGGGGCCAGAACATGATGCCCACGAGAAGACTGACCCCGCAGCCGATGGCGATGTCCTCGACTCGGATGACCCCGACCCGCCACCCGGCCGGTTGGATGATGTTGAACAGGATGACCAGCGTCAAGGTGAACGCAGCCTGCCCGGCGGCGAACGAGATGGTGGCCGGGGCGAGCCCGAACAGGAGCACGACGAACGGGAGCAGCGCCCACAACACGTCCCGGTTGGTGCCGATGGCGGCGAGCAGGGCGGCGCCCACGATGAACCCGACCACCGTTCCAGCCAGGGCCCGAAACGCGTTCTGGCCGGTGCTGAGGGCATTGGACCGCAACACCGACAGGGTGGCCAGCAGCACCCAGAAGCCGTGTTGGACTCCGCTCTGGGTGGTGATCAGCGTAGCCAGACTTAGGCCCACGGCACCCCGGATGCTGTTGTGGAGCCACACCGAATGGCGTCCCACGTGGGCCGCCGCCAGCTCTGAGGCGGTGGACCGGGTGCCCGGCAACCCCGTCGGCTGGCGGCCCAAAAAACGGTCGAGAATGCTGCGCTGCTCGGCGAGGGTGGCGAACTCGACTTTGGTCGCCACCTGCCGGACGGCGTAGCTCACCTCCTGAGCCCGGAAGCTCGGGTCGAGGGAAGTCAGGAACTCGCTGATCCGTAGCTCCGTCTCGTCGGCGTCGTGCGCCGGGTCGTCAGGCGCCCCGGTGGTCACCTCGGCGGCGACCATCTCGGCGGCTGGCGTCACCGGATGGATGGGCGGATCGACGGTGACCCTCCGCTCTAGGTCGTCGAGCGACCGGTCGAGGCTGCCGTCTGCGGCATGGAGCGCGGCCACCGACTCTTCTGGCGTATCGAGCGCTTGGGCCGACTGCTCCAACACGGCGGCCGCCGCCAGCTCCACCCGGCAGGCGGCCCGGCTGATCGGGTGCCCGGGGCGGCTAGGGGCCTCCTGACGAACGATGTCGTCCAGCCAGCCGAGGTCATCGACCAGCCGGACGACGCTCCGAGCCCCGCTGCTCAATCCGGTCGGACGGTACGGGGAGGCGAAAAATGCCCGGCGCAACCCGCTCACCGCGTTGTCGGCTCCGGTTACTACCGCCTCCCGGGCCGCCCCACTCCCAGGCTCGTCGCCCTGCGTCACCGCGACGTCCGAACGAAGCCGGCTGGCCAGGGCCCGGATCGCCACGGTAACCGGCCGCCGCATAGGATCCTCGGCCGGGCCGGGCCACAACAGGGCCACGGCCAGGAAGGCGGCCCCCGCGGCGATACCCCAGCCTTCGAGGCGATAAGGGATCGACGACGCCGGGGCCGGAATCGACACCGGCAGGATGAACGCCAGCAGCAGCGCCGTGGTGGCGCTGGCCAGCACCGAGCTCACCACCCCGGCGAACAAGACGACGAAGGCGACGATCGCCATGGCCACCACGGCTAGCCATGCCGTCTTGGAGGCCAGCGTGGCCAGGCAGATGAACGCAGCCGTGGTCACCGACAACGCGGCCTGAGCGGTCAGCCGGGAGCGCATCGGCCCGCCGAAGCCGACCAGCAGCAGCAGGGCGAACGATCCGAACGAGGCGAAGGTGGCCACCACCGGGTTAGCGATCACATTGTCGGCGACCGCGAACACCGCCGGCATGACGATCGCCGCCCTGAAAGCCCGCCGAGTAGCCGCCAAGTTGCGGTCACGGGCCCGCAGCCACGCCACTGGGTGCGCGAGATCGCCCTTGAGAGCCGCCATGGTCAGCCGACCTTCAGCTCCGAAGTGACCAGCTGCTCGATAACGTCGCCGCCCTGCGGATTCTCCAAGGTGATCCTCTCTCTACCAACGGTCGGTCGTCAGCGGCATCCGTCACCTCTGGCACAACGATCTCCGTCCTGAAGATGAATGCACCTGATCACGGCTTCCGCCGCCGGAGCTCCCCACAGGACCCCGAACCATTGTTCAGGGCCGTCTGTCGATCGGCATCTAGGAAACCCTTAGTTCGACCCGACGAGCGGACGCAGTCAGTCGGCAACGACCAGGAACGGCGTAACGCAGCCCCCCTCGAGACAGAGGCATGACGAAATGTCAGAGGAATAGGGAGACACCGTACCGGGTCAACACCCGCCGTCTAACGGCGTATAAGACGTCGCCGGCTGCCGGTGTTGGACGGCTGATAGTCGACTTTGTAGTAGGCGAACAGCTTCTGCTCCTCCTCGACGCTCAACCCCCGACCCGGGTCGACGGTGGGTGCCCGCTCGAAGGCTGCCGGTTGGTAGGCCAACGTGATGTGCTCGGGAGAAGTGGCCGCGTTCCACGCCGGAGCCAGGACGAACGGGCCTTTTCGGCCGGTCTCGACGACCAGAAAGAGGGGCTGGTCGGACTCGACGTCGAAATAGACATCGACCAGCTTCCCGACCTTGTCGCCATCAGCCGCCAACCCGTCTCTGCCTCGCCAGTCCCGCAGGTCCTCGATGATCGCCATAGGACAGATATTCCCACCGCGAAACGTCTGGAACCGTCACCAGTCGGGCAACAGGCAACAAGGAGGCCTAGACAGGTCCTCCTGCTCGTCCGACGCCGGCGACGACGTGGATCCGCAGATGAGCGCTCCAAGGGATCGGCGATGCGGGGTCCCTCGTGGCCTAGCCGACGACATCTATGCCCCGATTGGCAAGCCTCAGCAGATCCCGATCAAGTACAAGACCGGCCTGGGCGGCGACCTCTCGGGCCAATCCGACATCCTTCCGGGCCCATTCGGTGGCGTGGGGATCGCGAGGACGCCCAGCTGTCGCGCTGACGAAGCGGGTCCAGGTGCCGCCAGCCGACCCGGCAGCTAACGCCGCGGCCAGGACCGTGGGGTCGAGGCCGAGTTCCGCTCCGAACGCGATGGCGTCCTCTCCCAGTCCGATGGTCGCTGTGACCATCGTATTGTTGACGAGCTTCGCCAGCTGCCCGCTGCCAACGGGTCCCAGATGCAGCAACGGATCACCAACCGCGCTGAGAGCAGGGCGGCATTGCGCGACAGCGGCGTCTTCGCCGCCCACCATCATGAGCACCTTCGGTAGCGCCGCTCCGACGCTGACCGCCGCGTCGATCAGGTGACCTCCGGCCTGGCTCGTCTCGTGAGCGAGACGCTGGCACGCGGCCGGAGAGATGGTGCTGTGGATGCTCACCACGGCACCCGGGTTGAGACCGGCCAGCACGCCGTCCGCCCGCAGGAGAACGTCCTCGATGTCCTGCTCGTCCCACACGCACAGCCCGACCAGCTCGCTGCTTCTTGCCACCTCTCGAGGCGATGCCGCTTCGTGAATCATGCCAGCGAATGGCTCGAGCGAAGCGGGCCTGCGTGCCCATGCCGTTACCGTGTGCCCGCCCGTGAGCAGGAGGTTCACGATCCGGGATCCCATGGACCCGAGCCCGATGAAGCCTACATTCACCGCGTTTCCTCCACTTATCCTTGGCTAGATACAGAGCGCGTAGCCGGCTGTAACCCGAAGCGTCTCGCCGGTGATAAAACGAGCTCGGTCCGAGCATAGAAACAACATCGTCTCGACAATGTCGCGCTCGTCGCCATCCAGTGGGAGGATCTGCTGGCTCTGCACCGCCGCGATCGTCTCCTTGGAGAGCTCCGCCCGGATCGTGTCAGTGAGATGCAAGCCAGGGGCGACTCCGTTCACTCGGATCCCGTCCGGACCGAACTCTCGGGCGAAGGCCATCGTCAACCCCCGGACCGCGAGCTTCGACACACCGTAGGCTCCTCCTGACGCATAGGCGGCCGACGACGAGATGTTGAAAACGCAGGCCCCCTGGCGGGCTGCCAGCGCCGAGCGAGCGGCGAGGCTACACAGAACGACACCCATGATGTTCACGTCGAAGAGTCTCCGCACCTTCTCAGTACCGAGCACGCCCATTGGCTGGCCGTACTCGGCGGAGTGGAGACCGGCATTGTTGATCAACACGTCAATCCCGCCGTGAGACGCCACGACCTCAGTGATGAGGCGATCCACATCGGCCTCCGCAGCCACATCGCACCGAACCGCTGAAGCACCGCCTCCCGCATCACGAATTTCCTTCGCTGCAGCTTCGGCTGCCGCCAAGTCGATATCTGCAAGCACCACGTGCCCGCCCCGGTCGGCGATAGCGCGGGCGAACGCTTTGCCAAAGCCGCGACCGCCGCCCGTGATAATTGCCACTCGCCCGGCGTACTCATGTTGGTCAGCCATATCCTGCTCCTTGTTTCGCGCCCTTCGCTGTCCCTAGAAGTAGCTGAACCGAGCGAGCCCCCATCTCACAGTCTCGAGCCCGGCGATGGCCTGGTAACCCCGACTTGGGCCGTCGTCATCGATTTCGGTCTCGTCTCCGCCCTTGACGCCGGGCAACGCCGCTCAATCTAATCCTTGAAGGGCGCCCCTAACCAGCACGGCCGAGGTCGTGGCGGCGGTCCCGCGACCCAGGGAGGAACCGCGTGCCCGGACCGCAAACCGTGGGCAACATCGAACCGGGCGCTTGACTTTGAAGTTGGGTTCAAGGTTTACGCTGGGGGCAATGGAAGGCCTCAGAGTCGCTGAACTTGCCGAGTCTGCTGGACTGGCACCTTCGACGGTGCGCTACTACGAGCGGGTCGGGCTGTTGTCCCCGGCCCGACGGGCCACCAACGGATACAGGGTCTTCGACGAGTCCGCCCTCGACGAACTGGCCTTCATCGCCCGGGCCAAGGGTATCGGCATGACCTTGGAGGAGATCGCCGAGCTCGTAGCGGCGTGGCCCAACGGCAAGTGCCGGTCGCTGCAGGCCCGTCTGCGCGGGTTCCTTGTCGAGCGGATCGCTCAGGTTCACGGCGAACTCGACGAGCTCGGGGCGTTCGCGCGCCAACTCCAAGCGGTCCTTGGCCGCCTGGCCGCCCGAGAGCCCGGTTCTGAACGCTGCGGAAAGGGCTGCGGCTGCGAGACCGATCTCGATGTCACCAGCGAGAGATCTCGTTCCGGTCCCAGGGCGTGGGGGTGTTCGTTGGACGAGGAGGACATCACTGATCGCCTCGGCCAGTGGCGGCGTGTCGTTGAGGCCGCGACGTCGGTGGAGCGCACCGGCGAGGTCGTTCGGCTGCGCTACCCGGTTGCGGGCGGTGCGGTCGCCCAACTGGCCGGGCTCTGCGCTTCGGAGGTCAGCTGTTGTTCTCAGACCCGGTTCGTGATGGAGATCACGGCTGGTCAGGTGATCGTGACCATGGAGGCCCCGGACACCCCTGGCCTGCTCAACGCGCTAGTTGCCCTCGTCTCACCGAGCACCCGATGATCGTCACCCACGCGCTTCGGGACGCGGTGGGCTGTGCGGTGGCGGCGGGGGTCGTCGGGTCGTCGCCCCGCTCGCCTCCCGCTGAGCACCGACGCCGTGGCCCCGTCGCGCCGTCACGGGCCTATCCTGGCGCGGACAGCGGCTTCATGTTGATCGATCCCGTCCTCGGTGGCATCGGCTGTGAGCCGGCTCTAGTCGGCGGCTGAGGCGCCGTCCCTTTCGAACCGGGCCTCGGCAGCGCGAAGTCACGCCACCACGACTCCAACGACATTGGAATTACTCGCCGTCCTGGTCTTTACCACGGCTATCACCATTGAGCCAGCGGGTCCATGCGCGATTTCGCCATCGCCGCAGGTCTCGCGGCTACCGCCTTTGGGCCGGCCGCCGCCGCACCCCTCGGGCTCTACGGCGTCTTGGTGCTCATCTGGGGTAGTGCCGTGGTCGGATCTCGAGCGCGTTTGACCGACGCCGCTAGCTGGTCCGGGAGTTTCGGCTGAAGCAGCATCTCGAGCTCGGGCTGGCATCCTCCCTTGGGCGCTCGGCGACTCGGACCTCGGTGACGACGTCCTTGAGGTTGGGCCGGGCTACGGCGCCACGACTGACGTTCTTGGGCCGCTGTGACCAGGAAGAGGTGAGTCGGCCAAAAACCAGGGACTCTCCCCTGACGACGAATCGAGCTGTCCCCATCCTGCCGGACCGGTCCGCGCTCGTCAGTCTCCCTCGGCCGCACGTGAGTACTCCTCAAGGAGGATAGGCACACCCATCGTGCACGCATGGATGCCCAGGACGCTCACTAATTCGAGGACCTCCATGATCTCTTCCTTCGTTGCGCCGTAGCCAATGGCATTGCGAATGTGCTGTCGCAATCCGGGCTCGTAGAGGTGGGTCGTGGCTGCATCGACCGCAATGTAGATGAGCTCCTTCACTTTCGGCTCGAGCACACCGCTGCGCCACGGTACTGATGAGAAGTTCAGATACGCCTCGAAGAAGGTTGGGTCCAACTGGAGTAAGCCATCCCAAAACGGGTTCCAATATCCCCGCTCCTGGATGAACCTGTCTCGCAGGTCCTTCTTCTCGTCATCGCGAACTTCGGACGGTTTATCCACCAAGACCACCTTTCCTGACCTTAGTGCCCGACACGAAACAACTTGGAACAAGTCCTGTGCCACGACATGCATGTTTACGAGAGAATTGCGTCAAGTTGTTTCGTGGCGGGCACTTAGTGCGAACCTGGCCGCGCTCGGCCACCCCTCCCCGCTTCCAGCGTCGGCGAACGCGCCGTGCACTAGAACCACGGTCGGACCTCCTAGTGTGGCTGGGCCCTTGTCCTGTTGGCCCCCCGCCGACCGCAGCCCTAGGAGGTTAGTGCCGTGACCGAGTTCCAGATCGACCGGCCGGTCACTTTCGCCGAGTTGGCCCTGCTTCCGGGGCTGCTCGGGGTCCTTTCTGCGCTGGGTTATGAGGAGCCGACGCCGATCCAGCAGGCAGCAATTCCGGTGCTGCTCGAGGGCCGCGACGTGGTGGGCCAGGCGGCCACGGGAACGGGCAAGACGGCGGCGTTCGCCTTGCCAATCTTGCAGCAATTGGGGGTAGGGGGCCGCGAGCGGGACCCGTCGGCGCTGATCTTGGTGCCGACTCGGGAGCTGGCTATGCAGGTCTCGGAGGCGCTGCACCGATACGGTCGTGAGCTGGGCGTGCGGGTCGTACCGATCTACGGCGGTCAGCCGATCGGTCGACAACTGCGGGCTCTGCATTCCGGCGTGGATGTGGTGGTGGCGACGCCGGGTCGTGCGGTCGATCATCTCCGGCGGGGAACGCTACGCCTTTCTGCTCTGCGGATGGTGGTGCTCGACGAGGCGGACGAGATGCTCGATATGGGATTCGCAGAGGATATCGATGCGATTTTCGCCGACGTTCCCGCCGAACGGCAGACGGTGCTGTTCTCTGCCACTATCCCGGCTCGGATCGAGGCGATCGCCCGCCGATACCTGAGTGATCCGGTGCGCATCCGGATCACCGAGCGATCGGCCGCGGACCAGGCGACGCCCCGTGTGCGACATAAGGCATTCGTAGTGCAGCGGGCCCAGAAGGCGGCGGCACTTGGGCGTATCCTCGACGCGGAGGCGCCGGCCGCGGCCCTGGTGTTCTGCCGGACGCGTGACGCCGTGGATAATCTCACCGAGACACTGAACGGCCGGGGTTATCGGGCTGAAGCCCTTCATGGCGGCATGAGCCAGGAGCAGCGGGACCTGGTGATGGGTCGCTTGCGTGCCGGGACGGCGGAGCTGCTTGTCGCTACTGATGTCGCCGCCCGCGGCCTGGATATCGAGAAACTGTCGCACGTCGCCAATTACGACGTCCCTTCGTCGGTGGAGTCGTATGTCCACCGGGTGGGACGGGTGGGGCGCGCCGGGCGGGAGGGGGTTGCTATCACGCTCGTCGAACCCCGCGAGCATCGAATGCTGAAGACCATCGAGCGGGTGACCAAACGGCACATCACCATCGAGAAGGTGCCTACGGTTGCCGAAGTCCGGGCCCGCCGTGTCGACCTGACCCGTGCGTTGGTCCGGGAGACGATCCTCGAGGACGACTTTGACGGCTTTCGGGTGGTGGTCGAGTCACTGGCGGACGAGTTCGATGTCATGGAGATAGCTCTGGCCGCAGTCAAGGTGGCGCACGCGGCTACCGGTGGCGCCGACGATGACGGTGAGGACATTCCCGACGCCGGGGTGGCTACCCCGGTGTCAGGTCGAGGTCGGGATGTCGGCAAGGGGCGGGCCAGGCGGACGCCGCGTTCGTCTACGGAGGGAACCACACGCCTTTATGTCAGTGTCGGGCGCGACGCCGGTGTTCGCCCCCAGGACCTTGTAGGTGCGATCACCGGCGAAACCCACCTGAGCGGTGCAGATGTGGGCGCCATCGAGATCGCCGAGCGTTTCTCCTTGGTTGACGTGCCCGAAGCGGCGGCAGGGGAAGTAATCGAGGCTTTGCGTGGCTCCAAGATCAGAGGTCGCCGGGCCACTGTCCGCCGGGAGCGCGGCTAGCGACCGGATCCTTCGGCATCCGGCGCCGTGGGTGGAAATGGGTGTGGGCCGATGCGGTCTGCCACTGCCGGGCGGGTTCTCCTGGTCACAGGGCCGGTTGTGCGACCGCCTGCGCTGGAGGTGCGGTCTAGTTGCTCTGGGCGCCCGGGATGTTGAGTCGGGCCGCTAGTTCGGGTTGGAAGCGGACCATGTCTTTGTTGAAGTCGGAGCCAAACGGCCAGTCCTCCCCGTCTTGGGGGGCTTGGCGGAACCGGGTCCAGCCATCAGGGTCGTCGCCGCTGGAGCGCGATACGGACAGGGCTGAGTAGGCCTGGCGTTTGTAGGTGATGTTGTCGGGCTGGAGGCTGTGGGCGGCGTTGAAGTGGGCGATGGCCTGATCCGTGAAGCCGTCTTGGCGCCAGAGGTGTTGGGCCATCTCGAAATGGGCGGCCGCTTGGGAGATGGCGGGTGAGCGCGACCCGGAACCCGCGATTACCTCGTCGGGCTTGAGGGCGTGCGGGCTGTCCGGTCCGTTCTGCACCCAGTCGGTGACAGCAGCGACGTAGCGCTGCCGTTCGTCCATCCCGCCGATCATCTCGACTATGCCGAGGGCCGCTTCGCCGATGGGGAGAGGGTCGGCTGGGTGGGGCGGTCGGACGATGGTGCTGTGCTCGTCGAGCCACACGACCTGGGGGATATTGGTCACGCCGAACCGGGCATCCATGTAGTGGGTTTGGTCGATCAGGGACGGGTGGGTGGACGCCGCGGCGGCGACGAAGGGGCGGGCCACCTCGGCTCCCGCCATCTCGAGACACACGTCGACGACTTCGAGTCCTCGGGGGTGCAGGTCTTCTCTTAGTGCCTGCCACCCGGGCAGGTCCCAGCGGCAGCCTCAGTACGGAGCCCAGGAGACGATCAGGACTTTCTGGCCGCGCAGCGACGTGATCGGGAATGGGTTTCCGTCGAGGTCGGGCAGGGAGAAGTCGGAAGCGTCAGCGCTGGCCAGCGCTCGGCTGCCCAGGGTCTCGGGGCCTATGGCCCACAGGGCGTGGTCAGGTTCGGCCACGATCGACATCCCGAGGCGGTCGGTGGCGGCGGTCAGATCGAAGTCTCCGTCTGGTAGGGGTACGCAGACGTCGGCCCTGCAAGCACCTTCGGGTTTGATCTCCCACCCAGTGGCGTGCTCGAACTGCTCTGCCGAAATGTCGAGCCTGTCGACGATCACGGAGTGCATAGTAGGCGCGACACCGGGACCGTGTCGGGCGTCGTGGCGTGCATGGTCCTGCCTGCCGGTGGAAACGGTGGCGGCCGAGCCGTGACCGCAGTGCCGGTACCGGTTCGGAGCGGGCAGCATGGTCGGGTGGCTCGCCTCGCCGACTATCTCCCCGCTCGTCTTGGCGACTCCGCCGAGTTGGCCGTCGAATCCCCGCTGGAGCGGTTCTTGGCCTGGACAGACGAGCGGGGCATCACCTTGTACCCGGCCCAGGAAGAGGCCGTCCTCGAGGCGATGTCGGCCAGCCACGTCATCGTCAACACCCCGACCGGGTCCGGTAAGAGTCTGATCGCTCTGGCGGCTCATTTCTGCGCCGTGTGCGAAGGCCGCCGCTCCTGGTATACCGCTCCGATCAAGGCTTTGGTGTCGGAGAAGTTCTTCGATTTGGCCGGCGAGCTCGGGGCGGCACGGGTCGGGATGGCCACCGGCGACGCCGCGGTCAATCGCGACGCCCCGGTCATCTGCGCCACCGCCGAGGTCCTCGCCAATTTGGCCCTGCGGGAGGGAGCCGGGGCGCAGGTCGACCAGGTGGTAATGGACGAGTTCCACTTCTACGGTGACCCTGACCGCGGCTGGGCGTGGCAGATACCGCTGCTCCAACTGGACCGGGCCCAGTTCCTGCTCATGTCGGCCACCCTTGGCGATACCGGCCGCTTCGAGACCGATCTGCGCCGGCGCACCGGTCGGCCCGTGGCGGTGGTCCGCTCCGCGACCCGGCCTGTCCCGCTCGACTACAGCTACGCCCGCATCCCCATCCACGAGACCATCGATACCCTCTTGGCCGGCGGCAAGGCGCCCATCTACGTGGTGCACTTCACCCAGAAGGACGCGGTGGCCCGGGCCCAGGCGCTTACCAGCACGCCGGTCGCCAGCCGCAGCGAACGGGATCGCATCGGCGAAGAGATCGCCGGGTTCCGGTTCTCGGCGGGCTTCGGCCAGGCCCTCGGCCGCTACATCCGGGCCGGAATCGGCGTGCATCACGCCGGGATGCTGCCCCGCTACCGACGCCTGGTCGAGCGACTGACTCAGGCTGGGCTGCTCAAAGTCATCTGCGGCACCGACACCCTCGGCGTCGGCATCAACGTCCCGATCCGTACCGTGCTGCTCACCGGGCTGGCCAAATACGACGGTACGGTCAGCCGGCTGCTCAGCGCCCGCGAGTTTCACCAGATCTCCGGCCGAGCCGGCCGGGCCGGCTACGACGTCGAAGGCAGCGTCGTGGTTCAGGCCCCGGAACATGTCATCGACAACGAGCGGGCGCTGGCCAAGATCGGAGACGACCCGAAGAAGCGCCGCAAACTGGTCCGCGCTCAGCCCCCGAAAGGGTTCGTCCCTTGGAACGAGGACACCTTCGACCGGCTCGTCGCCGCCCCACCCGAACCCCTCCGATCGAGCTTCAAAGTGACCCACGCCATGCTGCTCGGTGTCCTCGATCGCCCCGGCGACGGCTGCGCCGCCCTGCGCCACCTGCTCACCGACAATCACGAGAGCCGCCCGGCGCAGCGCCGCCTTATCCGCTCGGCGATAGCCATGTACCGCTCCCTGCTCGCCGCGGGCGCATTGGAACGGCTCGAAACCCCAGACCAGGAGGGCCGGCGAGTGCGGGTCACCGAGCATCTGCAAGCCGACTTCGCCCTCAACCAGCCGCTCGGACCGTTCGTACTTGATGTGCTGCCACGGCTGGCGCCATCGGAGACCTGGGAGCTCGACGCCGTCTCGATTGTCGAGGCCACCCTGGACAACCCCGGCCCGGTGCTCGCGGCCCAACTCGACCGGCTCCGGGCCGAGACTGTCACCCGGCTCAAAGCCGAAGGAGTCGAATACGAGCAGAGGATGGAGATCCTCGACAAGCTCACCTGGCCGAAACCGCTCGGCGACGACCTGTACGACGCGTTCGACGCCTACCGAGCCCGCCACCCCTGGGCGGCCGACTTCAACGTGAAACCGAAATCGGTGGTGCGCGACATGTTCGAACGGGCGCTCGGTTTCTCCGACTACGTCGCCCTCTATGGCCTGGCCCGCTCGGAAGGCCTGCTGCTGCGCTACCTGACCGACGCCTACCGGGGACTGGTGCAATCGGTCCCCGAGGACGACAAGACCGACGAGCTGGTCGACATCACCGAATGGCTCGGAGAGCTGGTCCGCCAAGTCGACTCCAGCCTGCTTGACGAATGGGAGGCGCTCACCCACCCCGATCAGACCCTCGTCGACCTGGCAGTGCTGTCACTCCGAGCGGCGGCGGCCGGGCCGGTCCCCGCCGTCGTGACCGCCAATACCCGGGCGTTCACGGTGATGGTCCGCAACGCCGCCTTTCACCATGTCGAGCTGCTCGCCCGTCGGGACTTCGCCCGCCTCGGCGACCTGGACGGTGGCGCCGGCTGGGACGCGGCACGATGGGAAACGGCGTCCGGCGGGTATTTCGCGGAGTACGACAGTGTCGGCATCGGAGCCGACGCCCGCTCGTCGGCGCTGTTCCATCTACAAGCCAACGGACGCAAATGGAAAGTCACCCAGACGCTTGACGACCCTGACGGCCACCACGACTGGGTGCTGCGCCTCGAGGCCGACCTGGACTCCTCTGACGTCGTCGGCGACGCCGTCCTCACCATGGCCGCGTTCGAACAGCTCTGAAGTCAGCGGAGAGACCGCCCCGCCGGGCGATCTGGGTTAACTGGCGGTCGCGTCGATCGGGTTGCGGCGTGGGCGTGCTGTTTGCCCGCACTCGCAGGTCGGGGTGCTCAGGGAGGCCGCGGCCGATAGTGTGACGGCCTCGAGGGCAGGTCAATGTCAACAGGATCAAGGAAGTGCGCGTGGCGGAGATGGACGACTACAACGCCAAGGTCATCGAGGAGTTCCGCGGCAATGGCGGCGTCGTAGGCGGACAGCATATGTACCTGCTCCTCACCACTACTGGAGCCAAGACGGGCTTGAGCCGAACGACTCCAGTGGTCTGCCAGGTCGGAGGGGACGGTGTCCTCTATATATTCGCGTCCAAGGCGGGTGCGTCTCGCCATCCGGACTGGTACCACAATCTGGCGGCGAACCCCGGGGTCGAGGTCGAGTACGGGACGGAGAAGTTCGACGCCATTGCCACCACAATCACCGGACCCAAGCGCGACGATATTTTTGCCCGCCAAATGGAGGCGCTACCGATCTTCAGCGAGTACCAGAGCAAGACCGACCGCGTCATCCCAGTGGTCGAACTCCGACGAGTCTAATCCGTCTTCATGCTGAGCTCGAAGTCAGACCCAAAGCCATTGGCCTATACGATGAGGAAGTACGCCGAGATGTTCCAGCCACTTCCCGTGTCGTCCAACCACGATAGCTGGTAGCGATACAGCCCGGGCAGCCGGGTCCCCCGAGGACCGAAGTCATCGTTGTGCCGGCAGATGTGGGAGACTACGGCGAATGGGCGTTCGAATAGGACGCTCTCAACAGGATGGGGGCTACACGATGGCGATGGGTCAGACACTCCAGTTCTCAGGTGTCAGCATCGACAAGTACGACGAGGTTCAAGACGCACTCGGATGGCACGACGGAACCGGCGCCCCCGAAGGACTGCTCGCACACGCTGCAGGAGCGACTGAGAATGGCTTCTGCGCAGTGGAATGGTGGACGGCAGAGAGCGATTGGGACAGGTTCTTCTCAGAGAGGCTCAGGCCGGCGTTCGAGAAGGTCGGCGACATTCCCCAGCCCGAGGTAACGCGCTTCGACGTCCACTCGGCCTACACCGCGTCCTGACTAGTGACGCGCTCGAACTAAGGGCCCGCCACGAAACAACTTGACGCAATTCTCTTGTAAACATGCATGTCGTGGCACAGGACTTGTTCCAAGTTGTTTCGTGGCGGGCCCTAAGCGGTAGCGCGGCCCCATCCGCCCTCGGACCAGAAATCGGGCGACTCCATGAGCGTCACGACCGTGACGCGATCCCAGGTCGCCCTGGGCGAGGTAGGGCTCACCACTCGAACTGCCGAGGGAAGGCCGGCGGGGCTCCGGGGTGGTAGACGACTCCTTCGTCGGCGAGTCAGCCGCGGCTGACTCGGGAACGACTATGCGGTCCAGGGAATGGCCGAAGACACGCTCGCTACCCACCGATGCCTCCAACCTGTATCGTGGCGAAGCCCCTCACCATTCGACCGGCAGCTGAGAAGTGCCCTTATAGATCGTCCAAAGAGGCCAAATGAGGAGGAAGACGACGTGAAGCGAGCAACGGTAAAGGCAGCGAGTTAATCGTGACCAATTTCGAGCGCCTGGATCAGTTTCCCAAAGCTCTGCTTTCATCCGTGCTTGAGCTGCTCGCCGAACGGAAGGTCAATCACCCCGAGGCAGTACTGACACTGTCACCGGATGACCTCGTTTCTTCTTGGGACCTAGTGGCTGAGTCTGCATCATTGCCCGATCCTCCGGGGCAGCCAGATACGAGGGAAGAGGTCGCGAGCGACTACTGGTATGAGCAAGCGCTAGGCGATCTCCTCAGTGGAGGATTTCTGTTGGAACTCGAGGACGGCACATTTCGCGTTCTAGATCTTGAGACCTTGTTGCGATTTAGGGATACCTACTGAAGAAAAAGGCGCACCCGGGGGAGGTGACCGCATAGCCTCTATATCTCTTCCCTCACGCCAAGAGGGATAAGGCCTGGCGCCCACGCCCGCCGAGGCGTGAGCCAAGGCTGTCGATCCCGGACCGCCAGGGGCCAGATGGTCCTCCGGTCTGTCTCGCTGGTAAGTGAGACATCACTATCCACCGTCCTAAGGCTAGTCAGTGGCTAGACGCCCGAGGACCTCCGGATCAATGGACGCATCTGCCAACCATCGACGCCGAGGTCGACGAGCGCACTCTCTGTCGCCCGATCGACGAGCGCCGGCGCGGGCTCCACGGTCACGCCAGGGGGCGCTTCTCGATCTGGGATGAGCGCTCGATCATCCCGTAGGCCTCCTCGCCCTCCCACCGGAAGCGAACGATCCCCTGCTGGGTGGAAGGGAACGCGGCTCGTCCCGCCGGCGGCTCGGCAATGGGATTGACGGTGGTCACGTAGGTCTCGGCCGCGATCTGGACGTCGCCCCTCTTGGTGCGGAGGGCGAAGGACACGTCCTCACCGCTCGCCACCCAGTCGGTCTTCCACGGTGTCTCGACGAACTTCGCCGGCAGGATCTCGCCGTCATCGAGAACCCAGCCCTCGTGGTAGCGGACCGACCCGTCCGGGCGAGGATGGAAATTGTCGATGCCAAAGGCGCGACCGCTCGGGAATTGGGCTGACATCCATACGTGCCCCATCCAGTCCGAGTAGTCGCTGCGCTGCATGCTCCCTTTCCGCCGGATCCGCAAGCCCCCGCCCTTCAACGGGATCGTCGTCCCGGAAATCTCGACCTCCCCTTCGGCCGAACACAGCTGCTCAAACCGGCGCTCCGTGGCGAGCGTGACCCCCTCCGGCTCGTACGCGCCGTTGGGCCAGGGGGTCACCGTCATCTCGAATTCGATGTCGAAACGGAGCGGCACGGTCGGCTCCGGGACGGCCGTCGGGCCACCGAAGCGGTTGACTATCTGGTCGGCCGTGGTTGTCTCGCCCGCCAAACCGTCAAAGGTCACCCGCCAGCGCCTGAACGGCTCGAGACATACGAACCCTAGTGGGCCGGCGCCGCGAACACGCGGACGACCCTGCTCATCCCGTGCCGGGTGAGGCGGTCCCCAGCCGCGGACGACAAACACCCGGCCCCCTGGCAGGGCGGCGTTGACGCTGATCATGTGGGCTTCGTTCCAGCGGGCCCCCATGGCATCCACGGCGACGCGTGGCAAGCCCACGCGTCCCTCCTCGTCCCAGAGCCAGACGTTGGCCCCTTCCATGAACTCAGGTCTCGGCGGCTCTATCGCAACCTCGTCGACGCTTGCGTCCATGCGATTGGACAGGTCCATCAACGTCGCCTCCTCGTTGCTCCCGGCGGCAAGAATCCGGACGTTAGGATATCAGCATCCAAAGCGGCCATTTCAGCACTACTAGGCCCCCACCTCGCAGTTGGTATCTCGCAGCCCCTCTCTCACGTACGAGGGGCCGACCACGGCGGACGCCACCGACTTCCTGACCGTCGCCCCCTCCTTGTAGGGGGCGACGGTCACAACTGGAGTGCTGTCAGGACCGGAGTGCGATCAGGAGGAGGCTGAGACGGTCTTTCCCGTGTTCGTGCCGCAGACTGGGTCGCCGCCGGGTACTAGCTGGAAGTTGGTACCGACCAGCTTGGTCACCCATTCGCAGTTGTCGGGGCCACCGATGATGCCGGTCCGGTTATTGATGTCCATGGTGTGGGTGCCGAAAAGACCGCCCGCCGTAAAGTTGTGGACACCGGAGAGGCCGGTGATCAGTGACGCATGGGTGGGATTGGAGCCCGCGGCCTGTAGTCCCTGCACGAGCAGGAGAACCGAGAGATAGCCGTTGTACTCCGCTTCGCTCGGAACTGTGGTGACACCGACGTTCTTGAGGGCGGTGACGAACTGCTGTGTAGCTGGGGTGTTCATCTCCACCGGCTCGTACGCCAGAATGAAATAGACGTCCTGGGCGGATTGCAGTGCCCCGGCGCCGGCCTGAAGGGTATCGGCGCCGTAGCCATCGGACAGAACCGCCGCCTTGATGTCGGCGCCATTCTGGCGCAGCGCGGAGATGAGGGCAAAGGCAGTGTTGGGTTCGGTCGCAGTCGTGACCCCGTCGACACCGTCCGCCTTCATGGCCAGCGCCACCGGCTGAACGTCGGTGCTGCCGAAGGCGAAGCTGGAGTTGACGTAGGGGGCTTTGAGCCCTACTGCCTCCGACGATACGGCCACGGCTTTGGCCGCCTCAGCCGAAGACGGAGAGATGGAGTAACCGAGCGACCCGATCTTGGTCGCCCCCAGCAACTTGAAGATCGATCCTTCCGTGGTGCTCACCTCGTTGGTATGGATGGCGCCGTACGAGGAGAACATGTTCTTGTCCGTAGTCCATTCGCTGGCATCCTGGGCGGTGCCGACAACCGGGATTCCGTGCGATTGCAGGAAAGGGGCGGCTGCGAAGGTGAATGACGAGTCTGCCAGGACGGCCAGCACATGGTCCTGGTCAACCAGCTTTTGAGCGGCTGAGAGTGTGCCTTGCGGGGAGGACGTGGTGTCAGCCACGACGTACTTGATGTTGTAGCCCTGGGTGGCCGCCCAGTTGATCCCGGCCTCGAACCCCTGGACGGACGACTTGTTGCTGGACGCTGAGATGCCCGTGATATCGGTGAGGATGCCGACATTTACCGTCTTGGTTCCTCCGGAGCTGCCCGATGAACCGGCAGCGGTGCCGCCCGCTGAGCCGGCCGGGGAATTGCTCGTTGGCGTCGTCGAAGTGGTGGCTGATGATTTCGACGAGCTGCCGCACCCGGTCACCGCGGCCAGCATGGCTGCAGCCGCAGCTACCGTCACAAATCCCGTCTTCCTGCTGAGAACGCGCTTCAAGGGGCCCCCTTGTCCTAGTCTACGGGTCGAGGCCCAGATGCCCCGCCCTTATCAGGTGCAGATGGTAGCTCCGCCTGCCCGCGCCATGGGGATCGGTCTCGATCGACCGGCCGGGGGCACCCGACCCTGGCTACGAACCATAGCTCAGCTCTGCGCCTCGAGAGAGGGCCAAGGAGGTCGGCGCTTCGACCAAGCCGACCAGCCAGTACTGCCGACGGGACCCGACCACCACGTCCCCGCCGTGGCGCCGAGACCAGGCACCGAGACCGTGTCCCGACCTCCAGCATGGAGGACGTGCCGGACGCCAGACCATTCTGGGTCGTCATCGCGGAAGTGTCTTCCATGGCCAGCTCGGCGGCAACTTGTTCTGCGCTTGGGCCGGGCGGTCCGGGAAGTTCTGAACAGTCAACGCGGACCTGCCGAGCACGACCGGCCTGTCGCGGCGTGGCGAGTCTCTCTCTGGCGCCTTCCGGGGGTGAGTATGCGTGCCGGACGACTCCGCTGGGGGGTTCGGTGCTGGCAGGAGTTGTCACGCCCGGCACCTCGACCACACGGTCACCGCCCAGGGTGCCAACTACGCCTCATAGCAGCGGGTGGGGTAGGTCCTGACTGGGCCAGGCACACCGGGCCACAACTGGGATGATTTGGCGCGACCTCAAAGCACAGTCGCCTGGCTACGACTACCCCTCAAGCGCGACCGGCGATTGACCGGATGTATCTCGCTATCGGTCTGCTCAGCGGACCTCCAATTCGTCGAAGGCGGGATAGCGCAACATGCGCCAGACGTCGGCTGAGTCGAGCGGACACATCACGGTAGATCGACCGTACTTGCTCCAGTAGTAGCTATGGACGCGTGGGTCGCTCCAAACCATTCGCTCGTTCCGCTCATCGACCTCTCGGGCGAAGCGCCAGTAGGCGTCTTCTTTTGGCTCGATCGAGCGCTTGTCGGTGAGGATCAGCTCTTCGATGCACTGCATCGCGTAGAGCGTGACCATTTCGTCGAAAGCGGCCGGCGGGAGGCCACCGTTCGTGTTCGGCCCGTAGAGCGTCCACAGGTTCGGGAAGCCGGGGACCATGCAGAAGCGGTGAGCGCGGGCGCCGCCGTCGTTCCAGCAGGCCTCGATAGTCTGCCCGTTGCGGCCTGTGATCGTCATCGGGAACAGGTATTCGGTCGCGTGGAAGCCGGTCGCGTAGACGATCGCGTCGAGGTCGTACTGCGTACCGTTGTTCGTCTCGATACCCCTCTCGTTCATCCGCTGGATGCCGTCGGTCACAAGGGTGACGTTGTCACGAAGGATCGCGTCGTAGATGCTGTACGCGGCGTCAACGATGATCGGGCGAGCGCCAAACACTGGGTACTCAGGAGTCATCTTCGCAGTCAACTCGGGGTGCTCGCCGAGCTTGCTTTCGAGGAAGTCGATCGCAGCGTCGCGCATGCCCTTGTTCACCGGGCTGACGGCGTGGGGGTGGTCGAAGTCTGGATCGATGCCCGCGATCGCGCTGAATCCGATTGCCCCGCCTTTCGTACGAACACGCATGAAGTTGGTGTAATACGGAAAGTTGCGGTCGAGCCAGTTCACCTGCGGCGGGAACGGCGAGCGATAACCCGGCACCGGGAATACCCACGACGGCGTCCGCTGGAACACCACGACATGATTGGCCTCGAGCGCCAGCTCTGGAACCGTCTGATAGCCGGAGGCGCCTGTGCCGATCACCGCGATCCGCTCGCCCTTCACATCGAAGTCGGTGGGCCAGCGGGCGGTGTGCCATGACGGGCCGGCGAACTCGGCCATCCCTTCGATCTCAGGAATGTTCAGCCGGTTCAAGAAGCCCACCGCCGTGATCACCGCGTTCGACTGAATCGTGCTCTTGCCCCCGGGACCGTCGACATCGATCTCCCACATCGAGTCCTCGTCGTTCCACACCATGGCGTGAACCTCGGTGTCGAAAACGATGTCGTCTCGCAACTCGAACCTATCAGCGACCCAGTCGAAATACCTCTCGTTCTCCTCCCACCCGCAGAACGGGTTCGGATAAGGGAAGTCAACGGCAAATACGTTCGTGTAGCCGCGGCTAGGAATATCCACCCGCGCGCCCGGATAACGATTCTCAAACCAGGTGCCGCCGACACCCGAGTTCTTCTCAACGACCGTGAACGGAATCCCTGCCCGCTTCAGCATCAACGCCGCAGTCAAACCACCCAGCCCAGCGCCGACCACCGTCACCGAAAACCCGGCCAGGCGCTTGGAGTCGGGCGCCTCGCGCCAGTCCAGGTCACGCACACCAGGATGGAGCCCCAACTCCTCAATCGTCAGCGCCAAGCGGTCGCCCTCGAGCTCGGTGGCCACTGTCAGGCCGATGCTGACCCGAAGCCGCTCCTCCGGCCCGATCTCGATCTTACCGGCACCCGCGTCGCGATAGGCCTTCAGGAACTCCGCTGCCTTCTCCCGCAGGTAGACCTCGTCGTCGGTCTCAACAGTCAGAGCTTCAAGAAACAGAACGCGAACCCACTTCAGCTTCGTGGAGGCGATCTCCTCATCCCCGGTCAGCTGATAGAGCAGACCCCGCAGCACCATCGGTTCGGCGTACTTCACCGCGTCGTCGATCTGCTGGTCGGTCGCCTGAAGCAGCTCTCTACGCGACGTATCCGTAACTGCCATCCGCTTCATCCCCTCCATCTCGCGCCGGGGCCCGTCATCTACTCAGGACTCCTCAAAGCGTTGAACTACTGATCCGAACTGTTGCCAAGCGAGCCCGACAGGGCCAGCCGAAGGCGGCCGCCATCATCCGCTCGAAGGCCTCCGTCGTCACGCAGAACCCGGCCGGAACGTGGATACCTTCGGCCCGGGAAAGTTCCCCAAGGTGCGCGCGCCCTTGCCGCCAACCAGCGAAACCTGCGTCCGGTCGATCTCCTGGAGATCCAGCACGGAGCTGCCCATCAGCTCACCTTTCCTTTAGCCCGGTTGGGCGGTCTTTCGTTTCTCGTTTGCGTCGGCGTTGTCGGAGGGACTCAACGCCGTTCGCGTGTCTGACAATCGGTCTGTCTCGTGGCTCACGACATTCATTCTCAGCACACCAGCGGTCCTTGCGGGAAGCCCCCTTCGTGCAATAGTAGGGCTTCCTTCCCGGTGATGTGTCACATCGCGCCGTGACCGATGTGCGCCATCTGAGCGGTGGTCCATATGTTTCCCGCCGCCCGGTGCGGTTCTCCTTGCGGCGCCCGATAACGTTTCGCTGGATCTCGTCAGCCTCGCGTTGTCGCGGCAGCCTGCCGAAAGGCGGCTGCAGCCACGGTGGATCGCAACGGGCTGTGACTACCAACTATCTCAGCTGGAGGGAGGTCTGCTCAGGTGATGTCGCGTTCGATGGTGGTGCGCTCGGCGAGTAGGGATACGGTGGCGATAATGGCGGCGAGGAGCGCGGCGGCGGCGAGGAACGGCAGCGCCTGCTGCGAAGAGATGCTGTAGCCCGGTCCGAAGGCGCCGGCCCCCAGCTTGGCGCCGCCGAGGGTGGTCGCCGCGGTGTAGGGCAGGAAGGGGCGGATGGCGCTGATGCTGCCGCCGAGGATGGACTCGATCACCATGCACCACACGAATACGCCGATGACCCCGGCCAACTGGGCCCGGATGAGCGAGCCGATACCCACGCCCAGGGCGGCGAGCAGGGCCGCGCCGATCCCGGCACCGGCGACGTGGCCGACCAACGTGGCGGTCCCGAGGGTGACATGGTCGCCGTGGCCGGCCACGAAGGCCAGGCCGACGCCAGTTGCGACGATCCCGGCGGCCAGGCCATAGCAGGCGCCGACGAGCGCGGTGGCGACGGCCTTGGCCCCGAGCACCCGGCGGCGGTCCGGGGTGGCCAGGTAGGTGAGGGTGGCGCTGGTGTGGCGGAACTCGCCGCTGGTGCGGAACCGTCCGGCCGTCCCGGGAGGCTTCGAGCGCCGAGAAGAGGGCGGTGACGGCGACTGCCCCAGCGAGCAGCCCGTAGGTGACGCGCATGGTGGGCAGCTTGAGAAGCTCGACGCGGACGAGCCGGATCATCTGGCTGCCTCCTGGTGGGCGGGATGGCCGGTGGGCTGGAGGAACACGTCTTCCAAGTCGGCGGCCTTGGTGGTGGCCTCGAAGATGGGGACAGCAGCCTCGGCGGCCAGGGTGCCGATCAGTTCGCCCGACGCCCCGGTCACCTCCAGGCGGTCCGGGCCGACGACGTGGGCGCTGGCGCCGTTCTCAACCAGAAGGGCGGCAAGCTGCTCGGATCGGGGGGTGCGGACTCGGATGACCTGGGCGGCCCGGGCGGTGAGCTCGTCCAGGCCGGCGTGGGTGACGAGGCGGCCGTGGTCCATGATGACCACGCTGTCGACGGTCTGGGCCACCTCGGCGAGGATGTGGCTGGAGACCAGCACGGTCCGGCCTTCGGCGGCCAGGTGGCGCAGGAGCCGGCGCAGCCAGTGGACCCCTTCGGGGTCGAGACCGTTGGCTGGCTCGTCCAAGATGAGGATCTCGGGGTCGCACAGCAGGGCCGTGGCCAGGCCGAGTCGTTGGCGCATGCCGAGGGAGTACTGCCCTACTCGTCGTCCGGCCGCCCCGGTGAGGTCGACCAGGTCGAGCACCTCGTCGACCCGCGACCGCGAGGTGTCGGCGGCGAGTGCTTCGATGCGCAAGTGGTCCCTCGCCGTCCGTCCCGGGTAGGGGTTCGAAGCTTCCAGGACGGCGCCGACGATGTGGCGGGGTTCGGACAGCTCTCGGTAGGGGCGCCCGTTGATGGTGGCGGATCCGCTGGCCGGGGTGACCAGGCCGAGGAGCATGCGCAACGTAGTGGTCTTGCCCGCCCCGTTGGGGCCCAAGAAGCCCATCACGCTGCCCTGCTCAACGCTGAAGCTCACCTGGTCGACGGCCACCACCGGACCGAAATGCTTGCTCAGTTGGGCGACCTCGAGGGTGGCCATCAGTCGACCTGCCGGTTGATGTGAGTGTTCATGACGACAATGTTGACGGGGCGAACGTCATTCGACGTCGGACGAGTTGCGGTTTGTCGGCTACCTCGACGGGCGTAGGTGGCCGGACGCGACTACGTCGGGACGCGCCTACGAGAATGCGGTCGCGAGCTGATGCGTCTGGTCGGGGGTGATCGGTATGTTGGGGATATGAGTGGCGTCGGTGAGCGCGCCCGGCCAGCGACGAGCCGGTCGACCCTCACGCTACCCAGGCCAGCGGGAAGGATGCCCCGAAACGACGTCTTGCTGGCCGGCGTCGTGCTCGTCCTGCAGGTGGGGTTGTCCGCGCTGGCCGAAGCTCATCACGGCGACCAGTCCCACCTCGACGTGGCGGAGTGGCTCCTGCTCCTGGTCGGGCCGCTGGCCCTCCTGGCTTGGCGCCGCCACCCGGTCATGGTGCTGTGGGTCACCTTCCTGGTCACGGTGGGTCCCGTCTCGCCGCCCTTGGGCTATCTGAGCTTGATCGTCGCCTTCTTCTTGGCCGCCACCCTCGGGCACCGCTGGGCCCCCTGGACGGTCATCGTGGTCGGCTAAGTCGCGTCACTCTGGCTGGCTCCGCTCGTGTGCGGCCAGTCGCTGGCCGCCATCAAGACCGTCTCGAAAGATGCCCTCGGCGAGCTGCGCACCATGCTCTCGGCCCTCCGCCAAGATGGCGACGAGGCCCCCCGTTCCCCGCCCCCGACCTCTGCCACCACGTACGCCCAGCGGCGTAGTCGGAACGTCGCCGACCGCCCGATGCGACCAGTCAGCTTCCTCGCTACCGTGGCTTTTATGGCAGCGGAAACGCCCATCCTTGCTAGCCGACGAGCTGTGTGAGCCAGCTGATCCAGATTTGGCCCTCACGGTCTCCAGGTGCCGGTGACCAAGGAGCCGGTCCGCCCAGCGCCCGACATCCAGATGCACGGCGAAGAGCTCTCACGAGAGGGAGAAAAGATGTACAAAGCGGCTGTTAGACGGATGATCCGCCGTAACGTGCGGGCCCTGCGCCGTGGTGATCTCGAGCCGCTCCTCGCGAGCTATGCCGAGGACGCGGTGCTCGTGTTCCCCGGGCAGAGCTCATGGGGCGGAATCCATCGTGGCAAGGCTGCCATCGAGGCGTTCCTGCGTCGGTTCATCGACGCGAAGCTGATCGGGGAGGCCCACGAGATCCTCGTCAACGGACCGCCGTGGAGGACCCACGTCTGTGTCATATTTACTGACAAGGCGACGGACGAAGCCGGAGACGTTGTCTATGAGAATCGTGCAGTCCTCTACGCACGAGCGGTTTGGGGCAAGATCGTGTACCAAGAGGACTTCGAGGACACGCACAAGATCGACGCGTTCGACAAGTACCTCGCCGAGCGCGCCGCGCCGAAGCTAATCGCTCGCGGCGCGACCGGAAATCCCGTACCGGTAGCGATCCGCTTGTCTCCTGGCCGGACCACAAGTACCCCACTCCGTTACAGATACTGGCCATGGGCGATCGTGCGAGCGAGAGACCGCGACCCCGGCGACACGCGCCTACCCGCTCACACTGTCAGTCGCTCTTCCACTGGGATGGCGCGGTTGAGGGTTTTGGGTGATGCGAGTCGAGGACGCTCGGGGCTGTTCAGAATCAGACAGGTCGACGGCCCGACTTGACGCCATGGAGAGACTGGGGGGATGGGACAGGTTGAGCAGCCGGCGACGATGGCGGACCTGACCGGTCGGGTAGTGGTGGTGACCGGCGGCGCGAGCGGGATCGGGCTGGGCATGGCTCAGTCGTTCCTGGCGGAGGGCGCTGACCCCTCCGGGCATCGCTCGGCCTTCATGGATGACATGTCGCCCACGTAGATGCCCAGGTCAGACGCCGTCGTCCGAATGTTCTGCAGATAAGGCTGCGTGCCCTCAGCCCGGCGGCGGTGCCCACTCTCGGTAGATGTCCGGTTCGTTCAAGACATCACCAGCCTCGCGCGGACATGCTGACTGCAGGAAACGACACCCCACAGAGGAGGGACGTGATGGAACCCCGCATCCACGTGATCACGCTCGCGGTCGACGATCTCGAACGAGCGCTCGCCTTCTACCGGGACGGTCTCGGGTTCGACTCGTCCGGCGTCGTCGGAACCGAGTTCCGCGACGACCACACCGGCGCCGCCGGCGCCATCGCCATGTTCAACCTTCAGGGTGGGCTCATCCTCACCGTCTACCCGCGCTCAGAGCTCGCCAAGGACGCCGGCGTGCCGTTCAGTCCGCCGAAGAGCGGCGAGTTCAGCATCGGGCATGCCGTCGCCAGCCGGGCAGACGTCGACGCGACGCTCGCCCGCGCCGAGACCGCCGGCGCTAGCGTCCTCGACAAGCCACACGACCGACCGTGGGGCATCTACTCGGGGTACTTCCACGATCCCGACGGCCACCTCTGGGAGATCATGCACAACCCCGCGCTGGAACTCGACGCAGGGTAAAGGCAACCCGTCTCGCTGAAGATCTCACCCGGAAACAGGTCCATTGGTTCCCCCGAGTCTCCCCGTGCCCGGGAACGTGGCAGCGACATAAGGCACAGCAGAGCATCGAGTGGTGATTATGGGAAAGAAGCCCGCTGGCGTAACTTCTCAAAGCGGAATCTCGGCGAAGCCGTGATGGAACAAGCTGGCACCCAGTAGCTGGCGGGGATCGATCGACCTAGGAAAAACGGCCCCTTACTTCCTGAAGGGGCAAGGAGTTATCCTGTGGCACGGGGACGCGGAGCATAGTAATGGAATGGAGACTTCGAAGTGACTGATGAGTATGACTTCATCGTCGTCGGAGCCGGTTCAGCCGGCGCGCCGCTCGCCGCGCGGCTGAGCGAATCACCCTCGCTAAAGGTGCTCCTGTTGGAAGCGGGTCCAGACTACGCGACGACCGAGGCTTTCCCGCCCGAGATCTTGAATGCCAGCGCAACAAGCGGCGCGATGCCGGGTAACCCTCACAACTGGCCGTTTGCGGCCAGCCTGACACCGGATCTTGCTTGGTCGGTCACCCGTGGAAAGGTTCTCGGCGGGTCGAGTTCGCTCAACGGGACGAACTTCGTTCGGGGCCGGAAGGAGGACTTTGCATGGTGGGTCGCCTGCGGGAACTCCGAATGGTCGTACGATAGCGTGCTCCCCTTCTACAAGAAGCAGGAGAACGACCTGCATTTTGGTGAGTCCGACATTCATGGTGGCAGTGGCCCGATGCCGGTCTACCGAGAGCTCAAGAACCTACATCCGGTGACGGAGGCGTTCTATCAAGCGTGCGCTGACCTCGGTTACGCAGAGGAATTCGACAAGAACGCCCAAACCCCTCCGGGATACGGTCCGATGCCACTCAACGCGGTCGATGGCATGCGTATCAATACTGGAATCGCGTACGTCAATCCGGTACGGGAGCGACCGAATCTGACCGTGCAAGGGCACTCGACTGTTCGTAAGGTCCTGTTCCACGGTACGACTGCGATCGGTGTCGAGGTCGAGAGCCCTCGTGGCATCGAAGTGATACACGCAGGAGAGATCGTGCTGTCTGCAGGGGCGTTCAAGTCGCCGCATCTGTTGCTCCTTTCGGGAGTGGGACCGGCGGACGAGCTGAAGTCCGCCGGAATCGACATAGTGCTCGATCTGCCCGGCGTCGGAAAGTCGTTCACCGATCACCCGGACATCGGTGTTACCTGGCAGCCCAAGAGGAAGCTGAGCAGCCCTGGTCAGCGTGATCTGTTCCAACCTGTGCTGAACTTCACCGCCTCCGGCTCCGACTATTTCGGAGACATTGAGATTCTGCCGCTTCTCAAGACCTTCACCGACATGTACCTCGCTGGTACCGGATCAAGACGGAACGCGCTCCTCAGCGTGGTGGGTCGATGCGCCGAAACGGTCTCAGCCATGAGAGGCACATCGATCCGGCGAACCCTCCAACAAGCTCGCCACCGGAATGATCTTTCTGTCGCCGTGCTGTTGGAGTCGGCGGAGTCCCGTGGCAACCTGACTCTCGTATCACCTGACCACCATATCCAGCCACGAATCGAGTACAACTATTTCGATAATGAATCGGATAGACGACGAATGCGAGAGGGTATCCGGACGACGGTCGAACTACTGAAGAGCAAGGCCTTTCGTTCACTCCTGGGCCAAGATCCGGATCCGAGCGGTGACGACTTGCGTGACGACCGAAGGCTCGACTCTTGGATGGGATCAAATCTTGGGAGCGCAATCCACGCCTGTGGTACATGCAAGATGGGGCCGTCTCCGGAGGAAGGAGCCGTAGTCGATCAGTTCGCCCACGTTCACGGCGCGACCGCTTTGCGTTTGGTAGACACTGCGGTGTTTCCCCTTGCTCCCACTCGCGGGCCAGCGTGCACGGCGACGATGGTGGGGGAGCGAATCGCCGAGTTCATTAAGGCTGGTTCGTAGCACGAGGTCGAATCTCGCGCCTCTCACGTGGTCGCGCCCGGAGGTAGGCGTCCGCAAAGTGAGCGGTGATTACACAACTATCCTCTCAGTCGAGGAGGTCGCGATGTTTCGGCTCTCTGGTCGCTGCGTTATACCTACCGGAGTAGGAAACCGATCGGCGGCGGAGAGAGCTGCTCAGGTCACGGCTGAAGAAGGACCTTGACCTGACGAGTCGCCCCGTTGGAGAGGTCATCGAACCAGTGTTGTGCTTGGTCGAGCTCGGCAACCGTAGTGATGAAGCCATCCCTGACCACATCTGACTCCAAACAGTCAATCGCACTCGCGAAGTCGCTGTCGGTGTACGCCAAGGATCCGAATATTCGCAGGGCCTTGCTCACCAAGACAGCACTTGGTACAGAAGAAGGAGTCGTTGTGATACCGATAACCACCACCCGCCCCCCCGACTCCGCAAGGGCGATAGCCGACCGTAACCCATTGGGATGACCAGAGCAGTCAAACACGATCGTGGGACGCCCGCCCAACTGGCTGACCGCAGAATCATCAGTGTCGGTCGAGCTGACCAGGAAGCCCATATCGCAAGCGGTCTGGCGACGCTCGAATACCGGCTCGATAACCAACACGTCCTCGCAGCGATGAAACCGGAGGGCGATCGCCGTCAAGATACCGATCGGTCCAGCGCCTAGGACGGCGCATCTTGTCCCTGGGGCCGGTGAAGCTATCCGGACGGCATGCATCCCGACAGCCAAGGGCTCCACCAAGGCCCCCTGCTCGTCGGATATCGAGGTGGGCAACCGAAACAGTCTCGACTGGCGGGCGACGACCGTCTCGGCGAAAGCACCGTAGGTTGAACCCAGCCCAATCCCCCCACTGATGCCTACGACACAGAGCTCCGTTGAGCCGGTAGTACAATCAGTGCAGACCCCACATGGTTCCAAGGGATTGACGACGACCCGGTCGTCAACGGCCCATCCTGAAACTTCTGCACCCAATTCCTCGATCACGCCCATGAACTCGTGGCCCATGACAACTCCGGCCGGCACTGTGGGAGAGGACCGCATATGCAGGTCTGATCCGCAGACCCCGCAGAAGCGCACCCGGATCCGCACCTGATCAGGTTCCAACACCGGCGAAGGTAGCTCTAACACCTCAAGCCTTCGCTCTTGACTGATTGCAACAACCCGCATCAGATCTCCCTTCAGCGAGGACGACCCACTGTATCAAGGGCCTCGGTAATGCTTAGTTGGCCGGGCCTGACGCAGCCGGGACCTTCGCACGAAGATCGAACCGCTCTGTTCGAGGCTTCCGTATGGCGCCGGTTGTCGGGTCCGTCTCGGGGTCGACGAGCGGCCTCGTTCACCGGACAGGGGCCGAAGTACCCGCCGAAGCCCATGCGGATGAGCAGAGTGAACCCGCCCAGAGCAGGAGTCCTGCCACGATCGGTAGCGCCCCATGCATCGGGTCTATGCCGGTACCCGAGGGGTGGCGATGCCGGCGGGCGGGGGCTACTGTTGAGGAGTCATTCGGACGAAGTTACATCTGGTTACATAAGGCAAGGGGGGTTGTCCGTGGATCGTGTTCATATCCGCGTCTGTTGCCGGCGGAACTTCGGAGGAAGCCGTCGAAGGGCAAGACGAGCTGTCTCCGTGGCTCTGCTCGCGGCATTGCTGCTCGCTGCGTGTAGCTCGTCGGCGAAGAGTTCCAGCGGCAGTAGCTCGTCGGCGAAGAGTTCCAGCGGCAGTTTGAGTAGTGGGACGAGCGCCGCCCGCGGCACGCCAATCGTGATCGGCAACCTCGGCAGCTACTCTGGGGTCGAGGGCTCCTCAATTGGGGCAGCCAAGCCGGCCATCAAGGCGTGGGCTGCCTCGGTCAACGCGAGCGGGGGCATCGACGGCCATCCGATCGACCTCATAATAAAAGAGGACGGCGATTCTCCTTCCGCCGGTCTGGCCGATGCCAAAGCGCTTCTCCAGGATCATGTAGTTGCCATGGTCGGCGACTGGAGCGACACGGACACGGCGTGGGCGCCGCTCTTCGAGCAGGCCGGTGTACCTATCATCGGTGGGGGACCTTCTGCGCCTGACTTGAAAAGTGATCCGTTGTTCTTTCCAGCACAGACCAGCGTTGCTTATGCAGAGTACGGTGCACTTGATGCGGCCAAGCTCGGCGGGGCTACCAAGATAGCGGTCCCCTATTGTGCTGAAGTCGCCCAGTGCGCTCTTGGGGTGACCCTCGGCAAACAAGTTGCTCCCGAGCTCGGGATGCAACTGGTTTACGCTGGTGCGTTCTCGTCGAGTTCGCCCGACCTGACGCCACAATGCCTGGCAGCGAGAAACAGTGGCGCCACCGGGGTGGAGCCTTCGGCGACGGCGGATGAAGATCTGCATTTCGCCGAGGCCTGCTACGAGCAGGGGTGGAAGCCGATCTATGAAGTCTCCGATACGTCAGTGTCGGACCAGTGGCTCGGCGTTCCAGCCTTCAACAAGCTGTACTCAGAACAGGGGGACGCGCCTTGGTTTGACACGTCGACCCCCGCCTTGAAGGCATTCCACGCCGATATCTCTAAGTACGCGCCAGGGACGGCGTTCGACCCAGCTACGATCGAATCTTGGGCCACAGGGGAGCTGTTTCAGGCTGCTGTAGCGGCCTCGGGTTCCTCCACCGTCACGACGGCGTCGATCCTTGCGGGCCTGTATAACCTGCACAACGATACGCTAGGAGGCGTGGCACCCCCACTTAGCTTTACGCGGGGGCAGGACGCAGCCGTCAAGTGCTTCTTTATCGTGGGCATACACGACGGCAACTGGACTGAGCCGCAAGGCTTGAAGACGGGGTGTGCACCATAGCGTGAAAGGCCTGCTGCTATTCCTGATTGTCGGTGTGACCACCGGCGCGGTATATGGCTTGGTGGGTATCGGTCTGGCAACTCACATATAGGACGTCAGGTATCTTCATTTTTGCTCACGGAGCTCAGGCCACGGTTGGCGCTTACACCTTCTACGAACTCCGGATCACATTGGGTCTGCCGTGGCCGTCGGCACTGGCCAGGAGCTGGGGGTTCCTGATCGACAAGTCGTCGTCTATGCGGCCATCGTGCTGATGGCGAGGTCGTCGAAGAGAGTGTGCATGTTGAGGCGGAGGGCTTCGAAGTCGCGGTCGATAGCGGTCCCAGGTGGCTGGTGGTCGGCCGCGGCGGGTACGCGGAACCCGGCCATGATCGGGGCGAAGACCTGCTCGCGCAGGGTTAGTATGGCGACGACTGTTCGGGCCGTGGGAGGTAGTACCTGGTAGCGGTGGCTGCGGCCGATCTTGGTGAGGAGGTTGTGGCCGCGGAGTGTGCGGATGTCGTACGCGGCTTGACAGGCCCGCTGCTCGACCAACTCGAGCAGCGCACCGCCCAGCTGGAAGCCGACAACCACCGGCTGCGCCAACAGCTCACCCGCGCACAAGCCGAGACCCGGGAGCTCACCGACACCCTCGAGGCCGCCCGAGCCATGAACCGCCAGCTCGTGAACGAGCTCAACCGCCCGGACACCTCCCCGCCAGCCGACATTGGCCGGTCGCGAGGCACGCGCCGGCGGACGTGACCACTGGAGGGCAACCGTGCGGGTATGGCACTTCCGCCTTGGCCCGCAGCGACAGATTGATCTGGTTCCACGTGGTCACCCTGAGTGAGGTTGGCCTGCCGGCTGGGTCGGTCGCATGCTGGCCGGCGTTCGTCCTTATCCGTCGATCTGGCGTGATGAAAGCTGCCGGACTGATCGGACACCGGACGCGCAGATGAAGTAATCGGGCGCGCTCGCTGTGGCAAGCGGAAGCGGCTTGTGTCGGTCCGATAAGCGTCACCGAGCCGGCGTTTAAGGGCGACCTCGACCTGGCAATTGGCCACTGAGCCTTTACGATCAGGCGCTGAGACTCATCTTGGCCATCTCGGCCTGGATTATGGCCTCGTGGGCCTCTTCGTCAATCTTTGCACCCTTGGGTGACCAGCGGCCCCGCATGAGCGGCACGGTCAAGAGGAAGAAGATCATTCCTCCGAAGCAGATCCAGTACCAGTTCTTCCACTGGTTGGGCTCCTCCTTGGCGGCACTCGCCACGGTAACTCGATGGGCGTCGAGGAACGCCAAGGCCGGAGTCAGCCCCGGGCCGGCGTTCTGGAGCTGAGCGAGCGTCTGCCGGTAGTTCGGGCCGAGGATCTCCTGCGCTTCGGCCAGCGCGGCAGGAGTGACGTCATTCTGGATCTCCGTTAGAAGGGGCACGATCGCCGGATGAGCTTCGATGGCGGCGACTTGCGGTGCGTATTGCGCCGCGTAGGCCTTGCTCTCGGCCCCGTATGTGACCAGCGGCGTGACCGAGTGGACCACCACCGGGAGCAACAGATACGACGCGAAGACGACCGTCCGGGCGACCCCGCCCCATACTGACAGACCCGTCGCGGTCAGCGCCGGGTTGCGGGCCTCGACGGTCTCGGTGAAGCTGGCGATCCACGGTACGTAGGCAGCGCCTAGGCAGAACGTGAGCGCACCCGACAGCACGGCTAGGTGGTAGTAACTGGTCGGATGGCCTATCTGCTGCAGGTAGAGGACCATCATGACGGCGGCCGCCCCACCGCCTGCGACCATGACCGGTTTCCTGACCCGGAGCCTGTCGGAGATGATCCCGCAGAGGATCACCGCGATGACATTAGACCCCCACATCCAGTTGCCGAGCGCGTTGCCGTTGTGCACTGAGAATCCGAAGACGGTCGTGAAGTAGATCAAAGCGAAGCCGACGGCGGTTGAGTAGAAGAGGAGGAACATGGTTATGCCGAGCGCCGAGATGATCACGTCGGCTTTGAGCAGCTGGCCGAACGGGTTGCGCAGCGACGCCACTGTATCGATGCCTTTGGCCTTGGCCTCGATGAGAGCGCGGTCGTGGATAGTCACCATGAGCTGGTCGCGTAGTCCCGGTGACAGCTCGCGCAGCCAGATGCCTGCGATTACGAAGACCACCAACCCGACGGTCCCGGCGATCTTGTACTCGTGCACCCAGAAGGCCGGGCTGGGGTTCGCGCCGATGGTGTGGCTGGCCACGACAAATACGATCAGGCTTCCGACCACCGGACCGCTGGTCCAAAAGCCCATGGCTGTGGCTCGTCCCACCTGTGGTGAGAAGTCCCTGATTAGGGCTGCGGTGGCGACTATGCAGGCGCCCTCGACTAGAAAGACGAGGTAGCTGAGGAAGGTGAATTCCCATTTGCTCGTCGAGGCCGGGATCACGAATGTCACCATGACTCCGATTATCAACAAGCCGGCGACGATCAGGTTGGTGCGGCCCACCCTGTCGGCGATTCCACCGAACAGCGAGCCGAACGCCCCAATCAAGCTTGCGACCGCCCGGGTGTACACGAAGAACGTGAAGCTCATATGCAGTTTGACCAGGAGCAAAGTAGAAACCGAGGCGGTAACGGACAGCTCGTAGTAGAGCGTGGCCGTGCAAAGGACCGTGAGGCCGATGAGGAACACGCGACGCGTGGTATCGGGATAGCTGTCGAGGTCCCGGTTCCACAGCCTGGCCAATCTGTAAGCCTTGAGACCAGCGCTGGTTGCCGTCGCGCTCATTGGAATCCTTCCGACTCTTAGCGTTGTCGCGAAGACCACTTTGTCGCGGCCGGGGCAGGAGAGGGAAACCGACCAATGGGCCGGTTTAGGTGTTCAAGCGACGACGACGGGTTGTCGTGCAGGCTTCGGTGATGGTCCACTGTTCATTTTGCCACGTTCACGGTAGGTAGGACGGTACGTATCAGGCGTACGGTCCGCAGGTTCCACGGCTCAGCCGGCCACGCAGGCTGCTGTTCCCCTAGACAAAAGTTGCCCTATTTACGATGTCACGATCTCACGACCTTTCGCGAACAGGATCTCGTCGGTCTGGTGGCGGCCCTCCGACGGGTCGACCCGGCCCCGGCGTGACCGTGAGAGACGTGTTCCTTGCCGTCAGGGCGCTCGATGAACCGACTGACTATACGCGATGGGCCGCGAAGCTCGACGGCAACGGCGAGGCGTTACCGTTGCCGTTGTTCGACCGGCCGCACTTCGAGCAATTCCAGGCCGAGGCCCCAGACGCGTTCGAGGACGCCGCCGAGGGCAGCCTCATCGACCTGTCGGTTCGCAGAGTGGTATGGCCTACCTGCACGATGACGTCGAATCCTCAAAAGCGGGACGATGGCCGGGACCGCCTCACCATCGAAGGTGACCTCATATGTCCTCCGGGACATCAACTACGGTCAGGGTCGGAGCCATCACGCCTTCACCCCCCACAGCTTTCGGGCCGCTGTGACTCGCGTCGTCACCTTCACCGGGTGAACTAGGTTCTGCACCGCAGGCATGTCGCTAGCGTGCGGCCGGCGGGGATGGTTCAACCAGCACGGTCGGCAAAGGTTGGAGGGCAACCGAAGATGGTGGGTAGGAAGGGAAACGACGGGCTCGGTCTTCGCAGCCCGCGGTTTCGGCCTTCCAAGTTCCATATTCCCAGCGCACCATCCCGCCTGGTGCGTAGGTCCAGGCTGCTCGACGCCCTGGACCGAGGACGAGGGGCCCGCCTCACCTTGGTGGTCGGCTCGCCCGGAGCGGGCAAGACCGCGCTTCTCGCCGACTGGTTGGCCGCCTACCCGGACCGACCAACGGCGTGGCTCAGCTGTGATCCCGCCGACGCCGAGCCGGTCCGGTTGGTGGCCGCCATGATCGAAACGCTCGGACGGGCCTTCCATCAACCTGAAATGGGAGAAGACGCCCGCCAACTTTTGAGCCTGGACGGAGAGGTGTCCGCCGATGTCATGGCCGCCCTGGCCGACGACCTTGACGAGCTAGACGGGCCTGGCGTGCTGGTGATCGACGATTTCCACCTAACCGGAGCGGCCGGGGCGGACACCGTGACCTTGTGGCTGGAGTGCCGGCCGGCCTCTCTGCAGCTGGTCCTGGCCAGCCGGACCGATCCCGGCCTTCGGCTTCACAGGATGAGAGCCAACGAAGAACTGGTCGAGTTGCGCGATCAGGATCTGTCGTTTTCTCCGGAGGAAACCAGAACGTTCCTCTCCGGGTTCGGTGTGAGTCTGAACGAGTGGGACCTCAATGTCGTCCACCAGCGCAGCGAGGGATGGATCGCGGGCCTGCAGATGGCAGCACTGTCGATCCAGCGCTCACCCGATGCCGTCAGCGCCGCCGGTCGAGTCGAGCTGCATCGCCACACCGTGGCCGGGTATTTTCTTGACGAGGTCCTCGACCGCCAACCTCCCGTGCTGGCCGAGTTTATGATGGCCACCTCGATCCTGGACGAACTGTCGGTGCCGGCATGCAACGCCCTGTGCGGCCAGGGGGCGGCCGCCTTCCTCCAGCAGCTCTACGGCGCCCACCTGTTCGTGACCCGGGTGGACGATGAGGGCCCCACGTATCGCTACCACCAGCTGATCAAGGAAGTCTTGCAGGCCCAGCTTCACCACAACGACCCGATGGGTGAGCGGCGCTTGCATGGGCGGGCCGCCCAATACCTGGCCGACGCCGGCCAGGTGGGCCCGGCAGCGCGGCACTTGCTGGCCGCCGGCGATGAACGCGGTGCCTTTCGGCTGATTCGAGAACGACTCATCCTCGACTTTGAGACCAACACCAGGATGCGCAGCGCCTTGGACCTCGACGAGATCCGGCCCGAGCTTTTCGCCGGCAGCCCCGACCTGCTGGTCGCCCTGGCCGCCGATCTGCAGTTGCGAGGAGGGTTCGAGCGCGGCCGGCGGGCTCTGGCGCTCGCCCAAACAGCCGATATCGATCCAGCCCAACAGCCGGAGCTGGCCGCGCAGCTGGCCACGGCCAACATCATGTACTTGGTCATCACCGGTCAGCTGCGAGAGGCCCTGGCCCACCGGCAGTGGGCGCGAACCCTCGACATCGACGGTGGTGCCGTCGACCCCTGGCCCCGCGCCCTCGACGTCGCGTGCGCCTACTGCCACACCTACCTCGGTGAGTTCGACGCGGCCCGCGAACTGGTCGGCACGGTCGCCTCCGCTGCGTTGAGCCCTCCGCCCGTCACCGACGTGCTTTGCCCTGGCCTCAAGAGCCAGATCGCTTTCGGGGAGGGCGCGCTCAGCCAGGCCGACATCTTCGCCGCTGGCGCGATGGAGTCGAGCCGCCGGCTCGGCTTCGACCACCACTACTTCGCCTTCCCGGGCCTACGCACTGCGGCCCGGTTAGCCCTGGAGCGACGCCACCTGGACGCCGCCGCCCGCCTGGTCGAACAGATCCTGGAACTGGTCAGCGGCGGCCGCCCCTACTTCGAGTACTTCGCCCAGCTGGATCGAGCCCGGATCTGGGCTGCGGCCGGCAACGTCGACGAAGCCCTGAGCTCGCTGCCGGCGGCGCGAACCGCGCTGAGATCCGATCACTCAGTGCTCTTCTCCCAGGCCGACGAGCTGGAAGCTGGCCTCCGGCTCGAACTGGGCGATCGGAACGGGGCTCTGAGGATGGCCGAAGAGCTGCCCGAAGACCGGCGCAGGGTCATCTCCGCGCTGATCGCGCTCGAGGGCCAACGACCATCGAACCGCCAGCGAGGCCTTGAGCACCGCTCCCCCCCAGGGCCCAACCATCCGCTCCGATCTGGAGCTGCGCCTACTACGAGCCGGTATCGCGATCGTGGGAGCCTCGCCCCGAGCACCGGAACTGATCAGGCAGGCGGTCGCAGTGGCCGACCGCCACGGCTACGTGCAGACCGTGTTAGACACGGCCCCACAAGTTGTCGACCAGCTCATCTCAGACTCAGCCCACTACCCGAACACCGACAACGTCCGCTCACTGATCGCCGCCGGTATAAACGCCCGCAAACACACCGTGGCGGGCCCCAACCGCGGCCACCTGCCCGACCCGCTCACCGAGGCAGAAATACGAGTGCTCGAAACGCTTCCCCAGCACCTGACCTACGCCGACATGGCCGCCCAGCTCCACCTGTCCCTCAACACCGTCAAGACCCATCTACGTCGCATCTACATGAAGCTGGGCGTCTCCTCCCGCACGGCGGCGGTCAAGCGCGCCACCTCCATCGGCATCATCTGACCCCTGACAATGGCCTTTTTCCCGGTAAATGCTTCGAGGTTGGCGCATCTCATCCCTCCGCGGGTGAGCACCGCTCATCTGTTTCCGGTCCGGGTCGGGGAGGACCACACGTTGGTTGCGGCGGTCTTCCCTTTGGCCGCGACGATCTCGACCGATCTTGGCGCCGGTCGATGCCGTGCGAGACTACAGCCGCGGTACCCACGACCGCCCCGTGGAACCAACGACCGCACCGACGGCGGACCACAGGTGGCCTGGCACCACTTCGAGCACGACACCGCCGTCTCGGTAATCCAAGGCCAGCCGCACCGCTGCGCCGGAAGAACTGCAGGTAGAAGGGCTGGATGGGATTCTAGGCACTCACACCACCTGGTGGTCTGAGCAGGCACCGTGATCAGCTCGGAGTCGTAGCCGCTAGCATCGACGGCCCGCCCCAGAGAAAGGAGACAAGCCGATGCGAATGATCCTCGAGGTCGAATTCCCAGCGGAGCCGTTCAACGCAATGGTCCGAGAGGGCTCGGTCGGCCAGACGCTTCAGGGCATTCTGCAGGACATCAAGCCTGAAGCCGCCTATTTCACAGAGCGGGACGGACATCGGGGCGCGATCCTGGTCGTGGACCTGTCGGACCCGGCACAGGTTCCTGCGTTCGCGGAGCCCTTCTTCCTCGTGTTCAATGCCCACGCAAAGTTCCGAATCTGCATGACGCCCGACGACCTGGGCCGGGCGGGCCTCGACGAGATCGGCCAAAAGTACGCCTGACGTTGGGACGCGTCGGATCTGACAGTTGGGTATGGGCAAAGGGTCATTGCGTCCAGATCTCCGTCTGGAATCCCGCGTCACATATTGCGGTTGGCCGCCACCTCGGCTGCGCCCAATGTCGCAGCGGCGTGCGTCACGTTGCTCATCACAGGTGCGACGGCCTTCTGTTTTGTCACGTTGTGTTCGACCACGCTTCAGTTGCACAGCTCGAGCGCCTATCGGGGCCGGATCATGGCACTTTGGGTGTTTGTCTGCCTGGGGACCACACCCATCGGTAGCATTTTGACCGGGTCGATCATCTCGGCCGGTGGCCCTCGGGTGGCGTTACTGGTTGGTTCGGGGGCTTGCCTGGCCGCCCCGGTGTTAGCCGCGTTCGTGCACACCCCACCCCACCCCGACGACGCGCTCACGGATCTTGCGCAGTGACGAGTCGACAGCGCACCTCCGCCAACGTCTTGTTAGGCGGGAGCCTGGAAGTCTTGGATCGGAGACTGCGCCGCCAGGTCGGACCCTCGTCGAGCGTTGTGGGGAGCAATCCCGAAGGGTTGGGGGAGTGTCGTCGTCGATGTCTCATCCCAGACCTTTGACAGGAGCGGTTCGTTCGCGGTCGGAGAGATGCTCATCGTGCCGCGGGCTAGCATTCGTCTCACCGAGCTGAACATATGACCTCGGACAAGGAGAAGCTCGCCCATGCATGACCTGGTGATTCGAGGAGGAACGGTCGTCGATGGGACGGGAGCTCCCGCCCGAACAGCCGACGTAATGGTCGACGACGGCCTTGTTGTCGAGGTGGGCCGGGCCGAAGGCAGAGCACGTCGAACTCTTGACGCTGACGGTCTGCTCGTCACCCCAGGCTGGGTCGATGTTCATACCCATTACGACGGCCAGGTCTTCTGGGACCCGCTGCTCACCCCCTCCTCGTGGAACGGCGTGACCACAGTTGTGATGGGCAACTGCGGAGTGGGCTTCGCACCGGCCCATCCTGACCTGCACGACTGGTTGATCGAACTGATGGAGGCGATCGAGGATATCCCGGTCCGCACCTTGGCACAGGGAGTCCCATGGGGATGGCAGAGCTTCTCTGAGTACATGGACTGCCTCGACGGCACCCCACGGGCAATCGACGTCGGGGTGCTTGTTCCTCATGGCGCGGCGCGTGGATTCGTGATGGGCGAACGCAGTGTCACCGAGCTGGCAACACCTGAGGAGATCGAGGCGATCGTCGCGCTAATGCGCGACGGTATGCAGGCGGGCGCCCTCGGTTGCTCCACCAACCACATGACGGTGAAGAAAGCGATCGTGCCTGGCACCTTTGCTTCGGAGCAGGAGATTCTTGCCGTCGCTTCGGTGGTGGGAGAGTTCGGCGGGCTCCTGCAAACAAACCCGGGCGGATTCTTGGGAGAGTCACCCGAGGGCACGGCCGAGAATGAGATCGAGCTGATGCGCAAGATGTCGGTCGCAGGCCGTGGCTGCATGGTGACCTATCCCGTCGTGCAGTACGAGGACGAGCCCAACTTCTGGCGGAGGATCGTCGACTGGTCCGCTCAGGCCAATCAGAACGGGGCCTATCTGGTCCCACAGGTGCTCGGCCGTCCTCTTAACTCGATCGCGTCGCTCCGCGGCAACAGCATCTTTGACGCCGCTACAACCTTTGCTCAGTCTCGCAGCTTGCCGGTCGCAGAGCGACTGCAGTATCTGAGAACGCCCGAGGTGCGAGCCCAGGTTCTCTCAGAGATGGCCTCCGCTAAGCGTGGATTTCACCGCATGGAGCTGATCTTCCCCATGCAGGACCCGCCCAACTATGAACCCCTGCCTGACGCGAGCGTCGCCGCGATCGCCCGACAGCTGGGCCGTCCCGCCGAGGAGGTGTTCTACGACATGCTGCTCGAGCAGGACGGCGAGGCGACCTTCCTCGCCATCTCCATGAACTACGCCGAGCGCAACGGCGACGTCATCCTTGAGATGATCGAGCACCCCATGACGATCCTCGGCCTTGGTGATGGAGGGGCTCACTGTGTCGGCTTGTGCGATGCTACGACTCCCACGACCGTGCTGACACAGTGGGTCCGGGACCGCACCCGTGGCCGGCGGTTGGCTCTCGAGCGCGCCGTCTACGAGCTCACCCGCAACCCAGCCGAGCATTTTGGCCTGCACGATCGCGGCGCCTTGGTCCCGGGCCTGCGAGCCGATGTGAACCTCATCGACCTCGACCGGCTGCGGCTCGGCAAGATGGAGTTCCTCGACGACCTGCCCGGAGGGGCCCCTCGGGTGATCCAGCGGACCACTGGATATGTCGCCACCATCGTTTCCGGGGAGATGGCCTTCGACGACGGACACGACACCGGTGCCCGGCCCGGTCGCACCATCCGGCATCGAGCGAAGCTTCGACAGCGTTAAGCCGCGTCGACGGCTTCTCTCCCTCCGAGACCCTTCAAGGGTATGGCGTGCATGCTGGTCGCCACGTGGTCAAAGCCACCAGCGCCGTGGCGCTTCAGGGGCAGGGATGATTGCCCTACCGATGCCCAATCCACTCCTGTGATCACCGCCACGCGTCTTTGCATCAGGACTCTTTCGAGCAATTCTCGAAGGTTATAGTCGGCTCGCCAGCGGCATCGTACGAGCCGCACACGGCAGGAGGTGTGATTTGAGATCGCGGTTCACTGACAAGGTCGCCATCATCACCGGAGCCAGCACCGGGTTAGGTCCCGTGATGGCCAAGATGATGGCGGGCGAGGGCGCCAAGGTGGTCATCGCCGCACGCCGTTTCGAGCTGCTCAAGCAGACCGCCGACGAGATCGGTGAAGCGGCAATCGCAGTCCAGGCCGATGTTACTCGTGAGGAGGACGTTGCCGCGATGGTCGATGCGGCGATGAGCAAATGGGGCCAAGTCGATATCATGATGAACAACGCCGCGCTGCCGGGTACCGACAAGTACCTGTGGGAGCAAACCCTCGACAACTGGAACGACACGATCGCCATCGACGTGACCGCCGCGATGCTGTGTACCCGCGAGGTGCTGCGCCGCTCGATGCTCGAGCGTCGAACGGGAGCCATCGTCAACTTCTCGTCAGGAGCGGTGCTCACGGGCGAACCTCGCAAGAGCCACTATGCGGTCGCCAAGGTCGGCCTGCACGCGCTCACCAAGGTGACCGCCGTGGAGGCGGGGCCGTACAACATCCGCTGCAACTGCGTGATCGTCGGCCCGCTCGATACAGAGCTTCTCCGGAACTTCCTCAAACGCAGGGCAGGTGAGGAAGGAACCACTTACGAAGAGAAGCGGGCGGCCTTCGCCGCGCCGTTTGCTTTGCAGAGGTTCTGCGCACCCGAGGAGATCGCTGAAGCAGCGATGTTTCTGGCGTCGGACGAAGCCAGCGTGATCACTGGTCAATCGATCTCGGTCGATTCCGGCCGCTTCATGCTCGGCTAAGACGCAACCCAAAGGCGCACGGCAGTGGTCACGAGGAATCGACCGCGCAGGTCTGGCAACTGCAGACAGCGTCGAGTTCCCCGGCCACGAAGTTGCTACGGGACGGGACGACCGAGGTCTCTAGAGTTTCTGCACGAAGCTGACGCCGTCACCCAGCGGCACGAGAACGACCTTTACCCGTGGATCCTCGGCGATGGCATCATTGAGGGACCGGATGGCAGACACGCTTTCATCGTCCGCACCGTCGTCGACGACGCGGCCCCCTTGGAGCATGTTGTCGAGAAGCAGGAGCCCACCGGGTCGTAGACGAACCAGGACCTCTTCGTAATACTCGGCATATCCGGTCTTGTCGGCGTCGATGAACGCAAAGTCGAACTGCGGTTCGGGCGGCAAGGAGCGAAGGGTTTCGAGTCCGGGACCGATCCGCAATTCGATCCGCCCCGCGACCCCAGCCTTCTGCCACGCCTCCCGGGCGATTGCCGTCCACTCCTCGCTGACGTCACAACAGAGCAGCTGCCCCTCGGGACCCAGGCCCCTGGCCACGGCAAGAGCCGAATAACCGGTGAACGTGCCGATTTCCACGGCTCGCTTCGCTCCCATGGCCCGAACCAGCATCTCCATCAGCACCGCTTGGTCGTCACCGATCTGCATGCCTGCGGCCCGCCCGGTCTTCTCCTCGGTGACGTGCTGGAGATCCAGTTGGTCGGTATCGGGAGGGGTGGAGTGTGCTGCCGAGTAATCATCGATCACGGGATCGATGTACCGGCTCCGCCTACGTGCCGTGGATGGGTTCATGTCTCTTCCTCGACCTTCTCGCAATCGTTTGGTTTCGTGCCGCTCTCCCGGCGAGGCGCAGGGGTCCCGGCGACGCCTTCATCCTTCGACCAGCAGCTGGTAGAGCTTCTGGCGTGCTTCGCGGACAATGGTCAACGCCCTCTCCATCTGCGCCGAGTCCGCGACCTCGCTCACCTGCCTGGCCGCAGTGTGCAGGTTCCCGACCGCAGCACGCAGGTCAGCCCACTGAGCACCTTCAGGGTTGGCTTCCGCGTCCCACCGGGCGGCCAAGCCCATCCGCACTGCCTGCTCCGCCTCACCCCGGCCGGAGTCGGTGATCTCGTAGACCCGCTTGCCATCGTCGTCTCGCCCCCTCAGCAGATCCGCCTCTTCGAGCAGCTGCAGAGTCGGGTAAACCGACCCCGGACTCGGACGCCAAACCCCCCCGCTGCGTTGTTCGAGCCGGCGGATGAGCTCGTATCCGTGAGCCGGGCCGTCGAGGAGAACGAGAAGGAGCAACGGCCGCAGCTGGCCGCGGCCCATCCGCCGGCCCCGTCGCCCGAAACCACCCCGATCATGCGCATGCCCATCGCGTCCTCCCACCGAACCGATACTATGCCGATAGATCGTTAATATCAAGAATAATCTTGATAGGTCGGTGAATCGGCCCACGCAGTCGAGCAGACCGAGCTCGCCGATCCGACCGCGGCTGTCGCCCCCTCCGATCCCCTGCCAGTTCTGCCTCGCTTCGAATTGGGGCAAACAAACGTCAAGGGGCTGGCGATGACACCTTGTAGCCCATGAGACGAGCGGCACTGGCCATTCGTTCGTCATAGGTGACGATCTCGTCAAGCTCAGTACCGATGTGTCCGGCAGTGGCCAGATGAATGGCGTCCAAGGAGCGCAACTCGATCGGCAGCAGTACTCCGGCTGCGTTGAGTACCCGGTCATTGACGCGTACGAGGTCAACGCGGGCCAGAACTCGACGCCCGGCGGTCAGAGCGGCGTCTCCCCCCGGCAGTAAGGCCCGGTGCACCTCCGTGCGGGCCAGCGCACTGGATATCAAGGGGCGGCGGCGATGCAGATACTTCCGCAAGGCGTCGGACTCGGGCTCCCGAACAGCGAGCTTCACGATGGCCGACGAGTCGATATAGGTGACTGCCACGGTTTACCGTTCGTCGCGTCGAAGCCGCGTGAGGGTAGCTGACGGCGCTTCGACGTCGTCAGGGAATTGCATCGGTTCGGGAAGATCATCAAGGTCGGCCGATGCAGGATCGATCTCGCCTGCGGCTCGCATCTGCTCCAAGGGATTGCCCGCAGGAAGAGGGGTGAGCTGGGCAATCGGACGGCCACGGTCGGTGATCTCGATGACCTCGCCCTTCTCGACGAGCCTGAGCAACTCACTGGCCCTTTGGCGTAACTCCCGCACACCCACCGATGTCATATGCTACTTGTAGCACTTCGAGGCCGGCGGTGCAACCCGGAGATCGGCGGCGGGATGCTCTGTTCTGTGTTCGGTTACAACCGATAGCCGGCAGTCGAGGAAGTCAGCCCAGCCTCTCATATAGGGGCCGCAACAGTTCCACAAAAGTCGCTGAACCAAGCTCCACCGGCAACGGCTCCATGGTGTCGAGCACGCCATCGGCCGGCCCGGACCGGAGGGATACCAGAGGGTCGACGGTGGCCTGGTAGTCGACCAGAACCGGCCCCGCCCCGAACGGCCACCACGGCGCCACCTCGGACTCCCGGCCAGGTGCTGCGGCGCCGCCACCGGCCAATGCATCCAAGAGCACATCCTGCTCCCTGCCTCGCAGCAACAGGATCAGCCACGGGTCGCTGTCGAGCCGATCAGCCAGGACGTAGAGCACCGCCGCGACGTGCTTGCATGGGTTCTCCCAATCGGGACAGCTGCACTTGGCCCGAACGTCTACCCAGGCGCCCGGGAACAACGGCACACCGGCGGAGGCGAACACTCCCTCAAGGTCGGTCGGCACCTCTCCGTCCAATAACCGGGCGACGAAGCCGACCTTGGCCCGCATCCCGTCCAGTATCAAGGACCACTGCTCGTCGCTCGGGACCGCCAGGGAAACGGTCACCAAGTACGGCCTGGGCCTCGACCCCTGCACCTGGGCCGCGAGCATCCCCCGCGACACCTCCACCTCGATCACCTGGCCAGTCCGGGCGTAGCGGCGGCCCCGCTGCATGCGGGCGCCGAGGCCGTACGAATCGAGCACCTCAAGGAAACGCCGGGACCACCACGAGGTGGCCATGGGACCGCGCTGCCGGGAAGTCGCAACCCCTCCCTCCACTGGCAGCGGGACCGACGGCGGGTACTTCTTCCACGGGTCGTCCCACTTCCGGGCCGGCATCACTCCCCCTCCCCGGAGAGGGCCACCAAGGCCCGCAGCTCGCTGGTAGACAGCTCGGTCAACCATTGCTCGCCTGTGCCCACCACCCGTGCCGCAAGGTCCCGCTTGGCCGCGATCATTTCGTCGATGCGCTCCTCGACGGTTCCGGCGCTGACCAGCTTGTGGACCTGGACGTTGCGCCGCTGCCCGATCCGGAAGGCTCGGTCGGTGGCCTGGTCCTCCACCGCCGGGTTCCACCAGCGGTCCAGGTGGATGACGTGCGACGCCGCGGTCAGGTTGAGACCGGTGCCACCTGCCTTCAGGGATATGAGAAAAAGGGGTGGGCCGTCGGGCTCCGAGAACCTCTCCACCATCTCCTCCCGCGCCGGCCGGCGGATCCGGCCGTGCAGCCACAGGCATTCAACGCCGAGCCGAGCTCGCAGGTAAGGAACGAGAATGTCACCCCAGCCCGCGAACTGGGTGAAGCACAGGACCTTGTCCCCCTCGGCCAGGATCTCCTCGAGAAGCTCTTCGGTGCGGATGAGTTTGCCGGAGCGACCGGCCAGGCCGGATCCGTCGGCCAGGAAGTGGGCCGGATGGTTGCAGACCTGCTTCAGCCTCGTCAGGCCGGCGAGCACGATCCCCCGCCGCCGGATTCCCTCGGCGGAGTCGGCCTGTTCGAGGAGATCATGGACCACCGCCTGATACAGCGTCGCCTGCTCCCGGGTCAGCGGGCAGCGGTCGACGGTCTCGATCTTGTCGGGTAGGTCGGCGATGATCGAGTTGTCGGTCTTGAGCCGGCGGAGCACGAACGGGCCGGTCGCCCGTCTCAGACGGTCCGTCGCGGCTGGGTCGCCGTTCCGTTCGATCGGCATTGCGAAGCGTTCCCGGAACTCCGCCGCCGAGCCGAGCAGCCCGGGATTGAGAAGGTGCATGATCGACCACAGATCACCCAAGCGATTCTCGACCGGCGTACCGGTCAGGGCCAGGCGCCGCCCGGCGCGCAGTTCGGCGGCAGCGCGGGTCTGGGCGGTGCCGGGGTTCTTCACCTGCTGGGCCTCGTCGAGCACGAGTCTTGACCACTCGACCGACCCGAGCTCATCGCGGTCGCGCGTGAGGAGCGAGTATGTCGTAAGCACCACGTCATGAGCGGCCGCCCTCTCTCCAAATTCCTCGTCGTGCTCGTGGCGCGCTGGTCCGTAGTGGAGCATGACCGACAACGTCGGGGCGAAGCGGGCGAGCTCCCGCTCCCAGTTCCCCAGCACCGAGACGGGGCAGACGACCAGGGCCGGGCCGTCGCCCGGATCGGCGAGCATGGCGGCGATCACCTGCGCCGTCTTGCCGAGCCCCATGTCGTCAGCCAGGCACGCACCCAGCCCGAGCCGGCCAAGGAACACCATCCATCCGACCCCGCGCTCCTGGTACGGGCGGAGCTGGCCCTCGAACCCGGCCGGGGTGGGCAGCGGCGAGACAGTCGAGTGGACGGCGTCGTCGAGCAGCGCCTCGAGCCAACCGACGCCCCGTGCGTCGATGTCCACGACGTCGAGACCCTCTGGTAGGGCCAAGTTGCCCAGACCGAGAGCCGCCTTCATCAGCTCGCGGGCCGGAGCCCGGTCAGTGTCAGCGAGACGGGCCAGGAGCGCATCGATCCGGTCCGGCCGGATCTCGACCCATTCGCCGCGCAGCCGCACCAACGACCGTTTGGCGGAGGCGGCCCGGGCCAAAGTGGCCAGCTCGGCCTTGGTGAGCCGCCGTTCCCCGAGTGCCGCTTCCCATTCGAAGTCGACCAGCGTGTCAAGGCCGAGCCCACCGGGGACGGTCGAACCGCCACCCTTGGAGGAGCCCCGGGCTCGAGCTCTCAGGCCCAGCCGGGGCGGCGCCGACCACCACGAGGGCAGGAGCACGGCAACGCCCGCATCCTCCAACGCCGCAGCCCGCTCCCGCAGGAGCGTGAGGACGGTCCGATCCTCCAGCAGGACTCGATCCGGCACCGACGCGTCGAGGGCGCTTGCCAGCTCAGGCGCCAGCCGGGCCATGCGTGCCAACGCCGCGAGCACATCCTGGATCGCACCAGACGCAAAAAACGACTTCCCGTCCCACAGGTCGGATACCGGGACGACAAGGCTCGGCTCCTCGCGGTCCTGAGCCAACAACTCAACGGCCCACTCCCCGGCCGCCCCTACCGGTTCGAGCACCCGCAGGCACAGCCGGGCCCGACCCCCCATCACCGCTCCGGAACGGACCCAGTCGGACACGGTCGCCGCCAGGGCGGAGAGTTTGGCCGGGTCCAGCCGATCCGGAAGCCATGGATTAGCCGACACCAGCGACCGGGCCCACGCCTCGGGTACCGACGGCCGACCGCCCCGGCGCGGAATGATGGTCGCCGCGGCCTCCACCAACTCTTGCCGCACGAGCCGGTCCACCTCGTTAGCCAAAGCAACGGCCAACTCTGCCTGGCCGTCAGGGGACGGGTCGTGAATCAGCGAAGCGATCATCGAGCGCTGTGACGCCGTCGGAAGTGGCCACCACCACGACCGGTAACTGCCCGTCGATCGGTCTGAGTCCAGGGCCGGCACCACCCGACCGGAAGACACCAGCGCCATAGCAACCGCGCTGATCTTCTCCTCGGGGGCGCCCACCGAGCGATTATGACCGAGCAGCGACGTCCGACCGCGCACCCGGCCTCGCGACCACCCCATCGGCAGGCGGGCCGGCGAGCACGGCGCGGGCGGTAGGGAAGGCTGACCATCGTCTACCCACCACTGTCGCCGCCAATCGGCAGAAACGTCCCCTCGCCACAGATACACCGCCGTGGACTACGGCCGTGAAGCGGCCAATCGTCTGGCGACTTAGCTGGGAGGATCTCTTTTCGGGAGGGGGCGTGGGGCTTTGCTCGGTCGTGGAGATCCGAGCAGGGCAAGCACTTGCCGCATTTGCTGGTCGAAGAGTTCGTCGGCTGGCTGAAGCTCTGGGGCCAGGTGGCCCGAGAGCTCGAGTGAGACGGCGCCGTGCAGTTGCGTCCACGCGAACATGCACCCTGCCAGTGCTGCCGGGGGAAGGTTCACCCCGAGCTGGGTACGCCACTGTTGCAGGCGCTTTCGAAGTGCCGGAGTGATGGTGGCTTCCATTGCGCTCGCGTCGAACTCGCCGCTGGCCAGGGCGTTGATCATGCAGCGGAACAGAACGTTGACGCCGCGTTTCATCTGCGCGTGACGTTCATCGGTGCCTGATCCGAGACCGGGAACCGGAGTACCGTAGATCAGGGCGTACTCGGTTGGATGTTCGATCGCCCAACGTCGATGGGCTGAGGCGAGATGAAGCCACCTGTTGCTCTCGGGGTTCTTGTCGACTTCGGCCTCTGCTGCTTCCAGCGCGTCGGCGAGTGAGGAAAAGCCATCGACCACGAGTTCGTTGAGCAGGTCATTCCTGCTCTCGAAGTAGCGGTAGAGCGCCGAGGACGTCATGCCCATCTCGCTGGCGATGCCACGCAACGAAAGCGCTGCTGCCCCCACCTCCGCTAGCTGCCGCCACGCGAACTGCTTGATCTCGGCAACGGTCGCCGCTCGCGTCCGTTCCCGCCTACTCGGGGCAATCCCACCCCCACCGCGCCTTGCTGCCTGTGACAACTGTTACAAGTGCTCTCTTTCACAATAAATGATCTTGACAGAGACTCTAGCTCACCGACACGCTGCAGACTGTGTTCACTCGTATTGGACAGTTCGTCACCCACCGCCCGAAGAGGATCCTCGCCGCCGCCGGATTGGCCGTCATCGTCGCCGGTGCGCTCGGCATCCACGCCTTCAGTGTCCTGAAACCCGATGGGTTCACCTCACCTAGTTCACCGTCGCAGATCGCTCAAGACCGTCTGAACACCTACTTCGGTGGCGAACCCAACCTTGTCCTGCTGGTCACGGCCCGCCACGGCAACATCAACGACCCATCGGTTGTAGCAGCGGGCGAGGCACTCACAACCCGGTTGGCCCATTCTCGAGGCGTCGACCGGGTCGCCTCGTATTGGAGCACCCACACTTCCGCATTGCGCAGCACCGACATGACGCAGGGCTTGGTCGTAGGAACGGTGGCTGGAACCGACAACACCGCCACCAGCCGAACCAAGGCGCTGGTAGAAGACCTTTCTGTCGGAGCTGACAGCGGCGGCCCGGTGACGGTGAAAGCCGGCGGGGCCGCAGGTACCAGTAACGCCATCAACAACCAGATCGCCAAGGACCTCCGACTGGCCGAAGGCATCGCCATCCCGATCACGTTTGTCCTGCTCATCCTCGCATTCGGCACCGTGGTGGCTGCCGCCCTGCCGGTCGCTCTCGGATTGCTGGCCATCGTCGCGACCCTGGCCGTCCTGTTCCTTCTCGGGAGCGTCACCGACGTCAGCATCTACGCCCTCAACCTGACCACGGCGTTGGGCCTCGGACTCGCCATCGACTATGCCCTGCTCATGGTGAACCGCTACCGGGAGGAGCTGGCCAACGGGATGATGGTCAGCGCGGCGGTGCAGCGCGCGGTGGCCACCGCCGGCCGCACCATCCTCTTCTCCGCGGCAACGGTGGCCGCCGCGCTGGGTGCCCTCCTCGTGTTCCCGGTCTACTTCCTGCGCTCGTTCGCCTACGCCGGGATAAGCGTGGTTGCGATATCGGCTCTTTCCGCCCTGGTCGTGCTCCCAGCACTGCTCGCCGTCCTGGGCACGCGGGTCAACGCGCTGGCGGTACGAAACCGGGGCGGGCTGGGCCGCGCCGAGTCCCGATTCTGGCGGCGCACTGCCACCGGAGTTATGCGCTGGCCGGCGGTGGGCCTGGCCGTCGTAGCTGTCCTCGTCGTGCTCGGCATCCCCTTCCTGCACGTCCATTTCGGTACTCCCGACGACCGCGTCCTGCCAGCGAGCTCGGCCGCCCGTCAGGTCGGAGACGCCCTTCGCCGCGGCTTCAGCGCGGACGCGAGCAACACCCTGGAGATCGTGACCGCCTCGGCCCTCTCGCCCCAGAGTGCAGCCGCATACAGCCACGGGGTCGCCTCGGTACCGGGCGTCGTCAGCCTCAGCACACTCCAGCGACCACGAGCCACCTGGTTCCACGCCACGATCACCCCTCGGCCCGACACCGCGGCCGCCCAGCGGTTGGTCACTGACGTGCGAGCGCTGCCATCACCAAGCGGAGTGACCACCTACGTCGGCGGACCCGCGGCCGAACTGGTCGACCAGAAGCACGACCTCGATGGCCGGCTCCCGCTTGCCATCGCCCTGATCGTGCTAACCACCTTCATAGTCCTGTTCCTGTTCACCGGAAGCGTCGTACTCCCCCTTAAAGCGCTCATGCTGAACGCCCTGAGCCTCACCGCCGTATTCGGGGCCATGGTCTGGATCTTCCAAGACGGCCACCTCAAAGGGCTCCTCGGCTTCACCCCCGCTCCGATCAGCACGACCATGCCCCTCCTTCTGTTCTGCATCGCCTTCGGGCTGTCAATGGACTACGAGGTCTTCGTCCTGTCACGCATCAAGGAACTGCACGACGCCGGCGCAACCAACACCGAAGCCGTCACCGGCGGACTCGCCCGGACGGGACGGATCGTGACCACAGCAGCCGCGCTACTCGCGGTGACATTCTTTGCCATCGGATTGTCCAAGGTCAGCTTCATCCAGATGTTTGGCATCGGCACGGCCATAGCGATCGTGGTCGACGCCACCCTGATCCGAGGAGTGCTCGTCCCCGCGTTCATGCGCCTCGCAGGCGGAGCCAACTGGTGGGCGCCTCCCCCGCTGCGGCGCCTACACCGACGCATCGGGGCGACCGAAGCACCTGCGCCAACTCCCGCTTTGAACCAAGCATCATCCCGGGTTCCCGCCTGACGTGATCCTCGTGGCCGTGCTGTCGTATCTGGAGCACGACGGCAACGTCTATCTCGAGCCAACCACGCAGTAATCGTGTGCGTCGCACACGATCACCCGCTACGCCGGGAGGTAGCTGCCTCCGTTCACGTGCATGACGGTGCCCGTCACTCGCTCGGCGTAGGGTCCGACCAGGTAGAGGAGGGCACCTGCGATCTCTTGCGGGGTCACCATCCGGCGGGGCTCGAGAATCTGGTTCTCGGTGTCGATGCGATGCTGTTCCTGCTCGCCAGTAGGCATGGGCTGGCCGATCACCAGGCTCATACCGCTGCCGCTGACATGACCGGGGGCGATGCAGTTCACCGTAATCCCGTAAGTGCCAACCTCCATGGCGACGGCCCGGGAGAACCCAACGATACCGGCCTTGGCCGCGGCGTAATCGGAGAGGCCGGCGAACGTCGGCTTGTAGGCGACTCGCGACACCGTGTTGACGATGCGTCCCCACCTGTGGCGCCTCATGTGAGAGACGACGGCCTGGGTGCACAAGAACGTACCTTTGAGCGCGACGCCGAGGTGGGCGTCCCAGACCTCCTCGGGCATGTCTTCGATGGGGCCACCGGTGGCCGCTCCGGCGTGGTTGCAGAGAATGTCGACGCGGCCGAACTCGTCGACGGTTCGCTGCACCATGTCGACGACATCTGACTTCAACGACACGTCCGTGGGAACCGCCAGCACCGTACCACCAGCACCGCGAATCTCCGCCGCGGCCTCCTCGGCCCGGGCCCGGTCCAGTTCCGCGATGACCACCGCGGCGCCTTCGTTCGCCAGGGCCCGTGAGACCGCACGGCCGATGCCCGGGCCGCCCCCGGCGGTAACAATGGCAATCTTGCCTTCCAGAAACATTTGGTCCCTCCCGTGGATTACCTCGACAACTCTGGCGGATGCTGACCTCACGGCCATCCTGCGCCCGGAACGTCGACCTCGACCTGTTCGAGGTACCCGGAAGACAGGCCCAGCTGAAGTCGTTCGTAGTCGGTGTCGTTCGAGATCATGTACAGCGTCCGGCGGTCGGGCCCTCCGAGCATCGGAGCGACCGCCCACCGCGGGCGCGGGACCCCGACCCGGGCAGTGCACGCTCCGCCCTCGCGGATGCGCAGAAACTCGCCCGTGTTGTAGCTGCCGACCCAGACCGCGTCCTCTGCGTCCATGCACAGCCCGTCGGGGCCCGAGACGTCGGCGGCGAACGTGCGGCGTTCCGTCAACCGGCCCCGGCTGCCGATCGCGAACGCGGTGATCCGATCGGCATTCGTTTCGCTGACCAGGAGCCGGCCGCCGTCTTGACTGATTGCCATGCCATTCGGAATAGCCACGTCGGTCGCCACGGTGACGAGTTGCAGCTCCGCCGTCAGGAGCAGGATTTCTCCCGCAATGGCGGCACCCCGGTAGAAATCGAGGTACGCCGTCCCGTCAGGTGCCATCACCATGTCATTGAACGTCCCCGATCCGCTCACATCGACGACCGGTTCGAGGCCGGCCGGTGACCCGACGAGCACTTGCGCTGGGCCCACCCAGTGCCCCTCATGGTGCGAAGCCAGCGTCGCGACTACCAGGCGCCCGTCAGGTAGCCACCCGAGACCCGAGGGCCTCAGAACCTCGACCTCGACGGCCAGGTCACCGTCCTCACCGACGCTCAAGATCCTGCCAGCGACGGTGTCTGAGAACCAGAGGCGCCCTTCGTGCCAGCGCGGTCCTTCGCCGTACGTGAAGCCCGAGACCACCGGGCGGGCCTGCAGGGTCGGCCCGGATCCCGAGAGCTCCCCGGGCGGATGATGGTCAGTCATAACAAGCAGCTGAGTCGGAACGCTATCGGACGATGTTGGTCACTGGGCAGTCAGCACCTCGAGGTTTCTGCTGTCGTAATATTCCCGCCAGGCGCTGATCTTTCCTTCACGAAATTCCGTGACCCCAACAACGGGAAGTGGCCCCACGCGGGATCCGTCCGGTCGAATTAGCCAGTCGACCCGCTCCGTGAAGACTACGTTCCCGGCCGAGGCTACCGCGCGGTACTCAACGGTCACGCCGATGAATCCCGTCTGCTCCAGCCTCCCAATGAGTTCGGCCGCCTCTTCAGGGCCGGTCGTCGCAGGTATGCCGATCTGCTCCCACCGGCAGTCGTGAGTGAAGTGCTTACGAATGGCAGCTTGGCCGGAAGCCGTACCACTCTCCCAGGCACCGATGACCTCACGAATGAGAGCTTCATTTGTTCCCATGGGTAACCCCTCCTTGATGGGAAGAGGATATCGGACCCTCATGGCGTAGATGATTTCTCGTCCCATCGACGTGACATATACAAGAACTAGTCATCATGAGCTGCTGGAGTACTCCGGCACGGCGTCCCGGTGGGCACCCGTGGGAGGTCGTTCCGGACCGGCGACAAGGAGATGCCACCCATCTGCGGCGCCCAAGTCGGTGGATTGTATTGTCGCCGCATGTCATGGCATCCCCGCTTATCCGTGGACGAGGAGTGCGCCGGGCCGCTGGCGTTCATCGAGGAGATCGAATTCTGGCGCGCCCTGGGTGTGGACAATATCGGTATGATCGGGCCCAGGCTCGAGGCGATTGATTTCGATGTTGACTTGGTGAGATCAAGCGGCTTGACCGTCTCGAATGTTGTCTGCTCAGATCTTCGCATAATTGGTCGAGCGCTCGAGTTCGCCGCCGCGATCGGTTCCGACTCGTTATGGGTAACGCCCGGTACCATCGGGAGGCGTCTGTGGGAGGAAGCGGCGGAAGAGTTCTGCGGCCGTTACCGCGCGGACGATCACCCGGGCCAAGGAGCTCGACCTCCAGTTCGCGGTCCAGCCCACTAACTCGTTGCGATCTGACTTGAGCTTCATCTTTACGTTTCGGGACGCAATCGAACTAGCCAAGATGGCTGACACTCGGGTCATTCTCGAGCTGGAATGCTGCTGGTATGAGCGCGGCCTCCAACAGCTCGTCCGTGACCACGTCGATATGATCACCCTCGTACAGATCAGTGACTTCCAGATCGGTACCACCTCGTCACCCAACCGATCCGTGATCGGTGACGGTGATATCCCACTAGAACGCCTCGTTGCGATGATTCTCGACGCCGGATACACAGGCATGTTCGATCTTGAGCTTGTAGGACCGAAGATCGAGGCCGAAGGCTGGTTTTCGGCGACTCGTCGCAGCTTGGAAGCCGCAAGCGAAATTCTCGACCGGATCGGCGCGTAAATGGGAACGATTCGACTCACGCGCCAGTCCGTTCCTTGCCTCGTTCGTCGAGACCCGGTGGGAGGGCTCGATTGGGGGCGAAGGACCCTGAGTTGGCGATCGTCGCTAGCATTTGTGAGGACTCCCCCGGGTATGCGGCCGGGCGGGCGGAGTGCCGACTCGAGGAACTCATCCAATCGGCGAGAACGGGCCAGCCGCCTCGCCGGCTGAGGTCAGAACCTGAAGCGAGTCAGCCCGCCCGGCTCGGTGCCCAGTACCACAGTCACCGAATGTGCGTTGATGCGATAGACGTTCCACGGCGGTGGTCCCTGCGACGGCGCGTTGAACGGGGCGGTGATACCTGTCCCGGTTTCATCCAGTTCGGCGGGCCACCCCTGGTCCGCCCAGGCCTGGGCAAGGCGCGCCAGTGTGGCCGGGTCGGTCTCCCGCGCTGCCTCACCCTCGGCGACGACGTCTGCATCGGGGATCGAGACCGCGATTGAGCAGCGCCGGTCGCGGGCGACGTTGCGGCTCTTCCGAGTACCCGATCCGGTCTGGAACCAGAAGCTTCCGTCCCGCCAGAGCGCCCCGACCGCAGTCACGTGCGGGCTCCCGTCTTCGTTCACCGTCGAGAGCCACGTCGTGCGAGCGTTGTGGGCGTCTGGAGCCGGCGGCGATCCGCCATCGAGCTTCTCGACGACGTTCGCCCAGTTCACCGGGGGTAACCCGTCCGTCGCACCCAAGTTGATGATTTCCATTTCGTCTCCCTTCTGGTAGTCCGGCGACACTGCTCAGAGTCGTGTCGTTCATCAGACGTTCACCGGTCGGCTGAGTCATCGCGCACGAGTCAGGTGGAAGTCATCCCCGTTCGCACCTTCGGTCACGGCGGCCCTGCCCCCACGCCGGTCGGGGACGCCCAGCCGACCAGCGTCGCGAGCCAACAGACAACGCCTGGCCTCCGTGTCGCTGCGGCCGCCGAGCGGAAAGCCTCGCAGAATCCCGGCAGGGAACCTCCCTTACCACGAAACGGGCATACAGTTCGACCGGCATTAATCTCCTCCGGAACCGAACATCGAAGTTAGGGCCCGCCACGAAACAACTTGGAACAAGTCCTGTGCCACGACATGCATGTTTACAAGAGAATTGCGTCAAGTTGTTTCGTGGCGGGCCCTTAGGGAGACTTGAGTCGGAATCTCCAGTAAAATCAGGGCACGCGAGAACTGAGTGGGTGTGAGAGGTGGAGGTCGAGGCCCCAAAGGTGGAAGTAGATCGCCCTCTTGAAATGCTGCAGGTTTCGCTGGTCGCGAACACGGATGGCCTCAATGCATGAGAAGTTCGAGTGAAAGGAGTGTCCAGTGCCCTTTGGACGAAAGGATGACAGGGACGGCGCCTCGGCTCCCGCAGGAGACGTGCCAGCCACGATCTCGGGTCGTTTCTCCATGCCCCGGGCTGCCGCGGGCCGTATCCAGCGTCTCGAGCGACTCGAGGAGACGGACAAGAGCGCCTTCACGTCCGATCTTTCGGTGAACGAGTTCGTGCTGTTGCACAAGCTCGGCTTCGACCCACTCGGTTACGTCATGGGGACGTCCATCTACCACGTTGGCCTGCAATACGGGAACTGGCGTCAGTCGATGGAACTCGAGGTCCTCACGGCGGCCATGTACAACGCCCGGGAGCTGGCTATCGACCGCATGCGCACCGAGGCCCACGCGCTGAAGGCGGACGGGATCGTGGGTGTGCACTTGGCCATTCAGCAACACGCGTGGGGGCCGGCCGAGCTCGAGTTCGTGGCCCAAGGCACCGCGGTCCGGTCCAAGAACCCGGACCCCTTACTCAAGCTGGACGATGGGGGGCCGTTCACCTCCGACCTTTCGGGCCAGGATTTCTTCACGTTGGTCAAGGCTGGACACTTCCCCCGTGCCCTCGTCTTCGGCACCTGCGTCTACCACGTGGCCCACCAGAGCGTGCGCCAAACGATGAAGATGACGGGCCAGAACATGGAGATTCCACTGTTCACCGAGGCCGTCTACACAGCACGCGAGTTGGCCATGACCCGTATGGAGGACGAAGCAGCCCACCATGGCGCTGACGGGATCGTCGGCGTACGGGCCGGTGTGTACAACCACATCTGGGGCGAGCACGCCACCGAGTTCCTGGCCATCGGCACCGGTGTGACCACCTCACCTGAAAGCGGACTGGAGGAGCCATCCATGACACTCTCCCTGAACGGCTGATTGCCCTCCACACCTGCCGCTGGGTACTGACAGGGAGAATGCAACCCCCAATTGACGTGGTGCCAGGGTCGTAGTGTCGCTGGGTGAAGATTCCTGAGTCGACGAAGTTGTCGCTTGAGCTCCGGGGGGGGTCAAGACGCGGTTCCGGTCAGGTGTTCAGCGGTCTGGGCGATGAATTATCGCTCCGACCGGTGTTTCAACCAGTGCAAGCAACCGAACTGATATCGGAGACCATCAACATGACCTCAGTGGATACAGCCACGATCGCAAACAAAACAATTCTGGTTACCGGAGCCAACCGTGGTATTGGGCGGGCGCTGGTGGAAGAAGCCCTCATGAGAGGCGCCAAGCACGTCTACGCGGGTGTGCGCCACCCCACGGCCTACGCAGATGAGCGTGTCACGCCCCTCCCGCTGGACGTGACCAATGTCGCGCAGATTCAAGCAGCTGTCGAGGAAATCGAGTCTCTCGACGTCCTGGTCAACAACGCCGGTGTCGCGCTCTACGACGACCTGACTGATCGTGACCTACTCGACCAGCAACTCGCCGTCAACCTCTTCGGTACCTATCGGATGACGCAGGCCTTCCTGCCGCTTCTCACCCGTTCCAAGGGAGCCATCGTCAACAACCTGTCACTGAACGCCCTCGCCCCCTTGCCGCTCATCCCGGCCTATTCGATCTCGAAGGCGGCCGCGTTCAACATGACACAATCATTGCGTGCTCTTTTGGCCGATCGAGGCGTGAGGGTTCACGCCGTCCTGACCGGCCCCGTGGACACCGATATGAGCCGGGGCGTCGACATACCAAAGGCGTCGCCGGAATCTGTCGCCCGGGCCATCTTCGACGGAGTTGAGGACGGGAACGAAGACATCTTCCCCGATCCCATGTCGCAGTCCCTGGCCGGGAGCTGGCGCACCGGTGCGGCCAAGACGCTCGAGCATCAGTATGCGTTGCTCGTAACGGGAGAACCCGTCAAGTCATAACCAGAGAGAGAGCGCGCTCGCGACTCCGGACCGGTCTGGCCCGCCGCGCTTGCGGCATGTCGATCTCGACGTCGCCAAATCTCGGTCCGCATCCTTCCCGCCCTCGCCCTTCCAAGCAGAGATCGTCGAACCACGCTCACTCACCCACAGTTTCTGCCAGACTCCGGGTGGGGAACGTAGGGTTCTCGGAGTCGTAGTCCGACACTCCCATGCCCGGGACCCGGGCCAGGTCCTCCAGGTTGCCGAAGTTCCATGCCGACCGGCTGACGGCGCCGCCGTCAACGAGGATCGTCTGCCCGGTAATGCGGTCGGATAACTTGGAGGCGAGGAACAGCACGGCGTCGGAGAGGTCCGCGCCACGCGGCGGGGCGAGCGGGTTGACCGGGTCGCTGCCGAACTCGGCCGGCGGGTGCTCGAAGTTGCCGGCGCCCACGTTGCCCGGCGCGACCACGTTGACCCGCACGCCGTACCTGCCGTACTCCTCGCCCCAACTCTTCGCGAGGGAAACGATGCCGGCTTTCGCCGCGCCGTAAACGGCGTGGAAGACCGAGGATTGGAGGCCATCGGCCGAGGCGAACATGATAAACGACGATCCGCTGGAGCCGATCCCACCCTCGATGAGGTAGGGAACCGAGGCCCGGAATACGTAGAAGACCTGCGTCAGGTTGAAGAGGATCTGCGCGTCCCACTCCTCGTTTGTGAGCTCGCCGCCCATGTTCCAGGTCGCGCCGCCGGGGACGTCGACGACCACGTCGAGCCCGCCGAGGTTCTCGGCGGCCTCGTTGATCGCCCGCGTGATGTCGTCCGAATCGCGGACGTCGCCGACCACCGGGAAGGCCTTCCCGCCCCGGTCGATAATCGCCTGAACGGTGGCCGTGGCGCGGCTCTCGTTGAGGTCGAGGCATGCCACGGTGGCGCCGGCGTCGCCGAGGTTGAGCGCGGAGCCGCGCCCGTGCCCAGCCCGCACTAGGCCGGCCCCGACGACGAGGGCCCGAGCGCCCGTCAGACCCAGATCAATAGCCATGATGTCAATCTCCTTATTGCGTGTCGTTGCGGTGTGTGAGTTCGAATGGCCGGTCTGGCAACGCTGCGAGCAGCTCGGCTCCCTCGTAGACACTAAGACCCCCGGAGTGCCTGCACCAGTTCTCCCAGGGGTCTTGAGGTTGACGATCTGGAACGGAGCCGTGACGGTCACCGCCAGGTTCTGCGGTCGATGCCGATTGACGGTTCCCGGAACATCCTCCCAGGTAGGTGCCCCGCCCTTCCGCTACTCGAATGCGAGCGAACGTCTGCGCGGAACATCGGGTTGCAGCCGCCGGGTTCCGGCGCGGGACGGCAGAAGTCGAGGGGTCCGGTCTCAGCAATTCTTCGTACTCGGGCGATCGGAGCCGTCGGGCCGATGAACGGCACGTCGTTGACGGTCGAATGACGCAGTGGCTTCAGTGTCGGGCTGGTTGTGGCTGGGGGCCTGGTGGGTTTTGCTGTGGCCTGTGACCGCGACTTCTGACCGGGTGGACCTGGGCGAGGTGGACCTCACCGACCCCGAGGTGTTCCGCCACGGCTTTCCGCACGAGATCTTTACGCTATTGCGCGAGGAGGCGCCCATGTGGTGTCACCCCGCGACCCCCGGCACCGCTCGGCTGGGCGGGGAGTTCTGGGTGGTGTCCAAGCACGCCGACGTGCAAGCGGTAAGTCGCGACTACACACGCTTTCGGTCCTACGACGGGCCGATGGTTCAGGACATGCCACCGGAACGGCAGGGAACGCAGATCGTTACCATGGATCCCCCGGCGCACACCCGTCTGCGCCGTCTGATCAGCTCGGGGTTCATCTTCTTTGTGTTGGCGACCGCGGGAAGCGAGACGGTCCGCGAAGCCATCACGGCAGGGCTCATCGTGTTGTTGGATCATCCTGAGCAGCTCGAGCGGATGCGCCGCGAACCCGAGGTGATGCCCACCGCGGTGGAAGAGATCCTGCGCTGGGCGTCACCGGCCGACTATTTCCGCCGCACCGCGACCGAAGACCTTGAGATCCGCGGCGTCACGATCGCCCCCGGCGAGCGACTGACGCTGTGGTACCCATCGGCCAACCGCGACGCCGACGTGTTTCCTGACCCCTTCCGGTTCGATATTGGGCGCCCGAAGAATCCACACGTGACCTTCGGGGGCGGCGGTGTGCACTACTGCATGGGCGCCAACCTGGCCAAACGAGAGATCCAGGTGATATACGAGGAGCTGCTGCGGCAGCGTCGGCGACATCGAGATCCTCGGAGAGCCCGAGTACGCCGTGGCCGGGATTGACAGCGCCGTCGCGTCCGCCATCGCCCACCTCCCCGTCCGGCTCACCGCTCTCTGATCCAACGCCGTTCCCACCCGGCTACCGCCCTCGACCACGCCGGTGATGAGGAGCGCCCATGTGGTCCTGGGCCGCTTCGGCAGGGTCTGCGGGATAATGTCCGAGGAGGCGGCGACTCGACGGCAAGATGGGAGTCATCTCCGGGCGGGGCGTGATTCACTGCGAGGCTAAGGGGCGCGCGTGTTTGGCCAATCCGGTGCCGTGACAATCGCATAGACCGCCGATCGCCATCGTGGAAACAACAACAGCGAGGAATGGAGCAAATCCAGTGGCGACCAGCTGATCTAGATACCGCTCATCAGCCGCGCATGTTGCAAGACCGACCGGGCCTCCACGACGCACGCGGCATCGGCGCCGTGTGCGTGGAACACAGCCTTGCAATGTCCGCGCCGATCGTGCTAACTTCCGTAAATAGTTAGGGGGACTAACCAAGGAGACCGACTATGCCGCGGATTGAGCCCCTTCCCTGGGACGCTCTTAGTCCTGAGACGGTCACACGCCTTAAGCACACAATAGAAGAGGGGAATTCTCCACCGGAGAAGACGACGGCCCGGATCATGGCGTACGCCGAACACCAACATGTTCCGGACGACGGCGACCGCCATTTCAATTTTCCACAGCATCTGCTAGGCGGGAAGCTGCTCGAAATGCTACGCATCCGCAGTGCGCAGCTCGGCGGCTGCGGACCCTGCATGGATACTGTCAAGGTCGAGGCCGTAACAGAGGACCTCGTCGCCTGTCTCCTCAGTCCATCCCTGCGTAGCGATCTGACGGAGCGAGAGCGCCGTGCCATTGAATTCCTGGATCTCCTGGCTACGGATCATCACAAGATCGACGACGAATTTTACCGCGGCCTCGCCGAAGTGTTCACGACCGCAGAAATCGTTGAGCTCGGTAGCACGTGCGGAAATATGATCGGCACCCACCGCTTCCTCCACACGCTCGATCCGTATGGCGACACACCGCCCGTGATCAAATATGACCCAGCGCAGGTAGGCGTGACTTGGAGCGAACTTCACGGAGACCCGTCGCGGAAAGATCGAGCGGCCAGCTAGACCTTCTTGGTCTACCGATCTCTGTGGATCGGCCGGCCATCCTCAACGCGGCCCATCCGCAGAAGCCGTCGCAGGGACTGCACCACCCACGGCTCCGCCGGCGATATCCTTCGTGAAGGCGCCGCGCCGAACTTGATTCGAGAGTTGAGACAGATCTCTGGCGAGGAAGAAATGTCTATAGCGAGCACACCGCAACTGTTAGACCGCGCCCGAGGGATCGCTCGTCTTGTCGATTTCGGTCCCGACGGTTGGCAAGTCGGCCTTGAGCGACTGGTCGCCTCCGCTCATGTCGATATCGGCGATGATCCAGAAACGGTGACGCAGGTCGAGGCGATTATCGTCCGGCGGCTCGTCAATCGTTTGAAGATCGAAGCCTGGTACGCCAACTATGGCCTAGAGGCTGTGCGCCCAGTCGACGGCCCCGTTGTGATTGTCGGCCTGCCTCGCTCGGGGACCACCGCGATGCAGTACCTCTTGGGCGTCGATCCGCAGTTCCGTTACCTCCGCACGTGGGAGATCGCAGACCCCGTCCCGCCGCCCGATGTAGCCACTGAGGGCGACGATCCTCGGAGACCGAGGTCCGGTCGCGTCGGAGACGTACGCCACATCGCTACAACTGACGGTCCGACCGAGGATGGCGCCGTCTACGAGTTGCACTTCCATCATCAGGACTTGGCGCTGCCGGTCCCGACATATACGACATGGTGGCGAAGTGCCGATCATACGAGCGCGTTGGCCTATCACGAGCGAGTCCTCCGCCTTCTCCACTCTCGCCGACCACCACAGTACTGGCTGCTCAAAGCACCGGCCTATCTTTTCTTCGTCGGCGATCTCGTTGCCCACTATCCCGGTGCACGTTTCGTGATGACCCACCGCGATCCTGTTGCTGCGATCTCGTCGGTCTGTAGTGTCGTCCAAGACGTCCGCCAGCGCGTGGTGCCCAGCTGGACTCACGATCCTGCCCGGTTGGGTCAGGAGATGCTCGACCACTTCCTCGACGGCATACAACGAGCCACGGCTGCTCGGGATGCTTTGGGCGAGGATCGGTTTATTGACATCGGTCAGAAAGAGTTCGAAGCCGACGGTGTCGGCACCGCTGAGCGAATCTACGAGTTCCTGGGTTTGCAGATCACCGACGAGGTGCGCGACACGATGGCGCGGTGGGTCGTCGACAACCGCCGAGGATCACGCGGCGAGCACATCTACAGTGCGGAGCAGTACGGGCTCACCAAGGACCAGATCCTCGAGGCCTTCCTAGCTTATACCCAGAGGTTTGGGACCTTCTGCGAGTAGCTTCGAGCCTCGAGAATGAAAAGTCACGAGCTCGGCGAACTACTCCCGCCACGCACTCCAATCACAGAGAGTGTCCTCTCCGCTGGCCGTAATGCCGAGAGGTCGATCGCTCTCATGCTGCGCTCTGCACTCACCGATGATGCCGGCGAGGACATCGCGTCGGATGACTGGCGTCTCGCTGTCGCGGGAGACGAGCCCTGAAGTGAACGCCGGTGTTGATCCTTCGGACGAGGGCCGTCGATCGAGGATTGACCGTCGAAGTCGACTTCATCGGACGTCGGATCGGCACGTCGCCGGTGCGCTCGTCGCGCGACCCGAGACAACGCAGGAACCCCGAGAACACACAAAGCCCGAAGACGACCCGGAAGACGCCAGCCGTGAGACATCCCGACCACCTTGGCCATATTATTGTCGTCGCGCACGCAGCCACCACGTAACGACTGGTCGGGAGGCCCTAATGCATCGGTTCTACACCCCCTATGGACAGTACGGGGAGACGTCCGCCAACCTGTTTGAGTTCACAGATATTGCAAAACGCGTGCGGAAGTTCCTATATGACTACTTCCTGGCACACGGTACTTCCCCCGAGTTAGCTACGATTCGGGAAGGCCTGGCGCTGAGTCAAGAACAAACCTGGGACGGGCTGCATGAACTCGAACGAGCTAACTTCGTGGTGTTTGTCCCCGGCACCGAGGACATTTTGAAGGTCCCGCCTTTCAGTGCAATCCCCAATCGCTTTAGGGTAACAGCAGAAGATGGTCGCCGTTGGTATGCAGGCTGTGCAGGTGAATCCACAACGCTCAACGCGTTTTCTTCCTGAAATGACAGTGACGGTTAACTCGAGGTGTCCAACTTGCTGGGGGTCCATCACGTTAGAAATTCGTGATCGTGAACTCCTGTCCATACAGTGTGAGGATGCAGTAATCCATATTGGGACCCATCCTGACCACTTTCGCGAGAACTGGATCGTCGCCTGCGACAGCATCAATTTCTTCTGTTCGCCAGCACACGTCGCCGAGTGGGAGCGAGCCGTACCAGAGCGAAAAGGTGCTCACTTTCCGATCCAAAACGCAATGAAGTGGACGAACCAAGTTGCGCCGTTGCGCCTAGACTACGATCGACCTTCGAACCAATACACGCCGGGCGTATGGCGAAACTCGTATCTAGCGCTCGGGGCCGATATCAGCGCCTGGGGATGAGAGAACGCCCCTTCATTGCCGAAGCCTGGGGCGGAGCAGTGGTTTTGATCTGGATAAGCGAGTCGCCGACTGAACTCCCCTTGTAGTGGGAAGCCAGGAATGCGGAGCGGCTGCAACTGAGGAGTTGTGACCGCCGAGGAGGCCCTGACCGGCCTCATCGAGACCCCGGAACAGATCCGCGGTCTCATTCCTGCGGAGAAGGCTTCCTGGGACGGCGATCTCGTCCTGCGCTTTGGCGATCGAGCGCCTGTGGATCATCGCTGGCAACGAGGCCGAAGAGTACCGACGGGGCGGCCAGGTCGATCCCGGCGTCGAGCCATGGGCGGAGTTGGAACTTTGGAGCGATGTGCCGCGACGACACGCCGGCGTCCTTGACAGCATTTAGGTATTCTGTTAAATAACTAGTCTGTGAAGTATCAGCCGGAGGGACAGCAACAATGGCCGTGACGGCCCCCGATCGGTTCGACGTCGTCTTCGCCGCCTTGTCGGACCCTACGCGGCGCTCGATCGTGCGTCGGCTGGCCGACGGCGAGGCAACCGTGCTCGAGTTGGCCGAGCCGTTCCCGATCAGTCTCCCGGCCATCTCCCGTCATCTGAAGGTCCTCGAGCGGGCGGGTCTGATCAGTCGCGGCCGAGATGGACAACGGCGGCCATGCCAGCTGCGGCCGGAGCCTCTGGTCGAGATCGCCGCATGGGCCGAGCACACCCGAGCTGCGTGGGAGCTCCGTCTCGACCGGCTCGATGCGCACCTCCGGCGCATTTCTGACCGAACCGCATCCCCACCGACATTGGAGAAGCCATGAGAAGTACCCCGTCTATCACCGATCCGACGACGTGGGCACTGGATCGTGAGATCGTCCTCGTTCGAGTTCTTGACGCCGCACGCGAAGCGGTGTTTGCCGCGTGGACCGACGCGGATGCCTTCTGCCAATGGTTCGGTCCCGATGGGTTCACCTGCACAGTCCGAGAGATGGACGTGCGCCCGGGAGGTCGAGCGTGCTTCGACATGGCTTCCGGAGACGGCACCGTGTTAACCAATCGCTTCGACTACCTCGAGGTCGTTCCAGTCGAGAGGTTGGTGCTGGATCACGGGTCCGACGCCGACGATGACCCAGCGCGCTTCCGAGTGACGATCACCCTCGATGAACAAGCGGATGGAAAGACGGTGCTGACGCTGCGCCAGCTCCACCCAACCGTTGAACAGCGAGATGCAACCATCGGCTTCGGCGCGGTCGAGCTGGGTCTGCAGACGATGCAGAAGCTCGCTCGTCATCTCGGGGTCGCCTGAATCCCACGTCCGATGAAATCTCGCCGCCGGACAGTCAATCAGTCTGATCAACCACCACCACCCGAAGGAGCCGCCATGTCGCGCGTCCGCGTCCACAACTTCTCGATCTCGCTCGACGGGTTCGCCACCGGCGAGGGGCAGGCTCTCGACACGCCGTTCGGCCACGCCGGACATCGGCTCCACGAGTGGATGTTCGCCACCCGGTTCGGCCGCCACGAAGTCCTCGGCGAGTCGGGCGGCACCGAGGGGGTCGATGACGCGATGGCCGAGCGGCACGGACCCGGGATCGGTGCGGAGATCATGGGCGCGGGCAAGTTCGGCCCTCCGGGCTGGCAGGACGACCCGGAGTGGCGCGGGTGGTGGGGCGACAACCCGCCGTTCCACACACCGACTTACGTCCTGACTCACCGTCCGCGCCCGTCGCTGGAGATGGAGGGTGGTACGACGTTCCACTTCCTCGACGCCGCGCCAGCGGATGCACTCGAGGTGGCGCGGGACGCAGCCGCCGGTCAGGACGTCCGCATTGGTGGGGGCCCGACCATGATGCGCGCGTTCCTCGCCGCCGGTCTCGTCGACTACCTGCACGTCGTGCAGGTGCCGATCCTGCTCGGCCGCGGTGCTCGGTTGTGGGACGGCCTGGAGGCGATGGAGCAGCAGTACGACGTGGAGGCAGTCTCGACGCCTCGGGGCGTCACCCACCTCACGTTCACACGATGACGAGATCGTCCCCCTGAGGGCGAGCGACAGGTCGTCCTCAGGGGGACGACGTCGCGGTCATTCCTGGACACGGAACTGTCGGCGCGCGCCGGAGGCGTCACCTATCGCAACCTCGGCATCGAGGACTCCGGAGACCCGCTGACCGATCTTACGGCTGCGTCGGCCGGGCAGCTTGGTCCGAACTCAAGGCCGAGGGAGCCTGAGCAGTGTCGCCGCAAGGATCACGTTGGCGACCTCATCCGGGTGCGTCACCAGGTGGCCGTCGGCTTCGCTGATCACCGTGCCGGCGAAGGAGTGCCCAACCAGAATCGTCGTCCGTCCTGGAGGGCCAGGATGCGCCGGGTGGCGACCACGTCGTCGGCCAGCGACGTAAGAGGGTTCTGGACCGCCATCACGCGCAATCCAGCCCGCTGAAGGATTTCAATGACCTTCCTCCACGACGAGCCGTCGGCATACGCGCCATGGACGAGCACCACATTGCGAACCTGCCCTTCCACGAACGCAGGGAAGGGGGAGGACGTCGATGCGGCAGGCATTCGCGTGGGGCACCGATCCTCTCCGCACCTGACTGGGCTAACTGGGGCATAGCTCACATCTCTCAGCCCGACCGCCTTCGTCGCGTGACTGCCATCGGAGGGACCTGGCGATCAGGACAGGAACGCGTCGACATCGGAAGCAAAGTCGTCGTGGTGTTGAAAGAGGAACCCGTGGGCAGAGTCGGGGTAGATCTTCAGTTGTGCCTGGGAGACCAGACCCGCGATCAGGTAGCTGTAGCGAGGCTGGATCATCGGGTCGCTGTCACCGTTGGCAACGAACACTGGCGACTCGATCGCACTCAGCCGCTGCAAGGCAGCGTGGTTTGGGATCCCCCACTCGCAAACGGCGTCATACTGAGCAAGGCGGGTATCCCAGGACGTCGGCTGGTCTCGGTCTTGCTGTCTTGCAAACATACGCCTCAACGCCTCTTGTCCTGCCTGCCTGCTGGTGGCAGACGGAGTAAAAAACACGTCTAGGTAGCCTTCCGGGTTCGTTTCCGATTGGCCTACGGCCCCGATGACGTCCGGCGCCCACCCGTGCATGCCCGCTGCTCCTTTCGGCGCGGAAGACGCCAGAACCAGCCGTCGCAGAATGTCGGGCCTCACGAGAGCCATCTCTTGGGCGACGAAGGAGCCGATTGAAAAACCGAGCAGGTCCACCTGGTCGAAGTTCATTGCGCTGAGGAAAGCGAGCGCATCGTGGGCCATTTGTGCCACCGAGCTTGGTGTGGTACCAGTGGTCATCCCCACTCCCAGGTTGTCGAAGGTCACGACACGGCGGGAAGAAGCAAGGTTGTCCATCAGCGCCGGATCCCAGTTGTCGAGGTTGCCGCGGAAGTGTTGGAGAAGGACCACCGGAACGGCTCCCTCCCCGACGTCTCGATAGGCGTAGTCGATGCCGCTCGCAGCCCTAACGATTTTGTTCGGCGCTTCTGAGTAGACGCTCATAGGTTTCGCATCCGCATTCTCCATCCTCTGTTCGCGGCGCCGTCGTTCATGGTACCGACCTGGTCGGTGATCAACTGGGCTGGCAGGCCTCGGCCGCCTGCTCGACGAGCTCGACGACAGCATCAGGATGAGAGACCATTGCCACATGGCTGGAAGCGACCTCGACGGTGGTAGCGCCCATCCGGTGGGCGAACTGCATCTCGGCTTCGGGAGGAATCGCCTGGTCGTTTTTGGCGACCAGATACCAGCTCGGAACAGACTTCCACGCCGGCGTTCCCATCACGTCGGTGAACGCGGACCCGGCCAAAGCCTGCTGGACTGCGTACATGACCTTCGCCTTGACGGGGTCCAAGTCGGCTGCAAAGTGATTGACGAAGTCGTCCTCGGCGAGCCAGGCGAAACCGTGCTTGTCGGTGAAAAGATTCTTGAGCGCAGGTGTCACAGGTCCCTGGGCCAGCAGCGCGCCCAGTGACTCGCCTTCGTCGAGCCCGAAGGCCGCGATGTAGACCAAGCCGACGACGTTGGGCGCGTCGGTGCCCAGCGATGTCATGATCTGGCCGCCGTAGGAGTGTCCTACGACGACCGTCGGACCGTCCTGGAGTTCCAGCACCTGGCGAAGGCGGCCGACGTCGTCCCCTAACGCTGTCATTGGAAACTGCGGTGCGGTGACTCGATAGCCATCGACCTGCAGCCGCTCGATGACAGCGCTCCAGCTCGATCCGTCGGCCCATGCGCCGTGGACAAGAACGATGTTCGGTTTGGTAGCCATTTCCCCTGCTCTTTCTCTGTTCGGGCTCGGTTATCTCACGTCGTCCCATGTGCGCTTTGCCACTGTCGGGTCTCCGGCGGCCCCGGCGACGATGTCAGTGAGTTCTCGGACGACGCCAAGTTGCTTGTCGCGATGCAGCACCCCGATCGGCGTCAGAACCTCGACTCGCACGTAGTTGTTGTCACCATCCACGTTTGACAGCGAGTCGGCGGGGAGGTCGTGAACAAAGGCGGCGGTGTTCTTTTGAAACAACGGGAGCGGGGGGACCTTCTCCCAGCGCATGACGGCCGCCGCCAGGTCTCGGGCCAGAGTGTGCTTGTCGGCGAAAGTACCGCTGGCCGAGTACACGTCGATCATGGGCATGTCTTTGCCTGTCTCCTTATCAGACGGGAATATTGCTCTGTGGAGGCTTCCAGCCCCAACCCGCCACTGGGGCGGCACCGAGTTTCGGGCGATGAGGAGCTGCGGGTGAGACCCTCGACCCGGCCGGTCACGAGTTCGTTGACGTTGTCCATGGTTCGCGATATCCGGAGCTCATCCAGTTGGTGAGGATGCCCCCGTATCGGTCGGGAAGTTCTTCCCATGCGAAATGCCCTGCGGGCAGGAGGTCCATCCTGCTGTGAGGCAACCTGGCGTGGAGGAACTCTTCGTTGGGTGTCGGAACGATGGGGTCGTCGCGTCCGCAGACGATCTGAACCGGGGTCTCGATTCCGGGCAGCTTCTCGGCCAGCTTGGGCAACTCGGTCGGATAGCTCCGGACATAGCGTGCGGACTCGACGAACCGGTCGCCGGCGTAGGACTCCAGGTAGTCTTCACGGACCTCTGGCGAAGGTGCGCCGCCCGCCATGGTGTCATAGACGGGACCGAGAATGTCCCTGGAGTCAATCTGGCGGTAGCCGTCCATGTCCGAGGCCTCGATGATGTCTTTCAGGGTGCCCCCGACCTGCAAGGGAACGGCCATAGCTCCGCCTCCGATGGCCAGGGAGCGCACGAGCGCGGGATCACTCGCCGCTGCCCACAATGCGGCGGACGTACCGACGTCAGGGGCAACGAAGTGCACGGGACCCAGTTCCCACTCCCGGACCAACTGCACGAGAAACGCTCCCATCGCGGCCGGCGACAGCAGGTCGAGTTGGCGCTCCGACTGACCGAACCCCGGAAGGTCGATCGCCACGAGGTGGAATTGGTCGGCCAGACGGTCCCAGACCTTTCGGAATGCGAACAGGCTCTCCGGCCACGGGCTGGTCAGGACCACCACTTCGTGTCCGCGCTGGCCTGCCTCGGCGAAGCGGATCTTCACGCCATCTGCTTCGCGGATAGCTACATCCATCGCCACGGTTCTCCTTTTCGGACGGAGTCGGGCCCGCCCGGCACTGCATGCACTGTCCCCGGTAACGGTGCCGATGCGCATCGCGTGTTCGTGTCATATCTCTTGCGCGGCGATAAGTGGCCGGTCGCCACCCTTCCCGGCCTGGTCTTCCGGGCGCGCACGGGAACAGCCTCGAGCAGACCTCGATCTCGGAACGGTGGCTGTTCGCCTCCTCCGGTTCAGGCAACCCTCGCAACCAGCCACGATCTGCCACTCCGGGTAATTCTGAGATGGGCGCCATGCCTGCATGGAGCCGACCACCGTGACGGGGCTGCAAACCTGAATTCGCACGTCGCGGCCAGGCGCGTCGCCTTCGTCCGCTGCGGGTGGCGGGCTCAGGGCGGCGGGTCGTGGACGCCCGCCAATCGGGTCAGCTCGACGCGTGAGTTGACGTCCAACTTGGCGAAGACGTGTCGCAGATGGCCGCTGACCGTGTGCTGAGAAACGAAGAGCCTCTCCGCCACTTCTCGGTTGGTCAACCCTTGGGCGACCAGCCGGGCCACCGCGAGCTCGGAGTCGGTCATGGCGGCCCAGCCTCTTCCGGGGCGCTGCGCCGCTACCAGTCGGCGTCGTACTCCCAACGCCCTGAGCCGGCCGCGCACCCTGCCGGCATCCCAGGCCGCCCCGACTTGGGCGTACAGCTCTAAGGAGCGGCCAAAGACCTCTACAGCTTCTTTTGTGTCGCCTTCCTCGACGCTGGCGACACCCAAATCCTCTAGCGCAGCAGCGTGGGCCAGCGGGCGGGGGCCGCTCTCATAGAGAGCGGCGGCTTCGGCAAGGTCCTTCAGGTTGTGGTCCCGCAGACCTCTTGCGTGGGCGGCGGCCGCCGCGACGGATCGGATCTGGGGGTTGAGCTCGGCCCGGCGCTGGGCTGCGTCCGCCGCATGAGCTGCTAGTTCGTCGTCTTGCGCGGCGAGTGCGATGTGGATCAGACGGGCCTCGTCGGCTACGTCCATCGGAAAGAGCGGCACGATTCCCATGCGCTCGTCCTCCCCCAGGGCGCGAAGCCTGTCGTGGGCCCGCCGGGCGTCCCCGTCTGCCATTTCCTGCAACGCGAGCAGCCAGGCGGCGTGGCGACGTACGCTCGGGGCGCTTTGGCCGACCATCGCCTGGGCCATCTCCCGGGCCTGGCGAGAAAGGCCCGGATCGCCCACGTGTATGGCGACGCGACCCAGTGCCACCACCCCCGCCGCGTCCAGGACGCTGACGATTCGCGGTGCTATATCCACCGTGAGCTGGCCCTCAAGCGCGGCGGCGGCGTCGGCCAGACGCCCCATCTGCAGCAGCTGCCTGCCGCGTCCGGTCTCGAAGATGCTCAGGGCCCAGCCTTGCCGGTCGCGTTGTGCGGAGGCGACACCTTCGGTCGACATGTGAAGCGACTCGTCGAGCCGGTCGACCATCGTCAGGAGATCGCAACGCCACTGATAGGTGAGGTGGCCCCGGGTGTCGTCGCTGGTACGAAGACCGGTTCGCAGAGCGGTCTCCACCATTTGGAGCGCTCCGACGAACTCGCCGTCGGCGTACATGAGCCCGGATTGGGCCAGTTCCAACGCGAAGCGGGCGGCGACATCATCGCTTGTTCGGATAGCGGCTGTCGCCTCTTCGAGCATGGAGCGGGCTTCGTCGCCTCGGCCCGCGGTCACCAGGTTGTGGAACAGCAAGGCCAAGTGTCGGGCACGCAGATCGGCTGGCAGACCCCGAAGGGAGAGAGCTTGGCGGCACTCCTCGGCGCGCACGTCGGAGGATATGGCGAACATACCGGCGACGCTCAGGCGGACCTCAGCTTCCTGGTCAGGCGGGAACGCCTGGTGCAGGGCGGTGTCGGCGAACGCTTTCGCCTCCTCGGCCCGCCCGGCTGCGTGCAACCAGACCGCGGTGTGCGCCACGAGTGGCCCTCGTAAAGGATGCCGCCGGGGAGCAAGCTCAAGGGCCCGCTGGCCCAAGTCGGCTGCCGCGCCGGGATCGGTTGTCCCGAGCGCCTCGGCCGCCTTCAACAGCGTCGTGATCGCAACCTCGTCGCCGGGCTCAGCGCTGTCTGCCAGTTGCGTCGCCACCTCCACCGGTAGCGCCCCGCCGGAAAGCAGCACCGAGGCCGCCTGTCGATCGAGCGACCGGCGCACCGAGACAGGGATACTCGCTCGCACCGCTTCGAGGATGATGTCATGGCCGAACATGAGTCTGCGGTCGCACTCCGCCAGCAGGTCGGCGTGAATCAGCTCGTCGACCGGCGTCAGGAGCTCCGACGGTGACCGGTTGAGCATTGCCCCCACATCGTCGAGAGAAAACCTCCGCCCCAGCGCAGACGCCACCGTAGCCACCTGACGCGCCGAGTCCGACATTTTCTCCAGCCGCAGGCGCATGCTCTGGCTCACTCGATGAGGCAGCCGCCACTCGACCAACTCGGCCCTCCCGGATTCGATCCGGATCAGGCCCTCCTCGCGCAGTCCAGAAAGGAGCTCTACGAGAAGGAACGGGCTGCCGGCCGGCCGCTCCGCCATCCTCAGCAACTCGCCGCCAGGTTCGGCCCCCAAGACATCGGCCGCCATCTGCGCGACCCCGGCCTGGTCCAGCGGACCGAGCACGATCTTGGCCACCCCCTGACCCTCCAAGAGGTCCATGGCGCTTCGAACCTGGGGCGATCCCTGACCAGGGCGAAGGGCGATGACCCAGCCGATCGGGACCGTGGCCAGACGAGACGGCAAGACACGAAGCGCCGCCGCCGTGCCGCTGTCCGCCCACTGAAGATCATCGAGACACACCAGCAGGGGCCCCTCGAGCGCTGCCCCTTCAAGCAGCGCTTCGAGATCCTGCATCAGCCAATACCTCTGCTCGGGAGAAGCGTGGGCGTCGCCCAACGACGTGCGTTCAAGGATCGGGGAAGGGCCCTCGAATAGGGCCTCCATCAGCACCGACAATTGGACAACGGTGTCGCCCGGGTCAGCCGTGCCCGAGCCGACTCGAATCGACAGGCGACGCGCCATCGCCGCCACCTCTCCGAGAAGGCGGCTCTTGCCCATCCCGGCGCCCCCCTTCACCAGGACGACCGTACCGATACCCGAAAGGAGGTGGTCCAGGTGCTGGCCCAGGACGGTCAGCTCGGCGTCGCGGCCGCGGACGGTCTGGACGCGAGGATTCTGGGCCGCTCGAAGCGTCCGTGATGGCACTAGGAGCCCTTCGCTGACCGGACATGGCTCACGACCCCATCGTAGGAACTGCCTCTGGGCTTCGTCGCTCCGGTCATAATGCCGTTGCGGGCACGTTGCCTTTCCGGGCAGCCGCAGGCCCGCTTTTCTCGTTGCCACAGGTCCCGGAGTCGGCTGCCCGAGCCCTAGTCGCCCTCGCTGAGCGCCGAATCGTCGCTGGCCCATACCGCCTCAAATTCGCGCGCCGACGTAGCCCCGTCGCGATCGCCGGTTCGGGGTGTCGCCCGCCACGTACCGGTCAGCTGGATCGGCGGGTCGGTGATAACCGAGGACTTCGACGGCGGGGAGATATGACGCGAACGCGCGAGGCGCAACGGGGCCTCTCCCGGGGAGACTGCGCCTGAGCGAGCCCGGAGAGTATGGAGTAATGACCGTAATCAAGGATGTGGACAGATCGGGATGGTCAAGTGGGGCGCCACCTAGGACGGCCCGTTCCGGCCAGTAGCGACTGCCCGCCGGCGGCCAACGCGCTACCGAGAGCGGGCTCCGTCGGGCGTAGGCCCAGGCGGGCGGCCGAGTCCTCGACGGTGCAGTCCTCCCGCCTCGTCGAGGGTCGGGAGTACCGGCGCGTCGATCATGGTGACGGTTCCGATTGGGGAGGTATCTGTCGTTTCCTGTTGGGCGGGGGCTCTACTCTGCCTTCGGTGAGCCCCTTCTCGTTCGAGAGGCCTGGCCATACCAGGTCCAGCAACTGATCGGCAGCGGCCTGGTTTAGTGGTCGGTGACCTATGAGGAGGCGAAGCCACAGGGGGCCATAGAGGACATCGAGGGCGTCCTCGACGTCCAGGTCGGATCGCAGCTCGCAGGTGGCGATGCCCTTCTCGAGAGTTGTCGCCCCCCTGGCCCGGCGGTGGGCAAAGAAGCGGTCTCGGAAATCCTTGGCCACCGCGGGATCGCCCTGGGAGTCCGCGACCAGCTCCCGGATCAGCTCCCCATTTCTCGAGGCGAACATGCGAGCGACCCGGCGCATCTGCAAGCGGACCGCCTCGTAGGTGGCGTCGGGTAGGTCGCCCGGGTCCGGGTCGGTGAGCTCGATGAGCGCATCCATGATGACCGAGGACTTCGACGGCCACCACCGGTATATGGTCTGCTTTCCTACCCCGGCGGCGGCGGCAATCTCATCGACAGTGACCGCTCGTGGACCGAATTGGCTCACTAGTTCGCGTGCACTGTCGAGCACCCGACCTCGTGCCGCTTCATCCCTGGTGCGGGCCACCAAGCCAGCTTAGCCGGGGCAGCAAATACGAGACTGATGGTCTAGCATCGTCTCGCTTTCTCGCCCGACTGGTCTATCAGGACTGGTCAGGCCAAGCTCTGCCGGTTGTAAGGCGGTGCATACGCAGCCGCCCAGGTGCTGCACTACTCAAGTGAGGCGTAATTCGATGTCTAGGGATCCGGTTTTGCCGGTCAGCCTGTCAACCTGGAAGCGGGATGTCCCCACGCGGTTGACTGACCGCTCGGCCGAATGTGCGGCCATTGATCGTTTCCTCAGGTCAGTTCGCAGTGGTGAAAGTCGTGCGCTCGTTCTGCACGGGGATCCTGGTATCGGCAAGACGGCTCTCTTAGAATACTTGGCCTGGACGGCGGCAGCGTGTCGCGTACTTGCGGCTGGGGGTGTGCAGTCGGAGATGGAGATTGCTTTCGCTGGGTTACACCAGCTGTGCTCGCCGATGCTCGAGCACGTCGTGACTATCCCGGATCCTCAGCGTGATGCCCTGCAGATCACTTTCGGACTGACCCCCGGACCTGTGCCAGACCCTTTCATGGTCGGTCTGGGCGTGTTGAGCTTATTGTCGGAGGTCGCGGCCGAGCAGCCACTTGTATGCATAGTGGATGATGAGCAGTGGCTGGATCGGGCCTCAGCGCAAATCTTGGCTTTCGTTGCTCGGCGCTTGGGGGAGGAATCGGTAGGTCTGGTCTTCGGAGCGCGGGTTCCGAGCCCCGAGCTGACAGGGTTGCCGGAGTTGGTCATCCGCGGGCTACCGGAAAACGATGCCGGCTCCCTCCTGGACTCGGTTCTCACCACGCCAGTCGACGCCGCCGTACGCAATCGTATTGTCGCCGAGGCAAACGGCAACCCGCTGGCGCTGTTGGAGTTTCCGCGTGATCTAACATCGGCGGAACTTGCCGGCGGATTCGCACTCCCCCGCGCATTGCCCCTGTCGCAGAACATCGAGGAGAGGTTCCTGCGACGGACCGAGACTGTTCCGCCCTCGACTAGGCGCTTGCTGCTGCTCGCATCTGCCGAGCCCGCTGGTGATCCAAGGCTGGTGTGGCGAGCGGCTGAGTACCTCGGGATCGACCCTTCTGCCGCGCTGCCCGCGGCCGAAGCCGGCTTGGTTGAATTCGGGTCCCGTGTGCGCTTCCGTCATCCGCTAGTCCGTTCAGCGATCTACTGGTCAGCGCCGGAGGCGGACAGGCGGGAGGTCCATCGCGCCTTGGGCGAGGTAACCGATCCGTCGGTGGACCCCGACCGCCGCGCTTGGCACTTGGCTCAGGCTGCCGAGGGACCCGACGAAGACGTAGCTGGCGAACTTGAACGCTCAGCTGGCCGCGCCCAGGCGCGTGGCGGGTTTGCTGCCGCGGCCGCATTCCTCGATCGGGCGACGGCATTGACAGGCGACCCGGCGCTGCGGGCGAAGAGGGCACTTGATGGGGCTCAGGCCAAGGTACAAGTTGGGGCGGTCGACTCCGCGCTGCAACTGCTCGGTGTCGCGGAAGTCGGACCGCTGAAGGAGCTAGAACTGGCGCGAGTCGCGCTTGTTCGGGCGCAGCTTGCCTTCATTTCTAGTCGCGGTAACGACGCCGCGCCGCTACTTGTAGAGGCGGCTGCGAAGCTCGAGTCCGTCGATGAAGATCTCGCACGGGCGACGTACCTCGACGCGTTGGTTGCCGCACAGTTCGCAGGGCGTTTTGCCACAGCGGGAGGGACGCTGTTGGATGTCGCTCGCGCCGCGGGTGACGCCCCGCGTGCCACGCCTGCCGAAGCAGACCTGCTACTTCATGGTTTGGCGGCGATGTTCAATCGCGGTTACGCCCCCGCTTTTCCGATGCTGCGCCGAGCTGTGAAGGCGAGGCGGCAGATGCCAGTGGCACAGGAACTGCGGTGGCTCTCCATGGGTTACGCCGCCGCATTGACGATGTGGGATCAGGATACGACTAAGGCGATGTCTGCACGGTGGGTGCAACTTGCTCGCGACGCGGGGGCGCTCAGCGAAATGCCCCTTGCGCTTATGTCCCGCACCTACGTTCTGATCGCCGAAGGTGACTTAACAGCGGCGGCGTTGGCGGTCGAAGAAATGACCGCCGCGATTGGTGCGACAGCGAGCACCTTCCTTCCCTATGGGACCATGGGCCTTGCCGCCTGCCGAGGGGATGACATCGAAGCGCTTACGCTGATCGAATCGACGATCAAGCAGGCCGAGCAAAGAGGCGAAGGCTTCGGGATTTCTGGCGCGCACTGGGCGAAGGCCGTTCTCCACAATGGTCACGGTCGCTACGGTGAAGCCCTGACCGCTGCCCAGGTGGCATCTGAGGTCCCCTATGAACTCGGTCTCTCGAACTGGGCCTTGATCGAACTGATCGAGGCAGCAGCGCACGTCGGCGAACCTGACACAGGGGCGCAAGCCTTTCACGAGCTCAGGGAGATGACCCACGCCAGCGGCTCCGACTGGGCGTTGGGCGTAGAGACCCGTATGAACGCGCTGCTGAGTGATGGAGTCGAAGCTGACAGCCTTTATCGTGAGTCGATTGCCCACCTCCGCGACACACCGATGCGCTTCGAACTCGCCCGTGCCCAGTTGTGTTACGGAGAGTGGCTACGCAGGAAGCGTCCACGCCGAGCCGCGCTGGAGCAGCTTCGGTCGGCCTGTTCTTCGTTTGAGGATATGGGTATGGTGGCTTTCGCCGAAAGAACTAGACGCGAGCTGCGCGCAGCCGGCGAGACCGCCCGCAAGCAAAGCTACGAAACACGTGTCCAGTTGACCGCGCAAGAGGGACAGATCGCCCGGCTTGCCCGAGAAGGGCTCACGAACCCAGAAATCGGCACTCGCCTGTTCATCAGCTCGCGCACGGTTCAATATCATCTGAAAAAGGTCTTTGCGAAGTTGGACATCACCTCGCGCGCCCAGCTTGGCCGGGTCCTTGATTAGCGCATTCCTTCGCGCCGCCAGATTCCTTAAGCGTCAGTTCTCTCCATCCCACAGCACAAGAGCCTGGCCGTTGAGTCTCGGGAGTTGCACGGCGACGCCGAGGTAGGTCCCTGTGAAGAAATCGAAGGCAATAACGTGATCCCGCCCGACGCAATAGAGACGTCCGTCAGATCCGAACCGCAATCCACGCGGCCTCGCGAAACCTATCGATGGGTCAGGCGCGAACACGCGGGCCAACCCCCCGGTGGAACGGTCGTATTCGCGGACGCTGGAAGTTGCATGCCTTTCTCCGAAGGGCCACTCGCTGCTGACAACGATGTTGCCGTTCGGAGCGACGACAAGATCGAGGGGGCTTAGCTCAGGGTCGTCGACCAGCCGGGGTGTGCGCAGATCTCCTCGGTGGTCGAACACGGCGATCGTGTTCTCGCCCTCACCTGAAGGACCGACGCCTGAGGCCAGATAGAGATCACCGTCGGGGCCGAAGCCGAAACCTCGAGGAAAGGTAACGATCCCGTCAGGAAGAATCGCTTCTCCTACGCGGTCGAGACGAGGTGCGAGCGCAAGGATCGTCCGGCGTCGACGTAGCCCGACGTAGTAGCGGCCGTCCGGCCCGAACACTGCTCCGCCTGGGTCGAGGTCGTCGATCCTCCCCGAGTCGAGAGCAACCTCGCCATGCCGATCAAGTGCCAGCACCCGGTCGGCACCACTGTTGACGAATACGAGCTCACCGGACTGGTCGTGACTGAGACCACGAGGGTCGGTTATCCGGCGATCCTGGCTGAATGGTCCGATCAACGAACCCTCGGCGGAGAAACCAAGGATGGCTCCGTACCCGTCACCGTTGGCTCCGTTGGCGCTGGTGACCAGGACCGCGGTCATGGGCCTAGGAACTCGACTCCGGAGGTGTGACCGCCCGACGTCCGCCGTCCAGCGCACCCGACAGCTGGTTGCGCGAGGTGAGGTTCATTTTGGTGAAGACTTTGCTCAAGTGATATTGGACGGTGCGTGCACTGATGAACAGGCGGGTGCCGATCTCGGGGTTGGATAGCCCCTCGCTGGCCAGCCGGGCGACCTGGGTTTCCTGGGCTGTCAGCTCATTTGCGGTCGCAGGCTTGCGCTTCCGAACCGTCTCCCCGGTGGCACGGAGTTCGCTGGCTGCTCGCTCCGTAAAGGCGTCCATCCCCATTTCGGCAAACATGTCGTGAGCCGCGCGAAGTCGGCTCCGCGCTTCGGCGCGCCGCTTCTCGCGTCGCAGCCATTCGCCGTACAGGAGATGGGCACGGGCGAGCTCACCGCGGATCTTCGTCCCGGCAAGCCGGTCGATCGCCTCCCGGTAAGCGGCCTCGGCCTCGGCGCCAACGCTTAGCAATGCACGACTCCTGGCTTCAATGCCCAAGGCCCAATCCGACCCGGCGGCCTGTGTCGTGACGGCCAGATCCCGAAAGGCAGCCTTAGCGCGCACGGATTGCCCACTTCGAGTCGCTCCCTCGACGAGTTCGACGAGCACACCCCAAGGCTCTACGCCCATCGCGGCTGGGTAGCCGCGCCCGATCTCCGCCGCTCTGGCAGCCTCCCCGTACCGGCGGAGGCTGTTGCAAAGCATCGCCTCGGCGAAACCAGTGATGACGAGCCCGAACCCTTCGCGGCGACGGAGCGCTTCTGCAGCGGTTGCTTGCACTAACGCGAGCACTTCGGACTCGCGGCCTTGCCACACGGCAAGCAACATCGCGCCGTAAGGGGCGGGGGGGATGTCGGTCACCTCCGTAACGGCGTCCGCCGCTTCGAGCAAGACGGCCGCGGCTGGTAAGTCTCCCATGAGAACGTGAGCGCCCATACGCGTTGCCAACGCCAAAGGAAGCGTCGCCAGCGCGCCAGAGTTCTGGGCCATGTCGACGTGGTGGACCGTGTCCAAGGTGTGCTCATCCCAGAGATGACCTGCAATGATGTGAGCAAGCCAAAGCCAACGCAGCTGCTCGGGGGGCATTTCGCGTTGGTCAAACGCGGCCACAGCCACTCTCAGTAGCGGCATCGCCGCCGTATACCCGTCTGTGAACCGCACGGCCAAGCCGTGGAGGAAAAGGTCGGTCGGGAGCGGGTCGTGCGCCGGCCGGGGTGCTGCTCGAGCCGCTCGTGCGGCTTCGGTTAGGCCATCCCCGGTAGCTAGATGGCCGGCGAACATCGCTGCCATGAGGGCGTCCAAGTACGTCTCACGCGCCAGCCGAGGGTTGACAGGATCCAGCCGCCTCGCCGCGTTGAGGAGCAGGGAGACTGAGTCGCCGCCCCGCGTCATCGTGAAGGAGACCTGGGCGCGGAGTAAGTCAACCTGTGCCTGTTGAACCGGGTCGCATGGGCCAGCTTCCGCGAGATCAAGCAGGGCAATTGCCCGGTCAGGTGCACCGGCGTGGTGCGATGCTTGGGCGGCGGCCAGCGCCCGCCCCGCCCGTTGTGCGGGATCCGGCGTAAGCGTCGCGGCCCGATCGAGGAACGCGGCCCCGGACGCCAGGCCCCCGCGGGCCTGCGCCCGGCCGGCGGAGCGTTCCAGCTCGGAGGCAATCGCCTCGTCGGGCCCGGGGGCGGCCTGGCCCTGGTGCCAGGAACGGCGGTCGGGGTCGGTCGCCGGATCGGTGGCCTCGGCCAGGGCGCCGTGCACCTGTTGTCGGTCCTGCGCCGACGCGGCGCGGTACGCGGCCGAGCGCACCAGCGGGTGTCGGAACCGCACCCGGGCACCGATCTCGGCCAGGCCCGCGTCGGCCGCCGGCCGCGCCGCCGCGGCGCCAATCCCCAGCAGTGCGGCGGCCCGCCACACCAGCACCGGATCACCAAGAGGTTCGGCGGCGGCCACCAGCAGTAGGCGCCGGGCCTCGGGCGGCAGCGCGTCGGCCCGGCGCCGGAAGCTCTCCTCGACACTGCCCACCAGCTTGGCCGCCGCCGGCATCCCGAACCCGCCCGCCAGCTCAGCCGCGGTCAGACCTCGTGGAAGCTCCAACAGCGCCAGGGGGTTGCCACCCGCCTCGGCGACAATCCGGTCGCGTACCCGCTGGTCCACCGGCCCGGTCAGCACCGAACCCAACAACACCTGGGCGTCGTCGTCCGCCAAGCCCCTGACCGCCAGCTCCGCCAACCCCGCCAGCTCACCGCTCGGGCTACGGGACCCAAACACCAACCCGACCGACTCCGTCCCCAGGCGGCGCGCCACGAAGGCCAACACCTGCACCGAGGCCTGGTCCAGCCACTGCTCGTCATCGATCAGGCACACGAGTTGCCGCTCCGCCGCCACCTCCGCCAGCAGGCTCAGCACGGCCAGGCCCACCAAGAGCCGGTCCGGCACCGGACCGGCCCCCATCCCGAACGTGACGTGCAGCGCATTCCGTTGGGGCGCTGGGACCGCGTCCAGGTGGTCCAGCACCGGTACGCACAACTGGTGCAAGGCCGCGAACCCGAACTCCATCTCCGTCTGGGTGCCGGCCACGCTCACGACACGGCAGTCGGACGCCCGTCCCGCCACGTAGTCGAGCAGCGCCGTCTTGCCCATACCCGCCTCGCCGTGCACCACCAGTGCCCGGCTGGCACCCCCCCGGACGTCCTCGAGGAGCCGGTCCAGCACACTCCGCTCCGCGTCGCGGCCGATGAGGCGCGTGGCGTGCCGCCGGATCGGGGATGCCGTTGGCTGCGGTCCCCCGCCAGATCGCGCCCGGGTGGCCCGCCCAATGACTTCGACATCGTGTTCCACCTGGGTCGTCTCGACCCCCGTTCGTGACGCCATCTCGCTCACGATGCTGCGCAGGACCATCTCGTACTGGTCGCCAGGGGCATAGACCGCAAGAGTATGACGTCTCGCTCCACCTTGCGCTGGGAACACGAGGCTCGTCGGGTCGCTGCCACATTCTCGGCCACACACAGTGCAACTGGCCAGTCGCACTGTGCATCTGGCGGATTCGACAACGTGTCGACTGGCACGACGATGAATCCACGGCTGCCGGGAAGGCCTAGAGCCCGCCCGACCGTAGACCCCCCGGACCAACAGAAAGAAAGGGCATCACATGCCGAACGAAGCCCAGAGCGGGCATCTATATGTCCAGACGAGTGCGATCCACAACGCGATCGTCCACTTTCTACGGGCCAGCGATGGGACCGTCACCGAAGCCGATCGGGTCCTCACTGGAGGTGCGGGATCCGGGCCCTTCAACTACTCGCGCAACCCCGCCCGGTCTCATTGTCGAGGGGGCCAACAGCGTTCTCATGACGCCAGATAAGCGCGTGCTATTTGCGGTCAACGGGGGCGACAACTCGGTCTCCAGCTTCGAGGTCGCAGAGAACGGAACACTGACGCTCCTGGATGTCAAGCGGACGGGTAACCCGGCTACTGGAAAAAGCGGGACCGCCAAATCCATGGAGTACGCACCCTCGACGAGGACGCTGTACGTGTTGCATACCTTCGGACCTGCCCAAATCCGGTTGTTCTCGGTCGACCCGGACGGCCACTTAAAACCTCGTTCTGAGCGATACTCAGCTGTGCCCGCCGACAAGCCGGGCCGCGTCACGACAATGCTTACCGTCTCACCGGACGAGAAGTTTCTCTTGGTCGGTTGCTCGATGGATGAGCTCCCTGCCACGAACCCGGACGGCAGCCCCATTCTTTGGGTGACGAGAAATGGCCAGCCTCACGCGATCGCTGCCAATGCGCCCGATCCTGATGGCTTGGCCGTTTTCCCAATCGATGACACTGGCGCGCTGGGTGAACCTCTGTTCCAAGACGCGGGAGCGAGTTCGCCGTGGTGTCCGCTCTTCCTGCATAACCGTCCGGACATGTTTGTCATTGGATCCGCCACTGCCGACGGTCTATCTCTCGCCACACTCGACTCGTCAGGCGAAGTCGCAACCGGACCGATCGTACGCGCCGCCACCAGCATCGGTAGGCCATCCGAGCTGTGCTGGATGGCCATCACTCCGGACGATTCACTGGTGTTCGCAACGATGACAGGTTATGGCTACGTCACGAGTTGGCGACTCCAGGGGAACATTCTCTCAATTGCTAAAGACCCGGCGTGTGAAAAGCCGGCAGGCGACGGGACCTTCAGAGGAGTTGGAGGAATTGTCGGGTCGAGTCCTAACGACATGTGGATGTCGCCGGACGGTGCGTACCTCTATCAGATGTATCCCAACGCCTCGAAGCTCATCGGCTATGCGATTGAGCCCGACGGTTGGCTGGAAGAGGTTACGAGCGCGGCCATCCCGTACAACACCCCGCAGGGCATAACCGGATTTTGAGCCGGTTGCAAAGGTGGATGGCCCTCTGCCGTCCCAACCGAGGTGCGGGAAATGCTCGCCGATCGCCAAGCAATGAAAGGTGCCAACTGCATTGACAAAGGAGACGACAAATGGCCGATAGCCCGTCGATGATCGTCAAACAGGCCTTCGAAGATTGGATGAACGGAACCGGCAATGTTGGCCGGATTTTCGCACCCAACATGACATGGGAGGTGTACGGCAGGTCCGCCGCTTCCGGGCGCTACGAAAGCGCTGCGGACTTCGCCACGAGAGTCCTTGGACCTCTGAACAAGCGGTTCATTGACTCGGACCCGATGCGTCCTACAAAGATTCGGGCTGTCTACGCCGACGACGCGACAGTCATTGTCATATGGGATGGCGGCGGAACGACAGTGGCGGGAACCCACTACGAGAACACATACGCCTGGATTTTCACATTGGACCAAGGACTAGTCGTCGAAGCAACGGCTTTCTATGACGCCATCTCGTTCGATGAAATGTGGGCGATCACACCAAAGGAGTAGCGACGGCTGATGTCGCTGGTGGTGTGGACACCGCCATAAGACATTCCGCTGCCCGAGAGAAAGAAAGGAAGCATAAGATATGTCTGCGTCCAGAGCTACCGTCAAATACTCGATTGCGGAGCCATGAGCTGCGACCTCACATGGCTTGTGCTCGAACTGGGCCGCCGCACACGAACTACTCACCAAAGCCTGGGCGGCAGGGTTCGGCCCACACCTATCAGCGTCCATCGTTACAAGTGCAAATCGAACTCGAATATCCCATCCACAAAGGAAGTTACGCGCCATGACCAATCCCAGCTACTTCGACCGCTACGAGAACCTGGCGTTCACCCGCGACGACAATGGCGTCTTGACCATGCGGTTTCACACGAACGGCGGACCGATCGTCTTCACCGGTCAGACCCATGAAGACCTGCCCTTTGCTCTGGAGGAGATCGCGGCCGACGAGGACAACCGAGCGATGATCCTTACCGGCACGGACGATGTGTTCATGGACCAGATTGACGGACCGAGCCTCGGTGACATGACCAAGCCTGTTCAGTTCGAGAGGACTCGTTCCCAAGGAATCAAGATCCTCGAACGGTTCCCATCACTGCCGTTCCCGGTCGTCGGCGTGGCCAACGGACCCGCCACTGTGCATTCCGAGTACCTCCTCCTGACCGATATCCACATCGCGTCAGAGCGAGCCACTTACGGTGACCTGCCGCACCCAACTTTCGGGATCGCGGCCGGAGACGGTCTCCAGGTCGTTTGGGAAGAGGTCGCCGGTATGGCGCGGACCAAGTGGCTGCTCTGGAGCGGCGAGAACATCGACGCAACTACCGCCATGGAGTGGGGTGTTGTCGTGGAGGTCCTACCCCATGACGAGGCCCTCGCCCGAGGTGTCGAGATCGCCACCAAGCTCGCCGCCAAACCGGCGCTGTACCGCCGGTATCAGAAGCAGACCCTCAACCAGCGGCTTGTCCGTCGCATTGCCGAAGGAGTGCCGTACGGTATGGCACTAGAAGGTCTCACCGCCGCTGACCTCGCTTACCAGGGGTGACTCGGACCTAGTGGAAACCCTGCCCAAAGGGAAACGACAGATACCTCGCCCGTCGGAACCCTCACGATGATCGACGCGCCGTTGATCCCGGCCCTCGACGAGGCGGAGCTGACAGCTCTGGCACCCCTCGACACCCGGCGAAGCGTCGAGGTCGGGGAGTACCTCTACCGAGAGAGAGAGAGAAGAGAGAGAGAGAGAGAGAGAGAGAGATACCACCTACGCCTTCTTTGTCGTGTTATCTGGACTGGCGAGGGGGTCTTCGACGACCCCAACAGTTTCCGTCCGGCCCCGCCCCGGCGGTGGGCGCCAGGGGCGAGGGCGGGATCGGCATCAGTAGCCGTAGCCCTTGGCGTTGGTATTGGTACTGACTGGCGCGGACGGCGCAGCGCCTCCAGTCCCTGCCCCGAGATCCGAGGTGGCCACGAAGAAGCCTTGTACCCCTTGGCCGGTGACGTGGCCGGGGGTGTCGTCAATGAAGGTGTAGAGGAAGTGAGCGTTGTAACGGACTTGTTGGCCGTTGCTGTCTCTGATCACGCTGAGTTTGCCGGTGGCTCCGGTTTCGCTCGGCGAGCCCGCGACCAGCGGGGGCCACAGGGCGGCCAGACCGCCGCTGACGTGGGACTTGTTGGGTGTGTCGGGGCCGTAGGTGTAGAGGGGTAGCCCTCGGGCGTTGACCAAAATCTGCTCGGACTTGCCGTCGACGGTGGCGGTGGTGACACTGATGGTGGCGGTTCCGGTGGGAGCGGCTGGGGTCTTTGAGGCCGTGGCCGGCGCCGCCGTCGAGGACGAGCTGGTGGCTTCAACCAAACCTACGCCACCTCCCGCGACTGCTACGCCGAGACCGAGCGCTAAGAGCATCTGCTTTGAACGTCGCATGACTACCTCCAGTGAGAAGCTGGTTGCAATGAAATAGCCTGGGGAGTTACGCACCCTCGAGATCGCCGACCCTCGCCTCAGCGGAAAATGTGGGAGGCGGCTGTCGCCCCCCTCGAGCGCCTCAAGCGAGTTGCCCCTACGACAACTGCTCGCGTCAAGACTCACGGCGTCGCTCACGCAAACGCCGATCGCGTTACCGCACCCGTCCGGTCCTTGTAACCCCGTTGGCTATCGGTACGTGTACATCAATGCGGCTGGACAAGTCGACTGACTCGCCCGGCGGCGTATCCCTACATGGAGCGAAGGGTCATGACACGAGGAGGAAAAGAGATGACACAGCTGACCAGAATGTCGGCCACGGTGGTATCCGCGACGACGGATCCTGCCGTAGGGGACCCCGACCACCTCAATGCCACCATCGTCCCCTTCCGCGTTCGGACCACCAGGGCCCGGGCCACCCCCCACCGCGCCCATCCCCGCAGGGCCGAAACGCGCACCGCAGACCTGGACGCCCCGGGAGGCGTCGTGCCAATCGCCCAGATCAGCCCCCGCCAGCAGGCGAAAGTGGCCGGACGGGTCCGGGCGATCCAGCTGCAGCCCCGTTCGGGGATCCCCACCCTCGAATTGACCATCAGCGACACCGCCGACGACACCCTCATTGTCGTGTTCCTCGGAAGGCGCCGAATACCCGGAATTCAGCCCGGAGCCCACTTGTCCGTCGAAGCAATGGTCGCCTCCCGCCCCGGGGGACTCTCGATGCTCAACCCCATCTATGAGATCCTCGCCGGCGCACCAGTAGCAGAGTGAGAGATCGCCAAGCCACGCCCCTCTGGTTGCCGGGGGCGACAGGGCCAGACTGCTCGGCTGATACACCTCCCGCGACTGTTGTGGGGTTCTGAGAACAGAACTGTTCGAGACTATGTGGGACGGTCACCCGATCCGCGAAGCGAGTTCCGCTCAGCGACTGCACGTGTTGGCGGTGATACGCGAACAGGGGCGGTCACCTCCGGGCCCAGCGAGCGATCCGTGGCCCGAGTACGGCGCCCCGAAACGGCTGCCAAGGCAGAACGCCCATTGAGCGACCCCGTCAACCGGCGCGCCACGAGGAGGCACCGCCGCAGGCCAATACGCGAAAGCGACATAGGGATCCCGGAGCCCGCACGGCGACAACAGATCGCCGACGGCCAGTCGAGCCCGTTTCGCAGACACCGTGGTATGCCGTCGGTGGCCGGGTCGTCATCCTTCCCCGACGGCGCAGCGCCGGGGGAGGCGCAGTTGTCGCTCGACGGGTTGGGCTAGCACGACGGGTGGACCAGGTCGGCAAGCCGCGATGGTCGGCGGCGAAGGGTCGGGCCGTGCTGTCGCCTGGTCTGACGAGTCGCCGGGGTCGAAAATCGATCACGATGAGATTCTTGTCCCATCCATGGCTAGGATCCGTCAACGCTGCGATGCAGGTCAGAGACCATTTCTTCGACAGCCGGGTTCCGCCGGCCAGGTGAGAGATCTCGCCCGGTGACAGGCTTGTGTAACTCGTGCGCCTATCTGTACGCGAGCCATGTTGTCCGCGTCTACACCCTCGGCAAGGAGGGCCGGTGAACGGCCCGAGACAGGCGACGGCCGAGTCGTCCACCTGCGCGTGGTAGACACTGATGTTTACGCCGACTGGGAGTCGGTGTATCGCGACAACGTGGACCGCTTGTACCGGTTGATGTACGCACGGGTGGGCAACCGCCCCGACGCCGAGGACCTCACGTCCGAGGTGTTCAGGACCGCCCTGGGCCCGTTGCGCCTGGCGTCGTCGAAAGGGGAGGTGCGCGCCTATCTGCTGGTCACGGCCAGGACGGTCCTGGCTTCGCATTGGCGGCGTCGCCTGGGTACTCCGGTGACTTCCATCGACCCGGACTCCGACCTGGGCTTCTTGGCCGACCCGCCGGGCTCTGACCAGCCCAGCGAGGCCCCGAACCGGGCGGCCCGCATACTGGCTGCCCTGCCTGATCGCTACCGCCGGATCCTCGAACTCCGCTTCTTGGAGGCGTCCTCGATCAAGGACGCGGCCCACACCATGGATATCAGCGTCAGCAACGCCAAGGTCCTCCAACACCGCGCCCTGCACATGGCCACGAAGATCGGACTGGAGCTGGAGCGGTGAGCCGACGAAAGATGTCCGCCTTCCTTGACGCCCTGGCGGCCGGGCGCCGCCCCCGGGGCTTTCGGGCCACCCCCGACGACGCCGCCGTCCTGCGCACCGCCATCGAACTGCGGGCCGCCCACCCCGACGAGGCCGCCCCCGACGCACAGTTCGTCTCGCGCCTACACCAGGAGCTGGCTGACCAGGCCGGGACCGCTCAGATCGTTCCCATGGTGCGCCCGGCCCCTCGGCCTCGGGGCCGCATCGCCCTGGTGTCGGTGGCCGCCGGGCTAGCCCTGGTGGGAGCGACCGCGGCCGCCACCGAGAGCTTCGATCATCCCGCGTCGACTCGGGCCGCACTGCCACTGCCAAAAGGGCAAGAGTTGCGCACCGGCACCTTCGAAGACGCCGCCAGCCAGAACCTGGGCCAGATCGTGGTCTACGACGGGAACCCCTCGTGGGTGTTCATGGTCATCAAAGGTTCGAGCTATGACGGTCCGGTCACCTGCCGGCTCCACACCACCAACGGCTCGACCGTAATGACCGGCGCCTTCTACCTCCATGACGGTACCGGCCAGTTGGCCAAAACCATAGGAGCGGACCTCGGCCAACTCGGGGGCGCCCAACTCGTCACCCCCACCGGTGCCACCCTGGCGTCCGCCACCTTCTCCTAACCCGGCGAACCGAGCGCCCGATCTGGCGCTTCGTGGATTGCGGTTGTCGGATGCTCTTTGCCAGCCATCGAGCTTCCGAGTAGTCGATAGGACTCCGCCTGCGGGCCGTTAGTTCGGATATTCGCTGTGCCCATTTGGCGCCTCCTGCCGGCACAGTCCGACATGCGTCACTTGGAATGACGGCGTGGGTAGGGGGCGGACGTCGAATGATCTCGGTCGGGGGAACATAGGCCGCCTCGGCGCTGGCAGCCGACGGCGGGCTCGACGGGCGTGGTAGACATCGCTGGACTGGAGTCATCCCCTTAGCTTCGAGAGCGAGCTGGCGTGAAGATCGAAGAGCTGTACCACGTCATCCACCTGACCGAGGATCGAGCACCGCTTGACGCATGGTACGACCAGGTGTTCCTGCCCCGGCGAGGGTTCATGGACGCCAACTACTACGACGGAGAACAGCGAGACGCGTCCCTCGTGACCATCGCCGACGCCGTGGTCGAGGTCCTTGCCCCCGCCCGTTTTGCCGAAGGTTGGGACGTCATGCCCATCGGCCGTTTCTTTACTCGCTTCGGCCAGCACTGGCATTCCATCGCCTGGTACGTCGAGGACGTCGGCGAGGCCTGGAACCACCTGCAGAGCCATGGCCTACGGGTCATTTTCCCCGGGGGAGCGCCGGGCGACGGCAGCCGGCCAAGCGGGGCCACCCCCATCTTCACTCATCCGAAGGAGACCGTGACCCAGCTACAGTTCACCGAACGGCGTCAGGTGCGCGGCGCCGACGAGTACGGCGGCCCGGAGCCGATCGACCCACGGTACGAGCCCGGGTGGTCCGACAAGTGGTGGGCCGAGAACCATCCCCTCGGCATCGAACGGCTGGCCTACCTGACCATCGTCACATCGGACCCGGAACAGGCCCGCTCGGTGTACGCGGACACTCTCGGAGGACGGATACTCGCCGAGGAGACGTCGGCTCTCACCTCCACTGACGACACCTACCTCAAGGTCGGAACCCAGACGGTGATCCAGATCTCCCGCCCCCATGACGAGCCATCACTGGCCCGGGCCGACCTCGACAAGAACGGCAGCATGCTCCACGCCGCCGCCTTCCAGGTTCGTGATCTCGATGCAGTCGAGCGGCACCTGCGCGGCCAGGGTATCGGGGTGGTCGGTCGCGACGACCAAACTCTGCTCGCCGATCCAGCGAACACCCACGGCGCCCCGTACCGCTTCACAACGGCCGACAAGCAGGTCCGCTTGTAGCGCCCGGGTGCGCCGAGGAAGCTCCGTCGTTCCCTTTCGGAACCGACGACCACCGGCGAAACGCGGCTCGGGTTGCAGCTGCGGTGGCACTGAAGTACTTACGTGGCCGGATAAAACCCCACTCGTCGAATGTCCGGCCGTTGGAGAGGGCGCGGCGGTAGCCGAAACAGGCGAGGTAGAGAGTGCGGATGTACATGACCGCCTCGAGCCGGTCGAGTTCGTCGTCGGTCGGCTCGACGTGTCGGCGGTAGGCGTTGACGACTGCGTCGATGCGCTCCTGGTTAGGCCGGCGTGGATTCCACGAACCTGTGCCCCAGATCAGGTACGCCAAGTCGGCGAGGCGCGGGCCGCGCCCGGACGCCTTCCAGTTGATCACGACTGGCCCTCGTTCGCTCAGGACGGCGTGATCCGGGGCGTGGAGGAGATTTCCGTGGAGCAAGCCTTCCGGAAGGCCGTGACCGTCGTCGGCCGAGCGCACCTGGTCGCGGAGCTGCTCGAATCGGCCGCGCTCGGCGGGCGCGACTTTCGTGTCGACGGCGTCGAGAAATGACAGGGCGGCCAGCAGGTCCTGGCGCGGCGTGCCCTCACGGCTGGGGTCCTCACCACTCGCTCCGCCCGGGCGGCTGACTGAATCGTCGTAGGCCAGCGCGTGCAGCCGTCCGAGCAGCTCACCCATCATGGCGAACTTCGCGACACCGTCGGGGAGCTGGACGCCTTCGACGAAGCGGGTGACGAGGACCGCGCTGCCATCCAAGTCAGATACCGCATCATCGACCGCTAGGCGCTCCGCCGGGTAGTCCTGCCGCTCCAACAAGCGCAGGATCGCGGCGTCACCCTCGACCCCGGCACGCGGCCGAGCTGGAGGAAAGGCGCGGGCCACCCACCGGCGCCCGTCATTACGGTCGACGCGGAACACGTAGGTCTTGTGCACACTGAGCTTGGTCGCCGCGACCGGGTCAATGCCGTAGCGACCCCGGAGATGGGCCACCAGCCGTTCAGCATCCGGCTCGTGGTCCATTCGGGGACCGAGCCCCTCGAGATCCATCAGTGCTTCGGTGTAACGCTGCCCGGTCTCCTCGGCGTGGCGCCGGACAACTTTCTTGAAGCTGGCGTCCTTGGTCATGGACAAGCCTCCCCATCACACCCCCGTCCCCCAGCGACGCGGTGTTGGAAGATAGCTCGTGACACTGACGACCGGGAGGGCGAATCCCCTTCGCCGATGGAACCCCGACTGGGGCGGATGCTCCGTAGCTCGGCGGCCGGTCGCCGCCGTGAAAATACTCTTCCTGAGGCGCTCGGTCGTTGTCAAGCGGCTCACCCACCAGATGACACTGCGCGAAGTGTCGGCAGTGAGGGTGCGAAGCTGCTTGGAGCACTCCGACAGCCCCTCCAGATCGATCCCCACCGGGCCCTGAAGGTCTCGATGCTTGGGACGTCGACCGTCTCATCGAGGCAACGCCTGACCTGGTCGTCGAGGAGGTCCCCCGGTGAGATTCCCGAGATCGTTTCCGTCTACTGGTTCGACTCAAGTCGGCGTCCCACCGTGCGAGAGGTTGTAGAACACATGTGCTCCTGTCCCGTGTGTCCCATCCGCGAACAGCGGCTCAAGGCGAGTCCAAGTCCTGGGCGGCGAGTAGCAGCGTGGCCAGCTGCTCGAGGGTGGTTATGAGCTCATCGAGCTCTTCCGGCTCGAGGCTCACGTAGGGCGACGCTGCGAGGTCGTCGGTGAGCGCCTCGACCCGCTCTTTGGCGGCCCGCCCCTGCTTGCTCAGCCAACCGTCTTCCCCGATCAGGCCGCGATCGCGCATCCCGTCGATCACGGCGGCGATCTGCGCTCCCGGGAGGTGGTGGATGCGTCCGAACTTGTCGGCCGGCATGTCCATGTCGAGGGCGAACAGCACGTGAGCCTCGAGGCCCCCGACGCCTTCGGTCATCAGGGCCGCGATGTGCCCGTCACCACGGTGCTCGCGCAGCAAGGAGGCTGCGTGAAAGAGGCGGCCCACGGCGTCGTCGGGGACCGGGATCGTGCGCAACGCGGCGTACATGGGTCGGCCCTCGAAGGGCGCGCTGGTCGCCGCCTTGATCAACAGGTCGGCGGCGCGGGCGAAGGCGGCAGCCTCGACGCGATCGCCGAGGATCCGCCGCAGCGCCTTCACGCAACCCACCTGACGAGCGGCGATCGCCGCTTCAGGCGTGGTGGTGCGCCACACCTTCGGAATGTGGCGAGCCACTTCGCCGGGAGCGAAGTTGTAGAAGAGCGCGTCCACCACCTCCGCCGGGGTGAGGCCCAGCGGCGCGGCCCGTCCGGCGAAGTAGGTGTCCCAGTAGTTCGTGAACCCCAAGGCGAACATTGCCTGGTTCGGTTCGTCAGTTGTGTAAGGGATGGCACCAATCGGCTCGACGAGCTCGAACATCCGGCGAGCCACCGTGTTCATCGTCTACTCCTCCTGCTGCGGGCTCGGCGCCCTTGGCGGGTACTCACGATCACGTAGACGACTGCTCGCTGTCATACTCATCGCACGATGTGACTATTCCGAGGTCGCGCCACAACGGTCGGCGGCGCATAGTGTGGCCCGTTCCTGGCGTTCGCCTCGGGGCCCGGGTAGAAACATCAGCGGGCTCGCTCGCCTCCCTCCCCACCTGGTCGATCCCGGAATCGAACAGCTAAAGAAGGATCTCGCGACTGGAGCGTGGCGACGACGGTACTCCGAACTTCTCACCCTCAGCGCCTACGACGCCGGCTACCGCCTCGTTGTCGCCAGGCGGTAGGAGCCGCACCCTCGGAGCCCGGTTGACCATGTCCTTATCATGAGCAACGGGTTCTGTGTGGGTGTGCTAAGTATCAAGAGTGGCGACTATGGCTACGCCATTTTCTATGATCCATCTCGGACCGTCCCGCACTTCGGCATGGTGTCATGGCCAAGACCGCCGGTGGAGGGTGGAATCCCGGGTGTCGGACTCTTGAGCGTTCGAGATGCTGAAATACAGGATCTCGACGCGATATTGGGCCTGTACGAGCAACTGGCCGAAGACCGAGCTAAGTCCATGCCTGTCGCTGCGTCAGCAGCCGCCCCGATTCTCGAGGCGATTATCGCTCAGCGCGGCAGGGCACTTCTCGTTGCCGACTGTGACGGAAGAATCGCAGGGACCGCCGACATGCTCGTCGTGACCAACCTGACCCATCGGGGCATGCCCTGGGCCATCGTCGAGAATGTCGTGGTAGACGAGCGGCAGAGAGGGCGCGGAGTCGGACGAGCCCTCATGGATGAGATCATTCACCGGTCTCAAGATGCGGGCTGCTACAAAATCCAGCTGCTCTCCCGGGAGCACCGCGAGGGAGCACACGCTTTCTACCAGAGCCTTGGGTTCCATCCCTCGGCCCGAGGCTTTCGGCGATACCTGGACTAAGGGCCCGCTACGAAACAACTTGACGCAATTCTCTTGTAAACATGCATGTCGTGGCACAGGACTTGTTCCAAGTTGTTTCGTGGCGGGCCCTAATCGAACATCTCCGACCGTGAGGACCAACATGGCACCCACTCAGACCGACCACCGGTTCGAGCGGTCTTGCTTCGACGGCCCGACCATCGAGATCGTCCAGTTCGGCGCCGCCGGCGGTTCTCGAGCGTGCGTTCTGGACCGTCATGGGGCAGGCGAGGATGACTACGAGAGGGGGAACGAGGGCGGGTCGACCTGTACGGCTCCGTGACCTTCACGAGCCGCAGTTCGAGGTCGTGGTTGCTCGTCCGCTGCCTGTGTCACAGAGTTGCCTCGAGCCGGGCTGCCGGGCTCACAGGGGTCAAGAGCCAAAGGGAGGAAGAGGTCTTGACTCAGTTGATCAGGTCAGGCGAGCGCCGAGGGAAAGTAGCTCGTCGCGGTGCTCCACGACGTCCACCCACTCCGGCGGCCAGGCGCTGAGTCCCAGATGGGCCCCCACGAACGCGCCAGAAAGGCATGCGATGGAGTCCGAGTCTCCCGAGGTTGCGGCGGCACGTTGAACTACTCGTGTCGCGTCTGCGGGTGAGGCCAAGAAACACTGCAAGGCCGTGGCGAGCGCCTCTTCGGCCACCCATCCGGCTCCGGTCGCCAGGCAGGGGTCGACGTCGTCGGGCAATACAGCCAGCGGATCGACGAGCGCTATCGCCGCCAGTGCCTCGTCGTAGCCTCGACTCATGAACTCCATCGGCGAAGAAACCCCTGGGCGAACCCACAGCGATCCCAACCAGTCATCCCGGTACGAGGTCCTCACCGCGGTGCCATGGGCGGTCAAGGCCGGCAGCAGATCATCTGGCCCGACCCCGCCTGCTAGCAGACGCACGGTCACCGCGGTGAGGTCAGCCGCCGCCAGAGCCGTCGGATGCCCGTGGGTAACCGCCGCGGTGAACTGCGCCAACGGAGTCAGATCGTCGTCAGCGAGTGCCCCCCACCCGTGTCGCAATAGCCCGACCGGGGCGACCCTCATATTCGCTCCGCATCCCTTCGAGCCAGCGACCGTGGCGTCAACCCAGGCCAATCCCTGCTCGAGTCGGCCACAAGCGTCGAGGCATGTCATTCCCGGCGCCCGGTCGTTGTCGGGGCTGTGGAGCCACGCCACGAACTCGGCCCGCACCGAGGCCTCGACAGATGCCGGCGTAATACCTGCCTCGGCCGCTACGACGAGGGCCCGACCCAGCGCCAGGGTCATCTGCGTGTCGTCAGTTATCGCCGCTACAGGACCAACCAGGCGCCAACCCCCAAAGGGGCCTAACCGGTCGACCATCTCAGCTACCGAACCCGTGAACTCGACCGGAGCCCCCAACGCGTCCCCGATGGCCAACCCGACCAGCGCACCCGCCGAGGCCTCGAACGACTCCATACCCCGCCATACTGCCAGCCACCGGCGCCGATGACACCGGAGAACCGCCTTGCCCGGGACCGAACGAGACTCGCTCCCTCACTCCGGGGGCCGCATGGCTGACAGAGGGAGGACTACTCTCGTACCGGGGCGGCACAGGCAAGACCAGGCACCTGTGGCCGGGACGTTGACCGGGATCGGTCTTTCGGTTTGGACCGCCGCCCGAGTGGCGGCGACGTGCGGTTGGCATGGCCTGGTTCATGCAGGACTTCAGCGAGACCGTCTTGGTGCCCGTAGAACGTGCCCTCGTCGCACCGTCCGGCGACGGCGCGGAAGCGTTCGTCGTCGCCGAAAACATCGCAGCCGTGGTGCCGGCGACCCTCGGGGACCCGGAGAGCCACGTGCGAGCCGAGTACGCCCCGACCGGCCCAGAACCCGTGACTATGAGCGAGGCCGCCTCTATCATCTCCCATGTGACCCGCCAAACCGGTCCGACACGTCGACGTAGATCGACACTCCTGGGTTCAGGGAGTGATCGCTCTCGGGGTGACCGCGGCGTACGGCGAAATACTCGAACTGCTCACTGAGACCATCGCATCGGGTCGCGGTTCGCGGTCCAACCGCGATATCCAGAAAGTTACCGGAACGCCGGCGACGAACTTCGCTTCGCTGACTTTGCCCAGCGGACGGCGCCGGCCTGGAATGGAGGCCAAACCATGACTGCAATCGAAAACCTAGACGACTTCAAGGGGCTTGAGCCCTTCTTTCGGATCATCGAGCGGGGCCTCAGCGGCCTCGTCGACGGGGAGCACTTCTTTGATCTCCATGCCGACGATGTGGTCGTCGAGTACGTCCACACCGTCCCTGGCTACCCCCGTGGGATCGTCGGCCGCTCGACGCTGGTGGACTTGTACCGTCCGTATAGCGAGACCATGATGCTACAGCGGTGCTTTGACCTCGCCAAATACCACGACCGCGAGGCTGGCGTAGTCATTCTCGAGTATGCCTGCGAAGGACATGCCGTCTCCAGCGGTGAGCCCTACTTGAACCGCTTCATCTCAGTGATCACCATCACTGACCGTAAGATCACACACTGGCGGGACTACCTCGACCCGATCGCGGTATTTGATGCGCTCGGATGGCCGCCACGTGCCTGATGTCCCAACTGACATCCTCGGCGAGGCGAGAGTTGCCGCTCTTACCCGGCCCTATGCGAGCAGCCAGCGCCATCAGGGGATGAAGTGATCAACCTCGGTTCGGCCGGGGTAGGGCATTCCACAGTCGGCAGGGACCGGCCCTGGCCACCGAAGACGGGCTTTTGTGCGACCATGTTCGGGATTGCGGTCTGAGGACTCCACGTGCGACCACCCGATCGCTTCTTCCTGACCGTCAGAGCAAAGGAGTCAGCTGTTGACCGATGCCAATCCCTACGCCTACGACCGGGCCTACAGGGGCAGCAACCTGCCATTTGGCACGACTGGTGTGGCCGAAGTGGTGAGGACAGACCAGGTTGCTCCGCGCTTTCGTCGAATCACTGTTGCCGGTGAGCTCTTCGGTCAGGTCGGTGAATTGACCCCGATGAACTGCACCGCACGGCTCTTCTTTCCCCGCCAGGGAGAAGGCGACCCCATGTTGCCGTCGTTTGAGGGTCGAGATCCCGAAGTCGTCTTCCGTGAGCTCACCGCGTACGTCGGTCCGATTGGCCAGGTGATCCGGACCTGGACGATGCGCAGCATCGACCGCGCCCGCGAGGAAGTCGATTTCGACTTCTTCCTGCGCGAAGGCAGGGGCCTTGGTCTGGATTGGGGCAAGCGCGCCGGGCCCGGCGATCGTATTGGCGTCATGCTCACCAAGAGCGGAGGTGCGTTGCCGAGAGCCGATGTCGACTGCCAGATTCTGCTCGCAGACGAGTCCGCGCTTCCCCATATCGACGTGATCCTCAGATTCCTCCCCGCCGGCACGCGGGTCACGATCCTTGCCGAGGTCGTCGACGAAGCGGACCACCAGGACTTCGACTCCGACGCAGAGGTAGAGGTGATCTGGGTTCATCGAGGCGACGCCCCAGCTGGCACGACCGACTTGCTCAAACAGGCGCTGCGTGAGCTCGGCAAACCGAGCGACCGCTTCTTCGTGCAAGGGTACGCAGAGGCACGTCTCATGGGAGACGTCCGCCGTTTCCTTCGCGAACAGTGGGGGCTCGATCGACACAGCTACTCCGTGAGTGGGTTCTGGCGGCGAGGGAAAGCCCTCCACGACCAGGCCCGGGTCGGGTACGCGCGCATCGACGCCATGGCCGCTGCAGGTAAGGAAGTAGACGACGAAGAGTTCTCAAAGTTCCTCGAGTTTGACTAGCTCATCGACCTGACGCGGATCGTTCACTACAAGGTCGAGTGAGCTTCATCCATCGAGATATTGAGTGGCGTTCCCGAAGAGAAGCGAAAGCACGTAGAACGAGATCAAAAATGGACATCCTTGACAACGCGATGTTCGCCGGATCCTTAGCCGGGTGAAGTTCTATGGCTGGCATTCGACTGGTGCCGCAGGCGAGAGAGGTCCCTAAGGCCCGCGATGCTTGTGCTCCGCTGCTCCCAGGAACCCGTCTGGCACCCGCCGTCCAATGCCAGCCGAGAACCCGGATAAGCGAGCCGAGATCAGGTTGAAGAACGACAGCCGGTGCGACCTTCATGATCCTCACCGCCCTGGCACAGGCCAGCCAGCATGCTTGCGGGATCATCACCGACGTCCAGGAGATCTCCTGGCCACAGCGGCCCATCAGTCGGACGGAGCGACGAAGACGGTGAGGGTGCTGACCATGCAGGCGAAGTCGCCTATCAGCCGTGCTGTCCGCTCGCCCGGCGCCCATCCCCAGTGCAGTTAGAACCGCTCAGCGGACCAAAACTCGTCGCGCCCCCACCCTGGGGGCGAACGACTTTTCTCTCCACTCCGGCGTTGGGGCTATTGGACGACCACCCGTACTCGGGCGAGGTTGAGGATCCGGGTGTGGGGGGTCTGCAGCTCCCCCTGGCGCTGTGAGCCGATGCGCAGGGCGGGGAAGTACGTACCGGGCTCGGCGAACACGTTAGTAGCACTCACGCTGACGCAAGATAACGATCCGTCGATACCCAGGTCGTGCTCAGGGAAGTCGCCTGCCCCATCGAAATCCCATTCGGCGGACACGACGGTGCCGGCGCCGGGTGGGACCTCGGCGGCGCCCTGGAATTCGACGGGTTCGCCGGCTTTGACTTCCGCTCGCAGTCCGCCATTGACGGTGAGGGTGACAACGGGCTGAATTCCTCTGCGGGCCGTCGCCTTCGCCGGAACCTGGACCTGGCCGTCCACGACGTGATACTCGGTGCTCGGTGGGGGGCTGAGTCCCTTCTCGACCCAGTCGGCCAGGTCGCGAAGGGCCTGGCGGAGGACGCCGATGTAGCTGACAGTGCGGGTGGTTCGGACCGGCCGAGGTTCGCCGGGGGCCACTGCAGGCTGGCCGTGCATGGCGTGGTCAATGAACCACAAGCGGTAGTGGTCGTCAAGGTGGGAGCCGAGGGCGTTTTTGACCAGACCGCGGTAGTAGTCAGCCTGGCTGGGATAGGCAGCCTCGTCCATGAGGTTTTGAACCACGATCATCTTTCCCGCGAAGCGACCGGTCGGCACAGAGCCACACGACCACCGGACCGAGCGCCGGCCGATGAGCTTGGGTCGCTGCGGGTAGACGGGTTGACCGGCGACGGTGAACTGGTCGAACTGAGGGAAGTCCGGGTCCACCTGGTGGCGGTGATACGTCTGAGACGCGAGATAGACCGAGTTCTCGATCAAAACCTCGTCACCAGTTGCAATCCCGCTCATCCCTTCGCGGTGCTCCGGTCCGAATCCGACTATGACGGCATCCCCAACGACCTCGACGATGGAGAGCACCTGACCTGATGCCCGGCCGCTCGTCACGGTCAAAGTCGCTCCTTCCAGCCTCCCGGCCGGCAGGTCATTGATCCGCAAGGCGACCGGCATCTCCGGCTTGATCCCGATGCTATGAAAACGAGGAAGACTCAGACCTATAGCACCTGCTTCCTCGGAAGTTATCGTCGCTTTGATACTCGTCTTGTGCCGAACCCGGGCTCTGACAAGGGACTCGGGCGGATTGGCACCGAGATAACCAGGCAAGGTCCAAAAGTCCTCGAAGTACTCAGGGTCCCACTTCCGGACGTTATCGACCAAGTCCGCCCAAATGGCCAGGTATTGGGACGAGATCCGCTCGGCGTCGAACCAGCAACGGGGTGGAAACCCCATGCGGGTTACCTCGGCGAGCGCTTCAGCCTCCTCCACAGTCAAGCCGGCGAACATGTCCCCGCTGCCCCCCGGCTCGACCGCATCGACTACGGCAGGAAACCGGTCACGGAGGATGCGGATGGCGTGGAACTGGACGGTAAATCCGTTCGGGACGCTCATCGTTGTGCCGTGGATGTAAGGAACAGCCCCATCCCATACGCCCAAGGCGTTCTCGAAACAGCTCATGGTCCGAAAGGCGCCCCCGCTGCCCCCAAACACATAACCATACGGGCGGTGCTCGCCGTACATCTCGCCGGCCAGAACCCTCGAGTACCTCGCCACCGCCGCTGACGCCCGGTAACCGGAAATTGCCCAATCGTCGCCCGGAAACCGCTCGGCCCGGCCCTGGTTTGATTCGACGAAATATGCCCCGCTCGTCATAGCGAACGGCACCCAGCCGTGCGATCCGGGCATGAAGCCGCTGCTCACGGTGTGCTCGTTCCCAGGGACGGCGTACAAGGGATGAAAGAAGCGGCCCTCGTAGCGCTCCGCCGGCGGGAAATGGATGGCAAAGCGGGTCTCGGTCCCTTCGAAGCCCCCATGGACGTAGCGATGACGAACCGGATCGTCCCTCCATTCGTCCACATCTACAAACGGTGCGTCGAACAGAGGGTCGCTCGTACCGAAATCGAATGCCTTCATCACGCCGTCCAGCCAAGCCGTCCCGCCGAACGGTCAACCGGCCAAGGTGGCAAGAAGATCGGGGGTGCGGCGTAGCGGACCGGATAGTCGTGGCCCACCGGGAAGATCCCCGCCCCCAGAACCGTCGCGGCCGCGTCGATCACGGCTCGGATCTGCTTTGCGACCGAGGATTCGCTCCCGACGATGGCGGCCTCCGCAGCGGTGTCTCGGCCACCCACGGCCAATATCCGCTCGTAGTGGGGCGAGGCCCCGTAGAGGGCGGAATACTGAACGAAAGCGGCGCGGGCTTCGTCGATGTCATCGTGCCGGGCGACGGGCAGGCCGGCGACGCACTCGAGGGGCCGGGCGGCCTGGCTCGGCCGCGGCGGATCGGATGAGTGCCACACCGAAAGTATACTGACAGCCAGCTATTCGCCGTGGCCGCGGTCAACTGGTTCGCCTACCTCTGGGATGGCTTTGGCCCGCCAGTTCCTCTTTGTCCCACGAGTCAGCACCCGGAGTCCCTCTGCCTTGGTGAACGCCCGGAACATGGACTCGGATGTGTTCTGCCAGCGGGCGAAAGCGTCCGGAGAACACCGGGAGCAACGCTGCCGAACTGATGCACGCTCATCCCCGCGGGACCGGTAACGGGCGACGACGCTCGGCCAAACACCGAAGGGGCCGCCACATCGTGGTCGGCCAGCGAAGCTAGTCACGGAGGAAAACCCCCAGTCAGGTTGAGACGGGGAGATAGGCGCCTCACCCGACCGAGCCGCAGCCAGATGTCCTTTGCTCATTTACCGTTTGGACCGCCCATGCAAGCACGCTCAGCCTGAACAAATGGGATCTTCGCCGGCGGGTAAAGACCGCCAGTCGCCCTCAATCGGCCTGCGGCAGTTACATCGCATAGGCTCGACGGAGGAGCTAGACGGGGACACTAAGGAGCAGACCGTGCGGGGACTAGACGGACGAGTGATTGTGGTCGCCGGAGCCGCCAGGTCAATCGGGGCTGCGTGCGCCCGACGACTCGCCAACGATGGAGCCAGGGTGGTCGTCGGTGACATCAACATAGCGGGCGCCGACCAGACCGCTCATGAGATCGAGAAGGCAGGCGGCACTGCCATCGCTGTTCAGTACGACCAAGGAGATGAGAGGTCGGTCGCCAGGCTCATCGCTCGAGCCAACGAGCACTTCGGTGGAATCAACGGTCTCCACGCCAACGCGGTTGACACCGACATGCTCGCAAGCGATCTTGACCTTCTGGAGATGGACGCCGCAGTGTGGGAAAAGACGCTTCGGGTTGGCCTGGTCGGCTACGCGTTTATGATTCGCGAAGTCCTCCCGCATCTACTGGCCGCTGGAGGTGGCGGGATCGTCTGCACCTCCTCAGACTCCAGTCACGCCGGTGAGCCCACCCGGCCTGCTTATGCCGCCGCCAAAGCCGGGGTGAACACCCTGGTTCGCCATGTCGCCTCCCGCTGGGGCCGTGATGGGATCCGGGCCAACGCGATTTGCCCCTTCGCCGTCACCGAGATCGTCCGGGTCCACCTCGACCAGAGTTTTCTCGACAAGGCGCTCGAAGAAGGCCGCAGTCCTCGCCTCGGTGAACCAGACGACATCGCGTCTGCAGTCGCCTTCCTCCTCTCCGCCGAGGGTTCTTATGTAAATGGCCAAGTCTGGAGCGTCAACGGCGGCATGTACCTCCGAGGCTGACCCACCTCGGCCGCCGTGCCTCCTCCGGACGCTAGTGCTCGTCAGCAGTTGAGACGTTGGTCATGGCCTTGACCAGATGACGACTCGGATGGTCGCCGCACCCTTGAGGCACGAAACTGCGCTATAAGGCTTGTAATAACATAAACCGGTGTTGCTGACTCCAGTCAATTGTAACTTCGCGAATCGGCGGGGCGCGAGGATGGGGAGTAGGTCCCAGGTGGGGCGGCCCGCTTGACCCGCTTGATCGGGTTGTTTGCTGCCTCGGCGGCGGCATTCGGGTGGTGGGCTTGGTGCCATGCGCTGATCTGATGTCGCCAGCGGATGAGGGTCCGGCTCAAGGAGTTGACTTCGATCGGATAGGACCGGCCGGCGAAATTGTGACCGAGGCGGGTGACGAACCCGACAGCGAGATGGGAGCCAGCGGTGCGAGCATCCGGCCGGCGGACAGCCGTGGATCCTCGTCCTTTGGCGGCGAGGGAGTAGCAGCCCCGCTTTCTGTGTGTACGATTCATATCCGGTAGCCCTTCACAGAGGAGCTGGAATGACGATCCTCGACAAGCCGCCATACGTGGAGCCCGAGCATACGAAGGCCCCGCTCGAGCTTTCGGCGATGCCCGTGCCGTACGCGATGACCCGCACCGACCGGGTGCCGGCCGAGCGCTATTACGACCCGGAGTTCTACGCCATGGAAAACGAGCTGCTCTGGCCGTGGGTGTGGCAGATGGCATGCTATCTGGCGGAGATTCCCAATCCGGGCGACTACGTCACCTACGAGATCCTGGGCAAGTCGATCATCATCGTGCGCATCGACGCGACGACCGTGCGGGCCTTCCACAACGCCTGTCGCCACCGCGGCGTGGAGATCGTCGCAGAAGGCAACGGCAACGTCTTGAAGAGCGGCTTCACCTGTCCCTTCCACGGCTGGTGCTACGGCCTCGATGGGGCGAACACCTTCTTGTATCAGCCTGACCTGTTCGAGGAGTCCAACCGCCGCCCCGAGGACCTCGCCTTGGCCCCTTGCCGGGTCGACACGTGGGGCGGATCGGCTTGGATCAACCTCGATGACAACGCCGCGCCGCTGCTCGAATGCATCGCCGAGTACGCGTCCTTCATGGACGCATGGAAGGTAGAGGGCCTCCGGCCGGAGTGGTGGCTCTCGTGTCGCATGCCGACCAATTTGGAAGCTTGCCATGGAGGCCTTCATGGAGGGCTACCACGTCATGCAGACACACCCGCAGCTCTATCCCAAGACGCGTAGCCGCACCTTCTATCGAGACGTCACTCAAACCACGTCCTCCCCTGAGATCCGGGCAAAGCAGCGCTCGATGGGCCTTGGCCAGGGTGGAGAGTTCGATCCCCGCGATTTCATCGAGGCGCAGATCCGTTACATGCGCTTGAACAGCATTGGAATGGCCGGGATGACGCACGAAAAAGACGTGCGTATCGCTGAGGGGCTTCGCGGCCTCGAGCTGCCACGCGACTTTGGGAAGGCTGTCGACGTCTGGACGCGCACCCTCAACGACGAGATCATGGCCTGGAACGAGAACCAAGGTATCGATACGCCGGACCTCAACCACATCATGGCCAACGGGCAGTGGTCGTCGGTGAACTTCTGCTTCCCGAACTACTTCCTGCTACCGATGCTCTCGAGCTCATCGGCGTACCGCATCCGCCCTCTCGGGCCAGAGGAGTGCCTCTTCGAGCTGTGGTCGCTCACCCGCTACCCGCCGGGCCAAGAACCATCTGCGCTGCCGAGGCCCACGCCCATGGCACCCGACGATCCCCGCTGGCCTCCAATCCCAACTCAGGACTTCTCCAACTTGCCCCGCCAGCAGCGAGGGCTGCACGCCGAGGGCTTTGAGTACATGCGTCTCTCGAACGTGGTGGAGGGACTCATCGGCAACTACCACCGTCTGATTGACGGTTTCCTTGCCGCTCTGCCCGACAGTCAACTCGTGCCGGCAAGCCAGCATGTCGGCCGGTTCGAGATCGAAAGCCGGGAAATCGGGATCTAGCACTGTCAACAGGCCACGGTGAACCCCTAAGCAGGTTCCATGTGACCACCGCTTTTAGCCCGGCATCGCCTAAAGCAGGTCGCCTCGCCAGCTCCCTACCCGACCAACCTCAGACGGCCAGGACCCAGCCACCTATCGTAGATAGTCGCCAGAATCAGCTGGTCCTTGCTCGCGATCTACTGGTAAGAGATCTCCACAGCTATCAGCCCCTCCCAACCCACTAGGAGCCGACTCTGGCCCCGGCGCTATTGTCCAAGGCATGCACTGGACAGTGGGTGATGTCCGGATCTCGAAGGTCGTCGAGCACGAGTTTACAATGTCGATGGACCAATTTCTCGTTGGTGCGACACCCGAGGTGGTTGCCCGACACCTTTGGCTGAAGCCCCATTTTGTGACCAACCACGGAGAACCGCGTATCTCAGTCCATGCCCTGGGTATGGGAGTACTGGCGCGACAGCGATAGCCCGCAGCTGAACCTCGGGGATACCGTCCGTCCGGTGTTCGACGCAGGGCAGGTCGACCTGGTCGACGTCGACCACGTCGTGTGTGACGAGATCCGCCTCGAGCCATCGCCCGGCTACAATCCTTGCTCGTTCAGCCAGGCCGCACAGGCCTCGGCTACCTCTGGCCATCCGCTGTCGATCGTCAGGGAGTGGCCCCGGTCTTCGAACTCGACGAGGTTGGTCTTTGCCGGGGAGTGCCGGTATTGCTTGAGTGTCGACTTGGTGATGGATTCAGGGACGGTGTGGTCCTTGCCGCCCATGGTGAGCAAAAGCGGACCTCGGTCCGGGTTGTCGGTGTCGACCTTGTCGGGCGAGTGGGGCGACAGGCTGGCGGCCGCGGCCTCGAAGAGTGGCCGCCCGGGAGACGGGACGGCCCATTTCTGGTAGAGGTGGTTGGATTCCTGTTCGGAGATGGCGTTACCGAAGCTGTAGCGAAACTGCTCGGTAGTAAGTGACACCGACTTGTGCTTGTTGGCCGGGTTCTTGAACACCGGCAGCGTGGCGTGCAACGCGGAGAGCGGTAAGCGCAGCACTCCTTTGATCTGGGCGGCATCGATGCCGACGGCAGCCGCTCCCTTGTTCATCCCGAGCAGTTTCTCGACGATCATGCCCCCGAAGGAGTGCCCGATGAGAATGGGTGGGGCGGGAAGGGACTCGATGATGGCGGCGTAGTGGTCGGTCACGTCGTCGATGCCGTGGTTGGCGACGGTGTCCGGGTTGGCGCGGGCCAGCTCGACGGTGTCCTGGTCGCCGGGCCAGCCCGGGGCCATGGTGTCGTAGCCGGCTTCACCGAAGAAGTCCTGCCACGGCGCCCACGACGTGGCGTGTAGCCACAAGCCGTGGATGAAGACCACCGGGTTCGCTTTCTGGGCCATCTCAACCTCGCTCTCGACGAACTGTCCTGAAGCGCGAGTATGCCAGTCCCAGTCCCAGCTCTGTTTCGGCCGTCGATGATCCGCACGGCGCCCGCCCCAGCGACCAGGAAATGCGGCCAGAACGGCGCGATCACGTAGGCATTTAGAACTGCCGAAGCTGAAATCAGAGGGTGCTCAGACCGCACTCGGCGGGTCAAGCAATCTCGTTCGTTCCTGGGCTCGTACTACTAGTAGGTTCGCTCCCCTCAGACCCGAACTGCAGACAAGGCGCTCAGGCATCGACGGCCTGTTCCCAAATCTCGCCACCGAGTCGGGCGCTACCCACAGACGACGGTCAACCGGGACGCGAACTAATGAACGAGTTGCTCGTCGCCGCCAACCCCGACCCGGGCTCCCCGCTACGTAGCTGCTGCGCCTCCCGCTGGTCGACGGGTTTCCCACCCGCCACAGGCTTAGGGCCCGCCACGAAACAACTTGACGCAATTCTCTTGTAAACATGCATGTCGTGGCACAGGACTTGTTCCAAGTTGTTTCGTGGCGGGCCCTTAGCGGACATCACACCGGTGCCCCTCACGAAACCAACTAGTTCATTCCAATGCTAATCTGATCGCCCCACCGCTCGTGGTGACATTCGAACGAGAACGAGAGTTCGACCTCAAGGTCGGGCTGTAAGGGTCGGTGGCGGTCGCGATGTCCCTGATGAGGTAGCCATCGGGCCGATACCAGGCCCGCGCAGGAGTCCCAATGCAGCTCGGCGGCGGCGCTGGCGGCGTAGCGCCGCTCCTGCCACCTGAGCCGCCAGAGAAGGGTCGAGGCATCGACTAGGGGTTTCTACAGGCGCGACGGGCCCGCCGAGCCGCGAACGTGACTGAAGTAACGGTGGGCTCGCGCCCGGTCTGTCACCCGGGTACGAGCCAGACCCCGAAAGAAAGGAACGCTCATGCCCAAAGTCACCGTCGGCCGGGAGAACTCCGCCGACATCGAGATCCACTACGAGGACCATGGGGCCGGCCAGCCCGTGGTGCTGATCCACGGCTATCCGCTCAGCGGCCGGGCCTGGGACAGACAGGTCCCGGTCCTGCTGGCGGCCGGTTTTCGGGTCATCACCTACGACCGCCGCGGCTTCGGCCAGTCCAGCCAGCCGGTGGTCGGCTACGACTACGACACCTTCGCCGCCGACCTGGACAGCCTGCTGGACCACCTCGACCTACAGGATGCGGTGCTGGCCGGCCACTCGATGGGCACCGGGGAGGTCACCCGCTACCTGAGCGCCTACGGCCCGGATCGGGTGGCCAAGGGAGTGCTGGTGTCGCCGATCCCGCCGTTCCTGCTGCAGACCAGCGACAACCCCGACGGGGTGCCGCAAAGCCTCTTCGACGGGTTCGTCGAGGCCGCCCAGACCGACATGCCGGCGTGGATGAAGAGCTTCCTGGACAACTTCTACAACGTCGATACCTTGCGCGGCACCCTGGTCAGCGACCAGGCCTACCAGGCCAGCTGGAACATCGCCGCCGGCGCCTCGGCCACCGCCGCGGTGGCCTGCATAACGACCTGGACCACCGACTTCCGGGCCGACCTGGACAAGATCGACGTTCCCATACTGGTAATTCAGGGCGACGCCGACCAGGTCTTGCCCCTTGACAAGACCGGCAAGCGGCTGCCCGGCCTGATCAACGACTTGCAGCTGGTAGTGATCGAGGGCGGCCCCCACGCCATCCCCTGGACCCACGCCGACCAAGTGAACCAGGCGCTGCTGAACTTTCTCCGCACCTGACAACCAGCCACACCACCACTATCCACACAAATCAGCACTCAAGGGAGACACCATGTCAAACCACTTCAGCGCCGACAAGCTCAGGTTCCCCGGCGATGACCGGCGTCTGGACTTGACGGACGTATTCGTATTCCAGCCATCGGACGACCCGGACCGGACGGTGCTGATCATCGACTCCAATCCGACCAGCGCCCCGCCCCCCATACCCGCGCCCACGACCGGTCCGGAGTTCCATCCCGACGCCGTCTACCGCATCAATGTCGACAATGACGGCGACAACCAAGCCGACGTCGCCTTTACCTTCAGCTTCTCCTCGTTCCAGGAGGGCACGCAAACGGGAACGGCCTGGTACGCCACCGGCGACCAGGCCAGCCAGCCCGGCCCGGTCGGCGAGCGGCTCACCGACTCCCTCCAGGTCAGCTTCGACGGCACGCCCCGGCCCGTCCAGGCCGGCCCGATCCGGATGTGCGCCGGGCTACGCAGCGACCCGTTCTTCGCCGACGTGGAGGGCGCCCTGCACGGCTTCCAGTGGACCGGCCACGACGACTTCGCCGACAACAACGTCGACTCCATCGCCCTAGAGGTACCGAGCGATCTGCTCGGTCCCGGCCCGGTCATCGGCATCTGGGCCACCATCAGCCTGCGCCGCGACGGCCAACTGGTCCAGATGGACCGCGGCGGGCACCCGACCATCAACCCGTTCATCAACCCCGACGGCGAGAAAAACCTCTACAACTCCCGCCAGCCAGTGGACGACGTGGCCAACTACCTGGGGCCGTGGTCGAAAATCCTGGAATCCAGCGGCTACTCGCCCGAGGAGGCCAAGGCGGCCGCCCTGCAGGTGCTGCCCGACATCCTTCCTTACGACCGCACCCAGCCCGCCGCCTACCCCAACGGCCGCGTCCTCACCGACGACGTCTACAGCACGCGATTCACCTGGCTCACCCGCGGCAAGGTCCCGCCCAGCGGCCTCAAGCCGCACGACGACCTGCAGCCCGAGTTCCCCTACCTCGGCGCGCCCAACCCCCCGAAGAACAGTTCCTGAACCGAACAGACGCGGCGGGGTCCGCCGGCCGAGAACCAAGCAGACGGCAGTGCACGAAGTCCCTCGACCGAGCCGAACGCGGTTGGCTGGCAGAACCGGACCGTCGGCCGCACGCCGCAGCCAGCGTGGACGCATTCCGGCCACAGGGACATCTTATTTATCGCACCGCGCTGCGCCGATCCTTGACGTGGGCAAGAGTCACCAACGATCGTGAGGTTCGATTGTCCGCGAAGGATGTCTGCACTGCCAAACGTGCTCTTGACCCGTCGAGCCCATCAAACGGCCCATCCCTTAACCCGAACTTGTCGGTTCGACACATCCACCGTTCCGGATGGCCGGAACAACCAGCCAGAGCCAACCTTGCGGGCGCGTCCATCTGGCCCCGGACGTGGCCGCCCTCGGGCCACTGCCCGTGAGCCATGCACAAGGTTCTGGCAACGGTTACGGGGTTGCTCTTGGGGCTGTCGGTCGGGTCTTTGGAGCCCGCTGGTCGGCGGGCGGGCTGGGCTGAGGCCGAGCTGGGACGGGGTGGACGTCCGGGTCCGGGTAGAAGCTCGAGCGGTCCCCGGCGTCCCAGGCCGCCCGTAGGCCTGGCGTGCTCAGGTCCCAGTCGGGACGGATATCACGTGTGGCCCGGCGGAGGTCGCGGCGGAGGTCTTCGATGGATGGCCTGCCCCAGAACCAGTACCCGTTGTAGAGGCTGTGGATGACGAGTCCGGGTTTGAGCACCAGGGTGTGGGGGATCATCGGGTCGTGATATGGGTCGGTGTACTCCTGGATGTCAAGGTCCTTCTGCACCTTGCGGCCGGCGTCGGAAAGGAAGGTCCACTGGGCTCCGACTGAGGCGCGGAACTCGCGGGTCTCGATGATGTTGTCGGTCGAGATCGTGACGATCTGGGTGTAAGCGACGGAGATCTTGGAGTAGAAGGCTGCGAGTTCGAGGTGCTGCTGGTGGTCCTTGGGGCAGAAATGGCCGCGGGCGATCACCAGGATCATGGGGTCGACCCCCTGGAGCTGGCTCAGTCGCCGCCTGGTCTTGGTGTGGTCGGTCAGCTCGTAGTCGGGGAAGACACGGCCGGGCGATATATCGGCTCGCATGTCGTTGCTCCTCTTTCGTCGCGTTGGTCGGAGGGTGGCGGTCAGCTCGGTGCTGCTCTCTCACGGTCGCGCTTCCCTTCCCGCGTCGCGCCCGTGGGCGGCCCTGGTCGATCCCCCGGCCCAAGAGGGAGCGATATCCCTCGGACGTGTAATCGAACGAAGAGCGGGCCGTCCGGTGAGCGAGACCGACGGTCCCGGGGCTACTGGCGGCAGCGTCTCTCGGGTGGAAATGCCCGGTCAGTCACCCGGTGGCGACCCGGCGGGATGTCGTGCCGTCAACTCTGTAGAGCGGTCCGGAGGCCCCGGCGTGAGTTGATCCCGAGTTTGGTGAAGACCTTCCGCAGGTGCCATTCGACGGTGCGGGCGCTGATGAACAGCTCGGCGCCGATCTCTTGGTTCGTGCGTCCGTCCCGGGCGAGTCGGGCGATGTGCTCCTCTTGAGGGGTGAGCTCGTCACGGGTGTCGTCTCGGCGCTTGCGCACTTTCTCTCCGGTGGCCAACAGTTCGCCCCGGGCCCGCTCGGCGAATCCCGCTGCCCCCATCTTGGTCAACATGTCGTGCGCCAGGCGTAGCTGCTGGCGGGCATCGACCCGCCGGTTCTCTCGACGGAGCCATTCCCCGTAGGTCAGCCTGGCGCGAGCCAGGTGCGCCGACATCCGAGACTGGCCGAGCCAGTCGATCGCTTGGCGATGGAGCTCGTCGGCTGCCCCACCGGTTTCCACCAGGGCCCGCGAGCGGGCCACGGTCCCCTTCGCCCACTCCGTCCCGGCCGGGCTGGCCCGCTCGGCGAGGCGATCGGCGGCGTCACGGGCGACCGCCTGCCGGCCGCACCTCGACGCAGCTTCCACCAACTCATACAGGGCCCACGACGACGTCACGACCTCGTCCGCCGCCGCCGCTTTTTCCGCCGCCTCAAGGGCAAGCTGGTATTGGCCGAGCCCGTTGTAGAGGACCGCGGTGGCGTACTCGGTTACCGTGATGGCGCATCCCTCGCCCCGCGATAGGGCGCCGCGCATCATCACCTCGGCCAGCTTCAAGGCCACCGCAGCTTGACCCTGCCAAGCGGCAAGGCGGAGCGAAATATACGGCAGGGTCTCGGCTCGGACTCCAAGGTCGAGACCTTCCGCCTCGCTCACAAGGCCAGACGCCCGGGAAAACTCGCCGGTTAGGATGTGGAATCCTGCCAGGTAGTCCAGGGCGTAAGGAAGCAAGACCAGCCGGCCCGTCGACCGGGCCAGATCGGCCTGACCAGCGGCGAGCTCGAACCAGGCGTTGTCGTCCCACACGTCCATCGCAGCCAGGTTGTAGGCCACGCACAACCAATCGAGCTGGGGACCTTCGCCTCGATACGAGTGCAGGGCGTCGGTCAACATCGGTGCCGCCGCGGCGTAGCCCTCGGTCAAACGGATTGACAGGCCGAGCAGAAGCTGCTGCCTGGCCGGCAGCGGCTCGGGACCGAGGGGCGCCGACCGCGCCGCCATAGCCAGGTCAGCCGCGTTCGTGTCGCTAGCAAGCCGGGCCGCGTAAATCGCGGCCACCAGCGCCTCCAGGTAGGTTTCCCGTGCCAGCTCGGCGTCGAGACCCTCAAGCCGTTGCGCGGCGTGGAGAAGCAGCGTGGGAGCGTCGCTGCCGCGGCGGAGGTCAAAGGCGATCTGGGCGCGCATGCGCTCTACCTGGGCTCGACCGAGCTCGTCGAGCGGGCCCGCGTCGGCGGTCGCCAGCAGCGCCTCTGCAGCCGGGAAGTCTCCAGCTTGGAACTTCGCCCCCGCGGCAACAAGCGCCCGCGAAGCTCGCGCCCCGAGGTCAGGGGTGAGCATCACCGCCCACTCCAAGAACGCGGCGGCCGCGGCAATACCTCCACGGCGCTCGGCCCCATCAGCCCTATGGAGTAACTCGCCGGCCACCTCCTCGTCGGGGCCATCGGCGGCGTGCGCTCGATGCCAGGCCCGCCGATCAGGGTCAACCTCGGGATCGGTGGCGGCGGCTAAGGCGCCGTGAGCGGCCCGTCGATCTCCCGCCGACGCGGCGCGGTAAACCGCTGACCTCACGAGCGGATGGCGAAACCGCACCGCCGCGCCGATCTCCAGCAACCGATCTGCCTCCGCGGGCCCCGCCGCCCACCGTTCAATCCCGAGGCACTGAGCGGCACGCCAAAGAAGCGCAGCGTCTCCAACAGGATCGGCCGCGGCCAGGAGCATCAGGCGCTGGGTGGACTCCGGCAAAGCCCGGACTCGACCCAGATAGTGGTCCTCGATCTGAGCCGGCAGATCCGCTGTTTTCGGAAGACCAAAGCCACCGGCCAGCTGCGCAGCGGTGATCCCCCTCGACAGCTCCAGCAAGGCCAGCGGGTTCCCCCGCGTTTCCCCGATGATCCGGTCGCGCACGAGCCGATCGAGTCGACCCGGGACGATGACCGCCAGCAAGGCCCGAGCATCGTCGTCTTCCAACCCGGTGAGCAGCAACTCGGGCAGGCCCACCAGCTCGCGCTCGCCGCTCGGTACACGCACCGCGAAAACGATCCCGACCGACTCCGCCACCAGCCGTCGAGCCACGAATCCCAGTACCTGGCCCGTGGCCCCGTCGAGCCACTGGGCGTCGTCCACCAAGCACACGAGCGGCCGCCCGGAGGCAACCTCAGACAGCAAACTAAGCGTCCCCAGGCCAACCAAGAAGGGATCGGGTGCATCTCCGAACGAGAGACCCAACGCCACCCGCAACGCATCCCGCTGAGGCCCAGGAAGTACCGGAAGCTGGCGGAGCATCGCCGCGCACAGCTGATGCAACCCCGCGAACGGCAACTCCATCTCAGCCTCGACACCCGCCAGTTGCACGATCCGAAACCCAGAAGCCCGCCCTAGGGCATAGCGCAGAAGGGCCGTCTTTCCAACACCGGCCTCACCACGAATAACCAGGGCCGCGCTCTGCCCCCCACGCACCAGGTCCAGCAGCCCATCCAGCACCTCGCACTCGCTGGTCCGGCCCCGAAACCCCGGCTGGCGCTGAGCGGCCATTCGCTCCGAAACCCTAGACGACCACGGAATCGACCGTCCCCCCGGATACTTGAGCTGGATGAGCCGGGGTAGTTCGGGCAAACAGGGGACGTCGGCGAGCGGGTCCGAGCCGACTTCGGTCTCTGGATCGGTGAGCAGCCAGGCATAAGCGTCGAAAGTAACGCTACGGCCGATCTCTTCCAGCATCGCCGCCCGTAGGGCTCTGCCGTCGCTGACGTCACGGGCCACACGGTCGATTCGCTCGACGGCCCGGCGCCGCGACCACTCAGCCACGGACCATCGGTCTCCACGGCAGGTAAGGCGACAACCCCAGATTGCTGGGATGGCCGACCGGCCTGCGGCTTGTCAGCATCGTGTAGCCATTTCTACCACTACGGAGGCCGTCATGTTCACCCTGAGCATCGAGCACGCCATCACTGATTTTCCCACCTGGAAGATGGCATTCGACCATTTCGCCGACGCCAGAGATCAGGCCGGCGTTCTGGCTGATCGAATCCGCCGCCCAATCGACGACGCGAAGTATCTGGTGATCGACTTGGACTTCGAATCCAAGGAGCGGGCCGAAGCCTTCTGCCATCTCCTAACCACCATGGTCTGGTCCAATCCCGATCTATCGCCGGGCCTATCTGGTCGACCGACGACACGGATCTTGGAACCAGTCACGGCGAGCCATTGAGTCCCGAGAAGCGCCCGTGCACCGGGCCGGTTCGTCGCCCGCGTCTCATGCTGCCGGCAGTGAGAGCGTCCCCAAACATGCGGGTGAAACGCCCTATATGCCAGACACCTATATCGGCCATACCGCCGGTTGGGAGGCACTTATCTCTGCCGAGGGTGCTCGCTGGAGTTGGTGCACCCTGTGCGGCGATTCGGTGATGCCAGAGAGTCTCCGGGAGCACCTTACTGTGTCCAGCGACAGCGACCTAGCTCGGCGACGTCAAGCCGATCTGGCGCTCGTCCATCTGAGGAGAGATGAGAGCGTCTGGTGGGTACGTGCGCGTGGGGCCGGGAACGCGGCCGAGAGTTGGGCGAACTTAGAGTGTTTACATGGACACGCTGCTGGAGCGCGAGCGCGAGTTGGCGGCGGTAGATGATCTGCTGGAACGGGGCGGTGTGGTCCTTATTGAGGGCAGGGCCGGTATCGGCAAGACGGCACTTCTGGAGGCGGCGTGCCGTCGCGCCGCCGGCGCAGGTCGCCAGGTCTTGCGCGCCCGGGGCTCAGAGCTCGAGGCCGGCTTCGCGTTCGGGGTAGTGCGCCAGTTGTTCGAGCGGCGTCTGGCGAGTGTTGACGACGACGATCGCGACGCGTTGCTGGCTGGATCGGCCGGCGCGGTGCGAGCTTTGCTGTTGGGAGAGCTGATAGAGATGTCGGCGTTCGACACGTCGTTTGCGATGTTGCATGGGCTGTACTGGCTCACCATCAACCTCGCCGACCGCGGTCCGTTGCTGATCGTCGTCGACGACGCGCACTGGGCCGACGAACCCTCTCTGCGCTGGTTGGCTTATGTCGCCCCGCGGCTTGAGGGGCCGGCGGTGGCGGTGTTGGTCGCGCTGCGCCCGGCCCGACCGGCCTTGGTGGGACCCTGGTTTGAGGCGCTGCTGGTCGAGGCGCGGGCGGTGGCACGTCCGCAGTTGTTGAGCGAGAGCGCGGTGGCCGCGATCGTTTGCGCCGCGCTCGGCCCCGGGGCAAGCGCCGAGCTGTGTGGGGCGGTGTGGGGGGCGAGCGGCGGTAATCCTCTCTACCTGGCCGAGCTGCTGCGGGAGGCCCGCTTGAAAGACCAGCCGTTGGCCGAGCTCGATCCAGCCGAGCTGGTGGCCGGCGGACGTGAGGGGGTGGCGCGGCGGGTGCTGGCCGGGGTGCGGGGGCTGGACCCGGGCGCGCTGCGCCTGGCGCAAGCTGTAGCGGTTCTAGGGGACGGCTGCGAGCTGCGGCACGCGGCGGCGATTGCCGGCGTGGAGGTCTCTGAGGCGATCTCGCTGCTAACAGCTTTGGTTCGTCTGGAGGTGTTGGCAACCGACGATCCTCCGCGTTTTATTCATCCGGTTGTCCGCGATGCGGTCGAGGGCTCGTTGGCAAGCGACGCCCGCGACGCCTTGCACCGCTCCGCTGCTCGGCTGCTGGACGGCGACGGGGCCCCGCCCGGTCACGTGACGGCGCATGTGCTGGGGGTGCGGCCGGTGGGCGATGGCTGGGTGGTGGACCGCTTGCGGGAGGCGGCGGCAGAAGCGATGCGCAGCGGCGCGCCGGGCGCAGCGGCCAGGCTATTACGGCGGGCGATCTCGGAACCGCCCCGGCGCGAGCAGCGGGTGCTGGTTCTTCGCGAGGCCGCCCGGGCGGAAGCAAGCGCCGGGCGCGAGGCGGCGTGCCTGCTGTTGGAGGAGGCGCTGCGCCTGGCTTCGGGTCCGCGGGAGCGGGCCGAGATCGCCCTGGAGGTCGCCGAAGCGTACGCGGCGTTGTTCCGGTGGGTGGAAGCGGTGGATGTCATCGACCGGGCGAGGGCGGAACTCGACGACGCCGACGAGGAACTCGCGGCCCGGCTGGAGGGCGAGCTGGTGGTCTGCGCTGTTCATGACGCCCGGCGGGCGTCACGGGTGGCGCCAGTACTTGAGCGGCTGTCTTCCCGGTCGCTGTCGGCCAGCGCGGTGGAGGCGCTGGCGGTCGGCCGCGGGATGTCGATGCTGCTAGCGGGTCGACCCGCCGACGAGGCCGCGGCTCCGCTGGAGGAAGCGCTCTCACAAGCGGCGCCGGGCGCCCAGAACTGGGACACCCGGGCCGCGCTGTTGTGGAGTCTGGTGACTGCCGAGCGCTACGACTCGGTGGAGATGGCACTGGGTCCTATGGTCGCCGAGGTCCACCGCTCCGGGAGCGCACGCGGATTCGTCGCCGTCTACAGCACGCTCGGTCTGCTCAAGCTCCGCCTTGGAGCTCTGCCGGAGGCGGACGCCGCAGCACGGGTGGCCCTGCGTGTGCTGCAGGAGGGCGATTTTGCGCCCGGGCTGGCATTCGCGGCGACGGTGCTGGCTGATGTGGCGGTCGAAGCCGGCGAGCTCGACGAGGCGCAAGCGCTGATCGGGCTTCTTCCCCAGGAAGGCTGGCCGGCTGGTGTTGGCACAGTCTTGATCCCCGCCGCCCGGGGCCGGCTGCGGCTCGCCCAAGGAAGGCCGGCCGAGGCCCTCACGGACTTCAAGACGTGCGAGAGGATGTTCAGCGCGGAGGTATGGGGGACCGAGATGCGTGACGTGGGCTATCTGCACTGGCGCGCCGGCGCGGCCGAAGCGCTGTTGCGGCTCGGCGAGCGCGATGCCGCGGACCAGATGGCGAAATCGGAGCTGGCCGATGTGCGCCTGTTCGCGGCACCGAGGGCGTTGGGAGTCGCATCGCGCCTGGCCGGACTCGCACAGGGGGGCGAGCCCGGCATCGAGCTGCTGTACGAATCGGTCGCCACCGTGAGAGGCTCGCCGGCACGGCTCGAGCTGGCCTATTCGCTGACCGAGCTTGGGGCTGCGCTGCGCCGCGCTGGTCGGCGCGCCGCGGCCCGTGAGTCGCTCGCCGAGGCGCTCGAGCTGGCCGTCCGCTGCGGCGCTCGCCGCCTGGCCGGTCGGGCCCGCGAGGAGCTCAAGGCCACCGGGGCGCGCCCCCGGCGCGAGTGGCGCACCGGCGTGGAGGCCCTCACTCCGAGCGAGCTGCGGGTCACGTCCCTGGCGGCCGAGGGCCGCACCAACCGCGAGATCGCCCACGAGCTGTACGTGACACTGAAAACGGTGGAAGGCCACCTCTCCCGTGCGTACACGAAGCTCGGGATACCGGGTCGTGCCGAGCTTCCGGGCGTGCTTGGACAAGAAAAGACCAGGGTGCCAACCCCCTAGCGAACGACCCGCCGCCCGAGCGACGCTTCGAGTCGCACGTCACCGATCGAAGGAGCTTTAGATGACCAGGACCACGCGAGAGGCGTTCGAGCGAGGAACCGACACCTTCAACACTCACGACGTCGACGGGTTCGCCGAGGTGCTCGCAGACGACGTCGTCTTCGGGGCGCCAGGCGGGATGCGCGGCCGAGGGAAGGTGGGATGCGTCGAGTTCTACAGCGGCTGGTTTCAGGCCTTCCCGGACGCGCACGTCGAGGTCCATGATGTGTATTTCGTCGACGACATCGCCGTCGAGGAAGGCACCTTCACCGGGACCCACCACGGCGTCCTGCGCACCCCGGCCGGCGACATCCCACCTACCGGGCGCGCTGTCAACCTCGATTACATCCACGTGCTGCGCTTCCGCGCCGGCAAGCACGCCTCGTTCAACCTGATGTTTGACCGGCTATTGATGTGCGAGCAGCTCGGCCTCATCCCCGCGCCCGCTCCGGAGGGGTAGTAAATCGCTGACAAAAGCCGGGTTTCTTGACTTCGGAAAGCGCACGCTGCTGGCGCCTGGCGCCGGGGTGAGGGCGGGATGTGACTATGGCTGAGAAGACTGCCGTTGCAATTACGAATACCGTGACCCGCCCCCTCAAGGAAGAACTGCGGGGCGCGCAGAACACCGACGTCGCTGTGGCCTGGAAAGGCATCGCTGGCGATGGATGGACGAACGAACCGACCGGGGTGCACCATCGGGGCGGTCTGAGCACGCCTTGACCATCTCGAAATCTGGACCACGTGCTTGGGCAGCACCATGCCCGCTCCTTATGCTCGGTGCTACCCCCACTAGCCGTTCCGCTGAGGCGAGCCGCTCGGCACGGTCACGGCAGGCACGCTCGCCCGGCTCGTGACCCGCGAGGCGGTGGGGCGAGCCGCTGGGGTGCCGTCCCGTCCGAGCAGGCGGTACAGCCAACCCGGGTACCACCAGGCCGCGGGGCCGAGGATGGTCATGGTGGCCGGGACGATCAGGAGCCGGATGATGGATGCGTCCACCACGATGGCTGCCGCCAGCCCCACTCCGATGACCTTGAGATCCAGGCTGTTGGAGGTCACGAAGCTGCCGAACACGAGCGCCATGATCAGGGCGGCGGCGGTGATGACCCCGGCCGTGGAGGCGAGTCCGTCGGCCACCGCCTGCCTGTCGTTGTGGTGCCGGGCTCGGGCGTCCCGAATTGCGCCGATGACGAAGACCTCGTAGTCCATGGACAGGCCGAAGGTGATAGCGAACAGCATGGTCGGGATCCACGGGGCTACCGGAGCCGGGGGGGCGCCCGTCAGCCCGGAGCCCCATCCCCACTGGAACACCGCCACCACGATGCCGTAGGCGGCGCCCACAGAAAGCAGGTTAAGCACGATGGCCTGGGCCGCGACGGCGATGGAGCGGAATCCCACGAGGAGGAGCAGGAAGCTGATGGTGAGGACTCCGACCAGGAGGAACGGAAGCCGCTTGGCGGTGAGCGAGGCGAAATCGACGTTGCCGGCGGTCTCCCCGCCCACGTGGGCGGTGAGGCCAGTCTGGTGTTCCACGGCGGGCAGGGTGTCGCGTCGCAGCTGGTCGATGAGCGCCGCCGTGTGCCGGTCGGCCGGTCCCCACGCCGGGGTCACCTCGATAACAGCGGTCGTGCCGGACGGGCTGAAGCGGGGGGCGGCTACCGAAGTGACGCCGGGCGTGCCCTCGAGGGAGGAGACCAGGGTCTGCACGGCCGGGCCGGCGGGAGTGCCGTCCGGTTGGGTGTCGGAGGGCCGGGTTTGCGCGACGACGGTGATGGGCGCCACCGAGCCCGGGCCGAAACCCCGGACGGCCATCTCGTAGGCCTGGTGGGTGGTGCTGCCGGGGGGGTCGGTGCCGGCGTCAGCCGTGCCGAGGTGAAGGTGCAGGGCGGGGGCGACCAGGACGAGCAAGCCCACCATCCCAAGCGAGGCCAGGCCCACTGGGTTCCGCCCCACCAAAGTCGACAATCGGCTGCCCCAGCCGAAACGGGTCCGGGGCCGGGCGGAGACGGGTCCGGCCGCCGCTCTGGACCGCTTGAACATCCGGCTGGCCGCGAAACCGAGCAGGGCTGGCAGCAGGGTGAGGGTGGCCGCCACCACGATCAGCACCGCCAGCGCGACCCCCACCCCCAGCCCGTCGAAGGTGGACACGTCCATCAAAAACAGGCCCATGAGGGAGACGACCACCGTCGAGCCGGCCAAGATCACCGACGGCCCGGCGGTGGACAGAGCCTCCCCGACCGCCTCCTCGGGCCCACCGTGACGGGACAGGGCGGCCCGATAGCGGGTGACGACCAGCAGGGTGTAGTCGATCCCCACCCCGATTCCGACCAGGGCCGCCACCTGGTCGGTGAAGTTCGGGCTGGGCACGATGTGGGCGGCGATGCCGATCAGCGGGATGGCGACTCCTATGCCGGCCAGGGCGATCACAACCGGCAAGCCGGCGGCCAGGACCGAGCCGAACACCACGAGCAGCACGATCAGAGCCGCCACCACTCCGATAACGTCCCCTTTCGGGGCACTGCCGGATTCGAACGAGTCTCCGCTGAAGGCCACCGTCAGGCCGGACGGACGGGCTAGATGTTCGATGGCGGTGGCCGTCTGGCCGCGGTGGCTGCTCGGCTTGTCGGCCAGGGTGAACGGGGCGTAGGCGACGTCACCGCGGGGGGCCAGCTGGATTTGCCCGACGCTGGTCACGCCGGGCTGGCGGCCGATCCGGGCCAGGAACTCCTGGGCGGCAGCCCGATGGCCGGCGATGCCGGCGAACACGGCGGCGTCGCCCTCGCCGGCCTGGGCGGGGAACTGGGCGGCCAGGACGTCCTGGGCGGCCTGCGAGTCGGTCCCGGGTAGGCGGCTGCTGTTGGACCACCGCCCGGCCAGGCCCGGACCGACGGTCATGGCGGCCACGACCAGGGCGACCCAGGCCAACAGGACACGGCGGCGGTGCCGGTAACAGGCGATGGCGAGACGGCTGAGCACGGGAGTCATGTTCCTCACCGTAAGAATCCCGGCCCGTCGTGAACATGGTGCCAAAACCCGTTTTTGGGGTGGACCTAGATCCACCTCCGGCCGGTCACGCGTTCAAGAAAGCCAGCACCGCCATGACTCGGCGGTTGTCATCGTCGGAGGGAGGCAAATCGAGCTTGAGGAAGATGTTGGCGATGTGCTTGCTGACCGCCTTCTCCGACACCACCAGCGCCGCAGCTATAGCGGCGTTCGACCGGCCCTCGGCCATGAGAGCCAGCACCTCACGCTCACGGGGGGTCAGCCGGCGCATGGCGTCGTCTCTGTCCCGGCCGATGACCAGTTGCGAGACCACCTCCGGATCCATGACGGTTCCTCCCGAGGCCACCCGTCGGACCGCTTCGACAAACTGCCCGACGTCCATGACCCGGTCCTTCAGCAGGTAACCGACTCCGCCCGCCCCGGATGACAACAGCTCCCGGGCATAGAGCGGCTCTACGTACTGCGACAGGACCAGGATCGGCAACTTCGGAAGCTGCCGGCGGGCCTCGACGGCCGCCACGAGGCCCTCGTTGGTGAACGTGGGAGGCAGCCGGACATCCAAAACCGCCACATCCGGACGGTGCGAGAGAAGCGCCGCGACCACTGAAGGGCCTTCCTGGACGGCCTCGACCACGTCGATTCCATGGGCAGAAAGCACCCGGACCAGACCGTCGCGGAGGAGGGCTAGGTCTTCTGCGATGACTGCTCGCAAGGGACCTCCACCCTCAAGACCGTCGGTCCTCCGTGCGGGCTGACCACGCTCAAGGTTCCGTCGAAGGCAGCCAGCCGGCCGCCAACTCCCGATAGGCCGGTCCCCCGTTCCGGATCGGCACCGCCGCAACCGTCGTCCCCGATGACCACGCAAAGCATCTCAGCGGTGTGCTCGACCCGGATCCACGCGTGGCGGGCTTGGCTGTGTTTGACGACGTTGGCGATCGATTCGGCCACCGCGAAGTAGACAGCCGACTCAAGCGGGTCAGGCAGCCCGCCCGGTGGGAGGTTGACGGTGACCTCGACGGGTATCGGCACCGTGACGACCAGGGCCAGGATGGCCCCTTCCAGGCCCCGGTCGGCCAGCACGGGCGGATGGATACCTCGCACCAGGTCCCGCAAGTCTGACAGCGCGGCCCTAGCTGACATCCGCGCGTCGGTCAGCAACCGCTTGGCCTGGGCCGGGTCAGCCTCCATCATCTGTTCGGCCAGGCCCAAGCTGATACCCAACGACACCAGCCTGGCCTGCGCCCCGTCATGGAGGTCTCGTTCGACTCGGCGCAACTCCAGCTCTTGGATCTCCAGCACGCTGCGACGCGATTGGGTCAACGCACCCACCCGCTCCGCCAGCTCCTGCTCCCGGGCGCCCGCCTTGGGGGAGAACAGCAGGGCGTGGGTGGCCAGGGCCAGCACTAGTGCCAAAAGCGGCCACAAAGGCCACGGATAGCCGGGACCCGCCATCAACCACACCCAGATCAGGATGCCCATCACCACCGTCGACACCCCGAACTGGACCCCGAGAGCCCGGCGGCCAGGGACCCGAAGGCCCATCCGCACGCTCTTCACCACCGCAAAGGGGACCAGGAGTCCCAGCCAGACCCAGCCCGGCCAGAAGTAAGAACCGGGGGTCAGGGCCCAGATCAGCAGCACCATCACACCGACCGTGGCGGCGAGGGCGGCCAGACGCCAGGCCATGCTCATGCGCCGTCCCCGTCGGGATATCACTCCTTCGCTGTGAGATTGGTCCTGTGACAACTGCACCATGACAGTGTGACTGCCCGGACACGACTCTGTCAGTAGAGATAGCACCCCTTGACGTTCCTGGTTGCACGCGAACCAGGGCCCAGCCCAGTGCGCTATCTACCACCCCGCCGGTTGCCGGTCGTGCTCCGATCGGCGCAGGCAGCGTTACCGGCGGGCCGCGGCTGGCACGTCGCTGACCGACCCTCACGGCGTCGGTCCCGTCGTGGCCGCCCTGGTCGTTGACCACTCCGACGACATCCGTCACTTCGCCGGCCGCCACCATTACGCGAGCTACAGCGGTTCTGCCCCGTCGAGGCCTCGAGCGGTCCCAAACGCCGTCTCCGCCTCAACAGCCGCGGGAACCGCCAGCTCAACCGCGCCTTGCACATGATCGCGGTCACGCCGGTCGGCCACGACACGCCCGGAAGTGTCTGCTGCTAGCACAAGCTGGCCGAAGGTAAGACCACAAAAGAAGCTCTCCGTGCCCGCAAACGACGGATCAGCGATGCCGTCTACGGGCCAGCACCGGTGACGCCAATAGTGAGATCACGGCCTTGTCGAACACCAAGTTTCTCGTCGACGAGCGGGACGGCAACTCCGAGCCTTTCGCCAACAAGACCCTCTACGAGGTTGACATCAACCGCGCCACCGACATCAGCGACATCACCATTGACGGGAAATCGCCCGAGGCTTTCGTCGGGACCGATAACACCAACACGGCGCTGGCGTCCCTCACGGCGGCTGGGATTCACGTGGCCCAGAAGCAGCCGTACCTGCAGGTCGGCAATTTGGTAAGCCAGCTTGATCCCACCGGCGCGTTTTACGGGCACGACAAGGTCGAAGGTGTCGCCACCCCAGACGCCGGCAAGACTCTGTACCTGTCCAACGACAACGACTTCGGCATCGATTACATCGGCAACTGCGGCGACGCCAATCCGTGTACCGAAGCCGACGGGTCGTGGGCGGTTCACCAGAAGGTGCTACCGGCCACCGGCCTGGTAGACAACGGCGAGATCCTGAAGGTCGACACGACAAAGCTACCGGCTGTCCTCAAGACGGTCACGGTTACCATCCACGCGCACTGGGCGCACGTCCTCGATTAAGCGCCAAGGCCTCGTTGGCTACGTCGAAGACGCCTGAACTCGGGTTAGAGATAAGTGCCGTTGCGTGGCGGGATCACTCCTGTAGTGGTCCGCCGGCCAAATGGCGTGGCGGGTGACCGGCCGCCCAGATCGCCTGATACGAGCGGCGCGGCCAAACGCCGGAGATCCACAAAACGTCGTTGCTCTGTGACTCTTCGCGGTTTGGCGACCACCGGTCGGCCAACGATGTCGATAGGCACGAGACGCCAGTGATGGCAGCTATGGGGGTGTGGACAATCGCCGCGGACAGGCCGTCCGGGACCGGGTGTTGGAGCGGGACGGGCACCAATGTCAAATGCTACGGGGCGACCAAAGGACTCCAGGGTCCATCTGCGCTATTTGCATCACGGATGCGGGGAGATCACCCTAGACCCAGGGCGTAGTAGCCCCACTGCGTCCAGGCCGCGTCGGAGAGAAATCTGCCCAGCCTGGTGCGCCAGCTCAACCCGAGGACGGGCGCGACCGTGGCGGCTGTGCCGGCGAAAAGGTACTTTTTCTTCAGCATCTTCGTCCTCCCTCGTTGGTCGAGCAGCGCCAGGAGCTTTCTGCCCACTGGGCCTCACTCCACTATCGGCGCGATCGTGCCCAGCCGCATCGGGCAAATGCCCTATGGGGCGAGCGTCTCTGCGGCGGTGCCGGAAATGCGATTGCGACCTCTGGTGCGCCAGTCGCCCAGCATGCCGGCGTTCTGGCCGACTCCGACCGACCCTAGGTGTCGGCTCAGGCGGGCTGCGATGAAGGCCGGCGGGGTGGCGAACCGAGGAGGACGTGCTGCCGCCCAGCGCCGAGGTTCGGGCCAAACCCTCCCCGGGGACGGCCACTGCCCTGCTCACGCTGTCCCTAAGGGGCAGCGGCGTCCGCTCGTCGGTGCTGCGCTTCCGTTCGACGGTCTGCGGCGACGGGCTCTTCTCCACCGTCGTCGGCATCGCGCCCGCCGGCGGACCGGGCCGGGGGGGAAATTTGATCAGCTACGACTTATCAGTCTATACTGACTACATGAGTCGGGACCTAGACGCAAACGAGGTAGCCGGAGCGCTCCGCGTGAGCCTGGGACTCCTGGTTAGGCGGCTGCGGCAGGCCAAGTCCGACGGCGACCTCACGTTGCCCGAGAGCACGGCTCTCGCGCGCTTAAATCGCGGCGGCCCGACTACGTCGGCCGCACTGGCCAAGCTCGAGCAGATCAGCCCACAGTCTATGGGCGCGACGCTAAGCGGGCTCGAGAACCGAGGCCTCATCGAGCGACGTCCCGACCCCGAGGACGGCAGGCGAATACTCATGTCGCTGACCGACGCCGGCGTGCAGGTGCTGCGGAACCGTCGCGACGCGGGAACCGAACACCTGGCGAGAGCGGTCTCGAGCGAGTTCAGCGGCGCTGAACTCGAACAACTCATGGTGGCGGCACAGCTGATCGAGCGACTGGCTCAGAACCTCTGATGGCGACGACCGCGCAGAGCCGGGAGGATGACCACGCAGCCGACGGGCCAACCGCTGAGATAGACGACCACTACAGGTGGGTGGCCCTGACGAACACCACCGCCGCTTCGTTCATGGCGACCCTCGACGGATCCATCGTCATCATCGCGCTCCCCGCCATCTTTCGGGGCATTCACCTTGACCCGCTGGCGGCAGGCAACATCTCTTACCTGCTGTGGATGATCATGGGATATCGGCTGGTCCAGGCCGTCACCGTTGTCACCTTCGGTCGCCTCGGCGACATGTTCGGCCGGGTCAAGATCTACAACGCCGGCTTCGCGGTGTTCACCGTCGCCTCCATCTTGTTGTCCTTCGATCCCTTTATCGGCGGCCGCGGCGCACAGTGGCTGATCGGCTGGCGGACACTCCAGGCGCTCGGAGGGTCCATGCTCCTCGCCAACTCGGCTGCCATCCTGACTGATGCATTCCCCGCGAACAAGCGGGGTTTTGCCCTCGGCATCAACCAGGTCGCCGGGCTGTCCGGGATGTTCATCGGCCTGGTGGCGGGAGGTTTGCTCGCCGCAATCGACTGGCGGGCAGTGTTCTGGATCAACGTACCGGTCGGCGTCTTCGGGACCCTTTGGGCCTATCACAAACTCCGCGAGACGAGCGTTCGACAGGGCGGCCGCATCGACTGGTGGGGCAACATAACCTTCGCCGTCGGGCTCAGTGCCGTCCTGATCGGCGTCACCTTCGGCATCCAGCCCTACGGCGGGCACGCCATGGGTTGGATGAGTCCGTTGGTTCTCACCGGCCTGGTCGGCGGCGCCGCGCTGTTAGCGGCGTTCGTCGTCATCGAGGCCAGGGTCGCCGAGCCCTTGTTCCAACTCAGCCTGTTCCGGATCCGGGCCTTCACCGCCGGCAATATTGCCGCTTTCTTCGTCTCCATGGCCCGAGGCGGGCTGCAGTTCATGCTCATCATTTGGCTGCAGGGGATCTGGCTCCCGCTGCACGGCTACGACTACAGCCAGACGCCCCTGTGGGCGGGCATCTTTCTCTTGCCTCTCACCGTCGGCTTCCTCATCTCGGGACCGGTCGCCGGAACGCTGTCCGACCGTTTCGGTACCCGAGGCATGGCAACCGCCGGGATGGTCGTGTTCGGTGGCAGCTTCATCGGCTTGATGGTGCTGCCCGTCGACTTCTCATACTGGGCCTTTGCCGCCCTCATCGCCGCCAACGGGATTGGCAGTGGTATGTTCGCCGCTCCCAACACGTCGTCGATCATGAGCAGCGTGCCGGCGCGATACCGCGGCGTCGCTTCGGGGATGCGCTCGACCTTCCAGAACTCGGGCACGGCGTTGTCGATCGGGGCGTTCTTCGCCCTCATGACCGCCGGACTGGCCAACAGTCTTCCTAAAAGCTTGACCAGCGGCTTGCAGCACCAAGGTGTGCCGCAGGGCGTCGCTCATCACGTCGGCAGCCTGCCACCGGCGTCGTCGCTGTTTGCCGCGATTCTCGGCGTCAACCCGATCCAGCATCTCCTGACAGCGAGTCGGGCGCTGTCCAGCCTCTCGGTAGCGGCCCAGCAGACCCTCACCGGCAGGGACTTCTTTCCCAATCTGATATCCGGGCCGTTCCACCACGGTCTCGTTCTCGTCTTCGCCGTGTCCGCTGCCCTGGCCGTGCTCGCCGCTCTGGCCTCGCTGTTGCGGGGAGCCCGCTATGTCGGCTCAAGGGCCGCGGACGAGGAGCCGCTTTCTTTCACGGAACCCCCGTCCAAGAGGGGAGCGCCGTTCGAACCTTCCGTGCCGGCCAAGAACGGGGGAGGTGCCAAGGACAGCGACCTGAACCGACCGCCCGGCTCACTACTGCACCGCCTTCAACGAACCAGGACCACTCCATGACCGACCCACTCGCCTCAATCGATCCCCAGCACACGGCGCTGTTGGTCATGGACTACCAGGTCCAGATACTCAACTCCGTAAGTGACGCGGAGGTCCTTCTGTCCCGAACGGCCGATGCCATCGCCGTCGTCCCGCCACGGCGGACGGATCGGCTACATCCGCGCCTCCTGGCCGTGGATCAGTCCCGGGCCGAGGCCTTGGAGATCGTGATCAATCTCACCTGTCCCGTCGTCAACCTGTAGCCCACGCTCCGCTCGTGTGGCTTCCCGAGGTCGGCTTGGTCCTGCTATTCCTGGCCGGCCGCGGGCGCTGACACGGTGGCTTGCGAGGCCGCTTCGCCGCCAGCTTTGCCGCCTTGAGTGTGCTCGCCGCCGGGCCTAGCGGTGGCCACGAACGCCGTCGTCCGGAGCGGGATCTCCTTGATGAGCCAGCTGAGGATAAAGCCCACGATGACGAAGGGCACCGCGACCAAAAAGGCTGTCTCGACGGAGTGGCTGAAGGCTTTAATGACAAAGGTGCGCTGGGACGGGGGCAGATGGTCGATCTGGGCGGGATTGGCCGCCAGGTTCGAGCCGCTGAGCAGCTTGAGCTCGGCCGCGGTGGCGTGCAGTTTCAGTTGGGAGATCAGTCGGTTGGCGAACACGGCACCGAGTACGGCCACGCCGAAGGCTCCTCCGATGGTCCGGAAGAAAGTCGAGGTCGCCGTGGCCACGCCGAGCTCGGAGTGCGGCACCGAGTTCTGCACGGCGACGACGAGGACCTGCATGACCAGGCCGGTGCCCATCCCGGTGATGAACATGAAAACTGCTACCGCCCGGTACGGGGTATGGGGGCCGAGCTGGGTGAGCAAGAGCAGGCCCACGGCCAGGACGGCGGTACCTACGATGGGGAACACCTTGTAGCGGCCGGTTCTGGTGACCAGCCTCCCGCTCAAGATGAAGGTAAGCAGCATGCCACCGATCATGGGCAGGAGCTCGAGGCCCGAGAGGGTGGGCGAGGCCCCGTGAACGATCTGGAGGTACAAGGGCAGGTAGATAATCGCCCCGAACATGGCGAAGCCGATGATGAACCCGACGGCGGAGGTTGTCGTGAAGGTCCGGTTCTTGAACAGCCAGAGCGGGATGATGGGCTCGCGAGCCTTGGTCTCGATCCAGCAGAAGATGCCGACTGTGACCAGGGAGATCAGTCCAAGGCCTACGATCACCGCCGAGCCCCAGGCATATTCGGAACCGGCCCAGGTGGTGAGCAGGATGATGCAGGTGACGCCGACCGAGAGAAGGGCGGTGCCGGCCCAGTCGATCTTGTGAGGCACCCGTGTGATTGGGAGGTGCAGTACGGTGGCCACGACGAACAGAGCCACGATGCCGAGTGGCACGTTGATGTAGAAGATCCAGCGCCAGGACAGATGCTCGGTGAACCATCCTCCCAGTAGGGGACCGGCCACGTTGGTTACGCCGAAGACGACGCCGAGGTAGCCCATATAGCGACCCCGCTGCCGGGCTGGCACGACATCGCCCATGATGGCTTGAGATCCCACCATCAGGCCCCCGGCCCCGATGCCCTGGATGGCCCGAAAGGCAATGAGCTCGACCATGGACTGGGACAGCCCGGAAAGCATGGAGCCAGCCAGGAAGATCACGATAGCCAGCTGGAAGAGGCTCTTACGGCCGTAGAGGTCACCGAGCTTTCCCCACAGCGGCGTGGAGATACAGGTGGCGAGGAGGTAGGCCGTCACCACCCACGACAAGTGGTTGAGCCCGTGGAGATCGCCGGCGATGGTCGGCAGCGCCGTGGCCACGATGGTCTGGTCCAGCGCGGCCAGCGCCATGCCCAGCATCAAGGCGGCCAAGATCACCAAGATCCGGCGGTGCTCGGCATCGGCTCCCGCCTCGTCGACCGGCGCCGTCCTCAACTCAGACACGGGCGGCCTTCCAGATCCCGTTGCCCATTGTCGCCGAATCGGCCGAGCAGGGTGGCCACCGGGTCGTTGTCGTCCCAACCCCCTGCGGGCTGGTCGAGCCAATCCCGGCGACCCCGGCGAGGTCGTTCGAGCGTCAGGCGCCCGGCCGGGATGAGACCGATTCTTCTTATGGCCCGGCGGTCGTCGGGGTCGATCTGGCCTACCGCCAGCTCTTCCCGTTCCAGCTGCTGGACATTGTGGGTCACGGTTGGGGTGTCAGCGTCGAGCAGCTCGACCCGGTCGGTAACCAGAAGCGACCCGGCCTCGGCCCGGACGTTGTGGAGCAGGGCAGCGCCGGCCCGCTCCAGCCGCACTCCGGCCGACCGCAGCAGCCGCTCATGCAGGCGGATCCGGGTGATCGACCGGGCCACGATCTGCCGCGCCTCCTAAAAGCGATCGACGTGACCGGCCACCGAGCCCGACGCGACCCCAGCCGCGGTAGTTACTTTCAGCACACAAAATAGCGTAGCGGCCGCCGCTGAGGTGTGAAGTCCCTGAAACCCACGACTCGGAGATTCCAGGCCAGCTCTCATCTGCCTCGAGGTAGGTGAGTGAACTGGAAATCAGGAGTGCCCACCGCGGTCTACATCGACTACGAGAACAGGAGGGTGTAAGTGAGTGTGATCATTGGGGTGGACCCTCACAAGGGTTCGCACACCGCGGTGGCCATCGACACCAGCGAGGCTGCCCTGGGCCAGCTGAAGGTGCGAGCGACACGCCACCAGGTGGATCAGCTTCTCGAGTGGGCGGGCGGGTTCGAGAGGGCCCGCACGCTTTCTTCTGGCCGTCTAGATCCATCAGGTTGTGGACAGGCGTGCTTCGGCTCGGATCGGTTCGAACAGCTCGATGGGGTTGCCCGAGGGATCCTCCGCCATGATCTGTCGGCCGCCGACACCGGTCACGATTTCGTTGCGAAAATGGACTCCCTGCCTGCGCAAGGTGTCGACGGTGCTGGCAAGATCGGTTACTTCCAGCATGAACCGGTTCCAGCCCCCGGGTTCCTGCTTGGTGCCGTCGGGCATCGGTCTTGAGCCGCCGCCTCGGTGGTCGGGTCCGATTGGTGAGACAAGCACCAGGCGAAGGTCCCCGCGCGACAGCATGGCGAAGGCCGGGTCGGGATGCATGTCCTCGTGGAAGCCGAGGTGCTGGCAGTAGAAGGGAATGGCTTCATCGACGTCGTTGACGATGTAGCGGACGCTCACAGTGCTCACGGTTGGTTTTTTCCTCTCTGGTCTGGTTGTTATCTCACGGGATCTCGCGGCCGCTCGTGGTAACCGGCCATTGGTTCGAACAGCTCGACGAGGTTGCCTGACGGGTCTTCGATCAGTACCTGGCGGACCCCTACGCTAATTACGATGTCGGTCCGAAAACGAGCGTTCTGCTCGCGAAGCGCCTCGACGACGGCGGGAAGGTCTGGGACCTGGAGCGCCATGCGATTCCATCCACCCGGCTCGGGCAGCGTGCCGTCGGGCAGCGTGTGCGGGGCACCTGGGACACTCAGCAAGAGCCGAAGATCGCCCCGGTAGAGCATGGCGAAGGACGGTGAGGGGCGCAGCTCCACCTCGAAGTCGAGAAGCTGGCTGTAGAACGCGATCGACGTGTCGAGATCGGTGACGAAGTAGCGCACCGTCGGCGTCGCACTCGGGCCGGCGATGGGCTGCTCGCTTTGTTTCATCCGGCGCAGGAGTGCGTCGGCGAACTCGGGTCGGGGATCGACGGGGACGATCGCCAGGTGCAAGCCCTCGAGAGGATCAGAGGTCACGGGCTCTCCTCCTCTCGGTAGACGCGACGAAGGGCGGTACGGGCGCGGGCCAGCAGGGTCTCGGTGGCGTGCAGGCTGCGGTCAAGGTGCTCGGCTACCTCGCTCACTGAAAGCCCGTCGAGATAGCGGAGGGTAAGCGCCGCCCGTTGATGCGCCGACAGGCGGGCCAGTGCAGCATGAACGACAGCGGTGTCGAGGTGTTCCTCCCAAGGGTCGTTGAGGCTGTCACTCATCTCTTCGGCGACCGCAAGGTTGCGCTGATCTCTGGCCGCGCGTCGCCAATGGTCGACCAGCTTGTGGCGCGCCACTCCGACCAGCCAGGCCACGTTCACTTCCGCTACTGTTCCTTGCCTGATGGCGGTGATGGCCGCCATGAAGGTTTCGGCCGTCAGATCCTCGGCCACGGCGGCGCTGCCGCACCGCGGCAAGAGATAGCCGTACACCTGGGGCAACGCCCGTCGATAGATGGCAACGACCGGATCGACCTCGGAGGGCTGTTCAGCGGTGCCCACAACTCATCATCGTTCGACGAACCCGAATTCCGAACATCGCCAGCTGAATTCTGGCCAACCAACTCGCGCGATGCGAGGCAGTCAAAGTACTGCGCCACCAACGGGTATTCGGGGAGCCGAACCCACGACAGCTCAAGCGGGGACCCCGGCAAGCACGAAAACGACGCCGACCGAGCCAGCGATGAGCAGCGAGCTCACCACGCCACGTCGGAGGGCGAAGAGCCAGAGCAGCGCCCCGACGAGCACGGGGATCTGCCACAGATTTTCGAAGGAGAGGCCGAGCGGAATCGCCGAGCCGGCGATGGCGCCGATGACGGCCGGTCCGGCCCCGGTGAGGAACGACTCAACGGCGCGGTTGGCTCGGATCCGGTCGAACTGGGGGCCGCCGACGAGGACGAAGGCGAACGAGGGGGCAAAGGCGATCAACGCCGCCAGCAGCCCACCACCGACTCCACCGGCCGCATAGCCGACCACGGCCACCGTTTGGACCACTGGCCCAGGCGTGACCTGGCCGAGGGCGACGGCGTTGAGGAACTGCGCGCCGGTCATCCAGTGGTAGGTGGTGACTGCGTCGTGCTGCATGAGTGGGACGATGACGAATCCACCGCCGTAGGAGAGGGCGCCGACCTTGAAGGCCACCCAGGCCAACCCCCCGAGGCCACCGACCGCGGCCCCGTGGAGAACGACGGCGGGGAGGAACGCCCGAACCGAGCCTGGCGAGCTCGGTCGACCCGGGCGACGGACCATGATCTCGGTCACGCCGCAGACCAAAAGCACCAGCACCAGGTAGGGGCCCACGGTGGCGGCGGCGGCCCCTCCCACCAGCCCGTAGCCGACCCAACGGGCCTTCTCAGCGTGTCTCGTGCCTATCCGTTTCCGGCTGGCCGGGGCCAGGCCCCACGCCGCGTTCAGCGCCACCGCCGGCACGGCGGCCCCCGCCCCCGTGGCGGCGCCCAGGATCCAATCGGGCGGACGACTGGCCAGAAAGACGGCCGACAGGGCCAAGATCAGCACCAGCCCGGGCACGATGAAGCACAGCCCGCCGAGGACGGCGCCGACCGGCCCTCGTAACCGCCAAGCGCAGTAGATGGCCAGCTGGGTCGAGGCCGGACCGGGCAGGAGGTTGGTGGTGGCGATGGCGTCTTCGAACTCCTTCGCCTCGATCCAGCCCCTTTCCTCGACGCAGAGGCGACGGAGCAACGCGATGTGGGTGGACGGTCCACCAAACCCGACGCAACCGAGACGAAGCCACTGCTTGACGATCGCAGTGAGGGCAACCGGCTCGGACGGGTCTTGCTCGACCTCCTCGCCGCCGCTCACCGGACTTCGTCACCGAGCACCTCATGGGCTAACTCCCTCAGCTGGCGCTTGGTCGACTCCAGGACCCTGCGCCCCTTGGCCGTCGCCACATAGGAACGGCGAACCCGGCCGTCGACTACCTGCTGGCTCGACCGAAGCAGACCTTCGGCCTCCATCTTGTGGAGCGTGGGGTAGAGCGACCCCGGGCTGATCCGGTAGCCGTGGTGGGCCAACTCGCTCGCCATCCACGCTCCATGCACGACGCCCCTGGCGGCGTGGTGGAGGATGTGCAGTCGCACCGCGCCTCGGAGGAACTCCCGCATGGCCCCGACCCTAGCCAATATCGTATATCGATATCGATATTCGACTCTTGCTTCGACTCAAGTCGGCTCGGTCATCCACCGATCGGTGGATGGTGTCATCCACCAGCGAGGGTTCGGATTTTGGCCAGGAGACCGATACCGCTCGCAGAGGGCCAGGCGGATACTCGCGGTGAAGGACAACTGCGAGGAAAGGACGGGTGCGGTGGCGGTCATCGAGGTGGATCGGCTCCACAAGGTCTACGGGGACAAGGTGGCTGTCGACGACGTGTCGTTCAGCGTCGAGGAAGGCGAGATCTTCGGCATCTTGGGCCCCAACGGTGCAGGCAAGACGACCACGGTGGAATGCGTCAGCGGGTTACGCCGGCCCGACGGCGGCTCGGTGCGGGTCGTGGGCTACGACCCGGCCCGGGATCGAGCCGCGGTGACGGCCCGGGTGGGCGTCCAGCTACAGCACAGCGAGCTGCAACCTAATCTGCGGGTGGGCGAGGCTCTTGAGCTGTTCAGCTCGTTCTACGAGGAGCCGGCCGACTGGCGCGAGCTGCTCGACGTGCTCGGTCTCGGCCCGCAGCTGAAGACCCGTTTCGCCAAGCTGTCGGGCGGTCAGCAGCAGCGGCTGTCGATCGCCCTGGCCCTGGTGGGCAACCCGACCCTGGCCATCCTCGACGAGCTGACTACCGGGCTCGACCCGGCGGCACGCCGCGACACATGGGACCTGATCGAGGCGGTCCGCGACCGCGGGGTGACCATCGTGCTGGTGACCCATTTCATGGCCGAGGCCGAGCGCCTCTGCGACCGGGTGGCGGTCATCGACGAAGGGCGGGTCGCCGCGCTCGACTCCCCCGCTGGACTCACGTCGCACATCGAGATCGACCAACGGATCCGCTTCGTGCCGTCCGGACCGCTCGACGACGCGGTGCTGGCCGAACTTCCCGACGTGGAGTCGGTGAGCCGTCGCGGCGACGAGATCCTGGTCGTCGGCAATACCGAGGCACTCGCCGCGGTCACCGCGCAGCTGGCCCGGCTCGGGGTGCTGGCCCATCACCTCCGCGTCGAGCAGCCCAGCCTGGACGACGCCTTCTTGGCCATTACCGAACGGCCCAACCCAACAATCCCGCAGAGCACCATGACCCGAGGAGGAACCCGATGACGATCGCTGCGACCACACCGGTCCGCCGGCATCCGTTCTGGAAGCTGGCCCGAACCGAAGCGGTCCTGCTCCTGCGGATGCCCGGCGCGCTCATCTGGATGGCGCTGCTCCCGATCGCGGCGGCCGTCGTCCTCGGCGTCGTGCCGGGTACCAGCCGTCCGGTCAAGGCCCTCGGCGGGATCAGCTACCTCGACGCCTACCTGCCGATCCTGATGGTGTTCAGCTTGCTCATGTCCGGGATCAACCTGCTGTCGGGTCTCCTCTCCTCCTACCGGGAGAAGGGCATCCTGCGCCGCCTGGCCACCACGCCGGTCCCTCCTAGCCGCCTGCTGGGCGCCCAGGCGCTGATCTACCTGGGCGTGGGGGTCGTGATCGACGTCGTCCTGCTGATCGTCGGCATCGCCTCGGGCATGCCGGTTCCCCACCAGCTCGGCGGGTTCGTGCTCTCGCTGTTCCTTGTGGCGCTGGCGCTGCTCGGTATCGGGGTGCTGGTCACCGCTCTCGCCCCCAGCGCCCGGATAGCCCAGGCCGTCTCGACCGTCATCTTGTTCCCGTTGATGTTCTTCGCCGGACTGTGGCTGCCCCGGGCGGAGATGTCACCGGCGCTGCGGACGGTTAGCGACTACACCCCCCTCGGGGCCGGGGTCCGGGCGGTACAGGCGTCGATCGAGGGCCATTGGCCCTCCACGGTCGCCCTCCTGGTCCTGGCCGGCTACGCCCTGGCCTGCGGGGCGCTGGCCAACCGGGTCTTTCGCTGGGAGTGAACTTCCAATTGGGAGTGAACTGTCCGCCGGCCAGCGCGACGATGGAACCCGTGAGCACTACCCAGCTCGCCGATGTGTGGCAGGCCCGCCTCGATCATTGGGGTCGGCTCCTGCTGCTTCCTCTCCTGGCCGCGGCCACCGGGCTGGCCGCCATGTCCGTGGCCGGAGGGTATGGCACCTGGTCCCGCTTCGACCGGGGCCTGGTCGTGGTCTCGGCGGCCGCCGCCTGGTCAGCGATGCACGCTTGCCGCCCCCGGCCGGCCGCCACCGAGCGGGCCCGGGCGGCGACCGTGGCTATCCACATCACCCTCGCCGGCCTTCTGGTGTGGGTGAACCCCTGGTACGGGGTGTTCGCCTTCTCCGGGTACTTCTTCGCCGATGACCTCCGGGGGCGTTGGCGGTGGGCCGGCTTTGTCGCCACTGCCTTGGTTCTCGCCGGCGCCCAGGCCGGCGGCTACCCGACTGACTGGTCGAGCCACACCGTGATCTACGTGGTCATGGTCGCCGTCAACCTGGTCGCCGTGTCCGGTTTCATCACCCTCACCAACCGGGTGCTGGACCAGAACCAGCAGCGCGGACTGATGATCGACCAGCTCGCCGACGCCAACCGAAAGCTGGAGGCCACGATGGCCGAGAACGCCGGCCTCCACGCCCAGCTCCTCGTCCAGGCCCGCGAGGCGGGCGTCGTCGAGGAACGCCAACGCCTGGCGGGCGAGATCCACGACACCTTGGCCCAGGGCCTGGCCGGGATCGTCGCCCAACTCGAAGCCGCCGAACAAGCCCGTGGCCGCCCGGTTGAGCTGTCCCGCCACCTGACTCAGGCCCGCGCCCTCGCCCGTTCGAGCCTGACCGAGGCCCGCCGGTCCGTTCGGGCCCTGCGACCCGAACAGCTCGAGCGCGCCAGTTTGTCGGAAGCGATCGATGAGCTCACCCGCGCCTGGTCCGCCCGCTCGAGCGTGCCGGTCGATGTCGAGACTACCGGCACACCAACCCCGCTCGACCCAGCGATCGAAGCGGCCATCTTCCGGGCCTCCCAAGAGGCCCTGTCGAACGTCGCCAAACACGCCGCCGCCTCACGGGTCCACCTCACCCTCACCTACCTCCACGACGCTCTGCTCCTCGACGTCGCCGACAACGGCTCCGGCTTCGACCCCGCAGCACACACCCACGGCTACGGCCTCGTCGGGATGCGCAAGCGCCTCGCCGGAGTAGCCGGACACGTCACCGTCGAATCCGCCCCTGGCGCCGGCACCACCCTCAACGCCGCGGTGCCACTCGCCAAACGACAAGACGTCCTCGCTCCCCATAGCCCCGCTGACGACCGACAGGTCAGGGCGACTCCGTGAGTCCCATCCGGATCCTCGTCGTCGACGACCACCCGATCGTCCGCGACGGCATCCGCGGCGTCTTTGCCGGCGACGACGATTTCGAGGTCGTCGGCGAGGCCGGCGACGGCGCCGACGCCGTGCGCCAAACCGCCCAGCTCGACCCCGACGTCGTTCTCATGGACCTGCGCATGCCCACCATGGGCGGCGTCGAAGCTATCCAGCAGCTCCGGGAACTCAAGCATCCAGCCCGCGTGCTCGTCCTCACCACCTACGACTCCGACCGCGACGTCCTCCCCGCCGTCGAAGCCGGCGCCACCGGCTACCTTTTGAAAGACGCTCCCCGAGACGAGCTCATCCGAGCAGTTCGAGCGGCCCACGCCGGCCAATCCGTCCTCTCCCCCGCCGTGGCCGGAACCCTCATGGAACGGTTCGGTGACCACAACCTCGGGGCTCTCAGCCCACGAGAGCTCGAGGTTATCCGCCTCGTCGCCGGCGGAGCGACCAACCGGGCCGTCGCTCGCCAGCTGTTCGTCAGCGAAGCCACCGTCAAGACCCACCTCCTCCACCTCTACGACAAACTCGGCGTCCGCGACCGCGCCGCTGCGGTCGCCGTGGCCTACGAACGAGGGCTTCTGGGCTGACCGAGCTCTTGCTGGTCGCCATGCTTCCTCAGCTACCGTGACCGCTGGCTACTTCGTGGACCACCCGACGACCACCACCGTGGCCGCCACGGTGCACGGCTTCAACGTGGCAATGGTGTGGGGCGTGCTCGCCCTTCTCGCCGCGGCCATCCCGATCGCCCTGTTCGTCAACGCCCCAACCCCGGCGGCAACGGCCCGATGAGTTGCCTACGACGTCTCGAGGTAACACGACGAAACCGCACAGCTACTCGCCGGCGGCACCCCCAGGCGAAACGGCTGGTCCGGCCCTGGCCGACCCTTGGGGGTTCAAGTCGCCGGTAAGGGGGGTCGGCTTGTCGGGTGTCGGTACCATCGCGATATGGGGACGCGGCCGGCGAGGAGCCTCGAGCCATTGGCCGAGTGCCTCCGTGATGCACCGCCGCCGACCGACGATGAGGTGACAGTCCTTTGGGACGGGCGGCGTGTCGACTCTCGTGAGGCACGTGGCACGTCGCCACCTAGCCGTGGCGCGCGGGAACGATCATTGTGAGGAGAGGGACGCTCACCGCGGCAGTAGGAATCCTGGCGGTGGTCTGCTCCTCCTGTGCTGGGTCGTCCCACGGCTCTGCGGCTGGTCGTCCCGGCACAACCCTGCTCGGTCCCAGCGGAACGAGCTCAGGCTCGGTGTCCTCGCCGTCGCCGCCGATCAGTTCGGGCACGTCGCCGACCACCTCGCCGGCGGGCGCGAGGCCCGTGCCTGGAGCCTCCGGCTTCGGGGCCAACTGGACGACCTACCACGGGGATGCTGAGGCGACCGGAGGAGCTGCGGACACGAAGCTGTTGCCGTCGCGACGGGCCTGGACCTCGCCGGTCTTGGACGGGCAGCTGTATGGCGAGCCGCTGGTCGCCGACGGCCGCATCGTCGCCGCCACCGAGAATGACACGGTCTACGTGATGGCCGCCGACAGCGGGCACATCTTGTGGTCCCGCCATCTGGCCGACCCCGTGCCCTCGGGTGACCTGCCTTGCGGCGACATCTCGCCCGAGGTCGGCATTACCGGCACCCCGGTGATCGACTCGACGCGCCACGAGATCTTCGTCGACGCGGACACACTGATAACGGGGCCGTCTTCGTCTGGTGGCGTGGAAGCGTCGCACCGCCTATTCGGGCTCGACCTGTTCACCGGCCAGGTCGAACTAGACGAGCCGGCCATGCCGAACGCCGGCGAAGATCAGCTGGCGCAGCTGCAGCGGCCTGGGCTGGCGCTCGATGGCGGTTTCGTGGTCATCGCCTACGGTCAGAACACCGGCGACTGTCCCGGCCCCAACGGTCCGGCCCACGGCTTCGTCGTGGCCATCCCCGAGACGGGAGGACCGCTGCACTATTTCCAGATCGGCCACGGCTCGGATCGGGGCGCGGTGTGGATGGGCGGCAGCTCTCCGGTCGTCGACCCGCAGGGGAACGTCTACGTGGCGAGCGCCGACGGCTACGACCTCGGCGCCGGTCAGCCCTACGACGACAGCGACGCGGTGCTCGAGCTGTCGCCGACCATGCACCTTGAGTCGATCTTCTACCCCAAGGACTGGCAGAAGCTCAGCGCCGACGACCTCGACCTCGGGACCGGGGACCCCGTGCTCGTGGACGGTTTCGTGTTCCAGGTCGGCAAGACCGACATCGCCTATCTGCTGCGTCAGGGACACCTCGGCGGCGAGGAGGGCGAGGTCGCATCGCTCTCGACGTGCCGCGGCAACCCCGACGGCGGACGGGCGGTTGAGGGCTCGATCGTCTACGTGCCCTGCCCGAACGGTGTGACCGCGATCAAGGTGTCGACGAAGGCCCCGTACCTGAAACAGCTGTGGACCGACAACGACGGCGCCGGAGGCGGACCGATCATCGCCGATGGGCTGGTCTGGACGATTGGAAGCGACAACGCGGTACACGGCCTCAACCCGGCCAACGGCCAAGAGGTGGTCTCGATCCCCTTCGGCAGTTCCGCCAACCACTTCCCGACGCCGTCGGTCGGCGATGGCCTGCTGCTCCTTCCGGGCGCCAACCAGGTCTTCGCTTTCATGGGTCCCGCCGGGCTGCCGCCCTCGCCCCCCGCCAAGTGAGTCGTGCCGCTCGCGGTGCGCTCCGAGCTTGACCGCCGCTTGCTCGTCGACCGCTGGAGAGTTTGGGCCGCACCAAAACTCTCCAGCACACGCAATCGAACCTCGCTCTATCGGTGTCGTGGAGCAATGTGGCGGAGTTCGAAGGCGATAGAGAAGAAGATCAAACGTTGCTCTGGTCCCTGATTGTCCAGGCTGTCCGCTCGGAGGTTGTGCCGAATGCGAGCAGCGGTGCCGACCCCTGGCGGCCTAACGAAGGGCTCTCAGGCGCGTTCTCACCACAAAGAGGTAGACGCCGGCAACGACAGCGCCGACAAGGCCAAGAACGAGCCAGCCAAGGCCGGTGGCCAAGCCCCAGCCCAGCTTTCGGTTCCGGGTCATCACATAGCTCGGCTGACGGACGATATCGACAATCGCCCATATCACGATGATTAGTGATGCGATATAGACCAGCGAGACGACGGACACGCAGAACCTCCCTGTTCACCTGGGAGCTCGTGGTAGCAGATCTGCCTCGGGGTGGCCAGGCGCAAGCAATCATCAAAGTATCGACGAATAGGGAAGGATCGGGTCGTCTCGGGCGGCTTTTATCGAAGATTTAGGGACTAATGACACTAAATTTAGGAACCAAACCTCGATTCCTCACTGAGACGCATGCCGTGACGAGCGCATATGCGCGGCCTCACCCGACGAGCGGTCGGAGGCTGGTGACGGAGGAGGCGCGATCGGGGTCGATCCCACTGCCAGATAGTCAGCGATGTGGGCGAGCACTTCGCGGGGCACGGTTTCGGGGGCGTTGCGGTCGGCGAGGTTCTCATAGTCGGCGATGACCACCAGGACCTCCACTCCGAGATTCTGAAGGAGCACCCGGTTGGCCAGTGTCCCCCAAGAAATGGCCGACAGGCAATGGTCCGGTCGGCCGATCACCGATGAATACCCGGAACGGTTCCGGAGCGGCCGCGATCGCTGTCTCCAATGGGCGCTTCGCTTCGCCGCGGCAGCTCCGGACCGGGTACTACGGGTTGGCGCCACGAATGGTCTCTCCTGAACTGGGGACTCCAGAGTCGGATGGGCGCCGTCGAGCTGGTGCCGGGGCGCTGTTGGGACGGCGGGCTCGCGGTTTCGTCTTGGGGAGCTGTTGTCGGACCCCATCAATCAGTAACTGGAGGCCGAAGGCGAAGCGCTCGGAGGGATCGGCGGCTATGACTGAGCTGAGGGCTTGGGTGTACAGGGAATCGTATTGAGGAGTTCGGGCGACGCGGGTTTGCCAGTCGTCGCCTTGCTGGACGAGTTCTCGTTGGGCCTGTTCCTCGATGGTGTGGCCGAGTACGTAGTACATGGCGGCGAAGGCGATCCACCCGGACTTGTCGACGGGGATGCCGGCCGCGCAGAGCACGTCCACGGCGGCGCTGCCGGCGGCGTTGGTGTTCGGTTCGTTGACGAAGGTTCCTGCGACCACTCGGGCTCCGTCGCGATGGGCGAGCAGGGCGGCGCGGAATCGTTGCGCGAGGACCGTGAGTTGCTGGTCCCACGGTCCTTCAGGTAGGGAGTGTGCGACGCCTTCGAGCAGTCTTTCCGCCATGGCGTCGAGCAGGGCTTCCTTGCTCGGGTAGTGACGGTAGAGGGCGCCGGCTTGCACGTTGAGGGCGGCTCCGAGTTTGCGCATGGTGAGCCCGTCGAGTCCTTCGGTGTCGAGGAGCGCCAAGGCTCCGTCCACCACGTTGGTTTTCCGTAGCAGCACTGTCGATTCCTCTCTTGACAGCATTTACCTTAGCACGTACTGTGAACGTTGATCACAGTGAACATTGGTCACAGTGAACATTGTTCACAATCAGCAAGGAGATCCAGTCATGACTATGACCCTCATCGATCTGTTCGCCCCCGCCGGCCTGCGACTGCACGAGGGCGGAACCATCGAGGTCGAGATACCTCCCCGGATGTCGGGCGACCAGGACGGCTGGGTGGTGGCCTGCTATCACGCCGCCTCCGACCAGGACGTGCACGGCGACTACTGGGAGATCCACCCGTCCGGCCAAGAGGTGGTCAGTGTCCTGTCGGGTCGGGCGCGGCTGGTGCTGCGGGCCGAGGCAGGCCAGGCGCGGGCCGAAACCGTGACGCTGACGGCGGGGACCGCGGTCATCGTGCCACGCAACCGGTGGCACCGCCTGGAAGTCGACGGACCGACCGACCTGCAGGCCATGACCCCTCGCCACGGGACCCGGCTGGAGCCACGATCATGACCGCCCCGTCGACGACAATTCCGGCCCGCGACACGCTCCCGGGCCACGCGGTCTCGGGATACCCTTCCCCGAGCCAATCGCCCAGCCCGACGTCAGGGCGAGCCGGCCTGGCGCTGGCCGCGGCCTGCGTCTGCCAGCTGATGGTGGTACTCGACATCAGCGTCGTGAACGTGGCGCTGCCCGATATCGGCCGATCCCTCGGTTTCAGCTCGAGTTCACTGTCGTGGGTGGTCAGTGCCTACACCCTGACCTTCGGTGGCCTGCTGTTGCTGGGTGGACGGATCGCCGATCTGATCGGCCACCGGCGCACCATGCTCGCCGCGCTGGCCCTGTTCGGTGTCGCCTCCGTCCTCGGCGGCCTCACCCACAGCCCCGGGCAGCTCATCGCCGCCCGAGCCGCCCAGGGGATGACGGCGGCCGTACTGTCCCCACTGACACTGACCGTGATCATGGTAAGCGTCCCTGAGGGTCCCCAACGGCGCCGGGCGTTGGCCACCTGGGGTATGGTCGCCACCGGCGGAAGCGCGCTCGGCGTGCTGCTGAGCGGTCTGTTGACCCAATACCTCGACTGGCGCTGGGTGCTGTTCGTCAACGTGCCCTTCGTGCTCGTCGCGGCCACGCTCGCCCTCATCGCGGTCCGCGATCTGAGGATCTCGAAGCGGGTCCGGCTCGACGTCGTCGGCGCCATCTTGGCGACGGCCTCGACCACGCTGCTCGCCTACGGATGCATACACGCCGGAGAACACGCCTGGGACAACGACGGTGACCGTCTCGGCACTGGGAGGCGCCATCCTGTCCGGGCTGGCCTTCGTCGGCTGGCAGCTGCGGGCAGATGCTCCGCTGATCCGGCTGTCGGTACTGCGAACCCGCGCCGTTTGGGTCGCGACCGTCATCATCGCCTTCATCGGCACAGCTACCGTCGCCGGCTTCTACTTCGCCTCGCTGTCCCTGCAGAACGTGCTGCGCTACGACCCGGTCACCACCGGTCTGGCCTTCCTGCCCTTCTGTGCCGGCCTGGCCGCGGCGACCATGGCCAGCTCGGGCCTGGTCGAGCGGTTCGGACCCCGCATCGTCTTGACGGTCGGGTTGACCGTCGCCGCCGTGGGCATGCTGGGCTTCACCCGCTTGCACGTCGGGGCCGGGTACCCCATCTTCCTCCTTGCCTCCATTCCGGCGTCGATAGGCCTGGGAGCCTGCATCGCGCCCACACTGTCACTCGGCACGACCGGCGCCCTGCGCCGCGAGGCCGGCATGGTCAGCGGCCTGCTCAACACCAGCCGGCAGGTTGGCGGCAGCCTCGCCCTGGCCGTATTGACCACCGTCGCCAGCCGCGCCAGCCACCACGCCGGTCAGGACCTCCACGCGCTCGCCCACGGGTACAGCACCGCATTCCTGCTCAGCGGCGTGCTCCTCCTCGCCGCGGCCGCCGTCGCCGGGCTCTTTGTGCCCGGTCGCGGAACACCGGCCCCGAAAGGTCAGCCGGAGTCGGGTTAGTCGCGACCAAACAAACAACGGTAGGTCGCTCCTGGGTCCGGCCGCCCAGGCCCGAGCCCATCCCTGCTGCGGTGGCAGCCGCGCCGCTCCTGGTGTCAGTGAACGACCCAGTGAACACGACCCAATGCAATTGATTGGAGAGAAGACATGATGCAAGCAAAGACGGCAAACCCAGCGTTGAGCGGAGGACAACACGTACTCGACGAAGCCGCGGCCGCAGGTCACGACGTCGCCACCGTGGCACGAGACCAGAAGAATCTGCTACCGGGTGGACGCGATTCCCAGAACGTAAGTGTGGTCATCAGCGACCTGGCGGCCCCGAGCGTTCAGACGAGTAGCCAATCCTCCGCAGACAAGTCCGAAGTCCTCGAGCACCGCACGGATCGTTCGGGCGCGCTGCGGGCTGGCGTGTTTGGCCTGAGCGACGGGCTCGTGTCCAACACCGCACTGGTCATGGGCCTCGCAGGGTCGGGTTCAGCGCACCGGGTGATCCTGTTAGCAGGAGTGGCCGGCCTGCTGGCCGGGTCCCTCTCCATGGCGGCCGGTGAGTATGTCTCTATGGCCAGCCAACGTGAGATGTACGAGCGCGAGATATCGCTCGAGGCCCAGGAGCTCGACGAGAAGCCGAAGGAGAAGCGCGAGGAGCTCGTCCGGCTCTACCAGGCCAAGGGCGTCGAGCCAGCGCTCCTCGGTGCTGTCCAGCGACTGCAGGGCGTCGCGGCAGGTCCTGTCGGACGCGTCCAGGCGGCCCTGGGCCCGCTGCAACGCAGCCACCGAGTACTGGCCCCACACCCAGGTGGTGAGCTGGCCGACCGCGTCCCATCCCGAGATGCTCGATGCGAAGGCCCGTTCCGCTGCGGCCAGCCGGCCCCGAAGCCACTCGGCGACAGCCAGGAAACCCTGGATAGCCGAATGGAGCATCCACTCGCCATCGTGCAGTTGGGCCAAGGCCCGCGACGCGAGGGCGGCGGTGGTGTCGGCGTCGCCGCGCAACTGGGCGATATAGCTGCGCTGCAGGGCGATGAGAGCCGGCACGTTGACCAGCAGGCTGCCCGCAGGCCCTGACGTGGGCTCGAACTGTTCGCCTTCGTCGGCGAGGTCGAGATGCTCTGCTGCCGCTATTCTCGGTTCCATCTGGTCGACCTCTCCGACCATGGCCGCCATCTGGGCCTCTGCCAGCAGCAGCCGGGGGCGGTGCTGCACCAGGTCGTCGGGCAGCAGGTCCAGCCAGCGCCGGATCGTGGCGCCCTCACCTCGGAGGTTGTAGAGCGTGTCAAAGTTCTGTTCGATCAGCCGGGCCGCCCAGGTCGTCTCCCCGCCGGCCACCGCGTGGTGGATGGCGTCGTCGGCCAGGCCGCGGTCCTCGTACCAGGCCGCCGCCCGCTGGTGCAGGTCGTTGGCCTCGCCGGGGTGCTGTCCGAGGCGGGCGCGCAACAGGTCGGAGAACAGATGGTGGTAGCGCCACCAGCCCCGAACATCATCGAGGGGAACCAGGAACAGGCCGGCTCGTTCCACCTGCTCGAGCCGGGCCTGGCTATCGCCGCGGCCGGTGACCGCGTCACACAGCGGACCGCTGAGACGGTCGAGTAGCGAGGTTTCCAGCAGGAAGCGTCGCATTTCCGGGGTTTGACGCTCGAGCACTTCTTCCGCCAGATAGTCCAGGATGTAGCGGTGGCTGCCGGTGAAGGCGTCCACGAAGCCGGCCACATCGGAGCGCCCCCGAAGCGACAGGGCTGCCAGCTGCAGGCCGGCCGCCCAGCCTTCGGTGCGCGTCGCCAACGCCGTCACTGTGGTGTCCGGCAGCGGTGTGCTGGTGCCGGCGCCGGCTCGGCGCAACAGCTCACCTGCCTCGCCGCTGGTGAACCGCAGGTCGCCGGCACGCACCTCGCCGAGCTCGCCGCGGCCTCGCAGCCGGGCCAGGGCCAGGGGTGGGTCGGCGCGGCCGGCGATGATGACCCGGAGGGCCGGAGGCCGGTGGGCCAGCCAGAAGCTGACCGACTCATGTACCGTGCGATCCTCGATGACATGATAGTCATCGAGAACCATCACCGTGGCCCGTTCATCGGGATCGGCCGCTATCTCGTTGATCAGCCCGGTCACCACTCCGTCGAATGACAGCGGCGCAGGCGGTCCCAGCAGAGATCCCACCCTGCCGCGAATGCCCGGATAGAGGGCCTCAAGGGCGGCGACGACATGGCGCCAGAAGCGAGCCGGGTCGTTGTCGGCGGCGTCCAGGGACAACCACGCCGCCGGCCGGGTGGCAGCTCGAACCCACTCGGCGAGCAACACGGTCTTGCCGTAGCCAGCAGGCGCGACGACAAGCGCCACTCCCCGGCCGACGCCATCGTCCAGCTGATCCGCGAGTCGGGCCCGAGGGACCAAGCCCGGGCGCAGGACAGGCACGTACAGTTTGGTGGCCAGCAGGATGTCCCGATCGACGATGGCTTGATGCGGCGTCGCCGGAGCTCCGTTAGGCATGGATGGTTTGCAACTCATGTCTCCAGCGGTCGTGACTTCCCCCTGGTTACCCTCCGTGCTAGTCCGCCCGCCTGGGCCGGTCAAGTGAGTTGGGCTAGTGGGCCGCCCTGACTGGGGCGCTATGAGGGCCCAGGTGTCGGGCCCGGGCGACCGCCTCGGTGCGGTTGGCCGCACCGAGTTTTCCCAGGAGATGACTGACGTGCTTTTTGACCGTGTCCAGGCTGACCACCAGCTGGGCGGCGATCGCCTGGTTCGACCTTCCAGCCGCCAGCATGTCCAGCACCTCCAGTTCCCGGCTGGTCAGCTGCTCGACCAGGCCCGACACCGCGGGCACCACGGGTCGCCCCGAACCGTTGGCAGTCTGCACAGGGGCGAAGGCGCGCTGCACCCGGGCCAGGAAGCCCATGGGCATCCCCGCCGTGGCCGATTGCGCCGTCGGGCGAGCGATGAGCCGGCCTACCAGCGCCGCCATGGGCGGCCCCTCGTCGGCGAACACCCGCACCCACCCCTGCGGACTGGCCAGGTTGACCGCCGCGGCCAGGCTGGCGTGGGCGCCTGGTTGGTCGCCCGCCGCCTCCAGGGCCAGCGCCCGCACGATGGCAATGGCGACCAGGCTGCCCGGCCGATGCTGGCGGTCCGCTGCCGCTTGCAGCCGGTTCAGCAGCGTGAGGGCCCGGTCGGGCTGGTCCTGGGCCACCAACACTCGGGCCAGGACCAGGTAGCCCTGCTCGCGGGGGTAGTCGGGCTCGCCGTCAGCGGAAAGGCCACGCTCGATGACCCAGTCGGCGGCGGCGCCTACGTCGCCGTGGGCCAGCAGCAACCGGGCCCAGTGGGCCGGAACCGGGTTGAGCAATCCATCCGGTCCCGGTGATAGCTGGGTGGCCGACCCCATCGCCTCTGTGGCACCAGCCGGATCACCCTTGGCCTGGCGGATCCAGGCCAGGGTCACCAGGCCGGCGGCCAGCGGCGGCGTGTAGGCGAGCCGGCGGCACAGCGCGATACCTGCGGTGACCTGGTCAAATGCCGTGTCGAGCTGGTCGCGCCGGTAGGCGACCTCGCCCAGGCAGACGTGCGCAGGGCCGGCCGCCGGTAGCGGGGGGCGGCCGGGTGGCGCCGTAACAGCCAGCGCTCGTTGGCAGGTCTGGACGCCGCGTCCAGATGGACCTGGGCCAGCTGGATCTGGGCGAACACGTGGCGGCCCCAGACGGGACGGTCGGTTCGTCGGTCCACGTGGCCAGGCTGGTTTCGAAAGTACCCTCGGCTGCGCCCAGCCGGCCTCGAAGCCACTCGGCGGTGGCCAGATTGGACCGGGCGACATACTCGAGCATCCGCTCGTCCTCGCCGAGGTCGGCCAGGGCTCGTGACGCGAAGGCGACGGTGGCGTCGGCGTCGCCGCGCAGGATGGCCAGGTAGCTGCGATGGATCGCAATCAGCGCAGGAACGTTCACGAGCAGGCTGTTGGCCGCGCCGGCCGGAGGCTGGAACGGTTCGCCGGGCGCCTCGGCCCAGGCCCGCTCGGCCGCGTCGACGAGGCGCTCCTCCTCGTCCACCCGGGCGGCGGCCGCAGCGAGTTGGGCCTGGGCCAGCAGCAGCCGGGGACGAGTCCGGACCAGGTCAGCCGGGTAGTGCCGACAGCCAGTCTCGCAAGGTGGCCGCTTCGCCGCGCAGAGCAGTAGATCCGGTCGAAGTTGCCCTCGATCAGCCGGGCAGCCCAATCCACGTCGCCGGCCGCCACCGCGTGGCGGACCGCGTCGTCGGCCATTTCGTGCGCGTCGTACCAGCCGGCCGCCCTGCGATGCAGTTGGGCCGACCGGTCGGGCTGTTGCGCCAGGCGGGCCCGGAGCAAATCGGCGAACAGCTGGTGATAACGCCACCACCCCCGCACCTCATCGAGCGGCTGCAGAAACAGACCGGCTCGCTCCACCTGCTCGAGCACCTCCTGGCTGTCAGTGCTACCCGTGACGGCGTCACAGAGGGGACCGCTCAGCGCGTTCAGGATCGACGTCTCCAGGAGAAAGGCGCGGACCTGCTCTGTCTGGCCCGCGAGTACCTCCTCGGCCAGGTAGTCCAGGACGTAGCGGTGGCTGCCACGAAAGGCGGCCACGAAAGCCGCCACGTCGGGCTGGCCCCGCAGCGACAGGGCCGCCAGCTGCAGGCCGGCGGCCCACCCCTCGGTCCGAGCAGACAGCGCCGCCGCGGCCGAGTCGGGCAGCACCAGGCCGGGCCGGGCCGCCAGGTTCGTTAACAGTTCGGCCGCTTCGCCGTCGGTGAAACGCAGATCGGTGGCCCGGATGTCCGTCAGCTCCCCGCGTGCGCGCAGCCGGGCCAGCGCCAGCGGCGGATCGGAGCGGCTGGCCAACACCAACCGCAAGTCCGCCGGACGGTGCTCCAGCAAGAAGCCGAGCGAACGGTGCACCGGCTCGGAGTCGATCAGGTGATAGTCGTCGAGCACCAGCACCAGACCTTCGCTACCCGGCTGGTCGACCAGGGCATTGATGACCGCGGCGGCTAGACCCTCGAAGCTGGGCGGGGCGGGCGGTCCGAGCAGCGAGCCCACCTCGGCCTCGATCCCAGGCCGCGTTCGCTCTATCGAAGCGAGGAGGTGACGCCAGAAGCGGACCGGGTCGTTGTCGCCCCGGTCCAGCGATAACCAGGCGGTGGGATGCCGACCCCACACCGCCCAGTCGGCCAGTAGGACCGTCTTTCCGTAACCGGCCGCCGCCACTACCGCGACCACGCCGCGCGCCGATCCTTCCTCGAGGCGTTCGGTCAGCCGGGGTCGAGCGACCAGGTCCGGTCGCATCTTCGGCACCGTCATCTTTGTGGCCAGGAGGGCCTCCGGTTCGGGATTGGCCCGCTCCAGGCGGGCCAAGGCGCTTGCCTCACCCATCGGTCACCTGCACACTCGCGCCTCCACCAGGCTCGTCCGGCACGTTCCCCCAACCCACCCTAAGCCTCATCTGGGTGATACCGGCAAGGCTAGCGTCCCGCATCTCCGCCGTCGGCGGGAGCCGGCCGGCTCGCCACGGTGGTCCGTTCGCGGCCGACGGTGAGGGGCTCGTGCCGGTCCGGTCGCACTGCTCGGCCGGGCTAGGGGGTTACGTTCGCCTGCTGTGTCCTGACTCGCCTGGCCAGGCAGACGGCTGGTACCTGTCCATCGTCCGGCCAGGGTCGGTTCGACGGCGACGGCGGCGATGACCAGCACCACCCGGCGAGCGGGACGCGGCGTCGTTGAGGGCTATTCGGGCCGGGGCTCCCACCGGAATCGGCGGATGGCGACAAGGGCCCCAGCGGCTCCCCAGGCCAGCAGCACCACGAGATGGCCGGCGTTGACGCTGGCGTGCGGGGCGAACGCCTGAGTGAGGGCCTGGTTGAAGGGCCGCAGTGGGAGGACGCTGGCGATGCCGTTAAGCGGGCCCGAATGGATGGGGAAGTAGGTGCCGGACAGGAAGATCAGCGGGAAGAGAACGAACTGCACGACTGCGGGGGCGGCATCGGCGTTGCTGATGAGCGATGCCACTGCGACTCCCAGGGTGCAAAAGCTGGCCGCGCCGAGTATCAGGGTCACGAGCAGGGCAGCCCACTGGTGGGGGAACGCCACGCCGTAGGCCCTGCCGATGATGATGATGAGGGCGACTTCGACGACGCTGATCGCCCCGCAATGGGCTACCAGGCCGGCGAAATAGGTCCAGGCCGGCATCGGGGTGGCTCGGGTCCGCTTCAAGATCCCGGTCTGGCGGCGGATGGCCAGCCCGATGGCCAGCTGGCTGTAGCAGGCGCCCAGCACGGAGACGGCGGCGATGGTGGGGATGTAGTACTGGAACGGGGTGAGCCCGTCGTAGTAGGAGGATGGTTTGACCCCGTTGAACACGGCACCGAAGATGATCACGAGCGCGACGGGAAACACGAAAGTGAAGATGGCGCTCTGTGGGTTTCGCCAGAACGACAGCTGCTCGTACCGGACCTGGTGGGCGAGCAGCCCCAAGGGGCTTCGCCTGGGAGCGACAACGCGAGTGGCGGGGGTCGCGATGTGCGTCATGGTTCGCTCCCGACGAGGTTCCGCTGAGACTGGGATGCACCTCCGGGCTGCAGGGGGGCGACGTAGGGCTGAGTGAGCTGCAAATAGATCTCCTCCAGACTGGGCCGCTCCACGGCCAGGTCGGGCAGGCTGGTATGGCGCTGTAGCGCCCAGCCCGTCAGGGCGTGGAGGGCGGTGGTGGGGTCATCGACCTCGATCGTGATGAGCCCTCCCTGGTGTGCCGTTGGCGCGACGGGCAAGTCGTCGAGCACGGCGCCGCCGGGCAGGGTGAAACGAATACGGGCCCGGGCGGTGTCGCGACCGCCGATGGTGGCGGGATCCCCCTCGGCCACGATGGCCCCCGCGGCGATGACGGCCACCCGGTCAGCGAGCTCTTGGGCTTCTTCCATGTAGTGGGTGGTGAGCACGATGGTGGTGCCCACGGTCCGCAGGTCGCGCACCACTTGCCAGGCGCCTTGGCGGGCGGAGGGGTCGAAACCGGTGGTCGGTTCGTCCAGGAACAGCAGACGGGGGTTGCCGATCACGCCCAGGGCCAGGTCCAGGCGGCGCTTTTGCCCACCCGAGAGATCTTTGACCTTTCGACGCTTGTGCCCGGTCAGCCCGACCAGCTCGACGGTCTCGTCGACGTCCCGCGGGTCTCGGTAGTAGCCGGCGTTGCGGGCGATGGTCTCTCTTACGGTCAGGTATGGCTCGACCGCGATGTCCTGCAAAACCAGCCCGATTTGTTCGCGTAGCTGTCGGGCCGTGCTCCGTGCCTCGGGGTCCATTCCCAGCACGGACACGTCACCGCTGTCTCGACGTCGGAAGCCTTCCAGGATCTCGAGAACGGTGGTCTTGCCTGCGCCGTTCGGTCCGAGCAGGGCGAAGATCTCGTTTTCCTCCACTACGAAGCTGGCGTCTTGGACCGCGGTGAAAGCTCCGTACCGTTTCACCAAGCCATTGACCACCACGGCGTTCGCGTCAGTCATGGCCGGCGAAGAAGGATCGGATGACCGGAGCGACGCGTTGGGGCTGGCCACCTCGGTTGGCCGGGCCGACGTCGCTGGACCCTCCATGCCCGAGGCCGGGGATCAGCACACAACGGTTATGAGGAAGGGTCTGGGCCAGTGCCTCGAAGGCGGGCCGGATGAAGGCGGGCCTTTTCATGCAGCCACCGATGAGCAGGACATCGGCGTCCACGTAGGCGAAGCTGCCGGTTGTTCCGGCCATCTCGGCCAGCAGCAATCCTTCGTAGCGGAGAGTGGGGGCCACCTTGCGCATGGTCACCGTGTCGTTCCTGGCTTTCTTGTCCTCGCTGCGCATGGCCTGGTTGGTGAGGGCTTTTAGCAGCGGGCGCGGTATGAGCTTCATGACGGTGGGTGCCAGGTCCAGTCCGTACAGGCTGGTGACCAGGGCGGCGGCGGTGTCGCCTCGAGCCATTTCCTCGTCGAAACGGCACACCCATGCGGTGTATCGGTCGGGCTGGGCCAGCAGGGCCGGCTCGTAGGCGGCTACCTGGCGGATGGCCGGTAGGGTGCGGGCTGCCTCGAGTGCGATGAGCGCGCCGATGCTGACTCCGAACACTCTGCTGGCGTCGGATTCGGCCAGGACGGCCTCCAGATCCTCCACCTCGCGGCGGATGCTGTGCTCCGCGCTGTGAGGCCCGGATAGCCCCCGGCCCCGCCGGTCAGGCAGGTAGACGGTGAACGCGTCGGCCAGCGCCAACGCCAGTTGCGTGTGGCTGCGGGCTGATTCGTTGCTGCCATGAATCAGCACAACTGCCGGCCCCTCTCCGATCCGTAGATATCCGATGAGGGTCCCGTCTTCCGAGACGACCGACCCTGAGGTCATTTCGGCGTCATCGGTAGTGGTTTTCAAGAGGGTTCTCCTTCCAATTTGCTGAGACACAGTGAGACGGTGGGGCCGGGGGCGATCACGATGCGACCGGCTCCATCTCGGGTTCAGAGCGGCGCGGCTCCGGGTCGCGGTGCGCCGGGACGTCGGCGCCAAGGTCGTCGCGTCGCATCCGGATGCTTACCGCAGCAACAACGAAACCGGCCAAGCCGATGGCGGATGCGGCCAGCAGGCCCCGGCTGATCCCGACCGCGAGTGCGTGGCGGTGGATGGCCGCCAGCTGAGAGGCGGCGAGGGCGTGACCTGACGGTGTGGCCGGGGTGGAGACAGCTGAGGCGACCTGGTGGCGGGTGCTGTTGGCGACCGTGGTCCAGGCCACCGTGCCCAGGGCGGCCAAGCCGATAGCCCCGCCGACCTGCTGGCCGGTGTTGAGCAGGCTGGAGGCCAGGCCGGAGTCCTCGTCGCGGACCCGGGACAAGGCCACCAGCGAGAGCGGCACGAACAGCAAGCCCAGTCCGGCGCCCGTGAGCAGGACGGGGCCCAGCAGCCCGCTCACGTAGGTGGTGTGCACGTTGACCCGGGAGAACCAGTACATACCGCCGCTCGTGATCGCCGTGCCGGCCAAGATGAGCGATCGGGCGCCGGTACGGGCAATGACCTGGCTGACGGCGCCCGAGATGACCACGACGGCGGCCGCCAGGGGCAGGAACGCCATACCGGACTTGACCGGGCTGTAGCCCAGCACGCTCTGCACGAACAGGCTCAGGAAGAAGAAGATCCCGAACATGGCGGTGGCGATGACCAGCATGATGAGATAGGCACCGGAGCGGCTGCGGTCGGCGAAGATCCGCAGCGGCATGAGCGCGTACCGGCTGCGCCGCTCGATCAGCACGAAGCCGGCAAGAAGGACGGCCGCTGCCACCAGGGAGGCCACGACCTTGTTGTCACCCCAGTGGGATACGCCGTACTGATCGGTGCTGGCGTTTGAGAGGCCGTAGACCAGCAAGGCCACTCCGAGGGTGCCGGTGATCGCCCCGGCCAGGTCGAACCGGCCCCGCCGCCGAGGCGATTCGGCCAGCACCATGGGCGCGGCGGCGGCCGCCACCACACCGATGGGCGCGTTGACGAACAGCACCCACCGCCAGGACAGGTAGGTGGTGAGCAGGCCACCGGCTACCAGGCCGACCGCGGCCCCCGCTCCGCTCATAGCGGCAACCAATCCCATTGCCCGGTTGCGGGCCGGCCCTTCGGCGAAGTTGGTTGCCACCAGCGCCAGCGCCGTCGGGGCGATCAGTGCCCCGCCCGCCCCCTGGAAGGCCCGGGCCGCCAGCAGCCACGATTGCGAGGTGGCGAAGCCGCCGACAAACGAGGCGGCCGAGAACAGCAGCAACCCGGACACGAAGACGCGGCGGCGGCCCAGCAGGTCGCCGGCTCGTCCGCCTAGCAACAGCAAGCCTCCGAAGCTGAGGGCGTAGGCGGTGATGACCCACTCCAGGCCGTTGCCCGAGAAACCGAGGGCGCGTTGAATATGCGGCAGAGCGACGTTGACGATGGTGGCGTCGAGGACCACCATGAGCTGCGCGGTGGCGATGACGGCAAGCGCCAAGCCGGGGCTGGTCGCACGCGGGGATCGTGTGGTGAACATGGCGCTCTCCTTGGCTTCTCAGGGCCGGTTCAGCGGACCGCAGGCCCGACGGAGCCGGGCCCACTGAACTGCTCGCGGCAAATCAGAGGTCCTCGAGGACGGTACGGGGCGTCGGGCCGCCCGTCGTCACTCCAAAGAGGACTTTCCAGGTGGAATCTTCGGCGCCGACGGTGGCACCAAAGTGGCGGAGACCCCGGGCGGCCGTTGTCCCAGGTGTCATCTACCGCCCACCGCCCGGCCCAAACCGTTACCCATGCCGGTGTCTCATCCACGAATGCTTCGACGCAGGCGGCCTCCCGACGGTATCGCACCACGCCTGGCAACGGTCCAGACCAGAGTCGAGCCGAGCTGAAGCCCTCGGGACACGTCCGGCTTTCGCCACAGACGGACAGGCCCCGAACCGCACTGTCGTGCCGGGTGGCAAGAGAAGAATTCCACCCAGACGGCACCTTCGGGTGACGACCGGCGGCGCTCAGGTACGTAGCCTGAAGCGTGGGATAACCAATCACACTCACAGGATCCACGCTTGCCTACTCTCAGATTCCACTGCCGTACGACGCGTGCTCGGACGCCGCGCTGGCCCAAGCTCCGGCTAGCAGACCACCCGCCTCGGATCGGGTCACAACCGAGGAGGCCGGCATGAGTGACATGGCATCCACCTGTCGTTACGAGATCCGAGTCGATGGAGTCCTTGACCCCCGGTGGGAAACCTGGTTCGAAGGCCTCCACATCGCAAGCGATGGCCGCCACACCACCATCTCCGGGCCGCTGGCCGATCAGGCCGCCCTGCACGGAGTACTGATCAAGATACGAGACCTGGGGATAGCCCTGTTGTCCGTCCAACGCCTCGACCCGGATTGATCTTCGGGCCACGCCAGCGCCGCCACACCTTCATCAGTGCGTCAAGCCACCGGACGAACGAGTCTCTCAGCCGACGCCTTGGGTTCGGTCGACCGCCGGAGTGAGCGAGAGCAGCGGCGCCCGGCGCGCCAGCCGCTCACCATCGCCACTGGATCGCCGCCAGGCTGCGTAGGTAGCCATACATGTCGAACGGCCGTCGTCGAGGCTCGCTGACCAGAAGTAAACCCACCACCTGCCTCAGACCACACCCGCACTTTCGTGCCGTCGGGCCGCCAGCGAAGATTCCACCTTCCAAGTCCTCTTTCGAGTGATGACGGACCGGCAACCCACCTTTTAGGGTTCCCCATAAACCCCAACTGACCAGAAGGTCGCAGCCACGACCTCAGCGGTTCGCCGCCAAGGCGGCGTACGACGATCGGCCAGGCCAACGGAAGCGAGAGAGCCATGTCGATAACAGGAACCTGCACAACCCTCACCGCAGCCAATGCAACATCACCCCATCCCAGCAGGCCACCACTTTCCTTCGACTCGCACGAAGAAGGTGACCTGGCCAAGAGCCAAGTCGGCGAGGAGTCTTATGGTGTTCCCCGTCGACTACCGCTCGCCCAGCGGTCTGCCATGGCGGGAAAAGTAACCTTGCTGGAGGACCGCCTCTTCGACCATGACGGCCACGTGCGCCGAGGCCTCGACGCCGAAATGGTCGACGGCTTGCTGACCCAGATAAACGAGCTTCGGCATGACCTCGGATGGCTCTGGCTGGACCGGCACCACCAACCAATATGGCCCGAACACATCGCTTCGTAGCCGCCCCGAACGCGGGCTCGGGGCCACGAGATTGACAGCGATCGGACACGGGTCATTTCCATGTCCTGCAGTCATGAATCGACCTCTGACCAAGAAGCGTGCCGAAGGTCCAGCCGTGAGTCGGCCGAGCGACACAGCCTCGATCCCAAGGAGAACCAACATGACGAGCAACATCACCGAACTGCCAAAGGTCGTACCACAACATGACGACGGTTTGCCCTGCCAGCACGAGAACCCACGTCTGTGGTTCTCGCACCTGCCGGCCGAGCTCAACCTGGCCAAGCTATATTGCCACGGCTGCCCGCGCCGCCAACCCTGCCTCGCCGGTGCAGTCGAGCGGGCTGAGCCAACCGGTGTCTGGGGCGGCCAGATCTTCGACCGAGGTCGAATCATCGACCACAAGAGACCGCGCGGTCGACCGCGCAAGAGGACCTCTGGGGGCGATCACACATGATCCACCCCGTCTTACTTGAACAACTGGCGGCCGAACACGTCAAGGACATGATCGCAACCGCCGACAAGGCAAGACGGCGACAGCAGGCGCGGCAGGCCCGACAACGGCGGACTTCGCCGGACTGCCCCGTCCGCCAGGCCGCGCCCCGAATCGACCCTCAAGCCAACGTCACAACACAGCCAGACGACGACCGATCCAGCAGAGACGAAGACCACCTGACGTCTCGCAGAGACCAACCAGAGAATCTGGTCCTAGTTGTGCACGGGCGTGCACCCAACGATTCGGGCCACGGCTGAGATCGATCGCCGGGCCGGCCTGTGTGTCCCACAGCAAAAGGAGCAATGTATATGACCGACACTTCGACCGAACACGACCCGATTGGCACCACACCCCACGCCGGCCGCTACCGCATCGACCCGAGCCGGTCCACTGTGGCGTTCAAGACTCGACATCTCTTCGGGATCGCTCCGGTACGCGGCACGTTTACCATCGCCGCTGGCACGGTTGACGTCGCCGACCCTGCGGCCCAGTCGAGCATTCAGGTTGACATCGACACCGCCAGTTTCCACACCGGCAATCAACAACGAGATGCCGCCGTGCGATCAGCGCGCTTCCTCCATGCCGACCGAAATCAGACCATCACCTTCGTCTCCGATGGCGTTGATGGATCGACGCTGAGCGGCATCCTCAGCGTCGGCGCAACCAGGAAACCAATCAGCGTCAGCGTCGAGCTGACCTGCGCCACCCCCGAGGCGTTCGACGTGCAGGCGAAGAGTCGCATTGATCGCAACGACTTCGGGATTACCGCGTGGCGCGGCTTGGCCGGACGCTATCTCGACATAACAGCGGAAGTCCGTTGCGTACGCACCTGATCGCTGCCACCGCCCGTCCTCACTCGCTGCCTGATTCAGGCGTTCGCCTTCAACGTGCTATGGCGACCACCGGAATGAACGAGAACGCGTGAGTCGAGCCCTCTCTGCCACCGATCCACTTACACAACCCACACACACAGACCCGATTTGGAGGAAGTAGTGGCCACCCTCGCCCGCTGGTGTTTCCGTCATCGCCGCATCGTCGTGCCCGCCTGGTTGTTCGCGCTCGTGCTGCTGGCAACCATCTCCCACGCGGAGGGCTCGTCGTATGCCAACAATTTCTCGTTTCCTGCCACCGACTCGAGTCAGGCCCAAGACATCGTCAAGGCCAACTTCCCCGCCCAAGCCGGCGACAGCGACCAGGTCGTGGTGCAGGCCAAGAACGGCACGCTGTCGGGCCCCCGGATCCGCGCTGCCGTGGTCGAGATGCTCGGCAACGTCCAGAAGCTCGGCTTCGTCACCGACGTCACCTCGCCGTACAACTCGGGGTTGATCTCCAAAGACGGCACCATCGGCTTGGCCACCGTCCAGCTCGATAGCGACGCCCAGAACCTCCCTGAGTCCGAAGCCAAGGCGCTCATCCACACCGCCCAAGCAGCAAGGAGCAGCACGCTCAACGTGCAGCTCGGCGGCGCGGCCATTCAGAACGCAGAAAACCAGGGCGGGGGCTCCGGCGACTTCATCATCGCGGCGGTGCTCGCCCTGATTGTGTTGTTCTTCGCCTTTCGCCGCTCCGTGCTGAGCGCCCTGCTGCCACTGCTATCGGCCCTCGTCGCCATCGGCATCGGCACGTCGTTCATCGCCCTCCTGTCTCACGCCTTCAGCGTTCCGCAGTTCGCCACCCAGCTGGCCGAGCTGATCGCCTTGGGGGTGGGCGTCGACTACGCCCTGTTCATCGTCAACCGGCACCGGCGTGAGTTGCTCGCCGGCCGCAGCCCCGAGGACGCGGTCGTCCGGGCCCTCAACACATCGGGGCGGGCGGTGCTCGTCGCCGGGCTCACCGTCTGCATCGCCCTTCTCGGCATGTTCGCCCTGGCCCTCACCTTCCTCTACGGGGTGTCGCTGGGAGCGGCCCTGGTGGTCTTCCTCACCATGGGGTCATCGATCACGCTGCTGCCGGCCATGCTCGGCTTCTACGGCTACAAAGCGCTCTCCCGCCGGGACCGGCGCCGGCTTTTGGGACAGGCTCAAACCGCCACGGGGGCCGGCGACCGAGGGGCCAGCCCCTTCTGGACCAGGTGGGCCAACATGGTCGCTCGCCGCTCGGGCGTGCTCAGCGCCATCAGTCTGGCTCTGATCGCAGTCATCGCCCTGCCCTTCTTCGCCCTGCGGCTGGGCTTGGCCGATTCGGGCGAAGACCCCTCCGCCTCGACCACCCGGCACGCCTACGACCTGCTGGCCCAGGGCTTCGGGCCCGGATTCAACAGCCCGCTGCAGCTGGTCGGCCAGGTCAACCGCCCCGCAGACCTGCCGCGCTTCGACACCTTCGTCAGCGAACTCTCGCGCACGCCGGGCGTGGCGGACGTCCTGCCCGCCCGCACCAGCCCCAACGGCAAAGCCGTCGTCGCCACCGTCTACCCGAGCTACAGCCCCCAGGCGCCCCAGACCACCACGCTGGTAAACCACATCCGCTCCGAAGTGCCAGCGGCAACCTCCGGCTCGTCGCTGGCCATCCACGTCGGCGGCGTGACGGCCCAAGGCATCGACTTCTCCAAGGTGTTATCGGACAAGCTGCCGCTGTTCGTAGTGGTCATCGTGGTGCTGGCCTTCCTGCTACTCGCCGTAGTATTCCGCAGCCTGCTCGTCCCCCTGCTGGCCTCCACCATGAACATCCTCTCCATCGGGGCCGCCCTCGGCGCCATCGTCGCCGCCTTCCAGTACGGATGGCTCAAGCCGCTGCTGGGCTTCGCCCAGGCCGGACCGATCGAGGTGTACCTGCCGGTCATGATGTTCGCCGTGCTGTTCGGCCTGTCCATGGACTACGAGGTGTTCCTGGTCAGCCGTATGCACGAGGAATGGGCCATCAGCAAGGACAACCACCGGGCGGTCACCCGGGGCCAGGCTGAGACCGGCCGGGTCATCACCGCCGCCGGGCTCATCATGATCCTGGTATTCCTCTCCTTCAGCTTCGTCAACAACGCCCTGGTCATCAAAGAGTTCGGCATCGGCTTCGCCGCCGCCATCATCATCGACGCCTTTGTCGTGCGCACCGTGCTGGTGCCCTCGCTCATGCACGTGCTCGGCCCTCGCAACTGGTGGCTGCCACGATGGCTCGACCGCCGGCTGCCCACCTTCCACATCGAAGGCGAAGACCTGGTACTTCCAGAACTCACTGAACTGCCACCGCCGGCCCGCGTGCGCTGACCCAAAACCATTCTCCAAGCGCCGTCTTGACGATATGGAGTCCACCGTGGATCAACAATTCATCTGCACACCACCGCGTGTCCTTCGAGCGTCCCCGCGACCCATGGTCACAATCCCGAGAGGAACCTCATGCCTGACGTATTGACTTCTGCAACAGCACCCGACACCCACGAGATGGTCGTCATCCACCGTGCCTTCCGGCGAGAGTCACAGCTGCTCGGCGAACTCATCACCGCCGTCCCCGACGGCAACACCAACCGAGCGGCCGTGCTCTGCCGACATTTCGCCTGGTACCAGGCCGGTCTGACGAACCACCACCTCGGCGAGGACGAGCTGCTCTGGCCCCTGCTCCGCCAGCGGGCGCGGATGGACGCCGAGATCGTGGTGCGCATGGAGCGCCAGCACGGCCGGGTGGCCGACACGCTCACCGACGTGCTGGGCGTGCTGCCGGCCTGGCAGGCCTCGGCGGCCGCCGATCGCCGTGACGAACTCATAAGCGTCCTCGGCGCTCACCGCCGCGTGCTGATAGAGCACCTCGACGACGAAGAAGCCCAGCTGCTCCCCCTGGCCGCCCGCCATCTGACCGGCTCGGAGTGGGCCGCCCTGGGAGAGCACTTCGTCGCCACCACTCCCAAGGCCCAGCTGCTGATCTTCCTCGGAGGGGTCTTGGAGGAGACGACGGTCGACGAGCGGGCCGCGGTCCTCGGCGCCATGCCCCTGGTTGCTCGTTTCGCCTGGCGGATCGTGGGGCGACACCGCTACACCTCGCACATGCGCCACGTTCGAGGCAACCCCGGCCATCAAAGCGGCCCGAAGTCCGCCAAGAACCCCACGCAGGTATGACCATGTCGTTCTCCGGGTCCGAGCTCGCCTTTCTGGCCTCCCAGACCCTGGGTCGACTCGCCACCGTCCAGTCCGACGGAACCCTCCAGGTCAATCCGGTCGGTTTCACCTACAACGCCGAGCTCGACACCTTCGACATCCACGGCTACCGCCTCTCGACCAGCCGCAAGTTCCACAACATCGCCCACAACGGCCGAGCCGCGTTCGTCGTCGACGACGTCCCCTCAGTCGACCCGTGGCGGGTGCGCTGCCTCGAGATCCGCGGCCACGCCGAGGCCATCACTTCGACGGGGCAAACCCAGGACGGCCTCGACGACGCCCTCATCCGCATCCACCCCACACGCATCATCAGCTTCGGGATCGACCTCCCCGACCAGGAACCCCACAGCATGACCCCCCACAACCGGGATGTCGCACCACGCTGACCGCCAAGGCCGCGGTCCTCCCCTCCAGCATCTGGCGCATCGCGGTATGCACGTTCCACGCACCGATCGCCCGCAGCGCCCACGATCTCAGCTCCGCCGGGCACCCCACCCCCTCCAGACCCTCGCCCGTCCCGACTTTGTGACAGAGATGCCGCACCACCGAACGACAACTCAACCGGCAAAGGCCGCCAGCAACAATCGTCCTGGCAGAAAAGGATCAAACATGACTACTCCCGAGCCATCGCCCACCCAGAGCAGCCCTGCCGAGCTTCGCGTGCACGTTGATTGGGATGTGTCCGAATCGGGACCAGCGAGCGCTGAGCACACGGTGCTCCTCCTGCCCGGCGGCCTGAACCGGGCCGGGTCGTACGAGGAGTTAATGGCTCAGCCGGCGCTGGCCGAGGTTCGATTGGTCGCCGCCACCCTGCCCGGTCACGGCGGCACGCCACATCCGCCCGATTTCAGCATCGAAACCGCCGCTCGGCTCACCGCTGAGCTTGCCGCGGAGATCGACTGTGACGTCATGGTGGGGTTCAGCATGGGGGCCACCGTTGCCGTCGAAATGGTCACTTCTGGCGCCTTCTCGGGCCCCGTGGTCCTGCTGGGCCTCAGCCTGTCACCCCGGGACGAGTCGGTGATCCTACGTGTGCTCGACGGACTCACAACTGTAATGGGGAGCCTGCCTTTCGCGGCGTTTCGGCAAATGATGGGATCGGTGACGAAACGGGTTCGGGTCCCCGAGTCGCGCCGCGCCGAGCTCCTCGATGACCTGCGCAAGAACAGCCCGACGGTGATGCGCCAGCTCTTCCGCAGCTACTTGGAGTACCTGGGCCGCCACCGCGCTCCAGCCACTCGACTCTGTGAGGCCGGCGTGCCGGCCTGGGTCGTGCACGCCGAGAAGGGCGACGGCGGCCTAACCGACGACGAACGGCGAGCACTGGAGGCGTGCCCCAACATCAGCCTGCTCACCATCCCCGGTACCAGTCTCTTCATCCCCAACGAGGAACCCGAGCGCGTCGCCGCGCTCATCGTCGAGGCGGTCGGGCGATGTTGACTGACGCCTCAGTCGGCAATATTGCGGCGGACGTCAGAGCTTAGATACAGAGACCAATGATGACCTGCTTGCTCCGTACGGAGGGGGCACTGGCTATCGACACCGAAGTTCATGGACTCGGCCGGGATCTCCTACCCGCCCCACCAGGTGGCACCTCGCCTCCGAGACCGCGGCCTTTATGCAATCAGAGCCTCGGGTTCACCGCCGGTCCCGGCCGGGCGGGGTGCGGGCGTCAGAGGTTCGGCGCCCGAGATGGGGGCGAGCAGGTGGGCAGCGAGACAGGGTGATACCGGGTGACGAGCCCGCCGTGGGGTTTCCTGGCGCTGCCTGTCATCCGTGTTTTCGGGGGATCAACCGGGTCGTGTTGCCCGGGGATTCGGACTCGCTTGTGTTGGCTGTGGTGTGCGCTCAGGCGAACAGCTCGCCAAGCAACTCGGGGTCGATGGCGATGCGGGTGGGGCGGTAGGCGGGTGGCTGCGTGCCCATCAGCTCGCGCACCAGGAAGTCCCAGCAGCGCTTGCGGACGTAGGCCAGGCAGTCGATGTACGTGTGCTCGGCCCCGGGGACGATGAGAAGCTCGAAGTCCTTGTCGGCGGCGATGAGCCGGTCGGCCAGCCGCAGCGTGTGGTCCGGGTGGACTTGGTCGTCCATTTCGCCGTGGATGAGCAGCAGCTTGCCCGCCAACCGGTCCGCCAGGTCCACGTTGGAGGCACGCGCCCAGGCCTCGGGGTTGTCCGCGCCGTCGTAGGTTTCCACGAAACCCAGGTTGAAATAGCGGGCGTCGTGCGGGCCGGACAGGGCGACTCCGGCCCGGTACACCTCGGGGAAGTCCAACATCGCCCGGGCGGTGGCGAACCCGCCTCCGGAGTGGCCGAACGCGCCCACCCGGTCCATGTCCATCCACGGCCGAGTCTGGGCCAGCTGCCGCAGCGCCGCGACATGGTCGGCCAGAGAGCCGGCGTCGGCCAAATTGCCGTGAGAGGCGTCGTGGAAGGCCTTGCTGCGCCCTGGGGTGCCTCGCCCATCCACCGCCACCACCACGAAGCCCAGCGCCGCGATGGGTTCCGCGTCGAGGCCCAGCCCGCCGGGGTCGAAGCACGGGGCGACCCGGTCGACCTGCGGGCCGGGGTAGACGCTGTCTACCACCGGGTAGCGCTGGGCGGGGTCGAACCCCCGCGGCCGGTACAGCACCCCGTAGATGTCGGTCACCCCGTCGGCCGCCGTGACGCGGAACCGTTCCGGCGGTGTCCACCCGGTGGCGGTGAGCTTGGTGATGTCGGCGCGCTCCAGCTCGACCAGTACTCGACCCGTCCAGTCAAGGACGCGGGACACTGGCGGGGTGTCGACGGTGGACGCGGAGTCGATGAAGTACTCATAGTTGTCCGGCATGGTGACGATGTGGTCCAGCTTGTCGTCGGTGACCTTGGCGAAGTCGGAGCCGTCCAGACCAACCTGGCATACCGTGCGCCGGTAGGGATCCTCTTCGACCAGCCCGGAGGCGGTGAAGTACACCACCCGCTCGACGTCGTCGACATGCAGGATCTGGCGCACCGCCCATTGCCCGGAGGTGACCTGCCCGAGCAGCGCTCCGCTGCGTAGGTCGTACCGGTAGAGGTGGCCCCAGCCGTCGCGCTGCGAATACCACAGCACCTCCTCGGCCAGTACCCGCACGATCGGCGGCTCGGTCATCCACTGGTTGGGCTCAACGCGGGTGGTCCCGGTCTCGCTGAGCACGGTGGTGACCTCGCCGGTGGCCGGTTCCAGCCGGTGCAGGGTGAGGCTGCGCCGGTCGCGGGGCTGGCTGAGGTAGTACACCGCCGAGCCGTCCGGAGCCCACCACGCCCATTTGCTCATGATCGGCGACAACTGCGGCATGAGCAGCGGCTCGGCCCGCGCCGGGACCATCGTGCCCGCCTGCACGTCGAGGACGACCAACTCGGCGTGGGGTACCTGCTCGTCCCCGGGGTAGGCGTACCGCTGAGTGTGCAGCAGCGGGACGCCGCCGTCGGCGGGCCTGGCCTCCACGAGGTGGGTCAGCCGGACGTCGCGCTCATCGGTCCGATGGGCCAGCACCTTCCTCGAGTCGGGCGACCAGGCCACGGCAGGCGGCAGGTGTGGCAGGCCGAACTTGCGCAGCAGGGTACCGTTGCTCGTGCAGTCCGGGCCGGAGCCATACTGGTAGCCGGGCTCGCCGTCGGTGGTCAGCGCCCACTCGCGGCCGTCGGATAGCGAGCGGGCCCACAGGTCGCGTCCCCGGCGGGACACCGCCACCTTCTTGTCCGGTGACGCCACCTCCAGCGGATTGCCCGGCGGCGTGAACTCGGCCCTCTCGCAGGCGTAGCTGTCCAGTCGGCAGCGCCAATGCTCGCCGAACGCGTCGAACTCCACGGCGTTCCCGGCCAGCTCGATGGCCATGAACGGCAGGGCCTCAGGGTCGACTTGTTGCCCGGAGGCGGCGGTAAGCACGATGGCCAGCCGGGCGTGGTCGAAGGCCGGTTCGCGGGCGCCCGCCGCCGGGTCGACCACCACGAACCGCCGGCCGATGCCACTGCTCACCGCGTACCAGAAACGGGCGCCTCCGTCGATCCACTGCGGCCTGACCTTGTCGCCGACGACGAGCTCGCCAGGGCGGGCGGCTCGCCGGAGGAGTTGCTCCGCGGCCTGGTAGTCCTGAGCGGTGCTCATTCGCTTCGTCCTTTCTCGAAGTCGGTCTTGGGCATAGTGATGCCACGGTGGTGCCACCACGGCAGGGTGATAAAAGGAAGAAGGCCGGTCACCGTGAAACTGGCGGCGATCAGCCGCCGAGCCGATGCCGTCGAGGAAGGCAACTCCGAGGCCACGGCCGATCTCGTCGACCCAACATGCCCCCGACGCCAGCGCCGGGTTGAAGCTGGCCCCAAGGCAAGGCCCCGCCGGCAACGCCGTCGCTGTATCACCGTCCCGGTAGCCCCGGTTCTACACCCCTGGCTGGCGCGTAGCTCATCCACTGCGCCGGCACCCCCAGCCGCCCCACCCCGGGCACGTACCTGGCGCCCATCGGAGTGCCGCTCGGTCGGGGTCCGTGTTCGGCGAGAGCCGGCCAGAGGCGCGACGGATGCCGCAGCGACCTCCTGCAAATATGGCGGGGTGCACCATCTTTGATCGTCTCCAAACGTTGCCATCCGTGCCCGTTTCCGTGGGATCAAACCCGGATCGAGGCGGGGCCCAGATAGCTGGGCGACCCCAAAGTCATGCCCCGACGGATTCCTATTTGACCGCGAACGATGCGCGCAGGTGCTTGCCGTTGACGAGAACGGCGACGCCGATCAGGAGGAGTGCACAAACGCCCTGTTCGATCTTCATCCACAGCGGGAAGGTGCCGGGAAGGGCGATGATCACCACCATGGCCGCTGGCACCACAATCGAGATGATCCGCAGCCGCAGATAAGGCCGGCGGGCTCCCGCCGAGGCCCGAACGGTCAACATGTAGGTAAGCAGGGCGCTGGCGACGACGACGGTTCCATGGATCCAGACCGCAGAGTTCACTTGGGCGGCGTTGTTGCGCATGACGATGATCGCAACGACGGTAAGGGCGCTGATCGCTAGGTAGCCGACGACGAGATGTCTGACAGTGCTGAAGGCCCTTTGTGTGCCCGGATGTTCGAGCCGTTCGTCGGCAGGTGCGTAGGACGTTAGAGTGTTCATGGCGATCCTTTCGCTCAGTTCCCTTTCCCTGCTAGCGACAGTTGGAAGTCACACGAGCACGGTAAAGGTCCGGCGTGCGGTTGTCGTCACTCGAAAGAGGACTCGCCAAGGAAATCTTGAGCCCGTCGGTGGCACGAAGGTGCTAGCGATCCCGATCGCCGAGGGGTCTCGGACCTTACCGGGAAGATGGCAACCCACGATGCCTCTATAGCCGAGTTCGTGTCACCGGTGGAGGTGCAAAGGCGGCCCGTGCCGCAACCACGCAGGCCGTCTTAGGGTAACGAGCGCACCGGAGAACCACTTCTGCTATATCTCAATCAAAGGATGTGGAGGACGCTGACCGCTTGGTTGACGCCGACCCAGGCCCGGCTGGTGAAATCGTGCTCGAGTGGAATCTTTATCGCGGAGGCTGGCACGAGGGTGATGGTGAACCGGGCTAAGTGATCAGGCCGAGCTGGCGGGCTCTGGCGACGGCTTCGGTCCGGTTGGAAGCGCCGAGCTTGGTCAGGACATGGCTGACGTGCTTCTTGACGGTGTCGAGGGAAACCACGAGCTGGCTGGCGACCGCCTGATTCGATCCGCCTGCCGCCAGCATGGCCAGTACCTCGAGCTCTCGGTGGGTCAGCTGCTCGACCAGGCCCGGCACTGCTTGGGAACTTCGCCCGGGATCCGGCCCGTTACGCGCTCCATCGACCGCGCGCTGCAGTCGTGCGAGGCAGCCGAGGGGCACGTCCGCTGTGGCCTGGTTGTCCCGCTGGGCCGCGATCAGACGACCCAGGAGCGCCGCCATCGCAGGGCCCTCGTCGGCGAAGACGCGCACATAGCCCTGCGGGCAGGCCAGCCCGAGTGCGCCGGCGAGAGCCGTCAGCGCGCCGAGCTCATCGCCGTCCGCCTGCAGGGCAAGGGCGCGCAGGGCCTGCACTTCGATAAGACTGCCGGCCCGGTCCCGGGCGGCCGCCGCCGCGTACAGCCGATCCAGGAGCGCCATCGCCCGATCGGGAAAGCCCTGGGCGACAAGCAAGCGGGCCAGCACCAGATGGCCGGGTTCCCGGGGGTAGTCGGGATCGTCGTCAGGGTCGAGGCCGCAGCTGCGGATCCAGTCGGAGGGTCCGGTGAGATCGCCTTGGGCCAGCTGCAGCCGGGCTCGTTGGGCCGGAACGGGGTTGAGCAGGCCAAAGGGGCCCGCGGCGTAGTCCTCGGCTTCGCGCATCGCATTGAGGGCTCCCACCCGGTCACCGCTCGCCTGGCGGATCCACGCCAGCGTCGTCAGGCCGACGGCCAGCGTCAGGGTGTAAACGAACTGTCGGCACAGGCCGACGCCGTCGGTGACATAGTCGAGCGCGGCGTCGAGATCGTTGCGCTGGTAGGCCACCTCTGCGAGGCCAACCAACGCGGGGCCAGCGGCCGGTGGGGCCGGCTGGCCTGGCGTGGCGGCGAACTCCACTGCCTGCTTGCAGGTCCGGATGGCCGTGTCGAGGCGTCCCTGGGCGCACTGGATTCGGGCCAGTGAGTAGTCCACCCACGCCGTCAAGGTGCTCGGACCGGCGTTCCGCGACCCGGCGATACCGGAGGCGAACGCCCGCTCGGCCTGCGGGAGTCGGCCGCGGAGCCACTCGGCCATTCCCAGGAAGCCTTCGATGCTGGAGCGCAGCGTGTCTTCGCCATCACGGAGTTGAGCCAGCGCGCTGGCCGTGTGCACAGCCGTCCCTTCCGCGTCGCCGCGAAGCTGCGCCGCGTAGCTCCGGTTCAGGGCGATCACGGCGGGGACATTCACCAGCAAACTGCCGGCCGTGCCCGCGGTCGGCGTGAACGGCTCGTCGGTTGCGCCGACCGCTGCCTCGGCCGCGGCGATCAGCGGCTCCATCGTCTCCACGTCACCGCGCATGGCTGCCATTTGTGATTGGGCCAGCAGGAGCCGGGGCCGGGATCGCACCAGGTCATCAGGCAGCGCCTGCAGCCACCGGTGAATCGTCGCTGGTTCGCCGTGCAAATAGAACAGAGAGTCAAAGTGTTCTTCGATCAATCGGGCTGCCCACGCCATCTCTCCCGCAGCCAGGGCGTGGTGGATCGCGTCGTCTGGCAGCCCGTGCTCGTCGTACCAGGCGGCTGCCGAACGGTGCAGCTGCGCCGCCCGGCCGGGCTGTCGGTCCAGCCGAGCGCGCAGCAGGTCAGCAAAGAGGTGGTGATAGCGCCACCACGCGCGTACCTCATCGAGCGGTACGAGGAACAGGCCGGCCCGGTCCGCCTGCTCGAGCAACGCCTGGCTGTCAGTGTGGCCGGTGACGGCATCGCACAGAGAGCCGCTAAGCCGCTCCAGGACGGACGTCTCCACCAGGAAGGTGCGTAGCGGCTCGTCTTGGCGTTCGAGCACCTCCTCCGCCAGATAGTCCAAGACGTATCGCTGGCTGCCAGTGAACGCCGCCACGAAGCCTGCGACGTCCGACTGGCCGCGAAGAGACAGGGCGGCCAGTTGCAGACCAGCGGCCCACCCCTCGGTGCGCGCCGCCAGCGCCGCCACGACGTCATCGGACAAGACCCGTCCAGGGCCGGCTATCAACTCCTGCAGCAACACGCCCGCCTCTCCGACCGTGAATCGCAAGTCGGCGGCGCGCACCTCGGCCAACTCCCCTCGGGCCCGTAACCGCGCCAGCGGCAGCGGCGGGTCGGAACGGCTGGCCAGCACCACATGAAGCTGCGGTGGTCGGTGCTCCAACAGAAACCCGATCGAGGCGTGCACCGCCTCCGATCCGATCAGGTGGTAGTCGTCGAGGACGAGCAGCCCCTCGTCCGCCGCCGGGTCCCCCACCACATCGTTGATCAAGGCGGTCACCAACGGCTCGAAGGTCGGCGGCGCTGGAGGGCCGGCCAGCGGGCCCACTCGCTCGCTGATCGCGGGGCGCACCGGCTCCAGCGCCACCAGCGCGTGGCGCCAGAACCGGACAGGGTCGTTGTCGCCAGCATCGAGCGACAACCAACCCGCAGACCGTGCCCCGCCCCGGGTCCACTCCGCGAGCAACACAGTCTTGCCGTAGCCGGCCGGAGCGACGACAACGACGACCCCATCGCCCAGCCCGTCGTCGAGCCGCTCAGCAAGTCGCGGCCGGGAGACCAGGCCGGGTCGCGACCTGGGCACATGCAACTTGGTCGCCAGCAGGAGATCCCGCTGAGAAGCGGCCACCTCCGACCGGGGCGCCGCAGGTGTCTTAGAAGCCACCAGGAACCTTCAAGTCGTACCTCCAGCGATGCTCCACGAGGGTGCTGGAGAACCCCACCCTAGTCATCCGGGATGGCTACTGGAACGTTTATCACGACCTCGGCGCCCTTCAGGATCTCCTCTTAGACCATCGCCCGTGATCAAGTCGACTCCGGTGTGTCGTGCCGCAGGACGGCGTCGTGGCTGGCCAGGGTCAGCTTCTGGACCACCTGGGAGCCGACCAGTACCGTACCGCCGAACACCGCGATCTTCATGTCTCCTCCTTTCGCTCAGGTGCGCCGACGCGCCTTAGGGTGTCAGATCGAGGATGCGCATTGTCGCAGTTCTGGGCACCGTCTCGTATCTGCGGTGGGTGAGAGCACGCGATAGATGTCGTAGCTAATCGCCATCGGGCCAGTGAGTCGGCCGCAGCCCACGAAGAGGTTTTGGATTAGCCACACGTACCTGGTCGGCGCCGACTTCGAACCGTGGTGCGATGCGCATGTATTGGTCTTCGAAGGTGGTCGGTTGGCCCGAGGCAAGAGCGGCCAGGAATACGTCGTTCGATCGGATGGTCCCCAGGTCATAGCTCAGGAGGATGAATTCTCCATCTTGAGTGATCATTGGGGCGCGGAGGTCTTGACGTCGGATACCGTCGGCACCCAGTCGCATCCAGTCATGTCCGGGTGCGGCCAGAACTGCGTCGATCCGCGGGCCTCGGAGAGTGGCGGCGGGTACCTGCCAGCAGAGCCGTTCGCCGAGGGGTGAGCCGGTTGTCGATCCGAGCGGGCCTTCGATCGTTTCGGCGTAGGTCATCTCGTACTCGAGGTTGATCATCGCGGATGCCAGCCGGCGGCTTGGGCGAAGCGGGCGTTGGACACCCGTTCTCCGTCGCGACAGACGTTGTAGATCCCGCTGGGCAGCCTCAGTGCCGAGAGCAGGGCACGGACCGCGTCGTCGACGTGAAGCGTGGCCCCCAAGGTTCGGATCGGTTCGGAATGCCCGGTGCCGGGTCCGTCCAGGAGCCCGAGGCGGAGAATAACGCCGCGGCGACCGTCCCGGGCGAACCGGCCGGCTTCTTGTTCGGCGGTAAGAGCCGAGCGGAAAATCGGCGCAACGTCACCTACCGGCGTGTTCTCCGACACGAAGCCGGCGGCCGGGTAGACGAAGGTGACGGTCGGCTGGACGTACACGGTGACGGCAGCTGCGGTAGCGGCGTCGACCAGCACTCGCGACGCCTCGGCTCGCAGACGGTCGTTCTCGCGCCATGCTTCGGGATTGTCGAGCCGTTCCAAGGGTTGGATCCTGGTGGCCAGATGGAGCACGGCGTCAACGCCTCGAACGGCGACGGCGACCGCGGCGGGATCGAAGAGGTCCAACTCGCTTCTGGACGGGCTTCGAACCCGGTGGCCGGCGGCGCGGGCCAGGGGGCCGAATGCTCGTCCGAGGACCCCGGTCCCGCCGGTGACCAGGAGTCGCATGGTGGCGGCGGTGGCCTGTCCGCCATCCGGCGGCGAGCGGTGATGAGCGATGTTTGTCATGTCGACGTTGTTCTCCGTTGCCTGGGTGGAGTGAGGGCTACTCGACGAGTTCGACGACGCCCGATGGCGCATCGAGGACCGTTATGGTCCGTCGGGCGGCGTCATCGACGTGAATGCGCGGCGGTGCCGGCGGGACGTTCGGGTAGTAGGTGTCAGGACCGTAGAGCTGTCCGTATCGAATCACCACTCCCGCGGCGTCCAAGACCGAGTGCTCGTACTTCAGTGTCGCGACACCACGGTCACCGGGTAGCTGCCAGGCGATGCTCTGAGCGAAAAAGCGGGGGGCGCCGGTCGCCAACGCGGCGGTCAGAAGGTTCCTCGTCCCCTCCCGCCACATCCGGTCGTTGCGGGGTCCCAGGGCGGCGACCTGGGTCGCGTCGTCGGGGAGATCGGTGAGCTGCTGCATGACCATGTCGGGGCGGAACTGCCCGACGGCGGCGGAGAGCGCCTCGACGTCGTAGACATCGCAGAGAACAGGCTCGGCACCGAGAGCTCGGAGCTGGCCCAGCTTCGCAGCCGAGCGGGTCATCCCGGCGACATCGTGACCGGCAGCCACCAGCAGCGGCACCAGCCGCACGCCAATCACGCCGCTGGCTCCAGCGACAAAGATACGCATGCTCATCTGCCTCCGGTGGTGGTGCTGGCCGTCTCCCGGGCCGCGAAGACGGTGCTGGCATACAGGGTGTCCATGTACTCGCGGACCGAGCAGATTTTTCCGTCGCGGACGGTAAATACGCCGATACAGCCGTTTTCGTACGGCCGGCCGTCGCGGGTACGGGCTCGACTTGTCCACTGCAACACAACCTGATTACCGTCGGCCATCATTGAGGTGATCTCGAGTCGGACCGTACCGGGCTGGTAGTACGACAGGGCGGTGGCGAGAAAGTCGCCCATGATGGCTTCCCGCCCCTTCCACGCTCCAGAGATGGGCAGCTCCCCGGCGCTGAGGGTCCAGACGGCGTCCTGAGCGAACACGTCCCGGATGGCTTGTTCGTCGCCGGCTTCGACGGCGGTGACGTAGCGGCGGACAACGTCTTTGGCGTCGAGTGGTTGGGTCATCGTGATAGTCCTTGTCTTTGTGCGGGTGAGTGGGGGCTCGGCGTCGATGCGCAGTACCGCTTTTCCTCGGATGTGGCGGTTGCGGAGGTCCTGCACGGCTGACGCGGTCTGGGTCCAATCCGCGACGACGCCGATTTCGGGGTGCAGGCGTCCGCGGGCGACCAGAGCGACCAAGGCGTCAAGATCCCGGGCCACAGGAATGTCGGCGCAGCCCAGCCACGGGCCCGGCCGCTCGCAGGAGCCGCAGGGCGGTGAGACCGGCGAGGGGTAGGGCGGCCCCGGTGATGGGATCGATCTCGTCGGGCAGGACCGCGAGGGCAGAGGTCGAAACGGCCGCCCGCTCCGCCCAACCGGACTGTTCGGGATGACCGGTGACCCTGGCGCCGATCGGTGGTCCGCTGCCGTCGGCGGCGCCGCAAACGACCCGACCGGCAACGTCGCGGCCTGGTCGCCAACCACGGCGTGGCCGCCCAACAGGAAGGTCTCGCCCCGGTTGAGCGAGAACGCCTCCACCCGCACGAGGACCTCGTCGGCGGCGGGGACCGGCTCGGAGACGGTGCCCATCTCCACCAGCGGATCCGAACGGCCGGTCGGCAATATCGCCAGCATTGTCTGTCCGGTTCGTTGGTCGCTGCGGTGCATACGACGGACGGTAAGGCGAGGTTGGCTGAATGTGAAAGACCTCTCCGGCATCACTCCAGCACCCATCGGTATAACCGCGGCTCGCGCTGCTAGACAAGCGTCAGAGCCAACCCAAATCGGCTGCGACCCTCTGCGTGGCATCGAGCACCCGGCCCAGGGCGGGGGAACGGTTCCGGCGGCGGGCCAGCGTGCTCACCGCGAAGCTGACCGCAGGGGACAGCGGCAACCAACAAAGGTCGTCAGGCAGGCCGAAGCGCGACGACTCGCCCACGACGGCCACCGCCCGACTTTGTACGAGTGGGCTGTAGGCGAGGTCGAAGCTCACGGTTCGTACCAGCACCTGGGGCTCCACGCCGTGCTGGCGGCAAAGCCCGACCACCGCGTCGTAGTGTCCCGGATTGTCGCCCCGAGGGTGCAACGCCAAGGTCTCGCCCGCCAGGTCGACCACCTCGACGGTTCCCGAGCCGGCGAGTCGGTGGTCACGTCGCAAGAGCAATCCCTGGCGTTCGAGCCGAATGGTCCGAGTCTCCAACTCGGCCACCTCGGGGGCGCACCGCACGATCCCAACATCGAACGAGCCGTCCGTCACGCCGGCCACGATCTCGCCGACGGACCGTACGGCGGTCGTGATCGTGATCCCAGGATCGCCCTCGGCCAGCGCCTGGAGGAACCGCGGCGCGGTCTCGTAGCTGGAACTGGCCCCGTAGGCGACCACCACCTCCCCCCGCTCGCCCGTGCCATAGCTGCGCACACTCCGCCACAGCTCTTCGGCGGCGGCCAGCAGCGCCGGGCCTCGCTCGAACAGGAACTGGCCCGCCTCGGTCAGTTCGAACTCGTGTGTGGTCCGATGCAGCAGCTCGACCCCGAGCTCCTGCTCGAGCAGTCGTACCTGCCGGCTAAGGGCGGGCTGGGCGACATGGAGATGCTCGGCCGCCCGGGTGAAGTTGCGCTCCTGGGCCACCGCCACGAAGTACTGCAACCGACGAAGATCGGTCACTCCACCACCCTATCCCCCGGTGTAGGCGAGTCGTGGGAGGAGGCCGGCGCGGCCGGGCGGACGTCGCGAAGCGCCGCCTCGGCCGTGGTCATGCCGGGGGGCACTGAAGAAAGCGCAAACCGGTCTTTCACATCTCAGCGCTGCGCTCTTAGCGTGAGCAGGAGCCTGAGACGCACCGATGCTCGTTGCTCCTGATGATGCGAGTGCCGCGCCCAGCGATCGCTTACGCGGTTCGCGTCCTAACAGAGAGACCGAAAAATGCTGACCGAACAGTTGCCGTTCGCCCAACCACGACCGACGCACCAGAGTCGACACAGGTGGTTGGCGCTCAGGGGGCCGCCTTGTCACCTTGACCTCCGCAGCGGTGGCCGGCGACCGAACCCATCCGCACCGTCTCCGGTGCTCGTCCCCCTAACCACGCTCGCCAAGGAGGTTTGACATGACACGCATCAACCCGGTTGGAGGAGAACCCGAACCTGAAGTGGCCGAGCTCCTGGCCTCGATGATGCCAGCGGGAGTTCCACCCATCCGACTATTTCGTACCCTGGTCAGAAACCGGCCGATGACCGAAGCCATGCACTGCCTGGGCGGCTACGAACTCAGTCGTCGGTTGAGCATCAGCTTACGGGAACGCGAGATCGTGATCTTGCGGACCTGCGCCCGCTGCGGGGCCGAGTACGAGTGGGGCATCCATGTCGCCTTCTTCGCAACCAAGTCCGGCCTCAGTACGGCGCAGATCCAGTCTCTGACCAACGGAGCTTCGACCGACGCCGGTTGGACCTGGCGAGAACGACGCCTGGTCAGGTTCGTCGACGAACTGGCGATGACCAACGACCTCAGCGACCCCACCTGGAAGGACCTCGCCGACGAGTTCAGCGAGGCCCAGCTCCTCGATCTGGTCCTGCTGTGCGGCTGGTATCGAGCCATCAGCGCCCTCTGCCGGACGCTCCGCGTCGACCTCGAGGACGACGCCCCCCGCTTCGCCGACTTCGAGCCGCACCGAGACCGAGTGCTGTCCCGGCGCAATAGTGCTAACGAAGCCGACATTGCCGTGGCGCCGATCACCGACGAGGAGGGCGGGTAGATGCGAACCCGACCGGCGGCGTTCGACCTCGACATGACACTCATCGACTCCCGACCCCAAGTCCTGGCCGCCTATCGATCTCTTGCCGAGCAAACCGGCGTCGCCGGGAGGCAAGCCGACCCTGATGGGTTCTGCGCTCCGCGACGATTCTGATCGGGCTACCGCCGCCTGCTCAGTCCTGCTGCCCGCCTTACCCCGAGCGTGGTTGAGCGTTACCGGCCGCCGCAGCGCGAAACTGTGTTTCCGTGAGTCCCCGACTCAAGCGTTCCAACGGGGCGGGGAGCCCGCGACCATCTATCCCCGTCGGTCTGACTTGATGCCCTTGAGAACCGCACTGACGCGCTTGTACGCAGCCATCTTCGACTCTCGTCAGCATCGGCTGTTCGGGGATCCCATCGTCTGCCATGTCCAACCGGTTCAAGGCAGGTGGAGGATCACGGCCTGGGATAACTGTGATTTCGGTCACCCCGGCGACTTCGAGACCCTCGACAGTCTCGTCACCTTTGTGGACAATCTCGCCCTGCGACGGGCCCCGGCGCGGCTTTGCTATCTGATCAACCCCTGGCCTGACGTCGATTCGTCCGCCAATTTCCACATGACCGGACACCCCCTTGAGCTGCGGCTGACCTGCCAGGGCTGGGTTATCACCGGCACACCCAGCGAGGTCACAGCCGAACTCGTGGAGAGGCAAGATCCACCGGGCGGGATGGTCATCTGGTCTCGGCGGATGGAGATCCTCCCAGAGTTTCCAGAGTGAGCTCGCCTCGTACGGGCGCCTGGCTCTCCTGCCATATAACGCCCTGGCCCAGACCAAGGCCTGTAACCCGTCACTATCGCCGGTGGTCGGCGTACAGAATGCCGCAGCCACTTGAGTCGGGGTCGGCGCATCCTCGGCGCCATGAGGAACCATCCCGCCCTCCTAGGTCCCTGGGCGTCGGCCGCTCGCGGTGTTCGTCAAGTTCGCGGATCCTCTGGCTCTTCTTTGGCGTAGCCGGGTGAAGACCGAATAGGCCGAAGACGGCGAGCCGAGAGTATGCAAGCTCCAGTCCCTGCCCTTCTTCGACGCTGACGGCGACACTTCCCCTGCGGATCACGAACTGCATCAGACGGAGCCCATGCTGACCTGGCACCACTTCGAAGGTGCGGCCCTGGTCCGCCCAAAGTTCGCCGACATCCATCCCGTCAAGGAACACGCGGAAGTATCCCGGGACTCGATACCGGCCGTGGGTCGATAGATTCGAACCGACGCTCCGGCAGCCATCAGCCCAAAGGTATCCAGTGTGGGCCGCGGTTGGGTCCCGGCTCACTTGACGGACTGTGCGGCATGGTACGGCTCGTGCTTGCTCGCGGGTGCGACGATGTGCACGGCACATTGGGCATGGGCCAGCAGTTCGCTGGTCAGGGAGGCGTGGTAGATCTCTGCGATCTCACTGTCGCCCGGAGCGCCGATGATGATCATGGTGGCGTGGTGTGCATTGGCGAAGTCGGCAATGCACCGGCCGGCGCTGCCGTGCCCGCTGACCACTCGAAGCAGGTGGCCGGCTCCGGCGACGTCAGCGGCGTGGATCCGCTCGACGTTGTGTGCGACGAGGTCGCGGCCGGCGTCGGGCGTTTCGATGTCGAGGGCCAGTTCTTCGACGATGTCGGTTTCTAGGATGTGGAGAACTTCGACGGGCCGATCGAGCCGCTGAGCGAACTGGATGGCGGTGTCGGTGACGGCGGCTGCGCCTGGACCGGCGTCGATGGCGGCGACGATCGGCTGGCACTGGTCGGTCTCGTCACGTGTCACCGTGACCAGGGTGTAGGGGGCGGGTTGGGATTCCCGCCCGGTTGGTATGATGGTTGGGCCGGAGACGGCTAGCTCCGCCCCGGGTCCTTGTTCGGCGCGGGTCAGTAGGGAGTGGCCGGTGGCGAGCACGGCGATGGCGGCGGCCACGGTGGCGGCGCCCAGGTAAAACGGGACCTGGACGTTGATGTCGGCGGCCAGCCGGCTGGCGACGTAGGGAGCGAGACCGCCGCCGATGAAGCGCACGAACCCGTAGGCCGCGGACGCCACCGGTTTCTCGACCGGCGCCACCAGCATGACGGCCTGGGTGGTCAGGGTGTTGTTGAGCCCGACGAACGCGCCCGAGATGATGACGGCCACGATCAGCGTCGACTGCGAGGAGGTGAAGGCGGCGATGACGAGCAGGTCCAGGGCCAAGAGGGCCAGGGTGACGTAGAGGGTGCGAGGGGTGCCGAAGCGGGCTTGGGCCCGGGGGGCGACGAACACCGCGAAGACGGCCACCATGACCCCCCAGCCGGTGAACACGTAGCCGAGCTGGTGGATACCCAGGTGCATCACGAACGGGGTGAAAGCGAGCAGGGTGAAGAACCCCCAGTTGTAGCCCAGGGCGGTCAGGCTCATGGTGGCCAGGCCTCGGTGCCGTAAGGCCTTGAGCGGTTCGAGGATCGAGGTGGGCCGGGGGGGTCGAGGGGTGGGTTCGACGAACAGCAGGGTGGCCACCAGGGCGATGGACATGAGGGCGGTGACCCCGAAGAACGGGAGACGCCAGCTGATCCCGCCGAGCTCGCCACCCACTAGCGGGCCCAGGGCAATACCGACGCCGAGGGCGGTCTCGTAGAGAATGATGGCACCGGAGAAGCCGCCCGAAGCGGCCCCGATGATCACCGCCAGCGAGGTGGCGATGAACAGGGCGTTGCCGAGTCCCCAGCCGGCCCGGAAACCGATGATTCCGCCGATGGTGTTCGAGGCACCGGCCAAGGCGCTAAAAGCGACGATCAGGACCAGACCGGCGACCAGGGTGCGCTTGCCGCCGATGCGGCTGGACACCCAGCCCGTCACCAGCATGGCCACCGCGGTGACGACCAGGTAGCTGGTGAACAGCAGCTCCACCTGGCTCGGTGATGCCTTCAGCTGGGTGGACAGGGCGGGGAGAATGGGGTCGACCAGGCCGATGCCCATGAACGACACCACGCAGGCCAAGGCGACCGCCCACACCCCTTTGGGCTGATGGAACGGGCTGGCGGCCGTCCGCTGGTGGCCGCTCATCGCGGTATTCCTGACCCGCTAGCGGCTGATCGGCTCGGCGGTTCACGTTCTTGACGCTCGAGGGCCCGGAGGTGCTCCAGAGCGGGGATGGCGGCGCCAAGTGCGGCGATCTCATCAGCGGGTAGCTGGTCGATGAGTTGTGCGAAGGCCGCCGCGCCCGCGCGCCGTCGGGTCTGGACGTAGTCCGCGCCGGCTTCGGTTACCGCCACGAGAGCGACCCGTTTGTCGGCCGGATCGCCTCGCCGCTCGACCAGCCCGGACTGCTCCAACGCCTTGACCAGGACGGTCATGGCCGGTTGGGTTACCCCCTCGATGACGGCCAGATCGGTGATTCGTCTCGGCCCTGTCCGCTCCAGGGTGGCCAGCGTGGACGCGGAGGTCAGGCTCAGTTCGCGTGGGATGCTCCGCACGGCGTCGCTGACCAACCCATACAGGGTTGCGCCGGCGGCGACCGAGGTGCGGTCGGCTTGTCGGTCCCGTCGGCGAGAAGTGTCTTGACGAGTCATGGAGATAAGAATAACATATTTATATGAATAGTCTATGTACATGGGGGGTCGCCGGGTGGGAGGATGAAAGGGCCGACGCCGTAGCCGTCAGCCGAGATGCTGCAACCCTGAAGAGGGCTGTATCGGTCACGTTTTCCGCGCCACTGCCGCAGTGGGGATTACAGGTACCCGAAATCGGCCGAGGAAACACGGCCCCGGAGGAATCCTTTCGGACCTATCTATGAACCATAGATGATCACACGAAGTTGATTAGACCCACTCATCCTTTTCTCTGAGAGTCTCCCAGACATAGCAACATTCAGAAACACAAGGAGGAATCACACAATGAGTACCCGTTATCTCACAGGAATGTTCCTAGCGCTCCTCGGCGGCTTCGTCGTCGTCGCCAGTCAAGCATTGGCCCGCGCCACTGTGGGCTGGATCGCCTTCGCAGTGGGCGTCGCGGCCACGACCGTCTCTGCGCTCGCCCAGCTCGACCGCTCACGGGGGACCGTACAGCGCACACTCGACGCGGCGACCGTCGCGGGCGCTGGACTCATGATGGCATTCGCCCTCACCGCCTCCGGCCAGGCCGTGATCTGGCTGTCCTTCGCCTTCGCCGTCGGGATCGTCGCCCTTGCCGTCAGTGGTCTCACCCTGAATGAGATATCCAGCTGGAGAGCAAACCACAACCTTGGGCAACTGCATTGGCTCCCCAAGTCACAATCCACCACGCCGCTCGACCACACCGACACTCGGGCCGCCTGATCCCGCCCGAGCACCTCGCCCCGACTCCAGCGGAGAGATCCGATCGGACTTAAGGAGAAGCAGCCATGTGGCGACACCGCCATCACTGCGAGAACGAAGACAACGTTGTCCCGGCGAGCATCAACCTGCTCGAAGGCGGCGCCGTCGAAGTATTCCGCCAGTCGGGGCAGAGTGTGCCGGGGTGGGCTTACGTCAACGCCCTCGCTCACTCCCGAGCAGACAAGCTCACCAGCTTGAAGACCCCATCGCGTTTCCTCCACCCAAGCGGGTGGGATGCGGTACTCGCCTATCTCGCCACCGAGCTGTTGACCATCGCCCACGGGCGACTCGACGAAATCTCTTTCATGCAACGAGCGGACCTCGTTCCACTCGAGCTCGACCTTCTCGCCGGTGAGATCCAAGAACCCGAAACCCCTGGTCAGCTCGCCGAACTCGTTATCAACGCGCTCCATCGAGGGCGCGCCGGCGACCGAAACGCTCGGCGTCCTTTGAGACGAGCTCGAGGAGCAGAAAACGGTGAGGGCAAATAAGGGACCGAGGCGGTATTCGAGAATTCCCGGCAGACCTCGACCTGCGGTCAGCGTTCGATCTCGCCCTCGCCGGAGACCAGGTCTTCCGGTACGACGAGGCGATCGTGCCGAACGACCGACACGTGACGGCAGGCAATGACGTTGCTGGAATACGCAGCAGGGGCATCGGCGGTTGTAGTAGAAGACCACTCGACGAATGGGAGCAGGTAGTGCATAAGGACACGCTTGACTCGAGGTTGATCCCGCTGCGGGCGCCCCGCCCGGGCTCCGAGGATCGGGGCCCGGTGGCGTTCGTGCTGACTGGCGGAGCCAGTCACGCCGCAGTGCAAGTGGGCATGATCGAGGCGTTGAGCGACGCGGGAATATGGCCGGATCTGCTCGTTGGAACTTCGGCCGGCGCGGTCAACGCGGTCGCTTACGCGGCCGATCCGACAGGCGAGGGGATCCGGCGCCTCACACAGGGATGGCGGCGGGCGAGACGATCCCAGGTCTTCCCCCTCTGGTCGTCCAGCCTGGTCCTGGGGGCAATCGGGCGCCGCGACCATCTCCTTACCAACCGCGGGCTGGCCGCCCTCATTAGGGAGTTCGTCGGCGTCCAACATCTCGAGGCCTGCGTTATTCCTGCCCATGTGGTCGCCACCGACCTGTTGAGCGGCGCCCCAGTCACGCTCTCTGAAGGGCCAGTCGTGCCCGCCCTGTTGGCCAGCACGGCCATCCCGGGAGTGTTCCCCCCGGTTGAAGTCGGTGGACGGCTTCTGGTCGATGGGGGGATCGCGTCCGATACACCGACCCTGGAGGCAGAGTCGCTAGGGGCATCGACGATCTATGTGCTTCCCACCTTCGGAGTGGGTGCGGACGCTCGCCCAGGGCGCTCACCAATGCGGGTCGGGCTCTATGCCGTCGGCCAGTTGCTCGATCACTCCGGAGCGGCCACGATCGCTGCCACCAGGCACTCAGTCGTGCACCTCATGCCAGCACCGCCGACCTCCGCTATCAGTCCATACGACTTCAGCCAGTCAGCTCGCCTCATCGAACAGGCTTCTGCCCTCACGCGGTCCTGGCTGGCCGACAACGCCACGGCGACCTCGCAGCCGTCACGAGCCAGTTGATCGGAGCCCGACGTGCGCACGTATCGCTGCGGCGTCGTGATGTGAGGTTTGTGGGTATCGTCCAGGGCCCAGCCCTGGGGCAGGTCCTCGAGCAACCGAGCGTTGATCACTCGGCCCCGCTCGATGGCCTGCTCGTCGGGATCGATCAAGACATCGATGGCAGTCAGAGCAGCCATGGGGGCCCTCCTTCTAGAAGACGGTGCTCCAGTCGTCTTTCATGCTGACGACGGTCCAGCCCAACTCCTTGGCCTTGTCCAGTGACCTCTCGGCCCCGCTGGTGTAGGCGAACTCGCGCTCGCCGTCATCGTGGTTGACCAGGACGGCGAAGGTGGCGGCACTCAACATCTCGATGTCGACATCGGCGTTGCCGCCGGCGAAGGCGGGGAGTCGGCCGGTGTGGGCGAAGATGTGCTCGGGTTTGCCTGCTCTGCTGGACAGCTGCGATACCAGTTGTTGCGGCCCCATCCTGCGCCTAGCGTCGAGATGGTGGCTGGACGGACCCCTAAAGGCGGATGACGGGCCATGTACGTTGGCGCAGTGACAAGTCCGGCCCGCGGGAATTTCCCTTCGCCGGGACCCAGGTGGTCGCAACCACGTCAGGCCCACCCGCGGCCAATACCGTGAGTGGCCTGGTTGGCACGGCGGCGCCGCTGCCGCTTCACGCGCTGCCGATCTGGGTTGATGTCACTGCCATGTCGGTAAACGCCGCCTTCGGTGCCGCTGTGGCCAGGAACCGCCGGTTGACACTCTTGGCCGTGCTCATCGCTGGAGTCATAGTCGGACTCGGAGGTGGCATGGTCCGTGACGTACTGCTGGGACTGGAAGCTGCCGCGATCGAGAACTGGTACTACCTCCCCGCCGTGCTCGGGGCCGCATTTGTCGGAGGATTTCTGGCCCATCGACTCATCCAGGGACACACGTCCTACCTGGTGGTGCACGGCGTGGCCGTCGCACTACTCGTCACCATCGGGGTACAAAAGGCCCTGGCGTACAAGACGCCGGGTGATACCGCCATATTCCTCGGAGTGCTGACCGGAACCGCGGGAGGAGCGGTAGCCGATGTGTTGGCGGGTGAACGCGCCGCCATTTTCCGCAAGGGCCACTGGGGACTTGTCGCGATCGTCCTGGGAGCAATCATCTTCTGGCTGTTGAGCACGTACGCGAACTTCTGGGTCGCCACCGTCGTCACCATCTTGACGGGCGTTTCCTTGGAGTTACTCAGCGTTAAACTCGGATGGACCAGCCCAATGTTCCCAGGAGATCACGATCCGCCGTAGTTGAAGGCGATGGAGGCCAGCGCCCGCGATCCTGTGAGAGGATCATGCCGCACCTCCCGACGCGGCCTACGAGGACGCAACCACCAAGCCGGATCAACGCCGATCGCCCGATCACAGCGGTTCGAAGTCGGATCCGGCGTCAACGCTTAAAATAGGCCTCCGTGCGGAAGGGGCCAGAACGTCGCGGACACCCGGCCTGGAATCTCGGAGGCCGCCGGTCACCAACGCGTCGCTATGGTGCTGTTTCTCTGTGATCAACCGGCCCCCGAGAACCTCGACACATGTCCGGCTGGTTGGACGGCTAGAACGAACGCTTCCTGGGATCATCGTCTTCGGCCAGGATCAGCCCCCGGGCCGGGATGCAGTGGACGGCCGCCACCCGACCACCTGGAAGATCTCGGTTTTCGAGTGCGTCGCCAGTCAACCTTATGCCAGAACACCTACCCGGCAGCCCTCTGACCTGCGCATCTACCTCGGCGACATGTCATGCACGAAGTCCAACGCTTTGGCGGAAGGTGTCTGGGAGGTCGAGCCTCTCGCATGGAAGACCCGGCAGATCGCACGAAATAGGCGTGGTATGGCGGTAGTAGCTCCCGGTGTCTGACTGGTTGGTGATCGGAAGCTCAGGGTGGTGCTGGCAGCTTGGTTGGATGAGGAAGGAATCGAACGCGAGGAACGTCGACACCTCCATTGGACTGCCTTGGCGACAGCGCGTAAGGTGGCATTAGCGACGCGCTCGGTGTCTGCCTGACTTCTCCGGTCCGGGCCTCGTCTCTGGCCAGGAGGAGTTGTGGCGGACAGCGAGGTCGAGGTCGGACGCCGCATGGTCGACCGCCTGATCTTCTTCTCGGATGCCGTGGTGGCGATCGCGATCACGTTGCTCGCTATCGACTTGCCGGTGCCCACCGGGCACTCTGTGTCCCAGTTTTGGGCTTCGGTGCGGGACAACAGCGGCCATTACGCCGCTTTCGCTATCAGCTTCGTCGCCATCGCGGCGGCATGGAGCCATCACCACGAGATGTTCGGGTACGCCCGGAGCATGGATTCACGGCTGCGGACGTTGAACTTCGCCTGGCTCTTCACCATTGTCCTCAACCCCTTCGCCACCAAGCTGTTGACCAGCCAGCACCACGCGCCGCTCTCTGTCCACGCCCTGCAGTTCGGGTTTTATGCGCTGGTGCAAGCGCTGAACTCGGCTGCCCTTTTGGCGATATTGCACCACATGGTCACCCATTCGAACGCACCGGGCATTCCGTCGTCGGTCGTGACTGCGGCGACCTGGCAGACCGTCGGCACGCTGGTGGGTTTTGGCCTGTCAATACCTGTCTTTTTTGCCACCAGGTACGGCTGGGCCCTTTGGTTCGCTGGTCCGCTCGTGGTGCAACAGGTGTACCGCGCCAAGTATAGGGCCAGCGCAAAACCATCGGGCACTTAACCCCCGACCAAAGGAAGTGATATCGGTGACTAACGAAATAACACTGCAGGGCGGCCTCTTTGCCGACCCCGACTTCGGCTTCGAGGCCCGGTTGGCCATCGGTCCGGCCGCCTGTGGGATCGGCGATACCCCAAGCATCTCGCCCCACCCGGGCTGGAACTCCTTCAGTCGGGCCAAAAGGACGCCTTTAACGCAGCCCTGGCCACGGCCCGCGCCAACCCGGCCGTGGCCCGGGCCTTTGCCTTCCGCGGCAAGCCATACGGCGTCAGTAACGGCTTCGACCTGTTCACCGAGGTCGAGAAGTATCAGGTGCGCGACGTCGTCGGGCAGATCACTACTCCGTTGCTGGTGTTGGACCCCGAGGACGAGCAGTTTTTCCCCGGCCAGCCGCAGGAGCTATATGACATGCTGCCGAACGAAAAGGAGATCTTGAAGTTCACCGGGGCCAGGCGGCGAACTTCCACTGCCAGCCGTTGAACCGTCAGTTCACCAACACGTTAATGCTCGACTGGCTACAAGAGCACCTACCGGCTCAGTACAAGTAACCCAGGAAGACGACCGCCATGAAAAAACAGATACCGCTCATAATCGGGTTCTTGCCCCTAATTGCGTTCTCACTCGTGACCAAGATATTGCCTTCCAACGACGTCGGCATCGCAGGACTGGTGGCCGCCCTGCTGGCCCTGGCCGTAATGCTGACCAATCACCCGGTCTGGCCACCCAAGATCCTCAACGCCTGTTCCTTCGTACTGTTCACGGTGTTGGCCGTCCTCGGCTTCAGCTTGGACAAGGGCGACAAGACATGGCTGGCCACTTGGCCAGGTGGGGGCGTGGCCATCGTCATCGGGGCTGTCATGTTGCTCCTTATCCCCGTCCTCCCGTTCACCGAGCAGTACGCGAAGGAAAGCGTCCCCCCCGAGGAATGGGGGTCGCCGCGCTTCAGGAGCGTCAACCGCGCCCTCAGCCTGGCCTGGGGGGCATCCATCGTCCTGATCGGCTTCGCCCGGGTGGCGGCAGAAGCCGTCGCTCGCCACTCATCTGGCCATCGCTTGGCCCAGATCCTGTTGGGGGCGGCCGTGCCCGTCGTCATCATCGTGTACACGCTCAAGTTCACGCAGAGCTACCCGGAACGCGTCGCCAACCGGCAAGGCTGACCCGAAGCCTGCCTGTCGGCACTTGATGAAGACCCAAATAGGTTGATGGACTCCGGTGGCGGCCCGGTCGCGATGGCGGCCTCGACGGCGGGCGTCGACGTAGGCGCTGGCGAGATGGCCTTCGGTGTCGGCGATGTCGTCGGGGCCGGCCGGTTGTCCGACGACTCCCCTGCCCACCTCGGCGATCCCGCCACCGTGACCGCTTCCCGGCTGCTCTTCCCCACCTGGGGACGCAAGCCTGGTTGACCCGGTCCTGTGCTGCTCGCACCCATCGGTGTGACGAGGGCCGCGACAAGCAACCATGCCCCGGTGTCGCGATCGTTCGCTCCGTCCGGGAGGCCCTCTATGACGGTCTCTGACAACTCCACAACACCGTCCTGGGCCGAATCACCGGTGCGCAAACGCTGGGTGACAGATCACATGCGTCAGGACTCGCCGTCGACGCCTGGTCAGAAGACCTTCAGACCTCGGATGTCGGCCAGGATGTCGACGTCACCCTCGGCTCGGGCCCCGACCTGCTCCCAGGTAGCGCGCTGCGTAATCCACCGCACGCACGCGTCGGCATCCGATCGCACCCGGGCCGAGACCGGGTTGCTCGGTGGTCCGAGCCGGATCGTCCGCCCGGCCGTGCCGGCGATCACGATCTCGACCGCTCCCGTCAGGCTGTCCACCTCCGAACGGTTTTGCTGCGGGAGGGCGGCCTCGATCCAGTCCAGGGTGGGGAGCAAACGGAGTTCGTCGGACGGAGGGAGCGGCCCGGATAGCGGACCACGCGGGGCGAAGAGGTCGGCCCGGATATGGGTGTAGTGGTCAAAGCAATAGGCGGCAGGCAGGATCCGGGCCGGGTAGGTGCCGAGGTCGCCGAGGGGCATTTCGAGGTCGACGCCGATAAAGTCGGCGAGGACCACCAGCGCCTTCTCGCTCACCGCCGCGTAGTCGTCCAGCACCTGGGCTGCGCTCAGCGAACGACGGGCCCGGACGAACGCCTCCGCGGCCTGCTCGGCTGGCAGGCCGGCGGCATCGGGCAGGACCGATGGGTCCACCACCGCCCAGAACAAGGTGCCCATATGGGCGACGAGGTCCTTGACCGACCATCCGGGGCACCCGCTCTCGGAGCGCCATCCTGCTTCATCCAGATCGGCGCAGATCCGCAGCAGCTCGGCCCGATCGGCTTCTAGCGCATCGGTGGGAGGGGTCATGTCGTCACTCTCCTGAGCAGCAGTCCAATGTCAAGAGCTTCGCGGCTGCGCAGGGCGCTGTCGTCCTGGGATCCAGTGAATTCAAGCGGATGGCACTGCCTCGGGCAGGCGGCACCCCTGGTCGCTTTGGGAGCCTCGATCAATACCACCGCCGGGTCGACTGAGCGCACCTCGAGAGTGGCGATCATGTTGCCAAAGACCGCGTCGGCGGGCATTTGCGATGAGCCAGAAGATCATCAGTCCGGCGTCGACCCACCACACGAACAGGACGAGACTGCCAGCAGTCATCTGGAGTTGATCCAGTGGGACGGGTGGCTACGAGATACCCGTCGTCGGATTTTCGCGTCGACTGCGATCGCCCGGTCACAATCGGTGCCACCGTCGGTCTCGACTGGGGGGCATCAAACGCCAGAAGCCGGTCATCTGAACCCGAGATCGCGGAGTTCGTCGGTGGTGGGGCCGAGGTTCCAGTGGCGGGTGGCGTCGCCGCGCCAGGCCCCAGACGAGCGGAGCGAGCCACAGCGACCCGACGTAGCCAACCACGATGACCGTCCAGGCGGCCCAGCGGTGCCCACTGATGGCGGCGAGGAAGAAGGCGACGATCAAGCTCAGGTAGCCGAAGCGCGGCGCGTCCGGCCCGACGGTGGCCAGGAAGGTGACCCACAGCACGCTCATTCACAGCGAAACCCGCAAGCTCGCCACCACGCGGTGGTTCATGATCACCATGGCGATCACCATCACGATGGCCCCGGTGTTCACACTGATCGCCGCCTTCGCGGCCAAACGGGCACCCGAGGTCGGAGACAAGGAGTTCGTGCACGGGGTCCTCGGCATCAGCGCCGTCTCGTCGCTCGTGCTGCTCGGAGTCGGCATTGCCACCATCGCCGGAGAGTTTCGCCACGGCACTAGCGTGCCAACGTTCCTCATCTCGCCCCGCCGACGTGACATCGTCGTGGCGAAGCTCATCACGATCAGCGGCGTCGGAGCGGTCGTCGGAGCGACCAGCTTCGGATTAGCGCTCGCCGTGGCGATGCCAGCCCTCGGCCACAAGGGCATCCACCACCTCGCCGGAGACACCCCACAGATGTGGATCGGGGCAACAATCGCGACGGCACTCTTCGGGGCGCTCGGCGTCGCCCTCGGGTCGCTCACACGCCACATGGTCATCGCGATCATCGGAGCGATCGGATGGACCTACCTGATCGAAGGTCTTATCCTCACCCGGGCAGTACCCAGCGCCAGCAAGTGGCTCCCAGTCGGCGCAAACATGGCCATCACACATACCGGTACGGGGTCCGACATGCTCCAGCCCTGGGCCGCCCTGATCCTGCTCATCACCTGGACCATCGCACTTAGCAGCGTGGCAACAAGGTTCGTCCTCCGCCGCGACATCTGACCACCCATATCCCCGCCGAGGAAATCCGACCGGCCGAGCCCCTCACCGGGTTCGGCCGGTCCGGCCCGTATCACCCAAGCAAAATGACTGGAGAATCGGTCGTCGGCATGGCCCTCTGGCGCTCCCGGGTGGGCTCAAGGCCGACTTCACTTACCGGCCGGCGACCATGGCGAGTGACGCTTGTCCGAGGTTCGTCCGAGCGCCGAACCACCCTGGCTCGACGACCGAAGGGGCCGCCTACCAAGATGTCAGCGCGTTCACACGGCGTCGTGCCCGGCCCAACCGGCCGGCAACGGAGTCAGTTACCCCCAAACGCTCGTCGTATCCGGCCCAATACCACGAGGGGCCGGGCTCCTCGATAGCCGGGTTCGAGCGGCGGTATTGCCCTCTTCCAACCGACTGAGCGCGTCCCACGAGCGCGGCAATTCGGTTAGTGACGCGGTCGCCGGTGCACGAGCAGGCGGAGCCAAGCGGACGTCCTGCCGATCGGGGACGTACGCTACCTTGCGATGCACGCTGGTCGGACCCGGTCCCTCACTCTCATGGCGGTGCACGCCCATCCCGATGACGAGTCGTCGAGCACCGGAGGCGTTCTGGCCCGCTACTCGGAGGAGGGGGTCACCACCGTACTGGTGACTTGCACGAATGGGGAGTACGGCGACGGGCCCCGTCACGTGAAGCCCGGCGAAGCCGGCCACGATCCCGAGTCGGTCGCCAAGACCCGTCTGGCGGAGCTCGACCAGGCGTGCGCCCATCTGGGCGTGACGCACCTCGAGACCCTTGGGTACCACGATTCGGGCATGCCGGACTGGCGGTACAAGGACCACGGCCACGTCTTTTGTAACGTGCCCCTGGACGAGTCCGCCGGCCGAGTGGTGGAGCTGGTGCGGCGGTACCGCCCTGACGTGATGGTCACCTACAGCGACTTCTCGGGCGGCTACAACCATCCGGACCACCGTCAGGCCCATTTGGTGGCCGTAGAGGCCTTCCGCCGCAGCGGCATCCCTTCGAAGCTGTACTTCATCGCCCGCCGCCTGCGCGACTGGGACAAGTTGCGGGAGCGGATGCAAGCCGCGGACATCGAAGTCCCGGCTCCGCCCCAGAGACAACTCGACCCCGAGTTCCTACGCCAACTGGAGGCCCAGGAGGCACTGATTACGACCACTGTCGACACCACGGCGGTGGCGGCACGCAAGCGGGCAGCCCTGGCCGCTCACGCCAGCCAGTTAGACCAGTCGTGGTGGGTGCGCTTCCCCGACGAGAGCTTCGCCGAGATCTTCGGGACCGAAACGTTTATCCGGGCCGAGGACCGCACCGGCGCCCGGCTACCCGAGGACGACCTCTTCGCCGGGCTCCAGCACGGGCCGAGCGTCATGTAGAGTTCATTGCCGACCAGACTTCCTGGCCCAGCGAAACAGCGGTCAGATTGTGTCGAGCGTGGGAGTGCCGACTGTGAAGCCGCCGTCGGCGATGAACTCGACACCGGTGGAATAAGTGGCGTCGGCAACGATGAAGAGCATCATCTTCGCAAGCTCATCGGAATCACCGACACGCGAGATGGGTATGCCCCGGGCCAACGAGTCGACATCGACCTTGGCATTCATCGGGGTTCGGACCATCCCGGGATGCAAGGAACATACTCGGATTCCGTCGGGGGCGAGGTCAAGCGCAGCCGCTTTCGTCAACCCGCGCACCGCCCACTTGCTCGTCGCGTACACGCCTATGTGGGAGGAGGGCAAGAACGCGGCTGACGATGAAACGTTGACGATGACGCCGCCGCCTGCGGCCTTCATACCGGGAGCAACAGCCCGGATCCCGAAGAAGGGCCCCGTGACGTTGATCGACATCACTCTCTCCCACTCTTCGGTGGTCGTCTCCTGCACCATGCGATGCACCCCGACGCCGGCATTGTTGATGAGTATGGTGATAGGCCCGAGATCAGCGGCAACGGAACCGACGACGCGATCCCACCCGGCCTCATCGGCGACGTCGAGTTGGTGATACACGCCCCCGATGCTGTCGGCGACAGAGGTGCCCTCCTCGTTTCGGATATCGCAAACGACGACCTCGGCTCCCTCGGACGCAAGGAGGCGACAATGCGCCTCGCCCATGCCTTGAGCCCCGCCGGTCACCACCGCGACTCGACCCTCGAGCTTGCCCATCTGATCTTCCTTTCCTGCCGAGCCAGAGCCGGCTGATCGAGCTGCTGCAAATGACTGCCGCCGTCGCGACAGGGCCCTCCGAGTGGCAGACCGATATGGCGGTTGGTCGACATTCGCTGCCTGGAACTACGGACGCATAGTCAGACCGCCGTCGACCGACAGCGATTGACCATTGACCCATGCGCCATCGTCGGAGATCAAAAACGCGACCATAGCGGCGATGTCGTCGGCCGTGCCGAGACGGGGCGATCGATGAATGCTCATGAGGCGTATGGACTCCGACTCCGACATGTTGTCGAGCATGCGTTTGCCCGGGACCATGCCTGGAGCGACGGTGTTGGCGCGGATGCCCTCGCGACCCCAGCGCGACGCGATGTGCCGCATGACCGGCGTCATGCCGAGCTTGGCGACCGCGTAGGCCAACGTATCGGGGCGACCGACGTAAGCTGCCGACGATGCGGTGCCGACGATCGCACCGCCGCCACGGGCAAGCATGCGCGGGATCGCGGCGCGACATGCGAGGAGGTAACCGGTGAGACCAATCTCGATCGTCTTGTTCCAAACGTCCAGGGGCAAGCCCAACAAATCGAGCGTGAGGTCCTTACCGAGGATGTCCCTGGATTGGTCAGCGGCGTTGTAGTGCAGCCCGTCGAGACCGCCGAACTCCTCCACGGCGCGCTCCATTAGGCCTTCGATCTGACCGCCGTCGACTGCGTCGAAAAGGTGGGCAACCGCCTTGCCACCGGCCTCGTCGATCAGCCCCACGGTGCGTTCCGCCGCAGCCAGGTCCCGATCGCCGACGACGACAAGGGCCCCCTCGGCGGCTAGGCGGCACGACGTCGCACCACCGATGCTGGCTCCGGCACCGGCCTCGCCCGACGCTGCGCCAGTACCTCCGGCCGCGACAACAACCACCTTGTTCAGCAGACCGCGCATCTCCGGCTCTCCTCTCGTGGGTTCGCACACGACTGTACCGATTGGGGTCTAAGCGAGCCTGGGCGATTCGGGCTACGTGGCGCCGCCACGGAACCTGCTCGCGACTGCTGTGGACTTCTGTCTGCGCTCGCTGGCCGCCGGTTTGAGAAGTTGGGGGGGTTTTCCCTCATGGTGTGGTGTCGTTGTGGGTCTTAGCGTGGGCAAGAACCGACATGGAGGAGGGGATCCGAGCTCGTTCCGACCTTTGAGGCCTCGCCTCATGTCCTTGGGGCCACAGCGCTACTGGTAGCGGTCCTGCCGGTATCGGCCGCCGCCGGGACGTATTGCGCCTTGCCCGACGATCCCAATGCCAGTCCGCGGGCGGCGGTGGCAACCAGACTCACCCTTGCGGCATGTGGTTTCCCCCGTTGACGTTGATGATTGCCCCGTTAACCCCGGAAGCCTCATCCGAGCACAGCCAGAGGATCGCGTTTGCCGGCTCCTCTGGAGTCATAAAACGGCCGGGAATGAGCGCCGCGGCCATTGCCTCAATCTCCTCTTGGGGCAGGGTATCGAGCATCGTCTCTGATAGCGTGTGGCCGGGCGCCATCACGTTCACACGAACCCCCGTGCGCGCGGTCTCAAGTGCGAGTACCCGGCTCATTCCAACGAGTCCAGCCTTGGTCGCGGTGTAAACCGCCATGCCCTGGATCGGATAGAACGCAGCACCAGATGCCACATTGACGATGGCCCCCTGACCTTGATCGACCATCACCCGCAAAGCCTCCTGGCAGCAGAAAAACACGCCGCGAAGGTTGACCGACACCATGCGGTCCCAGTACTCCTCGGTCACATCGGGTACCCACACCAGATCGTAGATGGCGGCAACGTTCGCGAGGCAGTCGATGCGACCGAAGCGCTCCTTGGCCGCGCGCGAGTGCGGCGCGGATCTCAGCAGGCTGAGCCATCTCGACGCCGTACACCATGGTCCGTGCTCCCGAGCCGTCGATTTGCTCGGCGACGCGATGCGCCCCGTCCTCGTTTACGTCGAGGAGAGCGACGTTCGCACCTGCCTCCCCAAAACCGATCGCCGTTGCTCGCCCCATGCCGCTCGCAGCGCCCGTCACTACCGCCGTCTTGCCAGAGAAATCCATGCACTGCCTCCCGTGGAACGCCCAAAGCGATGACTGGGCCACAACCAAATAGATTCGAAGAACTGATGCCCCCAGCCTTCAGTTCGAAAGCTTCCCCTACTATTCCATGCAGCGGGTGACCGCGGCCTCCCGGATACCTTCGCACCCTACCACCCGAAGGCGGTCATCTCCAATATCCAAAATCCACTATCACTAACGATCCCGGGCGGTCGTTGCGTGGCTTTGCGGGTGCGGCCCCAATGGGCATGCCGGACACCCGCGGTGGGTCGGGTTCGGTTCCCCTCCGCTCGACGGGTCTCGTCGGCCCGGTATTCGCCAGCTTCATCACGGGGACCGGATCAGCGCAGATCCTGGCCCGCTGCTCGGGCCCTTGTCAGCTTGGCATAGACGCCGTGAAGGTCCATCGGTTACACCAGAAACCTGACAGTCGTCAAGCATTTCTGAACCGTTGACATTAGAGCGAGAGATAGGTTCGTCGTAGGAGCGTATAGTTTCTGTGATCGTCTCTGACTGGAAGTGTATGAACATCGAGGGGTGCATGTGACAACGGCCGCAGAAAATGAGCTGATGACCCGGGTAGAGGGTAAGGCGCCTTTGGGCCGGCTGATGCGGGAGAACTACTGGATCCCGTTCGCGTTGTCAGCGAACCTGGTGCCCGGAGACCCGCCGACAGCGGTTCGTCTGTTCGGCGAGAACTACATCGTGTTCCGGGCCCACAACGGACAGATCGGGTTCCTCGACGAGCGGTGCCCCCACCGCCGCGCCTCGCTGGCGTTGGGCCGGATCGAGAACAACGGGGTGCGGTGTATCTATCACGGGTGGAAGATCGATGTCTCCGGTTGCGTCGTCGAAGCGCCCACCCAGGTCCTCCGGGCCGACCAGTTCGCGGCGAACGTACCTGTGGTGCACTTCCCGGTGCACGAGGAGGGCGGTATCGCCTGGGTGTGGCTCGGTGGCGCCGAGGCGCCCAGGTTCCCCGATCTGCCCTTCAACGCCGGACACAGGATCAATGCAACTCTGACCTTTTCTGTCCTGCCGTGCAATTGGCTCCAGGGCCTCGAGGGCGGGCTCGATTCCGTGCATGGCAATGTTCTGCATCAGAGCTGGCAGCGCGACATGCTGCCAAAGCAACGAGCGGCGTCGATCGATGTCGAACGAGTTCAGCTCGCGGCAAACACGGTTCCGTTGTATGAGACAGAGCCGACCACTTACGGGATGAAAGCGGTTTCCCTGCGCAACGCCGGGGACGGCAGGACATACATCCGGGTGGCCCAATTCTTCTTTCCGTTCGTCGTCGTGGTACCTAGCGGGATGCCCGGATCGACCCAGATGTTCGCCTTCGCTCCCGTTGACGATACCCATCACCTGCTCTTCTTCGGGCACTATGGCCAGTCGCGGCAAAAGACTCACAAGGATCTCGGAGCGGTACGAGACGACGTCGAACCTGATCCTCGCAACTTCGTCGAGCTCCAAGGCGATCGCTCAAATCGGTGGGGACAGGACCGCGATCGGATGAAGGCCGGTCACTTCAGTGGCTTCACCCGTAGCCTGATCGAGGAGGACGTCGCTGTGCAGGTCAGTATGGGTCCGATCGTAGATCGATCCAAGGAGAACCTCTCCGCCACCGACGTCGCCGTCGTCCACGCCCGCCGACTGATCCTCGATGCGATCGCCTTGACCGCGGCAGGCCGGCTGCCACCCGGAAGCACACTTGCTCCCGAATTGGTACACATTCCCCCAGCCTACGATGCGCTGCTCGAGGCCGGGGAATCCTGGCGTGAGATGCAAACGACGGGCTGACCTTCGGGGCGCGCACACTGATTGCACCCTGCTCGTGCGCACATGAAGTCCGGGTGTACCAGACGGGTGTTGGCCTCTGGATCAACGAAGACGCAGGCTGAACGCATGGAACCGGCCCGCTGGTTGGCGGCTGTCCCCCGTAGAGATCACTACACTGGTCTAAAATCTACTCGACGAATCAACGATCTCGTGGAGAATGTATTCTCCTGCGATTGATGCTGACAGGGGTTTGTCGCTCCCCGAAGGTGACCATCCTTTGTCGGTCGGCCTGGCGTCGGTCGGGGAGGGAGCGATTAACCGCTCGACGTCGCGGTTGTGGCTCTCGAGGCCGCCAATCCCGCAGTGGCCGCTTGCGATCGCTATACGGGGCAGGTTGGTTGCTCAGACCGATGTGGGATTGCCCCGGTCTGCCGGACAGGGCGATCGTGCGCCTTGAGCTCGGCGGCCAGGTTGATCTTCTCGTAGAGGGCTGGGGCGGATCGTACTAAGGGCCCGCCACGAAACAACTTGACGCAATTCTCTTGTAAACATGCATGTCGTGGCACAGGACTTGTTCCAAGTTGTTTCGTGGCGGGCCCTAAGCGTGGAATGACTGCAGCACAGGATGCCCCAGCGGCCGATCAAGGAGAAGGTGGCCCGTGTGACTAACCCGAATCACTGCGTCAGATGTCCAGCGGGGGCCAGTCTGGGTCGGGTCATGACGATTCAAAAACGTCGACGCAGCCGCGGTCCCACCAGCGACGCGAACGTCACCAGCGTCGGCATCGCCTCCGCTGCTGGCGTCTCGACCTCGTTCCCCCATCACGACGGTCCATGGGGCTGTTCGTCAAGCCGGATGAGGACTTGTTGGCGAGGGAGCGGTCTTTCGCCGCCGAGGTGCTTCGGCGGTACCGAAGGCAGCGAGGACTACGTCGACAGTTTGTGCGGCTAGGGCGGGGCCGAGCGGTTCGCCCCGCACGACGGAGCGCATGAATAGCGGCCCAAGCAACAGGTCGTAGATGAGGGTGAAGTCGGCGTCGGGTCGCAGCTCGCCGCGGTCGATGCCCCGCTGGAGGGCTTGCCACACTGACTTCTGGCGCGGTCTGATGTAGCCGTCGAAGTAGGTCTCCGCTAGTTCAGGGTGGGCCACCAGATCGGCCACCAAGCCGGCGGTGATGCGACGCGACTCTGGTCTGTCCATCATTCTGACGTGTTGGCGTTGAAAGGCGAGCAGGTCGTCTCGGAGCGCACCGGTATCTGGGGTTGGAGACAGACCGACGGACTGGGTCAGGGCCGCTATGACGAGCGCCGGTTTTGACGACCACCGCCGGTAGATGGTGGGGCGGCCTACGCCGGTGCTGGCGGCTACGCCGTCGATGGTGAGACCGGCGTAGCCCTTGTCGAAGAGGATCTCGAGCGCGGCGTCGAGGATGGTTTTGTCATAGCCGGGATCGCGGGGTCGTCCCGGGCGGCGCTCCGCCCGGTCATCATCGCCGGCGTCGTTTCGCCCAATATCAGCGGTCCTTGCCATCGTCCCTCTCCTCATCGGTGTTGCGACTTTTAGTTTACAAGCCCTTGTGTAATTCTTACGATCAGTCTACAGTGCGGGGTGTAACGATACTCGGTGTCCTGAATGGAGCCGTCGATGCGCAGCCCTGCCCGCCCACCCGTCTTGCCCCCAACCCGCGCCGACGATCGGCCCGCGGATGAGGCGATGCGGCTCGCGGACGGGGCACGAGGCGGCTCTGTGCCGAATGACCGTCGAGCCTCGGCGGGCTTTCGTCCCGGGGGGGAAGCACCGGCACCGCGATCGCGTGCGGACCCAGATGCACTCATACCTGACCCAGCTGAATCGGTCCTGCGCCAGCCAGCTGCCACCGCCGCCCCAACCGGGCCGACAGACCGAGCCTCGGTGCTTTCCTACCCTCAGCGAAGTGACCCGGCCGCTCCTCGCTCAGGCGACCAGGTCGCGGGGGCGTGCCCCGCTCCGACGAGAGTCTGCTTGCTGGCTTGGTGTCCGGCGACGCCGAGCTGGAGGTCGCGTTCATACGGCGCTTCCAGGACCGCGTCTACGGTCTGGCCCGCCGCCTCGTCGGGGAAACGCCGCTGGCTGAGGATGTGGCCCAAGAAGCCTTTCTACGGGCCTGGCGCCACGCTCGGACCTTCGACCCCCACCGGGGTTCAGTGACCACCTGGCTCCTCGCCATCACCCGCAACCTGGCCATCGACGCCTTACGACGTCGACGGGCGGTTCCTTTCCCTCCCGACCTGCTGGTTGGCCTGGGGCTCGACACGCAGACCAAGGGTCCCGACGAGCTGGCCGTCGACGCCGACTCCGGCTCTCGCTTGCGGGAGCTCATAGAAAACCTCCCAGCCGAGCAGCGCCGCGCTGTGGTGCTCGCCTTCTTCCACGGCCAGACCGCCCAGGAGATCAGCATTACCGAGGGGATTCCCCTCGGTACGGCCAAAACCCGGATCCGTCTGGGGATGATGAAGCTACGGGCGGCCACGCCCGCACAGACTGCGGCTCTATGAGCGAGGCGTGCACCCCCAGACAACCCGCGAAGGGCGCGTCGGCGACCCTCTCCACCTCAGCGGCGAGCCGTCGCCGAGCGGCCAGGGTCACCTGGGCGGCGCTCCCCATGACCAGCGTGGTCGGGCGCGGCGCCCGAGCGGAACGGCTTCGGGTCAGCGGACGAGGAGGGGGCGATCGCGGACGAGACGGCGCTGTCGATCCCGGCCACGGCGCACGCGGGCTCGCCGAGGATCTGGATGTCGCCGCTGCGCCGGAGCAGCTCCTTGCGCTTCCGACCGCAAGCGTCTGACCTCCTGGTCCAAGTACACAAAACGGCGACCACCTCGCTCAAGGTGCGCACTCGCCGATTCCGACGGCTTCAACGAAAGGTGGCTCAACGATTCAGCTACCGAACCCGCGCGCCGAAGGGCCCCGATCGGAGGTCGTTGAGTGCGTCGGCAGGTCCGCGGACACTGCTGGGAACCTCGTAGCCCCGTCGCGCAACACGCGGGGTATCCAAGGTCACCGGGCCAGCTCCGATGGCGAGATGACGACGGCAGGGGCGGACGACCAGTGTTTGAGCATTCGCCAAGGTCTGGCCGATCGTTCCCGAATCGAAAAACCGGAATCCATCTGGCACCGGTCGGCGTAGTGCTCCTCGTCAAACACAGTCGGAAAACACGGTCCGCTCGCAAGCCTGAAGGGAACCCCCGTGCACAACGACAACAGTTCCGGCGGACGTCGGCTCCGTGGCATCCGTAGTGAAATCCGTACCCGCCCGGATGTGGACTGCGCTCTCGGACCCGCAAAGTATCTCAGCGACTCGATCTCATCCAAGGACACTTTCGATGCACAGCCCATTCGTAAACGCAGCCCTCGCCGAACATCACCGAGCCGACTCGATGGCCCCGGACCCGACAGCACCGCTGGCAACGGTCCGCCCAGCGGAGCCGCTGCGGTGCCCGGCCTCGACGCGAGCGTGAAGTGACGAAGGAGACCGAAACCGACGTGGTCATCGTGGGGGCGCGTTGCGCCGGGGCGGCCACCGCCATGCTCCTCGCCCGCCGGGACATCAAAGTCGTGGTCGTGGACCGCGCGACCCAACTCGGCGACACCATGTCGACGCACGCCATCGCCCGAGGCGGCGTCGTCCAACTCCGCCGGTGGGACCTCCTCGACGACGTGCTGGCCACCGGCACACCAGCGATCAGGAAGGTAACCTTCCACGTCGACAGCCGCGTGCATGCCACGGCGATCAAGCCTGCAGCCGGCGTCGGCTTCCTGGTCGCGCCGCGCCGCCGAAGGCTTGACAACCTCATGCTAGAAGCGGCTGCCGAGGCAGGAGCCGAGGTCCGCCTCGGGCTCTCGGTTCATGACGTCACCCGCGACGGCGCCGGGCGAGTCACCGGCGTCGCCGGGCGGGCTGCCGACGGCACCACCGTCACGATTCGGGCGCGGCTGGTCATTGGGGCCGATGGGATGCGGTCACGCATCGCCCGCGCCGTCGACGCTCCGATCCTTGACGAGCTCGTGACCGACACCGGCGGCTACTTCACGTACTTCGACAACATCCGCTGGGACGGATTCGAGTTCTACATCACCGATCGCGCCTTCACCGGCGTCTTCCCCACCAACGACGAGGCGGCGTGTGTGTGGGTCGTCGCGAGCGCCGACCTCATAGAGGCCATCCGCGCCGAACACGGTACGGATGAGATTGGCTTCCAGCAACTCGTCCGACGCACCGCGCCGGATCTGGCCGATCGCCTTGTCGACGCCCGCCGGGTCGACCGCATGCGCGTCGCGCTGCGCTATCCCAGCTTCGTCCGTCACCCCGTCGGCCGGGGCTGGGCCCTCACCGGCGACGCCGCCTACTACCGCGACGCCATCACCGGCCACGGCATCACCGACGCCTTCCGGGACGCGGAACTACTAGCCACCGCGGTCGGCGAGTGGCTGCCAGGCGACCAACCCGAAACCGTCGCCATGCACCAGTACGCCATCGAGCGCGAGGCCCGGCTGCGCCCTATCTTCAATCTCACCAACACCCTCGCCGCTTGGCCAGGACCCGAAAAGTTCTTCGAGCTGCAAAAGCACCTCAACCAGCTGCTCGACCTCGAGGCCGAGCATCTCGCCTCGGCGCCCCCGCCGCCGACCGCGGCGGCAGCGTGATTCATTCACCACCCCACACAGCATCGACGCCAACCCTCGAGGAGACCACAAACGAACAGCACCGGCAACCACCCATCCGACCCAATCGAGATCGGCGTGCCCCCGCCGTTCGTCACCTCGACGCCGTTAAGGAGAACCCAGCGGCGCCGGGAACCACCGCGACAGTCGACCAAGCTTCCTAAGGAGAAGTGCAAACATGAACAAAACCTATCTCGACAGCGAACCGGCCACGCCTTCCACCGTCGGCACCATGGAGGTCATCACCTCTTCGACCGAACCCGTCACCGGCGCGACCGCGGATCACGACCAACAGGTCGATTCAACTCACATCAGAACTCAAAAAATCTCCCAACCCAAGCCGGTCAGCGCCGCACCCAAAGGTCGGCGATGGTACGAGCGTTTGCTCGAGATCGCAGCCCACAACCCCCCGCACCCGCTTTGAGCACCCTCACGACAGAGCGTTATCCGTAGCGATCGTGGCTGAGCAACAACGGTCAACTCACGGGTTGTACCTCTTGCCAGGACTCGCCGGACTCGATCATGGCGTCGAACGGGTGCGGGATTGTGACCCCGTCTGGAGAGAGAGCGCTACCCGGAGGCAGTTGCCCATCGCGATCGGCGGCGATAGTGTCGAGGATCAGCCGGCGGGTGTGGGCGATGCCGACGTCGCTGCTTGAGAGGTTCTCCTTCGTTCGGTCGACGATCGGTCCCATGCTGATCTGGACGACGGCGTCTTCGTCTATTGCGCTGCGGGCAAAGCCGGTGAAGTGCCCGGTCTTCATCAGCTCCCGGTCCTGGCCCCAACGGTTCGAGCGGTCGCCCACGAGGGACACGAAGTTTCGAGGGTCGGCTACATAGCCATCTTGGAGACCCGAAATGAAGTTCAGGGTCCTGGGCGTATCCCCATATTTGCCGAAGAAGAGCAAATGGTGGGTGTCGTCTACGGGGGCGAAGGCGAAGACGTGGGTAGATCCCGGAAAGCCATCGGGTACGACGATGACAAAGGGAAAGAAGTAGTGGGCGATTCGGATGTAGATCTGCTCGTCTCCGGCGGCGCGCAGAGACGCTTGCCTCATGCCGTAGGGTGTTCTCTCAGTCTCATATAGCGGTGGTGCCGCGAAGGTGTACTGCAGGCCCTTGGCCTCGTCGACGCTCAGACCGGTCTTCGCTCTTACTGATTGGGTGATGCTCTGGTGGAGGATGGGCCCGTGCACGGAGTCCATCCCGCCTTCGACGCCTTGGAGCCAATTGCAGGGCATGACAGAGAATGTCAGGGACGTCTTGACCCCGTGTTCGGCGTTGAAGGGGAGGTCGGGGAAGGGGGGGGCTTCGGTGCCCCCCAGCCATACCCAAGCGATGCCGCCCGCTTCGTGAACCGGGAAGTGGGCCACCTTGACGCCGGCGGCGAACTGCTCGGTCCGTAGAACCTGGGTCGGGGCCTCCACCACGCACCCTGAGACGTCCATCTTCCAGCCGTGATAGATACAGCGCACGCCGTTGCCCTCGATGCGCCCCAAGGCCAGCGATGCCCGGCGGTGAGGGCATAACTCGTCGAAGCAACCGATCTTCCCGTTTTCAGCCCTGAAGGCAATGTAGTTCTCCCCGAAGAGACGCACCAACGTCGGAGCCTCCCCGGTCACCAGGCTCTCCGAGAGGGCGAAGGGAACCCAGTAGTTCTCTCGCATCAAGCGACCCAGCGGTGCATCACCGACTACCCTGGTCATTAATTCGTTCTCTTCTCGGCTAACCATCGGACCTCCGAACAACCTTGACCGGTCCCACATCCCGGGTGGGCCCATCTACGCTTATTGACAGCACCGGAAAGCCTAGCAACGACCTCAACCTCCCGCGATCTGAGCTCAGCCGAGTCACATCCCCCTGTCGCGGGAGACATCACCTCCGGCGGGAGTATCGCCTTGAAGGGGTTTCTGACGGTTGATCAGTAGAGCTGCTCTGCGTCTTTCCGTGCCCCGCTGGGGCGAGCGAGTCAGGATGCGGCCGCATTCTTCGAGCTGACGGTCGATGCCCGGCCATCGACAGCAAAGCTCTTGGCCTCCTTCTCGAGCTGGGGGATGATCTTGGTCCCGAGTAACTCGATCGAGGTCATGATCGACTCATGGGGGAGACCGCCAAACTCCATGTAGCAGGCGATCGCGTCACAGCCGATGCGCTGATAGCGCTCGATCTTCTCGCGGCATTCTTCGACGTCCCCGACGATGATCTGGTCCTGCTCGGCGAACTGACGGGGGTCGAAGGTGCCATCACGGGCGGAGTCGCGCAGGGGGAAGTGTTCCCTCAGCTGGTCCTCGGACATCGGCGGCAACTCCCATTGAATGGCGAAGTCGATCCTGACGGTGTACCACCACGCCACCGAGCCCCACACGTTGTACTCCTTTTGCGCCTTCTCCATGTCCGGAGCGCAATGGACCAGCGTGTAGGGGACTACCTTGTTGTTAATAAACTTGGTTAGCGGTTTCGCGTCCTTGATGAGTTCACGATAACGCTTGATGCGCCGTTCGAGTTCATCCACGGGTCGTACGAGGGTCAGGCTGAGCATGCCTAACCCGTTGTTGGCAGCCATATCCACACTGTCCTCGCTGACACAAGCCACCCAGCACGGCGGGTGTGGATCCTGAAAAGGCTTCGGGGTGATGGTGCGCGGCGGCTCCCAGTCGCCTCTCGGAAGGGCGGGGAACTTCAAATACGGGGTCTCCACCGCCAGATGCTCGTCTCCCCAGGCCTTGACGATAATCTCGATCGCCTCTTTCCACTGGGCGCGAGTGTCTTCGTCTCGTGCACCGAAAGCGATTCGCTCCATAGGAGTGGAACGCCCGGTACCCCATTCGACCCGACCCCTACTCAAAAGGTCAGCGGTAGCGATCCGTTCGGCATTGAGCACGGGATGACGAAACGGATGGGGGGTGAGCGTCACACCGAATCCGAGACGGATGTTCGTCGTCACTTGGGAAAGCGCCCCAATCACGACCTCAGGAGCGGGACAATGCGACGTGGGCTCCCGGAAGTGGTGCTCCACGAACCACGCCGTGCCAAAACCGACCTTGTCGGCGAGTTTTACCTGCTCCAACGCCTCGAAGTAAGTCTTCTGCTCGGCCTCTCGCTGGCCGTACGGGTGCGGCTTCCCCCAGGGCTTAACCGAGTGCAGCTCGTACAGCAAGTCTAGTTTCATCGTTCCCTTTCCCTTGTCGGGCGGCAGTTAGCCCGTTCCTTCAGAGGAACCCGGTCAACCGGACGTTCTCGAAATCTAACTGTGGACGCCTCGAGCAGCAAGTGTTCACAGCCAGGAGAGATGAGTTGATAGCACCCAAGGCTCATGTTGGATTGGCTGATCGGTCGCTCCTTCTACGGCGAGGCTGTTGGGATTGAAGCGTCGTCGATCCCGCCCCCCGGTATTCGATTTCCGCCCCGTAACCTCCAGGCACGACCGGCGCAACCGTTAAAGCTCCGGTCGTTCAGCCGGAGCCCTGGATCACCCCAGTGTACGCCCACCCCTGGGGATCCCGGCCGATAGGAGAACCGGCGCGACGCTTGGTATGCAAACATGGATGGGTGGAACGTCCGGATACCCGGAGGGTATGGAACGCCAACGCAGCTGCGTGGACCGAGTTGTCGCGATCCGGCTTCAACGTCTACCGAGACTTGGTTCAACACCCCGGCGAGCGATCTACGTCGGGCGCCGTAACACCGACCGAGCAAGCACCGGCCGAGGAAACAAGGGTCGAACGCCTGAAGGGGTCATCGGCAAGCGAAGATGACACACGACTATGAGCGGAATGCGTGGAGGTCTGCCGGGGAGAGGACATTCTCGGCGCATGGCCTGGGTGTGCATCGACAGGGCCGTTCGGGTTGTGGAACACTTCGGGCGCGACGGCCCGGTCGCCCGGTGGCGAAAGCTCAGAACCGAGATCCACGACGACATCTGCCGGCGAGGAACCGACCCCCTGCGCGGCTGCTTCGTTCGGGCGTACGGCTCGAGCGAGCTCGACGCCAGCCTTCTCCTGCTCCCGATCGTAGGGTTCTTGCCGCCTGATGACCAGCGCGTCGTCCGCACGGTCGAGGCCGTACAAAGCGAGCTGTCCGACGACGGCTTGCTCCGTCGCTACCGCCCCGATGACGAGGGGAATGCCGACGGTCTAGACGGAGACGAGGGGGTCTTCCTCGCGTGCAACTTCTGGCTCGTGGACGCCCTCGCCCTCTTGGGACATCGTGACCAGGCAGTCCGCCTCTACGAGCGCTTGCTCGGCTTGCGAAACGATGTCGGATTGCTGTCGGAAGAGTACGACCCGGCCCACGATCGCCTGCTTGGAAACTTCCCCCAGGCCTTCTCCCACGTTGGCCTGGTGAACTCCGCCTTCAACCTGGCTGCCGGAGAGATCTCCGCCTCGTGGTGACATCGCAGAAGTTCAAGCAAGAAGCGCGATCTGCCTTCGACTGACGCAATAGATGCGCGTCACGAAAGATGCCCCCAAGTGCCGCTCCGTCGGGTGGGGGATTTGAGCTACGGGCGACCGTGGGTCAGAGTTGCTCGAGGGGCGCCATACGGTAGACGAATGGGCCCATGCCTTCGGAGATGGCGAAGACGATCTTGACCATCCCCTCCTGTAGCGCGGCGTTCTCGATCGGACCTGCGTAGACGGGGTCGTACCCGGCATCCCGGTTGAGCTGCTCGACAACCTCGCGGGTCTCGGGATCTCCACACCATAAGTTCCCCGGCCTCGCTCCTGCTTCGGCGAACCGCGGGTACAGGGACGCGAAATTGACATTGAACGATTTCGCGGTCGGGCCGTTCGTCTTCGACTTCACGAACTCGGCATTGGAGGGGAACCCGGCCGGTGGAACGACACCATAGAGGTTCGTCGCATCGATCACCATCCTGCCGTCAATACCTGTCAGTTTGGCGATGGCCTCGGCGATCGCACCCCCCGGCACCGCCATCAACACGACATCAGTGTCGGACACGTCACCGCCCTCACGCCCGAGCCGGGTGACTTGGTGACCGGCTCGCTCCCACAGCTGGGCGAGACCGCCGCCCACGTTGCCCCTGCCCATCGTCACGATCTTCACCTGTTCGTACTCCTTCCGTGTGCGGGGGTGTCGTCGATGCGTAACCGTAGCCAGGTTGATTGCAACGCTGGCGGCTCCGCTTCGTCGAGAAGGAATCAGCGGTGTGGGCCGTATCGCCCAAGGCCTGGCCGCAAGTCGTGGATGCCGGAGGGGCGAGGACGAGCCACATTCCACCAGATCAAAACCGGTCACGTCCGGAGTCCTTTGAGGGCTACCGATCAATAGATACTAGAGCCTATGGCCGCCACCAGGCGCTCCGCTTCTTCGATCATCCGGGAGATGAGCTCTGCGCAAGTGGGCACATCGTGGACCAGAGCCTGGGCCAGTCCGGCCGTCCAGATTCCGCCCTCCATATCGCCCTTCTCTAGGACTTCCTCCCGCCCGCGGACACCTGCGGCCAAGTGCGCGATATCGGCAAACGCCCCACCTTGGCCCTCGATCTCAAGAATCTCGTCGGTTATGCTGTTTCGAGCCACTCGCGCCGTGTTCCGGAAGGGGCGGAAGACCAAGGCAGTTGATCGTTCGTCGTTGGCAACAATCTGCCTCTTGACGTTATCGTGGATCGGCGCCTCCTTCGTAGCCATGAACCGGGTCCCCATGTTGATGGCGTCAGCACCTAGGGCCAAAGCCGCGAGCAGCCCCCGGCCGTCTGCGAAACCGCCGCTCGCGATAAGTGTGACCGAGAGTTGCTCGGCCGCCACCGGTATAAGTATGAGGCCCGGGATGTCGTCCTCTCCCGGATGCCCGGCACATTCAAAGCCATCGATGCTGATCGCGTCGACCCCTTCTCGCTCAGCTCGGAGGGCGTGGCGAACGGCGACAGCCTTGTGAACGACCTTTATTCCCGCGGCCTTAAAGAACGGCATGTGCGGTGCGGGGTTACTCCCGGCGGTTTCGACTATTTTCACCCCTGACTCTATAATCGCCTGCCGGTACTCATCGTAAGGTACCGGTGTGATCGTCGGAAGTATCGTTAGATTGACACCAAATGGTTTGTCGGTCATCTCGTAGCAGCGGGCGATCTCCTTGGCGAGATCCTCCGGAGTAGGCTGGGTTAGGGCGGTCAGGAAGGCGAGTGCTCCAGCGTTCGCCACGGGGCCAATCAACTCGGCAGTCCCCACACCGGTCATTCCTCCGCAAACGATGGGGTGTTCCACCCCGAACTCTTCCGTGAACCTGGTTCGAAGAGCCACGGCGTCCTCCTAGAATAGGCGGTCCCGCGGTTTGCGGGTCCTGGGAAAGATTGACCAGAGTTTGCACAATAGAGTATCGGAACCGATGGTCGTGTTCCTGGGGCATGCCTATACTATCGGTCGTCTTTACGGATCTTGGCGGCCGATGGTCGTCGCGGTGCGGTCTGGATCCGACTGTGACCCTCCGCGTTCACATGGACCGCCTACCAGGGCCACTTCTGAGCCATGTAGGCAAGTCCGGCGGCATCAGTGGCTGCAAGTGACCTAGAGACGCGCCGCGCCGAACTGCGCTCCTACAGTGCCTCGGTGCTGGAGCCGCCGATCGAGGGCTGTGAAGCGCAGCGACACTTGACGCCGGGGTGATCAACTCGATTACAGTTGCCGGGTGCTTTGGCCGACTGCTGCCAGTGGAGCTCGCCGGACGTGCCCAGTCGATTGACGCCTGCCCTCCAATAGGAGGAAGGGGTAGGAAGTCCAGCGAGGTATAATACAGCTCGGATTTCCCCGCAATACAGGGTGAGGTGCGCGGGTTTATATGGTCAATGCATCAGCTCGTGCCCATCGCGCCAGTCAACCGGCCCGCTGAGATCCTTCGAGATGATCACATTGCTGCCGCGAACGCGATCCTCCTGCGGGTCTTCCTCGATCCCCGCATTCCAGGGGAACGGGCAACGCCAGAAATCGGGCGTCGACCATCAAGGGCCCCTGGATGAGATCACTGTAGATCGCGTTGCCCATTGTCGCTCGACCGGCTTCGACCTCGCCAGATCCCGTTCGGGCCCTGGAGCTTTCCGAGTCGTTGTTTCTCGCGCTCGACGGTGAAGCCCGTCTTGGTTTCGAGGTCGTCGGTCAGGACGCGCACACGTCGTTGCTTTCCATGCGTTTCGCGTGCTCCACGGTCGAGTTGATCGGCCCACGGTTGCTATTGAAAATGCGAGCAAGCTCGCGGACCCACGCGGGCGGCGACTTTGTCTGGCGGCCTGGACCGATAAACACGGGAATGGACTCTGTCGCGCCCTAGGCGCAGCCGCGCCCACCGAATCCAGATTCGCAACGCGCCCATCTCGAGCGGGTGTTCGCATCTCGTAGGGAATCGAACTAGCCGACTTTTGCGCGCCGTTATGGCGAGTTGATCATCTCGATCCAATGGGGAACCTCTCCCATCGGTGTTCGGCCGCGGTCCGTCAGGAGTCCAGTCTGTTGATCAATGGAATGAACGGCCAGATGGTTAGCGTCCTGCCCTGCGGATAAGAGCCAGCGCCCCTTGGGGTGTATGGCGATTCCGCGGGGTCCCTTCGCGGTGGTAATCGTCTGAATCGGTTCGACCCGCCCGGTGTCGACCTCGATCCGGAACGCATGGATGGTGCTCGAGGGCCGATCTGTCGCGTAAACGTAGCGTCCGTCTGGGGTCACCTGCAGGTCCGCGGCGGCGACCCGCTTGGCCCCCGCAGGAACGGTCCCTGCCCGCTGTAGTTCGGACAGGACGCCCGAGGTGGGCGAATATCCGTACACGCAAAGTGTCCCGTCCCCTTCGTGCAGTACATAGGCATATCGACCCGTGGGGTGGAACCGGACGTGCCGAGGGTGAGATCCCGCTCGAGAAGGCAATGCAGGAGGCGAATTCTCCATGATCGCCCCTGTCGCCGCATCAAATCTGAACAGCAGGATACGGTCCCCCCTGTGGCCTGGGCTAATAAGGAACCGATTGTCGGGATCACAGACCACGGCGTGCGGAGTCGGCACCGACCTACGAAACGCCGATTCGCTGACCGACCCATCGCGGTTCAGTCGGTGGGTCGATACGCAGTTGTCCTGCACTGACGCGGACAACAGGTACCTCCCGCTACGATCGATCGACAGATAGCAGGCGTTCCCGGGGAGGGGCGCCACCGACTGCTGTGTTAGCTGGCCTGTTGTCGGGTGGATGCCGAACGTGATCACCCGCCACGGTTCGGTGCGCACCGCCACGTAGAGGACATCTCGATTGGGCCCAACTGCCATCGGGCCGGCAATACCCGGGACAGGTGCGGACTGCGCTACACGAAGATCACCCGACGCGTCGTCCATAGCGAGGACGCGAATCTCAGCCGTACCGGGGTCGTACGTCACCTGTTGTTCCGGCCGAACGCCGGCGTTCGAGACGTAAACAATCACGACGAGCCTCCTAGCTGGTGGGGCGGCATCGAACACTACGCTGGAATTCCACATTTGTAGGTTTGGCCCAGGCATGGTTGTTGCCGCGGGCGGACCTTGGACTTGTGGAAGTCATGGTCTGGTCGAGGCGCTACGCGACACACTGGTGCGCCGGACCCAGTGCCTCCGGCAAGCCGGTGGGACGGGTCAGTTCGATCCCGGGTGATAGCGTTACCGGGGCCGGCGAGGGCCTCGGCCGGGTCGGTGGTGGCTGGCGGTCGGATCCCAGGGCTACGCCGTGCGGCAGGGGCTCACCTTTGCGCTGGTGCTCGAGGACTCTTCCTCGCACGATGGCGGCAATGGACATGTCCAAACCGATGGCTCGTGGGCTGGATGGGGGCGGCGATAGCGATGGGGTTCGGGCCGATCACGGCCTGGCGGCCCGATGGTACGGCCACGCCCGGCGAGCCGGTGCACATTGTCATCCCGATCAGGTGCTGCTCGGCGCCCAAGTGGCAGTAGAAGCCAGCGGTGCCGAAGTGATTGGTGTTGAACGCCGTGACTCAGCGGGTGGCAGGCGGGTAGGTTGCAGGCGTGTGGAAGCGGAAACGGGGCGTGCCTGACGATCGCCTGTTCACGGATCTGCCGAAGATCGACCCGCCCGTCAGGAAGGGTGAGCGGCGGACGGATCCGGGCTTCGACGGGCTTTACGCGAAACATGGTTGGGGCCCGGGGCGGAGCTGGCCGGTTCCACGGTCCGCCGCGCCCCCGCTGGTCTTCACGGTGCGGCTTCCGGTGGTGGCCTTCCAACTGCTTGAGGTCTCCGGTCAAGAAGAGCTGAGCGCCATCTGCTCGCCGGCGCCGGCCGAAATCGTTCAGGGAGCGGCGGATCTTGACCAGGCGGTGGGAGCCGCCGGCATCGTGGTCCGCGGGGTGATGCATGGGCAGAGGGAAGACGTCGCCGGCGGCGAGTTTCGGGTCGTGCTTGTGGTGGCGTTCTCGGAGGCGGATGGAGCGCTGACCGTGGAAAATCTGACTCGCCCGCAGCAACGGGCGAACTCGTCGACCTCCGCGGAGAAGGTCTCGGACCGGGCGACGCTGATCACGCACGTCACTCGGGAGCCCGACGACGAACACGGACAGCCGGTGGTCACCCTGATGGAGCAGTACTTGCTGCAATCTCAGTTCGGGCCACTCGTGATGGCGTTCTCCACCGCCGATCAAGCGATGATAACGCCGTGGGGCCGAAAGCTGTACGAGCGAATTGTCGAGACGTCGTCTATTTGGGATGAGTCCGGTTCGTAGCGTATGGCTCGGGTTCGCGTCTCCACGGTGACGGCGACGACGTTGACGAGATAGGGCACGTGGTATGGTCATTAGTATGGCGACGAAGAAGGTCACGATCACGCTCGATGAGGATCAGGTTGAGCGCATTCGGGCCTTGGTCGAAGCCGGTACCGCCCCGAGCGTGTCGGGGTTCGTGCAGCACGCTGTCGGTGTCGCCCTTGACGATGTTGCTGGGTGGGGTGCCATGCTCGCCGATGCCCTCACAGATACCGGCGGGGAGTTGTCGCGCCAGGAAAGACGGTGGGCTGACGAGGTGCTGGGCATCAAGGGACGGGCCAAGAGTCCGGCGGCATAGTGGCCGGCATGACCATGGATGCCGGGGCGCTGATCGCGGTCGACCGGACCGACCGCCGAGTTCTGGTGCTGCTGGCCCGTGCTCGCGAAACCGGGTCCCGGGTCACAGTTCCGGCGAGTGCTCTCGCTCAGGCTGTCCGCCATCCGGGACGGCAGGCGCGTCTGGCCCGACTCCTTAGGCAGCCGACGACCGACGCCGTACCTCTAGACTGGGTTGATGCCACCAACGTCGGGCGGCTACTTGCTGCGAGTGGTACATCCGATGTTGTGGATGCCCACGTTGTGATCTGCGCTCGCCGAGCCCGTCAACGGGCCGTCACATCCGATCCGGATGATCTTCGGGCTCTCGATCCAACCCTCCAGGTTGTGACGATCTGATCGCATAGGAAGCAGGAGCACCGATGACGGGTAACTTCCGACAACGAACAGCGAATGTGCTGATGGGGCGATGGCGGATCACCGAAATGGATCTTTGGGAGCAGGCCGACATCGATCTTGTGGCGCCAGGGTTCGTCGAGTTCGGCGAGGACCACCGAGGCAGCCTCGGATTCATCGCCGTCCAAGGACGGATCGACTGGCGAGTGGCTCCCGGCGATGGGCAGCCGGGCGCAGAGTTCACGTGGGAAGGCTTTGACGAGGGCGATCCCGTTAATGGCCGCGGCTGGACGGTCGTTAAAGAGGACGGCTCGCTACACGGCCGTATCTACTTCCATCTCGGCGACGACTCCGGTTTCCGGGCCGAACGGATGGAGACATCGCGCTCTCGAGGTAGGACCGATGGTTCCTGACGTGCCCGACTCTGTGGTAGATCTGGCTCGCCGAGTCGCGGAACTGGAGACGGAGAACCACCGGATAATCTGAAGTAATCTGATTCTGTGCCAGAGATCAGCGCAACCGAAGCGGCGAGGAACTTCTCCGACATCCTCGACGCCGTAGAGCATCTAGGTGAGCACTTCACTATCGCCCGCCGGGGCAAGGTCGTCGCCCAACTCGACCCGGTCAGCACGGGCCGAGGCGCCGACGTCAAGGCCCTGCTCCTCCGGCACCGCAGCGACTCCACCTTCGCTACCGATATCTCTTCCGTGCGAGAACTGCTTGAGATCGAGGCCCGACCCTGAGCCGGCTGCTCCTCGACACCAGTTTCCTCGTCGACTCCGACCGCTCACAAGCGTCGCTCGGCGTAGAGATCGGCGATGACGACGAGGTGGCCATCGCGGCTGTCACCATCGCTGAGCTCCTGGTTGGCGTCTTGCTTGCCGACCACATCCACTGTGCGGACCGTCAACAGTTCGTCGACGAGATCCGCGCCATCATCCCGGTCATCGACTACGACGCTGCGGTTGCGGTCTCACACGCCGAGCTGCTCGTCACAGTGCGCCGCCAAGGCCGACCACGCGGAGCTCACGATTTGATGATCGCGGCCACCGCGAAGGCAACCCAGCGAGACGTTGTATCCGCCGATGAATCCGCCTACCGGGACTTGCCTGGCGTTCGTGTCCGCTCCCAGCGGAACTGACCTCTATAGCGCCAAGATCGGCGGGCAGCACCACCACCCGGCTGGGGAACAATCAGAGCAGTCGATAACCGGCCCCTCGCCGGCGGTAGGTGATGCGCCTCCCGTTGCCCTCAGCGCCGACGTGACACGGCACCGGTTCCCGCAGGAGGTAAAGAGCGGAGCGTACTTCGTCGCCTGCGAGGCGCTCGCCGCGCGCTGCGCCTTACTACAGGCTCGGACCTGATTTACGTCAGCAAACCGCCGGAAACGGACAGTCTCAGGGAGCTTTCGTGGCCGCTGTTATGGGCGTTGGCGAAGTCGGCGGGCAGTTCAACGTCGATGTGGCGCACATAGGAGCTTCGCCGGTGGTTCGGTTTAGGCGGGCCGAGTTGGATCGATCCGACGCGAAGCGGAGTCGAGCAGAAGTTCAGCGGATCGAGGGGTATCAAGGAGACGGGCGGCCCTGATTGGACCTCGCCGGTGGTGCCAAGCGGTCCGATCGAAACGGTGCCGCCGCCCAGTATCAGGGAGATCATGATGTCCTATGGCTCGACGCTAACGGTCAGACCGAGCTCTCAGCCTCGGGTGAAATCAGTCCCCGAGAACTGGCTGAGGCCGCGATCGCCAGGATCGAAAGCCGTGGATCGAACGACGGGTGGAGCCATTCGCGGCTTCCTCAGGGTGGAGATCGTTGCGGGAAATCCCGTACGCGCCGGCTTCTTACGTCGCGGCTCCCTCGGGAGCGGGAACATTATCAGCGACCGGATCAAACGAACGCTTCGACTGGGGCAGGCGCCAGGCGAACACGAGTGCCACCAGCACGATGCCCGCGGCTGCGGCGAACGCGGCGTTATAGGCGGCCTGCTCCTGGCCAGGTGTGGGGTGCGAGCCCGCCCCGATGGCGATGATCGCGCCTAACAGACCTACAGACAACGCGCCGCCGACCTGACCGGCGAGGGACCTGACGGCGGTGCCCTGGGCGAGAAGATGGCGAGGGAGGTCGCTAAGCCCCCCAACGGTGGCGGCCGGGCTCGTCAGGCCGGCTCCGAAACCCTGCATAGACAATAGGACCACAACGAGCGCGATCGGCGTGGTGAGGGTGAGCCAGGCATAGCCGGCCACTGCGACGAGCAGCACCGTACACCCGGTGATCATCGGTAGCCGCCACCCGACGCGGTCGACGATCCTGCCGCCGATCTGCATCCCGATCCCTTGCGCGACGGCCGCCGGAATGAACAAGAGCCCGACGGTCAGGGCGCTCAGGCCCCGGACGCTCTCCAGTTCCAAGGGGATGAACACCAGCCGGCCAAATTGAGCGATCATTACCAAGAGCATGATGGTCGTGCTCAACCGGAAGGCTCGCCGGCCGAACATGCGCAACTCCAGCATGGGGTGGTTGCTTCGCAGCTCATAAGGCGCGAAGGCGACCAGGGCGCCGACGCCCAGGGCCAGGCAGGTGACGGTGGCGACGGACGCCCAGCCCCACTGGTTGCCTTCGGACAGCCCCAGGACCACCAACGACAGCCCCCCACTGCCCAGGAGCAGGCCACCCAGGTCGAAGCGGCGGCGCTCCCGATGGCCGATCTGAGGTATGAGCCAGATCCCGGCGACGATGGCCACCGCACCGATCGGGGCGTTGATGAGGAATAGCCAGTGCCAGCTCACGGACGTGGCCAACCAACCGCCCACCGTCGGCCCGAGGGCAGGACCTACCAGGGCCGCCATGCCCCAGGTGGCCAAGACGAAGCCGTGGCGTTCTCGGGGGAACAAATCCATGGCGATCGCCATCCCCAAGGGCATGAGCGCCCCACCGCCTAATCCCTGCACGGCGCGGAAGAACACCAGGAACCCGAGATTCGGCGAGGCGGCGCAGGCGACGGATGCGCCGGTGAACACAGTGAGCATGACGAGAAACATCTTTTTGCGGCCGAAACGGTCGGACGACCATCCCGTGATCGGCTGGGACGCGGCCAAGGCGAGCAAGTAGATCGACACCACCCATTCGATGCCGGTCCCCGCGTGCAGGTCTACGGCGATTGGGTGCAAGGCGACGGTCACGATCGTTGCGTCCAGGCTGAACATGAGTATCGCCGCCATCACGACCGCCATAGTCAGCCACGGGTTGCGCCTTGCGAGTGGTGCCGGCTGTGCCCGCTCTACCAGCGTCATCGCCGCCGGCTCCTCCGCCCCGTAGGCATGGTTACCTCAGCGAGGTGGCTCAGAAGCTGGAAGCAGTGGTCGACCTCACCGACCAGGTCGAGCGAGGGGTTTTGGGCCCAAGATCGACGAGCGGTGCGAAGTGCGGCCGACGTGCACGCCGCCAGGAGAACAGGCAGGGCATCATCTGCTCGCAGGTTGAGACGGGTAGCGCAATAGCCAGCGACCGCCTTCGCTGATTCCTCGCTGGCTTGCAAATGGCGGGCGTGCAGCGAGGGCGCCTGCTCGATCAACCGGAGCCTCCGGAGTTCCCGTTCGGGCTGCTCCACGAGCATCGCTGCCAGCTCACACGCAGCGGCCCGCAACGACTCGAGCAGTGGTTCGTCCCGAGGGCGAGCGGCGAGGGCCGAGGCAAACCGCTCTTGGCGCTCGGCCGAGTCCGCGAACAGCACATCCTCCTTGCAGCCGAAGTATCGGTGGAAGGTGCGGGCGGAGACATCGACCTGATTACTGATGTCCTCAATAGTGGTGATGTCCACACCACGTGCTTCAAACAGTTCAAGTGCCGCGTCGACCAGCGCGTCCCGAGTCGCCTGCTTCTTGCGCTGCCGACGGCCCAGGCTTTGCGGAAGTTCCAGCGCCACCGGCACCTCCGGAGGCTATCAAAATGTCAGAGCACGACAATCGTCCGAATCGGACAGAACGCAAGCATTTTCTTGTCCCGAGGGTCCGGTGTATTGTCGGCCGTCGTCGCCTCGGCAAGACAACCGGACAAAGACGACGAACGCCCGGCCGGTCTCGGTCCCCGGCTCATAGTCGATCCCGCGTCCCTCAGCGGACACCGGGGAGATCGTGAGACCGCGCCAGAATGCGCGGGTGACAAGACCTCCCCGATAGGAGCATTCTGGCGCTGGAGCGACGTGCCTCTGGCGAAAGTGCGGAAAGGTATGTGCAACGTTGTGCCGGACCAGCAGGGAAAAGTGGTTGTAGGCGGCTTACGGTGCCGGGCTTGATGAACGGCGAGATGAAAACCGCACCGACCAACCCACCGCCGGCACCAAGGAAACCGGGCCACGGCTCGTTGGGAATCGATGGGTCGCTTTGGAAAGGTGGTATTGGTGGAGCTGATCGGCAGCTGAGGGACTGGATACAGGGAGGTGCCGGATGAAGGCGATCGTGGTGGCGGACCAGGCTGCGGGAAGGGCCGGGATGACGCTGGTGGAGCGGCCCGAGCCGCAGGCAGCGATAAACGATGTCGTCGTTGAGGTTCATGCGTCGGGATTCGTCCCGGATGAGATGGAGTGGCCCTCGACCCCGACCGATCGCGTCGGCCGTGACCGGACACCGTCGATTCTCGGGCACGAGCTGGCCGGAGTGGTCACCGCCCTCGGCTATGGCACAACGGGGGTGTCGGTGGGACAGCGGGTGTTCGGCCTCGCGGACTGGTATCGCGACGGCACCCTGGCGGAGCAGGTGGCGATCGAGGCACGCAACCTCGCGCCACTGCCGGGCGACGTCGACTTCACGGTAGGCGCGAGCCTGCCGATCTCGGGCCTGACCGCATGGCAAGGGCTATTCGAGCACGGCCGCCTTCAGGCGGGGCAGAGCGTCCTTGCGCACGGCGCGGCCGGCGCAGTCGGGACGATGGTGACGCAACTCGCACACGAGACCGGCGCATACGTCATCGGCACCGGACGCGCCGGCGACCGCCAAAAGGCGCTCGACTTCGGCGCGCAAGAGTTCGTCGACCTCGACAACGACGTCCTGGAAGACGTCGGCAGAGTCAACCTGGTGTTCGACGTCATCGGCGGCGACATCCAGAAGCGGTCCGTAGGCCTGATTCGAGCCGGAGGAACGCTGGTGACCATCGTCGGGCCGACCGAGGCGCGGCCCGACGACGGCCTAGTGGTCGACTTCGTTGTCGAGTCCGATCGTGGCCAACTGGGTGAGATCGTGCAGCGGGTGCGAGACGGACGACTCCGGACAAACATCGGCAACGTCGCGACTCTCGACGACGCCGTCGCCGCCCTTAACCCGTCAGAGCGGCGCAAGGGGAAGACGATCATCAGGGTTCGTCCATAGGAACTCCGGACGGCCCGGAAGTGGAATTTGGGGACGGTCTGGAGGAACATTAGAGGCGAGTCCTCTGTACTGCGAGACTTGGGATTGCTTCGTTGTGTGCGGACTGTTGCCTCGGGCCAGGAGTGCGACCCTTCATCGGACGGTTGGGTCTCATGAGGGCTATGAGGGGTGCGAACCCAACGGTGGGGTCGTCACGCACGGATTCACTGGGCCGTGACGTTCATCTGCTCGCTTCCCTGCGGCGACGTGCGAGCGGACGAAGACCGACGAAACCACCTCCAACCATCCGGAGCGGCGGCGGGGGTTCTGCGTCGGCGATCTCGTCGAGCGCGGCCGAGCCACCCCGGCCGTACTGCGACTGGCGATGGGCGTGGTCGCCTCCGATGGAGCCCTCTGCGTGCCGAGCAACCACGAGACCAAGCTCCTGCGCGCCCTGCAGGGCCGCGCCGTCACCGCCAGGGGCGGCCTGGCCGAATCGCTGGCCCAGCTCGCCGCCGGGCCCCGCGAGTTCTCAGCCCAGGTCGCCTGTCAGGGTGCGGGATGAGTGCCTATCCGGCGAAGACAGCTCGCGCTGCCCGATTGACATCGTCGGCGGGAGGTGTAACCTACAACCAAATGGTTGTAGCACCCCTCGAGCTCGAGAAACAGACCGACCGGCTGTTCTTCGCGCTCAGCGACACAACCCGGCGCGACATCGTCACGCAGACGCTCGACCGTGAGCGCTCCGTCAGCGACCTCGGCCGGCTGTATCCGATCAGCCTCACCGCGGTGCAGAAGCACGTCGAGGTCCTGGTCGACGCCGGTCTGGTCTCAAAGCACCGGAGCGGACGGGAACAGCTCGTGCGCGGCGAGGTCAACCAACTGCGCCGCGCCCACGAACTTCTCGATGAGCTCGAAACGCGGTGGCGGGCCCGCCTCGAACGCTTCGAAGACGTCCTCAACCAGACCACTGGAAAGGAAAACGAATGACCGTTTGCCATGTCGACAAGGACGCGGAGGCCAAGACGATGGTCATCACTGCCGAGTTCAAGACGTCCATCACCAACGTGTGGCAGCTGTGGGCCGACCCGCGCCTACTCGAGCGGTGGTGGGGTCCGCCAGGATTCCCGGCCACCTTCGAGCATCACGACCTCACGCCGGGCGGCACGATCACCTACTACATGTCCAGCCCCGACGGCGACGACAGGTTCGACGGCACCTGGAACGTGGTCGAGGTCGTCGCCCCGACCAGGCTCGTGGTCGAAGACGCAATCGTCGAAGATGACGGAACTCCCAGCGACGGCAATTCCATGACCCGCATGGAGATCGACATCCAGGCGGCGGGCGACACGACCCGCATGATCCTCACCACGCATTTCGACTCGCTCGAAGGCATGGAGCAAGCGATCGCCATGGGCGTCGTTGACGGCATGCAGGCCTGCATGTCCCAGATCGACGCCCTGCTCGCCGAGGTCGCCGCCTAACGGATTACCCCCAGCGGAGGAACTTGGCCGCCAGCACCGGGCCGACGACGGCCCACACCGCGAACACGACCCATGCACGCATGCCCGCAGCGACGGCGCCGCCCAGGTCGCTACTGGGCCACATCGGTCAGAATCCCGTTCGGTGACGGCCGATCGAGCGGGTCGCCGCCCATCTCGCACTCGCTCATCCGGCCCCGGAACCCCGGCTGGCGCTGAGCGGCCATTCGCTCCGAAACCCTAGACGACCACGGATTCGACCGTCCCCCCGGCCCCGAAGAGCCCCGACCAGGCGGTGTTGTGCCCAGCGGCGGCGGCGCACCAGCGAACCGACCACATACAACCACATGTGCGACGAGCCGTCTGAGGGGCGAGTGGTGTCAAACGCGAAATCCAACGAGGTCAAAACGAGCAGCGCGACATGAGCGTGGGAGCCTCGGCAGAGACGCCTGGCACGACGGGGTGGAATGAAACTCGAGGACAGCCAGGTCAACGGAGCTGTGTCGATTGCCGCTCTGAGCACTGCTGGACAGGCGTCATGCGCAACACGGTCAACGGTACGGTCAAGGTGAACCACACCACGATGGGAGACAGCCGCGATAGAGATCGGGCTACACCGTCATCCATGGCACTCTGCCGTGTGCAAGGAATGCTCTCGCCTTGCCTGGTGGGGAGCGGGGTATCCCGGAGCCAGCCCGACCGGTCACTGCCCCGCTCCGGGGGCGGATCTACAGCCTGGCCCTGAGAGCCGAGGCCGGGGCTACTGCAGGGGTGAGGAAGTCCAGGAGAAGCGCGTTGACCCGCTCCGGTGCCTCCAGCTGCATCCAGTGGCCTGGTCCTTCGAGACGCGCATAGCGCCACGGGCCGGCCACATTCTCCGCCGAGCGGGTCATCTGGGCTTCGGTCAGCGCAAAGTCGCCGCTGCTCCAGACACCCAGCGTTGGGGCCTGCACCAGGGGGAGGGCGGGTGGAGGGCCGACGAAGGACTCCGGGCCCACGATGGCCCGGAAGTAGTTGAGCCCGGGGGTCAGAGACGAATTCGCTTCTAGATCGGCGATCACGTCGTGTTCGTCCGGATGACGGAACAAGAACCGGAAGTTGGTCCATTGGTTCGCGGACAGCCACTCCTCGGCCACACCCGGGAACTGGAAGAGCAGCATGAACCACGCCTTCTCCAGCTGATCGAGATCTAGCTGACCCGGGTGGCCCCTGAACGTGGCCGGATGCCCGATGGACAGGGCCACCAGGCGGTCGACGGTGTCAGGCGCCACTGAAGCCAGCACCCACGCCACCGCCGCCCCCCAGTCGTGGCCGACCACGTGGGCCCGGGGTAGGCCAGCGTCGGCCAGCACCGCCCTCACATCCGACACAAGTTGCATGATTTCGTAGGCGCCGACCTCGACGGGTCGGGCCGAACGCCCGTATCCGCGCATGTCGGGGACGATCACCCGGTAGCCGGCGCCGGCCAGCGCCGGCACCTGATGACGCCAGAGGCGTCCTGAATCGGGGAAGCCGTGGAGCAGCACCACGGGTGCGCCCTCGCCGGTGACCTCGTAGTGGATCTCGATCGGGACGGAGTTCTCGCGCCCGACGGTGACCTTGGGCATGAGCGTTCCTTTCTCTTCGGGGTCTGGCTCGCATCCGGGTGACAGACCGGGCGCCGGCCGACCGATACTCCCGTAAGGCTCGCGTCTCGGCCCGCCCGTCGCGCCCGTGGAAACCCCTAGTCGACACCTCGACCCCACGGACCAGGGATTTCCACAGGTGCGAGGCCGAGCGAGAAGCGCCACCCTGATTAGGTCAACACCAACTCCGGAGGTCATTATGAGCACCCCTGACGTGCCCTTAGCAGCGAAGGCCGCGCAAGTCAGGCTCAATCGAGTTACAGACTCGTACTCTCGAGTCTTGCTCGACAACCCGCCGCTCAACCTCATGGGTCCGGAGTTCGTCTGGCAGATCCGAGAGATTGTCACGACGCTCGAGAACGACGACCGAGTGAAGGTGGTGGTCTTCGAAAGTGCCGTCGACGGCGTCTTTCTGAATCACTCCGACTTCCTCACCAACATTGAGGATCTGACCAGCATCCCGCAAGGTCCGACCGGCCTCGAGGCATGGCCGGACGTCCTGGTGCGCCTGACGCGGGCCCCGTTCGTCTCGATCGCGCTGATCCGGGGGCGGGCGACCGGGAACGGCAGTGAACTGGCGCTCGCCTGCGACATGAGCTTCGCCAGCCGAGAGCGAGCGCTCTTGTCGCAGTGGGAAGTGGGCGTGGGCCTCGTCGCTGGTGGAGGGCCCATGGCGCGGTTGCCGCGGGTCATGGGCCGTGGACGCGCCCTCGAAGTGCTCCTGAGTTCAGAAGACATCCGAGCTGCCGATGCCGAGCTCTACGGCTACGTGAACCGAGCGCTACCGGATGCCGAGTTGGACAATTTCGTCGACGCACTCGCAACCCGGATCGCCTCGTTCGACAAGTGGGCGATCGCCAACACCAAGCGCCTCGTGAACGAAGCCAGCTTGCCGCCCGACGTCGAAATGAGAGCGGGCTGGGATGCCTGCATGACCTCCGTTAAGCGACCAGCGGCCCAGGAAAGAATCAAGACCCTCCTGGAGCAAGGGCTCCAGAAGCCTGGAGACACCCAAAATCGGCTCGGATTCCACCTGGGTCAGCTCGGCCTCAAGGGCGAGCGCTGACATCCGAACGGCCTATCTCACCTCCGAAAGGAACACAAGACCATGGACTTACTCATGACCGGGAAGAAAATCGCTGAGCGGGTCGAGGCCGAGTCGTTGAAGCAAAACGTACCCGTCGCGGTAACCGTCATTGACATCCACGGGAACATTGTTCTCGTCCACCGCATGACCGGAGCGCCCGTATTCTCCCTTGAGATCTCGGAGCGAAAGGCCTACACGTCCGCGCTCGTCGGCCTGCGCACCGCTGACCTCCTCCCCGTCGTGCAACCCGGCGCGGAGCTCTATCCCCTCCTCCTCATCGCCGGCGGTAGATACACCGCGATGGGCGGCGGCGTGCCGCTCATGAACGAGGGCAAGGTAATCGCCGGCGTCGGAGTCAGCGGCGGAACGACGGAGCAGGACATTGGCATCGTCGAAGCGGCGATGAAATAAATCGTCGCTATCGAGCATGTCAAAGGACCCTGAGAAGGACACCGAATTCCGGCAGGTGGCACTTCACTGACCCGAGATGAGACCCACGAAGCAGCTCAGCGTTAACGGAAACACAGGACCAATAACCAAACCAAGGAAGGCAGGAGATTGCCATGAGCGTCACGATAAGACTCGAAAACCACATTGTCCCAGTGACTGACGTCGACCGGGCCAAGGGGTTCTACCAGCAGCTGGGTTGGCGGCTCGACGACGACGTTGCGCCGATGGATGGGCTTCGCTTCGTCCAGTTCACACCCCCTGGCTCGCCGGCCTCGATCACGTTCGGCCTTGGACTCCCAACGGGTTCTGCTGGGGGGATCCAGGCCACCCTCGTCGTCTCCGACATCGAGGCGGCCCACGACGAACTCCTCAAACTTGGTATCGACGTAAGTGACGTGTGGCACGGCCCGCCGTTCCCCGTTGAGGCGCGCCAGCCCGGTCCCGACCCCGAGCGCACCAGCTACGGGTCTTTCTGCTCCTTCAACGACCCCGACGCCAACCTGTGGCTCGTCCAAGAGGTCACCACGCGGCTCCCAGGCCGGGAGTGATCGGCCGGTCTCACCGATTCGCAACGACGCCCCGGCCCGTCGCAGGTGCGAGGGCCGGGGGGTCCATCCGCACCCTGGAACACCCGCTCCCAGCGGGAATCCAAGAAAGGGAGAGAGGCAATGGCTTCTGTCACCGTCGGCACCGAGAACAGTGCCCGCATCGAGATCCACCACGAGGACTAGGCAGCGGCCGCCCGATCGTTCTGATCCATGGCTATGCACTCGACGGCGACTCGTGAGAACGCCAGGAGCGCGAGCTCCGGCCGCCTTCCTCGCCAGCCGCGCCGCGTCGGGGGGGCTGCGCCCGCTCGCCGATCCCGACATCGCCGCCCACTTCCTGCGCGAGACGATCGCCTGGTTCGCCCAGCACCGCCAGCGCGATCCAGCCACGGCGGAGATCGACGACCAGCGGGCCCGCTCCACGGTGCGCCAGCTGCTACTGGCGGCCTTCGTGCCCGACACCACAACGAGGGAGGCGAATCCATGAATCACATCGGGACGGTCATCACGATCGTGGTGATCATGGTCTACTCCGTCAGTCGGCGCCTCGCCACCCACTGCGCAAGGAGAACGCGCTTGCCTGACCGCATGACCGACCTCAGCCCGCTTGCCACCCCACGAAACCACGGACAGTCCTGATGGCCACCCACATCTTCGACGAACTGGTAGCCGAAGCAGGCGACGCGCCCGTCGAAGGTTGGGACTTCTCGTGGCTGGAGGGGCGGGCCACCGAAGAACGCCCTTCATGGGGATACCAGCGGCTCATGAGCCGACGCCTGGCCGCGACGTCCGCCGCGCTGGACATAGACACCGGAGGCGGCGAGGCCCTGGCCGGAGCCGAGAGCTTCCCGGCCACCATGGCGGCCACCGAGTCATGGCCCCCGAACGTCGCAGGTGCCACCAAGCTCTTGCACCCTCGGGGCGTGGTGGTCGTGGCCACCTCCGGCGAGCCGCCCCTGCCCTTCGGGGACCAAGGGTTCGAGCTGGTGGTCAGCCGTCACCCGATATGCCCCTGGTGGACCGAGATCGCCCGGGTCCTCACTCCCGGCGGCAGCTACCTCGCCCAGCACGTGGGACCCCGCAGCGCTTTCGAGTTGGTCGAATACTTCCTTGGCCCCCAACCCCAGGCCCACCCCCGGGCGCCCGAGGTCGAAGCCGCCGCGGCCCAAGCGGCGGGACTCGAGGTCGTGGAGCTACGCAATGAACGGCTACAGATGCACTTCTTCGACGTCGGCGCCGTCGTCTACTTCCTCCGCAAAGTCGTCTGGATGGTGCCAGACTTCACCCTCGACGCCTACCGAGACCGTCTACACCAACTCCACCAGCACATCCAAACCGACGGCCCATTCGTGGCCTACTCGTCACGCACCCTCATCGAAGCCCGCAAGCCCGCCTGAGCGCGAAAGAAGGACCCACACCTGACCCACCGATCGTCAGGGACGACCTCAGCACGGGGCTGAAAATCGGCTTCGTGACCCACACGTGACCCAGACGCCCGCAATTCCGAGGTGCTAGAAGGGCCAGTCGGCGTTTCGCCCAACTCCAGTACCGCCATGGCGGTGAAGGTGGCGTCGGTGAAGCCGCCGAGCGGGTAGCGACCCTTCTCGCCGGCCGGCTCCGGTCGGGATGGCGGTTGGTTGGCTAGTCGCACGGACTGTCAGTCTGGAGAAGTCGCGGGTCTCGCTCGCCGTATTGGGTGGCCTCAACCGTTGGGGACCCCGGCTCGCTCGGGATAGTGGCCGAGGCCTCGTCGGCCGCCATGGGCGTGGTGTGGGCGGCGCGCAACGCGGTGGCGAGCGGAGCTACTGGGTCGCCAGTTCGTCCCTGGACGACGTCGAGAACCCGTGATCGGCGCCGTCCCCGGTGCGAACGCGACGAGGATGGTCGCGCCACAACTGAAGGAGACGACTATGGAACGGCACGAGATCGACGTCGAACTGAACACACCCGGTGCGCAGGAGATGCTGGCGGCCACCTCGGCTGCGCACCTTGCCTACGTCGGCTCTGATGCGACGCCGCGGGTGATCGCGGTCGGGTTTTGGTGGACCGGCGAGCACTTCGTGATCTCGACCGGTACCAACTCGCCGAAGGTCGCGGCGCTGTCGGCCCGTCCGGAGGTCGCGCTGGCCATCGACACCGGCGATTCGCCCGGCGCGGCGCGGGCGCTGTCGGTGCGCGGGCGGGCGGAGGTCGAGATTGTGGAGGGGGTGGTCGAGGAATACCTGATGGCCGCACGCAAGAGCATGGACGCCGAAGGGGCCGCAGCCTTCGAGGAGAACTGCCGGAAGATGTACGCGCAGATGGCACGGATCACGATCACGCCGTCCTGGGTGCGCTTCTACGACTTCGGCGCCGGCCGGATGCCGCGGTTCCTCCAGGATCTGGCCGACCAGGCGCCGAGCTGAGCGGAGGAAACCTCGTAGCGGTCCCGGCGATTGGGGCTACGGGCCAGCTGCGATAGTGGGGCGCGGGTTATGCGGCTTTGGACAGGCCCTCCGGTCACCGTCGATCGGCGGCGCTCCTCGGTGCCCTGTCCCGTGGATGCGAGATTGCCGGATGGTGTAGAGCTATTGGCCCCCGACAGACAACTGGCGAAGGCGGACGGTTACTAGCTTCTCGACCAGTTCGTCCGGCAGCGGTTCGTCGATCGGGAACCGAAGGGCGCCCTTGGACATCGAGTAGGCCGCCACGGTCGTCGCTGAGCTGTCCGAGAACGGAACCACTGTGTGGTACGTAGGTGAGGTGATTCGGTGGGTCTCACAGGTTCCGGCAACACATTCCAGACCAACCGTGGGGTCGACACCGTGCTGACCCGCAACGACCGGAGGGAGCTTCTCCTGTAGGCCGGCGGTCACGATCGCAGCCACCCGTACCTATCCCCTGTCTTCGGTGATTTCGCAACGGGTTTTCCCCCAACTCTCCTCGCGAGCGGAACCCGGGACGTGCTCCTGTCCAGCACCGTTCAAATGCAGTATGCACTCCGCGCCGCAGGAATCCTCGCCGATCTCCACGTGCTAGAGGCCGCAGCTCAGGGGGTTCGCTCGGCCCGGCGGGAGCGGCCCGGGTCTGTGGCTGATCGGTCTCAGTTGCGCACAAGCCGTTAGCCGATGTCTGAAACCAGGGCGGAATGGTCCAGCTCAACGGCATCGGGCAAGAGAATGTAGCCACGCAAGACGTCCTTCAGTGTCGCCGCATCGGACTTGAAGACGAACTGGAAGTGGGTTGGGTAGAGACCGGCGAGCTGGCTGGCGCTGAACGGGAGGGTACGGCCGAAGAGCCCGCAGAACGCCGCAGACGTACCGGTCGCTCCGCTATTCCCGACGCCGCTCAGTGTTGCAATCGGTGCGTCGACCTGAGGGGATCGCACGCCACCGAGGACGTTGCCGTTGTTATCAAGAGCGAACACCACGGGCTCGCCTGGAGTCGTTTTGACCTGGAGGAGCGGAGGGATAGGAGGCTGCGTGCGGTGTACCACCCACTGGTTGAGCCACCAGAAGGCGGCGTTCAAGTTCCAGTGGGTCTCACCGGTGTTGATCGGGTCGTTGCAGGTGAAACCGGATACCGTGCTTGGCGGGTTCTGCATGGCGGCCAGGTTCGAGACGGCCCCTTGTCCATTCCCGGTGTCTCCCGGCCCGATGACGAGGCCGTAGTCATCGAAGTGCGAACTGCCTGCTACCTCCCAGAGTCGGAACAGGTTCGTGTTGTGCTGACGGTCGAACAGTTGGCTGCCCGCCACATCGGTCTCGGTCTCGAACTCGAAGACCGGGACACGCAGGTCGCTGCGGAACTGAGTGGGCGTCGGGTCGATGACCGACGGCGCCTCGGGGGCTTGGGACAGGGGTGCACCCGATGCGCTGCGGCTGTGCACGAGGTAGCCGTCGTACACGTTCACCAGCGGCGCCACGGCGTCGATGTAGGTGGTCAGGCGGCTGGCCGATTGCGACTCGCCTGCGGCGATGACGTGGCGTGGGGTCAAGCCGCCCAGCATCTGCGCCGCGTTATCCCAGACGGCCTGCCCGGCTTGGGAGAAGATGTCATAGGAGTAACTGTCGCCAGGCTGTGACAGCGATGCGTAGCGCACCGGATCACCGGGGGCCACACACGTCGTAGGAAGCGGAAGTGCTGCGGGGCACTTGAGCTGATTCACGCCGACGGCCTGGGCCGAGACCCCTACCCACGCGAAGCCGTCACGGACGAGCTCGTTGTGGCTGAGCACCCAGTCGGGTGCGTCGTCGAGACCCCCAGAGACGTTGAGCCACTCGACCACAACTGTGCCGTTGAACTTTCTAGGGTTGATCGGGCGGTAGACCACCACTCGGGTCGTGTACGGCGCCGTCGAGTGCGGCACCACCGACCATTGCCCGTCAGACGGCCCTGAGGTGCAGGAGGGCAGACAGGCCGGGTAGTCGCTGGGCACGTAGCTGGTGGCGGTACCCGAGAGGAAGTGCTCTGACTGCTCATAACCCACTTCGGACAGCGGGAACGTCGTAGCGAGAGTGGCGGGTTGAATGCCGCTGCTGGGCAGCACCGGCCGACTGACAGTTGGATCCGCCGCCGATGGCCTGGCCGGCGCCCTCCGGGCAGCCGTCGCTGGGCTCGCAGACGCGCCCTGGGCATGGGGACGCACGACGACCAGCGCGATCAACGTCATGCTGAGGGCAGCTGCCACTCGAACCGGGATGGCCGAACTAAATCGCTTCATAGGTCCCCCCCTATAGCGCACTGGTGCGATGTCACACTAGTGCGGGGAGCCCTTGCTGTCAACGGACCGCGGCGCGAAGACAGACAGAACGTTCTCCGGACATAGTGGTGCATCTGACTACTTCCAAATCCGACCGGTCGTTGATCTGCACCTCCTCAGACCCCGAGATGCCCGGGGCTACAGCAGAGCGACCGGTACGATCAGATGCGTGGCTAAAACCACGATTCGAGATCGCAAGGCCAAGGAGACGAGAGCACGCATCGCCAGAACCGCGCTCGAACTCTTCATAAGTCAGGGGTACGCAGAAACGACTTTGGATCAAATCGCCGAAGCCGCAGATGTGGGTCGGCGCACCATCTTCGACCACTTCCCGACAAAGGAGGCAATCCTGTTCGACCACCTCCTCGTTCGCCACCAGGTCGCCATAGACCGTCTTCGAGATCGGCCGGCATCGGAGCCGCCGGTTGTCAGTCTGCATGCCGTTGTCAGAGAGCTGTGCGAGCAGGGATACGACCGGGAGCTCCTCGCGCTGATCCGGACCGTACTCAAAACGGAGCCACGGTTCGCGTATGCCCAGTTGTCGATTGGAATCCGACAGTTCGAGAAGGGTCTCCTCTCGGTGCTCGAGAATCGCCTCGGCCAACAACGCCCGTCCTTGGAAACATGGACAGTGGTGCTCATGGCGCAAGCCTGGTTGGACACCGCTATTCGCGTCTACCTTTTTGAAGGCAGGCGTTCGTTGGTCGAGTATTTCGACGAGGTTGTCGCAACCTGCGCGCGGATCACGTCGGAGGACCTCCGCGCGAATCTCCGAGGCATCTGATTTGCCCGCGAGGCCAAGATTACAGGAACGACAGGGACACTGGCTCGGGCTACGTCAGCAAACGGATGCTGGTCTGTCCTATCCGCAACCCTTCCTGGGTGCAATCCGGTTCCACCTGATTTCTCAACAGCCTCATCCGGCCATCCTCGGCGGCGCGATCTCAATCGCTGGAGCGAGACGTGTCGGCCGATGGGGCCTGCCTCTCCAGTGGATCGACCGAGAAATCGGTGAGGCCTACCTTGAGGCATTCCCAGAATCCGGGCAACCTCCCGAACCGAGCCGCAATCGACGGGCACCTCAACATATTCGTCTGTGACGATCCGGCCGATACGTGCGACGCCGCCCGGGAACACTAGAATTCGACCGTTACCCGCTCCCAGTGAGGGTGGGCCGCAAACGACGCTCCCGGTCCGGGCACCCCAAGCGGGCCGGGGCGACCAATGAGTGTTGCGTCAGGTTGCGGATGGTGGCTCCTGAGCGGCCCTGCTGACGGGTTCGGCCAGGCGCTGCTCGTCGATGACTTTCTGCCAGTGGCCGATGGTCTGGTCAAGGCTGGCGCCCAGGCGGTTAGCCGGGGTGAAGGTGGCCGGCAGGTGCTTCATGCCGTTGATGACCCCGATCGTGTCGTAATGGACCGTCCCGACCGGATCGCAGTGGTAGTCGGGTATCCGCTCGAGCACTGCGGTGAGCATGGTCTTGAAGGTGGCTCGGGCCACATTGGAGCCGATGCAGCGGTGGAGGCCGAGTCCGAAGCTGGTGTGGCGATTGTGCTTGCGGTCGATCTTGATGATGTCAGGATCGGGGAAGACTGACACGTCGCGATTGGCCATGGCAAACGACAGGTACAGCCGGTCGCCCTCTTCGAGCTTCCTTCCGGAAAGCTCGTAGTCGCGGGTGACTGTGCGCCCGTTACCGGGCGCGGGGGTGTAGAAGCGCAGGAACTCCTCGGTGGAGCGGTCGATGAGCGTGGGAAGGTCGCGGCGCAGGCGGTCACGGTCGGCGGGATTCTGGCTGAGCCACTCCAGGCTGTGCGCTGTCAGAGCGGTGGTGGTGTCGAAGCCGCCCCCGATGAGCAGCATGAGCGTGTCCCTGATGTCCTCGTCGCCCGCCGGTTGCTCGCAGATCAGCCCGTTGACCAGGCCGTTGACCATTCCCGGGCGCGGTCGGTTGCGCACCTCGATAATCGACTCGGTCAGCCGGGCGGCCATCGCCATGGAAGCGGCGACTACGCGGGGCATGTCAGGCGAGTCGGGTGGGGTGTACACGCCGGCGTGAGCTGGCTCGCAGTAGATCACCCAGTCGACCAGGGGCAGGCCCATCAGCGCCAGGGTCATGACAGCAGGGACGACATTGGCCAAGTCGTCGACGAAGTCGATCATGCCGGACTCGATCCGCTCATCGAGACAGGCGCGGGTTAGGTCCTCGACCATCGGCTTCCAGCGGGCCACCGCGGCGGGCGACAGGTAAGGGTCCAATATGCGACGGTAGTCCTGCTGCTCGGGGGGGTCCATCTCCAAGAACCCGCCTCTGGCCTGTTCGGAACTGGGAATGGAGATTCCCTGGTAGCCCTTACGCTCGCCTTTGATGTCGTGATCGTTGGAGAGCAAAGTGCGGTCGCGGGCGATCTCGAAGACCTCCCTGTACCCGCTGGCCACCCAGTGGCCCCCGTAGGTCTCGGTCCAGGCGATCGGGCACTTCGCGTGCAGCTCGCGAGTGATCTCCGAGAAGCGGCCGACGTAGGCCCCGTGCCGATCGAAATCGATCGGATTCAGCTTGTCGCGTTCAACTGCCATCAGCAGTCCCCCTCCCAGTCGCCTTCAGGGTACCTTGGAGATATCCTACGCTGCTCGACGGCACGCATTGTGCGCGATGGATTAAGGGTAAGTGATATGAAGGTTCGAGTCGATCCCGACAAATGCCAGGGGCACACGCTCTGCGCTATGGGAGCCCCCGCCCTGTTCAAGCTCAGCGAGTTCGACGGCCACTCCACCGTCATCTCCGAAGACGTACCGACTGAACTTGAGCAGGCCGCCCTCGATGCCGCCGCCTCCTGCCCCGAGCAGGCCATCGTCATCTTCGACTGAGGCCCCTCAAACAGCGCGCCCGGCAACGGTATCTCCAGTGCGTGCCCGAGGTGCCGTTCCGGCGTGTTCGCAGATGATCTCCGCGCAGGATTATCGAGTGGCCATTATGTATTCGGCCCTACGGCCCTTGTTCTGCGATTACTTCGCGCCTGGACCTCTCCAACAACGGCAGTGGTTGGCGCGGAATGCGTTCACTCGCATCGTCGTCTGCACAGCCTTTGAGGTTCCAAGGGGGCGCGGCAAGATAGCGGCCTTGCCGCTCGGGACTGCCTCAGGCTTTGGAGCTCCCGAAGTTCGTGATTGCGCCGTTAGAGCGCACAAGAGCGTAGCCACCGCCTCCACTAGCGGCGATGATTCCGATGGTTGACACGGTCGAGGTGCTCGACGCTGTCGATCCAAAGAACCTAGCGTCACCTCGGGAGAACACGCCCCCGTCCGCAGCAACTAGCCAATAGCCCTTCCCGAGTGTCGTTCTCGCGAGTCCGACTACTGGCCGGGCCAGTCGCACGCCGAAGACCAGGCTGACCCACTCCCGCGCCAACCAAGCCCCGAAACCATCCGATGCTCGGAAATCGATCCCGTCTGCGCTGGTCTCCACCCTCGCAGTATGCCAACTCACAAGCCGGGAAGTCTCTCCCGAAGACAACACGACACGGAGGGCCAAGGCGTCGTTGCACTAGATCCGCCAGGTCACACCCCATGGCTTGCACTTATCTCGCACGCTTGGAGGTCGGGATTCGAGCTCCCAACCTTCCCAGTGGCACGAGGCCGGGTGCCGGTGCCGCTGCCGCCACGGGCGTCAAACTCAGCGTCCTCGGGCGGATCGTCCACCCCCTGTTGGGATGCCCCGGATCCAATCGTAAGGCGCGTAATGACGGGTCGTCGAGGTATCGTTTCGGCTTTCGCGCCGGAATGGCCTGACATGATCTTCCGAGCGATTCGGGCCCGACGCGGAGGGTGCGGCCGCACCATCATCGATTCGCTACCGACCGGACCCGCGACACGCTGTCACGAGTAATCCAGTCCCCAGCCGACCTCGACACATCCGGCTGGCGGTGGGAGCCGCCTCGACAGGGCAGATTCCAGTCACCGTCGCAACTGACCTGGGCCATGCGACGCCCGAGCAACTCCTGCATGTCGCCGATGAGATCAACACCCGCCCCGCAAGACGCTCGGATGGGCCAGACCGGCCGACTTGCTCGCACCCCACCTGACATCGGTCTAAGACAGTCCCGACCATGGCGACAATCGAATGGGCATGCCGATCGGCGGTCGACCCGACGAGCGGATATGGTCTTTTCGCCCAGGGCAGTTCACTCGCTGTTCGGGTCTGCCGGTTCTATGGGTGGCAACGGAGGTGGCGATGACTGGGTCGGGTGGCTCGGATCGGCATGGCTGGATCAATTCGGGTGTGGTGTCGACCCGGTTCGGCGAGTTCGAGTTCGCGAACGGGTATCCGACGGACGACACGGCGTCGGCGTTGCGTGAGCAGCTCGTGGTCAATCGAGCCGTGGAGGCATATCTAGCGCATGTTCCCTCGGTCGGGGTGATGTCTGAACGCCGTGGTTTGGAGGACTTCGGCGCGCGGGCGGTCGAACCAGGTGGTGATCTGGGAGTCGCTGATGGATGCCCAGACGTTGTTGCTGACCGCGAACACCGAGACCGTCTACGCGATCGCCTACCTGTATCTGAACGAGGACGGGCCGACGGTGGTCGAGGTGCCGCCGAAGATGCTGGGGCTGGCGATGGATATGCGCCAACGCTTCCTGGTCGACTTCGGTGTCCTCGGCCCAGACCGCGGACAGGGCGGCAAGTACCTGTTCCTGCCTCCGGGATATGACGGGGACGTGCCGGACGGATACTTCGAGGTCCGCTCACCCACCTTCGGCGTTAGCTACGGGATCCGCGGCTTCCTGGTCGACGGCAAGCCCGATGAAGCCGTGGCGTTGATGAAGCAGTTGAAGGTCTACCCCCTCGCGCAGGCCGCTGACTCGCCGGCCATGGAATTCCTGAACGGCTCCGGGCAACCAATCGACACCATCCACGCCGACACGATCGAGTTCTTCGAACACCTTCATCAGATCGTCCAGGAAGAACCGGCCGAACTGTTCTCTCCCACCGAGCGGTTCTACCTGCAGGCGATCGGCATCGTGAAGGGCGCGCCGTTCCCCAACGACCCGGATCGCGTCGCACTGCTCGGCGAGGCCGCCCAGACCGCGTCGGCATTCGCCCGAGTGAACACCTTCGCCTCCGATGACCCCAGCACCTACTACTACGAGGGCCGCTACTGGCAGGCCGTCAGCGGCGTGCCCTACACCTTCCTGCGGGACGGGATACTGCAGCTCGACCTGCGGGCCTTCGTCTACTACATGGCCTTGGGGAACTCGCCCGCCATGATGGCCAAGCATGTCGGCGCCGGTTCGCAATACCTGTGGACCTACCGCGACAGCGACGGGGACTTCCTCGACGGAGCCAACAACTACAAACTGTCGGTGCCAGCCGAAGTCCCGATCAACAACTTCTGGTCCGTCCTCGTCTACGACAGCCTGAGCCGCTCCGAACTCCAAAACAGCCAGTCGTTTCCCTCAGTCAGCATGTTCGGAGATCCTGCGAAGAATGCTGACGGGACGACAGACATCTACTTCGGTCCGACCATGCCGGCAGATCAGGACAACAACTGGGTCGAGACGGTGCCTGGACGAGGCTGGTTCCCGATCTTCCGCTTCTACGGACCTCTCGAACCATTCTTCGACAAGTCCTGGCAACTCCCGGACATTGACAAATCTTCCTAGCCATTCGTCTCCTCCTAGCCATTCGTCGGACTGTCTCCACCTGCTGGTGCTCGACACGAGGCGCTTGAGACGGCCCGGAAGGCTGCCGGCGACCAGGATGTACACCTCGGCGGAGGTCCTACGATGATCCGCGACTTCGTCGCTGCTGGGCTCGTCGACCACATGCACGTCGTGGTCGTTCCGATCCTGCTCGGCCGAGGCGTTCGTGTCTGGAACGGACTGGAGGGCCTCGAGAACGACTACGACGTGGAGGCGATCTCGTCCCCAAGCGGAGTTACGCACATGACGTTCTCGCGGGCGACTGTCTGAACCGCCTCGATTTTGGGACCGCCATTCGGGCAGGCTCTCAAGTGCCGAGAGAGGCCCCTCGCACCCGGCGATCTGGGCGGGCTAGGAGTCCGCTTTATCGAGACACTTTTCCCAGTATTTCGTGATGCTCCTCCGATGCTCTAGGGAGACAGCGGTTCGACTCCCGCTGCCACCGATGATGTGTGTGGGTACGAGCCGGTGACTCTTTGGGCCTTTGACCTGGGAAGATGCCGGCGTCGCGTCCGGCCCTCGATGTGGCTCGTCCGAACCGCGGTCCTATACCGAACCAGTGTCTTATTGGGGCTCCCGGTGATCGGCGGGGAAGCTTTGCTTGGACTTCGCCACGTCGCCGCGCTGCACGGGTCGGCCGGTGGAACCGAGTCAGCCAGCGCGATGAGTCCCAACTGCGCCCGCCGTCTGATAACCAGACAGACCAGCGTTCTTGAATCGAGGAGACTTCGATGGCGACTATCACGTCCAGCATGTTCATGGCCCTCGACGGGGTCGTCGACCCGATGGTCGGTACCTGGCACTTTCCCTACTTCAACGACGAGATGGGCAAAGCGGTCGAAACAACCCACGACGCGGATGTGATGCTCTTCGGCCGGGTCACCTACGAAGGCTTCGCCGCCGCCTGGCCCGCCCGGGAGTTAGCCGGCGAAGCGGACACAGCCATGGCCAAGCACCTCGGCGACATGCGCAAGATCGTCGCCTCGAGCCAACCCCTCCAGTTCGCTTGGCGGAACTCAGAGCAGCTCCAGGGCGACCTCATCGCGCAGGTGACTCGTCTCAAGGCCGACTCCACCATTGGGCGGATAGCGCTGAGCGGATCGGTCTCGGTCGTACGGCAACTGCTAGCGGCAGGGTTACTCGACGAGCTGCATCTGTTCGTGCATCCGGTGCTGGCCGGTACCGGATTGCGTCTCTTCGAGGAGGACGGCTCACAGATCCCGCTCCGCCTGCTGTCCTCACAGCGGTTCGCCACCGGCGTGGTCTACCTGGTCTACGGCCTCGACCCTGACCCGCCCACGGGCGGATACGGGGAGGCGACGGAGAACCTGGCTTGATGACCAGGGTTGCTTGACGCATGAGTCCTACCGCTCGGCCTAATGATCATTCCAACCCGTGCGGCAGCGAAGGTAGGAAGCGACACCTGGTCACGCCGTCCGAGAACGGTATGGTGGCTCCAGCACATCGGCTCAACCGCGGGGGTGACCGCCAAGCCAACGCGGCCCTGTGGCACATCGTGCTCACCCGCATGGTCTGCGACCCTCGCACTTGCCGGCAGGACTGCAAGGTCGGAGATGGGTATCTGGACGTGCAGACCGAAGCTGGCGAGACGATCGGCTCAGGGCCGGAGGAACGTCTCCACCACAGCGGGAACCAGCTCGCTTGTGGTCATGTCGATGTGGGTGGTCCCCGGGAGGACGGCCAGCTGGCCATGGGGCAGAAGCTCGGCGGCCTCGACCGCGTTGGGGACCAGAATGAAATCGGTGTCGCCGATCAGCACGAGCACCGGTACCTCGATATCCCGGATCTGGTCGTCGCTCCAGCCACCGAATCCGCGGACCAGCGCTACCGTCTTCTCGGCGAACGCGTCGAAGTGGGCCGGGTCGGGCGCCACCGCCGCGTAGGCATCGCGCATGGCCGCGAAGTCGGCGTCGGTCGGGAGGCGCTCGGGGTAGACCTCGCCTCCCCGGTCGTTGCGGAAGTCGGCCGAGGCCACCACCGCCCGCCGCATCCGTCCGGGGTGGTCGATGAGCAGGTGGTAGGTAGTGAGCCCACCGAGACTGAGCCCGAACACGTCGCTTCGCTCGATGTTGAGGTGGTCGAGCAGGCCCACGACGTCGGAGGCGAGCGCCTCGAAGGTCATGGGTCGGTCGATATCAGCCGTACGGCCGTGACCCTACGAGAGAGCTGGACTCATCGGGGCTACGCCACGATGCGAGCCACGACTACCGACTCCGGGCTAGCCCATCGGCGGGCGGTTCCCGTCGTCTGCCCCTTCGACGAGTGGCGGAGATCGACCGGGTTGGAAGCCGACAATCTTGCCCGGGCGTCCCGATCGACGAGCTCGGCGACACCGCGCTACCGGCTGGAGCCGGCCGCCACGATCCGGCGGAGCAGGTACAAGTCAAGGACCAGGGGGACGACGAATACCAAGCCCCACCAGCGTCCCGTGGCGCAAAGCACAACGACGATGACCGCGATCCAAACCGCTAGGAGCAGTCGGATCACCAGCGACGACTTCCGGTGCCGCGTATCCCAGGTCATGTGTCCAACGCTACGACCCACCGGCCTCTGGCACCCGCTACGGAAACCCGAGATGCTGATCACCGGCGCCGACCGGAGCCGTTTCGACCCCTGGAGGGGGCCGCCCAGCAGGAACCCGCGGTCGTGTTTGGCATCGAAGTCGGCTCCGGCGGAGGGTATCGAAACCCGGAGCAGTGGTCACGCCGAAGGCGCTTGGCGGCGTGTTCTGCTTCGGCGCAGGCAGTGCCGACCGGCGTGGCGAGTCTCTCGGTTAATCGTTTTGGCCAGGGGTTCGTGAACGGTATAGGGCGCTTTGCGTTCGAAGCGCCACGTGTCTGCGCGCCCTCGACCGCAGCCGCGGTCACAAGAGTCGGACCCGTGGGTCTTTCGGCGCTACCATCGAGCCTCCGCCAATTGACATTGAGAACCTACCCGGATGCAGCGACACCTCCAAAGCGCTCTGCGCATGCTCACCCGAACGACCCGCCCACTGGCCATGAAGTCAGCCGGCAGAGCAGGATCCAACACCTCGGTAGTCCGTCATGTCGGGCGCCGATCCGCCCGGATCTACGAGACCCCGGTGGTGGCCGTCGAGCGGGACGACAGTCTGTTGATTGCGCTTCCGTATGGTGAACGTACGGATTGGTTGAAGAACGTTCTCGCTAGCGGCTCGGCGGCCGTGGTCACGAATGGACGCACCTACGACGTCGACCAGCCTGAGGTAATCCCAATCGCCGAAGCGACCAACTTCTTCCGACCGAGGGAGCAAGGCATGCACCGGCACTTCCGCGTCGACTCTGCACTCCGATTGCGTCGCAGCTGACTGAGACGCCCCACCCTAGAACCGTGACCGCAGGCGACGGCGAGCGTCGCGGGTTGGCTCTGAGGAAAGGCCGAGTCCGCGTTAACCGCCTCCGGGCCGGCGATCGAGGACACTTGCGCGACAGATAAGGGGATACTCCTGTCGAGCGCAATGTGGCGCTCCAACAGTTGCATACCTCGTCTGCTACGCCGGCACCCAGGGCTTACCCCACTGTTCTCGGAGCTGTCAGCGAGCTCGGTGTGTCTCCCGTGTTGACCGTCTCGCTGGGCTCGAAAAGCAGCAAGGTGGTCTCGACCCCTGCTCGGGCTGGTGACCACACCCCCGAGGCACCACGAAAGTGTCACCCGGATGCAACGTCACCTCGCCATCTTCCATTCTGATCGCGAGGCTGCCCGATAACACCAGAAAGAACTCGTCGGTCTCGGGATGGCTGTGCTGGGTGAACTCGCCTGCCACAATGCGACATCCGCAAATCACGATGCCATCGGTGTGGGTCCGCGCCGCTCCGGAGATCTGCGCCTGATTCTCGGGACTTCAGAAAATCAAGGGTTGTCAATAGAGTTTATCAAGTGTAAGCTGCCGGTATGCGCTCTTACGGTCAGTACTGCGCCCTCGCCAAAGCCCTCGACCTGGTCGGAGACCGCTGGACCCTCCTCATCGTGCGCGAGCTGCTGGTTCGCCCCTCTCGCTACAGCGAGCTCCAAGACGGCCTGACCGGCATCGCCACCAACCTCCTCGTCGAGCGGCTACGCCAACTCGAGGGGGCGGGGGTGATCGGTCGTGACGGAGAGGGCCGCTACGAGCTCACCGAGTGGGGTCGAAAGCTGGCAGCATCCGTGCACGAGCTGGTCCGTTGGGCCGCGCCGCTCATGCTGGCCGGACAGGGCACCGACGCGTTTCGAGCTCGGTGGCTCCAGCTTCCCCTGGAGTTGATGTTCGGTGGCGTCGACCCAGGACGGCCCGACATCCAGATCGAAGTCCGGACGCCAGACGAGATGCTGACCCTTACCTCGACCGCCGGCAGCGTGGAGGTACGCACCGGTCCCGCGCCGTCGCCCGACGTCGTCGTCACCGGCCGGCCCGAGCTCATTGTCGGGCTGATGTCCGGAGCCCTCGACAAGGACGTCGCCATGAGCCAAGGCGTGAGCATCCTCGGCGATTTCGCCGATATCGAGCGGTTGCGTCGAGACGACTGGCTCGATCCACCGACCGAGAGCCGCCCTCGACGCCGGCCCAAGACTTCCCCCAAGCGCTAACGAGCGTGGAGCATGGCCCTGAGATTCCGCTTACAAATGGTTGAAAGGACACACTGACATGACTGAACCCACGCTGCCCCCGCATGATCGCCTCGTCGAGACGCCGAACGGCACGCTCTTCGTTCGCGAGATTCCCGGTGACGATCCCCCCATCGTCCTCATGCATGGCTTCCCCGACGACCACACCATCTATGACCGGCTCCTGCCGTTGCTGAGCCCGAAACGGGCGGTCGCCTTCGATTGGCACGGCTACGGCCGATCCGAGCGCTCCGAGCTCGGGGGATTCTCCATGAAAGAGCATGCCGCCGAGCTCGAGGCCTTGCTCGACGCACTCGACATCGAGCGAGCGGTGCTCGTCGGTCACGACGCCTCTGGACCCGACGCCGTCGGGTTCGCCGTGGCGCATCCCCAACGGGTCGCCCACCTTGTGCTCCTCAACACCATCTTCGGGCACCTGCCTTCCCTAAGGCTCCCCGAGATGATCCGACTCCTCGCCGACCCGGACCTGGTGGCACTCGCCGACGCGATGGTCAATGACGACGCCCAGCGTCTCTGGCTGCTGCAGTTCACCGCTGATCAGTGGGGCATGGATGCTCTCGACCCCAACGGCATCGCCGTGCAGTCCATCCTGCCGCAGTTCTTCGGCAGCGCCGATCAGCCGGACGCCCTCGCCGCCATTCGGGCCTGGACGGCCAGTCTCTTTGATTCCCTGCACGAGCAGGACAAACTCGTCGACAGCGGCGCACTAGATGGCATGGAGGTCCCGGTCTCGATCATCTTTGGAGAATCGGATCGCTACCTGCGCCCGTCCCTGGGCGGCGAGATCGCCGGGCTGTTCACCGACCCGTCTCTGCACCTTGTGCCAGACGCATCGCACTGGCCTCAGCACGATCAACCCCGAGTCGTGGCCGATCTGATGGCCGACATCATGAGCACGCAGGGCCAGCGATGAGCCTCGACCAACAGTACGCAACCGGTCTCTCCAGGCGCCGCATTGAGGACGCCCTTCTGGCCGCCGGCATGGACCTGGGCGACCTGCAGCGCGGAGATCTCGCACCCCTCGAGGACTTCCACACCATGGGTCGAATCGCCACCAGCCAACTCGCCGAGCTCGCTGAGATCGAGCGCGGCGACGAGGTGCTCGACGCCGGCAGCGGCGTTGGCGGCACAGCCCGCTATCTCGCCGAGTGGTTCGGCTGTCGGGTCACGGCCGTCGATCTCACCGAGGAGTACTGCAACACGTCTCGTTGGCTCAACCAGCTGGTCGGACTGGACGACTCGATCTCCGTGCAGCAGGGGGACGTGACGAACCTGCCGTTTCCTTCAGGCAGCTTCAACGCGGTGATGAGCCAACACGTGCAGATGAACGTGGCCGACAAGACCCGCCTCTACAACGAGGCCCGCCGGGTGCTACGACCACAAGGGCGCCTCGCCATCTGGGACATCACCGCCGGCGCACCGGGCGCCCTCGACTTCCCCCTGCCGTGGGCTGACCAGCCCGGGTTGAGCCACCTGGCGCCAGCTGCCCGGTTGCGGACCACGATCGAGTCTGCCGGCCTCGCGGTCACCCACTGGAGTGACAGGACGGAGGAAGCGGTCGCGATCATGGAGATCTTCCGGCAGTCTCCCCCCGGCCCGCTCGGGTTGCACGTGTTCGTCGATAACTTCGTGGAGAAGGCGAACAACCTCGTGCGTGGTCTGGCCAACGGGCGGCTCCGCGCCGTACAAGCCATCGCCGTGGCCCGACCTTGAGGTCTTTTTCTGCCCACCCTCCAGGAACGGCAAAGGAGCGATCCTTCCGACCAGCACCCGACAGAAAAGGAGCCAACATGACTGTGAGAGCCTGCAAACACATTGATCTTTCGGTGGTGACGTTCGACAGTCGATCCGACTTCGAATCGACGAGAGCTCGCTTCGACGAGCGGGTCCCACTCCTCGACCCGGCCGTCACCGCCAACCTGGTCATCTCGCAGCCAGCATGGTCACAAGTGCAAGCCGCGATCACTCCGACACTCGGTCCGTCAGGCTTTCTTGCCGTCTTCCGGCTCGACCAAGGGGCCCTCATGACTCTGCGCGGTCCCGCACTGCACGCCACGCAGTACCTGGTCGGGAACCCACTGATTGCAACCGAGGTAATCACCAGCGCGCCTGAAGGCTCCCTGTTTGCCCCCTTTCAAGCAGCCGTCTACGCGGACCAACGGGGCGTCCATGTCTCCTACATGCTTCCGTCCAGTCTTTTCACCTCCTTGGACGATGACGGGATAGCTGCCATCGGAGACCGACTGGATGCCAAGATCGAAGCCACGGTTGCCGAGGTATGCGAATTGCTTCGGTCCGACGCTCAAGAGGACATTGCGTGAACCAGGTCCTGAGTGCCCATGGATTGCGCAAGCGCTACGGCCGCCGCTGGGCGCTCAAAGAGTGCGACCTCGAGATCCCGTCCGGCCACGTCGTCGGCCTGGTCGGGCCGAACGGCGCGGGCAAGACGACGTGCCTGACGATCAGCTGATTCCCCTTCCACCCGAGCCGGTCGATGATGGCGACCGGCTGGCTGCCATCGCCCGGCTGCACGACCTCGTCAGCCGGAGAGGGCTCTCTCTGGAGGGGGCCGCCAACGATCAAGCCGACCTCGAAGCGGCTATGGCGGCCCTGCCTTCCCTCGTCCGCCCAACCCCGCCTCCCGAAGGCTGTCCCAACCGCTGAGGCTGGACGCCGGTATCAGTCGACTCGAGCCAGGTGCCGGGTGGCAGTTACCCGCTGAAACCACCGTGACCTCGTCGACGGGGAGAGTCCGACTGGATCTGACCACCGCCAGTTGGGACGCCCGCGAGATCGACCTGGTTCTGCACACCTCGACGGGGAAGTTCACCGTCGAGGTCCCCGAGGGCGTCGCCGTGCAGGTGGTGTGAGCGACCGGGCGAGTGAGGTGGGACAATCTCCTCCCCCGAGTGCCGGGATCACCCGTGGTCCGAGTCACGGCGGCCACCTCCCCGGGCCGAGGGCAGACCAAGTTCGAACACCCATCTCCGCACGTCAAAACGCCCTGGTGGCGGACGCGCAACCCCAAGCGACAACTCGGAAAGATCCGAGGTCGACCGAGCAAAGGCCGCGGCTGGCTTAGATGTTTCTTGCGTCGCTTACCGAACCGGAGGCCCCAATGAGGACCGAAACGAGGATGCCCAGCGGAAAAGTCCCCCAGTAGCTGAGGTGCTTTCCCAGGTTGCCCAGGAACAGCATCAGAAGGAAGGTGGCGGGGAAGGTAAAAACGAGGAACAAGATGACCCCGACGATGAGCGCTCTGATCATGTCGAACCTCCAATCTTCAGCTCGAAAAGATACCGGTTCACCCACGAACAAAGGTGGATCCCAGACGGCGCTTGTGCTTTTCCAACCGGACGTGTGACTCGCAGACGGCTCTGGTTTTGCCCCGGCCTGTTGGACACCTAATTTTCGGTTGAGGCCGGAGGAGTTCCGCCGGGAGGCGGTGCAGTTGGCCTTGACCACCGGCGCGTCCTGGGCGTCGATGGGCCGCCGCCTGGGCGTGGATGAGACCACTCTTTGGAACTGGCGCGTGACTATCTGGCCGAGGAGGCCCCGGCGGCTGATCGGCTGACGGTGAGCCCGCCGGAGTTCGAGGAGCTGCGCCCGCGGGTGCCGTCGCCAAGCATGACCGTGACCCGGACATTGGATGAGGGCCCAGCCGGAAGGTCGCCGGTGAATGTGGCTGACGACCTCTCTAACGCGTGGCGCATCTGCGCGAAGCAGCTCGCACCGAGGAGTTCGTCCCAGCGACGACCGTCGCGCTCGCCGAGGCGGTCGCGGTTCTGCCGCCACTACGGGCCGGCAACGCTGCCGGTTTGTCGCTCAGGCGTGGCCCGGTGGCCGTAAGCCGTCGTAGATGATGGCGAGGAGATCGCTTGCGGGCCCGGCGCTTGGATGGGCGGCCGCCTGGCACGTGGCGAAGACCAACGACATCACCACGTCCACAGTCACGTCGGAGCGTACGGCACCGGCGCGCTGGGCCCGGCGCAGCAGTGTGTCCATGGCGTCGCGCAGGCCCTCCTTCACATCGGCGGCAGCCACCTCGAACTCCGCGCCAACGCCTGTCACGGCGACGATGAGGTCCCGCTTGGCCGCCCCCTCCTCGACGACGTGGTCGAGGAAGCCGAAGAACGCGATAGCGGGATCCTCGGCCTCGGCCAGCGCCCGGGCGTCGAGGGTGAGCTCCGTCAGCCGCTCCAGCAAGATGGCCTCGCACAGCCCTTCCTTGGTGGGAAAGTGGCGGTAGAGCGTCCCCACGCCCACTCCCGCCTTTTCGGCGATGGCGTCAACGGGGGCCTCTATCCCCTCCGCCGCAAACAACACCTCTGCCGCCTCGAGGATGCGGGCCCGGTTGCGCTGCGCGTCGGCGCGCAACGGGCGCGTCGAACTGGATTCGTCGCACCCCCCCGCGGTGCTCGGCGTGGGTCCCACCGAAAATCTCTCCCTCCCGTTGACAAACGGAACTCTAGCTCCGTATAGTGTAACCGGAACCGGAACTCCACTTCACATTATAGGCCGTCCTGGGCCGTCTGCACCAGCCCCGGTCCAAACTGAGCCTGACGAAGGCAACGCCGGGGTGATGGGTTCGGGGGCCTCTTTGCATTTTTTGAAAGGAACACCATGACCTCAACCGTCGAGCAGGCCTCTACTCTCGACCGCCCGGGCCAGTCGGGAAGACCGGGTTCGGGTCTCGACCCCAAGCGCTTCCGAGCGCTGGTCATCATCGCGGTGGCTCAGCTGATGGTCGTGCTCGACGCGTCAGTCGTGATCATCGCATTGCCCTCAGCACAGCGGGCCCTGCACATCTCGACGGCTAACCGCCAGTGGATGCTCACCGCCTACACCCTCTCCTTCGCCAGCTTGCTGCTACTAGGTGGTCGCATCGCCGACTACTTCGGGCGCAAGCGCATGTTCGTGATCAGCCTCATCGGCTTCGCTGGAGCCTCCGCGCTCGGCGGCCTCGCCCAGAACGCGGCGATGCTTTTTGGTGCCCGCGCCCTCCAAGGCGCGTTCGCCGCTGTGATGGCACCCGCCGCCCTCTCACTTCTCACAGTCGCCTTTACCGAACCAAAGGAACGGGCCCGAGCCTTCGCCGTGTACGGCGGCATCGCAGGTGCGGGCGCAGCCATCGGCCTCATCCTCGGTGGCGTGCTCACCGAGTACGCCTCGTGGCGCTGGACGCTGCTCATCAACGTGCCCATCGCGGTCGCCGCCGCGGTGGCCGCCTTCCGCTACGTCTCGGAAAGCCGGGCATCGGCCAATCACGGTTACGACCTCGCTGGTGCAGCAACAGTCACCGGCGGGCTGCTGGCCCTCGTCTACGGGTTCACCAAGGCGGGCACCGACGGGTGGGGCTCGCCGACGACCGTCGCGCTGTTTGCCGTGGCCGCAGTGCTGCTCTCGGCCTTTGTCCTCATCGAGCGACGCTCAACTCACCCGCTACTCCCCCTCCGGATTGTCCTTGACCGCAACCGGGGCGGGTCGTTCCTGGCCTCGCTGCTGGTCGGCACCGCCCTCCTCGGCACCTTCTTGACCCTGACGTACTACTTCCAGACCGTGTTGCACTACTCAGCCTTGAAGTCCGGCTTCGCCTTCCTCCCGTTCTCGCTCGGCGTCATCACCGGCGCCACCGCAGCCAGCCGCCTGCTGCCCCGCTTCGGGCCGCGGGCGCTCCTGACCAGCGGACTCCTCCTATCCTTAGCAGGCCTCGCGCTATTCAGCACCCTCGACGTTCACACCGTGTACGCGAGCACCGTCCTCCCGGCCGAACTAATCGTGAGCCTAGGCATGGGACTGTCGTTCGTGGCTATGAGCAGCACCGCCCTGATCGGCGTCGGCCACGAGGACGCCGGCGTGGCCAGCGCCCTGGTCAACTCCACCCAACAGACCGGAGGCACAATGGGCGCCGCCCTCATGAACACCATCGCCACCACCGCCACCGCGTCCTACATCGCCAGCCACGGCACCTCGACCTCATCGGTCACGGCCGGCGCCATCCACGGCTACACGTCGGCCTTTACCTTCAGCGCCATCGTGCTGGCACTCGCAGCCACAGCGACTGTCACCCTTATCCGCCGGGGCCGCCCTGCCACAAACGCAACCATCGCCGAAGACGGCGCCGACACCCTCTCTCTCGCCGCCACCTGACCCAACCACGCCCCGCGAGCAGGCGGTGGGGGCCGATCAGCTCGACCCTCACCGCAAGCGTCTGATCGTCTCCGCCAGGGTGGCCAGCCAACCCTGGCGCCCTTCTCGCTCGGCCGCATCAGCCAGACCAATCGGTATCACCAACTCGCCTGGCTCATTCATCCCGCTCAGCATGCCCCAAATTGCCCTAACGCACGCCCAGTCGATCTTCACTGTCGCCGCAGGCCCGCTACGGACCCTGAACAACCAATACGCCCTCCCGTAAGCGGAACCGCTTCCGGAACGCCCAAATGGGGGGCGGGTCAGGTGAGCGTCGTTGACCACGGATACCCCGCAAGGGATGGCCCGGCCGGGCGCTGTAGTGAGGTCGTGGCTTAGGGGAGGCCAAAGGGTGTGCCGTCAGCCCCAGGTCCGACGAGGTGCTGCCGCGGCACCCGGGTCGGGTCAGTCGGGAGAAACCACCTCGAGGGCGAACAGCTATAGCGAGCGGCCGGGAACGAAGCCACGAGCGCGCCGCCTATCAACAGACGCTGTCGTCCTGACGCGACCGTCGATTCTCCGATGTCCGCGGGCGCGAGGGCGGGGTGCTAAGCCCGGGTAACCGCGACGTTCAGCGCCGGCGTCACGGTTCGATCAACTCGGATCACGGTGAGCGAGATTACGAATGCGACCAGCGCGATGGCGGCACCGACCAGAAACGCGGTGGTGTAGCCGTGCGTGGTAGCCGCCTGGATCTCGGCTGTTGTGAGATGTCCGTGACCGCCGACGGCCAGGGACGTCGCCTTGTTCCGGGTGGCGTTGATGGCCACGGTGGCCAGCACGGCCAGCCCGAGCGCCCCGCCGACCTGCTGGGCGGTGTTCAACAGAGCCGACGCAAGGCCGGTGTCTTGGTTGGGCACTCCCCTGACCGCGGTGAGGGTCAGGGGCACGAAGGCGAGTCCCATTCCGAGCCCGATGCACACTATCGGGCCGAGGACATCGGGATAGGTGCTTGTCGGGGTGAGCCGGGACAGCCAGGCTAGGCCTGCCGCGGCACAGAGAGGGCCTAGGAGGAGGGGAGGTCGTATCCCGATCCGTGCGACCAGTCGGGAAACGACCTGAGCCCCGGTAACGATCCCCACGACCATCGGCAAGAAGGCCACTCCTGTCTTGATGGGGCTGTAGCCGAGGATGTTCTGGAGGAACTGGGTCAGGAAGAAGAACATGGCAAACACGGCGGTGCCGACGCACAGCATGATGGCGTAGGCGCCGCTTCGGTTGCGGTTGGCGAAGATCCGAAGCGGCATCAAGGGCATCGGGGTGCGGGTCTCGATGACCACGAACGAGGTCAACAGCACCGCGGCCACGACAAGCGGGACGATCGTGCCGGTACTTGCCCAGGGATGATTTGCTGCATGGCTGAGCCCGTAGACAAGCGAGACCATGCCGGCCGTGACTGTCACCGCCCCCGGTAGGTCGAGCCCACCGGATTTGGCATCCGATTCTGGGAGCGCTCTGGGAGCCAAGAACAGGACGAGCGCCGCGATGGGCACATTCACGAAGAACACCCATCGCCACGACGCGTAGGTGGTCAGGACGCCACCCAGCAGCAGGCCTACAGCCCCCCCGGCCCCGGACATCGCCGCGTAGACACCCATGGCCCGGTTACGGGCCGGGCCCTCGGCAAAGGTGATGGCGATGAGCGACAAGGCGGTGGGAGAGGCAATGGCTGCTCCCACCCCCTGCAGGCCTCGGGTGAAAATGAGCCAGACCTCACCGGTGGCAAATCCGCCTAAGAGCGAGGCGACCGCGAAGATGGCGATCCCGGCCATAAACATCCTGCGTTTGCCGAACAGGTCGCCCGTTCGCCCACCGAAGAGAAGCAGGCCGCCGAAGGTGAGCGAGTAGGCCGTGATCAGCCACTCGAGGTTGGCCGTAGAGAAATGCAGACTCTGGTGGATCGTGGGCAGGGCGACATTGACGATGGTGGCGTCGAGAATGAGCATGAGCTGGGCCGAGGCGATGACCACCAATGCCAAACCCAGGTGCTGACCGGCCTTCGCTTTGGGTTGTGCTGCCGCGGCGTCTCGGGGTTCAGACGTGGATCTTGACACGGCTGGTCCTTCCTACTTGCTGGGCCGCTTGGGCGTCGAGCGCCCCGAACGGGCAGACGGCGCGGCGGGGGCAGTAGCGAGAGGCAGAATGACGTCGTCGATCACCAGTCGAGCGAAGGCGGTATCGGGAGGTTTCCCCGTCAACAACAGGCGCCGCAAGACGAGGGCCGGGAACAGGTCGACCAGCAGGTCGAGGTTGCGCTCGGGGGGAATCTCTCCCCGCTCGACCGCTTGGCTGAACACCGCCGCGAATACCTTGGTACGGGGCGCGATGAAGTGATCCTGAAACGACCGATGGAGGTCGACATCGTGTACAAGAGCCGACGCCAGCCCGGCCATCACCTCCGACTCGAAAGGTTCGGAGATCGGTTCGATCCCGCAGGTGATGGCCTCCAGATCGCCACGCAGCGACCCGGTATCCGGCACTCTTGGCCCCCCCCGCAGAGCGCTCACGGCATCGACCACCAGCTCGGCCTTTCCCGACCACCGTCGATACACCGTCCCCTTGCCCGCACCAGCCCGAGCTACAACCGCGTCGATGGTCAAGCGGTCATAGCCGACCTCAGCCACCAACTCCAAAGCCGCTCGGCGCAGGTCGTCATCCCGAGACACATCGAGGGGGCGCCCACCGCGACGTCGAAGGTCATCGTCCACCGCGGCCACGACCGGTCTGGTCCCGCGGTTGGAAACCGTTCTGCCGCCTACCACACACACGGACCTTCCTATACGAGACCGTACCGGAACGTTACCGTACCGGAACTGAACAGTACCTCAAGCGGCTCGATTGGATGGTCACCGGGTGCGTGAAGGGTCCAATAACTCGACGCCCGGCTTGAGCAGCCACGATTCTGGCAGCGAGGCTCTTCGGTGTGGCGCTCTCGTTCCTGTACTCCTTGGTCTGTCGCGTGGTCGCGGTGCTTAGCGTGCACCGGATGGATGCGGTCGCGAAGGACGCCGAGGTCCTCGTCTTGCGCCACCAACTCGCTGTGCTGCGGCGTCAGGTGGCCCGCCCACGCTTCACTTGGTCAGACCGGGCGATCGTGGCCCTGCTCGCAGGTCTGGTCCCAGAGGAACGCTGGAGGGCGTTCCTCGTGGCACCGAAACGGTCCTGTCCCGGCACCGGGCGCTGGGCGCTGGGCGCTGGGCGCAGACGCTGGACGTACCCGCATCGCCGACCGGGACGACCAGACCTTGCTACCTGCGCATCGTCGGCGAACTGAAGAAGCTCGGCGTCTCGGTTTCCAAGGGAAGTGTCGCCAACGTCCTTCGACGCCATGGCCTTGCGCCTGCGCCGAGGCGTGAGGGCCCGACCTGGGCCGAGTTCCTCGGGTCCCAGGCCAGCGGCATCGTGGCCACTGACTTCTTCACCGTCGGCACCGTGCTGCTGCGGCGCTACTACGTGCTATTCGTGATCGAGGTCGAAAGGCGCGTCGTCCACCTGGTCGGCGTCACCGCCAATCCGAACGGGCCGTGGGTGACCCAGGTAGCCCGCAACTTCACAAGCGCCCTCGATGAGGCAGGCCGGCAGTTCCGGTTCTTGATTCGCGATCGCGACACCAAGTTCACCGCCAGCTTCTACGCCCTGTTCGCTTCGGTCGGCACGGAGGCCATCAAGGCGCCGATCCGATCGCCGCCTGCGAACGCGTTCGCGAAGCGCTTCGTGCGCACCATCCGCGCCGAATGACTCGACCAACTACTTGTGTTCTCCCGACGACACCTTGAAGCCGTCATCGCCGACTATCTCCGCCACTACAACCAAACAAGGCCACATCGAGGACTCAGGCTCGAACTGCCTCGTCCCCGGCCTGTGGGCCTAACCCAAAGCGGCAAGATCATCCGACACGACGTGCTCGGTGGCCTGATCCACGAATACGAAATGGCTGCGTGAACCACCGCACTGGATGTGGCAGCTGCCGATCACGAACAACAGCCAGTTGCCGTCCGAGCCTCTCATCGTCGCCGGCGCCGGAACCCCCGGCTGGACCGCCGATAGTCCAGACAGCATCCCTGGGGCTCTTCCGGCGACCCGACAACAGCAGACCGGAGCTTGTGGACCCTTCAGGGGTACGAGGTCGACTTGGAGCACGGTATGGCAGTCAATCGAGGATCCATTCGACAGGACGGTCGCTGTCGGGCTGGTAGGTGCAGGAGGAGCCGGTGTGGATGGTGCGTTGGAGGTGGCGGCCGACTGAATGGTCCACCGCGGCGATGCGGTCGATGGCCGTGGTGAGGGCCTTGGTGGCGGCGACGCGGGCCCGTTCCCGGCTGGAGCCTCTGGCTCGCTGGCGCCCCCCGAGACCGGTCGCGGCCATTAGCTCGTCCACGATGGCGTCTCGCTCCGCCTCGAGCGCCCCTCGGCGGGCGGTATCGGACCAGTCCTCGGCCTCTGCGAGTTCGGCGTCGAGATCCTTCAGCCGCTTCCGGTACGACTCGAGCGCGGCGACGTCGAGCCCCGCCGCCACCCCCGACTGTTCGACCGTGCCGGAGCCGCCCGTGACCAGGTGGATCGCCGCCACCGGTAGGCCCGGGCGGCGCAGCAGCTCCCGGAGGTATGAGTAGCCCTTGAGGGTCTTTATGGGAACATACTGGTCAGCGGTTCCAACTAGCCAGAAGCCGTCACCCGTGGGGCTCAGTCGCAGCGCGTCGGGTGCGGCCGCGGCTGGCGGTTGCCAGCTTGACAGCCGGTCGCGCCACCAGGACGCCCCCAGCCTGATGTAGGTCGACAGGGCTGACGCTCGGCGGGCGGCTGCGGTGACGTCGTCGCCCAAGGCGGCAGCGGCCCGGGCGAGCGTGTCGTCAGTGAGACCGTGGAACATGACGGCGCCGACGTTGAACACCGCCCGCCCGGCGTAAGGCTCGAGCAGACGGCTGGCCACTTCGATGATGTACCGGTCGTCGACGCCCAGGGCGGCGTCCAGGCTGCACTGCAGGGTGAGCAGCCAGTTGACGTCGGTCGGCAAGTCGTCCAGCACGGGGCCGTGCAGCGAGTGCAGCAGCTCCTTCACCTTGTCGGGCCGGCCGGCGGCCCCCCACATGTAGGCGGCCTCGGCGCACACCGGCGTAGAACCCTCGCCGAGGGCGAAGCCTTCCATGCGGGCGGCGATCTCGGCGCAAATCTCGACATCCCCGGCCTGGGCGGCGGAGTAGCCCTTCATACTTGCGATCACCATCCAGGCGTCAGGCAGCGAAGCCTGTTTCGATGCCTCGGTCGCGACCGCGATCAGCTGGGGGGCAGTGTCGGTCCGGCCCCGCAGGAGGTCGAGCATCAGGCGCCTCGACGCGGCGAAGAACCGGGCACGCGGCGACTCGTCGCCGAGGTGCTCGAGGGCTCGCATGTGGCGATGCATGCTCTGCAGGTCGAGCACCTCACACGCCACCTGCAACCCCCACAGGTGGGCCTGCAGGCGGGCGTTGGCGCCGAGTACGTGGGCGGCGATCTCGTCCAACCGAGCCGCCAGGTGGACTCGCCCCGCCAGCTCGTCCGGTCCCCAGTTGCAAGCCAGGGCGGCGTCCAAGCAGTCGGTCAGAAGCTCGGGCTGGTTGCTGCGCTCGGCGTCCGCGACGGCTTCGATGGCGAACGACCGGGCCCGGGGGGAGTGGCCGGCGTAGGCCCAGCAGCGGGCCAGGGCGGCGCCCAGGCGGGCCCGGTCGGCGTCGTCGACGGTCCGAGCGAGCAGGTCGTACAGCTGCGCCGGCAGTTTGCCCGGATCGGTTCCGTACACGTAGAGGGACGCGGCGCCTAACGCCCCACGGGTCCAGCGCATCAGATCGCCATCGGAGCGGGACCGGTCGATCACCTCGTCGTAGAGGGGACAGGCGTCGGCTCCCCGACCGGCCAGCCGCAGGGCATCGGCCTGGTCGAGGAGCTCGTCAACGCTCGATGAAACGCTCACGGCACCGATGGTAGGTTCGACTTTCAGGGACGGAGCAGCCGTACAGCTCTGGCGTGCTCGCGCTGCTTGGCCTCGTCCCAGTCGCCGGTGCAGAAGACCGCCATCTCGACGATGGTGTCGTCCACCACGTCGGCCCGGATCATCTCCCGGCAGTACCAGTTCTGACCCTGGTGCTCCCACCGCTCCTCGAACTCGACGGCGAACCCGGTGTCGGTCTGGCTCACCCGCTCGACGTGAACCTGGCCCGGGAAGGGATGGCCGCCGGCCCGCACCGAGACGGCGTCTGCGGCGGTGTCCGCCTGCACTCGCCACTGCGGTAGCGAGACGTCGAGGAACACGTCGGGGGCGAACAGCCCGTCTGACACGATGCCCGTCTCGAGGAACTCGATGAGCCGCGCCACCGCCGCCTTGGTGTCCGCGGCCGCCGTCGTCACCGCCGCACCTCCGACCCGGCCAGGTTGCCCTGGATCACAGCCATGGTCTTTTCGAGTTCCTCGGTCAGGCTGAACTCGATGACCGAGGTGCCGGCGGTCACGAGAGGCAGGTGGCCGGGCGGGGCGTAATAGGCGTCACCGGCCACGTAGGTCTCCTCATGGTCCGCCCACCGGAAGGTGAGCTGACCTTCGGTGACGACACCCCAGTGGTCACACTGGCAGCGATCGCCGGGCAGCCCAATGAAGAGCTGGGCCGGGTCGACGTCCTGCTTGAAGGTTTCGAACGCCGCCGTGTAGCGGCCCAAAAGCGCGTAACGTCCCTCGATCTCATCAAGGTCCACCGTTCGCGGTGTGCTCATCTTGCTCGCACTGGGCATATTGTCCTCCTGGGTAGATGGAGACTGGACACCCTAAAGGCGTGACTACGAACGGAACACCGTGAACAACGAGGTTACGGCCAGCTCCCACTTGTTGCGTTGCCCTCATTCCTTCGACAGCCGGTCCAGAAAACGGGCAGTGCATCGATCCTGACCCCTCAGGTCGATCATTCTCCGACCGAGGCTCTCGCCGCTCACGGCCAGCATCCAGGACAATCCGTGGGCTGCACCCACGCAGCTCACACCAAGAACCCGATAAGCCGGAGCTGCGAGCCGGCCCTCCCCCTGCAACCCTTACCGGCCGAGCGATGCTCGGGGGTCGCGTCCCATGAAGGCGGCGAGGCGTTCCCAGTCGTCGGCGTCGGGAGGTGAGGGCACCTCCGCCCCGAAAGGGGCTCCTGGCCCGACCATATTGCGGTACTGGGGTTTGATCATCGCGCGCGCACCATCGAGTGCCGGCAGCGCGAGGTTGGGGTGCAACCTGTCGAGCTGTCCGGTGGCTCGGGCCAAGTCCCAGGCGTGGGCGGCCAGCTCGGCCAGGTACATGTCCACCAGGGTGGCCCCGGTGTACTCCTCGCCCCACGGCATAGTGAACCTCGACGACAATGCGGCCTCGTCGCCCCATGCCTCGGCCGCCTCCCTGGCGGCGCGACGTAGCTGAGCGGGCGCGTCGGAGAGTTCGGCATGGGGGGACTCGTCTCCCGGCGGGGGTGCTTGCCCTCGGCCGAGAGCGGCCGCCCGGTGACCGGCTTGGACGAGGTGGTCGATCAGTCCGGCCACGTCATATCTGGGGCATGGTGTCGGGTGGCCGAGCCGCTCGAAGTCTATGGCCGAGACGATTACCGCGGCGTTCTCGTACGAAGCCAACAACGCGCTTCGGTGGTCAGGGTCGGCCATGCAAGTCCTCCTCGGCCAAACGGTACCTGAGCGCCTGGCGACGGTTAGAGAGGGCACAGAATGACGACGCCTGCAGCACTCCCACGGGCGCCCCGAATCGGCCACTTGCTCCGCTCGGTCCCTCTGCCACCTGCCGGCAGCCGTAGTAGCGATAGGTACGGGTGCGTCCGTGGGGACTGACGCCAACGTTGGCGCCCTCGCATGCCAGATATCCCGGGATGGCGTTTAACGCCATCGCGGGATTTCGTTGTGTTGTGTTATGCGGGGTCGTAGGAGAGTTCCAGGTTTTGTTGGGTTTCTGGTGTGGCGGCGGGTTCGCCGCGGGTGTTGGAGGCGCGCAACGCGATGGCTCCGGCTGCCACGAGGCAGAGGGCGCTGACGAGCAGGGCCCGCTGGAATCCGGCGGTGAGTGCCTCGGGGGGCGGGGTGTGAGCGGCCAGCAGGTGGCTGGTGCGGCTGGTCGCGATCCCGCTGAAGACCGCCAGGCCGAGCGCGGACCCGAGCTGGAAAGAGGCGGTGATCAGGGCCGCGGCCAATCCGGCCTGATGCTCCGGCACGCCCGCGTTCGCAGCCGTTTGCACACCGGCATACAGCAGCCCCAGCCCGGCGCCCATGACCACCAGCGGGGCGAGCAGGTTGCCGAGATAGGTGCCATCCACCGGGATGCGCGACAGCCACAGGATGCCACCGGCAGCGAGCAGCGCACCGGAGACGATGATCGGACGGGTACCGGTCCGGACGAACATCTTCGTCGCCACGGTCGAGCCGAACCCGACGCCGACGGTCACCGGCAGATACGAGAGCCCGGTCCGCAGTTGGGAGTAGTCCAGGACGTTCTGCATATACAGAGTGACGAAGAAGAACATCGAGTAGAACCCGGCCCAGGCGATCACCTGGGTGGCATCGGCCGCGGCCAGGCCCTTGATCCGGAAGATTGACATCGGGACCAGCGGATGGGCGCGCCGCTGCTCATTGACCCCGAACACGGCCATCAGCACCGCCGAGCCGGCCAGCCCGCCGATGGTGCGTCCCGCACCCCAGCCCTCGTCCGGCGCCTTCACCAACGTGAAGATCAGCAGCAGCATGCTGGCGGTGACCAGCACCGCGCCCAGGGCGTCGAAACCGCCCGGCACGGACCGGCCGTGGTCGGCCTTCAGGATCCGGAAGGCCCCGAACAGCACCAGCGCGCACAGCGGGAGGTTCACGAAGAACACCCACCGCCAGCCGAAGTCCTCGGTGAGCAGCCCGCCGAAGAACACCCCGACCGCGGCGGCCAGCCCGCTGATCCCGGCCCACACGCCCAGCGCCTTGTGCCGGTCGGAGTTCTGGAAGGTGGTGGTCAGGATGGACAGCGCGGCCGGGGACATCATCGCCGCCCCGAAACCCTGGGCGAGCCGGGCGCCGACCAGCAGACCCTGGCTGTCGACCAACCCGCAGGCCAGGGAGGAGGCCGCGAACAGCGCGGTCCCAGCGATCAGCAGCCGCCGCCGCCCCAGCAGGTCCCCGGCCCGACCGCCCAGCAGCAGGAACCCGCCATAGGTGATCAGATAGCCGCTGACCACCCACTGCAGGTTCTGCACCGAGAACCCCAGATTCGTACGGATGGTCGGCAGGGCGACGTTCACGATCGAGCCGTCCACGACGTCCAGGAACGTCACCGCGCACAGCAGCGCCAACGTGACCTTGCCGCGCCCGGTCGCCAGGAACGACCCCTCCAGCGGCGCCGTCGAAGCGGTCATGGCGACGCTCACGACCCGGCCGCTTCCATCACGGGGCCGACCTCGACCCCACCGCCGACCCGCAGCGCCGGGCAGTCCTTGGCCAGCGCCAGCGCGGAGCCCATGTCCTCGGCGGACACCACCGAGTAGCCGACCATCCGGGAGCCGCGGCCGCCGACCTCGCCGAGCGAGGCGTAATCGACCACCGCGTGGCCGACGTCCACCAGGGCCGAGCCCATCCCGCCGAACCAGGCCCGCCACTCGGCCGGCGTCCCGGCGTGGGGCCTGTAGTCGGAGGGCACACGGTAGCTGAATACGAAGTTCGGCATCTGAGTCTCCTTGGTCAGTCAGACCGGCTGGGGCCGGCGCGTTGTCAAGGAGGTAGACACCGGGCCCGTCAACGAATTGGTCGGTGAACCACCGCCCAATTTCGGCTTCGCCCGGTGTCGGTACTCAGGTGGGATGAGTATCCCAGGAGGCCACGTGATAACGAGGTGGGAGCATGGAAACGGAGCTGATCCTGCGGGCCCGCTCAGGCGACCAGTCGGCGTTCGAGGAGCTGGTCGGCCCGTACCGGCAAGAGCTGCAGGTGCACGCCTACCGGATGCTGGGTTCGGCCGCCGACGCGGAGGACGCGTTGCAAGAGACGATGCTGGCCGCCTGGCAGGGGCTGGGCGGCTTCGAGCAGCGGGCGTCCATCCGCACCTGGCTGTACCGGATTGCTACCACCCGGACACTGAACATGCTGCGAGCCGCGGGTAGGCGGCCGAAGGTGGAGGCTCATCCCCTGGCGGTCGAGCCGCCAGAGCCCACCCGCCTCGGCGAGGTGATGTGGCTCGAGCCGTACCCGGACGTGTTGCTCGCCGATCCAGAAATCGGTCCCGAGGCCAGGTACGAGTCGCGGGAGGCGATCTCCCTGGCGTTCATAACCGCCCTGCAATTGCTGCCTCCACAACAGCGGGCCGTCGTGGTGCTCCGGGACGTGCTCGATTTCCCCGCACGCGACGTTGCCACCATGCTCGACACCACCGAACAGGCTGTGTCGAGCGCGCTGAAGCGGGCCCGGGCCACTCTCGACAGCCAGCAGGCCCATGGCCGAAGCGCACCCCCTCCGGCCAACTCGCCCGCCGAGCGGGAGCTCATGGACCGGCTGCTCCGGGCCTTCGACGACGGCGATGTGGACGGCATAGTCGCTCTGATGACCGACGACGTGTGGCTGCGCATGCCGCCACTCCCGCTCGAGTACCAGGGTCGCGAGCTGACCCGACAGTTCTTCGCCACTGTCGCCTTCCGGGACGGCCGGCGCTACCGGCTGGTTCCCACTCGGGCCAACGGCCAGCCCGCATTCGGCGCCTACCTGCGGGACCCCGCGTCGGGGCTGGCCCGTATCTTGGGCCTCCTCGTAATCACAGTCGAAGGCGACCGCATCAGCGCCATCACCCGTTTCGAAAACTCAGTAATCGCTCGCTTCGGCCTACCCCGCATCCTGCCGGACGAGAACTAAGAGGTCCACCGCGGAACTACATTGATGTGATTTCATAGAGTTGCGGCGTGGGGGTGTGGGCGGCGTTGCGTCTTCTCCAGGAAGGACGCCGTGGCCCGAGGGAGTGTGAGCCCGTTTCAGATCGTGTTGACAAAGGTGGAGCGCCAGGAGCTTGAGCGTCGAGCCCGCACCTACACCGCTCCTTACGCGCAAGTGGTGCGGGCCAAGTTGGTGCTGTTGGCGGCGGAGGGGCTGGCGAACGTGGAGATCGCGGTCCGATTGGATACCAGCCCGCAGGTGGTGCACCGGTGGCGCCGGCGGTTCTTCGAGCAACGTGTGAACGGTCTGGAGGACCGGGCCCGAAGCGGCCGGCCCCGGGTGTTTTCCCCCCTCGGTGAACGCCGAGATCAAAGCGTTGGCGTGCGATCTGCCCGCCACCACGGGGGTGCCGCTGTCGCGTTGGAGTTGCGCCGAGCTGGCTCGGGAGCTGATCGTCCGAGGCGTGGTGGCCTGTATTTCGGCCGCCACCATCTGGCGGACGTTGCGGTCTGACGCCATCCGACCCTGGTATCACCGGTCGTGGATCTTCCCCCGCGACCCGGCCTTCGCGGCCAAGGCCGCCGTGGTGTTGGACCTCTACGCCCGCATCTTCGAGGGACGAAGGTTGACCAAACGGGAGTATGTGATCAGCTCGGACGAGAAGACCTCGATCCAGGCCCGCTGCCGCTGCCACCCCACCCTGGCGCCGGGCCAAGCTCGCCTGATGCGGGTCAAGCACGAATACGACCGGGGAGGGGCGCTGGCCTACCTGGCCGCCTACGATGTGCACCAGGCCCGTCTGTTCGGACGCAGCGAGCCGACCACGGGGATTGAGCCGTTCGGCCGGCTAGTCGAACAGGTCATGACCGTCGAGCCTTATGCCTCGGCCCGTCGGGTGTTCTGGGTGGTCGACAACGGCAGCTCCCACCGGGGCCAAGCGTCGATCGACCGCCTAGAGGGCGCCTGGCCCGACCTGCGGCTCATCCACCTGCCGGTGCACGCCTCCTGGCTCAATCAGATCGAGATCGTCTTTTCCATCATCCAGCGCAAGGTCGTCACTCCCAACGACTTTGTCGACCTCGACCAGATCACCGAGCGCTTGGCCGCCTTCGAAGACCGCTACAACCAAACGGCGGAGCCGTTCGACTGGACCTTCACCCGAGACGACCTGGTCCGGCTGCTCGCCCGCATCGGCGAGTTGGACCCCGCAGCCCCGGCCGCCCTGCCCACAGCCGCTTGAACTAGCCGGGAAAGCCGACCTTCCACACTCTCGGATCGGCCAGGTACAACCCGCCGGCGCAGTCCAGCGCCTGCTCGGGACTGCCACCCATGCTGCCGCTCGGCAGGAACGAGTCCTCATAGTCGTCGTGACTGGCCCGATAGATGGCGAACCCCCACATGCTCGCCATCCCCCCATAGCGCAAACGGCACAGCGGGATCGTCGGCCCGTCGGCGATCTCGCCGTCCACATAAGCGAAGTTGGACCGGAACCGCAACTTCACCCCCGCCAGATCCGGCCAGTACCTACGGGCATGCTGGGTCAGCCGAGACTCCAATGACCGTCGTGTCGAATCAGGGATCTTCACCTACCCAACATTACGACCCCATCACCGAACTTCCGCGGACGACCACTAAGAGTTTCCGCCCGAGGATGGCGATCAGCCGCTGCTGCACGGAAGCGTCATCGGGACAGCGACCAGGTGTGCCAAAATGCGCGGGCCGGAACGCGGTCCTGACTATCCTCGAGGCCGGTAGGTGGCATGGAGGACGAAAGCCGGCGGGATATTGGGCGACTCATCGGATGCTACTGCCGACTATGGACGAAGGTCGGGGTCCATCCCATTGCGGGAGGGGAGTTAGGCGAGCAGTGATAGCCTCCACCTACTTCTTGGTCCCGGCCGCCGCGACCGCCGTAACCGGGTTGATCTGTGTGGGTTCCGGCCAGTCACGTCCCGCTCGACACCTATTCGCACCCGGAGGTGAGCGCTCCTTGTCTGCTCAATTGCCCCCATCCGTACAACGCCGGAGGTAAGTGAGCACCGGCCTGGCCGCGGTCGCCGCCTTGTGTGCCCCCGGCCTGTCCGCGGTGGGCACCTCGCTTCAGCTACGGGCGGCTCAGCAACCACCGCGTTCGGGAAAAGGGCGGCAACCGAGTGTCTAGAAGGCGGCGGGCTCCATCGTCACCTCCCTCAGCTGGCTGCTCGGCACGCCCCTACTGTCATGGGCTTCTGCTTACATGCCCTCGCGTTGCACGATGGCCGGTACGAAGTCCTTCGTCTACCACCCGGCCGCCGTGAGGACGTGAGGGATCGCGGGTAGGGTTAGGCGGTGTCCGCGGCGATGGGGACGTCACCGGATGAGCAGTCCGGGGGGTCTAGTTCCGGTCCTGGCGTGAGTGCTCCGCCCGATGCGACTGATCCACGGCCTGCCGGGGCGCGCCGCTTCCGGCGCGCAGCTCGCGGACAGCATCTGCGTCAGCCTTCCAGGCGCAGGCGACGCCGGCGCATCTTGATCGCGTTGATCGCGTTGCCCCTCCTCGTCGTGCTGTCGTGGGCGAGTGTTTCGTACACGACCTGGATGTTGCGGCCCACGAGCATGTCGTGGAGCGTGAACAGCGTCGAATGGGTGAGATACAAGGTCCCCTACGGCAACTGGCTGGCCGACCACATCGAGCAGGCCTACTACAGCCACAACGCGCCCAAGAAGGGTGGACCCCCGCTGAAGAGCCTGCCGGCGGTCGGGCTGATTCCGCCGCGAATCCCCCCCCGGCGAGCATTGGCACCCCCGACGACATTGCCCGCTCCTTGGCCGCCGCCCATCACTCCGGTCTTCCCGACTCCGCTTCCCGGTGAAGGGGTCTGGAGGCCCACCGGCCCGTCGGTCAACGGTGGCCCACCGGTGCTGGTGACGACCTATCGCCCTGAGCTCGACTACCCGCGCCTTGTCGCCTATGTCGCCTGGTTCGATCATACGCGGACCAACCTGGCGTACTATCCGGGCCGCTACGAGCCGCCGCACGCGGCCGTTCGCGGGCCGACGATGGTTCCCTCCAGCCAGCGCCCGCGGCTGCTGGCGACCTTCAACGGCGGATTCACCTACACGGACGGTGACAACGGTTCGACCGACAACGGCCTGATGAACGAGCCACTCAAGGACGGCAACGCCACCCTCGTTGGCTATAGCGACGGTCGCGTCGACATCGTGAACTGGGGCGGCGGCCCCGCCACGGGTCCGGGCATCGCGTGGGCTCGCCAGAGCCTGGCTCCGATCATCTGGAACGGACAGCTGAATCCCGCGTTGGACGATAACCCGAACAGCCCACAGTGGGGTTACACGCTCGGTGGCCGCACCCGCGTCTGGCGCACCGGCGTCGGCATCGACGGTCGCGGCAACCTCATCTACGCGGCCGCCGACGGTCAGACCGTGATCACGCTCGCGAAGATCCTCCAGCACGCCGGCGCGGTGCGGGCGATGGAGTTCGACATCAACCCCTACTGGCACACGCTCATCACCTACACCCACAACCCCGGTCTCGTCCCGACCATGGTGGGGCCCAACCCCAATCAGTCGGCCGACCGCTACCTCGTCGCCGACGACCGCGACTTCTTTGCCGTGTACCTACCCGTGCCCGGTCCGGTGACCGTCCCCTTCGGGTAGGCCGCGGCATCCCTAGCCATCCCGAGGCTGGGGCCGAAGGGGCGATGCCGCTCATGGCCCGTTGTTGAAAGCAGGTGCACCGTCGTTGTCGCTGTGGATCGGATGCGGTCAGGCACGCGCCTTGGCTACTGCCCCCCGCACCCAGCCCAGGACGGCTCTCAAGTCACCAACGTCGAGAAGATAGGCGACGACTCCAAACGCAATGATCGCGCAGGCGGCCGCGGGCACCGCGAGAGCAAATGCCTCGAGCTTGTGATGCAAAGGCACCGCCAGGCTGACAGCCGCGCCAACCCCTGCACCCGCCGCGCCGGCGACCAGCCCGGCTAGAGCGGCGTGACCTACGCCCTGCACGGCGGCCTTGCCGCAGATCCTTCGGGTGACGATTACCAGCGGGATGGCCACGACCGTCTGACCGATGGTTGTACCCAAGGCGAGCGCGCCGACCACCATCCGGGCCGGGACAAGTTCAACTAGTGCCGCGTCAACGAACCTTGGCCTTGTAGATCCACCACTTGGACGTGGGGGTCGCGCACGCTGATCTGGATCGTTTTGGTCCAGGTCAGGAGGGGTGCCCAGGGAGCGATTGCGGGTTCGGGAGATCTCCAACGATGAAGGCAATCGGTTGTTGCGGCTTGTCCGTCGAAGTTCAGGCTCGGTGGTGACGTGGCGGCGGGCGCAGATGATCTTGCTGTCTGTCCAGGGCATGGACGTCGAGCGGATCGCCAGGGTGGCCTTCACCAGCGCGGACCGGGTCCGGGACGTGATCAACAACTTCAACGATGACGGCTTCGACTCGCTCTACCCGCGCTACGCGGGTGGACGTCCGCTGACGTTCAGTTTGCCGCAGCGGGCCCAGATCAAGAAGATGGCGCTGTCGCGACCGATGGACCATGGCTTGCCGTTCTCGACGTGGAGCCTGTCCAAGCTGGCCGAGTTCTTGGTGGCTGAGGGGGTGGTCGACGACATCAGCCACGAGGGCCTGCGGGACGTGCTCCGCAAGGAAGGCGTCAGCTTTCAAGTGATCAAGACGTTCAAACAGTCCAACGACCCTGACTACGAAGCCAAGAAGAACCGCGTGCTCGAGCTCTACGACATCGCCGACGGCAAGGTCGAGCCGGGACCCGATGACCCGACAGTGGTGTTCTGCATGGACGAGTTCGGGCCGCTCAACCTGTTCCCCCGCCCGGGCAAGCAATGGGCACCGGTCGTCTCCCGCCGGGACAAAGGCTCGCCCGAGGTGCCCCGGCGACGCCGACGCCGGGCGACATACAAGCGCACACAGGGTGTCCGCCACCTCTTCGCCGCTCTCGATCTGGGGACCGACAAGATGTACGGCCACGTCAAAGCGAACAAGAACCGCACCACGTTCCTGACGTTCTGCCGCTACCTGCGCGGCCTGTACCCGCCTGAGGTACGCATCGCGGTCGTGCTGGACAACTACAGTCCGCATCTGTCGACAAAGAAAGATCAGCGCGTCGGGGAGTGGGCGGCGGCCAACAACTTCGAGCTGGCCTACGTGCCCACCAACGCGTCGTTCCTCAATCGGATCGAGTGCCAGTTCACCGCGTTGCGCTACTTCACCCTCGATGGCACCGACCATCGCTCCCACCAAGAGCAGAACTTGATGATCCGCCGTTATATAGCCTGGGGCAACCGCCACACCGATGATCCGGTACTTCGTGATATTTCAATCCGCGCAAAGGTTGCCTGACGCGGCACTAGCACCACGTCGGCCACGATTACGAGCAGCCAGCTTCCGGCCAGCGCCGCGGCGGCGACCTTGAGGCGCCCGATGACGAACATCACCCGAGACAGGTTCGTGATCACGGCGATTCCTGCGATGCCCGGAGCGAAGAGGGCAAAAGCGAGTACCAGCCGTGACACCTGGTCGGGCTGCTTGGCCAGAACGTGAGCGGCGGGAATGGCGATCGCTGCGATCACCGCCACCCCGAGCCAGGACATGAGCAAGATTGCTCGCGTCGACCCGGCACTCGTCCGGTCGAATGCCTCGCCGTCACGGGCGGACAGAACGGGAAACGCGCTGACGATGATGGACAGCACCAGAACCGCGGATACGGACGTGAACACCTGTGAGGCGTAGTTGAACAGCACGACCGCGCCGGTCTCACCCCGCCCGTTGGCCAGAACGATCGCCACTACGTTGGCCACGTCGACTGCGACGAGCTCCGCGAAGCCGACGAGCGCCAAGCCACCTGCCCGGCGGGCCACTCCAGGCGGGAACCGCAGGACAGGCCGCAATCGCAGGCGCAGCCGCCAGGTCGCGGGCAGCGCCACGAGGACCAGGACAGCGATCCCCAGCGTCGTCCCAACCGACAACACCAGCTCGGCCGACGTCGGCAACCCGGCCAATGACCGGCCCTTGCTCAAAGGCACGAAGGCGAGATAACAGAGGATGAGCACCAGGCTGGAGATCCCCGGTCCGGCGGGATATCGCGGCTGCACGAAGGTTCTTTGTCCGGATGCTGGCGGTCCAGGAAGACCCGGAGGAGGTCACTACCGACCGCGCACCGGCTCTTGCTGCGGTCATCGCTGAGCTCCTACCGGCGGCTGTGCATGACACCGAGCAGTACGCGAACAACCGGATGGAATGTGACCATGGGAAACTCAAGGCTCGCCTGCGGCCGATGCGCGGCCTGAAGACTTTTCGGTCAGCGAGGACAATCATCGGAGGTCATGCCTTCGTCCAGAACCTGCGGCGCGGCCACTATGAACTCGGGCTCGAAGCCCGACACAGCCGTCTCCGCGTCGCAGCCGCCTTCGGCGAACTCGCCCGAGCCATCTGACTTCCCGGGGTGGACCCGCAGCTCACCGCGGCGAAGCGACCGCCAACGCAACAGAGCCGGCCTCGCTACCTGCTCGGCGACTCCTCACTCGAAGTCCTAGGCCTCGAGGGCGCAGAAGCCTATTCGAGCAATTCCGGTGCCCATTCGGTGACATCGCCAAAGAAGAACTCATGAAACTTTGCTCCCTCCGGACCGGCGCGAAACGAGTACGCCGCCCCCGCCGGGGTGAAAAACCCCGAACCTGCCGTCAGCTCTCGATTTCCCGCCCACAATGATCCTTCGACGACCAGGACGATCTGGTCGCGGCCATGTCGGTGCCGCGGGACGTCGGAGCCCGCGGGCATCTTCACTTCACTCAGATGCATCGGCCCCTGGTCGACCAACAGACGGGTCTCCGTTCGGTGAATTGGCAGTTCGGGATCTAGGTCACGGAAACGAGCTGGCGTAGGGCGCGTCGTCGCAAGTATCTCGTTATAGCGCCGGCCTTCCGCCACCTCCTCTGCAGTCGGGATAGAGGAAAAGAAAGTCGTCTTGCGTCCAACCGTCCCCGGTTGTCCGGCAGTGTCCGTGGTCATCGTCGCTCCTTTTCCCTAGAAGCCGTTCATTGAATTACTTTCCTGCCGCCAAACGACGGCGGCGCTCAGCTGGCCTGATCACCGGCTCACCGTACACTCTTCCCGCTGCGGCATGGTCGTGGGAGTGATACCCACAGGAGTCGCTAGGGACGAGGACTCCGGGAACCCAGCGGTCGGGCCGCACGGCACGGACTTGGCATTTGGCCGTGTCCAACTGCGCTGCGGTGCTGCGAGGGCTCGTGGCGACCCTGGGCTGCTGGCCCTTTTGCTGGTCCTGTGCGCCCTCGTGGGGTGCCGGCGGCCATGTGGTGGCGCCGTCGACCGCGGCCCCCGGGACCGGCGGCGAGCCCCACCCCGTAACCGTCGGGTGGCGGCGGGGGGCCGCCCGACGTAAGGCTATCCCCCCAGGCAGATGTCCCGGACTCTCCGGCTTCTGATTATGTGACCGGGCACCGGATCGCGGCCGACGGCGCCGTGTAACATTTTGAAATGACCGACGGGAGCGGAATGGTGGCCGCCATGCCGGGCTGCCTGGATGGCCTCCGAGTGCTCGAGCTGGCCCGGTTCCAAGCCGGACCACGAAGTGGCATGCTCCTTGCTGACCTCGGTGCCGAGGTCATCAAGATAGAGAAGCCCGGCGGTGAGCCGTCGCGCTGGAACGCCCCCGTCGTGGACGGCCAGAGCATCTACTTCCGGGTTTACAATCGCGGGAAGAAGAGCATCTGCCTCGATCTCCGCCAGGAGGTGGGCAAGGACATCTTCTGTGACCTGGTGAAAACCGCCGACTTCGTGCTGGAAAACTTCCGGCCCGGGACGATGGAGAAGATGGGGCTCGGCTACGACGAGCTGAAAGCCATCAAGCCAGACATCATCATGCTCCGAGTGTCGGCCTTCGGGCAGGACAGCTCTTGGCGGGACCGCCCCGGCTTCGATCCCGTCGGCCAGGCCCTCGGCGGCCTGATGGCATTGACCGGACAGACCGAGGGGCGGCCGGTGGGCACAGCGTCGTCGGTCGTCGACCGCTACACCGCGCTGCACGCCACCATAGGCGCCCTGGCTGCCCTCCACCACCGCGACCGGACCGGCAAAGGCCAGGTCGTCGACGTCTGCCTCATGGACTCGGCCCTCACCATGACCGAGATCCCGATGATCCACTACCTCACCACTGGCGAGGAGGGCGGCGAGAGTGGACGACCTCCGTATCGCGCCGCGGACGGCTACGTCATCGTTATCCCCGGTTCGGAGAGGATGACCGAGAGCCTCCTCGAGGCCATTGGCCAAACCCCCGACGAGGACGAGCCGATCGAGCTCCCGGCCACCGCCGTTGCCGGCCGTCGCCATCAGGCGATCGCCGACTGGTGCCAAGCGCACACCCGAGACGTGATCTGCGAGACGCTGGCTCGGGCCGACGTGCCGGTGGCCGCCGTCCTCTCCATCCCTGAGGTGGTGCAGTTGGCCCCTCTGTGGGAGCGGGCCATGCTGGTAAAGGTCCCCGACCCGGTGGCCGGCGAGGTTTACGTTCCCGGGTTGACCATCAAGCTGTCCGAGGCTCCGGGCCGCTTGGGGCCGGTGCCCACTCCGGGCCAGCACACCGACGAGATTCTCAGCCCTCTCCCGAACTATGACGCGGCGCGCATCGCCGAGCTGCGGGCCCAGCACGTCATCTGATGGAGGTGGTCCATGGCTGAGCCGATGGCAGGTACCGACGCGCCACCCCGGATCGTTGCGAAGGAGGAGGACGGCGTCGGTTGGGTGGTGTTCGACAACCCCGCGCACCTGAACGCCTTCACGCCCGAGATGATGGCGGACCTACACGGGACGATCGAGCGCTTCGAGGCCGACGATACCGTCCGCGTGGTGGTGCTGAGGGGCGCCGGCGACCGCGCGTTCTCGGCCGGCGGCGACTTGAAGAGTGATCTGGTGGAGCAGCGGCGGGAAAGGAAGGAGCGTCCGCAGGCCCTTCCCTCAATTACCAAGCCGGTCATCGCCATGGTCCATGGCGTGTGCATCGGCCATGGCGTCGCCTTGGCTGTGGCAGCCGACATACGGGTGGTCGCCGACGACGCTCGCTTTGCCATCCCGGTGGCCCGCCTCGGGTTCGCCTATCCCTTCGACGTGCTGAGCCGGATCGTCGCCCTGGTCGGCCCCTCGGCAGCCAGCCTGCTCTGCTTCACAGCGGACACCATCGATGCCGACGAGGCGCTGCGGGTCGGGTTGGTCGACCGGGTGGTCGCCAAGGCGGACCTGGAAGCCTCCGTGCGCCACCTCGCTCAGCGGATCGCTGGGCGGGCACCCCTGAGCCACCGGGCTTCTAAGGCGACGATCAGGGCTATCACGAGCGGTGATCCCACGGATATCGAACGGTGCATATCCATGATCGCCGCCACCCGGACGAGCGAGGATGCCATCGAGGGCCGGAAGGCGTTCATCGAGAAGCGCCCGCCCCGGTTCCTGGGCCGATGACACCCCCCGCCCGCGCCCACCTGCAGGCCGGCCGGCGCACACGACAACCGTTCCACCGATAGCTCGGCTTCGGCCCACCTTCAGAAGAAGGCACGAGCCAGGGGCTCGGTGGAATGGACGCGCACCAAGCGGTTCCGTCCGGCGAGTCGGCGCCGGGCTCAGGGCGAGGTCTCGTGGGGACGGCCACTGTTTGGCGCTTCTGTAGAGTCCTCTAGGTCGAACGAGGAGGATCAGGTATGAGTTACAGACAGGATGTCCACGTGGGGGTGATCGGCCTCGGCTTCGGCGGGCGGGTGGTGGCTCCAAGCTTTGCGAGCACCGAGGGCTGCACCGTGGTCGACGTGGTGTCTCCCCGAGATGACAAGGCGGTCGCTGCGCTCTGCGCGCGGCGGGATGTCGATTTGATATCGGTAGATCGTGTCGATGCCGCACAGGATCACCTGGCGGGCTGCGGTGCAACGCGACGGCTACGACGCCGCCGTCGGATTCTACGGCGCCGGCATTGCTGGCGAACTTGGGCAACCGCGCTGTCCAACTCTCTTATTCTTCGGCCGGAACGACCCGTCGATCCCCTCCGAGGACATCGACACGCTTGCCCACCATCACGCCAATACAGTCGTCTATCCACAAGCAGGCCACGGATTCATGCGCGACGGGTCGGAAGAATACGTTCCGGATGCGGCCGCCTATGCTTGGGAAAAAATGGTAGCGCATTTTCATCAACATCTTAGTTCCTAACAAATCGGGATTATCACGGGCCAGAAGCAAATGACTCCACTACACACTGTCGCACTGACCCGTGGTCAAGCCGATGGGCTGGAGCGCGCGCAATAGCGGAGGGCCCTGCGGACGGGCCAACACCGCAAGGTGCCGGCCGCTCGATTCACCCTGTACCCAGCGCATCAGGCGAGTTCCGCAGCCGCTCCGGGTTAGCTTCAACCCGGCGGCTGCTAAAGTCTGAGTAACCTGGACATATGGGCGAGAACAATGTGATGTACGAGACGGATTACCCGCACCACCGGGCCGTTCGGTGTCAAGTCGGCGCGGGAACGCCTGGACGGCGCCAATCTCTCGCCAGAGCTCCAGTTGCAGATTTCTGCGGGCCAAAACCCAGCGACTCTGCCAGTTCACGGCCCCGGTTCCGGCCGCGCCGTGATCGGGCGTAAGCGCGGTTGCTCATGGTTGTGAGTCAGCGACCGCTGCCGGTACCGGACGACGAGACAAGGGGTTTTTGGGAGAAGGCCCGTGAGCACGTACTGGCGATCCAGCGCTGTGATCACTGCGGCCACTTCGCCCACCCCCCGGTTCCATTCTGCTCGTCGTGCCATCGCCTTGACCGACCGTCTTTCACCTTCGAACCGGTGAGTGGGCGGGGGCGATTGGTGGGCTGGACGGTCATCGATAAGTCTATGGTCGTCGGATTCGAGCACGACGCCCCGATCACGAACGCCCTGGTCCGACTGGACGAACAGGACGACCTCCTGATGATGGCGACCCTGCTGGCGGCGGGCGAGCCGCCGGATGTCGGCGCTGCGATCGAAGTGGTTTTCGAGGATGTCTCGCCTGACGTAAGCCTGCCCATGTTCCACCTTGTGGAGGAGGGCCAGTGAGTGATCGGTGGTCGGGGCGCAACCAGGTGGCGATCGTCGGAGCCGGGGTTACCAACGTCTGCCGGCACGCGGAGGTGCCCGTTGGGAGCCTCGGCCTCGACGCCTCGCTTGCCGCTATCGCCGACGCCGGCCTGACTCCGGACCAGATAGATGGCGTGGCGTGCGGCGAAGGCCTTCCTGCCTCCGGCGGAGTGCGGGTCACCCGGGAGGGGTTCGACACAGTCAACGCCTCGTTCCTGGCGCATCATCTGGCGATCGAGCCCCGATGGACCATGAACTACAGCTCGTTTCCTCCCGCGCTTACCTACGCCGTCGATGCGATTCTGGCCGGGTCCGCCGACTACGTCCTGGTCAATCGCACTCTGCATAACCCGCCGGGCCGCTACAGCACCTTCAACGCGCCTGAGGCCGCCGGTCGAGCCCAGTGGACCGCCCCTTACGGTCATGCGGGTACCGTAACCGAGATGGCGATGGCCTACATGGAGTACCAGCAGAGGTTCGGCTGTACCCGGGCTGACATGGCCACCCTGGTCGTGCAGCTCCACCAGAACGTGCAGGCTATCCCGCAGGCCTACTGGTATGGCAAAGAGCTGACACTCGACGATTACATGTCGGCCCGGGTGGTGGCCGAACCGATGTGCCTATTCGACGCTGATATCCCTGTGGACGGTGCGGGGGCGGTGGTGGTCACGTCCGCCGAGCGGGCCCGGGATCTTCCCCACCCGCCTGTCTACGTGACCGGATGGGTCGCGTCTCGGGTCCGCCGGCGCTGGCCGGCGGGATCCGTGGACTGCTTGGACGAGATCTACGACCGGGGCTTCGACCTGAGCCGGCGACTCTGGTCCCAGAGTGGCTGGCGGCCGGAGGACGCCCGGGTAGTCCAGATCTATGACGGGTTCACCCCCCTGGCCCTGTTTTGGCTGGAGATCATGGGCTTCTGCCCGGTCGGCGAGGCCTGGCGATTCATCCAGGATGGCCGCATCGATCCTAAGGGTGACTTTCCCCTGCTCTCGGGCGGCGGTAACCAGGGCTGGGGCCGGCTGCACGGATTTCCCCACGTGTACGAGTGTTACCTCCAGCTGGCCGGTCGGGCCGGCCAGCGCCAGACCTCCGGCGCCGATACAGCTTTGTCGTCGTTCTCTTTCCCGAACCAAGCAGGCGCCCGAGCCATCCTCTACAGCAACTCCCCTGACGCCTAACGAGCCGCGTTGAATCCCGATTTATCAGACGTGGGTGAATGCCCGCGCGCTTGAGGTGCGCTGAATCTCCGCATTCGGGCTCGTATGGCGGACATGCGTCTCGAAAGACGGGTGCCCTGACCTTGGGCGGCTCGCGAGGCCCGAGTGGCGGGATGGCGTCCACCGATCCTAGAGTGGACTATCGGTGTCAAGTCGTCCGGAGAACGCCAGGTCGGGGCCGCGCTCAGGCGCGAATGACCAGACGGGTGGAGGCCAGCGCCGCTTCGACGGCCCCATAAGCCCCGAGCGCCTGCAAGAGGCTGGCTGAACACCTCCGGTGCGACGAACGGGTCGGCGCCGGTCGCCCGTAGCGCCCCGAAGAAGACGCCGAAATCGACGACGCCCTCACCGGGGAGCAGATGATGACATTCCCGCCGTCAGCCGTCGTCGCGAGAATGTCTATGGAGAAGGGACCCACTGAATGCTCGACGGCTTCCAGTTCAAGCGGAATCCCAAGAGCATCGGACAGTCGGTCCAGGTTCTGTGCGAGCCACGGTGTGAACTGGAGGGCCTCGTGTTTCCAGATGTCGCGGAGACTGACTGGCTCGAGGCGCCCGACCACGATGGGTGGAGCGCCATTTACGCCTTCGGGGTCTTGGTCCGACATCGGGTCAAGCATAGGCACGCATTCGGGAGTTGTCTCGTCCCTCTGCAGTCGACGCCTGGCCCTTCCTAGTGCATCAACTCGTAAGTTATAGTTAGGTGATTTACTCGGCCATGTACCTGCCTCCTTTGGCGTTGCGCGCCGGCGTCCAGCCCCTCCTGCTGACCCTCGCGAGAGTTCGAGGGACAGAGGTGGCGCCCTTTGCGTCTTCAAGCCGGCGATAGAGGGCAGGGGGGCCATGGCGGACGGGACGTCGTTCTGGGACACGCCCGCATGTGCAACCAGACAGTCGCAGTACGATGAGTTCGTGGACGTTCTCGTGTTTGGCGGAACCCATCATGTCGGCCGGTCGGTGGTCGAGGTAGAGCTGACCCGAGGACACTCGGTGACCACGGTCACCCGAGGAGTGAGCGGGCCGCCATGTTCAGGCGCTCGAGAGCCGCCAGCTCGCCGCCTAGCTTGCACGCCGCGTAGTCCGTGCTCTCAGCCAACGTCGGATCACCATCGACCATCGGGCCGTTCTCGTCGAGGCCGATCGCAAGAGGCCACCGATAGACCGACCGGCTCCGCGCCGTAAACGCTTTACGGTACTTATAGCGGCATCAACAGCCACGACCTTCAGGTTACGCTCACACAGTCCAACCTGAACGGGACCCCGGCGACGAGCCCCGTCCAACAGCCGCCAGCAACGGTATCTATGGTCGGTTGACCTCGCACGGCTTGAATGTCTCCCTTCGGCTCGCGACCCGAGACGGGTCCCGAGCCGGCTGCTTTCCAAAACGAATACCTCCTGCCTAGCGTCAGGATGCGCCCTCCGCTGGCGCTGTTGTAGCCCTCTGTGGCCGACGAGGCCCGCGGGGGCCTTCAGAGGCAGTGACCGGCGCCGAGTGCTCATCGGTCCGGAAAGCTGCAGGCCGCCTGGGAGTGTCCGCGTTCGTCTTGCGAGCTATCGCGAAGCGCGCCGAAATCACCCTACGGGGCCGAGCCGGACACCCGAGGGTGTCGGCCTCGGACGTGGACGCCCTCCTCCGGGACACTCGCAGGCCGACGGGGAACTACAGGCGAGGCTCGGTTCCCTACGGTGGACTTGAGAACGCCGCCGAGGTCTGCAACCTGTAGCTCCTCGACGCTGTGGCTGCCCGCTACGGGTGGAGCGATGATCGAGTGGCCCAAGCGGAGTGAGTTCCGCCACGAGGATGGGACCACCTTTCCACCACTAATGGGACCACCCGGGGGTCCACCGCCTGCGGTGTCGCAGTCGGTGTCATTGCCATCGGCCGGACTGCGGCCGCACGGAGGTGGCAATGGCGTTCCCGGAGGTTCGTATGTACGGATCCGAGAGATTCTCCGTTTCTGGATGCGCGGTCAGGGTCTGCGCTCGATCAAGCGGCTGAGCGACATTGACCGCAGACAGTCCGGCGGTATGTGTCCGCCGCGATCGACTGCGGCGTCGACCGCCTCGGCGGTGAGGAGCAGGTGACTGACACGGTCCTGGCGGTGATCTGCGAGACGGTCCGCCCGCACCGGCCCCGGGGAAGGGGGGAGGCGTGGGAGGCGTTGGCGGCCGACCACGATGATGTGAGGGCGTGGCTGGTCGATGACCACCTGACGGTGGTCAAGGCCGGCGAGCTGCTGGCCCGGCGGGGCGTGGTGGTGCCGGAACGCACGTTGCACCGCTACGCGTTGGAGGTGTTGGGCGTGGGCCGCTTCGCCCGGGGTGTGACGGTGCGGGTGGCGGACGGGGAACCGGGCTCGGAGCTGCAGGTCGAGTTCGGCAGGATGGGGCTGCTGTTCGACTCGGTGACCGGCCGGCGCCGAGTGTGCTGGGCGCTTATCTTCCGCCAGTTACTCCCGGCATTGCTTCGCGTGGTTGAGCTTCACCCAGACGCTCGAGACTCTCGGCCCAGCTTCGGAAGTTGGGGCTGAAACACCGGCAGCACCCGGTAGTGAACTCGGGAAGACGACTGGCGCTAGCGCCGCCTAAATCTGCCAACATGGGGAAGCCATGGTCGTTGCCGACCCGGCGCAGGGACTCGAACGGGAGGTCAAGTGGTGTCTGATCAGCCGCGCAATGGCGCTCGGGGCGTAGACGAGCGACCGTTTCCCGACCGGCCGGCCGGTACCGACACCCTGCCGCAGATCGACCACTTCCTGGTCTTGATGATGGAGAACCACTCTTACGACAACTACCTAGGCATGCTGGGCCGATCGCCGGGCGAGCGACCCCGAGGCGACGGATTCACGATCGGTCCTGACGGACAGCCCACGGCGGCCAACCCGACCCCCGCAGGCACCACCCAACACGCCTTTCGCATGCCCACCACCTGCCAGCTGTCAGGGAAACCGTCGCAAGAGTGGCAGCAGTGCCATATCCAGTTCGATCAGGGTCGCAATGATGGTTTTGTCAGCTCTGCCAGCGGCCCGGTGGCCATGGGCTACTGGACCGGCGAGGACGTGCCGTGGGCGTACTCATTGGCCAACACCTTCCCGTTGGCCGATCGCTGGTTCGCCCCAGTGTTCGGCCAGACCTACCCCAACCGCCGGTACCTGATGGCGGCAACCTCGGTTGGAATGGTCGACGATGTGCTGCCCGAGGTTATCCTGCCCGCCCCCGCCGGCACGATCTTCGACCGTCTGGACGACCATAAGATCCGGTGGCGCAACTACTACTCCAGCTTCCCGCCGACCAGCTACCTATTCCTCGGCGACGCCATCCGAAACCATTCCAGCGTGGTTCCCATCACCCAATTCTTCGCCGACGCCAAATCCGGGGATTTTCCCGGTTTCGCCATCATCGACCCTGACTTCTCTCACAACTCCGAGGAGAATCCCCAAAACATCGTACACGGCGAGGTCTTCGCCGCGTCAGTCGTCCAGGCCGTCATGGAGTCGCCGGCCTGGCCGCGCACCTTACTGGTCTGGACCTTCGATGAGGGCGGCGGCTACTACGACCACGTGCCGCCCCCTGTGGCCGTGGCGCCGGACGGAATCCCACCGCTGCCCCCCGCTGAGCACGACGACGGATTTGCCCACTACGGATTCCGGGTGCCCGCCGTCGTGATCTCGCCCTGGAGCCGCCCCAATCACGTAACCAGCGTGGTCCATGATCACACCTCTATCCTGGCCATGGTCGAGCGGAAATGGAACCTCCCGGCCATGACCAACCGAGACGCCGCCGCCGCAGACCTATCCGACTTTGTGAACTTCAGTCAGCCGGCCTTCGCGGATCCCCCCGAATTATCGCCGCCGCTAGCCGGTCCCACCCAACTCGCCTGCGAGAAGAACGGACCGGGGCAGATCCCACCACCAGGCTCGGTAACACCCCGGTAGGGAATGTTCCGGCAGTAGCCGTTCTCCACGAAAAGTAGTCAGCGCTGGCGAGTACGCCAGACATCAGGCATCTCATTGATGCAGAATGCGCGATGGATAACGCGCCAGCGTTCGTGGGCATTGCGACGCAGATCGGCACATCTCGTGCCTAGCCACCTGACCACGTTCCAAGGGCTGCGATGCTTAGCAAAGTTCGTAACCTCTCGGCGGCAAGCGCCACCGCACTAGCAGCGATCCCGAGGATCGCGATCCGATGACGAGCCCTCTCGCTCGTTTCGCCACACCCAGCTTCGTAAGCACCCCTGACATTGACCGTCGGTCTTCATTCGGTAGCAGGGGGTCCTTCTCCAGCCTCCTGCACTTTGACCGCATCAACTTGATCCTGGATCCGACGCCATCGGCTCATTACTACGGCACCCACACCGCCCGCAGCTACGACCGTGGCGAGCAAGATGATCCAACCGGACACCAGGTTTCCGTTTTGCACGACGAGCGCTACCACCCCGATCACGGCGGCGACGGTCGCACTAGCGGTAGTCGTGGTGTCCTCCACGAGACTTGAAAGTGACTCGGCCGCCGTTGCCAGGACCTCGGCCGTTGAGCGTTGGGACCGTCCCCAACCGCCGGGTTACGGCTGCAGTTAGTGATGAAACCCGAGCCGATCGCTTGCTCATAACTAGCGCGAGCGGGGCGTCCAGGACCCCGATGCCCAAGCCCATGGGGCGTCGGCGGAAGGGTCGTACACCAGTTCGTGCACGCATGGGCGGTCAGTGAGGGTGATGACCCACCCCGAGCGGGACTCGGTCCATCCTGTGCCGTCTAGATGTGCGGCGTGGATCGGAGCCTGCCATGCGTTGTAGCCTTCGGGTTCGCCCACCACGACGAACAGCTCGCGGTCGAAGTCGATGACGTACACCGGCATATTGTGTGGCGCCCATAGGGTCGTCCGCCCCTCTTCGTCTGTCACCCGAATCCGCGCCCCGTTCGGAAAGCGCTCTTGGATCATCCTGTTCCATGCCGCCAGTTCGTGACGGCGCCTCGCCGGCCGGACGTCTAGCTGGTAGCGGGCGGCGAGCAGTTCGGCCGTGCCGATGTCGAGGTGGCACAGGACCTCTTCCGCCGGGAGGGTGGCGAGCCCGACGGCGGGGCTGCCCTCAAGCCGAGCGTTTGTCTCTGCCCAGCGTCTCCAAATGCTCCGGTGGCGGAGCGGTGCGCAGAGGGCCAGCCTGGCGCTTGAGGCCAGGCCGTCGTTGACTAGCGCCTTGGCGAGAGCGAAGAGCCGCATCGGCTGGTTGCCGCTGGCCCGCCACCAGCATCCGGTTCCCGAAGGGACCTCTGACAGGATGCCGATAGCGGTGTCGTAGCGCCGCCGTTCGCCCTGGTCGTGGTTCCGCAGCTGGAAGCAGCCCTCCGGGTGACCGCCGAAGGGGTGCGGTGATGCACATAGGTCCAGGCGGTCGTTGTTCGGCGAGGCCCACGCTGAACAGCCTCCGAAGTCGGATTCACTGAGCTTCACCTCGATCAGCAGCAGATGTAGCGCACCCGCGTCGTCGTGACAGCGGTAGAGGACGTCCACCTGGGTCCTATGTCCCGACGGTCCCGTCGACTCCCGGAGCCGGTCGTCCTGGTCGCTGTACTCGAACAGCGGCGGTCCGACGTGTTCGATCCCCCATAGGCCGGCATCCTTGGCCAAGGAGATTCGTCCGGCTGGGTCCAGGTTGGCGAACAGGTTAAGAGCGAACAGCTGCGACGAGCGGACGTTGGGCAGCCATGTGTGGGCCAGGCCGGCGGGGGCCACCTCGGTCTCCCACACGGCGACGGCGGCACCTACCAGGCCGTCACGGGGGTCGGCGAAGCACTGGCCGCCGTGGGTAAGCGGCACGGAAAGACCAGCGGCGTGGTCGCGAAGATGGGCGTTGAGTCGAGTGGCCCAGCGGGGAGCGACCGCCTCAGGCACGCGGCACGTCCGGCGCGGTCCGGGACCGTAGGCACTCGAGGGCGAAAGTCCCAGACTCCCAGTCCGGCGGCACGGCACACCCGGATCAAGCAATACCACAAGGAAGGACGAGCCCTTCGCACCGAGACCACCATCAACGACACCCGGGACTTCTCGATCGGCAAACGGCTGTGCAACCTGCCCGCCCTCCGGGAGATCGGCTTCTCCGCCAACCGGCGCCTCCTCGACGCCCAAATGATCAGCCACGACCCGACCATCGGCGACACCGTCTTCCACCAAGTTCACCCAACCCGCGGTGCTCGACGGACAACGCGTAGCCGGACTGCGCTTCGGTGACCCCCGCGTCCACGTCCTCCTCACCGCCATGGCCATCTCCCGGCTCCAGCCCCACGGGTTCTCCAACCGCGACATGCGAGAACACCTCGCGCCCCTCCTCGGACTCGACCCCCACCACCTAAGCGCCGGGCGCATGACCTACGACCTACGCCGACTCCGTCTCCATGGGCTCATCGAACGCATCCCCCACACCCACCGCTACCGACCCACCTCCCTCGGCTGGAGAACCACCTGGTTACAGTCCCCTTGGCGCCTCGGACGGCCAGGGCGGTCGATCTGACTATCGGCGAGCGCCCCGAGGGACCAATCTTCATCACCGCCCTCGACGCCGGGGTCCCGTTGCGCGACGTGCAAGAGGCCGCCTCGCACGCCGACCCCCCGCACCACCATGCGCTACGACCGAGCGAGGGTCTCCCTCGATCGCCACGCCACTTATATCGTGTCCACTTACATCGCTGGAGCCGCCCGCTGACTGGCGTTCTGGGCGCCACCCAGATACCCGCTGGCGCCCAGAGCCAGGGTCCCGAGCACTCATACCGATTCGGCACACGGGACTGGTCAGATCCACTCTCCGGTCGTAGAACCGTGGTTGTGTTATGCGCTTGGGCTGCCTGCGGCCGTAATGGACGATGAGACACGACCTTTGTGGACAAGGAAGCGTGGCTGGAGCGCCTGTACCCGCCTGATGACGGCGGATCGGGGATCACGCCTGGCAGGTGCTCGCGAGACGACCCCTGACCTAGATCGAAGCGATCAGCTCGGGCCGGGCATCAACGCCTGGATCGCCGACTCGGGAGTGCCTCAGGGCCCCTCTACGAGAATCCCCCGCTCGTTCGCTCTGCCGCGTTGCTCGCATAGTCAGCGGGGTCGTTGAGACAGACAATCGATGCGAGACTCCGGTAATCCTGTTCGCGCCGCACGAGGAGGCCCAATGGGTCGGCGACTTCGGGGGCCCGACTTACACAGCTCGTCGTAGCAACTCAACGCTACTGCATCGTCTACCAGACGCTTGCCCCATCCCCCCCGGTCGATGTTTCTGTCCCTATCCTTAGACTCGGTCGAGAGAGTGAGGGACAGAGTCGCCCATGCCGCTGGATGATCGGAACGCTCACGACCAGCACCCCGGTCCCGGTGATCCGGTCGAGCAGCTATCTTCCTCCGCCCGTGGTTGGCACACGATTCAGGTGGCCGTCCTTGGTTTCATCGGCATCTGCGGCGTCCTGCGCACCACTTCGATTTCGACGCCCAGAGCTGTTCAGGTGCTGGCCGCCATCCTGGCTGTCTCGTCGCTCGCGGTCGCCTGCGTCGCGATCTTCATGGTCGGCAGGGTCGCATACCCGTTCAAGCCCACCTCGGAGCCCAGCCAAAGAGGAAACGAAGTTGCCCAAGCCCGACAGGATCTGCAGACTGGTATCAGGCTCACGGTATTAGCGTTAATCCTCATCGTGATCGCTGCTCTCTCGGGCTGGTGGCCGAAGACTTAAGACGCCGCGGGCACCTCACCCGTGACGATCGCTCTGCTCCGTCCAAATGTTGGCCGTAGCGCAGGGCAGAATGCAGGCACCGAACGCTCGTTTTCAGAAACACGGGCTCATGCCAGATCGACAGCGCGGCGCTCGCCTGCCCAGGTGCGCCTCGGTCCAAGGGACGCCAGCACACACGGCCAGATCGTCCGACCTAGCCGTGAGCGTTCTGCTCGGCCTGCTCGAGCCCGGGGCAGCCAAGCTGGCGGCCCGGGATCGCCGACTCGGCGCTCACTACGGTTGCTCCGGCTCTCTCTCCGCGATGCAGTGATACGGAGCGTTCTGGACGTGGTTGACCGGTCGACCCGCAGGAGCGGTCACGCGACTATCGACCCTGCGGGCGGTGAACTCTCGGGTCGCGATGCTGTGACCGTTCGACCCTCTACGGTCTGTGTCGGAACGGCGGCTGAGGAGTGGCCGTGGAACTGACAGGCAGAATCGAAGGGGGAGCGGCGTGACGGGTGACGGTGGCGAAGTGGCAGGGAAAGCGGGTTCTGCGCCCGTCCGTACCGCCGGGCGGCTGTTACTGGTTGCGGCGAGTCTCCCCGACAGCTATGGGCTGGTGCTGGGCTTGCTGCTCGTCGTGTGATCTTGTCAGCCGGCTGGACCGGTCCTGGGGGACTCGTCGCCGCCGCCATCTTCGGAGCCGCTAGCGCTTTGATGGCGTTTCACAGCTCGAGGGTGCGCCCCGGCGCGATGCGGGTGGTGTGGGCCGGCTCGGCGGTCGCGGTGCTTGCGTCGGTGGTAGCCGCCGTGGAGGGCGGCGCGGCGAGCAAGGCGACCACGTTCGTCATCCTGACCATGCTCATCGTGGCCAGCCCGATCGCGATCCTCGCCAGGATCGCCACGCCCACCCAAGTGAGCGTTCAGACCCTCCTGGGGGTCATCTGCGTGTACATCTTCATCGGGCTTGTCTTCGCTTACGCCGACCTCAGCGTCCAACTCGGGTCCGGGAGATCGTTCTTCGCCCAGGCTGGTCACGAGACCTCGCCGGCCTTCGTCTACTACAGCTTCATCACGATGACGACGGTTGGATACGGGGATCTGACCCCGGTGTCGCGGTTGCCTCGGACCATGGCGTCGCTTGAAGGGCTTATAGGGCAGATCTTCCTCGTGACGGTCGTCGCCCGCCTCGTCGCGATGTACACGCCCAGCAGTGTCTCTCGTCGAACCCTGCTGCGCGAAGAGGCGGCAGCGTCGAAGGGCGACCAGGGTTCTCCAGCGACCGAGGATCGCGAGTAATGACTTTGGGCGCGTCTGCTTGGTTGCCGGCCGGTCCTCGCCGCCGTCGCGTTACGACCCCAGCGCGCCCTAACTTCCATCTGGACCGCCCGACGGTCGCGGTTGCAGTCTCGTGGAGGCCCATGGACGAGGAGTTCGGCACCAAATCGAGGCCTCCGGAAACGCGGCTTCTTGAGCGAACGCTGCGCCTTGGCGATACCTCGATGCCAGCCGCCCTGATCGGGTGCCGGCAAAGTCGCGCAGTACCAACGAGGTTCTGAACGAAGGCATGCCCTCCGAAGATTGTCCTCGCTGACCGAGTCTTCACGCCGCGCATCGGCCGCCGGGGAGCCTTGAGTCTCCCATGGTCCCATTCCATCCGATTGTTCGCGTTCTACTCGGGCCGTGAACAGCCGCCGGTAGGAGCGCGGACGCAGAACTCGAAAACGACGCCTCGATCACGTCCGCGGGCGTCTCGCGCCGTCCAGCGCAATCCAGCCGTGGGTTGGGCGGCGGTGTGAATCGGCCCCGGAAAGCCGTCCCCTCTGAGGGCATCAGGAGACGAAGGTGCTACTACGAGCCCGAGAGCGTCTCTTTAGCTTCCTCCAACACTGCCATCTCCGCTGGCAGGATGCTTGGTTTACCTCCGCGGTGCGTGATCTCAATTTCGGTCTCCTGGGCGAAGTTCCGGAATTCTGTCGCCGTCGTTCCCAGCCTCGCAGCGGCCCGGCGCAAGGTTATCCATTCTTCTGACCCCTCCCGTGTTCCTGGAACCAAGCGACGCCGACTGCCCTCCGGGAGGAGGTGCCCGACGTCGGTGGTGTCAGAGTGGGCGAGTGTCGTTAGGGCGGGGACGTAGCCGTTCGGGACTCCCCGTCGACCTCCACCTGTGGACGCGCCCTGGGTCGACCCCGACCGCCTGGGCGACTTGAGCGTCGGTCCAGCCATGTCGTTCGACGACAGCGTCGAGGAAGTCGCGGTCCCTGTCCGTGTAGGGCACCGATCCCGGTCCGTAGCTCCCGGGAGGGATGCGAGTGCCCTTGAGGAGCGCATCGACCTGAGATGCCCGCACCTGCGGCCGGCCGATCCGACCCTGGATCGTGATGCCTGCTCGCTGTGCCATCCCCCGAAAGGTGAAGGTGGACCCGCCAAGGCGATTGGCGGCTGTCCTGACTGACAGGAACTCGCTCGTCACGGCCGTTGGCTCAACCAGGTCTCGGCATCAGCTAGGGATGGTTGGTAGGGCCGGAGACGGTCTGCCAGGTCCGGTCGGCGGTCTCAGCGGATCCAGCCGTCGATGATTAGGGAGGCTGCTATCCAGATCGACACAAACGCGACCGCGAGAAGCGTGATCGGCACGGCCTCAGCGTAGTTGGCTGCATGCCAGGTCCAGTGTCTGATTCGGATTCTTAGAGAAGAGGTAAAGGGCTGGGCTGCCGCAGTCGGCCAGCGAAGTTTGGCTCTGCGCCGATAGCGGGTGGGGCCGGACGTTGGGTGGCCTGCGTCCATGCTGGGGCGATCTGCTCATTGGCAGGGTCTGAGCGATCCGGGGAGGAAAGACCCTCTGTTCGTCCAGCCATTCCACCAGGTGCTCCGCTGAACGTCGGGCACAGGCCTGTTCTTTGATGAGCCCGTGCGACGCGGTCACGTGGGCGGGAGGCCGCCGTCAGCGACAAGTCGGCAACGAGAACGCTCGGCCCATGCCTGAGCCCGGGCCGGTGATCACGGCCACCTTGCCGTCGAGTCGACCCCCGGCCGTCACCCCCGCTGGAGGAGCTCGAGGCGGTTCCCGTCAGGATCGGTGACCACCGCCAGGTAGATCGTCACTGCCTTTTGCATCTCGGTACGGGCGCCTTTGACCTCGCTCCCGCCGAGCTCGACGAGCCGCGAAATGGTCGCCTCGAGATCGTCAACGACGAGGGCGAGGTGGGTGAGGCCGAGCTGGTTCCGGACGGTCGACGGGGTCCCGACGACGCCCGGCGTCTCCCAGCCCATGAGGTGGAGCCGGAAGCCGTCCTTCTCGAGGTTCTGTCCCGTCATCTGCATCGGCGGGCCGACTTCGGTGATCATGGCCACGTCGTCGCCCGAGTCGAAAGATATCCCGACCTCGAAGCCGAGGCCCTCGGTGTAGAACCGAATGGACGTCTGCAGGTCCGACACTGTCATCCCGACGTGGGAAATTTGAACGGTCATTCGTCTCCTTTGGCCCAGACTGCTGGAGCCGGATCGCTCCCTGGCCGTTGATCCTGCCATGGCGGACGTCGGCGGTGTCGAAGTCGTAGTGTCGAGGTCCATGGGCCGCTACCCGCTTGGCGTCGTCGGAGTCACACTCGCCCCCCTCCCGCCGGCCGAGGCCTCGGTTCGAGCGCGCGAGCTGAACTTCGAGTTTATTGACCCCCCGGTCGGGACCGACCCGTCGACCCTGGCCTTGCCAGTCAGCTGGCTGATGGCGGACCCGAAGGCGGCGCCGGGCCGGACCTTCACCCCGGCGTTGCGCGACGGGCCCGGGAAGTGGGAGGAGACGGTGGCGATGTTCCGGGGCGCGCCCGGCTGCCTCATGGAGCCGTGGGCGGGGGCCTGCGTGAACTCGCTCGAGACGATGCGCGCCATGGCCGAGGAGGTCCCCGGGCTCCGGTACGTCCTCGACACCGCGCACGTGGCCACCTGGGGCGGTGACCCCGTCGAGTTGCTCGAGCTCGCCGACCACGTGCAGCTTCGCCAAGGGAAGCCCGGGGAGACCCTGCTCCATGTCGACGACGCCGAGGGAACGGTCGACTTCGCCGCGGTGATCCGCCGGCTCGACGAGATCGGCTACCAGGGCCAGCTCGCAGTCGAGTACTTCAGCCTCCCCGAGCATGGCTACAACCTCGACGACCCCCTCGGCTGGGCCGTCGACCTAGCCAACCACGTCCGCCCGCTGTTGGCCTGAGCTCGGGCGCTCGCCACCAGCGGAGGGATCGCTCAGGACCGACGCAGATGGGGCCGGCACTCCAGCGGCAGCCGGCGCCTCGCTTGGGAGTACATGTGACGATTGCTCGGCCGTCGATCGTATCTCGTCAGGGAGTTGGCGAACCGCTTTTTCTGTGCGAAGCGCTACCCACGGCAAGGCCAGCTCGACCTCAGTTCGTCGGCGTGATTCCGCCGTCGACGTTTATGGTAGTGCCGGTGATCGAACCCGCCCGTGGACTGGCTACGAAGGCAACCAAATCAGCGACTTCCTCGGGGATGGCGAACCGGCCAATCGGGATCTGGGCAGCGACAGAGTCAAGGATAGATTGAGGATCCGTATCCATAAGAGCCGCTAGCTGGGTTGCTACTCCTGACGGGCGCAGCCACAACGGCGTCGTGACCGGTCCTGGGGCCACGGCAACCACGCGTACCCCCTTCGACGCAAGTTCGTTCGACAGGCCAACTGTGAGGTTGTCGATCGCCGATTTCATCGCATTGTAGGGGTGGAAGGCGGTGGCTGGCAGATGGCCGTTGAGGCTTGACACGTTAACGATGACACCACGGGACTCCAGTAGATAAGGCAGCGCGCTCCGGGTGACCCGTACTGCCGACATGAGGTTCATGGCCACAGCATCCGACCAGTCGTCGTCGGTTTGGTCGGCAAAGCTGGGTCGGGCCACACCGCCGCCGACGTTGTTCACCAGAAGATCGAGTCGACCAAACCGTTCGATCGCGTTGCCGACTGCCGCGTCTCCCGCAGTCGGCTCGGTCATGTCCAACTGAAGGTGAGCTAGGCCTTCAAGCGTGGGCGGGAGCGCTCGACTGGTAGCTAGCACCCGCATTCCTTCAGCTAAAAGCGTGCGGGCGATCGCAAGACCGATCCCCTGACTTGCGCCTGTGACTAGCGCCGACTTCGTTGCAAGTCCCAGGTCCACGACACATAAACGTACCTGTTACCGATTCGGGTATCAGACCTTTCCAGTCGCAAAGTAGGTGTCCGGCGTCACACGACGCCGTCGAATCGAGGCGGGTGGGAGGGGCGGTCAAGGCTGGCCCGTTGGGCCGCCCGTAGGGGGCAGCCTTGAGGGCCCCGTGGTGGGCGTTGTCGCTAGTCATACTGGGATTGGACCGCCAGGTGGGCGGTCCGGCTCTGTTGCGTTGGCGGTCGCTTCGCCGCGGTGAGCTCCGGGTCCACCCCGGGAAGTCAGATGGCTCGGGCGAGTTCGCCGGAGGCGGCTGCGACGCGAAGACGGCTGTGTCGGGCTTCGAGCCCGAGTTCATAGTGGCCGCGCCGCAGGTTCTGGATGAAGGCATGACCTCCGATGATTGTCCTCGCTGACCGAAAAGTCTTCAGGCCGCGCATCGGCCGCAGGCGAGCCTTGAGTTTCCCATGGTCACATTCCATCCGGTTGTTCGCGTACTGCTCGGTGTCATGCACAGCCGCCGGTAGGAGCTCAGCGATGACCGCAGCAAGCGCCGGTGCGAGGTCGGTAGTGACCTCCTCCGGGTCTTCCTGGACCGCCAGCATCCGGACAAAGAACCTTCGTGCTGCGGCGATATCCCGCCGGACCGACACGACAACGTCGATCACCTGGCCGTGCTCATCGACCGCCCGGTACACGTATCGCCACACCCCAGCGACTTTCACATACGTCTCGTCGACAAACCAGCGGACACCGGCTGTGTGTCGGCACGGGCCGGCGGCCTCGACGGCCAGAGGGGTGAAGTGGCGGACCCAACGGTACAGCGTGACATGGTCGACCTCGATTCCACGCTCGCCCAGCAGCTCCTCGAGATCCCGGTACGACAGCCCGAAGCGCAGATACCAGCGGACCGCCAGCAAGATCACATCAGACGGGAACCTGTACCCCGCGAAGGCCGATCTTTCGACTTCGACCAGGTAGCAGTGACGACGGGTTCTCATGCCAACAGCCTCACGCCACCCAGCCCGACCAGGCAATGCAACAGAGCCCTCTGGGGTCATCCCGGCTAATCGTGCCATCGGAGACCCAGCCGCAATCTTTCGGGCGCCGCGAACCGTACTCATTCGCCGGCTGAACAGAAAGGAAGCGTTGAACGTGATTGACGTGCGCGACGCGGGTCCGGTGCGGGTGCTCACCCTTTCGTCGGGAAAGGTCAATGCCCTCGACGTGGACCTGCTCACCCATCTCACCGACGCCCTGCACGTCGAAGAACGCAGTGGCGCAGGCGCGCTGGTCATCACCGGCGCCGGCCCGGTATTTAGTGCCGGGGTAGATCTGCGGCGGGTGATCGACGGGGACCAGGCCTACACCGATCGGCTCATCCCCGCGTTGACGGCCGCGTTCACGGCCCTTTTCGGGTTCCCGGGACCCACGGTCGCCGCCATCAACGGTCCCGCCATCGCGGGGGGCTGCGTGCTGGCGTGCGCCTGCGATCGTCGGCTGATCACGCCCGACGCCCCGATCGGCGCCACCGAGGTTCGTGTCGGTGTGCCCTTTCCGGCCGCTGTGGTGGAAATCCTGCGTTACGTCTGCGGAGATCGCGCCGACGAGGTCATGCTTGTCGGCCGGCTGCACAAGGGAGCCGACAGACTCGCCCGAAGGCTCGTCGACCTGGTCGTGGATGGTGAGGTCGTCGACGCTGCCATCGATATAGCCTCCGACCTTTCGACGATCCCCGCCGAGGCATACCGCCAGACCAAGCGCCAGCTACGGGCGTCCGTCCTAGCCCGCATGCGCGCCGCCGCGGCCGTCCACGACGGCGAAGTGCGCGCCGCCTGGGGCTTGCCACAGACCCGTGCCGCCATTGCCGCACACCTTGACCGACTTCGCCGCGATCAAACCTGAGTCCGGCGCCGCCGTTCGCTCCTTGATCACACCCAGCAGTCCGGAAGCCGCCATCCGCCCTCCCAGCCGGCGTTTCGAGAAGGTACGAGTTTGTGGTTTGGGGACACGAAATCGCCGAGTTAGGGGAGAGGATTGGCACCCTCTTGCCGGCGGCCGGCAAGCCTGTGGGCCGGTATCCCCCGATCGGCTCGCTACCGGAGGCGAGCGGTCTCGTGGCGGTGTGACTCCGCACGGCCGACGCCGCCGAGCGCGCCGGATCATCGCCAGTCGCGAAGGCGAGAACGCGACTGGGACGGTGGCGAGCTGCGTGGAGTCTCTCGGCGTGGAGGGATCGCTCATGCGTGGGCTGCTGTTCTTCATCACCTGGGCCCTCGACTGCGATCACGCGGGCTGCATGCCGGTCAGCTGCCGAGCGGAGCGAGCGGCATCGCCTGGGTCGAGGTGCGGCGACCCTGCCGGATCCGCGCTCGGGGCGGATCCGACGAAGCGCCAATGCGCGGGGTGGAAGGAAGCCCGGTGTGCGCCGGTTCGCCGTGGCGACGCGCCTACGGCAGAGTTCATGTGTCACCGACTCGAATGACACCGAGCCGGCGATCGCCCTGACCTTGGCGGGTGAATTACGGCGCAACGTGAATCCCGGCTGGGCGCCTGCACGTAGGAAACGACCAATGCATCCGTTCATTAACCAACAACTGGCGATGGAACGGCGCGTCCGTCTGGGTCAAGAAGCAGAACGGGCCCGGCTGGTCCGATCAGCCAAACGCAGCTCCACGGCGCGCTTGCGGGTCCGTGCGCTCGAGCCGACCGACATCGTCGGCCTCGCGGACCTCTACGAGGGACTCTCGCCCCGGTCACGTTTCTTGCGGTTCATGTCACCGATCCAGAGGCTGCCGGACCCTGCCCTCGAGCATCTCGCGAACATCGACCACGACCGCCACGAGGCGATCGGGGCGTTCGACCGCAGCACCCTCGTCGCCTCTGCCCACTGGTTCCGCTCACAACACCACCCGCGTCGTGCCGACCTCGCCATCGATGTGACGGACCGCTACCAATGTCGAGGAGTCGGCTCGCGGCTCCTGGGCCGGCTCGGACGCCGAGCTCGCGCTGAGGGGATCGTGGAGTTCGGCGCCACCATCCTGGCCGAGAACACCGCCGCCATCGCCCTCATACGGGCCACCGGCTGGCCCCTCGCGGCGACGTCCGACGGCGCAGAACTCACCGTCACCATGGCAATCGACACAAGGGCATAGGGGTGATCATGGGCAACACGCACGAGCCGCTCAGCGAAGTCGACGCGGAGGGGTTCGCCCGATCGTGGGCGGACGCGTGGGATTCCCACGACGCGGCACGGATCGCTGCGCACTACAGCGAGGACGTCGAATACCATTCACCGTTCGTCGCCCGCCTCACGGGCGGCGACGCGCTCCAAGGCCGTGTCGCCGTCGAGGCGTACGCGACCGCCGCGCTGGCCCGCTACCCCGACCTCCACTTCGGACCCGAGATCACCGTTGCCACTGGGGCCGGGAGCATCGCCTTGGTGTACCGCAGCGTGGACGGCCTGCTGGCGGTGGAGACCCTCGTGCTCGACGACGCCGGGCTGATCGCGCACGCGCATTGCCACTACCGGTCTACCGTACCGGCCGAGCCCACGGTCGAAGCCGCCAACGAGGGGAGTTGACGTGCCCGACGACGCGACCACGAGCCTGCTTGAGGACGACTGGACGGGCGCGGTGGCTGCCCCGCGCCCCACGCCGTACCCCGGGCTCACCGACTTCAGCGCGGACGCGCTCATGGCGTTTAGCCGCGGATATTTCCCGGACTTGCTCGGTATCGAGAACCTCATGGCGGAGCCACAACGCGTCCGGGCGCGCGTGCCGGTGCGACGTGAGCTGATGGGCCCGCACGGCTACCTCCACGGCGGCACGCTGGTGAGCGTCGCCGATTCGCTGTGCGGTTACGGCACCATCGTGAACCTTCCTGACGATGCGACCGGCTTCGTCACCATCGAGCTGAAGAGCAACTTCCTTGGCACCATCCGGCACGGCGCAATGATGTGCGAGGCCACCCCGGCGCACATCGGGCGCAGCACACAGGTCTGGGACGCGGTGGTGAACGCCGAGTCCGACAACCGGACGCTCGCCATCTTTCGCTGCTCGCAATTGGTGCTGCGCGACGGGATGTGACGCCACCTCATGTGGCTTGAGGTCCTGGCGCCCGAGAGCAGCCTCCAGACGGAGCGGTCGCGCGCCGTCCTGATTCAGGCCAATGCCCGCCGAATCGGCCAACCTCTGTTCCGGAAGCCGAGAGGGACGGGCCGTCCTCCGGTGGACCGGCGCCTGGTGGTGTCGGCAAGCGGGAACGCGGGAGCGAGGGCGTGTTTCCTCGATATCTGTGTCGGGATCGGGGGCGATGGATCTGATACACGTCGATGTGGTCGGTCTGGAGGGCGGCGCAGCGAGTTTTCGACTACCGTGAATTCAGCGCTGGCAGGCACCCTGCAGGTTCGGGTCGGTACCCTACGGGCGGCTGACCTTCGTCTGAGGACCACGTTGTCACTGCTCCCGACGGCGAGCGAGGTCGGTGGTCGTCAACACACGTGATGAGCATCCAGGATCGGGTCATGACGATTCAAAAACGTCGACGCAGCCGCGGTCCCACCAGCGACGCGAACGGCACCAGCGTCGGCATCGCCTCCGCTGCTGGCGTCTCGACCTCGTTTCCCCATCACGACGGTCCATGGGGCTGTTCGTCAAGCCGGATGAGGACTTGTTGGCGAGGGAGCGGTCTTTCGCCGCCGAGGTGTTCCGGCGGTACCGAAGGCAGCGAGGACTACGTCGACAGTTTGTGCGGCTAGGGCGGGGCCGAGCGGTTCGCCCCGCACGACGGAGCGCATGAATAGCGGCCCAAGCAACAGGTCGTAGATGAGGGTGAAGTCGGCGTCGGGTCGCAGCTCGCCGCGGTCGATGCCCCGCTGGAGGGCTTGCCACACTGACTTCTGGCGCGGTCTGATGTAGCCGTCGAAGTAGGTCTCCGCTAGTTCAGGGTGGGCCACCAGATCGGCCACCAAGCCGGCGGTGATGCGACGCGACTCTGGTCTGTCCATCATTCTGACGTGTTGGCGTTGAAAGGCGAGCAGGTCGTCTCGGAGCGCACCGGTATCTGGGGTTGGAGACAGACCGACGGACTGGGTCAGGGCCGCTATGACGAGCGCCGGTTTTGACGACCACCGCCGGTAGATGGTGGGGCGGCCTACGCCGGTGCTGGCGGCTACGCCGTCGATGGTGAGACCGGCGTAGCCCTTGTCGAAGAGGATCTCGAGCGCGGCGTCGAGGATGGTTTTGTCATAGCCGGGATCGCGGGGTCGTCCCGGGCGGCGCTCCGCCCGGTCATCATCGCCGGCGTCGTTTCGCCCAATATCAGCGGTCCTTGCCATCGTCCCTCTCCTCATCGGTGTTGCGACTTTTAGTTTACAAGCCCTTGTGTAATTCTTACGATCAGTCTACAGTGCGGGGTGTAACGATACTCGGTGTCCTGAATGGAGCCGTCGATGCGCAGCCCTGCCCGCCCACCCGTCTTGCCCCCCTCCCGCGCCGACGATCGGCCCGCGGATGAGGCGATGCGGCTCGCGGACGGGGCACGAGGCGGCTCTGTGCCGAATGACCGTCGAGCCTCGGCGGGCTTTCGTCCCGGGGGGGAAGCACCGGCACCGCGATCGCGTGCGGACCCAGATGCGCTCATACCTGACCCAGCTGAATCGGTCCTGCGCCAGCCAGCTGCCACCGCCGCCCCAACCGGGCCGACAGACCGAGCCTCGGTTTTTTCCTACCCTCAGCGAAGTGACCCGGCCGCTCCTCGCTCAGGCGACCAGGTCGCGGGGGCGCGCCCGGCTCCGACGAAACTCTGCTTGCCGGCTTGGCGTCCGGCGACGCCGAGCTGGAGGTCGCCTTCATACGGCGCTTCCAGGACCGCGTTTACGGTCTGGCCCGCCGCCTCGTCGGGGAAACGCCCCTGGCTGAGGATGTGGCCCAAGAAGCCTTTCTACGGGCCTGGCGTCACGCCGGGAGCTTTGACCCCCACCGGGGTTCAGTGACCACCTGGCTCCTCGCCATCACCCGCAACCTGGCCATCGACGCCTTACGACGCCGACGTGCTGTGCCCGTCCATCCCGACCTGCTGGTTGGCCTGGGGCTCGACACACAGACCAAGGGTCCCGACGAGCTGGCCGTCGACGCCGATACCGGCTCTCGCCTGCGGGAGCTGATCGAAAACCTCCCATCCGAGCAGCGCCGGGCCGTGGTGCTCGCCTTCTTCCACGGCCAGACCGCCCAGGAGATCAGCATTACCGAGGGGATTCCCCTCGGGACGGCCAAAACCCGGATCCGTCTGGGGATGATCAAGCTACGGGCGGCCACGCCCGCACAGACTGCGGCTCGGTAAGCGAGGCGTGCACCCCCAGACAACGGCGATAGGGCGCGTCGGCGCCCCTCTCTACGTTTCCAATCTTCCGGACCCAAGCAGATCGGCGGACACGCTCGCAGCCGGTCAGGCCATGGCAAGTTGCCTGGGAGTCCGAACATTCATGCAGACCTTCCAGCGGGAACTCCAGTCCTGCCGCCGAGGCGCCTGCCCCGATATCCCAACCGCTCCACCGCCACGGAGCATCCCCGAGGTGCGGTTTAAGGCGCCCCTCTGCCTGCTTGAGATCCCGAGGGGAGGAGCCATGGGTGTCGCCAGAATGGATACAGGATGCTCGCTCGCTAATCCGGGCCTGTCTGAAGCCGAAGAAGTGCATAACGGTATCTCCCGTGTGGAGCAGAGTTTCCCAGAATGTTCATCCAAATTCGCGACCCCGAGGTTATTGATTGCCAGGTCGGTGGGATGGTGCTCGATAGGGTCGCTGGCGCGCTGCATACCTTTCCCAAGCGTCCCCGGATAGCTGATCGGAGCGGATAGCGCTCCGTTGGGCTTGCCACCGCGATCGGGGCGACCGGTGAGTATCGCCGGTCGCCCAGACCGTCCTTCACAGCCAATTCGAGTGATGAGGAGGCCGCCCAATGTACAGCCGTTGGTGGGCAGTCAGTGGGCAAACTTCTGGTGGCCGCCCACAGTGGCAGGTGCCACGCTTGCCGATGCGGACATGGTCCTGGCCGGTGACGGTGGTGAAGCCGTCAACAGCTGAGAACGTTCAGCCCTCTGCCGAGTGCTGCGTCGATCTTGACTCCCGTATGACTTCGTTCTGACGGTCAACTCCCAAACTGAACTCATGCGGGAGTGCCCAGGTATCACGCTGGTCAGAGGGCGCGGCCAGTGAGGTTGGCCCTCCACGCTCGATTCGCGAGGGCTCCGCTCGATGTCGGGCCTCCAGATCGCGACGCGCTACGCGACATTCACCGTCAATGATCGGATGACGGCCGCATACGCGGCGTTGGAGGGGCACTGAACGAGGAAAAACGGTCCTCGATGATCTCTGCTATCGGCAATTGACTAGGAAACCCTTCTTCCGGTGCCCCTGCCGAGTACGGGCGGGCATGTCGGATGGTCGGTGAAGAGGGCGAGCTTTGCCAGAGGACCGGAACCATGTCGTGCTCGTTGGGGGTATCGTTGGCAGTACATGTAAGCTGCCGCGCTCAGTCTCCATCACCGGCCGAAAGGGGCTGGGCTGATGCCGAGTGACTATCCGCTGGACGGCGAGGTGGTGTGCTCTGAGCGGGTCGACCGGTGGCGGCCCCTGTTCAACTGGGTGCTTGTCATCCCGTTGTCGCTCTGGTGGCTACCGCTGTGGTTCGGAGCCGTAGCTCTATCGGTCGTCGCCTGGTTCGCGATTGTGCTCTCCGGTCGGCTTCCCGAAAGTATCGGCAACTACCTGACGGGGGTGCTGCGCTACCGGTGGCGGCTGCTCACCTACTTGTTCGGCTTTACCGATCTGTACCCTGGCTTTCGTGTCGCGGCCGGCTACGTCGACCCGGGCGATTATCCAGCGGTCTTCTACAGCGCTCGCCCGATGCCGCGGCGACGGGCCGTGGTGCTGCTCAGAGCCATTCTGGTCATACCGCAGCTAATTGTTGTTCGCTTAGTCGGCGTGATTGCCGTTGTCGTGCTGTTCATCGCATGGTTCGCGGTTCTTTTCACCGGCCGGTGGCCGCGACGGTTGCAGATGTTCGTGGTCCTCTGGATGCAGTGGTCCTTCAGGGTCAGCGGCTACTGGTACCTGCTAGTCGACGAATACCCCCATGTCCCAGAAGACACTACGGTCGGATCCCCTTTCCCGGACAGGGCGACCTCTGGCGAAGCGCTGCCACCTCCGCCCCCCTTATGGTCACCCCAGGAACCGGCTGGCTCGACCTCGCCCACAACCACGACGTCTCAACAGCCCCCGGCTGATCTGGCCTCGCCGGCGCCTAGCTCGCCCGGCGCGGAGCAGATCCTCTCGCCCGAGCCAGCCGTGTCTCTTGACCCCGCCGGCGGTTGGGGCCACTCGGCGCCTGCCGATATGAGCTCTTGGGGCCCGCCGCAGCCGCCGGATGCCCCGCTCGACCCGAGCGCCGCCACGAAACCGCCGTGGCCCAGGCTGGTCGCCACCGGCGGCGCGTACACCCCGCCCCGGCTGGCCCGCTGGCCGCTCGTGCTGGGGATCTTTCTTTTCGCCGGGTGGATCGCCGCCTCGGTAGTGCTGAGGGCCAGCCCAACGTCGAGGGCGCCCAGCTCACCTTCTCCGTACGTACTCACGGCCAGCGACGCTCACTTCACGGCCACCTTCCCCGCCAAACCGCAACGCGCTAGCTCAGGCCCGACCATCGTCTACCTATCGGCGCTTTCCGATCACGCAGTCGGGGTCGCCTACGTCTCGGTGCCCCCGTCGTCGAGTTTCAGTCTCGATGCTGCCGTCACTGGCACTGCAACAGGGTGTAACGGGCAGGTGGTCTCACGCGCCTCGCTCACCTATCAGGGCCAGCCGGCCGAGGATGGCGTCATCTCCTGCTCTGATGGCGTAGGACAAGTCAGGGTCGTCGCCTTCGGTTCGTTGGGATACATCCTCTACGGGATCGGTGCATCTGCCCCGAGCTTCACCAACGACTACACGATCTTGCTCGACACCTTTAGATCAACTTCCACGCCGACCGCGACAGGCGCGACTGCCACTACCGACCAACAGAACACCCCCACACCGTGACTCGGCCGTCGGGACCGTGCCAATCCGTACAGGTGAAGGGTGCTCTCTCGGTCAGCGAAACCCTCGGATAACGGTGGGATCTGGCTCTAGACCTCATCGAGCGAGGCGAGCCTTTGAAATCCTGGTCGTCAAGTCCAGGGGATTCTGGCTGTGCTTCGCCGGCAGCTTTTTGCAATGTCCGCGGGTCAAGCGGCAGGGGATCGCCGGCGAGATGGTGGCGACCTTTCCGCCGGATGGTCAGGGTGCGGTGTCCTCGCTCGAGGCCCAGTGCTTCGATGTTGGCTCCGGTCGCTTCTGAGACCCTCAGACCGTTGAGGGCCAGGAGCGAGATGAGGGCGTGCTCGACGGCCGGTCCGAGTCCAGCGGCGACCAGGAGAGCGCCGACCTAGTTGCGGTACAGGCCGATGGCATGGGACTCGTAGTCCAGGCACGGCCGGCGCACGTGCACGACCGGGGAGAGAGCCAGCAGCCCTTCCTCCTCGGCGTTGCGGTAGAACCCGGCCAGCGTGCACAGCGGCGGGCCACCGTGGCCCCTGGCTCGACCCCGCTCTTCGAGGCTTCGGGCGTAGCACTCGATATCTGCGCGGCGCACCGCGAACAGCCTCAGCTGGTGGTCGCGCACCAGGCGACGAACTGTCGCAGGTCGAGGGCGTAGGCGTCACCGGTGGACCCTCGGTACGAAACTCAGGAATACTCTAGCCGAACAAATCGAAATGGCGTACGATTAGTTCGGCAGACACTAGCAGGGGATGATGACGATGGTCGCGGCTGAACTGAGAGAAGAAACCTACCTCCCGACCGACGCTGAGGAGTTGGCGAAAATCTATGACCTCTTCCGCGCTCACCCCTCGGCCGAGCGGGAAGCGGCGCACCTGCTAGTTGGCGCGGACGAGAGCGCAGAGATACCCGGCGAGGTGTACCGCATTCTGCGTCAGGTGATCGAGGCCATGAGTCAGGGACTGGCGGTGACGGTGGTCCCCCAGTCTCGGTCCCTCACCACCCAACAGGCTGCCGACGTGCTCGGGATCAGTCGCCCGACGCTCATCCGCCTCCTCGACGCCAACTCGATTCCGTACGAGCGGGTGGGCAGCCACCGCAAGCTGCTGCTACGGGACGTGCTCAACTACCGGGAGGAACGCCGGGAGGCCCAGTACCGGTTCTTGGCAGAGACGGCGGTGGACCCCGATGAAGAAGAGGATCTTGAGGTCATGTTGGAGCGACTGCGTCAGGCTCGCCGAGAGGTCGCCAAACCGTAAGGAACGACGGAATCACTAGCCAGTGTTCACCGCCCTTTTGGATACTTGCGTTCTGTACCCCAGCCGCCAGCGAGACTTCCTTCTGTCACTAGCGGCCGAGGGGATGTACCGCCCGATCTGGAGCGCCAGGATCATGGACGAGTTGGCGTTCGAGAAAGACGCCAGGCTTATGCGGCGCGGGGTATCTGGAGACGAGGCTCGTCGCCGAGCAGAACATCTCCTCGCCCAGATGCGCCGGGGGTTTGACGATGCCGAGATCACGGGCTGGGAGCCGCTCGAAGGCAGCTATGGGCTGCCCGACCAGAATGACGAGCACGTTGTAGCTGCCGCGGTGGTCGGCGGAGCGGGAGCCATCGTCACCCACAACCTGCGGGATTTTCCTCCCGAGCGGCTGCCCTATGGGCTCGAAGTCATCCATCCGGCCGACTTCGCCTTCAACACCGTGGCTCTCGACCCACGAACCGCTCTCAGAGCCGTCCAGGAGATCGCTCGGCGGTCTGGGAGGACCGGGCCAACTCTGTCCATTGACGACGTTCTCCACATCCTGGCACGCCGGTACCACATGGTTGACGCCGTCGAAGTGTTGCGTCAGGCCCTTTAGCCGATCAGCCCCGGTCGCGCCGACGCCCCTGGGCGAAAGTCAGCTTGTATGCGAGTCCGCGGGCCCGTGTCAGCCGTGGCCTTCCCAGAAGTGCCGTTGTCTGTAGCCGGGCTGGAGAATCGCTGTCACGGTAAGGGTTTTCTTGTTGTCGACATGTCGTCAAGGGGAGTCGCTGGCGGTTGCACGTAAGGGGTTGTGCAAGCGGCTTGTCGTTGGGCGCCGAGGACTCGGGAGGTGTAGTCGCGTAGGGCCTGGTTGTCTTGGCGGAGCCGTGCGGCTTCTTGGCGGAGAGCTTCGAGCCGCTCCCGGAGTGATTGGGTGCTGGCCCGTTGAGCAGCGGGCACCTGGCGGTGGGAGCGGGGCTGTTGGTCGGCTCTGAGACGCTCGATCTGGGCGCGGAGTTCGGGTTGGCGGTAGAGCCAGCTGCGATGGACGCACGCGGCCTGGGCGACCGAGGAGAAGGTGATGGGCTGGCCGGTGCGGTCGAGGCGGCGTAGAGCCTCTTGGGCCCGTTGCAGGGCGCTGGCGTGCTTGGCGTGAGCGGCCTGGACGAGATGTTGGGGGTTGCCGGTCATGGCACTGCGGTCAGTTCCCGGCCGAGCTGTCGTCGTGGAGCTGCTCGAGGGAGGAGATGATGCGTTCGAGGTTGTCCTGGACTCGGCGGTGGTTGTCGATCAGGCGTTGCTGACCGTGGGTTTCGGCGACCTCGAGCAGCTCCTGGTTGTGTTGGGCGTGCTGGCGGTGGACGGGCAGGAACTCGACGGTGGTCTGGAACTGGGGGCAGGTCAAGCAGGCGTTGGGGTGGGGGCATTCTTGTTGGGGCGGCCGGCCGCAGTAGCCGTTGGGAAGGCTGGCTTGGATGCGGTTGAGGTTGTGCTTGATCCACTCCGCCCCGGCGGTGGGTGACTCGGGGTCGTAGTCGAGGAGCCGACCGGTGATGTCCACTCGCTGCTGCTGGTAGCGGTCGAACTCCTTGCGGACGGTGGTGTCATACAGCTGGGCGTACACAGAGGTCATGCGGGGACTGGCGTGGCCTAATAGGCGCTGCACGACATGCTGAGGAACCCCAGCGTTGATGAGTCTTGTCCCGACGGTGTGGCGGAACTGGTGGCAGCTGACCCGGACCGCAGCCCCGGTTTCGTCGTGCAGCCCGATGCGGGCCTGCCAGGTGGTCAACGCTCGTTTGAGGGTCCAGTAGGGGAACGGCAGGCTGGCATCGGGATTGTTCTTCGGGTCGGGGAACAGCCAGCGGCTCCCGGCCGGCCATGTGGCACGGACATGGGCTTGCTGATCTTTGATGGCCATCGCCGCCCTGCCCGAGAGCGGGACCAGCTGGTCGGATCGGGACTTGTTGTTGTAGAAGCACAGGCAGGGCCAGCCGACGCTGTCGTCGATGAGGGGGTTGAACGGCAAGGTGCAGGCGTCGCCGGCTCTGAGCCCGGTTTCCATCAACACGATGACCAGGTGGCGGATGGCGGGTCCCAGCACGGCCAGATGCCCTTCGGTTTCGAGCTGGGCCATGACGAACTCGGAAACGAAACGCGGCAGGGGGTTGTCGCGGCGGGGAAGGTCGTCTTGGTAGATCGCGGCCTCGGCGGGGATCTCGGCCAGCCACTGGTGGCGGCGGTTGTGTTCGAGAAAGCCGCGCAGGCAGATCAGGGCGAGCGAGCGGGAGCTGGCCGCCAGTCCGGTGGCCACCAGCCACGAGAAGTAGCGTTCCAGCAGCAGCCTGCTGATCACACTGCTGTTGGCGGCGTCGGGCTCGCAGGCGGCCAGGAAGGCCGAGAAGCGGTCCATGGTGGTGGCAGAGGCGGTGATGGTGCCCCAGGCGCATCCGGTGGCCAGACGCCACCGGCACCAGTCCTTGACCGCCTGGCGCAGCCATGCCTGGCCGATGCTGCTGAAGCGGACGCTTTCGCGCCCCCGTGGGGCTGGTATCCCCAGCGCGTTGGCGTTCCAGCGGTCCTTGGCGTATTCGGCTTCGACAGCAGCAGGATCAGGCCAGCGGTCGGTTCTGTCGGGGTCCAGGCGAGGACCTTTCATGGCTGATCGTTTTCCTCGTCATCTTGGCCAGTGTCCTCTGTGGAGGGCGGGACCGGTTCGCTGCGATCCGCGTCGGGGTCGGTGCTGGGCCATACCCCGGCGCGTCGAAGCTCGGCTCTCAAGTCGGCGGGCAGGAGATGGACATAGATCTGGCTGGTGGTCACCGAGGAGCGGTGGGTGAGCAGCCGGGCGGCCACCTCGATAGGCACGCCGGCGCGGATCATTCCGGTGGCAGCCGAGTGGCGCAGCATGTGAATGTTGAACTCGACCCCGGTGCGAGCCCGCAGCCGGCGCACCATCTGGTTGACGTTGTTGTAAGTGAGCGGCCAGCCATAGGGCTCGGCCCACAGGTTCACGAACACATAGTCGGAATCCAGGTCTCCGTACTCGGCGTGCATGTACTCGGTGTAGAGGCGGACCAGACCGGCGGTGATGGGGATGACCTCGACGTCGGGGATCTTGGCCCGGGCCCCGTTAGCGTTGTCGGCCCGGGGCACGATGCGCAGCTCTCGAGACCGGGAGAGCACATCGGCGTGGCGCAAACCCAATGCCTGACCAACCCGAAGGCCGGTCTCGGCCAGCAAGGCGAACAAGAACCGGTCCCGCAGGTGCTCGCACGCCTCGATGATGGCCAGGATGTCCTTTTCCGACAGCGTCTTCGGCCTTCGGCGCGGCACAGTCAACTTCACCGGCCGGACCGGGATCGGGTTGGCCTTGGTGGCGTGATAGAGGAACGGCTTGTAGCTTCGCCGGCCCGCCCGCCGCCAGATCATCAGATCCTCAGCTAGTCCCACGCCCACCCTGGCCAGATAGTCATAGAACCCGAACACGGCGGCCAGATACTGGTTGACCGTCGCCGGTTTGCGCCCAGCTTGGTCGGCATCGATGATCACCGAGTCGCGGCGGGGTGATCGCAGCCAGGCCACAAAGCGCCCCACATCATCCAGGCCTGCCCCATCCCAACGAACGCCTGCGGCGTGAAGGAACTCGAACCACAGCTTCAGGCCGATGGCATACCCCCGCACGGTGCGCGGAGAGCGCTCTATCGCCGAAAGGTGCGACAGGTACGCCTCGATCGGCGCTATCGGCTCCCCACCGTCATCCAGCACCGTCCAAGAGACCGCCTCGCTGGCGGGCATCACCACCCGCTGCAACCTCACGAGCAGTCACCCGACTGGCTCATAGCTGGCCCCGATAGAGCGACCCGCACCATGCACACCGGGACCCGATCGTCTTGGAGCTCTTGCAACAGCACCATCAAGGCCCGGCCGGCGGTCAGGTGAACCAACCGATGCGGGAGGACGTAAACCTCCACGCTGATACGAATCTGGCTGTCACCATTGGGTGTCGCAGACTGTCGTGCTCCGCAGCGACGGTTCACCGAGCATCCCCCAGCACCGTGGCCCGGGCGTAAAGCACCGAGCCGGGCGGCTCTGCCACGCCGCGCAACTCGATATCAACAGGATGTTTCACTCGACGACCCCAACCGTTGACGGCAGTGCTAGTCCGGTATTCGCGCACCACCGCCCACCGCCCGGGATTGGCTCGCAGCAACTCGACAATCTCGCCCGTGAGGACCCGACGTCGGTCAGGCGGCGGGTCCCGCCACATCAACTGGGCGGTCCCTCGCCGCGACGACTCCACTCTGAACATCTTCAGCTGCTCATCTTCGGCGATCAGCCCGGCCCCCAGCTCGCTCACCTCGACAGTCATGGCGGCCTCTTCCCGTCGCTCGAATCGATCAAGGTCATCAAACGCCTCTCGTCGACATCCGGGAAGACGCGCGATGTTGTTGGTCCTGCGGAACTGACCGGGACCAGCCACCTTCCATTGGTCATCACCGACACTGCCGGCCAGCGGGCCAGGACATCGGTCTCACACACCGCCCGGGCCAAGTCGTCCAACCCCGACAGGACCGCCGCCTCCGCCGACGAGGCTAACCCAGCCACACGCAACCCGATTACCGCTCCAACCATCACCGCCACCGCATAGGCCACCCGGGCCCGCTCACGATGTCGCCCGCACCAGCTCCGCACCGTGGACTGCGCCACCCCCGCCACCCGCGCCACGGCACGAGAGCCCCTGCCGTCCACCGCCACCTGGACCGCCGAGCCGATCACCTCCACCCCGAAAGTGCGCCCCACCAGACAGAACGACGGCAACAGAACATGACTCACCCGACACGACGAGCAGCGAGCCCGGCGCACCCAAATCCGCCACGACCCACCATCCCGCACTGTCCGCCAATAGCCCGACCAGAACACCATCGACGCCCGGCAGCCCGGACAGCAACACCGAGGCACCACCACCGCCTTGCCGGCTGTGGCGTACTCCTCGACCGACAGCTGGCAAGCCCATACCATGGCCACGGGCGCGAACCGCCTTTGGGGTCCCCTCCCCGAGAGCGCCAACCCGAGGGGAGGGGCCCCTTCAATCACATCAACGACGGCCACCATCCTCTCCCCAGACCGTCCCCGTCCGCTCGTGACCCCACCACCGCCCAGTCGGCAACATCGACAACACCGCTACAGACACCACCGTCGCCAAGGCAACAATCGGGCCCCGTCGACTACATCATCGACAGCACCGCAGCCGCTACAGACAAGTGCCGATAGGAGCCCCCCGGGAGGCTTGAGATCTCAAGCGTCACCCGTTCGCCTGCCGCCGGGTGACCCCCGCCGACGAATGTTGCATGTTGATCGGTGAGATACAGAACGGCGCGCCCGAATATCGGGTCCCGCAGGTGGGTCGGCGCGCCAGATCGGCTCTTCCGGCGCTTTCTACCCAGTCGAGGTCGGATGTGTGAGTTGAGGAAAGCGGAGGGCGAAACGGGCCGGGCCGGTCAACCTTGGGCGAAGGATGCTATTGCGATCCCGGTGTCGCGGCTGATGTCAGGACAGGCGACGGGGAAGACCTCAGTGCCGTGGATGGTGCCCATGACTTGGCGGCACCTGGCCTGTACGCCGGAGCGTAAGAGCAGCCGGTAGAACTCGATACCTTCGTCGCGAAGCGGGTCGCACTCGTTGACGCTTATTACGGTCGGAACGAGCCCGTCGACGTCTTCGGGGGAGGCGAACAGGGGCCACGCGAGCGGGTTGCGGCGCTCGAACTGCTCGATGCCGTATCCCATGGCGCCCCTGTTGTTGTGGAGGTCCAGCAGGATTCCGTTGTTCTCGGTAGAGGAAGGAAGATCCGGGCGGGGCCAAGACCCGGCGATGTAGGGACAGAGGGCGAACAGGCCCTTGATGAGCTCGAGTTTGCCTTCTTGACGCCCTCGACGCGGTTGGCCACAACCGCGTCGGTGGAAGACGTGTCGGGCGCGAGTGGTTCTGGCAATGTGCGTCGAAGGGGAGTTACGGCCGCTCCGGCGGCTGGTTCTGACCTCGGGCGTCGATAGCGCTGAGCCTGGCTGCCATCTGCTACACGGGAGACGCAGAGACGGCACGACGACGCGCATCCGTCGCGCCGGAGCGCGGGATCCGGTCGCGCAAATCGCCGCCAGCGTAAAAAATACTGGAGCGCCGAACGAGCCAACAGAACGATCCAATGGTCCCAGAAGGTGGACGGTTGTCCCTGCCTGCTCGCACGCGCCCCTACCGCGCGGACATCTGATGGCTAATACCGGCCCCGAGGTGCTGTTCGCCGGACGATACATAGTAGGCGCTCAACAATCCGACGGCCGTCTCCCGCACGGCCGCGCCGAACGGCATCTATGCGGCCACTTTTGCAATGACGGAATAACGCGCTGATAGACGGGGATCGCTAGGGGCGCAACCTCAAGCCAAAGGAATCATCAGGAAGGACGCGGGCTGGTCGCCCACAACTCTCGTCAGATGTCCCCGTCCCTCAAGGTCTTCGGGCAGCAATATCTCACCGGGTCGGAACCGCCTCGTGTCCTCGTCAGTTGTTTCAACCTCCAGCTCGCCGTCGAGGACGACGACAAACTGCCGTTGCGGAGGAGGATGCCACCACGTGGGGCGAACCCCGGGTGGAATCGTCATAAACGTCAACTCGAAAGCCGGGATCGCCGGTGAGACAAGCACGGGTGCGATGTCGCCGGCGGAGGGGACCTCCGCTTGATTGACGTCGGCTTCCTCAAAGCGCGAACCCCACTTCCATTGTCGGTTACCTTGACGTAACGCATCCTCCTAGTCTCGCGAAAGCTGATTTTTGGGCGCCGTTTCAGGACCGCGGTCGCCATGTCGACGATGGGCGTCTTGACGCCTGCTACTCCAGCCGGGCAAGTGCTGATGGGGAGAGGGGTCCTCTTTTTGATGTGGCTAGGCCTGAGCGACGCGGCTGATGTTCCCTAATCCCTGGCGCCGGTCGCCTTGGGCAGCCAGGAGCTGGTGTTCATCCTGCCCCCAGGTTCCACCGTGACGGAAGGAGATCCGCTCGAAGCTTCGGACGGCGGGGAGATCCCGCTCGTGGCCGCCCCGGTGGGCACATCGAGCCGCCGGTTATTAGACCAGCAGCTCGGCGCGCTGGGTCGCAAACCGACTCTGGCCGTGGTTTAGGCGCAGCGCGATGCCATCCTGCCTCTAGTAGTGGCCGGCGCCGGTGCCGCGCTTGTCCCTGAACCGATGGCACTGATCGCCGAGACTCTCGGGGCTGTCATCGCCCGACCGACACCCCCGGCAATCCGGGATCTGGTCCTGCTGCAGCGGCCTGGGCCGCTCTCCCCCGGCGCGTCCCGGTTCGTCGAACTTGCGGCGGGGGCGGCGCCGTGAACCGTCCCGGCCCTGGCCAAGTCCGGGCAGCCCGCTTCGGGCTCGTCGCCCCCGAGCCGCTGCGATCCCGATCCTGTTGTTGCAGTGGCGTACTTCGAACGCCTCGATCGCCCGCGGCCCAGTAGCTGATCATTCCAGCCCGCATGGCTGCCAGGGCCAGAAGATGACCGACCACGAAGAGTTCAACCGCTGGCGCACCTCGCCCGGCTCGTCGGTTGCGGCGCTCCCGGCTGCATCGAGAAGGGTTTCGGCGAGGTCGACGTCGACTACGTGGTGGGCGAGGCGGGCCAGTTCGACGGCCTGAGTTCCTTGCCCGCAGCCGGCGTCTAGCACCGAGAGCGCCTTGACTGTCTCGAGAAGGTGGGCGGCCAGTTGTCGACGGACGAGCTCCTGGCACACCGCGTCGCTGGCGAGGCCGAGGCCCGGACATCCACGCATCGACAGCGGGAGCGAACATGCTCTCTTCCTTCGCTGCCTCGTCCATCAGCGATCACCGTAATGGGGTCGATTCGTCGCAACCTCCTCCAGGTCTGGAAGACGCGGCCCCGGGCCCCCGCAGCCCTGGCTTCTTAGGATGTCCCGGCGATGCGGCTTGCAAGGTCGACTCAGACGTGTACGACCGGGAGCCCTCGACGTGGGATGGAACTGGTCGATCGAAACTTCCAGGCCAGCGTTGTCGGCGATCTCGACGCGATCGAGTTGCTGAACGCTCAGGGTGTCGAACAGCTGGGCATCGAGGGCTCGGCCAGTAGGGGGCTTGCGCCCACCTCCCGTCCTCTCCGCCTCTAGGAGTGGACACACCCTGCCCACCCCGAGCCCACCCCATCCGGGCTGAACCGGACGTCACCGAAGTCGAGCAGGCGCGGAGGCCTGACGGAGCCCTCCGTTGAATGGGTTAACGCTCGACCGTGCTCTCGCCGAGGCTCTCATGAAATAACGAAATGGCCTCGACGATCACTCGGAATCCTTCGTGCTCGCAAGGAACTGACGGAGAATTTGAGCAAGATCCTCAATCGCCTCCTGATCCGACTCGTATCCGACCAGAGTGCTGAGATGTCGGCCGAAAATATACCAACCGAAGGTGCACATCACTGTGACCAGGAGCAATCCTCGCCGTCCTGGACCGGCAAGTTCTGCTGCGTGGGGAACGAACGTGAATTTCTTTTGGTACTTCCGCGGGTCTTCACCAGTGAGGAGCATCCAAGCGATAATCCGCGCATATGTCTGCACGCTGAGACCCGGGCTATCGCCTGGCATCTCCTGAACTGAGCCACTCTCGTTCACAGGGAGTGACCCGATGAGCGCTTCCACCGCCTCCTCGAAAGAGTAGATCGTCAGGTCGCGTTCGCGTCCGATCCACCATATCCGTCAGTACCGCTCCCAGTAAGGCCGTCTTGCTGCCAAAATGTCGGTGGAGGAGTCCGAGATTGACCCGCGCGTCCGCGGCAATGTCCCGTAGAGCCGCAGTCGGCCCCTCCGAGGCGAATCGCTTTCGGGCAGCAGTAAGCACAGCTGCCCGTACCTCTTGGGCGCCGTAGGGTCGTCGCTTCACACTTGACAAGGGTAGACAGCCTATCCATAATATTGCGGTGTAGACACTGTGTACGCCGTGGTCAGCCAGCAGTCCCGGGGAACCACCTTTTGACTGAAAGGGAAGGAACAAGACCGTGACCACTGAGATTCGCCCGCTTTTTGACTACCTCGAGCCGCTCAACAAGGCGGTGGCGGAGATCGCGAACACGTGGCGGCCCGAGGATCCGGAGTACCGGGCGGACGTGTACCGTCAGATAATGATGCAGCTGTCCTACAGCTACTTCGTGTTCTTCCACGCCGACGCCGAGCACCCGGATTGGGCGCCCCTGTGGAACCCCGTGTACACGCTGCAGCCCAACCCCGACGACATCTACCTGCAAGCGCCGCTCGACAGCGCCCACCGGTACAAGGTATCTGGCAACCGGGGCACCTCGAAAATGCTCGTCTTCACGACGCAGATCAGCAACTCTGGCATGCCTTACATCGATCCCGCCACGGGCAAGGAGTGGGAGAGCCCCGACGAGATCATCGCCAATGTCGGCCGCTTCCACAGCGACACCGACGACGACGACATGACCTTCGAGGCCAACGGTGACTTCGAACTCCTGATCAGCAGCGAGAAGCCTGCCGGCTACGCGGGCAACTGGTTGCAGATGAAGCCGGGGGCCACTGTGCTCATGACCCGGTATCGAAGCTACGACTGGGAGAACGAGATCGACCCCGTCATGTCGATTGAGTGCCTCGACCCTACAGGCTTGAAGAAGCGGCTCAGCCCCGAGGAGATCCTGGAGCGGGTGCAGTTGATGGCCCAGATGCCCGTGCGGTCTATGAGGCTTTTCTACGAGATGCAGAACCAGATCAAAGGTCGGGTGGGCGTCAACGTCTTCGAACCGGTCCGCATGGGTGGCGCCCTCTCGAAGCAGGTGTACCTGCCGGCGGTCTTCGAGTTCGAGGACGACGAGGCTCTGATCTTGGAGACCGACATGCCTGAGCAGCACAGGTACTGGAACTTCCAGCTCAACGATCCCTACTTCAACTGCCTGGAGTTCGTATACCGCCAGTCGAGCACCAACGGTCATTTCGCCAAGCTCAGCTCGGACGGCAAGTTTCGTGCCGTAATCTCCTTGGAGGATCCCGGGGTCCCCAACTGGCTGGACCCCGCCGGCTACAAGCAAGGGACGATCTACGGCCGGTGGTACGAGTGCGACCCCGAGCCCACCCCGATCTTAAAGCGGGTCAAGTTCGCAACGCTACGCGACCACCTTCCCGCCGATACCCCAACGGTGACTCCAGAAGATCGGGCCGAAGAGCTACGCCGGCGGGTCAGAGGTTGCCAGCGCCGACGCAGGTGGTGACCCCAACCGGGATCTGGGCTAACGCGACCCTGACGCGGCGACATTATCGTGTAGGTGGCAGCAGACTGTCGCGCCGTTGGGTGTGAGGACTGGGGGCGGGTCTTCCCGGCTGCATATGTCCATCACGTAGGGGCATCGGGTCCGGAACCGGCAGCCCGAAGGGGGGTTGATTGGGGAAGGTACGTCGCCATGGAGGATGATCCGGTCTCTCCGTGCTCCATCCCCGGCTCGGATCTGGGGGGCGGCGGAGAGCAGGGCCTGGGTGTAGGGGTGGCTCGGTGCGGTGCAAACCGTGTCAGCAGGGCCGCTCTCGACAACGCGTCCCAGGTACATCACGGCGATCTCTTCGCTGACGTCGCGCACGACGCTGAGGTCGTGGGTGATAAACAGGTAGGCGATAGTCAGGTCTGTCTGCAGTCTGCTCAGCAGATTCACGATGTGGGCCTGGCTGGAGACGTCAAGGCTGCTTACAGGCTCGTCCAAAGCGAGCAGCGACGGGCCCGGTGCGAGTGCTCGGGCGATCGCGGCGCGTTGGAGCTGGCCCCGGATAGCTCGCTCGGGTATCGACGCCCGAGGGAGGGGGACAGTCCTACCATTCCGAGTAGCTCCGCGGCGCGGGCGTCGCGACCGGCCCGGCCAGGAAGTTGCCCTCGTAACGCTTCGCTCACGCTGGTGCTTATCGACGCGAGAGGATCAAAAGAGGAGTAAGGGTCTTGGAATATGATCTGCATCCGTCGCCTAAGAAGTCGCAACGACCTGCCTTTCTCGTGGGTGATGTTCTCCCCGTCGAGGAAGACTTCCCCGGCGGTGGGCGCCACGAGGCGCAGGAGGAGTCGCGGGACGGTCGACTTGCCGCTGCCTGACTCGCCGACCAGCCCGAGGGTGCGCCCCGCGGGCAGCTCGAGACTGACTCCATCGACGGCCCGGAGGGTTCCGTGCCGTCCTCCCGAGAGAGTTACTCGGTAGGACTTGGATACGCTGTTGCGGGAAGAACCGACCTGCGCCCAACCCGGACTGGTTGCACAATCTCCGACGGCGTCGAGAACCCACACACTGTCGATGGCGGCCTTGCGTCCAGGCCCGCCCTGAGGCGGCTCGTCTAAGGTGATCAGGAAAAGCCTCCGGTCTGCATGATCATCATCTGGCTTTGCTCGACGACCTCCTGGCCTTGCCCGGAGCACTTGATCGTGATGGTTCCGAAGTCGTTTGAGATCTCAGCCCCGCCGTTCATGGTGAGCGATCGGTCGATCTCGTCGTCCGCTGGCACGAGCCGGCGATCGCTGGTGCCGCCGATGACGTTCTGGTCGTTGAACAGGTTGCAGTTGACGGTTCGGATGTGGTCGCCGTTGAATGCGAGATCGTCGGTGTTGACAGTGGCAACGATGGCGTAGCTGCCGCGCGGGAGCACCTTGAAATCGACGCCGACGACAGTTCCGTCGTCGGGCAACGGAGTAATCCCGCCGATCGCAAATGTTGTCGTGGAGATTCCTGGCGCTCCCGGGGCTCCCGGGTCACCCTTGGGCCCGGATGGTCCCGGTGGACCGCCAGGCCCTGAGGGTCCCGCTGCCCCGGTCAGCCCGGCGGGTCCTGTCGGTCCGCTTGCCCCGGCGGGGCCAGTTGGTCCCGGGGCGCCCGGTTGGCCCTTCTGGTTCCAGGTGACCTGGGACTCCCAGCCCAAACAGTGGCCCATGGGGTTGTGACTGCCGAGAGACGGGTCGATCAACCTGAGCGTCCCGACGTTGTTGAGCATACAACCCGTGTAAGTCTGGGCCGAGTCCGGGATCGACGCCTGGGCCACCCCGGCCCCGGTCACGGCCAACCCAGCCACTGCCACCGCTATGATTAGGGGCCGTCGTGCCAGCTTGACTGTCATCGCTCTCCTCTCCGATGCGCCGTGTGCGGGCGCGCTAACCCTTTCGCTGCCACCATGGTGACGGCGCGTGACCGCGTACGCATCGGGTGTTTCCCCACGTTGTCAGCTAGCCGGTGTGCGACAATCGTCCGGTGAGGGGCGAGGTGGTGGGCCGGGGCATCGAAATGGACGTGGTGGCGGCCTTTCCCGACAGCCTCGAGGAAGATCCGGCCACCTTTGGCGTCGTGGGCCGAGCGGGGATCGGCAAGACCACGCTGTGGCAAGCCGCAATCGCCACCGCTTGCAGGTGTGGCCATCTAGCGATATCGTCCCGACCACAGGCCAACCGCCCGGCCAGATCGATGCGTCCAGAGGGTAACCAAGATCGGGCCTCATCCGCCCTGGCCACGACGTTGCGAGAGTGTCACCTACTCGCGGCCCATAACATCCCCAGTTCCCCCACACCGACCCCTCCCACATCGCCGGCCGTGAGGCGGATGTTCTCGACGATCGACGGGCCGCGCACACTACGTCGGAGTGGACACCCCATGTTGCCGAATCGGTCGCGATAGCAGTCAAGTTGGTTGTGAGATCCGCCAGTGGCGTAGTCGCTATCCGGGAGCGGTGACCTATAACACCCGCCGTATTAGAGGCGCGGGCGACATCTGGGTCGCGGAGATGACTGTCAGTTATGACGGCGGCGCTCCGCGCTATGGGGTGGACGTTCTCGAGATCAGGAAGGGCAAGATCGTGCACGAGACTGTCTACGTTGGCGAAGCGTTCGAGGTGCCCGAGCGACGGGCGCACTCGAGGGTAGCGGCCGTAAGTGACCCGCAGTCGGGGAACCGAGATCCCCGCTCACACTCTTGTCGGATCTGGCTGGCGCTCCGGCTCAGGCGGCGGCCGCACACCGACGGCTACCTCCTTACCCGTGCTAACGAGATGGGTGCCGCGGACCGACGTCGAACCTGCCGCTGAAGTGCCCCTAAGTCTCCAAAGAGATATGTGTGTACGGAACCCCGAGGCGGGTTGTGGGGTGGGATAGCGTTGACGTCCATCGAACCCGCCAGGCGCGTCCAAGTCGGTGACTTAACGGTCGCCTTCCGCTCAGTCGGCGCGGGAGCGCCGCTGGTGCTTCTCCACGGCTTTCTTTGTGACTCCAGGGCCTGGCGGCGCCAGCTTGAGGACCTGGCAGAGGACTTCCGGCTGATCGCCTGGGATGCCCCCGGGAGCGGGGAATCCTCCGATCCGCCCCATACGTTCACTCTCACCGACTGGGCCGACTGCCTATCATACTTCCTGGAAGCAGTCGGTGTAGGGGAGGCCAACCTTGTCGGATTGTCCTGGGGCGGCCTACTGGCCCAGGAGTTCTACCGGCTATATCCCTCCCGGGTACTGCGCCTGATCCTGGCCGATACCAACGCCGGCTGGTTGGGATCGTTCGGACCGGAGGTGGCCCGGGAACGGCTGAAGCGCTGCGAACAAGAGTCGTATCTGCCTCCGGACCAGTTCGTCGCCAAGTGGGTGCCGGCCGAGTTCTTCCACGACGCCAGCGTGGCTCTGATTCAAGAAACGGCGAACATGGTCTCGGCCTTCCATCCTGCCGGGTTTCGGCTGATGGCCAAGTCGCTGGCCGAGGCCGACACCACCGTCATTCTGGACCAGATTGCGGTACCTGTTCTGCTCCTGTGGGGGGAGGCGGACCGCCGATCCCCCCTCGATACGGCAGAGCGGTTGGCCGGCTTCATCCCTGGCGCCGACCTGGCCTTGATCCCCGAGGCTGGACATGTCAGCAACATGGAGGAGCCTGAGCGGTTCAGCGCCGAGGTGCGTCGTTTCTGCCAAGCCAATCAAGTGGACTGACCGGGCAGAACAGGCAGTACGGCGCTGGCTCGTAGCCTTGAACCCCTGTTAGGCCCTGGGGCGTCGAGCGACGTGTTGCCCGACCTCTTCGCTTGGAAGTCAGGCCTACCGCCGTCGCCCAGGACGTGGGCGGCGAACACCGACACCGTCCGGCCCCGGTACGCCGGGTCGAGAGCCCTGTCCCGGCCGTCGCTTGCTTTTCCATCCAAGCCCTCACGCAGCGCCGCCACTCCCGGTCATCGACGATATCGTGCCCGATGCTCGGCTGGTGACCCGCTTGGTCCCAACGGGAGCCGCCGACCATCCCAATAATGCGACCGGCAGCTCGCCCAGTAACCGAAAGTTGAACGCCACCTACCGCCGAGTCTGTGGGATGGGTCCTGCACGAGATCGCAGGCCCCGCTGCGTGCGTGTCAAGCGCCCCCAAATAGCGAGTCGGAGCGGATCGAGCCGTTGGGCTTACCACCCGTCGGATCGACCGGTGCGTGCCGCCGGTCACCCGCACTGTCTGTCCCTCACAGCTACTTTGAATGACGAGTTAGCTGTCGGTGGCAACTTCAGGCCACGCCGGCCAAGCAGTGGAGAGCCCGAGATGCTGAGTCCTCGGCCGGGTCCTATGTGGGGCCGTGACTTGGGTATAAGTTGATTCTGACGGTCACGCCCTTTCAACATGCGGAAGTTGTCGGCCTTCGCCACTACCGTGAGCTGTGTCGACGGGCAGAACTGGGACGGTCACCCTTTCAGCAAGAGCGATCCGAACGCCGGATATCTGGCGCGGGTTACGCATCCCGCCCACCTATCGACGGCCGTCGTTATGTGGCTCTTCGCGTTTGAGCGGGGTGTGAGTTGGGGAGTAGGTCCCAGTTGGGTCGGCCGACGTAGAGGAGTACGCGAACTCTGAAGCTGCGGAAGTTGGTGAAGCCGAAGGCAGTTCCGTTGATCCGCTTTGATCAGGTTGTTGGCCGCCTCGGTGGCGGCGTTGGTGTGATGGGCTTGGTGCCAGGCGGCGATCTGGAGTCGTCAGCGGATCAGGGTGCGCCCGAGCGAGTTGACCTCGATCCGGCGGGACCGGGCTTGCAGGTCGTGCCCGAGGCGGGTGACGAAGTCGAGCGCCACGCCGAGATCGAAATGATCATATATGGACCTGACCACTTCCTTGGCGTGCCAGGCGGTGCGACCCGACGTACGAACTCCGGCGCGCCACAAGCGGCCGCTCCCAAGATCACCGCCAGGGCGCAGGTCACCGACACTGCACACCGCATCTGGCCACCCACCGCCCTCAAGGGTGTCCGCCCAGGTGACCAGGCCCGCAGCAGCCTGTTCCGAGGGACCGAGACGTATCGGGATGCAGGCAGCCAGAGCATGGTTCCCTCCTTTCCGCTACAGCGCCTTCACCGTGACTGAGTCCTCCGCCCAAGAGACCTCGACCAGACACTTTGGCTCTCCTGGCTGGTAGTCGCGTGGTCCGTCCTTGTACCACATCGTCTGTCTAAGTTCTAGCCAGCGGACTGCCTCGAAGTCCTCGCCGCCGGTATAGGTCTTCGTCCCGCCGGAGGCCCGGACCTCCTCCGGGCAACGCCGGGCCGCAGGACTGAGAGCGTCCTCGGCCTCACGCCGGTACCTGGCCCAGTCCTCGGCCTGGCGGTCCACTTTGCTGAGCTTGGATCGACGCTGCTCTTCGCGGTACCTGTCCAGTTTGCGATCAAAAAAGATGCACAGGCCAAGAACGTCCTCGCCACCGTGGGCCTCGTCGTGTGCGGACAACTGGTGTCGGTCAAAGATATGAAAGAGGGGCCACATGAACGGATCATCCCTATCATCGAGTTCCGTCACGGTGATTTCGTGCGCCTCGTAGAGGTGGCGGACCAGTCCATCGGGATCGCATGGGTCGGGATCCTCCCGTCGCAGCCATGGTCCACCGGCCCTGGCTACCCTGCAGTGCTCGATCCAGTGATCCAGCCCGAACTCCAGCGCCATCAGATTGGCTCCTCCCCGTCGCCGTATGGACCGCACCCAGGGGGTACAGGTCGTCGAGCAGATCGATGGTGTCATGGATGTGGTCCACGATGAAGTTGATGCGATCGCGGATGACGTTGCCGCCGAGTATGTCGGGCGAGTCGCCGGTCTGGTAGGGCACCTCCAGGTTGAGGCGGCCGAGTTCGTGGAGGGCCAGGTACAGGGCGTCGAGAAGGTCGTCCGGCGTAGCGGGCGGCAGTTTCTCGGAGTTCGCCACCATCAACCGCAGGGTGCTGGCGGGATCTCTAGCTGGTCCTGTATCGTTTTTCACGTCGGACCTCCCTACAAGGTGTCGACCATGGCCCCGACCGTCTCCGCGGTGCGGGGCCATTCACTTTCTGTGGGAGGCCTTACTTACATTGTGGGCGCCGACCTGTCAAGCGAGTAATTTTCCGGCTGGACATCCATGTCCCGGTCACTGACATTGAACTTTCAAGCCTGGAATACCTCAGGGCTGCAAAGGGATGTCTGGGTAGTACACGGACAGCCCATTGACCCCATGCCAGCCCCTGGGTGACGTGTTACCTTCATCGAGGATCCTACGGTCCGATTGTGTGTTGATGGTGAAGATGTGGTCACGGCCCACCCTTCGTGGCGGATTGTGGCTTTGGGGGGTAGTACAGCGAATCAGTCCGTCAATCGCGGTCACGCCGACGGCGAGCCCGAAGGGCCGCGACCCGGCAGGTACCGGAGCAAAAGCGGGCGTCCGAACGCGACGGCATCACAGTGCTGCGACAGAGGCGCCTATCGCCGGTTCGGAGCGCGCTCACGGATATCGCCGCGACCGTTCGCCCCGTCATTCCGCGCTCCACAGGCACCTGCTGCAATGGCTTTTCTTGAGATCCGGAACACTGGCTGGAGGAGCGACCCTGGATGCGCCGAAGCTGGGTGCTGTCGCACCGGAGCTAAGGGCCTGAGGTGCGAATGATATTTCTCTTGTGATCTGGGACGACCCCGTCGCCCAAGTAGCCGCCCCGATCCCCGCATCTCCGCTACCCGGTTCCCGTTCCTGGCGAGGGCTACGACTTGGTGATCACAGCTGATACATGGGAGGAGCTCGTGATCGCTATCCAGCCTCGACTCGATGCCTTGCGCACGATCGCTGCCGGTTTCCCCTCGAGGCCACCTTCGCGGTTGGGTTGGCCGACACGATCGAGGGCTTGACCAACATTGCCCATGATGGCATCGACGAGGACTTCCACCGAGATGAGACGCCCCCCTCGAGAAAAACGGGCTCGGCGGGCCCGATGCGGACTCCCCTCGGGACCGATGTATCCGGCGTCACTCCGGCGCGGAGCCATATGCGGCAGGTTGCTGCATCGGGGCACTTTGGTCGGCGAAGAGGCGTTCGTATTTAGAAGATAAACTGCAACAAGGTGAACCCTGACGCCCGGAGCGTCCCAGCAGGATGGGTATTTGAATGTCTATCAGCGGTAGAGTTGCTGTAGTGACCGGCGCCGGACGAGGGATAGGGCGCGGCATCGCCTTGCAGCTAGCAAAGGATGGCGCCGCGGTCGCGGTCTGGGATCTGGATCCCGCGGGCGCGGAGGAAACCGTTGCTCTGGTCGCGCGCGACGGCGGTCGAGCGATCGCCTGCGTCGGCGATGCGTCAGAGCAGGAAGATATTGCGCGCGCCTTGGCCCAGACCCGAGCTGGATTTGGGCCAGTATCCATCCTCGTCAACAACGCTGCCGTGGCTGACGTCTGCTCGTTTCCAGAAATAGGGGCGGACACACTTGACCGGATACTCCGCATCAACCTGCGAGGCCCGTTCATTTGCACCCAGGCTGTCATCCCCGATCTGCTTGAGCAGGGGTGGGGGAGGATCGTTAATATCTCATCATCTTCCGCCCAGGGCGGCGCGAAGAGGATGGCGCATTATGCAGCATCGAAGGGCGGGCTCATTGGCCTGACGAAGGCCCTCGCGATGGAGTACGTCGACAAGGGAATTACCGTCAACCACATCCCGCCGGGCTTCATCGACACCCCGATGAGCGGCAGGTCACCCGAGGAGACGGAAGCGCTCGCAGCAGTCGCTCCGATGAGACGCGCAGGCAGACCGGAGGATGTCGCCGCAGCCTGTTCCTATCTCGTATCAGACGCGGCCAGCTATGTCACGGGCCAGACGATCAGCGTCAACGGCGGCCGCTACCTATACTGAGGAGATCCTGGAAATGGTTGCCAGCGAACGGTGGACAGCGGATTTCGAGGTGCGTCACCAGGCCGGAAGGGCGCGCGCGGAGCAACGTCTCTCCGTGGGAAAGGATTGAACCTGCCGATTAGTGACAGTCGCCACGAAAACAAAGGCACGTCAGCCCCGCACGACGCCATCAAGGCGAGTTCACGTGACGAGGCGACCGTCGGCGCCCAGCGTATTGCCCCTCTACATCCGGACGAGTTCGGCCCCGAGGCCATCGACATTCTGACGGAAATGCGTACGGCCATGGGCGTGCCTCCCACGGATAGCGTGCCGGACTCGGTTGCGACCATGCTGCGCCATCCCAACCTTTATTCTTCCTATGCCAGGCTGGCGCGCCAGTTGATGAGCGGTTTCCTCGCAGCGCGTGATCGCGAACTCGTCATTCTACGTAATGCCTGGATTTGTCAGGCCCCGTTCGAATGGGGAGAGCACGTAGCCATCGGCAAGCGAGCCGCTGGGTTGACGAGCGAAGAGATCGATCGGGTCACGGCCGGATCGGTCGCACCCGGCTGGAGCGACCACGAACGGACACTTCTTCGCGCCGTCGAGGAACTCCATGAGAGTGCGATTATCTCGGATGAGACGTGGCGCGTTCTGGCTCAATCCTTCAATGAGAAAGAGCTGATCGAGATCCTGGTAGTCGTCGGTCAATACACATGTATCGCATTCGTACAAAACTCGCTCAGGGTAAAGTTGCGGCCAGAAAACCCGGGCCTATCAGCGCGCTGAACGAGCCGTCATGACGGGAGGAAGAAACTGTTGGAGCAGCCAATCTACAAGATCCTTCTATTTCTGAAGAGAAACCCCTCCATGTCTGTGGAGGAGTTCAGGGATACGTACGAGACGGTGCATGCGCCGTTCTGTGCACCTCTCATGAAGGGAGCCTGCCGGTACTTCCGCCGCTATACGACTCTCATGGGCGCCCCGCATGCTCAGGACGTGACCGAACTGGAGTTCGATGTGATCACTGAGCTCTGGTACGAAGATCGGGCGACCTATGAGGCTGCGGTAGAACGAACAGCCAACCACAAAATGCCGGAAGAAGTTCTGCCGCGCGAACAGCAGATGTTTGATCGCCCGAAGATGCGTGTCGTTACTGTCGTGGAGTGCGAGTCCGACTTGGGGCGTTCGGCGAATGACATCGACCAGCGCAGCACGGCCTGATCCAGGCGGCGTTCGGATAAGGAAGAGGACAGCACTGCTGATTCCCCGCCGCAATGCCTCATTCGAAGTCGCTCGCTGTCGAAACAGCCGACGGGGGGCCCGGTATGTCGGGAACCTGGCCACAAGAGACGGCTTAGATGCTCCACGAAGTGGATCTCGAAGTGACTGGCTCGAGAACAGATGGGCGGTTTTTCGCGAGTCGGGCCTCGGATCTCGGGACGTTAGGCGCGCCCGACCGTCGCCGGCGCCGTCGGCGATGGGTCATGGCGTTTGTGGGGCGGAGCCGCGTACGTGTGGCTCCGATATCGTGGAGGCTCGATGCCCCGTGCACGTGGCCTACGTGCTCAACGTTGTGCCAAAATCGGCCCAGCAAACCGCCCGGCAGACTATCGCCGCGGTCGACACGAAACGGAGGTCGCCGCATGACTCATCTGAAACATCTCATCCTCAAATGTTGAGGTGATGACTATTTCTTCACTACAGGGTCGTGGACCAAAGAAGCCTTGTACAATTGGGAGGCAATCTGTGACTGGTGGAGCTTGTGCGTCTAGGTTTTCGCGGCAGCAACTGACGAATCGGGAATGCAAGTGTCTGCTCTGATGACAGAGAGGCTGACGAAACACGTCGGGGCTGAGGTAGTAGGTGTGGATGTCGACCGCCTGCTGAGCGACGATTCTCTACCGGGGCAGATCCTGGCGGCGCTCGAGAAACACGGTGTGCTGGTGTTTCCGAAGCTCAGCCCCGACCCGAAGACGCAGGTCGCGGTGTGCCAGCGACTCGGGGAGGTGGACTTCGAGGTCGGGCAGGAGGTGGGGATTATGCGGGTTTCGCTGGACCCGACCAAGAGTCCGTCAGCGCTGTACCTGCGGGGAACGTTCGAGTGGCACATCGACGGGGTGACTTTGCCGGAGGGCCGGTATCCTCAATCGGCGACGGTCATTACCGCGGTTGCGCTCGCTGATCGGGGAGGCCAGACGGAGTTCGCCAGCACCTACGGGGCGTACGAGGCCCTGACGCCCGGCGACAAGGAAAGTTTGGGAAGGCTTCGCGTGGTTCACACGGGTGCTGCCATCGCGCGTCGGGTGACACCGCACCCGACACCCGAACAGGAGGCGCTCTGGGCCGAAAGAAGGCCCCGTGAGCAACCGCTGGTCTGGCGCCACCGCTCCGGTCGGCGCTCGCTGGTGATCGGGTCGACGACTGACCACGTGGTCGGGATGGACAAAGATGCGGGGCGGGTGTTGTTGGACGACCTCCTGGACCGGTCTACCACTACGGAGCGTGTGTACCGGCATGGATGGTCAGTCGGTGACACGGTCATCTGGGACAACCGCGGCGTGCTCCACCGGGTGGAACGCTACGATGACCATTCAGGGCGAGAGATGATTCGGACGAGTCTGCTTGGTAACGAACCGATCGAGTAGGACGGCCACGGGGCTATTCGAGCGGCTGAGAATCTGGGGGGAATCACCCATTGCACGGCGTGCCCATGGCGGTTCTGCACGGGAAAGCTGGGCGCCTTACCCGTCGAGCGGTTGGCAATGGACGGGGAACGGTCCCCGGGCTGCCCTCTCCCCGGCCGGCCAGGCCGCCGGCAGGTAGGCGCGCCGTCAGTTGTGCGGTCGGGGACCGGACGGTGTCGTCGTAGTAGTCCGACGGCGGGAAAGCCGGCCATACGGCGAGGGAGGGTAGTTGTCTGGCAGCAGTGGGACCGGAGGGTCGGGAGATCGCCGGTGAATTCCGAGGTCGCCCCGGGTCCGATCCCAACTTTGGCGTTTCTACCGTGATGTCGAGGAGCTATTCTCTGAGCGGGATGTCGTCGTCGACCCTGTCGCCGTCTGCCGGTGGGTGCAGCGCTTCTCGGGGGTGTCATCGATCGACACTGAGAAACCGGTTGACGACGAGACCGGCTACCACATTCACGTCAGCCTGGTGGACTGGGCGGCCCACTTCGTGGCCCACCGCTCGACCACCCGCTGAGCGCAACAATTGACGGCGAGGCAGAACTGTGACAGACGTCGAAGAGTCCTGGGGGGACGAGTGGGACCGAGTGGCCGATGTCGTCGTTGTCGGTAGTGGGGTGGCCGGATTCGCCGCTGCGATAGCAGCGGCCGACGCGGGAGTCTCGGTGATCGTCCTCGAACGCCAGCCCTTGATCGGCGGCACGACCGCCAAATCCAGCGGCGCCATGTGGATCCCCAACAACCCGTACATGCGGGAAGCTGGTTTCGTCGATGACCGGGAATCCGGATTGCGGTACCTCGCCCGCGTGGCCCACCCCACCCGCTACGCACCCGATGACCCGGCCCTCGGGCTGCCAGAAGAGAAGTTCCGCTTACTGGAAACCTTCTTCGACGACGCCTCTGGCGTGGTCGAGCGCTTGACTTCCCTGGGCGCTTTGGACGTCGCGCTCATGGATTCTCCCGACTACTTCGCTGCCCTTCCTGAGGACACCGCGCCGGTGGGACGCCTCCTTTACCCGAACCTGCCGTCCGAATGGTCGGCCGGACCAAGAGGCGGGCAGCTCCTTGTGGACCGCATGTACGAGGCCGCAACTGCTCTCGGTGTCGTCGTCCTTGTCGGGAATCGAGCGGTACACGTCGTGCGCAACCTCGACGACGAGGTCGTCGGCTTGGAGGTGAGGGTCGGCCGGCGAACGGAACTGATCGGCGGCCGCCGGGGTGTGGTTTTCTGCTCCGGCGGATTCCTACACAACCGTAAGTTGACCTACGAGTACTTGCGGGGACCGGTCTTGGGCGGCCCTGCGGCGGCGGGCAGCACCGGCGACTTCGTCGACATCGGCATCGAGGCTGGTGCCCAACTCGGGAACATGAGCCACGCATGGTGGATGCAGGTCGTGGTCGACCTCGTAGCGCGTAACCCGGAAACCATCAGGGGCGTCACGTCGCCCTACGGCGACAGCATGGTTATCGTTAACCGATACGGCCGCCGCGTCGTCAACGAGAAGGTTCCCTACAACGAGCGGACTCAGGTTCATTTTGATTGGGATCCGGTCCGCGGCGAGTACATGAATCATATTTTGATCATGATCTGGGACGACGCCGTCGCCCAAGAACCCGCCCCGAACCCCCATCTCCGCTACCCGGTTCCCGCGCCGGGCGAGGACTGCGACTTCGTGATCACGGCTGATACATGGAAGGAGCTCGTGTCCGCTATCGAGACCCGCCTCGATGGCTTGCGCACGACCACTAACGGTTTTGCCCTCGCGCCCACCTTCGGCGATGGGTTGGCCGACACCATCGAGCGCTTTAACAACATGGCCCGTGCTGGCATCGACGAGGACTTCCATCGAGGTGAGACGCCTCTCGAGAAAAGATGGGCTGGGCGGGCCCGATCCGGACTTCCCTCAGGATCGATGCATCCCTTCCTCGAGCACGGGCCGTATTATGCAGTGATCCTCGGACCGGGTGCCTTGGACACCAAAGGTGGCCCCGTCATTGACGAGCGGGCCCGAGTGGTGAAGTCGGATGGCTCACCTGTGCCAGGGCTGTACGGAGCCGGCAACTGCGTTGCTTCTCCTGCCGGCCAGGCGTACTGGGGGCCGGGGGGAACGATCGGGCCCGCCCTCGTGTTCGGCTATGTTGCCGGGGCATCCGCAGCCGCCGCCTCGCCACGGCAGCCTAGCCAAGACCGCTGACGTCGCCGTCACTGCCCGTTCATGACTGCTGCCTGAAGGGTATGAATACTTGAGGCACTGTTGCGTTGTGAGTGCTCTGGGCGCGGGGCGAAGTTTGGTTGGGGGCGCTGGATCAGATGGCTCCGCCAAGTTCGTCGAACGCCGCTGCGACCAGAAGATGCCGGTTTCGCTCCTGGACGCCGAGTTCATAGGGCCCGCGACGGAGGTTCTGGATGAATGCATGACCCCCAATAATCACCCTCGCGGTCCGGTCGGTTTTAAGTCCACACATGGGCCGTAGTCTCGCTTTGAGATGGCCGTGGTCGCACTCGACCCTGTTGTTGGCGTACCGCTCGGTGTGGTGGAACGCCGTGGGAAGCAGCTCCGCGATGATGTGGGCGAGGGCTGGGGACAAGTCGGTCGCCACCTCGTCGGGCTGCTCATGAGCGGTCAGGGCTGCGGTGAAGAACTGTCGGGCCGCGGCGATGTTGCGTCGCTTGGAGACGTATACGTCGACGACCTGGCCATGCTCGTCGACGGCCCGGTAGACGTAGCGCCAGGCACGGGCAGGTTGATTCTGGCGGTCATACCTTCTCAACATGCGGAAGTTGTCGGCCCTCGCCACCACCGTGCGCTGATCAATATGGGTGCTCAACTGCGGAAGGCACCCACTCCTGACGACCGTGAATGCTGTTCGATTTTGTTGCGATCGCTTCCGTAGACGCCGCTCTCCGGAATCGTCACCCACTCGCATAGTCTCTCTTCGCTCCCTCTCCGCTACTCGTGGTCGCCTTCTTGTCGATCTGGGTGACAGCCACCCTGACAATCCTCGGCGTTGTGATGGGGCTGCCGAGCCTGGGGTTGGCTGGCCCGGTCGTGGCGCCACGCTGCGGGGTAGACCGTAATATCGGATTTGGGGGGCCCTGACTCCGGCGAGCGGCCTGGGGTGATACCGTCGTGATCGCGGTTTGGGAGTGATCATGGGAAAGTCACACGAGATCGGTCAGGCATCGCCCCCGCACCAACGGCTGCGCCGCTCGTCCTCGCCCGCCTCGCCCGAGCACCCATTGCTGTCCCTACAGCAGCAGGTTGGAAATCGGGCATTCACAGCGGCGCTCCGCGCTCCTGGTCGGGGGCCCCATGCCTTGCTCATGCTGCAACGCCAGGCCGGGAATCGGGCCGCCGTCGCCGCGGTGCAGCGAAACGGCGGCGGGGAATCGGCTGTGGCTGCTCCTTCCGAAGCGCCGGCGGAAGAAGCGCTTGGAGCCAACCTCGAAGAGGAGATAGCCCGGCAGGTCGGCCAATTACCTCCCCTGGAGGACGTCCGGGTGACGGAGAACGACGTCCAGGACGGCGTCAATGAGGCGAACGCAGTACGTTCCGGGGTCGATGAGTTAGGCGTGAGCCGAAGCGGTGCTCTGGCCGATTGGTCCCGCCGCGAGTTCGCCGACGGCGGGGAGGTAGACCGGTCAGTGGTCGAGGAACTGCAGGGCGCCCAAGGGGAAGTGGCGCCGTCCCCGGCTGCCAAGCCCGGTCGGGCGGCCCTGGCCTTGGCGGCAGTGTCCCGGGCGGGCAGGAGAACCGCTGGCGGGGCCCGCTGGCTGGGTGGTCAGGCGGTGGCCGGAGCCCGCTGGGCAGGCAGCAAAGCCATGGCCGGAGCCCGCTGGGCAGGCAGCAAAGCCATGGCCGGAGCCCGCTGGGCAGGCAGCAAAGCCATGGCCGGAGCCCGCTGGGCAGGCAGCAAAGCCGCAGCTGGGGCGAGTTGGGTTGGTGAGAAGATCGCTGGTGGGGCCGGCGCAGCGTGGGGCGCGATCAAGAGCGAAAAAGAGAAGCTCAGCACTCCAGAAGGTCGCCGTGACCGCGGCGGCCAGGCTCAGGCCGTCGGCGGAATTGCCGCACCAATGGGGGGGCACACGGGGGAGCTCATCGACAATCCGGTTACGGAGGGGACAGCCCACTTGTACGGGCAGTCGGCCGTCGAGCAGGTGCATAAGGCCGGTGAATCGATGAGCGCGACCTCAACCACGTTGGAGCATCCCGACGAGTTCGCCCATTCCTTTACCTCCGGCGCGGCCGAAGCGCTCCACGCGGTGGCTTCGGTGGTGGGCATTTTCTTCTCTGCCTTCAAGGCAGCCCTTGATTTTCGGTCGCTGGTGAGCTCGATTCGGGTCTATCGGGCTCTCAAGCAGGCCAGGGCATCCACGCGGGTTCTGGGTTCCAGTCCAGCGCTCGTCGAGGCGGTGGAGTATGCCATGAAGCAAAAGTATGAGAAGATTTTCAAGCGGGCGTTCGGCGTCGTCGTGGCCTTGGCGACCCTCGGCCTCGGTCTAGCCGTGCTGATTGCCAATCCTGTCGGAGCCAGCCTGGCCGCGGTGATCATCGGCGGTATCGGCGCCAGTATGTTTTTGTACAAGATCGGCCGGAAGTACTGGAAGAAGTGGGGCACGAATACCCTCGGCCAGAAGCGCACGGACATGGCGAAGCATCTGTACAACCAGATGCGGACCCGTGATGTGCTCGCCCTAGAGGCGGTGCGGTCGTTGCACCTGGATCCCGAGGCGGTGGCGGCGGCCGGGGCGACCAAAGGTCCGAGGCTGATCTTCCGCAAACTCAAGTCCGCCTGAGGTGGAGAGCTAATTGGTGCCCTGGCCCACGGAGGGTCTGCGCTTGGGCTTTTTGTTACTCTCGGCGCCTACTCGTCGGATGCGCGTCATCTGGAACGCACGCGTCAAGACCTTTGTCTCCTAAATGGCACGTAGCTGGTCGACCTCATCTTCGAGAACCACGACGGTCTTGATACCGAGTGGAAGCGAATGTTTCCCCTTCGCCAGGTTCTTGCAGTCGACCGCGACACCGAAGGCGCCTGACACAACCGTCGGCCAAGCCAGAACGCGCACCTTTGGCTTTGCCCGACAGTGCGGCACGCGCTGCGCTCTCGGCGTCGAGCGGGTCGGACTTGCCTGAGCGGTAACGGTCCTGGCGGTCGGAGCGGTCCACCTCGACCACCCTCACCCCCGCCGCGGTCAAATGTCGGGTCAGGCCGGCGCCGTAACTGCCGGTGCCCTCCACTCCGACGAGTCCGACCGGACCGAACGAACGCAGCCAGGCCAACACACGGCCGTAGCCGGCCGGAGTGGTCGGGAAACTCTTGGTGCCGACCAGGCCGCCGATATGGTTGAGCGCGGCGGCGACATGCGCGTCGGCGTGGGTGTCCACGCCGCCGGTGACGGTAGATGTCTCTACGATGGTCAAGGCCATCCCTTTCTTGGTTGAGGGGTGGCATGCACCCGCTGGCCGACCGGACCTGTGAACCCCGACCTCTTGTCCAGGACGGGCGGATCAGAACGGCGTCACCGGTGGATGCCGGGAATGATTCCTGGGTCCCGGTCGACGGATCGATCACAAGACAGCCGGCCGGCGTCGACCGGTTCGCAGGTCAGACCGAGACCCAGGACTCCCGACCATACGCCCCCTACCAACTCACCGGCAGGGATGGTGGTCTGAAGCACAACCTCATTCTCCATGCCGGTTCCGAGCGCGGTCGCTGAGCCCTCCGGGGGCCCCGAGTCGCTCGGCCGCAGCCGGACGTCGCTTCGGCTAGAAACCCAGTCGAAGGGCTCGACGACGGAGGCCCGTGATCCTCTTATCCGCTCGGTCCTGACGCCGCCATGTCCACGATCGGCTGGTTGAGCCTGATCCCGCCGGTCGAACCGAAGAACCGGGCGTCACCGAAGGTGAATATTCCCCCGTCGGAAGCCACCAGTCAGCCCATCTGTGCATAAGCGTTGTCCCCGGTCGCCCAGCCCACTGTCCTTCACAGCCACTTCGAGTGACGGGGAGGCCGCCCAATAGGTAGCCGTTGGTGGGCAGTCAGTGGGCAACTTCTGGTGGCCGCCTACGGTGGTAGGGGCCACGCTCCCCAAGCGGACCTAGTCCCACCGGTGAGACTGGCCACTCCGACAGAGGCCTGAGAACGTTGGGTCCTGCCGAGTGGTGCGGCGACCGTGACTTCCGTATGAGTTCGTTCTGACGGTCATACCCTGTCAACATGCGGAAGTTCTCGGCCCTCGCCACCACCGTGAGCTGATCAAGCTGGATCGTTCCGAAGAAATGTGACAGCCACACTCCGTACCAGTCGCCGCAGTCGTGGAGGCCCCGCCCGAGACGTTCCGCCGAACGGCCGATTCCTTGGGGCTTGCTCGGGCGTCCGCCACCATCAGTCCGCCGTCCTTCTGGGGCACCTCGCGGGGGTGCCAAGCGCCTCGATGCTAAATATGTCACGCGCCGCCGGGGTCACCCCTCGCGGCAACTCGGGGATGCCTCAAGCGCCCGGAGCGGAGCGCGTTTTGGGGCTACCAGCGAACTTGGACGAAGGCGCGGATCGCCGGTTCTGAGCGGCGACGTTGGCCCGGGAGGACCCTGCAGGGCGCGATTATGCCGTCCTTCGCCCAAAGCGACGTTTGAGCAGCGACTCAGACCTTGCTAGGGCCGAGCTACGCCGGGTGAGTTCGGTCAGGAGGAGTTGACCTCCAACTCGAAGCCCACTTCGTCCACCGGCGGACCTCTCGACGATGACGAAGTACGCCGAGATTTCGAGGCGTTGTCGCCCGAGTCGCGCGGCTCTGTTGCATTGCCTGGTCGGGCTGGGTGGCGTGAGGCTGTTGGCATGGAACCCGTCGTCACTGCTACCTGGTCGAAGTCGAAAGATCGGCCGTCGCGGGGTACAGGTTCCCGTCTGATGTGATCTTGCTGGCGGTCCGCTGGTATCTGCGCTTCGGGCTGTCGTACCGGGATCTCGAGGAGCTGCTGGGCGAGCGTGGAATCGAGGTCGACCATGTCACGCTGTACCGTTGGGTCCGCCACTTCACCCCTCTGGCCGTCGAGGCCGCCGGCCCGTGCCGACACACAGCCGGTGTCCGCTGGTTTGTCGACGAGACGTATGTGAAAGTCGCTGGGGTGTGGCGATACGTGTACCGGGCGGTCGATGAGCACGGCCAGGTGATCGACGTTGTCGTGTCGGTCCGGCGGGATATCGCGGCTGCACGAAGGTTCTTTGTCCGGATGCTGGCGGTCCACGAACACCCGGAGGAGGTCACTACCGACCTCGCACCGGCTCTTGCTGCGGTCATCGCTGAGCTCCTACCAGCGGCTGTGCATGACACCGAGCAGTACGCGAACAACCGGATGGAATGTGACCATGGGAAACTCAAGGCTCGCCTGCGGCCGATGCGCGGCCTGAAGACTTTTCGGTCAGCGAGGACAATCATCGGAGGTCATGCCTTCATCCAGAACCTGCGGCGCGGCCACTATGAACTCGGGCTCGAAGCCTGACACAGCCGTCTCCGCGTCGCAGCCGCCTTCGGCGAACTCGCCCGAGCCATCTGACTTCCCGGGCTGGACCCGCAGCTCACCGCGGCGAAGCGACCGCCAACGCAACAGAGCCAGTTAGACAAGTCCGGGCAATTTGGGAGAGAACGCCATCAGGGCGGTAGCTGGCCTTTGCTTCGAGCGGCTAACTTCCCAGCGGTCACTGGCCAGGAACCCATGAAGAGCGACATGTGGAGTGCCCACTTGTCGCCTCGGGCCGTCCCGAGGCCTTCACCATGCGTGGTCGGCTTGGGCCAGTTCAAGTCGTAGCCCTGGGGCCGAGTGAAGGTGTTCATTCCCAGATCGGACTCAAGTTCGATGACTTCGTAGGTAACTCGCATTATCCCGACGTAACGCTGAGACCGGCCAGGCTGCCACGGGGAGGAAGTCGAGTGATATGACCGGCGAGGACTGCTTCGAGGGCGGCTCTGGTCCGGTCGTGAGTGTCTGGTAACAGATAGCCGTAGACCCGTTCGGTGAAGCCGGCGTCTCCGTGGCCGGCCCATCGGGCGACGGTCAGGCGGTCAGCACCGGCCGCGATCCACAAGGCGACGGCAGTGTGGCGAAGCGAGTGCGGTGTGGGCTGGGGGTCGGCCAGCCGTGCGGCTTCGACAGCAGCAGCCCAGACCCTGTTTCTCCAGTTGCCGGGGTCCATCGGGACACCTCTCGGGCCAGCGAAGAGCGGGTCGGCTGGGCCTAGACCGCGCTCGGCGATGTGCCTGGCGATGCGTTGCGCCAGGGGGTCGGTCAGAGTCGGGACGACCCGCTCGCCGTTGCAGGTCTTCGGTTGGTGAAGCTGCCGGCGGGCGCTGTCCCCCGACACTCGCATCGGAACGCCGACGGCGGTGGCGCGCACCCTCACCTCCCTCGCGGCGAGGTTCAGATCACCGACGGTGAGCGCGGCCAGCTCCCCGATTCTTAGGCCGGTCTGCGCGGCGAAGGGAATGACCAGACGCCAGTGGGGGTCGATGGCGGCCTCCAGACGGGCCAGCTCCGCCAAGGCCAGGAATCGTCGTTCGACTTGATCGGGGCGGGGTGGTTTCACCCCGGCGGCCGGGGAGGCGCCGATCAGCCCTTCGGCCACGGCGTCGTTGAGACATTTCTTCAATACGACGAGACAGCGTGTGACCGTAGCCGCCGCGTAGTCATCGACCAGGTCGGCCACCCATCGGGCGATGTCGCTCCTACGTAGCCCGGCCAGTTTTACTATTCCGAAGACCGGTTCGATCTGGCAGGCCCAGATCGATTCGTCCCTGGCGCGGGTGGAATCGACGACCTGTCGGGTTTCCATCCATTTCTCCCACCAGTCGCAGAGAAGAGTGCGCCCGCCGGTCGGGTCGGCGGTACCTCCCCGTCTCCTTTCCCTGAGTCTCTCCTGCCGCTCCGCGTTGACCTCGGCGGCTGTGTCGAACGACTCGGATCGTTGCCGACCTGTCGCGTCCCGCCAGAACGCCTCGTAGGTAACCGACCCAGTAGGCCAGACACGTTTACGGGCACCGGGCGGAAGGCGTCGGGCGCTCACGACACCAGCCGGTCACGAGTACGCGGCCGTCCCCTTCTTCCGTCCAACGAGGGGGTGAGAAACGGCGGCGGGGATCGACTCGGCTTCCAGCCAGTCGGTCACGTCCTCCGGCCGGAACCGGACCTCCTTGCCGACCCGGACGAAGCGGATGCGGTGCTCGCGGGTGAGCCGGTAGACGAAGTGTTTCGACACCGACAGGTAGCCGGCAAGACGGTCAATGTCCCACAGCTCAGGAAGGTCATTCACACCGTCTCGCTCTGCTTCGAGGTGCTCACGCCCCTTGCGCGCAGTACGTGAGTCACCGTTTAGCCAGCGGTGATGCTGGCGCGACGCTGGCGAAGGGCGGTCGGTCGCCGTCTCCGACTCCCAGCCTCTGAGCACGTAATCCCTAATCACAGGGGGTCTTTGCTCGGTGGGGCTAGGTGGAATCGAACCACCGACCTCAGCATTATCAGTGCTGAATCGGCGTCGACCCTCGACCCTCGACGGCGCGTCACCGCAGGCCACAGAGGCCAAGCGCCCACCGACGACCAAGCCCGATCGGCGGCGTTCGCGGGATGGACGCGGGATGGTGGATGCGAGGCTTGTGCGCCCAACCGCCATGACGAGTGCCTAGTCGCGGCCAGACGATCCACGGCTGGATGAGCACCTGCTCCGTAGCAGGATGCATTGGGTCACAGCAAATGACTGCCGTGGACCCTGCGGCCCCAAAAACGCTGCTAGAGCCTAGTTTTCGAAGTCCCATTCGCGGGGGTACTGGTCCCCAAGGTGGGACGCGTAACCAGCGTTCGGCACGGAGACCGCACGCAGTGGCTGGCCTTGGGCGGCTCGAGCATGGAGCATGCTTTGGGGCCCACCTCGTCCACCTGTTCGAGCGACCAACTGACCCAGAGTCAAGCGGTCCTACTCAAGGCGACTCCTTCCCGTGCGCCCGCAACCCGGGTCACGTGGAACTTGGAGATCGGTCCCCAGCCCCTCGCGGCCGTGCCGGCGGCTCTCCCCCCCGCGACTGTTGCGGCCCGACGCGGATGAGGACATGCCCGGTCCGAAAAACGCACACAGCCAGACCTTGGCCGAGGCGGGCCGCGGCCGGAAAGGTCGACATCCTCATCCAAGTCCATCCGAAGGCCCCAGAGATCTCGGGGCCTCAGGGGTATCGGACGCACGCCGAGCTCGGCGCGTACCAGGTACGACTCCGCCCAGCCCTGGAGGCACCGACGAACCAGATCCTTGAAACCCTTCGCCGAGACTTCGGCGGCGACCACATCGAGCCGGGCGCAACCGAGTACGAAACGGCCAGTCGGTCCTTGTTTCCTTCGGGCAGCCCCGCCCACATTTTGCGACCCAAGAGCGTCCGGCACATGCAACCAGCGCTCAGATTCTCTGCCCCTATAGGGCCTTGGCCCCCCCCGTCCGAGGTGGCGGCCATGGCTTTCCGGGCTTCGCCACCAACCGGTCAGTCAGGAGGCCTCCGACGGTGCGAGACACAGCTAAAGCGATTGAAACGGTCCAAGACCCCGCCGTTGATCAGCTGGCCGATCGAATCGTGTGCGCGGGTTCCTGAGAGATTGCACCCCGCGGCGTCCTCGGGGGCGACGGCGACCTCACGCGGCGGCGTCCCGGCACCGAAGGAGATGTCCGGGGAGATGCCCATGGCCGACGCCCCGCAAGAAGAGCTGCGAGTACCGCCAGCGAGCGGTTCTCCCAGGGCCGGACTCCACGTTTTCGAATACCCCTCGGTCCACAAGATCGTCGGTCGACCGGCGCCATGGCCTACCTAGCGCTTGGCTCGAACGCCCGTCCTGGGGTAAGGTCTGGTCGATTTCGTTGGACCGGAGCCGATCTCCGGCCCTCCGGCAAGGTGCGGGGAGGAATAATGAACAAACTGAATACGAAGTCGGTCCTGGAGTTGTTGGACAAACAGGCGATCCGTGAAGCGGTATTGCGGTTTTGCCGAGGTGTCGACCGGTGCGATCCCGATTTATTGGCTTCGGCTTACCACCATGACGCCGTCGACGAGCACGGCGGTAAGACTTTCGCGGGCGACGAGATCGGACCCGGGATCGTTGGCCTGGTTCGCTCCTCTCGGCTTTGTATTCACCAAGTCACTAACCAGTTGATCGAGTTACACGGTCCGGATAGAGCGGCCTCGGAGACTTATTTCGCCATCTGGCAGGTGCTGGAGCACAACGGTGGCGAGCGTTTCCACCAGGGACTCGGTCGATATATTGATCGCTTCGAGTGCCGGAACGACAGCTGGAAGATCGCCCATAGGCTAGTCATCGTGGACCTAAATCGTGTGGTCGCTATAGACGAGGTCCCCTCCTCCATCCCTGGGCGTGGCAGGCGGGACAGGGGCGATCCCTCTTACGCCGCTCTTTCTGGATCAACCTAGCGATCGCTTGGTCATCAGGTAGGCTGACATTAGGGATGAGACTGCGCTTGGAGGAGTGCGTGACTAGGACCGACGCCGCTGTGAACTATGACCCCTATGACCCGAGGATCCAGGCCGACCCGTACCCGGTGTTTCGACGACTTCGAGAGGAAGCGCCCCTCTACTACAACGAAGGATATAGGTTCTATGCGCTGAGTCGGTTCGATGACGTGCAGAAGGCACTCTCAGACTACTCCTCGTTCAGTTCGGCACGGGGGGCCATCTTGGAGATGATCAAGGCCGACATTGAGATACCCCCGGGTTTGTTCATCTTCGAGGATCCGCCGACGCACACGGCTTACCGCGGGGTTGTCTCACGGGTGTTTACACCTAAGCGGATGAGCGCGTTGGAGGAGCAAGTTCGGGTTCTCTCAATCATGGTCCTTGACCCGTTCGTGGGCGAAAGCTCCCTTGACTTCGTACGCGACCTAGGTGCACAGGTACCGATGCAAGTGATCGGGATATTGTTAGGAATTCCGGAGAAGGAATGGCAGGCAGTCCGGGATCACTCCGACTCGAAGGTGCAACAGGCACCTGGCCAGCCGCGTAGTTTCAGCAAGAGCAACGATTTCGCAGACTCGTTCTTTGCGGAGTACGTTGATTGGCGCGCGTCCCGACCCAGCCGATGACCTTATGACGGAGCTACTGAGGGCGGAATTCCAGGACGACACAGGAACTGTCCGCCGGATGACCCGGGATGAGATCCTGATCTTCGTGAACCTGCTGGCGACAGCTGGTAACGAGACTACCAACCGTCTCATCGGGTGGAGTGGCAAGGTGCTGGCCGATCACGCGGACCAACGACGAGCGCTAGTCGCTGACCGCTCCCTTTTGGCAAATACAGTAGAGGAACTGTTGCGGTACGAATCGCCCGCCCAGAGGATCTGCCGCTACGTGACTCGGGATGTTTCCTACTACGGGGACACCGTGCCGGCCGGAAGTGTGATGATGCTCCTAAGCGGATCCGCCAATCGAGATCGTCGGGCGTTTCCGCCGGACGGCGACCGATTCGATATTTATCGCCGGATCCGGCATCACCTGGCATTCGGTTATGGGGCGCATTTCTGTCTGGGTGCAGCCCTGGCGAGATTGGAAGCCAGGGTGATTCTCGACGAGGTCTTGAACCGGTTTCCCGAGTGGCATGTCGACCTCGATAATGCGGAACTTGGATCGACAAACGTGCGAGGGTGGTCATCGCTACCGGTGTCTCTTTCGTGAGATGGATGCAGCCGTGTTGATTTCAGTGAGCTCCCCTGGACCCCCTCCCATGAGGTGCCAACGGCCTCACGAACAGCTGCGGCATGCGCCTTGGCGGCCGGTAGGTAGAAGAGTGGACCGCAACGCCAACCATGCTGTCGTTGGCTGTGATGGCCTGTCGCGGTTGGGATCAAACGGGAAAGGGTACCGGCACAGGTGAGGGCGCGCAACCTGGACAAGCCACTTGTCGTGCATACAGAAGTATCCGGTATCGCGCAGCTTCCCGGTCCGTTTCACACGGTGGCTTCAGTCTTTCTTCCCGCCCCTACCCAGATGACCTCTCCGCCTGTGGTGGTATTTGCCTTCCCTGGCGGCGGTTACAGCCGTGGTTACTATTCCTTCGACCTTCCGGGTGCGACGGGTGGAGGCCAAGCCGGCTACCACACCTCTCGCCAAGGATGGATCGTCGTGACTTGCGATCATCTCGGTGTTGGTGAAAGTTCAATACCGGATCCAGTAAACCTAACTCTCGAGAACGTAGTTGCCGCGAACCGCCTCACAATCGAGCATGTGTCGGAGCTGCTTGCAACCGGCTCCCTCGCGGTCTCCTTTCCTGCGATCGACCCTCCGGTGCGGTTAGGGATGGGTCACTCGATGGGAGGCTGCTTCACTATTCTCTTGCAAGGCCGCGCTGCCATCTTCGACGGTGTGGCAATTCTCGGGTACAGCGCGATAGCGCCGACGGTACCGGTCCGTGGCGGCCAGGGGTCGACCATTAGCAGCGACATATTGGACCGCGCTGACACGTTGGAGGCCGCGCAGTCAGCGGTAGGCGACCTTCGGTACGCGTTCCACTACGAGGACGTCCCTGAGGCAATTGTGGAGAAGGATCTGAGTGACTTTCCGACGTGTCACGGACAGCTTCCTCCGTGGGGGAGCGCAACCATTCCTCGCTGCTCAACGGCTATGACCCAGGCAGGCGTTGTCACTAAGGAGGCTGCCGCGATCGCCGTGCCCGTCTTCCTCGCGGTCGGTGAGATTGATGGAGTACCGAACCCTCGTGCCGAACCGGCGGCTTACGCCAACTCGCCGGACATTACTGTCTTCTGCTGCCCGCGCATGGCACATATGCACAACTTCGCCGGAACCCGCACGAGACTTTGGGATCGTCTTGGCATCTGGGGGTCCGGCGCGGGTACCATACCTCACAGCCGATAATCCCAACTGCCAAGGCGAGGCCTAGCAGACGGTCACTCGCAGGACGGTTACGAGCTAGAGAGAGTTTGACGCCATAGAGGGTTTCTTCGGCTATTGGGCCGCGCACCAGGTAGAAGGTGCTCGGGTGATCGCGACTCTGTTAGACAGACTTCAGATAACCGTCATTCACCACTCCAGACCAGGCTGTCACCATCGAGTTTCCGTGGTATCCGCCGGCGAGAGCGGTTTGAGCCCCGCTTGGCGCCAAGCCGGAAGGGCTAACCGCCACTGTCGGCCGAGTTGGCTATCCCCCCAAAGATCAGATTAATGTAAAAAGTGGCGATGGTGGAAAGGCCGATGCCTCCTTCTTGAGGTGGTTGCCAGTTCGAGATGGCGTCGAGGATAAAGCGATAAATGATGACTGAGTCAACGTCATCTCGGACCTGACCAGCTTTCTTTGCTTCGTCGATGACCCTTACCCAAACCCCTTGCACTTCGGCGGCGATATCATTCAGATAGGAGAATCGGGGAAGCTGACGAAGATGAACGCCGTCCTTGCGCAAAATGCTAGATGCGACCCAATTTCTCTCTGTCAGGTTATTTACCGTCTTGATCAGGCGCCGCAGGGCCTCGACAGGCGAAACACCAGGAACCGCCGCGTAAGTTTCTGCCAGCAGATCATCGTTATGGCTGCCGATGATCTCCCGCAGCATCTCCTCCTTCGAGCTGAAATGGTGATAGAGACTGCCGGAAAGAATCCCGGCTTCGTTGGCCACATCGCGGATGGTGGTGTGGAAATAACCGCGTTCTGCAAACAGGCGCCCCGCCGCCTCGAGAATGACTGTGCGTCGATCTGCCGATGGCTCGGTCGGCACTAAGTCCCGGCCCGCAAGGCCCCTGAGAGTCTCGACTTCCTCCTCCAATGAGGCAATGCGAGCGTGGGCCGCAGCGAGATCGACTGATAGATCCGAACTTGATGCGGGATCACTGGTCGCCTTGGCGGTCTGCTCGGCGCGCTTCTTGGCCGCCTGGTCCTCCTCCCGGCGCGGGTCCGCCCGGTCCCGGCGTCCGATCGCTAGTGGCCCTTCCAGTTGGGCTTGCGCTTCTCGACGAAGGCGCGGGCTCCCTCCTTGGCGTCGTCGCTGGCGTAGACATGCTCGGCGGCAACCTTGAGCAGGGCCCTGAACTCCTCCCGCCGCGACTCGCGGGCGTCGAGGATGAACTGCTTACTGGTGCGGACCGCGATCGGGCCGTTCTCGGCGATCTTTTCGGCCAGGCCGATGGCGGTGTCGAGCACCTCGCCGGCGGCCACAACCCGGTTGATCATTCCGACCGAGAGCGCCCGCTGGGCGTCGATGGCCACGCCGGTCATCGCCAGCTCCAGGGCCACCGCCCGGGGTAGGAGGCTGGCCACCCACGCCAGGCCGTAGCCCCCGATCAGGCCCGACCGCGTCTCGGGCATACCGAACGTGGCGTGCTCGGCTGCGACGATGAGGTCGCAACACAGGGCGAGTCCGAGCCCGCCGCCGAGGGCGTAGCCGTTGACGGCCGCGATCACAGGCTTCGGGATGCTGTTCGCCTCGAACTGAAGGTAGTGCTCCAGGCTCTTGCCGCCTTCAGCGTGGAACTCGAGGTCGTCGCCCTCGTCGTAGTTCTTCAGGTCGATGCCCGAGGAGAAGGCCTTGTCGCCGCTCCCGGTGATGAGGACCGCTCCCACCTCGGGGTCGGTGGAGGCGTCCTCTAAGGCGGACCCGAGGCCACGGACCACCCGCAGGTTCAGCGCGTTGCGTACCTCGGGCCGGTTGATCGTGAGGATCAGCACGGACCCACGTCGTTCGGTTAGCAGCTCCATGCCCCCTCACCTTACCCGCCAAGCGCTTGGTTGGTGTTGTCCGCATCGTGGGTCTTGCGCTACGGCCCGTACGACCCAAGCTCAACACGGACCACCGTCCGCCGTTGCGCCGGCTCCGGGAAACTCGGCGCCGGACTACGAGAAATGCACGGCTTCTACGCGCTCAGCCGCTTCGACGACCCTGAGCAGGCTGGTCGACCACGCAACTCAGGTCGGCCCAGGGCGCTGGGCTCAAGCTGGCGGGACCGACGCGCCAATCCCTGACGAGCTCCTCGTATTCAAGGACCCGGCCCTGTATCGCGCCTTCCGGCGCGTGCTGTCGCGGGTGTTCGCGCCCGAGAAGACGAACGCCCTCGAACGGCAGGCCCGACCGGTGCGGCGTGATGGGCTTCCCGAGGCTGAGCGGCAGGCCGGCTAGCCGCACACCTACGGCGTAGGTGCGTCGCTAACGTTGGGACACCGGAAACGGCCGGACCCGCACCAGGTCGATGGCGCAGTGCGGAGGAGCGGTCAATGCGTGCAGCATTGCCTCCACGACGTCCTCGTAGTGGGCTCGGCCGTCGCTGCGCAGGAGGGCGAGGTGACCGCTAGCCTCAAGGGCCTGCACGACCCGGGCCGTCCGTTCGGGGTCCGAGCCGGACGCGCTCGTCGGGACGGGCCCGGGCTCGCCGGGCTCAACGGCGCCGGGGACGACCAGCGTCACCCGGATGCCAAGCGCCTTCAACTCCTGGTAGGTGACGCGACTGAACATGTCGAGGGCCGCCTTGGTCGTCACGTAGAGGCCGAGGTAGGGCGCCTCGGGGAACAGCGTGCCGTCCGACGAGACGTTAAGGATGTGGCCGCCGCCACTGCGGCGCATCAGGGGGATGGCGGCGCGGGTTGTGTAGACGGGGCCGAGGAGGTTCGTCCCGACGATAGTGGCGATCTCCTCGTCGGTCGTCTCCTCGAGCGAACCGTGGGCGGTGCCGCCGGCGTTGTTCACGAGGACGTCCAGTCGCCCGAACGCCTCGTCGACCCGGGTGAAGGCCCCCCGCACGCTGTCGGGATCGGCCACGTCGGTGACGATCGGCAGCGCGCCCTCGGCCAATATGCGCGACCTGCTTCGCCAGGTGGGACTCGGTACGCCCGAGTAGCACCACCTGGGCGCCAGCTTCGGCGAACATCCGGGCCGTCGTCGCGCCGAGGCCGCGGGATGCCCCGGTGACCACCGTCACCTTCCCCGAGAGGTCCCACCTCGCCATCGCCTGCCTCCCACTTGTTGACAATCTTCGTCGGCCCGACGTACCCTACCAAGCGCTTGGCTCATTCACCACAAGGGGGGACCATGCAGGCGGAGGATCTGATCATCATCAGCGTCGACGACCACGTCGTCGAGCCCCCCGACGTCTTCGAGCGCCATCTGCCCCCCAAGTACCGCGACATCGCGCCCCACGTAGTCCACATGGAAGACGGCAGCGACCAGTGGTCGTTCTGCGGTATCAATATCCCGAACGTCGGGCTCAACGCCGTCGCCGGGCGACCCAAGGAGGAGTACGGGCGCGAGCCCACGTCGTTCGACGAACTCCGGCCGGGCTGCTTCGACGTACACGAGCGGATCAAGGACATGAGCGCCGGCGGCGTCCTCGCGTCGCTCAACTTCCCGTCGATGGTCGCCTTCGCCGGCCGGCTCTTTGCCCAGCTCGAAGACAAGGACGCCGCTCTCTCGCTGCTGCGGGCCTACAACGACTGGCACATCGAGGACTGGTGCGGGTCGTACCCGGGCCGCTTCATCCCACTTTCGATCACGCCACTGTGGGATCCCCACCTGGCGGCCATCGAGATCCACCGGGTCGCCGCCAAGGGGTGCCACGCGGTGAGTTTCGTGGAGAATCCCGTGCCGCTGGGCTTCCCAAGCCTGCACTCCGACCACTGGGATCCGTTCTGGCATGCGTGTGCCGACGACGCGGTCACCGTCTGTATGCACATCGGCTCGTCGTCGAAGCTGCCGAGCACCGCACCCGACGCGCCGATCGACGTCGCCATCACGCTCACCCCGCTGAACAGCCTGCACACGGCTGCAGACATCATCCACTCGCCGATCTTCCGGAAGTTCCCCGACCTCAAGGTTTCGCTCTCAGAGGGCGGTATCGGCTGGGTCCCTTACTTCCTCGAGCGGCTCGACCACAGCTACCGGACTCACCACGCGTGGACGGGCGCGGACTTCGGCGACCGCCTGCCGTCCGAGGTGTTCCTCGACCACGTGCTGCTCTGCTACATCACCGACGGCGTCGGGGTGCGGCTGGCGCGCGATCTCGGCATCGGGAACATCACCGTGGAGGTCGACTACCCCCACTCCGACTCGAGCTGGCCCCATTCCCCCGAGGCGCTATGGAAGGACTTCGAGGGCAGCGACCTCACCGACGACGAGATCCACCGGGTCACCCACCGCAACGCGATGGAGTGGTTCCACTTCGACCCGTTCGAGGCCCGTCCGCCCGAGCGGTCGACGGCCGCCGCGCTGCGGGCCGAGGTCGAGGGACACGATGTGTCGATCCGGGCCCGAGGCAAGAGCAACCGGTCGGCGCTGCGCATGGGCGACCTGGAGAAAGCCGCGGCCGGCGCCTCGCTCAACGCGGTGCCGAGCTGACCACAACGCAGAGAGAGGATTCCCATGTCGGCCACCGACGGGCTGCGATACATCGATTCTGACGGCCACATCCTGGAGCACCCGACGGCCATGCCGGAGTACGCCCCGGCCAAGTACCGCGACCGGATCTGGCACATCGAGACCGATGGCGACGGCGACGAGTGGTGTGTCTACAACGGGACCCGGGTGTCGGCGAACATCAAGGCCGCCGCCGGCGCCGCCGGCATGAGCGACGAGGACCGGGCCCGGGCGTTCCGGGGCGAGCTGCGCTACACCGAGACCCGGCCCGCTGGCTGGAACGCCAAGGCCCGGCTCCAGGACATGGACCAGGACGGCATCGAGCTCTCCGTGCTGTACCCGACGCTGCTCCTTGGCCTGCAAGCCGACCGCGACGTTGACTTCGCCGAGGCCCAGGCACGCGCCTACAACGACTGGTGCTCGGACCACGTGCAGACGGGCGAGGGCAGGCTATTCGGCGCCGGTGCCATTCCCCCGGCGCACAGCGCGGACGACGTGGGCCGGGTGGCGGCCGAGATCCGACGGGCGGCGGGGTTGCCGGGGATCGTGTCAGTGTTCATGCGCCCGAACCCTTCCGTCGACTGGCGACCGTTCAACGACCCGGTCTACGACCCAATCTGGCAAGCCGCGCAGGAAACCGGCATGCCCATCGGCCTCCACCCGTTCCTCGCCAACGACCTTCCCGGTGCCTGCGTCGGCCTCCGCCTGAGCAGGCCTCGGCGACCCGACGGCTCGTACGTGGACGACTTCGACCCGAACCAGATGAAGACGGTGATGACGAGCCGGGTCGACCCCGACAACCGGCCCAGTACGCTCTTCACGCAGGCGATCGCCAACCCGGTGGATGTGATGAGCGCGATCGCGTACTTGACCGCGGGTGGGGTTTGCGAGCGGTTCCCCGGGGCGAAGTTCATCTTCCTGGAGGCGAACGGGGGCTGGTTGGTGCCGTGGTTGGAACGGCTGGACCACCACTGCCGGAAGTTTCCGTGGGAGGTGGAGAACCTGTCGTTGTTGCCGTCGGAGTACTTCCGGCGGCAGTGCTGGATCAGCTTCGATCCCGACGAGGCGATGTTGAAGGCCACGGCGGAGTCACCCCTGGTAGGTGCTGATCGCATCATCTGGGCCAGCGACTATCCGCATCCGGATGCCAAGTTCCCGGGCGTGACCGAGGAGCTGACGGAGGCACTGGAGGGCTTGACGTTCGAGCAGAAACGCCAGATCACCTCGGAGTCGGCCATCGCCCTTTACGGCATCGGCGCCTAGGACTCCAGCGCATCAGGCGCTGATCCCCGCCGCTGCTGGTCCGACACGTGCCGGCCTTCTCGGGGCGAGTAGTTGGCCTTACACTGCCATCTGCTCCTCGAGCCCGGCCATGCCGATCAGCGCCCCCTCGTCGTGTCGATGCGGCCGACGGCGATGGCGGCAGCGAACCCGCAGTCGGTCCATAGCACCTCGCCAGTGACGAAGCTCATCCGTGGGGAGCAGAGCATGACGAGCGGCCATGCCTGCTCCGACGGCAGCGCATAGCGGCCGACGGGACCGGTGGCCTTGTCCACGATCTCCTTCGAGGCCCTGGCGTGGAAGGCCGGCATCATCGGCGTGTCCGTCGGTCCGGGGTTAATGCAGTTAATCCGGATGCCCTTCTCGAGCAGATCGGGCGCCTGCCAGTTGACCCACACGTCGATGGCGTATTTCGACCAGACGTAGGCGCTCTTCGTCCACGTCGCCTCGTTGGCCCGGAGCCACTCAAGGGCGCCGTCGAAGCCCGTCGTGGTGACGAGCTCGGTTATTGGCTCGAGCTGGCGCTGCCAACCGATCGCCGCCGACGACGCGATGACGCCGATCGCCGAGCCCGCGGACAGCTTCGGCACGAGCTGCTCGACTAGCTGGCGGTTGCCGACGAAGTTCACCAACATCGTGTCGAGGTTGCTGAACGGCGCGCCAGGCAGCCCGGCGCAGCTCAGGAGGGCGTCGATCGGGCCGTCGACGAAAAAGGCGGCTTTTTCGATCGCCGCCGGGTCGCGGAGATCGACCTCGACGTACCGGGCAACGGGAAGTGACGTCGGCTTGACGTCGAGCACCGTCACCGTCGCCCCAAGCTCAAGCAGGATCTCGACGGCGGCGTTGCCCATCCCAGACGCGCCCCGGACACCACCACGTTGCGGCCGGCGTAGCCGAGCACATCGTCTACGACCTTCGGTCCCATGTCAGCCCTCCCAGGTCGACCAAGTGCTTGGTAGGTTACCTCCCGGTCAAGAGCCAGAGGAGCCGAAGGAGAACACGATGATGAGTGTTCTTACCGACGATGGTCCCATCGAGCAACGGGCGGCGTGCTGCTCATCACGGTCATCCCGACCCTAGGAGCGGAACGCCATCGCCCTGAACGTGGTCAAGACATCGGCGAGACCCTCGAGAAGGCGGCGACGCCCGGCCCGAACCAACCCGAGCCACGCCAAGGAGCTCGTACGGCTGTGGCCGGTCGACGCCGTCGCCGAGCAGCGACCGACCGAGCTGCACCGGTCGGTCTTCGCCGGCGAGGGGCCAGGAGGGGCTTCGCGTTCCTCGAGAAGCGCCCGCCGGTATGGCGGGCCGGCGACACTAGCCAGCTGGCCAAGCGCTTGGTACAATCCTTCACGACTAGGAAAAGGGGCCGCCATGACCGCAGCCGAGGCGACGCACGCTGGCACGAAGCGGTGCCTGAACCACATGGAGTTCGTGTACCGGCCGGGCGAACGACCCCTCGTGTACGAGTTGTTCGGCCTGTTGGGCTTCCATCCCCACGAGGTGCTTGACGGGATGTTCCTGATGGGGTTCATCGACATGACTGCGCCCGCCGACAGCTTCATGGCCGGGTCCGAGGTCCGGCCTGAGCAGTGGGCCTTCGACCAGGCCCTCGCCGAGGCGCTCAAGCGTGACGAGTTGGCCAAGGCGTACTCCGGCTACCAGGAGCTACTCGGGCGTGATCCGCAGTGGGGAATGCACGTCGGCATCCGGTTCGACTCCTTCGACGAGTGGGAGGCGACCGTGGCCCGGGTCGACGACGTCGACGTTCACGCCCCGGCGCTCGCCGGTCGGGTGCAGCTGCGCGGCGTGTACCACCCCGGGGACCCGCTCGCCGTCTCCGGTGAGCTGCACCAGGCCTTCCTCTGGACTGACGTCATCGCCTCGGGTTCTCTCGCCCTCGGCCAGCAGCTCGAGCTCCAGACGCCCGCTCAGTAGATGCTCTTGCCAGAACGCTCCCGGCCACCCGAGTCGGTGGCTAGGAGCGCTGGCGTCTCCATTCAGCATCATCTTTCGACGGCGTCGTTCCCGGGTGGCTCCTGCCGTTAGCTCTCGAGCCAGGCGACGGTCTTGGTCTCGAGGTACTGCTCGAACCCCTCGCGGCCGTTCTGACGACCGATGCCGCTCTGTTTGAAGCCCCCGAACGGGCTCATGGGACCGTGCCACCTGCCGCCGTTGACGCTGATCACACCGGCCCGGACGCGCGACGCCACCGCCCGGGATCGCTCGAGCGATCCCGAGCTCACCCCGCCGCCGAGTCCGTACTGAGACTCGTTGGCGATGCGGACGGCGTCATCATCCCCGTCGTGGGGGATGACGCAGAGCACCGGTCCGAAGATCTCCTCCTGAGCGATCGTGATCCGGTTGTCGGGGACGCCGAAGACGGTCGGCTCGACGTAGTACCCCTTCGGAAGGTGCCCGGGCTGGCCGCCGCCGGTAACCAGCGCGGCCCCTTCGTGCTTGCCCTTCTCGATGTAGCCCAGGACCCGGTCGCGCTGCCGGGCGTTGATGAGCGGACCCATGATGTTCCCCGGGTCCGTGGGGTCGCCGTACGGCACCGCCTCGAAGGCGGTCTTGAGTGTGTCGAGCGCCCACTGGTACCTGGCTCGGGGTACGATCCAGCGGGTGGTCATCACACAGCCCTGGCCGGCGTGGGTGCACAGCGAGGCGGCCGCCGGCACGAGCGCTTCCAGGTCGGCGTCGTCGAGCAGGATTTGGGCCGATTTGCCACCGAGCTCGAGGAACAACCGCTTGAGTTGGGGCGCGCCTTTCTCCATGATGCGCCGACCGGTGGCCGTCGAGCCGGTGAACGAGATGAGATCTACTCGCGGGTCGAGCACGAGCTCTTCGCCCACGAGGTGGTCTGACGACGTGACGACGTTCAACACCCCCGGCGGGATGCTCGTGCGCTCGGCTACCAGGCGACCGAGGCGGAGGGCGTGGAAAGGCGTGTCCACCGCCGGTTTCAGAACGACGGTGTTCCCGGTGGCTAGTGCCGGTCCGAGTTTGTCGAGGGCGACGCCGAGCGGGTAGTTCCACGGCACGATGGCGCCAACGACGCCGACGGCCTCCTTGGTCACCACCCGGCGGTTGGCCACGCCGCCGGAGGTGTCTAGGCCGAGGTCGCGCTCCCAGACGAACTCCTCGATGTACTTGGCCGGCCACCGCAGCGAGTCCTGCAGCGGCGCGTCGAGCTGACCACTACGGGTCGTGCGCACTGGGCAGCCGACCTCGGCGATGAGCTCCTGACGGAACTCCTCCCGCTCGGACTCGAGGGCGGCAGCCAGCTCATCCAGGCCGCGCTTGCGGAGGGCCTTGTTCGTCGACCAGTCGGTCTCATCGAACGCCCGGCGGGCGGCGACGATGGCCTTCGCCATGTCCGCCTTGGAGGCGTCGGCGCAGGCGCCGAGGACCTCCTCGGTGGCCGGGTTGCGGTTCTCGAACGTGGCGCCGGACTCGGCGTCGACGAGCTTCCCATCGATCAGCAGCCGGCTCTCGAACGTCATCGTCACTGTTGTCTCCGCTCGATGAACTCCCGCACGTCGGACGAGGCGATCGCCAATGACATGAGGTCGGTTGACATCTGCATGTGCATCCGCATTCCCATGAGCTCCCAGGCCCGTTTGATGAGCGCCTTGGTCGCCATCAGGGTGGTCAGGGGGGCCTGGGCGATCTCGGCGGCTAGGTCCTCGACTGTCTGCTCGAGTTCGGCGAGCGGCACCACCCGGTTAACCAGTCCCATCTGAAGCGCCTGCTCGGCGGTCAACCGCTGCGAGGTGTAGAGGTACTCCGCGGCCCGCTTCCAGTTCATGAACAGCCAGGGCTCGATCGTCGTCTCCCCCGGCGGCAGGCCGTAGCCCTGCACGGTCGGCATTTGGAACCAAGCGTCGTCGGAGGCGATCGTAATGTCGGTGAGGAGCCCGTAATAGGTGCCGCCGCCGATGCAGTAGCCATGCACCTGGGCGATCACCGGCTTCGGGAACTCCCAGAGGTAGAGCACCGGCCAGAGGAACAGGTCCTGGTGGCCCTTCCACGGGATGCCGAGGTTGTCCATCGCCGCGTCGAACTCGGGATTGATCTCCGGCTCACGGCGCACGTCGTGGCCGCCGCAGAAGCCCTTGCCGTTGCCCTTGATGATGACGACCTTTACTTCATAGTCGCGGTCGGCCAGTTTCAGTGCCCGGTCGAAGTCCCACGAGAGGCGGGACGACTGCGTGTTGGCGGCCTCCGGCCGGTTGAGGATGACCCGGGCGACCGGCCCGTCCTTTTCATAGACCACGTGGTCAAAAGTCTCGGTCTCAGTCATCTCTGCCTCCTCCGCGTCAACGAGCCCGGGTCAGCAACATGCAACCACCCGGCGTGCCGCCGCCGGTAGCCACGACCGCCACCTCGGCACCCTCGACCTGGCGGTCGCCACCCTCGCCTCGCAGCTGCACGACGGCCTCGTGCAGGAAGCCGTAACCATGAGTACGCCCGGCCGAGAGCTGGCCTCCGTGGGTGTTGAGCGCCAGGTCGCCGTCGAGGGCGATCCGCGTCCCGCCGTCCACGAAGTCCTTGCCCTCGCCGATCTCGCAGAAGCCGAGGGCTTCGATCCAGGACAGGCAGTTGAAGCTGAACCCGTCGTACAGTTCGGCCACGTCCACGTCGGCCGGGCGCAGCGACGTTCGACTCCAAAGGTGGGCGGCTGGCCCGAGCACTTGGGGTTCGTGGCCGAGCACCCCCTGGTCCCAGGAGATGCGGTCGATGATCTGGCTGCCCACCGCCTCGACTCGCACCGGCGGCCGGCGGAGGTCAGCGGCGGTGTCGGCGGCGGAGACGATGATCGCCACCGCCCCGTCGCAGGGCACGTCGCAGTCGTAGAGCCCGAACGGCGTGGTGATCATTCGGGCCGACAGGTAGTCGTCCATCGTCATCGGCTCGCGGTACAGGGCCGCTGGGTTGCGGGCGGCGTTGGCCCGGGCGTTCAGGGCGATCCAGCCGAGCGATTCGCGGCTCGTTCCGTAGCGGTGGAAGTGGTTGGAGGCCTGCATGGCGATCCAGTTCGCGGCTGACGCCGCGCCAAACGGCACTCTCCAGAGCCGGAGGTCCGAGTCGATCCGCGCCGAGGTCAGCGTCGTGGGCACCGTGCCGGTCAGCGCCCGGTGGGTGCCGTGCCACACCGTGCGGAAGCAGAGCACGTGGTTGCACAGGCCGGCGGCCACCGCCAGCATGGCCGCGACGACGGAGCCGGTCTGACCGGGCGTGTCGTTGCCGCCGTGGAACCACGTGGGGCGGATCCGGAGGGCCTCCTCGAGGGTGGCGATCCCGCCCTCGCTGTAGGGACCCTGCTCGCCGCCCGGGTAGGTGGAGAGGCCGTCGATGTCCTCGATCCGCAGGCCAGCGTCATCGATCGCCTGGAGGCAGGCGTCGACGGTGAGCGAGAGCGGATCGACCATGAGGCGACGACCGAGGCGGGACATGCCGATGCCGCTGATCGCGACGCGTTCCTCGAACTTGTCGGGGCGCGCCATCGGACGGACCACGGGAGGCATCGGGTCGGACTCGGGGAGCGGTCCCGGTTCGGGGTCACCGGTGGGCTCGAACAACGGGAACCAGACGTCGTCCTGCTGCTCAAAAACGACCTGGACCCGCATGCCAACGAACACCTCCTCGGGGTCGCAGCCGACGATGTTCGTGGTGAGGCGCACCCGGGGGTCCTCGTCCATGGCGACGATCGCCACCACGTACGGGGGCTCGAAGCCAGGGAGCCAGGGGTGGTGGTTGACCGTAAACCCCGCCACCACGCCTGCGCCCTCGACCGCCGTCGTGTCGATCTCTCGGGAGCGGCAGTACGGGCAGATCGGGCGAGGCGGGTGCACGAGCGCGCCGCAACCGCCGCAGCGTTTGAAACGTAGCTCGCGGATCGCGCCCGGCCGTCCAGAAGAACTCGATCTCCGGCTTCAACTCCGGCAAAGGCCGGACGACGGCTGCCATGGGCGGTATTTTCCCTCCAGGTTGCTCAACCCCGCGCTCGTCTGTTGGCCTAGCGCTTGGTAGGGTAAAGCGTAGCAGGTGGACGGCCGCTGAGCCTGTGGTGCGGGATGGGCACCGGGTCCGTCCTCGCGGGGAACCGGCGAGCCGTCCATCGCCGCCGGAGGCAGGTGTCGGTGATGGGTGAGGACCGTTACGAGATGTTCAATCGGAACATTCAGGAGCCTGAATCCGAGAGTCCGTCAGGCGATGACATCGCTAGTCGACGGGGGCCCCGAGGCTTTGAGGTGAGCCTCGGGGCCGTCACCCGCCGTGTGCTCCTCCAATGGGGGAAATGGTGGAGCACAGTCCAAAGGCAGGTCCATTATCTCCCATGCCCCTCCATTCACTTCTTGAGCGTGGACGACAGGCTCAGGAGGAGCCTGAAAGCTTCAGACCGGGGATGATCTCTCCGCAGATGGGATCCGCCCCCTTGATCAACTGGAACGAGGTCCCGACATACTTGGTGAACCACATGCAGTTGTCGGCTCCGTAGGACGTACCGCGGTAAGCCATGTCGAAGCCGATCGTGCGACCTCCCCATAGACCTTGTCCGTCATAGTTGGTGATCCCTAGCTGGGCGTTGATCAAAGATGCCTGAGTCGGGTTAGGACCCGCCGCCTTGAGTCCCTGGACGAAGGCGTCCACGCTGAGATAGCCGACGTACTCTGCCAACGTGGGATCTCCGGTGACGCCGGCGTAGGTTCCTAATGCGTTTTGGAACTTGTTGGTCGCGGCCGTGTGCATCTCCACCGGTTCCCATCCATTCGGGAAGAACAGGCCCTGGGCGCTCTGGGAGGCTCCCGGGCCAGCGGACACCAGATCACCGCCGTACCCGGTCGGCGGTACCGCGGCGTTGAGTTTCACCCCTTGCTGCTTCAACCCCTCGACTAGGGCAAAGGTGGTGCTTGTGACGGTCCCGGTAGCGAGTCCATTGATTCCAGCATCCTTCATGGCCAGAACTACCGGCCCCACGTTTGTGCTCCCGAGAGGGAAATTGGTGTTCAGATAGCCGACCTTGATTCCTTCATGTTCGGCTGACATGGCAAAACCCTTGGCGGCATCGATGGAGCTGGGCTCGACCCCGTAACCGACTGAAGCCAGGTTGGTCACGCCCTGCATCTTGTAGAACTGGCCCCAAGTGCTCTCGACCTTGGTGTAGTCGCTGTAGCCGAGGACGGAGAACATGTTCCTGTCCGTGTTCCACTCGAGACCATCGGCGGACGCACCGTAGACCGGTATTCCGTGCGACGCCAAGTAAGGGGCGGCGCCGAAACCGACGAGAGAGGTCAAGAATACCGCGGTCACATGGTCCTGTTCGACCAGTTTCTGGGCGGCGGTGAGCACACCAGTCGGCGACGTGGTCGTGTCCGCTTGGACCACCTTGATGTTGTAGCCCTCCTGTTTAGCCAAGCCGACCCCGGCTTTGATGCCCAGTGGCAATGACCCGAAAGTGCCGGCCCCGGGGCCAGTAAGGTCGGTGAGCACGCCCACGGTATAGGTGGGGACGGAGGCGGAGCCGGACGCGGACGCGGAGCCGGACGCGGAGGTCGGCTGACTAGAATTAGATGTCGGCTTAGTAGAACTGCTGCAGCCGACCGCTACTGTCAAAAGGGCAGTTACGCCCACTAGAAGTTTCATCTTTGGTTTGATCACTTGTTTCCCTCCCTGGTAGTCGATCCATGGTGTGGGCCAGCGGCCCGGTATTACCAATCTCAGCGGACGTAAGTGCTCAGCTCGAGTTGCTGTCCGAATGCCAATGAACCCGATGCGAGCACGTCGGTCCAAACGAATGTCTGGTGCTGCACATTCGACTCTGCGTCAGCTTCGCTTGCCTGGAAAAAACCATGGCGCCGCTCTCGGCGACCCGAACAGACTCATGGGCGTCGAGATCTCGAACGCGAGCTATGGTCGTTTCCGACTCCGCGAGCGGCTCGAAGCGGATCCCGACATGCTTGGCCGACTGCGGCTCGCCGCCCACGAAGTCCGTGTGCTGGCCGAACGGGCAGGCCAGTTCACGCCTACCGTGCACCTTGGCCAGGGCCCGATCAAACTCCCATTGATCCGGGCGCACCTCCGATCCGGCCAGAACGTTATCCGTAGTCTCGGCTGTGTCGACGAAACCTAGGGGGAACTTCGCGTTGTCTTCATTCTTTACGAAACCGATTAGATCGAACAAGATTCGAACGAGGTCATGTCTTCTGGGACGAGACACGAAGTCCACGTGGTTCAAGCGGCGCAGGCCTGCGCCTTCCACGGTTCCTTCAATCATTTCCTGTTGCTCCCCCTTCATTGCGATTGTAGCTAGCGCTTAGCCACGTCAGGTCGCGGCCCCATCGATCTTCATCTCGATGATCTCTTCCTCGGTCCGCTCGAGCTCGCGAAGAATTTCATCGGTGTGTTCGGCGAACTGCGGAGCTCGCGTCAGGACGGGGGGCCGCTCATCGAACTGGACAGGGTTCGCCACCAGCATGCGCTCGATGCCGTCGAGATCGCTGACAGGCAGAAGATAGCCATTCGCCTTCATCTGCGGGTCGTCCAGGATCTCGAGCGGACTCTGGACCGGTGCCCAAGGACCCTCCATGGTTCGGAGGTGCTGAACCCAGTAGGAGTAGGGCCTGGCGGCGATGGCGTCGGCGATGTATTTCGCCGCTTCTCCGGCGTTGGCCATCAACCGCTCTCCGGTGTCGAACCGTCCGTCATCGATAAGTTGTTCCAAACCCAGATGCCGGCAGGCGTCGGCGAAGTATCGCCCGGGCTGCAACATGGTAAAGGTGAGCCAGCGACCATCAGAGGTCCGGAAGTTGCCGGATAACGGGTTGTACGGCGAGACGTTCACTGATGCGTCCAAAGGGGCGGGGGCCTGCTCCTGTCCCGACACTGCCGCGTCGCCCAGTGACAGAGCGAAGGCCCATGCCCCCACGCTCATGAGCGATACGTCCACGACGCTCGGCTCCCCCGTCCGCTCGCGGGCGAACAGAGCGGCGGCGATACCACCGGCAATGGTCATGCCTCCGATTGAGTCGCCGAAGGCAGCGCCTGGCTGCGAGATGACCCGCGGATTGTCAACGGGGGTGGTGGCCCAGGCGCTGCCCATGCGCGACCAGAAGGTGCACGAGTCATACCCGCCTTTGTGTGCGTCCGGGCCCCGCTGACCGTTTCCGCTGCCCCGCACGTAAATGATGCCGGGGTTGGCTTCACGGATGTCGTCGACCTCCAATTGCAGCCGCTGCCGGGCGTCGGGCAGGAAGTTGGTGAGAAACACGTCTGCGTCGCGGCACAAATCCAGGAGGGCCCGACGGCCGCTGGGGTTGTCGAGAGCCAACCCGATACTGCGTTTGCCACGATTGGAGTGCTCCATCAGCGGCCGGAAGGAACCAGCCGACGCTCCTCCTTTGCTCGGGCGCAGGCCGCGCTGGGCGTCACCGGTGACGGCGTGCTCGACTTTGATGACGTTGGCGCCCCAGTCGGCCAGGACCGCGCCGGCCGACGGTGTGAAGGTGAACTGGGCGACCTCGACCACCTTCACGCCTTTCATTGGATGCTGCACGCGGACCTCCTTAAGTCCTGGCATCGGACCCCCGACGCACTTACGTTTCCTAGCGACCGACTCCGTAAAGAGCGACGGCTGACCCTGAGGTGATCTGTCGCTTCTGTTCGAAGGTGAGACCCGCTAGGGCCTCGGCGAGTTCCTGAGTCACGCCAGGGAACTTGGCATCTGGATGTGGGAAGTCGCTGGCCCATATGATGCGGTCGGCGCCAACCAGCGGCGACTCCGCGGTCGTCCGCAGCATGGCTTCGTCAGGGTCGAAGCTGGCGACCCCCGCCTCTGCCTTGATATTGGCTGAGGTCCGGGTGCCGTTGTAGACGCACCACTCAAGGCCGTCTTCGTCAGTCTCTATGTGCCATATGCGATCCCTGTACTTGGCCGGGGTGTACTCGGGCAGGGCGGTCGGGTGCTCCAGGATGTGGCCGTCTGAATCGACGTAGCGAAGCCCTGCCGTCACGGCCATGCTGGAATCTCCTCCAGGTGACGCCCGCTAGGCCCGGAAGTCGGTAGAAGCTCCATAGACGAGTTGCTTGCAGTCACTAGGTGGCGGGGGCCTGTAGAGCACGGCGGTCCTTCGATCCCGGCGACCTGTTTCTCCCGCGGCGAGATTTGATGGACACGTCATGGCCGGCGACCTGCGCCCGGAGCGAACCGACGGTTGATTGTTCCCGGGGGCGAACTGTGAAGGGGTCGACGTGAAACCAACTCATGGCATTACCATGAGTTATCGAATTGATCTCATCGTCGGTGAGATCCGTCGCCTCGAACTCCTGCCAGAACACCTCGGGCGAGTTCGGCCAACTCGAGTCTGAGTGCGGGTAGTCCACCTCGACGGAAATGTTGTCGATCCCCAGATCGCGCGCCAGCTTCACCCCCACGCCATCGGAGATGTAGCAAAGCAGGACATGCTCAAGGAAGAGTTCGGAAGGTGAACGGCCGCCGAAGTCGGCACCCGTCCAGGCGTGATGGCGGCGGTAGGTATAGTCGAGTTTCTCGAGGAAATAGGGGACCCAGCCGATGCCACCTTCGGAAAGGGCAACCCGGACGCCGGGGAATTTCCGGAACACCGGCGAGTGGGCCAGATCGGCGGCGGCCTGAAAACTATTCAACGGGGCGAGGACGATACCGACATCGAACGGCGCGTCGGGACCTGTGCTTTGGGTCTTCGAGGACGAGCCGATATGCATACAAACCGTGACTGCCTCTTCGGCGCACGCCTGCCAGAACGGGTCCCAGTGGTCGCTGTGCAAGCTCGGGTACCCGAGGGGCACGGGGTTCTCGGCGAAGGTCACCGCGTGGCAGCCCTTCTTCGCCACCCGACGAACTTCGTCAGCCGCGAGCTGCGGATCCCATATCACGGGAACTGCGAGCGGAATGAACCGACCGGGGTAGGCGGCACACCACTCGTCGATATGCCAGTCGTTGTAGGCGCGCACGAGGGCCAAGGCGAGATCATCGTCGTCGAGCTGGGTGAAGATGCGGCCGGTGAATGTCACCAACGACGGGAAATTCAACGACGCCAATATCCCATTGGCGCTCATGTCCTTTATCCGTTCGTGCACGTTGTAGCAGCCTGGTCGGACCTCGTCGAAGGCTCCTGGCTCCCTGCCGTACTCCTCCGGCGGGCGTCCAGCAACGGCGTTCAGCCCAATGTTGGTGACCCGGAAGCCGCAGAAATCCCACTGATCGCTGCCATCGTCCATGCGCACGACCCGCGGCGCAACGTTCTTGTACTTCGGGGGAATGTGGTTCTCGAAAAGGTCGGGAGGCTCGACCACGTGATCATCGACGCTGATGATGATCATGTCCTCAAGCTGCATGACGTGCCTCCCTGTCCGCGTCCGCTGTGTCGGCCGACCTCATGAATCCGGTCGCATGGCACAGGGACGGCCTAGCGCTTGGTAGGTTACGTGATAGGGCATCCCGCCGCAAGCGAGACGTCAGCGGGCAACCGCCGGCGTGATTGAGGGGAGCGCATCCATGGCAGGCCCATCGGATCTCATCGGGAAGGTCCTCGTCGTCGTAGGCGCTTCTCGCGGTTTTGGGTGCCACGACGGCGGCGATGTTCGCTCATGCGGCCGCTCGGGTGGTGCTAATGGATCGGACGGAGCAACGTCTCGAGCAGCAAACGAAACCCGATCCGGACCGCGACCCTTCCCTCGCAGGCGAAGTCCGCGCCCCCGACAATGTCCGGCAGGCATTTGCAGTGTGGATCACGAGTAGGGCCGCCTGGACCCTCTGTCAGCAAGGCGGCGAGCATGACCCACGCGCTTGCGCACGAGGCTACTGACGAGGAGATCGTCTCGATCATCGGGACGACATCGGCCCGATCTAACGACGCACGGTGGACCACGTTTACGTGCTCCGTACCGGAGGCGGCGAGATCTTGAACGTATCGACCGACGACAGACTTTTTCCAGAGGCGCCACACCTGGCGCTCTACATAGCGTCAAAAATCGGGCTGGGCCCTGCTCAACCAGGTGAGCTACCCGGAACTCAAGTCCCCCGGGATACGGTCACGCTGGTCGTCCCAGGAGCCATGGAAGCCCGAACCTTGGCCCGTTACCAGCTCATCATGCCGGGGGGTCATCCCGACGATACCGCCACGGTCATCGAGGCGCTCGATGTAGCGGGTACCTGATCCTCATCCGGCAGGGAACTCGAGCCCACTACGAGGACCTCGTGACAGCCATCATCCACGCCATGGCGGCGCCCCCAAAATGCACCATGAAGTAACGCGCATCCGACCCTTCATTACCTCGTCAAGCAAGACCCGCAGTACAGACAATCCAGAACCGGCCGACGCCAGTGATCCTCCGGGCCCGCCGGACAAATGCAGGTCGGCGCTGACCGTCGGCCGGCAACCCTGGCAGTAACGATATACAGAAGGCCCGCGCCTACTCGGGGCGTCGCGGCCCGCTAACACCCTCGAATATTAAACCGATGTAGAACTCAGACATCTCCGCCAACCCAACCGTTCCTCGCGGGCTATTCCAGTTCGAAATGGAATCAAGGATAAAGCGATATATGACGTCCGAATCGACATCGCTCCGAACCTGGCCCTCAGCTTTACCCTCGTCGATAACCCCGAGCCAGATCTTATGGATCTGTTCGGCAACCTCATCGAGGTACGCAAAGCGGGCAAGCTGACGCAGGTGCACACCATCATTTCGGAGGATCGCCGCCGCCGAGCGGTTGTTCTCGATCATATAGAAGACCGTTCGCACAAGTCGCCGCAAGCCCTCCAGCGGCGGCACGCCCTCGACTGCGTCGATGCTTCTGGCAACCAGATGACGGTTGTATCCCGAGATGATCTCATCGACCATCTCGTCTTTTGACGCGAAATGGTGATAGAGGCTGCCGGACTTGATGCCAATCTCATCGGCGATGTTGCGAATAGTCGTGTTGAAGAACCCGCGTTCAGCAAAGAGCCGTCCCGCCACCGCGAGTATGACTTCACGCCGATCAGTCGGGGTCAGCTCCGCTGCCTGAGGCCGAATCCGCTTCTGCCGATCAAGCTTCGCCTCCAACACGGCGATGCGGGCTTCGGCTGCAGCTAGATCGGCTACCACATCGATCGAATCCGCTTCCCCAGTCGTCTTCCTGGCACGCAGCACACGCTTCGCGGCCGACTGGCCTTCCTGACTCATAAGGGCGCCTCGTCGCTTCAGCTCGGGTGATAGTTCTATCAGCTTCGCAGGGACCTCGACGACATGACCCGTGCCTCAGGGCAGCGGGGCCACAAGCCCCCAGTCTTGCGACAGCGGCCCTCCCGTCCCCACCGGGGACCGGCGCATGCAAACCTGTGCGTGCCGAGAATCTCATCCGGGCTGGCTCAGCTGGACTTTCATCGCAAATTATGTTCAGACGAGACTGGACCATGGCTCTGTCCTTCCTGTACCTGGCGTTCATCCGAGTGCTCCAGTTGCTCCGGCTCTTCGGGAGTGACGACGAAGAACTGGCGATCGAGGTCGTCATTCTCCGCCACGAGGTGGCGGTGCTCCGTCGTCAAGTGGCGCGCCCGGCACTGCGGCCAAGTGACCGGGCGCCGCTGGCCGGACTGAGCCAGCTCATTAGACGGCCGCGCCTTGGGAGGTTCTTTGTCCGGCCGGAGACCCTGCTTCGCTGGCATCGAGACCTCCTTCGCCGGCGATGGATCTACCGTGGCCGTCCAGGTCGACCGAGCGTTCCCGCGGGCACCGTCCAGATAGTCCTCCGGTTGGCGACAGAAAACCCCACGTGGGGATATCGCAGGATCCACGGCGAGCTGCCGACCATGGGCATCCGCCTTGCCCCGTCGAGCGTCTGGGCCATCCTTCGTCGCCATGGCATCGACCCCTCCTCGGGGCGGACAGGACCGACGTGGGCAGACTTCATCAAGAGTCAGGCGTCATCGATGCTCGCCTGCGACTTCTTTACCGTCGATACGGTGCTGCTGCGACGCCTCTACGTGCTCTTCTTCATTGAGCTCGACACCCGACGGGTCTACCTGAGCGGGATCACCGCCAAACCCGGCGGAGAGTGGGTGGTCCAACAGGCCCGCAACCTGGCCATGGTGCTCGCCGAGCGGCTCGTCGCGTCCGGCTCCTCATGCGGGACCGAGACGCCAAGTTCACGGCCAGCTTTGACGAGGTCTTCCGGTCTGAGCGGATCCGCATCATTCGTACGCCGGTTCGAGCCCCGCGGGCCAACGCCTTCGCCGAGCGATTCGTCGGCACGATCCGCCGCGAGTGTCTCGACCGAATGCTGATCCTCACTCGGCGTCAGCTCGATGAGGTTCTCACCGAGTACGTCGATCATTACAACACCCATCGACCACACCGGTCTCTTGAACAGACAGCTCCGCTCTCGATGTCCCCCGTGCCGCCACCGACCTCGCCTCCCAGTGTGACGCAATTGCGGAGATCCGACCGACTAGGTGGTCTCATCCATGAGTATGAACTGGCTGCGTGAGGCCCTCGGATGACGTTCTCGGCACACACAGGGTCTTTTTTTGGTCGGCCAAGTGCGCTGGGCGAGCGAGGGCGAACATTCTGTCGCGCGGTGGCTTACAGGGGAACCCGGTTAGGGAGCACCTTCTGGTGCTCGCTGGATCGTCTTACTGGTTCAGACCAATGACTAGTCGGAGTCCACAATCGAAGTCTTGAAGTCCGAGAAGATGACCGTAGTTCTGCTCCCATTCTCCTGATCGAAGATCAGCTTCAAGCCTCGCTAGTCCGGCTTGGACCACCTCGGGTTCTGCTTGACGAAGACAGGAGCTGCCAAGTCGTACCTCTGGATCGAGGTAGGCATCCGGTCTCCGCCAGTAGGCCACCGTCATTCCATCGACGCAGTCATACGGAACAGGGAGCTCCCGAACGGTGACTCCATCGATCTGCTGGACGACCTCTTCGATCGAAGGGGCACACGCGTTCTCAAGGACGGCCAGTTCCGGGATGTAATCCATAAGCCAGAGCCGGTTATGGACCTCTGGATCGAACGTGAGAACTACACGGCGGGGCGCTACCCGGCGCAATTCGGCGAATCCGGCCGAGCGGTCCGACCAATGGTGGACGGTCAAAACTGCCATGACCGCGTCAAATGCTTCAGACCCGAAGGGCATCGCCTCTGCCACTCCACGCACGACCGGGTAAGGGCCTGGACGACGCTGACGGATCATCACTTCAGACGGTTCTAAGGCCACCACCTGGCGGTCGTCAGGTTCATACGAGCCAGTGCCAGCTCCGACATTCAGTACCCGCTCTGCCGCGCCCAACGCCTCACGGACAGCCGCGGCGAAGGTTGGCTCATCTCTCCTCCGACGTCCATAGCCGGACCCGATTCGGTCGTAAGCGGTTCTCCTCTGAGCGTTCATGCGGGCACCCCCAACTGCGATACCGGATTGTCTCATCTGCGCTCTCTCAGTGAGGGATGGCACCCGACCACGTCTGGGCCTGGGATGCCGAACGTGCGTCCAGAAGGATCCCCGGTCCGCCCGGGAGGGAACGGCTTGCGGGCGCTCGGACTAGCCCGGACACGAACCCTGTTGCGAACGCCCTGATCGCCTCACTGGGGGATCCTCCGCAATGATCCTCGGATGCCGATGCGACCGCTGGCCGAGCAACGTTCGAAGTTGTTCGATCAGCAAGCCGAGCGCTACGCACGGTGCCGGCCGACTTATCCGGATGTGGTGGTCGATGAGTTGCTCGGTCCGGAACCGGCGGGCCTCGACGTGCTCGACGTGGGTTGTGGCACCGGAATCGCTTCACGGCAGATGGCCGAGCGGGGCGCCAACGTGCTCGGGGTGGAAGTCGCGCCACGAATGGCGGAGATCGCCCGCAGCCATGGGATCGAGGTGGAGGTCGGCGCCTTCGAGGACTGGGACGCGGCTGACCGCACGTTCGACCGGGTCACCTCGGCGCAGGCCTGGCACTGGCTTGACTTGCCGATCAGTACAGCGAAGGCGGCTTCGCTGCTGCGGCCTGGCGGCAGGCTTTGCCTGTTTTGGAGCGCCGGATGTCATCCCGACGATCTAGCCGATGCTCTCGCTGAGGTATACGCCCGTTTGTTCCCCACCGTTGGTAGCCCGGGTTTCGGGTATGCGGCCAGCCGGCCGGCGGACAGGGGGACTGGATTATCCGCGGTCTTCGATGCCATCGCCGCGGTGACCGACTTCGGTATTGCGACGGAAAGGTGGTCTCCGTGGACTCGCGAGTACGACACGGACCAATGGCTGGACCTGCTTCTCTCACGCAGCGACCATCTCGCCCTGGACGCTGCGGTCAGTGACCGTCTGTTCGAAGCTGTCGGGGCGGCGATCGATGACCACGGTGGCTCGTTCGTCATGAGCTTCGAGACCGGTCTCATCACCGCGACCCGGTTGGCGTAGTAGCCGGCATAGCAACAAGCGCGTCCCCCGCTAAGGGATCCCCTGCGAGTTGGGGCCCAGAACCGGAAAAAGGGTTTGCGGAGATGCGGTAGCTCTCGAAGTATGGGGCCGAGATGATGCAGATGTCGCCCACTCTCAGCGAAGGGCAGGTCGAGCAGTTCATAGACGACGGGTTCGTACGAGTGAACGAAGCGTTCCCGCGTTCGGTGGCCGATGCAGGCCGCGCCCTGCTGTGGCGGATGAGCGGAATGTCTGCGGACGACCCGTCCACGTGGACATCGCCCATGGTTCGGTTGGGCGGTTCGGCCGAGGAGCCATTCCGCCTAGCAGCCAACACCCCTCGACTCTTGAGCGCCTTCGACCAACTGGTGGGGCCCGGCCGGTGGCTAGCGAGATCGAGTCTGGGGACCTTCCCGATCCGCTTCCCCCATCCAGATGACCCCGGCGACACCGGCTGGCACATGGATGGCAGCTTTACTTCAGAAGGCAAGGAGGGGTCCTGGTTGAATCTCAGGTCGCGCGGGCGTGCACTGCTCATGCTCTTCCTGTTCTCCGAGGTCTCTCCTGACGAGGCTCCTACGCGGATCAAGGTTGGCTCCCACCTTGACGTCCCGGCCTTTTTGGCTCCCGCCGGAGACGAGGGCATGTACTTTTTCGATCTCTGTCGGGCCATGGACGAAGCGGGGAGGCTCGACGCTCCCGACCGGCCCTTGGCCCTGGCCACTGGGAGTGCGGGCGACGTATACCTGTGCCACCCATTTCTTATCCACGCCGCCCAGCCCCACGGCGGTTCCATGCCCCGGTTTATCGCTCAACCCCCGCTCTATCCCGTCGGTCTTCTCGATCTCGACCGTCACGACGGGGCGTATTCGCCGGTCGAGGTCGCTGTCCGCCGCGGCCTCCAGTCACTATCCGACGGCGGCCCGTCACCTAGGAAGCCAACCGCCCGGACCTAGACGCGGCCGACGATCCTGTCTGAGGTGGGCTACGCGACCTGTACGGACAGCTCCAGGCGATCGGTCGGGGATTACCGCACACGAGCGGCTTGGTGGGTCTCTGGGGTGCCTTCGCCCACTACTTCATCTCAGCTGGCTGGCCGACCATAGGCCCGATCACGTCCTTGAAGCCCACGGCAATCTCTCTGCGCAGCATTTTGCAGCTGGCGGCAAGAATCGCCGCCGAACGTCATCTTCACCAGTTGGCCGAGCGGGGAGCGACGGTCATCGAGGCTGCCTCGGCCCTCTGGCCCGACGCCTTCGACCTGACGCGCTCACCCCGTGACTAACCTCGGTCGTCACGGGGTCACTCCTCAACCAGCGGAGTTGCGCAGGCCCGGACCGGGCTTCCTCGAGCGGCGGCGAGCGCTTCGGGCAGCGTGAACGCGCCGACGTACAGCGCCTTGCCGACGGTGGCGCCCTCGACGCCGTCGGCGACCAGGCCGGCGATGGCGCGCAGGTCGTCCAGGCTGCTGACCCCGCCGCTGGCGATGACCGGGCGGTCGGTCGCCGCGCATACCTCGCGCAGCAGGTCGAGGTTCGGGCCCCTGAGCGTGCCGTCTCGGCGCACGTCGGTCACAACGTAGCGAGCACATCCGTGGGCGTCGAGCTGGGCCAACACGTCGAACAGCTCACCGCCCGCCCGGGTCCAGCCTCGCGCCGCCAGTGCGGTGCCGCTAACGTCGAGCCCGACGCCATCCGCTCCACCGCGAGCTGGCCAAGTGGTGCGTGGTGTTCTTCGACTATGACCTGGAGACGGCGGTCAGCGTCCGCCAGCCAAGCTGAGCGCTGCCCCCGTAGGGGTCCTGTTGTCGGCGGCCCGCACTCGGCGGAGGCTCGCGGAGGCGGGTCCGATACCGACCGTGCCGTCGTGCACAGGTTGATCCAGCGCGGTTATCCGGGGCCTTTCGCCCAGCCAAAATGGTCGATCGGTCCGTGACCTCGCCCGAGCCGCCAGCTCGCCCCACCGGCAATGGCCGAGGCCACGTATCCCTTGGCGGCCCGTACGGCATCGGCGACAGTGTCGCCCCGTGCCAAACGGGCGGCGATGGTGGCTGCCATCGTGCAGCCGGTGCCGTGGACGTTGGCGGTGACGACACGGCGCGATCGCAGTTCGTGGACCTGTTCGCCGTCGAAGAAAACGTCGACTGGGTCACCGGCGAGGTGGCCGCCCTTGACGAGCACCGACCGGGCGCCGGTGGCGGCCAGCTCGACCGCCGCCTTCGCCATGTCGTCGACGTCGCTCAACTCGCGGCCGACCAGCAGCGACGCTTCCCGCAGATTCGGCGTGACGATGACGGCGTAGGGGAAGAGGCGCTCGAGGTAGGCCAGCTCGGCGTCGGCGTCGAGGAGACGGTCGCCGCTCGACGCCACCATGACCGGGTCGACCACCAGGTTTGGGAGGTCGCCGGCCGCGGCCCGTCGGGCGACGACGTCGATGATGGCCCCGGTCGCCAACATGCCGGTCTTTACGGCGGCGACGGCCAGGTCGACCAGCACGGCGCCGATCTGGGCGTCCACAAACTCGGGCGGGGTTAGCTGTACGCCGAACACACCGACGGTGTTCTGTGCCGTGAGGGCGGTCACCGCGCTGGTACCGAAGACGCCATTGGCCGCGAACGCCTTCAGGTCGGCCTGGATGCCGGCGCCGCCGCCCGAGTCGGAGCCTGCGATGGTGAGGGCGACAGACGGAGTCACGGCGGCACGACCGACTTGGAGCCAGCGCACGAAGTTGTTGGAGTCACTTAGCACGACCGGCTCGGTTACCGACAGGCCGAACCACGTGGGGATGGTTGATCGCAGCGTCCTTGGGTCTCATCGGTCCGTATGTCCCCACTCCGTACGGGTTGAGTGAACGGTATTGCGGCTATCGACTGAGTTTACGCCTGGGATGCGAGTTGGCCGCTTGATAGAAACGTGTTGTGGAGTCGAGCAGTGGCGCGTTTTCGCCGGGGTCCCCGATCGCAAGCCGGCACTCCTTGGTGGGAGAGGACCTCTCGCCGCCGTCGGACCGGCGGGCGGTGCCGGAGGATGAGGTCTCGCTTGTGCTGATCGTCGATGACCTCGACGCCCCGGCCGGCACGTTCATGCATTGGCTGGCTTGGGGGATCGACCCGGAGCCCGGCCGGCTGGCTGACGACGAGGCCAAGGCTGGCTGTCAGGCGTACACCGCCCTTGGTCTGGCGGCGGGCGAGTCGCCACGACGGGCCCACCGCTGCGTCCGTTTCCTGCTGGCCTACGAGCTGTTGTTCTGGGACACGCTCGCCGATGCGCTTTAGCGATCAGCTCCGGCAGGCCGCCGGGGAGGTCTGGGCGGCCCAACACGAGCACCCCTTCGTCTGCGGTATCCGCGATGGCACGCTCGATCCCGAACGGTTTCGCTTCTACCTACGCCAGGACTATCTGTTCCTGATCGAGTATGCACGCCTGCTAGCGCTGGCCTGTGCCCGCGCGCCGCGACTCGAGCTGATGGAGCGCTTCGCCGAGCTGGCGCAATCGACGCTGCGGACCGAGATGGACCTGCACCGCGCCCACGCGGCGGAGTGGGGGATCTCACGCGGAGCGCTCGAACGGGAGCGTCCTCGGGCCGTAACCCGAAGCTACACGGACTTTCTGCTGCGCACCGCCGCGATGGGCGACTTCGGCGAGCTCGTCGCCGCACTGCTGCCGTGCATGTGGGGCTACAGCGAACTGGGTCAGCAGCTCGCGCCGGGCCAGCCCCCTGCGAAGGGGCGTTACCGACGGTGGATCGAGATGTACTCCGGGGAAGACTTCGCCAACCAGGCCCGCTGGTGCCGGCAGGTCTGCGACGAGGCCGCCGCCGGCGCGGCAGAGGAAGGCAGAAGGAGGATGCAGGACGCCTTCCTCGCAAGCAGCCGCTACGAGCTTGACTTCTGGGAACAAGCGTGGCGCGGCGCACCATGAACCCAAGATGGGTCGCCGGGCAGGGAAGCCTCCGGCCCCCTACCGCGATCCGTTCGAGGAAGGTTTCTGTCCGGCCGGCATATTGAGACACCCGCATGGCGGGTGAGGATGTACGCCCTCAAAGTCCCCGACGGGGATCACCCTACAGCGGAATTGCTGTGGTGCCCGGGGCATCGGAATCGAGGCGTTTCGCTAGTCCCTCGGACAATCTAAGGTCCGCCGCCACGATGTCTACCCAGAGCTGAGCGTTACTAATACACGAAGAAGTTGTCAGGTAACGACTCACGGCGCCCCGGCGGTTGCGCGGATCGATCGGGCGGGTGGACCGCTCGAGACCGCTGATTCGACCGGTTGATTGGCGTCGACGGGAAAAGTCGCTCATCGCGACAGGACGCCCCTTGGCGCCAGGTCGTTCGCTCCCCGTGAGCACCAGCACCGCCGCGGCCAGGAATGCGCTTCGAGGTGGCTGTCATGGGGTACATCACTAGTGGCGTCCGCACCCACACAGGAGGAACATGATGGCGAACGGTGAGGAGGAGATGGTGGTGGCGGGTTCGGGACCTCTCTACGAGCACGGGGAGGCCGGCCAGAAAGCGGCTGAGGAGCCAGTCAACGTGCCCGGGTCGGATGACAAGGGTTCAAGCTCAGGGAGCACGACGGGCGACGAGCAGGTGGCGAACAACCGCGAAGTAGATCCGCCGGCGTGACTGCCGAGCTTTTATCCCAGCGCCGCCATCGATGTCGATAGGCCGCTGGTCGATGCTACCGCGATGGCGGCCCGCCACAAAGAGGAACGTTTGAACGAGGCGCGGGCGAAAGGCGAGCCGGTACCTGCGGACGAGGCCTCTCTCGAGGGCCGGCCTCGTCCGGGCGCGAAGCCTCAGACCGCCGATGACTAGCGCAGACAGAGACAGGAGACGACATGTCAGACGCTGACGACCAAATGGGTGGGACTGGCGGCGTTACGGGCATGCCACCCGACAAGGTGGTGCCCGGTCGGGACAATGCGGCCCCCGGCGAAGCCGGCGCTTCGGCGCCCGACTCTGGCAGAGAGGAACAGGATCCGGCCAACGACAACGAGACGGAAGATTCAGAGGGGTCCTTCCCAGCCAGCGATCCTCCAGGAAACTACTAGGATCCGTGTCGTCCGCGTCTGCGACGAAAACTGAAGCAGCACCCCACCAAAATATCGGCGCCTCAGTGATGTTCACAGCGTTAGTGCGGAGTTCCGCCCGGTAAAATCACAAAATAGTGATCAATAAAGGAGGGCGAGGCTATGACCGACATGGCGCCCACACACGTAGGAGACGATCTGTACGACCGTGGTGGCCACAAGATTGGCAAGATCACAGATGTGATCGTCAATGACCGGACACTTCAACCCGACTGGTACGTAGTAAGAGAGGGAATGCTCAGAGGGAACCACTTGGTGCCCTTCAGGTCGGTGAGCGCCACCGACAACCGAGCGATCGTCCCTTACGATAAGGCGTTGATACACTCCGCTCCGAAGCCCGACGGTCCAACTCCGACCGAAACAGAGCAGGAGGCCCTTAGCGCCCACTACCGAGACCTGACCCCTGGCTCTGCTCGTCCGACTCCCTAAGGAGAGAACAAACACCGAGGCCCATTTCGATATATGTATCGCTAGGCCTCGGCCGGGCGACATCCCCTCTCTTGCGAAGAATATCGCGAGCCGGCGGCAGGGCCGCACCCAAAATCAGCTGCACACAACTGTAGGAAACCGCCAAGCGGACCTTCAATAGCGCGGTCTATCACAGGTCCCTTGGTGGTCGGCTGGTCACAACCAGGCTCGCCTCACTCGGATTCCGTTCCGGTACGCACCAATCGGCAACCAACTATCTCCTTCAGACATAAGATTCTCAACGGTTTGGGGACGACTGGACCAGAGCCAAAGCTGCGGTGGCGCGCAGAGCGTTCGCCTGAGCCCAGGCCCGAAAGGCAAGAGGGCGCCGACTGGAATCAGGCGGCCCGTGGCGCGACGACATCATGCACCGCGGGCCCGATCTGTTCGGCGATCGGCTGCAGCTTGGCTAGGTCGAGTTTGTAGGCCTGGACTGCGTTGCCGCCGAGGATCTTGCGGACTTCGTGCTCCGGGACGCCTTGGAGCACGTCGCGGATGTTGTCTATCGGCGTGAGCCAGTCCGACGACTCTATGTGAGGGAAGTCCCACCCCCACATCATCTTGTCGATGCCGATAGCGTGGCGATAGGCGATCTCTGGCTTCCGCACCAGACTTGAGCCGATCCAGCATTGCCGCGCGAAGTATTCGCTTGGCTTCATCGTGAGCTGCTTCCGTTCGCTGTACGCGAACTTAGGGTCAGCCGCCATCGCGTCCATCCACATGAGCTTCTCGGGCACCCAAGCGGACCCTTGTTCTGTCAGCACCAGCTTCAGGTTGGGATGACGTTCGAATACGCCGCTCAAGGTAAGGAACCACAGCGGCCGGTGCGGCCAATCTGTGCACTCCATAGCGTACAGAATCGGCCCATCCTCGCCCTCGCCGTAATATGGGCACCCCGAGCCGGTATGGCTGTGGATCGGCATGTCGAGCTCCTCGCACGTCGCCCACAGCGGCTCTAGGCTCGGATGGTTCCAGAACGGCTCCGTGAGGTTGTAGTAGACGAGCGGCAACAGCACGCCACCGCCGATCCCGTGCTCCTTGGCCCACCTCACCTGCTCGACCGCGCCATCAACGTCGGCGAGACTTCCGACCAGGGCCAAGCCCAGCAGCCGGTCGGGGGCAGACGAGCAGTAGTCCGCCAGCCAACGGTTGTACGCCCGCGCACCCGCCAGCTTCAACTCCGGGGAGTACTCCTTTTCCCACGGCCGGTTGTGCTCACGGGCGAACCACAAGAAAGGCGGCGAGTTCGCCGACTGGTCGTCCGGAAACAACACGTCCGCCACCAGCCCATCCGCATCCAGCGACCGCAGCCGGCTCGCCGCGTTCCATGTGCCCTCAGCTCCTTCGCCGACCTTCTCGTTGCGAAGCCACTCCCGCTTGTAAGCCTCTGACAAAGTCTCGGGGATACCACCGTCCTTCGGTTGTGTCGCCATCCACAACGGCACGTACTGTGACAGCCAGTCGTCGAAGTCGTTGCTGTACCCCGGGTCGACATAATCCCGATACTCCGCGACCGGAGCTCCGACGTGGCCATCCGACGAGATGATCATCAAACGGTCCGGCGATCTTTCATTCGTCATAAATCGGCTCCCCTTTCGGCCGGTTCCTCTTCCCCTACCCCTACCCCACGGTAGTTCTTCGATCAGACAGGTGCCACTGCCCACGCCAGACGGACCGCCGGTGGCTCGGGAGAAACGCTTTCCCTGCCTTCGGCTTGGAGCACGGTCGAGCGACTTGTGCCAGCCCTCAGTCGGGCGCCTTCATCTGCTCAATTACGACTCCCCGACGGGCGCGCCCGCTCGGTTATCTGTGGGTTGTGGAACTCCCTCACCTGCCAGATCCGCCCTTCGCGGAAGCGGTACACCCCCATGTGGCACGGCCGGCGAACCCGATGCCCTCCTGAGCATTCCAGCGAAAAAGACCACCTGTTCCGGCTGAGTGTGACCACCTGTTCCGGGTGAAAGTGACCGGGGTGGGGGCGTTGGCGCCGCTGGTTGGGTTGGTGATCTCCTTTCGTTGGTCTTGTTCTACATGATCGTGGTCGGCGGGTGTGTTCTTTGCGGGTGCTGGGTCTGGCCGGACGGTCAAGCTTTTGGTGGGCGGACAGGGGGACTGGGTGGTGGGCGGACTGAACGGGTCGGAGGTGGATGGGATTGTGTTCACCGTCCGGCACTGAGCCAGTGGGCGGAGCTGGCGGGCTTCGACTGTTGGGGGTAGGGGCTTGGGCGGGCTGGTCGCTGGGAGATGAGGCCGGCTGGTCGGCGTCGGCGGTCAGTGTCTCGATGAGAGTCGAGCAGGCGGCGAGGATGACGATGAGAGCCAGGGGGTTCATTGCTCGGCGGGATCGGTTTGGCGGCGGCGCATGGAGGGGCCTTTGAGAGCGATGCGGTGTGAGGCTTGGCAGAGCCGATCCAAGATGGCTTCGCCCAGGGTGGGGTCGGCCATGGCGGCCAGCCACTTCTCGACTGGCATCTGGCTGGCGATGAGGGTGGCGCGCCGCTCGGCGCGGTCTTCTATGACCTCGAGCAGATCCCGGCAGACCTCGACCGGAGCGGGGGTGAGCAGGAAGTCGTCGAGGACCAGTAGCGAAACGCGGGCCACGCCGGCCAGGATGCGCACGTAGCGCCCGTCGGCGCGGCCTCGGGCCAGGTCGTCGGCCAGACGTGGAGTGCGCAGGTAGAGGGCGGTGTGGCCTTGTCGTAGGGCGGCGTTGGCTAGAGCGCAGGCCAGGAAGCTCTTGCCGCATCCGGTGGCCCCGGTGATGAGCACGTTCTGTCCCCGGGTGACCCAGCCGGCGCCGACCAAAGAAGCGATGACGGAGCGGTCGATGCCTCGGGGGGAGCGGAAGTCGATGTCCTCGATGGCGGCCGGGTAGCGCAACTTGGCTTCTTTGAGACGCCGGGCCAGCCGGCGGGAGTCGCGGGCGTCGGCCTCGGCGTCGGCGAGCAGCCCCAGGCGGTCCTCGAAGGCCAGCTCGGCGAAGGTCCCCGGCGTCTCGAGCTGGTGGGTGAGCCCGACGGCCATTGCCCCCAGCCCGAGCGCTTCGAGCTTGGCGATGGTGGGATTTATGAGCACTGCTCGCCCTCCTCGGCGTAGTAGCCCGCTCCTCGCAGGTTGTCGTGGCTGGGCGGCACCGGCACGAGCTGGGTTCGGGGCAGGGGGAGCCGGTCGAGGCCCTCGGCCAGGATGGACTTGACCGAGCTGTAGCTGATCGCTCCCGAGGCCACCGCCCGGGCGCAGGCCGCCTCGAAGCGTTCGGGCCCGTAGCGTCGGGCCAGGCCCATGATGCCCATGCCGGCCCGGTAGGCGTGCTCGGGGTGGGGTCGGCCGGCCAGGAGCTGCTCCATCAACTCCGCCGCCGATCCCGACGTCGACGCCGCCCAGTCGATCAGACGTTGTGGGCTCCACTCCAGATGGGCCCGATGCGACTCGGGCATGTGGGCCGGGTCGGTGACATAGCGGCGCCGGCCGTGGTCGCGGGGGTGGCTGGCGATGCGGTTGGCGTCTTTGAACACCTCGACGGTGTTCGAGGTGAGCCGGAGTTCCACCTTGTGGCGGCTGTAGCGGAACGGGACCGAGTAGAAATGTCCGTCGCCGGTATCGACGTGATAGTCGAGGTGCACTTTGGCCTTGCGCCACCGGGCGAGCTCGTAACGCCCGGCCGGCAGCGGCCGCAAAAACGGGCGTTCCAGCTCGGCGAACAGCTCTGCCCGGGAGGTCGGCTCACCCCGGAACGCCCGGGCGTTGAGCTTGCCCACCTGGGCGGCGATGGCCTCGTTCAGCTCGGCCCGGGAGTAGAAGCTTCGGTTGCGAAGCGGGGCCAAAACCCACCGCTGCACCGTCATCACTCCAGATTCGGCGGCGGCCTTGTCCCGCGGTTTTCCCGGCCTGGCCGGCAACACCACCGTGTCGTAGTGGCGGGCCGCCTCGGCGTAGGACGGGTTGATCTCCGGGTCGTAGTAGCAGGCCTTGGTCACCCCGGCCTTCAGATTGTCCGGGACGGTGATCTCAGCGACCCCCCCATAGAACTCCCAGGCGTGCACGTGCGCCATCAACCAACACTCCAGCTGCTGGGATGCACAGGCCTCGACATAGATCATCCCCGAAGCGCCCAGCACCGAGACGAACACCTCGTCGCGATGAACCTCGCCACTGACCGAGTCGACCCACGCCGGGGCCTTGTCGCCGCAGAAATCGACAAACATCCGCTCCCCGCCGGCGTAGGACAGGCGCATGACCACGTCCTGGCCGCCCAACCACTGGCTGTAGTGGTGACAGAACCGGCTGTAACGCCAGCCGTCGGGGTTGGACTCTTTCCACTCCAGCCACAACAGCCGCAGCGTCACATGGCAGTCCTTGCGCTTCAGCTCTTTATGGACAGCCCGCCAGTCCGGGACCGGCCGCGCAGCGGCTGGGACCACCACCGGCGGCGGGAACAAGGCGGCATCGAGAGCCTCGCCGGTCATGGCCTCGGGCAACGGCCAGCGCAGCCCGGCCCTCTCGGCGCGCCACACATACTCGCGCACCGCCGTCTTCGACATCGCGGTGCTCGCCGCGATCTGACGTTGCGACAGGCCCTGCGCGTCCAAGCGCAACACCTCAATGATCTTTCTCATCGGTAGCTTCTTTCTGGGCACCCCGGTCCTTCCTGGTCGAACAGCTCGCAAGCCGTCGAGTCAAGAAAGCCGGGGGCCCGACCTTGGTGGATACTCCAAGGCGCTACCGCCCCCTCCGGCCCAGCCGACACAGGTGGTCGGAAACAGCCGGAACCAATGGTCACTTACCCCCGGACACAGTGGTCTTTTTCCGCCGGAATCAGTGGTCGCTTTCAGCTGGGCTGCTCACCTCCTCTATGTCTTTTCGGAAAGGGACACCCCCGCACTACTCGGACTGGAGGATATGGGTCTGGCTCCCGGCCCGAACCGCAGCCGGGTTGCCCAAGCTGAACTTCCAGGATCTCAAGCACAGCGGCGGCACGGCCTTGCTAGACGAGGGCGTGAACATCAAGACGGCACTTGGCTGGATCGGCTGCGCCAACCCTCGGACGACCCTGGCCGTCTACCCGCCCAAACGACGATCGAGGCGGATCGAGACGCCACTGACCGGCTCGTCCATCGTTTTCCGCCCGCGGGATGGACGCGGGATGATAGCCGCACCCACCCGGCCCCAGCCAGACGTGCATGAGCCTTGACCTGCGGCTTTACCAGTGGGGCTAGGTGGAATCGAACCACCGACCTCAGCATTATCAGTGCAGTTGTCCCGCCCGACAGAATGGTGGCCTGACCTGGCAGTTTGTGCCTCTGGAAGCGTCTGGAATTCCGCTTCGTGACCCACACGTGACCCACCGACCTCGAAATCACGGAGAAAGCGAAGCCGGCGCCGACCAGCTGCAGGCTCGGACCTGACTACGTCCGCAAACCGGCGATAGAGGACGCGAGCCGACCGCGATTCTGGGATGCCCGGGAGCGACGTTCTGGGCGAGTCTACGGCGCTCGTCGTCGACGAGCTGGCTCGAGCACAACACCGTCGATCTGGCGCGCTTCGGGCCTCGACGGCGCGCTCGTCTCGGATGCAGACCCCCCCGATTGCCGGGATGAAAAGGGCCGGTCTGAACCGCAGGTCGGCAGCGACGACGTGTTGGCTGCGTGGGTCTTGAGCGATGTGAGTCGTGGCCGCTCGCGGAGTACGTCCTACTCGCCCCTGATGAACTCAAGAAGGTCGGCGTTTATTTTGCCGGGATCGACGATCGCAATTCCGTGGGAGCCTCCGGGATACACTTTCAAGATCGTGTGAGGAACGATTGTTGGCACAGCCTTGCCGGTCGGCGCTATCGGCACGATCTGGTCGTCTTCACAGTGGATGACGAGCAACGGGACGTCGCACTTGGCTATGTCGTCGGTGTAGTCAATTTGCCAGCTGTAGGTCGTGTCGTACTGAGCCCTGGCGCCTCCCAACAAACCTTGGAACCAAAACAAGTCACGCATGCCCTGGGTGGCAGTGGAACCCGGTCGGTTCGCGCCGAAGAAAGGTTCGGACAAGCCCTGGAAGAACGTCGAGCGATCGTTTGCCACTCCGGCGCGGATGCTGTCAATCACCGCAACGGGCGCGCCGTCAGGGTTGGTGTCGCTCTGCGTCATGTTGGGAACAATCGAGTCCTGAAGGACCATCTTGGCGAGCCGTGAAGTGCCATGTCGCGAGATGTAGCGGGCAAGTTCACCACCGCCAGTGGAGTGCCCCACGAGGACGACATCGTGCAGGTCGAGGGCGGTGATGAGGTTGTCCAAGTCGTCGGCCCAGGTGTCGACGTCATTGCCGAAACCCGGCTGGTCGGAGTAGCCGTTGCCACGCCGGTCGTGCGCGATCGTGCGGTAACCCTGAGCGTTGAAAAACAGCATCTGGGCTTCCCACGCTGCCCCGGTCAACGGCCAGCCGTGCGAAAAGACGATGGGGTCCCCCGTGCCCCAGTCGCGATAGTAGATGGAGGTCCCGTCAGAGCTTGTAATCGTCGGCATTGATAGTCCCTAACGTTGATCGAAAATGTGCTACGTAGAACTCTTAGCCCCGAGGCGCAGACAACGCAAACTACTGAATCGACGTTCCCGGCCGGAAATCGCCTACCGACCTGGATCCCAGTGAACCCTCCTGGTTCTCAACCCAGCCTAAGTCAGCGGACGGGTCCCTTCAACAGCGCAGTCGGCCATGATCGTTCGGCTGACTGAGCGGGACGCAGGTCCGCTTCCCCGGGTCAGGAACCGGAACCCGCCCGACGGGCCCCGGTACGCGGAGCCGGCGGGTCGGCGATCGGACGGACGCTCGCCAGCAACCGGGCCGTCGCCGCGCCGACACCTTACCGACGCCCCGGTGACGAGAACGACCTACCCCCTGACGTCCATAGCGTCTCTCCTCCCCTCATCGTCCGACAACCAACCCGCCCGGACCGCAATATCCACGCTGACCGATCGGGGGACGAGCCGATTCGACAGGGTTCATACGGCCCACACAGCTCGCTACACCATCTGACAGCAACTAGCCGGTGAGGGATCGCTGACTGGGCATCCTGTCCACTGCAGGGCTACTCCTTCGAGGGCGTGAAGCCGAGAATCTACGTCGATCATGGAATCACCAAGCTTCAGGTCGTCCAGGTTGGCATCGAACCCATACCCGAGCCGAGCGTTCGATCTCGCGTGCGCCGACGGCAGGAAGGCTCTCGCCAAAGACGCGACCGAGTCGGCGGTCGGCTGGCCGCGCCGCATCCCCTCTGCCGCCGGCCGGAGGAGCGCAGAATATCGCCCGGGAGCCGGCGATCAGGGTCGCGCGGCCAGCGCGGATCGGGGACTCTCTGCAACGTGATTATGGGCGAGCCGTCGGCGTTCACCCCGGACGTCTGGGCCCGTGGGCATCACCATCGATCCGGACTGCCGCTGATTGCCACTGCGGCCGCCGCGTCGATGTTCCAGATCAGACGCGATGCGTCGGGGTCTGCGTCTAGTCTCGAGGGGTCAGGGAGCGAGAGGCTCGGATGTTGTGGTCCGGTCCGTGATACCGCTTCGACTGTGGTCAGTTGTTGGCTCGCTTGGCCACCTGCAGGAACTCGGCGGTGGCGTCCCAGAGCCGGGATTCTCGTTGGGCGTCATTGGCGAAGAGTTTCACCTGCCGTTGCTTGTCTCGGACGACGAAGGCGCCGTCGCGGAGGTTCGCCCAGCGTTGGTCTAGGGCGATTGACGCCAGCTGTGGTCCGGACTTGGCCGGGGAGGCGACGCCTGGCAGCCGTTGGATTCCGCGGCCGATGCGCTCGGCTGCGGGACCGGCCTGTCGGGCCAGACCGGTTCCGGGCATAACCCCGGGCTCGAAAACCGAGACGTTGATTCCCGCGGGGGCTCGCCGTTGGAGCTCGTGCGCGAAGTAGAGGATCGCGAGCTTGGAGTTGGAGTAGGCGACACCCGCGGCCTTGAGCGAAGGGCGGGTGTCATTGGTGGCGGGTTGCGCCAGGTCGATGGGGTCGCGCCATTGCGCTGGCTGCACCCGGAGGATCTTGCGTCCGAGGTTGGCATGGTAGGTGTTCGAGCCGACCAGCACGATCCGCGCTGGCGTGGCGAACGAGTCCAGTAGGTCCTCGATGAGCTGTGCGTGGGCGAGATAGTTGACCGCGAACGTCAGCTCGTACCCGTCGGCGGAGGCGGTGCGGGTGTCTTTGTTCATCATTCCAGCGTTGGCGATGAGCCCCCGCAGTGGCCGTACCTGGCCACTGGCCAGGAGTTCTTTGGTCTTATCGGCCGCCACTCGTACCTGGCTGAGCCGTGACAGGTCGCAGCCGAGAGCCTGCACGTTCGCCCCAGCCGCTCGGGCCTCGTCAGCCACCGCCACCAGGGCCTCACCCTCCCGTCCGACAAACAGGAGATCAGGTCTTCCCGACGCCGGGCGGTTCGCCATCGCCAACGCGGTCGCCCAGCCGAGTCCTCCGGTCAGGCCGGTGATCAACACCGCGCCCGGGTTGGTAGTGGTCACCTGTTTGCCTGCGTTGGAATCCGTTCGGGTTGCCGTCTACCAGGCCAGCTCTACGTCGTCCTCCTGGAAGGTGCCGGTGGGCCCGTCCTTGCCGATCATGGCCATCCGGACGATGACCCGGGCGCTGATCTGGACCGGCCGTCCGCCGCTTGTTGCGGGGTCGGTGCCGCCGAGCTCGGTTGCGGTGTAGCCGGGCTCGACGGCGTTGAACTTCACGTCCGGCACGGCTCGGGCGTACTGCACGGTGAGCATCGAGACGGCGGCCTTGCTGGCGGCGTAGACGATGGCCGAGAAGTGGGAGGCGGGCCGAGACGGCTCGTGGTTCGCCCAGAACGAGCCGAGGGCGCTGGAGAGGTTTACCACGACGGGGTTGGCAGACTGCTTCAGTAACGGGAGTGCGGCCTCGGTGACTCGGACGATGCCGACGGCGTTGGTATCAAATACTTTCACTGCCTCCGGGCCGTTGAGCGCGACCAGTCCGATACCGGCGTTGTTGATAACGACGTCGAGTCCGCCGTCCGCTCCTACGGTCGCGAAAGCGGCGGCCACGGACGCGTCGTCGGTGACGTCGAGTTGGACGAAGCGGCCGCCGAGCTCCTGTGCGGCGGCCCGGCCGCGCGTCTGGTCGCGGGCGCCGATCCACACGGTGTGCCCGCCGGCGATGAGCTGGCGGGCCGTCTCCTTACCGAGACCCTTGTTCGCCCCGGTGATCAATGTCGTCGTCATGGTTCCAGCCTGCGCCATATATCCGCTGGCAGGAAGCGGCCCCGTTGTCATAGGACCGCCAGGGCCACCACAAGCCGCCTCCGGGCTCGCATACTGGAGGTGTGGATTCGTGGGAGTTCGGCTCCGCCGTACGCCGCTGGCGCGACCGACTCGCCCCCGAGACGGTGGGCGTCCCCATCGGTAACCGCCGGCGCGCCGCTGGCCTGCGCCGGGAGGAGCTCGCCGGGTTGGCCAGCATCTCGGTCGACTACCTGACCCGGCTCGAACAGGGGCGGGCGACGTCGCCCTCCGCCCAGGTGGTCGAATCGCTGGCCCGCGCTCTGCGCCTGTCCGACGTCGAAAGAGAACACCTCTACCGGTTCGCCGGCCTGGCTCCCCCCGGCCTCGACGTGGTTTCCTCACGCGTCGCGCCCAGCCTGCAGCGCTTGCTCGACCGTATGGCCACCACACCGGTCGTCGTCTACGACGCGGCGTGGTACCTGATCGTGGCCAACGCCGCCTACAACGCCCTCATGGGAGACACCACGGCTTGGCGCGGCTTGGAACGCAACAACGTCTGGCGCCAACTGATCGGCCCGGGCACCCGCGCCGTCCACACGCCGCAAGAGCACGAGGAACTGCAGACCGCCTTGGTGGCCGACCTGCGCCTGACCGCAGCCCGGTTTCCCAAAGACCGCAGAGTCGACAACCTCGTTCGCGAACTCCGCGCCCAGAGCCCCCGCTTCGCAGAGCTCTGGGAATTCCCCGACATGCCCCGACCCCGGGACAGGTCACGGCACAAGACCATCGACCACCCAGCTGTCGGGCACCTCACCCTCGACTGCGACACCCTCGTCGACGCCGGCGACGACATTCGCATCACGATCTACACAGCCGAACCAGGCACCGACGACGCCGACAGGCTCGCGCTGGCCATCATCGTCGGCACACAAGAACTCATCCACTGAGACTGGACCACCTCCACGGAAAGGTGCCGCAAGCCCGGGCGCTGGACCCAGCTGGTCGGTCGAAACGATCGGCGCAGAACGCTGGCTCAGTCATTCGGTTGACGTGCCCACCTCCGATGCACTGGTCGGCAGATCTGCACCTTTTGCCCGGCTACGGTCCCGCGACTCCAAGGAGGCCACAATGCTGCTCCGACGTTCTGGGATGCAGCGCTACGGCGGAATCACTGATCATTCTGGGGCACTCGGGTCGCCGAGTGAACCGCTTCCGAACCGAGCCCCGGCTGCGGTTTGGACGCTTCGGTTGGGTCGGGGTAACGATCCAGACGTTCAGGTGGCGTCAACAATGCTGAAGAAGTCGAG
>CAWAPS010000003.1:0-26103 GCA_963783945.1 uncultured Actinomycetota bacterium
GGTGTACCGCTTCCGCGAACGGCGGATCTGGCAGGTGAGGGAGTTCCACAACCCACTGATAACCGAGCGGGGGCGCCCGCCGGGGAGTCGTATTTGAGCAGCTGAAGGCGCCCGACTGAGGGCTGGCACAAGTCGTTCGACCGTGCTCCAAGCCGAAGGCAGGGGAAGCGTCCTTCTCCCGAGCCGCCGGCGGTCCATCTGGCATGGACAGTGGCACCTGTCCGATCGAAGAACTACCGTGGGGTAGGGGTAGGGGAAAAGGAACCGGCCGAAAGGGGAGCCGATTTATGACGAATGAAAGATCGCCGGACCGTTTGATGATCATCTCATCGGATGGCCACGTCGGAGCTCCGGTCGCGGAGTATCGGGATTATGTCGACCCAGGGTACAGCAACGACTTCGACGACTGGCTGTCACAGTACGTGCCGTTGTGGATGGCGACACAACCGAAGGACGGTGGCATCCCCGAGACTTTGTCAGAGGCTTACAAGCGGGAGTGGCTTCGCAACGAGAAGGTCGGCGAAGGAGCTGAGGGCACATGGAACGCGGCGAGCCGGCTGCAGTCGCTGGATGCGGATGGGCTGGTGGCGGACGTGTTGTTTCCGGACGACCAGTCGGCGAACTCGCCGCCTTTCTTGTGGTTCGCCCGTGAGCACAACCGGCCGTGGGAAAAGGAGTACTCCCCAGAGCTGAAGCTGGCAGGTGCGCGGGCGTACAACCGTTGGCTGGCGGACTACTGCTCGTCTGCCCCCGACCGGCTGCTGGGCTTGGCCCTGATCGGAAGTCTCGCCGACGTTGATGGCGCGGTCGAGCAGGTGAGGTGGGCCAAGGAGCACGGCATCGGCGGCGGCGTGCTGTTGCCGCTCGTCTACTACAACCTCACAGAGCCGTTCTGGAACCATCCGAGCCTAGAGCCGCTGTGGGCGACGTGCGAGGAGCTCGACATGCCGATCCACAGCCATACCGGCTCGGGGTGCCCGTACTACGGCGAGGGCGACGACGGGCCGATTCTGTACGCTATGGAGTGCACAGATTGGCCGCACCGGCCGCTGTGGTTCCTTACCTTGAGCGGCGTATTCGAACGTCATCCCAACCTGAAGCTGGTGCTGACAGAACAAGGGTCCGGCTGGGTGCCCGAGAAGCTCATGTGGATGGACGCGATGGCAGCTGACCCTAAGTTCGCGTACAGCGAACGGAAGCAGCTCACGATGAAGCCAAGCGAATACTTCGCGCGGCAATGCTGGATCGGCTCAAGTCTGGTGCGGAAAACGGAGATCGCCTACCGCCACGCTATCGGCATCGACAAGATGATGTGGGGGTGGGACTTCCCTCACATAGAGTCGTCGGACTGGCTCACGCCGATAGACAACATCCGCGACGTGCTACAAGGCGTCCCGGAGCACGAAGTCCGCAAGATCCTCGGCGGCAACGCAGTCCAGGCCTACAAACTCGACCTAGCCAAGCTGCAGCCGATCGCCGAACAGATCGGGCCCGCGGTGCATGACGTCGTCGCTGCAGGAGGCGCCTGATTCCAGTCGGCACCCTCTTGCCTTTCGGGCCTGGGCTCAGGCGAACGCGCAGCGCGCCACCGCAGCTTTGGCTCTGGTTCCAGTCGTCCCCAAACCGTTGAGAATCTTATGTCTGAAGGAGATAGTTGGCTACCGATTGGTGCGTACCGGAACGCAATCCGACTAGGAGGCCAGCCTGGTTTGTGACCAGCCGACCAACAAGGGACCTGTGATAAACCGTGCATTGAAAGTCCGCTGGGCGGTTTCCTACAGTTGTGTGCAACTGATTTTGGGTGCGGCCCTGCCGCCGGTTCATGATATTGTTCGCAAGAGAGGGGGATGTCAGCGGGCCGGGGTCTAGCGATACATATCGAAATGGGGCCTCGGCGTCTGTTCTCTCCTTAGGGAGTCGGACGAGCAGAGCCAGGGGTCAGGTCTCCGTAGTGGGCCCAAAGGGCCTCCTGCTCTGTTTCGGTCAGAGTTGGACCGTCGGGCTTCGGAGCGGAGTGTATCAACGCCTTATCGTAAGGGACGATCGCTCCGTTGTCGGTGGCGCTCACCGACCTGAAGGGCACCAAGTGGTTCCCTCTGAGCATTCCCTCTCTTACTACGTACCAGTCGGGTTGAAGCGTCCGGTCATTGACGATCACATCTGTGATCTTGCCAATCTTGTGGCCACCACGGTCGTACAGATCGTCTCCTACGTGTGTGGGTGGCATGTCGGTCATAGCCTCACCCTTCCTTCATTGATCGCTATTTTGTGATTTTACCGGGCGGAACTCCACACTAACGCTGTGAACATCACTGAGGCGCCTATATTTTGGTGGGGGGCTGCTTCGGTTAGCTGGGATGGACGCGTGACGCAGTGTTAACCTGGGCCGTAGCGGTGGCTCGAGTGCCGTGGATCATGACCACCGCTGATCCACGGGTCGGGCAGGCTCGGGAAAGCATGTAGTAGTACACGGTCACCGCGGAGGAGGAGCTTGAGCGAAAGGAGTGCGCCGGGTGTCGAGCTTGGAGCCCATCGCACGCCAGCGGTAGCGGCCTTTGCGACGGTCTAATCCTCGGCCTGCTCAGGCCGCCGAGCGCGGGGCAGCTTGGTCATGCGGCGAGGTCGGCTAGTGGGGCGGCCCGGAACTGACGCCGATAATCCCACACTTGTAGTTAGTTGGCGGTCACGATGTTGGTGGGTGGAGCCTGGACTTGTGGAGGTCAGGTTGGCCTCGCCCGCCGTCGGTGTTCGTTCGGGATCTCAGCCCGGAGGAGGGGATGCGGCTTCGCCGTATCTCGCGTCAGTCGAAGGTGTCCGCCCTGCGTCAGCGCGCTCAGATATTGCTGGCTTCGGATTCCAAGGTCGCGGCTGTTGACATCGCTGGGGTGTTACAGACCGACGAGAACCAGGTGCGCCGGGTCATTGTCGAGTTCAAAGCCGACGGGATGGATTCACTGCGCCCTCCTACCGGCGGCGGGCATCCGAGGAGGATCGATGACGCGACAAAAGAACGGATCCGCGAAATCGTCCTCGCCCGTCCCTGCGATCTCGGTGAGCCCGGCACCCCGTGGTCGCTAAGAAGGCTTCGTCGCTACTTGATCCGCAAGCGGGTCGTGAAGGCCATCTGCAAGGAGCACCTCCGGCGATTGTTGAACAACATGGGTATCACCGCCGAGCGGACCGGACCTGGAAGTGGTCCAGCGATCCGCGCCTCGAGGGCGACGTCGACGTCACCGAGCCGCGGGTAGCGCTGGGCGCCATGGCCTCGGCAACCAGCCGGGTCGCCCTCGGACTGCTGGTGACACCCTCTAGCCCGCAGGCGGCCCTGGACCGTCGCGGCACGCCGGCGGGGACGGGAGTCCACCGCGTTCGGCGAGGAGTCCGATGCCCGGGTCCGGGGCGATCTCCTCGACGAGACCGCGCCGCATGGCCCTACCTGAAGGACAGCCCCTCGGGGTAAGCGGCGGTGGGCGCTCGGATCGCGCAGTGATGACACCGAGGTGTAGACATGCCGGCGATCCACCTCTGGCTGATCGCGGAACCTCGGTTTCCTGACGCAAAATTGTATGCGGTCCGCGCGCCGAGTCTTCAAGGTATGGTCTCCGGGCTCACCGACAAGCAGCCGTCCCTGATCCAGATCGGGAGAGGCTTGACTATGTTGGTCGGGGCTTCAGACTGTGGGCCTGGCGAACGTTCGCGTACGTGGATGAGAAGGGGGAGTAGATGCGGCGCGGATCGCGGACTCGGTACCCACCTCGGAACGCGGCCCCCCAGCCGTCGATCCACGCCGAACGGCAGACTCTGGGTCGCCGCGATCAGCCGGTTCCTTTCCGAGCTGCGGTGTAAGTCCGTCCACGTGCATTTCGTAGTATTAGTTGTTCGCCCAAGGTCCGACGGCGCCTTCAACCACCTCACGCACAGCGTCGACCGATTCGCCTTCCCAGATGCAGATGCCGAGTCCGTGATCGTTGGTAGCCGCGTGGATTGGCAACGCAACGTGGGACGGAAGGCCAGCTTCGAGTGGCCTTGGCCTCGGCTGCCTGAAAGCCTTCGGGGTCGTGAATTCGGTGGATGACTGTCACAAACACGGGGTTACCGTCCCTTCACCGGGTGACTGCGCCGAGGCTCGGCACCAATTGCTGGCACAACCCTACCTATGCCTTTTCGATGACCCCGCATCTGACTCACTGCCGCTTGAGCCACACCTCGAACTCATCAACAATGGACGGTTGGAAGGACCGGGGCCGATTGGCCAGATCGGGACGGTAGCGGTGGCGTTGCGAGGCGTCGATGCGCAAGGTCGCCCCTGGCCATATGAATACAGGAATGCGATGACCTGCTCCGGCGTCATCGTCCGCACCCTGCGGCAAGGTCCCCCCCGTTTGCGTGGATCGTCCAGTCAGTTGGTGTGCAAACGCTCCTATCCGCCTTCGAGAAGGCACATAGCTCAGATCGGGTGGCGACCATCATGCGGAGGTGGCGAGCTAGGCAGCGAGGCTCTCGTCCTCCGGAGACTGGAATAGCCTTTAACCAGCCGACGTAGTTCTGTCCGGCGACTGGACGCGCCACGTTCCGCTTGACGTTCGCCCGGGCGCGGTCTATCTTTCGGCAGGCTTAGTGTGTCGGTCACAAATTGACTTGATTGGTCGACCGGCCATTCGGCGAGTGGTATGCCGGAATGTGGGGAGGGGAGTGATCGTGCTAGTGCCGCGTCAGGCAACCTTTGCGCGGATTGAAATATCACGAAGTACCGGATCATCGGTGTGGCGGTTGCGCCAGGCTATATAACGGCGGATCATCAAGTTCTGCTCTTGGTGGGAGCGATGGTCGGTGCCATCGAGGGTGAAGTAGCGCAACGCGGTGAACTGGCACTCGATCCGATTGAGGAACGACGCGTTGGTGGGCACGTAGGCCAGCTCGAAGTTGTTGGCCGCCGCCCACTCCCCGACGCGCTGATCTTTCTTTGTCGACAGATGCGGACTGTAGTTGTCCAGCACGACCGCGATGCGTACCTCAGGCGGGTACAGGCCGCGCAGGTAGCGGCAGAACGTCAGGAACGTGGTGCGGTTCTTGTTCGCTTTGACGTGGCCGTACATCTTGTCGGTCCCCAGATCGAGAGCGGCGAAGAGGTGGCGCACACCCTGTGTGCGCTTGTATGTCGCCCGGCGTCGGCGTCGCCGGGGCACCTCGGGCGAGCCTTTGTCCCGGCGGGAGACGACCGGTGCCCATTGCTTGCCCGGGCGGGGGAACAGGTTGAGCGGCCCGAACTCGTCCATGCAGAACACCACTGTCGGGTCATCGGGTCCCGGCTCGACCTTGCCGTCGGCGATGTCGTAGAGCTCGAGCACGCGGTTCTTCTTGGCTTCGTAGTCAGGGTCGTTGGACTGCTTGAACGTCTTGATCACTTGAAAGCTGACGCCTTCCTTGCGGAGCACGTCCCGCAGGCCCTCGTGGCTGATGTCGTCGACCACCCCCTCAGCCACCAAGAACTCGGCCAGCTTGGACAGGCTCCACGTCGAGAACGGCAAGCCATGGTCCATCGGTCGCGACAGCGCCATCTTCTTGATCTGGGCCCGCTGCGGCAAACTGAACGTCAGCGGACGTCCACCCGCGTAGCGCGGGTAGAGCGAGTCGAAGCCGTCATCGTTGAAGTTGTTGATCACGTCCCGGACCCGGTCCGCGCTGGTGAAGGCCACCCTGGCGATCCGCTCGACGTCCATGCCCTGGACAGACAGCAAGATCATCTGCGCCCGCCGCCACGTCACCACCGAGCCTGAACTTCGACGGACAAGCCGCAACAACCGATTGCCTTCATCATTGGAGATCTCCCGAACCCGCAATCGCTCCCTGGGCACGCCTCCTCCTGACCTGGACCAAAACGATCCAGATCAGCGTGCGCGACCCCCACGTCCAAGTGGTGGATCTACAAGGCCAAGGTTCGTTGACGCGGCACTAGTTCGTGGTGGTTCGAGTCGTCGGTTCATCGAGCGCCCAGCGGTGCGACGCTGGTGGGGCGTCATACCAGCGGTAGTCGCCCTGCTCGCAGTGGGCCTGTCCGTACCTGCCGGAACGGCCGCGGCGAGCCCGGGTCGCCCGCCGGCAACACCGTGGCCGGGGGGGATCTGGCAGCCCGATCCCGTCACGTACGGCATGACGGTGGTGTCGGGAGTCCCGATCACCATGGACGACGGGGTCATCCTTTTCGCCAACATCGGTTATCCCACTGATCCGGCTACCGGGCAGCGGGCTGCGGGCAAGTTTCCTGTGCTCTTGACGCAGAACCCGTATGTCGGCCCGACGCAGCAGCCGGACCCGTTCTTTGTGACCCGGGGCTACATCTTCGCCTCAGTGACCGTCAGGGGGACACTGAACTCGGAGGCGCCCGGTGGCGGCCCGCTGATCAACGACATGTTCAGTCCCCGCGAGGCGAAGGACGGCGTGGAGCTGGTGAACTGGGCGGCGCATCAGTTGGACGGTTCCAATGGCGTGGTCGGTCTGACCGGTTGCTCTCAGCTCGGTGACAACCAGCTGTTCACCGCGGCGGCGGTGGGCCCGCACTCGCCGGTCAAGGCCATCCTGCCGGCATGTGCGGGGAGTACCTACGACGGTGTCTACTTCTCGGGCGGCATCCCGGGTCCCATCGTCGGACTCTTTGGCGCGCCGTCGCCGCCTATCGAAGGCACCCAGCATCAGGCGGAGAACGCGGCTTTTACCCTCGCGCTCGAGCAGGAGATCCTCGCCGGCGGGCCGCGCGCATACGACAACCGGTACTGGCAGCAGCGGACCACCACGCCCGCCCTGGCCGCCCAGGTCGTTCGCAACGGCATCCCAGCCCTGCTGTGGACGGGATGGAACGCCCCTGACAACATCGGATCTCTGGCCATGTACGCGGCCTTCCAAAATACCTGGCTCGGCCGGCCGTCATATGCGCCGATGAGCACGCATCAGCCCACGACCGGCCGCTATCAGATCATCGTCGGCCCCTGGGGCCACGGTCAGGGCCTGGACGAGAGCATCGAGCTGGAGTGGTACGACACCTGGCTCAAGGGTGAGCACACCGACATGACCAAGACCCAAACGCCGATGCACCTCTTCGCCAACGGTTCGGGGACCGGTGCGGGATGGGTGAACGCGTCCACGAACCCGGTCGCTTCCACCTACACGCCCTACGACCTGAGCGGGGGCGGCGCCCTGGTGGCCAACGGGCGGGGCGGCCGGACCGCTTCGCTCGCTGGCTCGAGCAGTGACACCATCATCTACGGGCAGCCAAGCCAGCCGGGCACCACGCTGTCCTACACGACTCCGTCGTTCCCCCGAGGGGCGACCCTGGCTGGGCCCATTTCAGCCACCATCTACGCCAGCTCCAGCAACACGAACCTCGAGCTGATCGGCACGTTGTTCGACGTCGCCCCGGACGGTACTGCCACCCAGATCGCGACAGGGAGCCTGCTGGGCAGCATGCGAGCCATCAATCCGCAACAGTCGTGGTTCGACCGGAATGGCGTGTTGATCCAGCCCGCGCACCCCTTCCTGGCCGACAACTACGTGCCGGCGGGACGCACCGCCCGCTACGACATCACGCTCTACCCTGCGGTGTGGTCCCTGCCAGCGGGACACGCCCTGCGGCTCACCCTCAGCACCCAGGAGCCCACCTCCGCCTGCGGCAGCCTCCTGACCGCACTGTTGCCGGCCATCCCCTGCCTGCTGACCGCTCCTCAGCAGGCGACGCTTCCAGGCGGCGTGTACCAGATCGACCATTCCAGATTTTTGCCGTCGAGTGTCAACCTGCCCCTCCTGCCCAACGACTATCTGCCGGCTGCCCCGAGCGGGACCACGCCCACCAGCAACGGCCTCACCGAACCCCTCGGCTGGAACTCGCCACGACCGGGAGGATCGAACTGGTGAACCCCAAAAGCCGGCCTACTCTGTGACCTTTCGGCCGACCTGCAACCGGCACTGCGTTCATCGTTCTGTCTGCTTTACGGCCTCCCATGCTTGTCTCTCAGTTCGGAAATCGGCTCTTTCGACGGGTCTGGATACATGACGGTGATGGAGGGCTGCAGTCCGTTATCGGTCAGCTGGCACGTAACAATGTCGGTAAAGAGGTCGACGGGCACCAGGCATTCTTCGCAAGCGTTAGGCCCCGCTTTGACGATAACGATAAGTTCGTCCTCGAATGCTGACGTGGACTCGAGGTGCAGTAGATAGCCGTCAGCGGCGAGCATAGACCGCAATGGCTCCAGTGCCTTCTCGCAATCATCCAGCATCGACGCCTCGCCTTCTGATCTACAGGACTGAGCCGACCGTGTAGTCACGTTGCTTCCGACCGTCGGCCAGTATACGTAAAGGCCTGTATCTTGGAGACCAGGGAGGAACTCGCATTCGTGACGGCCTCTTTGGTCCCAGCGGTTGGGTTGCCGAAGATCCACGGCGATGCTCACGTCTCGCGCCAACGCCTTGTTGAGCGTGCGACGGGTGCGCGGGCTCAACGCTGGTCGCAAGACGGCGGGCGTCGACGGTCCCCTAGCCGATCGAGTCCAGGAACTCCGTTGTCGTAGCAGACGTGCTGTCCCCAATAATCGCAGCGACTAGCGACCGACAGCGCGGGACGGGCGGGTCAGGCGGAGGAGGTGTTTGAAGAACATGTTGTCGAACACCTTTAGTACATTCCGCGGAGATAGCGTGGTCGAGGGCGACTGCTGGGCATGGCGTCCACTGCAATCGACATCCGGGGTTCGCCCTGAACGGATCCGTTACGCCGAATACCAGGCCTGCGGCGCCACGAGTAGCCTGCTTCGGCCAATCGGTCGCGAGCTATGATTGGAGAGAGCAGACGACGAGGGGAGGCATCCGTGCAGGTGCTTGTTCCGGTGCAAGAACCGCTGGTTGACCGACATGGGCTGGCGCCTCGACTCAAGTCGCTCGATGGCAAGGTGCTAGGCCTGTATAACAACGGCAAGCTCAACAGCGTCCGATTACTCGAGCTGATCGCCGAGGAGCTTGGCGCCGAGTTCGACTTCGTTGTCAAGACCGGGGACTACCACGCGTCGATGCTGATGGCCCACGAGGACTGGGGAGATGTCGACAACTGTGACGCCGTTATCCTTGCCAACGGCGATTGCGGTTCGTGCAGCTCGACCGGGATCGCCAATGCCATCGCCCTCGAGAAGCGGGGTATCCCGACCATGCTCGTGAGCACACCGCCGTTCGCCGATCCGGTACGCATCATGGCGTCGACCGGCGGAATGCCCGAGATCGCCTGGGCGGTCGTCGAGCACCCCATCGGCAGCGTCACCGAGGACGAGCTTCGTGCCCGGGCGCGCTCGGCGGCGAAACAGTTCACCTCGGTGGTTCTTGCCGGCGCGGACGAGGCCGGTTGAGTTACGAGCCGCCGATGGCGGATGCGGTCGAAGTCGCCGGCTGGGACGAGGCCATCGAGCTCTACCACCGCAACGGGTGGACCGATGGGTTGCCGATTGTCCCACCAACGCGAGAGCGAGTGGCGCGCTTCGCCGAATTCGCCGGTCGTTCGCTGGGTGAGGAGATCGGCTTCTACGAAGTCCGCAACCGTCCCGTCACGGTCGAAAAGGTGGCCATCAACGCGGTGATGGCCGGCTGCCTGCCCGAGCACTTCCCTGTGGTGCTGACACTCGTCGAGTGCGTTCTCACTCCGGGATTCGAGGTGCACACAGCCAACTCCTCTACCGGGAGCGTCGCCCTCGGATTCATCGTCAACGGCCCCGTGCGCCACGCATTGGGTATGAACAGCCACGGCAACGTCCTCGGCCCCGGCAACCGGGCCAACGCATCCATCGGCCGGGCTGTCCGCCTTGTCCAGCTAAATGTTATGGGCTCCGTCGGAGGCGCCGGCGGCCCCGCCGCCCACGGGCGCCCCATCCTGGATCGGTCCACGATGGGCCAGCCCGCGAAATACACCGGCTACCACATCGTCGAAGACGAAGAAGCGTTCCCGCAGCTGCAGCCGCTGCACGTGCGGCGCGGCTTCGCCGCCAACGACAGCGTCGTCACCGCGTTCAGCGTCGCCGGGCACGTAATGTTGTCCAACCACGCCGAGAAAACGCCCGACGAATGGGTCGACACCGTCGCCCACTACCTCATCGGCGCCGGGCGTCTCGCGCCACACGGCTACGGCATCTTGCTGCTTCCGCCGGAGGCGGCCGGGATGTTCGTCGATGCCGGCTGGAGCAAGGACGCGATCGCCACCGCCCTGCATGAGCGCACCCGAAGGACAGTCGCATGGGTCAAGCGCAACGGCTGGAAGATCCATGGCCGGTTTGAGCGGGGAGGGCCGGTTCTGCCCGGCGACGACGACGAGGTGATCGGCATTGCCGCCGCGCCCGATGACATCCACATTGTGGTCTGCGGCGGGCCGGCGGGGAACTTTCCGATCTTCTTGCAGCCGTACGCCGCGACCTACGAGGTGGTGTCCCGCCGGGTCCCCTTCGAGTACCACGCCCCGTGATCGGCTGATGGGTTGCCGCCTTCGACCGCGGGACGAGCCTGGCCAAACGCGACGCCTGCCGGGTCTGGCGGCACAGGAAACCGCTCGTTCTGCCGCAAGCGATCCGGCAGGTGGCCACGATTGTCGCGGGACCCGATGTTTAGATATGCGACGAGTGCGTGGGTCTGTGCCTGGAATCGTGAGCGCGGAGGGTGTGAGGATCGGCCCTCCGACACCCAGATGTCGGATTGGGCTTCAGGATGGCGGTGAGGGGTCGGGCGATGAGGCCGATCTCCTTGCAGAGGTTCGGAGCGCTCACCTACGGCTGGTCGAGTTGAACGGTCGTTTCGCCCGCGTTGTTCGACCGGGTTGCGGCGGCGCGACGTGCTTGAACGGCCTGACCGCCTAGCCGGCTCGGCCGGGCTGGACACTGATGGCGGGGGGCTTGACGGACAGCACCTATTCTGGAATGGTAGAACGGTGATCTACTGGCAGCGGGGAGGGTGATGCGGCGAGCGCAGATTTGATCGGCCAGCGCTGTTCGTACGTGGCCGGGCAGTGGATCGACGGTGACGAGACGCTGGCGGTGGAGAACCCGGCGGACGGGTCCCATGTCACCGATGTGTCGGTCACGCCGTTCGACGAGATTCGGCGGGCTGTGGCCGAGGCCCGCCGGGCCTTCGACGGGGGAGTGTGGGCCGAGATGCCGGTGCGCCGGCGGGCCGAGGTCATGCGCGCCTTTGTGGACTACCTCGAGTCGGTGCACCGAGCTTGGGTGGCCACGATGGTCGCCGAGGCCGGTCAGCCTGCCGTGTTCGCCGAGATGGCTCAGTACTCGGCCGGGATCACGTATTCGCGCCACACCATCGACCTGTACCTGAGTCTCCCCGAGGAAGAGTCGAATCCGGTGCCGGTGGACGAGCTGGTCCGGGGCCGGGTGGCGGTGAGTATGCGGCGCTACGAGCCGATCGGGGTGGTCAGCGCCATCACCCCTTACAACGCGGCTGTCACCATGGGCGTCCAGAAGTTGATCCCGGCGCTGATGGCTGGCAACTCGGTGATCCTTCGTCCCAGCCCACTGACCCCGGTGTCGTCGCTGGCCTTTGGTGCCGCGGCCGAAGCGGCCGGCGTGCCGCCCGGGGTGCTCAGCGTGGTGGTGGAGGCCAGTTCAGCCGGCGCTGAGTTGCTCAGCACGGATCCGGCCGTCGACATGGTGTCGTTCACCGGTTCCACTGTGGTCGGGCGGCAGATCCTCGCCCAGGCGGCCGGCACGGTCAAGCGGGTCGCTCTCGAATTGGGCGGCAAGTCGGCCCAGATCTACCTGCCCGATGCTTTGCACCGGGTGGGACCCGGTGCCGCCGCCGTCATCGCCATGACTTCGGGTCAGGCTTGCGTTGCTGCGACCCGCATGCTGGTGCCCAACGAGCGCAAGACCGAGGTGCTGGAGGCGGTTAGCGCCGCCTACGCCAACATCAAGGTGGGACCGCCGAGTGACCCGACCGCCATGATGGGCCCGGTCATAAGCGCGGGCCAGAGGGAGCGCTGTGAGCGTTTCGTGGCCCTGGCCGAGGAGCATGGCGGCAAGGTGGTGTACGGCGGGGGCCGCCCGGCCGGTCTGGACCGGGGTTACTACTTCGAGCCGACCGTACTTGACCTGCCGGACAACTCCAATCCGGCGGCCCAGGAGGAGATCTTCGGGCCGGTGATTGGGGTGATCGGCTACCGCGACATCGACGACGCGGTGCGCATCGCCAACGACAGCGTCTACGGCCTGTCGTCGCAGGTGTACGGCGCCGACACGGCGGCCGCCACCGCCGTGGCCCGCCGCATCCGGGCGGGGGCGGCCAACGTCAACACCGGTATGTTCAGTGCCTACGCGCCGAGCGGGGGCTACAAGCAGAGCGGTCTTGGGCGCGAGCGCGGCGTCGAGGGCGTTCGGGCTTTTCAAGAGGTAAAGCATCTGGTGATCGGAGAACTCCCCAAGTGAGCTCGCCCGTGACGGTTTCGTCGGTCCCGCCCATCCGGCCTCTGCCGGTACCCGATGACCAGTCGACGCCGTACTGGGAGGCGGCGGCCCGGCACCGGCTCTCCGTGGCTCGCTGTTCGCGCTGTAGGACGTTCACCCACCCGCCCGACGTGGTCTGCCAGGCGTGTGGGAGCAGCGACCCGCGGTTCACCTTCACCGATGTCAGCGGCCGGGGTGCCATCCGCTCGTGGACGGTCATGCACCAGTCGTTCCTCCCCGGCTTCGCTACTGACGTCCCATACGTGCTGGTGGACGTGGAGCTGGCCGAGCAGGCCGACCTACACCTAATCGGCCGTCTGATCGACGGGCCCGACGCCGACTTCGGCCTCGGATCGGCGGTCGTGGTGGCGTTCGAGGATGTGACATCAGATGTGTCAATATCGGCCTTCGCTCTGGACGGAGAGGGGAAACCATGAGCGGCCGGATGGCGGCCAGCAACAACGTCGTGATCGCCGGCTACGCCCACAGCCAGGTCGAGCGCCATTCCGACCAGGTCCTCGGATCACTGGCGGTAGATACCGCTCGTAAGGCCATCGCGGACGCCGGCCTCGAGACGGTCGACGGGTTCGTCACCGGCGCCCTCTTTCCCACGGCCGGCAGCCACCCGGCCGAAGACGGTGTGAGCCTGGTGTCGGCCAACTGGCTGGCCGAACACCTGGGCGTCAACCCCCGTTACGCGGCCGGCTTCCAGGGTTTCGGGCAGATCCCGGGTTCGGTGGCTATGGCCGTCAATGCGGTGGCCAGCGGAGCGGCCGACTACGTCCTGCTGCACCGGGCCCTGCACAATCCGAAGGGCCAGTACCACCTGAACACCATGCGCGACGCCCGCGGCGGCCAGCAATGGACCGTGCCACAGGGATACTTCGGGCCTCTGGCCATGATCGCCCTGCCCTATCAGGAATACCTGCAGCGCTACGGCGCAACTCGCGAGGCCATGGCCCAAGTCCTGGTCGAGGCCCGCAAGAACGGGGCCCGCCTGCCCTGGTCCCACTGGTACAACAAGCCGCTGTCGGCCGAGGAGTACCTGGCCGCGCCTTACATCAGCGAGCCCATCTGCCGATACGACTGCGACATCCCCGTTGACGGCGTGGCCGCCTTCGTATTCACCACCGCCGAGCGGGCTAAGGATCTGCCCAATCAGCCGGTGTACGTCTCCGGCTTGGGTATGGGCGCCCCGGTCAGCCGGCGCACGCCGGTGCACTGGCTCCTCGACGACATCATGGGGGTGGGGGAGGAGACGGCCCGCCGCCTGTGGGAGTCGAGCGGTGTGGGTCCCGGTGACGTGGACCTGCCCCAGGTGTATGACGGGTTCTCACCGTTTGTGTATTTCTGGCTCGAGTGCCTCAGCTTCTGCCCCAAGGGGGAGGCCCACCGCTTCGTTCTGGACGGCAACATCGACAGCGCTCGACCGGGTGCGATCCCGGCCCTGTCCGGCGGGGGTGCCCTCGGCAACGGGCGCATGCACGGCGTGCCTCAGATGCTCGAGTGCTACCTGCAGCTCTCCGGGCGGGCCGGCGAGCGCCAGCGGCCCAATGTGCACGTTGGCGTGGCGTGCCACTCCTCCCCGCATTTCGGTGGCGCCGTCGTGTACACCAATCAACCCTTCTAAGTGGGCTACGAAATCAGGATCAAGCCGGGCAAGGTCCGGAAGTTCGCCGGCGCCGCCGGGCGACCCGACCTGACCCGGAACAGCAGGTAGCGGTCAGTGCCGCTGGATCGGACAACCGTGGCCGCGACATTGCCCTCGACATCGTTAACGCCGCCTGGGCGCTCGTAGAGGATGAGATCCTCGACTTCACGGTAAGGCAGGTCATCGATCGCGCAGGCGTCGCGCTCAAACCTTCTACCGCTACTTTGCCAACAAGGACGAGTTGCTCCTCGCAATGTTCGAGGAGTCGATACGTGATGCCACCATACGTTTTCTCGGCTTCCCTGGCGAGAACGCTATTGAGCGTTTGCGGTGTCTGGTCACCGCGCCCACGATCTGACCAACGACGATGGAAGTGAGCGACAGCGCGGCCATGAGCGGAAGCAGCCGCAGTCCAGACCCGGTCGGCGACTCGCCCTTTACCACCTGGAAGTAGAGAGGAAGGAAGGCGATGGCCCCGAGCATGGCCAGCCCGACCAGGATCGCCACGATGCCGGCACTGACGAACACGTCGTTGGTGAGCAGCCGAGACGGCAGCACCGGGTCGGCGGCCCTTCGCTCCACCAGGAGGAAGGCGGCGACGCCTACGACGGTGGCGGCGGCTAGGCCGATCACCTCGATCGAGACCCACGGGAAGGTCGTCCCGCCTACGCGCACCATTAGCACCAGGGCCGCCAGGGCTGCGGCCAGCAGCGCGGAGCCCAGGTAGTCGATGCGGTGGGCGAACGAGGGGAACGTCACGGCCAGGACCACCAGGGCCACCGCCCCGATGGGCAGGTTGATATAGAAGATCCAGCGCCAGCTGAAGTCGGTGGTCAGCGCTCCCCCGATCTGCACCGGCCTATCGTCAGCCCGGGCTCCTCGCCAGGCCGGCGACATACCGACCTCGAATTATGTGTCTGGCTCTATCGGATCGTTATCGGGCAATCGGCCAGAACGTTGAAGAAGTTGTTTTGTCCCCGGACGGGCGATCTCGTCAACTCGAAGCGGTCGAGATAATGGCGTACCTCGTCGAACAGCACCTTGGCTTCGAGGCGGGCCAATCCCGCGCCCAAGCAGAAATGGGGCCCGCCAGCGCCCAGGGAGTCGTGACGGTTCGGATCGCGACCGACGTCGAAGCGATCGGCCTTATCGAATGCCTTCTCGTCCCGGTTGGCCGAGATCATCCAAAGAGTGGTCCGCTGACCGGCCCGGATCACCTGGTCGCGAATCTCAATGTCTCGGAGCGGCCACCGGGCATGGTGCATGACCGGGGAGACGAAACGCAGCATCTCCTCGACCACCAAGTCCATGTCGCACCCCGCCACGACTGCTTCCAATGCTTCGGGCCATTCCAGAAGGCAAACCAAACCGCTCGCGATCAGGTGCTTCGTTGTGTCGGCGCCACCCCCGATATACATTGCAATCCAGGCCCTGAGTTCGTGCTGGTTCAGTGGTTCGCCGTCGACACGGGCATTGATCAGTTGGTCGACGAAGTCGCCGCGGGGATGGCTACGGTGTTGCTCGACGAGACGGTCCGCATAGGCGTTGTTCGCATCGAGGAGGGCTTGGGGGTCCACGCTCCCTTCGGAGTCGGCTCCGATAGCTTGCGCCTTCACCCGCTCGAGAATCGCCGGCTCGTCCTCTCGGGAGATTCCCATCAGTTCCGATATGACACGAAAAGGCAGAAGCGTGGCCACTTCAGAGACCCAGTCGCCTCCGCCATTCGAGACGAAGTCCCGTATGAGCTCATTCGCAAGTACACGGACGTTCTGTTCGCTCGCGTTGACCGCCCTCGGGGTGAACGAGGTGCTGACCAGTCGGCGGTAGGCCGTGTGCTCTGGTGGATCCATCTGGATCAGCATGCGGTCGCCCAACGGATGGCTGCCCGGCTTCACGCTCGTGCCGGCTCCCCCCGGCCCGCCCCAGCTGGAGAACACCACTGGATTTCGATTGATCTCGCCGAGCAGGTCATAACTGGATACCACCCAGTACTGGTCCGGTTCATACCAAAAGAGCGGCGCACGCCTTCGTAGCTCGGCGAAAGTCTGGAACGGAATCTCCCGGGCGAACTGAGCGGGACTCAGGTCGACCTTAATGTCTTCACCGATCATGGCAAATGCTCCCTTGGTGTGTTCGATTGCGCAAGCCGTACGCGGCTCGCTCGCCGCAGAAACGACTGGTCCTTGGACTCCGCAGGCCGATTTCATTCAGGTGGATGGTGGGCGTACACCGAAGCCGCCGCGGCGGTCCACACCCGCTTCGGGTCCAAGAGAGTTCTTGGGCTACGGTTCAGTCGGCCTCGTTGGCGGCGAACGGGATTTTGTGCGCCGGCCAGGCCTCGGGCGGATCTTTGTATTCGGTGGTGTAGAAGGTGTGCGCACGGAAGTCGGCGATCGTCGCTCCCTCCGGTCCGGCCCAGAAGGTGTACTGCGTCCCGGCCTTGCGGAACACCCCTTCCCCGGCGTGGAGGATGCGGTTGCCGTGGTGGACTTCGCCCTCCAGTACGAGCTCGATGTAGTCGACGTTGTGGCGATGCGCCGGCAGGACCGTGCCGGGGGCGAACGTGAGCACCGTGAGGCTGATGCCGTCGTCCTCAGGGTTGGAGACCATGACGCGCCTCTGATTCCGGCCGGCGTAGTACTCCCGGACGCCCGCTGGCCGGCTCCGACCCGTCGGGTCCGGGTCGAGCGGCGCCACCTCTGCGTCGGCGGAGTCGTGGCGGGTATCGAAGAATAGGGACTGCCGGCGTGCCATCTTTGCTGTGTCCATAACGTCCTTCCTGGTCAGGTCATACCGAGGTTCGGCCCGGTGGTGTCCCGTCCGGCGCGTTGGACCACACCGGGGACGGCTCAGGTGAGCTTACCGTCGACGATGGTCTCAATGCCGTTGACGAACAACCGGCTTACGCCGATTGGATCGGCCAAGAGACGCTTACTCTGCCGGGGAAGGTCGAACACCGTCCGCACGGGAGCGGCGCCGTCCGTGAGGTCGAACACAACGAGGTCGGCCTGGTAGCCGGGACCGACTCGGCCGCCTCCGCGGAGGCCGAAGACTTGAGCAGGCACGTCGGACATCACGTGGACCGCTCGCTTCATTGACACGAGCCGGCGGCCACGGAAGCAGTCGGAGAGGAACCGGGTTGGGTAGGCGACGCCCAACATTCGGTCGAGGTGGGCGCCGGCGTCGGATCCCCCCAGCATCACATGGGGCTGCTCTTACAGCGTGCGGCGGAGCTCCCAGTGGGCGTCGCTGTTTGCGGCTGGTTGGGGCCGCAGCACGGTACGCAGACGGGTGCGGTCCCGTACCCTCTTGAGCTGGTTGGTTGACGCCGATGCGGGGACGTGCGATCGTGATGCCGAGTAGCGTTCTTTTTGACCTGGGTGCGTGGCGATGGTGCCGTCGACAGCCGTGGAGCGGAGGAGTCTCATGGTCATTCGCAGCTACGACCTCGTCGATGCCGACTCGCATGTGCTCGAGCCAGTCGACATGTGGCCGAGTTACGTTGACCCGGCGTTCCGCGAGCGGGCGCCGCGGGTGGTCACCGAGGACGGGCAGCAGTTCATGGTCGTGGACGGCCAAGCCGTGGGGAAGCGGCCCGCCGGAGTCAAGATCAACCCGGCCAACAGGCTCGGCATGGCCGGGGGAGTGGGCGCTCGCGACGGTAAGGTCGATGAGAACATCACCTATGAGGAGGGCCGTCGGGGCGGCTTCGATCCGCACGCCCGCATCGGGGATATGGATATCGACGGTATCGATGCCACTTTCCTGTACCCGACGTTAGGTCTGGGGCTTTGCGCTCTCAACGACGCGCCGCTGGCGGCCGCCGTGTGCCGAGCCTACAATCGCTGGCTGGCGGATTACTGCTCTGCGTATCCTGAGCGTCTCTTCGGTGTCGCGATGCTCCCGATGGCGTCGATCGAGCTCGCCATCGAAGAACTGTGCTTCGCGCGGAGTGAACTTGGCTTGTGCTCGGTGATGCTCCGCCCGAACCCGGTCGGGAACCGGACGCTCCACCATCCCGACTACGCGCCTCTCTGGAACGAGCTCGAGGAACTCGACGTGTCGCTCAGCATCCACGCGTCGGTGAGCGCGCCCGGCGCCAATGGACCCTTGGCGTTTGAGAGCATCGGCATCGAGCGCTTCGAAGGAACGGCAGCCCGCCACATCGTCTCCCACACCATCGAGATGATGCTGGCGGCGCTGAGCATGATCTTCGAAGGAGTTTGCGACCGCCACCCGCGGCTCCGTGTAGGGTTCCTTGAGGCTGGCGGCGGCTGGATGCCCGGCTGGCTCGACCGCATGGACCGTCACTTCGAGGACCAATGCATGAACGACTCGGGTCTCGCGATGCGCCCGAGCGAGCTGTTTGAGCGGAACTGTTGGATCTCTTTCGAACCGGTGGAGTCCACCCTCGACGTCCTGGCTGACCACCTGGGCCCGCACAAGATCCTCTGGGCAACCGACTACCCGCACGTGGACGGTTTCTTCCCGGGCGCCCCGAACATGATCGCGAAGCGGCCCCTTAGCCCCGAGACGAAGCGGATAATCTTTGCCGAGAGCGCCAAGGCCTTCTACGGCCTGCGGCACGGTTGACTAGGCGGTCGTGCACTGGCGCCTGCCAGCGCGCTATCTTCACGATCATCGACAGCGCCGGCCGCTACGTCGACGCGGTGCGGGACTGGGTGGCCAAGGCACCAGCAGCCGCTCCTCGCCGACAGGTGCTCACGGGCCAGCGGGCTAGTCGGCGAGCGAGTTCAACGTTCGCCGACGGTCATTGGTGCGCCGTTCGGTTACGGTGACGTGGCCCGGGTGTGAACGAGATCGGCAGGTATTCGGGCCCTCGGCTCAAGTTGGGTGGGGCGTAACGTGGCTCTTGGCCTTCGGTGATCCGGATGTCGTGGAGGCGCGAGAGAATCTCCTCGAACACGATGCGCAAGTTGAGACGGGCCACGTTCGAGCCGACACAGCGGTGCGGCCCGCCGCCGAACGACAGGTGCCGGTTCGGGGTTCGGCCGAACCGGAGCGCGTCTGGGTCGTCGAACTCGTCGGGGTCGTGGTTCGCGGCCCCGAAATGGACCAGAAGGGCGTCGCCTTTCTTCAGTTGCTGCCCGCGCAGTTCCACATCACGGGTGCACACTCGGAACAATGAAACCACCGGTGGCTCCAAGCGCAGCGTTTCGTCGAAGACCTTGGGGATCAGGCTTGTGTCATGGCGCAGTCGCTCCTGGAGGTCGGGGTTGTCGATCAGCATCATCATGGCCGAGCCGATGGCGTCGTTAGTGGTGAAAAAACCACCCAGTATCAACAGGCGGACCGCCCCCGAGACATCCTCACGGGTAAGAGGATGCCCCTCGACCGACCCGTGGAGAAGGGCGTCGATCACGTCCGACCGGCGGGGAGAGGCCCGGCGCATGTCGATCAACTCGTCCACCCAGTTCATCCAGGCCCTAGCGGCCTCGGCCCGTTCAACCGGGTTATCAGCTTCCGTCATCTTTTTGTTGTAAGCGAGAGTGCGCTGGAGCTGGTCCTCGCTCTCGATTCCGAACAACACCCGATACAGCATGCGAGGAGGCAGCAGATAGGCGAACTGGCTCGCCAGGTCACAGTGGCCGTCCTCGATGAAATCGTCGATCAACTCCGTGACAATCTCTCGGACCTGAGGCTCATGGGCGGCCAGCGCCTGAGGTGACAAGAATGGGTTCAACAGCCGACGGAAGTCGCTCTGACGCGGAGGGTCAGTGCTGATCGGCGGATTGTCCCCGGTTCCGCCACTGTAGGTCTCCGCTTCCCGCAGCCTTCGATAGTCGGAACTGAACGTCTGCCAGTCCTGGAGCACTTTGAGGACGTCCTCGTACTTGGTCAACACCCACATCCCGCGACCGGCGCCTCCGGACTCGGTCGGGGCGTCGCTATGGGCCACCGGGCATTTTGTCCGCATGTGCTCGACCACCTGCCACATGTGGTCGGCCAGATGAGGGTTCCTGAGGGAATAGTGCTGCTCGAAGTACTCAAAGTCCACGGTCATAGGAACCTGTTCTACCTCCGTTCGAGCCCCCGGTCGATCAGTTCGAGGATTGTGTCGTTCGGTGCGACATTGGACGATACTAGACCGAACCGTCTTATATCGTGGCAGTTTGCTAGGTCTGAATCGTTGGGGAGGAGGTGTGGACGTTTCTATACGAGCATGACTCGATGAAGGAATCTCGACCCGAAATGACGGTAGAGTGGCCGGTTGAGAGCCTCGCCACCGCGTGCACGTTACTGACGGAAATGTCGTTAAAGGGCCTCTTCGGGTTCCGGCGGGGTGTGACTGTGGGGACTAGGGCCCACTGGGGGCGTCCGGCGTAGAGGAGCAGCCGCAGGGCGGTATCGTGCCTATGACTCGACCGGGAGGTCGCCGCGAGCCGCGGCTCGACCGTCCGGAGTGTCACCCATCGGGCCCGCGGTTCTCGACGACCTCCCAACTGGCGGTAACGAGAGGGCGATACGTTCCCCGACCGGCAGCTGCGAGTCGGCATACGCGGCGCCCTTGAGTATGACGATGACAGCGTTCGCGACTTCGAGGGCTTCGGCCGTCGTGAGGTCCGAGTTGTAGCCCGACACCGGAGCGGGCCTTAACCGCCGGGTCGGTTCCCAATTTTCGCCAACTCCAACGCGATGGCCCCGCCCGGATCGCGAGACGCTCCGGTCACCACCCCACCTTGCCATCAAGCCGCTGTCTACCCATGAGTTCTTCCCCCTCCATACGATGACCTCGCGCAAATGAAAGACCTTTGCGCCTATTCATCCAAGGGATCGATCGGTCGAACCTGCTTAGCGCCACATGTGTTAGTCCCAGGGACCGTGTGTGCGGAAGGCATACGTCCCGGTCTCGGTGACGTATGGAAACGTCGTCAGGTCGGGTGCCGTCGCCATTTCCCGTGCCGGCGGCCCGATCCGCTCGGCAATCTTATGTAAGGCTCGTAGGTCAAGGCGCGGGTAGGCATCTAGGGCGTTTTCACCGACAATCTTGAGGACCTTTTCGAGTGGAAATCCGTGATAGGTGTTCGCCAATGCGACGCGGGTCATCGGATACTCGCTCGGATCCTCTGAATAGGTGTACGTACCTTCGGGGTGCGGGTAGTCGGATCCCCATAAGAAGCGGTCCTCGCGACCTATGTCTATTGCGGCCTGAGCCTCGAAGCGCGACTGAAAGCTATTGCCCAGCCACACGTTGCTGGCCATGTACTCGCTCGGAGGATTGTGCAACCGGTTGTTCTTGCTGACGCCGGGCGAGTAGAAGATGGAATCCATCTTCAACGTCATCTGGTCCCAGATGACGCCTGGGACTTCGGTGACGACGAGCTTCAGATTTGGATGGCGCTCGAAGACACGGAAGAACACAAGTGCATACACCACTCGGATGCCCCATTCGGTCGAATCCATCTGAAGGAACATGCGGTGATCCAATGTCGGCATGCCTTGGTGCCGATGCTCCGTCGGTGCAGTCGAGCCGATGTGGGTTGCCAGGGTCATGTCCAGCGCCGCAGCCGCCGTGAAGAAGCGATCGAACGACGGATCGTCGGGCTGCACATTTCCGAAAACGCCCGGAGCGGGGAAGTTCACACCCCGTAGACCGTGCTCGGCAGCCCATTCCAACTCGTTCGTTGCGGCATCGATATCCCAGAACGGCAACTGTGCCAGCCCTACGTTCCGCTCTCGTTCCACTGAGCAAAAGTCGCTCAGCCACCGATTGTAAATTGTGCGACCGACCCCTACGAGCTGCCGTTCCTCAGCGGAGGGAGCAGCGTTTCCGAAAGCATTCACCAAGTCGAACGGGAACGGTTGGCCGTTTAGGCTGTTGTGGAAGATGACGCTACCGGCGACACCGTCACGGTCCATGTCGCGCAGACGCGCGTGCGGATCGTAGTGACCCGCCGTCTTCCGATTGCGTCGGCACCCGTTCCGATACTCGTCTGAGAAGGTCTCCAAGAACGCCTCCAGTCCGATATCCGGGTCTGCGGCTTCGGATGCCGCGAACTCGTCGTACTCTCTGAGGTACTTTTTAGGGCAATAGGATCTCAGATCCTCGACGAGACGTGGACCGACATGCGAATCGGAAGAGACGAGCATCACGGGATCCTCAAGCTGTCTCGATAGCGCGGCAGGCTCTGTTTGCACTCTAATCCTCCTCAGATCGGCCACTCAGCTACAAATAAGGCTTACAGTAACCTCCCCCTTGTCTTTGTGGCAGGATCCCTTAGGCCCGAGGATGCAGACGCCCTTCTAGAGGATCCTCCGGTGGGCGGTAACGTTCGGACGGAGAATCCCAGGACGCGATCTCCTACTCTCAACTCCAGTGGTGGCAGCCGCATCCACGAGTTGGATCACATTACTGTCATTGACCCGGATATCCGCTAGTCGTTTCCGGCTCGGCGAGCGGGCGGCGTTCATCAAAGGTGAGACGGCCGCGACCGACGGCGACGTTGCCGGCAAGTGCCTCGCAGGAGTGGGTGGTGGGCAGGCCGGCGACGTCCTCCACGTCCTTGACGGAGAAGGTGACCCCATCGAACGCGCGGGAGTTGGCGACGTCGCCACGGCGCACCTGATCGTCCACCTCCGACGCTCGCGCTCAGCGCGCCCTGCCCGTCTACAGTGAGAAAGGCACGACCACCGGGTCAAAGGGCTCGATACTGTCGAGGTAGGCGCGGACGAGCTCCGACGCCGACATCTCGCCGGCGCGGATCGCCTCGGCCTCGCCGGACGCGTCGCCGAATAGCAACTCATCCATGTCCACTCCCTTCGTGGGCCGCCCAATCCAGCGCGCCGACACGCTCTAGGGGCTGGACCTGCCGCCCGCCCGCTCGGCACGTCCTGTTGCGCATCAGGAAGTCGTCGATGGAGAGGGTGACGCTGGCGAAGTCGATCATCTGGAGCCGACGGTACAGCCCGGATCCACCTGCGTCCAGCAGTTCAGACGATTGAGAGCAAGAGGAGCGGTCATGACGGCTACTATCCAACCAGATCCTCTTCCCACTGATCGTCCTCCAGTGAGTACAACTCGGATACCGGAGCGGCAGCAATGAAGTCACCGAACTCCTTGTCACACCAGGGTGGCGCTCCGCGACATGCGAACGCGGTGTCGAAGATCACGTCGTTGGGCTTACCGTCATCCACTTGACGGTCCGCCGGCACACTGGGCCCAGGCTCATTGAAGGCCCTCTTCCACCGGAATAGCGAACGTGGAGTTGGGCTCCCAGCATGTGGTAGGCCAGCATCCAGTTCTTGCAGGAGAAGTGGCGGATGCCCTCCTTGTCGGTCCCGTTGACACTGTCCCAGCAGCCGGCGTGGTGGTGGGTGTCGTACAGCCAGACCTACTGAATGGGGTATGCCGAGCCCCGCGCCGGCCGGGAGCCCGGCTTCGACACCGGCCCCTTGGCTTGTGGTGCATCCTCACGATTCGAGAGAGAAATCTGGCGCGCTCATCGGGACCGTACGAGCACCGGATGCCAGAGAAGGGTATCGCCATCCTTTCGGGTCACGCCCGGCGAACCCACCGGCTCAAGCTTGCCGTCGGTGAGGAAGGCAACGGCGGCGACGTCCTCTGGGTCGACCTTGGCCACTACTCGCGTCCCATCGGGCGCGAGGGATATAACCACGCCGTGGGTGGGATTTCCGGTGCGGTTGTACGACATGGTGTAGGTCTCGGCGGTGACCGGCCCCTCGTAGTTGTCGCCGATCGGGGGCAAGGTGCCACGCGCCGCGTCGGCCTCGGCCTGGTAGTCGTAGTCCCTGCCCAAAAGGTCCAAGGTCGGAGGGGTGCGGCTGATCACGATGGCGTGGTTGTGGGTGCAGTGGCCGCCATTGCCATACAGAAGCCCGTTGCGACCCCCTCTACGCAGGGCCTGCGCCATCGCGGCCACCGCGTGGCTCATGTAGTTACCGATCGGCCCGCCGCCGAAGGTCAGACCGCCGTGGACCGTCGCCGGCTTATCTGCCGGCCAGCCGAGCAGCCGGCGGGACATCTTGGGGACGCACGGGAAGCAAGAATACAGCTCCACATAGTCGAGATCACTTGCGTCGATGCTGTTGACCTGCAACACCCGCTCGAGCGTCACCCGCATGCCGTCGGGCGCTCTGTTCCAGGCGACTCGCTCGAGGGGGTCTTCCGACTCGTGTGCCGATGCGCCGGCCCACACGTAGACCAGCCTCTCTTCTGGGATGCCGTGCGCTCGGGCTGTCGCCAGGCTGCAGACGATGAACGCGGCCCCCTGGTTAACGGAGGAGTTTGCGACCATCAGTTTGTTGTAGGGGAAGGCGATCGGCCGGTTATCGACGCTCGGCTCGATGATCTCTTGCGGCGTCTTCGCCGATTTGATCCAGGAGCCTTCGGACTCGGCCGCCACCTTGGACATTAACGACCAGATCAGGCCGGTCTCGGCTTGCCCCTCGATCAGGCCCTGGCCCCAGGCGGGGCGGGTGGCGTTCTCGTAGAGCGGATAGATATCCACTGGATGGATAAGGCCGTAGCGACGTCGGATCTCCGAGGCGTTGCTGGCGGCTTGGAAGGTGCCACCGCCCGGTCCTGATGCCCGCTTTCGGCGCGATGAGGTTCGCACGGCCTCGCCACCCGCGACAAGGCAGATTCTGGCCTCCCCTCTGGCGATGGAGTTGGCGGCCTCGTTGAGAGAACGGATGGGCGTGTCACCTGACGCCATCTCGACGTGGCTGATGTCGGGCGAGATACCGAGTGCGGTCGGGAGCAAAGTCTCTGGGTCGAGCTCGCGGAAGGATATCTGTGGCACGCATGCCAGCCAGTCGCATTTGGCTATCAACCTGCCGCCGGTGTCCTCGTCAGCGGCTCGTGCGGCGGCGACCATCAGCTCGATGGAGTCCATTCCGTCCTGGTCGCCGGTGGGCCGGTTGTTGACCTGGCCGACGCCGACAATGACTGGGATGCGCCCCGGATCGCTGTTCATGAGCCTCCTCCTCTCCCTTCGAGGCGTTTCCTTCGCAACGCGCCGGCGATCTATCGTCCTTTCCACACGGGGGCGCGCTTCTCCACGAAGGCTCGGGGTCCTTCCTTGAAGTCCTCGCTGTTGCGGATGAGCTCGAGAGCTGCTTCCGTTAGCTGCTGCCCCTGCTCGTCGGGCAGGATCTGGGCGGCCTTGGCGACGCCGACGGCGCCGTACACAGCCAGAGGTGCATTCTCGGCGATCTCCTTCGCCAGGGCGACAGCCGCCTCGATCAACTCATCCGGGGGGACCACTCGGTTGACCAGGCCTATCTCGTATGCGCGTCGAGCATCGATGGCATTGCCGGTGGCGATCATCTCGATCGCGATCGCACGCGGGATCAGCTTGGGCAGGCGGGTGACGCCGCCGGCGCCGGCGATGAGGCTGCGCTTGACTTCCGGGAGGCCGAGTTTCGACCCTTCGGTAACCACGATCATGTCGCAAGCGAGGCAGATTTCCAGGCCGCCGGCAACGATGCTGCCCCGGCCGGCTGCGATCCATGGCTTGCGTCGCTTCTGATCGACGAAGCCGGCAAATCCGCCGTCTGGCGTATACAGCGCCGTTCGAGCGTTTCCTGCGGCGACTTCTGCGAGGTCCGCGCCGGCGCAGAACACCGCTTCGTGCGAGGAGGTGAGGATGACGACCCGGATGTTGGGCTCGGCCTCGGCGCGCTTGACCGCGGCGTCCAAGCCCTGGGTCATCGCAGCGTTGACCGCGTTGCGTTTCTCCGGGCGGTTGAGGGTCACCAGAGCTATATGTTCTGCGATCTCTTCGTAGACAACGGCGGCGTCCGACAAGTCCTCCATGTGGTTCCCTCCGATGACTCTCTGCAATAGTCAAGGTTTGAGTTACGTGAAAGGACTTTTGGTTTCACTACCTGAAGGTTCTCGTGCTGGGAGACGAGCGTCGCGCTGGTAGGCACCCGGAAGGACCTCGTCGTAAGTAATGGGACGGCTTGTCTCTTCGTCGTCATACCCGGACTGGGCCAGCC
>CAWAPS010000004.1:0-127078 GCA_963783945.1 uncultured Actinomycetota bacterium
CCCTGCGGGCTATCGAACGCGCTGTCGTCAAGGAGGCCAACAGCGTGCCCTGGACATGAGCGCACCCGGCGGACGAGAACAGCTGCGAGCCTTGCTCGATCTGGAGGTCGTCAAGTGGCGCACGGAATACCGCAAGGTTTGCGCCCCCTCGATATTGCCGACCCCGAGGCGGCCGTCGAGCGGGCATTGCGGAACCTGACTGGATATGGGCCGCTTGAACCACTCCTCGAAGACCCTGACGTGCGGAAATTATGATATGGGGATAACCGAACAGGTGTTTTCCGCTAAGACGCAGCTCAGCGGACTATTCGGCGGACCGATCGTGACCCGAAATGACCGCTCCTTGCCCTTCGTAAGGGCACACCAAGGGCACGACCCGCCACCCCCTACTACCGGCTCGCATCCGTTCCTCAGTCACCGTGCGCTCATGCTGGGGCGGGCGAGGCCGCGTCTCATTTCATGCTGACGGTGGTCGGAGACGGCCAGGCGTTCAGAATGTCGTGCGCCAGCTTGATGGGACCACCCCAGCGCCAGTGTGATGGGACCACCTGTCCAGGGTTTCAGTGTCGGCGTTGCGATGATGACTGAGCTCGGCCGAATGGTCAAGTAGGTCGGCGGCGACGCGGCCCGTGGCGTGATGGTTCCGACGTCGAGGCCGGGGTTTTCGGCGGTGCCGGTAGGACTCGCCGTCGAGGACGAGTTCGTAGGCGGCGGACTGGAGCCGGTCGATCGCGGACTGGGCTAGCAGCGGGTCGGCCATCGGGCGAGCCATTCGGCGGCTCGCGGTTGGAGGTGGTGATGGTGGCGGCGGTGCGGTGCCGTTCGACGATGAGCTCGTAGATGTCGGCGGTGTCGGTGGCGTCCATCGGCTGCAGGCAGAAGTCGTCCAGGATCAGCAGGTCGACGCGCAGGAGCTTGCGGATCTCGGCGTCGTGGCTGTTGTCGAGCCGGGAGGCTCGGAGGCGTTTGAGCAAGCTGTCGGCGCGCTCGAAGTGGACGCTGTGGCGGCGCGCGGATGGCGGCGTGGCCCAGCGCGGTGGCCAGGAAGGTCTTGCCCACCCCGACCGGGCCCATGATCATCGCGTTGTGGCCGGCGTCGACGAACCGCAGCGAGAACAGCTCGTCCAAGACCTGGCCGGTCGTAGGTGATCTTCGCGGTGTCGTCGAAGCGCTCCAGCCGCATGGCCGCGTCCAGGCCGGCGGCGCGGCGCGCGGCGCTGCGCGGAGGTGGCGTCGCGGCGGGTGACCTCGTCGGAGAGGACCAGCTCCAGGAACTCGGCGTGGCCGAAGTCGCGGGCGCTGGCCAGGGCGAGCCGCTCGGGGAGGGTGCGCAGGCAGCTGGCCGAGCTTGACCCGGCGCAGCAGCGACCGCAGCTCGGGGGTGATGACCGGCGCGGGCGGGCTCATGGCGCGCGCCGCCTGGTCTGTGGCCGGCGGCGGCGTGCGACGGCGAAGTGGGAGGCGGGCGCGGGCGAACCGCGGGCGCGGGCAGGCTGGCCGCGGGAGCGGCGCGGGTGTGCGGCAGGTGCTGGGCCTCGGTGCCGCGCTCGAGCATCCGCCCGATCAGGGCGACGCTGACGGCCTCGGCCTCCAGCGCCCGCGCGCAGGCGGCCTCCACCCGGCCCGGGCCCCACTTCTTGACCAGGCCCAGCAGCGCGTAGACCTGGCGCATCTTGGTCCAGGGCAGCGGGTGGTCCAGCAGCGCCGCGGCGTAGGCGCCGATCGCCGGCCCGGCGTCGTCGGCCAGCCGCTGCAGGTAGCCGAGGTCGCGCATCGCGTAGGTGCGTCTTGTGCGCGGGCAGGTCGGCGGGGTCGGTGACCCGGCCGCCGGGGCGGGCGCGGGGATGGGCTTGACCAGCTGCCCGCGGTAGTAGACCCGGACCAGCTGGCGGTCGGCGCGGACGTCGACGTGCGTGCCGATCAGGTTGCCCGGGACCGAGTACAGCGCCTTGGCCACCTCGATGTGGTGGTCGCGGTGCACCTTCGGGCTGGCGTAGATGCGGCAGGTCGTAGGGGAGCACCGGCGCCGGGAGCAGCACGTGGCGCCTCCTCCAGGGCGAACAGCTCGGCCGGGCGGCACCGGGTGGTGCGGTGGATCCGCTGCCCGGCCCGGCGCGCGCACCAGGCCGCCGCCCGGCGCTGGGCGTCGGCCAGGTCGGTGAAGGACTCCCCGGCGAAGAAGCTGCCGCGCACGAACTGGACCGTCCGCTCGACGCGGGGCTTGTCGGCGGGCGGCGGACCCGGGCCGGGTCGATCACGAAGCCCCGGTCCTGGGCGTACTCGGCGAAGGCCCGGTTAAGCCGGGGCTCGAGCGGGTGGGCCCGGTCCACGACCGCGGCCATGTTGTCGGGGATCGACGACCTTGAAGACCCCGCCGAAGAACGCCCACGCCGCCTCGAACCCGGCGATGACCGCCGTCAGGTCCTGGCGGAAGCTCAGCCACACAAAGCAGTGCCGGCGAGTAGACCGCGGTGAAGATCAGGGCGTGCACCACCCGGCGGCGCCCGGCCTCCGGGTCATCAAGACAGGCCCATCTTCCCGAAGTCGACCTGGCATTCGGCGCCCGGCTCGCCGTCGGCGACCCGCACGGTCGTGCTCGCGCCCGCGGCCGTGGCCCAGCACCTCAGCGCGTAGCGGTGCAGCGTCCGCTCCGGGACCACCACGCCCTCGCGGGCCAGCAGCTCCCCGGCCTTGACCACCGTCAGGCCCGCGTCCAGCAGCTCTTGATCTGCTCGTGGTGCGCCGCAGCCCGCCCAGCTCTGGCCGTGGCCGTCGGCGCGGTGCGGGCGGACCCGCTCCAGCACCCCGCCGATCAGCTCATCGCTCAGCTGGCCCTCGCCCCCTTCGCGGTCCAGCCCGAGCCTGACGCCGCCGCCACGTACCGGCGGACGGTCTTGCGGTCCACCCCCGCCAGCCGCTCCACCGAGCGCAGCCCCTCGCCCCGCAGCCACAGCCGCAGCACCTCTCGGATCTCGTGCACCCGCACCTCCCGGAACGCCAACGCCGCTCCCAGATCCGCTGACCGCTGGCGGCGAGTGAACCGGCAGCGGACCGCCACTGGTGGACCCCCGGAAGGTGGTCCCATCTACTGCGCAGGGTGGTCCCATAACTGGCGGACAGTGGTCCCATGCCGCTGGCGAAACTCAGCTCAAGGTGGTCCCATGCTGCTGGCGGGCGACATTCAGAACGAACTTGTACACAACTACGGCCGTCCACAGGGCAGTCGGTCGAAAGCTGTGGGGGCTTGACTGAACGGAGGCGTGTTCTGGGGGAAGACCCACGACACCGAGTCAGCGTGGATCGCCGGTTCGGAAGCCTCGGTCTCCAAGTCCTTCAGGGGGTGTTGATGGGGTGATTATGCGCCTTCGGCAACGGTCGAGCCATGGCGATGTTCGGCGGGATGTCTGCTCCGCGAGAGCCAACCTGGCTAACTGATATAGCCGTCGTTACGAGCGGCGAACTGCCTTCCCTTGCCCGCCCGACCGCAGGCGCAGATGAGGAAATACGGGCTCGTTCTTGTCCTCCCCGTGTAGATGCGTCTAGTGTGGAGGCGGGGACGAGGGGACGGACGGCCAGTCGAGACGCCTGAGGCGGGTTATCAGGGTCTCCGACACCGTGACCCGGGTCGGGATCGCCGTCCGCCTTGTCAGCACAGTGGTCCTGACCAGCTTGTTCATCGTTGAACTCGCCGACCATGCCGGGCGTGGCGCTCATCACCTTCTTCGGCGCTCTGTGGTTCAGTCTCTCGTCGGTGGCCTCGATTCGACGTATGAAGAGGTTCAGGTCGCCGCAGAATCCTGGAGCGGCTCAAACCATCTGAACCGGGAACTGACCGCTCGGGAATCAGCGCTCTGCGCTAGGAGATGAATTGGCCGAGAGTCACCGTCATTCAGATAACTCCCCCAGTGCCCGTTTCAGTAGCGTCACGAAGGGGGCCTAGGGCACGGACGACTATCCGATCTATAGAGCGCATCAGACGGACACCGGCAGGGAGATCCCCGACAAAGACCGTCCGCGTCTGCCTCTTGCAGGGCCTGCTCCTTGTCCGTCTTCGCGCGAAGTGGACGCCGCCCTCGATATGAGCAAGCTGCGCTATCAGGTCACGAACGGACACATCATGCCCTCTAACTCGCATGACGTGCCGCGCCAGAAGTCGCTGTCCAGCTTTCCCACGACAGGGTTCACCAGGCCTGGCGGGCCGACCTGTTTCGGCTTGAGCCCATCCTGTACCGACCAGAACACTGGCCGTCGTGGAGCAACACCACGTCTTCGTACCGGGTCGGTCCGTTGAACGTGAAGCGGATCGTGAGCCGGTGCGAACGGTTGACGCGGTGTATGAAGCCGGCTCTTGTCGATGAGCAACTTCCGTACCAGGGCCGAGCTGGCCAAGACTTCGTACTCATCGTCGCTGTCGGCCCGAGCAGCCAGGTCGTTGACGGTGTGGCAGAACAGACGGTCCGGGTCCATAGCTCCAGGATGTCAGCCAGGTCCGACCGAGCAGTTCAATTGCGAGTGCGAACGTGCCGGTATGGCTGATTCGTCGTCGGTCGTCAATGCCGAGTCGGCAGGGAGGATGACGGCAGGGCTGTTCCGGGGACGACCGGGGGGTTCTTGGTACTCAAGGTCCGATACGTAGGTCGCGGTTACACGGTAGAGGTCGCGCCACCGCACGCTCGGGCTACGTGGTCCTCTCCAGCGCCTCTCACCCCGATGGAGGTACTTGCCGAACTGTCGAACGGGGATGCCCCTCGACGGATGCCCACCGATGCCCTCGACGTGACAGAAATGGACTGGCGTCCCGTTCCGACGCTGATGTGATAAGACGCCGATAGGAAGGCTCAGGCCGCCCAGCGCTTAACCACAGCGCACTTGATTATCGCTCAGGCACCGACCCATGGGCCGGATTCGGCGATCGGGCTCGGAAAGGATCACTCGAAAGGTCGGACGAGAACTCGTGTCAGTCCAGAGCGCATGAATCCATCGCCCGGGCCAATAATACCGCCGGAACCTCCCGTATCGTCACGATCTTCGATTTGGACCAAGTCCGGGCCATGGTTGTAGACGAACAACATGACCCTGTCAGCGGCGTGCCGTTCTGACCTCGACCTCATCCTCCTCGATGAGGACAGTGGTAGTGCCAGGACTATTCAGGTTGCCGTTAGGCAGCGGAGCGAAGATCGGCAGAACCAGCAGAAGCGCAGACACGACCTGCGAGTCTTTCACTCTTCCTCGCTTCCTCGTGAACCTTGCGCCGAATGAGAGCGCACCTGGTTATGGGATGGCGTTCCGAGGAAGCGCGTAGTCGGCGTTCGGCGGCGCCACCCAGTGAGCGATGATAGGACCATGAACGTCGACGACGTAATAGAGACGCTGAAGAGCTTCCTGGTCGGCCTCCAGACTCGGGATGCGTCCATGGCTGCGGAGGTCCGGCACCTTGAGCTGGTCTTCGATGGCGAGGAGGGCCTGTTCTCCATCACCAGCGACATAGGGGCGGGCTGGGCGGCACTGCGCTGAGCGCCATAACGTTCACAACGTGCCCGACCCACCGTCCAGACAGTCGGGCCTTGCCGAGCAGCAAAGCGGTGGATTCGGCGATCCGGGCGGCTGGAGGGTCCGGAAGGGTCACCACCCTCGGTGACGAAGCCCACACGGTCGGAGCCGCCGTTCATGCCGCCCGTCACCGACGGTCCGCAGCTGGCGAGGCCGCGCAGATCGGACAATAGGAGTCAGTGCGTCAGTGGTCGTTTCACGATCACCTGCCAGGCGTCGTCCCGTGTGCGGAGAAGTCCTCCGGCACAGACGCACGGCTGGTCGACCCTTTTGGCAATCGTCATCGGTTTCAGAAATGGCGGATGTTGACGCCGGGATCATCCCGATCAGTGGCGCAGTTGATCGGGGGGCGGCCCGGCTCGTAGTGCCGCAGTTCGATTTCACCGTCGTCGCCGTTCGCCAGTTCTAGCTTCAGAAGGCGGAGGCCACCCATGGGAATCCGACCGCCCGAGCCGCTAGCTCGTCGAGGTAGGACGTGGACCCAGGCTCGGTTGTAGCTTCGATCATCTCGTCTCCGGTCGCTACCTCGTAGGCGCGGCCGCGCTCCTTACCCATTCGCTCAATCAGCGGACCGATCCCACCTTTGGTGGCGCGATGGACACGGCAACGTAGGCCGACCAGGTCTCTCAGGATCCGGGCATTGTTGACCGTTTGCTCTGCGAGACTGGGCGGATCGGCGATCTGGTCGGCCCATCGATCCATCACGACGCCGGTTGGCGGCTCTAGCCCATGGCGGCGCCACTCCTCAGCCACGATGGCCGAAGGCTTATTGGTCCAGTTGTCGGCGGCTCGTTGTATGGCCGACCGCCGAGCCTGCCTCCTTCGTGACATCTCTGAGATCGACCTGCCAAGACCCGCCCCAGGTTCAGGCGGTCAGGTGCCTTGTCGGCTCCGTGTGCTCGTCGTTGCTGTCGGTGGCGCATCTGCCGGGTCTTGTTGCAATCACAGTCCTCGGGCCAGCTAGCCCATCCGCCGGAGGTAGCCGGGCAATCAGCGTGGCACTCGCAGCTACACAAGCGGCCATCAGTAGCTCGGGGGGCGTCTAGGTGAATTCCCTGGAGGTCGAAACCTTCGCATCGCCACAAGCAACGGGGCGTGAGGGCAGTCCGAATGTTCGCTGCGATCACACGGGAAGTCGCCCCACGGGGCCTCATCGTCGTCGTCGCCCTGATCGAATACTCCGTTCTCGTCCGGTTCCTCCTTCGCCGTCCACCCTGACAGTGTCTCACGCGACTGGCAACCGGGTTGTGCGGGAAGTTCGGACCCAAAGGAAGGAACAAGATCGAATCCACGCCAGATCAGCAGAGCAGTCGATTACGGATCACGGGTCACGGCGGCTGACTGATTCGGCACGGAGAATGTAGCTAGAGCTGCTCGGTCATCCACCATGACGGTTGGTGGGCGTTACGGTCGGCTTGCCTAGGCCTGGTCTGACTTATAAGCATGGTTGACGGTCAGCCTGTCTTGATGAGCGTGGTTCGGCTGGGCCCGAGGTGGTGGCCTGTCGTTTGTGTGTGGCGGATCGCCCTGCGGGAACAGGACGATCCACCGTGCCGCACGATGGCGGCGGTGCCATCCCGAACCCGATCACTAAGGAAGGGATGGACTGTCAATGGTAGGTAGCTCGCGCCGGGTGACTGGTGGTGTGGATACGCATCTGGAGGTGAATGTGGTCGCGGCCTTGGACCGCATCGGTGGTCTGTTGGGCGTGGAGTCGTTCCCGACGACGATGGAGGGCAACCGGCAGCTACTGGGATGGCTGCGCGGCTTCGGCCGGGTGGCCCGGGTCGGCGTGGAGGGCACGGGGTCGTATGGGGCGCAGCCTGGCCCGGTTCTTGCGCGACGCAGGTGTAGAGGTGCTCGAGGTGGATCGACCCAACCGTCAGGAGCGGCGGCGTAAGGGCAAGAACGACACGGTCGACGCCGTCGAGGCGGCCCGGGCTGCGCAGGGTCAGCGTCAGCTGGGGGCGGCCAAGACCAAGGACGGGAACGTGGAGGCCATCCGTGCGGTGATGGTGGCCAAGACGCTCAGCGCGGGATATGAAGATCGCTTCGCTGAACCAGATCCGCCATCTCGGGTTCACTGCCCCAGAGGAGATCCGCCAGTCACTGCAAGGGGTTTCCCGCCGACTGATCGCCAAGCGGGCTGCAGCGATGCGACCCAGGGCCGACGCCGACCCGGTCACCTATGCCACCAAAACCGCGCTCACGAACCCTCGGCCGGCGTGTCCTCGAACTCGACGCGGAGCGCAACGAACTCGACCGGCTCCTCGACAACTTGCTGGCTGACACCGCGCCCGGGTTGCTCAGCCTGTATGGGGTGGGCAAACACGCGGCAGCCAACCTGCTGGTGGCCGCAGGCGACAATCCCGATCGACTCCGCTCGGAGCCGGCCTGGGCCCGACTCTGCGGTGTCAGCCCGCTCGAAGCCTCATCGGGCAAGACCGTTCGTCACCGGCTCAACCCCGGCGGCAACCGCCAAGCCAACGCAGCGTTGTGGCACATCGTCATCACCAGAATGAGCTCCGACCCCCGCACCGCCGTCTACGTCGAACGGCGAGCCAAGGAGGGCCGTACCAAGAAAGAGATCATCCGGGTCCTCAAACGCTACGTCGCCCGGGAGGTCTACCCCTACATCATCGCCGCCGTCTAAACGGCGAACACTCTGGCGGCGGGCCTGACCCGAGAATCGGCTGACAGCCCTAACGGCTCGTCCTTAGAACGATCTGTCGACCCGCTGCCACCCTCTCAAGATCCCGTCGACGGGGGCCAGCTGGCCTACTAAGAGCTTGCCCGAGCTGGCCCATCCGTGTCTTGCCGCAACCCCCGCCGACGAACCAACAGAAAGCCCGAAAATGACCCCTTGACATCCCTAGGAGCATCGATCGGGTCGCTCTTTCTGCGGTCTGATAGATGTGTGGGACTGTGAGCAGGAGCTTTCAGGTCTTTCTGGCCGAGGCATTGGAGATCGGACCGATCCTTGAAGGCCTGGGATGGGCACCCGTGTCCGAGAGTGAGACCTGGTCGCCGAACTACCGCCTCGGACAGCTCCGTCTGGAGGGGAGGGAATGGTTCGCCGATATCTGGGGGCCTAGCCCGATGTCGTGGGAGGACGCTCCTCCCGAGGCGGTCGCACTTCTTGCCGGTATCTCGTGGCATGTGGAGGTTTCGCTGGAGGGTTCTTCTGAGGCGGGCTTGAAGAAGGTGATGCGAGCGGTACGAGCGGTGGCGACGGCGGGCCGGGGAGTGGTCGCCGACGAGGACAATGTGTGGAGGGCAGGGAGCGCACGAAGGACTAGGTGGTCGATCCCGGTATCACCGCTGAAGTCAGAGACCGAGACGTTGACGTTGATCTGGTTGACTCTTGACCGCTCGATTTACACCCCGGATGGGGCCACGGCGTTCGTTGAGACCCTGAACCGGATCCTTCCCGAGGCGGTGCCTGTTCGTTGGGGCGACTTCGAGCCGCTGCCGCTGAGCCTCGAACGAGACGGCCTGGCCGGGCTGGCCGAATACATCGTGCACGCGCAGGATCAGCTTGTCTTGACCAAAGTTCGACCGCCGTTTTCCGACCTGGTGATCCATCGAGCGGGATTCCTCCGTCTCGGACCGGGTCAGGACAATCCAGTCGCACTTCGTGTCCAGATGGGCGGGTCGATCCTGAACCAGCTTGGCTGGGGCCGACAGCTGGCCGTCGCCTTCGGAGACATATCCGGGCTACTCCATCCCTTCTACGCCGAAGCTCGCCTTTGGCCCAACCGGGGGTTCGTCGAGAACCCTCGGGGAGGAATCGACTGGAAGGCGAGCCGGGAGTCAGCTGTTGGGCCCCCGCCCGTCAGCGACTGGCGGTGGAACGGGTTTCCACGGGTCGCGCCGATGGCCATGGTGGTTGGACCGCCGTATACCGCCCACTGGCACCTCGCCGGCGGCGCTCGACTGGACGACCTGATCCTCTACAGCGGAGAGTCGTGGCCTGACCCACCACCAGGCGGTGTACCCGTGGCGGCGGCGGATCTCCTGCAGGAGTATGACCCATACAGCGTCTGGACAGACAGCACCCTTAGCGGGTCGCACCCAGGCCGCCAACCAACGATCTGGCCTTTCCATACCAACATCTGAACCCGAGGTCGTTCGCAGAACAGCAGCGCAGCCTGTTCGGTTGTCGCGTCAACGATCGCGCCCGAGTCGTTATTCGCTCTATCGGTCTGGCAGCGAGCCCTACCCTTACCAACTGGCCGACCTGCCGGTAAGGGACGGATCCGGAGCCGCAATCCTTCGGGGTCGAAGGCTGAAAGGCAGGAAGTAGACCCGGTCCGTACCCCATCCCAGAACGTGGGCGCATCCAGTTATGGCTCTCGCCCTCGGGATGACGCGGGAATCGGCGTTCTCGGGCTCTCGCGGGAACCCTGGACCATCTGACCGTGTACCGTGTGTGGGCTGAGTTGCAGGGGCATGAGGAGGATGGCGTGTTACGGAGGCTCGCCCTCCTGTTGGGCTTTCTCGCCGTTTGTGTCGTCGTGGTCGGGTGTGGAGGTGGCACACCGAGTGGCTTCGAGGCCAACGGACGCCCCACCCAGGCCCTGTCGTCGGCCGCGCACGACGTCGCGCAGGCTCTCGCAAGCAACAACTCCCTGGCCTTGACGCGACTCGAGATCCCACCCGCCAGCGCCACCAACGTTCAAGTAACGCTCTCTAACGTCGGCGGCTACCCAACCAGTGTTGCGTCAATCTCGATGGGACCTGCGTACGGTTCGGCGTCCGTTGACTACGCGGTCGACTGCAACCCGAGCCGGCGCCTCGATCTCACACTGGCACTCAACTGGGTTCATGGCCACTGGCGTACCCTGCTGTACGGGCCACTTCCGACTGTCAAGGTGCGCGCCCGCCCACCGCAAACTGCCCAGGGATCGCCCAGCCCGCCGCCGACCACCCAGCCACCGCCCGGCTCCTATCCTCAACCGGTGCCGTCCTGCGCCAAGGCACTCCAGCCTCGATCTGGAGCTGGCGCTGGCCCTCCCACGAGTACAAAACGCTCACCTACCGCCTGATTCTGCTCGCTGCGGCTAGCGCAGGAGTCGGGAATAAGGTTCGACGGAGTCCCGGGCTGTGTCTTCTGTCAACCACGTCGGCGGGACGGTCCTGTGGGGGTCGTCCTCAGGAACGCTAGGAAGGTTGGGACCTAGTGCAGGGTCTCTCAATCCGACCATTACGGCACCACCCTGACCCTGCCAGAATCCCGGACCTGGGCCGACGCTGTCGTCCCTGAAGCCCGTGTCATTCGGCTGGCGAACGAAGATCGTCCTGCGTCCGTCTCCCCTCTGCATCCTCGATGCGATACGACCTAAGTACTCGCGCCAGCTCACGGGTGACATGATACGAGTCGGTTATCCACCGCGTGGATCGCCGGGCCCGGCGATCGTACAGCTCGATCCATGTCGCGCCATCGACAACGAGCCGCGACTATCCCCCGACGGGCTGGGGAATCGGCGCTGTGCGCTCACGAGGCCGCTGGCGATCGGGTGGTTTCAAGCAGGGGCTGGTCGTCTTCGTCGAGAACCCGGACGGTCACCTCGTCTGACGCGTCGAAGCAGACGACGATCCAACCCCAAGGGGGCCTCGACCTGGCGGCGAGTCCGACCGTGCCTGTCGATGAGTTCGATGATCCGTGCGGCGGAACCGACCACACCGGTAAGGCCACGGACCGGACCTTCTTGCCACTCGCCGCCGAACGCCGCCAGGCGATCGCGGTAGGCGCCAGGTCGTAACGGGTTCTCCTCTCGCCCCGCGGTCCCCCCACTAGCGCCTGTCGGCTCCCACCTTCCGTCTGTGCGTATGTACGAGTAGTGGCCGTCGTTTACGTCCCCTTCGCCATCCCTCGCCTCAGTTTCGGCGTCGGACCACCAGCTTCGGAACAGCACGGAACCGAACGCTGGTCCAGCCCAATGGGCAATGGGGACCTCGTCGTCTTCTCCAAGCTCCTTTGGCAGCGTCGGGAGCCCATGATCCAGGACCCATATCGCCTAGTCGTCGGAGAAGTCGTAATGAAGAGAATGCGGTCGGCGGCCCACACCCGAGTGAACCGCCCCGGGTTTCGTGACTGCTCGGTCTTGGGTGACCGCGTCGGGTGCGGGTTGGTTCTGACGGTAGTACAGGGCTTCGAACTCTGCTGGGGTGATGTAGGTGTTGTCGTCGGTGATCTCGCCGTGGAGACGGCGGTGGTTGAACCAGTCGATGTAGCCGAGGGTGGCGAACTCGAGGTCGTCGGGGCCGGTCCATGGTCCTTGGGGGTAGACGAGCTCCCACTTGTAGAGGCTGTTGAACGCCTCGGCCATGGCGTTGTCGTAGCTGTCGCCGCGGGAGCCGACCGAGGCGACAATGTCGTTCTCGGCCAGGCGCTCGCTGTAGCGAATGCTGAGATATTGAACGCCCCTATCGCTGTGATGCACGAGCCCGTCGAGGACCTGGCCAGCCCGAGTGCGGTTCCACACGGCCATCTCCAAGGCGTCGATCGCCAGGTCCGAGCGTAGGTTGTTGGAGATCTGCCAGCCGACCACCATGCGGGAGTACACGTCGATGATGAACGCCGCGTACGCCCACCCGGCGTGGGTCTTCACGTAGGTCAGGTCGGCCACCCAAAGACGATTTGGGGCCGGCGCGGCGAAGTTCCGGTCTACCAGATCGGCCGGGCGGTGCTGGCGGTCATCGGAGCGGGTCGTGACCTTGAACGCCTTGCCACGCCTGGCCCCTGACAGGCCCAGATCCCGCATGAGCCGTTCCACCGTGCAGCGGGCGACCACGATGCCTTCCCGGTTCAGCTGGGCCCACACCTTGTCGGCCCCGTAGACCTCGAGGTTGTCGTTCCAGACGGTGCAGATTTGGCCCTTGAGGTACTGGTCGCGGACGGTCCGGGCCGCCGGCCGCCTCTTTCTATGCGCCCAGTAGGTGTTCGGGGCGATCGGACAGCCGTGCTCGGACAGCACCCTGCAGATCGGCTCGACCCCGAATCGCTCCCGGTGAGCGTCGATGAAGACGACTATCTCGGCGACTGGCGGTCGAGCTCCGCCCCGAAGAAAGTCGCCGCAGCCTTGAGGATCTCATTCGCCCGGCGCAGCTCCTTCACCTCACGCTCGAGCTCCTTGATCTTCGCCCGCTCATCGGTCGCCAGACCCGGCCTCTGACCGGCGTCGGTCTCCGCTCGGCGGACCCACTGGCGAAGCGTCTCGTGATTCACGTTCAGCTTGGCCGAGATCGACTCGATCGCCTTCCACTGCGACGGGTACTCGTGCTGGTGATCAAACACCATCCGCACCGCCCGCTCCCGCATCTCAGCCGGATACGGTGGACGACCCTGCCTCTTCTGCTCTGACACTGCTCCATCCTCTCAAAGGTCGGAGCAGTCACCGATCCCGGGGCGGTTCAGAGGTCACGCCCAGATCATTCTCGCGCCCTCAGTAGTCACAGGCAGCCCTCGGCCATCGGCGCCAGACTCGGTATGGGCGCCGGCCTCCGCAGTCTCGATGAGACGCATGAGGTCCTCGCTGGTGCGGATGACTTGTGCGTCGTCTCGTAGGTCCTCTGGCAGATCAGGTATCAAGTCCTCGCTCGTTACCACCGCCGGGCAACCCAGGAGCAAGACCGCCATCTCACCCTGCCGAGCGACCTCGATGAGCACCCCCCACGATTGGCGCCCCGATACGTGATTGACCATGACGCCCCTCCCAGGGTGGTCGAGTCCGAAGATCGCGACCGATCCGTCGTCGAAATGCAGGTCGAAGAAGCCTTCCTTCGACGCGACCAGGTCGGGCCTCACAAGGTCGACTAGGACCTCGGAGTCCGGGTCGCCGGGACGAAAGCGCTGTAAAAAGACATCGAAGCTCACCGCAACAGAATGTCACGTAGCAACTCGGTTACGGCGCTTGGGCCACAGCCCCGGTGGGGCGCATACTCGGCTATCTGGTGCTGGGCGGGAGGGTCCACCGCGGGCCGTGTGTCCTATCGTTGCGTGCATGATCGCTGGGGGCGACTTGATGGAACTCGTTCGTGGTGCCTTCGGGCGCACACCCCCGTTGACGGCAAGGCTCCGATCCTGGTACCACATGGTCCGCCTCCGCCAAGCCGAGAAAGAGATCCGCGATCCAAGACGATCAGGAGGGGTCTACGGCTTGGTCGCCCCTTGGGACCCAACCAATCCTGTGCGCGAGACCACCGACCGCATCTGGGTCGCCACTCAACGGGATTCGTGGCGCCTTGAGCGGGACTGGCAACTCGATTCGGGGTCTTCGGGGACGTCTATTCATGTCTGTGACGGCAACACGAAGTGGCTACCAACCGCTTTCGGCGCCTTCCACGCCTCCCCGGCAGATTCCGATACTTTCCCGGCTAGGGACCTTCTCGATCCCTCCTGGCTGGCCGGATACGACTGGGGCACACCCCGGCCCGACATCCACAACGACCGGGACGTCCTAGTGATCCACGCCCTCCTAGCTACCAACTCATCGCCCGAACCCGGCGAGAGAGACAACCCAAGCACCATAAACCGGCTGCGCCAGCGGCCACCGGCCGAGACCGAGGTACTCGTCGATGCGGAATACGGGTTCTTGCACCGCATGACCGGGTTCATCAACGGCGAGCGATTCGTGGTGACCGAACTCTTAGACCTCGTGGTCGATCCGCCTCTCGACGAGGAGGTGTTCCGGATAGATCCGTCCAGGTTCCAGGTCATTGACCCGCCCGAAATGGAGCTCTCGGTAGATCCCGTCTTGGGCAGCATCCCGGTATCGCCGGAACTGCCACCCCCGGTCTGGTCCGACCTTGGTGCGGTCGCGCAGAGCTTGCATGACGACCTAGATGCTCGGGTGGCGCGGCTGCCCGTTCGGCGCCTGCGGAGATGGTCGGACCTTTCGGAGATTCGAGCAGTCGAGGACGATCACGTCGATCGACTGGCACGTCGGTATGGCCTTTCCGGTCCCGACCATCTCGCCCTTCAGGCGCTGTGGTTCGACCGGATAGACGCCGAACTGGAAGAAGTAACAGACCAGCTCCGCTACGACCTCATGACCCGCGAGCGGCGCATGAGCCGTCGCCTGACCAAACGCCGTCTCGTCCACCGGCTTTGGTGGAACACCTTGGGCCCTGGCGGTGAGACGTGGTTCGGCGACCACCTGCCTATTAGACGCTTCTTGTTCCGGCTGCACTGGCGGCCATGATGCGAGCGCATCCGATTACGGCCAGGCAGCCAGACGCCACCCGATAATCGGCAGCGCCGCTCTGCTCGCCCCTTCGCCCCATGGCGGGCTAGAACTGACCGGCGTGAGCGGCGAGCGAGCGCAGGATGACACGCTTAGGGTTCGTGGTGGCGGGACGTTACCCCTTGGGCATGGCCGCTTGCACCTGACCTGGCCGTTCCGATGGGACCTCAGTCCGTGAGGCTGCGATCCATGCGTCATGGAGAGACTGGCGCCCGTCCTCCACCGACGCCGATTATTCATCCCGAGCTTCGCTCCACGGCTGGGGACACGTTGTCATTGACGCCGTATTCGGCGATCTGGTGCGGCTCAGATGTCCTCGAGGAGCTTGGACAGAACTGCTCGCCTCGGGTGAGGCGGTGCACGATCTCCCACTGCTTCATGTCTCCGGTGGGTTTCGGGAACCCGCCCCGCCGGAATACCCACCGGAGGTACGAGACGAGGCTCATCCCGCCGTTGACGGTGACCCAGGCATCGGCACAGCCGTCAGGCAGCAGAACGCCGTATGGAGGGCCTCCGCTGGTATTGCTCTTATGGAGATCATCCGGCGCGACGGGGAAGCTGAAGGGACGGCCGCCAGGGTGGCCCTGCCACATCTCGAACTCATCGACCACGTACTGGCGGAAATCACCGGCTGAAGTGGGATACCTGCTTCCTTCCGTCTCGAAGACGGGGGGATCGGCGGCCGATGAGTCTCCCCATTCTGGGTGAGTGCCCACAAGCCATACGTCGCCGACGATCCGTATCCATGAGGACAGTGTCATCGGAATGGAGCCGAATTGGGACTCTAACCAGGCCACATGCGACTCGGATTCGCCGCTAGGCGGGGCTAAGGGCTGCGTGGGGGTCTGGGCGTCGTCATTTTCGTGGAAGCGGTATCCGTCGCGAGACAGGACCTCGATGATGATGTCGATGTTCCGTCGAGCGCGTTGAGCCATCTCGTCGCATACCGCTTGGGCTTCGCTGGCATATTGGCGGTCCCGCACCGTGGCACCTAGCTGACGGAGTTCGTGCCAGACGACCTCCCACTCACCATCTCGGTATCGCCTCAGCCAGCCCGGGCTCGAAGTCACGCCTTGCAGTGTGGCCTGCGCCAGAACGCGTACGCAGATCGGGAGGTCAGCCGGTGAAGGAGGTGCTGCCTGGGGCGCAGAGTCGGCATCGATAGGCGTGCGTCTGAGGCGGCATAATACCTTCGTGTCTTCGGACGTAGTCATCTTCGATCGCTCACTCTCAATGCCCATGAACGGCTTCTTCGTCCCGGGCTTGGGCCGGGCGGTCGCGTTTGTTCGAGGAGTGGACCCTTCAGCGGAAGTTGAGGACCTGGCCGGGATGATCGTGTTCGGAGTCAGCGCCGAGTTGGTCTCTCCTGAGGAGTTCTATGCCGTCGACTGGGACTACGCTTACGGATCGAACCTTGCAGCAGCGGTAGAGCTAGGCCGATTGGCGCTTGCCGGACAGGGCGGGCGGCTGCTACTGGTGTCCGATCTGTATTCGACCGCACATACCCAAGACGGGGAGGTGAAGTTCGGCTGGCCACCGCTGCCCGAGACCGTGGAGCGAACAGTCGACGCCATCATGTCGTTGACTGGCACACCGCTATCGATACAGGCAGTCCGCTGTCGGAACGATTTCGACCATGGTCGCGACGTCGCAGATGTGGTCCAGGATGCGATTCTTGCCTCGGGAGGCACAGTCGAGGAACTCGTGGTCCCCGAAGTCGATGCTCATCGCGCTGATCCCTCCGAAACCGGACGGTACGCGGGCTAATCCTGCGGCCATGACGCCACAGAACGATCTATCCCGCGCTGCCCGTGAGCAGGGCGGCGTGTTGGAGGACGGCGCGCGAATCGGCGATATGGCCGCCTGTCTGCCTCGCTGTCGTCAGATCTCGGCCAGGCTTCGACCGGCCCAGATACCTCTTGCTTGCAGCTCTGCACGAGGGGGACTCCGACTTGACCGCGTTGCTCCTGGAGTTCAGATGGAGCCCTCCTCAGTTGTACGAGGCCCTGCTCAGCCAACTGAGCTAGAGCCCCACGCGGCTACTTGGCCAGCGCCCCGATCTGTGCCGAATCCGGCGTCGCGTCAACCGAAACGATATCGGTGTGAGCGTTCGTTCGGTACCTGATCATTACGCCAGATTCACCCTGACCGTTACGGGATCACTTGCCGAGGCCCTGACCAGGCTTGACGCCGGGTGTGGGCCCGGCTTGGAATCAGAGGTCATCTTCAAGGACTAGGTACGGCGCTTGGCGGAGGGACGTTATTGCGCTCACACCACTTGAGAAACAAGTCTCTCTTGAACGGCGGAAAGTTGCGCAGAGTTATCTCGCACCCGAGGAATCGACTAGCTGGCAAGCACGAGCGGGAGAGTTGGTGACGCCACACGGCTATCCAGACGAAGATGAACGCACCAGCAGCAACAGCCAAAGCGAGGAACAACCAGTGCACGGCGGGCGAAGACTTCGTAGCGCCTGACACTATGGTGCAGCCGGTTACCGCAATGGCCGAGTAGAACGCCATCACCCGTGCTCGGTAGGCCCGGTGACGCAGGACCGCAGCTTCGGTCCCTACGATTCCGTCCCACCGCTCGTGAAAACCGGCGAGACTCATGTCTGCAGCCACGGGACTCCACTCTCGCCGGTGGCATCCTTCACGGATCACGATCATTGCGCAGATCTACGGCGACCGTGGTGATTCGCCCTGACGAGCGCCGATCTGCGCTCATAACCGATATGAAGTGGATATCGGTCGGGCGATGCAGATCGACGGGAAGTGCTCGCTCAGACCGGCAAGGCATTGTCAGAATATGCCATCAGCGACGGCAGAATATACAGACAGATCGTCACGGTAGCCGCCGGACATTCTGTGTTGGCAGCCGCAGGCAACGCTGTGGGTGACTCGGCGCCCGAATCGCCGACTACGAGCGCCCAGTGGAGCGGCCCCAGAGCGCTGTAACCGTCGTGCTGCCTGACATTCTATATCCGTGAGCTTCGATGTCTTTCTCCAGGGATTCCGGCAGGGTCACGAGTCCAACGCCAACCAGAAGAAGCTCGCCGAACTCCTGAAGCCCTACCTGGTCGAGACACAACAGGGGCTCCCGGAACTTCGCTTTGACGATGGGGACGCCGCGATCTTCGGCGTGGATGACTTGGCCTCCGGCTTCATGGTCAATCATGTTTCTGGACGGCAGGCGTGGGACGTGCTCGTAGCCGTTGCTCGCACCGCCAACCTGGCGATCATGCCGGTCGGGTGCCGTGTCGCAGTGGCAACGGAGGCGTTGATCTCCGAGCTCCCCGAGGAGCTACCGAGGGATGCCGTGGTGGTTGCTAGCGGCGAGGACCTGCGACGGGAGATCGAAGCGAGCCAGAACTGACGCTGAGCGCCAGATCGACTCGGCGCTCATGACGCTCGATCATCGACGGCGCGTGACGGAATGTTCAGCGTGGCCTCAGACCTCTGGCGGATGTAGGGCACCTCCGATCCAAGAAGATTCGCTTCATCGGCGAGGACGTCGCTGAGCGCTTGGCGAACTCGACCGCACCAGAGGTGAGGATCAGCTCGACTCATGGCACCGAATGGAACTTCGCAATCTTCCTCACCACCGATCTCAGTGCTGCCGTCGCGTGCATAGGGGTTAACGCTTCCGTCGCCAATCCCGACTTCGATTGGGACGGCGGGAGACCCGAGCTCTGAGGCCAACCAGGGGCGTCGGGCCGCTCCGAGCGCCGAGTCTGGCGCTCGGCTTCCAAGGTCGGTGTTGTTCGTCAGCGGCTGTTCGAGGCGCGAGATCGAATATTCGGCTCGACCCAGAAGCCATGCGCAATACAAGGTTGGGGCCGGCAATGGGGAGCGACGTGAAGCACAATCCTGGCCGAGCAGGCCAGCTACGTCGATCTTGGTGCTGGTGGCCTTTGTGGGACGATCGTTTCATGGCAGACGAGGAGCGCCGTTGGCTGGCCGATCTCGGATTCTTCGACGCGGACACTGTCCCTCTCACCCTGGACTGGCAGGACTGGCTGCACCGGGTGTTCCTCCAACATGGGCCAGTGGAATGGGACGACCTCGACGTCATGGCAATGCTTGCAACGTTCGAAGTGGCAGAGGTCGCCTGCGAGCGAGTCGTGCGCGACTTTGAGACATCGGTTGGGCAGTCGATCAGCGTCTCGGTCGTCGATGATGGCGGAGTCGCCCGAGTCATGCTCGGTGGCCGGTTGGCAAACGGAGTGGGGGTGCACTCGGTCGGTGTCGACGAGCTGACGGTAGAGGTTGCAGACGTAGTGCAAGAGGAGGTCATGGAGAGGTTATGGAGTGCGTGGCCCGAATGCCGCCGGCATCGCCTCGGGTTGCATCCTCGGATGGTCGACGGTGTCGCAGTGTGGTGGTGTCGGACTGGCGCCCACGTCCAGGACCGCATTGGAGACCTCAGCTACTACGGCTCCTGACTGTTGGAATACTGAGCCGTTGGCGCCAGATCGATGCTCCTAGGGATGTCAAGGGGTCATTTTCGGGCTTTCTGTTGGTTCGTCGGCGGGGGTTGCGGCAAGACACGGATGGGCCAGCTCGGGCAAGCTCTTAGTAGGCCAGCTGGCCCCCGTCGACGGGATCTTGAGAGGGTGGCAGCGGGTCGACAGATCGTTCTAAGGACGAGCCGTTAGGGCTGTCAGCCGATTCTCGGGTCAGGCCCGCCGCCAGAGTGTTCGCCGTTTAGACGGCGGCGATGATGTAGGGGTAGACCTCCCGGGCGACGTAGCGTTTGAGGACCCGGATGATCTCTTTCTTGGTACGGCCCTCCTTGGCTCGCCGTTCGACGTAGACGGCGGTGCGGGGGTCGGAGCTCATTCTGGTGATGACGATGTGCCACAACGCTGCGTTGGCTTGGCGGTTGCCGCCGGGGTTGAGCCGGTGACGAACGGTCTTGCCCGATGAGGCTTCGAGCGGGCTGACACCGCAGAGTCGGGCCCAGGCCGGCTCCGAGCGGAGTCGATCGGGATTGTCGCCTGCGGCCACCAGCAGGTTGGCTGCCGCGTGTTTGCCCACCCCATACAGGCTGAGCAACCCGGGCGCGGTGTCAGCCAGCAAGTTGTCGAGGAGCCGGTCGAGTTCGTTGCGCTCCGCGTCGAGTTCGAGGACACGCCGGCCGAGGGTTCGTAGCGCGGTTTTGGTGGCATAGGTGACCGGGTCGGCGTCGGCCCTGGGTCGCATCGCTGCAGCCCGCTTGGCGATCAGGCGGCGGGAAACCCCTTGCAGTGACTGGCGGATCTCCTCTGGGGCAGTGAACCCGAGATGGCGGATCTGGTTCAGCGAAGCGATCTTCATATCCCGCTCGAGCGTCTGGCCACCATCACCGCACGGATGGCCTCCACGTTCCCGTCCTTGGTCTTGGCCGCCCCCAGCTGACGCTGACCCTGAGCAGCCCGGGCCGCCTCGACGGCGTCGACCGTGTCGTTCTTGCCCTTACGCCGGCGCTCCTGACGGTTGGGTCGATCCACCTCGAGCACCTCTACACCTGCGTCGCGCAAGAACCGGGCCAGGCTCGCCCCATACGACCCCGTGCCCTCCACGCCGACCCGGGCCACCCGACCCAGGTCGCGCAGCCATCCCAGTAGCTGCCGGTTGCCCTCCACCGTGGTCGGGAACGACTCCACGCCCAACAGACCACCGATGCGGTCCAAGGCTGCGGCAACATTCACATCCAGATGCGTATCCACACCACCAGTCACCCGGCGCGCGCTACCTACCATTGACAGGTCCATCCCTTCCCTAGCTGAACGGTTCGGGATGGCACAGCCGCCATCGTGCGGCACGGTGGATCGTCCTGTTCCCGCAGGGCGATCCGCCACACTCAAACGACAGGCCATCACCTCGGGCCCAGCCGAACCACGCTCATCACAGACAGGCTGACCGTCAACCTGCTTATAAGTCAGACCAGGCCGAGGCAAGCTGACCGTAACTTCCATCAACCATCAACTGGTGGATGACCGAGCAGCTCTAGCTACATTCTCCGTGCCGAATCTGGCGCCGGTCGATGACGTGTCGGCTTGCTCGGAGATGACGCGGGATTAGATCGATCTGTACCGTTACCTCGATGGCGTCTCCCCGGTGGCCTAGCCCAGGCAGCGATGACCGTGTGCGGGTGGCGATCCGGTTTGGCGGTCGTTCGGCCGACCCCTCTGGGGAGGTACGACGGCTCGTTGAATCGTGGATAGCCGAACAAGCCCGTGGCGGAGCCGACTCGGCACAGGACCTGGAGCAACCTCCGCGGGTGGAGATGACTGGCGAAAGGGTCGATGTCGTCTTCGAGGGTCGCCCTGGGAACCGTAGGTGGAACAGGTGGATGACCTCGTTCATGAGGTGGGTGAGCACGTTCAGCGAGGAGATGCACCCCGTTGCGATAGTCGACCGGACCGGCGGGGAAGTCCGCCCTGTCTATGTCGCTCGAGAAAGACCGGTGACACCGACTGCGGGTCCGTTGAAGAGCGGCGACTGGATGCCAGGCGTGGGATCTGAGTCGGTCCAGATGCTCTATCGGGAGATGATGAACTCGATCATTGCTCCATTCCTCAGGAGTGATGGATTTCGGAGGAAGGGTCAGCAGTTCGACCGGACCACTAACGGCTACCACGAGTACTTCGCCTTCCAGAAGAACCGGGGGAACACCAACTACGAGGTGTCGTTCACCGTCAATATCGGCGTTTACTATCCGGCCGCCGACGCCGAGCAGCACGCAGCCTGGACGGCCGCCAACCGCAGATGGGGTCAAGACCTCTCTGTCGTGCGGGACATCCACGTAGTACCGATCGTCGGGCACCTTCAGGACCGGCTGGGCCACCTGCTTGCAGAGCCCGTACCTTGGTGGGTCTTCCGTGATCGGCCTGAGATGGAGCAAGCTGCTGGCTCGGTCACAGCCGCCATCGCTGACGTGGCCTTGCCGATCATGGCCGCTGAGACAGCGAAACCCCTGGTCTCCCCGAGTTACCGGATCGAGGCCAGAACCCGAGCCGGCCCTTTGAGGCTCAACGAAGCGACAAGCCGGTTTTCTTGGGAACAAGAGGCAACCGAGCAGTTGTGGCCTCCATCTAGTGCCGAAGGCGACGATTCCCTGCTGGCCACACCGCCGCATACCTGGTCCACGGAGGAGTGAACGCCAGATCGAGTGATCTGTATTCACTCCGGCGCTGGGTCGTACGAGCTAGTCCTGTAACGGCGCGTTCCGGCGTCGTGCCGCTCGGGGCTTATCAGGGTCGAGACTGACCATGACCAGCAAGAACCTCCATACCAGGAGGAGTGCGTAGGTTATGGCCGCACCCTGAAGCCCGTAGCGAGTAACCACCGTCGCCCCGACTCGGTCGTAGACGCCGACGAGACAGCCAACGACCAGGCCGCAACCGACGACCATTAGCGAGCGTATGTGCCGCTGGAGGACCCGGATCATCGGGACGAGCATACAGACCCCCTCAGACCCGAGCACCGAACGCCGTTCCGCACTCTCGCCAAGCTCTGTCAGTGGTGAGAGACACTCAAACCGGGACGTTCTGCGCTCACTCCGTTTCGTCTCCCCGTCTCCTCAGCGAGCCCTGGTCTGACGGAGTTGTTGACGAATGACGTGCCGCGGTGATGTCTCGATGCCAACCTGCTTCAGCAGTCCCTTGGCTTGGTGACCCCTCCAACGGTTCATGCCTACGCATGCGACCGCCCCGGCCCAGGCAAGCAAGCACCAGGTGCCGATCGTCACCTGAAGCGCTAATGCGACGACCACAAAGGGGATCGCAAGCAGTCCCCAGACAGCACCGCAGCCGATCAACGCCCTGGCCAGCGCCTCTTGGTCATTCGTGTCTGCCGTGCTGGGTGACTCCTTCTGGAGCCTGGCGCGTTGAACTTTGAGGGTCTTGCCGGACAAGCGCCTCTCGAACCCCATCAGGTGAAGATCCGTGAAAGCGGTCTCCTGCACGGGCACATACTGCCTGATCTGAGTGGGTGGCAGCGGGCAGCGTGCAAAACCGGAAGCCGCGCCATATCGACGGTGCGGCGCTCGGGGTCGGCGTGACGGCGGTCGCGCTGGGGCTGTGGCCGGCCGGATTGTGCGGGCAGATCGCCATCTCGCTCCCGGATGTTCTGTCCGCAGGCCCGAGCCAGCCTGGCGCCACCCCGGCGAGCGCATCACGCCGAGTACGAGCGCCTGAAGTCGGCGCCAGCGGGTGAGCGACTGCAAGTTATGGCGCGTATTCGACTGCGTAGCTCTTGGTGACCATCGTCAGGAGGATCGCGGTATGGGCGTTGTGCTACTTCGTAGAGCCGGACCCAAGTAGCAGCTCACCGTCGTTGTAGTCCACGACGATCGGGTTGTATCGCTGTAACGTGCCTGAACCGAGCAAGCCATCTAGGGTCGCCGGTAAAGGACTGCTGCCCACGGGCTGCCCGTTGAGGGTAATCTCACCAATTTTCCAGGATTGCAGTTGGTAGAGGTGGACCGTCACACGACATGCCAGGCCCGCGTATGTCTGCGTTGTCGGGAGGAGTTCGGCCAGTTCCGGACGCTTAGCAAGCGTCGGGCTCACGACGGTGTCTCCAGCGCCGGTGTCCACCGCAAATTGTAGGACCGAGCGCCTATTGAGACAGAGACGGTAGGGCTCACCTCGCTGAGGTCGTTTCCAGATTGATACGGAGGAAAGGGATAGGTAAGTACTTTCACCGGCATCGGAACGACTCGAGAAGCGTCTGCCGTCAGGTCCGGGGGCGCCGTCGGTGCGCCGGTTCCTCTGGCGATGTCCGACTGCGGCTGTTGCCGACGGGTTCCCAGGGTGAGTGTTTGGCTCGCGTAGTTGATCCGAACTACGCCGAAGCTACTGAGGACATCTGAGCCGAGTAAGCCTGCCAGGTCGGGCATTACCGGAGACCGGAGCTGTGCGACAATCACGGGCTGTGAGCTCAGCGAGGTTCCCCCTACTGACCACGTGGTTACCCGGGCGAAGGAGGCTGGCCTGAGACAACCGAAAGATTTCGTCCATTCTCTCGGGGTCCGGTCGACCAAGTGAAGAGCTGCCGCAACCTTGTCGTCAATAGCGCTGGTAGAAGCCCCGGTGTCAATAAGAAAGGGGAACGGCCCTTTGCCGTTGACACAGACGCCGGCCACGATCAGCGCTCCGAAACGAGACGGCGATAGGACTTTGACTGGAATGACCCTGGAAGCGCCGTCCGATCCAGTCGCGCAGTCAGCTTGAAACGTCGGCAAGGATAACGGAGGGGCCAGCGGGACCTTCGCAGTGTTACCACCACAGCCACTTGCCAGGAGAACAACCGCCAATACGGCAAAGGTGAGGGAAAGGCTCGCTCGAGTACCCCGCAACAGCGGGCCGCCCACGTTCCTACTCAATCGGTTTGCCCCTTCTTCGTAATCTCGGTCGAGCGCGCCGTCTGCGCCCTCACAGCGTCGGGCCCCGGAACCGGAAAGAGAGCGTAGCTGCAGCCAGGCTCCAGCACCGATCACCCGATCTGCGCCCGCGCCGCCGTGTTGACGCAACTGCGGCGACGAGCGCAGATCCGACGGTTAATGCAGTGGCCGGCAGCCACCGCCGGCCAGGACGACGTCGCGCCAGCGCTGCCAAACTCGCCGTCGACTCTTCAGCCCTCGTGTGTGCCGTGGGTTCCGAACGACCTCCTCAGTTAACTTGTGGAGAAGCTGCTAGCGATCGTGGTCATGGCGGGGTCATCGCCGCTCAGCGTGATGACGTAAAGGAATCCGTTGTCTGACACGTAATACTGCGTCTGGTCGACCGTCACGTGCACCCCAGAAGGGGTCTTGAGCGGAAGGATGTCGGTCGCGCGCGCAGAGCGCGGTGGCCGTCGAAGACAACGATCCTGCTCCCGGTGCTCGTGGCGCCGGCCCGCGAGAGCTCTCTTGGCAGCTCGCTAGCTAACTGGTTCAGTTCCGAGTCGGAGTAAGTCAAATCGGGTCGGGCCAACACGTTCACGTTTGACGCCGAGCCGTTTCCGGTCGGACTCGGATCTATAGCCACGAGCGCTATCCCGTCGGCGGCTAACTGCTGGGCGCCGCCGGGAAACAGTGACCTCAGGCTGGGATTGACTTGAACCATCTGATTGATCGCAGCTTGCGCTCCGGGGCTGGTCGGATCGACCTGCTTCCACGCCCTTGGGACCGCGATGTGGAAGCGGTCGGCTGAGCTGCCGAAGCTGGAGTAACCAGACGGCGTACCGGGCGGGTTTGCGGTTGGAACAGCCGGGGCGGTGGGTGTCTTGTTGGCCTTCTTGCCAGCGACCGCTCCGATGATACCGAAGACGACGAGCAGGCCTACGACTACTGAAATGGCGATGAGGACGTTCCTGGTCCTCTTGCTCTTGGGTGGAGACGGGGGCGGATACGGCGGCGCCCAGTAGGTCGGCGGGCCAACGGCAAACGGCGGTCCGCCACCTCCTTCATACCGTCCGGGAGACGGACCCGAGCCGGGAGGGGCCCAACCGGGCCGCGAACTGGTGGATCCCGGCGGTGGGGGACCCCAGGACGGCGGAGGTGGTGAGCCCACCACCCCGCCGTCTGAGCCATCAGACGACGCGGCAGGAGCATACGCCGTCGCGTCCACCACAAATCTGGCATGTCATGTTCAGCTGTCGTCGCCCCGGAAAGAACTTGGTTACCGGTCACCATACACGTGACGCCCGATGCCGGCGCTGTCACCCTTTCGTGTCGCGTTGCTCGCGAATTGCAAGAACGCGCAAAACGCGCAAGTAACCTCCGCGCTGCGATAGTCTGACACCGGGGTGAAGGGCTTCACGTGCCACCACGACCGTGGCTACACAGATGGGCTTGCCTGTCGTCGGGACCGGTTCAGCCTCGATCGCCTCCACCGGCTCTTCCGGGATTCCCTCGGAGAACGCGTCGGAGTTCTTCTCCTTTGTGGCCCGTACAGTCGACTCGCCCAGTCGCGGCTTCGTGCCCAACGCCTTCCGCATGGAGTGCCTCAAGCTCGGCGCTCGTCAACAAACCTCGCCATTGGTATGTATCGACCATACCCGTCAAGCTAGATCCGCAGCTTCATCACCCGGAACCCAGCGCCGATCCATGCCGAGTACGCGTTGCGAACGCGGTTGCCCTGCAGTTCGGCCGGAGGCGCTATATCAGAAGTTCGGTGCGGATCTCGGCGGCGGAGGGACGGCATCTAGCACTATGGGGAAGTGTCCAGCTGGTTCGCCCTCTTCTAGCTCTTCTGGATGGCGCTTGTGCTGGCGGCAGTCTTCACGGGTTTTCGCCGGTACAACCGGCCAACCCACCGGCGCATCTCTGACCTGGCAGCCAATGGAGGCGCTGTGTCTCGCTACCTCGACGGACTGCGCTGTGAGGGCCAGGGCGGTGTCGGTAACGCCACCATGCCTCTCGCAAGGCTTGAGTTTGTTCGACTGGGGGGTACGTCTAGGTCCCAGCTCGGGTTCCCTTGGCGGCGCTCGTCCCGACATGGGAGGCTCGATACGCGGACCTTGCCCTAGCGGACTCCGTCAAGGGTCCGTTCCTCGGTAGCCGAGGCGTCCGCTTCCGCATCGGCCACAATGGTCCGGCCATCGTCTTCTGGACTTACTCGGACAAGGCGATCCTTGGAGTGCTTGGCGAGCATGGGGTGGACGTCAGCACTGTCACGAGCAAGCCGCCGTGGATGTCCAACAAGTAGACGCCGGGCAGTGTCTCGACAACTGTCCGGCCAGTACCGATCGCCGAGTATGCGTTGGCTGCCAGTGGCCTCAGCCTCACGCGTTCGCGAGATTATGCGCTCGTGGGTATCGCCCGAGACAGCGAGGGTCGAATCACCGGGTTCTCCGGCTACGAAGGCGATCCGGACTTGGCGACGCTGACCCAGGCCGAGCGCGCTGCTCCTGGCCTGGACTGACCTGGCTGGCGGACGGTCTCGATTCTCTTACTGCTCGAGCCGGCCATCCTGTCATCGGCCCTCTCGATGAACTCGTGGATCGCTGGTGCGAGCGGCGGGACCTAGTCCGCCTATCACGGGTCCTTCCACCGTACGTGCAAGGACCCAGCGGGCTAGCGGGCTGGAGAGGCTTCTTGAGGCTCTGGAGCGCATACGAGACACCGCCGACGCGATGCCGGAGTTACCCGAAGAGGAGCGATCGGTCATCTCGCGGCTCGTTGAGCAGACAGCGTGGACCGTGAGCCTCGGGCGGAAGGGCTAACCTACGCCCTGCCGACTACGGCGTCTCGCTCTGCCCCTGCATCTGTAGTGTTCTGTGCGGTGAATGATGGCCCGCATTCGTACCGGATGGCATCACGGTCGGTGGTCCGTACTCTCTACAAGGTCATAGCTGTGGGAGGACTCGGGCTCTGGTGCTCGGCATAGTCTCTACTGCTACAGCAGGCCCAATCTTCGTACTCAGTTGTGTAGCCGGCCTCGCACTCTTCTCGGTCGGGTGCCTACTTCTCCGGTTCCGAGTAGTAGTCAATGGCAACTCCCTAACGAGCTACAACTATAAGGGCGGCAAGCGGACCACAACGGCAGATAAGATCGAGGCCGTCGACCTCGCAGCGAGGCCTTGGCCTGCGCCGACCCGTCCCGTCACTGTGAGGGTTCCCTACGTGCGCCTCAAAGAGTCGGGTCCGGCTTTTGCTCGATCCTCTAGCGGCCACGTCTGCGACTTGCCGCCTCCCCAGAGCAGATCGGTCATTGAAGACTCCACAGAAGGCTCAACGTTCAGCGGTCGGGTCGATCCACCGGAAACTTCCGAAGCCGACGACACACCGAATAATGTGCTTCGATCCGTTCGGACGTGAGGAGATCGACGGCAGTAGGCGCCCGAGGTCCGCCACCGACGGTGACGAGTGGTCAACTGGTGTGATCCGGCGTCCACCCGACCCGATCGCCGAGTATCGCGTCATCGCCAGGGCTGAGAGGCGCTTGGCGGATAAGCGTGGGACGGAGCGTTATGTTGGCCAGTCCCACCCACCGAGCCTTCCCATGAAGTCATGGAAGGGAGAACCCTCGTACCCATCCTCGAACGGTGGGATCTGCGCCTCGTACAGAGCCACCAAGGTCTCATGGACACCAGCCACGTACGACTCCTCCAGCATGCGGGCGACCGTGTCCCGCTCCGAACCGCTGAGCCGCTGGCGAAGGTGCTCGGTGATCCCATGCCGTCGGGGAGCAGCATGGGGGGCGGCGCTGCTATTCCAGACGCCGGCTCGGCTCGCTTTGGCCCAATCTGGCCTTGGCCCTCCTTAGCGTCCCGCACGAGGCGGTCGATCACTGCTCGATACTCGTCCCGTCGGTCATCCCACCAGCCTGCCCTGTCGGGCCGCCCGACCGCCGATCGCCGATTCCCGAGCGGGGCTCCAGCTAGCCTACGGGGTGAAAATACGAGCATCGTAGGGCATTATACGCTGTGGACTTCGAACTCGAGAGGCTTCGTGATCGCCATCACATCATCGTGGGACTGCTGTCGGCCTTAGACAACTGGACCGCCATCTCGGACCTCATTGCTGGCTGCGACGACCGGAGCGAAGCCATCCAAGCGCTTTCAACCCCACCCCTTCTCTTTCTCGGAGGTCCAAGCAACGCACGTGGTTGACAGTCGCCTCTCGATGCGTACAGGACAGGGCGGCCGGGTGCTTCATGAGGAGCGGGATCGAGTGCTCGCCGCTATAGAGATGATGACTGGACCTGCCGGCAGGCGACCGGAGCTACGTTGAGGAACTCTTCACGTGGCACGACACCGCCCTCAGAAACGGTCGCCAACCGCACCGGCTGATGGACCTGGTCGGCGTCGGCCCTGATCATGACGACGCCCTTCGCGGCGGCACCCTGGTGCCGCAAACCCTGGCTTCCACCCAGGAGACCGCTCTCATCTCGATTCTAGAGAACCACACAGCATCGGCACGGTCATGGTTCGTGCTCTGGTATGGCGACTTCCATGGCGGCGCCGTAATTCCCGGGCGGTCGCTGATCGAGATCGACCAAGGCCCCTCCTCCCCGTACTGCGTGTTCACTGGGCTGCATCGGGCCTGGAAGGACTTCTGGACCTACCCGCGGTGGTGGTGGCCAGAAGATCGATCCTGGTGCTGGCAAACCGGTCTCGACCTGGACATGACCAACTGCGCTTACCTCGGCGCCTCCCACGAATGCGCGGAAGAAATCTTCGCCAGCACGGTCATCGAAGCCGTCGTCGCCGAACCAGACGATCCCGCCTGGGTCGGCATGGACACCGTCAACCGGCCGGCGTCCAGATAGAGACCGATCGCAGATTACGCCGATTACCGCGCCCACCGCTCCAGCGAGCAGAATCAGCCGGTGGGTGAGTGTTCTGTACTTGTGGGAGGGTCACCAGCAGCTCCAGATTGCGGCTGGAGCGCCTTGGGTAGCAGGACGGCACGGGTTGAGGATAGGAGCCGGGCGGTGGCTGGCGGTTGGCGGCGGGCTGGGCGTTAGCTCGGCGGTCTGCGGCTGGTCGGCGGGCTCCTTCACAGTCGGAACTGGCCCGTACAGCAGCGTACGCCAGTGGCCATGAACCCAGTTGAGAGCCAGTGAGACATCGAGGCGTCGACTCGGGCTGCACTCGACCGCGTAGTTGACGAACGCCGAACCGTACGTAGGTCCCATCGAGATGGACGCAACGGTGGTTGGGTAACCCCCGATGTTAGAGAGCGTTACTCGGGCATCGGCCGCGGTGGCGTGTGGAACCTCGAGTCGTGTCAAGGCCAAGGCGTTGTTCGTAGCAAAAGCCTGCGCCGCGACCTCGTTCGCGGCCGATGACAGGGTCTGGGTAGGGCGTCCGTTGGCATCGAAGCCTGTTGGTGTGCCATTTCCGCAGCCAACCACTATGCCACAGATGGCCACGACGCCCAACAGGAGGGCAAACCTCCGTGACACGCGATCCTCCTCATGCCCCTTCAACTCAGCCCGAAAAGCGTACACGGCCAGATGGTCCGGGGGCCCCGCGAGGGAGCGAGAACGCCGAGTACGCGCTCTTCCGGGTGGGTCGACTAGTCTCCGGAGGAGCGCGTGTAAGACCATTACTGCGTGCATCAATCGAGACGGCTTCTTGTGGCCGCTATTGTCGCAGCGCCTTTTATTCTCGGGGCCACGGCGTTGGCGCTCACTGGGTATGTGGTAGCAGGGGCAATTACAGGTACTGCCGGGATCGTTGCCGGAATCATCACCCCTTTTGTCGTGGTGGTTGGGCTCGGGCCTCGGTTCGAGCGAACGCTATATCAGGACCCAAATAGCCCTATCAACCAGGAATTCCGCGGCGCTGCTGGCGTTTGGCCCTATGGCGGAGGAGCCGTTGCTGTTGGATTTCGGCGATCCGAAGTACGGACCTGTCCTGCCCACTGTTCCGGCTGACGACCCCACAGAGTCGCCCCGCCAGTCTGGCTCACCGATCCGGATTCGAGAGGCGAGGGCACGCCTGCTAGCTCGTCGTCCTGACCACGACATAACTACTGATCTGTGTCCGCGCCCGTTTGCCGTGCGAAAACCGGAAGACGCCCCGATCGACGGGAGTGGGCGTCCGAGGGCCGCCGCCGACGATGACGAGCGGTCAACTGATCTGATCCGGCGTCCAGCCGCCCAGAGCGATGCTCCTAGGGATGTCAAGGGGTCATTTTCGGGCTTTCTGTTGGTTCGTCGGCGGGGGTTGCGGCAAGACACGGATGGGCCAGCTCGGGCAAGCTCTTAGTAGGCCAGCTGGCCCCCGTCGACGGGATCTTGAGAGGGTGGCAGCGGGTCGACAGATCGTTCTAAGGACGAGCCGTTAGGGCTGTCAGCCGATTCTCGGGTCAGGCCCGCCGCCAGAGTGTTCGCCGTTTAGACGGCGGCGATGATGTAGGGGTAGACCTCCCGGGCGACGTAGCGTTTGAGGACCCGGATGATCTCTTTCTTGGTACGGCCCTCCTTGGCTCGCCGTTCGACGTAGACGGCGGTGCGGGGGTCGGAGCTCATCCTGGTGATGACGATGTGCCACAACGCTGCGTTGGCTTGGCGGTTGCCGCCGGGGTTGAGCCGGTGACGAACGGTCTTGCCCGATGAGGCTTCGAGCGGGCTGACACCGCAGAGTCGGGCCCAGGCCGGCTCCGAGCGGAGTCGATCGGGATTGTCGCCTGCGGCCACCAGCAGGTTGGCTGCCGCGTCGTTTGCCCACCCCATACAGGCTGAGCAACCCGGGCGCGGTGTCAGCCAGCAAGTTGTCGAGGAGCCGGTCGAGTTCGTTGCGCTCCGCGTCGAGTTCGAGGACACGCCGGCCGAGGGTTCGTAGCGCGGTTTTGGTGGCATAGGTGACCGGGTCGGCGTCGGCCCTGGGTCGCATCGCTGCAGCCCGCTTGGCGATCAGGCGGCGGGAAACCCCTTGCAGTGACTGGCGGATCTCCTCTGGGGCAGTGAACCCGAGATGGCGGATCTGGTTCAGCGAAGCGATCTTCATATCCGCGCTCGAGCGTCTGGCCACCATCACCGCACGGATGGCCTCCACGTTCCCGTCCTTGGTCTTGGCCGCCCCCAGCTGACGCTGACCCTGAGCAGCCCGGGCCGCCTCGACGGCGTCGACCGTGTCGTTCTTGCCCTTACGCCGGCGCTCCTGACGGTTGGGTCGATCCACCTCGAGCACCTCTACACCTGCGTCGCGCAAGAACCGGGCCAGGCTCGCCCCATACGACCCCGTGCCCTCCACGCCGACCCGGGCCACCCGACCCAGGTCGCGCAGCCATCCCAGTAGCTGCCGGTTGCCCTCCACCGTGGTCGGGAACGACTCCACGCCCAACAGACCACCGATGCGGTCCAAGGCTGCGGCAACATTCACATCCAGATGCGTATCCACACCACCAGTCACCCGGCGCGGGCTACCTACCATTGACAGGTCCATCCCTTCCCTAGCTGAACGGTTCGGGATGGCACAGCCGCCATCGTGCGGCACGGTGGATCGTCCTGTTCCCGCAGGGCGATCCGCCACACTCAAACGACAGGCCATCACCTCGGGCCCAGCCGAACCACGCTCATCACAGACAGGCTGACCGTCAACCTGCTTATAAGTCAGACCAGGCCGAGGCAAGCTGACCGTAACTTCCATCAACCATCAACTGGTGGATGACCGAGCAGCTCTAGCTACATTCTCCGTGCCGACTCTGGGCGGGGTGGCCGGCGGACCTATGGATCGGGGGCGGCGCAATACCCACCGATCTGGGCGCTACTCGACCTGGGTCCGGGACGCTAGGTTCGAGGCGTGGACTGGCGCTTTGGCGACCAGGGGGCCGCCGTGCTCGTGGCGGCGCAGGAGACGGTGTTCCGCCGCGGGGACGACGCGATCAGGGCGGAACACCTATTACTCGGGGTTCTTGAGCAGTCAGACGGGGTGGCAGTCGAGACCGCTGGGCATCAGGGGCTAACTCTTGATTCCGTCAATAGGGCTCTATCTGAGACCTCACCTCCCCAGGGACTGGCGTTCGAGACGATCCCACCTTTCGCTGCCGAGTCGCAGGCGGTCCTCGAAGGCGCGTCCGAGCAGTCCCTATCCCGCGACGCCAGTGCCGTAGGGCCAGAGCACATCCTGCTTGCCCTGTTGGACTCGTCGTCAGATCGCATCCTCGCGATCCTCGACGTCGTTGGAGCCGATCCCGGCCAGCTTCGTGTCGAGCTGCTCGCCCGAATGGGCGAGGAATAGAACCAACGCCATGCCGAATATCTCGTCCCCCAGGCTCCGGTCACAGGCCCGGCTGCGGGTGCTAGGAGCGTCGTTATGTGTGTGCGAGGGTTGTCCGCATTTGTTCCGGTAGGGCCTCGAGATCTCCCAACCACGCCCGATCTCGATGAGGGATAACCCCAAGGTCCGGAAGGCTGTTCAGCAGGTCGACTAGGCCGGCCAGAGCGGAGGCTGGGATCGGGTAGGAGAGCTGGACGCCCGCGTTGCCGCAACCTCGATCTCCGCAGCTGCACAAAGATATGCGGGCGATCCCCGTCGGCGCGCCCTTCTGCGTCGGTCACGACCGATAGCCCATCCGAGTCGTCGGGCTGTCCCGTCCACGCCTGTATGTGGATGCGTGCCCTGTCGTCGTCTGTGATGTCAATGAGCAGATTGACGCCCTTGCGAACCGCGTAGAACCGCCTCCGTGACCTGGTGACCGGCGTAATCCTTGCTGGTAAGAGCGGCGTGTCGGTTCCATCCGCCTACTTCGATGCGCTTGCGTTCCCAGTCGATCTTGACGTCCGGCACTACGCCATGATGCCCCACGAGACGCTCATAGCCGACTCTGCGCTCAGGCGGGAGGCACATCCCGGTTCAACGACGGCGCACGAGCGAATTTTCTGTCGCTTCTAGCTCCGCACCACTGCCTCCTCTTCGCCGTCCTCAATTGGCTTACATGTTGTTGCCGAAAATCTCGTCTCGACTGGACCCGCCAGAGTGACTGGACAATCATCTGCGTGGCCTTGCCGTAGGTTGGCGGACGTGCGCGAAGGCACCGATTGGATCGTGGGCAATGTCTAGGTCGTTCCAGGTGTTTTTGGCGGAGCGTCCTGATGTCTGGGCGATTCTGGAGCCGTTGGGGTGGGAGCGAGCACGCCCAAGTCCCATGTCGGACAGGGAGCCTGATCGCTTCGACCTTGAGGGACGGGATTGGCGAGCGTTCGTGTGGGGTCCAAGCCGAATGTCATTCGAGGATGCCCCGCCACAAGCGAACGCGATGCAGCCGGGCATCTCGTGGCATGTTGCGATCTCCGTGGATGGGTCCGAGAAGGGCTTGAACCGCGTGATGAGAGCGGTCCGTGCCATCGCCAAGACCGGGCCTGGCTTGATCGCCGACGAGGATAACCTTTGGAGACCAGGAAGTTCCCAGCGAACCAGGTGGACCATCCCGCCGACGCCGCTCAGCTCAGAACGCGAGTGGCTGACCCTGATCTGGTGGACCGTTGACTCCTCGATAGCCACCCTCCCGGGGGCCGGAACCTTCGTCGAGACGCTGCGACGGGTACTACCCGAGGCGATGCCCGTCCGCTGGGGCGATACCGAGCCCTTCTCGCAAAGCCTTGAGCACGAAGGGGAGGAAGGACTGGCCCGCTTCATCCAGCAGCGGTTGATCACCCATGACGCCCCCCACACCAAGGTGCAGCCGCCGTTCCGTATCCTCAGCATCCATTCGGCTGGTCTGCTAGGAACAGAATCGAACCTCTACGACCCGATGGCCCTTCGCATCGAGGTGGGCGGATCGATCCTCAACCAGGCCGGAGGGGGAAGCCGGCTCGCCGCGGCGTTCCGGGAGATCTCGCAAGTCCTGCGCCCGTTCTACGCTGAAGCGCGGTTCGAACAAATCATCGAGTGGAACCAAGACGAGCCGGTCATAGACGGAGTTCCTCCGATCAACGACTGGTACTGGAACGGCTTTCCCAGAGTCGCGCCGATGGCCATGGTGATCGGCCGGCCATACACAACCCACTGGCATGACGGGGGCGGAAACCTCGACCACGGGATGATCTTCTACACCAGCGACGCCTGGCCCGACCCTCCTCTCCGCGGGGTGCCGATCGCGGCCGAGGAGCTACTCCAAGAGTTCGACCCGCGTGCGGTAACGACTCCCACCAGCTCGTGGGGGGAATATCCCAAGGCAACCCCGCCTATATGGCCCTTCCAGTAAGCCCGCACATGACGACATAGCATCCGATCTGGCTCCCTTCGCCGAGATCAACAGCAAACCCGAAGGCCGAGCAGATCGACGGCAGTGCGCTGATGGCAGTTCACGGTGACTGGTTGCGGGGGTGGGTCCCGGCGGTGGCGGAGGCCGCAGGATCCACCCCGGGTGTCGGTCCGGGAGCTATCGGGCGGCTCCAGCGACGAAGGCGGCGACGATATAGGTGGCGTGACGGTCGAGGGAGACTCTGGCCCGGTCGTATCGCATGGTCGTTCGGGGGTCGGCGTGGCTGGCGGCCTCTTGTACGTCTCGGAGGGGCACGCCGGCGTCGAGGGCGGCGGTGATGAAGGCATGGCGGAGAGTGTGGGGTCCGACCGGCTTGGTGATCCCGGCCCGCCGGGCTACCCGGCGCACCATCCGGGCCGCGCCGTGGCGGTCGAGGCGGCGGCCGTCGCCGGTCACGAAGATCGGCCCTTGGCATCGCTGCCCGACGGCCAGGTCCACGGCCCGGGCGGTGCGCGGCGCTAGAGGGATGGTGACGGTTTTGCCGCCCTTGCGAACCACGGTGAGGGTGCGGTGGCCGCGCTCGACGCCTAGAGCTTCGATGTCGGCCCCGCAGGCTTCGGACACCCGCAGCCCGTTGAGGGCCAGCAGGGACATCAGGGCGTGTTCGGCGGGGCCGCCCAACCCGGCGGCGACCAGCAAGGCGCCGACCTCGTTGCGGTCCAGGCCGACGGCGTGGGACTCATAGTCCAGGCGGGGCCGGCGGACATGGACCGCCGGGGAATGATCGAGGAGATCCTCCTCTACGGCGTAGCGGTATAGGCCCGCCACGGTGCACAGCCGCCGCGACACCGTCGCCCGAGCCCGGCCACAGTCTTCAAGGTGGCGGCCGAAGGCTTCGATGTCGGCGCGTCGGGCCTCGAAGAGATGCAGGCCGTGGTCGGTGCACCAAGCGGTGAACTGGCGCAGATCCAGCACGTAGGCGTCGCGGGTCATCCCGCTGTAGCCGGCCAGGAACCCGGCCAGCGCCAAGCGCTCCCCGTCGCTGAACTCCGGTTGGGTGGCGACCAGCACCGTAGATGTGATCGTGGTGGACATCGGTTTTGTTCCTCCAGGGTCAGGCCGAGACCCGGAGCCGCAGCGACCACGCCCCGGCAACAATGAAACCCCGAACGTACGACCCCGCCACGCCGCCCACGCCCAGTGACCACCGAGCAGGTGCCATCACCACCCCCACACCCAACCCGCAGCACGCCATACCGCCGAATAGTTCGCGTGAGTCTTGCCCCGCCTCGGCTGTCAGTGGCGCTCAAGGTGGAACATTCGGAGTGGATTCCTCTCTGCGCTGGGGTCCAAACTGAGAGGCCCGCTTGATGGGCCGTGGGTGCGCGAGGGGCTCGGTCACATAGCGGGAGGGATACGGCAGGAGACCTGGAATGCATGTGACTTATCACATCTGGATGGATTACGTCGGCGAGCGCCCGGGCGAGGTGCTCGAAGCTCTGGCCGCGGCAGCCCGTCGGCCGGCGGCAACCGCCCAAGTCGCGGACCCCGTGTATATCGACGCCACAACAGTGGCGGGCATTTTCGCTGACGACCGGGCAGGCATCCAATCAAGCGAACGCCGTGGTCCCGACAAGGCTGTCCGTTCCGCAGTCCGCCGAGCCAGCCGCTTCATCTCTAGCGGCGGCCGCGATGTGGTCGGCACTGCGGAGCACCCCTTCAACCCCGAGTTACTTACCCCTCCCGACGCGGGAGAATCGTCGTGGTTCCAACAGAGCTTTGGGTTGTCACGAGCATTCCTCACCCCGACTCTAAGCAAGCGAATTTCGGCCTGGCCCGCTATCCGGCGGTAGTGAGCAGCACGCCAGCCACCGGAAGGGCGGGCTCGATCCCGACTGCTCTTGGCGATGGCTGGCACTGGTAACGCGGGTAGAAGCGGGACCGAGGCACAAGCAAGACGAGCGGTCATCGACGCGGGCCTAGCGGGAGCGGCCTCGGAAGGGGCACGCACCAATATGCTCCGCATGTGAACCATGGCAACCGGTGGTCCGCCGTACATATCATTCGATCGGCGCTCTCCGCCTGGGCCTAGCGCAAAGGATCGGAAGCCGAGCAGATCGACGGTGTAGCGCTTGGCCACTCTGCTGGGCTTACCGCCGATGAGCGCTGAACACGCGGCCAGATCACTCGGAGCGTTCTGGCGCGGCGCTGATCCAGCTCGAGGGTTCGCGGGAGTGCTCGGGATCGCCGATTCCCGAGCCTGTCGGGGGGATAGTCGCGGCTGGCTGTCGATAGCGCGAGAGGGATCGATCTGTACGATCGCCTTGCCCGACGATCCCTGCAGCGGATAACCGACTCGTATCATGTCTCACGTGGGCTGGCGCGAGACTTAGGTCGCATCGCATCGAGGCTGCAGAGGGGAGACGGACGCAGGACGGTCTTCGTTCGCCAGCCGAATGACACGGGGTTCACGGACGACAGCCGCGGCCCAGGTCCGGGATTCTGGCGGGGACAGGGTGGTGCCGTAATGGTCGGATTGAGAGACCCTGCACTCGGGCCCAACCTTCCTAGCGTTCCTGAGGACGACCCCCACCGGACGGCCCCGCCGACGTGGTTAACAGAAGACACCGCACAGCACTCCGACGAACCTGCCGAATCCGGTGTCGGTCCAGACCTCGGGTCAGCTCAGCGACGGAGCGCAAGATGGATCGTTCTGGCGCGTTGCCGAACCCGTGGTCCAATCTGACGGGATGGAATCTGACCCGGACTCTCGCCCGACCTATGAGCCGATGCCGGGGTCGCGGATGGCTCGGACGCCGGAGGAGCGGGCCGAGGCCTTCGCTGGATTCCCCGAACGGATACTCGAACTTCGGGAACAGCGGTCGAGCAGAACGTTGAGCGACGCAGAGCAGGACGAGCTACGGCTGCTTGAGGAGATCCTTGCTCGCTCGGCCCCCGACCTTCTGCCTCCGGACTGAGGTCGCATATCGATGCCGAGTCTGGCGCTCGGCTTCCAAGGTCGGTGTTGTTCGTCAGCGGCTGTTCGAGGCGCAGATCGAATATTCGGCTCGACCCAGAAGCCATGCGCAATACAAGGTTGGGGCCGGCAATGGGGAGCGACGTGACGCACAATCCTGGCCGAGCAGGCCAGCTACGTCGATCTTGGTGCTGGTGGCCTTTGTGGGACGATCGTTTCATGGCAGACGAGGAGCGCCGTTGGCTGGCCGATCTCGGATTCTTCGACGCGGACACTGTCCCTCTCACCCTGGACTGGCAGGACTGGCTGCACCGGGTGTTCCTCCAACATGGGCCAGTGGAATGGGACGACCTCGACGTCATGGCAATGCTTGCAACGTTCGAAGTGGCAGAGGTCGCCTGCGAGCGAGTCGTGCGCGACTTTTGAGACATCGGTTGGGCAGTCGATCAGCGTCTCGGTCGTCGATGATGGCGGAGTCGCCCGAGTCATGCTCGGTGGCCGGTTGGCAAACGGAGTGGGGGTGCACTCGGTCGGTGTCGACGAGCTGACGGTAGAGGTTGCAGACGTAGTGCAAGAGGAGGTCATGGAGAGGTTATGGAGTGCGTGGCCCGAATGCCGCCGGCATCGCCTCGGGTTGCATCCTCGGATGGTCGACGGTGTCGCAGTGTGGTGGTGTCGGACTGGCGCCCACGTCCAGGACCGCATTGGAGACCTCAGCTACTACGGCTCCTGACTGTTGGAATACTGAGCCGTTGGCGCCAGATCGCCGAATACTTTGCGTCAGTCCGGCCAACGCTCAACTGTCCCCACCGCTCATGATAGATCTTTACGTGCCTACGGCGGGTCGTTCCGTCGGAAGTCATCCGCCTGCACTGGACGGACGGTAACTCCCTGTTGCTTCCGCCTCATCGCTTCAACCCGATACCTCGGACTGCCACCCGGTCCTTTGGGATAACCCTCACCCGGAAAGACGCGACCGCCCCGGAGGACAAACCACGGCACCGAGGGGGGCCCTCAGGGTGACCAAATGCCGATAGACCAAGTCACTGTTGAGTCGGTAGTGCGGGTCTAAGCCGAGCCCGGGGCGATCTCGAGCCCCAGGGAACACCAAGAACTCATCGTCTGTACGTAGAAGCCAAAGCCAGTCTCGGCGCCGGTATCGATGCGTTGGGTGCCACCGCTCCACCCATCCCTTGCCGACTAGCTGATGCCAATGATCGTCCTCGGCAGAAACCGCCACATCGTGTGCTGCGCGATCGTCGGGCCGATACGGACGGGAGTATCCACCCGACCAGACTTCTGAAGCCAGCCCATACAGACATCCTGCCTCGTCCCGAGCAACGTGTTACCGATCGATGCCGAATCCGGCGCGTCGGTCCTGCTACGGCGAAAGCTGGCTGTGCTGCTGTTCTGCGCTTGGCTACCCACCCTCCTCTGGTCTTCTCAAGATTCCAGGAAGCGACGCTCGGCGCAGACCCTCGCCGCCATGGACCTGATCAGTTCGGCCGCACCGGCCGCCTCTGTCGCCTCCTCCGTGCGCTCAAAATGACGATCCACGACGAAACCCCTGGCATCCTTCGCGTAGACCGCCCCGGTGGCACCAACAACCTCAGGTCCGATCCAGACATCGAGTTCCCACACAACTTCTGTCCCGTTCGGCCGTGGCACCGAAAGGACGAGAAATACGCGCGACGCCGTCTCGACGTTGTGCGTGTGGAGATCGAGGTTCACCGTGGGCTTCACGTCGGGCCACCGGAGGGTCGTGTGGGTGTACACCTTGGGGAACAAGGTCCACCGAGCCTCAGCTAGAGCACGAAACACACCGGCGACGCCAACCAGATCTTCCGAACTCACGTGAACAGAGTTACTCATCTGCGTCATGAGTGCCAGGGGTAACAGTCGCCGTCGCAACCCCCCCGATCGACGGGAGTGGGCGCCCAAGGGCCGCCAGCGACGGTGACGAGTGGTCAACTGGTCTGATCCGGCGTCCAGCCGCCCAGGGTGCCGATTACGAGCGCCCCTTAGCCCTTGGTCGCCGCCCTGCGGGAAGGGCTTGATCGAACGTTATGGCGTCGGCGGCCACGCCGTCGAGATCGCAAGGACCTCACAAGAAGTTGGTTGCAGCCACTCGAGAAATCGCTGGGCGACTCTGGCGATCGTGGTCTGCTGGACTGGCGCACGTACATACAGGAAGTTGCCCTCCGGCTCACCAGATGAAGGGTGGACAATTAACCACTGGGACCCGTCATCTAGTTCCAAGGCAGCCCACTCGGTCGGCCCGGCTTCGTCGCCTTCGGTCTCGTCGGTGAACGTAATGCCAGCCATGTCGAGCGCCTCTAGGACACTAGAGGATAGGCAAAGCACCGTTTCGAACGACCCTCGTAGATCGCTGCCAGTCACCTGACGAATCCCGGAAGACACCACACCCCATAATGGCCTAGGCGCCCGACCATCAGCGCGGATCGCCGATTCCGCGTGGGCAGGCCGCTGCTTGAGGCGGCGCCGTCTGAGCGCAAGATCGAACATTATGCGTTGGGCCGGGCTTGACGGGGGTTCCAGATTCTCCTCATGGCTGGGAGAGAGGGAAAGATCAGAGTCAGGGTGCGGCTTCCTGTCGTCGGTTGAGCGGTTGGGTTTGGTCGCTCAGGGGGCCTGGGCGGGGTTCTGTTTCAGGACGGTGACTGTCGCCGGAGTGCCTGTTGGGGTTGGGGTGATGGTGGCGGTGGGGGGGTGATCACCGGTGGCGGGGGTGAAGCTGGCGATTGTGCCTACTGCCAGCCCTGCGGGTGTCCCGGTGGTTATTGGACCGGCAGTGGTTATCGGTGTTCCGACGCGCAAGTGAACGTCATGGTTGATCATGTACAGGGTGAGCGGGTGGCCGTCGCCGTTGCCGACGGCTTCTGCCTGGTCGCCTTGAGGATCGAGGCGAACGATGGTCGTTGCGCCTACTTCGGTGTAGGGGTAGACCTCTGACCAGGCTGGTCCGTACTGGACGATTGGCCCGATCAGAACGGATTGTTCGCCGGGGATGTAGGCGGTGTCGCCGCCGTTGAGACCATCGGTGGTGCCGGCGGCCAGTTGCAGGACCAGACTGTCACCGTCGTAGCCTCGCTGGGTGACGTTGGCGACCAGGGTGGGGATCGCCGGGTTGGGTGTGCTGGGCTGAGGTGGTTGAAGGTCCGGTTCGGTGGGTGACGGCGACGGGCAGGGTTGGGCGGTGCTGTGGTCGGTCAGGGAGACGAATTCACCCGGGATGGCGGCGTCGGGGTTTTGGCTGGTCTCAAACGAGAACCCGGTGACAGCGTTGATCACTGCGACGTTGACGTGGCCGGTTGCGCCGTTGGGGCCGTTGGTGTAAGCGGTTGAGCCCGTGTCCGGGAAGTTTCCGAACATGGCCACTACCCATAGCGGCGGGTTCTGTTGGACCATTTGGGTCTCGATGGTGCCGCCTTTGCCTCCACCGTTGCGTTGTTCGGCCTGAACGAATTCGGTTCCGTCAGTGAACCAGGTCACGACCCTTTGTGGGGTTCCGCCCGACCCTGCCGCCCCGGCGATGGTTATGGCCTGTGATCGGGGGATGGCCGGGCCTAGATCGCCGATCGCGCCGGCGTTGACTCCCGGGTGGTTGATGACGCTGCGGGCTGCCGAGACGACCTGGGCTTCTGGCATGGCTTGACCGGACACCAAGATTTGGGCGCCCGGCCCGGGAGACCACAGCACTGTGGTTTGGCCCGGCGCCACCGGACCGGTGTCGGGGTGAAACGAGACCGAGGCAGGGTGGCCCTCGACGAGCACGGTCGTCGAGTTCGGTCCGGCTGGTTGAGTCATGTCGAAGCTCAGTGCCACCTCGAGCCTCGCCCGAGATAGTGGCTTGCCGCCCGGTGTGGCCACAACGGCCTCATTGCCACCGACATAACCTGCGGCAGGCACCGCTCGATAACCCGCTGGTAGTTGGCCGAAAGAGACGCTCGCCCCCACTCTGGCCACTCCCGGCTTCGGAGCCCCGCCGGCACGGCATATGGCGGCGGCGGCCGACCCACCACCGTCGATCACAACAGCCCGGCTTTGCGAGTGGGCGAACACGTTCACTCCGACCCCAGCCAGCGCTCCGGCGCCCGCTAGGCACGCTGCCGCCCCGATCGCTAGTCGCCGCCTACGTTTGAGCTCTCGCCCCCGGGTCTTCGCTGCGGCCAGCATCTCCTCTGGGGATCTAAGCGGCCGATCACCGCTATTCGAGGCCAAGTCGCCCTCCTTCGATCGGTGAGTCAGGTCCCAGCGCACGCTTCAAAGCGTTCAGCCCTCGACTGAGGTGGGTTTTGACCGATCCGGTGCTCACCCCCATCGCCGCCGCCGCTTCCCGCTCGGACAGGTCAGCCAAATATCGCAGGGCAACCGCTTCGCGCTCGGCGCCGCGGCAACTGCCTCAGCGCAGCCACCAACGCTTCCCGTAACACCACAGTCTCGGCAACGTCGACCCCCTCGTCAGGGCCAGCTCGGGGCGCAGGGCGCGTTCTGCGGGACTCGCCGATGACCAAGTTGACGGCCACCCTGAGTACCCACGCCTGGCGGTAGTCCAATCGCCGGACCCGACCCCAGTGCGCAAAAGCCCGGCCCAATGCCTCGATAGCGATGTCTTGCGCATCGAAAGAACTCCCAGTGAGGCGGTGACCGAACAACAGCACCACCGGCAGGCACTCGGCGAAGAAGGCGTCGTACCCGTCGTCGAGCTGGTCGGATCGCGCCATACAACAAGTAGAACGTGTTCATGAACCGTTCCGTTGACAAGCCAGCACGATCAGCCACACCCAACGGTTCATCCCGCATTGTCCGACCTCGAACAGAGTCGACCGGACCACGGTCGCGCGGCTCTTGCTGGCCACGGCGAAAACCCGCCCCGAGTGTCCCGCTGCATCACCGAGTGTTCTGTACCCGAGTATCGCGTCTGGAGTTGACCCGGTTTGTTGGACACGGGGTTATGACGCAACGGTTGTCTCGAAGTCTACGGGGCTGTGGTAGTTGAGTCGTTGTTGGATGCGTTGGGGGTTGTAGAAGTCTTCGATGTTGTCAGGACCTTGGGCGGCCTGTCGTTCGTGGTGGGAGAGACCACCGACGACTCCGGCGCCAAGACTCGACGGTGGCCGCCGCACAAGACAGAGCGGGCCGCGATCGACGAGACCTATGAGGCTGAGGTTGCCAGAGCCAGGGCCGAGGAGTTGCCCGGTCAACCTACGAGCAGAAGCGCGACACCCGACGACCGCGAGGGACGCCGCCTGCGCTCGGGATCGCCGACTCGGCACTCAGGTGAGCGGCTCATCCGTATTCGAATGCGCCGCCGTTCTGTGCCCTCGGTGGCTCCGACGAGCATCCGCAGTCTCACGAACCCGCGCCCGAGTTCCGAGGAGGGCGCTCGCCCGCTGGGGTGCGACGCGGCTTGGCCACGGAGCCACCGACCACGATTGTAGGGGTGCTTTCCGGGCACCGCCTGCGAGTTTCCAGTACGCCGTACTCCCGGAGCGCGAAACGCCGACTATGCGCCCTCCCGCGTGGCGCTCTCGTGGCTGGAATGGCGCGGCCTGTCCGTTGTTATGCGCTGGTCGGTGCGCCATCCGTTTCATACAGTGGACCGGATGGATTGCGGATCGCAGCGGAGGTTCGTGGGTGGTGCAGAGCCGCTGCGCGACGCAGGTCCGGAGTCACCGTCCGAGCGATGGCGACGCTGGCAAGCCGATCCGGTTTGGCAAACTACGAACGTGCCGCCCGAGGTCACCTCGGCCGATGCTGCCGCCGTCGGCGACTGGCCACTGGGGCGGGTCCGCACTCGAGACGAAGGGGGCAGCGGGTGGTCCCGGGTGTGCAATGAGGTACCCAACGAATACGACGCTTACCTGCGAATCCTCTACCCCTTCGTCGGCCCAGAAGTCGTCGAGGGGGGGAGGACCATCGGCAACCAGTTGATCACCTGGCACGACACGGCCCTCGCCAACGGCCGCACCCCGCACCGGCTTATGGACGTGGTCGGTGTAGGCCCCGACCACACCGACATGCACGGCGGGGATTTCCCCTACCAAAATCTCGCTTCCGATCAGGCCAACGAGTTGTACGACATCCTCGAGCGTCACACCACGTCGCTGACAGGCTGGTTCCTCCTGTGGGACGGCGACTACCACGGCTCCTCAGTACCGCCCGAATCGTCGAAGGTCTACGACGCCATCAACATGGGCTGGTACTCCTTCCGCGGTCCCCTCTGGGCCTGGGACGGCTTCTGGTCTCCGCCCAGATGGTGGTGGCCAGATGACCGTGCATGGTGCTACCAGACCAACATCGACAGCGACCTCACAAACTGCGCCTACCTGGGCGCATCCACCGCCTGCGTTGAAGAGATCCTGGCCAACCGGACTATCGAAGCCGTTATCGCCTACCCCGACGACCGGATCGGCAGCACGGACACGGTCAACCGAACCGACCTCGCCCACTAACTCCGAACGCCGATTATCCCCGGCGGCGAGAAGTCAGGAATCCTGTCGGCGAGCGCACGACCGAACGTTCTGCGCACGTACCCCGGCCGTAGTCGGCATAGCTCACTCCGTTCCTGAAGGCCCGAACTGTGGTCGTGTTGTCGCGCCCGCACCGACCGATACTGTCGTGGCCGTGAGCCTGTATTGCGGCTATCGCGGGTGGTCGCCGCCCGATTGGGATGGGCAACACGCCGGAAGGCGAGGGCCTCCGAAATTCGTGATGACCCGAACACCGCAAGGTGTCTTGACTGGCATTGACCCACGGGAGCCCGACCCCAACAGTCTCCCAGCGGGGGTCGAATCCGCCACCGAGCGGTTCAACCGCCTACTAACAGAAGTCGTCGCTCCCGAGTTCAGGCAGTTGGGGTTCAAGGGCTCCGCCGGTCGGTTCCGGCTGATAGTGGCCGATCACGAGGCCAGAGTCGACCTGCAGCGCTCCGTGCATAACAACCGAGCTCTCTGTGATTTCACTTTCAACCTGGCGACCAAGTCTCTCAATAACGACGTCGGGCGTTGGGCGGACCGGGTTGGTCAAATACTGCCCGAACAAGCCGACACCTGGTGGGTCGTACCTGCTCTCGGGTCGGTCGACGGTCTTATCGACGATCTCGTCATTGTGGCCAAGGAGTTCATCCATCCCGCCCTCCTGGCAGTTATCGACGAGCCGGCAGCTGCGGGTGAACCCGCCAGTGGTGGCCGCCGCTTCGACTCCCATCAGGTCCTCCGCCAGTCGTCGGGGCGGACATGGCCAAGGCCGTATCAGAGTCGACCTACGAGGATCTGGTCAGTCTGGCCGCGAGAGAAATTGGCGACCCTGCCGCTGGGATGGCTCTCAGGGCCATGGTGGCCAAGGCACCCGGCGGCGATCCCCGCTCTGCCCCGCCACTGCTCCTTCATCTCGCGGGGAATCCCGGCTGGGGCCTACGGAGTTTCTCGGCCTTGATGCTGCCATTTGTCGACATACCCGCAAACCACGTGCTCCCTGCCCTCGAGGCCGCAGCCGCGGACCCAGAGTTCTACGTTCGCTTCTCCGCCCGCTACGCCATTCGACTCATCGAGCGGGCCACTCACCCGTAACAGATCGCCGAATCCCGGCGTGGCGGACCGCCAGATGGCCGTAATGCGTTGCGCTGGCGTTCGGTATCGAGCACGAGGTCTGTATCGTCATCGTCGTGGCGTCCATCCGTCCATCAACCTCAGACGCGGTCTTGGTCCGAACCGACTACTCGAACCAGCGGGACTGGGAGCTTCTTCTGGCGATGGCCCAGGCAGAGAGCGGGGACGGTTTCAGAGCCTTCGTTGAAGTTGTCGACGACGCTGCTTTGGACGGGCTAGACCCGATCGGTATCCGCTCGGCCCTTCCCGAGGACTACGGACATAGTTTCGTCATCGTCGTAGACCGAAACTCGTTGATCTCGCCCGACCGTGCTTTGCTCGTCATCGACCTCCTTGATGACCCAGGGCGGACGTTCCGGGTTGTCCCGGCGGAACTCTGGGGCGTCGACAACAACCTGTCGATATCGAACATGTTCTTCTCGGACTTCGCTGACAGCGTCGATCCGGACGGCGTCTTCCGGGGCTTCCCGGAGCCACCCTGACTGGCAGCAGATCGCGACTCGGCATGCTCATCACCGTGTGCGCGGGCTCCAGTCAGGATGGGCGTACGCAACTGTTCTGCGCTTCCCGGCTATACGTGCGGTGATCCGCAGTACAGGGCCCATCAGGGGACGCCAGGGGTACACGTCGGGTCGCCCACTCCGGTCGTGGATCATCTTCAGTTCACCCTCTTGGTCGGTGTAGATGTAACCGGCCACAACGCTGCCGTCGATCGAGGTTGCTGGATCCCCGACCCAGATCTCGACGAGGTACTCGCTGTCTAGGTAAGGCTCGACAGCTGCAATGGCTTCCGGCTGCCATCTCGCGGGCCACCGCCTAGTCATGCGGTAGGTCCTTCCTCACCGCTTCGGGTGGCAACATAATTCTCGATCTGCGCCTGCTCGGTAAAGCATGGCACGATTGCGGGGGCCGCCCCGAACGACAGTGCGGCGCTCACTGTCGGCGGTCGGGCGGTGGCCGACCAGATTATGCGGGCAGATCGCCATCTGTCTCCCGGGTGTTCTGTCCGCAGGGCCCAAGCCAGGATAGTCCCAGCCGGCGAGCGCATCACGCCGACTCGGAGCGGCTTGTCGACGGCCGACGGGATCACGCTTGCGACCGCACTCACGTTCTTATGCGCCTACTGGGAGCGGGCGTGGTCCTCAACGGCCTCGCAGGCCGCAGGCCAGTCCGGCAACTCTGTGGTCTTGGGATAAGGCGGTCTGTCCGGAGCCTGCTTGGGATAGGAAAGATGGACCTGAGCGAAGTGACCATCGCCGAGATCGAAGAGCGCGTCGTCGCAGTGATGGCACCTTGCAACCACCTTGGCGGACCGCCCGTGGAGCGGGTGGCCTGGGGCGACCTCGCGTTGGAGTTCTCGCTCCAGGGATCCTCTCAGACGTTCGACCTCCACGTCGCGGCCCCGAAGGTCCCACCAACTCTCGGGGAAGACGAAATCGTCCACATTCCGACGGTAGCCACCCCCGTTTGTGGCCAAACGATTCGCGAGCGGGTCGTCGGAGCTGGTCCGTAACCGGATGCGCCGCCGTTCTCAGCCCATGGCACACTTCACGGCATGAGGGCTGAGGCCGTAACGCAGTTTCGGGGACCGGTGTCCGTCGCCGTGGAGGGTTGGACGGCGCTCGTTCAGCGGGGGCTGCCGCAAACGCTCGACTGGTTCATGGGGCACGCCCAGCGCACCGACAGCTTCGACCTGGATGCGGATGACGGTGACTACTGCTTCGTGGCAGCCGGACGGACCGGGAAGATTCCTAGTGTGGCGGTCGCTCAGACGTACCGGCCTTCGCAGGGAGGCTTTGACCCGGGCATCGCTCTGATCTCGGAGACTCAGCGGCTGTTCGTTGGTGCCGGCACCCGACTCCTCGCATACGACTTGGATCACGCCGAGCTTCTTTGGGAGGACGAAGCAGACACGGGATTCTGGAACTGGTCGGTCTACCCGACAGTCGTGCTGATGTCAGCCGAGCTGGAGTTCGCGGCCTGGGATTGCTCTGGGCGGAAGCTATGGAGCCGCTTCGTAGAGCCTCCGTGGGAGTTCACTGTCGTGGGTGACCGCGTCCGACTGGACGTGATGGGCAAGGTAAGCGAGTTCGCGCTCGATGGACGGCTGAAAGCCGCTCCCTCGGTCGGCCCGAACGATTCATCTGCGCTCGTCGACGGCGACGCCAGAGCCCGCGAGAGGACGCCGCCAGATCGACGGGTCCGCCACCGCCGTAGCAGTCCTAGTGGACAAGCTGGCCAGCGCCGAAAGTCCCGCCAGGGCGCCGGAGTTCGTTGGTGTGTGTTCTGTATCGCAGTCTCCCGGCGAAGGGCGGCCAGCGCGGCGCCCGGGATCGATTCTCGCGCTGGGTTCGACCCGGGCCGAGGCCGCCGACGCGCGGCATGGAGCGTTATGTCGCTGCCGAGGTGAAGTGCGGGGAACCGCGACGCTGCCAGTCTGTCCGGTAGTCATCGACGGACACGGGCGCGGCTGTGCCGGGATTGTCATCGTTTCCAAACCCGAATCCGCAGTTCGGACATACCTCGTACAAGGGACGGCCGAGCAGATCCTCGTAAGGCGGTGAAAGCATGGCGTCCGCCGGCCGGGGCCAGGTCTCGTATGGCTTCACAGTCAGTTCCTCGGACGAGCAAACAGGGCAGGCGATAGGGCAGGCGATCGCGGCGGCCACGCATACCAGTTTGACTCATCGACGACCGCCGAGATCGCCGATCATTTCCCTAGCGACGAAGCTGCGAACCGTGCGAGGAACGCTCGGGACAGAGCGTTATGGGCCCCGTCCTAGCCTGACGGTGTGCCCTACCGCGACTTCGTGCAGGCTCACCACGACGTGGGAAGAGCGCGGTGCTCAGCTTCCACTGTGCTGACAGTGTCCGACGAGGGCACCGTCGCAGTCATCTGCAACCTTCCCGCTGAGCACCTTGGGAAGCACGCCGCTGACATTGTGCCCCTCGCGAAGGATGGCATAACGCAGTTCGGGTCCGTGACGACCGTCGAATGGAACCCGTAGACGTGCAAGGCTGGTCAGCTTGCGCCGATCGCCGAATCTCGGGCGGTCAGACTCGGCCACCGTCATCGCAGCGGGAACGCAATACGGAATGTTCTGGGCGAGACCTAGAACGTCATCGCCTCGTACCCCCGCTCGATCCGCGTGACCCGGTGGCTGACCTCAAAGCCACTCTCCCGGAGGCTCGAAAGGATCTTCCGCCGCTTCCAGATCGGGAAGCTAGCTAGGACCGACCGCTCGCCGTTAGAGACCACGATCGAACAGTTCATCCAGGGTGGAAGCAAGCGAGCAGTGTAGGCGGTGACCTTCGAGCCGCGGTGCTCGACAATGTCGGTTTTGGCCAATTGTCCGGTCAGGGCACCTGTCCTCAACTCCAAGTGGTCAGGTCCGATTAGAAGGCGACCACTGCCCCCAACGTTCCGGACAACTGCACCGACGTTGAACTCCCTAGTTGACCGGATCACGCCGTCTATCATGCCGCGCCCGCCAGGCGCGCCCCTATCGCCGAACCCGTGCTGCTCCAACATCGCTTGGCCGTTGTTCCGAACGACGCAAGACGGATCGTTCTGCGTTCACGGTCCATCCGCCTGGCGCGGTCTAAAGCTCGACAACGGGCATCACCGCCTGCGGAACGGCGCAGCCCGCCCACTCAGCCCTTTCAGCGAGAACTGTCCTGTGTCAGGATGGAGCATCACGGCAGATGTTGGGCGAAAGGGGCCATAGCGATGAGTTGCCCGGTAGTCAACGACAAGCGCCGGATCGCTGTCGGGGAGGAGGCCGAGTGACAAGATTGGCTAGACCCCCACTCGCCCGCGGCGGTGCCGATAGGGTCTCGACCCATCCACCAGCGGCCCGAACAGCCAGCTCCCTGACGAGCGTTGATGCCCTTTTAACTCTGCAACGCTCAGCAGGAAACCGGGCAGTCACCCACCTGCTGCGCCAACTCCCGCCCGTGGCGGTGCAGCGAAAGCTCAGCTATACCCCGGCCCAGCTGGACGCGGAACGGTCGGTGTTCGGCCGGGTGAAGGGGGCCCGCACCAAGGACACGCTGTTCCAGATCACTGAGACTCTTCGGCTCTACCACCGAGCCGTAGGTGGCGAAGCCGAGAGTGTGCTGCTTCAGGCCCTTATCGGGTTGAGCCAGAGGTACAAGCAGCGGCACCCGCTGAGCGAAAAGAACAATGCCAAGGCGTCAGCTGTGGATGACCTAGAGGAAGCCGCCAAGGTAGAGCTAATCAAACTGCAGGCAATGCAGGACTATATGCGTGACTTGTCAACTCCGATGGTGCCGAAGCCGGGATCGGCGAACAAACAACACAACCCGGCGTTTACGCATATGGAAGGAATTTCAGCCGGCCTCCCCGAACAGGCCAAGGAAATGGTGGCTGGTAGAGGTCAAGGGAGTGAGGAGTACCGCCGGACCACCAAGGAGCTCCATCGCCGCGACCGGTATTTCGGAGGCCGAAGTCACCGCCATCCTGCTATTTGCTGGCAACGACTACAAGTACATGAACCCGGCGACGGCAAGCAGCTGGACATGGATGGCGAAGATGAAGTCGGAATTGTCGCCGCCGCCTCAGGAAATCGATCCGAAAACGACGAAGGACGATCCCAAACACCAACAGGATGAGAAGCTCTTCAATAGTTTCCGTGAGCAGGGCGGACTGCATGCCGCGGTGGCCATGTCGGGATTGGCGAAGCTGCCGGTCATTAACGGACTCATCTACCGGGGAACTGGAGAGGCGCGTGATAAGATTGCGAAGGCTGGTGACGTGATCAACGTGACGGCCATCCAGAGCTGGAGCCAGAGAAAGGAGACGGCGGAGTCGTTCACGGGTGGAGGCGAGGTCCGAGTGGTGTACAAAATGAACACGACACGAGCCCGCAACATCGTCCCCCTCAAGGGCCCAGAAGCGGAAGGGCTCGAGCCCGAGTGGGTCCTTATGCCGGGTAACTCGTATCAAGTCGATTCCGTCGAGCCTGGCTCCAGATTTTTTAACTATAAGGTCACTATGGTGCACTGCACCGAGTTGTCCTGATTGAGTCACTCCTGGTTGAGCTGTCCTGGTTGAACTCGCGCACCGTCTCGCCGCCAAGAGACGGACAGCGCCGTCGACCTGCTGCTATGCGTTAGTTGAGCGTCTCTATTGACCCCTGATCAGCACTGATAATGCTGAGCCGCCTGGTTCGATTCCACCTGTGTCAACACGGGTTTTGAAACTGACCGGGTGCACCCTGACAGGGCCTTCGCCAAGATCATCAGTGGCTCTGGTGAACGCGATCCGCGTCCGACGTGAGATCAGCGTCGGCGGCAGGTCTACGAACGCAAGGAGCACGTTCTGTCGAAGTGTCGGCCGTCTGGGTCAAGGTTCTCGATGGCCGTCCGAGGCACGACGCATATGGCATCTGGGTGGCTACCGTACCGCCGGGCTCGTCGGAACTGGGCCACGCCCCGATCGACGGTGATGCCGCGCCTGCCCACGACCGGCGCGGCAGGCATGGAGCACAGATCGTGGATGCAGAACTATCGGCGGCACCGGGCGCGTCCTGGCCCTGGCAAGATCCTCCTCCCCGCCATCGACCCGGCCGAGATCGCCGAGTTGGCACTGGCTTCGAGCGAGTCTGTCAGAGTGTCGACCCGGCCAGATCATTGGCTAGGCGCCGTGTCCCCGATCCGCAGGCGGTTGCCATCGGGATCTACGAGGTGAACCTCCCGACCCCATGGCTGTTCCAGTATTTCGCCATCGAACTCCCGAGCCACTGCCTCAAGGTCGTCGACTCGAAGGTACACGAGTATGTCTTGGCTGGCGTCACCTGTGTGCTCGGACAGGAACAGCCGGGCGCCTCCGTTCCGGGCAAGAGATACAAATGCCGGGAAACCTGGCTCAAACCTGTGCTCCCACTCCTGTGCGTACCCTAGCCGTCGATACCACGAGGTTGACGCAGCTGCTTCGACGATTCGTAGAACTGGTATGGCTTCTTCCACGAGTCCACAATGACCGATCTGGGACGGAGCCGTGGCGGTCACCGCCGGGCTCTCCGGTCGAAGCAGACGGTCTAGCGCTTTCCGCCCTCGTCAGCAACACCACTGGCAGGGGTGGTGGCGCGCGCCCGCTCAGGGTTCACCGACCTGGAGGTATCCGCCAGTTCGCCCGACCGCCCGCTCCTGGGCAAGAGGATCACGCCTTCGCCGGTCAGGGTCCCCGATCTCCCAGCAATCCGGCTCGCTTCCCGATTGGCGCCGGAACTCGATCACAGCCACCGCCCAAGCGATGCGTGACTCGCCGTTTCGCAGAACTTCCAGAGCTCCTTTGCCGAGCGGCTGTAGTGGTAGATGACCTGGTCGAGCTCGAAGGAGTCGATCTCGCCGCGGTCGAACCGGGCGAAACCCTCCCGGACGTGCTCTTGGAGATTTCGCAGCTGCTCTTGGTGGTAGGCGAAGACCATCTCGGTATCGGCCTTGCTGCGCGCTCGCTCTTCGCCAGCTCCGGAGTCACCGCCTAGCGAAGCCACCGCCAAACGTACCAACGCCAAGCGCCTATGTCGACGTCCCTGGCACCGAACAGCTCCCACGCCTCGAGAGATCGGACACCCAGACTGCCCGGTTCAACCGTTGACAATCCGCGCTCCTCGAAAGAACCGGCCGGAGACGTGTACTAGCGAGCAGAGCGCCGAATCCGTCGCGGCCGTACCTGGAGCCGCGTATCCGAGATGCGCTGTCGTTACGCGCTTCATGCGGCGTCGAGTTTCAGCCCGGCGTGGTAGGGCGCCGATTGACTCGGAGCCCGCTCATGGAGGCGGCTCAGGTTTCTTGGGCCTCACGTCCGTGTAGGTCCAGCCGCCTCCACCATGACCAGTGAGCAAGTATGCGAAATGTCTCGCAGCAAGCAACCCCATAAGGGCCACGAGAGCCCAGAACACGACGCTCACAATCCCCGAGGTCGCCAAGGCCACGATCACGAGCGGGATCGCGATGACGACCCAGAACACTGTGCTACAGCCGGAGCCAGTCTGATAGCTGCGGGACGGGACCAAGAGATGGTTCGGAAGACGGGTCGAACCGGACCCTCCTCGCTCTCGGATCGCTTGTGGCGCACCCGACCTACCCTAGCTGTGACCCGACGCCGCATCCGTCTTGCCAAAGCCACAGATCGATGCTCCTAGGGATGTCAAGGGGTCATTTTCGGTTTCTTTCGGTTGGGTCGTCGGCGGGGGTTGCGGCAAGACAGGGATGGGCCAGCGTGGGCAAGCTCTTAGTAGGCCAGCTGGTCCCCGTCGACGAGATCTTGAGGGGGTGGCGGCGGGTCGACAGATCGTTCTAAGGACAAGCCGTTAGGGCTGTCAGCCGATTCTCGGGTCAGGCCCGCCGCCAGATGTGCGCTGGTTTAGACGGCGGCGATGATGTAGTGGTAGACCTCGCGGGCGACGTAGCGCTTGAGGACCCGGATGATCTCTTTCTTGGACGGCCCTTCTTGGTGCGCCGTTCCACGTAGGCGCGGTGCGGGGGTCGGAGCTCATGCGGGTGATGACGATGTGCCACAGGGCGGCGTTGGCTTGGCGGTTACCGCCGGGGTTGAGCCGGTGCCGGGTGACCTTGCCCGATGACGCTTCGATGGGGGCGACGCCGCACAGCCGGGCCCAGGCGGCCTCGGAGCGCAGCCGTTCGGGGTTGTCGCCGGCGGCCACCAGCAGGGCGGCGGCGCTGTCGATTGCCGACCCCGTAGAGCGCCAGCAGGCCGGCGCGGTCTCGGCGAGCAGTTGGTCGAGGAGCCGGTCGAGTGCGGTTGCGTCTCGGCGTCGAGAGCGAGGACGCGCCGGCCGAGGGTGCGAGGGCGGTCTTGGTCGCGTAGGTGACCGGGTCGCTGCCGGCCCTGGGTCGCATGGCGGCCGCCTGCTTGGCCGATCAGGCGGCGAGAAACGCCTTGCAGCGACTGGCGGATCTCCTCGGGGGCAGTGAACCCGAGATGGCGGATCTGGTTCAGCGCAGCGATCTTCGATGACCTGCGCCGAGCGCTTGGCCACCATCAACGCCCGGATCGCTTCCACGTTCCCGTCCCTGGTCTTGGCCGCCCCCAGCTGACGCTGACCCTGCGCAGCCCGGGCCGCCTCGATGGCGTCGACCGTGTCGGACTTGCCCTTACGCCGGCGCTCCTGACGGTTGGGGCGGTCGACCTCGACCACCTCCACGCCGGCCTCGGCGCAAGAGCGGGCCAGGCGCGCCCCATACGAGCCGGTGCCCTCCACACCGACCTGGCCACCGGCGACCGAAGTCGCTCAACCACCCCAACAGCGCTCGTTGCCCTGCCGCCGTGGTCGGGAACGACTCCACCCCCAACAGGCCCCCGATGCCGTCCAAGACCGCGGCCACATTCAGGTCCAGATGCGTGTCCACACCACCAGTCACCCGGCGCGAGGTATCTACCATTGTCACGGCCATCCCTTCCTTTCATCTGTGGGTTCGGGATGGCGCCGCCGCCTTCGTGCGGCACGGTGGATCGTCCTGTTCCCGCAGGGCGATCCGCCACACTCAAACGACAGGCCACCACCTCGGGCCCGGCCGACAACGCTCTTCACAGACAGGCTGACCGTCAACCTGCTTCTAAGTCAGACCAGACCGAGGCAAGCTGACCGTAACTCCCACCAACCATCAACTGGTGGATGCCCGATCAGCTCTACCTACATTCTCCGTGCCGACTATGCACTCCTGCGAGGGCGAACGGAGGCTGTCACCGTTCTGATCTGCGTGCGCGTTCTGGCGCGGTGCGCCCTTTCGTGGTGCTCTGCAGAGCACGGAATGGACGCCTCTTCTGCGTCCCGCGCTCGGATCTGGCGGAGCTGCAGGTGGTCAGAGATTTAGTCGCGGTACTATCTGCTTGGCTCGGTTGTCGTCGCCGATCGAACGGAGACTGTGAGTGGGCGCTGCATTCCGGATCTCGAGGGTTGGGCATGTCGTGCTGCGGGTTCGCGACGTCGACGCTTCGTGCGCGTTCTACTGCGATGTTCTCGGCCTTCGGGAGGTCGGACGCGGCGAGTTCGGGGAGGGGACGATGGTGTTCCTGTCGACCGGCGACAGCCATCACGACTTGGCGCTCGTGCAGGGTGATCCGAACGCGGATCGCCCATCGATCGGGCTTCACCACTACGCGTTCAAGATCGGCGACGCCCCTCAGCGAGTTGGCCGCGGCGAAGGCCGACCTCGAAGCGAAGGGCGTCCCGGTGTACGCAACATTCGACTTCCGGGTTAGCAAGGCATTGATCGTGGGCGACCCCGACGGCAACTCTGTCGAGCTTTACGTCGATTCGCATCCGGAGGAGTGGCGGAGCAACCCGTCAGTTGTGGCGAGCGCTGCGCCCCTGAGTCTTTGAGCCCGCCGTCCGTCGACTCCACAGGACGGTCGAAGCGTAAGTCGACGCCTCCGAGCCGCCTGATCGGGATCAGCCGACGACCGAGCGCTCGTAACGCCGACTCTGCTGGGCTTCTACCACCAAGGTCATTCCCGCCTGCTACGAATCTGGGTGCGTGTTATGCGCTGGACTAGCCAGGCGACTACGTCCCTACTGGCGGAAGAGGGCCGCTGCCGTGGAACTCTCGGCCGCAAAGGAAGCGACCTTATTCGGGTCGGCGCTCCGTGCGATCCACTGATCTCCCGTGAGTAGATACCACCGACCGTGCTTCTTCTCGACGGACCAGTTGCCGTCGGGATCGAGGATTGCAGCGCCGCCTGTGCGCTGTCCATAGTCGAGAGGGAGTCCTGTACATAGTTCACGACCCAGTCTCGGACTTCCAGCTTGGCTTCCAGGGCAGCAACTTCAGTCCGAAGTCGGCGAACTTCAGCCAGGAGCCACGGCAGATCGCTTCGGGTGTGAGCGATGAACTCAGCGTTTGCCTCCCACAAGTGCCCCTCAACGGAGACGTAGTGGTTCGGTGTCTGCACCAGGGTTGCCGCCACGTTCTCTGAACCGCTCCAGGCAGGCCACCTATCAGTTCGGTCGCCGTCAGAGTCGGGCTTTGTACTCACCGCAATGAAGCTGGTTGCCCAATCGTCGTCTAGGTGGCGGACGTGCCACGGTCCGGGGGTAGCAGCGTGGCCCTGTTCTCGATGGCCTCGAGATCGACTTCGGATACGTCCTCCACGGAGACATGATTGTTCATCTGCGCTCGTCCTGCGAGCGAGTTCCGGGGCGACAGGGAAGCGCCATAACGACGGTTATTGTCGCTCGCCAGCGTGATGGGGCCACCGGTTCGCCAGTGGCATGGGGCCAGGCCCGGCCATCAGCGACGACATTGGTGATGATGGCCGCTCGGTGGGGTGGTGGTCAAGTGGGTCGGCGTCGTCGGCGGGGTCGGGCGGTGGTGGTTCCGATGTCGAGGCCGGGTTTTTGGCGGCGGCGGTAGGACTCGCCGTCGAGGACGAGTTCGTAGGCGGCGGACTGGAGCCGGTCGATGGCGGATTGGGCGAGGAGGGGGTCGGCCATCTGGGCCAGCCATTCGATGGGCTCGCGGTTGGAGGTGACCACGGTGGAGGCGACGCGGTGGCGTTCGACGATGAGCTCGTAGATGTCGGCGGTGTCGAGGGCGTCGAAGGGCTGGAGGGCGAAGTCGTCGAGGATGAGCAGGTCGACGCGGAGGAGTTTGCGGATCTCGGCGTCGTGGCTGTTGTCGAGCCGGGAGGCCCGGAGCCGTTTGAGCAGCACGTCGGTGCGGTCAGAAGATGACGCTGTAGCGGCGGCGGACGGCGGCGTGGCCGAGGGCGGTGGCCATGAAGGTCTTGCCGACTCCGACGGGGCCGAGGATCAAGGCGTTGTGGCCGGCGTCGATGAAGCGCAGCGAGCACAGCTCGTCGAAGACTTGGTGGTCGTAGTTGACCTTGGTGGTGGCGTCCCAGTTCTCCAGGCGTCATGTCGGGGTCGAGGCCGGCGGTGCGGGCCCGCAGGCTGGCCGAGGAGGTCTCGCGGCGGGTGACTTCGTCGGCGAGGACCAGCTCGAGGAACTCGGCGTGGGACAGGTCGCGGGTCTTGGCCAGGGCGAGGCGTTCGGGCAGGGTGTCGAGGCAGCGGCCGAGCTTGACCGCCCGCAGCAGGGTCTTAGCTCGGCGGTGACGGCCGGGGCGGGGGCGGTCATGCCACGCCTCCTTCGGCCTCGAGGCCTGTTGTTCGGATCGCCTTGTGGTTGCGGGGTTTTTGGTGGCGAAGTGGCCGGGGTCGCGGGCGAAACGGGGCGCGCGGCCGGTCCTGGAGCGGCGTCGGCGGGTCGGCAGCGGCTGGTTCTCGGTGGCCCGTTCGATCATCCGGCCGATCAGCGCGCACGCTGACCGCTTCGGCCTCCAACGCCCGGGCGCAGGCGGCCTCGACCCGGTCCGGGCCCCCACCGCTTGACCAGGCCGAGCAGGGCGTAGACCTGGCGCATCTTGGTCCACGGCAGCGGGCGTGTCCAACAAGGCGTCGGCGTAGGCGCCGATCGCCGGTCCCTGCGTCGGCGGCCAGGCGGCGGAGATGGTCGAGGTCGCGCATGGCGTAGGCGGTCTTCTCCGCCGGCAGGTCCTCGGCGTCGGTGACCCGGCCGCCGGGCGCTTGGCGGGGATGGATCTTGACCAGCACGCCGCGGTAGAAGACCCGCACCAGTTCCCGGTCGGCTCGCACCTCGACCCGGGCGCCGATCAGGTTCCCCGGGATCGAGTACAGCGCCCGGCCACCTCGATGTGATGATCGCGATGCACCTTGGCGGTGGCGTAGACGGGCAGGTCGTAGCGGCGCGTCGGGGCGGGCAGCAGCCGGGGTTTCTCCTCCAGGTCGAACAGCTCGACCGGCCGGCAGGCGTGCGTGCCGTGGATCGCGCTGCCCGGCCCGGCCCGCGCACCACTCGACCGCTCGGCGCTGGGCGTCGGCCAGGTCGATGAAGGTCTCGCCGGCGAAGAAGCTGTTCCGCACGAACGGCACGGTCCGCTCCACCCGGGGCTTGTCGGTCGGGGTGCGCACCCGGGCCGGGTCGATCACGAAACCCCGGGCCTGGGCGTACTCGACGAACGCCTGGTTGCAGCCGGGGGTCGATCCGGTCGGCCTTGGTCGACCACCGGTGGACATGTTGTCGGGGATCACCACCTTGAACACCCCGCCGAAGAACGCCCAGGCCGCCTCGAACCCGTCGATCACCGTCTCGGTCGTCTGGGAGAACGACAACCACACGAAGCAGTGCCGGGAGTAACACGGCGGTGAAGATCAGCGCCCAGCACACCCGCCGCCGGCCGGTCTCCGGGTCGAAGATCAGGCCCATCCTGCCGAAGTCGACCTGCAACTCCACGCCCGGCTCGCCATCGGCGACCCGCACCGTGGCCGCCCGGGCCGAGCGGCCCACGCCGAGCACCTCCAGGGCGTAACGGTGCAGCGTCCGCTGCGGGACCTCGACCCCTCGGCGGGCCAGCAGCTCGTGGGTCTTGACCACCGTCAGTCCCTCGTCGACCAGCCACGCCTTCAGCTGCTCGTGATGCGCCCGCAGCGTCTCCCAGCCGGCGCCGTGCCCGTCGGGGCGGTGAGGGCGGACCCGCTCACACACCTGGCCGATCAGCTCGTCGCTCAGCTGGCCCTCGCCCCCGTCGCGGACCAGCCCGGCCTCCACCCCGGCGGTCACGTAACGCTTGACCGTCTTGCGGTCCACCAACGACAGCCGGGCGATCGCCCGTTCGCTCTCACCCCGCAGCCACAGCCGCAGGACCTCTCGGATCTCATGCACCTGAACCTCCCTGAAGCTCATCGCCACCTTCCTGGGCCGCTATCGGTCAGGTGGCGACTCCAACCTCAGCGGCGACGCCGCTGGTGGATGCTCCGAGGTGGTCCCATCACTGGCGAAAAGGTGGTCCCATGCTGCTGGCGAAACTCACCTCGGGTTCAAGGGATCCGCGCAACAGCTCGGCCAGCAAGCCAAGTTTGGTGAGCTCTTCGAAAGGGGTCATGAGTGCCGAAGCGGATCTGTCCCGAACTGGAGCGTGAGGTCAAACGTCTCGCGAACAAGGGGCACACCTGCGGAGATGAGCGGAATATTCGGCTGCTCCCGTCACGCTGTGGCGTAACACGCTGATGCGTGAACCCAAGCCGCCAGCAGTGACCGACTGGAATCCTTCGCCAGCACGGTTGTCGATGAGGGAACGGGAGGAGATCCGGGCCGGTATCGAGCGTGGCGATAGCCTCACGACCATCGCCGGCAGGTCGGACGGGCCGTCTCGACCGTGTCTCGTGAGGTGGCCGCCAACGGCGGCCGGGTCGACTATCGAGCCTGGCGGCGCACCGCTGCGCCGATGAACAGGCGAGGCGGCCCAAGGCCGCGAAGCTGGCCCATCCGCCGCTCGCCGAGCAGGTGACGGAGTGGCTGGAGGAGTGGTGGTCGCCCGAGGAGATCGCCCGGCGCTTGCGCCGGGAGTTCCCAGACGATCCGATGATGTGGGTGAGCCACGAGACGATCTACCAGTCCCTCTTCGTCCAGGGACGAGGCGAGCTGCGCCGGGAGCTGCACCGGTGCCTGCGCAGCGGCCGGGCCCAGCGCCGGCCGCGCAGGGCCGGAGAGCAGCCGGGGCAAGATCCCCGACATGGTCATGATCTCGGAGCGCCCCGCCGAGGCGAGGACCGAGCGGTGCCCGGGCACTGGGAGGGCGACCTCATCATCGGCCAGAACGGCCGCTCCGCGGTCGGAACGCTGGTCGAGCGGACCACCCGGTACGTGATGCTGTTGCACCTGCCCGAAGGCCGAGACGCCGAGAGGGTCAACGAGGCCATGAAGCGCGGCCATCGCCGACCTGCCCGACAGCTCCTGCGCACGCATCACCTGGGACCAGGGCAAGGAGCTGTCGGCCCACGCGCAGTTCACGTCGACACGGGCATCCAGGTCTACTTCTGCGACCCGCACAGTCCCTGGCAGCGCGGCTCGAACGAGAACACCAACGGCCTGCTGCGCCAATACATGCCGAAGGGCACGGACCTCTCCGCCCACAGCGCCGAGGACCTCGCCGCGATTCGCCGCGCAGCCTCAACAACCGTCCCCGCAAGACGCTCGGATATCATGAAACCATCAGAGAAGCTCGCCGAGCTTCTTGCGCTGACTGCTTGAATCCGCCCACCTCAAGGTGGCCCCATGCTGCTGGCGAAACTCACCGTGGGTTCAAGGGATCCGCGCAACAACTCGGTGAGCTGACCAAGGTTTGGTGAGCTCACCGAGGAGGTTGGAATGAAGCGGGTTGTCCCGAGCTGGAGCGGGAGGTCAGACGCCTGGCTAACAAGGGGCACACGTTACGTGAGATCGGACGGCTCCTGCACTGCTCCAAGCACGCGGTGAGCAATGTGCTGGTCCGGGACCCGGTCGTCGTCGGCGACAGAGTGGAATCCGTCGCCGGCTCGGTCTGTCGATCAACGAGCGGGAGGAGATCCGCGCCGGACTCGAACGCGGTGAGAGCTTCACGGCGATCGCGGCAAGATGATCAATCGGGCGGTTTCGACGGTGTCGCGGGAGGTGGCCGCCAACGGTGGTCGAGATGACTATCGGGCGTGGCGGGCGCATCGACGGGCCGGCGGACAGGCGAGACGCCCGAAGGCGCCCAAGCTGGTCAGCCGCCTGGCCGAGGTGGTCACCGAGTGGCTGGAGGAGTGGTGGTCGCCAGAGGAGATCGCCTGCCGGTTGCGCTTCGAGTTCCCAGACGATCCGATGATGTGGGTGAGCCACGAGACGATCTATCAGTCGTTGTTCGTGCAGGGCCGAGGCGAGCTGCGCCGGGAGCTGACCGTTGCCTGCGCACCGGGCGAGCTCAGCGCCGCCCCCGCAGCCGGCTCGAGCGCCGAGGCACATCCCGGACATGGTGATGATCTCCGAGCGCCCAGCCGAGGTCGAGGACCGGGCCGTGCCCGGGCCACTGGGAGGGCGATCTCATCATCGGCGCGCGACGACCGCTCCGCGGTCGGCACGCTGGTGGAGCGCACCACCCGCTACGTGATGCTCCTGCACCTGCCCGACGGCCGAGAAGCGGAGAAGGTCAACGCGGCCATGAAGGAGGCCATCGCCGACCTGCCCGAGCAGCTGCGCCGCACCATCACCTGGGATCAGGGCCGGGAGATGTCCAGCCACGCCCAGTTCACCATCGACACCGGCATCCAGATGTACTTCTGCGATCCCCACAGCCCCTGGCAGCGGCGGCTCCAACGAGAACACCAACGGCCTGCTGCGCCAGTACATGCCCAAGGGCACCGACCTGTCGGTCCACACCGCCGAGGACCTGGACCGGATCGCCACGGAGTCTCAACAACCGTCCCCGCAAGACCCTCGGATTCATGAAACCATCAGAGAAGCTCGCCGAGATTCTTGCGCTGACCGGTTGAGTCCGCCCACGCTCCCAGTGGCCCCATGCTCCTGACGGGCGACAGGTTATTTTATTTAGCGTTACTTACGACCCCTGCGGAGAATGTCCGCCCAGAATGTTCCGAGCACAAACGCAGCGACCCGTCCCTTATCCCGCCGCGCCCGGCGGCCGCCGGCATTCCCACAAGTGCCTCGAGGCGCCTCTGAACTGCTTGTGGGAGTGTGAGACCACCCTGAGTCGGGCAGGGTAGGCTCGACGTTGATAGTTGGGTGAGTGCTTCAGGCACGCCCTCGTACACTTGTTCGGTGCTCGAACCTTGTTCCGAGCGGCGGGCTCTTAACGTGACCCTGCGATCGAGGGGGCTGTGATTTAGCGAGCTGCCCCGGTTTGCATGGACCTCCGCTGCTGAATTCGGCCACTGCGGTCCCGTAGGGCGGGATGCTCGAGGGTCGGGCTTGCTGGGAGGTGATGATGGGTTCGGGGCGGACGCCGCAGCAGGTGCGGGAGGCGATCGCGGCGAGGGTGGCGGCGACGCAGCGGGTGCTGGAGGCCGAGGTGGCCCGGCTGGTGAGCGGCGAGGACTGGGTTCGTTTTCTGGCCTTCCAGGCACGGTTGCACCGTTACAGCGCGGGCAACTCGCAGCTGATCGTGGCCCAGCACCGGGCCAGGTTCGAGGAGGGTTTGGTGTCGTGCCCGGAGCCGTCTTTCGTGGCTGGTTTCAAGACCTGGGAGGCGTTGGGTCGCCGGGTGGAGAGGGGCCAGCGCGGGTACGCGATCTTGGCCCCGGTTCGTTCGGTTGCCCACGCCGCGGTCGACGGCGACGGGAACCGTCGGGTGTTGCGCCGGGGCGAAGAGCCGGGAGCCGGCGGAGGGGATGGAGTCCGACGCTGGTGTTGCGGGGCTGGACGGTGGAGCACGTGTGGGACGCCTCCCAGACCGTTGGCAGGCCGTTGCCGGAACCGGCCCGGCCCAAGCTGTTGACGGGTGTGGCGCCGGCGGGTCTGTTCCAGGCGGTGGCGAAGCTGGTGGAGGGCGAGGGGTTCACGGTCGCCACGGTGCCCGACGCGGCGGCCATCGACGGGGCGAATGGTCGCACCGACTGGGCCGGGCGCACCGTGGTTGTCCGGGCAGACATGGACGACGCGGCGCAGACCAAGACGCTGATTCACGAGGCGGGGCACGTGCTGTTGCACTCGAGCCCGCCGGGGTCGGGTCTGCCCCGGCCGCTCAAGGAGGTCGAGGCCGAAAGCGTGGCGTTCATCGTGGCCGCAGCGCACGGAATGCGAACCGACGAGTACAGCTTCGCGTACATCGCGAACTGGGCCGGCGGTGAGGGGCCGAAGGCGGTGGCGGCCACCCAGGCCAGGGTGGCGCAGGCGGCCGGCGCGGTCATCGCGGTGTCGCCGGCCGAGCACTGCAGCGGCGGTCAGCGTCCCCGGGGTGGATCTGGCCCTGGAGGCGGCGCGGGCCGCTAGGCACGCTCCGGCCGGGGCGCCAGTCACCGCCGATCACGCACCGCCGGTGGGACTGTGACAGCCACCGGGTTGACCGTCACACTCGCTCCGGGCCAGGTGGAGGCGTTGTTGTGGGCGTGCGCGGCTGCAACCGGCCCGTCGCCGTTCCCGGCCAGGCTGAGGGAGTGCTGGGCGGGGCGGAGGCCCGCCTGATCGTGGCATTAGCCCACGCCGCCAGCGTCGAACACGGCGAGGACGACAGGTCAGACCGGCGGGTATGTCGTCGCTGCGGCCGAGGGTGCCCGGAGTGCAGTTGCCGGGGTCGGTGGGCACGGGGCCATACGGATGCGGCTGCCGGCCAGGAGCCAGAGGGCCGAGGCTGTGAGCTGCGCCCGCAACCCCGAAGGGCCAACAGGAGCTGGCGGTGTACGCGGTAGCGGCCGTGGGGATAGCGGCGGGTTTGTTGTGGCTGGGCGGCGCCGTGTCGGCTGTGCTGTCGGGGCATCGGGTTCCGCCCGGCCGGCCGCTGGCCGGGCTGGCCGCTTTGGCCCATCCGGGCGACCCGCGCCTGGCCTGGCGGGCGCCGGTCGGCTCGCCGGTCGTCTACTGGACGGTGACCGTGCTGGTGTGGTCGGTGGCCGGCGGGTTGGTGTGGGCTTTGCGGCGGATCTGGCACGGTCACGGCCCGGCGGCACCACCGGGCGGGACCCAGACCCCACACGGACTGGAGGGGTTGGCGTCGCGCCGTCAGGTCAAGTCGGCGGCCGGATCAAAGACGCTGGTCGCCCGGGCGGCCGTGTTGCGCCCGTCGGTGTCGCATCCAGCTCCGGGCGACGTGGGGTTCCCGCTGGGCCGCAGCCGGGGGGTGTCGTGTTGGGCGGGGGTTCGGGACTCCACGGTGCTGCTGGGCCCGCCCGGGGCGGGCAAGGGTCTGCACCTGGTCATCCCGACCATCCTGGACGTTTCCCGGCCCGGTGATCACCACCGCCACCCGCCCCGACAACCTGGCTGTCACCTTGGCCGCCCGGTCGGGGCGCGGGCCGGTGGCGGTGTTCGACCCCCAGCACCTCGCCCCGGGCGCGCCGTCGGCCACGCGCTGGTCGCCGATCCGGGGCTGTGACCGGGCGCAGACGGCGATGGCCCGGGCGGTCGCTCTGGTCGGCGACGCCGGGCGGGGCACCGAGAACGGCAACTACTGGACCCGCCAGACCACCCAGGCGGTCCGCTGTCTGCTGCACGCCGCCGCCCTGGGCGGCCGCCAGGCCGGTCGACCTTTACCGCTGGAGCCTGTCGCCGGCCAACGCCAAGGAGGCCATCGACATCCTGCGGGCCGACCCCCGGGCCGGGGTGGGGTGGAGCCGGGCGCTCGATGCCATCGTGTCGGCCGACCCGCGCACCCGGGACCCGGTGTGGGCCATGGTGTCCAACACCTTCTCCGCCCTGGCCGACCCGGCCGTGCTCGACGCCGTCTCCCCCAGCCGGACGAGCGGTTCGACCCCGAGCGTTCCTGCGCTCCGGGCGGGACGATGTTCCTGTTGGGCACGGCGAGTGAGACGTCGCCCACCGCCGGGCTGGTGTCCGCGTTCATCGAGGACGTCGTCGCACACCGCCCGCCGCCTGGCCGCCGCCTCGCCCGGCGCCCGACTGGACCCGCCTTTGGGGCTGGTTCTCGACGAGGCCGCCAACTATCCCCTGCCGTCGCTGCCGGCGTTGATGTCCGAGGGCGGGGGGACCGGGATCTGCACCTTGGTGGTGTTGCAATCGTTGGCCCAGGCCCGGGACCGGTGGGGTCGGGACCGGGCCCAGGCCATCTGGGACGCCGCCACCATCAAAGTGGTGTTGGGCGGCCAGGCCAACACCGACGACCTGACCGACATGTCCCGACTTTTGGGCGAGGTCGAGGTCCGCGACACCACCGAGTCTTACGGGCAGGGCGGGCAGCGCTCGACCACGGTGGCGGTGCGGTCCAGGCCGATTCTGACCCCGGCCCAGCTGCGCACCCTGCCGTTCGGGACCGGGGTGCTGCTGTTGCGCTCCGCCCCGCCGATCATGCTCGCCCTCGGCCCGTGGACCGCCCGGCCCGACGCCGCCGCTCTGACCGCCGATAAACAACAGCTCGAAGAGCGTCTTCGCGCCGCGGTCGAGCTCGACGACGACAGCGGTGCGTGACCCCCGCCCGGGAGCGGTGTGGTCGGCCGGGCGGCTGCGACGCCGCGGCCACTACCAGGCGTGGATCCGCTCCCAAGCGTGGCTGCGCCGCCGGGCGTGGTGGCTGGCGGAGTGGCACCGCCGGTACGGGGGCGAACCGACGTGCGCCATCTGCGGGCGGCCCTGGACCCTAAAAGGCGGGGACCTGCACCACCGCTCCTACACCTATCTGGGCCAGGAACGCTTCGAGGACCTGATCCCCCTCGACCGGGCCTGCCACGAAACCCTCCACCAGCTGTGGGACCGCAGCCCGGCGTGGCGGGCGCTTGGCCGCGAGCACGCCACCGCCGGCCTCATCACCCTCCTCCGCCACCAACACCACCAGCCAGCGGACGCCCGCCGGCGGTGAGTGAACCGCAGCGGCCCGCCCGGTTCCCCCTGACCGAACTGTTCGGCGGCGACGGGGACCTGGGCGAGCTGGCCGACGCCTTCGGCGCCCCCCTGTTCTGGCCCGACCTGCCCGCCGAGCGGGCCGGCGAGGAATGGCACGCCCTGGCCGGCTGGGTGGCCCGCCTGGCCGCCCGCTTCGACTGGGACACCCATGTCATCCCGGTGTGCTGGTGGCGGCACAACCACCTGGTCGAAGCCCTCGCCGCCCTACGCGACCACGAACGGGGCTGCTACGCCCCCACCGCCCCGCCCACCGCCGGAGTCGAGTTCCACCGGGCGCTGCGCGACATCGAAACCCGGCTCAAAGCCTGGGTGGCCGACCTGCGCTGCGACGCCCGCCACGACCCCACCCACGACCGGGCCCGCCCCCTGCCCACCGACGGCTTCGACGATTGGGTCGCCACCGACTCCGAACGCCGCCGCCAAGACGCCCTCGCCGAAGCCCTGGCCGACACCTAAACCGCGCTCGGACAGCCGCGGTGCGAAGTGGCCAGCCCGGACCCTACAAGCGAAACAGGCCCCCCAGCGCCGGGCCACCCGAGGAGGACACCGCACAGCATGACTGCCGAGATGGCGGGCCGGCCGGTCCCCACCCCATGGATCGACACCCAACCCGCCCACCTGATCGACACGGCCATCAAACAGATCCGAAGCGAAGAGTCCCGACGCCTGGACGCTGTTCGACGGCGACCGATCACCCCGCTACGCCCTGTGGGCCTACCTGACCCTCGGCCACGCCGACACCCTGCCCCTCCCTGGCCGCCATGGACCTGGTCGACACCCTGCGTAGTCCGGCCGGCCCGGCCGCGTTACCAGTCGGGGATGTCCCGGCCGAGGCCGCGCTCACCCTGGCCAGCAGACATAGCCCACCCGCCCCACGCCCGGTCGACGTGCGACCCGCTGTCACCCACGCATGCGGTCCAAACGGCGGAGGTCGACCTGTGAGCCCCGGCGAGCACCGCCACCGCCTGGCCTGGCTGGCCGCCGGGCTGCGCCGCGCCGCCCACGACGCCGGGGTCGACCTGCCCGTCGACTACGCCCAGCGCGTCGCCGCCGACGGCATCCGCCACTGCCATCAGCTGGCAGTCACCCCCGTCGGCCACGGCGTGGCCATCCACACCGCCCCCGACGACGCTCGGCAACTGCCCATTCTGCTCGGCTACGCCGACCCGTCGGGCCAGTGGCACCGCGACGGCCGCCGGCACGCACCTCCGTCTCCCGCCTCCCGTGCCGCGGCCGGCGTGGATATCCCCACGGTCGTTGTGCCATGAACCTCGACTGGATGCGCCAGGCCGCCTGCAAAGGTCAACCCGACACCGTGTTCTTCCCCGAAAGCGAAGACCACGGCGGACGACCGGATTACACCGCCGCCCGGCAAATCTGCGCCGGCTGTCGCGTCCGGGCCCAATGCCTGGCCTACGCCCTCGAGCTGAACATCCGCCACGGCATGTTCGCCGGGCTCACCCCCACCGAACGGGCCAACCTGCGCCGCCAGCCCGCCCGAAGGTGGCGTGATGGTCGACATCGAACGCCTCGTGGCCGACCACCCTCTATCGACCGTGCTGCGCCGCTGCGGCATCACCGTCCCCGACCCCGGACCTGGAGTGCGCGACGAATGGCGCGGCCACTGCCCTCTACCGTCCCATCCCGCCCCCGCCCAGCCCGGGCCGGCACAACCCCAGTCTCGCCGTGCACATCTCCGGGCGGATGGCCGGCCGCTGGCACTGCTTCGCCTGCCAAACCGGCGGCGACGTCATCGCCTTCGTCCAGGCCTACGCCCAGGTCGGTTTCCGCCACGCCGCAAGCCTGATCGAGACCGGCGGGCCCATCCCCCGCGGCGCCGACCCCCACCTTCACCTGCGCCCCGCCACCCCCACCCCCACCGGCGAACTCGCTGGCCGACCGCGCCCGGATCGGACCGCGAACCGCCCGACCTGGCCCGCACCCCCCAACCCCGGCTGCTCGCCACCATGAACCAGGCGTGGCGCTACTACACCCTCGACGCCCTCGCCCGAACCGCCCGCCGCCATCTCGCCCTCCGCGGCATCGACACCTTCGCCCTCGAAACCCGCGACCAACGACGCCTCGCCGGGCACACCCCCCGCTCCAAAACCGGCCTGACCGAACACCTCCGACACCGAGGCTTCAGCGACAACGAGCTCGTCGACGCCGGCCTGGCCAGCCGCCACCCCGACGGGCGAGTCGAAGACTTCTTCACCCACCGCCTCGTCCTCCCCATCCGCGACACCCACAGCCAGGTGATCGGCCTGATCGGCCGGGACGTGCTCGGCGCCAACCGGGCCAAATACCTCAACACCCCCACCACCGCCATCTACGACAAAAGCCGCCACCTCTACCAGACCCACCGACCCAGCCACCGGCCGGCAACAATCTGGTCGTAGTCGAAGGCGCCCTCGACGCCCTCGCCCTCGACACCTACGCCGCATCCGCCGGCGTCGACCTGACCGCCGTCTCCCCCTCCGGCGTCGCGCTCACTCCCGCTCACCGAGCGTCGATCTACACCCAGACAACAAAGCCACCAGTGCTGTGCGCCGACGGCGACCCCGCCGGACGGGAAGCCACCGCCCGATGGGTCCTCGACATGACCCTCGAGGGCCGCGAGAGCCGTCGCCGTCACTCTTCCCCACCCCTACGACCCCGCCGACTGGCTGGCCGAGCGCGGCATCGAAGGCCTACCAGGCGTTCATCCGAGACGGATGCCTCGATGCCCGCCCCGGCGACATGCGGCCCACCCACGCCGGTCGATACCTCGCTGAGCGGGTAGCCGCCCGAGAAGCCCCGCTGGCGACACCCTCGCAGTACTCGGTGCACTCGGCGCCAAACTGCACGACAGCACCGCACAAACACGATTCGCTGAGCAGGCCGGCGAGGCCTCGCCGCCGCCGGCCTCGGACCCGACGGATGGCTCGAAAGAGCCCTCGCCAGGCGTATGGTCGTAAGGCCGCAAGATCCCGATACTTCCTTCTCTCCGACGACTCTCGCAAGGATGATGCTCCCATGAGAATGTCGCGCCCTTTCGCAAGCGACCGGCCGGCAGAGGACATGTCGCGGTCACCCGACGGCCTTACCGCACAATTCCGGGCGAGGGCAGGCTGCGAAGGGGTCAACGACCCGTTCGCGTTTCGTCATGGTCGCTCGATCTGGGTTCAACTCGCCGAGGGTCAGGAAGCGTCGGTCGAGCGTGGCGCGGCTTGAGTGAGGCTGCGGGCTGGCAGCCGTTTCCACCCATCAGCGCGACCGCCGCTCAAACGGTCGCGGCGGAGCGCAGTACCAGGTTTTCATGCCCACTTCTCGGCTACTCCTTGGGACCTCGCCTCTTGCCTTTGGTGGTTATCCATTCGCCATCTGCCTGAACTGATGTTTCGTAGTGGGCTCACGTTTCCGCCGGACAAGAGTTCTGCGATCGCAGCGCGGGTGTCGGTGTGGTCCTGCTTCCATAGATGCCCGTAGGCCCGTTCGGTAAATGAACTGTCGGCGTGTCCCGCCCAGCGCCCCACGGTGAGCCTGTCCGCGCCCGCTCCAATCCACAATGCGACAGCCGTGTGCCTGAGCGCGTGAGGCGTTGGCTGGGGATCGACGACCTCGGCTTTCTCGACCGCAGTGTTCCAGATCCGACGCCGCCAGTTGTCGGGGGTCATCGGTCCGCCCTGACGTCCGGTGAATAACAGGTCGCCACGCTCGAGTCCCCGGTCGGTTATGTGGCGAGCGAGTCGCTCGGCCAAATCGTCAGTGATCGTCGGCACGGTTCGTTCGCTGGCAGTGGTTTTTGGAAGATGTTCCTGACGGCGCGTGTCCCAACTCGATACTCGCTTACTCACGCCGACCGCGGTCGCTCGGACTTTGACCTCTCTAGCGGCAAGGTTCACGTCGCCCGTCCGCAACACGGCCAGCTCACCTATCCGCAGTCCAGTGCAGGCAGCGAACGGGACAACGATCCGCCATCGTTTGACCATGGCTGCCTCGATCCGGTTCAACTCGTCGAGGGTCAGGAAACGTCGCTCGATTTGGTCAGGGGCGCGGCGGCTTGACCGACAGAGCTGGGCTGGCGGCGATCAACCCTTCCGCCACGGCGTCGGAGAAGCATTTCTTGACCACCACCAGGAACGCGTCACGGTCGACGGGCCAGGTCCTCGCCTAGGTCGACCACCCAGGCTGCCACGTCGGAGCGACGTATCTTGGCCAGCGGCATGACGGCGAAAGCCGGCTCGATGTGGCAGGCCCAGATGGACTCGTCCCGAGCTCGGGTGCTGTCCACTATTTGTCGGGTTCGCATCCACCTGGCCCACCAGACGCATAGAGGGATTTTCCCGCCGGTAGGGTCGCCCGACCCGCCCCGGCGGCGGTTGCGAAGGTGCTCCTGGCGGGCGGTGTCGGCCTCGGCGGCGGTGTCGAAGTTCTCGGTGTGTCTCCGACCGGCCGCGTCGAACCAACTCGCCTCATAGGTGACGGTGCCGCTGGCCCACACTCGATGCCGTACGCCCGCCGGCAACTTCCTGGGACTCATGCGGCCCGATCCCGGTTGCGGGGGCGTCCACGACGCGAGCGGGACCGCTCGAACTCCGCCGCCCGCGCTGGCACCGACTCCGCCTCCAGCCAGGCGGCCAAGTCAGCCGAGCGGAACCGCAACTCCTTGCCGACCCGTACGAAGCGGATCCGATGCTCTCCGTGTGAGCCGGTAAACGAGGTGTTTGGAGCACCCCAGGTAGGCGCACACACGATCGATGTCCCAAAACTCCGGCGGGTTGTCGCTCATCCCATCCCTTTGCTGTCGCTCACATCTCGGTCGCGATGGTCGTTTCTTGCCGACCCGGCGGGTAGTCACGCATGCCGTTCCGCCGCCAGGGCGCGAACCCGCTGATGCTTTGCGCCTCCAACACAGGGATTCGCCGCGGTCCATCGCGGCGCAACCCCGGCGAAAGGGGGTCCCGGACCACCCTGACCGCGCCTACACTCAAGCTAGAGTGCTGGTCAGCCTGCATTTCTGACCAGTGGGGCTAGCTGGAATCGAACCAGCGACCTCAGCATTATCAGGGAAACGGTCACCCGATTCATGACCAGCCACGACGGAAGAATCTAGCGCCCGAGCAGGGGTTTCGTCATTCTCCGCTCTGCGTAAGCAAGCCTCGTTGGGCATCGTTTGCGCCGCTCATCGCGGCGCAAAACGCGGCGCAGGTCGAGCGCGCCTGAATAGACCAGGGAGGAGGTATCCATAGCTGATCGCTTCCATATCAGTGGCGGGCACGCTCGCGACCATCCATTGCCCCATCTTTTCATCCGCTGTCCCCAGCCGAAGAGATCCGGACCCTGCCTGCGGGTGTGTCGTCGTAGGCACCGACGTTGTGACGGTTTGTCTGCCCGTAGGCCGATGAGCCAACAGCAGTGCATTCGTCGGTTCGGACTGGTCCTCGGAGTCACCGCCGCCGTGACCTTACCGGTCAGATCCTGTCGACTTGCGTCCTGTCGGAGGTATCTGTGGTTTTAGTGGATGCCTGTCGGCCGTTCGCCGACGACGACGCGAGGACCGACCGGTAGTTCCTCGCCGCCGAACGAGGTTCTCACCTCGGCGTTGACGCCCTCGGCTGCCAGGACTTCCGGGATGGTCGCGGTGTCGACCAGGACGCTGTCGTGCCGCTCGTCGTCGCGCCGCCACGAGCCGTCGATATTCCGGGTGAAGATGGCCATCTGACGGACGAAACGGTCCGGTGATGGGACCTCGAACCGGGTGACCAAAGCCCATTCATCGGCCACCCACCCGGCGTTGGCAGCCTGGTAGCGGACACGACCCCATTCGAGATCACAGATGTCGATAGCCAAGATTCCACCGGGCCGCACGGCCCGACCGGCGGCGGCCAGGCCGCGCTGTACGGCCGCCTGGTCAGGCAGGTAGCTGAGCACGTGTCCGACAGAGACCACGGCGTCCCCGTCGGGCACCGCCTCGTCGGGCAGGACCACTTGGCGGATCGCTTCGGCTTGGGGAACGTAATGGCGGGCCAGCTCGAGCATGGCGGGTGAGGCGTCGGTCGCCACGACCCGGTGACCGGCGTCGACCAGGTGGCGGGTCAACAAACCGCTGCCGCAGCCAAGCTCGACAACCAGCCCGCGCCGGGCCAGGACGGGTTCTAGGAGCTTGAGGATCCCCGGGGCGCACAGATCAGCGTGGAAACCGAACCCGAGATGATGAACGTGGGCCAGATCTTCCCGGTAGTAGGTCATGTCCATAGCCTGGCCGCCCCCAACCACCCGTCGCCACAAGCAGGGTCTCCACGCCCCAGATCCACAGCTCGTGACCCATCGGCGACTCAACAAGGAGGCCGCTCCGCGGTGGCGCTCCGCCCAAAAACGCCAGTCACGACCCACCGGAAGAATAGAACAGCCACCCGGCCGGAGAGGGAATGACTGCTGAAGGCCCCCGGGGCGGCCCGGTGAGGGGTGAGGAGCCCTGGCCCCGGCTGGACGCAAAGCACCGCTTGGCGGGGGACCTGGTCGTCCGCGACGTTTTGGCGGCTGGGTGTCCCGGCGACGGACGAGCAGTGTCCGCCAGCACTCAGCTAGCAGTATCGGGTAAGCGATTTTGGCAGACTGTGGGAGTGGCCCTCGCGGTTTCTCTTGACGCGATCGACGTGCTCGCGCAGGGTGATCGCGAAGCCAGCGCGGAGGAGTTGGCCGCGCTCGGTGAGCTCGGCTATGTTGTCGTGCCCGCCGTGTTGCCCGAGGATCAGGTCGCGCGGCTGGTGGCGGAGTTCGAGCGGCTCGTCGCAGACGATCCACGGTCAAGAATGCATGAACCGGGGAGTCGGCGAGCAATGGCCGACAACGACAACGAGGTGTTCTCCGTCTGCTGGCGCCATCGGGTCGCGCTAGACGCCGCCATTCACCTTCTCGGGGAGCGTTTCCAGGTCGGCCGCGCTGACCTGCGGGACGCCAGCCCAGGCCACGGCGAGCAGCGCTACCACCCCGACCATGCGGAGACGCCGGTCCCGGGCTTGACCGCAACATGGTTCCTCGACACCTTCACAGCCGACAACGGGGCCACCAGGCTGCTGCCCGGCTCTCACCGCTGCCACCATACCGACGGGTCTCTCCTGGGAGAAGTCGTCGCCGTCGGTCCCGCCGGATCGCGGTTGCTCCGAGACGCCCGTCTCTACCATCGCGGCGGGCGTAATTCCACCACGGGGCCCCGACGCAGCGTCCATGTGTTCTACCAACATCACATCGACCCACCGTCTACAGGCGCGTAACCGATAGCACCCACGTTTCCCACCTCACCGCCTCGAGGTCTCTCACAGTCCGAAACGCTCGACCAAATCGAGCGAGACCGATCGCGGCCACTCTCGCCCGTGCCTTATCCCCGATGCCCCATCCCCAACCGGCCATGTATCGCCTTTCCGAGGCCTCAGAATGTGGCGGCTGGGCAAAGCCCGCGGTCAGGGATGGCATACCCGGGAGCCCATCAAAGGTGAGACCGGGTACCTGACTTTTGATGGGTTTTGTGCTCTCCAGCGAATCGCTAACACCGACGGCCCCAAGTTGAGAAACACTCCGAGGTGACCGCCCGGTCCGGCGCTGGGCTCACAGCAACCTTTGGCGCTGTGCCGCCTGCCTCGAGGCCACACTGGGTAGAGCGGATGTCATGGTCTGTGTTGGCGACGAGCGCGGAGGTCCCCTCTGACCCACCCCGGCCCGGCTGTGATCCGCCCCGGGCCTGGTGACTGCTCGATTCGGCCCCTGAATGCCGTCGCGCCGAGAACGTATGTAGAATCAATGGTCGACTCCCGCCGGGCACAGGCAGCTGCAGCGGAGGGGGTTCTACCGATCGGACGAGCCGAGGGGCGCCGAATGTCATCATCACTATCAGACGCGCCGTTTGGCCGGCCGACCAGATTCCAGTCAGTTCATCGCCGCTAACCCGTTCGATCCGCTCTGCTGGTCGTTGGCGCCCTGGTCGGGCTGGCCATCGCCGGCTGTGGTTCGTCGAGCCACTCGGCAAATGAGTCGACCACGCTGCCGGCTACCCCAGCAACACCGTCTGTCCTCTACTCCAAGGCTATGGCCGCGGCCCAGGCCAAAAACTGGGCCCATATCGCCGTTTTGGACCGAGGGGGGTCCGAACAGATGACCATCACCCAGGACGCCGGGCCCATGGGTGGCCACCAAATGGTCACAGCAGGCGCGGCCCGGGCTCAGGTGATCGTGACGGGCGGGACGGCATTCGTCCAGGGCAATAGCAAAGCGGTCACCAGCTACCTCGGGTTCGCGGCCTCTGAAGCCACAGCGCTGGCTAACCGGTGGATCTCGATCCAGCCGACCGAACAGCCCTATCCGGCCGTGTCGTTGGGTGTCTCCCTGTCTTCTGCCCTCGGTGAGGTATCACTGACTGGGAAACTCAGCGAAACACTTCAGACAACCAAGGCCGGCCAAGCCGTTATCGGAATCCAAGGCACGTCAGCCTCACCCGACGGTGTTCGGTCCCCCGCTACCCTCTACATAGCTACTGGGTCCGATCTGCCAGTCGAGTTCGACACATCCCCGGCTGCCAACACCAGCGAGCAAGTGAACTTCAGCAACTGGGGGAACCCGGTAAGTGTGTCGGCGCCGACCGGGGCCGTCGCCTACAGCGCAATCCCGGTCCGCTCCTAATGGCAGGATTTGATGTAATGAACAAGGCAGCTTCGTCATGACATCAAATCGGTCGTCTCGTCCGTCACCTTCACCGCCTACCCCAACTCGGTGGGCAGCGTCACCCGCAGCTACGACGCCGAGGGCCGCCAATCCTCCCAAACCGACTGGAAGTCCAACACCGCCACCTTCACCTACAACGCCGACGACCAACTCACCTCCGGCACCGCCCCCACCACCGCCGCCCCCGTGGTCGACTCCTACACCTACAACCCCGCCGACGTGATCACCGGCATCAACACCGCCCAAGGATCCACCACCCTGGCCTCGTTCAGCTACACCAACGACAACGCCAACCAGACCACCGCAGTCACCTCCACCGGGGTGCCCGCCGACAACCACACCTACAGCTACAACAGCCTCAACCAACTGACCGGCGTAGACACCTCCAAGTACACCTACAACCCGCCCGACGACCCCACCCAGCTGGAGCCCAACACCACCCAGAGCTTCGACCCGGCCGACCAGCTCACCAACCAAAACGCCGCCGCCCCCGGTATCAGAGCGGTGCAGTCGGCCACCACCAACTACACCACCACCCAACCAGTCCTCTATCACCGTCACCCTGCCAGCCAGCGTGACCGCCGGTGACGCCCTGGTGTTGATGGTGGTCGACAACCCCAAAGCGTCACTGCGCACCGTGTCCACCGTGACCGGCGGCGGGGTCACCTGGGTCAAAGGCGCCGCCGGCGGCACCCCCGGCGCCGGCGACGACGAGGTGGTACGGGGTGGGCTCCACCGGTGGGACCGGGACAACCACCATCACCGTCGCCATGACCGCCGGCACCGACACCTTGGGCGCCTACGCCGTCGAAGACTCCGGCATCGCCACCGTCAGCCCGCTGGATGTGGCCAACACCGCCTCTGGCACCGGGGCCACCGCCAACAGCCCCAGCCTGACCACCACCACCCCCGGCGACCTGGTATTCGAAACCTCCAACCTGTTCGACAACGTCACCGGCTCACCCGGATCGCCTTGGATCGACAACATCGGGCCGTCCAACAGCGGCAACTATTTCGACCCCATGGCCTACCAGGTCGACCCCACCCCCGGATCCATAGCCACCTCCTGGACCCAGAGCGGCTCCGCCGCCTGGGCCACCGCCGCCATCGCCCTCAAACCCGCCAACCCAGGAGCACCCACCGGTATCCGGGCGGTGCAGTCGGCCACCACCAACTACACCACCACCCATCAGTCCTCTATCACCGTGACCCTGCCGGCGAATGTGACCGCCGGTGACGCCCTGGTGTTGATGGTGGCCGACAACCTCAAAACGTCACTGCCCACCGTGTCCACCGTGACCGGCGGCGGGGTGACCTGGGTCAAAGGCGCCGCAGGGGGCACCGCCGCGGCGGGCGACGACGAGGTGTGGTACGGCGTCAACTCCACCGGCGGGACCGGGACAACCACTATCACCGCCACCATGACCGCCGGCACCGACACCCTCGCCGCCTACGCCGAAGAGTTCTCCGGAGTAGCCACCACCAGCCCCCTAGACGTGGCCAACACCGCCAACGGCACCAGCACCACCGCCACCACCCCCACCCTCACCACCACCACCCCCGGTGATCTGATCTTCGAAACGTCCAACCTGTCCGACACCGTCAGCGCCTCACCCCCCTCGGCCGACACCAACGGGCCCTCCTCAGGCTCCTCCTACTTCAACCCCATGGCCTACCAGACCGACCCCACCCCCGGGCCCATATCCACCTCCTGGACCCAGAGCGGCTCCGCCGCCTGGGCCACCGCCGCCATCGCCCTCAAACCCGCCAACCCCGGACCACCCACCCAATACGGCTACGACACCCGAGGCGACCGGATAACCGTAACTCCAACCGTCGGCAACGCCCAGACCCTCACCTACAACCAAGCCGAACAGCTCACCACCTACACCAGCGGCGCCACCACCGCCACCTACACCTACGACGGCAACGGACTGCGAGCCCCCAAAACCGTCGGCGCCACCCTCACCCACTTCACCTACGACACCATCGGCACCGACACCCCCACCGTCATCTCCGACAGCACCAACTAGTGTCCTGATTCGTAGGTTCGTAGGAATAGTTGGTGGATCGGGAATTTCGGTGCGGCGGGGCGGGTTCGGGTCATGCGACGATGGAGGTGCGCATGGCTCGAACCGGTCGACCGAAGGCTGTCCTGACCCTCGAAGACGAGGAGCGAGAGGCTCTGCGCGCTGGGCGCGCCGGCCGTTGAGCCCGCAGAGTTTGGCGTTGCGGTCGAAGATCGTGCTGGGCTGCGCGGAGGGCAAGACGAACCAGGAGGTGGCCGCCGAGTTGGGCTGCTCGCAGGCCACGGTCGGCAAGTGGCGGGCCCGGTTCGTGGCCAAACGCCTGAAGGGCTTGGCCGACGAGTACCGCTCGGGGGCGCCGCACACCGTCCTCGATGAGCACGTGGAGGCGGTGATCGTCAAAACGTTGACCGAGAAGCCGGACAATGCCACCCATTGGTCGACGCGGGGTCTGGCCGCGTCTTTGGGGATGCGCCAGCCGACGGTCAGTCGGATCTGGAAGGCGTTCGGTCTCAAACCCTGGCAGATCGACACGTTCAAACTGTCGACCGACCCGCTGTTCGTGGACAAGGTCAGAGATATCGTCGGGCTGTACATGAATCCGCCCGATCATGCGGTGGTGGTCTGCGTCGACGAGAAAACGGCCGTGCAAGCCCTGGACCGGACCCAGCCGGTGCTCCCGTTGCTGCCTGGCACTCCCAGCGCATGTCGCATGACTACGTACGCCACGGCACCATCGACTTGTACGCGGCGTTGAACCTGGCCACCGGGGTCGTGACCCACCAGCTCACCCCCCGCCACCGGGCCATCGAGTTCCAGAAGTTCCTCAACCTCATCGACCGCACTGTCCCGCCGGAGCTTGACCGTTCACGTCGTGCTGGACAACACCTCCACCCACAAGACCCCGGCCATCCGGCGCTGGCTGTTCCGTCATCCTCGCTTCGAGTTCCACTTCACGCCCACCTCGTCCAGCTGGATGAACCTGGTGGAACGCTGGTTCGCCGAGATCACCAACAAATGGCTCCGGCGAGGCACCCATCGCAGCGTCAAAGAACTCGCCACCTCAATCACCCATTGGGTCGGCACCTGGAACGACGATCCCCGCCCCTACGTCTGGCACAAGACCGCCGACGAGATCTTCGACAGCCTCGCCCAATATTGCCAACGAATCTCGGAATCGGCACACTACTACATCTACGGACCCGACGGACTGCCACTCGAACAAATAAACATCACCACCGGCGCCGTCACCTGGTACCACCACGACCAACTCGGCTCCACCCGAACACTCACCAACACCAACGGCACCGTCGTCGGCACCGCCACCTACAACCCCTACGGCACCACCACCGCCACCACCGGCACTACCACCCCCCTCGGATACACCGGCGCCTACTGCGACCCCGAAACCGGCCTCATCTACCTGATCAACCGCTACTACGACCCCACCACCGCACAATTCCTCTCGATCGACCCGATCGAGTCGCTCACCCAAGCGCCATACACGCACGCATCGGACGATCCCATCAACAACGCCGACCCAAGCGGCCTGAGCGTCTCCGCCAACTACAACAGCCCCTCCTACAAACAGATCGTCGCCGAATGCACAGGACCCAATCCGCCGAGCGGATGTAACGGGGCGCCCGTAGCCTGGCGAGGAACTCTCCAGATCGTCGGAGCGGCGGCCGGTGTCGTCGCCTTGGCGACCGGAGTTGGCGAAATCGCGGCTGGTGCGTTTGGAGCCTACGAAGGGGCGGACGCGATCTCCTCGGGGTGGACGCCGGAACCTACGGTGGAGTCAGTACCGTAGCAGGCGGGGTCGCCGCCGGGGCCGACGTCCCGGAATGCGCTGAGGACGCAACGGTCGCAAACTGTGCTGACGCCGTTGCAGGCACAGTTGGCTTCGGCGCAGGTCTCTCGGCCGGCGAGGTCGATTGGGCTAACGGGATCACGGCTATCCAGGGTCTCTTAGGCTCTGGTGGCATAGGGACTACGACCTGGGATGGCTTGAAGCCATTAGCTGAGGCCAATGATGGCACTTGCTAGGAACTCGCGAGTCAGATTTCATGCCAGGTGGGATAGCATTATTGGACCGGAAGCGTCGGAGCTCAGATACCGCGCCTTCCAGGCGCGTTTCTTTGCCTTTTATTCTTGTATCATAGCTGTCGTGTTTGCCATTTTAGCAGGTGCTCTCCGTGGCCACACGGGGCTACATGGAGTGTTGTACGGCATAGCGATTGCAGCTCTCGTGTCAATGTGTATTTGGATAATCGTATGGTTCGTCCGGCGTCCACGCCAGTACGCAGCCGCCAGCATCTTTCTTGGAATTCCCGTAAATGCACGGAACTTTCCGCCGTTCAACCCATCCGCCTTCTCCAAGTGGTGCGAGCGGCACGGAGCACGACCGTCCGCGCCACCTCCGCTGGATCATTCGAGCTAGAGTCGCCGATTCCCCTGGCGGTCAGGCTCTTTCATCTTGGGTCAGTCGGGAAACAGGCACATCGCTCGGCGGCCGCTTCGGCGGCAGCGCCTACGCTGATGTCGGTGTGACAGGATCGATCTGCTACTACGCCACCCCGTCGAGGTCGATATCAGCGTCGGCATGGAGGGCCTACTAGATGCCCCTGATGTACACCTACAACGCTGACGGGCTGCGCATGACCAAAACCGTCAACAACAGCAGCACCGAAGCGTTCACCTGGGACACCAACATCTCCAACGGTGTACCCCAGAGCGGCTCCAAGACGGCACCACCGACTACGTGTATGGGCCCGACGGCCTCCCGCTCGAACAAATCGTCAGCAGCGCAAGCCTCTACTACCTCCACGACCAGCAAGGCTCCACCCGAGCCATAACCTGACAGACCGGGCAACCTCAACTGCCCACCAACGGGGCCGTTATCGCCACCCACAATTCGCGGGAGGAGGTCAGGACCTCCCCCCGGCCCCCTCCGGCGCGGCCGGTGCGATGGGTGAGGCGTGTCGGGCGGGCAGAGCCCGCCCTCGTGCGCGCATGCTGTGGTGTGGCCAGCGTAGTGAATATCAATGAGGTGCTCGACGGTCATGTCGCGCTCGACGTGGCGTGTGTCGATCGGCTGTATCTCAACGCGTATGTCGCGAAGATGCAGGTCGGCCCGCAGGTGAACCAGTTGTGCCGTCATCTCGGCCAGAGCATCACTTCGCCGGTGGTCATCGAGAAAATCGGCAACCGTTTCCGTCGAGGTCGACGACCTTGGACACCCGGCCGTCCAAACCACACACGCCGGAGTCGACCGAAGCGGCGTTGGCCCGCTGGGAGGCGCGGTCCCGAGCCCAGCTGGGGAAGCACGTTGGCTGAGGTGTGGGCTCGAGCGACCGCCGCCGGCGACCGCCCCGAGGGGAAGCCCCAGCTACCCGACACCGGAGCGGCGGCGGGCGGTGAGGCGGTGATAGCGGAGGCTATTGCCGCGGTGGATGCCGCCAAGTCGACCTGGACCCGTTACGACCTGATCCGCGAGCTCACCCGGCGCTGCCCGGTTCGGGCTGATGAGAGCGTCGCCTCACGGTTGGATCACGTGCGAGCCCTGGCCGACGCGGCGTTGAACGATGAACGCTGGGGCGTGATGGCCCTGTCCCCTCCCCTGGTGTTTATGGTGCCCGAGGTCTTGCGCCGGCGCGGTGACGGCGAATCGGTGTACACCCAGCACGGGGCGGCCCGCTACACCACGGCCGTCGGGCTGGCCGCCGAGAACGCCGTATTGGCCGCCGCCGAGGATCGCAGCGCCCCCAGGGTGCCCGCCGAGTTGGTAGAGCAGGTGATCGGCGCCAACGGTCTGGGGGACGATCAGGCGGAGGCGACGAGGGCGGTGCTGGGCTCGGGCGCCCGTCTTCAGGCCTTGGTGGGCCCGGCCGCACCGGCAAGACCACTGCCACGGCGGCGGTGGCCCAGGCGTGGGCCGCCGCCGGGGGTCAGGTGTTGGGAGTGTCGGTGGCCGAGAACGCCGTTCGGATCCTCTCTCGGGTGGCCGGCATACGGGGCGTGAACGCCGCCAAGTTGCTCTACGAGCACGCCACCCGCTCGGACGGCGTCAAAGCGACCCCGGCGTGGCAGGATCGCTACGGGATCGTACCGGGCACGCTGGTCATCGTCGATGAGACAGTCCCACCGACCGAACCAAACAGCTGGGTGCTTTGATTCTGATTCGTCTCGTCGGCGCAATGACCGAGTGGCGCCTAAGCCTCGATCCACCGATGAGGGGCTTAAGCTAGTGGTGAGGTAGGCCGGGTATCCACCAGAAATGCCTCCTGGGCAAGGAGGATTGCGGTTGCCGAGGAAGCCAATTCCATCATGCCGATGTTCTGCGGTCGGGAGACAGTGCGAGGGTGCTAGGGCATCGAGTGATGTTTCCTTCCACGTCGGGCACGTTCTTGCGGGCGTTCAGTTTCGGTCATGTCCGCTAGCTCGAAGCCGTGGTGGGCAAAGTGTTAGCCCGGGCGTGGGAACTGGTATCGGGGCCAGGCATGGCAGGGGCGGTGATCGATGTGGATTCCACCATCTGCGCTGTGGAGGGCAAGCTGAAGGAAGGCGCAGCCTACGGGTACACCAAGGTGTAGGGCTACCACCCCATCCTGGCCAGCCAGGTCGATACCGGCGAGATCCTCCACGCCCGGATGCGAAAAGCCTCGGCGAACACCGCCCAAGGAGCCGGCACTTCATCGACGAGGGGTAGCACGGATCCGCCGAGCCGGGGCGAGTGCGGAGATCGTGATGCGCTTTGACTCGGGATTCTGAGCCAATGACACCCTCGCGGTCCGGCATCGGGTGCACTACACGATGGGAGTCCGCATGCGCTTTGGCGTCCCGAGCGCCCGGGGAAGCGGACGCGCCCGTGGGTGCGGCTCAGAGTTCGCCGCTCAGGGCCCCCTCCAGTAGCAATTGTCATGCCTGGTGCTGCGAGGTCGGCACCTCCGGATGGCATCTAGGAGTCACGACAATATCCCCTAGCTCCCGCGGACCCCAAGAGGACCTTGGATTTCCAGTAACCGCCCGTTGTGACTGTAGGTAGCAGCACACCGGGACGACAAACATTTGCTATGCCATTATTGAAGTTATGAGCCGATTAACCGAGATCCTGCTGAGCGTCTTCCCCGAGGATGAGCACCGTCTAGAGGACCTATCCTTCTGGATCCGGGATCAGGCTCCCAAAGCTGACGATCTTACCGACGGAAGCCCAGGCAATCTATTCCCCCTCACTGGCGCCCTTGGCAGTGAAGCTTGGGGAGGCAGCAAATGGCCAACTGCCACGATCTGGGCGGGAGTGACGAACTACCTCAACGTCGACGCGTTCGTCGACCATGTTGCAGGTCCGACTGGGACGAACCGGACTGGGTCCAGCTTATTCTGCGCGATGACGGCGACCCTTGGTTCCGGCTCTACATGATCCGTGACGGTCAGATTTCTCAGTACAGCCCTCCTCCACCGCTCGAGGAACAGTACCGGCCATGGTGAGGTTCAGCTCTCCAACCGGCTGGAACTTCCCAGAAAAGAAGTTTCGCGTCTGATTGAGCATGTCGAGTAAGACGGTGGAGTCGTGGATATCGATCACCCCAACCATCTGATCGTTGCCCTCGACGGGTTTGCGAACCAGTTTCGTGCCCAAGTCGACGCCGCGGGGCCTCCGGGGTCAGAGCATGCCGTTCACTTCTGTGTAGCGCTCGGATTCCAGGCTGCCTATGACCTTCCTCCCGGTTCCATCGTGTTTGAGCGGCCGTCCGGACAGGGTAGGCGCACCGACCTGTGGGTCGGTCCGGAGCCGGGTATCTCGATCGAGGTGAAGTACAACCGCCCGATCCCGAGCGGAAAGAATCGGCCCTTTACTCAGCTCTACGGATCGCTCCTCGCCGATTTCAATAAGTTGGCCCAGCTAAGGGCTCACGCCGGGATTGATTGAGCGTCGATGGTGTAGTTCCATTCGCCGTGGAAGTCGTGGGGGTGGAGGGGTACGGCGGCGAGTTGTTTGTCGGTGATTTTGACGCCGGTGGCATACCAGCCCGGGTCGTAGGCGGCTTGGATGCTGAGGCCAGTGGTGGTGCTCGTGGCCGAGATCAGTTCGATGATGGTGCGCACGGTGGTGAGGGGCCGGCCCCGCCAGTTCATGGTGATGAAGCTGAACATGCGGTGCTCGATCCGGTTCCACTTCGACGTGCCGGGCGGATAGTGGCACACCGTGATGCGCAGACCGGTCTCGGCCGCCAGGCGGGCCAGTTCTACCTTCCAGGCCCGGACCCGATATCCGTTGGAGCCTCCGGCATCGGCGGTGATCAACAGCCGTGCCGCGTCGGGGAAGCGAGCTCGGCCCATCTGATACCACCAGGCTCCGATGGCGTTGACCGCGAACTCGGCGGTGTCCGCGACGTCGCCGACGTTGACCCATCCCTCGTCGTTGGACAGGTCGTAGATCCCATAAGGGATGGCCTTGGCGAACTCGCCCAGAGCCCGATCAGCGAAGTCGTGCACGCCTACTCGCTCCGGTTCGCCCACGGGCGCCCACTCGGCGCCGCCGTTAGCGAACTGGCCGATCAACTCCTTTTTCTTGGTGTCCACGCTGATCGCCGGTTGGTCGTCGTCGATGAACCCTTGGGCCATGTCGGCCAGATAGCGGAACTGGGCGTCGCGGTCGGGATGCTGACGGCCCTCCGTGACCTTGGCGTTAGCCTGCAACGAGTAGCCCAGACGGTGCAACAGCCGCAGGACTGTGCGGCCCGACACCTCGAAACCTTGGCGCACCAGATCCTCGGCCAGCTTGGTCGACGACTTCGACGTCCAACGCAACAACGACATCGGGTTACCCCGGGTGTCAGGGTGCACCAGATCATCGAGTGCCTCCAACAGGCCGGGCTGCTTGTCCACCAGCGGCTTGTCGCCACCGCCCGGGGGCCGCAACCGAGCCGACGGCTCGATCCCTGCCACCACCTCGGCCTCGGCCTTGATCACCGTGTTGCGACTCATCCCCGACGCCGCGGCCACCACGGTCTTGCCGCCCCGCCCCAACATCTCCGACGCCGCCCCCGCCACCACACGACGCTGCACCTCGTTCATATGCGGGAGGACCACATCGAAGAATCGCGCGAGCCCCTCGGGTGTGACCTCCATACGGCCACAATACTACGCGCGAACTAACTTGGCGTGGACCCTAAGCGACGCTGGGAGGTGGCTCGTCATCCTCGTCGCCGACGCGCCGAGTAGCCTCCACATGGAGAAGTCAGGAGCGGGGATGCTACCCAGCGGCGTGGGCGAGCGGAGCGGCTTGTCGGGCACCACCATCGCAGAACCTGGCACCATCCGCACGGACCGCTGCCACGACCACGCTGAGTGGGCCACGGAGATATACCTTGAAAGGTGTGGCACACTTCGATAGAAGAATGGGCACTGACCTGTTGGTCAGTGGATACTGCGGTATGACTTTCGCGGTCCTGAACTACTCCGCCACCTCTCCCAGCCGGCGTCGGCCGACAGTTCTTTATCCAGTGCCGCTTCATGCGCCGTCGCTGCCGCTGCTCTCGCCGCCGCTGCCGCGTCTGCTCGCCCCCTGCGTTCCGGGTTTCGCCGTCGCCGCCTTCGACGCTGCCGTCGCTGCCGCCTCCGCCGCCTCCGCCCCGCCTCCGCCGCCGCCATCACTTCGGCCACTTCCGGCGGTTCCATGCGGACATCGTCGAGGCCCATTGGGATAAAAGGCATACATAATCCTCTCCTGAGTTCCAGGTAATACCAGTAGTTTTTTCGCGTCGCTAGCGCAACGCTTTCATGGCGGGTGACAACTACGGGATAGCTCTTGATTCGCGAGCCGGTGCCGACGAGCACCATGTGTGTCCTGTTCGTGTCCTCGTCGGTCGATGCGAGCAAGCCCTCTGCAAATCTGTCCTGGTCAACGGGCGTTTCCTCGCCAACTGCGCGGTCGCTGCCTAACCGTGCGTCGCAGGTTCGAGTCCTGCCGGAGGCACCCAGCTTCCGCTAAGCGGCTGTTTGTGCCACTCCGCCTGCAGGGCCTAATTCTAACCAGTCCCCCGCACCGACACCTACATGCGGGCTGGGGGATGTTCCTGATTTCGGCGGGACAGGTGGGTCGCTACCCGGCGGAGGACTGGGAGCTGGGAGGGATACAGGGGCGTCGTCGCGACCGGGAGTAAGACCGCATCGTCCGCTGGAGCAACCAGCTAACCGAGGTGGTGCTTGGAGCGCCACGACAAGAGGACAAACACGCCAGACATGACCGCGATCACGAAAAGCAGGAGGAACCACGCGAGTGGTACCAACTGTGGAAATGAACCGCTCCTACCAGGGCCAGAACACAGCCGAGCGCGCTCACAGCAAACATGATGGGCATGGCGTAGGTAAGGGTAGGTCACCGGCAGGGGGTTCGCTCGCTCAACCTTGTCCCGAACCGGATCACGAGATGCAAATCCATGGGGAGCCGAACGGTTACGTATCTCGCCCACCGCACTAGCAGGCAGTCAGTCTGGGTCCTTTCCTTTGCTCCGCGGTCCTGTTGTAGAGGTCGGAATGAAGGCGGCGCGGAATCTCATCGAAGGTCTCCGGCCTATGGCGAAGGGGAGTTACGTAGCTCGAATCGAGCCGGTCGTCCTCTCCTGATGACGCGGGTGGCATCCGGGAGCGGAGAAGGTCCGCGACTTGGTCCGCCTTGGAGTACACACCCATCCATCGGTCAATGTTCCACTTCTGAACCGCCGCCGCGTACGACCACCCGACCCCCGGTGCGTCTGATGGCGATTCCGTAGTAACCGGGCGTTACCGACCGAATGTCGGCCCAGGCGATCTCATACCGGCTCAGAGGGTTTTGGACTATCACCCCTTCGTCGTTGACAGCCAGGAACGGCCGGAACGCCCAACTCCACGCCCCGACCGCCACAACCACCGTGCAGACCCATATGAACACGTCCAGCGCGAGGTTGTATCGGGGGTCGGCGGTGATCAAAGCAGATACGACGACCCAGCCGACGACCCCCACCAGCGCCAGCGCTTGGAGACCTATCGAAGGCCGGAACGCCCAGTGGTTGCCCCATCAGTTGCGCCATCGGTCACTTGCAAAGCTTGACACACTTGCGCCGACCGTCCTGTGCGCACGCAGGGCGCATACCGTGCCTGCCGCCCTCATTGTGGCCTTCGTCGTCAACGGCGTCCTCGGCTGGGTGGGCGCCACCCTCATCCTTGACGCCAGGATTCGCCGTGACCGGCGAGCAGACCTGGCGGAGCGCCTCAGGCCGTACCAGCTGTCTGTAGCTGATGAAGCGGAAACCTGGCTGCGTCAGCGGCCCTGATCGTGGATTACAGTCCCTGGCCGGGCCGACATCACCCAGCGGGAGTTGAACTGGGTGGCGAAGTGATGATCATGTGTGCGGGCACCCTGCTGCTCGGTCGGCTTGTGTCAACGCCGACGCCGCTTGCTGGGGAGATAGCTCTTGGTTGGCGGCGGCGCCCCGAAGTTGGTGTGGGAAGTACTTCCCGATCTGATCGAACCACGGCGGACCACCGGTAGCGTCAGCCGCCTCTACTGACTCAACCCGCGAACCTTGAAAGCGGAACGCCACTGGTATCTCTTCTGATGTCTGAATCTGGGGTTGGGCTGAAGACACGACGGACAGTGCGCGGAGTACATCTGGACGAACGCTTCGGAGACGCCCCCGGATAGCTGCCGAGTTGCCAGGGGCTTGGCCACCACGCAGCCGACCGGACCAGCAGAACGCCCCGGCTCCCGTGCTGGGACGTTGATGTCGTAGTAGCGGCCCATGGCGGCGGCCTGGGTTGGCGTGGGAGGGGTCGGGCTCAGGCCGTCGGTGTAGCTGATGCCTGAATGTCTCGTGAAGTGCAACACCAAACCGAGGATGACAATGGCGATGAGCACTACGCCGCAGACAACGAGCCACGGCGGCGTCCGCCTTCGTGGCGGGTTCAACTGTCGCCGGGTTGGCAGTTACCCGATGTGCTCGATCCGGTCCACCCAATCCCTACCCCGACCCCGGATCCGGGTGTGCGGCCTTAGCGGCCGCGGAGAAGTCCTTCAACCACTGCTGGAAGCTCTCGACCTCGCTGGCTGAAGGAATGGTCACGTTGATGGCGGCACCGAAGTTCGTGTAGTCGGAGGTCTCGGTCACGACCGGTGTCTGCGGATAGGAGAACGAGAAGCGAACCTGACGAACCCGGTCTTGCGAATCCACCCAAAGCTGAAGTGGCCCCGAGGGGCTCAGTGTCATCAAGGGGTCCGAAGGCTTCTTCAGGTGCGCCACGTCGAGGGTCACGTCGTAGAGGGCTCGTCGTCACCCCGCCCACCACCGCCGTGCCCGATGGGTGAACCGACCCGAGACAATGGGAGCCAAGCGGTCCAGGAGAGTCGCTACGTCCCCGTTGGGCAACAGCGGATCCAACAGGCTGGCCAGCTGATCACTCTGACTCTTCGACGTGTCGTCGTATATCAGCCAGTGCTTGTTGCCAGTCGGAACCTTGACGCCGAGGAGCCCTCCGGCCGCCTCTCTGGAGGCTCAAAGTAAACCTTGGGAGCCCTCGAAGATGGTGTCGGGCTGTGGCCGGGATACGCCCGAGGAGAAGCTCTCCCCCCGGTGATGCTGGTAGTCGTAGACCAGTCGAGTGGTCGAGGGCGGCTCCCCGGGCTGGGTGAACGTGGAGACGATCTGCACGGTCTGGCTCCTCGCCGTGGCCGCCGCTGAGGCCTGAACCACGTTGACCGTCTCGGGGTGGATCGTGCCCCGCACCCGGCCGTCAGCACCGCCGCGAGCGTGCCAACCCCCAGCGTCAATCTCCAGTTCCTCTGCCCCACGACATCTCATTCTGCCTGATCGGCCTTCATGACGGCTGGCGGGACGCGATTCCAGAAACCCCCGCGACCACGCCGGTTCCTTCCCCCTGCTCGGAACGTTCTGTGCGCACCAGGACGCATACTCTGTCGTCCGTGCCCGTCCCCCTCCTCGTGGTCGCCTTCGTGTCGATCTGGGTGGCTGCCACCCTGATCATCGACGCCTGGATCCGCCGGGAGCGTAGGCCCGATCTGGTCGACCGCCTCCAGCGGTACCAACCGTCCGTAGCCGACGAGGCCGAGGAGTGGCTGCACCAACGGCACTAAGCGTGGATCCCGTCCTCTCCGAGGCCCTGGAGATCGTGATGGCTGACATCACGGCCGCCGCCACGGCCACGCCCGAGATCGTGGACTTCGACTGGGCCAACGACGACGACTATCCGTCGGGTTGGATCCGCTGGCCGGACGGCACCGGCAGGGGGTTCGGGGTCTGGCCCGATGAGCCTCTGGCGTTCCGGGTGGTGCAGGTAGCCGACGTGTTCCAGGAGGAGATCGTGGAGGCCCTGTGGGGTCTGGGCCGGTCAGCGGTCTGGCCCGAATGCCCCGACCACCCCGACTCTCACCCCCTCAAGCCCGTGGACCTCGACGGGACCGCCGTGTGGGTTTGTCCTCGCACCGAGAGATCTGTCGCCCCCATCGGGCACCTGGCCCATGGCTGATGGCACCGGCGAATGGCTCTCGGTGAGGGCAGCCGCCAATCGCCTCGGGGTGTCCACCTTCGTCTTCCGGGCGATGGCGAAGCGAGCAGGCATCAGCATCGGTGGACGCACTGGGCACCCCCAGGTGCCGGGCTCGGAGGTCGAGGCTCTCCGCTCGGGCACCCGGATCCCTCCAGGCAGCTACGGACCGGGATCCGTGCCCTACACAGACAGGAACCGCCATCTCCTCGACGCCGTGGTTGAGCGACACGGTTGGAGCGAAGATCAGGTTGCGGAGGCCGTGGGCGTGGACGTGGATCGCGTCCGGAGATGGAGATCTACGGGAGTGCCGAACGGCTACGTCCCGGCCCTACGGACTCTGGCTGACTCCGACACCACCGATGTCGCCCACCTACTCCCCGAAGGCAGTCGCCGTCGTCTGGATCCACGAGCACGAGAGCCACAGGAGGACTGGGTGACGTTGCGTCGAGCGGCCAGCAGATTGGGCATGTCGTCCCCAGCGTTGCGGCGGATGGCCGAGACGGCAGGACTGACGATCAGGCACCGGGGTGGTCAGCCCAGCGTCCTGTGGTCCGAGGTGGATGGGGTCATCGCCCGGTCCACTCGCGACGCTAAATCGACCGACTGAGGATGGTCATGACGGGGGGAAACCGCGCCATCCAGTGTGTTTTCACTGCCAAGGTCGCCTGTGATGCGCCCTCTGAAGGGCCTGAGGCATCCGGAAGTAAGCCGTTTCAAGGCGAAGGTCAAAGCAACGGTCCTCGATCGCCCTGTAGCTATGGAGGGCGTGTCACGCTTGCATGAGCGCGTCTGAATCCCGAACGATCTCGATCTCGTCCAGATGCTCTGCTCCGCGTCGAGATTGCACTGCGCAGCGAGGCAAGACCCGGATGGTCTATCAGAGCCTCCGGGCCGTGGATCCGTTCGATCGCTGCTACCGCGATGATCGGCGTCGCCGGTCCGGCGTAGACGCCGCGCCATTCGCTGGTCCGGTCGTCCATGGTGACGGTCTGGTGTTCCAGGTCGACTTGGACGCCGCCGATCGCGGTCCACCAGTTGGAGATGAGCCGCCCGCTGTCAGCTGGCGAGGCGGGTGACGAGCCGGTGGGAGGTGATGAGGGTGTCGCACCATTCCCAGTCCCGCCACAGCGGCGAGCCAGGGCGGAGTCGACCGCGCCCGTCGAATCAGGTCGGATGTGGCCCCGAGGGTCGAGTAGCGGGCCCAGACTTGCCGGTAGATGAGTTCGCCGGGTTCGAGCGCGACGCCGATCCCGTAGGGAGTGATGAGGCTCGGTCGGCGGTGGTAGAGGTCGAGGGCGAGCTGGCGGGCGTCGTCCCAGGCCTGCTCGCGGGTGTGGCGTTCCCATTTGCGGTAGCGCCGCGTGGCTCTGCTCATAGGTCGATTCCTCTTTGAATGTCGGCCGCCGGCGTGACCGGCTCGGAGACGGCCGGGTTGGGTGCGGCACCGCCGAGTTGGGCTGCTTCGTGGGCGGCGCGGAGGGCTCGAGTTCGATGCGCAGCGTGCTGAGCGGACCGGACACTGTCCTTCATTCCGAGGGGCTGGTCGGTGGTGATGTCCCAGCGGTCGCGGTACGTGGCGATGACGGCGAGGCGATCCCACCAGGCTGTGCTCCCCGGGGAGCCGGCGGGTTCCTGGCCGAACGGTCGGGTCCAGGACGCGCCGGTGTCGACCGCGTGTTCGGCCAGGCTGCGTGCCCTTTCGATGATGGCTGCTTCTCGCTGTCGGATGGCCTGGGCGAGATCGGCGTCGGTGACGCCGGAGGCGCGGGCCACCAGCCCGGCGATCATGTCTTGGCGGGCCCGCCAGCGGCCGCCGCTGGCGGTTTCCCAGCGGCGCAATCGGGCTTGTAGCACGGTGGCGGGGTCGTCTCCGGGAAGGATGGGCCGGCCGGCCGCCAGGTGCGGGAGGGCGGCTTCGACGTCGAGCCCCCGGCTGTCAGCATCCCGCAGGGCTCCGAGCAGGTGGACCCAGTCGGGCGACTGGCGGGCCCGGTCGAGCAAAGCGGGGGACAGTCCTGCCCGGTCCATGACCCGGTCCCAGCGTTCTGCGGTGGCGTCGGCGACGAGGGTTTGGTGCTCTTTGGCCAGTTGCTCGAATCCGGTGGCTTTGGCCCATTCGGCGGCCATGGTCTGGTGGGCGGACAGTTCGCTCCCCCGCCGGGCGGCGACAGTCGAGCAGGACTTCGCGGACGTCGAGACGTTCGGCCGGGCCGTGGGTCATGTCCGCCCCGGCCGGTTCGGGTTGGACGTCGACGTACAGGTGGTTGGATGTCCGCCCGCGGGTGGACCGATTCGTAGAGGACTTCGCGGGTCATGGTGATTCCGACCAGGGCGTGGGCGGTGTCGACGGTGCGGCCCTGGGTGCTGTAGGCGGTCGATGCGTATCCCAGCTCGACGTGCTCGGCCACGTAATCGAGCGGGCAGCACGATCTGGCCGTGGTTGTCGGCGTGGCGGACCGTCATGCTCCCATTCTCATGGGTGGCTGTGACCGTCCAGCGGTCCCGGTTGCGGACCCAGTCGCCGCCGCCAAGGCGGAGGCGCCGGTCGTTGTGCCGGGTGACCACGACGTCACCGATTCCGGCGACCAGCCCGTCGGCTAGGCGGATACCGTCCCGGGCCACCTGCCCGGTGTTGATGCGGTCTTGGCGGGCTCGGCGGTTGAGCTCGGTCACAGTGGCTATGTCGTGGGCGATCATCAACGACGTGTTGCCCGCTTCGGTGTCGGTTCTCCAGGCCTGGTAGAGGGCGTCGAGCATCTCCGCCCGGCTGCCGTCGGCCACCCGCTCATGCGCCAGGTAGGCGTCGATGGCGGCCGGTGAGCCGACCCGCAGTTCGACGCTGGCTCGCCTCTCCCATCGGGTGTGGAAGCGTCGCACCTCGGTCAACTCGGGAACGACGGGCCGGTCGTCGACGAGCATGCCGAACGCCCCGCCGGCGTCGACCGCGGCCAGCTGCGCCCAGTCGCCCACCAGCAGGAGCTTGGCTCCGGCTTCGACCGCTTGGGCGGCGAGACGGTCGAGGGCGAAGGTGCCGGCGATGCCGGCCTCATCGACGATCAGCAGTTCGCCGGCGTGCAGGTCCCAGCGTTTCACCTCCTGCTCGAAGGCGACGATGCGTTCGGTCACCGACCGCAGTGCCGACGTGGGCAGGTGGGAGCGGAGGCGGGCTCGCAGCCGGCTGATCTCGGTCCGCCGGGTGTCCTGGCGGTCGAGTTCGGTCAACCACTTGGCCGTGTTCTCACACGGGATCCCGAGCTCTTCGCCCAGGTTGGCGGCGGCTGCTGCCGAGGGGGCCAGGCCTTTCACCGTGCCTGACCCGTGCTGGGCCTCCCAGACCGCCAGCAGCCCGGCCATCGTGGTGGTTTTGCCCGTGCCGGCCGGCCCGACCAGCAGGTCCAGGGCGCGGCCGGAGGCGGCGATCTGCTCAACCGCCACCGCCTGGTCGGCCCCCAAACCGTGGGTTCGACCGGGCAGCGGACCGCCGCAGACGGCCGCGATGGTCCCGTAACTGGCGGTCGGCCCGGTGGTGTTCCGTCCGGCGGCGAGCAGCCGGGCTTCGGCGTCGAGCAGGTCCTGGGTGGTGTACTTCCATCCGGCGGCGGGGGCGAACTGGCTAACTCCGTCGGGAGTACGGAAATGTTCGGGCACATGCAGGATCTCCGGTGGGGTGACCTTGACCGCTATCCCCAACGCCAAGCTGACCGCCCGGTCGGCCACCAGCGCCCGCTCGCCCCGGGCGAACCGTACGCCGTGCAGCTGTCGTTCGACATCGGCGTAGATGTTCGCCGGGGTGAACACCGAGCGGGTCTCCGAGCGGGCATGCAGGGCGGCCCGGGCGACATCGGCGAGCATTTCTTCGGTCAGATCGTCCGATCTCAACACCGGCAGGTCGACCCGGTCGCACAGGGTCGCCACCCAGGATGCGGGCTGGTCGCCGACCCACGGGCGGGCCCGGGCGGTCCACTCGTCGGTCATCTCCCCCAGCGACCGGTGGGTCTTGGCCCGGCGGGTCTCGCCCCACGCCACCCGGTGGATGCGACCCAGCTCCACGCTGGTCGGAGCCCGACCCTCGGGCCGTCTCGAACTCGTCCACCTTGACTGCGATCAGGCTCTCGATGGCCTGGGTGCGGCGGGAGAACTCGCCGATCAGGTCGACCGGCACGCCCTCGACTTCCCGTTTGAGATCCCGGCCGGCCAGGGTGGCCATCTCGGTCCAGGCCACCCCGAACCGCTCGGACATGAGGTCCTCGACCAGCCCGACATGCCGCTCCGAGAGGGCCACGATCCACTGGTGCAACCCGCGGCTGTCTAGCGTGCGCCACCGGCCGTCCGAGACGGTCTGGGCTCGGTTGAGCACCACCACGTGATAGTGCAGCTGGGGGTCGCCGTCCCTGCTCTCGTAGTGCAACCAGGCGCTGGCCACCACCCCCCGAACCGCCTCGCTTCGCACCCCCTGCGCCCCGCTGCGGGTGCGGAACACCCGGTCCTCGGCCCAGCCCACGACCTCAGACAGGGCCTGGACCATGATGTCCTCGATCGCCGTCTTGGTGCCCCGATCGGCCATGGCCCACAACACCGACACCGATTTCGGCGGGCTGAAGGTCAGGTCGAACGCCGCGACCGGCGGCCGCCTCCCGATAGCAGGAGGCCGACCCAGCGTTTCCCCGGTGACCGGGTCGGCCAGCTGGGCCAGCATGCGGTGCAGCATCTCGGGCGACACCTGATCACCCAACCCGGACCGACCCCGGGTGCGGGCCGATACCGTCCAGCCCTCGGCCCAGGAACCGGCCCGGCGGGGTTCCCTTCGCCGCGTAATAACGGGCCGAGTCGGCACCCAGGCGGACCTCGCCCACCTCGGCCGAGACGCTTTCGACCAGGTACTTCCAGGCGGTCCCACCCATCTTCAATGGCTTGCCCATCGTCAGCATCGACCCGCCGCCACCACGCCTCACCCAGCGGCCCGCCTCCCGGGCCGATCCGCCCTCTGGGACCCCGCTGGCGAGTTGCGAGCGTTGCGTCGCTGCCCCGGCTACGACAGCCCGGCCACAGTGCCAGATGTCCAGCAGACGAGTCGGTCTGAATGAAAGGCAGGGAAATCCAGGGAGTGCGTGGCGGCGTGTGGCGGCAGTTGTGCTGAGCGTGGCGGCCGGCGGATTCTCGGAGGCGCGGGACCGGATTGGTTGAGGGGGGAAGGACCGGGTTGGTCGGTGAGCGGGTCAGTCGTCGACGGCGTGCCACCCGTTCATGCGGCGACACTGGGGCGCGGGCCCCGGAGACGCCTAACGCGAGGGGCGCTCCGGCCTTGACCCGAGAAATCGCCTGCTCGGTCCCGATGGCTGAGAGGCCCGACGGGGGCCGCCGGCCGAGAGGCGACGCCACATGTCAAAGGCCCAGGTCGCGACCCAGACTGACCGAGCGAGCGGCACGGACCGGGGCCGGCTGCGATGACGCCTTATTACGACACCAACAGGATCACCATTCACGACCGCCGTCGGCTATGACCGGCACGATGATCGACGAGCGCTATCGCCACCTTGCACTGTCGGCGTGCGGGCTCATACCTTCGTCACTGGTCTCGGCCGCGGGAAGGGTCGAGGCCAACATAGGCGTTCTTCGGCGTCACATTCGGCTCGATGGGCTGGACCGGTCCGGACTGCCACAACGAACGATCGTCTGCTGGGGCTGCGGGATCGCCATCTCACACAGCGCCAGGCTGTCATGGCGATCCGTCCCCGACCCACACGTCCCCTATAAGCGGGGACCGGTCATCTGGGCCTACGACGACGGACGCCGCCGACGGGGGGAAACAACGCCCGGCGGGGTCGCCTCGACGACTGGGCGACACTGTGCCGCAACATCTGGCGGAGTCCGCCGGACGCATCGACCCACAGCGCCTCGACTGTCATGCCAGTCGAGCCTGCCCAGCGGGCGACCCGACTCTCCGGCCGGCCCGGCGAGACGGCCCTCGATGCCTTCGCCGGCTGCAACACCGCACTGATAATGGTGGCCTGCCAGCTCGCGTGGACACACGGTGGATGTCAGACGTCAGCGAGCGCCTACTTCGATTGGGCGGCCCGCCAGCTCGACCGAGGCTGCGTTGGCCTTCGGATGAACAGCATGACGGCCTCGGCCCTGTCCCAGGCGAGGTGGCGTCAGTCGGCCGCTCATGCCTTGGAACGGCAGCTGTGGTCCGACTGGGAGCGGGCGTTGCGTGAGCTGCAGACCAAGGCCGACCGGCTGGAGCGGGGTCGTTCACGATGGAAGGCGCGCCTCGCCCGGGCCATGCGCGGGGTCGACCCGGATGTGTGGTGGAGGATTAACGACAGGGTGGAGGCCGGGGAACTGTGGATAGCCCACGGGTCCCAGGCCCGCCGGGCCCAGCGGGTGGTGTATGTCAGCAGGCCGACAGTGTTGGCTCTGACCGCTCGCCGCGCCGTCGACCTGCACGAACTGACCGCCGCGATGACGGCAGCAGAAAACAGGTTACGGGAAGCCAGCCTGTCGGCTGTTGGCCGCTGCCAGCTGGGACCGGGCGATCACCGTGCTCGCCGTCGATCCGATCGTCCTCGGCAATATGACCGGCCCAGGACCGATCCCACCCGACACCCTCTCCGCCTCTGTCGCGGCCTGCGGGCCTAACCGGGAACTGCTCAGCACCTCACCGGCGGCCCCCCAATCTGCGGTGCTCAAAGCCTCTCGTCCTCTGGCCGTGAAATCGCCGAGTCGGTCCCGGTGGGCGACAGGTCCCGACAATCGGGCCAGACAAAATGAGGTGACTGAATGGCCAGAGGCCAAACGCCCGAGAGGGAAGCGCGCAGCGAACGGCTCGCGGAGCAGGCCCGGCGGGAGAAGGCCGCCCTGCTCGAGCTGGACCGCGCAGCCGCCCGCTTAGCCGCCGCCGAGCATCGGCGCACCGAGCTGGTCGCCGAGGCTGATGTCGTGGTGGCCGCCGCGGTCGAAGCCCATCAGCGCGCGCTAGTTCGCTTCGTCCGGAACGCCGGCTCGGAGCGGGCCGCCTATCTGTTGGGCCTTGACGTACGGGACCTGCGCCGGACGGCCAAGGCAACCAAGTCGTGACCAACTGCGAGCGTTCGCCCGCGACAAGTGTCGCAACACCTATGGCGATTCTCACAGCCGTTGCCGATGGGCCAGATCGACCGGGAGTCGAGCCGCCTAACCTGACGTGGGGGCCCTTGGTCGACTACGGCGTCTGGCCTCGGCCGAGCATCATGAGCTCGTGCAGGGTGGAGCGTCCGTATCATCGAGTCGGTCAGCCAAGCCAATGGCAGTTCCACTCGAATACGTAGGGCCGAAATCGCTTGGCCCACCCGCTCAGGGAAGAGCGTCATACGGTGCCGGGATCGTCTGGGCCGGTCTGTGTGCGAACCCAGTCGGCGTAGTCGGGGTTTGCATCGACGATCGGTAGAGCCAGGATGCAAGGGACGTCGTAGGGGTGATCCTGCTTTATTCGGTCGATGAGGGCCGGGACCAGGCTGGCCCGGGTGTGGTAGGCGACTCGAATCTCAGTCTCGTCCTGAACTGCCCCTTCCCATCGGTAGATCGAGCGGATTGGGGTGATGTGCTGACCGCAGGCGACAAAGCGCTCCTCGACCAGTTTGCGACTGAAGGCTATGAGCCACTCGGCATTGTCGGCGGTGACGACTACTTCGACGATGTCGGTCATGAAGAAGGGTCTCCTTGCGCTTTGAGATCATCCATCACAGCGAGGACTTCTTCTTCGCTGCGAGCCAGAGCACCCCACCCGGTGACCAGAGGGCCGTCGTACGAGAGACCGACCCATCGGCCGGTGGCGTGGATGCCGTGTTGATGGAGGACGAAGAACATGACTCCTTTGGACCGGACGGCGGCCTCGGAGGCCGCGTACCAACCCATGAGGATCTCGTTGTCCCAAAGACGTAGCTCCCCTCGCCAGAGGTAGCCACCTTCTTCAAGCGTCGTGCCCCGGGTGACAGCGACTATCTCGGCCACTTCGCCGTGCTGGCGTATCCGCACCTGGTGGGGAGTTGATGACTTCCTGCCCGTCTTTCCAGGTTTGCCAGCACGCCCACCACTCGCCAGTCATGTCGACTCGGTGTGTGTCCTCCCCGGCCAGTTCTTCGAGCGAGATCTGCAGCGCCTTGGCGACGGCGACAGCGATCTGAAAGCCGGGCTCTACGTCGCCGGCCTCCCAGCGTCGGACTTGTCGCCCGCTGACTCCGACCGCTTTGGCTAGGTCTTCCTGATTCCATCCAAGTAGTTCTCGTTGACGTCTAATGATTTCTGCGATCGGCATGTAGGTCCTCTATAGGACAATATGGTCCTTGACATAGGCCTCTATAGTCCGGTAGAACGACAAGGGAACGGACCTATGTGCCCTCAGCATAGGACGACATAGTCCCCAAACGAAACCGGCTTCGCCCAGTCACCCCCTCCCCCAGAACGGCTCATCACCGAGGAGCGCCTTCACCACCCCGCAAGGACAGGAGGTTGTAGCCAATGACAGTCTCGTCCAGGACCTGCGGCTCCCCTGGCATCGCTCAGGACGAGAACAGGGACAGCGAAGACCGGAACCACGGGAGCACCTCCGTTCGGGTCCGACCCCGAGACCTCCACCCCGTCGAGCCTGGCGGGATGTCGTCGCTGCAAGGTGCGATGGCGCATGCGAAGCTGCCTAGAGGTTGCCGTTCGAGTTGTCGGTCGGGCCTGGCCACGGTGGTGACTCGGCTGTTGGGGGGCGGGGCGTGGTCGCCCGCGGACCTGGTGGAGATCGTCGGTTCAGCGTGGCGAGGAGAAGTCCTACCAGGCCGACGCGTTGGCCGCTCTTTTGTATCGGGCTGTTCCCGCCACAGATCGGGTGGCCTTGGGCGAGGTGTGGGAGGCGGCGACGGCTTCGCTGGTCGGCCGGCCCGGACCGTTGACGCTGCTCACGGCTGGCCGGCTGCTCGAGCGGTGGCGGCAGTTGGCCGGCGAGCGGACAGACAGCTGGCGCCGTCCGCGCTCCCAGCGCCGCAAGCGGGGCCGGCGGAGCGTGCACCCGATGGGCGACCTGTCGAAGGTGGGGTCATGACCGTCACGTTGACCGACGACTGGTGGGAGCTCAGCGAGGACCTGGCCGACATGATCGTCCACGCCGCCGGGGTCGAACTGCCTCCCACCACCAGGTCGGGCCTCGTCGAGCTGCTCGTGGACCTGCTCACTTTGCTGACTTGCTGGCCGACCGAGGGCCGGCCAGGAGAACCGCTGGTGTACCTGCGTAACCGTAGGGCCCGCATGGCCGACTACGCCCCGTGGCTGTACGGCTTGCCCGTGGCTACTCGCAAGTTGCTACTCGGCACCGCCAGTCAACCGTCGGTGCTGGAGTTCGCTCTGGTCGAGCGGGGCGCCGACCGAGACTTGCGTCGAGCGTGGCGCAACGGTCTCTTCGCCCTGATCCGATCCAACAGTCACGTGTCGCACTGACCACCAGGCTTTAGGGGGACGAGGGCTCGGCGGAAGCCGCCACCGCGGTCCCCGAGAGCGAACAGCCATCCCTGGGGAGGAGCGCGGTGTCGGATTTCGGTCGTCTCGGGTCTTGGTGCTGCCACGGCGCTGCTGGCAGCCTTGGCAGTGGGCGTGGCTGTGTTAGCCGGTTCGGCCGCCAACTCCTCGACGCCGGCGGCGCTGGCGAGCTTGGGGTCGGGCTCGCAGGCTTGCGGGGTGAGCGGGCCGGTGCCGGGTCTGTCGGTCCAGCAGGCGGCCAACGCCGCGGTGGTGGTGAGCGTGGCCATGGCGGACTCGGCCGAATCGTCACGGGGGGCCCGGATCGCGGTGATGACGGCCTACACCGAGTCAGATTCTGGAGAACCTGGAGCCCGAGGGCGGCAACCAGGGCAGCATCGGACTGTTCCAGCAGCGGGCCAGCCAGGGGTGGGGGACCACGGCAGAGGAGCAGAACCCGGCCGAGGCCACTGCCATGTTCGTAGCGCGGCTGCTGGCCGTCGCTCACTGGGAGACGCTCCCCCCGTGGGTGGCGGCCCAGGATGTGCAGCGCTCCGCGTTCGCTGACGGGTCGAACTACCGGGGCAACTGGGCTATATCGGGGCGGATCCTGGCCGCAGTGGTGGCCGACACGGCCGACCCCGGGCGGGTGCGGGCAGGGCGTGGCCGGCGGGGTGGCCGGACCGGCCTCGGCCCACGGTCTGCCGGCCGGCTACACCATCCCGGCCGGAACCCCGCCAGCGCATACCCAGGCGGTCATGTTCGCGCTTGGCCAGCTCGGCAAACCGTACGTGTGGGCGGCGGCAGGCCCGAACGCGTTTGACTGCTCGGGGCTGACCATGGCGGCGTGGGCCACCGCCAGGGTCCGCCTCGAGCACTACACCGTCGACCAGGAACAAGAAGGCCAGCGGGTCAACCCCCTCGAGGTGACCGCCGGGGATCTGGTGCTCATCCCCGGCTCTGACCCGCCCGGCCCCGGCCTGCCGGGCCATGTCGGCCTTTACGTGGGCGACGGTCTGGTCGTCTCGGCGGTCGACCCCCAGTTGGGCGTCGTGGTGCAGAGCCTGGTCGGCGTTCGTCGCCGGCGGGCTGGACGCCGTGGTGGACCCAGACCCCGGCGACTGAAGCGCATCGAAGTCGCCACCGCGACCCCACAAGACGAACGACCCCGACCGTCGAGGGTCGGCGACGCGGGAGGAAGCGTGTGAACATCTCTCCGAACACCACCGGTTTGCCGGGCATCAGCGAGCTGCAGCACATCGTCGGCGCTCTGCTTACTTTCGGGTTGATTGCCGCGGTGGCCGGGCTGGTCCTGTCGGCCATGGTGTGGGCGGTAGCGAGCCACTCCGGCAATGTCCACCTGGTCGGGCGGGCCAAGAGCGGGGTGCTGGTGTCGGCCGCGGCTGCCGATGTTGACCGGCGGGGCGGTGGCGTTGATCAGTTTCTTCAGCCACGCCGGGGCTGCGCTGTGACCGTGCCCGGCGTCCTGGGCGCCATCGCGTGGGCCGTTCCCGTCTCCGGAATGGCTACTGCATCTACGTGGAAGAGCGCGGCGGGTCTGGTCGGTTCCGTGACCGCCACCCCGCCAGCCCGCCCGGCTGTCGCCTTCTTGTCTGCCCGTACGTGCGGGACGCCGATATCGGTTATCGGTGGACCCGAGACTCCGAAGGGACCGGGCCCGTGTTGAGCGGCCGAGCGCGACGAGCCACGCTGGCCGGGATGAGCCTGGCCGTGTTGGCCGCCGCGGTCGGCTCGATAGCCGCCTTGTCCTCCAGCGCTCATCGACCCCGCCCGGTGTCATCCTCCCCGCCGTCCGCTGTGGCGTCCCCGTCGGTCACCGCGGCCGGACCGGGACTGGCTCGGCACACCCCGGTGACGGTTGTGGCGTCGGGATCGCCGGTGCAGGAACAGTACGACGAGGCGTTCCAACAGTCGCTTGCCGGCCAGGGCGGCCTGGAGATGGCGGAACATTTGGCGGTGCCGGGCCCGGCGATCTCGGGTGGGTGGCCCCGGTTGGCGGTCACTGACACGCCCGAGGGCTGGGCCCGAATCTTTGTCGCCGGTCTGCTCGACGTCGACTTCGCCCGCCGGTCCCGCTCGGCGTTGGGGTCCTGGTTGCAGGCCCAGGAGGCTCCGATGCTCCTGCCCGGCCTGCCCGTCACGGTGGCCGACAAGGTGCTGTACCTGTCGTTGCTCGAGCCGCAGGTCCTGGCCGGCCAGGCTTCGCCGATCCCGACCTCGGCGCAGTGGCGAGTCGACTCCAGAGCGGAGGGTGCGCCAGTCGGTGTCAGACCTGTTGGTCCAGCCCGACCCCGGCTGGACGCAGTTGACCGCGGCCGGGTGGCAGCCAGCCGATGCCCGCATGGCCGGCGTGGACGTGTCCGGGCTCCTGACCGTGCGCCAGGGCCGGGCCGTGACCGTGGACCATTTCACCGTCGAGGTGTTCGTCGGCTCGGCCCGCTGGCACGACGGGTACGGGACCGAGTCGGTCACCGGCTGGCAGGAGGAGGTGGGCTGACATGGGCTGCCCGTGGAACCCGGTGGACTGTGTCACCGGGGTGGCCAAGTCGGTGGCCGGCGACGCGTTCGAGTCGATCGCCCACTACTTCGGCCACGCCGCCGACTCGGCCGTCAACTGGCTGTGGGGCCAGATCGGCTCGGCCACCGCCGTGCATCTGGGCGGGCACGGCTTCGACCTCGACGTCGGGATCGTGGCCGCCATCGCCGTCACCGTGGCGGTCGGCCTGTTCGTCATCCAGCTGATCACCGCCACCTGCGCCGAGACCCGGGCGGGCTGGCCCGGGCGGTCAAAGGGCTGTTCGTGGCGTTCATCGCCGGCGGCGCGGCCATCGCGGTGGTGAACCTGCTGCTCGGCGTCACCGACCGCTCTCCGCCGGGGTGGTGCAGGTCGCCACCGGGGGCTCGATCCAGCAGATGGGCGCATGACATCCTGGCCGGCGGGTCGGTCAGCGCCGGCCACCGGGAACCCGGCCGCGGTGATGCTGCTGTCCCTGGCCATCCTGGCCGCGGTGGTGATCGTGTGGGTGGCGCTGATGGTCCGCAAGGTGCTGATCGTGGTCACCGCCGTGTTCGCCCCCCTGGCCTTCGCCGGCAGCCTGGCCGACATCACCGTCGCGTGGACCCGCCGCTGGATCGAGACCACCGTCGCTTTGATCGTCTCCAAGCTGATCCTGGTCCTCATCTTCGTGGTCGGCTACTTCATGCTGGTCGACGGGGTCGGCCAAGCCGGCCGGCGGGGTCGACCCAGACGGTCACCCAGATCGTCTCCGGGGTGCTGGTCCTGGCCCTGGCCGGGTTCGCCCCCTGGCTGGCGCTCAAGGTGGTGCACTTCGCCGGCGACCACGCCCACCAGCTGCACGCCCTGGCCGCCACCTCGACCGGCGGGGCTCGGGCCGGGTGGACTCGGCCGCCCAGAAAGCCCAGCCGCTGGGTCACCGGCGCCCTCGCCTCCTCTCCGAGCGTCGAGCGGGCCCGGCGGCCGGAAGCGGCAGCCGGCGTCCAACGGGCCGCGCCCGGCCACGTTCGCCGACCCGGCCGCAGACCCGCCGTCGGGGCCGGGCGGCGCCGCGCCGTCAGCGGGCGGAGCCGGCCCGGGCTCCGTCGCCGTCGGCAGGCCGGCCCTCTGCCACGTCGTCCCCGCCCGGCCTGTCCAACGACTCGTCGCCGGCGGCGCGCGCCGGGCGGCGGTGGGCGCCGCCAGCGCCACGCCGCCTACCCGTCCGGCACCCGAAGCCGCCGCGCCCGTACAGGAGGGACTGACCGTGACCAGCAGTCCTCGCAGGTGGCGTCGGTGCGGCCCGGTTCGCCCACGGCCGGCCAGGGGCCTGCTGCTCGGCTTCTCCGCCCCCCGAGTGGCCGCCGTCGGTGCGGCGTTGGCGGTGGCGGTCACCGCTCTGGTCGTCGCCGACCTGGCCGGACTGGCGCTGTCGGCTGTGCTGTGGGGTCCGCTCGCCGCCGCCGCGTTCGTGCGGGTCGGGGGCCGCCCGGCGGTCGAGTGGGCCGGCACCGCCATCGAGTACCAGGCCCGCGGCCTAGCCGGCCAGACCGAGTACCGGGCCCGACCACCCGGCCCCGCCCGGCCGGCACGCTGGCCCTGCCCGGAGACGCGCGCCGCCCTGCGCTTCCACGCTCGACCACGACACGGGGGCGGCCATGATCCACGACCCCCACCGCCACACCCTCACCGCGGTGATCTCGGTCGACCCACCCGCGTTCGTCCTGCTCGACGACGCCGACCGGGCCGGGCGGGTGGCCGGTGGGGACGGGTGCTCGCCGGGCTGGCCCAATCCGGGAACCTGCGCGGCGGTACAGGTCCTCGAAGCCACCGTGCCCGACCCCGGCGATCGGCCAGCGCCGAATGGTGGACCACAGCCACCGCGCCGCCTGACGGCGGGTGGGCCGACCAGCCAGTACGACGACGCTGCTCGACCAGGTCGCCCTCGGCAGCTCCACCCATCGCACCACCATCAGCCTCTCGCTCGACATGCGAGCCGCCGCCCGGGCCGTCAAGGCCGCCGGCGGCCGGGCATGACCGGCGCGGCCGAGGTGCTGCGGGCAGGACATGGCCAGCCTTCGCCGAAGCCCTCCGCCTAGCCGGCCTGACGGTCGGGCCATGGCTGGCCGAAGCGCGACCTCGCCGCCATCCTCCGCGGCGCCTTCGACCCCGCCACCAGCCTCGACGCCCGACACGACCCGGGAGCCAACCTGGCCCACGCCGGGCCCGATCGCCGTCAGCGAGAGCTGGGACTGGCTGCGCCACGACTCGGGCTGGTCACAGGTGCTGTGGATCACCGAATGGCCCCGCATCGACGTGCCCCCCGACTTCCTCCACCCCCTCATCTTCGCCCCCGGGGTGCGCCGCACCTCTGTCTGCATCGCCCGCCCCCTGCCCGCCGACGTGGCCCTGCGCCAGATCCGCAGGGAAAAGACCGAGGCCGTCGCCGACAGCGCCCAAAAAGCCAGGATCGGCCAGCTCGCCGACCTCTCCGACAGCCCAGGAATACGAGGACCTCCTGGCCCGGGAACGATCCATCATCGCCGGGCACACCGACGTCGATCTTCGCCGGCTACGTCACCGTCACCGCCCCCACCCGCCAAGCCCTCGACGCCGCCGTGGCGGCCATCACCCGGGCCGCCGGCCAATCCTGCCTGCGAGCTGCGACCCGTCTACGGCCACCAGATGGAAGCGTTCATCTCCGCCGCCCTCCCCCTGGCCCGCACCACCTTCTGATGTTCGGTCGCAGACAGGCACACCCCAGGCCGATCAAGTGGGGGCATCCCCTCCGCACCGCACGACGCCGGCCGACCGCCGACCAACCGGTCGAGACTCGACCACCGCGCACCGCCCCGTCGCCGGCGGCGGCGTGTCGAGCCGGGCGACCGAATCCATATCGGCGGCGGCTGGTCCCCCCCGGCAGCGCCGCCGCCAAGGCGCCAGCCAAGCCCGCCTGCTCGAAGCCGAGCACCGACCGCGGCCCAGACCGCCGCCCGCAAGGCCGCAGCTCGAAGCGCTGCGAGCCGAACAGCAACGCCAGCCGCTACCTGCCGGCCCGGGGCGAGCCCGGGCCCATGGCCGGCCGGCCCTGGCGGCGGCTGCGGCTGCCAACCGCACCGGGCCACCTCGGAGATCCTCGCCGGCGCCTACCCGTTCCTGGCCGAAGAAGGCCTCGGCTCCGCCGGCATCCTCATCGGCCAGGACGCCTGGTCCGGCACCGCGTTCTGCTACGACCCCTGGGTCCTCTACCAAGCCAGGCGTGCTCACCAACCCCAACATCGTCCTCGCCGGCCAGATCGGCCGAGGCAAATCCACCCTGGCCAAATCCCTCGCCTGCCGCTGCGTCGCCTTCGGCCGGCGCGTCTACGTCCCCGGCGACCCCAAAGGCGAATGGACCGACGTCGCCCAAGCCGTCGGCGGCCAAGCCATCGAGCTCGCCATCGGCGGACCCAACCGGCTCAACCCCCTCGACGAAGGCCCCCGCCCCACCGGCATCGCCGACACCACCTGGCGAGCCACAGGTCACGCCACGCCGGATGGAACCTGCTCGCCGCCCTCGCCGCAGCCACCCTGGGCCGGCCCGTCGCAGCCCATCGAACGCACCGCCCTCGACGCCGCCCTCGACCGCACGCCCTGGCCCGCACGACCGTCCCCATCCTGCCCATCGTCGTCGACGCCCTCCTCGACCCCCGGCACCCCCACGCTCGGCACCACCATCGAACAGCTACGCGCACGACGGCCGCGAGGTCGGCCACGCCCTCGCCCGCCTCGTCCACGGCGACCTCGCCGGACTCTTCGACGGACCCTCCACCATCGCCTTCGACCCCACCCTGCCCATGCTCAGCCTCGACCTGTCCGCCATCTCCGGCTCCGACACCCTCATCGGCCTCGTCATGACCTGCACCTCCACCTGGATGGAAGCCGCCCTGTCCGACCCCGCCGGCGGGCACCGCCTCGTCGTCTACGACGAAGCCTGGCGCCTCCTCGCCCAACCCGCCCTGCTCGCCCGCATGCAAGCCCACTGGAAACTCTCCCGCGCCTGGGGCCTCGCCAACCTCATGATCGTCCACCGCCTCTCCGACCTCGACGCCGTCGGCGACCCCGGCTCCCAAGCCCGAGGCCTCGCCCAAGGACTCCTCGCCGACACCGCCACCCGCATCCTCTACAACGAACCCTTCGACGAAGCCCAGACCGCCGGCAAACTCCTCGGCCTCACCTCCGTCGAGATCGACCAACTCCCCGAACTCGCCCAAGGCGAAGGACTCTGGCGGGTCAACCAACGCGCCTTCATCGTCCGCCACCTCCTCACCCCCGACGAACACAACACCTACGCCACCGACTCCCGCATGATCACCGACCCCGAAACCCCCTCCACCCCGGCGAAGCCGCGGACTCGACGGCCCACAATATTTGCGCCCCGATCGTGTCAACGCACTACGACACCAACCCCAGGCACCTCCCGTCCCAAGCTGATGATCGATCGAGCGCGCAAACCATAGCCATCCCCGAAAGGACTGCTAAGCACCGTCCTGATGTGCTCGGTGGTTATACGTGGGACCCCCTGACCGAGAAGTTCGAAAGCCACCTCCCCGGTATCGCCTAAGACGTCCGCACACAACCGAAACCGAGGCTAAATAAAATAACCGTCGTTATGCTCGGGTCCGATCGTGCTCGAAAGCCCAGGCAATGACGCCGATGAGCAGATATGCGTTGGCTTACAACGAAAATCCCGGCCAGGGAGTCCAGTCTGCTGTGACGCCGCCCGGCGTCGCTAAGCAGCCCAACGTAAGCTTTCCGGTTGTGGTGGATCTGCGCTTCCGTCGGGGTCAGCCGTGCGGCTGGTGAATCGCGTAAAGGATACCTCGCTATGTGGACCCCTCGAATGGGCCCCGGAAGCAGCCCGCCTAATTGAAAGGCACGCAGTTTCAAGGACGGGCGTGGGTCTGTCAGTTGATCGGTGTCATTACCATCATCGCCGGAGCCAAGCTCAATCTGCCCTGGCTGTGGATCCCCGGATGCGTGATCTTCGCCGGGACGGTGCCCTGCTTCTACCTGATGCATTCGAACCGGAAGCGGTCAGTAAGCGCGGCTTCGCAGGCGATCGGAATGGAGATCACGTGGCGGAACTATCCGCCGCGGTGTGGGGACGAGGCGTATGCCAAGTGGTGCAAAAGTACAACGTGACGCCATACGCTGCGGCTGCTCGACCTGAAGACCGAGCAACCACTCCTGGCCGGGACGCCGGTCACACGGAATAATCAATCTCGCGCTCGCCGACGGCCCCCTGCCCCGATCCGAGGGCGCTCGCGAATCGGCGCTCTGCGCTCTATCGCGTCGCTTGGCTCATGAACCAGTCGATGATGCGCTGTAGCCGCTGCTCCTCAGATTCGCCCGGCGAGGCTCGCTCGAAGTCCGCCCACAGCTCGTCCCATAGGTCCTCAACCGTCCGTGAGGGCGCAGCGAGGTGAGATCTCCTCACGAAGACGGCCTTGAAAGTTTCACGCCGAGCTAGGGTCGCCAGCGGGGTCGGGAAGATCTCGAACCTCACGGTTTAGATTTTCACACGATCTGGATCAGTCGGTGACCACTTGGGAGAAGGCGGACACGGTAACGCTCTATCCTGCGCACATCGCGACCCGATCAGAGCCTGACCTGCGGCTCGGGATTCGGCGGTATGGCGTGCTGCGGGTTGGGCGTGGGGGTGGTGATGGCACCTGCTAGGTGGTCACTGGGCGTGGGCGGCGTGGCGGGGTCGTACGTTCGGGGTTTCATTGCTGCCGGGGCGTGGTCGCTGCGGCTCCGGGTCTCGGCCTGACCCTGGAGGAGCAAACCCATGTCCACCACGATCACATCTACGGTGCTGGTCGCCACCCAACCGGAGTTCAGCGACGGGGAGCGCTTGGCGCTGGCCGGGTTCCTGGCCGGCTACAGCGGGCTGACCCGCGATGCCTACACCCTGGACCTGCGCCAGTTCACCGGCTGGTGCACCGTCCATGGCCTGCACCTGTTCGCGGCGAAACGGGTCGACATCGAATCGTTCGGCGGCGACATGGAAGCCGCCGGACGGGCCCGGGCGACGATCGCCCGTCGCCTGTGCACCGATCGCTGGCTTCTACCGCTACGCCGAGGAAGAGGAACTCTGGCCCACTCACCGGCTGCCCACGTGCGCCGACCCCGGCTCGACTACGAGTCTCACGCCACCGCGCTGGACCGCAACGAGCTCGGTGCCCTGCTCGTCGCCGCCGGCCTCGGATCGGCTCAAGACCACGCCCTGATCTCGCTGCTCGCCCTCAACGGGCTGCGGGTCAGCGAAGCCCTCGGCGCCGAAATCACCGCGATCGGCAGCGAACGCGGCCACCGCACCCTCACCATCCTGCGCAAGGGCGGCAAGATCGTCACCATCCCGCTGGCGCCCCGGACCGCACGGGCCTCGACCTCGCCATCGGTGAACGACTCGACGGCCCGATCTTTTGCCGGGCCGACGGGCAACGCCTCGACCGCCACGGCGCCAGCCGAATCGTGAAACGCATCGCCAAGCGAGCCGACATCGCCAAGCCGATCGGCCCACACACCCTCCGCCACGCCTTCATCACCGCCGCCCTCGACGCCGGAGTCCCACTTCGCCACGTGCGAGAAGCCGCCTCCCACGCCGACCCACGCACCACCATGCGCTACGACCGAGCCCGCGCCTCACTAGACCGACACGCCACCTACATCGTCGCGGCCGACCTCGCCGGAGCCGCCCGATAGCTCTCGGACCGACACCTGGTGTGGGTCCTGCGGCCCTCCGCCACCGCCCGTACCCACCCCCAACCAGTCACCGTGAACTGCCATCAGCGCACTGCCGTCGTTCGGTATCGTCAGGCCACCTTGGAGCCAAAGTCCACTGGCAGTGCAGAAGGATCATTCGTAATTCGCTTCAGGATTCTTTGGCGTGTTGCTCGGACGGTAGACGCCGAACCTGGGTCGGTTTCCCGTTTGATGCCATCGGACCTCGCGTTCGATCGCCGACTGCCACGCATCGGCACTCCTGAACCCACCGACGAAATGTACCCTGAAACCCAGCGTCCTGGTGAGGAAGGCACTTGCTGCCCGTCCAGTCCTTCGCAGGAAGTATCCCCAGGCAGCACCAATGGCAAGACAAGGCTCCTCCGAAAATCGCGATTGCGACCAGGGCGAGGCGTCCGTACCCCGTCACGCCGCCAGCGATGAGTACGGCGACGAAGCTTAGGACAGCGGGAGCCGAGCACCGCTGCCACGCGAGGCTGACGGCATTGAGGTGACCAGCCTCTTCGCCGATGACGGGGGGAGAACTCGTCGGTCTTGGCTCTGATGAAGCTCGCAACGGGCAGCACGGTGGTGATTATCGCTGAGATCGACATGGGCGAGGCGCGAATGTCCATCCGCGCCTCTCCTGCCCCCTTCCTGTTGAGAAGCCACGACGCCGGATTCGGCGATCTGGCGCTCGGGGATACGGCGTCGACCTCCGCGGCGCACCCCCGTTTGTTCTGCGTCCTCCGTGGGCTCTCCCGGAGTCCCTGCCGACGTTCCAGATGAGACAATATGGCCCCGTGGAAGCCCCTGACTCAAACGACGTGACGGTCAGCCTCACGAGGGCGGAGGCGCTCGTCCTTTTCGAATGGCTCAATCGCAACCAGGACCGTGAGGACTCCTTCACCACCGACCACTACGACATCTTCGATCCGCCGACCGAGCCTCCCTGTGGAGCCTATCAGAGGCGCTTCAGCGCACTCTCGTGGAGCCGTTTGAGAGTAACTACATCGACTTGGTGGAGGCAGCGCGAGCTGAAGTGCGGGCTCATCAAGAGTCGATCGAAGCCGGGACGCGGTACGAGGTTGGCGACTTGGTCCTTTACAAGCCCGACGAGAAGACGAGCCACCCAGCCGTTGTCGTCGCAGTACTTGAAGACAACCGCTACCTTATCCAGAACGAGTGGCCGCGGACGGTCGATCCACAACGAATCGAGGCGGGGTTCCGTCCATACTTGCGTGAGCCCTACGAGGCCCCGCTGCATCATCTCGTCGGACTAGATACGACCGGCATCCAGAAGCTGAGCGCAACCGATACGGCGCCCCTCACCGCTAGATGCGCGAATGGGCGGCGGAACGCTCCTCCTACGGCTGCAGATTTAGGCTTCGAGGCGCCCCCGCAGGTCATCCAGCACGGCCAGCCAACTCTCGCACTCCTCGGACTCAGCCCAAGGTCTCGCAGTTCGGATGATGACCGGATGCGATTGACAGCAGCCAGAGCATCCCATACCAAATCGGACTGCAACCATCCGAAGTGTTCCTGCGCCCACATCCCGACCTCGGGGCGGTTCGCTACAGCCTCACCAGGATGGCCTCGCATCGCAGCAACGACCTCGGCCGCGGCGAGCGCCTCGCTTGCCGCCGGTTCCTCGAGGTACAGGTCGGTCTCGATTGCGACGACAGGCCGGGACGTCAACCCGAGGGTCTGCCGAAGCGCGGCCGAGAGGTCGGCGAGCCAGTTGGCGGCGCCATCCGTCTCGAAGGCTCCGATTCCCCAGGCTCCCACGGATGCCGATTATTCGATCACGCTCTCCCGGCTCGAGGGAGGGGTAGGCCCGGCAGGACACAACGATTGGCGATTTGCGTCCATTTGACGGTCCGGCATGATGGGGTCGTGATTCGGGTCCGATACGAAGGTGGCGGGTACATGGTCGAGGTCGGGCCTCCCGAGGCATCGACGGCCGGGTCATCTCCCGCACCCCTCACTCCGACCGAGGTAGTTGCTGAGGTCGCGAAGCGTGGGCGCCACTCAGCCGACATCACCGACGCGCTCGACGCCACCGGGACTGACTGGCGTCCCCTTCATGACGCTCAGGTCCTGCGTCGTCGGTCTGGTAGCGTGGGCGAGTCGAGCGCATAACGGCGGCGCACCTGATTCTCGATGCCTTGGGACAGCGACGCCGGATTCGGCGTTACGCGACTCCCTAGTCCATTCAGCGACATGAGAGACTAGACGAAGTGACGATGCCGTCCGATCCTGCACTTGACAGCGTCATCGAGGAACTCGACCGAGACCTCCTGGACCCAGATTCGTCGACATCGCTGCTGTTGCAGGAACGACCCCACGATGGCCTACGTCTGGCGTCGGTCCACGGAAACGACCTAACGGCAAGAATCGCAGAACTCAGATCTGAGCCGAGTCTTGACCCCACCGAGTGACTCCATAACGCTCCATCCCGAGCGGCTTGAGAGAGCGCGGCGAAGCTCCGGAAGGCACTCGTAGTCGGCGATCTGCGATTCCGGACATTCTCAACGGCCCGAGCGTCCAGCCCCGTCGCCGTGACCTCCAACCTGCACCCCTCCGGCTTCGATACCATCATGCCCAAAGGACTCGCCACCGCCACCGTCGACCGGCTCCTCCACCACGCTCACCTCGTGCTCACCGACGGCGGATCACTCCGCCTCGCCGAAGCCCTCGCCGGCAAAGGAGTGATGCCGCTCGCCTAACCCTCACCGCGAGATCCGCTGTCCGCCCACAAGGAATTCTGCTGTCCGCCGACGAGGAGATCTCCTGTCCGTCCACAAGGAAACCCTGTTGACCGTTGACACGCCACCGCGAGGCCCTTCGAGCGGAGCTTCGACCTAGACTTCGCCTTCATGCGGGAGCTATCCCCGAAGGTTCGTGATGACAATCCCCGGCGATCTAAAGATGTCGGGTTCGTGCTACGACTCGCCTTTAACGGCCTCGTGGCTGCCTTAGTTCTTTTCGGCTTGGGATTAGGCGTCGTCTTGGCTGCGACGGGTGACTCATCGGGGCCACGTCGAGTCGTCTACTTCGCAATCATCGCTTGCTTGGAGATCATCGTCGGAACGGTGGGCACATTCGCGGCCAGAACCAAGCGACCGAGTGCGAGCCAGAAGTTGCGGGTCCTTACCTGGTGGCTCTTGCCTCTCAACGTAGTGGTGCTCTACCTGCTCGCCCTCTGACGGGCACATGACATTCCGTCCCGAGCGGGGACAGCTCGCTGGACGAGCTACCTCAGGGTGCCCGGATTCGGCGCTCTGGGCGGCCGGACGCCCGATCAGACCAGTTGACCACTCGTCGCCGTCGGTGGGGGCCCTAGGGCGCCCACTCCCGTCGATTTGGTCGCCTTCCGGATTTGCGCGCAGCCCAGGGACGGGCACGCAGATCAAGCAGTATGAGGCATCAAATTCGGGGTCTGCGAGCCTGGCAAGAACCCCTGGCGATCTGGGCGACCTTGTATCTCCATTGGAGAGGCCCTTCGCATTCCCGCGTCGTGCGGCTTGCAATGAGTGGCCAGGTCCAGGCCAACGCCAAAGTTCTCAGGGAGCGTGGGCCACTCGCTACGACCTACTTCGGAACGATGGTGCTCGTCGGCATGGTCGCCGCCGGAACGGCAGTTATCGGCATAGCGGCGATCCTTGCTTTTGCCTTCGTTGCGAGTGGGAAGGTGTATGCCTGGGTAGCTGGCATCGTTGTTCTTATCCTTGTCCTGCTCTCGATCTGGTTCGCTCTACGCATGGCGCAGTTTCTAAGAGCCTCAAGGGCTTACCGGAAGACGCCATCCTGAGGTAGTTAACCCCGGTCACCGAAGGGGCCCAGATCGCTCAATCTCGCGCTTGCTGCCAGGTGGCCGGTACGTCCCCGGAGACCACCCAGAGTCGGCGATCCCGAGCAATCCAGCGACGCCTCTAGCTGGATCGGCGGCGCGCCAGAACGCTCCGAGTGATCTGGCGGCGCGTTCAGGCGCTCAACGGCCTTGAGCCCAGGAGGCTGGCCAAGCGGAACACCGCCGACAGGGCGTTCTCTCCGCACGGCCAGACATTCACTCCATGCGGGCGGAATGGCCAATCTGTTTCGATGAGAGTCGTATCGTTGATCGGTGTCTACATCGGCCGGTCGATCCGGCGTCATCACTGGTGTCAGCCGTTCCAATGGCATAGGAGCCGCGATTGCACGCAGGCTCGCGGCTGACGGCGCTCGCCTGTTCCTCACTGGCTGGCCGGCGCATGACGCTGCCCAACCGTGGGGTGAGGATCGCGAGGGGGTCGACCGCTTACTGGCTGAGTTGGACGCGAAGGGTGCCGAAGCGCACTATTTCGCCACCGACCTGGCCAGCGTCGACGCGCCACAGCAGGTCTTGGCGGCTGCCCGTGACGCGCTGGGATCCATCGACATTCTGGTCGCCAACCACGCCCGAAGCTCCAGCCAATCCCTGCTCGACCTTACGGCTGACGAACTTGACCTGTCGTTCGCCGTCAACGCCCGAGCCACCCTCCTTCTGGTGCAGAGCTTCGTTCAGCAACACCGGGTGGGGCAGGGGGGTCGTGTGGTCCTCTTCACGTCGGGCCAATACCACGGGGCCATGGCGAATGAGCTTCCATACATCGCCTCGAAGGCCGTGATTCAACAACTCACCCCGGCCCTCGCGGTCCAGTTGGCCGCTCAGGGGATCACTGTCAACTGCATCAACCCTGGACCGAACGACACAGGTTGGGCCGCTGGCGAGCGACACGAACGAGTCGAAGCCGCAATGCCCATGGGTCGCTGGGGACGCCCCGAAGACACGGCACGGCTCGTCTCATGGCTCTGCAGCGATGAAGCTGACTGGATTACTGGCCAGACGATCGCGTCGGATGGAGGATGGTCTGCGCGCGGTACCAGTTGAGCGCCACGGCGATAAGAACTTCGGCTCGGGACCCCCTCACGGAGTCGCGACGTCGGTGCGTTCAAAGATACATACTCGGCGATCCCGAGCACTCCCGCGGCCACTAATCGGCAGGTCTCGCGTCACCTTCGTCCACCCCCGGAGCCGTCCTGGCCGCGCCAGAAAGCTCGGCTGCGTTAGCAGCGATCTGGCCGCCTGTTCGGGCGCCCGTACGAGAGGATGCCGGCTGGGGCGGCAGGCCCGCACTCATGTTCAGGCGGACCCCATCGGGCTGACGTCGGTGTTACGTGCGCACGTTCTGCGTGACGCCCTGCTGACCCATTCTCGCCAGCGATTCGGGGTCGACGTTGCCGTCCGGGCTGCTGCGCCACCCCAGCGACATCTCGCCGGCTGTCAGGGATGACATGCCCTCTCGTCTGGGTTCGAGTTTGACAGAGGTCCGCCGTGCCTCGGATGCACCTTCTATGCCCACCCGAAGTGCGTTGGAACCGCGGTGACGCCCCGTTGCAGTTCGTTCTGTTCGGTGCTGGTCAGTGGGACCTGGCCACCATATGCCGCCACGAACGTGTCCCGGACAACCTCGCTCGTCGGGGCCCAGTCGTGGTAGCGGGGCCCGAGCAGAACCGTCGCCTTGGCCAGGTCCGCGACCCTTGTGCGGTAGGTCACGTCCTCGAGGTCCAGGACCGCCGTGATGCTCGTGCTGCCGCGGAGGATGTTGGCCTACCGGAAATCGTTGTGGACAAGCTGCTGGGGTCCGGTCGGCCGGCCGCCGTCGATGCGGTGGGGGTAGGCCGCCAGCGCTTCGTGGAGCGTCGCCAGCATTTGGCCCGCCTCGGTGACTTGTGCGGGGTCGCCGACGTCGAGAAGATCGCCTTCGATGACGGGACAGACGCCGAGCGAGACGTTGTTCAGCTCGACTTGAAGGCGACCGTCTCTTGTCGGAATTGAAGCAGCGACTGGGATGCCACGGGTTTGAAGCCACATCCTCAGAGTTGCTGTATCGGCCAGGCGCTGGAACAGGGGGCGGCGAGACGGCCAATTTCGCGATGACACGCCTGTCATCGATCTTGATACACGCCAGAACGTTTCGGTCGCTGATGACCAGACGGTCGCAGTCATGGATCGCGATTTCGCCCGTAGTCGGTTCGGTTCGCCTCGGTGGGTCAGGTCGACCTGCCACGTTTCGTGACCCGACCGAGCGTACGGGATCCGTCGTTCCGCGCTCAGCGCAGGGTACTCTCAGCACATTGAAGAGCGAACCCAGATCAGACGTTCTGGAGTCCTTCGGTTAGAGTCGGCAGTCGTGATTCAGCGGTTCTGGGCTTGGAACTGGCGATGGAAAAGGGCGAGCCGGCGAGAGCAGATCCGGCGGCGCCGTGCGGGCTTCGTAGGCTCTCTCGTCGCGATTGCGGTTTGTGCGTCCATCGCCGCTAGTTCGGCGAGTGTGGCGACGGAAGTCGCTTACGCTTTGGGCGCTCTGCTATTCGCCCTTCTTGCCGTTGTGATTGCGAGGGCACCCATTGACCCAGGCGTCAGCGCCACCGCTCATCCCCCGGAGGCTGCGCAGTAGCTGGAAGAAGGCTCTGAGGAGCCGGATATGTACGCCTCCTCGGATAGGCGTGGAATCGCAACGCATCCGAATATCCGCTTGACCTGAAGAGCCGCCCCGAGTCAGCGTTCGGGCGTCGGTTAGCCCTCCCGCCCGAGGCTCACGGTCCGCGCTGTCTGCTCAACGAGCCGCGAGATGACCGATCGCTCCTCTTCGGGTAACTCCGGCATCGCGTCGGCGGTGTCTCGTATGCGCTCCAGAGCCTCAAGAAGCCTCTCCCAGCCCGCTAGCCCGCTGGGTCCTTGCACGTACGGTGGAAGGACCCGTGATAGGCGGACTAGGTCCCGCCGCTCGCACCAGCGATCCACGAGTTCATCGAGAGGGTCGATGACAGGATGCCGGCTCGGGCAGTAAGAGGATCGAGACCGTCCGCCAGCCATGTCAGTCCAGGCCAGAGAGCGCGCTCGGCCTGGGTCAGCGTCGCCAAGTCCGGATCGCCTTCGTAGCCGGAGAACCCGGTGATTCGACCCTCGCTGTCTCGGGCGATACCCACGAGCGCATAATCTCGCGCAACGCCTGAGGCTGAGGCCACTGGCAGCCAACGCATACTCGGCGGTATGGGCGGCTGGGTCGCCCGGAGAGCAGTTGCCCGGTAGCCGCCGCCCACTCCCGTCGATCGGAGCGGGCCCCGAAGTCGAGTAGCGCTTCATTTGCTGAGCGCAGATAGGGCAATCTGGCGTCGGTGACAGGTTCCTGGGGCGAAGATGCACTGGTGGTACACCAGGTCGGATCGTGCTCGACTCAACTCGCGTATCTGACGGCCTGGCCGAGGCGCACCGTTCGGCTGAGATCGCCTCCAATGAGCAGACTCGGGCGTATCACTTCAAAGGGGGGCGCCGTCTTGACCGGACTCGCTGCTTAGCCCGCATGCATCCGCTAAGCATCTGGATTTGGGGCGCTTGGGTAGTCCTTGTACCCCTGTCATGGTCCATCGCCGGTCAGCACCATGAAGGAATTGGGGTTGCGTTGAGTGGCGTCGTGGTGATCTTGCTCCTGGTTATCCGGTGGCGGTTGCGTCAACGACGGAACAGGCGCGCGCAGAACCGATACCCGTGACATTGGGTGAACGCATGCGGAGTCGGCGGTCCGGAGTCGTCTGCCTGTGGGTTCAGGGGAGACGGTGGCGGTGCTCGGAACCCCGCCCGGGATCTGCAGCATTCTGGGCGTGCGACGTCGGTTAGTTGGTCGTCTCGGGTTCGCTTGTAGGACGATCTGCCAAGATGAGTTCGTGCGGGCTGACCTTGGGCACCGATCTCGGCTTCGACGGGCGCTCGGGTTATGGCTGCCCGTGGTTGCGGCGTGTGCGGTTCTTGCATCGTGTGCGTCCGGTCACGACAGGCCGGCCAGGTTGGCGGGTCAGGCGCCACGCGGCCCGGTTGCAGTGACGACGGGTGCGGAACTGGCAGATGTGTCGTGCGCGGCGGGCGGCTACTGCATGGCGGCCGGGATCCAATCGACGCCATCAGGTGGGACTCGTTTAGTGATCTTCGACGGAGCGGGGACGGCCTGGCGGGCGCAAACCCTGCCGTCTGCAGGGGCGCTAGCTACGGTATGGCCCGAACAGTTGTCGTGCCGAGGGGCCAACGACTGCATGCTAGTCGGCGGATCCCCAAGCGGCACTGGCCCCTACTTCTCGGCGCTATGGGACGGTCATAAGTGGACCGTCGCCCCAATGCCAATCTCGCCGACGGTCCGCCTTGACACCGACGGGATGTCATGCTCGTCAGGCGACCGCTGCCTAGAAGTCGGGGAGTCGCCAGATACCGGCTTTTTCGCCCTCTACTGGAAAGGCGATTCCTGGGTCGCCTTACCTCCCCAACCGATGGGCCATTCCCCCGGCGCCGACATGGTCAACTGCCTCTCCGACGGGTCGTGCATGGTGCTAGCCACACCCAACCCCAGCTACTCCGTATGGTCCGGCTCGTCATGGTCGGACGTGTTGGTCGTGGGCGCCCCGTCCCAAGTGCTACTTCAAGGCATGGACTGCGTACAGGCCTCGTTCTGCTTGGCCGTCGGAGGACGGACAGACACCATCCAAGCGGTTGCTATTAAATGGGATGGCAGAACATGGCAGCCCCTCCAGGTTCGGGCCGGTGCTATCTCGCTTTTCGAGCACGTGTCGTGCCTGACCGAGAACTATTGCATGGCTCTCGCCCAAGACCCCCGCGGCCAACTACATCCTCGCGGTCTGGAACAGCAGCACCTGGACCCCCATTACCTCACCGACCGGATTCGCCCCGGTGGCCCTGTCCTGTTCCGCCCGACCCAGATGCGTCGTGGTCGGCGGGGACGGCCACGGACATCCCATCGCTGAGCAGTGGACAGGCAGCACCTGGACTCCTATCACGCTCAAAAACGACTAACCCCCAGGCCTCCTCGACGACACAAATATCCTGCGAACCGAACGACGGGGGACGAGACTGTTCACGAGCCCGTGCTGGCAGCTCGAAATCGGCGACTTCTCGCCCCAGGACCAGCTGGAGCGCCGAACCCCCTGATCTGGCCCGCAGCTTCGGCTGTGACGGCCTCAAGGTGTGCGCTTCGAGTCGACGATCGGTGCGCCGGACACGCTCGACGCCCTAGTCGATGCCTCCAAGGGGGATCGGCCCACAAGCCAGGACTACCTCTCGGGGGTCGCCGTATCCCCAGAACAGGGTCGAGTCGCGTACCTCGGCGAACGGTCGTGGTGGCCGGGTCGTACCCGGCCACGGGTCGTGTGTCGCTTCGTCGACGTAGTCCTGAAGCGAGTCGAGTGCCTGCTCCGCCACGGCGATGACACCTTCCCGCATGGACTCAAAGACACCGAGGTTGTCCCGAACTGGGACGCCCGTTCGACCAACTCGGTCGGTGCCTTGCTGCCCGGGGAATCTCCCAGGGTCTGAGGAGTACCACAGCATTCCGTCGCCGGCGTGAACGTGAAAGCCCGGCGGAGCTATCGCGCCGAGTCGCTCTTCCAGAACTCGGATGAAGTCGTCGGGGTCCACGAGTTCATTCTGGCCGATAGCAGGGTGCATAACGCTCTGTCTTGCGCATGGGCCCGCGGTAGATCGTGCCGGGGTCCTACGGCGAGATTCGGCAGCGTTCTGGGCGGCTTCGATGCGAGACTAAACGCATGCTCGACTACAAGGGCGGTACTTTCATCAAGTTGGACCTCGGCTTCACTCCATCCCCCTCTGGCGGGGGGCTGTGTCTGCTCCAAGCGGAGGAAGTGCATGACGTGTTCGTGTTGCTGATTGGCTATACACGGAGCTTGGAGGCTCCTGGCCGGCAGGAAACCACGGCCCTGGTCACCATCATGGGCCTGACCAGTCAGTGTTCGGATACCCGAACGAAGAGGCGTTCTGGTTCGACAGCCGAGGCGACGTGGGCCACGGGTTCTACGAGGTGCAGGGATCGAGTTGGAACTCCAACGTCTTGGAGAACAACAAGAGGACGTATGGCTCCCGCCACAAGGACTGGCAGATGCACGGAAAGCACGAGGCCCCACTCCACTTCTTCATTGGATCGAAGGATGTATCGGCCCAGTTCCTGGCGCAGGGACTACGGGTGGAGTCGTTCACCGACAGGCCCTACAGGCTGGTGAGGGACGAGGCGATGCGACGGATGGACAACTGGTGGTACTGGTGGGACCGTGACGGGCGGCCAGTAGACCCAGGTTCGACGGTCGTCCGGTCATACCCGGACGACCTCAGATAGTCGACAACGACAGATCACTCCAGCACGCGTTCCTCGGAGCCAGCCGGCGAATTCCGGAACCCGCTCGCGAATCGGCGCTATGTATGTCTTAGCAAGTCCCGAGGTAACTCATGGCGGCCGGGACTGGTCGTCCCTTATCGGCAGATAGTGGATCAGCCAAGCGTTCGGTTCTCACCGATGGGGTTGCGTGGCAGGGGATGTACCCGGGGTTCATGCCTTGGTTGACTGGGATTGCCATGCTGAGGCGGGGATCTCACCTGTGATGGTGGTTGCCGGTTGTGACGTGAGCTTCACGAACCAGCCTGGCAAAGTCGCCTGGGAGGACGTGGTGTCAAAGGCGTCTCCCGGACCCCGGTTTAGGGGTGGGTGGGTGTTAATGGCGATGATCTCCCAAGGGTACAGAACCCTGGGTCCGGCATCGCCAGGACCGGGTAACGACCCGCGCAGGATGATGACCCAGAACCACTCGTTGAGGGTGTAAGCGGGAAAGGCCGCCGGTTTGCCCGCCGACATGCCATTCGGGTCAGTGGGTTGGGTGGCTACGGAATCTAAGTCTTGACCGTAGGGAGAATCGGCGATCATCTCTCTCACCGAGACCCGCTTGAGGTAGACCGCGGTGACGCCGGGCTGGCTCGCTACGAAGCGAATCGCCTGCTGCTCGGTGACGCTGTCCGTCGGCTGGGTGAGATCACGATAGGAGTTGCCCTGCACCTGCAGAGGGAAATGGTGGCCGGTGTTCATGGCCACGACAGCGCTGAGAGCCCCTGTCGCGACCAGGATCGAGGCGGCCAGGCTCACTCTCATTCGAGTGTGTCGGCGGCGGAGCCGCCGGCGGGCCTCCACCCGGTGTCTCAAGTCCGGAGAGGCTTCGATACCGTTAGCGGCTTGCCGTAGCCGCTTGGCCAGCACCGCGGGGGTCAGCTCGTCGATACTCATGATCGGTTCAACTCCTTCTTCAGCCTGGCCAGACCTCGGCTGGAGTGGGACTTGACCGCACCGACCGAGATCCCCAGCACCTCGGCTACCTCCGCTTCTGATCGGTCCTCCCAGTAGCGAAGGACCAGCACCGCCCGCTGCCGTACCGGCAGCCGACGCAACGCGCCTAACAGCAGGTCTCGGTCGGTGGCGAGGTCCTCGATGGAAGCGGACCAGACTCGGTCTGGACGCCACCGCCGTTCCCGGTCTAGCCGTCGGAAGTGGCGTCGAGCCCCGTTGGCTACCGATCTGCGTAGGTATCCGGCCGGGTTCGCAACCCGCCCGGCATCCAAGTCCTTCCAAGCGGCCGCGAACACATCGGCCACCACATCCTCTGCTCTGGTCCGGTCACCACGCAGCAGATACGCGAATCGGACAAGCCCGTCACCTTCACTCTCGAATACCGACTCGCCCCCGCCGAAGTCTGGGCGGCTGCGGTCGTGACCTTCACCGTTACCCTCGACCGGCTCCGGAACCACAGCCATACAGAGTCACAACTCCCCGCGAAGGTTTACACCCGCCCAGAATGTCAGCGCATCCAGATACCGGAGGGATTCACCCTGAGCGACGTATTCGGCGATACGGGTGGCCCGTCGAGCAGCCGGTCGAACAGACTTGGGCCCGTGAGCTCCGAGTCAGGGGGACGATCGAGGTCTTCCAGGACCGGCAATGGGCCGGGGATCCACGCCTCGGCACTTTCACTGTCTATGTCGATGGCAAACGGGTTGGGATAGTCTGTCCCCTCAGCAAGATCAGGCTTCCCCTCGTGCTGGGGCCCCCACTCGCTACGCATCCGTCAGTGGTGGTATCGCAGCACAAGGGTCCAAGTGGACGTCGAGGAAGGTGTAGTGGTCCGGTTGAAGGCTGATGTTCCTAAGGGACGGGAGATCCTTCGCCTGCTGCTCCACCCATCGGCATCCTTGACTCTGGTCAGAACGTGATACCGAATATTCGACCTCGCACCGTTGGTGCGAGACTCCGCAAGTCGACGCGAGGCGAAATAATCGTTCGGGCGCTCCGGTGAGCTGCCCTATTCGGCTGTGCCGCCGGGAGGCCAGCCACCACAGCGGTGAGGACCGCAGATGAGCGATGCTGTACGGGTGACTGCGGGAAATCTGGCTGGCGTCGCCGTAGTCCTTCGTGCCTTGGCCGACGCTCGGTGGACCGTGTTCCAGAAGCTGCGCCTCCACGCCACTCTCCGCTGGCCCGGCCTGACGTCGGAGGTCAGTCTCGTTCTCAACACACACCATCTCGACACGGCCTCACATGTGTTTCTGACTCTTTCGGTTCCGCGGTCGGATGGGACCGAAGTTGAGTGGGGACTCGTTGTGTGGATTGCACCTGACGTAGTTACTGCGACCGGCCACGTCTACGCAAAGGATGTCCGAGACGTGATCGTGGATCATGTCTTCGATTGCACGGAGGAGGCGACGGAGGCGGCCGATGCGGCCGAAATGATCAGATCCATGGCGTCGCGGGTGTGTGCCGAGCGTCGGTTCTTGGAGTCATGAGAACGCCGGAGTGCCGGGTAGCGATGCGCAGAACATGAACGCATCCAGATATGGCCGTGCGAGGAGTGACACGCCTGATTCGGCGATAGCGTGCGTCTGGGGCGGCATACTGCCTTCGTGTCTTCGGACGTAGTCATCTTCGATCGCTCGCTCTCCATGCCCATGAACGGCTTCTTCCTCCCGGGCTTGGCCCGGGCGGTCGCGTTTGTTCGAGGAGTGGACCCTTCAGCGGAAGTTGAGGACCTGGCCGGGGTGATCGTGTTCGGGGTCAGCGCCGAGTTGGTCTCTCCTGAGGAGTTCTATGCCGTCGACTGGGACTACGCTTATGGATCGAACCTTGCAGCAGCGGTAGAGCTAGGCCGATTGGTGCTTGCCGGACAGGGCGGGCGGCTACTACTGGTGTCCGATCTGTATTCGACCGCACATACCCAAGACGGGGAGGTGAAGTTCGGCTGGCCACCGCTGCCCGAGACCGTGGACCGAACAGTCGACGCCATCATGTCGTTGACTGGCACACCGGTATCGATACAGGCAGTCCGCTGTCGGAACGACTTCGACCCTGGGCGCGACGTCGCAGATGTGGTCCAGGATGCGATTCTTGCCTCGGGAGGCACAGTCGAGGAACTCGCCGTCCCCGAAGTCGATGCTCATCGTGCTGGTCCCTCCGAAACCGGGCGGTACGCGGGTTAATCCTGCGGCCATGACGCCACAGAACTAGCTATCCCGCGCTGCCGCCACTCAGGGCAACCTGGAGTTGACCGCACCGATAATCGGCGTTAGGCGCTCCTGGCTGGCGGCGTCGGCCGGAGGGTGTGGGCATAATGGGGGTCGATGACAGATTTCGTGCCCTTCCAGCGGTCTGGCGACCTCGATCTCCAAGTGCGCACCCTGCTGCGGGCAATGTTGGAGCCCATCGACCTGGAGGGACGGGAGGAGCTACTTGCGCAGATCCCAGTAGTTTCGGTAGTTGGTCGATCTGGACTTGACTGCCTGCTCGAAGTCGAGAGCGGCACCCCGCCGTCGCCGATCTCGTCCGAGAAATCAGTCGTCTGTGCGCCGGTAGACGCCGAGTCGGAGAAAGTCGAGATCTTCGGCGAACCGTATGTCGGACAGCTAGAACTGATCGTTCGGAATGGCTTCCTCCACATTCTTGTTTACTCGCCTTGGTGCTTCCCGACGGAGCTTCCCGATTCCGTCGACATTCACCCGACTGCGGAGGTCACTGGCTACGTCTTGGTTGACGATTCCCGTTACCGAAAGGGGTGGAGCTTCGATCAAGGGGTTGGCCTTCTAACCCGCGAGGAATGATCTGCGGGGCGCGTCCTGGGTTCCAGGCGGTTTCCCGGAGTGATCCCAGGCCTAGCCTCCGGCAGGAGCGAGTGCTAGGCAACGCCGGGCTCAGGGGATGCCATAACGACGCCAGACTCAACCATAAGGCCGTTGCCGGACCCGCAGATATTCGGCTCTTGCACCTGGCCTGGAGCCTAGGGTGGTCACCGTGAGCGGCTACGCGTCACCAGGCGTGTGCGACATCTGTGGGCAGCCCATCGAAGCGTGCGCTGCCTTCGTGAACATCGGCCCAACCGACCGGACTGATCCTTCGAGGCCGAGGACTCGCCGGTGGGTGCCCGCACGAACCGACATCCACGGCTGGACTCCCTTCGCGCTGGACCACCCCCACTGCTTCGCTGAGGTCAACGGACAGGGTGCCCCGGATCGCTCGATGGCACAGACGCCTTGAGCCAGCCCGCCGACCCAGAATGACAGCGCATCCAGTTACGCCAGTCCTGGCGGGGCCGCGCTCGACCTTCGGCAATAGGCGCTCATCGTCCGGCTTTAGAGTTGACACCGGAGCTAAGCGGCCATAAGGCATTGTGTCTTCGTGCCAACTGACACCCACGTGGACTTCCTCGGTTACCTACGTCGACGGATGATACGACTCTGGGTGATCGCTGGATCAGTCTTGGTCCTAGGGATCATCCTCGAGGTCGCAACCTCGGACTCGATATTAGAGTTCGTCGGTGCGGTGCTGTTGATAGTCGGAGTCCTAGCAGTACCATCAGCGCTCCTCGGGGAGCGGACGCTCGCTAAGGGTCGGGTTTTGTTCGAGGGCGGAAGTCGACCCCTCCAGATGTGGACCTACCCCATCCGTGGTCGCGGAGGTTGGACCGTGGCGGTGTTAGCCACGTTCGACGAGATTGGTTCGGAGAACCGGACGCCCATGGCTCAAGTCAAGACGGGCTGGTTCACCGCTGGCATCGCTGAGAAGCCAACAGGGGTCGCCCAGGTTTACGGCGTGCTCGAATCAGGTATGGGTTTGTCAAGCAGATCTGGCCCCGCTGTGATCACCAGTTTTGGCCCCACTGCTCAGGTTGGTTTCTTGCGACCTCGGCCGGTCTTGGTGGTGAGTAGCCGGTAGCTCTCGGTGCCGGTTTCGACGATGTGGGCGTTGAAGGTGAGCCGGTCAACGATGGCGGCGACGAGGCGGGGGTCGGTGACGATCTGGCCCCATTCGGAGAAGGGCAGGTTGGAGGCGGTGACGATGGAGGCCCGTTCTTCTCGTTCGGTGATGATCTGGAACAGCAGTTCGGCGCCGCGGCTGTCGAGTTGCACGTAGCCGAGTTCGTCGAGGCAGAGGAGGTCGAGGCGGCCGTAGCGGCCCACGATGCGCGAGAGGCGTCGTTCGTCGGCGGCTTCGGCCAGTTCGTTGACCAGTTGGGCGGCGGTGACGTAGCGGACCCGGCGTCCTTGTTCGCAGGCGGCGACGCCGAGGGCAATCAGTAGGTGACTTTTTCCTGTGCCGGACTCGCCGAGCAGCACGACGGGCTCACCAGCGGAGAGGTAGGCGCCGGACGCCAGGGTGGCGATGGTGGCCGGGTTGACGGTGGGCGCAGCAGCCAGGTCGAAGTCGGCCAGGCGTTTGAGCCGAGGGAAGCGCGCTTCGTGAATGCGCCGGCTGCGCCGTCGTTCGGCTCGGTCGTCGGTCTCGGCGGCCAACACGTCAGCGAGGTAGACCAGATAGGAGGTCTGCTGGCGGTTGGCGGTCTCGGCCCGTCGGCCCGCTTCGGCCCGGACGGTGGGCAGGTGCAGTTCGATGGTGGCGGCGCCGATGGCGGCGAGCGCGGCATTGTCGGTCATCTTGGTGGTCATTACGCCTCCAGCAGATCGTCGTAGCGGTTCAGGGTCGGTTTGGGTCGGTCGAAGCGGGCCAGTTCCCCGATGGGAAGCGCCGGGGTAGTCGAGTCCTCGGCCGTTTTGCGGGCCTCGATCAACACCACGGCCGGGTCGACCGAGTCGACGGACAGGGCGGCGTTCATGCCGGCGATGACCGCGCCCGCCGGCATGGTGCGATGGGCCAGGAGGACCTCGATCAAGGCTTTGGTGCCGTCGCGTTCACCGAGACGGCGTCGGGCCTGGTTCCAGAACCGGTCGTGGGTGTCAGTGAATCCGCCCGAGGCGCGGGCCCGGGCCAAGGCGGTGGCGTTGCGCATGGCGCCCGGTTTGGCGGCCAGCACCTCTAGGTAGTGGTCCAGGGTCAGGACCTCGCTTCCTTTCAGGACTCCTCGAGGGTGGCGAGCCACCACCCGCGAACCGTCAAGGACCTCGACACTGTCCGCGCCCAGGCGCACCTCCAGACGTTGGGCCACGTAGCGGACCGGGACCGAATAGAACACCTGGCGCACCGACACCCTGGCCTTGTGGTCGACCCGGGGTCGTAAAGACAGGGCCACCTGGAACGGCTCTCCCGGCAGCGACGACAGGAAGTCCCGTTCGACGGCGAAGTGATCGGCCACCGACTCTCGTCGCCGGCTGATGTGACGGGCCGAGTCCTTGGCCGATGCGACGGTCAAGAGCTCGTTGAGCTCGGCCATCGACGCCACGTGCGGGACCGGCACCAACCAGCGGCGGCGGAACCGGCCGATCTCTCCTTCCACCCCGCCCTTTTCGTGGCTGCCCTCGAGACCCGGCCGGCAATAGAACGAGTCGAAGCGGTAATGCGAACGCAACGCCACGAACCGCTCCGACTCGGCCCGATCCCGGCCTTTCATCACCCGCACCACTGCCGCTTTCAAGTTGTCGTAGCGAAGCGTGCCCGGCACCCCACCGAACGTCTCGAACGCGTGGACGTGCCCGTCCAAGAACACTTCCTGGGCCTCGTTCAGATAGGCCCGGCGGAACGCCTGCCCCGACGCCGACAGCCGCATCACGAACAGGTGCACCACCGTCAGAACCCCGTCCAAGTAGACGCTGATATCGCCGAAGTCGACCTCCGCCTCCTCGCCCATCGGATGGCGCTGAGCGACCATCACATCGAACAACGGGAACGCCTCTCGGCGACGAACCTCGCCCACGTAACGGCGCACCGTCGACTCCGCCACCGCCGCGCCGTGCTCGTCCACCAAGCGCTCCCACACCCGCCGGCCGGTGTGACGCTGCTTGCGCGGCGCGGTCCGGTCCGCCTCCAACCAGCCGTCGATGACCGCCTTCCACGGCCCCAACGCCGGCGCCACCCGAGGCGGCGACGGCCGCCGAGACGGAGGCACGGCCGACACCAACGCCGCCCGTACATCCCGGCGATGAATCCCGAACCGGCGAGACAACTCCCGGATCGACAGCCCCTCCCGGGCATGCGCCTTACGTATCTGCTCGTACAGCTCCACCTTCGACCTCGGCCTGGGCATGCACCCACGCTCCGAAGCCCGCCCGACCAGGTGGTGGATCCCCAAACAGGTGGGGCCAAATCAGATGACTTGGGTTCAAGGGATCCGCGCAACAGCTCGGCCAGCAAGCCAAGTTTGGTGAGCTCGTCGAAAGGAGGTCATGAGTGCCGAAGCGGATCTGTCCCGAACTGGAGCGTGAGGTCAAACGTCTCGCGAACAAGGGGCACACCTTGCGGGAGATCAGCCGAATATTGGGCTGCTCCCGTCACGCTGTGACTAACACGCTGATGCGTGAACCCAAGCCGCCAGCAGTGACCGACTGGAATCCTTCGCCAGCGCGGTTGTCGCTGAGGGAGCGGGAGGAGATCCGGGCCGGTATCGAGCGTGGCGATAGCCTCACGACCATCGCCGGCAGGGTAGGACGGGCCGTCTCGACCGTGTCTCGAGAGGTCGCCACCAACGGCGGCCGGGTCGAATATCGAGCCTGGCGTGCGCACCGCTGCGCCGCTGAACAGGCGAGGCGGCCCAAGGCGGCGAAGCTGGCCCATCCGCCGCTCGCCAAGCAGGTGACGGCCTGGTTGGAGGAGTGGTGGTCGCCGGAGGAGATCGCCGGCCGCTTGCGGACGGAGTTTCCAGACGATCCGATGATGTGGGTGAGCCACGAGACGATCTACCAGTCGTTGTTCGTCCAAGGCCGCGGCGAGCTGCGCCGGGAGCTGTCACGGTGCCTGCGCACAGGAAGAGCTGCTCGCCGCCCGCGCAGCCGGATGAGCAGGCCGGGCGGGATCCCCGGCAAGGTCATGATCTCTGAGCGCCCAGCCGAGGCCGACGACCGAGCGGTGCCCGGGCACTGGGAAGGCGACCTCATCATCGGCGCCAACCAGCGATCCGCGGTCGGCACGCTCGTCGAGCGGACCAGCGGGTACGTCCTGTTGCTGCATCTACCCCACGGGCGGGACGCCGAGACGGTCAACGAGGTCATGAAGGCGGGCATCATCGAAACTGCCCGAAGCCCTACGACGGAGCATCACCTGGGATCAGGGCAGGGAGATGTCTGCCCACGCCCAGTTCACTGTCGACACGGGCATCCAGATCTACTTCTGCGACCCTCACAGCCCCTGGCAGCGACCGTCTAACGAGAACACCAATGGCCTGCTCCGTCAATACATGCCCAAGGGCACCGACCTCTCTGTCCATAGCGCCGAGGACCTCGAACGATTCGCCACCAGTCTCAACAACCGTCCCCGCAAGAGACTCGGATTTATGAAACCATCCATGAAGTTCGCCGAGCTTCTTGCGTTGACCGCCTGAATCCGCCTGATCAAAACGGCCCTAAGTGGGGCCAGATCAGATGATCACACCCACAGGTAAGACGATCCTTGCCATCAGCGAGAATGGCGGAGTCGTGGGAAAGGCGAAGGTCCTGCGACCATAACGATCTGTCTTGCACTCAAGCCGGTCCGTAGGTCACCCGGGCAAGGCACCCGGGAATCGGCGGTAGGGCGCGTTCTCAGGTGCTCTTGTGCAGGGAGGCGACCTTCGGATGGTGACCGCGGAGGGTGGTAGGAGAGGGTCGTAGCGTCGGTTGCCCTGATAGTCGCCAGGCGTGGCTGCTGCGGCTTGCCAGGTCTCGGCCCGATCCTGGAGGTGCCACGTCACCATGCCCGAAACCATCCCTGACTCCGCGGTGGCGGTCACGACCGTCTTCTCCGACACCGAACGCTTGGCGCTCGGCGGGTTCCTGGCCGGATATAGCGGCCAGACCCGCGACGCCTACAGCTTGGACTTGCGCCAGTTCGCCGCCTGGTGCACCTCGCACGGCCTCCGGCTCTTCGACGCCCGCCGGGCCGACATCGAAGCCTTCGGCCGGGCGCTGGAGACCCTCGGCCGGGCCCGGGCCACGGTGTCGCGCCGGTTGTGCACGGTGGCCGGCTTCTACCGCTACGCCGTCGAGGAAGAACTGCTCGACCATTCCCCGGCGGTGCACGTCCGCCGACCCCGGCTGGACTACGAATCCCACGCCGTCGGCCTAGACCGAAACGAGATCGGAGCGCTGCTCGTTGCCGCCGGCCTGGGCGGCCGGGCCGAGCATGCCCTGGTGTCGCTGTTGGCGCTCAACGGGCTGCGGGTGTCCGAAGCCTGCGGCGCCAACATCGAAGCCCTCGCCCTCGAACGCGGGCATCGCACCCTGACCGTGCTACGCAAGGGCGGCAAGGTGGTCACCGTGCCGCTGGCTCCTCGGACGGCCCGGGCGGTCGACCTGGCTGTCGGTGAGCGCTGCGAAGGCCCCATCTTCGTCGGCCCCGACGGTCATCGTCTCGACCGTCACGCCGCCGCCCGGATAGTCCACCGGGTAGCCCACCGGGCGGGCATCACCAAGGTCGTGGGGCCCCATACATTGCGCCACGCCTTCATCACGGCGGCCCTGGATGCCGGCGTCCCGCTCCGGGACGTACAAGAGGCGGCCAGCCACGCCGATCCGAGGACCACGATGCGCTACGACCGCGCCAGGGTCTCCCTCGACCGCCACGCCACGTACATTGTCGCCGCGTTCGTCGCCGGAGCCGCCCGATAGCCAGCGAACAGGGGGTGGGTCGCGGCTCTCGTCACCGCGAGCCCACCCCGGCGGGCACGCATAGTGGCATCCCGTCCGAGCACTGCCGTCGTTATGGCCGCCTTACTCCGTTTTGGGATGTGCCCGTAGCCAAGCGCAGATGAAGTGTTCGGGCGCATGTTGTCGAGTCCTACTCCATGACCCGCTTTTCAAGAAGGTCAATGACCAGACGGCGGCGCCATGGCTCGGTGGGCTCCCATCCTGACGCCGGTTCCAATCGGAGTACCAGGCGCGACGCATCCTTCGGGATGTGCCCACCGATGTCTCTGGTTCCGTGGGTCGCCGGCCCCCCGGCCGCTGGCGCCATCACTCCGCCGTTGTGGTCATGATATTCGGTCCCCAGATCGTCTGACGCGTAGAGCATCCAGTACCAAAAGAAAGGATCCACGTCGCGCTCTGCTTGCTCGAGCCCGGGTACGAACTCGTAGTGGAAGTCCGGCTCAAGGTCCTTGACACCGACCACTTCGTTGTCATGTTCCGGGAGAACCTTGCGGAAGCTGCCGAAGTTCGCCGGGCCAGTTTGTGCCGATCTTTTCTGCCGCTCGGCTTCGCTGTCCGCCATCCACCTCGGAACGTCGACCGTACGCCCGAGATCAATCCCCCGGCCAATGACGTGGTGACCCCGAACAAGTTCTCCGAGATTGACATCAAAGACGATGTCCAACTCGATACCGATCTGCCTCAGGTGAGCCTCAGTGGCGTCGCGAGGGGGAATCACGATTCAAGCATGGCAGATGACTCGTCGAACAGAACACGCAGCCGATACTCTCAACCACAACCAGCCCTGGCGCGACCGAGTCGGCGATCGGGGCGGCTAGGACGTCCGGAAGGCTCACCAGCCTCGGTGGCGAAGCCCACGCTCACGGTTCCGTCGTTACGAGCAGCTACACAACCCGGCTTGGGACCCCAGGACTCTGATCCACATCGAACAATCGGTGATCGGGGGCCAGTAAGGCGGCTTTGCTCCACATCGCTAGGGAACTGGGCAATCCTCAACATCCTGTTTCACTCCGCAGGAGGCATTCCGAGCTTGCCGACCTCCGATACTGTCCGTTGGCTGACTGGGCACACCCAGACGGCAACTTCGTCGCGGATGGTCACGGTCAGGTAGTGGTTGCGATGCTCTGGGCAGAGAGGCCAGGCGCCCCAGATGGCGTCTGTGACCTCGTCTTGAACGATGTCTGCCACCTTGAATAGCCGCTCGGCCAGGGAGGCTTCGTTCTGTACATAGACCCCGCGTTGGCCCGATCCGAGCGCCAGCAGGGCAGAGGAGGTGTCCGGGGTGTCGTCAAAGCCCTCGTCGGTGACCACTGGGTCAAGCTCGGTGGTGCGGCGGACATCGCCCAGCACTAGGTCGAGTGCCTCAGCCAACGCGGGATGCACCTGATGATCATTGCTCAGACCCGCCACCCACCGCATAACGTCGGCGGCCACCCCAGATCGGCGGATTTCCGATCCTCGCCGTCCGTCCCGGAATCGGCGATCGGCTCGCCTTTTGCCAGAAGTGGGATGATCGAGCGGTGCCCCGCCCTTTGTGTGCCGTCAGCGTTGAATCGACCACGGTGTCGCAGATCGACTGCTGTTGCCGTCGGGAGTCATGCGCCCGGCGACGGGAGTCCAGCGTGCCTCGCAACCTGTCCTGTA
>CAWAPS010000005.1:0-571500 GCA_963783945.1 uncultured Actinomycetota bacterium
GAAGGCAGCCACACCGCCACCACCGCGAGCCCGTCGGCCGGGGCCCCGCCCCTCGGGGAAGTCACGCGGCCGGCCCGGTTCCCACCGCGGCACGGCTGCGGCGAGAGCCGCTGGCCACGTGGTCGGCCCCTCCGGCCGTGGGCACCTCCACCAAGCTAGCGAGCGCCCCCGCGGTTCTGATCACCTCGTTGCAGTTGCAGGCCGTGAATCGACCAGCTCCGCCAAACCACCCGTGCCCAGGAGCCTCCGGGCGTGGATCGAGGGCGACCGAAGGGTCAAGTACCGCGAGCGGTCTCGGAGGAACGCTTCGGCCCGGATCATCACCGCGACGGTCGCCGCATCCATGAAGGTCACCTCGCTTAAATCGATGACCAGGTCGGCATCGTCAAAGGCGATAGCTCGAGCCACGGTCATGCACAGCGCCCCCACGGTGGATACGTCCTGAGCGCCTCGAACCCACACGACACCGTGATCAGCGTCGCACCTAGAGAACACCGTCGGGCCTCGACGCGAAGCACTCCCGGGCGAGAACTCGACTCTGGACATAGGACTCTCCTGGCATCGGGCACTGTCGATCGGCCAGGCCCAAGGGATCCGGATGGAGCGCAGGTGCCTTGTACCATGGCGTTGGCCCCGTTCAAGCCGACCCGCCCATCAAAGATGCCGCGGAACCGGGCAGAGAGCGGGCGAGCTACTGGTGTCGGTCATGGGTACTTGCCGGGTTGGGAAGCGGTTAGTGACGTGACCGCAGCGAGCTGCGGTTGTGCCTCCACGCGTCGACGACGTGATCGGCGAAGGCCTTCTCGACCACTTCGAGCGCTCGGGCCCCGAATAGGACCTCGTCGGCCTGGGCGGGATCGGACGCCAAGAAGCCGCCAACAAGGTCATCGACGGCAATGTGTTGGTGGGCTTCGTCGGCTTTGACGTGTACGTCGTAGAACCTGCGACCCTCGCCGCCGATTCCGAGCGTTTCCAGCCAGGCACTGTAGCGGGCCATGGGGCCGACGGAGTTCATCTCAAAGCTGGCCAAGTGGCCGACCAGCGCCCCTCTGAGTCGGCGATGGAGCCCGAACATGGAGATCAGGTTTGTCGTGGCCAACGTGACCGCAGGGAGCCGGTCGATGTATGCGCCATAGGTCGGATCGAGATCGAGGGACCGCATCGCGTCAGCGAACAGCGACGCATGCATGTCGGCGGCCACACCTCCGCCGTATTCGTCCGCCTGGATCATTACCATGGCAGCCTTGGACTGGCCTGTGAGCCGGGGTATCGCCCATGTATGCGGATCGGCCTCTTTGAGCTGATAGCCGGAACGGTGTACCGCTAGCTCCTCGGCATGGAACCTGGTGCCGTGCTCGAACAGCCACCCCGACAGGGAGAGCCCGTCGCCACGGGTCATGTCCCACAACACTTGGGCGACATCACAGGCATCGACGCTACGTGCGGCGAGCGAGGCGCGGAGCTGCCCCTCGAAGATTCCCTCCAAACGGCTGCGCAGTTGCAGCAGGGAAGGCTCCCACTCCCAGCCGTCGTCCACACCGGACCAGCCCTGGTAGTGCAGCTCGTAGCAGCAGTACAACGCCAAATGCAGGTCTTCAGGGTCCGGGCCGGCCTGCAGACCGGCCAGAGGATACGCAATCCGGTGTGGCCGGTGCTGAAGGGCAGCCAGGAGCCGGTCACTGATCGGTCCACGAGCGCCGGGCAACATCACAGCTGCCCGGGGCTCTGGATCGTCGCTTTGGGTTGCCTCCAGGACCGATCTTGCCAGCATCAGGGTGTCACGTGGCCGATGGCGTCCTTCGTCTTGCCGATCACCCCCGACACCAGCCCAGCCAGCGCGTTGCCGGGCGGAGTATCAGGGGCGTGGGGATGCGGCCGGGTCGGCACGACCGTCTTGGCCTTCTCCAACTCGTCACCGAGTTCATTCAGACGTTCCTGGCTGAGCCCGTCAGCGACCTTGGGGAAAAGGACGTCTTCCTCTTCGTTCACATGATGACGGATCTGCTCTATGAGCACCGTCACCTTGGCGTCGAAACGCTCATCGGTCGGCTCCATCATCTCCAGATCGGCTAACAGCCGCTTCGCGCCCGAATGCTCTTCCAGTGATTCCAGGACCACGGATTTTGTCTGCGTTGTTGCCTTCGATGCGGCCGGGTAAAAGAGCAATTCCTCAATTTCGGCATGCACGGACAACTGGGTAACGATCTCCGATACGACCTTCGCCTTGGTGACAAAGGCCCGGTCACCCGTGCTCTCGAACTCCTTGAACAACTTTTCCACCGATCGGTGGTCAGCCTTTAATAGTGCAATTGCATCCATGAGATCCTTTCAGTGTTCCACCTCAGCCGGCACCACCTCAGCCGGCAGCCGAGGCCGCGTAGCAGCGGCACCCACGAGCAGTAGCGTCCCTCGCCACAAGGTTCTACCCACTCGGTGGCCAGCTAAGCGCACGCTCCCGTCAGGGACCTGGGGGCTCCTCTGTCCACAAGCACGGCGTCGATCGCCGGCCACGGCTCAAGGCCCGCCGCGGTCGGCCAGGCTCGCGGTGCCCTCTTCCGAATGGTGGGCGTCCGCGGACGACACGCTGCTCGAGGGAAGTGAAGTAACCATCTAGGACCGGGTCCGGGACGCGGCGGGAAAGTCGGGCGGACGCGTTGTGCCCGACCCCGTTCGCCCGAGCCTCAGGCGCGGTCAGGCGGTCGAAGCGAGCGGCGCGCCACGAACGTCGGCCACACGCTTCAACTCCTGCCGGAGAAACGGGACAGCGGCGGCAATTACGAGGCCCAGGACCGCCCAGGAGACCAGCGGATGCATCGCGACATAGGCCGTGGTCGACAGGTTGATGACCATCACGATGGACACCAAGGCGATCAACAACTGCTCGGCGCCATAGAGGACCGAACCCATGCGCAGCAAGCGCGCCACGCGGGCGTCCGTTACGTCGAGGGTTGAGTCGGGAACGAGGTCCGCCACCACCAGGGCCAGGAGCCGGCTGGATTTGAACCCAGAGGCGACGTACACGGCGCCAGTGATGGCCGTGATGATGGCGGGGGCGATGAAAAACACCTCGGTGGAGCTGAGGGCGATGGCCACCGATGCCCGCAGGACGAGTCCAATCGAACCGATGACCAGCAAACCGGAGAAGGGCTGGCCCAGAAGACGGCGGGCAGCCTGGCAAGATCCGTTCCATACAAAAGGTGGTAGCGGCGGCGGCGGCGCCGATGATCGTGTTCACCATTGCCGAGTCCATGCTCAACCCGGCCGTGTACCGGACATTGGGTATCCCCGGTGGTTACCGGTTGGCTCAGTCCAACCCCCGCTACTGGAAGCGCGTCGCCGCCGACCTGGACCCTTTCACCGCACTGCTCAGCGAGCTCGGGGTCATCAATTCATTGACCAGGCCGGCCTGGCGGGCGCTGCGCCTCCTCCCTGACCGTGGCGGCGTCGACGCAGACGCTGAGCTTGCTGCGGTCACCCTCTGAGCTGGGCCCGGCTCGCCGGCACCGGGGCAATCGGAGTCTTCGAAGGCGGCCCGCTCCTAGCGCCCACGTTCGATCGGCCGGCACTCGACCCCAACCCGCCGCCCGCTTACCGCGGTCACGACCTGCTAGAGAGAAAGTGACATGATCCACGCTGGGTGTGTCGTCGGGGCGGTGAACTGATGCCCGAGTACGTGGTGTCCAAGACCGGAACCGTCCACATCCTGCGCGAGGTCACTGCCGGTTTGAAGCGGCGAGAAACCCTGTGCTTGCGCCCGGTCAGAGACGACTGGCAGATCGGTCGCTACCATTTCGGCCCCCCCTGCTCACAGTGCCGCGGCCGCCAACAGATCCGGGAAGGGACGGCGATGAGCGTCTGGGGCCGGGTGTGGCACTCTGGCCGATGGATGGGCTGGGTCCAGGAAGCCAACGAGGTGGCCGATCTGATTCGCCCCATGCTCCATGAGGGGGACGTGGCGACCATCCATCGCGACCCCGATGACAGGTACGCCAATGTGCAATACACGCTGGGTTGGGCTGCGCCACACAAGATGGAAGGGCCGGAGATGTCGGAGCGGACGCCCCCGAGACCGCCTACCGCCATCATCCCCATCGATCCCGAGAAGCGGCGGTAATGGGTGAACGAGGATTCTTCGGCGGAGATCTTCTCATCGAGGCTGTCCTTGTAGCGCCGGACGGTGGCTTCAAGGCGCTCCAAGTTGGCGTCCCCAGTGCTTCGCTCCTGGCTCAGGCGTTTCTGGCCGACGTCGACCGCGAGGAGGGGTGTTGTTCGTCCGCCCGGATCTCGAAATCCACTCTCGATCCTCCGCCGCCCCGAAAAACCATCCCGAGTGGCCACAGGTAGAGGACTATGGAGTCGGCTGGTCAGTTCCCCAGCCGCCCCCATGAGCGGGCGATCCCGGCGTGGTGGTGGTCTGCAACGTACTGCTGGGCGTGCTGATCTGCGCTCCTACCGGTTTGGGTGAACTCGTAGCTGAAGTCGCGGAGCAGGAACTCTCCCTTGGCCAGCAGCTGCTGAGCTTTTTCGGAGAAGTACACCTCGGAGAGGGCGACATAGTGGCCTTTGACCGTCCAGAGGCCACCGCCGCTGAAGGCAAAGGTCTCGGGCTTGGTGCAGTGGCCGTTGGCGGCCAACTTGTCGAAGAACTGGTTGAGCTCGTCGATGTAGTCGTGGGCTAGCGGTTGTTTGCCGGGAATGGGCTCGGTCCATTTGACGCTCAGGGCGCTATGCATTTTCTGCTTCTGCTTTCTCGCTTCCCGGGCCGCACACTCGTCTGGTGAAAGAGGTTGGCCGGGCGCTTTGGGGCGAAGACGTTCTTGGCGGTCATGGCCCCGTGGCGGCCTGGTGGCATGCGAGGTCGATCTGGCCCAGCCCACCCTAAGGTGCTCGGCGGGCCGATTTGGCGGTGTTGCTGTCGAGGAGTACGTCCAGGACCCTCTCCGATGGTTCGTTCTCGGGCCATGACTTCTGGTTGCGGGAGGTGGGTTTGGATCTGGTAGCGGTTGCGGCGTCCGTCGGTGCCCTTGTCTTTGACCACGTAGGCCGCCGCGGTCAGGTCGGTGAGGATGGGGTCGGCCCTGCGTTCGGTGATGCCCACCGTGGCGGCGCTGTCGTGCAGGCGCACGCCCGGGTCATGGGCGATGGACACCAGGACCCGGGCATGGTTGGTGAGGAAGCTCCATTCGGACATCGCCTTAGTGTAGCTAGAAAGTTCTAGAAATGAATTGCTAGTATTTGGGAACCAGAGTATGGTGGGTCTTCGTGAAGAAGGTCTAAAAGGAGTTGGCACATCCATGCATGCACCTCAGCCCCCGCCCAGTGCTCCCAGATACCGGTGGCGACACTGGTTCGGCAACCGCTGGGGTAGAGGCCCGGCCTGGTGGACCGGGCAGGGAACGGCCTGGCTGGTCTTCGACGCCGGCCGCGACATCTATCACTGCTATTGGTTCGTCGGGCCGGCCGACGATCACCCAGTCGACCGCGCCGACGTCGCCAACGCTGCCGCCGCAGTTGAATGGGCCGGGTCACGGACCCCCGCCGCCCGCATCCGTTTGCCGGACCACAGAACCTACTGGGCCGGAACGGCGCCCAACCCGGGAGGCTTCGCAGGCACCTGGACCACGGCCGACCCTCCACCCTCGCCGCCACGCACTCAGCAGCCCGCCCCGACGCCGCCTCGAATAATGCTGGCCCATACCACCTGAGCATGCGTCTTCGTGTGCGCTGCGACCCCCAACACGGCCGCTAGAGCCGCTCGCGACAGATCACGTCGACCGGGCCCCCCGCCAACTTTCGTGCGGCCCGGGTTCGCCGCCGAGAACTGTGCTGCCATCTGAACGTCACTGACCCACTTACAGCCGGCTTTGGGACCGGTCTACCTCTTGGTGCCCAGGCACTTCGCAATCACCGGTATCAGCCCGGGGTCGGCGGTTGGCGGCGGCGGAGCCGTTCCAGTTCGACTTCGGGCGGTGCCGAGAGACTTCGACCTTTTGAAGGCGGCGGTGGCGGTTGGCGGGCCCGCCACATCAGCCAGCTCAGATCCCGTTCGACACCGTCGAGCAGTCTTGCTCTCAGGTCGGCGACCTCCTCGGCGAGCTCGGCCAGCTGGTGGCGCAACTCCGCCACCACCTCGGCTAGAGCCTCCAGCGGGTCGACAGCCTCGACGTCGCCTCCGTCAGGCTTCACGACTCGCCGTCCTCGTCCTGGTCCCGTTCCCACCGACGGCGCATCTCCGCCTGGTCGGTGACCACCTTGGCCCGGCCTGCGGCGACATCTGCGGCGAGGCGGTCGCGCCACTCGTCAGTCGAAACCTTCGCCGATTCGCGCCACGTCCACCCGTCACCGGCGGCCTCGCTGTCGGCGATCTGGTTCGGGGTGGCGCCCATCAGCCCGTAGATCTCGCCGTCGGTCATGGCGTCTATCTCGGACAGCTTCAGCGGAGCCAACCGTCGCAGCAAGTTCGGGTCGAGCTCCAAACGCGTGAACGCCGACGCCGCGGCTCGGGTCTCCTTCAAATCTCGGCCCGCCCTGTCTGCATGTCGGCGACATCGCTGGCCATCCGCTCCGCCCGTTCTTCAGTCAACCGTCTCTGATCGCGCAAGACGATCTCCTCGGTGTCCAAATCGACGTCTGGCGGAACCGTCGGACCGAACTCGTCGACCGCCGCGGCTGGCAACCTTCGGTCGGTCGCCAGTCGTTCGAGGACCCATGCCCGCAGCATCTGCACCACGCCGACACCGTCGGCTGCCGCTTGCTCCCGCAACGCGTCGGTGCTGTCCGGGTCGAACCGCACCGTGAACGAGGACATCGACACGGCATTCACCTGCACCTCGATAGGCGTGCCGGCCGAAAAGGGATACTCCCTGGCTGCGTCGGCCCGCTCGTACGCCAAGCGTTCCGGTCCCGCCCCGTCCTCCGGGTGGGCCGCGGCCTCGGCTCGCAGCTCCGCCTGCCTCACTTCCCACCGGTCCGCCAGCGTGTCAGGCGCCTGGGTGCGGGCCCGCTGTCCCTGGTTGCTCGCAGCGGCGATATCGGCCGGTGTCTCATCTGCTGTCTGCTCGGCCCGGTCCTCGCCGAGCGGCTCACCCTTATACAGCAATGGTTCAGGCATGAGCTCGCCAGCCGCTTGGACCTGGGGTTAGCCCGGACCGTTTCAGCTGTCCCTGCCTAGCGCTCTCTGGCCTGAACGGGTGCTTGGCTTGAGCGCCTGCCGCCTTCGGCGCCAGCGTGCCAGTCCTCGAGAAACGGACCCGGGCCGCCTGAGCCGAAGTGCCCAACGGGATCGCGATCCGTTTCCATGAGCGGCCGTTAGCCCGAGCGATCTGCACCGCCTCGCGGAGGCGGGCCTGCGCGGCGGCCATCTGGTCGGCTGCCTCGGCGACGTCCCGCAGGTCGCGGGTGGCCACCATTCGGGCCCGTATCTCCTGGTCGGGAGTGGCGTCGTCGTCGGCCAAAGTGTCCTCAGCGATCTGCGCCCATTCCGGGTCGGTCTTGTTAGTCATCCAACTCCTCGAGATGTGAGTTCCAAGGTTCGCTTCACCGTCATCGCGCGGCCTTCGCCTTTTTCCCCGCCGTGGCCGCCTTCGTCGGAGTCGCCCTCTCCGCAGGAGCAGGCGGCCGGGGAGGGCTGTCGGGGAGTTCCCGCGCCCGGTCAGCGTCGCCGATGTCGACAACCGGCTGGGCCTTCGCCGCTCGCCAATCCTCGTCGCCATCGACCGGACTGACCGGCCGAGAATGCGAGGACACCCAATCTAAGAGCTCGCGAGCATCGACAACCATCGGCACCGCCGTTTCGGCACCAACCAGCCGCTCGGTGATCCACCGGCGGGCCAGCACCGTCGCCCCGACACCCTCGTTCTCAGCGGCGGCCTTGAGAGCGGCGATCATCGAGCGGGGCAGGCGGATAGACATTGTCGCCGTGCCAGTAGCGGCCGAGCCGTCGTCGTAACCCCAGTCGTCATCGGTGCCCTCGTGATCGACGGCACCACGCCCGCGGGCAGCGGCAAGCGCCTCGAGCTCCTTCTCCATGAACCTGGTTCCGTGCGCCATGTCTGTCATCCCTTGCTCTTGCCCGCCCGGAAGCGGGGCCGCTCCCGGCGGGTCAGGTCCCGGGCTGAGACCACGAAGACGGTCGGCTCGCCGTCGTCGGGCGACACCACGATGGAGAGATATCGACCGGCGAAGGTAGTCCGTGAACGAAGGAAGGTAGTCCGTGAACGAAGATCGTGTCCCGCCGCGACGGGCGGCTCACGATCGGCGGGGAGCAGGCCTCCTCGACCTCGTCCCACATGCGCCGGCAATGTGCTCCTCGCTCTACGGACGCCACCGCGCCCTCCACCAACCATTGTAACACGCCCTGTGTGACAGCGGAGGTCGGGGTCCATCACTTAAAGGACGTCGCGCCATACCGGCTGTACCCGGCGCCGCGTTAGCAACCCGCCGGTCCGTCCTGGCTGCCGCCGGATTCCCGGCCTGCGTGGCTGCTCGGGCTTCCAGCCTCCAAGTGGCCGCCTGGCGCGTCTGGTGAGGTCGTCAGCTCCTCATGGCCCGGGCCTGTGTCCCTTCTCAAACGTCCGGAAGAGTGAGGAAGCGCCTGGCAACCAGATGCCTCGCTCTCTAGTCCGTGCCGTCAGCCGGTCGCTGCCTTCCTTCCGGCGAGCGCCGTCCGGAGGGCTCCGATGTCAAGGTCAGGCAAGCGCTCGGCAAGCGTCGTGAATGCCAGCTGGTCGCCCTCAGCGGGAGTGCGCCCCCCGGGATTCGAACCCGGAACCTGCGGATTAAGAGTCGGTGGGAAGCCGTCCGCCCCCTATCACCCGCTGGTAAAAGTGCTGGTCACGTACGGTGTGCAGTCCGTGTAGTGACGGCCAGTCTCGGCCATTTACGTCTCGTTGTAGGGATGAAAGTAGGGATAGATCTAGGCAAGTGCGATCCAACACCTGAACGCTGGTATAGCGGTCCCACGGGAGCACGCGGGCCCCAAGAGGCAACCTGACCACCGAGACGTTACGGGCCGACGTTCGGGGGCAGCGTCGGCGGGGTTCGGGTGCGCGCCTCGACCGGGCGTTCTCGGCTCATGCCTATCCGGAGTTCGGGGACGCGTCCGAGGGAACGATCTGGGCGAGGCTTCGGGGGGCGATCCCGATCAAGGCTACAGACCTGATCTGTCCATGAGGACGCTGCGGCGAGCTTGCCGCCGAAGGGAGTTCCCGTCCGTGGACGCCGGCGGGCCCTGCGCGTCGCGTGTGTCATTACGGATGAGCCTGATTACCAGTTATACGAGGCGTCGGGGGCGCGGTCATTCGGGTCTTGGGACGGCCAGGGGGCCGTTGTGGCGCGGCGGCATCCACCGCTTGACGTTTGGCGGGTGTGTTCGTGCGTGCCGGTACACCTGGACCTGACGGCTGACCTGGTGCCAACCGGGGGCTCAGGGGTGGATTAGCTGTCTGCTCTGTCGCGCGGTCGGGGTGGGTTTGGGTTTGTTGGGGTGGGGGCGAGAAGGTTGATGCGGTCGCCGGGGGCGAGGGTGAGGTCTGGGTCGGCGTCGCGCAGGGTGTGGTTGTCGAGGATCGACACTGGAAGGCAGCCTCGCGGCCAGGTGGTCTCGGCGAGTGTGTGGCCGGCGGCGGGCGAGTCGGGGTCGATGGTGACTTCCAGGATCTGGTAGCCGTGCAGCGGGGTAGGCGCATGGTGCGGAGCTGCCTGCGGATTGGAAAGGGCCCATTCGGCACCCGGGTGGGCCTGGGCGCCGGCGGCCTGAGCGGTGCCGATGTGGCGGGCGATAGCTTGCAGCACGTTTTGGCTGGTGATCCAGCCCTGCAGTTGCTGTCCGTCGGTGGACAGCACCGGTAGGCCGTCGCGGCCGTAGAGGACCAGCTGGCGCAGCGCCTGGGTGAGGGACTCGTTGGCGAAGAGAACCTGAGGGTCGCGCTGGTGGGTGACCGGCCCGGGCAGCCCGGCCCGGTCCGGGCCCGGACCGCCCGGTGCGTTCTGCGGCGGGGGCTGGGTGGTGAGTGGGGGGCGGAAGGGGCGCATGGCGTCGGCGGCGGTGAGCTCTTCGAACGGGTCGGCGGAGGGGGCCCGGTCGATGTCGGTGCCGCGGCGCAGCAGCTTGGTGGTGTAGATGGTGCCGTAGCTGAGGGTCCGGGAGACGACGGTGGCGATGGCCACGGCCAGCATCACCGGCAGGGTAAGGGTGTAGTCGCCGGTCATCTCGACCACGCTGGCCAGCGAGGTGAGCGGGGCTCGGGCGGCGGAGGCGAACACCGCGCCCATGGCCACCACGGCGTACAGGGCGGGCTGGCCGGCGCCGGGGCCGAGGACATGGTTGGCGATCACGCCGAAGGCCATGCCGGCGGTGGCCCCGATGAACAGGGATGGTGCGAACACCCCGCCGGAGCCGCCGATGCCGATGGTCAGGCTGGTTGCGATCATCTTGGTCACGGCCAGCACGATCAGAAACCACAGGGCGTAGCTGCCGGCCACGGCCTTGTACATGACCGGGTAGCCGACCCCGTACATTTGCGGCACGGCTAACAGCAGCAGGCCCAGGGCGACCCCGCCCACCGCGGGCCGGGCCCATTCCGGGCGGTGCTTCCAGACCCGGTCGCAGATGTCCTCGGTTTTGTACAGGACGTTCTTGAACCCCAGGCCGAGCAGGGCGGCGATCACTGCCAGCAGGGCGATGAGCAGGTAGTTGCGGGCGTGGTCCAAGGCGATGCCCGACGGGAAGCCGGACAGGAACGGGGCGGCGCCCAGGAACTGGCGGCTGATCACGTCGGCGACCATGGCCGAGAGCATCACGGTGAAGATGGCCTCGATGGAGAACGCACGCAGGATGATCTCGACCCCGAAGAACACCCCGGTGATGGGGGCGTTGAAGGTGGCGGCGATACCGCCGGCGGCGCCGCAGGCGACCAGGACCCGCAATCGGTTCTCGGGCATGCGGATCCATTGGCCCAGGCTTGAGGCCATGGCGGAGCCGATCTGCACGATGGGGCCCTCCCGGCCCACCGAGCCGCCCGCCCCGATGCACAGGGCCGAGGCCAGGGCCTTGACCCCGGCCACCTGGGGTCGGATGCGGCCGCCGTTGTCGGCCACCGCCATCATCACCTCGGGCACGCCGTGGCCGCGGGCCTCTCGGGCGAACCGGTAGATCAGCGGCCCGTAGATCAGGCCGCCGACGACCGGGATGACCACGAAGAATCCCAGGCCGAGCCAGGGAAAATGGTCGCTGGGGACGCGGCCCTGCTGGCCGAACTGGACATGGCCGGTGGCCAGCCAGGTGAAAAAGTAGATCAGGTACCGGAATCCAACCGCCCCCAGCCCCGACCCGGTGCCGACCAGCAGCGCGATGGCGAACAGTCCGCCCCGCGACCGGCGCAGCCAGTCGCCCGTTGGGATCAACGCCACCGCCGCCCGGTGCGTTCCCGATGTCTTCCCAGTCGTGACCGCCCCTCGACGCCATTGACGTGAACGGAATGTCACATCATCGCCGCGGATGACGCCGACACCACTTCTGCGGGATTCGTCGCCCACTGGCTGTCGGGGATCTCCCCGGCCGCGGTTGCGAACGCCCGCAGGGCGGCGGCCACCGTCGACTGCTGACGGGCCGAAAGCTTGGCCAATATGCCGGCCAACAGGGCGCGCCGGCGGGCGGTCGCGGCGTCCACCACCTGGCTGCCCGCCTCGGTGATCGTAACGTTCACGGCCCGGCGATCAGCGCGGAGCCGGTGCCTGCGGATCAGACCCTTGCGCAGCAGGCGTTCACACATCCGGCCTGCGGTCGACGGGGCGACATCGAGCGCGGCGGCGAGATCCGCCATCCGCTGCGGTCCTCGGGAGGCCAGCACCACCAGGGTCCGATACTGGGCGATCGTGATGTCGTCGGCGGCGTCGCCCAGCGATGCGGTGGCCACCGCGACGAGAGTCCGGCTGGCCGTTAGCACCGCGTCCACCGCCGCTTCGTCTGCCACCTGGTCAGTCACCGTTCAACACCTCCATATACTCTTGCGTACTGCAATAAGTGTATACTACTACTATCAGCACAGCCGCGGCCCCACTCCTGAAATCTCCCATGTGGGTCGGTGTGGCACCGGTCGTTCTAATTCGGTTTGGGCGGGAGCGAGGCGGCCCGGTCGGTGGCCGCAGCGGTGACAAGAAAGCCGCGGGCTGCTACAACCAGGTTTGCCATCCCTAGGGCGAGCGAACGGACGACGGTAGCGATGCCGCCTGAGAGCCAGGCCTCACGACAGCATCGGCGACTCCGGGCACCCCGGTCCGGTGTCACCACCTTCTTCTTTCGAGCCGGGTGTGGCCTGGGCTAGCCTCGTGGTCGGAGAGCCGGGAAGCCTGGTCGGCGCACTGGTCGTTCGCGCCGAGGAGTTGACATGCGCCACCGAGAGTCTCCCTTGCCACACAACACCGTCGTAGCTCCAGAGCGGAATTTGTCCGAGGTGGGGTCTGCGTTGGTCCGACTCGAATGACTCCGGGGTCTTCGATGGCGGCGTTCGGGTTGGGTGCGGCGGTCTCGCTGGCCACCAGCTGGGTGCTGGTGTCCCGACTGGAACGAGTCGGCGAGCGTCTCGGGCTCTCCGAGGCGCTGCTGGGCATGGTGGCCGCCCTGGCCGCCGACGCCCCCGAGATCACGGCCTCGGTGACCGCCCTGGCCCATCACCGCCGTGCCGTAGGGGCCGGCGTGACGATCGGCTCGAATGTTTTCAACCTGGCTGCTCTGCTCGGCCTGGGAGCGGTGGTCGCCGGCCGGATCGGGTTGCACCGAAAGGTCGTCGTCCTGGGCGGCACCGTGGCCCTGGTGGTCGCCGGTGTCTGTGTTCTGGCCGTGGCCGACGTCATCACCGTCGGGACAGGACTCGCCCTTGTCCTCGTGGCGCTGGTTCCCTACACCGTTTTGTTGAGCACCCGTCGTTCCACCATCGACCGGCTGGGTCTGCCGGCAGGGTGGGCTCGGTGGCTGGCCGAGGCCGTAGCCGAGGAGGAAGGAGAGCTCGAAGAGGCCATCCGCCCGCGCCGTGGCCGTCCTGTCGATGTCTGTGTCGCCGTCGGGGCCCTCGCGGTCGTGGTGGTGGCCAGCGTGGCCATGGAACAGGGCGCGTCAGCCGTCGGGGTCCGCTACGGGATCCCAGAAATCGTGGTCGGGGCCCTGGTACTGGCCGCGGTGACCAGCCTGCCCAACGCGGTGGCTGCGGTCTACCTGGCCCGCAGAGGCAGAGGGGCCGCCACGTTCAGCACCGCCCTGAACTCCAACAACATCAACGTCATCGCAGGACTGTTGATCCCGGCCACCGTCATCGGCGTCAGCCAACCATCCGGCTCGAGCCTCCTCGTCGCCGGCTGGTACCTCGGTCTCACCGCCGTGACCTTGGTCCTGGCGCATACCTTTCGTGGCCTGCAAAGAGGTTCGGGTTGGACGATCATCGGGCTGTACTTGCTATTCGTCGTGGCCCTGCTGGCGGCGACCTAGTCCGCTCCTCGGCCGACCCAAGCCTGTTCGCCGGTACGCCCGTTCACCCAGGCCGGTTCTGGTCTTGCAGCCCGCGTATGGCACTGGTCGTCGAAGTCCCGTCCGCCCGGCAGTCCTCGAGCACCGCTTCAATCGCAGCGTTCCACTCGGAATGTAGAGCCACATCAGTGATGAGGTCGAACATTGTCTGGGGTTCGGCATCGACTCGCGCCGAGGCCTGACCGTGAAACTCCTTCATGACGATCCCTTCCTCGGTGACATCGAGTGTGTAGTGGGTTTCGGGGCCCGGAACGTCAAGCGAGCCGTTGCCGAGCGAGGTCGGCTCAGCGGCCCTGCGTCATCCGTTGCATGTTGGCCCTGATCGCGGCTTCTGACACGGCCAGTTCGTCCTGCGGGCTGAACATCACGAACTCGGTGCCGGCCACCGCCGCCGGCACGTGTCCCGGCGGCATGTAGAAGGCTTCACCGGGCTCGATGACCTCCTCGTGATCCGCGTAGCGGACCGTCAGGCTGCCCGCGGTCACGTAGCCCCAGTGCGGGCACTGGCAGCTGTCGCCAGGCAACCCCTTGAGCATGGGCGCGAGGTCCGAGTCCTCGCGGATGGAGGTGAAGTTGACGGTGTAGCCGTGGAAGTGATCGGTCCGGTCCTCGGCCATGCCGAAATCGGCGACCTCGGGGGCACTCTGGCGTGAGACTTTCGACATCAGACAGCTCTCCTTTGTGGTTGGGTGGCTAAAACTGCTCTCGCCCGGCGAGGGGTGCCTCCCGGAGTCCGAGGCGGCAGGGGGTTGTGGCGCTGCCCACGATCAATGGGCTCGCCCACCTCGGGATCTTCTTGGCCGTGGTGTGCTCGATCTCCGCGGCGTCGAAGCCCGCCGCTTCGATGGTCCTAAGGGTCGGGCGATTGCATTCGCAGCCGACCATGAACCGGTTGATGCCGTTCATGCGGTCCTGCCTACGGGCAAGCCTGGGGTCGGCTGACCGGACGTGCTCGATGAACAGGAGACGTCCGCCGGGTCGCAGTACCCGGCGCAGCTCCCTCAGCGCACGGGGCTGGTCGTCCACCCCGCAGAGCACCAGGGTCGAGACGGCGGCGTCGAACGCGTCGTCCTCGAAGGGGAGGTCCTCGGCGGGCGCACGCAGCACCGTGGCTTTCAGCGCCTGTTCGCGGACCTTGTGCTCAAGGCGGCGCAGCATCGGGATCTCTGGCTCTGTCATCGTTAGCCACTCGACGCCCGGCCCGTAGAAGGGCAGGTTTCCCCCCGTCCCGGCACCTATTTCCAGAACTCGGCCGGTCGCCTCGGCGAGCACCGACTCCCGGTGGGCTCGCAGACCGGCCTTTTCGACCTTGGCCATCTGGCGGTCGTATGTGGCGGCGAAAAACCTGCTGCGAAGCGTCATGGCTGTCTCGTTTCGTCGTGCTGAGATCGCTCAGAGCAACGTAACGAAGCGGCCGGTTCCGCTTCATGGGGCAATTGCCCCATCTTTGGCAGTCAGGGGGTGATCAGGTCCCTGTCTGGGATCAAGCCGTGCTGCATCGCGAACAGGCTGGCCCCCGCCCGGTTCGAGGCCCCGATCTTCCCGTAGATGTGCTCTATGTGGTTCCGGGCGGTCTTCGGTGAGATCACCAGGTGGGCGGCGACCTCCTTGCTCGACAAGCCCCGCGACACCAGCCGGAGCACGTCGACCTCCCGGGCAGTCAGGCCCGCCGGGCCCTCACGGCGCCGGGCGACCCGGTGGCCCGCCGTGCCGAGGACCGCCTCGACCACAGCGCCATCCATGCGCCCCGCCTTCACCTCGGCGCGCAGCTCCTTCGCAGCCACCTCTGGCAGAAGTGCCTCGCGATGGGGACGCTGCTCGCACATCGCCTGGTAGGCGTCGGCCACCCCCAGGACCCGCGCCGGCATGGCGATGCTTCCCCCGGCGAGCCCACGGGGGTAGCCCGATCCGTCCAGACGCTCGCGGTGCTGCACGACAATCACGCCCAGCGGAGCCAACGCGGTCGACTGATGCAGCATCCGCTCAGTGAGATAGGGGTGCATGCGCACCCGTTCCCACTCCCCAGCCCCGAGGGGCCCGCGCTTGTCCCAAATGGCGTTCGACACGCCGAGACGCCCCAGACCATTGGCCAGGCCCGCCCGGCGCAGAGTCTCGACCTCGTTGCCTTCGAGCCCCAGTGTCAAACCCGCTTGCGCTGCCAGTTCCGAGACGGCACGCGCATGACCCAGCGTGTAGGGCGACTTGAGGTCCACAAAATCTGCGATCGCCAGCAACGCCCGGTCGAACTCCTCCTCCGAGAGCAACACGCCGAGGGCCGGCTCGGCTCCGATCACAGCATCCCAGGTAGGCCCAGCGTCGAGACCGTCAAGGATCGTCTCAGCGTTGGCGCACAGGGCTGCCGCGAGGGTGGGGTCGAACTGCGACCCGGCACGTCTTTCCGCCAGCGCGATAGCGGCTGCGGTGCCCCCGATGCGGTGGGCCACCTCGACGAACTCCCCGATCTGCGCCAGCCTCGACGCGACGGGGATCTCGCCACCCTTGAGATCGCCGGGCCAGCCCTTCCCATCCCATTGCTCATACGCGGAACCGACCGCTTCCTGCACCCCGATGGACAGTCCAAGCTCTTCCGCCAAGCGCCGCGCCAGAGCCGCGTGCTGGCCGATCATCCCATCGAGCTCGTGCCGTCCGGATACGGCGAACTCAACACCAACCCGAAACCTGTGCAAAGGAGGATTACCGCTGCCGACCATACGCAGCATGGCCAACGCCCCGCCCAGGGAACCAAGCTCGTAGTCGTACTTGCCGGACTTCAGGGCGATGTCGTCGCCAAACCACTTGGCCTGCTCGTGGGCGTCGGAGTGGCACCCCACGTTGATCAGCAGGGCCGCGTAGTAGACGACCGAGCGTTCCTCCTCGCCACAACCGACGCAATCCGCCAAGCGCAAGGCGATCATGCACTGGCGCAGTACGTGCTCCATCGGTTGGCCAAAACCAAGGTCGATCCCGAGGGATAGGGCGGCTACCAACTCGGCCAGTCGGACGCGGGAAGAGTCACTGCTAGCGCCATTCACGTTGCCGACGCTACCCGCGGCCGACGTCGGAAGACAGGGACACGATGGCGCCCTGAATGACCCAAGAGGCAGAAGCGGTATTGACGAACTCGGCCTCCGCGCAACTGCCGGGACCGGTTCCCCCCGGCCGGGGCCTCCTGCCACGTCGGCTAGGCCGAGGCCGCTCGCAATCGCTCAACCAGTGATCTCGGTCCGGTGGCCTCCGAGCCGACGTGACGTCCCGCAGCACATCCCAGCTGCGGTCCGCCAGGGAAGTCCGCAGGCACTCGTCCTCGCCGAGGCGGATTGGCGCCCTGGGAATACAGTGATCCCGCCGACGCCCACCGACAAATGGTGTGCGTATCCAACCAAGAAGGAGCTCCTTTCCCGTGATTGCGATCTACATCGTCACCAAGAACATGACCATTGAGCAGCACACCAAGGGCCGCGCCCGTCTCCGTGAGGCCGGGGCATCTGAAAGCGCCATGAAGCTCCACTCATGCTTCGGTGAAGACGGTTTGCTTCAGGTCTTCGATGTCTGGGAGACCCAGGAGGCGTTCGATGAGTTCCTGACATACCTGGGGCCCGTCATGGAGGAGCTGGGCATCGAACTAGCGCAGCCGCCCGCCATCATGCCGATTGTCGACCTTGTCCAGCAATAGCCGCTGAACTCAGGCGTGGCGCGACACGACGTGCCGCTCGACAACTACTGTTGCTCACTCCTTGGCACGTTCGCCGAGAGTGCTAGTCGGGCACCGGCTCGTCGACTATGACGAAGTAGACGTTCGCATCCAGGTAGTTCATCACCTAGACCCTGGACCGGAGGCGGGTCGGGTCAGCGAACCGGGTCGCTGTGTCGGAAAGTTGGGGCGGTTTGGAGGCGACCACCCCTTAGCCGGCGCGTCGATCAGCTAGGACCTAATCGTCTACGCGACCGAAGCCGAGGACGAGTTCGACTTCAACGAGTACGTCGACGAGGACCAGTAGGCCTCCAGAACGACGCGCCAGAAGCGAAGGCGTCTCACCATTCCGAATGGCCAGCCGGCGGTATGAGCGTTCGCGGATGTGTCGGCGCCTGGTGGCCAAGGACGCACAGATCGCCGGTGCCGACCGGCGCCAGCCGGTCTGAAAGGTGAACGGGACTGCCTTGCCCGGGCCCAGGGCCACCACATCGACTTCGGTCGTGCCGGGGACGCGGGTCTCGTCGGGGGGTTTCGAAGCTCTTCTAGGTCTATTCCGGCCGTCGGTATCAGCTCAGCTCGTCGACTCGGCGGACGTCGAGATTGCGGAATATGGCCGGGCCGTCGCACAGCTCGGCGATCTTCTCGGCGAACCCGGCCGTCTCCGGGAGATTGGAGTTGGCCATGGCCTCCTCGTAGGAGGGGAACTCGACGATCTGAACATAGGTATCGGCCTTGTCCCGATCTGCGGTCACGGTGCCCCGGCGGGCCTTGCGCTTGCCTTCGGTCGCGGTCACCCATTCGTTCATGAGCGCCTCGACCTCATCGAAACGGGTAGTGGTGAACTCGATGATCTGGACGAACTCCATGCTCGTCTCTCCTCTCCGGTTTAGCGGTGTTCGGGGTAGGGGAAGTCGAAACGGCAGCGGGCGTCCCACTCGGAGCGCGGGTCGCCATGGGCGGGGATGCCGTCGGCGTCTTTGACCATGGGGGCCGAGTGCAACCGGTTCCAGCTCACGAAGGTGGTGTTGAACAGCACGGATAGGTCGGTGAAACCCGGCGGTCCTAGGCGCAGAGTTGCTCCCGCTTGGCCGTGAGGGTCACGGACGGGCTTCGAGGATCAGGTTCAGCGGTGTTTCGGCCGCCCGGCGGAAGCTGGTGTAACCGGCCTGGTCGAACACCTCACGGAGTCGAGCCTCGCCCGCTTGGGCTCCCAGTCCGAGAGCGACGTCCTGGGAGAGCGAGTTGGGGGTGCAGATAGCCGACGACGCGGTATACAGCAGGGCGGCCATCGGATTGGTGGTGATGTTGGCGACCTTGTTGTCGATGGCGAACGGCTCCACCAACATCACGGTTCCCCCCGGTTCCAGGTGCTGGCGGGCGTAGCGGGCGATGCCGACCGGGTCGCCCATGTCGTGCAGGCAGTCGAAGAAGCAGATCAGGTCGAAACTGCCGTCATAGCCCTTGGAGTTGGCCACCTCGAACGTGGTGCGATCGGCCACGCCGCCGTCTTCGGCCCGGGACCGGGCAGTGTCGATCGACGGGGCGTGGAAATCGAAGCCCCAGATGCGGCTGTCGGGGTAGGCCTGGGCCATGACCACCACCGAGGCGCCGTGGCCGCAACCGACATCGGCGACCTTCGCCCCAGCCCGCAGTTTGGCTTCGACCCCCTCGAGCGCTGGCAGCCAGTCGCTAGACAGGTAAGCGCGATAACCGGTACGGAAGAACCACTCGGTGCCCTTGAACAGGCACGGGTGATGCTCGCCCCAAGCGAGCCCTCCGTCGCCTTTGAAGGCGCCGGTGATCTTCTCGCTGTCGATGAACATCGAGGCGAAGGCGTTCATGCCTCGGGCCACGAACACCGGCGAGTTCTCATCCGCCAGGGCCATGGCCGCCTCGGCTGTCAGCTCGTAGGTGTCGGCCGCTGGGTCGTAGGCGACCAGCCCACCGGCGGCCTGGCCGTCCAGCCATTCACGCACCAGGCGAGCATGACACCCGGTCTTCTCGGCCACCAACTCGGCTTTGAGCGGGCCGGCTCCGTTCAAAACCCGGTAGAGGCCGAGCTCGTCGCCCAGCCACATGGAAAAACACAACGCTCCGCCCGTCATGTAGCCAGCCATCTGCCCCATGAACTCGCCCAGCTTGGCCTCATCGACGGGAACGCTCATTTCGACTTTTCCTCCCAACGGAAACCGGTGCCGTTACCGCATGGGCCGAGCGTGCAAGCAATCCCCGGCCCGACCGGCTCAAGACCCTCGTACAAGAGGCGACGGCCTCCTGCCCCAGTAGTGACGCAACGAAAGGGGCGACCAGCGGAGACGGCATGGAGAACCTGTGGAGATGGTGTGGAGACTCTGCAACTCGACCGCAAGCCGAAATAACCGGAGTTACTGTCCGATTGGACCCTTATGAAAACGGCCCTACAGCCGATCACTGGTCACGGCCGATGGACAGCGATCCGGTAAGAATTGCACGAGGGGTCATTAGGGCTCGGCTGAAGGTCATCCTTGGCAGAAACCCTAGGGGAGCTCCTACTAAACAGGATCGACGACGACAGCGACGCGAACGGGGATGGCGGTACATGCGCCGAGGGCCTGGTGCATCGGTCTCCAGTGGCACGATCTCAGAGTCCCAGGAGACATGTCGATGTCCCGTTAGGGTGGCGCCAATCGCTCGAAGAGAACACACAGCATCGAACACAACGGTGTAATGATCCAACAAGGGCAACGGCACTAGCCACGGGTGACCCAGACACCGACTATCTCAGAATGCGCGGCAAAAGTCGACCTTGAGCATCTCCTAGGTGCCGGTCAATGAAACCCCCCGAGTTACGCGTTCGCCAGTCCCAATAAGCTGACCCTTCAAATGGAAACGCCCATGCTCCGTTCCGCTCCTGGCGATTCTGCTTGGGCCATCGAAGGCTGCCTGACGGACGGGTTCTTCTGTGGGTCGAGGTGCTGGTCGAGGAGCTGGATGTGGCGGTCGAGAGTGGCGACGCGGTGCCGGAGGGCCGGCTCGGGGCGATCGGCTGCCGTGGCCGCTACGGCTGCTCGTTCGGCTTTGAGACGGGCCAGGCCGAGGGTAGCCCGCAGGGATCCTGAGGTGTGCTTGTCGGCTTCGATTTCTAGCGGGTGGCGCGGCTGCCCGTCGGGGGTGCCGGTGTCGATGGCCCAGTTCTGGCGTCGCTCGCGGCTCCAGTCCCAGGTGAGATCCTCGACGGCTTGTCCTACGTTGTCGGCGACGACATGCACCTGGGCGTATTGTCGGGCGCGGCTCATGCCGACGTAGCCGAGTTCGCGACCGCCGCCGTCGGCGAAGAGGTGGGCGGTGTCGAATGTTGCCCCTTGGCTTCTGTGGACAGTTGTGGCGTAGCCCAAGGCGAGCCGGTCGGGGCCGATCTGGTCAGGCCCGAGTGTGTGAGTGTGCCCATCGTCCATCCGGGCGGCCAGCGTTCCGGCCTGCGGGTCGAGGGCCGTGATGGTTCCTCGCTGGGAAGTGACCAACTGGCCGTGGGCGGAGGGGGCCAGAGTGACGATGCGGTCGCCGGCCTGGTAGACGTTGCCGGCCACGTGCAGCTGCGGTCCTGAAAGTCTGCCCGTTTGGCCCATGGTCTGCCGGGCTCGGGCGTTGAGGGCGGCCACGTTGGCTTTACGCCAGGCCATCAGGGCGGTGTCCTTTCCCTCCGCGACATCTTTCGTCCAGGCCGCGACCATCTGGTCGAGGGCCTGGTCGCGGGATGGTGCGGAGGTGAGGCGGTCGTGTGCGGCGTACCAGTTCACCGCTTTGTCGACACTCCCTGAGCGCAGCTGGGCCAGGATGGCCCGCTCTTCGCGGTCGTGCTGGCGGACGTTCTCGGCCAGGAGCTGGACGCCCCCGGCGTGGCGGTTGACGAGGGCTTCCAGGCTGCCGCCGGGGCCCACCGCGCCGAGTTGGCGGTGGTCGCCGATGATTACCAGCTTGGCGCCGGCCGCTTCGGTGGCGGCAAGAAGGCGGAGCATGGCGGGGTCATCGGTCATGCCCGCCTCATCACAGACAACCACGGTGCGGTCATCGAGGTGGATCTGTTCGTGGTCCAGACGCCACAGCAGCGAGGCGATGGTGCGGGACTCCTCGATGCCTGCCTCGGCGCCTAGGGTGCGGGCGGCTTGGCCCGAGGTGGAGGTGCCGACCACCCGGTAGCCGGCCGCCTCGAACGCCTGGCGAGCTTTGTCGACCGCCGTGGTTTTGCCTGCCCCCGCGACGCCGACAACGAGCTCGACGCCGCGCCCGGAGGTCGCCACGGCGGCGATCATCTCCTTCTGCCCAACGGTGAGTGACCGCCCGCCCAGCTGCTTCTCCCAGGCGCCGATAGCGGTCTCAGCGATGTGCTGAGAGACCGCTGGGCCATCGCGCCGGTCAGCTTGCACGGCGGCTTTGAGAGCGATGGCGGCCTCGTTGGCGATCGCACACGCCGGGGCGTAGGCCTGCTCCCGGGCGGCCTTGACCGCCATTAGCGCGACCGCATCGGATGCGCGCAGACCGCTTCGACGGTGCGTAGCACTTCGCGGGGACGAAAGCCGAACAGCAGCGGCCCGACCGCCACGGCCACGTCGGCGGGGGTGAACACCTTCTGGGTGGCCAGCCGACCGGAGGCACCAAGCGCATGCGATGTCAGGGCCGTCAACTGCCGTACCGACAGCTCAGAGGGACGGGTCAAGCGGCGCCTGGCGGCGGCCTTGTTGACCGACTCCAGCAACGCGTCGCGGCGGTGGCCGGCAGTTTCTAGCTCTGCTAGCCAGCCGGCCATCAGGTCAGCCGGTGGGGTGTGCCGCTTCTGCTTGCGGGTGTCGCGGGCGGCGGTCTGGCGGGCCTGATAGGTGTCGTAACCCTGGGATTCGACTGCGGCGGTGATCTCGGCGCCGCGCTTGGAGAACAGCTGGCACGCCGTCTCGGGCATGCCCGTGACACGCCAGTGCCCGAGCTTCCCGGAGGGTCCGTCGTCGGCTTCGATGGCGTATCCCAGCTCGACGGCCCGGGCGGCGGAGGCCACCCGGCCGAACGCGGTGGCGGCGTGAAGAAGGTCGCGAAGGGAGGCGGTGTCGAGTGCTTTCCAGCCGCCTTTGCCGTCCACCATGTGGCACAGGTTGGCGATCAACACGTGGTCGTGGGGTTCGGGATCGCCGGCCCGAGAGGTGGCGTGACGCGTGCGGGCCCAGATCAAACCGTGGGTTGGGCCGCGGGTTTGCGAGCGGCCCCGCCGTCCGCCTTGGACCGCGAACCAGGCGTCCAAATAGGCGAGGGTGGCGTCGGTTTCGGCGTCCAAGATGGCATGCATGTCGTCTGCGCGGCCGATCAAACCTAATAGCGCCACCGACTTTTGGGCGGCCACGACTAGCTCAATTCCCGGCCGTTTCGCGGTCACCATTCGAGTCCCATCGGATGGGTCTCGCGGTCCGCCCGGACCGAAGGTGGCGTCGTATTCGGCCTCGCTGACCGCGCCCTCCAAGCCCAGATCGAGGGCGCCGGAGCCGCCCCACAACAGAGGTGTCTCCCCGCGAGACGCGTAGTACTCCAGGGCCGCGCCGGGGTGATCATCGGCTCGCCTCAGGACCGTTTCTCGGTGATAATTCGACGGAGTCGACACCCATCATTCGCATCCACGCCAAGGCATTGCCTCCCGTGCTATGGCCTCGCTGAGTCGGGCCGCCGTTAAAGGCAATCGGTCGGTTGCAATCGTGTTCAAGAAGTTGGGGGTTGGCAGTAGTGGGTGAAAATTGGGAGATCGTGGGGGTTGGAAGTGACGGGATGTTGCAGGTTGTTGGAGAGGCTGGATGAGTAATGGAAGCGGAAGGGGGGATAGAGGTCGGAAGGGGGATGTGATTCGACTCTGGAAAGTGGGTGCACGCACAACCAATGCGTCGGTCATGCTGCGCTTCCCGCTGCGTTGGCCATCCGGACGAGCGGGGCCCGCGGCACACGCAACTGTCGGCCGACCTTGACACACGGCAAGCCCGACTGCCCCTCGCTGTCGAGCCACTTGTGGCAGAGGACGTAGGCGGAGGTGCGGCCGATTCGCAACACCGCTGCGGCCTCGTCAACAGTCAGGAAAACGGGGAGCTCGTCCAAGGTCACCTCAACCACCTTCCGGATCTCCAGCACATCGGGTCTGAGCACCGCGAGATCGCCGTCGGCTCGAGCGCCGATGCAACTCGAGCCGACGGGCATCGGCCCGTGCCTGCTGGCACCCGAAATGGATCACACCTATCAGGGCGGACTCACCGTCACAAACGGTGCCCGGTCGAACGTCGTCCGGGCGGAGCGACTCCCCGCGTACGCGAGGGACCGCCTCGTCACATTGCCCGTCGACGTCACGCTCGAACCGAGTTTGCTTCCGCCGCCTCGTCTCCGACTCGGCCGGTGTGAAGGAGTCTTGTACGGTCATGGACATCATTTCCTCACCGGATTGCTCGTTGTTCGTCGAAGGCCGCGGGTTTCGGTCTTCTACTTAATGGGGCCGGGATGGCCGAGTCGCTACACACCACTGGGCGGCACAGTCGCCAGCAGCGCGGCCTCATCCCTACGCCGACGCTGCGACCACCTGACAGCTGGTCAGGTTCCGTGGCGACCAGCACTCCGGATGAGTCCTGCGCGACGATGCTGAAATCGAGGCTTGCCATCACTTAAAGGGCGTCGCGCCATACCGGCTAACTCGATAGCCACCCCGATGGACCTCAATGGACAGGCCACTAACAGCAGAACTCTTCACACTGACATGGCGAACCGGGCGTCATGTAGCGCCGACGCGGCTGGTCCGGTCTCCAGTCAGCTCGCTCGCCCGGGAGGGCCCTCAGGCCCTCATGGCCCGGGTACTTTGTTCCGTCTTGAAGGTCCCTAGGAGTGGAGGAGGCTCCTGCCGACGGACGGCTGGTTCTCTACTCCACGCGGTCAGCCGGTCGCTGCCTTCCTTCTGGCGAGCGCCGTCCGCAGGGCGCCGATGGCGAGGTCTGGGAAGCGCTCGGCGGGGGTGGCCAACGCCACCTCATCGACCTCAGCGGGAGCGCAGAGGATCTCAATACCGATCGGATGGCCGCACTCGTCGAGATCGACGAGAAGGTGCGCGTCGAGGACGTCAACCGTACGGGCCACGGTCGCCTCGGCGTCTAGCTGGACGCAGGTGGCGTCGGCTTCGCAGCCGTAGTGTACGAGCACCGCTCTTGGAGGCTACTCCTCGCCATCAGCGACCGTAGGTCCCGAGTCATCGCCCCAGCGATCTCGGCCGAGGACGTGACGCTCAGACGGATATCCTGGCCAAGTGGCCATGGAGGACCGTACGTCGTCCGAGTTGTTATCCGCTGTTGCGCGAGCTCGCAAACGGGCGGCCGACAGTGGAGAGTTGAAACCTGCCGGACGGGGGCTGGACACAGTACCCGTGTCGGCTGAACTCGCGGAGTTGGTACGCCGGGTGCTCAGTGACGGTACCTACGCCCAGGCGGTCGAGCAGATAGCGCGAGAAGACCCCGACCTCGCAACCCTCTGAAGGTCACGATTCGCCGGTTGTGGCCATTGTTATCGACGACGCGACTCTTTTCGCTGTCCTCACCCGTCAAGCAGCCAGGAGCCTTCGCGAGTTGGCGAACGCTGGTGAGGTGTTCACAACCAGCTCGTGGTATTACCGGCTCCACCGGGCCATTCACGATCCGACCTCGACCGGCTCCCTGTCACGGATAGCAGCCAACCTGCCACCAGCAGATTGGGAAGGGCTGTTGGCGGCTCTGGACGATCTCCCGCCAGAGATTGTCGTTCCTGGGCCTCGATTGGTCGTTCCGATCATGGGTGCGCTGCGGCTGCGTAGACGAGTCAACCATTTGACCGCGGAAGCGTTAGCCGTGGCGAAGCTCAGTGGCGGAGGGATCCGAGTGACCACAGAGGCGCCCCTGCTTCGCGAGAGCTGTGTCGAGCTGGGAATCCGGTTGGAGGTGCTACCACCGTTCGCGTAAGTGACCCCGGAGGCCTGCATTGCGGACAGCTCGATGAGCGAACGACAGGTTCGCGACCGTGGGCGGTCCCTTACCGACCGTCGCGGGCCTCGAGCGGCGGAGGTTAGCTGCGGCTGAGTAGCCGTCCCACGTGCTCGGCGGCTTCCACGTCGGCCGGCGGGAAGAAGGCGCTGTAGACCTTGAGACTGATGCTCGCGTCCGCGTGGCCGAGCCGGCCGGCCAGCGTCCGGGCGGATACGTCTCCGCGCGATGCGAGCTGTGTGGCCATGAAATGGCGCAGGGAATGGAGGTGAACTTCGGGCAGCGCCAGATCGTTACTCACCCTCCGGAAGAAACCGGTGACCGCGTCAGGACGGACCGGTGTGGAACCCTCGATTCGGTCGCTGAAGACGTAGGTGTCAGGTCCCAGCTCCACCTCGCCCATCTGAGCTCGCTCGACACACTCGTCGCGGTGGAGGCGAAGCAGCACGACACCAGCCTCGCCCAGGGCGATGGTGCGCTCCTGGTGGCTCTTGGTGGCCTTCTCCTCAACCCGGCCCGGAATGTCGAGGATCGAGCGGGCGATGCGTACCGTTCCGGTGTCGAGGTCCACATCCCCCCACTTGAGGGCGCAGAGCTCCCCACGCCGAGCGCCGGTAAGGGCGGCCAGCATGATCAACGCGGCCAGAATCGGGTTGCGCTGCTCCGCCAGCTCGACGATCGCACGAACCTCTGCCGGGCTTGGTGGCACGATCCTCTGGTGGTGGACGGTCGGCGGGCTGGCCATGGTGGCTACATTGATCGGACACCACCCCCACTTGACAGCCTGCCCAAGAGCACCGGACAGGATGGCGTGGTGCTGGCGGATCGTGGAGGCAGACTTTCTTGTCTCGGTCATCGATGCGTACAGAGCGTCGAGATCCCACGCAGTCAATCTCTGGACCGGTCTACGACCGAGGGCCGGCTTGATCGTGGTCTCGATGCACTTGCGATACGTGTGGATGTCTTGGGGGACAGCCCCTTACGCTCGAGGTGCTCCAGGTACCGATCGAGCAGGACGGTCAGGGTGGCCGACGTTCCCCCGAGCTTGCCCTTGGCGGCTTCGGCCTCGAGCTGATGCATCACGTCGACGACCGTTTTCGGGGGGCGGCCCGTCCTGGTCGAGCGACCGGCTCGCACGATCCGCGACACCTGCCTGGGCGCCTGGGTGACCGGGTCCGTCCGACGTAAACCCGCACTTCCCACACGCCCGGCTGGCGCTCCCTAACGGTGCCCATCACCGTCGATCGTAGTGTCAGATTAGGGATGGTGTAGGGATGGCACCCGCCACTCAGGGAGCATGCAAAGCCGGAAAGCCACTGCTAGCCGGGCTTTTTACGTGCGCCCCCCGGGATTCGAACCCGGAACCTGCGGATTAAGAGTCCGTTGCTCTGCCGTTGAGCTAGAGGCGCGCGCCAATCTCGCCTGGATTTTTCGCTCGGGTACGCTACCAGACCGCCACGTGGCGGCCCCGGCGTCTACTGCCGGGACGAAGGCGTGAAATCACCACCCCCGGTGGGGTGACCGAGGGGACTCGAACCCCCGACCTCCAGGGCCACAACCTGGCGCTCTAACCTACTGAGCTACGGCCACCAAGGGTCACCCAGTCTGCCACAGGGACCACACGGGCATAGATGTCCCTCACCCGGCGTTGCCCTAAACGTGGTGAAGCCGGGCCTCGAATCCCGAGAGCAAGATCTCGTTCGAGTGTATCTCGATGGCATTGGGCGTTATCCATTGTTGTCGAAGGACGACGAGACCCGTCTGGCTCAGCTCATAGAGCGCGGCCGGGGTGCGGAGTCGGAGCTGGCGTCCGGGTCCGGGCTCTCTGCCCCGCAGGTCAGGCAGCTGGAGCGGGCGAAGCGGGAGGGAGACTCAGCTGCCGAGCAGTTCATCAACTCGAACCTGCGGTTGGTCGTATCTATAGCCAAGCGCTACCGCGCGTCCGAGATGCCGATGCTGGATCTGATCCAGGAAGGCAACCTAGGGCTCATCCACGCAGTGGAGAAGTTTGACTGGCGCAGAGGGTTCAAGTTCTCCACGTACGCGACGTGGTGGATCCGACAGTCCATCGGCCGGGGGATCGACAACAGCTCTCGTACTGTTCGCCTCCCGGTCCACGCTGGTGACCAGATGCGCCGCATTCTGCGGGCTCGCAGCGCCCTGGAAGGCGAAGCTGGGCGGCTGCCCACCACCGCCGAACTGGCCGCCCACCTCCACCTGTCCGAGGCGGAAGTGTCGAGCATGCTGAGCTACGTCATTGAGCCCGTGAGCCTGGCCATGCCTGTCGGTCCCGAAGGCGACACGGAGCTGGCGGATATCGTGGCTGACGCCACGGCTCCATCGCCATTCGATGTGGTCGCCGGAGAATTGATGGGGGCCGAGGTCGAAAGGCTGCTCTCCTGTCTAGACGAGCGGGAGAGTCTCATCCTCCGACTGCGCTATGGCCTCGACCGGGGCGAACCGCGGACCCTCGACGAGGTCGGCGCGGCCATGAACCTGACCCGGGAGCGTATCCGCCAGATCGAGCGCAGCGCCCTGGCCAAGCTACGCCACCCCTCCAAGGAGCTTGGTGCCCGGGATTTGCTGGCGTCTTAGCCTGGCAGAGATCCGAACCCGCGGTTCGTGAAGGACGAGCTAACCGGTGAGGAGATCGTGTGCGTTCGAGTCCAGCGTGGGGTGGCGCAACTTGGAGATCGCCCGAGCTTCGATCTGACGTATCCGTTCTCGGGTCAGATTGAAATGGGCACCAACCTCGTCAAGGGTCCGGGGTTCACCCCGGTCGAGGCCGAAGCGAAGCTGAAGGATGGCGCGTTCCCGATCGTCCAAAACGACGAGCAGCTTGGCGACCTCGCCGGATAGCAGCGACGCGGCGGCGGCCTCGAAGGGCGATACGGCTGAGCGGTCTTCAACTCCGTCCCCGAGCTCGGCGTCGCTGTCGGCTCGCAGCGGTTGGGAGAGCGACATGGGCTCGGCGACATGGCGGATGACCTCGACCACTCTGTGTTCCTCCAAGCCGAGATCTTCTGCCAGCTCCACGATGGTCGGGCGCCGACCCAATTTCGCCTCGAGCAGGCCCCGCGCTTTCGTGACCCTGACCAGCAGATCCCCGGCGTGGGCGGGGAGGCGTACGGTTCGTCCGGTGTTGGCGATCCCGCGGGTGACGGCTTGGCGTATCCACCAGGTAGCGTAAGTCGAGAACTTGAAGCCCTTGCGCCAGTCGAATTTCTCCACCGCATGGATCAGGCCCAGATTCCCCTCCTGAACCAGGTCCAGGAGCGGAAGTTCGGCAGCCTGGTATCTCTTGGCGATGGACACCACCAGCCGGAGGTTGGCTTTGACGAACGTCTCGGTCGCCTCCTCGCCTGAGCGGACGAGGCGCTGCAGCTCGCGTCGGCGCGAGGGTGTTAAGTCTGCGGTTGCGGCCAGTTCAGCCCGGGCATCGCGCCCGGCTTCCACGGCTTGAGCCAACCTGACCTCTTCGGCTTTGGTAAGCAGAGCGTATTTGCCGACGTCGTTCAAGTACAGACGAACGAGGTCTTCTTCCGGCTGAGCGGCACGCTTGTTGAGCACTCGTCCTCGTCTCTGCTGTCTTCGGGACACGGCCCGTCAGGGTGCGACTGGTGTCCGAGAGAGGGCATTCTAGTTGATCGACTTGCCGAGCATTGTCTGGCAGGACTCGACCAGGTCGGCGGCGCCCGGGCGGCCGCCAACCGTACTCGTCCCGGCCGGTACAGCGATCACGCAGGTATCGTGGGTCACTACGTCGGGACGAACCCGGCCGGTTAGCGGCTGAGCCTCAAGGGCTCGGGAGGTGATGCCGCGGTGTCTGACCCGTCCGAAGCCATCGATGAGGAGGTCTTGCGGCTTCGCTGCTTGGGCCAGCCGTACGCTCGGATCAGCCGTGATCTGGGTCTCGACCGGGCCGCCGATGCCCAGCAGGCGTTCCGGCGGGCGCTGCGCCGCCTGTCGGCCGGAGACGCCAAGCGGGTCCGCGAAGAGGAGGTGTCGCGCTTGGACCGCCTCGCCGAGCGGGTTCGCGCCGACACCAGCAAGGACGACGTGGACCAGGCCCGACAGCTGAAGACGATCGAGCGAATGCTGACCCAGATCCGGGACGACGGATGAGAGGCGCCGGTCCCGGGATCTCTAGCCCGCCGAAGCCCTAAGCCGGGGCCTCGACCGGGACGTCCGCGGTCTCCTCGGATCCGGTGGCTCCTGCTTCGTCGGGCTGAACGCCGGCGGCCGAGGAGGGCCCGGACGCTTCCGCTTCGGAGGCGTCTCCGCTGGTGGGAGCAGCTCCGCCGTCTCTTGTGGACGAAGTCGCTCCATTCCCCCGGCGGTCCCCGCCGCGGGAGCCCCGTGATTCGCTGGCTGCAGTTCGCACTGAGTACGGGAGCAGGGCCAGCTCGCGGGCGGTCTTGACTGCCGTTGCCACGTCTCGTTGGTGCTGGGCGCACGTGCCGGTCGCCCCGCGGGACTTGATTCGGCCGCGATCGTTGATGAAGCGCCTCAGGAGACCAACGTCCTTGTAGTCGACCCAGGTGGCGTGCTCGCTGCAGAAGACGCAGACCTTGGGCCGACCCCTCCGGGGACGCCCGCTTGCTGCCTTGGGCTTGAGCCGGCCGTCCTGGCTCTTCTTCTTTGTCACCTTGGGATTTCGCGCCACTGGGCTCCTTCGTTGGCCGGAAAAGGGTACCGCTCTGATCGGGTTCGGACGACCCGATGACAACAAGCGCCCGATGCCACCCTACCCAAACGAACGACGCCTGCTCGAAGTGGCCCGCGACCCGGTCGCGATCGGCTACAGTCCTCTGCGAGGGTAGCTGAGATAGAGAGATTTCCCTCCGGCTCATTCCAGAGCCAGGCCGTGACCCGTGTGATCCCGAGGTCGAATCAGGCCAGGAAAGGAGGGGATCGCCAATGGCAACCGGCACCGTCAAATGGTTTAACTCCGAAAAGGGTTTCGGTTTCATCACGCAAGACGATGGCGGCCCTGATGTGTTCGTACACTTCAGCGCCATCTCTGGGAACGGATACCGCAACCTGGAGGAGAACCAGAAAGTCGAGTTCGAGACCACTCAAGGCCCGAAGGGTCTCCAAGCGAGCAACGTCACACTCCGCTGAGATGGCGCACGCTGTCCGAGGTCGGCGGGGAATCCCTTCCGGCCTCGACAGCGTCCATCCTCGCAGCCCAGGCGGTACAAACGTGGGCAACCAGCGCTGAGACGACGTCACTCGGTACCGCGCTGGAGTTCAGGCGCGGGACCACGACTGAGCCGAAGCAGGCTAGAGTGAAGGTACGCTCAAGTAGAGCATTCCTGTCGCGCCCCGGGCCCCGGCAATCCTCTGACAGGTCGAGTGCTGGGTCGCCCGTTGTAGCGCGAATCGACGCAAAGTTCGGAGTTCTTTTATGGCGGAGCGCCGCCCCAACTCTTCAGTTAGCCGGCGTGCCGCGGTCGACGCCTCCACCCCAACCGACACCGGATTCGCCGCACTAGGCGTACCTGGAGTGCTCGTCGAGGCATTGGCGGTCGCCGGCATTCGCGAGCCATTCCCGATCCAGACCGTGACCCTGCCCGACGCCTTGGCTGGCCGAGACATCCTGGCTCGAGGCCAGACCGGTTCAGGCAAGACATTGGCGTTCGTGCTCCCGCTCCTCACCCGGCTATCCGCACCGGGCGGCCGGCCCCTCGGGCGTCGTCCCCGGGCCTTGGTCCTCGCTCCGACGCGGGAGCTGGCCCGTCAAATCCACCAGGTGATCGACCCCCTTGCGTCGGATCTGGGGCTTCGGGCGACCGCCGTATTCGGGGGGGTACCAACCCGGCCACAGGTCACCGCCTTGCGTCGGGGGGTCGACATCGTCGTCGCCTGCCCGGGCCGTCTCGAGGACCTCCTTGGCTCGGGGGCGTGCCACCTCGGCGGGGTCGAGATATGCGTGATCGACGAGGCAGACCACATGGCCGACCTGGGCTTTCTCCCTTCAGTCCGTCGTATCCTCGACCAGACTCCGGCTGGCGGTCAGAGACTGTTGTACTCCGCCACCCTCGACGCCGCCGTCAACGTCCTCTCCGACCGCTACCTTTCAAACCCGGTCCGGCACAGTGTCGACGGCGACCGCGTTGCTGTCCCCGAGATGGCTCACCACGTGCTGCACATCTCCGCCGCGGACCGCCTGCCGGTGCTCATCGAGCTGACCTCCGGACCGGGGCGCAAGCTGGTGTTCACCCGTACCAAGCATCGCGCCCGACTCCTCGCCCGCCAGTTATCCGCAGCGGGCGTGCCGGCAGGAGAGATGCACAGCAACCTCACCCAAGCCCGCCGGGTCCGCAACCTCACCGAGTTCAGCTCTGGCCGAGCGAACGTCCTGGTTGCCACGGACCTGGCAGCGCGCGGCTTGCACATCGACGACGTGGAGCTGGTAATACACGCTGACCCGCCCCTCGAGCACAAGGCGTACCTCCACCGATCCGGTCGCACCGCTCGGGCCGGAGCGGGCGGCACGGTTGTCACCCTCGCTACCGAAGGCCAACGCGCCGACGTCGCCAAGGTCGGGCAGAGAGCCGGAGTGAACCCTGTGGTCACCCAGCACGGCCCGGGTAGGCGAGGCCTCAGCCACATCATCCCCGGCAGCAGCAATGGGCCGCAGCGGTCCACCGTCTCCTCGTCGAGAATCCAGCAGTCAGAGGCATCCTCCTCAGCGAGGACGACTCATCCCAAATGGAGAGGTCGCCGACCCAGCTCTCGGACCACCCCCGAGACCCGAGGCGAACGAGTCGGCGGAGCATGACCGAGAGGTCGAAATGAGCCGGGGAAATGAGAGTGCGAGCAAGCGTCGGGTAACCGCTCAGCGGAACGACCGCAAGGCGGCAAAGAGCGAACGGCGCCAGCAGCGGCGACAGGAGGAGAGCCCGGGCCCGGCCGACCAAGCGGAGATCATGTCCCGATTCCACCACCTGAACGAGCTTCGAACGACGGGAGCGATCACCGAAGAGGAGTTCGAAACCCAGCGTCACGAGATCTTCGTGTCCCTCGGTATCGAAGACCCGTGAGCAGCGCGCCGCGATCTCCAGCCGCGTCCCCCCATCGAACTCCGTAGTCGCCGCACTCACCAGTGCCTCGAAACGTGGGGTGGCCGATTCAGAGCGCACCCGGAGCAGCAAGGGAGCGTCCCCCCTTCCCCGCCGCCCGGGGCTGACCACCTCCCCAAGCCGCCCCCTAGCCGGCGCAAGAGGGACGATTGTTATCATGTATCAAAAACGCGATACGAGCACCTCGAAAGGCCTAAAAGCAGCTAGAGCCTGGTGAGGGAGTTCTATTCCCGCCCCTGTAGCTCAGCTGGATAGAGCGGCCGCCTTCTAAGCGGCGGGTCGCAGGTTCGAGTCCTGCCGGGGGCGCCCCCAGACGAGGGCTTCCGATACCGGGCGGAATACGGATCCAGATCGTGGTCGCCAGTTTTGGTAGCGGTTGCTGGTTGGAGACGAAAGCCAGGCGAGGTTCCTGGTTGGTAGAGGTGGGAGGCGGCTCGAACTCTCGACAGTCCCGAGTCAGGAGCGCCCCCAGGGTGAAGCCGCCGAGATTCACGACCCGAGGAGGATGCTGAGTCCGGCAGTGGTCGTGACGTGCCAGCTATGTGCTCGACAGGATGGGCATCATCCCGGCCCACACGTAGCGGCCTTTACGGAACGACGACGATCGGGTACTTCGCGTGACGGGCGAGCGCCACCGGTACCGATCCGACGACGTGATGGTAGGTATGCATAGCGCTGCCGATAACGATGACGACGCGTGCGTCGTTGCCGTGGTCACGGCCGACCTCATCGGCGGCCGCCACAAGTTCACGAGCGACGGCGCCGTCACGGCGCTGAAGACTCCAGCGCGGCTCAACGCCGTCCAGCCGATTTCGAATCGCGGCGGTGAGCTCCTGCTCGACGGCATCGAATGCATTGAGCGATCCAACGATAGCCTCGGGCGAGAGATCCGCGCCCGCTGACAGATGGGCGACATACACGACCACGATGCTCCCGGGCCGGCCTGAGATCAGTTGCGTTGCCGCGTCGAGTGCTCGATACGCGGACTGCGAGCCATCGAATCCGACCACGACCTCCAGCCGCCGCGGGATGGACCCGGCCGGATCTTTGACTACCGGCTTGACCCACTGCTCCATACTCTTAGCTGACATGACGTTCTGACCCTCCTGGCCCCGGAACCCGGCGGACCCTGCAGGAGTACATAGACACTTCATATAAATATACTATACTTCTTGCCCTGAGTCGTCAAGACGCTTCTCGCCGGCGGGGCCGACAAGACGACCGGACCTCCGCCGCCGCCGGTGCAGCCTTGTATGGGTTGGTTAGCGATGCGGTGCGGCGCAATCCTCGCGAAGTGAGCCTGACCTCGGCGTCGACGCTGGCCACCCGCCAACAGCTCGGCCGAGGAGGAACAGCAAATGCGGAGCAAGCACTTCCCCCGTAGCGGACCTCACCGACCACCTCAACGTCGGTGGCATGGGGGATTAGCATCGGCGTCGGCCTTGACACAGGTATTTTGTCGATCGTACGCTCCCGTTGATAGACGCTGGCTCGGCTATCCGGGCCGGCGTAGGGAGGCTGGACTAATGCGCGCTTGGCTGTCGACCGTCAGGGCGTTCCAAGGTAAGCCCACCGACAAGGGCCGCGGCACGACTTCGGTCCGGCCACACGGCGTGCGTTCCCGGCGGATGGCGGCCTTTGTTTTCTTGGCCCGCGACGCCGCCTCGTGCATCACCGGTCAGGTCATCGCGCTGAATGACGGAACGCCGGGGAGAGGGGTGTCCAATGAGTGAGGCCGCCACAAAAGGGATTTCGTGAAATGGATTTCAGCTACGACCCACCCGAGAATTTCCGCTCTTCGATCGAACCTCTGCACGAGATTGTGGCGAAGGAAGCGGGCACTGACAACTTCGGCGCGACCGACTACCTCCCCGCGCTCAAAGTCCTGCTTCAGTCGATGGACTTCGATCCGCATTTCTCCGAACAGGGCCGGCGCCTGGCCTGGGGGCAGGTGGTGGGCGTGCTGCGCAGCCGCGCCGCACGCGATCAAATCGATGAAAGAGACCCCGGGCTTCGACGCCAAGCCGATCACTAGTCCGGTGGTCATCACTGGCGTGCCCAGGACGGGCACGACCGCGCTGCACCGGCTGATGGCGGTCGACACGCGCTTCCAGGGGCTGCAGACCTGGCTGATCGACAACCCGATGCCGCGCCCCCCGATCGAGACCTGGTCCGAATACCCCGAGTTCCGCCGGACCGTTGGTGAGCTGGAGACGCACTACGCCGCCTCCCCGGAATCGCGCGCCGCGCACCACCGGGCCGCCGAAGAAGTGCACGAATGCTGCATGATCCTGTGGCACAGCTTCAACTCCAACATCTGGGCCTGTGGCAGCTGGTCCTCGCCGACCTACGACGCCTGGCGGCAGAGCCAGACCGAGGGCGCGGCCTACGCCTACTACTACCGCTGCGTGCAGCTCATCGGCAGCAACGATCCCGACAAGCGCTGGCTGCTCAAAAATCCGGGGCACATCGACCAGTTCGATCTGCTCTTCGCCACGTATCCCGACGCAAAGGTCATCCAGACGCACCGCGATCCGGCCAAGGCGATACCCTCGCTCTGCTCGTTGCTCATGAACCTCCATCCGATCTACGAGGAGGGCCGCTACGAACAGCGTGCGCATAACATGCTGGCGCGCGAAGCAGGGAAGTGGGCGAAGGCGGTGCGCGACGCCGACGCGGTCCGCGCCAACCATCCCGGCCAAGTGGTGGACGTGGTCCACGGCGATTTCCACCGCGACCCGATGGCAGTACTTGAGCACATCTACACCTTCATCGGCATGGAGATCGACGACGAGCTGCGCGCCGGCTTCGCCGGGCGCATCGCCGAGAAGCCCGAGCTGCAGCACGGCGTGCACCGCTACGACCTCGCCGATTTCGGCATGACCGAAGACGAGGTCCGCGAGCAGTACGGCGACTACGTCGACCGCTACGACTTGGTGGAGAAGAAGGCATGAAGGCAGGGATCTATCCGGGCGGCGGACAGGCCATCACCATCGAAGAGCTGCCCGATCCGCAGCCCGGACCCGACGACGTGATCATCAAGGTCGGCCGTTGCGGCATCTGCGGCACCGACCTTTCGTTCACCCGCGGGACCTCGTGGGACTTCGGCACGAACACGCAGTTCGGCCACGAGTACGCGGGCGAGATCGTCGAGGTGGGCCGCAACGTAACGGGCTTCCGCGTCGGCGAGCGCATCGCGGTACTGCCCTCGGTCGCCTGCGGCGAGTGTGCATCCTGCCGGACCCTCGAGAACAACGTGCTCTGCCACGCGATGTCTGCCACCGCGATGGTCGGGTTCGCCGAGCTGGCCAAGGTGCCGACTAGCGTTGCGACCAAGCTGCCCTCAGTGCTCTCGATCGCCGACGGCGCGCTGATCGAGCCGCTGGCTATCAGCCTCTACGGCGTGGAGCTCGCGGCTGTCCGCCCGGGCGACCACGTGCTAGTGCTCGGCGGCGGCACGGTGGCGCTCTATACGATCTACTGGGCGCGGCGGCTGGGGGCGGAGAAGATCGTCGCCATGTCGCGCTCAGACCGGCGCAAGGATCTGTGCCTCGAGATGGGCGCCGATGCCTTCATTCCATATAGCGACAACGAGATCGGCGAGGTGATCGAAGCGCTGGCCGGATCACCGCGGATCGTCTTCGAATGCGTGGGCGCCGAGGGCATGCTGAGCAAGGCGGTGATGCACGTCGCGCCGTTCGGCAAGATCGTCAGCCTCGGCTTCTGCACCTCGCCCGACGCGCTGATCCCGGGCATGGCGTCGTACAAGTGCGCCTCGATCCAGTTCGCCGTCGGTTATTCGATGAAGGAATTCAACTACATCGCCAGCCAGATGGACAAGGGCCACTGTGACCCCAAGGCGATTATCACCAGCGAAGTGCCGCTGATCGACTTGCCGCCGACGATGGAAAAGCTGCGCGGACGGAACGAAGAAACCAAGGTCCACGTCTGCATGTGATGACTCTCTCCAACGCGCGGGATCTGTCGACCAAGGAGCACATCTTCGCGGACGGCCGATTTGACCTTGCCAGTCCCAAACCAGGGATGAACAAGTCCAGAACAACTGTCTAGAGGCGGCGGTAGCCGCGCGTGCGCAGGCGGTTGGCGCCCCGTAGGTGGTCGGCCGGCGTGAGCCAGATGGCAGACAGGCCGACCCGGTAGGACTCGGCCAGGTCGGTGGTGACCGTGGTGATCCCTAGCCACACCGGGTCACCCCGCTGACCACCTCCGGATCCTTGACTTCGACCATCTGACTCCTCCTGGTCGTTCACCACCCTTTCCGAACGCCTGAGGTCGTCCCCTTGCCGCGTCGGACCTCCACGCCCACGCCTGGACGGTGAACGTCGACGAGACCACCGGTGGGCGGAGCACGATTCGTAATGCGACTCGCCAACGGAGGCGGCGAACGTACCCGCGAGCGAACCGCGTCTCTGCCCTGCGTGGAGGGATCTGCACACGGTCTCCACATCGTCCCCACTCGCCACCTGCATCAGTGAGGTGTACTGACTGTGTTCCACGACGCTGTCGCGACACACAAGGGGGATCGGCTGTGTTCCAAAAGAGGATCAAACTGTTCGGCGCTGCTGCCGCCGTACTAATGGTGGCTGCTAGTTGCAGCAGCTCTTCGAAAAGCGCGGGAGGGGCCAGCCCGACCGGTGGCACCACCGCCAGCACCACGGGGGGCACCAGCGGCGGGGGGACCCGCGCTTACACCGTGGGTGTGCTGACTGACCTCACCGGCCTGGCGTCGACGAACGCCATAACTTTTCCTTCGGGGGTTAAGGCTGGAGTGTTGCAGGCGGCCAAGGACGGGTACACGATCAAGTATGTGGTCGCTGATACCGGTTCCTCGCCCACCGGGGCGCTCGCCGCGGCGCAGAAGCTGGTCGACCGGGACCACGTATTCGCGGTGCTGGCCTACTCCGCGCTCACCTTTGCCGCCGAGCCCTTCCTCAAGTCCAAAGGGATACCGGTCATTGGGGTAAACATTGATGCCACGGAGTGGGCCACCGCGCCGAACATGTTCTCTGTTGGCGGTACCTCGGATTACCACAAGGTATTCACCCAGACTGGTTTGCAGTTCAAGGGGCTGGGTGCCACCAACATCGCGGCGGTCGGCTTCGGCATCTCCCCGAGTTCCGCGGATACCGCCAAATCGAGCGCCCTGTCAGCACAACTGGCGGGCCTCAAGGTCGGTTATCTCAACGCCAATTTCCCCTTCGGTAGCACCAACGTGGGACCCCTCGTGCTCGCCATGAAGAGCGCGGGAGTCGACGGTTTTACTGCACCGATCACCGCGAACACCGCGTTTGCCATTGTCCAAGGCCTGCGCCAGCAGGGGGTGAACCTAAAGGTAGTGCTCAATTCCACTGGCTACGGTGGCGACCTGGCCACAGGCGGCCCCGGCGCCCAGCAGGTCGCTCAAGGTATGTACTTCCTCCTCGGTTTTGAACCAGTCGAGATGCACACTCCTGCGACCGAACGGTTCTCCACTGAGATCAAGGCCGCGGGGGTCGCGGGAGATCCGACAGCGGCCGAGTTCTATGGGTACATGGCCGTCGATGCCTTCATCCAGGGTACTAAGGCGGCGGGCGGCTCGAGCCCGACGCAGGCATCGGTTATCAACGCCATGCTCCAGATACGCAACTACAACGGCGCTGGTCTCTACGGCAGTCACTCCGTCAGCTTCGCCCTGGCCGATCGCGGCAAGGTGAGCTCGGCCGACAACTGCAACTGGCTCACCCAATATGAGGGCACCACATTCAAACTGGTACCTGGTATGACCCCCATCTGCGGGCAAACCGTCCCGGGAAAGACGGTCTCCTGACCCGACAACGGCTCCGTAGCCCGGCCGTCACCATGCCGACAGGGTCGGCGAGGTTCGGCTCTCGTTCCCTCGGCCGCCTATCAGTGGCTGAATGTCCGGCCCGGCTCGCAGAAAAAAGGCCGGGCAACGAGGCCGCGGGCTATCCGGTCGAGGCGGGTTCGAATCCGAGCTCCCGCCGGATGTCGTCGGAGTGGGCGCCAAAGGGCTCCGCGGGCCGCCCGGCGGTGAGCGGCGTACGCGCGAGGTGGGCGACCGGACCGGCCATTACGATGAGACCGTTCGCTTCCGTGAAGTCCTCGACGCGCAGGCCGATCCTCGCGGCGACGCCCTCGTCGACTAGCAGAGTGCCTGACGGCTCGACGCGGTGTGCGCCGATGTCGTGGGCCAGGAGCGTAGCGACGACGTCGTCGGTGGCGCGGGGGGCCAATGCGGCGGGGAGGTCCTCGACATCGTCCACGCCGAGCGTCTGGAGCAGCCGATCCACCTGACCCTCGGTCGCCCCGACGAAGACGGCGCCGTCCGCCGTGTCGTAAAGACGGTGCCGGCTCGACCACCCGGGAGCGTCGCCGCGCGGCTCGGCGATGTCGCGGCCCTCGTAGTCGAGCGCGTAGATGATCTGCTCGAGCGTCGCGGCCCGCTCGAGCGACGTCGTCACGAACGACCCTCGCCCGGTACGGAGCCGCTGGAACATTCCGAGCATCGTTCCGAAGGCGGCGACTGCCCCCGCCGCGTAGTCCGTGAAGGGCCACCGCGGCCGGTCGACCATCAGGAGCGGATGTCCGCTCTCCATCGGTCGGTCGCCCCAGGTGCGCTCGGCGATCCCCGTCGCACAGTTGAGCAGGTCCGCGTATCCCCGCATGCCCGCCCGTGGCCCCTCGGTTCCATATGCGTTTAGGTAGGTGTAGACGACGTCGGGAACGACGTCGCGTACGGAAGGTTCATCGATGCCCAGGCGGCGGTCAACCCCGAGCGTGAAGTTCTGGACCACAGCATCGGCCGTTGCGAGCAAGGCGCGGAGCACCTCGTGGTCCGCGGGGTCGTGCAGGTCGAGCCGGATCGAGCGCTTGCCGCGGTTGACGACATGGTGCCCGATTGGCTCGGAAATCATCGCCCGGTTGGTGGGATCGGTGTCCACCTTGATGACGTCGGCGCCGTGCTGGGCGAGCAGCTTGGTCGCCGTCGGCGCCGCCGCGACCCGGGTGAAGTCGAGCACCCGGAGTCCCGTCAGGGGCGGCGCCGCGGGTGCAGCCGTGGACGCGTGATCGGGCGGTGAGGGACGAGCCTGGCTGGCGAGCTCGTCGAGCGCAGCGCGTAGTTCGGCGTCGTCGGCGCCCGCCGGCCGGCGGGGTGACACCGCGCGGTCGGGTGCGGTGGAAACGCGAACGGCGCGCCCCGGCATCCGGACACGGCCGAGCTCGGGGTCCTCGGAGTCGACGAGCGTTCCCGCCGCGAGCGGTTGCGAGTCGGTCAGCCACTCCGACACCGACCTCACCATGATGAGGGAGCAGCCGTGGGCGTGACCGATGACCTCCCACTCCTCGGCCGGTCGCGTGGCAAATAGCTCCACGAGCCGTCGGCGCACCTCGGCGACAGCCTCGCGGTCAGACATCATGCGGTCGTAATCAACGAGCCCTTCCTCGATCCATGCGTCACAGCCCGCCGCCCGCACGAACCACTCGAGGTGGCGGAACCACGCGGAGCCGATCGCGATCCATCGCCCGTCGGCACAGCGGTACCAGGCCAGGGCGAAGTCGCCGAACCTGAACGGCTCCGAGGTTCGCTCCATGCGCGGGAGGGCGCCGCCGGCTTCGAACAGAGCATCGAAGAGCGGCATCTCCACCCGCTGGCCCAGGCCGTCGCGTTCCCGGGCGATCAACGCACCGACGACGGCCACCGCCGCTTCGAGCGCGGCAAAGACGGAGCCGAGGGGGAGCGCCGAGAACGCCGGGCCGGCGCGTTCGGGCACCATGTACGCCCCGGCGGCGGCCATCACGACACCCTCCCACGCCGCCAGGTCGCGGCGCGGGTCCTCGGATCCGAAGCCGGGCAGCGACACGTACACGAGTCGTGGGTTGCCTCCAATGGACGTCGACGGTCCGATTCCCAGCCGGTCGACGACACCGGGCCGGAAGTTCTCAATGACCACGTCGGCCGAGTCGACCAGAGCCTGCGCCTGTCGGCGATCGGTGGAGTCGGTCAGATCGAGCATTACGGTCCGACGGCCACGGAGCAACACGGCGTTGACCGGCGACTCCCAACGGGGCCCCCCGGGGGGATCGACTCGGATGACGTCGGCCCCCTGGTCGGCGAGCAGCATCCCCAACAGGGGTCCGGCGAGATACTGGCCGAAGTCGACCACGCGCACGCCCTGGAGCGGTCCGTCGGCCGCACCGCACCACAGCCGCGCCTCAGGGTCGGCATGGGCGGGTCCGAGATGCACTTCCGCCACTGGGTTCTCCCTTCGCGCAGGTGGGGCCAAATCAAGCCATCACACTGGGGCCATTTCTACTTGACATTTCCACGGGAGGGCGCCTTCGTGGCCGCCTCGCCGGTGCCGGCCCGAAGCGTCCAGAGCGTCGCGGGCCAGGCGGACGGGCTCGTACTCGCTCCAGGGATCCAGGAAGGTGGATTCCCACCTGTCGGAGTGACCAGGATCGGATAGCCGGTAGTAGACGGTCCCCCGTACCTGCGCAGAGGTGTTGCCGCCCTTGTTGTGGCCGAGCAGGAGTGGGCCCAGGAGCAGGTCCCCTCGGTTGGCGGTCACCTCTACTGGGTCGGAGAGTTCTGGCGGTGGATCCAGAAGGGTGCAGTGGCCACCGGTTTGCTGGAGCACTTTGGTTCCTCGCGCGTGGAACAGCGTTTGGTGGGCGATATGGGATCCGGGCCAGACCCAGAGGTTGCCTGAGTGGGGAGATCGCTGATCGGTCATGAAGATCCCCACCAGCATCGTGAACGAACTGGGCGGGTCTTGGCCCGGTCCGTGCCCATCGATATGGGGACCGCCCGGCCTGTGAGACCACCCCGGCACGGTGGTGGCGATCTGGATGTGATCGAAGGCGTGGCCCAATGCCAGTGGTGACACGAGTTCTTGGGCGATCCTCAACGCCGGCGACCGTGTGAGCATCTCGTCGCAGCGAGGGAGTCGAGCAACGGGCGGGAACCAGAGGTTCGCCCCAGGACCGCGATCGCCCTGGTCGGGAGGTCGTTCGGTGGTGATCCGGTCGATCTCTTCATCCGCGGCGTCCAGGAGCGAATCGCCTACGACGTTGGGGATGACCAGGAAGCCCTCGCTGGCGAACCGTTTGAGGTCTGATTCACTCAGCCGTTCCACGACCGACATCCTGCAGGACAGCTAGATGGGAGGGCCAGCTGTTTTCCGCGAACCCACGATCGTTGCGTCTTGCCGTGGAGTTGTGGCCGGAGTACCGGCGATGTGGGGTGTGTTGGCCGAGGTGGCGATCCACAGAGGACTGGCCGGGTAACTCGGCGCCGGCGGGTTGGCGCACGTGGCCTCGACGATGGCGGCCTTCGTCGTCCGCGCCAACCGGCATTGATCGCGCCGAGACGACTCCTCCGACGCTTCGTGACGTCGGTCCGGATAGCCGGTAGCGGCGCTCTCTAGGCTGGAGTCGACCAGGCCAGACGAAATGGAGGAGTCTAATGGGAGTGCAGGTCGACGTATGGGTGTGGGGGCAGTTCAGCATGGCCGCCGACGCCGAGTTGGACTGGACGTTCTGGATAACCGACGGGGACGGGATCTCGATGATCGACCCCGAGCACTGGTACTGGATGAGCGCCGTACCCGATTACGAGCCCGATCCCAACCCGGACTTGCCGGCGGACGCCACCGGTCTGACGTTTACCGAGCAGGGCGCCTACCGCCCCTATCAGTACCCGGCCGCCGGCAACAACGCGGTATGGAAGGCGACGCTCAAGACCTCGAGCGGTCCAGAGGAGGGATACACGTGGTTCAGGCCTCGGATGCTCGTGGCGCCAGGATCCTGAGATGCAACGCGTCTATATCGTCCACGACCACGAGGGCCGGATTCTGGCCGTCGCCGACGCCGCCGACATTCCCGGTCCCGGCGGGGTGGTACTTCACCACCAGCCGCGTCCCCGGCCAGGCCAGCACGCCGCTTTCGTCATCTTGCGCGACGAACAGCGGGAGCTGCACGCCCTCGCCTTGATCCGCCAGTTCGAGCTGGATCCGGACGCGTCGCCGCCCGCTCTACGCCGGCGTTCTCCGTAACCTGGTGTTTACGTCTTCTAAGTGGCGGCCGCAGGATCGAGTCCTGCCTCTCGGGTTCCTCGAGGTGCGGTGTGTGGGCAGAGTGCTCGAACCACACCAATTGCTTGCTCGGGGCCTCCAGCGAGTTGGCGTAGCGCTGCGCCGCTTCGCCCGGGGCCACCTGGTCGTCACCACCGACCAGGACCGCTGCGAATCGGCCCCGACATTGGCCAGGCGCGTAGCGGTGGCACCCAGGGAGCAGACTACGACGGTCCCTGGCGCCCTCACCTGACCGGTTCAGGATGTCTTGGCGCTCGCCCCGGAGCGCGAGGAACCTTGCCGTCGTCGCCATCAGAGGACCTCCCGCTCGTAGCGCACAAGAACGGCCGGACAGCTGGTCTCGGCCGAGACCTGTCGTAGCCGGATGGGAGTGGTCTCGGCGGTGAACAGCCTCGTGCCCCGGCCGACGAGGTCAGGGAAGACCAAGATGCGGTACTCGTCGACCAGATCTCGTTCGGCGAGGGCATGCACCACACTGGCGCTGCCAACGACGACGACATCGCGCGCCGTCTTGAGCTCGGCGACGGCATCGAGCAGGTTGCCGGAGAGCAAAGATGAGTTCTCCCAGGCGCTCAGGTCAATCACGCGGTGGGAGACCACCAGCTTGGGGATGCGGTTCATGGCGGCCGAGAAGTCGTCGGTGCGGCTGGGCCAGAGGCGGGAGAATTGCTGCCAGGTCTTGCGGCCCAGCAGGAGCACTCCGCTTTCGAGGACGGGACCCAACTTGAACTTGTCACCCGCTACTACCTCGGGGCCGTGGCGGAAGGCCCAACCACCATTCGGCGTCCCATCGCGTCCGTCGGGGTCTTCGGTGATCCCGTCGACCGTGGAAAAGGCGATGACGATGGTCCGGTACATCATGTGCTCCTCGGGTGCTGTGTCACCGGTCCGGGTGACCGGGGCGCAGATATCTACCGGCCACACCGTCGAAACTCATCGCGATCACTGCAGCATTCTGGGAAGCTCGAAGATGGCGAACACTTCAGGATCCTGGTACACGGTAGTGCGCGCGATGACGCCATCCTCCACCGAGAAGACTTGGAGGGTGTGCAACTGGTACTGCTCGCCTTGGCGGTTGTAGGCCACCATGGCGGGCTGGTGGTTGGCTGAGATCGGCACCGTCCTCCAATCACGACCCCGCATGTCGAACACCCGGACCATGAATTGCGCGTAAGCGGCGACCCCGAGGTACCAGTTCCACATGGGAGGCATCTCCAACACCACCTCCTCAGCCAGCATCCTCGTCAGCGCTTCTACGTCTGCCCGCTCGAAGGCCGCCATATACCGGTCGACAACTGCTCGTTGCGCCGGCTCCGGCTCCTTCAGCGTTTCGGCGTCCAGGCGGGGACCGGCGAACGTAGCCCTCGCTCGCTGCAGCGCACTGTTGACCGCTGCAGTACTCATGTCCAGCATGACGGCGACCTCCGCTGCCGCGAAGTCGAGCACTTCGCGCAAGATGAGCACCGCCCGCTGCTTGGCCGGAAGCAGCTGCAACGCCGCCACCACCGCCAAACGGAGTCCGCTCCGTTCGGCGGCTACCGCTGCCGGATCGTCGGGTGCGCCACCGAGCCGGCGGTCGGGAATAGGTTGCAGCCATGGCACCTCGAACCCCGGCACGAACGCGGCATCCGGGTCATCGAACCGCTGCCCCACCCCGGAAGGAAGCGGACGGCGCGAACGACCCTCGAGGGCGCTGAGGCAGGCGTTAGTAGCAATGCGGTACAGCCAAGTGCGCATCGACGCCAGATCCCGGTCATAGCGGTCATAGGCCCGCCACGCCCGCAGCATGGTCTCCTGCACGAGGTCCTCCGCCTCCTGCACCGAGCCCAGCATCTGATAGCAGTGCACCACCAACTCGCGCCGGTGAGGCTCGGCCGCCTCGGTGAACTCGCGCTCCAATGTGCGACCCGGCATCCACTTACGTCTACCATCCGTGTGGCCCGACGTCCACGAGTTCATCGCCCGCTCCCGGGTCAACCAGATCAAACAGACCTAAACACCGCCAAGCTCGGTTGGACGACCATGCCGGGGGCCAAATAGACGTCGAGGGCGCCCTGCCGGCGAGCACCGATCTGGATCGGAGGAGTACAGACATGTCCGCTGGAGACACCATCGCACTCGTGGTCGCCGTGCTCACCTGTGCCGGCCGGCTCGGTGGCGGCGAAGATCTCGGGCCAGCTGTCGGTCGACAGACAAGTCGGCGCCGTCCTCCAGGACAAGCAGCCATGGCACGGCGTAGATGGGCGGTCCCGACCCTACGCCCTCACCATGACCGTAGAAGCAGTCCCTCAGATGATGTCCTTGAACACCGCCGCGCTGTTGGCCGTCTCCTTGGCCACCGGGAAGTTGAAGCCGCAGTTGGGACAGGGCTCAGCCAGCGTCCTCGGCCTGGCCGCCAGGTCGTAGGCCTGTCCTGGAGCGGGCCGCAGGTCGGGCAGATCCGGAGCAGTCCCGACGGGGAGTTCGCCCAACCCGGCTCCTACATCGACGATGTCGCATGGGCCGCCCGGCACTGGGTGCCAAGCCGGACGAGAATCTCTGGTGCAGGCGATGTAGTGTTCATCGGATAGATTGTTCACTTGATGGTCTATTCCTCTCCCGTAGAGTCCGAAGCTCTCGATGGCACGTCTCGGGATCAGTTGGTCGGGCGGATCACCGACATGGCATCCGCGATGCGCCGCCTCTTCGAGATACGGCCCAGCTCCGAGGAGCGCTCGGCGTGGTTGTCGCTCACTGCCCACCAGCTCGAAGCACTAGCCGTGCTCGAGGAGGGCAGCCTCACCATGGGTGAGTTCTGCGAGCGCTTGGATATTGCTGAGAGCGCGGGTACCGCCTTGTCGGACAGGCTCGTCGCGAGGGGCATGGCGAGCAGGGAGACCGATGATGCCGATCGCCGGGTAGTCAGGCTGTCGCTCAGCGATGAGGCACGCGCCATGGTCGAGCGTTTCCGGGAGCTCAAGTGCCGCCGCATTGCCGATGCGCTTTCGGTCCTCGACTCCGAGGATCTTGGCGCTCTGGTCCGCATCCACGAGCAACTCCTCGCCGGGGCCGGTTGCCTGCCGCGGCCCGGCCGCCCTCGCCGGGCAGAAGCAGGACCTGCATGAGCCTTGTGGGCCTCAGCTCGCGCTCTGCCCCCGCGGTCGTCGGTCAACCGGACGACAGCTACAAGTGGGTAGCGCTGATCAACACCACGCTCGGGGTGCTGCTCGTCTCGATCAATGAGTCGATCCTCCTCATCGCCCTTCCCGAAATCTTCCGTGGCATCCACCTGAATCCGCTCGTGCCGTCGAACTCGTTCTATCTGCTGTGGATCCTGCTCGGCTTCATGCTGGTCACGGCGGTAGTCGTGGTGACCCTGGGCCGGATCGGCGACATGTACGGCCGCGTCCGGATGTACAACCTCGGGTTTGCCGTCTTCACCCTCTTCTCGATCCTCTTATCGGTCAACTGGCTACACGGCACGGCCGCCGGCATGTACATCGTGGTGCTGCGCATCGGGCAGGGCATCGGCGGGTCATTCCTGTTCGCCAACTCGACGGCCATCCTGACTGACGCCTTCCCCCAAACCCAGCGGGGAATGGCACTCGGGATCAACAACATCATGGCCGTGTCAGGGATGTTCATCGGCCTGGTGGTGGGCGGCGTGCTTGCACCGATCGACTGGCGGCTCGTCTTCATCGTCTCGGCCCCGTTCGGCCTGGTTGGCACGGCATGGGCCTACCTCAAGCTCAAGGACAACGGTGTGCGCACGCCGGCCCGGGTCGATTGGTGGGGCAACGTGCTGTTCGCCGTCGGCCTGACCTCGATCCTGGTCGGGATCACTTACGGCATCGAGCCCTACCACGGCTCGGCCATGGGCTGGGCCAACCCCAGGGTGATTGGCGAACTCGGGGGCGGGGCGGCACTACTGGTGGCGTTCATGGTCGTGGAGCGCTTTGTCGCCCAGCCGATGTTGCGGCTGGAGCTGTTCCGGATCCGTGCGTTCCTGTTCGGCAACCTGGCCGCACTGCTCGCGGCCATCGGGCGGGGCGGGCTCATGTTCTTGTTGGTGATATGGCTCCAGGGCATCTGGCTGCCATTGCACGGCTACAGCTTCTCCGCCACCCCATTGTGGGCGGGCATCTACATGCTCCCCATGACCGCCGGCGTTCTCATCGCTGGTCCCATCTCAGGCATTCTCTCCGATCGATACGGCGCTCGTCCGTTCGCGACCACCGGCATGGCCGTCGCCGCGCTCAGCTTTATCGGGTTCGCTCTGCTGCCCATAAATTTCTGGTATCCGGAGTTCGCGGGGCTGATGCTGGTCAACGGCCTGGCCATGGGGCTCTTCGCCTCCCCCAACCGCGCCGCGATCATGAACAGCCTGCCACCCGACCAGCGCGGCGTGGGCGCCGGTATGTCCGGTGCCTTCCAGAACGCCGCGATAGTCCTCTCCATGGGCATCTTTTTCAGCCTCATGATCTCGGGCATCTCGTCGATGCTCCCGCGCTCGCTGTATCGGGGTCTGGTGGCTCACCAGGTCCCCGTGGCCACGGCCACAGAGGTGTCCCACCTGCCCCCCATCACCAGCCTCTTTGCGTCGCTGCTCGGTTACAACCCAATCAGGAACCTCGTCCCCGCGCCAGTTCTGGCGAAGCTCCCGGCCCAGTCCGTCGCCGAGCTCAGCGGTAGGAACTTCTTCCCGGAACTGCTCTCCAAGCCCTTCGCGGACGGGCTCACCATTGCCTTCACCTTCGGTGCGCTCGCCTGCGCCCTCGCAGCCGTCGCCTCCCTCATGCGCGGCCGCAAGTACGTCCATGCCGTGGCGGCCGCGCCGACACAAACGGCAACGGCGGGAGCGATCTCGGCACCCCTCAGCCAATCAATTGAGACTGAGGTCAGCGAAGCCAGCGAGGCGAGCCACGGCAACCTATCGAGCGACGACAGAGTCCCCTCAGCAGCAACCCGGCAGCCGACGCGAACGCTCACGGATCGGTAACGCCCGCAGCCAGTGCCGCTCAGGGCCCGCCACGAAACAACTTGGAACAAGTCCTGTGCCACGACATGCATGTTTACAAGAGAATTGCGTCAAGTTGTTTCGTGGCGGGCCCTCAGAGGGCTGTTGGCTCCGGGGCCCGGCACAGCGGCTGCCTCCCCATCCCGGTGCTCGAGGCGAGGCTCTCCCGCTGATTCCGACGAGCGCGCTACCACTTGACGCCCCGCGTCTGCGCCCACCTTGGGCCTTTGTCCCACCACGTGCGCGGATCACATGCGCAGCAGACTGTCTTCTACGCGACGGGTCGCCAGTCATGAAGTTTGGATCGGGAGTCGCTCACAATGTGCTCCACTCTCGACCGAACCACCGTTGGATGCGGCTTGATCCAAATTCCATCTTGTCCTGAGCCAGAGCGACCGATGGCGCCTCATAGGTCCCAGTCGGCGCCTGCCCGCTCATGAATGTGACGGTCACTCGTGCCACTTGGTCATTCCCGAACTCGAGGTAGCACATGCCCAGCCCGTCGTACTCCGAAGTGGTGGTCTCCGACCGGATGAGCGCGGCGATGCGATCGGCAGCGACCGCGCCCTGCCTCTCCGAGAACACACCTGCCTTCGGTGTACCCACGCTCGTCACATCGCCGAGGGCGTAGACCCCTGGGTATTTCGTCTCCAGCGTCAGTGGGTTGACGGGTATCCACCCATCGACGGCCATTCCGGACTCGGCGACCACGGCCGGCACCCGATGCTTGGGCACGGCAAGGAAGAGATCGTAGGCCATCTCCGACCCGTCCGCGAAGACCGCCACCTTTCGGGCGGGATCAAGCTCACGCACCGTGGTGTTTGGGTACCACCCGATCCCCCGGGCCTCGAACGCAGCCAACAGCGCCTCCGACGCCGCGGGCGAGGGCGGGATCGGGACGGGCAGCGGCATGACCAAGGAGATCTCTGAGCGGGCGCGCGACCCTCGCGAGGTGAGAAAGTCGTGCATCAGCAGCGCCGTCTCGCTGGGGGCGGGTGGGCACTTGAACGGTGTCGAGGTGACGCCGACGACGACGCGGCCGCCTTCGAAGTTCGCGAGTACTTCGCGTAGGGCGAACGCCGCGTCGGGCGTATAGAACTCGTACCCGCCCTCGAGCAGTCCCGGCGTTGCCTCGGGGTCGAGGTCGGCGCCCAGTGCGACGACGAGGATGTCGGCTTCGAACGCCCCGGCGCTGGTTTCGACGACCTTCGCCACCGGGTCGATACCGGTGACGCTTGCCTGCACGAACTGGACCCCCGGCTTCACCAGGTCGGCGTAGGAGTGGTGGACGGCCTCCGCCTCGGTCCGGCCGAACATCACATCAAGTTTCGAGAAGCCGAAGATGAACCCGTCAGCCTTGTCGATAAGGACGAGCTCAACACCCCCTTCCAACTCCTCCGACAACTTCGTAGTCAGCTCCAGACCACCGAACCCTGCCCCTAGGACGACAACTCGCATACGCCGACCATACCCTCTCAATGCAGACATCGACGAGATGAGGGTCCGCTCCGAGTCGTTGGAGCTCAACCGTACAACGAGCCGGTGCTCACCGACGAGGAATGGCGTGCTCTGCCGCCGACCGAGGTCGCGGACCTAGCCCGCCGGTTGTCCGGTTTGCTGGCGCCGGCTGCGGTTCTGCCCGAAATGCGGCGTCGCCGGCATCGCTTCATCATGGTCGTCACAACCGCGTGCGTCCTGCTGATCCCGTGGACGGTCTTTCTGCGCTGCCTTCGTTGAGCCGCCGCTGGGCTGGCTACTCAGCGTCGTCGGGATCCGCCTGTTGCGATTCGTCGTTCTCCGGGCCCGAAGTCTCAGCCAGCCCGAGGGTCCTAGCTCTCTGTGTCGCACCGCGGTATTCGGAATTCCGGGGCTGATTTCAGGCGCGGAGTCCCCCAGGAGCAGGTGGCGGTCCTGGCTGCCGTCCGTCCGCCAGTGGTGACCGCGGTGCCCACCTTCGGGGCGTTGTCGGAGGTGCAGAACAAGAACTATTCAATATACGGCTGCGGCATTCCGGCATGAATCTCCAGCCACTCTGCCCCTTCGGGACCTGCAGTCCAGGAATAGTTCATGTCGGGGCTGAAGTAGCCCATGCCAGCCGTCGTCTTACGGTTTCCGTAGTTGAGCGACCCTTTGATCACGTAGGTGATCTGATGCGTCCCGTGTCTATGAGGCTTCACCTTGCCCCCCGGTCCAATGGACTCATGGGTAACAACAAGGTTTGGTGATATGAGGATCGTCTTGGTGAGGAGATCACGGCCAAACCGATCAAACCAATTCTGCTTTTCCTCGTCGCTGAATCCCTGCTCCTCAACGAAGTCTGCTATGGATTGTGCCGGCAAATCATCGATGGAATAGAAAAATGGACGACTTGGCTCGTCAACGCCACTCGTCTCTTTGTCCTGCTCGATCTCGGATGCTCCCGTCTTTCCAGCCACTGGTCCCTCCCGTCTCGTTCCCACACTCGAAGGTTCGTGAGTAATACCAAGCGGCTGCCATATTAGCGTCATTCCGGGATGGGTGGCTCGGTTGCCTTCGTTTAGCGGACATCCACAATGATGGCGTTGTGGTTCAGGCTAGATGTCCGGTTGACAGAACCGGGGGAGTGACCGACCACTCTTGTCCTGCTCGATCCTGGGCTACGGCGGCGGCCTACGACAGGCCAGCAAACAAGTCGAAGCTGCCGTACTTCTCGACGATCTTCCATTCGTACCCATTGCACTTCCAGCCGTCTGCGCTGCGCACGAACCCAGTGGTCTGAAAGCCGAGGCTCTCGTAGAACCGACCCTCGCGGCTGCCGATCCCCTTGTGCATGGCGCGGATCCTGATGTTAGCGGTGGCCTTGTCACCCGTGATGATCGGGGTGAAGTTGAAGACCTGGTGACACGTGACGATCTCTTCGTGCGCCAACATCTTCAGCGTCATGTTAATTAGCTCGGCAAGGCCCTTGGACGTTTTCGGGATCCCCGTTGGTGACGCCCACACCACTTCGACATCATCACTATAGAAATTCTTGAAGCCGTCGAAGTTTTTGAAGTCCACATCGTCGAAATGTTTGTTGACCGAGTCAATGATCGCGATGCGATCAACGATACCCTCTATCTCGCTCATTGCTGCTCCTTTGCCATGACGGGCAGTATCAAACTCCACCGCGGAAAACGCATTGTACGCAAACACCGCGGTCGGGCACCAGATGCGATCTTGTTCAAACGACGCCGAGTTGCTCCATTGAGCAACCCTCGGGACGTGGCACCCGCTGCCAGGACCACCTGTACGAGGTCCGCGCCCTGATATCGGGTCGCTCAAAGTCCCTCGTCCCAGGCTGACCGGGGTGCGACCGACGACGCACGCTTAGTTGCGCTATTGGGACATTTGAGACGACCGGTCGGCCGAGCGTCTCATCCAGCATCTCCGTGCCGTGGCGGTCCCGGAGCCGCCGGGGTGAACTCCAGGTCCAGGTCGACCATCCCGCGGAGGAGGTAGGTCGCCGCCCAGTTGAGCCGCGGCGCGCCCGGCGGCCCGTGGCGCGGCGCCGACAGACGGATGTCGCTCATCCGGTCGAGGATCCGCTCGACGCTCACTCGTGCCTCGACGCGAGCGAGCGGCGCACCGACGCAGGAGTGGATGCCCCGCCCGAAGGCGAGGTGCTCACGCCGGTTCGGCCGATCGATGTCGAGCCGCTGGGGGTCCGGGAAGTGCTTGGGGTCGCGGTTTCCCGCGCCCAGGAGCATCAGAACGATCGTCCCCGCCCGCAGCTCGACGCCGGCTACCGTCGTCGTTCTCGTCACGATCCGGTGGAGGCTTTTCGCCGGACCCTCGAGCCGTAGCAGCTCCTCGACGAAGTCCGGGATCCGGTGGCGGTCCTGCCGCAACCGCTTCTGCAGATCCAGGTCCTCCGCGAGGAACACCATCGCCGACGCCAGCAGGCGCGCCGTCGTCTCCTGCCCCGCGGCGAAGAGGAAGGTCGCGGCATGGACGACGTCGGGGACCGACGGGAGCGTCCCGTCCGGGAACGTCGCGGTGGCCATCGCCGTGAGCGCGTCGTGCCGTGGCGACCGTCTGCGGTCCTCGACGTAATCGGAGAAATAGCCGTCGAGCCACTCCAGCGAGTTCCCCGTCTGGTACTCACCCTGGCGCGCCGCCTCGATGGCGCCGGGGTTCTGCGACGCCAGCCGGTGCACGAAGTGGCGGTGGTCGTCCTCGGGCACGCCCAGGAGGTCGGCGATGACCAACAGCGCGAACGGCTGCGAGTACTGGCCGATGAACTCGCATCGACCGGCCTCGACGAACTCGTCAAGCTGACGGTCGGCGAGCTCCCACATGAACGCCTCGTTCTCCCGCAGCCGGTTAGGCGTGAACAACCGCCCTAAAAGCGACCGGTGCATGGTGTGCTCTGGCGGGTCGTAGGTCTGAAGCAGGTTGCGCGCCGGCAGCTGATCGCGGTGGGCGTTGAGCTGCTCCCGGATGTCGTCGCCCTCAGGTGTGAACGGGAGCGGCGGGAACGGCCCGCTAGCCGAGTTCGCCGACGAGAACGTCTGCGGGTCGCGGCTGACCTCCCGGATCTCGTCGTAGCCGACGACGACGGCGACGCCCTCGTAGGGCGCCAGCCAGACGTTCCCCTGCTCCCGGATCCACTCGTAGTAGGGGTACGGATCTGCCGCCAGTGACCCGTCGAGGTAGAAGTTGGTCGAGGCGAAGTCGGGCACCGTCGGACGCTATCACCCCGTTTAGCGGAGCTTGAAGGGCGAGGTTAGGGGCCGACCTCTCTTGCCTGATCGGTAACGTTTCAGTTACGGTAGCTGAGCCGTTACTGAGCGACAGGTGGAACCGATGCGGGTCTGTGAGGCGAAGTCGATGATCACGTCGAGCCCGGAGGTGGTACGGGCGGCACATGCCTAGCGCGGAGGCGAGCGGGGATCCCTTCGAGGCGCTGGGCGATGCCACTCGACGGGAGATCCTTCGGCTGCTGAGCGGCAACGACATGGCCGTTCACGAGATCGCCGCGGTCTTGCCGATCAGCCGCCCGGCGGTTTCGCGTCACCTGCGGCTGTTGAAGGACGCGGGGATGGTGGCCGAGCAGGCGCAAGGGACTCGCCACATCTACCACCTGCAGGAGGAAGGCCTGCGGGCCGTGCAAACCTACCTCGAGGGAGTGTGGGGTCAGGCGGCGCAAAGGTTCCGGCTATTGGCCGAGAACACGAACCCAGGCCCTCGCCCATGATTTCTCCACTTCGGATCACTTTCGAGGTGGCCTGTCCGGCCGAGCATGCGTTCGACATGTGGACGTCCCGGATCGGTACTTGGTGGCCGACAGATCACACCGTGACCGGCGAACGTGACCTGCTCGTCGTGCTCGAGGGTGGCGTCGGTGGGCGCATCTTCGAGCGGACTGGCGATGGCGTCGAGCATGACTGGGGCGTGGTGACCGTCTGGGAACCGCCGACGCATCTGTCCTATCTGTGGCACCTCGGCGGCGATCCAGGCCAGTCGACAGATGTTCAGATCCGCTTCGTGGCGCTTGGCCCGCGGGAGACCCGAATCGAGGTCGAGCATCGGGGCTGGGAGCGACTCGGTGAGATGGCCGACGGATGGCGAGACCGCAACCGGATTGGCTGGGAAACCTTGCTGCCGCACTTTGCCGCGGCAATCGAGAGAAGGGACGGCTGAATGGCTGCAGGGACCAAGGACGATCCGTGGATCCTGAAAACTCCACCGGGGACCTCGGAGTACTCGATGTACAACGACCGCGACGCTGACCCACCGGCGCTGGTGTGCCAGGTCGGCTCGACCACCCTGAGATATAACCTGCGGGCGGTTGAAGACCTCCACTCCTGGCTGGTCGGGCAAGACGACTGGGTTCCCCTGGGTGCGGCGGATGAGCAGAAGCCGGCCGCCGTCGGCACCGTCGAGGCCTGGGGACGCTCGTCGGACAACCCGGTCGGCGGTTGGTACGGACTGCGCAAGGGCTACCGCGGGCGCTTCGGGATGTACCTGCCGCCGCTGCTGGAGGAGCTCGGCCTGGCCGAGCTGACCCACGACGGCCGCAACAACCGAATCCGGGCGATCCCCGTGAAGGGCCAGGCACGATGAGCAGAGCCACAGTCGTGCGCTATACGACCCGGCCCGAAGCGGCCGAAGAGAACGAACGACTGATAGCCGCGGTTTTCGCACAACTCGCCGCCGAGCGGCCCACCGGCATGCGCTATGTCGCGATGCGACTCAACGATGGCGTCAGCTTCGTGCACGTAGCCCTCTTCGACGGGGATAACAACCCCTTAACCGCTCTGGGTGCCTTTGGTGACTTCGTCTCGGCCGTCGACACGCGCTGCGTGGAAGGGCCGGATCCCGCGATCGGAACCGTGATCGGCGACTACGGGTAAGGGCCCGCCACGAAACAACTTGACGCAATTCTCTTGTAAACATGCATGTCGTGGCACAGGACTTGTTCCAAGTTGTTTCGTGGCGGGCCCTAACGCCACAATCTCCATGAGACGGCGATCTGGTCCCACCCGATGAAGGGGGTAGCAGCCGGTCGAGTATCCCCATGGGATCCTCAACTCGCCTGGAGGACCTTCCGTCGATTTCCCCGCCACGCTGGTGTTGGGGCGGCACCTCTAACATGATGCAGACTGTTACTTAAAGCGAAAAGGGGGATCAGCTGGTGGAGCCGGGATCAGTTGAAGATCGTCTGCGCCAGATAGAGGCTCGAGAAGCCATCTCGAGGACGATCGCGCTGTACGGGCAGTTTCTCGATGATCGGCGCTTTGACGAGTTCGGTGACCTATTCGCGCCGGATGGGGTGTGGGCGATTCCCGGTATGTCGCTAGAAGGTCGACAGCAGATCGTCGAGGTGCTCCGGAAGTTGGAGAAGGGCGGTCCTGGGAGCGTTAAGCACGTCTCTCTTCACTCGGTAATCGTTCTCGACGAGCCGAACCGGGCCCGGGCTTGGACAGATCTGCTCGCCTTGGTGCCCGCCGACGGCGGTTGGGTGGTGGTGTCGACGGGACGCTACTACGACACTTTCGTGTGCACTGAGGGTCAATGGCGGTTCGCTGTCCGCAGGGCAGAGGTCTTTCCGATATCGACGCTTGCCGCGTTCGCGTCCGAGTCTTCGACGAGCGGACCGTTCGACGATCTACCGCCGACGCCGAGATTGTGAATCAGGACATCGACCATCCTCACGGAGCGGGTTCGGGGGTCAGTACTCGTTCCGGAGGACGAAGAAGGAACCGCGGATGGTTCCCGCAAGCTTCGACTTCTGCCTCGCGAACTTGAACCGCGATGCGAGCTCGGCGGGGACTTCCATCCCTTCGGAGAGCTTGAACCCGACCGCCCGCTTCTTGGGGTCGTCGACGGTGTACATCACGTTGATCGACAGGCCGCTCTCGTAGAAGACGTAGGCAATTCGGATGTTCTCGACCTGGAAGGCCGTGGCCTCGAGAGGGCGGGACGAGATGACGATGTCGCGTTCTTCCTTGAGGATCCGGTGCACCCAGTCGATGGTCGTCTCGGCATTGCTCGCAGGCTCCACCGTGAAGACGTGGTCGTACTTGTTCTTGAAGTAGCGGGCCTCGTTGGCCCGTAGTCCAGCGAGGGTGGCCGCGACCGGCGACGACTCCAGACCGACGGTCGAGACGGTATTGAAATCCACGGTGTAGGGCATCACGCACTCCCGAACCTTTCGGTCATGTCCGTTTTACGTCGGCCGGAGGATACCTCAGTCGAGAGTTCGTATTGTCAGCCATATCGATACCGCCCCGAAACCGGGTCGTGGCGAAACTGGCCCAGGAAGCCTGGTCAGGCTGAGCCGCTCGGGCTTACGGGCTGGACGGTCTCGCACCGCCTCGATCGCATCTGGTCGGACAGACCTCCGTCAGGGAAATCTCGTAGTCATTTTGTTTTCTCGTAGTAGTTACGGACGTTTTACGTGCGATTTGGCGCCGAGAAAACGAAATGTCTACGACTTTCGACGACGGGCGGTCGTTCTTCGGGACCATCCAGGCGCTGCTGGTTGTTGAACAAGGTGGATGACATGGAGGAACCCATGACCGCTGAGGTCAACAAGTCCGACGAGCAGTGGCGTAAGGAGCTGGGCGACGAGGGGTACCGAGTGCTGCGTCGGGCCGGAACCGAGCGCGCCTTCACCGGCGAGTACTGGGACAACCACCGAGACGGGGTGTACCGCTGCGCCGGGTGCGGCCTCGAGCTGTTCTCCTCAGCTGCGAAGTTCGACTCAGGCACAGGCTGGCCTAGCTTCTACCAGCCCGCGACCGGCGACGCCGTGGAGACGGCACGGGACTGGAAGATGCTTGTCCCCCGCACCGAGGTTCACTGCCGTCGATGCGGCGGCCACCTGGGCCACGTCTTCAACGACGGCCCCCGTCCGACCGGGAAGCGTTACTGCATCAACTCGTGCTCACTCACTTTCGACTCTGAGGAACGGTGACGGGCGGAGACAGGACAAGCCTGTAAGTGCCGGCGTCGCCCGGCTAGGCCTGGTAGCCCGCGGGCCACTCCTGCAGTGCCCACATGTTGCCGTCCGGATCGTTGAAATACGAGTAGAGGACCCCGCCCATGTCGTCGACGTCGCTTAACTCGATGCCGCGCTCCGTCAAGGCGGCCCGGGTCGCGGCCATGTCGTCAACGACCAGGTGGAGGCCTTTGACCGAGCCGGGCGTCATGTCGGTGATCGGGCCCATCCCAGTGCCGAAGACGATGGCGCAGCTCGATCCTGGTGGGGTGAGCTGCACCACTCGCATGGTGTCGGAGATCTGGGTGTCGTGCAGGCCTCCAAAGCCAACCTGCTCGTAGAACGCCTTCGCCCGGTCGACGTTGGACACCGGGATCGGGACGAGTTCCAACCGCATGTCCGGCACCGCGGGGTTACTTGCCATCAGGCCGACCTCCTCGACAATCGGATTGCGTCGCTCTCGAGCTCCGCTGTATCCATACTGCCCTCCTCTTGCGCATCGTTAGGTGTTGAGACGCCGTAGAGGAGAGAAAGTCATCTACGAGGCCAAGCCCAAGCCCAACCCGACGAGCTCGCTCGCACCCGTTGAACGTCCAGGAACGGGCTTCCCATACGTTGCCGATCTCGGGCACCTCTAGGGGCATCTGTCACCCCGGGAGGTCCTCCGGGCGCTTCTTCGCCAGTTCGCCTCGCAGGAGGCCCGTAGACTGGCCGACCTCGATCAGGTAGCCGTCCGGGTCGCGTATGTAGCACCGTATCTCCGCGCCGCGGTCGATAGGTGGCGTGACAAAGGTTGCGCCCTTCTCGCTCCACTGGCGATAGCACGCGTCGATGTCGGCAACCCGAAGGTTCAAGAAAATGGAGGTCGTGTCGCCGGGCTCGTAGTTCACGACCGAGATCCCGGGTTTGTCCGGCGTCGGGCCACCACCCGGGTTCATGATGATCCAGGAGTTGGCGAGCTTCACCATGCAGGGGTTCTCCTCGAGCACCACGGTGCCGCCCAGGACCCACGAATAGAAGTCGCGCGAGACCGCGACTTTTCGCACCGTGATGAATAGCGTGACCACAAAGCCCTCCGCGGGGTCCGGCAGGTTTTTGAAGTCGATGTATGGGGATTCCTCGCTCACGGGCGTGCTCCCATCTCGTAAGGGGCTCCATCCTCTGGAGAGCCCAGGGCTCTGAGAGCCGAAGCTCGAATATAGCGTGGTGGGCATGCTCTTGGCCGCCTTGATCGGCCGCTCGGAATGCAGTTTTCTGTATCCCTCCCCCCGATTCGCCATCTTCAGGGGATCCAGGCTTAGCGTCCAGCAACACCGGGAAGGTGGACACGATGGAAACCGTCACTCTCAACAATGGCGTCGAGATGCCCGCGCTCGGCTTCGGAGTCTTCCAGACACCACCGGACGAGACTCGCGCCGCCGTCCGGGCGGCACTTGGCTGCGGCTATCGCCACATTGACACCGCAGCGGCCTATGGCAACGAGCGCCAGGTTGGCGAGGCGGTGAGCAGCTCGGGGCTGGATCGGTCGGAGGTCTTCTTGGAGACCAAGATTTGGATCAGCGACTACGGATTCGACGAGACGCGGCACGGCTTCGAGAAGAGCGCCCGCAAGCTCGGGGTCGAGCAGATCGACCTGCTGATCCTGCATCAGGCGCTGCCGTCGGCGTTCGACCGGACCCTGGAGGCTTACCGCGCCCTCGAAACCCTGCTTGCTGACGGGAAAGTCCGCGCCATCGGGGTCAGCAACTTCATGGTGGAGCATCTCACGGCGCTTCTCGCCCGCGCCACGATGGTGCCGGGGGTCAACCAGATCGAATGTCACCCTTACTTCGCACAGCGACCGGTCCAGGACTTCGGCTCCGGGCACGGCATCCTCACGCAGGCGTGGTCCCCGATCGGCGGCATTACGTTTTACCGCGATGGCAACCGCGCCAGCACCCTTGATGACCCGGTCATTGCAGACATCGCCGCCGCACAGGGCAAAACCCCCGCCCAGGTGATGCTGCGTTGGGGTCTGCAACAGGGACGCTCGGTGATTCCGAAATCCACCAAGCCGGGCCGCATCGCGGAGAACATCGACGTCTTCGACTTCGAGCTGTCGGCCGACGAGATGACCGCGATCGATGGCCTGGACACCGGTCGTCGCGGCGGCGCCGAGCCGGACGCAATCACGCTCGAAGCCTTTGGTCGCGCCATCCCGGAGGCTTGAACCCGACGCCAGATTCCGAGGGTGTGGAATGCTGAGAGTGTTGGCGGACCGTCGGGGTCGGCTTAGGAGGACGAAAACGTGACCGTGCCTACATCGACTCTGGGCCGAACAGGTGTAACTGTATCGAAGCTCGGCTATGGAGCCATGGAACTGGGTCGAGCAGATCTCGATCCCGGCGAAGTGGACCGTTTTTTGAACACCGTGTTGGACTCCGGCATCACCATCATTGACACGTCCCCCGACTACGGCGGCTCGGAGGATCACATCGGCCGAGCTATTGCCCACCGTCGTGATGAGTACTTCCTCGCCAGCAAGTGCGGTTGCCCGGTCGGCGATGCCGCCGGCTCATCGGGCGCGCCACGGCGGGAGCACGTCTTTACCCGTGAGAACGTACGAGCAGCAGTGGAGCAGAGCCTCAGCCGGATGCGCACCGACCATCTCGACCTGGTCCAGTTTCACATGAGTCCGTCGCCAGCGACCCTCACCGAGCACGACGCCATATCGGAGCTTCAGACTCTGCGCGATGAAGGGAAGACCCGGTTCCTTGGTATTTCCGGCACCTTGCCCCACCTTCCCGAACAGATCGGGATGGGCGTGTTCGACGCATTCCAGATTCCGTACTCTGCTGTCGAACGCGACCACGAGGAAGCGATAAGCGATGCCGCCCGGGCGGGCGGCGGGACCATCATCCGTGGCGGTGTCGCCCGAGGCTTTCCCGAGCCGCCGTCCAACTACCCCGAGCAGGCCAAGGAGATGATTCGGGTCCGCAACAAGCGCTTCGAGCAGACAGACATCAGCGATCTCCTGGGCGACATGACCCCGATGGAGTTCATGCTTCGCTTTACGATCAGCCACCCGGATCTGCACACGACGATCGTGGGCACCAAGAATCCCCGGCACCTGGCTGCGAACCTGGACGCGGTGTCGGTCGGTCCTCTGCCCGATGACATCTATGCAGCAGCCAAGGCCCGATTCGCGCCGTAAATCCAGGCGCAGGTGACCGCGATCCTCGTGGTCCCGATCCTCGGCGGCCAAGGGCTCTGGCCGTCCGCATGCTCTCGACGACTTGTCCACGCCTCGACGCGACCCGATGGCGGGTCGCGTCGGACGTCGAAGTCAGCCCACCGGTAGCCTCTCGTGCCAAGACTCACCGGCGTCGAGTACGGCGTCGTACGGTTGCGGGACGCTCACCCCGCCTGGGGTGCGGGCGCTGCCGGGGGGGAGTTGGCCCGCCTCATGGGCAGCGATGGTGCCGAGGATGAGCCGGCGAGTTTGGGCCACGGCGACGTCGCTGGAGGACAGGTTCTCCTTGGTGCGGTCGACGATCGGGCCCATGCTCACCTGGACGACGGCGTCCTCTTCGATGGCGCTGCGGGCGAAGCCGCTCCAATGCCCGTTGTCCATCAACTCGCGATCCTGGCCCCAGCGGTTCAAGCGATCACCTCGCAACGCGGCGAAGTTGCGAGGATCCGGCAGGTCGCCCTCGAGCGCCCCGCTGACCTCGCGCAACGAGAGCGGAGCGTCGCCATAGTTGCCGAAGAACACCAGATGGTGGGTGTCGTCGACGGGGGCGAAGCAGAACACATGGACGGCGGTGCCGTACCCGTTCGGCACTACGATCACGAGCGGGAAGAAGTAGTGGCCCACCCGGACATAGGTGCGGCCGTCGCCGGCAGGTCGCAACGACGCCTGCCGCATGCCGAAGTGGGCCTCTTCCGTCTCATAGAGCGGCGGTGCGGCGATGGTGGCCTGCACTCCAGCGGTGTCCGAGTCGCGCTTTCTCTTGAGCGTCGCTTCGATGACCGACCGGTGCAGGATCGGGGCGTGAACCGAATCCATCCCACCCTCGAGCCCCTGTAGCCAGTTGGCGGGCACGACGGAGACGGTCATCACCATCTTGAGCCCGTGCTCATCGTTGAAGGGCAGGTCCGGGAACGGCGGTGCCTCGCCGCCGCCCAGCCATACCCATGCGATCCCGCCCTCCTCGCGGACCGGGAAGTGGACGACGGGTACGCCGGCGCAGAACTGCTCGGACCGGACCACCTGGGTGGGCGCCTCCACCACGGACCCGGACACGTCTATCTTCCAGCCGTGGTAGATGCAGCGCAGGCCGTCGCCCTCCGAGCGAGCGAGGGCGAGCGACGAGCGGCGGTGGGGACACAGCTCGTCGAAGAAGCCGAGACGGCCGTCGGGGACCCGGAAGGCGACGTAATTGTCACCGAACAGCCGCACCGGGGTGGGGGCGTCGCCCGCCACCAAGTTGTCCGATAGCGCGAACGGGACCCAGTAGTTATCCCGCATCAGCCGACCCAACGGTGCATCACCCTCAACGCGGGTCATGAGGTCGTTCTCAGCTCGAGTGACCATGGCCTCTCCTTTCCTCTGCGGGCCGCCGCTCTCTCCGCCGCACTATAGGGGCACCGTCACACGACGGGGATACCGCGCCGGGTGATGGCAAGGGACCCCTGGTTCAGGGTTCGAGCCCATATCGGGCCAGGCCGAAGCATTCGATCGCGTTGCCGCGCAGAAATTGCCGGATCTCATTGTCGTCCAGGCCGGCCGCCTTGACCATGCGCTCGGCCACGACCGCCGATTCAGGCCATGTCGAGTCGGTGTGGGGGTAGTCCGTTTCGAATAGCAGCTGACTCATCCCGATGCGCTCTCGCAAGGCCAAGCCGATGTCGTCTTCGAAAACACAGGCGTATACGCGTCGGGGCACGTAGCTGCTCGGCAGCTTGGAGATGCGCCGTGTCAACTTCCCCTCCCATTGCTTCTCACTGCGATCCATGCGGTCCAGCAGGTACGGCATCCAGCCGGCTTGGCCTTCGCTGAGGACCATCTTGATGGCCGGGAACCGTTCGAGGATTCCGGAGCTGAGCCAGTCCACGAGGGTCCGTTCGGCGGACACGTGGGTAAGGCTGATCGGCACGATCGAAGGGGCGTCCGGGCTGGTGGTCATAAACGTGGACGAAGATCCGATATGAACGTTGACAACCGTGTCCGTCTCGTCACACGCCTGCCAGAGCGGCTCCCAGAACTCGGTGAACACGCTCGGCAGGCCGAGCTCGGGTGGTGATTCCGTGAAGCAGATCGCGTGCGCACCCTTGTCGGCGCAGCGGCGCACCTCGGCGGCAGCCAGGCCGGCGTCCCACAGCGGGATGAGGGTCAACGGGATGAGACGTCCATATGCTTCAGCCCCGCACCAATCGTCGATAATCCAGTCGTTGTACGCCCGAACACAGGCCGCTGCGAGCTCCTGATCACTTGCTTCCAGGAAGGTCTGGCCACAGAAGCGGGCAAAGGTCGGGAAGCAGAGGGACGCCTCCGTGTGGTTGGCGTCCATGTCGGCGAGCCGGGCGTTCGGTTCGTAGCAGCCCGGTCGGAACTCCTCGAACAGACCACCACCCGGGTGTTCGACACCCGCGGGGTAGCTCAGGGCGGCCAGGTTGCGCAAGATAGGAAACAGCGCCCCGTCGTAGCTCCAACAATCGGCCCAGTCACCCGAATCGTCCTCGATGAACTCCCAGCTCCGTTTCGTCGGCTGGACGAATCCCCGGCGACGCACGATCGTCGGACCGGCCCCTCGCAACCCTGCCGGCAGGTTGTCCTGCCACACGTGGGGCGGCTCTACTACGTGATCATCTGCGGAGATGAAACGAGGAAGCTCCACCACATCAACCTCCGACTCATGGTACGACTCGATATTTGTCATGATCAGATGGGCGCCGCCGGGCCAGTCTAACCACGAAATGCGCCTCCGCCCGCCACTGAATGGGCAGCTGCCGACTGGGCACGCCCGGCGATGACGGGGCGAACACCTCCGCGTAGGATGACATCGGCCGGGCGACGTCGGCGTCGGTCAGTCGCTTCGTCAGAGACTCGAAGACGAGAGGACCGGAGGACAACCTCATGGAGCAGTTCGACTTCATCGTCGTCGGAGCCGGATCCGCAGGAGCCACTTTGGCTTCGAGGCTGACTGAAGATCCCCGCTGCACCGTGCTTTTGTTGGAGGCTGGTAAGGACTATCGCGCCACCGAGGCTCCGCCTGAGATGCCGCGACCAGAACCCCTTTCCCGCGTACGGGCGACGAGATTTCTTCTGGCCAGACACGTTCGTGCGCCGAACACAGCAACAGGAACCCTGTTTGTGTCGCAACGGACTTCGAGTGTCGACCAACGACGCCTACCTTGAGCCAGCGAGGGAAAGAACGAACCTCACGATTCGCGGCGGCGTCCTGGTCGACCGAATTGTGATCGACGATGGTCGCGCCCATGCGGTTCTGGCGAGAACCGACCGAGGAGTCGAGACCTTCAGCGGACGGGAGGTCATCCTGTCCGCTGGGGCCATCCACTCGCCGGCGATCATGCAGCGATCGGGGATCGGGCCCGCCGCCCATCTCAGGGCTCTCGGCATTCCGGTCGTTGCTGACCTTCCCGCCGGGGACAACTTCATCGATCATCCCGTCGCCGTCCTGCCCCTGATTCTACGACCGGCGGCGGATAGGGCGACCACCCACGTCAGGCCGTTCGGGTTCTATGTGCGGTACGGCTCGGGGTTGGGCGAGGGTGGCTCGAATGACATGCATCTCGCCTCTTTGAACCCCGTAGCGGGGGCCGATGGTGGGATCTTCGTCGGCCTCCATCAGCCATGGTCGCGGGGTGAGGTGCGGATCACCTCCGCGGATCCCGCCGTCAGCCCGGTCGTGGAGTCGCGCCTGCTATCCGACGGGCGGGATATGGTTCGAATGCGCGACGGGGTAAGGCGGGTGCTCGATGTTTGCCGTCACCCCTCGGTTGCTGCGGTGACTTCGAGGATCACCGTCACGCCTGATAGGAGCGAGGTCTCTGACTTCGCGAACGACCACGAGACTGACGTCTGGCTCTTGACAAACTGCGTGGACGGCGCGCACGCGGCGGGAACCTGCCGGATGGGATCCCCCGATGACCGACGCAGCGTCGTCGATCCGGATTGCCGCGTGCTCGGTGTCGACGGTCTGCGAATCGCTGACGCATCGGTGATGCCCGAGATTTGCCGTGCCAACACGCACCTGACGACGGTCATGATCGGAGAGCACTTGGCCCGACGGATGCAGGTCCGGCCGAAGTCGGACCGACAGATCGCTTCTCGATAGCCCTCTGGCCGGCTCGCCCCATAGCCTGCGCCAAACGACTCTGGTCAGCAGCGTCGGTTAGTGCTGGCGATTCTGTTTAGGCCGGCGCCAGGGTGGGGAGGCCCTGCGGGAGGCCCTGGGCGACTATCTCGTCGGGGATGTCGAACACCGTCGGCGCCGGCGCCGGCGTGAACGAAGGATCGATGCCGAACGCCGTGCGGGCGTTGGTGTCGACGATCTTCCGGGCGAGCTCCGAGTCGAGTCCGAGCTGGTGCGATATCACGTGCAGCCCGTCGGGGTCGGCACCGAGGTCGAGGTGGCCGTAGTCGCTGCCGTAGACAAGCACGTCGGGACCGAGCAGGTCGACGAGGTAAGGGATGTCGTCGTCGATCTGGCACGCGATGTTGAACTTGCGGCCGTCGAGGACCTCCATGGCCTGTGAGCGCCAGTCGCGGAAGCTGCGGAATGCTCCGGTACGGTCGGCGCGGAACGTCTCCCGCAGGACGTAGGGCACCCAGCTGGCGCCGGCCTCGAGGAACGACCACCGCAGCTGCGGAAACTGGTCCATGACCCGCCCCCACAGAAGGGCGAAGAACGCGCCGGGCGCCTTCATCATGTTGGTGTGCAGAGCGTTCCCGGGCTGGCGGCGGGCGGCGGGCAGGTCACCGCCCACGTGGATCGAGATGGCCAGGTCGAGCTCCTGGGCCTTGGCGTAGAGGGGGAACATCGTGGGGTCGGCCATGCTCATCCCGTGGGTCTGGCCGAGCGTGAAGACCGATACCGCCCCGTGCTCCTTGGCGAACTCGAGCTCCTCGAAGGCCCGATCCATCATCCTCGCCGGTGCCATCGCCGCCCACTTGAGCCGGCCGCCGCTGTCGGCCGTCCCTTCGGCCATCCAGCGGTTGTAGCTGCGGTACATGGCGGCCTCGGCCAGCGGGCTCTTCACGTCGTAGAGCAGCCACCAGGTCGGGAAGATGACCTGGGCGTCGACGCCAAAGTCGTCCATCTGCTTCAGCCGACCCTCCAGGTTCACCAGATCGCAGCCCGGGAATACGACGTCGTTCCACTTCTTGGCCATCGGACCGGGCCAGTTGTGGATCAGGTCCTCCGAGGTCCAAAGGTCGCCCTGGATCATGGGCTTGAACCGCTCTTCGCCAGGGTCCATGTAGTCCCAGGTCCTGGGCGTCTCGATGATGTGGGTGTCGCAGTCGATGTAGCCCATGACTCTCTCCTCCAGCCCTTTCGCGCGGCTGTGCCGAAATATTCGCTCGCGTTTTAACGCTGAGATTCGACCACCAGGGTACGCCGCCGCTAGGCCATACTCAAATGTACCTCGAAACGGGGACCACCTGACGCACCCGAGCGGGCTCAGACATCACCGCGGCCGGCGGCAGGTCATGGCGCAGACCGCCGACGTCCCCAGTCGCGACCAGGTGAGAGCCGCCGCGGACGACCGGCGCGCCGCCCTCGGGCCAGTCGCCGGACGAGATGTCTGAGGCGGGAAGGGCGGAGTCGGCCAGACAGGGGATGTGGCATCCTTTCTTACGAGTGGCGGTCCCGGCCTTGGGTATTGCCTGAGAGGAGTTGGTGATGCCGGAGACCTTCCGGGGATCGATAAATGTCGACATCCGCGACTCGGAACCGGACTGGTCTCCGTTCGAGCCGACCCGTGCGCCCGCAGGTGCGCCAAACGTGGTGTACATCGTGCTCGACGATGTCGGCTTCTCGGCCATGAGTTGCTACGGAGGGCCGATCGAGACCCCGAATATCGACCGGATTGCCGGGGCCGGGGTGCGCTACACCCAGTGGCACACCACGGCGTTGTGCTCGCCGACGCGTTCGTGCCTACTGACCGGGCGGAATCACACCCGCAACAGCATGGCTTGCATCACCGAGGCGGCGATCGGGTTTCCCAACGCCAGCGGCACGATTCCCCCGGAGAACGGGATGCTCTCGGAGATACTGGGCGAGCGGGGCTGGAACACCTACATGGTCGGCAAGTGGCATCTGTGCCCGACCGACGAGATGAACCTGGCGTCCACCCGGCGAAACTGGCCGAGCGGGCGAGGGTTCGAGCGGTGGTATGGATTTTTGGGGGCGGAGACCAATCAGTGGTATCCGGATTTGGTCTACGACAATCACCTGGTTGACCAGCCGCGATCGCCGGAGGAGGGCTACCACCTGACCGACGACCTAACCGACAAGGCGCTGGAGTTCGTCGACGACGCCAAGGCGATCGTGCCGGAGAAGCCGTTCTTTCTCTATTACGCCCCCGGGGCGTGCCACGCGCCGCATCACGCCCCGACAGAGTGGATCGACAAGTTCAAGGGCCGGTTCGACGCTGGCTACGAGGCCATGCGGGAGCAGACCCTGGCCCGCCAGAAAGAGATGGGCCTGATCCCGGCCGGCACCGAGCTGCCGCCGGTCAACCCGATCGGAACCCCGCAAACGCGCACCGGTCCCGGCGGTCTGCCCTTCCCTGCGCTCGACTACACGCGGCCGTGGGCCTCGCTCAACGAGGAGGAGCGGCGGCTGTTCGCCCGGATGGCCGAAGTGTACGCCGGGTTCCTCGCCCATGCCGACCACCACATCGGGCGGCTGCTGGACTACCTGGAGCAGCGCAACGAGCTCGACAACACGCTGATCGTATTGGTCTCCGACAACGGGGCCAGCGGCGAGGGCGGCCCCAACGGCTCGGTCAACGAGATGAAGTTCGCCAACGGTATCGCCGATGATCTGGCCCAGAACCTGGCCCAAATCGATGAGCTGGGCGGTCCCCGCACCTACAATCACTACCCGACCGGCTGGGCCATGGCCTTCAACACCCCGTTCAAGATGTGGAAGCGCTACGAGTTCAACGGCGGGACAGCCGACCCGTGCATCATCTCGTGGCCCGCTGGCACCAAGGCTCGCGGCGCGATCCGCGACCAGTACCACCATGCCATCGACATCGTTCCGACCATCCTGGATGTCCTCGGCGTCGACGCACCCGAAACGATCAAAGGGCACGTCCAATCACCCTTCGACGGAGTCAGCATGCGGGGCACCTTTGACGACGCGGCCGCACCGTCAGGGAGGAAGACGCAGTTCTACTCCATGCTGGGGTCGCGATCGATCTGGCATGACGGCTGGAAGGCGGTCACCACTCATCCCACGATCGCGGGATGGGGCCACTTCAACGACGATGAGTGGGAGCTTTACCATACGGACGTCGATCGGGCCGAGTTGACCAATCTCGCCGCGGAGCACCCGGAGAAGGTGCGAGAGCTGGTGAACATCTGGTTCTCCGAGGCGGGTGCCAATGGAGCGTTCCCTCTCGACGACAGGTCGGCGGTCGAGATCATGAACACCCCCAGACCACAGCTAACGGCGGCGCGAAACCGGTATGTGTACCGCCCCGACGTGGCCCCCGTTCCGGAGTGGCTGAGCGTCAACACCCGGGGCCGGTCGTTTGTGATCGGGGCGGTGGTTGATATTCCCGCTCCCGGAGCCGAGGGCGTGCTTTTCGCCATCGGCTCGCGTTTTGGTGGCCATGCCCTGTACGTGAAGCAAAACCGGCTGCACTACGTGAACAGTTTTGTCGGCAGCGTGGAACAAAACGTCGTCGGCTCCGAGGACATCCCGACCGGGCACAACCTGCTCCTGTCGGCGTCGTTCGAAAAGGACGGGCAGTACCCCGATCGCACCACCGGGACGCTGTCGCTCTATCACGCCGAACACAAGGTAGGAGAGGCTCAGATCAAGACCCAACTGGGTGCGTTTGCTGTCGCCGGCGCAGGGCTGTATGTCGGCCGCCACAACGGTGAGCCCGTCACCGACGACTACCCGGGCCAGCCCCCCTACCGATTCACCGGCGGCGCCATCGATCTTGTAGCGGTCGATGTCAGCGGCGAACCTTTCGTCGACCTTGAACGCGAAGCCGCCCTGATGCTCATGCGGGAGTAACGCACATTGTTTTGCCGCGGCGCTAATGGTCAGAGGCCGCCGAGGACGTCACCGGCTTCGGCTCGAATCTTGTTCATGAGGCTGACGAGCTGGTTCAACTCTTCTGGTGACAGCGGGATGGTCGAGAACAGGTTCGCGTTCAACGCATCGACGGCCAGATCGAAGACGACACGTCCTCTCGCCGTGATCTCAGCCAGCACCGTGCGACCGTCTTCGGGGTGGGACACGCGCCGGATCAAACCGGCGATCTCGAGGCGGTCCACGGAGCTGGTCACGGTGCCCGGCGTGATCCACAGACGCGCGCCCACTTGACCGAGCGGCAGTCGATCGCCGACACGCAGCAGGCCGAGGACCTGGTAGCGGGCGAAGGTGAGACCGAACGGTCTCAGGAGGCTGTTGGCCCGGGTGAACAGGATCTGCCAGCCGCGCATGACGGACACGACGGCGGCGACCCCAGGAGCCGAGTCCTGCCATCCCTGCGCGATCCAGTGCTGGCGCGAGCCCTCAACCGGGTCGTAGGCGAGGTGAGACATCCGTTCACTCACGAGGGAGAGCTTTGGCCACCCTTTCGGGCGGTCGGGGCGCCGGCATCGAGGGGCCGCTCGATGGCGGCCCCGGCGGTGACACCGCGGGAGCCGCTGTGATCGGAGCCCTTCCGATTACCTGGTCTGCTTCGAGCTCCGCCAACTCGGGCTCCGTGAACCCGATTGCCGCGAACACCTCGCGGGTGTGCTGACCGAGCAGGGGGGCATGGCTGACGTGAAAGCGGTCGGGGCCTCGTGAAAAGCGCATGGGGAGGGTGCTGTGGCGGGCGGGTCCGGTGACGGGATGCTCGACCGACTCGAAGAAGCCGCGAAACCGGAGTTGGGGTAGCTCGCACTGCTGGTGTGGTTGCATCACCTTGGCCACCGGGACCCCGGCTCCCCACAAAGAGTCCACGATCTCGTTACTGCTGCGCTCCCGGCACCAGGCCGACAGGTGGGCGTCGATTTGGTCCTGCTGCTTTCTCCGGGCTCGAGCTCCGACCAGCGCTGGGTCCATGGCCCAGGATGGTTGCCCCAACGCGCTTCGGAGACCTTTCCATTGCTCGTCGGTTGCGACGGCGATCGCGACCCAGGAATCAGGGTTGCCGTCGGCGCCGACGTCTGCGCTCGGGTACAGGTTCTGCGGCGCCGCGGTCGGCCCCCGGTTGGCGTCGCGCTCGAGCGTCACCCCGTAAGCCGAGTACTCGATGATCTGCTCTGCCGTCACGTTGATTGCGGCATCAACCATCGCCGCCTCGACCAGCACGCCCTCCCCGGTTCGCTGCCGGTGGTCCAGAGCTAGCAGGAGGCCGGTGACGGCGTGGATCCCAGCTGTGGGATCTCCTATGCAGTACGGCGACAGAGGATTTGCTTCGGGGTACCCGGTCATCCAAGTCAGTCCGGAGGCGTCCTCGATGACGAAAGCGAATGCGGCATTGTCACGCCAGGGTCCGTCGAGCCCGAACCCGGGCATGCGAACCATGACAATGTCGGGCCGAATGGCGCGGACCCCGTCGAAGTCGAGCCCGATCTGCTCCAGAACCCTCGGGGTGTAGTTTTCGACCATCACGTCGCAGGTTGCGAGCAGCGTGCGTAGAGCGTCGCGACCTCGCTTGTCAGCGAGGTCGAGTGTCACGCTCTTCTTGTTGGTGTTCAATCCCGAGAAGATCCCGCAACGCTCCCACCATTGATCCTCCGTGAACGGTATTCCCGAGATCAGTCGGGTGCCGTCCGGTCGTGACGGGGATTCGACGTGGATCACGTCGGCCCCGAGCAGGGCGAGAATGTGGGTGCATAGTGGCCCCGCCCAGAACGCCGTCATATCGAGGATCCGCAGGCCGGCGAACGGGAGAGGCTGGCCATCAAAGGCAGGATCGCTCCGCCGGACCGCGCCCGGCGGTGGTGATCGGTTCTCGAGGGAGTGCTCGCCCAAGCCCGGGGGCGGGCCGGGCGGCCGGAGCAGCGGAGGCGCGAAACGATAGGGACGGTCGGGCTGCGAAAAGCCGTGGGTCGGATTCACGGTGATGGAGCCACGGGCCTGGAAGTGGTCGGTCGAAGGGATGGTTGCGCCGTTGCCGACCGGAGCGTGTGGAATACGGAATGCGGCCGCGGCCAGCATGATCTCCTCGACCGACTGGCCCGCCACCCAGTCCTGAATCACAGGTGCGACTTGGGCCCGGTCAGCGATTAGCGACTGATCCTCGCGCCACTCGGGATGGCCGACCATCACGCAGAGATCGAGCCACTGCTGCCCGGTGCCCGTGCCCAGGCCAACCAGGCCGTCCCTTGCGGTTTCGACCCCTGGTGTCGGGATGGCGCGTCGGGACCGGTAGGGCCGGCCCGCCATGTCCAGGAAACTCACCGGGTAGTAGGTGAGGCATAGTGCCAGCACTTCGAGCATCGAGACGTCGACGAGCTCACCCGGGTCGCTGAGCAAGCGGCGCGCACGCGACACGAGGGTGCCGATGGCGGCGTACACTCCGCTCAGCCATTCGCCGACCTGTCCCCCCACGAACACCGGCGCCCGGTCGGATGCGCCGCGGCCGAGCCCGATGATCGCGCCGGACCAGGCCTGGAGGGTGAACTCGGTGGCCGCCCGCTCGCACCACGGTCCCTCGAGCCCAAACGGGGTGATGGCGGTGACGGTGAGGTGCCCGTGGGCGCGCCGGATCTCGGCGGGAGCGAGTGACGGGTGAGCCGCCAGGCGGGAGCCAGGTGACCACACGACGGCGTTCGCCGCACTCAGGCGCTCGGCGATGGCCTTGAGGTCGGCGGGGCGACTGGCGTCGGCGACCGCGCTCTCTTTCGAGCACGCCAGGAAACTGAACAGCGCACCGTCGCGGTCCTCCGGGATCTCCGCGCCCGACGCCGACCACCTTCGGAGGGGGTCGCCCTCGGGATCCTCGACCTTGATCACCTCCGCGCCGGCGTCTGCCAGCAGCTTGGTGCAGTAACCACCGGCTATGCCGATCGAGAAATCTATGACCTTGTAGCCGCTGAGCGGGGGTGCGGGTGGGGCCATTGACCCCTACGCGTTCCACATCGGGCTCGACGTGAGCACCTCGGGTCCCGTGGGGGTGATCAGCACCGCTTCCTTCCCGACGACGGCGCCGGCGTCGGTGTCGACAACACAGCCGGTGATTACGACCACGGCACCAGCCTCGAGCCGTTCCGCGGCCGTGGCCGGGAGATCGCGGACCACTAGGGGCTCGTCGAGGCCGAGGCCCAACCCGCGCCCGATCGGCGTCGCCGGTACCGCCTCACCTGCAGCCTCGTAGGCCGCGAACAACGCATTACCGGGGGCCCCGGCCTGGCACGCGTCCAGTAGCCGGGGCCATAGCTCGTCCCACCGCCGGTAAAGACTGCGCACCCGAGACGCGTTCCCGCTGGTCCCGGCGAGCCAGGTGCGGCCGACCTCGCCCGTGTAGCCCCTGGCGACGACTGCCGCGTCGAAGGCGACGAGATCCCCCTCTGCAACGCGTCCTTCGCTGTCTCTGCGCCGGGGGGTGGTGATCCGGACGACATCCTGGTTTGCGGGTGTCGTGACGCCGCGTGATGCCATGGCATCCATGAACCTGCCGGTCAGGGCCCGCTCGCTCACGCCGGGCTCCAACTCGGCGATGGCTGCAGCCAGCCCGGCTTCGGCGATGCCGATGGCGGCACGGATGGCGGTCACTTCCTCGCCGGTCTTCACCCGTCGGGCTTGATTGAGCGCCCGTTCGCCGTCGACCACCTCCGCCATAGGGAACGCCCGGGGAAGGAGCTGAGCGAAGAGAGGCGACAAGGCGTCTGTGCCGACGCGTCGGGGTGCGACGGCATCGCCGATGCGCTGCAGGACCGATACGAGGTTCATCGGATTCCAGGTAATGCCGTAGAGGTGATCGTGGGGGATCTCTTCCGGTACCCCTTCGTCCCACGTGCTGAGTAGGTAGATGTCGCCGGTCGCCCGAACCACCACGCAGCCCGGGCCGAACGGGCGGGTGCCGGCGTTCCACAGCAGCGGCACGCCCGCCACGTAGCGGATGTTTGCCGGGCGCCCCAGCACTAGCACGTCCAGGTCGTGCGCCTCCATCGCCGCGAGCGCCCGTTCGCGGCGCCCGTACCGCAGGGCTCGCTCATCGGGAACAACTTCAGTCGGCATAGGGACCGTAGGGGTAGTCGCTGAGGTTCCTGCAGCCGTCCTCGGTTATTACGAATACGTTCTCCGACCGGTAGCCGCTATAGCCCTCGTCCCACACGATCGGTTCGACCACGACCACCATGCCTGGGGCCAGGACCAGCCCGGCATCGAAGTCGTCACCAAGATCGGTGCCGATGAAGGGCATCTCTGCGCTGTCCAGCCCCAATCCATGCCCGATGTAGAAGTGGGGCATCCACGGCCGCGCTCCACCGCAGACCGCCATAGCGGCGTTCGTGAGGTGAGCACCGGTGGCCCCGGCGCGCATTACTCCGATGACCGCCTCATTTATCTCGTGCCATCTGCGATATTGCGCCTGCTGGCGAGCAGATGGCTCCGTGCCGACGATCCACGTGCGGCCAAAGTCCGAGTGGTAGCCGCCGCACATGATTCCGGTGTCCACCCACAACACATCACCCTTGGCCAGCGTGCGCTCCGTTGTGAGCAACGGGCAGGGGATGTCGCCGTGGACGGTCCATGGAAGGTCGGCTCGCCGGTCCGGCATCACCTGCCAGATCGGGTCGAGGATGTTGGCATCGGCACCGAGCTCGAAGACGCGGCGTAGGAAGCGAGCGGTGAGATCGGTTTGACGCATGCCGGGAGCGAGGTGGGCCTGCACGTCGGACATCGCTTGCTCGGTGACCCAGAGGGAGTGGCGGATGCAGGCCAGCTCGTCCGGCGTCTTGATCAGCCTGACCTCGCTCACCACATCACTCGCGGCCCGGGGCGGCCAGTCCGTAAAGAGCAGATCGTGTCGTCGATGCATTGCCGCGGTCAACTCGTCGACGGCGACGGCGGCGGCCTCTGGCACCAGGTCGGCCAACACCGTGGCAAAGGCTTCGACCCCTTCGTCGAAGTCGAGGTAAACCGGGCCGTGCAGGTGGTCCTCCCCGAGCTCGAGCTTGGCGGCTGCGTCTTCGCGGTACGGCGTGAAGAGATGGGGTGACTCCTCCTCGGCAATTACGACGGCCACGGGCCGCTCGACGTTGGCGAGGCCGGCGTCGCAGAGCGGCCAGGCGGCTCCGGTGGCATAGATCACGTTGCTGTTGCCCAGCAGGACGAGGACATCGAGGCCGTGGTGTCTCATCGCCGAGCGCAGCCGAGCGCCGCGCTCACGGCGGAGACGGACGAGGTCTGGTTGCGCCGGGATGTCGATCGCTGTCATCGGGAGGGCCGAAACCATCCGCGTTCGTACCTCAGCCTGCCGGCTCGGATGTGCATGCGCGCCCTCATCTGCCCGGATCGAACACCTCCCACATTAGTTTGATATCGTAACAATGTCAATTGCTCAGCGTCCGGCACCCGGGGAGACTGTTGCCAAACCCGGCCTAGAAGAGAGGGGAGCCCGAATGCCCGTGTACAACCACACCGGTCTCGCGGTGAGCGACCTCGACAGATCGAGGCGCTTCTATGAGCAGGTGCTCGGGTTTCGCGTGTGGTACGAGGACGAGGTGCCAGACGACGCCGCGGCCAAGCTGCTCGGGCTGAAGCCTCCTCTCGGTGTAAGAGCCTCGTACCTGGTGTTGGACGACTTTGTCCTCGAACTGCTCCACTTCAGCGCGCCCAGCGCTCGGGCGGCGTGGCGGCAGCGGACCATGAACGAACCGGGGCTCACCCATCTCTCCGTCTCGGTCGACGACATCCCCGCCGCCGCCAGGCGGGCGGTTGAAAGCGGAGGCGAGATCGTCGAGGATTCAGATCTGGGCATCGCCTTGTTCGTCCGCGACCCTGACGGTCAGCTCCTCGAGCTGCTCTCGATGGAGTACGCGAACGGGCGCCCACCGCGGCCGCTTTCTCGCAGCAGCGACGTTGGAGCGGGCCGTTGAAAGAGGAGAGCCCACTGCACCACGCCGACCTCTACCACACCGGCATCGTCGTCGATGACCTGGCGTCGGCTATGGACCGGTTTGGCGACCTCTTCGGGGTCACCTGGTTCCACGGGGGCGCCAAGGTTCGGATAGTCACCGACGAGGGCACGATGATCGCGGCGACGGCGTACGCGCTCTCGGCCGAGGGCCCCCATCATGTGGAGCTGGTCCAGTCGGTTGCCGGCACCCTGTACACCGTCTCGGGCACCGGGCAGGCCCATCACCTCGGCTACTGGGCCGACGACGTGACCGCGACATCCGCCGCTCTTTCGGCGCGGGGCCGGCCCAAGGTGGCGGGCATCTACCTCACCGACCACGATGCCAGCCCGATATGTGCCTACCACCAGGCCGGAGACGGGTTCTATGTCGAGCTGGTCAGCACCGCCCTGCGGCCATTTCTTTTTCGGACCGAGCCGCCAACCAGCCGACCTTGACGGACATTACGACGTCGAAGTAAATAAGATGGAGGGTCCGGGGCGCTGCATATATCGGGCGCGACCGCCCAGCCGAAACGGGGAGCTTCGCCCATGGAGAAAAACGCCGCCCACCAGGCAGCGGGGGTCGTCTATCCGCCCGAGGGTCTTGGGGCGCCGAAGGGTCGCCAAGCCCACGCCGACGAGGCCACCATCGGTCTCCCCCCGGGGACCCAGGTGTTCTCTGCCGACAACCACATCTCTCTGGCCGAGGACATCTTCTTCGACCGGTTCCCTGCGTCACTCAAGGACCGGGCGCCGCGCGTCATGTACGAGGGAGACGCCTGGACTCTCGGTCTCGGAGGCAAGAGCGTCCTCCCGCCGGCGTTCACCGGCGTGCTGATGCAGTACGACCCGCTTCCAGGGTCGAGCACGGGCGATCTCGAGGCCCGGATGGCCGATCTGGCCGCCGACGGGGTAAGCAGAGAACTGGCGTTCCCGAACGCGTTGCTGGCGTTGATGGGCTACCCCGACCTGGAGGTGCGCGACCTTTGCTTTCGGGTCTACAACGAGTACTTGGCAGAGTTACAGGATCGCAATGAGGGCCGCTTCTACGGCGTCGGACTGATCAACTGGTGGGACAGCCAGGGAGCCCGCCGCAGCCTGGCGGAGATGAAGGCGCTCGGCGTCAGGACATTCTGGATGCCGCTGAAGCCGGGAGCGCACGCTGACGGTGAGCCAATCGACTTCAACAGCCCACGCATGGCCGCGGTGTGGGAGGCCATCGAGGAGACGGGACTGCCTGTCTCGCACCATATCGGCGAAGGTCCGATCTCGTCGCCTTGCGCCACGAACGGATTGACAGTGAGCATGGTGCACCAGGCCGCCCCGTTCCGGGAAATGTTCGGTCGGTACGTGTTCGGAGGACTTCTCGATCGGCACCCAGGTCTGCGCGTCGGCTGGTTCGAGGGCGGTATCAACTGGGTGGTATCCACCATTCAGGACGCCGAGCACATGTACGCCTCGTTCCGGCACATGATCGACACGGAGCTCGAACACGATGTCCGGTACTACTGGGACAATCACATGTACTCAGCCTTCATGGTCGACCCGCTCGGCCTGGAACTGGTGGACCGAATCGGCCTCGGCCGGGTGATGTGGTCTTCGGACTACCCCCACAACGAGAGCACGTTCGGCTACTCCGAGCGTTCCCTGGCTGCGGTCGTGGCTGCCGTCGGCGCCGAGGACGCCGCTCGGATCGTCAGCCGCAACGTACTCGACTTCCTCGGTCTGCCCGCGAACCGAGGGGGAGAAGCGGGACCAGGGAAATGACCGAGACAAAGCGCCCCTCGCCAGAAGAAATCGTCCTTTACCGCAAGGATCCTGAGACGAAGATCGCGACTATCACCCTCAACCGACCGGACCACCTGAACGCGGCGACGATCGGGACCCGGCTGCGCTACGCCCACCTGCTCGACCAGGCTAACGTCGATGACGACGTCAAAGTGCTGGTCATAAGGGGCGCCGGTGACGACTTCGGGTCGGGCGCCGACCTTCCCGAGCTCGGGGGCCTGCTGGCCGAATCACCCGACGCTGCCTGGCGCGAGGAATTGCAGCTCGACGACACAGACGTCACGTTCCCGCCGCGCGGCTCGTACCGGGCCAGCGCGACCCTGGCCCAGTGGTATGCCGACCCACGCTCCGGATGCCGAACCCTGGCGGACTTCAAGAAGATCAGCATCATCGAGGTCAAGGGCTACTGCTACGGGTGGCACTTCTACCAGGCGGCCGACGCCGACCTGGTTATCGCATCGGACGACGCACTCTTCGGGCACCCGGCCTTCCGCTACGCCGGGTGGGGTCCCCGGATGTGGGCTTGGGCCATGACGATGGGCCTGCGAAAGTTCCAGGAGATGGTGTTCACCGGCCGGCCTTTCAGCGCCGAGGAGATGTACGACTGCAACTTCGTCAACAGCGTCGTCCCCCGAAGCGAGCTGAGCGACGAGGTGTCGAAGTACGCAACCGCGTGCTCTCGGTCGCGCCCGACGGACGCGGTGGTCATGCAAAAATCGTTCTTTCAGATGATGAAGCAGTTCCAGGGCGAGTACATGGGTAGCCTCCTGACCGCTTTCCTCGAATCGATGGGCGGCCGGGTCCGGCCCGACGGACCCGATCTCATGCTCACAGACGATGTCTACGACGCCGGTCTCAGCAATGCCGTGAAAGCCAACGACGAACTGTTCCCACCGGAGTTCCGTCTGAGCAAATCGGGTCGCAAGAGACGGCGACCGGAGAACGACCACGATCAGGCCGCCGGCGATGAGACCGGGCCGCCGTGACAGGGGTGGGGGAATGACGAGTGGAGCCCGACGGGCCAAGACGCAGGACCTTGACGACGTGGCAAAGGGTGAGAAGTACTACCAGCGGTTGCTCGATGACGACAGCCGGCCGGTGCCAGCCAGCTTGCGAACCGCGTCGGTGGGCCCGACCGAATTCTATGAGATAGCTCCGGCTCGCTACTTCGACCCCGACTTCCATCAGCTCGAGGTCGAACGCATGTGGCGGCGGGTCTGGCAGATGGCCTGCCGGGAAGAGCAGATCCCCGAGGTCGGCGACTCGATCGTCTACGAGATCGCCGATGCATCGCTCATCGTGGTGCGGACCGGGGAGGACGAGATCCACGCCTACCATAACTCGTGTCTTCACCGGGGAACCCAGCTGCGGACGAAGCCCGGACGGGTAACCGCTTTTCGCTGTCCGTTCCACGGGTTTACCTGGAACATTGACGGCACGCTCGCCGAGATTCCTTGTGCCTGGGACTTCCCGCACGTTGACGCCTCGACCTTCCGGCTCCCGGAAGCGCAGGTCGGGACGTGGGGCGGGTTCGTGTTCGTCAACCTCGATCGCGACGCCGTACCACTCGAGGAGTACCTGGAGAAGCTGCCGTGGCATTTCGTCACATGGCCACTGGAGCAGCGCTACATCAGTGCCCATGTCGTCCGGGTCATGCCGTGCAACTGGAAGGTGGCACTCGAGGCGTTCATGGAGGCCTACCACACCATGGCGGTGCATCCTCAGTTGCTTCCCACGGCGGCTGACTCTCTGACCGAGTACGACGTCCACGGTGCACACGTCAGTCGAATGATTACTGCGATGGGCGTGCAGAGCGAGCACGTCGACCGAGTCCTCGACGACACCGAGATCCTCGAGGCGATGGTGAGCAGCCGCGAGACTGATCTCAAGGTCGCGCCCGGATCGAGCGCCAGGAAGGTGCTGGCCGAGCGAATGCGGGCCTCGTTGCGCAAGCGGACGGGCCGCGACTACTCGGACCTGAGTGACGCCGAAGCGCTCGACGGGATCGAGTATTTTCTCTTTCCCAACTTCATGCCGTGGGCCGGATTCATGAGCCCGCTCGTCTACCGATTCCGTCCGGACGGCAACGACGCCGGCTCGTGCGTCATCGACATCATGATGCTCGAGCCCATTCCGGAGGGCGAGGCCCCGCCGCGGCCTGTCCCGACCAGATACCTTGGGCCCGACGAGAGCTGGGCCGATGTAGCGGAACTCGGAGCCTTCGGCCGGGTCTTCAACCAGGACGGCTCGACGCTCGGGCGGATCCAACGAGGCTTGCGGGCCTCGGTCAAACCAAGCCTGACCCTGGCGCGCTACCAGGAAAGTCGGATCCGCCATTTCCACGCCACACTGGACACTTATCTAGCGGCGCCCAGCGACCGGCAGCCTACCTGACCCTGCCCTGGACGGGCCCCGGGCTGAAGGTGATCGGTACCGACAGAGGAGCCCGGTTGAAGGTCGTGCGATACTCGATCCTGGCCCCCGGCTCGAGCGCACGTGGTCGAGTCGCCGAGAGATTTCCTCCAGGCCACCCGCACCTGTCCGGATAAGGGCCCTAACCGGCGGTGGCAGTGGATGCGGTGAGGCGTCGAGGCGTGGAGGCGGTGGAGGGCCCGCCACTTGTGAATGATTTCTCGTAGTACTTTTGGATTCTCGTAGCATTTTTGGACGATTTCCGTGCGAATTGGCGCCGAGAAAACGAAATGACTACGAGATTGCCTGGCCGACCTATTGTGGGCCCTGGCGCGTAATCAGGATACGCGCGAAAGGGGGAGCCCTGGTGACCGAGCGTGTCTTGATCGTCTCGAGCGACTGCCACATCGACTTCCCGACCGAACGGTCCAAAGAGTACCTGGAGTCGGCATACCACGACGACGTTGAATGCTGGCTGGCGGCGAGGGCCTCAAATACGCCTCGCTTTCTCAAGGGCACGATGGAGCGGGTCTCCGGCTCGGCCGCGGAGCTCTCAGACCCTGAGGGCAGGTACCGGTACACCGCACCAGTGGACTGCGAGGTCCGGTTAAAAGGGCTGGAGGCCAACGGAGTCGCGGCTGAGGTCGTCATCCCGAACCCGTTGACGATCCCTTTCGTGGCCGGGCCCGGGTCCCGCAACCTCCCTGGCTTTGACCCTTCCTTGCCGAACGCCGGATCCCGGGCCTACAACCGCTGGCTCGCGGAGTTCTGCGACCCTGAGCGGCAAGCTGGTCTGGCGGTCATCGGTTACGACGATGTCGATGATGCGGTGGCCGAGATCCGGCGGGCGGCGGCGGCCGGGATGGGCGGCGCCTATCTCGACGGCCAACTCCCCGGACTGCCTCTGCTCTTCGAAGATCACTACGAGCCGATATGGACAGCCTTGGAGGAGGAAGGTATGGCCGCCATCTTCCATGGCGGGGCCGGAGTGGCTCCCGACTATTACGCGCTTCGGTCGCCGGTGACCATGCAACTGATGTTTACTGAGGCCCATTGGTTCGCCCATCGGCCGCTGTGGCTGATGATGTGGGGCGGAGTCCTCGAGCGTCATCCCGGCCTGAACGTGGTCTTCACCGAGCAGGGTTCCGACTGGGTGCCGGGAACGCTCAACTATCTCGACTCTTCCTGGGAGGGCGTCGGCGCCAGGTCGCGGGGCCTCCACGACGTGTGCCCCCGGCCGCCCCGAGAGTATTGGGACCGCCAGTGTTACCTCGGCGCGTCGCTGCTCTCCCGCGCCGAGATCCCCCTGCGGTACGAGATCGGGGTCGGCAGCCTCATGTACGGTGCGGATTTCCCCCACCCCGAGGGCCACTGGGGTAAGACGTTGGAGCATCTCCAAGCGCTGTTTGGAACCTGCGGTGTCCCCGAGGACGAGACACGGCGCATCCTGGGGGAGACCGCCGCCCGGGTGTACCGGTTCGACACCGAGAAACTGGCGCCGGTCGTAGAACGCTGCGGCCTCACCATCGACCAGATCCTCACGCCGGCGCCCAGCGAACTCGACGCCGAGGTTCAGGCCAACGTGGGCCGGGCGTTCAAGGGCTGGTGACGTGCGTCGCTATGGTGACGGGCGTCGTACGTACAACTTTAATGGTGTTCCATTAGCTTCTGCTTACTCTCGTATCAGGGCCCCGAGCGCCTCGGGATCGAAGAGCACCCCGGAATCGACTGGACGCCCATCGAGCATTCCGGCTGGAGTCCCCTGCGGGTCCTGATCCTGGAAGGAACGGTCGATCTCCACGACCCACTGCTTGTACCGCTCGTTCCGGACGCCTTGTTCGAAGTCCGGGCTGGCGAGGCCGGCACGTCGCCCCAGCTCGACCAGGTCAGCGGAGGTGAATCCTCCACGCCCCTCCGGCGGCTGGTTGGCGAACAGCTCCCGACGCAACTCGTCGAAGCGGCCCGTCTCCGCGGCCAGGGCGAGGGCGTTGTCCGCCCGCACCGACTCGATCCCGAGGAAGCAGCGCATCCGGTATTCGACTAAGACCGCTCCCGCCGCTACCTCGCGGCGGAGCATATCTCCCGATATATCCTCGAACTGCCTACAGTAAGGGCACTGTGGGTCTTCGAAGAGCACCAGCCGGCGCCGGGCGCCCTGGCTGCCGACGAGGACGCCGCCATCCGGCGTGTGCCCGCGGGGCACCGCGACGGCTGAGGAGGATTCCATACCCGAATGTCTACCCCGTAGCGGGCCCGCATCGCGTTATGGCCCCTCCACTCGGCTGACGCCCCTTATCCACGCCGTCGATATGACTTCCCGACAGCCACCCAGGACCGATGGATTGTTGAGCCGGAAACGGGTAGAAATGAGGACGTGGCCACTGCAAGTCATCGCGACCAAAAGACATCTATCGGGGCCAGGCGCCGGTGTCGCAGCGTTAAAACGTCAGAGAGGAGCGCAGCCAGTGTCTGATCGGGGTGAGCACACCTACCGGCTCAGCGAAATCGTGGGCACATCCAGTGAGTCCATTGAGCAGGCAATTCGCAATGGACTGAGACGCGCCTCGCAAACCATCCGAAACCTGGACTGGTTCGAGGTCACTCAGGTCCGGGGGACAGTGGAGGACGGACAGGTGGGCTGGTTCCAGGTGGCGATGAAGGTCGGATTCCGGGTCGACGATTGATTTTGACCGGACTGGCGCTCCAGGCGAGTTGAACGGAATGCCCCGTGCGGTAGGTGCCCGACCGCCAGGTCTTGATCAGGTCTACCGACCTGTAACGACCTGGTCATAGTCGTTGCCGCCTGCGCCGGACCGGAGCCACCCCGACGCCGAGACTCTACCGCGGCGCTTCATCTATCGCTACTGAGCCGATACTCAGTACTTCGCCCGTCCGTCGAGGGCCTCCAGAGCACAACGGCCCTTCTCGGACGGGACGAACAAGAATCCCGGTCCAAATATTAGCTCTGGCCGGCCTCGGTACCGTCCGGGTTACGAACCGGCGCGTACAGCGATAGCCCGTCGGCTTTGGCCGCCGCCCCTTCCTCGACCTGAGGTGAGGAAGTGCGCTAGCTGCCGGTTTGCTCTCGACGACCGCGACTGCGCGCTGAAGGGGTATTGCGCTGGGGCCGCGGCTCGGTAATACCCCAGTCTGCCGGCGGCGTCGAGAACATGAGATCTATGACTGCGGACAGTTCCTCATGCACATATTCCAGGGGCACCCGCCCGAGTGCGTACTGGTACAGGAGGGTCTGGAGGACACTGGTTACGGCCAGAATGATCAGGTCCGCACTCCGGGTGTCTACGTTGGGAAGACCTTCACGAAAACCAGCAAGATTCATCTGGCCAACTCGCTGAAATATGGCGAGCGCGTCTTTGTCAACGGAGGTCTCGAGCACGATCTCGAGGCGTAGGAACTGCCGCCTTCGCTCGTAGGCACCCAAGACCCGGCGCACGATCTCCTTCAGCCGCTCCGGGGAGGTTCCCTCTAAAGGTTGACGACGAAGGTGGGCTCTGAAGGACTTCGACCACTCGAGCATCACCGCGGCGTAAAGGTGCTCCTTGGAATTGAAGTATCGGTAAATGGTTCCAAGAGCAAATCCGGAGCGCTGGGCCACGTCGCGCACCTGGATCTTGTCGTATTCGCCGTCCTCCAGCAGCTCGAGTGCCGCTCGCACTATCTGCTGGCGACGTTTCTGTTGCCAGGGGGGTCTATCGTCGTCCAATGCGTCGAGCAGATCCGTCACAGCTACCCCGTTTGCAGGCGCCGGGTCCCGGATGGGAGGCGCACCAGGTAGTAGTACCAGCTATTCGTCGGTCAGAGCAAGGGTCCTTACCCGATACCGCGACGAGGCGGTCAACCCGCTCGTCTGGGGTCGCCCGACCTGTGGCCCCGGCCCGCGACACCTCTCCCGGTGCGCATGCCGTAGAGCCTCATGCCAAGGGAATCGAGCGGACGGCTTCAGGGGGCCGAGGCAAGGATCGGCTGGGCTGTTCGTCTCACCGGGTTGCCGCGGGGAGCCGGGATGTCTGAGAGGGAACCCTTGACCGAATGAGAATCTCGGTCTAATATCGGCCTCCGTAGGGTTGCTGTTGGCACGGACGCGCGGACGCTTGGGCGAAGTGGGCCACCTTGAGATCGTTTCCATTAGCTATCCTGCCGAGTGAACTCGAGCTGCGGTTTTCTGATAGGGGAGTGGATCGATGACAGACACTCTGGTGGTGGCCAGTCGGGGTCGCGAGATGGTTCAGGAGCTGGGAATAAAGCTCTTCGACGCTGACAATCACTACTACGAGCTGCCCGACTGCTTTACCCGCTACTTGCCGGCCGATCGTGGGCGCGAAGCCTTTCGATGGGTGACCAACGAGCAAGGACGATACCGCCTGATCGTTAACGGCGAGATTCTTCGCATGATCGTCAACCCCCGGTTCGATGAGAGCGCTCGAATAGCACAGCCAGGCGGCCTCACTCAGATGTTTCGGAGCGGGGGCGATATCGTTCATCGATCGGCGTCTCAGGCGGTGGACATGCTGACCGATCGACCCGAGTACCAGCGGCGCGATGCCCGCCTCGAGGTTATGGACAGGCAACTCGTCGAGAAGAACTGGCTGTTCCCGACCATCGGCGTCATCATCGAGGAGTACTTCCGGGACCAGCCCAAGGCGACAGCCGAGTTGATGACGGCGTTCAACCGATGGCTGGAAGAGGACTGGGGATTCGCCTACAAGGGCCGCATACACGCAGTGCCCCACCTATCCCTCGCTGACATCGATTCAGCAGTCACCGAGCTGGATTGGGTGCTCGGAAAGGGCGCCAAACTGGTGGACCTACGAAGCTGTCCGGTGCCGGGAAGCGCCCATGGAAGGTCGCTGGCCGATCCTGAATTCGATCCGTTCTGGGCCCGGGTCAACGAGGCCGGGATACCGGTGACGCTGCACGCCGGAGACCTGGGGACATCGAGACGATTCTCTACTGATTGGGGCGAGAACCCAAACCCCACCCCCTACGAGACCAGTCGTTTTCAGATGATGCAGTCGTATCGGTCTGCGTACGACACAGCCGCTGCTCTCATCTTTCACGGCTTATTCGATCGACACCCGAGAGTGCGCATAGTCTTTGTGGAGCAGGGTGCGTCATGGGCCCGATTCTTCCTTGCCAACCTGAAGAAGACGCTTCGGCGGGTCGACAACTCCCGTTTCACAACCAAGCTCGATCCCATCGAGACTTTCCGAAAGCACTTCTGGCTCGAGCCATATCCAGAAGAGAACCTGGCCGACATTATCGATATCCTGGGCGAAGACCGCGTCGTGTTCGGTTCGGACTGGCCTCATGTCGAGGGCACCCCGGAGCCCGCTGCTTTCTTCGACAATGTTCAAGGGATGTCGGCCACGACGCTGAAGAAGATCATGCGCGAGAACGCGTTGTCGCTCATGGAGCCTCAGTCCTAAACCCATGACCCCCGAGTGGCAATCCGAGATTGATGAGCTGGAAGCAAGACGCAAGCTGTCCCTCGAGATGGGCGGGACGGACAAGGTAAAGATCCACCACAGCAAAGGTCGACTGACGGTACGCGAACGGATCGACAAGCTGCTCGATTCCGACACCTTCCACGAGCTCGGCCAGCTGACGGGTAGTCCGACATTCGAGGGCCGCCAACTGGTGAACGTGATGCCGTCCAACCTGATCATGGGCTACGGCTCGGTAGACCGGCGTCGGGTGGTGGTGGCCGGTGACGACTTCACCATCCGAGGCGGTTCGGCTGAGGCCACGCTGCCGGGCAAGGCAACGTTCGCTGTGCGCCTCGCCCTGGAGTGGGGAGTTCCGCTGGTACAGCTCGTCGACGGCTCAGGTGGAGGAGGCGGGGTCAAGGTCTACGAGAGCGGGTCACACGGCACCGTGCCACCGGTGCTCATCGACTGGCAACACATCACCACGGCACTCGGGGTGATCCCGGTTGTTTCAATGGTCGGTGGGACGGTCGCCGGGCTCGGTGCGCTCAAGGCCTGTCAGACTCACTATTCCGTCATGGTTCGGGGCACGTCTCAGGTTTTCGCCGCCGGACCGCCATTGGTTCGCTACGTCGAGAAGGACGTCGACAAGGACACCCTGGGTGGCAGCGGCGTGCACACTCGCAACGGGACCGTCTCCGACGAAGCAGAGAGCGAAGAGGAGGCGCTACAGCGACTCCGGGCCTTTCTTTCCTACCTCCCAAGCTCGGTGTACGAGCTCCCACCAGTGGGGGAGAGCGCGGACCCTCCCGAGCGGCGAGAGGATTGGTTGGGGAGTGCAGTACCGAGAAACCGGCGTCAGGTATACGACATCCGTCGGATACTGAACGCCGTCTTCGACGATGGCTCGTTCATGGAGTTGTCGAAGATGTTCGGCCGCTCTCTCGTAACCGGCTTTGCTCGCCTTCAGGGCAGGCCGGTCGCGGTGCTGGCTTCAGACCCCTACCACTATGGGGGGGCGTTGGGGGCGGCCGCCTGTCAGAAGCTCAGGCGATTCGTCGACCTCTCGGAGACGTTCCATCTGCCCCGGGTGGGCCTGCTGGATCTCCCGGGGCTGATGATCGGCACCCAGGCTGAGACGGCTGGAACCGTGCGGTATGCCACCGAGGCCGTCACCGCGGTGTATCAAAGCACGGTTCCCCAGTGTGTGGTCATACTCCGCCGGTTCTACGGCCTCGGAGCAGCCGGCATGGTGAACGGCTCGCGGCTCGGGTTCATCTACGCCTGGCCGTCGGCGGAGTGGGGCTCGATGCCGTTCGAGGGCGGGATTGAGGCGGCCTATAAAGCCGATCTCGAGGCCGCCGAGGACCCCGAGGCTCTCCGCGCCGAGATCGAGGAGAGACTGGCTTACGCCCGGTCCCCCATGCGGGCGGCCGAGCGCTTTTTCAATGTCGTGGACCTCATCGATCCGCGAGATACCAGGAGGATCCTCTGCGACTTTGCCAAGGGCGCCTACGAAAGCATGACTCCCGGTACCCGCAGCCACACCATGCGCCCGTGAGTCATACGGGCCAAGTGATGCAGCGTCGCCGGTGAGCGCTCGCCACGAAACAACTGGAACAAGCCCTGTGCCGTGGCATGCATGTTGACGAGTAAGTTGCCTCAAGTTGTTTCGTGGCGAGCCCTATCGATCGTGGGTTTAGAAGGGGACCTGTGTGATCATCCTGGATATGTCCAATACCGTCGCTGGAGCCTTCTGCGCCAAGCTCCTCGGGATGAGAGGCGATCGCGTCATATGGTGCGAGGACAGAGAGCTAACTGCCACAGGTCTTGATCCATTCGAAGCCACACCGGCGTTAAGAGAGTATCTGCGGCAGAACTGCAACGCCACGGAGCTCGAAACCGCTGACGACCATTCCCTCGCTCGAGCGATCGAAGCGGCGGACGTCGTTATAGCTGGTTGGGATGGCGGCCAGCGGATCGGCGGTAAGGGACGCGGTGAGGAAATAAGCGTACCGGACGTCAACCCGTCGGCCGTCGAAGTCATCGTCGGTACGTTCGGCATCTCGGGGCCGTACTCCCGGTATCGAGGTGGCCCCATCATCGACTGGGCGGCCGGAGGATATGCCTATCTGACAGGCCGCCCGGATCGGCATCCGCTGACGGGTCCGAGATACGCCTGCAGCTACGTGACCGGATACTTCGCCTCCGTCGCGGCTGAACTGGGACTTCGCATGCGCCGGGAAGGTATCACCGGCCTGTCATTCGACGTGGCGGCGATGGACGTGATGGCGTCGGCCCACCAGTTCTCGTTCTCCAGTTTTGCCGGGACCGGGCAAATCCTGCATCGCCGCCAGCACGCCTCCCTTGCCTATCCGATGGACGTGTTCGAGTGCGCGGACGGATGGGTGAGCGTGGGAGCCGTAACCGACGCCCAGTACGACGCACTGGCGTCAGAAGTCGGGGCGACCGTGCTCCTCACCGATCCCCGCTTCAAAGATCCTCGCGCCCGTCTCGACCACAGCGACGAGTTCGACGCCGTGGTACGGGAGTGGTTCATGTCCCATACGCGGGGCGAGATCGTGTCAACTCTCCAGGAACGGCAGGTTCCAGCGGTCAGGCTGGAAGACCCCTTCAGTATCGTGCGGAATGCCCAGCTTCAATCCCGGGGGTACTGGAAGACCTATTCCGTACGCGGAACAAAAGGCTTGGGTCCAGGAGATCCGATCCGGGTCAAGACCTCCAGCTCTCCCGCAGATCACGACCCGCCACACCGCTTCACTACTGATGACGTGTCGAGTGCATCGGGGGCAAGCTCACCGCCATCTGGAGACCTTCCTCTCCGAGGGGTGCTTGTCGTCGATGTGACCCAATACTGGGCCGGGCCGTTGGCCACCAGGCTGCTAGCCGATCTGGGGGCCACGGTAGTCATGATCGAAAGGCCAGGATCCCGGTTTCACGCGCATGAAATCGGCCCCTACAGCGACTGGAAGATGAACCGGGGGAAGCTGAGTCTCGCCGTCGACCTGAAATCCGAGGAAGGGCGGGTCGTCGTTGGAGAGCTCGCGGCGAAGGCTCGTGTGGTCGTGGAGAACTGTCGGCCCGGGGTCATGGAGAAATTTGGTCTCGGCTTTGAGGCCTTGAGCCGAGGCCGAAGAGGACTCGTCTATGTGTCGCTGAGCGGCTTCGGTCAGACCGGCCCCCAGGCCTCCTGGGCGTCGTTCGGCCCCCTCCTGGAGGGCGCGTCCTCCATCCAGTCCAGAACGCACTACCCGGACGGACCGCCAACATTGCTAGGGCATTCATTGCCGGACGCCGTAGGAGGAGTCGCCGGTGTGTACGCTCTGCTCAACAGTCTGCGCCAGAGCGAGCTCGATGGATTGTGCAGGCATGTCGATCTGTCCCAACTCGAGTCCTACGCGGCAGTGAGTGGAGAAGAAATTCTCGCGGCGTCGGTCGGGCTCTACCGAGACGGAAGTGCAGCAGGCGACATGTACCCCTGTCGGGGGGACGACGAGTGGATAGTGATAGAGGCTCGGACCGCCCCGGAGGTCGCAGCAGTAGGACGAGTCCTCGGAGGAGAGTCGAGCGGCAGGGAGTCGGCTCCGTTCGCCGAGCGAACCCGGCAGTTCGACAAGCACGAGCTGAGTCGCCTTCTGCAGGAGGAAGGAGTCGCTGCCTTTCCCGTCCTCAACATCGCGGACCTCGCTTTCGACCCAGGACTGGGTGAACGTGGCTTTGTAGTCGACGTCGATATTGCAGGCAAGCAGGTCAAGATGCCGGGCTTTCCTTTGCACAGCAGTCGGCCCGTGGCCTCTCTAGAGAGAGGTGCCCCTCTCGCCGGAGAGCACAGTGAATCGGTGCTGCGCCGCATTCTGCACTACGACGATGACCACATAGAGAAACTGTTCACGATCGGAGCGGTCGCCGGGATACCCGTACGGCCCGTCTAGCGATCCGGGTAGCAACGCCGGACCATTAACCGCGGTAAGGAAAGTCAACCGTTACAAAGGTTCGCAAGTATGAGAAAAAAGGTGCCATGCAATGAGTGAGAAATTGGTCGATCAGATCACCGCGATGGGCGAGCAGGTGCGCAACTGGGGTAGATGGGGGGTGGATGACGAGGCCGGCACCCTCAACCTCATCACGAGCCAGCGGAGGCGCGCCGCAGCAGGGCTGGTACGCAGGGGGGACGTATTCTCCCTCTGTCTGCCTCTTGGTCCTGGCGGCCCGCAGGCTGGATCAGAGCCGCCCAGACCTATGGATACGACCGCCCAGCGGTCGAACCCGATTCATTTCATGGTTCGAACCGGCTCCGAGGAAGCGAGTCACCTGGGCGCGACGTCCTTCTGGGCGGATGACGCGGTGACGATGTACCTACAAGCCGGGACCCAATGGGATGCGCTGTCGCATGTCTTCTATGGCGGCCAGGTCTATAACGGACGACCCTCCAGCGTGATCGATGCATCGGGGGCCCATAGCTCGGGCATCGACAAGCTGCATGACAAATTCGTCGGCCGGGGAGTTCTACTCGATGTCGCCCGGCTACACGGAGTGCCCTCGCTGCCGTCCGGTCACGCCATCACGGCCGATGAGCTCGAGGAAGCAGAACGACAGGGGGGTGCAGAAGTAGCTGAGGGTGACATTGTTCTGGTGCGCACAGGTCTGATGTCGACTTGGAAAGCGTCGGGGGACTGGTCCGAGTACTTGAAGCCGCAACCGGGGCTGCATTTCACCTGCGCAAAATGGTTGCACTCTCGTGGGGCGGCGGCGGTCGCGGCTGACAACACCGCGGTGGAGGCCAGCAGCTTCACCGAGGGTATCTACGCTCCGTTTCACATGCTCGCCCTCCGAGACATGGGATTGCCGATCGGGGAGTACTGGTATCTGGAGGACCTGGCCGCCGATTGCGCGGAGGATGGGGTGAGCGAGTTCTTTCTGATCGCACAAGCGCTGCCGTTCGAGGCTGCCCTTGGTTCGCCGGTGAACCCGATCGCAATCAAATGAATCGCACCCCCTGAGACGTTGTGGCCGGCGCCGCCGCCACAGTGGGCCACGACTGAACCGGTGGGGACGAGATCCAATCAGTAGAAGGGATTCGTGATGATCGCCAACGACTATGAAACGTTGCTCATCGAGGGACACGAGACGGTCGTTCGCATCACCCTCAACCGGCCCGAGATACGGAATGCTATTTCGCCCAAGCTGCAGCGTGAGCTGATCGACGCGATCGAGAGCAGTTCCGCCGACCAGGGGGTAAACGTCGTCATAATCAGAGGTTCGGGACCGTCCTTCTGCTCGGGCTACGACCTCTCGGCCACTTCGGCGGAGTCCCGCAGATCTCGTGCTGACGACTCTGATACAGCGCTAGTGGCTTCGCGTCGAGCGCTGGGAACGATAGATATGGCCCGGGCCTGGTCGCGCATCTGGAACGCCCATATCCCGGTCATAGCCCAGGTCCACGGGAATTGCCTGGCCGGCGGCACCGACCTGGCCCAGCAGTGCGACCTGGTCATAGCCGCCGAAGATGCCATCATCGGATATCCGGCTCTCCGCATGGGAGGCACCCCGCCCGTCAACATGTGGCTGTACAACGTAGGACCGCAGTGGGCCAAGCGGTTGTTGTACACGGGCGACACCGTCACCGGGCGGCTGGCGGCCGAGATCGGTCTCGCGCTCGAAGCCGTCCCGGCCGGTGTTCTCGACGATCACGTGATGGCGCTGGCGAAGCGCATCGCCCTGGTCGGCCGAGATCTCGTCGCCATAAACAAGTACATGATCAACAAGGGCCTCGACCTCATGGGACGAGCCATCCTCCAGGAGATCGCCCCACCAATGGATACGATCGCCAACCTCTCACCGGAGATGGCTGAGTTTCAGGCGCGAGCGAAGGAGATAGGTCTGGGCGCCGCCTTCAAAGAGCGAGATGCCCGGTTCGGTGATCGGGCTCCACTCGACGTAGCCGGATTCGACGACACCGCGGATCGGTAGCGGGACAAGGAGGGCCGGGTCGGCCCGCTCCGAGCCGTTCAGTCGACGCCGAAGGTGTTGACCCTCTCGGGATGGATGCGGATGAATGCGTCGCCGAATCCCGGACCCAGCTCGGCCCCCCACGTATCTTTACCCGGACCTCGGGCAAGTGCCCCCGGCCTCGACTCGCGGCTGCAGCAACCGGTCAGGCGTCCAGTTGGTGAGGCCGTAGACGGCACTTCACGTCGAGGCGGGAACGGCACCGCCTGGTCGGATCGGGGTGTTCTGTCCCGCTGCCAGCCACCACCGCTCCTGCCGGCGGACGAGCACGAACATGGCCATCTCAGAGAAGGGTTGACCCGGATCGGCGCTCGGCGACAGAGGTCGACCGTCTGCGGCAAGGGCGAGCCGGGCGATGTGAGCGACGACCACGTCGTCGCTGACCGCCAGCACATGACGAACCCGATAGCGAAACTTCGGCTCCTCGGCGGCGTCCGCTTGAAACCGGACGTGGATGGGATGGAGTTCGTCGTAGCCGTCGACGAGCGCTCCGTACGGGGTGCCCCAAATGACGTCCGCGGCGAACTGTTTGTTCAAGACGTCCGCATCGTGCCCATCGTGGCCCGCCTGGAGCCCCGCGGCAAACTCCTCGGCGACCCCAGTGGCGGCCGCGGCATCGCCTCCCAGAGCCGGGCGGCCGGTCATCGGTGATTCACCCGCCGGGCTGAGCCACGCCGGGCAGAGGGGGATTGGCCGGCTGAGCGTCCTGGGCCAGGAGCCACGGCATAACTGTCCCAATGTCGTCGTTCTGCCACCGCTGCCAGTGCCGGGCGGTTCGCGAGGGCTGAGGGTCTTTCCACGTCCCGATGGTATTTCCGCTCACACTGAAGACCTCGCCGCTGATGTCTCTGCCCCCATCTGACAGGAGGAAAACCGCGACGGGAGCGATGTCATCGGGATCGGAATCGAACTGGAGTTGTGACGCCTCTGTCATCCGGGTGTTGGCGAGCGGTGCTATAGCGTTGGCCCGTATGCGATATGGGCCACCGGCCAGGGCCACGCTCTTGGTCAGCGCAACTACGCCCGCCTTGGCCGCCCGATAGCTCGATCGAAGCGGGTCGCCGAGCAGGTACCCCGAGGTGATGGCTACCAGGGAGCCTTCGTCTCCCCGCTCGAGGAACAACTTGAATGCCGACTGCAGCATCACGAAGTGGCCTTTGAGGTGGGTTCGCACGACGGCGTCGAAGTCCTCTTCCGTCAGGTCCTGGAACGGTCCGTGCCGGAGGATGCCGGCACAGCAGACGGCGCCGTCCAGCCGGGACCACCGCTTGAGAGCCGTATCTATCGCGCCTCGGGCCCCGGACATGGTCGCCATGTCTCCCGTGAACGCGACCGCGTCACCGCCGCCGGCAACGATATCGTCCACCACCTCGCCGGCGACCTGCGCCGTGGCATCCCCTCCCCTGAGGGTGACCCCGCTATCAGCCACCACGACCCGGCCTCCGGCGCCAGCCACTCCTATGGCGATCGCCCGCCCGATGCCCCGTCCCCCGCCCGTGACAATGACAACCTTTCCATCCAAGACTGCCACTCGTGGTCCCTCCCGATCTCTGCCGTCACGCCCTGCGACGATCGCAGAACGAGGCGGCACTCAGGAGCACGACATTACGCTCTGGGCGGTCCGGCGCGGGCGGGCCTTCCGGCGATGGCTCGTCGCTCACGCCGTTTGCTCAGCGGTCGTCGAGCTTGAACAGGCGCTTGGCGTTGCCCCACAGGACGTCGTGCTTCTGCTCGTCGGAGAGAGAGGACTTGAGCAGCTCGTCCTTGAGATGGCTCACCTTCATGGGCGGGAGCATCGTTCCCGTCCGCATGTACTTGTCGCCCTGAGCGCCGGGAACCGGTCGGGGCGGTGCGGGGCAGTGAAGGTCCGTTCCGAACGCCACCCGGCGGCTTCCGATGATCTGGATGAATGGCTCGACCATGTCGTAGTCGTAGGCCAGTGACGTACTCAAGGTGAGGTTCGGGCAGGCCTCCGCCACCTCGAACGCTTCGGAAGTGCCCTCCCATGTTGAGAACACGTCGAGGACGAGGATCTCCTGATCTGGGAAGAACTTGGCTACGTGGGCTACTTTCCAGAGGTTCTCCTCGGGTGTTTCGCCCATCCCCCTCAGCACCGGGACCATGCCGACCTCGACGATCCGCTCGACGAACCGGATAACCCAGTAGTTCTCGGTCGAGACGCCCTGCCAGCGCGGGTGAAACCCGATACCGGTCAGACCCAGCTCCTCCTTGCACCGGTCGATTTCGGGCAGGCTGTCCTCACCGTAGAGTGGTTCGGCCACGCCGAACGCGGCCCGGAACCGGTTCGGAGCGCGATCCCGATACGCCGCGGTGAAGTCGTTCTGCGCCCGGGTGGCGGCCAAGCCGTGAGTGTGGCGGTATCCGAAGGCGGCGTGAATTGCCGCATGGTCGACACCGCCAACGTCCATTCGCCCGAGGTGATCGGCCACCGCCCAATCGAGCCACGACTCGAGCGAAGCCGGACCCCCTCCTGGTGCCAGGGTCAGCTGTGGGTTACTGACCCCGTGATGGCAGTCGAAAACGGGTGACACTGACATGGACCTCCGATCGCCTGGCGTTTGGATGGCGGGTTTTACGCCAGCTGGTTCGAGGGCGGATTCGCGTCTTCAGTCGATGGTGTTTGCGACCAGCATGACCCGGGTTCCTTCGGGCGCGGTCAGCAGCACGGCCTCTCCGGCATTGGAGAAGCCCTGCTTCCAGCTGGCCGTGCGTTGGTAGCCGAGCAGCTCCAGTCCGGCGACGTCCTTGTCGAGCTGAGTCGAAACGAACGCCACGTGATCCCACCCGTCCTCCTCGCCCGGGAAGCGGTCTCCGCCCCAGGCCCGATGCACGAATGTCAGCGGGGGAGTACCCGTGGACGTCATCATTCTGGTCGCCACCGTTCGCTCTCGGTCCCCTTGGACCGTGGTGGCCTCTGCTTCGAACGGCTGGGTCCACTCGATGTCCATCGCCTCTTCGAGAGCATGCGCTTCCGCCTCCGGATCCTCGAGTACCGCCCCGATGTGATGCAGGGGTCGCCCCTGGACCTCATCGGGAGCCATTCCCTGGGCCAGGTCTTCTGCGATGGCGGCCGCGTGCACGCCTTGCCACCAATCGGTCCAATGCTCATTCGCGTCCTGGGTCAGCTCGACCCGGAGTCCCTGCGGAGACATGAGGTACACGAAGGTCTCCAGCCGGCCGTCCCCGTCTTCTGACCACGCGTCCCGGACGTAGCCGTGTTCCTCCAGGCGGTGGGCATCGCTCTCGAGGTCGCCGGACCAAAAGCCGACGTGATGCCAGCGGTTGCCCTGGTTGGGGCGGATGAACTGAACGTCAAATGCCCGTTCGACCGAAACGTTGAACGGAGATCGGGGATCGGTACGCACCCGTAGTACTTCGACCCGCAGTGGCTCATGGCCCTCATGAGAATGGAGGGGAAGAGTGGGCGATTCAAACCTTGGGTTCCACCTGCTGAGCGCCCCGAGCGATGACTCGGCCAAGTCGGCAACGAACACCGCAGCATGGAACGGAGCACGAGGAGCTGTCGGCTGGGTTGGAAACTCGGTCATCGAAAAATCCCTTCGACGCACTCAACAGGTCGGTGCCCCAACCGGCGCAGCCGGCGCACCGGCGCCAAAACCTAGCCGGTCGGCTAGGAAAATACAAGCGGTCCGATGGCAGAGACGGAGCGCCCTGAGGGCCGACTCCGGGCGGCCGCTAGGTCTGGTCTCTGCCCCTCTGCCGAGTCAATTCCTCCTCCACCGACTTCTCTACGACGGTGCCTTTGAAGAAATTAGGGTTCATGCCGGCATGCAGAGACACCGCGTTCTCGAATGTGAGCTCCCGAAATGCTCGCTCATCGATCAGGCCGTGCTTCACCAAGTCCCAGCTTTCTTCGAGCACTGTTCTCATGTCGGTTACATCGAAGTGGGAGATATCCGACCCGAAGAGCGGTTTGAGCCTGGGGCCCAGTCTCTCGTCAAAGGCGAGCGCGGTCATCGGATCGTCCGGCTCGCACCCGAAGTAGAAGTTCCGCGAGAACATCTCCACCACATCCTGCCTCGAGTTCACCATCGCGGCCGCGAAGTCATCGAGGTCGAGCTCGCGTTCCGTGAGTTCCTCGAGGCTGTCCCCGGGGAAGGCCATGTCGATGGATTCGATGAGCTCGTCAATACGAGAGGTCATTTCCGGGCCACCGAACTCGCGGATGAGGCCGGTCAACTCTGCGACATCTATGTTGGTGGGGCGAAGATTCTCGAGCATTGGATTCCGGCTGCGCTTTTCCCAGTGCGCCGCCAAGTCCGAGCAGAGATTGCGGGCCCAGCCGACGCCTCCTTCCAGGAAAGCAAATTTGAGTGAGGGAAAGCGGGCGAGCACCCCACCGAGGTACAGGGCCCGGGCAAAAGAATGAGCGGCAGAGGCAAAGTGGCCGAGGTGATTGAAAACGAAGTTGTGGGGAGATGAACGGTCCGGCCAGCCCAGCGCTCCAGAGTGGGTCATGGGCGCCAGTCCCAGGTCGACGAATGCTTTCCACATCGGGTCGTATTCGTGTGAACTGTCGAGCGCCAGGTTATCCACAAAGAATGGAACGGATCGCGGGTCGGAGTCGGATGACGCATAGGCCGGAATCGGCCGTCTCAAACTGCCGGATATCATGGCGACCTTCAGCCCTAATTCCTTGACCACATACTCGGCCTCTTCGACAGCTTCGTCCGGGGTGTTCGTCGGTATTGCCGCGGCGGGCGTTATCCGATCGGCGAATGGTGCGAATAGCTCGGCGTGCATGACGTTCATGGCTCGTACCATCTTTCGCCGCAACTCGGCGTCGGGCACCCCTTCACCCAGGCTGGTTCGAGTAGGAAGAATTATAGAGAAGTCGATCCCGAACTGGTCCAGGCGGTCATACAGTAAGCGGGGGAGCATTGAGGTAGCCCGGTCGAGAGTATTGGCGGGAAAGGCCCACCAGGCCGGCCGCATCCAGCGCCGCCGGAGCCTCTCGCCGGCGTCGGCCCCGTACCATTCCCGACTGCCGTAGTCGCGCTGCATGTTCGACATCGCATCAGCGCAATCCTGACCGCCAACTCGCCTCACGTAATCGATGAGGACAGGAGTCGGCTCGAGCCAGTGGCCGTCGCAATCGATCACCGGATGCGACAATGACGCACGAACCCGGGCGGATGGACTCGGAGGCTCTGTCTGCATCGACATGGCAACTCCCTCTCGGTGGTGATGTCGTGGCGGTCCGTCTGCCTGTGGCGCATTTTAGGTCCTGGGATGACGCGGGCAACGATGCGCAGGCTGCGATGGCGAGGACTACCTGACTAGGGTGACGGGTATCACTTGCACCCACGCTATTTAGGAGCGCTTCATGGGCCGCTATCCACTTGGCGTCGTCGCCGTCACGTTCTTGCCCACGCCTGCGACTGAGGCATCGGTGCAAGCCTGCGAGGCCGGCTACGACTTCATCGATCCACCGGTCACCACAGATCAGTCCGCGCTGGCTCTGCCGGTCGGCTGCCCAGGTTCGGACCCGGACCCCGTCCCCGGATGGGCATACAGCCCTGCACCGCGAGACGCACCTGGTCGATGGGAGGCGACGGTGGAGCGGTTCCGGGCCTCGCCCGGTTGTTTGATGGAGCCGTGGGCGGAGGCCTGCGTCAACTCCCTCGAGAAGATGCGCTCCATGGCCGAGGAAGTGCCCGGATTACGGTACCTCGTCGACACCGGGCACGTGGCGGCCTGGGGCGGGGACCCGGTCGAGGTGCTGGAGTTCGCGGATCACGTTCAGCTTCGTCAGGGCAAGGCTGGGCATGGCCAGCTTCACGTCGACGACCCGACGGGAACGGTCGACTTCGCCGCGGTCATCCGCCGGCTCGACCAGATCGGCTACCAGGGGAAGGTCGCGGTCGAGTACTTCAGCCTTCCCGACTTCGGCTGGCCCCTCGAGGACCCGGTGGGTTGGGCCCTGGACCTGGCGGCTCACGTGCGGCCGCTGCTCGCCTGACTGAGTGTGCCCGGATGGGGCCGGCTCACCCGCCGGACCTCCCGGCCGCCGCGAACGCGCGTAACTCCCGCGCCACATCGGGACCCGCCGGCGTGTACAACACCTCCTGGAAACCGGATTTGGCCAGGCGCTCGAGCGCGCCCCGGATGGTCTCGGCGTCACCGACCATGGTGTCGTCGTCGATGTGGTCCAGCAGAGGGACGTCACGTTCGGTGAGGTGGGTACAGTGGCCTTCGAAGGTCAGAAGATGCCGCTGACCCTCGGGCGCCATGGATTCCAGTGAGGCCCGCCACGCCCTGCCTCCGGGCTTGGCGTCGACCGCGGCGGCGCCCCCGACTGCGTACGCGGTGTGCCAGCCGACCACTCGCCAAGGACCGATCGCGTCCCGGACTCGTTGCGACGTCCGCACCTCTCCGGGATCGAGCACCGTTCCGGAGATCATCGTGGTGGTAGGAAGGGTGGGATGCTTGGGGCCGATGATGCCTTCGGCCACCTCGACGGCCCGGGCATTGCCCCGCGGCCCTAGGACGCTAAGCCACAAAGGCACCTCGATGGGCCGCGGTGCCGACATGCCGGGCCAGTGCAGCATCCGCGCCGGCTTACCGTTTAGAAGAGTGGTCTCGCCGTCCAGGAGCTGCCGCAGCGTGGCGACGTAGTCGATCAGATCGTCCAGCGGCATGGCCTTCCGTCCGATCGTCATCGCGCGCTGTGTATCCGGTCCCGAAGCAGGCGCGGAAGCGGCCGCCTGATATCCGGTGGATGGTCGCGATGCCCGAGGCCATCGCCATCACCGACCGCTGGGTCGGGATGAGGACCGCCGTTGCGAGCCCGATCCGGGTGGTACGCGCCGCGGCGAGGGCCAGGTGGGCGAACGGGTCTTCCCACAGGGGCGCCGAGTCGAAGATCCAGATGCGGTCATAGCCCAAGTCTTCGGCGAGGGCCGCCAGGTCGGCGAAGTCCGGCCCCGGCGGTAAGCCGCAGGACAGCTCGAGCTCATTCATGACCAGGACTCTATGGGGAAACGTGACCTGCGGGAACGGCCTCGTCAACCGTTCCGAGGCTACAATCTGCTGCGTCCTTGCCCAGGGGGGAGCGTTGCCCGCCATGTCAACCGCATCGAAGCTTCGGTCTCTCCTGGCAGCTGAGCCCTTCATCGCGGCGGACTGCTACAGCGCGCTCACGGCCCGGATCATCGAGGACGTTGGCTTCCCGGCGGCTTACATGGGTGGTCACTCCACCGGCATGATGCACTACGCCATACCCGATAACGGGTTACTCACCCCCACGGAGATGGTCGACCAGGCCACTCGGGTGGTCGAAGCGGTTGATATTCCGGTGATCGTTGACGCCGATCAGGCCGGTGAGAGCGTGGCCGACGTCTACCGCACCGTCCGGTTGTACGGCCGGGCCGGGGTGGCGGGCATCCACATCGAGGACGAGATCCCGCCGAAGCACTCGGCCTGGCTGGGTCCGCTGCTAACGGTTGCGGACATGCAGGCGCGGATACGCGCCGCCGTCGACGGCCGGACCGACGCTGACTTCGTGATCATCGCCAGATGCGACGAGCTGTACAGCGTGGGGGGTGGTGGCGGCGGTTCAATTGAGGAAGTGGTTCGTCGCGGCGTCGCCTACGCCGAAGCCGGTGCCGATGCCTATCTGCCGACCATGGCCACGCCTGACCAGGTTGCCGCCATTGCGCCGGAGGTTCCCATACCAATGGTGGGGTTCGGGTACCTGGTGCCGGGTCTATCGCTGGCCCTGTCCACTGGCTGGGGCACGCCTACCGCAGCCCGGCTTCATCGCCAACTGGCCATGGAACTGATGGAAACGGGTCAACTCCCTGCCGAGGTGGGAGATTTTGCGGGAAAGCGGGAGATCATACGCCAGGCCCAATATGATCGGGTGATCGAGACTTGGGCGTCGAGTACCGGCAGACCTCTGCGTCCTCCCCCGCCTTCCTAGCTGAGCGTAGACCTGCGCTGATCCGTTCCGCATCCCGACCTTCGGGTCAACCCATTTCCCTACGAGTAATAAGCCAATGACGGAACTCCAGACAACATTCCATTCGACCGCGGTGTCCGAAGGGACGGTGGATGAGGATGCGGTGGCGGCGTACGCCCTCGCTACGAATGATCACAACCGGCGCTACCAGGACGGACAGGCAACTCCGTTGCTGTTCACCGCGACTCTCCTCCTGGACTGCGAGAAAGAATGCGAGCAAAGCGGCCGCCCCCGGTACCAGATAACCGGTGCGACCACGGTGGTCCACGGAGAGCACGACGTTCACTTCCATGGCGTGGTCCGGCCCGGTATGACGGTGAACTGGAAAGGCACGACATACAGCGCCCGCCAGACCAAGGGCGGGGTGTTGGTAGTTCAACGGATCTCAGTCACCGATGAAGCCGGCTCGCTGCTTGTCGAGCACTTCTGGGGCACCTTCCACGCTCGCGCCACCATCTCGTCGGACATGGGACCGGCTCCCGCCGGGCACGTGTTCCCCGAGGATTCCAGGCAGCATCCCCTCCAGACCAAGGTGATCCACGTTGACCGAGATCAGGCCTTCCGCTACGCCGGCGTCTCTGGCGACCGGGTGGGTCACGCTATAAGTGACAGCGTCGCCCGCCTCGAGGGATATCCGAGCAAGATCCTGCAAGGCATGTGCACTTTCGGGCTGGCGAGCGGGGCCCTGGTCGATCTGGTCGCCCGTGGTGACCCGGTCATGGTGCGGCGGGTGGCGGTGCGCTTCTCCCGTCCGGCGTTTCCTCTCAAAGATCTGGAGGTGCACGTGTACGACGCCGGTCGGACCGAAGCGGGTAACCTGGCCTTCGGGTTCGAAGGAATTCAGCACGGTGTCACGGTGCTCAAGCACGGACGGTTAGAGGTCGCCCCCCAGGTCTGATGATCGTCAACGTCCATGACAATAGCTTGTGATGGCACCTACCCTTCTTCACCACGGGCTCGAGGAGGCCGCCAGCCGCTTCGGTAACCGGGTGGCCATCGTGGCCGGCAGCCAGCACTGGACCTTCGGGGCGCTCAATCGCCGGGCCCACAGCCTGGCCTGTCATCTCGCGGCGCGTGACGTAACGCCGGGAGGACGTGTTGTCGTCATGAGCAGCAATCGCCCGGAGTTCATAATTGCAGTGCTCGCCGTCAGCAAGCTAGGGGCGGCGGCGGTGCTCCTCAACCCGGGGTGGAAGGCCTTCGAGGTGAGGCATGCGCTGGAACTGACGGATCCGGTTCACGCTGTCGCTGACGGCACCGCGGTCGAACTGCTTGGGGCCGAACTGGGCCGGGCCCGCATCACCGACCTCGACGGCGAACTTGCGGGGGCGACGGTGCCGGTGACGGTCGGGCCAAGTGGCTCGGGACCGGGGCGTACCAGCGACGACGTCCTGCTGGTGTTCAGCTCAGGCACCACTGGGCTGCCCAAAGCTGTCCGGCATACCCATTGCTCTATCGGTTCGGCCATCTTGCACTGGAGGCACGCTCTCGGGCTTGGACCGGACGATCGATTCCAGGTGGCTACGCCCCCCTCTCACATCCTCGGTCTTCTCAATCTCGTTACAGCCATATCGGCAGGAACGAGAGTGCGCCTGCACCCCCGCTTCGATCTGGAACAGGTGCTGCACCACATAGCCACCGACCGGATGACGCTCGAGATGGCGGTAGCCCCGATTGCTCTCGCCATGGCCAATCATCCTGATCTGGAGAAATACGACCTGTCATCTCTGCGGTACATCATGTGGGGTGCCACCCCGGTTACCCCGAGCGTGGCCGAGATCGTCACTAGGCGCACCGGGGTGAGGTGGCTTCCAGCCTACGGAGCGAGCGAGCTTCCTGTGATCGCGGCGAACCCGGTGGACGATCCTGGCGCCTGGCGGCTCGACTCAGCCGGGCTGCCACCCCGCGGGGTGGAGCTCCGGGTCGCCGACCTCGACACGGGTACTCCGCTTGCGGCCGGCGGTATCGGGGAAATCCAAGCACGAAGCCCGTCGGCGATGGCTGGTTACCTTCCCGACGAGGCAAACGCTGATGCCTTCGTTTCCGGCTGGTATCGGACTGGTGATGTCGGATGGCTGGAGTCCGGCGGTTGGGTTCATCTGACGGATCGGTCCAAAGAGATGATCAAAGTGAACGGGTTTCAGGTCGCCCCCGCGGAATTGGAGGCCGTCCTGCACGGGCATCCGGACGTTGTCGACTGCGCGGTCTTCGGTATTCCCGACGACCGGTCAGGTGAGGTACCCGTGGCCGCAGTGCAGCTCGACCCTGGTCAAAAAACCACGCCCGACGATCTGATGAGGCTCGTCTCGCAATCTTTGGCGTCGTACAAGCGCCTCTACGGCGTCGTCATCGTCGATGAGGTGCCCCGGCTGCCATCGGGAAAGGTGCTGCGGCGAGTGCTCCGGGAGGAATGGGAGCCCCGGTTGCGTCCGGAACGACCGGGTCCGGAGGGCCACCCCCTCGAGCCCTAACCGGGTCAGGTCAGTAGGGCGTTCCGTCCGGCATAAGGTAGTCGGTTGCCAGAATTCTCTCGTGCTCGAAGCGACGGTATTCGTCTTCCGAGACGCCTAGCAGTTTCTTGTAGACGAATTCATTGTCTTCGCCGAGGGTGGGTGAGCCGCGCTTCCAGCTGTGGGGTACACCGGAAAACGCCAGGCCGGGATGGAGGTGAGTTCCTAGGTCGGCGCTCTCGAGGGGTCGAAACCATCCGCGCTCGACCATATGGGGATCGCCGGTGAACAGTTTGTCGTCGAGGAGGGGCCCGGCCGGAACGCCGGCAGATTGCAGAAAATGAAAGGCATCGAGCATGGGCCGGGAACTAGTCCACGCCGAGAGCAGCTCGTCCAGTTCGGCGTGATTGGCTCGTCGGGACGGCGCGTCGACGTACCGAGGTGCGGTCGCGAGGTCGGCGCGCCCTATGGCAGCAGCCAGGGAGTGCCAGGTGGAATCGTCGGGCACGGAAATGGCGATCCACCGGCTGGGTTCAAGGGTCGGGTAGAGACCCTGCGGGGCCCGCCAGGGATCGCGGTTGCCCCATCTCTCCGGCTGCACTCCAAACTGGCTGTCGACGAACATATCACCCAGGTGGTTGATCACATTTTCGCTCTGCGACAGCTCCACGACCTGACCGCGACCGGTCGCGGATCGGTAGCGCAGTGCGGCCATGACCGCCAGCGCTCCGCCCGGGCCGGAAGCGGCGTCCATGTACGTCGTCACGGGAGTGGCGGTTGGATCGGCGCCGAAATGACCGCACACCGACAGCAAACCGCTGAGGGCGTCGAACTGGGCACCGAAACCCGTGTAGGAAGCCCAGTCTCCGGTGAGCCCCGCCGGCGGAAGGCGCACGATTATCAACCGCGGGTTCCGGCGTTGCAGCTCGCTGACATCTATGCCGATGCGCTCGAGGCCGACTGCCTTGAAATTGTCGATGAAGACATCGCTCTTCTCGGCCAGACGCATCAGGAGCTCATTACCCTCGGCCCGCCGGGTGTCGATGGTCACCGATAGCTTGTTGCGGGCCAGCGAGTTGTTCATGGCGTGGCGGTTCCATGGTCGATCCGGTACACCCGGGCGGGCGCGGCCGTAGAGCGAGCCGAGAAAGCCTGGGTTGGTGAGCACGGGTCGGGGGTGGTAACCCTTTGTCGTCGGCGGCAGGACGAAGGGATTCTCTACCCGGATGACCTCGGCTCCCATGTCGGCCAGCAGCATGGTAGCGAACGGTCCGGACCACACCACGGTGAGATCGACCACCCGCACCCCCTCCAGAGGTGGTCGGGGCGGCGCGGTGGCGGGCGACCCGACTGGGCGGGCCGCCGGGAGGCGGAACGCCTGGGCAATCTCCTCGGTGTGCTGACCAAGCACCGGAGCGGATCTCCGCACCGACCAGCCTCCCTCGCCGAAGCGGCACCAAGCTCCTGGCAGGTCGACCGGACCCCAGTCGGAGTCGTCGCAGTGTGTCCAGAAGCCTCGCTGATGAAGGTGGTCGGCCCGAAGGATCTCCGAAGCGGTGTAGACGCCGGTCAGTGGCCAGCCGGCCTTCTGGGCTTGCTCCGTTGCCTCCGCCCGAGTCCGGAAAAGCAGCCAGTTGTACAGGGCCACGTCCAGAGCTTCTTTGGTCTCTGGTCGATTGAACGCGTCCGGATGCTCGAATGCCGCCGTGGCTGCAGGATCGTCGAGAACCTCGAGCATCTCGTTGAGTTGCTGGACCGTGGACATGAGGGCGACATGCCCGTCGGCACAGGGGTAAACGCCGACCGGAATCAGGGTGGCGGTGGGAGCGTCGAGGTCGGAGGGCGGCTGACCTGCTCGGTACTGGTAACCGAGAAGGGGAGCTTGCCGAGAGGGAATCGCGGCCAGAGCCTCAACTGCCGAGCAGTCGACGAAGCTGCCCTCTTGCCCGGCCTGCGTCGCGAGCAGGGCCGACAGAGCTCCTACTGCCGCCATGTGCCCGACGAAGTAGAGGGCCACGTGAGCTGGGAGCTTTACCGGAGTCAGTCCCGGGTAACCCTGCAGCAGGAACGCCCCGCTGACAGCCTGGACGACGATGTCATCCCATCGGTAATCCGCATAGGGACCGGTGGCGCCGAACCCGCTGATGTGCACCACGCTGGCGGCCGGTTGCCGGCGGTGCATCTCGTCCCATTCGATTCCCCAGTCGGCCAGAGTGCCGTGACCTCTGGATTCGATGACGAGATCGGCTCGCTCGACAAGTCTTCTCACGATGTCGCGAGACTCAGCGTCGCTGGGGTCCATGACCACGCTGCGCTTGTTGGTGTGCAGATGCAATACGAGGCCATCGCGGCACAGTCCCTCGCCGTCGAGAGGTCCTTTGCTGTCGGGTGACCTTCTGTGGTCGTGGCGCACCTCGTCGCCGTCAGGCGGTTCGACCTTCACCACGTCGGCTCCGAGGTCACCGAACAGCTTGCCGCAGTAAGCAGGTGGAATGCCACCTCCCAGTTCCACCACCGATAGCCCTGAGAGGGCTTTGCGCATTTAATCCCCCATCCTGTTCACCGTGATTCTGTCGGTCCTTTGGATTGACGACACCTTGGGAGCCTATGCCCACGGCTTCCGTACGGCATGTGGGCACGGTACCGCCACCACGCCTGAGCGGCGGCCCCAGGAAGAGCTGCTTGACGGAGTAGCACATGGTCTGATTGAGTAGAACCATGTTCTTTTTCGCTCGCGACCCAGTGCGGGCATGACCCAGCTACTCGACCTGGACCGAGTCAGGAGGCTGTTCGACCTTCGGAGTAGTTATCGGAGTCCTCTCGGCGGGGTATACGAGGACGACCCGTATCCGGCCTGGAGCGAACTCCGGGAGCACGCCCCGGTGCACGAGGGAGTGGTTCACGAGCTGACGGGGTTCTCCGGCCCTGCCAGCTTCCACGGGGTTCCGTTTCCGGATCGTCTGCACTTCTCCGCCTTCAGGTACGACGTTTGCGACACCATTTATCGCAGCCCTGACTTATTCGCCTCGTCTGCGGACAAGGTCGACCTGACGTCGGGCTCTCTCGAGCTGATGAATAGCATCATGTCTCTCGGGGGGACCGAGCACCGCCGGTACCGGGCCCTCGTCCAGCCCTCATTCGTGCCGGCCCGGGCTCGGTGGTGGATAGAAAACTGGATCGATAAGACGGTCCACCTGCTCATCGACAGTTTCGCCAGCAGTGGTCGAGCCGAGCTCAACGTCGACTTCTGCGCGGCGATCCCAGTTTTGACGATCACGGGCAGCTTTGGAGTCCCGGTCGAGCAGGCCCTCGACATCCGCGAAGGTCTGACGAGCCCGTCCGATGTCGTGCACATCCTCGAGCCCATCGTGGCGGCCCGGCGGGAATCCCCAATGGATGACCTCATCAGCGTCCTGGTCGAAGCCGAGGTCAAGGACGAGTACGGAGCGAGCCATCGTCTCGGCGACGCTGAGATCTATTCGTTCGCCCTCTTTCTTCTCGCCGCGGGCTCAGGAACGACCTGGAAACAGATGGGCATAACGTTGAGCGCCTTGCTCCAGCGGCCCGACTTCTTGAAAGCGGTCAAGGACGACCGGCGGCTCCTACGGGCCGCCATCGAGGAGTCCTTGCGGTGGATGCCCACCGATCCGATGTTCTCCCGATGGGTGACCGAGGATGTGGATTTCTACGGGCATTCTCTTCCCGAGGGTTCGGTGATGCACATCTGCCTCGGTGCTGCGAACAGAGACCCGGCGCGATGGGACCACCCGGACGAATATGACATCAGCCGGGCCATGAAGCCGGCCCTGGCCTTCGGGGGCGGACCGCACATTTGCCTCGGGATGCATGTCGCCCGGGCGGAAATGACGGTCGGAATCGGGGCGCTGCTCGACCGCCTGCCAAATCTCCGTCTCGACCCTGAACAGCCACCGCCGCGGTTCGTCGGCTTCTACGAGCGGGGTGCTACTGAGATCCCCGTCCTTTTCGGTTAGATGCCGGGTCGACCAACACTGATGGTGAACTTGGGGCGTAAAAGGGGCGGCTTCGTAGCGTGACCAAGCAGACCCGGCCGCTCCCAGTCCCGGACCAGATGTCAGCCCCATTCTGGAAAGCCGCCTCGGATCATGTCCTGACCGTCGCCCGATGTTCTCGCTGCGGTGCTTACGCCCTTCCCCCTGACGTGGCCTGTCCCCACTGCCGAACGACCGATCCCGCCTTCGTGTTTTCTCCGGTCAGCGGGATCGGAACGGTGAGGTCATGGACCGTTATGCGTCAGTCCTTCCTTCCCGGTTTCGATGACGATCTTCCGTTCGTCCTCGTCGATGTGGAACTGGTTGAGCAGCCGGGATTGCGAATGATCGGCCGGCTGGTGGACGGTCCTGAGGCGCTTCCGAGCATCGGGGCCGTGGTCCGAGCCGTTTTCGAAGACGTGGCGCCAGGTGTTTCCGTTCCGGCCTTCGTGCTCGATAGAGAAACGACTGCCGAGCCACCGCCGCGGCCATGAGCTGGACCGAGGGCGCGGTCGGGTCGCCCGCCGTTGAGTGGTCCAGGGCTCGCGGAGGTGAGCAAGCTAAGGCGATCGTCGATGCGGCACGGCGCCTGGTCAGGACGAAGGGGGCGAGCTTCACGACCCAGGAGCTCGTGAAAGAGGCCGGCGTGGCCCTGCAAACCTTCTACCGCAACTTCGGCAGCAAGGATCAGCTGCTGCTGGCCGTGATCGCGGACCTGGTGTCCGAGTCCTGCTCGACCTACCGGCAGCAGGCCCAACAGCTGGACGACCCGGTTGACCGGCTTCGCTTCTATGTCACCCAAACTCTGAGTTCCGTTGATGGGGATAGCAGTGAGGCTTCGGGGCCGCGGTTCATCACGACCGAACACTGGCGGCTCCACCAGATATATCCTGACGAGCTCGGGCACGCTGTCCGGCCATTCACTGATCTGATCCTCGGGGAGCTCGACGCCGCGATCGGAGCCGGACAGCTCAAGTCCTCCAACCCTGAATACGACGCCTGGCTGATCACCGAGCTGGTAATGGCCGTCTATCACCATTACGCCTTTGCGGCCACGGACGAGCCGCGTGACATCATCGCCGAGCGACTCTGGATCTTCTGCGTTCGAGCCCTTGGCGGTCTGACCGGTGCAGCTGACCCGCGAAGCGGTGGAACGACCGCTAAGAGCAGCCCGGCGAGGAGCACGAACCGGAGCGCGGGTAATGCCGTGTGAGCGACCGGCAGGTCGCCGTGACGTGGCTCATTCCTTCATGCCCGCCCTATGGTTACACTGTTGACGTTGGATGGACCTTCGTGAGGCATTCGCGCTCGAGGTGATCGGTTGGTACCGCGACCAGAACGCTATCTAAATAGCACGGCCCGGGCTGTGGCTATTGTCGAGTTCCTGGCCACGCAGCCAACCGAGACATTCTCGATCTCCGAGATCGCCCGGCGCCTTCACCTCAACAAGTCCACTGCGTACACGGCGATCCGCACCCTCCATGAGGCGGGCTGGCTCTTCCGCTCGCCCACCGATCGTCGTTATGCGCTCGGTCCCACATTGACAGTGGTTGGCCAGGCCGCAAGCGAGGCATTGCCGCATGTCAGCCTGGCTCGTCCGGTCATGCACCGCCTGTCCTCCGAGCTAGGGCGGGAGTGCGACCTCGCCACCCTGACGGGCGACGAGATACTGGTGCTCCACGCGACCGGCCCGCCGAATCTGGGCAGGTACTGGACTCGTCCCGGGGACCGGAGGCCGTTTGTCGCCCCGTTCGGCACCGTGTTTGTGGCCTGGCAGGACGAGGCATCCCAAAAGGAGTGGCTGGAGCGGGGGACTGTGGTGGACTCGAAAGGGTTCGCCGAGCTGGCGGCGGCTCTCGAGGCGATTCGGGAGCGAGGATTCGTGGCGACCCTTAGATCACCGTTGTCCTCTCAATGGACGCTCGCCCTACAGCTGCAAGAGGTCCCGGACTCGTTCACCGGGAGCTATTGGCGTCAGGTGTTGAGCGGCCAGCTCGACCAGCCGCAGCCCGATGCTGACCTGCTCGGGGGGACAAGCGACGAGTCAGATACACCCATCGTCTATTCGATCCAGGCGCCGATCTTCGAGCATGGCGAGCCGCGGTATTCACTCACAGTGCCCAATCTCGAGCAGAAGCTCGACGCCGCCAACCTTTCGCACCTCGGGAAGCGGGTGCGGTCCGCGTGTGACGAGGTCACTCGGGCGATCGAGGACATGGGCGCGAGGACCGGCAGGCAGCACACACCGATCGAGGACGTGATTTGACCAAAGAACAAGTCCGATTCGGGATCTACACCCCCCAAGCGTCATTCACTTACCCGGACATTCTCCGGAGGGCCCCACTCGCTCGATGGCCGCTTCGTTACCGTCGACTCCGTTCAAGCTCGACCGGTCGACATCTCGCCTGAATAGGAGTTCTCAGTATGAAGATAGAGCGCGTATCAGTGGCGTTCGGCGCGGAAAACTGGGAGCGCGACGTGGGAGCGCTCCGGTCACTGCTCGGTGAACCCACGCTCATCCAGGATGGAGCGTGGGCCCAATTCGATTGCGAAGGTACGCGGGTGTCCGTCGGTGTGAGAGCGGATCTACCGGCCGCCGCCCTCATGTTGAAGGTGAGCGACGTGGAGGCGGCGAGGGACCGACTGGCGGATGCGGGCTGGCAAACGGGCGAACTCGTGCCCGGTGAGCACGAGCTTCGGGTGTACGCGACGCAACCCGATGGTCTGAACGTCATCGCCTACCAGCCCGTTCCCACCCGGGATTGACGGGCGAGAGAATACGATCCGTCAGGCGTCCTCGCCCATAGGGCTGACGAGAAACGTGCTTCTCCTGACCAGCCGGTGCTACAACCGGTCTAGTCTCCGACGCAGGCGGTCGTGGTGTGACCGTCCGCCCACTCTACGGGGGCGGCCAACCAGTCGCCCGTCTCATCGAGCCGGTCCTTGCGCAGCCAGGCTCTCTCCCTATCGTCGGAACTGCATCGGGAGAGGAGCCAGGCCACGCTCAGTTCGGCGTAGTGGCCGGGAATGAAGCCGGCGCCCACGGACAGGAGGACGCTCTCCGCGCTCGCACGATCGCAGTCGCCCTCCACCCGAACCGTGATGGAGTCGGCAGACGTATCGGCAAACAGCCCGATCGACGGGGACAGCCCGCGCAGATCCACGCTCAGGAGCATGAGGCCCGATCGGCCGTTGGCTCACCCTTGCTCAAGGGCCGTGCTCCGAGGCGATCGTATATAGGAACGGCCTGTTCTTATACACGTACTCAGGGTATCAGCCGGCGTAACCGCAGGCAAGGGAGCCGTTTGCCACCCGCCTCCGACCGGCCATCGACGCACATTTACCGGGACGGTCCCCGGCGGATCGGTGGTTTCGACTCTTGACCCATCGTGCATCCGGATCATATACTATGCAAGGTCGTTCTTTATTGAGAACGAAGCAGATAAGTCAGGTTTCGAACCATGGTCGTGATTCGCGGAGGCTCCGTTCCGGACAATGATCGGGCGAAACCGCGGGTTGTCGCTCTTGGTAGTGAGACCAGGGCGTCGTAGTCTCCTTATCGGTATGTGTCGCGATCTGGGGGAGGGTGATGGGCGGTCTGCCGGTCCGGCTGCCGGCCTCTGCCGGGTGTCGGCTGGTGGGATCGGACTTGGAGGTATGTAGTGGCAGATCGGGCAGATTTCCTCATCTCGGCAGATTCGCACGTTGCGATCCCTGTCGACGCCTGGCAGGTCTATCTGGATCCCGCCTTTCGTGAGCAGGCCCCTCGGTACGAGGTGGACGACGAAGGGATTTTCCGGGTGTTCGAAGGCCGGCGCCGGGCTATCGGTGCGTCGGAGATGTTGGGTACCAATGCCCACATCCGGCCGGAGGATTACGGGACGCCTGACGATTTCCTGGCCGCCATCCGGGCCGAGCGCTCGCCTTCCTCCGATCCGGATCGTCGCATCGAGGATCAGGACGTTGACGGCGTGGTGGCAGAGATCCTCTACCACGGTGGCCCCCTGACCGATGCCGCCGACGACGCACTTCGTATCCACAGCTATCGGGCCTACAACCGCTGGCTCGCCGATTTCTGCGCGGCGAGCCCCGATCGTCTGATCGGAGCGGCTGCTTTGCCGGTCGATTCAGTCGAGTTGGCGATCGAGGAGTTCCAGACGGCCCTCGGAATGGGCTTTCGGACGGTGTACATCCCCCTGTTCCCACTGACAGGTTCGTACGCCGAGGGCGACTGGGACCGTCTCTTTGCATTTGCGGAGGCATCAGGGATCCCGATCGGCATGCACATCCTCGGCCTTCGGTACGTGGAACGCCGCTATGACCACGCCGGGATCTACATGACGCAAAACATGATGGCCCGGTTGCTGATGGCGGAGTCGCTGAGCGAGCTCATTCAGAGCGGGGTGCTGGCACGCCATCCGGATCTACGCATTGTTTCGGTCGAGGCCGAGATCGGTTGGCTGCCTTGGGTTCTCGATCGAATGGACCACAACTGGCACCGGCACCGCTTCTGGGCCAAGAGCGAGCTCACCGAAGAGCCAAGCCACTACTTCCGCCAGCAGGTCCTCGCCACGTTCACCAAGGATTTCGTCGGTCTGCGGGAGCTCTCATCGATTGGTGTCGACAACGTCATGTGGTCCAACGATTATCCTCACGCCGAGAGCAACTGGCCGAACTCGATGAAGCTGGCTGATGAATGGCTCTCGACTTTCGATATGTCGGTCAGGGCCAAGCTCCTCTGGGAAAACGCCGCCCATTTGTACAATATTGACGTTTCGAACGTCCTGGCGTCGCAGTAAGAGAGGAGCCACATGAGCTCGACCGATATCGTCGGGGTCCGTCAGCCTTTCATCGACGGAAAGTTCCGGGTAGGTGATGGGCCGGCTCTGGCCGTGGAGAACCCGGCGACAGAGGAGGTCTTCGCCGAAGTCGAGACGTGCTCGGCGGACCAAGTGGAGGAAGCCATCCTGGCGGCTCGGCGATCCTTCGAGGCCGGCACCTGGGCTGGAGCCGACGGCCGCGACCGGGCGGCGGCGATGGTCGCGGTGGCGTCCTTTTTCGAGTCCAGATACGAGGAGCTGGCCGCCACCCTGGAGGCCGAGGCCGGAGCTTCTCTGGCGATGCTGGCGAGCGCCCAGCTGCGCCAGCCGATAACCCAGATCGGGCAGACCGCAGACCTGTACCTGTCGCTCCCCGAGGCCGAATACACCCCGCGTCCCGTCTCGGAGGTGATTGCGGGCAACCGGATCGCAGCAAGCGTTATGCGCTACGAGCCTGTCGGGGTGGTATCGGCTATATCCGCCTATAACTTTCCGTTCTGGACCAGCGTCTGGAAGGCCATTCCGGCGCTGATCACCGGCAATAGCGTCATACTCCGGCCCAGCCCGCTCACCCCGCTGTCCGCGCTGGTCTTCGGGGAGGCGGCCGAAGCGGCCGGCCTCCCCCCCGGGGTGCTCAACGTGGTGGTGGAGGCGGGCGTCACGGGTTCACAGCTGATGACCACTCATCAAGCAGTCGACATGGTGACCTTCACCGGGTCGACGGCGGTCGGCCGCCAGATCATGCGTCAGAGCGCCGACACGGTGAAACGGCTCGTGCTGGAGCTCGGCGGCAAGTCGGTACAGCTCTACCTTCCTGATGCTCTGGGACGGGTCGGGGCGGGAAGCCTTGGCGTGTTCGCGGCCCACGCCGGGCAGGGCTGTGCGGCTACGACGCGGATGCTCGTCCCCGAAGAGTCCAAGGAAGCGGTTCTGGCCCAGCTCCGTGATGTCGCCGGCAAGCTCAAGGTGGGACACCCGGCTGATCCGGAAGTGACCGTGGGCCCTCTCATCTCAGAGGCTCAGGTCCAAAAGTGCGAGTCCTATGTCCAGGAGGCCGTTGACCACGGGGCTACCGTGGTCTCCGGAGGCCGGCGTCCTCCTGGAATCCAACGGGGCCACTACTTCGAACCTACCGTGCTCGATGTTCCCGACAACTCGAATCCGGCCGCCCAGGACGAGATCTTCGGGCCGGTTCTCTGCGTGCTCGGCTATCGAGATCTCGACCACGCGGTAGCGATCGCCAACGATTCGATGTACGGACTGTCGGGCCAGGTCCTTGGGGCGGACGTTCAAGTGGCAACCCGGGTGGCCGAGCGGATCCGGTCCGGGGCGGTAAGTGTCAACGTGGCGGCCACCGGAGCATTCGCGTCGTCGGGTGGATACAAGCAGAGTGGCGTCGGCCGCGAACGGGGCGTAGAGGGTCTTCGGGCGTTCCAGCAGGTCAAGCACCTGAGCATCGGCAACCTGTAGAGCGATCGGGGCGGGGATCCGTGACACAACCGGAGCAACGAGCCTTGGAGGGACGGACGTGACCGAGATGCATCTCATTTCGTCGGACTCCCATGTGAAGATGCCTGACGAGGCGTGGCAGGAATACCTGGACCCGGAGTTTCGTGAGCGCGCCCCCCGGGTGGAGCGGACCGAAGAAGGAGACTTCCGGGTCTTCGAAGGGCGGCGGACCCCTATCCACGGGCTCGACAACTCAGCCGGCAAGCGCCCCGAAGAGTTCTCCCTCATCGTGCGAAAGCTCGAGGAACAGCGTCCCGGGGCGTGGGATCCAGCCGAGCGACTCAAGGATATGGACATCGATGGTGTCGACGCCGAGATCCTGTTTTTTGGTGGGCCGCTCATCACCAGCGACCGGGCCCTCTACCTGAACAGTGTTCGCGGCTATCACCGGTGGCTATCGGACTTCTGCTCGCATGCGCCGGATCGCCTGCTTGGTATGGCGGCCGTTCCGGTAGACACGCCGGAGCTGGCGGCCGCGGAGATCCGCGTGGCGGCAGACGCCGGCCTGGTCGGCGGGACGATCCCGTTGTTCCCGCCGGACGGAGAGTACGCAGACGCCAAATGGGACCCAATGTGGCAAGCGTTCCTCGACACGGGCCTCCCGGTTGCGCTGCACACCGGAGGGCGCCGGCCGGGTACCCCTCCGGTAAACCTCTTCGACAGCGCGTCCCGGTTCATGACCGGCCTTGTCATGAACAAGCTGACCATGGCTGAGGCGATCTCCGAGCTGATCTTCGGCTTGGTGATGCAGCGCTACCCGGATCTCAAGTTCGTGGCAGTGGAGGCCCAGATCGGGTGGATCTCCTTCGTCCAGTACTACATGGACCACCTCTGGGAAAAGCACCGCTACTGGACCCAGAGCAAGCTCGAGGATCGACCGAGCACGTATTTTCGCCGGCAGGTTTTCGCCACCTTTATGGAGGACCCCGTCGGTATCAGGGAATACCCTCATATCGGCGTCGACAACGTCATGTGGGCGAGCGACTATCCACACTCGGAGACCACTTGGCCCAACTCCAAGAAGCTGACAGACGAGTGGTTCCGGCTCGTCCCGGCCGAGGATCGGGACAAAATCCTGTGGCGTAACTGCGCTCAGGTCTTCGGTCTGCTCTGATCCCGGCCGGCCGCTGCTGGCCGAGACCTGCACGTTCTTGGTTGACCGGAGGGTTTCACGGAGTCGAAATGTGTACTTGTCGTGCGACGTGGCGCGGAAGGTGACCGGAGTGCTTCTGCCGGTTGACGGCGGCTACACCGCCCGTTGACTGCTTCGCCCGAGGCGGGCGTCCTCCTACCCGGGGAGGGAACGGTTCAGGGTGTGAACACGGGAAGCTTCTCCCAGCCCCGGACGGTCGAGGTGTGGGCCTGGACCGCGTTGTCCCAATCCACCTCCCACTCGGGGAAGCGTCTGAGGACCTCGTCGAGCGCCACGCGACCCTCGAGCCGAGCCAGCGCGGCGCCAAGGCAATAGTGGGGGCCGTAGGCGAACGCGACGTGGCGGTCGATCCTGCGGGTGATGTCAAAGCTCGCGGCGTCCTCGAACTGCCGATCGTCCCGGTTGGCTGACGCCATGAGCATGAGCACGACGTTGCCGGCTTCCACCGTGGCCCCGTAGTGCTCCACGTCTCTTGTCACGTAGCGCGCCGTAACCGGGGACGGCGTTTCATACCGCAGAATCTCCTCGATCGCCCCGGAAATTAGTCCCGGGTCGTCGACGAGCATCCGGCGTTGACCGGGATGCTCCGCCAGAAGCTGTCCGCTCCAACCGATCAGCCGGGTCGTCGTCTCGTTCCCCGCCCCGGCCAGCAGGGCGACATACGCCTTGACCTCGGCTCGGGTAAGCGTCCTCACGACGCCATGCTCGTCTTCGAATTCGGCGTTGAGCAGTTCGGTCATGAGGTCGTCGGAGGGGTGCTTCGAGCGCCACTCGATGTACTCCTCGAACTGACCGCTGGCGAACACCGTCCGTTCGTGCTGGAACGTCGGCACCCCGTCCTTTAGCCGAAGCCCCTCGTCGATGTGGTCCCGGATCGTTTCTTGATCACTCTCCGGTATTCCGAGCAGCATACCGATCGTACGCATCGGCATTTGCGCCCCCAAATCGGTGACGAAATCGAATCCTCCCGTCCCTACCACGGGGTCGAGGCAGCGAGCACAGAACCTGCGGACTTGTGGCTCGATCGCGCTCATCCTGCGGGGGGTGAACACGCGGGCCAGCAAACTGCGGTGGATGTCGTGCTCAGGGGGATCCTCCGACAAGAGCATTCCCAATGGCCAAGGCTTATCGCTCTTGATCTGCTCGAGAACGCTCCCCTTGGACGAGGTGTATGTCCGCCAGTCGACAAGGCCGCGTTCGACATCAGTGAACCGGCTCAATGCGTAGAAATCGTACTTCTGGTTGTAGTAGAGGGGGGCTTCATCCCGCATCCTCTTCCAGACGGGATATGGATCCGTATCGATCTGAAAATCGTACGGGTCATAGTACAGATCGCCCGTGGTCCTCACCATCACAACCTATGGTAACAAACGACCATATGTACAGGCGATAACTTGTGACATCACTTGTCGCTGGGCGTTGTGAGTGCTAGAACCATTTCGCGTCGGTGTCCCAGGGGGAAAACGGCCTGTGGAAGGAGCGGGAAGAATGATTGATCTTGGTCTGGCGGGAAAACGAGCCATCGTGTCGGGGGCAGGCCGCGTCCCGGGACGGGCCGGCCACGGCCGCCGATCGGCCTTGAACCTGGCCGAAGCGGGCGCGACGGTAGCGTGCATCGACGTAGACGAAGGCCGGGCCGGCGACACGGTCGATGCGATCGAGCGCGCTGGAGGAAAAGGCTTCCCCATCGTGGCCGATATGACGGTGTCTCGTGATGTCGAGAGGGCCGTGGACGAGGCGGTCTCAATCCTCGGCGGACTCGATGTCTGCGTTGACATCATCGGTAAGACCCATTGGGACAAGGCCGAGGAGTTGACAGACGAGATTTGGGACTGGACGATCAAGTACAACCTGACCCAGGTCTTCTACCTCTTCCGGGCTGCAGCGCGACACATGATCCGCCAAGGCACCGGTGGATCGATGGTGGCGCTGGCGTCCGTAGACGGTTTCACCGCGGCTCCGTTCCACGCGCCATATGGTGCAGCCAAGGCGGGCGTGGTGCACCTGATCAAGACGTTTGCGGACGAGCTCGGCCGCTACGGCATTCGAGTCAATGGTGTAGCACCGGGTGCCGTCGGAGCGGGAGGGGATGATCAGCCCGAGGGGGTCTTCGGCACCGATCCGATGCAGCCGCTGGCGGCGCCTCGTGCCCAGGACATCGCGAACGGCGTCCTGGTGCTGGCGTCAGATCTCACGTCGCGAGTCACCGGGCAGACACTCATCGTCGACGGCGGCGCGGTGATAAAAGGTGTGTTCGGGAGAGATGGGAGCATCCTCGACGCGATGAACGAGCATAACGATTCGCTCGGGATCTACGACTACCCCCGCGAAGGAGACCGTTGACAGTGTCAGACAACCGGCGACTGCTGGGAAAAGTAGCGTTCATCACCGGGGCAGCTCGTGGCCAGGGACGCTCGCATGCAGTTAGGCTGGCCCAGGAAGGCGCCGATATTGTCGCGGTTGACATCGCCGGCCAGATCAGCACGGTTCCCTATCCCATGGGCACCTCCGCCGACCTCGAGGAGACGGCGGCAATGGTCGAGGGCGCCGGTGCCCGGTGCCTTTCCGTCGTGGCTGACGTAAGGGACATCCATGCTATGGACCGGGCGGTCAAGGAAACGTTCAGCGTATTCGGCCGTCTCGATATCGTCGTGGCGAACGCCGGGATTCTTCCGTTCGGTGACGGGCCCCGGGGCGCGGAGAGCCTGGAAGAGTCGTCGGAGAGGTGGACCGACGCCGTGGGCGTGATGATGACGGGGGTGTACAACACCCTTCGTGTCGTGCAGCAGCCCCTGATCGACCAGGGGGAAGGCGGCTCCATCGTGATCACCAGCTCAACGGCGGGCCTCAGCGGCATGCACGACGGGAGTGGAGGCAGCGCGGGGTACTGTGCTGCGAAACACGGCGTGGTCGGTCTGATGAGGGGATACGCCAAGGTTCTCGGCCCTCACGGGATCCGGGTGAACACCGTCCACCCCATGGGCGTGGCGACCCCGATGATCGTCAACGAGCAGTTTCAGGCGTTCCACGCGGAGAACACCGAGGTCCTCGAGGTCTCCCCTCGACGACTGCCCATCGTGCTCCTGGATCCAATGGATGTCACGAATGCCATCCTGTGGCTGGTATCCGACGAAGCCAGGGCGGTCACGGGCGTGACCCTTCCGGTCGACGCCGGGGTGACGTGTCCGTGAGCGATGTGGGGGTGGGAGGGAACTCACGCTCCGGGACGGCTGAACCGACGCCGGTTTCAGGCCGGCGCGGTGTCGAGCCGGAAAAGGCGGGCCAGGTTGGCCCCGAGGATGTTGGCCCGGTCGCTGTCCGAGATTGCCGCTTGTTCGATTTCGGCCAGCAGGGCCGGCTTCGCGGCGTGGGCGTGGCCGCTGTAAGTGCCGCCCAGACTGAAGCACACGGTCGTCGACCCGTTGCACCTCACCCACTCCTCGACCGGGATGTAGCAGACGGGGCCGCCCATGTCCCAGATCACGTTCGGCGTGCTGGCCGCGGTTATGAGCACATGGCGGGCCCGCTCGTAGCTCCACAGTCCATCCATGGCGAGGAAGGTCAGGCCGGGGAAGTCGGCGGCCAGCCGCTGCAACCTCCAGTTGGCTTCCAGGCTGGACTCGGCGTTCACGTGCAGGAGGGGCACGAGGTCGAGCTCGGCCATGCGCTCCAGCGTGGGCCACATCCACCTGCTGTCGATGTAGCAGCCCTGGAAGCGATGGTGCCACGCCAGGCCGTCGAGACCCAGTTCCCGAACCCGATCGACCTCGGCCAGGCTGCGTTCGCCGTGGAGAGGCTCGGTCGTGCCGAGCACGCGGAAGCGGTCGGGCGCGATATCCCGGTACCGGGCCATCCGGTCGTTGACCTTCATGGTGGCGCCGATACCCTCGGTACGCAGGTAGCCGTGCGACGGTTGGAGCACCGCCCACGCGATGTCAAGGGAGTCCATGAAGGCGATGCGCCGGGCCGCATCCTCCTCGACGGTGGGCTCCGCCGCCGTTTCGCGCCCGTCGAACGACAGAACATCTGCCATGTGACCGATGTGCTGGTGGGCGTCGACGATCATGGCGCGGGCGATGGAAGGATTGGCACGAGGGCGATAATACCTTCATAGTCTGCACGAAGTTTGAGGAGGCTAGGTTTATTGATCACGGTCTGGCGTCGCGTCTCCTCGCAGTCAACGCTATCCAGCCGCGCCGTCGCGAAGGGAGGTTCGGGGTGTTACAGGGTGAGAAGATCCTCATCACGGGGGCGACCGGCAAGGTCTCGTTTCCCATCGCTCGAGACCTCGCGCCGAGCAATGAGGTCTGGGGTCTGGCCCGCTTCAGCCACCCGGAGGATCGGGACAAGCTGGTCGCGGCGGGTGTCCGCCCTATCCGATTCGACATGTCTAAAGACGACGTGGCATCCCTGCCCGACGATTTCACCTACGTCTTTCACGCCGCAGTGGATACGGGCGACCAGGACTGGCGGGCGTGCGTCGAAACCAATGCCGAGCGCTCCGGCGACCTTCTCTATCACTGCCGCACAGCCAGGGGATTCGTGTATTGCTCCACCGGTTCGATTTACCGGTATCAGGGTGGCCGGCCTTTAACTGAAGCCGATCCGCCCGGGGTCCCGCTCCGGGGTAACTACAGTTTCTCGAAGGTGGCCGGAGAAGCCGTCTGTACCTGGGTGTCCAAGCACTTCGAGGTACCGCTCACGATCATCCGCATCTGCTCGACCTACGGCCCGGAAGGAGGAACCCCGGCGGAGCGGCTGGAGCTCATGCTGCAAGGAAAACCGATTGTCCTTCACCCCGACAGGCCCAACAACTACAACCCTATCTACGAGGACGACTACGTGCGGTTAGGGATCCGGGCCCTGGAGATCGCTCAACTTCCGCCGTTGACGGTGAACTGGGCGGGAAGCGAGACCGTAAGCGCCGAGGAATATTGCCGGTACATGGGCGAGCTTGTCGGCGTCGAGCCTCGGTTCGATTACAGCCCTGCGGCCCACACCCCCCTGTGTCCCGACGTCACATTCATGCATCAGGTGCTCGGACACACGGAAGTTCACTGGCGAGATGGATTCCGGCGTATGGTGGACGCCCGCCACCCTGAACTGATTGGTTCCGGGAACCAGCCAGAGGCCGCACCCGTCGAGCCCGGTCAGTAACCGTCCGGCATGCCACGGTCGATACTCGGCAACGCCCGGAACGGGTCTGGCCGGCCGTCCGGTCGGCGGCGGCCGATGGCCCTCGTGTAGCCTAGAACGCACCCGTCGCCGGCTTTGACCGGATTCCTTCGGCAGGCGGAGGGGTACCCAACCACCGGAGGCCGCAGGTGCCGACATTTGAGGCTCAGGTGGCGGCCCGACCAACCAGTTAGAGGTTCATGGTGAGCAGTGGATTCGACGTGATCATCGTGGGGGCAGGCACCTCCGGCTGCGCCTTAGCCGCCCGGCTCTCCGAAGACCCGCACCGCTCGGTGCTGCTGGTGGAAGCGGGACCGCGATACAAGGGCATAGACGGGTTCCCGCCCGGGCTCCGATACGCGGGAGTTTTCAGTGCGATGGCGGGCACAGACCGCACCAGCTGGATTTTTCCCGCCACTTTGCGTGCCGGTATACAGCAGCCCCTGCCTCGCGGCCGGGTGGTAGGCGGGTCCAGCGCGGTGAACGGAACTCTGTTCACCCGCGGCCTCCCCGAGGATTTCGACGGCTGGGCGGCAGGCGGCAACGAGGAGTGGTCCTACGACAAGGTGCTGCCCTTCTTCGTCAAGCTGGAATCCGACCGCGACATACGCGACGAATATCACGGTTCGTCAGGCCCGATCCCCGTGCGGCGAGTCCAGCCCAACGATTGGTCGCCGATAACCAAAGCCTTCGTAGCTGCATGCCGGCAGGCCGGCTTCCCCGACGATCCGGATGCCAACGGCCCGAAATCGATTGGAGTCGGGTCCCTGCCGGTCAACAACGTAGATGGCGTTCGCTTCAACGTGGCCCTCGGATATCTGGATCCGGCCGAGCCGCGGAGCAATCTGACTGTCCGCAGCGACTCGGTGGTCGAGCGAGTCCTCTTCGAGGACGGTCGGGCCATCGGAGTCGAAGTCCGCGCGGGGGCCAACATCGAGACTCTCTACGGGGGAGAGATCGTCCTGAGCGCCGGAGCGGTCAAATCTCCCCACCTATTGCTCCTTTCTGGCGTCGGTCCGGGAGAGCAGCTCCGCCAGCACGGCCTCCCCGTCGTTTGCGACTCGCCGAACGTCGGACGTGAGTTCACCGACCACTGCACCATGCACATCGGTGTCCGGGTCTCCAAGCGCCGCAACCCTCCGCTCCACCCGACCAGGAGCTCTTTGGCCGAAGCTGGGCTTCACTTCACGTCGGATGTCGGAGATCACAGTGACATGCTGCTGTTCCAGAGCGTCCTTCCCTTCAACACGTCGGTGTTGTATGGAGTCGGGCTGGTCGGACGGCTGAAGATAGCCAAGTCCGCCCTAGGCGGAATGTCCATGAAGCAGCTCAGAGAGCAGGCACGCTCCGGTTCGAGCATGGCCCTTTCCTGCATAATCATGAGGGGATCGAGTCGGGGCGAGTTGCGGCTGGCGTCCGCCGATCCGACTGCCAATCCCGAGCTGCTCTATCACTACTTCGAGAAGGCAGAAGACCTGACGCGAATGCGCCAGGGGTTTCGCCTGGCCGCCGAACTGGTGCGTAGTGAACCATACCGGGAGATCGGAGCCCGGCTGCTCGGCCCCGATGACCGGACGCTGGAGTCGGACAGGATGCTCGACGAGTTTCTGTGCAGCTACGTGGGTAGCTCGATCCATATGTCCAGCACGTGTCGGATGGCTTCATCGGCCAGCGAGGGTGTGGTGGATCAGTACTGCCGGGTGTACGGGGTCTCGAACCTCCGGGTGGTCGACACGTCGATTATGCCGACCGTGGTCCGAAGGTGCCCGGCGGCTACCGCGGTCATGATCGGCGAGCGCACGGCTGAGTTCTTCACTTGACCGGCCCGAAGGGCGGCCTGCTCTCAAACAGGTTCGCAGAATCACCCGCGCCAAAACGACGCCGCTGACCAGGGTCGTTTGGAGCAGCCTATGGCGCGCCCGGGTTGTTTAGGTGGTGACGGTCATTCCTTCGCCTAGGTAGTGGCGGAGGAGTTCGGTTTGGGCTTCGCTGGTGGGGCCTTGCCAGGCTTGTTGGCCGCGTTGGAGGACGAGGCAGTGGTCGGCGAAGGCGAGGGCGCGGTGGATGTATTGTTCGATCATTATTATGGTGATGCCGTTTTGGCGGGCTTGTTGGAGTCCTGCGAATACGGCGTCGACGAGTTTGGGGGCGAGGCCGAGCGACATTTCGTCGGCGATGATGAGGTTGGGTTGGGTGGCGAGGGCGCGGGCGAGGGAGAGCATTTGTTGTTCGCCGCCGGAGAGGAGGCGGCCGAGTTGGCGGCGGCGGCCGGCGAGGACGGGGAAGGTGGTGAAGGCTTGGTCGAGGGCGGTTTGGCGGGCTTGGCGGTCGGGGAGGTTGCTGACGGCCATGCGGAGGTTGTCGATGACGGTGAGTTCGCGGAAGACGCCTCGGCCTTCGGGTAGGTGGACTAGTCCGGCGCGGCGGATGCGGTAGGGGGGCCAGTTTTGGATGTTTTGGTTGTCGTAGTTGATGGTGCCGTGGGTGGTGGGTACGAGGCCGGAGATGGCTCGGGCCAGGCTGCTTTTGCCGGCGCCGTTGGCGCCGAGCACGGCGAGGGTTTGGCCGGGGGGGATGGTGAAGCTGAGGTTGGTGACGGCGATGGCGTCGCCGTAGCGGATTGAGAGGTCGGTGACGGTGAGGGCGGCGGGTCGGGGGGTTTGTTCGGTGGGGGGGGTGGGGGTGGTGGTGGTGATGACGGGGCCGGTTTGGCCGTCGCTGTCGCTGTCGCCGCTGTCGCCGCTGTCGCTGCCGCTGTTGTCGTTGTCGGTGTTGGTGGTGTTGGTGGTGGTGGTGATGATGGGGGGTTGGGTGGGGGCGGGTTCGGTGTCGGCGGGTATTTCTTCGCCGAGGTAGGCGGCGCGTACGGCGGGGTCGGCTTGGATTTGTTGGGGGTTGCCGTTGGCGATGAGCGAGCCGAAGTCGAGGACGTAGATGTGGGCGCAGAGGCGCATGACCAGTTCGACGTCGTGTTCGACTAGGAGTACGGAGATGCCTTGTTCGGTGGCGACGCGTCGTAGGGTGGTTTCGAGTTGTTGGGTTTCGGTGGAGTCGAGTCCGGAGGATGGTTCGTCTAGGAGTAGCACGGTGGGGGAGGTGGACAGGGCTCGGCCTAGTTCGACCAGGCGGGCTTGGCCCAGGGGGAGGCCGAGGGCGGCCCGGTCGGCTATGGGGGTGAGACCGAGGATGTCTAGGAGCTGGTCGACCCGGGTTTTTTCGTCGGTTTCGACGGGGTGGAGCGAGCCCATGGTGATGAGGTCGGTCCAGATGCGGCTGCGGTGGTGGCGGACCCGGTAGCCGAGCACGAGGTGTTCGCGTACGGTGAGCCCGGGGAACAGTTCGGGGTGTTGGAAGGTGCGGGCCAGGCCTCGTTCGGCCCGGATCTGGGGGCGGGCCCCGGTGACGTCCTGGCCGTTTTGGCGGACTTTGCCGTTGGTGGGCCGCAAAAGTCCGGATAGCACGTTGAACAGGGTGCTTTTGCCGGCCCCGTTGGGGCCGATGAGCCCGACGATGGTGGCGGCGGGGACTTCCAGGTCGGCGTTTTTGACCGCCACCAGCCCGCCGAAACGGACCGTGACCCCGTGACATGACAGTCTCAGGGCGGTGTCGCCGTCGGCGGGGGGGCCGGACCCGTCAGTATCGAGGGTGGGGGTGGTCATGGGGCGGCCTCGGCTTTGACGTCGCTGTCGCCGGTGTTGAGGGCGACGGGACGACCAGGATCGTCAGGATCGGGGCGGCCGGTGGGCCAGGCCGGCTGGGCCGGTTGGCCGCCGGTGAGCCGGGCGGTCAACGCGGTCAGGGCCTGGCGGATCTGCCGGCCGTTTTGGGCGATCACGCCTTCGGGGTGGCGGGCCACTGAGATGGCCCCCAAACCGAACAGCATGGTCGGCACCTCAGCCCAGCGGGTCGGGACATAGGTTTGGAATATCCCGGGGAACAACGTGAACGACAGCCCGGCCAGCAAGGCGGCGATAAGCGAGCGCACACCCATGGTCACCACCACCGCCAGCCAGACCAGACCGGCGAAGGTGGCGAACGACTGGGGTTGGGCGATCTGGGTGTCCATGGCCAAGAACCCGCCGCCCACCGCGGCCACGAACGCGGCCAGCGCACCCACGATGACCTTGACCTGGACCACGCTCAAACCCAGGGTGCGGGCCCCCGGTTCGCTGTCGCGCACCGCCCGCAACGCCAGCCCGCTCGTCGAGCGGCGCAGGTTCAAGGTGAACAGGGCGAAGATCAAGAACACCCCCAACGCCAAGTAGCCGAACACCAGCGGGCTGCGAGCGAAATGGGGGGCAGCACGGTCACGCCCAGCCCGCCCTGCAAGAACCGGTTGCGGGTGAACACCAGCGTCTCGACCAGCAACCCGAAGGTCAAGGTGACCAACGCCACGTACAAGTCGCCTAACCGGATGGTCAACAACCCGATGATCGCTCCCGCCGCCGCCGCTACCACCCCCCCCAACGCCACCGCCAGCAACACCGGTATGTGCCACGAGTTCACGAACTGCCCGGTGGCCAACGCCCCCGCCCCGGCAAAAATGATCTGCGACAACCACAACATGCCGCCCTCGCCGGTGACCACGGTGAAAGTCACGAACGTGATGGCATAACAGAACCCCAGCGCGGTCAACCCCAACCAATACGACGAACCCCTAAAAATCAACGGCAGACACGCCGCCACCACCAGCGGCACCAAACCCAGATACGCCCCCCAACCCTTCACGTCCGCCGCCTGCACCCCCGAATCCTCAGAATCCTGGCTGGCCGGACGCACCGCATGATCCAACGGGCCGCCCGTCCCCGCGTCCTCGTCCAACGACCCCGAACGGATCAGATAGAAGATCAAAAACACCAGAATGAACGCGAAAGGCACCGACGGGATGATCGCCGCGGTCAGCGAACTGTTCGCCGGCAGATACTTCTGGATCACATCGGTGACCACCCCCATCAACAACGCCACCCCCACCGCCCCCGGCAACGACCGCAACCGGGCCGCCACCACCGCGGCGAACGCCGCCGCCATCAACGCCGTCATCCCCCCCGTGGTCAAACCATTAGTCGGCGCCACCAACACCCCAGCCAGACCGGCCAGGGTGGCCGACACCGCCCACACCCCCACCGCCACCCGCCCCGGATTGATCCCCGACAACGACGCCATAGCCTCCGAATCCACCATGGCCCGCACCCGCAAACCCACACTCGTGAACCGCAACACCAACGTCCCGAGCACCACCACAAACAACACAAACCCGTACGTGATCACCTGATCAGTAGTGACCGGCGCCCCCAAAAAATGGAACGGCTGATCACTCAACGACGCCAAACCAGGCGCCGAAGTGATCGCCTGCGTCCCGAAAAGAAAATCCGCCACCGGCGGCAACGCCACCGACAAACCAATCGTCGCCACCAACTTGATCAGCGTCGACTTACCCCGAATAAACTGAAACAAAAAGAAGTACAAAAACACCCCCAACAACGGGGCCATAACCACCAACGACACCGCCCCCGCCGCATCAGTACGCCACCCATGCTGAGAGTTCAACCAATAATAAAACCGGGCCACGAAATACGCCATCGACCCGAACGCAAAATTCAGCACCCCGCCCGACACAAACGTCACCACCAGCCCCGACGCCGCGATCGCATAAATCGAACCCAACGCCAAACCGGCCAAAATATACTGCAACATCAGCTCACCCTCCGGGCCGGCAACTCAACCAACACGAACCCAACACCACGCCCCCACAAGTCGAGCACCAAACAGAAACACCCTCCCCCAAGGAGCACCAAACCCCACAAAGATTACCAGCCCCCAAACCAGAGTCAAGTCTCAACCCACCACCAACCCAAACCATGGGACGTCGCGATCTTTCACCCGCTCTGGGATCATCGGTAACGGGTGAGCGGTCAAGAACCGGCGTCGACGCTGGACCGGGCCTCGGTTGATCCCGACCGCAACGCGGCTATGCGGGGAGCGAAGCCCAACGAGAAGAACTCCTCGTACTCCTTCCGGCCCGCTGCTGGACGGCCGTGGTGGGTGCGCTCACCTTCGGCTGTGACCCGTATGCGCTCCAGGATTCCGTCGAATCCCCGGGTCGGGATGACCACGAGGCCTTCTCGATCGCCGACAACGATGTCGCCGGGGTGGACGCACACACCACCGCAGCTGACGGGAACGTTGATCTCGCCTGGGCCATTCAGGGTTGGCTGGCGGGGCGTGGTGGCCCGGGCGAAGACCGGGTAGCCGAGGGCTTCGATCCCGCCGGCATCCCTGGCTGCCCCGTCGATAACCACCGCCTGCACTCCCATTCCCTGGGCCCAGGCGCTGAAGTACTCGCCCCACACCGCCCTCGACGTGTCACCTCGCCCATCGATGACGAGGACGTCGCCTTCCCGAGTCTCGTTCAGGGCGCCCGAGATCATGAGGAAGTCTCCCGGCGGTACGGAAACGGTCACTGCGGGACCTGCGATGCGGTGAACGCCAGGGAAGACGCACCTGATCTCAGGGTCCATGAGGTTGCGGCCCATGGCATCGCCTATCCAGGCGACTTCGTACGAGAGAAGCTCGTCCAGGATCGCTCGGGATGGGGGCTCAGGCAAGGCGTCATGGGTTGCAGGAACACTAGACATCTCATTGTCTCCTTACCAGACAGGTACGGGTTGGCGGGAGGCCCATTTACACACTAGGAGGACACCGAGTGGTCAGGACACGCGAGTTGGATAGGAGCCGGAACCATAGGCCTGCTCTTTCCAGCCTTGCTCGGGAAAGGTTATGTAGGATCGATCCAACCCTCCGATCGAAGGACAGCCCAAGGACCGGAGGGCGGCCACCATGTCGGAACCAAGGATCTGGAGAACGCGTCGCACCCCTTCGCCCCCGGCGGCAGCGAAGGGATATATGTAGGCACGCCCGATCAACACCGCCCGGGCTCCGAGAGCCAGCGCCTTGAGCACGTCCGTCCCTCGTCGGATACCGCTGTCGAAGTAAACCTCGAGCCGGCCGTCCACCACGTCCACTATCTCGGGAAGGACCCGAAGGGTTGCCGGGCTCCCATCTACATTTCGTCCGCCATGGTTCGATACAACTATGGCGTCAACACCTTCGTCCACGGCGCGGCGGGCGTCCTCGGGCCGCAGGATGCCCTTGACGACGATAGGACCGTCCCAGGTCTCGCGTATCCACGTCAGGTCCTCCCAGGTCGGAGCGGCCTTCTGTACCGACTCCCACATCTCACCGTAGGACGCCGGCTTACCGTCCGGCTTCATCCACATGGGACAGTCGAGGTGCATCCCGTCTCTCACGAAGTCGATGGTCCACCGGGGCTTTGTCACAACCTGGTGGAGGTATCTGAGGGCGGTAGGCAGATTCAGGCCGATGAAACCTTGGGATCGGGGTCCCCCGGATCGCTCCAGGCTGTGACCCCCGGCCATATCAGCGGTGATGACCAGCGCTCGGCATCCCGCTTTGCGGGCCCGGTCGAGCATGACCTCGACGTTGCTGCGTCCCCCAGCCAGGTAGAGATCAAAAAACACCGTGCCCTTCGCCTGGGCCATAATGTCTTCGATCGGATACCCGGTGAAGCAGCTGACCATGTGTACGGTGCCGGCTTCACCGGCGGCCTTGGCGACGCTCGGCTCTCCCTCCGAGCGGAACATCCTGATGCTGCCGGTCGGAGCGATCATGACGGGGGTGGCGATCTCGTGCCCGAGAACGGTGGTCGACAGGTCGTAGTTCGGGTACTGCACCGCGGCCTGCGGTCGGAACTGCACTTCCTTGAACGAATCGAGATTCCAACCCAAGGTCAACTCGCGCCCGGCGCCGCATTCGATGCTGTGGAAGATGGCTTTCGGGAGGCGCCGCCGGGCCATCCTTTCGGCGTCCGCAACGCTCAGAATTCTTTCGGCTGCACGGCTCACTTCGATCTCCTAGCAGGCTCGCACGTCGGAGCCATGGGGTTGGTGCGGGCTAAACCCGTGCCGGCAGCACCTGGCCGGCCGTTGGCTCCTCGATTGTCGGCTCGCTACGGCCATCCCAACAAGCGGGTGAGAGATCCGCCGAGAATGGCTTCCTTTTCGCCTTCCGTCAGGTCGTCGCAGTAGCGGATGAAGTTCATCGATTCGGCATATGTGTGCTTCCCCATGTACTGCTCCTGCGTCCCCGGGATCACCATGGGGGGCAGCCCGATGCGGCCATAGAAGCGGCCTATGTCACTGGCCCACATCAGGCGGTTAGGGCCGAACGCGTCGACGATCGACCTGAGCTTCGGCACTACGTCGAGGAATGGGAACGGCTGACGCGATAGAGCCGGCAGCCCGCACAGCTTGACGCCCACGTTCGGGAACTTCGCCAGCGCGAGCAGGTCGGGCAGCGACTTGAATGGCGGCTCTTCCGGCGTGTCCATGGGAGGCTGCCTCAGACCGAGATGGTCGATGATGAGGGTCAAATCCGGGTAGCGCTCCGCCACGCCGACGGCAAGAGGTAAGGCGCGGGTGATGAACATGAAAAGGGGAAGGTGCTGCCTTTCACAAGCACTGAAGATGGGGTCCCATTTGCCCTCCTGAAGCCGGGTGAGCTCCGATCCATCGAGGGGCCATCCGATGGTCGCCCGCAGTGCCAGGAGCCCTTGATCGCGCTTGGCCTTGGCTTCCGCCACTGCCGCCTCGGCATCCGGTACATCAGGGCTGATGCTCGGCACATAGGCCATCCGTCCGGGTGAGGCTTTGGCGGCGGCGGCCCCCCACTCTTCGGGTGTAAATAGGACTATGCCTGACACTCCTGTGGCATCCATATACGCGAGTGTTATCTCGGTGAGGATGTTGTGCTGCGTCTCTTCATCATGTCCGGTCCAGTCCAGCCACGGCGCCGGATCATGCATTTGACCGTCGATGATCTTCATTAGAGATCTCCTGTCTCGTTACCTTGGATCGGTTCAAGTGCCAGGTCGTGCGGTAAAGCCAGACGGTCTTGCTGTTGATGGATAAGCAAAGGCGATAACGAGCCGGCTGGACCTCGGCGATCCCCCTCGACATGAGGCCTCAGATGCGCCTTCTCCTTGAAGATTCGCCGACCCCCATTACCAGACGTATGGACAGCTGTACCAACCTTGCGCTCCTCGCCGAGGTTATCAAACTGTGACGGGAATCTTCATCACCTCGGCCAGGTTGCCCCCCATTACGCGGATGACATCATCTCTTGACAGGCCTTCGAGCTCATCCACGTAGGAGAGCGGGTCCGACATGCCCTCGGCGTGGGGGAAGTCGGACCCGAATACAATCCGGTCGGCGCCGATGAGCTTGATCAGGCCGTGCGGGTCTTCCTCATGGAAAGGATGTATCCAGACGTTGCGCTTGAACACCATGAGCGGATCTTCGTCGTAGAGCCGAGGGTTGTGGGCATACGAGGTTCCCAGGGCCTCCACCAGGGGACGGACCCAGCCGGAACCGTTCTCGACCGGCAGGATGCGCAAGTTGGGAAAGCGGGACAGGAGGCCATGACCGATCATGGATGCAATTGTGTCGAAGATACCCCGGCCCTGAGTGTGCATGATGTCGAGAAACGCCGACGGACCCGCGAACGGGAGCATCTCGTCGTGGTTGCCTTCCCAAAGGCTGTAGTACCGCGTCAATCCGTCGTCGGAGGAGTGGAGGCCGACCGCAAGGTCAAGTTCGGTGACCCTCTCCCAGAACGGGTCGAACTCCGGTAGCGCGAACGACCGGAATCCCTCGTACCCGGGAACCGGCGCGGGCCTGATGAGGACGATCTTTGCCCCGCGCTCGGCAACCCATTCCAGCTCCTTGATCGCCTCGCTCACGATGGGGAGGGTGATGATGGGCGTGGGAAAGATGCGGCCCTCGTAGTTGAAAGACCAGTGTTCGTGCATCCATTGATTGAGGGCGTGTACGACCGCATGAGTAGCCTTGGGGTCGGAACGCAGCCGCTCTTCCAGCAGGCTGGCCAGCGTTGGCCACATGAGCGCGCGGTCGATGCCGAGCTCGTCCATAAGGGCGACGCGGGGCCCCGGAGCGAAGAAGGCGTCGGGTGACCGGAGCGGTTGGCCGATCATCTCCCGTTTGCTGACTCCGTCCGGGTTGCCGTGCTTGAAGAAGTCCTCGAAGGCCCCCGGTCGGGCTACCACCGTGAAGGTCGGGTTCGGGATGTACTCGGAGATCTGGTTCTTGACTGCGATCTTGTCGCGCCCGTTCACCGAGACGTACTTGATCAAACCGTCGTACTCTCGAGGAAGAAACTTGGTGAAGGCGTCAGTCGTCTCGTACATGTGGTTGTCCGCGTCAAAGACTGGGAAGTCGACAACGGTCTTGGGCATGACCACCTCCGTATCTCGTCGGACCGCTGCAGCCATGTTGTCAGACCGGCCGTGAGGCCGCTAGTCCGGCTCGAGGGGATGGCGCAACCGGGTCAGGAGGCCGCTCGGTCGGTCCCGGGCCGCTTCGGGAGATCCCTGACTGTGCCTCGCTTGCGTCCCCGGGCTACTGGATGAAGAGGGGGTCGACCAGGCAGCCGGTGGCTCTCGGAAGCGGGGGAGGAGCGACAACCAGCCCTCCAACGATCGAGGCACTGTCGGCCGCCGCGTCCACCGCGGGCCGCAGGTTGCAGTTGTCGACCAGAAGCTGACCGATCGCCCAGATCAGCAGATGGACCTGAAATGAAGGCTCGGTGTCGTTGCTGGCGTCGAGGAAGTCCCAGCACAACAGGGACACGTGGTGTTCGGCGATCCACCGGGCCGCGTCCGCACCAGCTCCGGGCGTCAGGGCTCCCGACGCCGTGGCCATCCGGTGACCGGAAGCCTCGTAGCGGTCCCGACCCATGTAGAGGAGCAGAGCGTCGCCGGGTTCGAAAGACGTCCCCGCTGAACTCAGGGCGGCCTCGATGTCTTCTCCGGTGACCGGCGCCGCTGTATCCACCCAATCGGTGCCGCGGACCGACGGTACGTCGATGAGCACGCCACGGGTGAACAGCTTGTGCTTGGCCAGATCGGCGATCTCGGGGCTGTCGTCGGCGCCGACGGAGAAGCCCGAATACCAGGTCCCATGCCGTCCGAAGTGGTTGATGCCGTCGAGGTGGGTTTTTTGCTGACCGTGGGCGACCACAGTGAGGGTGTCCCCCGCCGTATTGACAACTCCTCCCTCGAGCGGAGCGCCCAGCAACGTGGTGGTTATGTCGTGGTGGATCATGTCGACCGATAGGACGCCCTCGTCCTGACCCATCTCGGCGCTCACCTGCAGGGGACGAGCCAGGGAGACGGTACGCCCGGTCCGGATGGCCCCGGCCGCCCTCTGGCGAGCCGCGTCGTCGATGTAGTTTGCCGTTCCCCTCCGGTCCTTCCTCCCGAACGGGGCACGGGCAGCCAGATCTTCCAGCCATGATGCGTACGCCGCATTGACGCCAGGGTCCGGCATGCCAGCTCCTTGTCTGTCAGGTAGTCGATGCCGCTTTGGTTCGAGGGAGGCTCATCTGGGCTACCTCGGTGCGTGAACCTATCATTCGGTGACGGATTCAACGGATGGATCGAGTGGATCGAACATTGGTCCGGGCGCGGCCTTATCGGCCAGCAAAGAGAGGGGACACGGGTGGGGGATCGTCTGCAACGAAAGGTTGCCCTGATTACGGGCGGGGCGAGTGGGATGGGTAAGGCGGAGGCAGAGCGGTTTGTCTACGAAGGATGCTGCCTCTGATGGAGATGCAGCCCATTCCCCACATGGGCCGGCCCGAAGAGGTGGCAGCCCTGGTGCTCTTCCTGGCCAGCGACGAGGCCAGCTACATCACCGGCGTACAAATGGTGCTCGACGGAGGCCATCTCGCCGGTCCCTGGCGACCAGCAATGTCTTGATCCAACCGCCCATGACGCTGTAGCAAAAAAGCGCCTGACAGTTGGGCCAGAGCACCTTCTCTTGCATCTCATCACTGAGCGGGAGCCCCGACACGCTCCCGACGGCAAACGGCTACTTCGAGTCAGGGTGGGGAAAGTCGGTCGAGAAAACGGTGTTGTCGGCCCCGCCCCGGCATTATTGGTCTGGATGCAGACTAGCCGTCGCCGGGCCAAGCCGCGACCAACCCCTCCTCAGAGGTGCCCGTCGGGGCCCGAAATAGCCGGTGTAAGGCGGGCCGGCAGGGGGCGGTGCTCGGCTGTCGCGGGCCCGAAGTCTGCTTGACGGATAGCTCGTACTCTGATTTAGTAGAACGATGTTTCCCGCGGCGTCGGGCGACACGATGAGTCAACCCTGATGCGCAGCTCGTAGTTGGCCGAGGAACCTGGATGGTGAGCTCGCAATCCGGGCTCTGGGAACACATCTGAGAACACAATGGAGGGACCGTGGCATCCGACAGCATCGAAGTGGTGAAGAACCGCATCGGCCACCTGTCGCCGGAAGTCCAGTACAAGATCCTGAGGGGTAATGCCGAACGCCTGTACCGGTTCACGGCGGCCGAGCCCCCTGTGCTGGCCCGTGCCTGACGAGGACACCGGCTGGACCATCACCGTCGACCGCGATCTCTGCATCGGCAGCGGCATGTGCATCGTCTACGCGCCGGGCACGTTCGCCCACGACGAGGAAGCCAAGGCGATAGTGGTTGACGCCGGTGGAGACCCGATCGAGGCGATTCGAATTGCGGTGGAGGGTTGCCCCGTCGGCGCGTTGACCTTGGTGCCCCGAGAAGGAGGAGAGTGAGAAAGGTGCTGCTCGATGCCAAGACAGCCGTCGTCACAGGTGCGGGATCCGGGGTCGGACGGGCCTCCGCGCTGCGCTTTGCCCAGGAGGGGGCACGGGTCCTGTGCGCCGACATTCAGCCGGAATGGGTGAAAGAAACGGTGCAGCAGATCGAGGCCGCGGATGGCGTGGCCGGTGCCGAGGTATGTGATGTATCCAAAGAGGGGGATGTGGCCGGTGTGATCGCGGCCGCCGTCGAAAGGTTCGGGCGGCTGGACATCATGTTCAACAACGTGGGCATCCCGACGCCCCGACTCGGTTCGAAGCTGGAGGATCACACCGTGGAGGACTTCGAACGCCTGACCGCGGTGAACTTCCGGGGCGTATTTCTAGGTTGCAAGCATGCGGTGATCCAGTTCAAGAAGCAGGGCGGCGGCGGGGTGATCTTGAATACGGGTTCTGTAGCCGGACTGGTCGGCTGGGGTGGGGCGGTCTACGGGGCCACCAAAGGGGCGGTTCACCAACTAACCCGGGCGGTGGCCATCGAGGGCGCGCCATTCGGGATCCGGGCCAACGCCATCTGCCCGGCGGGAATGCCGTTCACCAACTTCATGGCCGCCGGCGGTCACGACCGCTCGCGGCTCGACGAAGAGAAGCTCGGCGAGCAGGTTGGGGCCAGTCATCCCCTCGGCCGGCCGATCACGGCCGAAGACTGCGCCGACGCGGCGGTCTACCTGGTCTCCGATCGGGCTTCCAACGTGACGGGGGTCCTCCTCCCGGTCGATGGGGGGTACGTCGCGAGATGACCCAGATGCTCGATATCGATCGGGTCCGAAGGCTGTTCGATCTGCGGGGGAGTTACCTGGTCCAGCTGGGCGGGGCGTACGAGGACGATCCGTATCCGACCTGGCACTCCCTTCGGGAGCAGGCACCCGTGCACGAAGGTGTGGTACACGAGTTGACCGGGTTCGCCGGGCCGGCCAGCTTCCACGGTCTGCCTTTCCCCGATCGCTCGCACTACTCGGCGTTCAGCTACGCCGCATGCGACAGCGTTTACCGTGACAACGAGCTGTTCGCCTCCTCTCCCGACCCGATCGATCTGACCAAGGGGTCTCTCGACGCTCTCAACAGCATGCTCTCGATGGGAGGAACGCAGCACCGCCGGTACCGCGCCCTGGTGCAGCCGTCTTTCGTGCCCGCCAAGGCCCGGTGGTGGATCGAGAATTGGATCGACAGGACGGTCCATCTGCTCGTAGACAGCTTCGCGGGGAAAGGCCGAGCCGAGCTGAACGTGGATTTCTGCGCCGCCATCCCCGTACTGACCATCACCGGAAGCTTCGGGGTGCCGGTCGAGCAGGCCCTGGACATCAGGGAGGCCCTGGCTCGGCCGGCGGAGGTCATCGAGATCATCAAGCCTATTGTCGCCGCCCGCCGGGAGGCGCCGCAGGACGACCTGATCAGCATCCTGGTGGAATCAGAGATAAAGGACGAGGACGGAGCCACCCACCGGCTCTCTGATGCAGAGATCCATTCCTTCGCCCTCCTTCTCCTCGCGGCCGGCTCCGGGACGACCTGGAAGCAGATGGGCATCACACTCACCGCTCTCCTCCAACGTCCCGAGATGCTGCAGGCGGTCAGAGAAGACCGCCGGCTGCTCCGGTCCGCGATCGAGGAGTCCCTCCGGTGGTCTCCCACGGATCCCATGTTCTCCCGGTGGGTCACCAGGGACGTCGACTTCTACGGGACCCGCCTGCCGCGGGGCGCGGTGCTTCACATATGCCTGGGGGCAGCCAACCGGGATCCGGCGCGCTGGGAGCGGCCCGATGAATACGACGTCACCCGGGCGTTGAAGCCCAGCTTTGCCTTCGGCGGCGGGGCCCATGTGTGCCTCGGCATGCACGTGGCCAGGGCGGAGATGACAGTAGGCATAGGAGCGCTGCTCGACCGTCTGCCGAATCTCCGCCTCGACCCGGACCGGGAGCCACCCAGAATCGTCGGCTTCTACGAGCGCGGCGCCACAGAAATCCCTGTCGTCTTCGGTTAGGAGATCAGCGTGAGCGAACCCAACTATCAACAGCCCGACGTGACCCTGCTCGGGGCCGAACACGTGCGTCGTTATCAGGAGACCGACGGCGAGGTCGGCTACCTCTGGAATGACGTGCCGATCCTGCTGTTGACCACGACGGGGCGCAGGACCCACCAGCCGCGCACCTCAGCGCTCATCTTTGGCCAAGACGGCCGGGACTACCTGGTGGTCGCTTCGACCGGGGGGGCGCCAAGTCATCCTTCCTGGTATCTGAACCTGGTGACGACGCCGGAGGCGGCGATCCAGGTTCGGGCCCAGCACGTCCCGGTAGTCGCCCACACCGCGTCGGAGGCCGACAAGCCCCGCCTGTGGAAGATCGTGACCGGGGTCTGGCCGAACTACGACGTGTACCAGACGCGCACCGAGCGGGTAATCCCTCTGGTCGTGCTCAGCCCTGATTCCTCTCGCCCGTCCTGATGGGGCCGGCGCCGCTTCTTGCCCCGGGCACCGGAGAGATCCTGTGAGACCACCGGCGGGACCAGGCAGATGAGCGGGCGGTTTCGCGCCAGCAACCAGGTGGCCATCGCCGGCTACGCCCACAGCCGGGTGGAGCGCCACGCCGGGCAACCTCTAGGTGCTCTCACTGTCGACACGGCCCGCCAGGCGATCAGTGACGCCGGGCTGCTGGTGGATGACATCGACGGTTTCGTCACGGCCAGCTTGTTCCCGACCTCGGGAGCCCACGCAGTCGTGGACGGGGTGAGCATCGTTTCGGCCAACTGGCTGGCCGAGCAGCTCGGAGTCAATCCGCGTTACGCCGCGGGGTTCCAGGGCTTCGGCCAGCTTCCGGGATCTGTCTCCATGGCGGTCAACGCGGTCGCCAGCGGGGCGGCGGACTACGTGCTGGTGCACCGGGCGCTTCACAACCCTCAGGGTCGCTACCACGACAATCCGATGCGCGAAGCCCCCGGTTCTCAACAGTGGATCGTGCCGCAGGGGTACTTCGGGCCCCTGGCGATGATCGCCCTCGTGTACAACGAGTACCTCCAGCGGTTTGGCGCGTCGCGAGAGGCGATGGCGGCGGTGTTGGTCGAAGCGCGCAAGAATGGCTCTCGCATTCCCTGGTCGTACTGGCACGGCCGGCCGCTGTCCGCCGACGAGTATCTGGCCGCGCCCTTGATCAACGACCCGATCTGCCGTTATGACTGCGACATCCCAGTCGACGGCGTTGCCGCCTTCGTGCTCACCTCCGCCGAGCGGGCGCGGGATCTCCCGAATCCGCCGGTGTACGTTGCGGGATACGCCAGTGGCTCGCCTCCGACCCGGCGGCTTCCTCTGCATTGGCCCCTCGACGACATCATGTCCGTAGGAGCTGAGACTGCCCGGAGGCTGTGGACCCACGCCGGCATCGGACCCCGTGAGGTGGACCTACCTCAGCTGTACGACGGCTTCTCGCCGTTCATCTACTTCTGGCTGGAAGTGCTGGGATTCTGCCCGGTTGGTGAAGCGCACCTCTTTGTACAAGACGGCGGCATCGACAGTGACCGCGCCGGAGCGCTACCCGTCTTGTCGGGTGGGGGGGCGCTCGGCAACGGGCGAATGCACGGCGTACCCCAAATGCTCGAGTGCTACCTCCAGCTCTCACGGCGAGCCGGTGACCGCCAGAGGGCCAACGCCACGGTGGGATTGGCGTGCCATGCCTCACCTCACTTCGGAGGGGCCGTCGTTTACAGCGCCGAGCCGTTTTGAAACCATGACTGGCGGTACAGTCGGTGCGATGTCCTGGGCCGAGCGCGCAGCTGACCGGTCGCCGGTCGTGCAGAGGTCCCGATCGCGAGGGAATTCAGCAGGCTCAGGCCATAGTTGACGCGGCTCGGCGCCTGATCGCGGCGAGAGGAGAAACCTTCACCACTCAGGAGCTCGTAAAAGAGGCCGGCGTGGCTCTGCAGACCTTTTACCGGTACTTTGCCGGGAAGGATCAGCTACTGCTGGCCGTGATCGAGGATGCCGTCACTGAATCCTGCGCGGCCTATAAGGAGCGAGCCCTCGGCTTGGCCGATCCCGTGGCCCGCCTCCACTTCTACGTCACGGTCGTGGTGAGCTCCGTCGGCGCCGACACGCACGAGCTCGCCCTGCAGCGATTGATCACGACGGAGCACTGGCGGCTGCACCAGCTTTACCCCGACGAGCTCGCCGACGCCGTGAGGCCGTTTACTGACCTGATCCGGGGAGAGCTCTACGCCGCCGCGGAGGCCGGGTTGCTCGAACCGGCGAATCCCGAGTATGACGCGTGGCTGATCACCCAGCTCGCCATGGCCGTTTTCCACCACTACGCATTCGCCGCGACCGACGAGTCCTCCCTCGAGACAGGAGAACGACTGTGGGGATTTTGCCTCAGCGCTCTCGGTGGCTCGAGTTCCCGAGCCGGCTAGCTAGACTACGGTTCTGTTGATCGACGTCGAGGGATCGAAGAGGCGTGGCCAAGGGAAGTCCGTACCGAGATCTCATAGCCTTGCAGAGGTCGATTCCGGACTATGTCCCTCTGCCCCCATCCGGCTCAGGGGACCGAGGCGAGCACGACAAGAGCGAGCAGACCTACGCCGCCTGGTTGGCCGAGGCGGTGGCTGCCCTCGAGCGTCACTGCGGCACTGACTCCATCGAGCTTCTACTGTTCCGGACCACCGCTACGCAGCCGCTGGCGACCGAAGTCTCACCGAACACGCTGGAGGAGGAGTTCGAGCAGATCTCCGATTTCAGCGCTGGGATGTTCGGGATTCTGGCCAACCCACGCAGCATCTTCTCCAGCACCCCGGCACCCCCTGCCGACGTAATCGCGGACTCGCTGGCCCAAGGGTCGGCTAGAGCGCGCAGAGAGCGGGCCCGCGTCCGGCACACTCTGGGTCAGATCATCGAGAGGCTCGAAGCGGGCTTCGGACCGACCGCGCTGCCGGTGGGGCAACCGGGACCGCGAGGCGCCACGCCGTAGTTTGCCACGGTATTTATGGGGAGCGGCCGAGCCTGGTTGACCTCACGGGCAGGGCCCCACCGGGATCGCTAGCTTGGGGCGGTGACTTCACGGCAGGCGGCGTTCGTGCCACCCATGCTTGCGACCCTGGTGAAACCGCCGGACCACTGGCGGGCCAGCCGGCCGGGACAATGGCAGTACGAGCGGAAACTGGATGGGTTGCGGTGCCTGGCGGTCCGCAAAGCCGATCGGGTCGAGTTGTTGTCCCGCAACCGGTTGTCGTTCAATGCCCGGTTCCCCGAGGTGGCGGCGGCGCTGGCCAGGCTCGCGTCCACCCGGTTCGTGGTGGACGGGGAATTGGTTGCGTTCGACGGCGACCAGACCAGCTTCTCGCTGCTCCAAAGCTCCCCGCACCCGGAGCATCTCACCTACTGCCTGTTCGACCTGATCTACCTTGACGGTCACGACACGACCGATCTGGCCCTGACTGATCGCCAAGCGCTCCTCGCGGCCACGCTCGGCGATGGGCACGCCCCACTATCCTTGGTGAAGCCGCTCGAAGGAGGTCCGTCCCAGCTGCTCGAGCGGGCGTGCGCATCAGGCTGGGAAGGCCTGGTGGCGAAACGGGTCGACTCTCGGTACCGGAGCGGTCGGTCACCGGACTGGCAGAAGCTCAAGTGCACGGCGAGCCAGGAGCTGGTGATCGGCGGGTGGACCGATCCCACCCGGTCCCGGCTGGGTCTGGGGGCCCTACTCCTCGGCTACTACGAAGGCGACCACCGACTTCGCTACGCGGGCAAGGTGGGCACGGGGTTCAGCAATCAGGTTCTGCTGCAGTTGCATCAGTTGTTGCTCGCCCTCGAGGTGCCGAAATCGCCGTTCGTGGATCCGGTACGGGAGAGGGGCGCCCACTGGGCAAGACCCGAACTGGTCGCCGCCGTGGCATTCACCGAGTGGACGGGCGACGGGCGGCTACGCCATCCCAGCTTCCAGGGCCTCCGCCCGGACAAAGCGGCGGCCGAGGTGCGCCGCGAAACCCCCGTGTGATCGGCTGAGCGAGACGCTCCTGGCTGGCGGAGTGTAGTAGCAGTACCCACGACGTGTTATCCCGAGGTTCGGGGCAGAGAGGGCATCCACAGGTGACCACCACTATTACAAACTATGACGGCGGGATAGCCACCACTCCCCAGCACGTGGTGACACCGAAGAACGTGGAGGAGCTGCGATGCGTCCTGCGTGACGTCGATCGATATCCGGGCCCGGTGCGGCCCATGGGGAGCTTTCATTCGCTCACACCCTGTCCCGCGTCCACCGGCACCGTCGTGCGTATGGAGCGACTCAACCAGGTCCTCCAAATCGATACCGACGCCATGACAGTGACGGCCGAGGCCGGCTTGCAGATGGGTCAACTGGCCGCGGTCCTCAGGGAGCAGGGCCTGCAAATGCTGCTCAACATCGAGATCGGGAACGCAACTCTCGGTTCCCTTGCCTGTTCCCATAGCAAGGACGCCATGGACGGCGTCGATCACGGCCAGGTCAGCTCGTACGTCACGCGCATCAGATGGATCGACCCCGCCGGCGAGTTGCGAGAGGCCTCCGAGGCCACCGACCCGGACCTGCTCTACCTGGTCCGTTCGAGCAACGGACTAGGCGGCGTTTGCTATGAGGTCACGATCCGCATCAAACCGCTGGAGATGATCAAGTTTGCCTACGAAGTATTCCCCAGCCGAAAGCTGACCCAGGAGCACATCAATACCGTGGCCCGCACCAACCAGGCCATGGTGTGCTGGACGATCGGTCACACCACCGTGGTCCAGACCAGGAATCGGACGGACCGGCTCGAGCGCGCCTGGTTGGCGCAGGTCCGGCGTATGGCGTGGACGCGAGTCGGGGCGTTCATCGGCCGCAACATCCGGAGACGCACCCCCCCGGGCCTGGTGCGCAACGTGGTGGAAAGCGGGTGGCTCGAGGGCCAGAAGCTCACCTTCCGCGTTCTCAGCGCCATTGGCGGTTTTTCTCTGTACGGCCCCGACAAGATCATGAACTACAGGTACACCCCTCCCTCGGCCAGGTACGCGTTCACATTCTGGGCCTTTCCCTTTGACCGCTGGGTCGAGGACCTCAACGCCTATCTCGACTTCAGTGACGATCACTTCAAGCGATTTGGGTTCCGGTGCAACATGCCGCTCGGTTCCTACTTCATCAAGAGAGACGCCAGCTCCATACTCTCCTACACGCACGACGGCGACATTCTCTCGCTCGACCCGATCCACGCATATCGCGCCGAAGACGAAGGAGAGTGGCACCGCTTCCTCCGGGAGTTCAATGCCTGGGCCTACGCACGAGGCGGGATCCCCCTGCTCAATCAGAGCCCGTTCGTCGAGCGGAGCCAGACGCTGGCCGCCTTTGGCGCCCGATGGCAGAGCTTTTCCGACTGGGTGGCCCAAGTGGATCCGCAGCAGCGAATGCAAAACGAGTTCTTCGCCGGCCTCCTCGGTGCCGGCTGACGCGCTGCTGCCCCTTCAGCCCAAGCGGACCCCGAGCTGGCGCTGGACCACCTTGGGGTTGGCGTTGCCGTGGGATGACCTGACCACCTGCCCCACGAAGAAGCCCATCAGGCCGGTCTTGCCGGCGCGGTACTGCTCCACCTTGTCGGGGTTGTCGGTCAGGACCTGATCGACCAGTTCGGCGATGGCGGCTTCATCGCTGACCTGCGCCAGACCCCGCTCGGCGATGATCTGTGCGGGATCGCCGCCGCCGCCGACCATCTCGGCGAAGACCTCTTTCGCCGCCGTTCCGGTGATCTGGTCCGACCCGAGGGCCAGAATCAACGTCGCCAGCCCGGCGCCGGTCAGAGGAGTGTCTTCCAGGGAGCGATCCCCGAGCTCGCGGGGCAGCTCGTTGATGACCCAGCGGGCTGTCGCTTCGGGTGGGGCACCCGCGGCCATCGCCTGCTCGAACAGGTCTCCAGTCGGCCGATCAGCGGTCAGCAGATCGACCTCACCCTCGTCCAAACCGTACCTGGAGGGCCAAGCCTCGAACCGGCCGGCCAGCACCGGATCTCTGACCCGAGCCTCCGCCCGGTACTCGGTCCGGCTCCGCTTCGGAGGACGGGTGCCGGTCTTGACCGACCGCTCCGCCGGTGCTGCTTCGGACAGCTCGCCCCGGTTCTGCCACGAGTCCCGGAGGGTCACGATCCGGTTCAGCACGGGGGCGTCGGGGTGTGAGTCCACGGTGTCGAAGACGAAGTAGCCGACTCGTTCCAGTTGCCAGCGAGTACCCGGTTTGCCATCCGCCAGGCTGGGCTCGAGCCGAGCACCCTGGATCACCTCCAGCGACGCCGGGTTGAGCTCGTCGCCGGACCCTTCGTCGGGTCGGGGGCTGGCGAAGAGGCGATCGTAGAGGCGGACTTCCGCTAGCAGTGACCGGGTGGCCGGCACCCAGTGGATGACACCCGACACCTTGACACCGGCCGGGTTCCTTCCTACCGAGTCCGGTACATGATGACACCGCACCTCGACTACGTCGGCCCCTTCGGTGACTGCTTCGTCGCACGTTATACAAGGTCCGTAGCGCAGGCGGACCGTGCGGCCGGGGGCCAGTCGCTGGTAGCCGGGGGGCGGATCCATCACGAAGTCGTCACGTTCGATCAGGATCTGGCGCTCGAGCGGGATAGTCCGCTCGCCGGGCTTGCCGACGTCGGGGGGAAAGTAGGCACCGGTCATGGTCTCGACCTGGCTCTCGGGCACGGAGGTGATCGTGACCTTGAGGGGGCGAAGCACCCCGAGGACCCGGGGGGCGGTCCAGTTGAGGTCGTCACGGACACAGAACTCCAGCTTGCCGATGTCGACCGTGGAGTTGACTTTGGCCACGCCGACCAGATCAGCGAAGGCCCTGATGGCTTCGGGGCTGATGCCCCGGCGGCGCATGGCCGCGATCGTCGGCATCCGAGGGTCGTCCCACCCGTTCACCGAACCGTCGTCGACCAACGCCAGGAGCTTTCGTTTGCTCAGGACGGTATAGTCCAGGTTCAGCCTGGCGAACTCGTACTGGTGAGGCCGGCTGAAACCGTGCCGTTCCGAAACGCCGGTCCTGTCGATCACCCAGTCGTAGAGCTCGCGGTTGTTCTCGAACTCCAGCGTGCAGAGCGAGTGGGTGACGCCTTCGATCCCGTCGGAGAGAGGGTGGGCCCAGTCGTACATCGGGTAGATCGGCCAATCGTCTCCCGTACGGTGATGGTGGGCGTGGCGGATCCGGTACAGGAGCGGATCGCGCATCTTCATGTTCGGGGAGCTCAAGTCGATCTTGGCCCTGAGAACGCAGCTCCCATCCGGCAAGCCCCCTGATCGCATCTCCCGGAAGAGGGCGAGGTTCTCGTCGACCGTTCGGGATCGATAGGGAGACGGCCGGCCCGGCTCTCCCAGATTGCCCCGGTAGTCCCTGATCTCGTCGTCGCTCAGATGGTCGACGTACGCCTGGCCGTCGCTGACGAGTTCCTCTGCCAACAGGTACATCTCATCGAAGTAATCGGACGCGTAGTTGGCCCGATCTCCGAACGAGAAGCCGAGCCAGTTGACGTCTTGCATGATGGACTCGACGTACTCGACCGCTTCGGTGACGGGATTGGTGTCATCGAAACGAAGGTTGCAATGACCTCCGTACTGCTCGGCCACACCGAAATTCAGGCAGATCGCCTTGGCGTGACCGATGTGGAGGTATCCATTGGGTTCCGGAGGAAAGCGGGTGACGACCCGTCCGTCGTGCTTGCCGGTGCGCAGGTCGTCTTCGATGACGTCACGGATGAAGTCAGAACGGCCAGTCCCGGCACGGTCATCGGCTGTCACGACCGGCCACTCTACTTACACCCCCCTTTCGACCATGTGCCGGCCGGAGGCTCGGGTCGCAGCCCGTCCCGAAGGCGCTACGAGACCGGGGACAGCGTCCGTTGATCGTCGCCATCCTGCACGGTCTCGGCGGTCTGCTCGGCCTGGCCGTGTATGTAGCGGCCGCCCCGCAACAGCGACGCGATCGCGGCCACGATGGAGCATCCGATGGCGAAGTCGAAGGCGTAATCCAGGCCGGTCTTGAACGCCGGGCTGACCAAGCTGGGGAAGAAGCTCCGTCCGGTCAGATAGGCGGCGTGGCCCGCCGGCAGATGGGCCAGCACGCTCGGTGGAACCAGCTGCTGGACCGGGTTGTAGCCGAGGAAGGCGGCGAAGAGGCTGCCGACCGGCGGCAGGCTGGCCACCTGGTGCGCCGTGCCGACCGGCACCCCCTGCGCCACCAGCCCGTGGAACAGCTGGGAGGGCAGGGTAGACGCCAGACCGAGGGTGATGACCGTGAAGAAGATTCCGATCGACAGAACGTTGGCGGAGTTCTGGAACGTGGTCATCATTCCCGAACCGGCGCCCCGCTGGTCCGGCGGTAGAGAGTTCATGACGGCCGCCCGGTTCGGAGACATGAACATGCCCATGGACAGACCCATGACCAGCAAGGCCAGGGCAAACCACACATACCCGAAGTTCATGGGCAGCTGCTCGAGGAGCACGAATGCGACCGCCGCACCGAGCATCCCGCCGGTCGAGAAGGGACGGGCGCCGTAGCGGTCCGAGAGGACTCCTGACAGCGGCCCGGCAATGAGAAATCCCACGGTCAGCGGCACCATGTAGATTCCGGCCCAGAGCGGAGTTCGCTCGAAACTGTAACCGTGCTCGGGCAGCCATATCCCTTGCAGCCAGATGATGAGCATGAACTGCAATCCGCCCCGTCCGAGAGCGCTCAGCAGGCTGGCCACGTTTCCCGCGGTGAAGGCCCGGATGCGGAACAGGTGCAGCCGGAACATCGGGTCCTCAGTGGTGAGCTCGATGCGGGCGAACACGGCCAGGACGGCCAGGCCGCCGAAGATGGTTCCCAGGACGAAGGGATTGGTCCACCCCATGGTGTGGCCACCATATGGCTGGATGCCGTACACGATTCCGGTCAGCACCGCTATCAGGCCTACGGCGAAGGTGACGTTGCCGGCCCAGTCGATCTTGGCCCGGACCCGGACCCCGTTGTCCACCAGCTTGAGGTAAGCCCAGATGGTCCCGAATATTCCGAAGGGGACGCACACCAGGAAAACCAGCCGCCAATCGATGGGCGCCACGAGGCCGCCTATGAGGAGACCGATGAACCCACCCGCAATGGCGGCCACGCTATTGATGCCGAGGGCCAAACCGCGCTGGTTCTCGGGAAAGGCGTCGGTCAGGATGGCGCTCGAGTTGGCAAACAGGAAGGCGCCGCCAACGCCCTGAAATACCCTCATGATGATCAGCCACAGGGCCCCGGCCGTGCCGTTCATCCAGGTCACCGACAGCAGGATCGAGAACACGGTGAAGATGGCGAAGCCCAGGTTGTACATCCTGACCCGGCCGAACATGTCGCCCACCCGGCCAAAACTCACGACCAGCACCGCGGTGACCAGCAGGAATCCCATCAGCATCCACAGGAAATAAGAGGTGTTGCCGGGCGCCAGGGGGTTGAGGTGAATGCCGCGAAAGATGTCGGGAAGCGAGATCAGGGTGATGGACCCGCTGATGGCCACCATCAGCACCCCGATAGTCGTGTTGGTCAGCGCGACCCATTTGTAGTGGGGCCCGACCGTCCTCGGCTGTGTGTCCAACCCGATCACCTCTCGAAACCTACGTAATGTTAACGTCAACGTCAGGTCCGGGAGATTATTTCTCCCCGCTAACTATTTTTTGCCGCGCCGGGCTGGTTCATTCCATGCCAGTTCCGCGTCTTTCAGGTTATTTAGCGCGATCCAGCGCCCAATACCGGGAGGTCAGGAGCCGGCGTCCTCACCATCCCGGGCCATGAAGTCACTAGGCAACTCCAGCCAGGTCGAAACGTCCTCCATCTGATGGGTCCAGTCCGGCCCGCTCGTGGCAGGATCGTCCCATATGTCGGCGGATGCCGAGGCCCTGGCCTTCAATCCCCGTGCCGCTTCGCGAAGCCGCATTCGGAAGCTCGGTCTACTCATCGCTTCCCCGCCTTTCGTTTCCCCCCCGGGCAGGTTAGTCGGCCACCCCCCGCGACGCAGACCACGATTCGTCGCTAGGGCTTGGTTCGGACGAGGGAGTAACTTCGGACACGGTGGCGGCGATCGATGTTGTGGTGCCCTCGTTCCCGGGCTCGCCCCTTACCGCGCCGCCATTGGTCCGACAACTTCGCGTCGCGACAGCCCGGCGAGATGCCCGGTCGCGACGCGAACTGGTCGCTATGTGACCCGAATGCGTCGAGACCTCATCCCGGTGGCGGAGGTCGCGACGCGAAGTGGTCGTCGGGGAGCGAGCCGGAGGGTCGGCGCCGCCCAGCTTGAAGTCGCCCAAGCTGCATGTCCCGACCGGAATCCTCCCCTAAGGTTTTGACAAGAACATTGGAACACCCCCAGGGCTGGATCGCCCTGGCGCTACAGCCACCCGTTGACGTCGGCAATACGGGTCGCTTCGATGCGATTGCGGGTCCCGGTCTTGGCGATGGCGGCGGAGAGATAGTTGCGAACAGTCCCCTCCGACAGGAACAGCCGGGCGGCGATCTCGGCCACCGTGGCGCTGTCCCGGGCGGCCACCAGGACATCGCGCTCACGGGCGCTGAGCGGTGACGCGCCGTGAGCGAGCGTCTCGGCCGCCAGCGTAGGGTCTACTACCCGCTCACCGGTGGCCACCCGGCGGATGGCGTCGGCCAGCTGCTCAGCGGGGGCGTCCTTTACCACGAAACCTCTGGCCCCGGCCTCCATGGCCCGGCGGAGGTATCCGGGGCGGCCGAAAGTGGTCAGGATGACGGACCGGCATGCCGGCATCTGCTCGGTCAGAACGGCGGCCGCGGCCAGGCCGTCGATGCCGGGCATCTCGATGTCGAGCAGGGCCACGTCCGGGGCGGACTCCCGGGCGGCGGCCATGACCTCGTCACCCCGGCCGACGGTAGCCACGACGGTGAAGTCGTCCTCGAGTTCGAGCAGGGCAGCCAGGGCCCTGCGGACCAGCTCCTGGTCGTCGGCGAGGAGCAAACGGATGGTCACGGGATGGCCGCTGCTCGCCGGGCGACACTGACATGCAGCCTCCAGCCCTTCGGTTCGATCGGTCCGCTCTCCATGACTCCACCGGCCGCCGCCACCCGCTCTTCCAGACCGGAGAGTCCGGATCCGCACTGGCCGCTACCCCCGACTCCGTCGTCCACGATGTCCACCGAGTCGGCCCCGATGGACACCCGGCACGACAGGGCATGCGAGTGGCGCACCACGTTGGTGAGACCCTCTCGTAGCACCCATCCGAACAGCTCCTGGGCCCGTTCATCCACCACGTCCACCGCGCGCGGCAAATCCCCGGTGATGCCCGCGGCGCGCAGGAGCTCTCGCCCCGTCGCCAGCTCTCCGGCGACCGTCACCTCCCGGTAGTTGGCGACGGCAGCCCGCACGTCACCGAGAGCCCGCCGGCTGAGCGATTCCACTTCACCGATCTCACGAAGGGCCCCGGGTGGGTCGGACGACCACAGCCGTCGGGCCAGCTCGGCTTTGACGGTGATAGTCGTGAGCGAATGACCGAGCAGGTCGTGCAGGTCGCGAGCGATACGGATGCGTTCGTTCTCGGCGGCGAGACGGGCGACCTCCGCCCGGGCCTCGGCAAGAGAACGGTTGCCCCGCAGGACGCTGAAGAAGCCGAACATGGCTAGGCCGACCATCGGGATGGCAATGGCCGTGCCGTTGTCGATTGCGGCACTGAAGCCGGCGTGCCACGACGGGACAGCCGGCGGGACGAAGACCGCCAGAAGGGTGAAGGCCACCACTATGGGGAAGGCGCGGGCGTGCAGCCGGGCAACTGCCAGGACGACGATGAACACGCACATCACGAAAGACGTGGCGCGGGCGATCGGCACCTCTCCCGCCCACAGCAGGCCGGCGGCGGCGACGAGCGCCCAGAACGTGGTGGGACTGGGTGCCCAGACTGCGGTTACGCCCCAGATGTAGACCACACAGAAGGCCGCGAGCAGTGCGAATCCGAGTACCTCCACCGACCCATGCGAGTACTGCCCGACTCCACTCGCCGTTGTGAGCAGGTAAGCGAGGAACACCCCGGGGAAGATGACCCGGCGCCAGCCCCGCGCCCATCTGCGTTGCTCGGTGAGCCAATCGCCGTCCCCCCGCCCGGCCCCCCAGACGTCCACTTCCATCGTCGCCCAACCTACCGTTCAGGGCCGGGCGGTGTCCCGCCGGTAGGCCCGGACGGTCAAGCGGGCCAGCACTGCAGTCCAGACTGCCACCACGATCCAGGCCTCAGCCGGCCAGCCATGACCCCCGATCGCGGTCTTCCCCGCCTGGACCAGCCAGTAGGACGGGAGAAGCTTGGCGATGTCCAGCAGCACTCCCGAGGTGGCAAGCGGCCCCCACGCCCCCCCCAGCAGAGCGAGCAGGGACGTGATGCCGCCGATGGCGGGGCCGACGGAGTCCGGGGTGACCAGATGGCCGACCAGGATGCCGAGCACCACGAATGGTACGAGCCCGACCAGAATCAGGGCGGTCATCGTCAGCCATTCCCCGGGCGACAGGCGTACCCCCAAGGCCGTACCCGCCAGGTAGAGCACCGCCATGCTCATCAGGGCCAAGAGGTAACCGCACACCACCTTGGCCCGGAAGTACGCGCTGGTAGGAAGCGGAGTGATGCGTATCTGGCGGGTCCATCCCACCTGGCGTTCGGCCGAGATCCGACCACCAGTGGAGATGACCGCCATCATGGTGCCCCAGGCGGCCATGCCCGTCATGTAGTAAAGCGGCAACGGGATGTCGTCGAGGGTTACATGGCGGTTCGAGCCGGCCACCACCAGGAACAGGATCAGCGGAAAGCCCAGGGAGAAGAGCAGGAACCGCCAGTTGCGAACAGTACGAAGCACTTCGTATCGGACGTAGATAGAGCGCATCACTTGAGTGAACCTTCCTTCTCGTCGTGCTCATCGGCGGTCAGTTCGAGGAACGCATCCTCGAGGCCCGCACCCTTGACTTCGATGTCCCGCGCTTGCGGCCAGCGAGCTAAGAGCTCCCGAAGGGCAATGTCGGAGTCCCGGCAGGCCAGGACCACTGCTTCACCTCTCCGGTCGGCGCTGGTCACTCCCCCGAGCCACCGAAGGGTGTCGACGTCGACTCCTGGGAGCGTGGCCCGGATGGTACGGCCCCCCACCCTCGCCTTTATTTCCGTCGCCGGACCGTCGGCCACCACGCGTCCCCTGGCCATGAGGACGATCCGGTCGGCGTAGGCGTCGGCCTCCTCGAGGTAGTGAGTCGCAAAGAGAATCGTCTTGCCGCTCCCGGCGATTCCCCTCATGGCTGTCCAGAAGTCGCGACGGCCCTCCACATCGAGCGCCGCAGTCGGCTCGTCGAGCACGAGCAACGCCGGGTTGGCCACCAGTACGAGGGCGAAGCGCACTCTCTGGGTCTGGCCCCCGGACAGTTTGGTGGTCTGCCGATGGGCGAACTCGGCTGTCTGAGTGACTTCGAGGACCTGCTCCACGGGTAACGGGTCGGGATAGAGGGAGCCGACCATGGTGATGAGCTCGCGAACGCTCAAGTGCTGGATCAGCGAGCCGGTTTGCAGCATGCCTCCGATCAATCCGGCCTGGACGGCGTCAGCGGGAGACAGACCGAAAATGGAGGCGGTGCCGGCGTCCGATTGGGCCAGGCCGAGCATCATGTCGATCGTTGTCGACTTGCCTGCGCCGTTCGGGCCTAGCAGCGCTACGGTCTCACCCGCCGAGATGGAGATGTCCACCCCGCGAACCGCCTGCACCGATCCGTAGGACTTGACCAGCCCGGAGAGGCTGATGCCGTCTGTGTAAGCCTGGGTTCTCGCCATACCCTCGAACCCTGCCACCGGATCCGAATTTCCGGTAGTGAGCCACCTCACCAACTGAACCTGACAAATGTCAGATCGCCGCAGGCGTGGCGACCTCGACCCGACGACCGGTGTCGCCGGCCTCCGTCACCAAGGAGCGACCATGACAGCAACGAACATCGCCGATAGTCACACGGAAAGAGTGTGCAGGTCATTTGACCGAACCCCCGACCCCAGAACCAAGGAGATCCTCACGGCCGCCGTTCGGTATCTCCACGGGTTCGTCGAAGAGGTCGGACTCACCCGGGCCGAGTGGCTCGCCGCTATCGAGTTCCTGACCGCCGTCGGCCACGCCTGCGACGAACTTCGGCAAGAGTTCATCCTGCTGTCGGACACCCTCGGACTTTCGATGCTCGTAGAGATGATCAACGAACGAAAGGCCGCGGGAGCCACCGATCCGACGGTTCTGGGGCCCTTTCATGTGCCCGACGCGCCGCCGCGGTCTTTTGGTGACTCGATAGTCGACGACGCGTCCATTGGCGGCGACCCGCTCGTATTGCACGGCACCGTCCGGCGGCTGGACGGCCGCCCCGTTGGCGGTGCCACCGTCGAGGTGTGGGAGGTGCAGCCGAACGGCCGTTATGACATCGAGGAGGACCCGGAGAAACGAAATCTGCGAGGCGCGTTCCAGACCGGCGACGACGGGCGCTACGAGCTGCGCACGGTGCGCCCAGTCGACTACACCATCCCCGACGACGGTCCCGTGGGGGCGATGCTCCGGGCGACCAGGAGGGGCTCGTGGCGACCCGCCCACATCCATCTTCTGGTCCGGGCCGCCGGATTCAGGACGCTCGTGACCCACGCGTTCGACGGGGACTCTCGCCGTCTGAGCGACGACGCGGTATTCGCCGTCGGCGACTCGCTAATCGCGCCGATGTCAGATGGCGACTGCGAATTCGACCTGGTGATCGAAAAGGACGAAAGCGAGGGTTAGTAGGCGACTTCCGGTAGGGCTCGCCACGAAACAACTTGACGCAATTCTCTTGTAAACATGCATGTCGTGGCACAGGACTTGCTGCAAGTTGTTTCGTGTCGGGCCCTTAGCGGGCGCTCGCCCGCGACCGGCCGGGCCGACGTACTCTCTCAGGCATCGGCTCGGCCCTGTTCGCTCTAGTGGGATCTCTGTTCGGCCTGTCCCAGACGCAGGCGCTGGTAGTGCTGTTCGTGGTGCTCCCGCTGGCGCTCGCGGCGGTGATCGTCCCGCTGGCCGTCTGGCGGTTGTCGAGAGGGCCGAAGCCAGTGCTCACTTCGGAGATCCTGGACCACGGCCTGCCGGGAGAGGCGGAGATCATCTCGGTCAGGCCGCTCGGCAGCTTTCTGGAATTGCGGCCGATGGTCCGATTCGTGCTGCGGGTTTCCGCCGACTCCGGTGGGGATCCCTTCGAGCTGGAAGTGGTTCAGTCGCTGCCGCGTGCCGTCATGAGCAACTTTCGGCCCGGTGGCATGGTCGAGGTCCGACTCACGCCCGACCACTCGAGGGGTGCCGTCGTTTGGGGCAACCGGCCCTACGCCGGCTGATCGGGTCCGCTTGGGGACGCCCCGATTGCGTGGCTATTTGATCGAGGCGGCGTAGATGTTGGCGATCGACCGGTCCAGCACGGCGTCGAATTCCTCGTCGGGTTGATCGACCGAAAGTCCCTCGGAGAACGCCCGGGAGAAAGAGGCGATGACGCCATGATTTCGGGCCAAGAGGGCGCACGCCTCCTCCTGGGTGTAACCCCCCGACAGGGCGACGACCCGTAGAACCCGGGCGTGGTTCAACAGATCCTCATAGAAGTCGTCCACCGACGGCAGGCTCAGCTTCACAATGACGTGCTCATCAGGAGCCAGACGGTCGAGGTGCTCGAGAATGCCGGCCTTGAGCAGCTTCTCGGCTTCGGCTTTCTCGGGACTGTGGATGTCGACTTCCGGCTCGATGATCGGCACGAGATCGGCGCTGAGGATTTGGCGAGCCAACTCGAACTGCTGATCGACGATGGCTTTGACTCCACCGGGATTGGCCCGCTTTATGAAGGACCGCATCTTGGTCCCGAAGGCTCCTTTGTCACCTGCTTTCGAGAGCAGGGCGTCGAGATCCGGAATCGGCTTCATGACCTGAACACCGTCGGCTTCGGCGACTAGGCCCTTGTCGACCTTCAGGAAGGGCACCACGTGCTTGGTCTCCCAGAGATAGCGCACGGAATCGACACCCTGGATCTGGCGGTCCATGGTGTTCTCGAACAGGATGGAACCGAGAATGCGATCGCCATCGAAGGCGGGGCTGGAGACGATCCGGCTCCGCATGGCGTGCACCAAGGCGAACATCTCGTCGTCATTCGAATAGGCGTCGCTCCCGATGCCATAGTGCTCGAGCGCGCTTGGTGTGCTGCCACCACTTTGGTCCAGAGCGGCGATGAAGCCTGGAGCGGACTTCACCTTCTCGAACTGCTGCTCGTTCATCCAGGGCCTCCAATCCGCCGGGGCTCGCTCGCTGCGAGCCGCCGCGGCGCGTTGTCCTGACCAAGACGATAGCGCCGCCTCAGCGTCGGTTGGGCTTCTGGGTGCCGGGCGGCGCGGCCCCGGTCGAGCGGCCCGTTCGCAGGCACCGCGGGCCCGGCGGGGCCCGCTGGGTCCATCACCGCTCGGCTGTGCCGCCCGCTCTTTTCGAAGTGGCTCGCTCCGGCCAGCGCCACCGGCCCTCGAGATCGATCTCCAGCCATCCGAGCTTGTGGCGGAGGTCGTTGATGAGCCCGACCGTATTCTCGGCCACGGCGCGAGTAACGCCCCGTCGGATATGACCTTCGTGGTCGAAGAGCTCCTGCTCGAGATAGCGCACGTTTGCGACGGCGGCGGTCTTCTCGACTGGTGACATGATCGGCGAATCGCTGACAGCGTTGCCGGACGATCTCGAAGCGGTTCTCATCACTGACATCTCCTTTTTCCCACTTGTAGATGTCGCGGTCCTATCCAGGAAATACCACGATGAGCCGTTCGGTTGGTCAGCCTGACCAACAAGACCCCAACCCATCACCAACTTCACGGGGAGCGAGGCTTTAGCTGGCTTGACCCAACAAAATCGGCCCCGGTGAACGCCGAGCGTCATCCGCCGGTCGGCCGTCTGGCACCGATCTGACCCACCGATTCGCTCGCCGCCCTCACCGCGCTCGCTACCGCGTGACGCAGCAGCCGGACGTCCGGCCGGCGGGTCGACCCGGACGACAGCTCGGCCGCCAGAACGCCGACGAAGACGTCTCCTGCCCCGGTCGTATCGACCACCGGGGCCGGCGGGGCCGGCTGCATCCAGGCCCCCCGGGCCGACGCAACTATCGCGCCCGATGCCCCGGTCGTGACGACCACCGCCGCCGGACCGCTGCGGAGCAACGATCTGGCCGCTCCGGCCGCATCTACGTGATCCTCCCCTAGCAACAACTCCGCTTCGCGCTTGTTGACAACGAGAACGTCGACCCGTTGCAGCACCGGGCCCGGCACCGGGCCTGCCGGCGCGGCGTTGAGCACGACCGTGGCGGAGGGACCGGCCCGAAAGGCCGCCGCCGCCACTGTGTCCACGCTGACCTCGAGCTGGACCACGAGCAGGCTGGCGTCGCTGATGACGGATGATGCCCGGTCGACGTCGTCCGGCAGCAGCTGGGCGTTTGCTCCTGGAGCGACGACGATCTCGTTTTCCCCATCGGGCGTGACGACGACGAACGCCGCGCCGCTCCGCACGCCGGCCGTCCGGCTGATCCACCTGGTGTCGACGCCGGCGGCCTGGAGGCCGGCGATCAGCTGGCCGCCGCGGTGGTCGTCACCAACTCGACCGACCAGCGCGGTCCGGGCACCGTGGGTCGCGGCGGCCACGGCTTGGTTGGCGCCCTTGCCCCCATCGGCCGTTAGGAGCAAGGCGTTCCCGACGGTTTCGCCGGGGGCCGGGCGCCGGTCTACGCGCAGGAGGTAGTCCTCGTTGATCGACCCCACCACGACGACATTGCCGGCCACGGGCACCAGGATCGCGCTTGCGATTGCCGGGACAGGGGACCGGCGATGGCGCGCCATAATCGTGAGCGATGACGCCTCGCTCGGCCACCTCAGACCCACCCAGAGCAGACCGGCAGGGTCCGGCCGGAGGATACCGGCGGCGGCCCGCCGCGGGACACCGGCCCCGGCCCGGCCCGAGCGGCGGGGGCCGCTGATGCGGATCGGCATCTCGCTCGGCACGACCTTCCAGGTCGAGGACCATCGTCAAGGTCCGAGCCTCGTGCTGGACCAGGCCCGGGCCGCCGCCCGGGCCGGTCTCGACACCCTCTCGCTCGGCGACCACCACGCGACCGGTCCCACGTCGTACGTTCAGAACGTGCCGATGCTCGGACGAATCCTCGCCGAGTGGGACAGCCGGCCGGCCGGTTGCCTCTTTCTCGTGCCGCTATGGCATCCGGTCCTGCTGGCCGAGCAGATCGGGACGCTGGCCGCCATGGCCTCGGGACCGTTCGTGGTGCAGACCGGCCTCGGTGGCGGTTCGACCCAGTTCCGAGCCATGGGAGTGGATCTGGGCGATCGGGGCCGTCTGCTCGAGGAGGGCATCGTCGTGGTCCAGGCCCTTCTGCGGGGCGAGACCGTGAGCAGCGCGTCGTGGGGCGTCACCGGCGCCTGCATCGCCCCACTTCCGCCCCACGGCACCGAATGGTGGATAGGCGCCGGAGCTCCAGTTCCCATCGATCGAGCCGCCCGGTTGGGAGATTGCTGGTACGGCAATGCCGACCTGACACCCGTTACGGCTGCGACTGCCTTGACCGCCTACCGCGAGGCCTGCGATCGGTGGGGGCGCCAACCGATCCGCCTCCCGATACGCAAGGACGTGTTCATCGCCGACACTGCGGGAGAAGCCGAGAGAGTAGGCGACAAGCTGATGGAAGCGGGCTACCGGGGCTTCGAGCGGGCTGCGGTCGCCTACGGCGATCCCGACTCCGTCGCCGAACAGCTCGCGGTGTTCGCTGAGCTCGGTTTCACCGATGTGATCATCCGCACCATGACCGCGCCGCCGGAGGCCGCTCGACGGTCCGTCGAACTGGCCGGAGAGGTCCGGGCGCGCCTCCAGCGCTAGAGGCAGGGCACCGCAGTCGGGCAGGCTGCGGGCGAATCTCCCTTAGGGCACCGCCGTATCGCTGGAGCCCGGCCGAAGGGTCATGCGGCCTGATCAGGGCACCACCGTGACCGGCCAGCGCCCGGCGCGTACCAGCCGGACTGCCAGCGAGCCGACCAGCCGGTGACCGGCGTGGGTGGACGCCCCGACCACGACCAGGTCGGCCCGGAGGTCATCGGCCACCGCGGTCAGCTCGACGAACGGGTCGCCATGTCGTACGACCAGCTCTGCCGGCACCCCGTGGTAGGCGGCACCCTCCTCCACCCGCTGGCGCAGCTCGTCGGCCAGCTCGTTGGGCAGAGTGGCGCTCAGGCCGCCCGGGGCCATGGCGGCGAACGCCGGGGTAGTGGGCACGAATACGCACACCAGCCGGGACCCCTCTCGGCGAGCCAGCCCGCCGGCGAAGGCGGCGGCCCTCATGGAGGTGTCCGAGCCGTCGAGCCCGGCCACGATGACGCTCGGCCCGTCGTTGCCGAATTCGAACCAGCCGGACCCGGCGTTCTCTTGGGCCAAACCACCCTCCTTCGATCCGTTGCCTTGAACCATCCGGGCCGGCCGGCCGCGGCCTACGCCTCTGAACGGGTCGGCGACGACGGTACTAGCGCCGTCCGGCGCCCGGCGGATTTTCAGCCCATTTTCCTGTCGCGCCCGGTGGATGGAAAGGCGGGTTGGCCCAGCGCGTCGGGGGTAGTTAAGAGCCATGGCAGAAGACGAGCGAGCGAAGGCGAGAGCGAGTGAGCTGTTGCCGGAGGAGACGGCAGCAGGCAGCGACGATCCCATGCGTCAGGCCGAGGTGATCCTCGAGGAATCCGAGCAGCGCCAGGCTGATCGAAACGCCGCGCCCGGCAGCACGCTCGAGCACCGGCGTTCGGAGGAGACCGTCGGGCCTAGTTGAGCCGCGCCCGCATGGTGAGGGCCTCGATTTTGAGCCTCGCCGACACATCGTCGGTCGGCTGGCGCTCCGCGACCTCGTCGAGCAGATTGGCCGCATCATCGAAACGTCCGAGGCGGCCCAGCCGGGCTGCCAGCTGCACCCGGTCACCGAGGGGGGAGTCGGGGAGAGCCAGACGCATCTGAGACACCCACAGCAGCGACTTGCGGTCGCCTCGCCCCTCAAAGCTGCGATCAAGGTTGGCCAGCATGCGGGCCAGGATGGCGCGCGAGCCGGTGGGGGCGAGCATTCCGGGGGTCAACTCGGAATCGGTGCCGGTGGCGGCGCGCAAGAGCCGCTCGCACGCCGGGTGATCGAGGCGCTGACCACCGGCGAAGGCGTCGATCAGCAGTTGCGGAGACGAAATGTCACGGACGAGGAAGTGTCCCGGCATTCCGACGCCGTTGAGCCGCAGTCCGCACCGACGTCCCACCTCCATCAGCAGGACCGATAGAGATATAGGTATGCCGCGTCGCCGGTCGAGAACCTGATCGATATAGGAGTTGCGGGGATCGTCGTAACCCCGGCGGTCGCCACGCAGCCCGAGCTGCTCGAACAAGAGCCGGCACACGGCTGACGTATCGGGTTCGCTTACCTGGGCGGCGATGCGGTCAAGCCGGCGTAGCTGACCGTCCACGTCTAGGGCGGGGTTGGCGTGGGCGGCAATGATCAGCGCCGCCTCGTCGAGGGGCACGTCCTCTTCCCGGACCTGCATCAACTCCACCCAGCGCCCGCCCGCATCCACAACTTCAGCCTATCGACGGTACCGGTCGGACCGCCCCGGTGGGGGCCCGGTGCGCCACCCTGTCGGGCGCCCGGTTTCGTAGATCGAGCCTCCATGCTACGGTCCCCGAGGTGGCCAACCTGATGCGGCTCCGGATATCGCTGGCCGACCTTCCGGGCGCCCTCGCCCGGGTCGCGACCATCATCGCCGGCCACGGGGGAAACATAATCTCGGTAGACGCACAGCGAGTCGATGCGGATGTGGCCGTCGACGATCTGGTCGTGGATTTCTCGGCCGAACCCGACGTGGCGGACCTGGTGGACGACCTGTCGACGAATGCGGGGGCAACTGTCATGTCACACCAGGAGACCAGGGCTGCCGATCCCATCGTGGGCAGCCTGCGCAGGCTGGTGCAGCTCGTCGATTCCGGAACCGGGGACCCGGCGGCGGCGCTGGCCGACGGTGTGGCCGAGCTGTGCTCGACGCCGGTCGTGTGGGTCAGCCAGGCCGAGGAAGCCGCCCGCTTCGACGCCGGACGCTTCGCTCTGGAGCACAACGCGGCCGTGGCGCTGCACACGACGGAGCTTCCCGAACACCTGGCTGAGCCGCTTCCGGGGGAAGTGTGCCTCCTCGCCGTTCCGGATCCGGAGCGGCTCACGGGAGGCCGGGTGGTCTTCGTGGCCCGGCCCGCGGCCAACCAGTTCACCGCAACGGAGATCGCGAGGATCGAGGCCCTGACCGCCCTTCACAGCCGGATCGAACGCCTCGTCGCCCGCGACGGCGCGATCCTCCACCCGCCGGGCGCGCCATGACGGCCGGCCGCAGGGATGGCGGAGGCCGCACGTTCAGGCGACGGTTCAGGGCCGGGTAGCACACCGGTCGGCACTCACCACCCTGACGAGTACGAGAGAGGGACCATGCCCGACGATCGTTTGGTGCCCGAGCGCACCGTCTTCACCCTCTTCGGAGCGACTGGAGACCTGGCTCATCGCCTCGTGCTGCCGGCCTTCTTCCGGCTGGCCCAGGCCGGCTTGCTGCCCGAGGACTGGTGTCTGGTGGGCAACGGCAGGGGCGACGTCTCCCACGAGGACTTCCAGGATCGGGTTCGCGCCAGTCTCGAGGAGTTCGGCCCCAAACCATCCGAAGGGCCATGGGACGAGTTCAGGTCGCGCCTGCGTTTCGCCGGCGGCGGGTTCGATGCCTCCAACCCCGGCAGCCTTCTCGAAGTCCTCGACACGGTAGAGTCCGAGCTCGGCGGCAGCCCTCAACGCGTTCATTACCTTGCCGTACCGCCCTCGGCGTTCGCCTCGCTGACCGAGGGGATAGGCGCCCACGGTCTGGCTGAAAGGTCGCGCGTGGTCTACGAGAAACCGTTCGGCACGTCGCTGGAGACGTTCGAGGAGCTCGACCGGGTGGCCCACTCCGTATTCAAGGAAAACCAGATCTACCGAATCGACCACTTTCTCGGGAAGGAAGCGACGCAGGCCATCCACGTGGCCCGCTTCGGCAACGGACTCTTCGCCCGGTCGTGGGACAGACATCACATCCAGAGCGTCCAGATCGACGTTCCCGAAACGCTTGACGTCGGGACGCGCTCGAACTTCTACGACGCCACGGGTGCCATCCTCGACATGCTCGTCACCCATCTGTTCCAGCTGGCGGGCGAGGTATCAATGAACACCCCGACCTCCCCTAGCGCCGAGCACGTCGCCGAGGCCCGGGAGCGGGTCATCGGACGTTTCCGTCCGTTGACATTCGAAGACGTGGTCGTCGGTCAGTACGCGGGTTACCGTGACACCGAAGGGGTACCGGATGACTCCCGCACCGAGACCTTTGTCGCGGCCCGCCTGTGGGTCGACGACAACAGGTGGGATGGGGTGCCGTTCCTGTTGCGAACCGGTAAATGCATGCCGGTTAGCCACCAACGGGTCAGCATGGTGTTCAAGCGACCGGCCGACGCCTTGGGGGGCCTTCCGATCGGGGGCAACACGCTTGGTTTCGAGCTCTCCGGGGACGGCGAGATCGATCTGTCGCTCGTCACCAAGAGGCCGGGGCCCACCTTTGAGCTGGCTTCTGGGTCGGCCCGACTTCCCCTCGGCACCGCCTTTCACACTCCGTCGCTGCCCGCGTACTCCCGGTTGATCCACGACGTGCTACTGGGGGACCGATCACTGTTCACCCGGCCCGACGGCCTGGCCCACGTCTGGAAGGTGGCGAGCGGTCTGCTCACAGACAAGCCGGAGCCCATCACTTACGCGTGGGGCTCCTGGGGACCCGATCAGGCCCGCGCCCTCGCCGGCGACACCGGTTGGATCTTGGGTCAGTAGGCGGCAGCAAGCTGCGTTGGGCCAGGTCCTCCGGCGCCGAACGGGTAAGAACGGGGGTCGCCGGGTAAGTACCAATCCGGATGTTGACGTCACCAGAAGTGGGTGTGTCCCAATTGTCCAGATGGGACACGTGGTTTCGCGCAGATCGCCGCCGCCTGGGCCGGCGCTACGTGTCGGCCACGCTGACCCTGGGGGCTGCCATTTCGTTCGCCGCCCTGCTCGCCATCGTGTGGGCGGCCGGGTGGACCCAGGTGTGGCAGGGAGCCGTGCACGCCGACTGGGTCTGGCTGATCGTGGCGCCGGTCGCCGTGCTCCTCAGCCACCTCGGTTACAGCTTGACCTACCGTGAGGTAGCCCGGGTCGGGCAGGGTCCGGACCTGGCCGGCGAAGAGGCCGTCGCCATGGTCACGACCGGTTTCGGGCCGTTCAGTCCCCGGGGCGGCTTCGCTCTCGACGCCCGGGAATTCCGCAATCTGGGTCTGACCAAACGGGACGCCAAGCTCCGGGTGCGGGCGTTGGGCATGATCGAGTACGCCACCCTGGCCCCGGCGGCTCTGGCTTGCGCCCTCTATCTGTTTGTGACGGGTGCTTCCGACCGCGCCGGTCTCCTGCCCTCTTGGATCGTTGGCGTACCGCTCGGGACAGTGGGGGCGGTCGGGTTGCTGATCCTCTACCGGCGAGCCGGCCGGCCGGCGACCTGGTGGCCGGCGGTCCGCCACGCCCTCGACGCCATGGAGCGAACCTTTGATGTGGTGCGCTCGTGGCCCAACGGCCTTCTCGCCGTTTCTGGGATGTCGGTTTACTGGCTGCTCGACATCGGCGCTCTGGCCGCCTGCATGGCCGTTTTCACTCACCGGCACGGGGTGGGTCCCGCACTGATCCTTGGATATGCCACCGGATACGCCCTGACTCGCCGGAGCCTCCCCCTGGCCGGTGCCGGAGCGGTCGAAGCTCTCCTCCCATTCGCCCTCAGCTGGGTGGGCTATCCGCTGGCCACCGCCGTTCTCGCCGTGATCGCCTATCGCCTCTTCAACCTCTGGTTCGCGGTGATCCCCGCCATCGCCGGTCTCCACCAGCTCCGGTCCCGGCGCTACCGGGCCCCCTCTGGCGCCGGCGCCGGCTGACGGGTTTTGCTCGACGCCCGTTCGGGTGCGGTGCGGGCGGGCACGGAGGAGAGCAGACCATGGTCGGTCGTCCTCAGCGACGGATCTCTGCGGCCCCGGAGACAGGCCCCGCCGCCCCGGTGCCCGGCAACACCACGCCGGCCACCTTCCGCGCCAAGGCTGTCGTCGTCAACTTCTGGGCATCGCGGTGCAGCCCGGGCGAACGGGAGATGCCCATGTTCGAGGCCGGGCACCGGCAGCTCGGCAACAGGGGTGAGCTTCGTCGGGATAGACGAATCCGATACCCGCTCCTCGGCCGTCGGCCTTATCCACCAATCGGGGGTGACCTACCCGAACGGCTTCGATCGCAGCGGCAAGGTGGGGGAGCAGTTCGGCGTGTCCTGAGGCGCTATCTGAGCAAAGAGCGGCACACTGGAGCCCATGACGGTCGATTCCGGTCAGGCTCGGTCACATGGCACGGCAGTACCGGAGGGCCCGGCTGAGCTGATCCGACGGCTCAGGGATTCCTACGCCACCGGCCTGACCCGATCTGTCGAGTGGCGGCGCGGGCAGCTCGAGGCCATGCAGCGGCTCCTGGTGGAGCAGGAAGCGGTGCTGCTCGAGGCCCTGGCCCGTGATCTGGGCAAACCAGCGATAGAAGGGTGGCTGACCGAGCTGCGGCACGTCTCCAACGAGATCTGCGACATCCTGCGGCACCTGGAAAAGTGGTCGGGCTCCGAGCGGGTAGGTGTCAGGCCTGCGCTGTTTCCGGCCCGGGCCAGGATCGTGGCCGAACCCCTCGGGGTCGTCCTCGTGATCGCGCCCTGGAACTATCCGGTCCACCTCCTGTTGCTGCCCATGGCCTACGCCATCGCCGCCGGCAACGCGGTGGTGGGCAAACCGTCGGAGATTTCGGCATCGACGACAGCCGCGCTCGCCCGTTTGGTGCCTGAGTACCTGGATCGGGAAGCGGTCGCCGTCGTCGAAGGCGGGGTGGCGGAGGTCACCGGCCTTCTGGCCGAAAGATGGGATCACATCTTCTTCACCGGCAACGGGACGGTCGGCCGGATCGTCATGGAAGCGGCGGCCAAACACCTCACCCCGGTCACGCTCGAGCTCGGTGGTAAGAGCCCGGTCATCGTCGACCGGGGGGCCAACCTCGATGTCGCGGCCCGGCGGGTGGCATGGGGCAAGCTCGTCAACGCCGGTCAGACCTGCATCGCTCCCGACTATGTGCTGGTCGATCGCCGGGTCGAGCCGATGTTCGTGGAAGCCGTGGTACGGGCCATTCGGGATTTCTACGGAGAGGACCCTCGGTCGAGCCCGGACTACCCGCGGATCATCAACGAAACGCACTGGGATCGGCTGAACGGCCTGCTCGACCGGCGCAAGTCGGCTGAGATCGTGCTCGGAGGCCATGGTGACCGGTCCGAGCGCTACTTGGCGCCGACCGTGCTCAGGAACGTCGGGTGGGACGAGCCGGTGATGGGCGAGGAGATCTTCGGCCCGATCCTTCCGGTCGTCACTGTCTCTGACAGCGACGAGGCGATAGCCACGATCAACGAGCGGGACAAGCCCCTCGCGCTCTACGTCTTCGCCGAAGACCCGGCCGTGATCGATCGGGTGGTCGCCCGGACGTCCTCGGGGGCGGTCGGAGCCAACGTGACACTGCTGCACGCCGCGGTGCCCGCACTACCTTTCGGTGGGGTTGGTGCGAGCGGCATGGGCGCCTATCACGGCAAGGCCGGCTTCGACACCTTCACTCACCGCAAACCCGTGCTCAACCGGCCCACCCGGTTCGATCCGAGCGTCGCTTATCCCCCCTACTCCGGGCTCAAACAGCGGCTGCTACGCAAGCTCTTCTGACCCGACCGCGGCCGGACTACAGCTCAGCCCGCGCTCATGTCGACGGCGTTGACCCGGGTGGGTCGGATGGTAACGGTCACCCGGCTGGATCCAGGCGCGTCGAAGGTGCGCAGGTCGGCGCCGTACTTGGCGCCCAGCTGGTCGGCGAAGGCGTAGTCGGGATCATCGGCGATCTCGGCGTCACCTCGAACCTCGACGTACCGAAAGGAGTTGGCCGGGTCGAGGATGAATATGGCCACCGCGGGGTTGGTCCTCAGGTTCTTCACCTTTTGGCGCGTCGTGTTGAGCGACACCTGCACCTTGTCGGCGTCGGCCAGGAACCAAACCGCAGTCAGTTGAGGCCGGCCGTCAGACCCGATCGTGCCGAGTACGGCGGTCGAGGCGTTCAGAAGATCGCGGTGGGTCTCGGGAATCGCGGTCATAGCACCTGCCTTTTTCGGGACGACATCGGACGGCTGGGACAGATACTTACACGGTGGCGGGGCTCCTAGCTCCATCGACTGGGAGCCTCGGCGATAAGTTCGACAGGTGACTGCGACCACAGCGAATGGGATCAGCATCGAGTATGACGCTGCCGGGGACGCCGGTGCCCCGCCCGTTCTGTTGATATCGGGGCTCGGGGTCCAGATGATCGGGTGGCACCCTGATTTCGTCTGGGCCATGGTCGACCGGGGATTCTTCGTGATCCGCTACGACAACCGAGACGTGGGTCGGTCGACCTGGTTGGACGATTCAGGTCCTGCCGATGTCGTGGCGGCCGTGGCCGGAAGCCCTCATTCCGCCTACGTGCTGTCCGACATGGCCCGCGACGCCGCCGGCCTGCTCGACGCCCTGGGTCTCCGGTCCGCCCACGTGCTGGGCGTGTCCATGGGCGGGATGATCGCCCAGACACTCGCGATCGAGCACCCGGACCGCGTCCGCAGTCTGGTGTCGATCATGTCCAGTACCGGGGATCCGGCAGTCGGGGCGCCGCAGCCCCACGCCATGGCGCTGCTGGTGAGAGCCCCGGCCAAAGACCGGGCCGGGGCCATCGACCAGTCGGTCGAGGTGTCGAAGACGATCGCTTCGCCTGGCTTCGCCTTTCAGGAGGACTACGTACGGGAGCTGGCTGGAGCGGCGTTCGATCGGGCTTTTCACCCGGCCGGAACCGGGCGGCAGCTGGTTGCCATCATCGCCTCCGGGGATCGCACGGCCGCTCTGCGCCGGCTCGAGTGCCCGACGCTCGTCATCCACGGCGAGGATGACGTGCTGATCGACCCATCGGGAGGAAAGGCCACGGCGGCCGCCATTCCGGGCGCCGAGCTGGTGATGGTGCCCGGAATGGGCCACCACATCCCTCCGGAGCTGTTCGGGCAGATCGCCGACCGGGTGGCCGCCCATCTGCACGCCAACGACGACCGCTGACATCCGGGCGGTACGGCTAGTTCCCCATCTGGAAGGGATCGTTGAGCGAGAAAGGCACGTCAGCGAAGTGAGCGGCCTCCTCCTTCAGCTCCTCGATCGTCCATTGGCCGTCTTTGTGGATCTCGTCGATGATGGCGAACGGCTGGAAGAGCGAAACGTCCCCGGCTCGGACGAGAAAGACCCGGCCTCTGATGGGGCAGTCGGCTGTGCAGAGGTAGGCCACGAACGGCGAGACGTTCGCCGGATCCATCGGCGCCCAATCGATCGAGTCATTCTGCTGCTGTTGGCCCGGGATGGTGCCGATGAGGCGGGTCATAGCCGCCGGCGCGATCGCGTTCACCCTGACTCCGTACCGGTCGAGCTCCTTTTGAGCGATGATGGTCAAACTGGTGATCCCAGTCTTGGCCGCGCCGTAGTTGGTCTGGCCCACATTGTTGAACAAGCCGGAGGTTGACGAGGTGTTGACGACGGCGGCGTTCACGTCCTGGCCCGCCTTGCTGCGGTCCCTCCAGTAGGCCGCAGCGAAATGCAGCGGAGCGAAGTGTCCCTTCAGGTGGACCCGGATGACGTCGTCCCACTCGGCCTCAGACATGTTCACGAGCATGCGGTCGCGCAGGATCCCGGCGTTGTTAACGAGCACGTTGACGTCGCCGAAGGAGTCGACAGCGGCCTGAATCAACCGTTCTGCACCTTGGAAGTCCGCCACGTTGTCGGTGTTGGCTACGGCCTCGCCACCGAGCGACCTGATCTCCTCGGCGACGGCGTGAGCCGGACCGGCGTCCGCGCCCGAGCCGTCCTCTGCCCCACCGAGATCGTTGACCACGACTTTGGCCCCCTCGCTCGCGAACAGCAGGGCGTGAGCCCGGCCGATGCCGCGGCCGGCCCCCGTGATCACTGCTATGCGTCCGTCTAGTGCGCCCACCAGTGCCTCCCTTTGGTGTGCCCGACCCGAGGGATCGGGTCGGATCGGTCGGGCCTCAAACTAGCCACAGGCGCACCCCGAAGCCGCCTGCGGGGCGGCACGCCGTGCCGGTCAGCCCCCGCCCGTTGACACGACCTTTCCGACCGGCGCATGGTAAATAGGTCCAGTGGACGCATGGAGGTCGTGATGCCCGAAGCTTTCCAGAGCACTTTCGTTCCTGACCAGGAGGCGGTCGAGTTCAAGAGGCCGCCGGCGTTCGACTCGGTCGACGCCGAGCGTCAGCACCGCAAGGAACGTCTGGCCGGGGCGTTGCGAATCTTCGGCCGGCTCGGCTTCGGGGAGGGGGTGGCCGGCCACATCACGGCCCGGGATCCGGAGCTCACGGACCACTTCTGGGTCAACCCCTTCGGGATGAGCTTCCGCCACGTGCGGGTGTCGGATCTCATCCTGGTCAATCACAGTGGCGAGGTGGTGCACGGCCGCCGCCCGGTGAACCGGGCCGCCTTCGTCATCCACCAGGCCGTGCACTCCGCCCGGCCCGACGTGGTGGCGGCGGCTCACGCCCATTCGGTCCACGGAAAGGCGTTCTCGTCGCTCGGCCGGCTGCTCGATCCGATCACCCAGGATGCGTGCATGTTCTTCGAGGATCACGTGGTGGTGGAGGACGGCGGGGGGGTGGTGGCGGTGGACGAGAAGGCAGGTAGGGCGCTCGCCGCCGGCCTCGGCCCGCACAAGGCCGCCATCCACCAGAATCACGGGCTGTTCACCGTGGGCCAGTCGGTGGACGAGGCCGCCTGGTGGTTCGTGACCATGGAGCGGTCGTGCCAGGCCCAGCTGCTCGCCGAGGCAGCGGGTACGCCCAAGCACATCCCGGCTGAAGGGGCCCGGTTCAGCCGGGACCAGACCGGGTTCCCTCTGGCCGGCTGGTTCTCCTTTCAGCCGTTATGGGACGAGATCGTGCGGACGGATCCCGACCTGTTCGAGTGACGGGGGCCGGGACCGGCCGGGGGGGCGGCCGGGGCGGGCGTCGGGCGGTGGCGGGACGGGCCTCGGGTGGGGACGAGCGGGTCTCGGGCTCCCCGACGGGACGAGCGGGTCTCGGGCTCCCCGGACAGGCCTCGGGTACCCCCAACCGGCTTCGGGCGCCGATTTCTCGTCGACATTTCGTATTCTCGGTGTCAAAACGCACGGAAAACGTGCGATTCGGCTCCGAGAACACAAAATGTCTACGAGAAAATAGCCCACCCCTGGTTCCGGCGTCCGCCCATCGCGAGACAGACCCCGCCCCACCCGGCCGTCCGCCGTCGTCCCGGGCCCGCCATCATGACGGGATGAAGCAGTTGGAATCCAGGACCGTCTACTCCAATCCCTGGATGAGCGTCCGGGAGGACCGGGTCCGCCGGTCGGACGGTTCGGAAGGGGTCTACGGCGTTGTCGACAAGGCGGACTTCGCCCTCGTCATACCTCGGGAGAGAGGAGGCGTGTGGCTCGTCGAGCAGTACCGCTACCCGGTGGCCCGCCGGGCCTGGGAATTTCCTCAGGGCTCGTGGGCCGGCGGATCCTCGGGCGACCAGGAGGCGTTGGCCCGGGCCGAACTGGCCGAGGAGACGGGTCTGACGGCCGAGGAGGTCGTCCATCTCGGCCATCTCCACGGGGCCTACGGATTCTGCTCCCAGGGCTTCGACGTGTTCCTGGCCACTGGCCTGAGGGCCGGTACGCCGACGCGCGAGGCGACCGAGGAGGACATGATCCACCGCTTCGTCACGGACGCCGAGTTCGCCGGCCTCGTGGGCGGGGGGCACATCGTGGATGCGGGGACGGTGGCGGCTCACGCGTTGCTGACCCTGCACGAACGCAACCCGGCGGAATAGGGGTCCCGGGCTCTTAACGGTAAAGCTCGAGTTCAGGATGAGGTCATGAGCAAGGGTGCGGGGCGGCGGGCCGCCCGCACCGGGAATCAGCGACGACCGTGGTTACACCGGCCGGCCGGCCGGCCGCCTGGTCCGACGTCGCAGCCACCCATACCCGCTCATGGACAACCAGGCGGCAACCGGGATCCCTACAGCGACTGCGAGCATGACCCCGGTCTCCACCGCGGTGGGACTGCTGGAGCCCGAGCCTCCGAGGATGCGAACCGAGGCTTCGAGCTCGGCGAGTCGGCCGGCCGCGTTCAGGCCACTTGCCACCAGGTGGTGCGTTCCCCTCCCGACCTTGGCCGGAATGGCCACGCTGGCCGTGAATCGGCCGGCCGCATTGGCCCTGACGGTGGCCAGAAGGTCTGGCTTCGAGTGGAAGGTGATCGACACGATCGTTCCCGGGCGAAAGCCCCCGCCGGAGAGAACCAGTCGGCCGCCGGCCCGGACCGCTGAGAGGTCGACGGTGAGAGGGGCAGTTGCCGGGGTTGCGCCACCCCGGCCTCCTCCAAGTGCGGATGTGATGGTGGAGGAGGAGGCAGCGGTCGTGGAAGTGGTGGGCGGGATCCCGGACCGACCCCCCGGGACCGTAGGGGTCGACGAGCTGGTCTGCGAGCCTGACCCCGACTGGGTCGGCTGAGCTGTGCCCAACAGGAAAGTGTCCCCGAGGACCTGGCTCCCGGACGTAGCTCCCCCAAACGCCACCACCTCGCCGATGGCGGAGGAGAAGGCGGCGGCAAGGCCCTCGAGCGGCGGTATGACGGCAGCCGTGGTCAGATCGCTCCAGCCGCTATTCGACCACACCCAGTTCCCGCCCAGCGGGCCCTTGGCTCCGCCGCCGCCGAGCAGCAGCACGCCTCCGAGGTTGGGATCATCGGTGGATGCGCCGCCCGACCGGGGGGGAGGCTCGGTCTTGGTCTTGGGTTGGGCCCATGACGACCCGTTCCACAGCCAGGTGTCGGACAACAGATCGGCACCGGCCGACCCGACGGGCCCGGATTGGCCCGAGAACAGCACGACGTCGCCCGTTGCGCTGTCGTATGACATGGCTGCTCCGGAGCGGGCCGGAGGCGAGCTCGGCTTGGCGTGACTGGACCCCGCGGGCTGGCCGGTGCTTACCTCGACCCAGCCAGTGGAGGTCCACAGCCACGTGTCACCGAGGGCGACGAGCGGCCCGGCCGCCGACGGGACGATGACCGCGGCCGACGCTGAGCTCACGGCGGCCAGCTCGGTGGGCGCGGGTAACCCGGACGCCGCCGAGACGGCCTCCGGTGCCGAAGCCGCGGCAGCGGAAGTCCCCGCGGCCGGACCGAGGGCGGGGTCAGGGCCCACGGGTCGGCCGACCAACGGGGCCGAGACGGGGGCGGAGGCAGCGGCGGGGGCCGAGGATAAGTCCGAGGCCGAGGCGGGGGCGGCGGGGGTCGAGGAGGTTCCCGAGGCGGGATCGGAGACCGAGAAGGTTCCCGATGCTGGGGCCGAGGAGGAGGCGGAGACCGCGGTCGCGGCCGCGGCGCTGAGCCGAGCCGAGCTTGACGCGGTCGCCTCCGGATCGGACGCTCCCGCGGCGTCGGAACGGGCCGTCCCCTTCGTCTTCCGGCCGTTCTCCCCAACTGTCGAGGGCTTGGGGGCGGGCGTCCGCCACGTGCTGGCCCCCGAGCTCTGCGCTGGTGACGCCACCGTCTCGCCCAGACTCGTGGCTGCCGCGGTCGCGGCGGTCGCAGCGGCAGCGGTAGCCCCGCCCGCCGGCGCCCCGCCTCCGCTCACCCCCCCCATCCCTCCCACCGCGCCCGCGATTGTGGCCGTCCCGGTACTACCTGACGACGCCGCCCCAGCGGTGGCGCCCCCCGCCAGCACCGGCCCCGCTGCAGGCCTGGACCCCGGCGTTCCCGCCGGCCCACCTATCGCCTGAGCCGCCTCCGTCGACTGATAGCCCGTTCCACCGAACAGCACGAGGTTGCCGTTGCGGTCATAGGCCAGGCCCGCCGCCTCGCGAGGGCCCGGGATGTCGTTCGGCCCGGCCGTCAACTGGTACCAGGACGCGCCGTTCCACGCCCAGGTGTCGTCGAGCAACTGTCCCCCGGCGCCCTGTCCACCGAACAGGATCAGCTTGTGAAGGCGGGGGTCGAACGCCATTGAGGCCATCTCGCGGGCGGGCGGCGCCTGGATTTGTGATGCCGAATAGGCGGTCCAGTCGGAGTGCGCCCAAACCCACGTGGTATCGGACAGGTCGCCGTTGGTCTCCACCCCGCCGAACAGGACCACAGTGCCGTTGTCGCTGTCGTACACGGCCGACGCGTACTCGAGCGGGGGAGGTCTGAGCCGGGGGAGCGCCTGAGACCAGGTCAACTGGCCCCCGGCGGGCGGAAGAACCCGGGCGGCCGCCGTAGCCATCGGGCTCAGCCCGAAGACAGCCAATCCGGCGGCCAAGCCGAGCAGGCTCCGCCGAAATCGAGAGCTGCGTCTACTAGGACGACAGGGCGCGGTCATTGGGGTTTGGGGCTTCGAGTGTTCGCTCGGGAGCGGGCGACGGGTGTCGAACCCGCGTAACCAGCTTGGAAGGCTGACGCTCTACCGTTGAGCTACGCCCGCAGAGGCAGCCGTTGATCCTATATGTCCGGCCATCGGCCGACGGGGCGTTTATGCGGGACGTGGGTCGGGGAGGGGGGATTCGAACCCCCGACCTCCTGCTCCCAAAGCAGGTGCGCTACCGCTGCGCCACTCCCCGGTGATTAAAAGGCGGTCTGACCTGGATGTTCTCGTTTAGACTGTCGGCCTGACGGGTGGTACAACGTTCGTTGAGCGGATAACCCAGTTTCAGCGGATAACCTTTACGATATATCGATAGGTCACGAAATGGAGCCATGTCGTTAGAGTCGGAGTCGAAAAGGAAGGCTATGACGGACCGGATCACCACCGCCAGCGTAGGCGACCTGGCTGCCCTCATCCCCAGCTTTGAGCGCTCCTTGCGGGCGGCCAACAAGAGCCCGAAGACCATTCAGGTCTACGGCGAGGCCGCGGCCCAGCTGCTGGACTTTCTGAGTCAAGCAGGCATGCCGACTCAGGTGGCCCACATCGGCCGCGAGCACGTCGAGAGCTTCATCGAGCAGCTCGTCTGCACAAAGTCGCCGGCTACCGCCAACAACCGCTACCGGGCCCTCACCGCCCTGTTCAACTTCCTGGTCGACTTCGGTGAGATCACCGACAGCCCCATGCGCAAGATGAAGCCACCCCAAGTCCCTGACGTACCTGTGCCGGTCCTGAGCGAGGAGCAGCTACGCAAACTGGTCACGGCGTGCGAGGGAAAGGGGTGGGACGACCGCAGGGACATGGCGGTGATCCGCCTGTTCCTCGACTCCGGCATGCGCCTCTCCGAACTCGCCAACCTGGCCATCGGCGACGTCGACCTGGACCAGCGGGTGGCCATCGTGATCGGCAAGGGCCGCCGGCCTCGGGCCTGCCCGTTCGGGGCCAAGACCGCCAGCGCCCTCGACCGTTACATCCACCTGCGGGCCCGCAATAGCTACGCGGCCACCACCGACGCCCTATGGCTGGGCAAGCGAGGCCCGATGGGCACCCCGGGCATCCGCTCGCTCATCGAGCGTCGGGCCCGCAAGGCCGGCATCGGTCATGTTCACGCCCACCTGTTCCGCCACAGCTTCGCCCACCGCTGGCTAGCCGACGGCGGCAACGAAACCGACCTGATGCGCCTGGTGGGTTGGCGCACCCGGGAGATGCTCGGCCGCTACGGGGCGTCGGCGGCCGACGAGCGGGCCCGGGCCGCCTACCAGGGTCGGGCGCCCGGCGACCGGCTCTGAACCAAGTCTTCCCATCCTGTCGCCGGCGGAGGCCATCATCGAGCCTCGTGGATGACGAGCCGGGTACTGCTCGACGAGCTACGCAAGAAGGGAGCCCTGTCGGATTCCGGCATCGTAGAGGTGACCGCCACCGTGGGCAGGAAGTGGGTCTGGGTCGATCCATCCCCACCAGCTTCGTCACTCCTAGGCCCACGACTGGCTAGCCCAGGGCAGTCAGGAGGGCGCCCTTATGCCCGTGGCCGGGTGGCGCAGCCGGCAGGCGTTCCAGCGGTACGTCGCCTCCGCCGACGAGCGGGCCCGGGCGGCCCACCGCCAGCTGTTCCTCGCCACGTGCTCTCAGCGGGGGGCTTCGTCGTCACCGGCGGCGCCCAGCAGTCACCCTCGTCATGCGAGAGGATCGCTAATCGCTCGAGAGCGTCACAACCTTCCGGCACACTGGAGTCAATGGCCACCAGAGATCCCTTCGTGCCCGAGCGGCGCCACTACGGTGACCGTCGGCCGTATCCGGATCCTCCGGCGCGCCTGGCCGACCTGGGCGGCCCCACCGAGGGGACGATCGAATTGCCGATCACCATCGATTGGGGACCTAGGCGCACATACGACATGGGTTTGGACGCTGACCGCAGGGTGGTGTACGAGGTGGTCCTCCAAGAGGCGGCCTCGACCGAACAGATCAGCCAGTACGTCAATGGCGGGGCGCTGGCCGAAGTATGGCGGCGGCTGTGGCTTCCCCGGCGCGTCCGCAGGATCTGGGAGGAGCGTCTCCCGGAGCTGGGCCGGGCCGCTTAGACGCGTGGACGAACTGCAAGCGCGCCTGGCCGGCGTCGGGCTCGATGTCCTCGGAGAATACGGATTCGCCCTTGCGGGCGGCTACGCCTTGCAGGCCCACCAACTGGTCGACCGCATGAGCGAAGACATCGACCTGTTCACAGACAGGTGGGACGCGAAGAGTTTCGCCGCGGCCGTCACCGCCGTATCGGCAGCATTTCGCCAGCAGGGATTCGGCGTCGAAGTGACCCGCCAGGCAGAGACTTTCGCCCGCATCGAAGTCACTGACCGAGCGTCCGAACGGGCTGTGTCGGTCGATCTCGCTGCCGATTACCGCAAACACCAGCCCGTGGTGCTCTCCGTGGGTCCGGTGCTGGCGGAAACCGACGCAGTGGCGGCCAAGGTGGCGACAGTATTCAGCCGGGCCCTCGCCCGCGACTACCTCGACCTCGCTGGGATACTCCAGAGCGGCCGCTACACCAAGGATCGCCTCCTCGAGCTCGCGGCCAGCGTTGACGCCGGCTTCAGCCGGGGCTGGTTCGCTGAGGCTTTAGCAGCCATCGATCGGTTCGCAGATCAAGACTTCACGCGCTACGGAGTAGACGCCAAGCGGCTCGAGCAGGTCCGCCAAGCGATCCGTGACTGGAGCCACGAACTGAGAGACGAGGTGGCGCGGGAGCAAGCCCAACCGACCCGCTCCCAGGAGACAGGCCGACCGCACCAGCCGCCTGGTGTCTCACCTTCCGCCAGTCAGCGGCGACACGCCCAGCTGTTGCCGCTCTATGGTTCGTGGACGGCTCAGGGAGACCTCGGGCTGGACCAACCATCTCAGGGTCCGGAGATCGGGCTCTAACGTCCGCTCCCGACGCGCCGGAGGCCCGACCGGAGCGACACCGCCGTCAGCGAGTTCGTTGAGCACGTATCGGGCCGGCACAATCTGGTCCCACTGGCATTCTTCGGCGAGGACCTCGGCTGCGGGTAGTGCCCCGGCGCCGAGGCGGCCGTTGCGGTCAACTCGAGCCGCCTGCTTGGCGCCTAGTCCGGCGAGCCCGGACCGACTTGGCTGCCAGGGCGGCGTAGTAGGCCTTGCGAGCGCACTCGGCTCGGCGCTGCCGTTCCGACTCCGAGAGCACCCCGTCGGGATCTACCTGCCGGGTGAAGCGGTCCCGGAAGGCGGCGCGAGCGTTGGCAGTGAGCTCACGGCTGTCGTACAGGCTGTGCAGACGATAGGCGGCGGCCCGGGCCCGGAGTGAGCGCTCGGCCGGTGTGAGTTCACCGCTCATGGCCTTTCTCCAGTGTCTCCGGCCACGACTGGGGCGTCGCCGCCCTGGGCTGTGTCGAACAGAGCCGTCCGGTCGCAATGCCACCGCCGCCAAGACGGTCCGGATGGCTTGGCGTCGATTTCAGCACGGCCGGCTCGGCGAGGACCGCTCAGGCCAAGTTGCGGTTCGAGAAGACGACCGGGTTGAGCGCCAGTCAAGCCTGTGTAGTTCATCTGTTGGTGGGGAGTCCGGTGCGCATCGAGAGCTTCAACGAGATTGGAATCTTCGACCAGCTGGATGGGGGCGGGAAGGTTCAACAAATAGCCGGAGCGCCGACGGCCACCCGGCCCCTCGACTCGGCCCCGGGCCACCAACCCGGCCCTCACAAGATGTGAGACGGCCCGCGCTGCGGTGTCTTTGGTGACCCCGAGGCCGACGGCGATATCGCGGACTCCCACGGCCACCGCCCAGCCCTGGTCGGTGCGGTGAGAGCTGAGGGCCAGGTGCTGTAGCGCCGTCCACCCCAACGGACCAAGCCGCTGTCGCCAGGGCAGGCTATCTGGGGCGATAACGAGCGCCGGCCGAGGTCGCCCGCCCTTGTGGCTTATCGCGGTGGCGGTAGCCGAAGTCCTAGTTTGGTTCACGATTTCCTCCGAGTGCGAGTCGGTCTCTCACCTAAGAGGCGTTTCGCCATCCCGGCTATTACGACGGACCTGGAGCCACCTCGCTCGAAGGACGGTCGTGGAGGTGTGATCGAGACTCCGGCTGAGTTGATGCCCATGCTGTCTGTAGGCGGTCGAACAACCAGCAGCCGCCGAGCCGGTCCCGGCGGACCGAACCCGATGGCCTTTTCATGCCGTTGTGGGTTCATCAGCTCTTCTCCTGGGGGATTCGACGGGGTGTTTGACATGGGGATCGGGCCGTCACCTGTCAGCGATGGCGGAACGCGAAGTGCGTCCTTCACTCTTCGGGGCCGGGGGTGGCTGATTTGCTGCATCGAGCTCCCGCTGGCCTGTCACCGGTGACGGGATGATGCGACGAAGCGGTTTGTGTTCCCCCCAGCGGGACGTAGAAAAGTAGGCCTAGATTCGTGCGGTTACTGTCATGAATATGCGGACAACAGCAGACGGTTTTGTGTCCTGTTCTTCGAGACAAATCCACGGAGCCGAAACGCTGTCGAATCCACCGCCAACGTCAGTACCTCAGCAACTACAACGAAAAGCACTCCTACTAACTCCACCTCTGCACGGCACCTCACCGCCCAGATCATCTATTCATCCCACCAATAATCACCTGCCTTCCACCCAATATCACCCCACAAAGGTCACTTCTACCTGATACAAATGCCGAAAGAGAGAATACGGTTGCAACCCCGGGGGGTTGCCGAGAGCAGCGAGCCGGCGCGAAGGAGGTGAGGCCAGTGGCGTGGATGAGAATGATGGGGGCGGAGTCGGTCGAGTATCACCGGTCCACCGTGCTCGAGCGCGGCGACGACTATCCGGGGATGGCTCTGTCCTACTACGCGTCGCGAGGCGAGACGCCGCTTCGCTGGGGCGGCACCGGGGCCTTCGCTTTGGGCCTGGAAGGCCCCGTCAGCGCCGAGGAGTACGAAGCGGTCTACGGTCCCGGCGGGGCCCGCCACCCCGCCACCGGGCAGCGGTTGGTGTCGGCCCGACGGCCCGGTATGGAGCTGGTGATCTCGGCGCACAAGAGCGTCGCCGAGTTGGGAGTGATCGGCCGGGCCGAGGACATGCATCAGATCATGGACGCCGAGCGCGACGCCACCTTGGGCTACCTCGATCAGGTGACCTGCAACGTCGGCGGCCGGCGAGGTCGGTCGGCCACGGTGACACCGACGGGCGGGCTGGTCTACGCCCACACCCGCCACGCAACCTCGCGCGCTGGGGATCCTTGCCCACACGATCATGTGCTGCTGGCCAACGTGGTCGAGATGCGCGACAGCCTGGGCGGTTGGAAGGCCGCGGATACCGCCCTGTGGCGGGAACATCTGCACGCCGCCACCATGGTCGGGCGGGTCGCGGCAGCCCGGGTCGCGGTCGAACTCGGATACGGCATCGAGGCGGATCAGGGCCCGTCGGGACGGCTTCGGCACTGGAGGATCGCCGGCGTTCCCGAGGAGGTCATCGACGTGCATTCGAAGCGGGCGGCCGAGATCGATGTCGAATGTCAACGTCGTGGGGCCCACTCCTCGCGGGCCCGGTCGGTGGCGGCGAGGGCCACCCGCCAGGCCAAGGAACATGCGGTGGGCGGTGAGCTGGTGGGACGGTGGCGGGCCGAGCTGGAGGCGATCGGATGGCCGGTACAGCGGCTCACCCAGGCCATAGACAACTCTGGCCGCGAGCTGGGCTCACCGGCGAAACTGTCGTTGAAAACGGTTCGGGCCATGCTCGGTGACGTGCTGTCATCAGATGGGGACCTGGCCCGGCGGAAGGTCTTCTCCCGCCGCCACATGATCGTCGAGATGGCCCCGCTTCTGTTCGGGCAGGACCCCAGGATCCTCGACTTGCTCGCCGATCGGGCGCTGGCAAGATCCTGAGGCGATCCCTCTGGTCGGGGTGGCCGGCGCCCGCGAACAGCCCTACGCGTTGGCTTCGGTGCTCGCTGTCGAGCAGGCCATCGCCGACGCGGTGGGGCGCCAGTTGGAGCGCAGCGACGCCCCTACCACCAGCCCAGCCGCGGTCGACAAAGCGATCGCGGCGGCCGAGCAGATCCTCGGTGCAGCCCTGTCGGCCGAGCAGCGCCAGGCGGCTCTTGGTATCTGCCGCTCCGGACGGGGCGCGGAGCTGGTGGTGGGCGTGGCCGGGGCAGGCAAAACCACAATGCTCAAGGTGGTGGCGGCAGCCTATGAGGCATCGGGTTGTCAGGTCGTCGGGACCGCCACCTCGGGCCAGGCCGCCCGCACCCTGGGCCGGGAAGCAGAGGTGGCGGAGACGCGGACGTTGGCCAGTCTGCTGTGGCGAATCGACCACGACCGGCTCATCCTGGACGACCGAACAATGGTCATCTTGGACGAGGCCGGCATGACCGAAGACGCCCACCTGGTCGCGCCTCACCGCCCGCGTAGACGCGGCCGGGCGCCAAACTCGTGATAGTCGGCGACCACCACCAGCTCGGCGCGGTCGGGCCGGGCGGGGCGCTCGCCGCCCTGGTACGCCGCCACCCCGACTCGGTCCACCGCCTCGTCGAGAACCGCCGCCAGCGCCACCCCGGCGAACGCCGGGCCCTGGCCGAGCTGCGCGACGGCGAAGTGGCCAAAGCGGTCGCCTGGTACCACAGCCAGGGCCGCATCCACACCGCCCCCGGACCGCGACCAAGCCTTGCAGCAAGCGGTCGAGGCCTGGGCCTCCGATGTAGCCGGCGGGCACCATACGGGCCTGTACGCCTGGCGGCGAGCCAACGTGGCCGCCCTCAACCAACACGCCCGGGAATGGATGGAGACTTCAGGCCGGCTGAACGGCCCCGAGCTGGTCTGCGCCGGCGGGAACCGCTACCGGGCCGGAGACCAAGTTGTCACGCTGGCCCCCGGCCTCGACGGCACACTGGTGACCTCCCAGCGCGCCGTCATCAAGGCGGTGGACCCGGGCCAGCGCATCCTGAGGCTTCGCACAGACAATGGCCAGACGGTACAACTCGACACGGAGGAGGCCGGGTCCGACCGGCTGGGCTACGGGTACGCCACCACCGTGCACCGGGCCCAGGGCGCCACCGTCGAACGGGCCCACCTCTTTGCCGACGGCGGGGGACGCGAACTGGCATACGTGGCTCTGTCCCGCGCCCGGCAAGCCACCCAGGTGTGGGCAGTCGCCGACGATCTGCCGCAATCCGTCGAGGATCTCCGCCGGGACTGGGCCACCCGGCGCACCCCCGCCTGGGCCATCGATACCGCCCTACCCGACCCCGCGACCCTCGACCGCCAGCGCTACCAGGCTCTGTCCCAGGAGCACCAAGCCCGCTACGCCGCCGTCATCCATGCCGAGAAAACCATCGCCAGCCAAGCCGTAGTCGGCATCAACCTGCCAGACCGGACCGCCACCCTCGGCCAGGCCGAACAGGCTCTCCACGCGGCCCGGCAAGCCAGGGCTGATCTCGACCGCGGCACCGGACTCTGGGCCGACACTGACCCGGGACGGGCGGTCCGGGACCTGACCGAAGTCCGAGCGGCCCGGGAGCGGGCCGAGCACATCGCCGAGCAAGGGGCCCGCTGGCGGGATCGCCACGCCGCCAGCAAACAAGCCAAACAGTGGGACCGGCGAGAAGGCGACGCTCAGCAACGCTGGGACACCCTCGTGGCCCCCCGGATCGACTGTCTCGACCAGGAGATCGCCCGCCACCAAGCCACCCTTGACCACGCCTCTGCCCGTTTCGAGCGTCGGAAAGCGAGCACCGGGGCGGTCATCGACCACGGCCGCCAGCACCAGCGCCAGGTCTGGGCGCTAGCCGGCCGACTTGACCACCGCCGCGCCGAGATCGACGGCCTGCCATCCCGGGTCGACACCTCGCAGTCCGCCGCCCGCTACCGACACGACCATCTGGTGGCGACAACGGCCGAGCATCAGCCGGTCTTGGCCGTGCCCCCAAGCATCGAGTTGTAGGCCCTGTACCGCGGATCCCTCCTCGGAACGCTTGGCGTAACTTCGGGGTCAAACCGGGCGATCTCCTAAGAGCCCGCCTAGCGTCGCGTGATTCGAGCCGCTTCTCGTGTCTACTACGGTTCGTCGTATGTCTGCTGGAGCGGCCCGAGGTTTGATCTCGTGGCGCGAGTTCCTGGGCGTGACCGGCGCCGTGGCCGTCGGTGCGGGTCTGGGCGCCGGCGGATCAGCGTGGGTGGACGGTCACGGAGGGTCCTTCTCTCCAGATGCGTCCGGATCGATAGAGCCATTCTTCGGTAACCACCAGGGAGGAATAGCAACACCGGCGCAGAGCTACTCCAAGTTCGCGACGTTCGACGAATAACCGACAAACGTAGTGACGTGGGATGGCTCCTGAAGGCGTGGACCGAGATGAGCGCCCGCCTGACCTCAGGCCAGCCGTCGGCCCGACCCACGAGCCCGACCTCGCCACAGGCCGACAGCGGAGAAGCCGTGGGCTTGCCGCCGGCTGGCTCACCGTGAACGTCGGGTTCGGTCCGAGCCTCTTTTCATCCCTTGGCACGGACCGCTTCGGCCTCCGAGATCGAGCCCCGGTTCCCCTCGTCGATCTTCCGTCGTACCCTTGTGACCGGTTGAGCCGGTCAAGCGAGGGTGGGGACCTGACGGTTCACGCGTGCTCCGACGATCCCCAGGTTGCTTTCCATACGGTGCGGCAACTGGCTCGAGCCGGTCGCGGCATGGTGAGACCCGGCTGGACGCAGTCAGGCTTCAGTCCGCCGTCGCGACACGGTGATTCTCCCAGGAACCTGCTCGGGTTCAAGGACGGGACAGTCAACCCGAGCGGGACTCCGGAAATGGACGTGTTCGTCTGGGTGGGCGACGAGGGACCGGACTGGATGAAAGGCGGGACGTACCTGGTGGCTCGCCGCATCCGAATCGACCTGGAGCGATGGGACCTCACGTCGCTGAGCACTCAGGAGACGACTATCGGCCGCCACAAGGCCAGCGGGGCGCCGCTGGGTGGATCGAAGAAGTCGGACCCCCTCGATCTTTCGGCCCGGACGCCAGAGGGATCCCCGGTTATCCAGTTGATTCCCACGTCCGGCTGGCCTCGCCGGAGGACAACTGGGGCGCCAAGATGCTGCGTCGGAGTTTCTCTTATGACAACGGCACGATCGATGAAAACGGCACTTCCGTGTCTGATGCGGGCACATTCTTCGCTTGTTACCAGCGCTATCCCGAGGTGGCGTTCGTCCTGATATTCCGCAAGCTCGCTGAAGAGGATGCTCTCACACCGTTCACCGTCCATACCGCCAGCGCCATCGCCGCCATCCCGGCAGCAGCCGCCGAACCCGGGGACTGGATCGGTCGCCTGCTACTCGACGGTTGAGGCCAGTCGACTAGGAGGTGGCATACAGCGCTAGTCTCCGGCCCAGCACGCCATGATGACCGCCGCCATGGTCTCGGCCGGTGTGCCTGAGAGCTCCGCGGTAGTCGTGATGGACCGAGCCGGGTGGAGTCGACAAGCAGGACTTTCCAGTCTTTTCGCACGACGACCGAGCCGTTGTCGGTCAAAAAGGCTCCCTGGCCGAAAGCGTAGAGCGTCTGCTTGTCGCCGAACTGATGGGCCAGGTCGCTGAAGTAGGCACTGGTCTGAGACTTGGAGGACAGCTCCTTGACCGACATCGTTACTGTTCCCTGAGGAAAGGTGTAATCACAGGCGTATCGGTCGTCACTCCAGGTCGGTGTCGACACAGATAGTCGCGAGTCGCCGAGCGCACCGGTACTTCTGACTGCGCTCGACTGAGCAGACTTCGATGGAGATCGGAGAGGGATTGGGACCCGTGGCCTGCGGGCCCGAACCGGTGGAACAGCCCGAGGCGACGACCACGCTGAGCAGGCAGACTAAGAGAGCGAGCGCCGGTCTCACCTGCTCAAACTACCAGGTGTAGTAGAGACAAGTCCACCGGATCACGGGGATGATGGTGGCACCCTGCCGGTTGGGGTGGCAGTGCTCAACGACCTGAGCCGACACCAGCCGTCGGTTTGACGGTTCCTGCCGGCGAGCAACCTGGTCTGAGTTGACGGCCCGAATTGGCTGGACAGACTTTCTACGACTAGTCGTAGTAGATGGCACGGGAAAACTGCAGGAGGTGACTCATGGCCGATCTGTCGCTCGGCTTGGCCGGGCGGCCACCAGCACAGGCCGCTGCAGTGCGGGGATGATGGAGCCGCCGGATCGACGGAGGCTTCTGCAGCTCGGGCTGGCTACGGTCTGGCTGCTGGACGGGGTGCACGAGCTCCAGGCGGTGTTCTTCTGGATTTCGGCAAGACCATGATCGGCTCCACCGCCCAGGGCAGTCCGACGGTCATCGCCACCCCGATCACCTGGTCGAGCAAGATCATCGCTCACAACCCCAGCTGGACCAACGCCATCTTCGCTGCCATCCAGATCGGTCTGGGCGTGGCCATCGCGGTGCGCAGAACCACAAAGGCCGGTCTGGCGGCCTCCGTAGTCTGGTCGCTGGGTGTGTGGTGGATAGGGGAGGCTTGGGCGGGGTCCTGTCCGGAGACGCCAACACGGTCAACGGGGCTGGCGCGGTGATCCTGTACGCCCTACTGGCGGTATTGCTATGGCCCACCCAGCGTGCCTACGAAAGCACGCATTGCGAGGCGTCCCGAGTGGTGGGGCAACCGGCTGCCAACGCCTTGTGGGTGCTGTTGTGGGGGTCTTGCTTATTTCGCCCTGGCCGGGGCCAACCGGTCGGCGCAGGGCCTACACGACCTCATTTCCGGCGAAGCGACCGGCGAGCCGGGGTGGCTGCAGTGGCTGGACAAGAACGCGGCCGCTGCCGTCGCCCACCACGGATTGACGGTCTGGTCCTCCTGGCGGTGGTGTGTGCCGTGATCGCAGTGGGTATTTACCTGCCCCGGGTCGGCGCGGATGTGATCGTCGGCTTGGCTGTCCTGGTCTCTGCCGTCATCTGGGTGGTGGGGCAGAATCTGGGCGAGCTGTTCACAAACGGTGCCACGGACGTCAACTCTGGACCGCTTCTCGTCCTGATCGCACTCGCCTACTGGAGGCCACTGAACGCAACCATTACGGCTGTGGCCGGGGCGGAAGGAGGGTGAGATGGACATGACAAGCATGTCGGGCCCCACCTGGCTCGCCGACTTCTTTGCCGCGGTGATGCTCAGCGTGGCGTTCGACGTCCGGAAGGCTCGGGCGGCGTGGGCATGGTCCCGACCCACCCACGTCGACGTGGACGTGGCACACACGGTGATGGGCGTGGCGATGGCCGGGATGCTGGTCACCGAGCTGAGCTTTGGTAGCGAGGCATTCTGGGTCGTGATCTTCTCGGTCATGGCGGCCTGGTTCGCCATGAAGGTCCTTGCTGACCTGAGAGGAAACGCCGTCGTGGGAGGCGGCACCGTTTCGGCGCATTCTCCGTCGCACGCCGGCGCCCATCTGGTCATGGCTCTGGCCATGGTCTACATGTACGTCGCTCCTGCGGGTGGGTCCTCCGGGTTGGGCGCCGACTTCACCTGGCTGCCGCTTCTGTTCCTGATCGCCCTGCTGGGATCGGCAATTTGGGAGATCGACGCGGTGAGTCCGGTGGCTGCCGCCGCGCCGGTTCAGCCGCAACCCACGCTCTCACTGGCCGTCGGTTCGGCCACGGTATCCGGCTCGACCGATTCGCCCGGGGTTCCTCCGGCCGATCAGAATGTGAGGCGGCCTGATGGACAAGGACAAAGGGGCCTTATCGCACCGCGGCTCGAGACCTCGGCTCATGTGGCGATGGTCGTGACTATGGGCTACATGTTGGTCGTAATGCTCTGAAGGAGAGGATCCTCGCGTTGGTGCAGCTGGGTGGTCTCGAGCAGCAGGTGATCGCAGTTTTATGGGAGGCCGCGCCAGCCGAGATGACCGTCCGGGAGGTGTCGGAGCACTTTCCAGATCACGCCTACACGACTGTGCTCACCGTGCTCGACCGGCTCGAGCGCAAGGGAATGGTGCGACGCATTCGTGGAGCCCGAGCCCACCGCTACGTGCCCACCGGCTCGAGAGAGGAATATGCCGCCGCGCTCATGAGGGAGGCGCTCAGCTCGACGCCCGATCCCAACGCGGCTCTCGCCTTCTTCGCCGGCTCGGTCAGCCCCGAGGAGGCGGAGGTCCTCAGAGGGATTCTCAGCGGACGGGAATCAGGGCAGAGCCGCCGAGGGAGGGCCGGGTGATCCAGAGCGCCCTGCTGGGTGTGGTGGCGGTGGTCATGTTCGGCCCGGTCGGAATATGGCTTTCGCGCTCGCGGTGGCCGGAGCGGGCCCCTCGGGCGGCGGTGGCGTTGTGGCAGGCCGTTGGCGTGAGCGGCGCCCTCTCGGCAGTCGGAGCAGGCCTGTGCCTGGCCGTGGCGCCGCTTCATAGGGCGGTCATCCCGGGCGTGGCGGCACTGTTCGGCCGTGCTGCCGTCAGCCGCCAGCTTCCCGTAAACGGACTTGCCGAAGCGTGCGGGTTGACGCTGGCAGCGATCGCAGTGGCCGTCCTGGTCTCCGGTCTGGTGGTGACGACCATCGGGACCGTGTCGATGAGGCGCCAGCACCGTATACTCCTCGATCTGGTCGCCGTTCGAGCGGAGCATCTTCACGGCGCGGTGATGCTGCAGGACCCCAGGGCGACGGCGTACTGCCTGCCGGGGGTTCGACCGAGGATCGTGGTCAGCGACGGGGCTACAAGGATGCTGAGCCCATCCGAGCTCGGAGCAGTTGTGGACCACGAGAGGGGGCACTTACACGAGCACCATGACCTGGCGTTGCTGCCGTTCGCCTCACTACGGGAAATGCTGAGCTGGATTCCTTACGCGTCCCGGGCTCCCCGCTCCGTCGCCCTGCTCCTCGAATTGGCGGCAGACGATTATGCGGCGCGCCACGACGACCCACGTATTCTGGCGTCCGCGCTCGTCCAGATGGCCGACCCGTCCGGCGTCCCCGCCTGCGCCTTCGGTACATCCAGCCATGTTGCCGTCCGGGTCAACCGGCTGGTCTCAGGTCAGTCGAATTCTGCGGCCGTCGCATCGGCAGGACTATTCGTGGCGTCGATCCTGGCCATCGCCCCTCTGTTGATCATCGGGGCGGGTTGAATGAGCCCGGAATCGCCGATGAACGGCATGCCCCAGGTGGCGTGGAACGCCCATAATGCGTTCACCCAATGGAAGTTCGGGCCGTTCGTCCTGACCGTAGCGGCGGTACTGGTTGGTGCGGGACTCTCATACCTGCGATCCGAATGGGCGATGGCAGCATCGGGCCGGCGCTGGCCCGGCATCAGGACCGCTTCGTTTCTCACCGGCCTGCTCACCGTCGACCTGGCCCTGCAATCGCCGGTTGCCGCTTTCACCGCCGACTACTTCCAGGCTCACATCATCCAGCATCTGTTGCTCATGCTCATAGCCCCGACACTCCTATGTTTGGGAGCACCTCTCACGCTTTACCTCGAGGCCCGGCCCCGGGGGGCGAGGCCCTGGCCGTTGCGTCTGGCTCGCTCTAGGACATTCCGGGTCCTCAGCCATCCCGTTCCGGTGTGGTTCCTGTACTACTTCTCCATGTTCGCGTTCTTTCTCACGTCGGCGCTCAACTTTGCCATGCTTCACATGTGGGTCATGGACCTGATCAACATCGGCTTCCTGCTAAGTGCGCTGTTGTTCTGGTGGCCCCTCGTCGGCTCGGATCCCGTGTTCCACTGGAGCACCAGCGCCGGAGCGCGCCTGACCAATCTCGTCATCGGCATACCGGTGGAGTCCTTCTTGGCCCTTGCTCTAATCAGCGATCGTCATCCGGCCGTGTCGATGTACACGATCAGCAGCACCCGCTCGGGCGCTGAGCTCCTGTGGGTCGCAGCCGAGCTGCTCACCCTCGTCGCCATCGTCCCCGTGTTTGCTCAGTGGCTCCGGGAGGAGCGCAGGGCTCTGCGTTTCGACCTCCGGCTCAACCCCGAACCCGCCTTGGCCTTCAACCCAAAAACCTCGACGCCCGACAAGGACAAGGATGAGTGAACCCCCCGAAACGCTAGAGGACTGTGGCGAGGGCAGTGCCACCGCGGATCTGACTCTTTCGGGGATGCACTGCGCGGCATGCGCATCACTGATCGGAGAGATTCTGCTGGAGCAGCCCGGCGTACTTGACGCCCGCGTCGACCTCGACTCCTCGGTCGCCCGCGTCACCTACCAAACATCCCGAGTAGATTTCACTCAACTGGCGGCCGTGATAGCAGATGTCGGATACCAAGTCACCGCCATCAACTAGCGGCACACCGTCGACCGGGTCGGTCGGTGCCCGGATCGACGACACCCGCCCCGCTGGTACACCGACCCAAGAGCTGGTCCTGGAGGGCATGCACTGCAACGCTTGTGCCACCAGGATCCAGCGGGGCCTTCACCGCCTGCCGGGCGTGGTGAGCGCCTCGGTCAATCTGGCCACCGAGCGAGCCTATGTCTCTTACGACCCTGGTCGCCTCAACCCGGACGATCTCTGCCGGGCTGTCAAAAACATCGGGTACGGGGCGAGCCCGCCGCCACCCGACCGGGCCGGGCTCCCTGTCGGACGTTCTGATCATTGGACGCTGCGTGCCGCCCTGTCATGGCCGCTGGCCGTCGCGGCTTTGGTCCTGGCGCTTGTGGCACCGGAGAAACCCGCCACCGGGTGGACGGTCCTGGCTCTGGCAGTGGTGGTCGAGATTGTCGGCGGCTGGCCGTTCGTTCGCAACGCGGTTCGGTTGGCTGCGCATCGCGCCACCAACATGGACACCCTCATCGCCATCGGGACCTCCGCCGCGCTGGCCGTGACGGCCTGGTTGACGATCGAACTGGACGGTCGTCATCTCCATGCGGGAAGAGGCGGGGCGCTGGCCGCCGCCCTGCACAGTGTCATGGCGCCCCTGATAATCGCCGTCGTCGCCACCGGTCGGGCGATCGAGGAACGAGCCAAGAAGCGAGCGAGCGCGGAGATGCATTCGCTCCTCTCTCTTCGACCACCCGTGGCCAGAACCGTGCCCGACGCAGATGACGAACTCGGGGCGTTGGTGGCGCCCGAGACCGTCCCGGTCGGCGCCTTGATCCGGATCCGACCCGGTGAGGTAGTTCCCCTCGACGGATCCGTGATGCTGGGGTGGTCCGCAGTCGATGAGTCGATGCTGACCGGTGAACCTCTTCCCGTCGAACATGGACCCGGCAGCGAGGTCACAGGGGGCAGCCGCAGCCTGAACGGAACCCTGGTGGTCAAAGTCACGGCCACCGCGGCTGAGTCGGTGCTCACCAGACTGCAAGGCCTCGTCGACGCCGCCCAGCAGGACCGGGCCCCGCTGCAACAAGTTGCCGACCGGATCACCGCCATCTTCGTCCCCGCCGTTCTCTGCGCCGCCTTGGCTGTCTTCTTGGGCTGGTGGGTCGCGTCGGGCAGCCTTTCGAAGGCGGCCTTGAGCGGCCTGGCTGTGGTGCTGGTCGCCTGCCCCTGCGCCATGGGCCTCGCCGCACCCGTGGCCATGATGGTCGGCTGCGGCCGGGCCGCGTCGCTTGGCGTTTTCATAAACGGGTCTCACACCATCGAGCGTCTGGCCAAAATCGACACCGTCGCCTTCGACAAGACCGGCACGCTGACTGCCAAAAGCGCCCGGCTGTCCGCTGTCATCCCCCAGCCGCCGGCCCAGCCGTCAGATGTGATCCGTCTGGCTGCCGCGGTGGAAAAGGAGTCGGACCACCCTCTGGCCCGCGCCATCACCGAAGCGGCCGACGAGGTGCCCCCAGCCGACGAAGTTCGTTCTGTAGCCGGAAGGGGCGTGGCGGGCCTGGTGGCCGGTCACGTCATCGAGGTCGGTCGCCTCGGCGATCACGACACTGACGGCGACGTGGAAGCCGAGGTCCAGGCTTGTGCCCGCCGCGGTGAGAGCCTCATCGAGGTCCGACGTGACGGCCGTCGTCTGGGGATCCTGGCGATAGCCACTCCGTTGCGCCCAGAAGCCCAAGAAGCGGTAGCGCGCGTCCGAAAGTCGGGCCTTCGCGGCGTCATCCTCAGCGGTGACAACGCCCCCGCCGTGCGTACGGTGGCGGAAGCAGTCGGGATCGACGACGCTCGAAGCTCGCTGAGCCCGGAGGACAAGCTACGCGCCCTCCACGACATGAAGGCCGTAGGCCGCCGGGTGCTGATGGTCGGCGACGGGATCAACGACGCCCCTGCCCTCGCCACCGCCGAGGTGGGATGCGCCATCGGGACGGGATCCGACGCCGCGATAGCGGCCAGCGACGTGACCCTGCTGGGAAGTGACCTGAGAGGCGTGCCCACCGCGATCGGATTGGCCCGATCCACCTACTCGGTGATGCTGCAGAACTACGGCTGGGCCATGGGATACAACCTCGCCGCCTTGCCGCTCGCCGCACTCGGCCTGCTCGACCCCGTCGTGGCCGCCCTCGCCATGGGGGCGTCAAGCATCGTCGTCGTGCTCAACAGCCTGAAATTGCGGCGGGCCCGGGGAGATCATTCCCTTGCCAGCCGGCGACGGGTTATTGCGATGTCCGTCGCCTTGCCGGTGGTCCTATTCGCCGGCCTCACCCTCGTGACACAGTCCTTCTCACCCGCCCGAGGCGAGCCGCTGCTGCCGACTCTGCCATCGCTGACCGACGTGGCCATACCCGGCGGATCCGTTGAGACCTACTTCGAACCGGGCGGATCCGGGCTCAATCAATGGCACCTAATCTTCTACGGCTCCCGATCGAACCTGGACACCGTGAAACCCGCGGTTACCGCTACCGTCGACCACAGCAGCCCGCAAAGGCTACGCCAGCTGCGCGTCGCCACCGGCCACTTCACCGACTTCGTCGTGCTCACACCTGGTACCTGGACCTTCCACGTCACGACTCTCTACGGGGCAAGGCGCATAACGTTCACGGTGGCGAAGACCATCAAATAGGAGTGGTGTTCACACCAGCGGTCGCGTCCAACCGCTGGTGCAGGCCTTCAGTTTGTCGATCGGCTGATGGTTCGGCGGTTGATTCAGACTGCCGTGGAAGCAGAGGGGGAAGCGGCTTGGCCCGGCGACGCTAGGAGCGCCGGGGACCAGGTCAGTCCAGCCGGTTGTCCCAACGGCTATCAGCCGCCGGCAACAGTGAAGACGACAACGGCCCCGCTCACAATCGCTGCGCCCGAAGTTGCGTGACGGAACGGTTTTGCTCCCGACTCTACGCCCGACGGAGTCCCCACACGACCGAGCTGGACGCGCCGGTGATCTCTCGCGTGGTGCGGGGAAACCGCCCCGACCGTCGGCGGCGACGCCTTCAGCGCCTGACCGCTCAACGTCTGCACTTGGCTCCGAGGGCGTCGAACCATCCGCGCCTCGGATACCTCGCGGCGCCAGGATGAACAGCGCGGAGAAGGAGGTTCCGAGTGAGCGCGATCGGACGTAACCAGCCCTGCCGGTGTGGCAGCAAGAAGAAGACCAAGTACTGCTGCGGCGTCCCGCATGGACCCTCCGACACGGAGTTGGCCAAGGCCTTCTTGGCCACCGAAGGCCGTGGCGCGGCTCGGCGCCTCATCGGTCTGTCCCAAGACGAGCTACGCGACCTCTTCGACGAGATGCTCGACCTTCCCGAAAGGCATCTCTGCCTTCAGGTGCACCTCCCCAAGCTGCTCGTTCCCGAGCTCGAGGCTCTCCGTAACGCCATCGACGACGACGCCCCCGAGGCGGTCGACGACCACCTCGAACCTGCGCTCAAACGAGTCGACAACCCTCAACTGCGAGCGGGTCTGGCCCGAGCCGTGCTCGCCCTTGCCGAGAATGGCGTCGTCGACCCCGCCCTAGCCGACGCTGCCCTCCTCGACTTGGATTCCCACGGCACCTCGGCACTCATGCGCACCAGCCTGCTCTACGCACTCTCGGTCTCCGTCGGTGCTAGCCACACCCCCGCCGGGCTCCTCGTGGTCTCCCGCTGACATCAACTCACAGCCTCGGATCCGAACCCCTCCGTGACTTCCCAACCGGCACCCCGTCGGGGGCCCACCCCCGCCGAGGGGCTGAGACGCTCCCCGACGGCCTAGCCGGTTGGGAGCGGCACAAGACCGGCTGGACCCGGGACCAGCGGTATACGCGTTGGCGCCTCTTGATCTCGGGACGTCCCCGCGTCGAGCGGATCGTCAGTTGTTCGCTACCGACCTTGGGCTCCCGCCGACCGCGCCGTTGCTTCCGCGAGGCGGTCTCGGGTCCCTCCATTGCCGACTCTCACCCACCGTTGTGTGGTCTGACGATGCGGATGCCGTGCTGACATTGTTTTGAGCGGATAACCCGACGAGAATCGGAGCTTCCCGACAGGCATAACCGCAGGTCAGCACACCGTTTAGGCCTTGCTAGTCCCAAAGCAGGTGCGCTACCGCTGCGCCACTCCCCGTCGAACCGGCCGTCATGACCCTGCGGGTCCAGCCGTACACCGTAGGACGTCGACAGCCCTCGAGAGGTGGTGTTGAGCGCTGGAACGGTCGCGTCGCCGCGGGCTCGCCCAACCCCACGCAAGACAGACATCCGGCCCGGTCACCCCCGCCAGCGTAGGCGACCGGCCGCTGACCATTCCCGGTGCCGGGCGTGCAGGCTCCTCACCCGATCCCCGCCGGCGACGCCGGGCGGAGGCCGGGGACCGGGGAGCGGGAGGAATGCCTCTGAGCGAGTCCGAGGACCGTCGGCCTGAGCCGCGTCGCTCAACCGGCGAGCGCGAGGACCAGACTGGCCACCAGGCAGACCAGCGACCGCGACGCCCAGGCGGACGGGCCCGTGGGGCAGGGGTCGCGCTTTGGCGACGAGTTACTCGAGGAATGGCCATACCGAAGAGATGCCATAAGGACGGTGGCCGCTGGCGACGCGCTGCCGGATCACACCGTAACCAAGGCGGTCATCGACGAGCTGGTACGGCGTTCTCCCCGGACGATCAGGCCGCAGAGCCGGGCCCTGCTCACCAAGCCCGCAGTGAGGGACCGGGGCCAGCGGTCATCTACGCCTACGAAACCGCCCTCGTACCGCCCGGCCAGAGCCCGCTTGGGTAGAACGCGGCGGGGCGCGGCCGGCCCCGAGGCGCGCGGTCGCGGCACGCCCTCAGGACTCGGGGCAGGCTTCGGCCCGGTTGATGCCGCCCCGCCACCTACACTCGGGCACCTATATGGACGCCGTGGTCGAGCCCCTAGAGGGCAACAAGGTCAAACTCACCATCCGGGTCGACGAGCAGGAGTTCGAGAAGGACATCGACGCCGCTTTCCGCAAGATCGCCCGTGAGGTGAGGATCCCCGGCTTCCGGCCCGGAAAGGCCCCCCGCCGCATTCTGGAGGCTCGCCTCGGCAAGGAGACCGGGCGCTCAGAGGCCCTCCGCGAGGCCCTCCCCGGCTACTACGTCGAGGCTCTCCGCCAACACGAGGTCGATGCCGTAGCCCCTCCCGAAATCGACATCACCGCTGGTCAGGACGCCGGTCCGGTGAGTTTCGACGCGGTCGTCGAGGTCCGCCCGCAGCTCCATCTGGCCGGCTACGGCGGCCTGCGGGTTGAGGTGCCCAACCCGGAGGTGACCGACGCCGAGATCGATGCCCAGGTGGACCGGTTACGGTCCAATTTCGGCGAGCTGGTCGAGGTCAGCCGGCCGGCCCGCAAGGGCGATCACCTGACCATCGACCTGCACGGCGCCCGTCTCGGGGAACCGGTGCCCGGGCTGACCACCGACGATTTCCTGTACGAACTCGGGAGCGCGACGGTACTTCCCGAGCTGGACGTGAAGCTCGACGGGGCCCGGGTGGGCGACATCCTGGCCTTCGACGTCGACGTGCCCGGAGACGGCCCGGCCAACCTCCGGGTGCTGGTCAAGGACGTCAAGGAAAAGATCCTCCCCGAGGTCACCGACGACTGGGCCGGTGAGGCGTCGGAGTTCGACACCGTCGAGGAGCTTCGCGCCGATATCTCCAAGCGGGTCGGCCAGATGAAGCGGGTCCAGGCGGCCATGGCCCTCCGCAGCGCAGCGGTAGATGCCCTGGTCGAACTGGTCGACTCGGATCCGCCGGCATCGCTCGTCGACTCCGAGGTCGAGCATCGGGTCAACGATCTGGCCCGCCGGCTGCAAGCCCAGGGCGCCACCATCCAGGCCTACCTGGAGGCCACCGGGCAGACTCCCGAACAGCTGGTCGAGGGGCTCCGGGCCGCGTCAGTCCCGTCGGTCAAGGCCGATCTCGCCCTGCGGGCGGTCGCCGACTCGGAAGGCATCGAACCCTCGGCGGAGGACATCGACGCCGAGATCGAGCGTCTGGCGGAGTCCGTGAGCATGAAGCCGGCTGAACTTCGGCGAAACCTCGAACGCGCAGACCAGATGCCCGCGGTACGCTCAGATTGGAAGAAGAACAGAGCCCTGGACTGGTTGCTCGAGCACGTCGAGATCGTCGATGCCGAGGGCCAGCCCGTTGACCGGGCCCTGCTCGAGCCGGATCTCGGGGAAGCCCCTCCCGAGGAAGACACCACCACCGAAGCGCCAGAACCCCAGGAAGAGAACGCCGAACCGTGATAAATCCTCTCGCCCAATACCACATCCCTGGGGTCTTCGAACAGACCAACCGTGGGGAGAAGAGCTACGACCTGTTCTCACGGATGCTCGAGGAGAACATCGTGTTCCTCGGGACCCCGATCGACGATTACGTGGCCAACGCCGTGTGCGCCCAGCTGCTCTACCTCGAGTACAAGAACGCGGACAAGGACATCAGCCTGTACATCAACAGCCCGGGTGGCGACATCACCGCCCTGTTCGCGATCTACGACACCATGAAGTTCGTCAAAAACGACATTTCGACCTTCTGCTACGGACAGGCGGCGTCGGCGGCCGCCGTCATCCTCGCCGGGGGCACGCCGGGCAAGCGCTACGCCCTTCCCCACGCCCGGATCCTGATCCACCAGCCATACGGGGGAGCGGCAGGCCAGGCGGCCGACATCGAGATCCAGGCCAAGGAGATCCTGCGCATGAGGGACCTGCTCAACCAGATGCTGGCTGCCGACACCGGCCGGGCGGTCGAGAAGATCGCGAAGGACACCGACCGGGATTTCATAATGAGCGCCGCCGAGTCCCGGGAATACGGCATCATCGACGAGGTGATCAGCACACGCGAGTTGGCCCTCGTCCCGCAAGCGGCGGGCGTAGGCTGAGGGCCTGGGGGGAGCCGAGGTCGTGGCAAAGTTCGGGGAATCGAGTGACCTGGTCAAATGCTCCTTCTGCGGCAAGTCGCAGAAGCAGGTCAAGAAGCTGATCGCAGGCCCAGGGGTCTACATCTGCGACGAATGCATCGATCTGTGCAACGACATCATCGAGGAGGAACTCTCCGAGAGCACTGAGGTCCACTTCGACGAGCTGCCCAAGCCGGCCGAGATCTTCACCTTCCTCAACGACTACGTGATCGGGCAGGAACGGGCCAAGAAGATCCTCTCCGTAGCGGTCTACAACCATTACAAGCGGGTGCAATCGGGCGGCTACGCCGACTCGGACGTCGAGCTGCAGAAGTCCAACATCCTGCTGCTCGGCCCGACCGGATGCGGCAAGACGTTCCTGGCCCAAACGCTCGCCCGAATGCTCAACGTTCCTTTCGCCATCGCCGACGCCACCGCCCTGACCGAGGCCGGCTACGTCGGTGAGGACGTGGAAAACATCCTTCTCAAGCTGATCCAGGCCGCCGACTACGACGTCAAGAAGGCCGAGACCGGGATCATCTACATCGACGAGATAGACAAGATCGCCCGCAAGAGCGAGAACCCGTCGATCACCCGGGACGTCTCCGGCGAAGGGGTGCAGCAGGCTCTCCTCAAGATCCTCGAGGGCACCACCGCGTCGGTTCCTCCGCAGGGGGGGCGCAAGCATCCCCACCAGGAGTTCATCCAGATCGACACCACGAACATCCTGTTCGTGTGCGGGGGGGCGTTCGCCGGCCTCGACCGCATCATCGACAGCCGCATGGGCCGCCAGGGCATCGGGTTCCGGGCTGACATTCGGCGGGCCGAGGAGCGGGGCGAGGGCGATCTGCTCGTTCAGGTTCTGCCCGAGGACCTGTTGAAGTTCGGCCTGATCCCCGAGTTCGTGGGCCGCCTGCCCGTGATCGGAGCGGTGTCGAACCTCGATCGAGAAGCGTTGGTCCGCATCCTCGTCGAGCCGAAGAACGCCCTGGTCAAGCAGTACCGGAGGGTCTTCGAGCTGGACAACGTGGAGCTCGTCTTCAGCGACGACGCCCTCGAAGCGGTAGCCGAGCAGGCCCTGCTCCGGGGCACCGGGGCCCGAGGCCTGCGAGCGATCCTCGAGGAGGTGCTCCTCGAGGTCATGTACGACCTGCCCAGCCGTAGCGACATCGGCCAGTGCGTCATCGATCGCTCCGTGGTGCTTGAGCGGGTGGCCCCCACCCTGGTTCCCCGCACCGAGGGGGTGGCGCGCGTCCAGAGCCGCTCCCGCCGGGCTGCGTCCTGACCTATAGCCGGTTGCCCAGCCTGGGCGATACCCTCGCCTGGCTCGACGGGCACCAGGACATGGAGCGGATGCTGGCCGACGTTAAGAGGCCGCGTCCGGATCTCGAGCGCATGCGCAGGCTGGTCGACGTCCTCGGCCACCCCGAGCAGGCCGCTCCGGTCATCCACGTCACCGGCACCAATGGAAAGACCTCGACGTCGCGAGGCCTGACCTCCCTCCTCGAGGCCAAGGGATTGAGGGTGGGGACCTTTACCAGTCCCCACTTGGAGCGCATCAACGAGCGGATCGCCACCGACGGAGAGCCCATCGACGACGACGACCTGGCAGCCGTGCTGAACGAGTTGGCCGCCATCGAGCCGATGCTCGGCGAGGATGTCCGGCTGAGCTGGTTCGAGGTGCTCACCGGGGCCGCGCTGTTGTGGTTTGCTGACCGTCCGGTGGACGTTTCGGTCTTCGAGGTCGGGCTCGGGGGCCGGTGGGACGCCACCAACGTGGTCACCGCGGACGTCGCCGTGGTCACCAACGTGGGGCTCGACCACGTGGAGTTCCTGGGGCCGACGAGGGCGGACGTGGCGGGGGAGAAGGCCGGCATCATCAAACCGGGTTGTGCTTTGGTCCTCGGAGAGAGGGACCCTGAACTGACGCCGATCTTCGAACGAGAGCTGCCGGGTTCGATGTGGTTGGCCGGCCGGGACTTCGATTGCGTGCGCAACCAGCTGGCAGTCGGCGGGCGGGCGCTGGACATCCGGACGCCGGGCGCCACCTACGAGGGGGTGTGGCTCGATCTGCACGGCGCCTATCAGGGCGAGAACTTCGCGGCCGCGGTGGCGGGGGCCGAAGCCTTCTTCGGCGGTCCTCTGGACGACCCGCTGGTCCGGGAGGCGGCGGCCACCGTGCGCTCCCCGGGCCGGCTCGAGATCGTGGCCCGTGACCCGCTCATCGTGCTCGACGGGGCCAAGAACCTCGAAGGAGCCCAGCGGGCTTCGGAGGCGGTGACCGAGGAGTTCGGCGCCGCCACCTCGGAGATCCTCGTCGTCGGCATGCTGCAGGGAAAAGACCCGGCCCAAATGCTCGAAGCCCTAGGTGCTCGCCGGGCCCGCCTCGTCGTGGCGTGCCCCGCTCCGTCGCCGCGTACCCATCCGGCCGAAGCGGTGGCGCAGGCCGCCCGCGAGCTTGGCGTCGAGGCCACCCTGGCCGATTCCGTACCGGCAGCCCTAGACGTGGCGTTTGCTGCAGCCGCGACGTCCGATCTCATCCTGGTGACCGGATCGCTATACGTGGTGGGCGCGGCCCGGGCCGCGCTGGTATCAGGGGGGCGCTAGCCTCCTCGGCTCGTGAACCGCACCCTGGTCATCTGCAAACCCGACGCGGTCGAGCGCGGCCTGACCGGCGAGATCATCGCCCGCCTCGAGCGCAAAGGCCTGCGCCTGGCCGCGGCGGAGCTGCGTCAGCTCGACAAGGAGACGGCGGGACGCCACTACGCCGAGCACCAGGGGAAGGGGTTCTACGACGATCTGTTGTCATTCATCACCCGGTCGTCGGTGATGCTCATGGTGATCGAGGGGCCGGAGGACACGTGGCAGATCGTGCGTACCCTCATGGGCGCCACCAACCCGGCGGCGGCCGCGCCCGGCACCATCCGGGGCGACCTGGCCGTCGAGACGACCGAGAACCTGGTGCACGGCTCCGATAGCTCCGAGTCGGCGGCGCGCGAGATCGCCCTGTTCTTCCCGGATCTGATCTAGCGCCCTGGCGGCCTGCGGACGCCGGGTGGCGGGCTGGCCTCGCGCCCATGCGAGGCGGTGGTCGGCATCTGCAATGAACGGCCCACGCCCTCGATGGCCCTAGCCCGTGCCTCGCGTGACCACTTCGCGGCGAGCACTTAGGTGCGCGACCCAGCGCGCGCCGCGCCGGCCGCCTTGATATGACCCGAACGCGGCGAGAACTGCCCTCCAGGCAAAAGCGCTCGCCGCGAAGTGGTCGTGGCCGATGAGAACGGGGCCCTTCCTCCCCGTCGGGGGGGCGGGCGAGTCGGCCGCGGTCATCTCATCCGGCCGAACGCCGCAAGACTCGTGGTGGCGGGGGGCCGCCCGGGGCACCCTTCCCCGGGCTGATGGCGGCGCGGTCCTATTGTGGCGATTTGGGGCAGTCCTCGGCCTGTCAAGACGCCCGTCAAGGCTCTTAGTCCCGGGCTCGCGGTGTCGCGGGCCATGGCGCCTCTCTCAGCCTGCCGTGTACCGGGGCAAAGGCGGAGATTGATGAGGTCCGCTTTGGGCGTAACCTACCGGGGCCCGTCCGCTGTCCGACCGGCCGACCGGCTGCCCCGGCCCGGGGCTGGGGAAGGGTGGCGGAGGGTAGTGGTAAAGGTCACCTCCCGCGGTGGATACCCTTGAGGGTGCATGGACGAGGCGCAGCGGCGCCGGGTAGCCTCTACCCGTCTCCGACGCCCCCTAGAGGAGGCTCCCTTCGCGTGTCGGACAATCTCTTTGCTGGTTTCTTCGGACGGGACATGGCTGTAGACCTCGGTACCGCCAACACCCTGGTCTACGTCCGGGGTCGAGGCATCGTCCTCGACGAGCCATCGGTAGTTGCAGTCAACATCAAGGACGACCGTCCCCTCGCGGTCGGCATTGAAGCCAAACGCATGATTGGCCGCACCCCCAATCACATCCAGGCCATCCGGCCGTTGCGTGACGGCGTCATCGCCAACTTCGACATATGCGAGAAGATGCTCGCTTACTTCATCCGGCGGGTGCACGGGACGCGCCGGTTCGCCAAGCCGCGCATGGTGATCTGTGTTCCCTCGGGCATAACCGGAGTGGAGCAGCGGGCGGTTCAGGAAGCCGCCGAGTCGGCCGGGGCGCGCAAGCCGGCCTTCATCATCGAGGAGCCCATGGCCGCCGCCATCGGCGCCGGCCTGCCCGTGCACGAGCCGACCGGCAACATGGTCGTCGACATCGGCGGCGGAACCACCGAGGTGGCGGTCATCTCGCTCGGCGGCATCGTGACCAGCCAGTCGGTTCGCATCGGGGGCGACGAGCTCGACGAGGCGATCATTCAGTTCATCAAAAAGGAGTACAGCCTGGCGCTCGGCGAGCGCACGGCCGAGGAGATCAAGATCGCCCTCGGCTCGGCCTTCCCCCTGGAGGAAGAGCTCCACGCCGAGATCCGAGGGCGGGATCTGATAACCGGACTGCCAAAGACGATCGTGACCACGACGGAGGAGATACGCGAAGCCATCGAGGAGCCGGTCTCATCGATCGTCGACGCCGTCAAGGTCACCCTCGACAAGACTCCGCCGGAACTGGCAGCGGACATCATGGAGCAGGGCATCGTCCTCACGGGCGGGGGAGCCCTGCTGCACGGCCTCGGCACTCGCATCATGTCCGAGACCGGCATGCCCATCGTCATCGCCGACAACCCGTTGCACTCTGTCGCCATCGGAAGCGGCCAGTGCCTCGAGGAGTTCGCGGCGCTGAAGGGCGTGCTGATGTCAACGCACAGCCGCTGACTGGTCGAGCTGTATAGCGCTGAGTGGCCGCATACCGACAAACCAACCGTGCCCGTTACGTTCTGGCCGTTCTGGTCCTGGCCGCGCTGACTCTGATCACGATCGACGCCCGGTCCAACGGCACGGGCTTCCTCGGGCGGGTCCGGGATCGGGTGACCGACGAATTCGCTCCGGTTCAGCGGGTGACCCACACCGCCTTGCGGCCCATCGGCAACTTCCTCACCGGCGTGGTCGACTACGGCTCGGTCCGCAGCGAGAACCAGCGCCTGCGCGACGAGGTGGCGAGTCTGCAGAAACAGTCGATACAGGCGGCCGCCCAGCAGGCCGCGGCGGATCAGGTACTTTCCGAGCAGCATCTCCCGTTCGTCGGGGCCATCCCGACGGTGTCGGTCGAGATCATCGACAGCGGATCCTCCAACTTCGAGAACTCGGTTCTCATAAACAAGGGCACCACGAGCGGCATCGCCCCCGGCCAGCCCGTCGTGGCCGCCGGAGGACTGGTGGGCAGCGTGGCCTCGGCCAGCGCTCGCACCGCAACCGTGGTGCTGCTGACCGATCCCACGGTGTCGGTCGGCATCCGGCTGCAAGGCAACAACATCGGAACGGCGGAGGGGACCGGCCGGTCCAACCCCCTCCGGGTGACCGTCGACACCCCGAACCGCACCACGCCCAAGATGGCCGTGGGCCAGAGCGTGGTGACCAGCGGACTGAACTTCGAGAAATTCCCAGGCGGTATCCCGGTAGGTCGAGTCTCGACTTACTCGGTGCCGCCCGGTGCCACCGAGCCCACCATCGCCCTCACCCCCCTCGTCAACGTCTCGCAGCTGACATACCTGCAAGTGCTCCTCTGGCTGGGCGGCCCGTGACCGCGGGGAGGTCGCTCTCGTGACCGGGCGTCTGGCTGCTCGCCTGCGCATCGCCTTGCTGATGTTCGTGGCCATCCTGATCCAGACCGCGCTCGGCTCCGACATGCGCGTCGCCGGGGTGGCCCCCGACCTCATGGTCCTCCTGGCCATCTGCGCCGGGATCGCCGGCGGACCCGAAGCCGGGGCGTGGGTCGGGTTCATATCCGGGCTGCTCTCCGACCTGTTCCTCACGTCGACTCCCCTCGGCCTGTCCGCCCTTACGTATTGCCTTGTCGGGTTCGGCATCGGGTCGCTGTGGGCCGGGGTCCTGCAGGACCACAAGCTCCTCATCCCTCTGGCCGGGTTCGCCGGCACCGTCGCCGCCGTCCTGCTCTTTGTTGGAGTTGGCGACGTTCTCGGCCAGAGCCAGCTGCTCGACGCCGGCCGGTCCTGGCTGGTCAAGGTGACCCTCATCGAAGCCCTCTGGAACGCCGTGCTGGCCCTGCCGGCCAGCTACCTGTACTCATGGATGGCCAGGGGCTCTGTCGGGGCGGAACGGGTCGGGGCGTTCAGCACCGCTACCCGGCCCGAGCGCGGTGCTATCCGATGACCGCCGCCGACCGTCCCCGCCCGCAGCTCCGGCTCACCATCCTGGTGGTAGTCGTCGCCTGCCTGTTCGTGGCCCTGTTCGCCCGCCTGTGGTTCCTCCAGGTCATCAACGCGCCTCAGGCCCAGGCGGCGGCGGCCGACAACGGGATACGGCTGGTGTACACCCCTGCCCCTCGGGGCGAGATCCTGGATCGCAACGGCAACGTCCTCGTCGGCAACGTCACCGTGCCGGTCATCGAGGTCACCCGCCAGGTCGCGGTCGCCGACCCGGCGATGACCGCCCGGCTCGCTCCCCTGCTCGGCATGACGGTGTCCCAGCTGAAACGGGCCATCAACAACCTTCAGTACAGCCCTTACGCCCCAGTCCCCGTGATGCCCGACGCCACCCCACAGCAGATCCTCTACATCCAGGAGAACCAGGCCCTGTTCCCGGGCGTGTCGGCCACCTCCATGAGCGTGCGTCAGTACACCGCCATGGGCAAGGCGGCCGCCAACATCGTCGGCTACGTCGGCCAGATCAATCAGCAACAGCTGGCCAAGCTCAAGTCGAGGGGCTATCAGCCGGGGGATCAGATCGGCCTGGCCGGGGTGGAGGCCGAGTACGAGAGCTACCTGCGCGGCACCCCGGGGGTGCAAAAGGTGCAGGTGAATTCGGCGGGCGATGTCCTCACCACCCTCAGTACCACCGCGCCGGTACCGGGTGACAACCTGAGGCTGAGCATCGACGGTTACATTCAGATGGTGGCCGAGGGCGCCTTGCAGCAGGGCCAGCGGGCGGCCCAGCACACCCTGGACAAAGTCACGAACCGCAAGTTCGAAGCGCCCGCGAGCTCGGCGGTGGTCGAGGATCCCCGCACCGGTCAGATCATCGCCCTGGCCACCAACCCGACTTACGATCCCGCGCAGTTCGTGGGCGGGATCAGCCAGAACAATTACAACGCCTTGCTCAACAATCCGAGCGATCCACTGCTCGACCGCTCCATCCAGGGCCAGTACGCCCCGGGCTCGACGTTCAAGCTCGTAACCGCGATGGCAGGTCTCAAGTACGGCCTCATCACGCCTTCATCCTTTTTCGACGACACCGGCAAGATCACCATCGGCAACTTCGTCGCTCACAACGACAATGGCGCGGCCTACGGCGCCATCGATCTGAGCGAAGCGCTGACCGTGTCGAGCGACAATTACTTCAACACCATCGGCTTGGAGCTGTGGTACGGCCGCAGCAAGTACGGCCAGGACGCCTTGCAGAGCGTGGCCAACCAGTTCGGGTTCGGCCAGCCGACCGGGGTCGACCTGCCCAACGAGTCAGCCGGAAAGATCCCCACCCCGCAGTCTTATGTCAAGGACCACCAGCAGAACCCGTCGGTCTTCACCCAGGCGCAGTGGTACCCCGGCAACAGTGACCAGGTTGCGATCGGGCAGGACGAGGTGCTCGTCACCCCGCTTCAGCTGGCCAACGCCTATGCGGCGTTCGCCAACGGAGGGAATCTGTTCGATCCCCTGGTGGTCGACGATGCCGAGACGGCGGCCGGGAAGGTGGTCAAGGCCTTCCAGGCCAAAGTGGCCAACCGCATCAGCATCCAGCCGGCGTGGCGGACCGCCCTCATGACCGGATTCCTCGGCGTCGTCAACAACGGTAACGGCACCGCCGCCGGCGTCTTCGAGGGGACGCCGCTGGCCTCGATGGACATAGCCGGCAAGACCGGGACCGCCCAGGTCAACGCACCCAAGCAGGACACGTCGGTCTTCACGTCCTTTGCCCCGGCCAGCAACCCGCAGTACGTGGTGGACGCGTTCGTCGAAGACGCCGGGTACGGCGCCTCGGTGGCCGCCCCAGTCGCACGTGAGATATATGACGCCCTGTTCCATGTCCCCCTCCAGCCGGTGACGTACTCGTCGGCCGGGGGCGGAGGCCAGAACTAGTGCCGCCCGGAGCGACCCAGCGGCCGACCCGGACCGCCCTGTGGCGCCACATCGACGTGGTGCTGATAATCGCGGTTCTGCTTATCGCGGCCTTCGGGTGCGTCATGGTGTACACCGCAACCCGCCTCCCGCTCCAGGCCGAGGGGATCAGCGCGGTCTACTACGTCAAGAAACAGATCATCTTCATGATCGTGGGCCTGCTGGCGATGGCCGCCGCCGCGTTCGTCGACTACCGGCGCCTGCGGGACTGGGCCCCGATCATCTACGGGTTCTGCATAGTCATGCTCCTTGCCGTGTACGCGGTCGGGCATCGCAGCAAGGGCTCCCAGGCCTGGTTCCAGGTCGGGTCGTACCAGATGGAACCCTCCGAGTTCGTCAAGATCGGGCTGATCATCGCCCTGGCCAGCTTCTGCGCCGCGTCCAAGGGCAAGCTGGCCTTCCGGGGCCTGATCCTCGTGCTGGTCCTCGCCGCCCTGCCTTTCATCCTGGTCTACAAGCAGCCGGATCTGGGAACCGCGCTGGTGCTGGCCGCGGTCCTGGTGGCTGTGGTGCTGATCGGGGGGGCGTCGGGCCGGATCCTGGTGGCTCTCGGGCTGCTCACGGTTGTCCTGGCCGTCGGGGTGGTCCACTTCGGCGTGCTGAAGAGCTACCAGCGGGCCCGGCTGGCCTCGTTCATCAACACTCCCGACCAGCCCGACGCCTCTCTTCTCGCCACCCAGGCGGGGGCCAACGAGTACAACCTGGCCGAGTCGAAGATCACCATCGGCGACGGTGGGCTCACCGGGCAGGGCATCGGGAAGGGTTCCCAGACGAACCTGTCGATAGTGCCCGAGCAGCGCACCGACTTCATATTCACCGCGGTGGGCGAGCAGCTCGGCCTGCTCGGCTCGAGCCTCTTGCTCCTGCTCTTCATCATCGTGGTCTGGCGCACGTGGCGAGCAGCCATGCTGTCCAAGGATCTCCTCGGCACCCTGATATGCGTCGGGGTCCTGGCCATGATCGTCTTCCAGGTCTTCGAAAACATCGGGATGACGATGGGGATCATGCCGGTCGCCGGCATACCGCTCCCGTTGATGAGCTACGGGGGCTCGTCGGTCATCGCCACGTTCCTAGGCATCGGCCTGGTGCTGAACGTCCGAATGCGGCGTTTCACCTAAAGGGTCGGCGGCGACGACGCACTACGCCTCGGCCCTTCGCCTTCTTCGTGGGGCCGACCTGCTCGATGGGCGCGGGCTCAGAAAACACCCCCGGCTACACTGGGCAGGGACATGACGTCCCTGTGGCCCCAGATCGAGCCGGTTCTAGCCCGCGTCCAGAAGCCGGCGCGCTACATCGGCTGCGAGGACGGGGCGGTTGGGCCCGGTCCGATAGCGGGCCGGGTCTCGTGGTTGCTGATCTACCCGGACGCCTACGAGATCGGCCTGCCGAACCAGGGGCTGCAGATCCTCTACGAGATCCTCAACGAGCGCGACGACGCCCGGGCCGAGCGGTCCTACGCCCCATGGCCCGACATGGAGGCCGAGATGCGCCGGCGCCGCATTCCGCTCTTCTCCGTCGACAGCCACGCCGGGGCTGGAGAGTTCGACCTCCTGGCCTTCAACCTGTCGGCCGAGCTGGTCTACACCAACCTGCTCAACTGCATCGATCTGGCCGGAGTGCCGGTCCGGGCGGCGGAGCGGGGACCGGAGCACGCAATCGTGGCAGCTGGAGGGCACTGCACGTTCAACCCTGAGCCGCTCGCCGATTTCGTGGACGTGTTCGTCATCGGCGACGGGGAGGAAGCGGTAGGCGAGGTCACCGATGCCGTCCGCGAATGGAAGGCCGGCGGGCGCACCCCCGGGTCCCGCGAGCGCCTGTTGCACGATCTGGCCCGGCTTCCGGGCGTGTACGTCCCGTCCTGTTACCACGTCGAGTACGACGGCCCGACGCTGGTTGCCGTGACCCCCCGCTACTCCGACGTACCCGAACGGGTGGAGAAGCGGACGATCGCCGATCTGGCCGAGTGGCCCTACCCCCGCCGCCAGCTGGTCCCGATGACCGAGGTGGTCCACGACCGGCTCAACGTGGAGATCTTCCGGGGATGCACCCGGGGGTGCCGATTCTGCCAGGCCGGCATGATCACCCGTCCCGTCCGGGAGCGGCCCGCGGCCCAGGTGCTCCAGATGGTGCGCGATGGCCTGCGCCGCACCGGCTACGACGAAGTCAGCCTCACCTCCCTCTCGAGCGCCGACTTCTCGGGGATCGGCGACACCGTCCGGGCCATAGTTGACGACACCCCCAGCACGGGGAAAGAACCGGCCGCCGCGTGTACCCAGTACCCGATATCGGTGAGCCTTCCGAGCCTCAGGGTGGACGCCTTCACCGTCGGCGTGGCCACGGAGATTCAAAGGGTGCGCCGCACCGGCCTCACCTTCGCGCCCGAGGCGGGTACGTGGCGCATGCGGCAGGTCATCAACAAGCTGATCACGGAAGAGGACCTGTACGGCGCGGTGGAGTCGGCGTTCTCCCAGGGGTGGCGCAGGGTGAAGCTGTACTTCCTGACCGGGCTGCCCACCGAGACCGACGAGGACACTCTCGGGATCGCGGACCTGGCCCGCAATTGCGTGGCCGTCGGGCGCTCGCACCACCGGGGGGCGTCGGTGACCGCGTCGATCGGTGGTTTCGTCCCTAAGCCCCAAACCCCCTTTCAGTGGTTCGGGCAGGACACGGTGGCGGGGTTGCAGCGCAAGATCGGCCTGCTGCGCCAAGCCGTGAAAGCCGACCGGGGGGTTCAGCTCCGCTGGCACGATCCAAAGGCTTCGGTGGCCGAAGGGATCGCCAGCCGGGGAGACCGGAGGATGGGGGCGGTCATCGAGGAGGTCTGGCGCCGAGGCGGCACCTTCCAGGAATGGTCGGAGTACTTCTCGCTCGACCTGTGGACCGAAGCCATGTTGGCGCACGGCCTGTCAGTCGATTGGTACGTGCATCGGGACCGCGGCCAGACCGAGGTCCTGCCTTGGGCTCACATTTCCGCCGGCCTCCACTCCGATTTTCTGTGGCAGGAGTGGGAGGACGCGCTGGCCGCAGCCGGTACGCCGGACTGCCGGTGGACGCCGTGCTATGACTGCGGGGCCTGCACCGGTTATGGCATCGAGCATGTCGTCGCGTCGACTGTCCCGCCGGCTGGAGGCAGCCAGGGCACCGGTCAGGATCTGAGGCGCGGCGCTGACGTCCCGGTCTTTTTGCGGCCCAAGCTCGGAGTGGGGACCCCGGCGTGAGCACGGGCGAGCCGGGCGGAGGCGGTATGACGGGAGAGTTCGGAGGGGTAGTCGGGGCCAGGGCGGAGCCCGGGGAAAACGCCCGGGCCGGCAGGCCGCGGATCCGCATTCGGTTCTGCAAGATCGGCAAGATCCGCTGGACCAGCCACCGGGACGTGGCCCGTATGTGGGAGCGGGCGTTTCGTCGGGTGGGGCTTCCGCTTGCATATAGCGAAGGCTTTACCCCGCGTCCCAAGGTCAGCTTCGGGTTGGCCTTGCCCACCGGTCACGAATCAGTGGCCGAATACCTCGACGTCGAGCTTCGTGATGTGGGTGAGGTGGATGTGCCCACGTTGCCGGCCCGGCTGTCCGATGCGCTCCCGGTGGGCGTCGACGCGACCGCCGCTCAGGTGATCGAGCACGGCAAACCTTCGCTGCAAGCGGACGTGACGTCATGCTCTTGGCGCTGGGTGGCCGCGCCGGCGGAAGGGTGGGATCCGCTCCCGCCAGAGGAGATGCAGACCCGGGTGGCCGCCCTGATGTCTTCGACGTCGGTGGTGGTTTCCCGCTCCCGCAAGGGAGTTGAGGTCGTCGACGACGTCCGTGAAAGCATCCTGGACCTCGAGGTGATCGGGCCGGCCGGAATCGACGAAGGGCAGGGCATATGGCTGGGAGCGGAGCTGGCTTGCCAGCCCCGCTCGGTCCGGCCAGGGGAGGTGCTACTCGCTCTCGGTCCCGGGGTAGAAGAGAGGCTGGTGCGCAGAACGCATCAATGGATTTTGCGCGAAGGCGCGCGCCACGAGCCGCTGGCGGTGGCTCCGGGCGTCGCGACTGACGCGCCGCACGCTCTGGAGCGTGCGTCATGAGAAGGGAAGTACAACATGTCCGACTCTGCGTCGGTACACCCGGAACCGTCCGGGAAGGAGTTCACGGGCCAGTCTGCTGCCGGTTCGGCCGGGCGGTCCGTGGAGGGAAGGGCTGACGGCCCCGGACCCGAGGCCAGCGGCGGAGTAGCCGCCGGGGCCGGGAGCCCGGCCGCGAGCGACATCTCGGAAAGTGCTCGCCGGCGCCGCCGGCGAGGTTCCCGCGGCGGGCGCAACAGGAATCGCGCTACCAACCCGGGGGCGGGCGGGGAAGCCGCGGTGGCCGAAGCTGCCGACGTCTACGCCGCCGCCGGTGATTCTGAATCCTCCGGTGATTCTGGCTCCGCCGGCATCTCGGGGTCCGCCGGCGAGTCCGGGGCGGCTGACGCCGGCGCCGGTCACGAGAGTTCCGGGCTCCCGGCCGAGCCGGCCGGTGCGCCGTCGGTGAATTTCGCGACATCGGCCAGCCCGCTTGGCGACCCGCGGCGCGCCGGTTCCCCCGGTGACGGCTCGGCCGGGGGCGAACCCGCCGACCGGGAGGCGACGGTGCGGCCGGTGGCCGGCCCGTCCCCCCTCTCCGCCTCAGCTGAAGGCCCGGAGCGGGCCCGGACGTCGCTTCCCGATCCGGCAGGCGCCGGGGTCGGGCCGGAGGCCTCGTCCGGCATTGGTCGCCCAGGCGGCACCGGGGCCCCGGGGGGCGACGCCGACCCGGTGGCCGAGGGCCCACCTGTATCCGGCTCGGGTGAGGCGAACGATCGGTCCGGGCCCTCCGCTTTCCCCGGTCCCGCCCCGGCCGGGGGCACCGCTGGCACTCCATCCAAGCCGAAGATCGGCGACAGCCGGCCCGCGCCCTCGCTGCGCACCCCGCCGCGCCCCGACCCGACCGCCGCCCGCGGCGCGGGCCGGGCCCAGGGCGGCGGGCGCGACAGCAGGACTGCCCTCGGTGTGGTGGCGGGCGGCAACGGAGCCCAGCCCGGGAGCCCGGGCGGCGCCGGCGTTGACGACGCCTCGATTGACGGTGCTCCCGGTGCCGGCGGCTTCGACGGCCCCGCAAGCGATAGATCAGCGAAGAAGCGCCGCCGGGGCGCCCGGGCGCGCTCGACCGCCGAGCGCCGTCCGGTGGAGGCCGTGCTGATCGACGATCCCGTCGAGATCGACGATGAGACCCTGGAGAGGCGCCGGGGCGCGAGCGCAAAGGACGGCCGGTCGGCCGGTACCTGATGGTCGTTCACGCCCAGCCCGGAGCGACCCAGATCGCCGTTCTGGAAGGGCGGGCGCTCATCGAGCACTTCGTTTCTCGCCCGACCGACGATGCCACCCAGATCGACGGCAACATCTACCTCGGGCGGGTCCAGAACGTGCTGCCTGGAATGGAAGCAGCGTTCGTCGATATCGGGACCCCGAAGAACGCCGTCCTGTACCGGGGCGACGTCCGCTACGACAAGGACGATCTCGAATCGTCTCCCGCCGACGCCAAGGCCGGCCCCACCCGGGGCCGGCTCTCGGGCGTGGCCAAGGACGCCCGCATCGAGCAGCTCCTGCGCACGGGACAGACCATTCTCTGCCAGGTCACCAAGAACCCCATCGGCACCAAAGGGGCCCGGCTCACTCAGGAGGTCTCGCTGCCGGGCCGCTTCGTCGTGCTGATTCCCGGAAGCGACACCTACGGGATCTCCAAGCGCCTGTCTGACGAGGAGCGCAAGCGGCTCCGGCGAATTCTCGATGAGGTCCGCCCCGCCGGACACGGGTTGATCGTGCGCACGGCCGCCGAAGGCGCCACCGCCGACGAGTTGCGGCGCGACGTGGCCCGGCTCACGCAGCAGTGGGAGCAGATCGACGCCATGGCGAAGACGTCACGCCCCGCCAGCCTGCTGTACCGGGAACCCGACATGGCCGTGCGGGTGATCCGCGAGGAGTTCAACCGCAACTACCGGGGCGTGGTCATCGACGACCGGACGCTCTTCGAGGAGGTCCGTGACTACGTGAGCAGCATCAACCCGGAGCTGGCCGACCGGGTGGAGTGGGCGGGCGACACCGATGACCCTCTGCCTATCTTCGAGCGCTACCACGTCCACGAACAGATTCACAAAGCCCTGGATCGCAAGGTGTGGCTGCCATCGGGAGGCTCCCTGATCATCGAGCGCACCGAGGCCCTGACCGTCATTGACGTGAACACCGGCAAAAACGTGGGCACCTCCAACCTGGAAGAGACCGTCTTCCGCAACAACCTGGAGGCGGCCGAGGAGATCGCCCGGCAGCTACGGCTGCGAGACATCGGCGGGATCATCGTCATCGATTTCATCGACATGGAGATCGCCGCCAACCGCGCCGAGGTCATCAAGACGTTCCGGGGTGCGCTGGCCCGGGACAAGACCAGGACTCAAGTGTTCGATATCTCCGAGCTCGGCCTGGTCGAGATGACCAGGAAGCGGATCTCCGAAGGGCTCGTCGAGTCCTTCTCCGAGACCTGCCCTACGTGCGGCGGCCGGGGCATCATCTTCGACGAATCTTTGCTGTGATCCGGTAAGGCCGGTCCCTCGGGGTCTCGCCCTCCCGGCGCTTGGGCCGGGGCATGGCGCCCCGGTATACTCGTCTATTTGTGTATGCGGTGATCAAATCAGGTGGCAAGCAGGAGCGCGTCGAGGAGGGTCAGACCCTCTCGGTCGAGTTGCTCGGCGCCGATGAGGGCGATGAGGTGACGTTTTCCCCGGTTCTGCTGGTGGACGGGGCGGACGTGCTTTCGGGCCCCAGCCAGTTGGCGTCGGCCCGGGTCTCGGCCCGGGTCGTGGGCCAGTCCAAGGGACCCAAGATCCGCGGCTTCACCTACAAGCCCAAGACCAGAGGACGCAAGGCCTGGGGTCACCGTCAGCGCTATACCACCATCGAGATCACCGGCATCACCCGGGAGGGATAGAAGATGTCCAAGACAAAAGGCGGCGGATCGACCCGCAACGGGCGCGACTCGAATGCCCAACGGCTCGGCGTCAAGGTGTTCGACGGCACGACCGTGAGCGCCGGCTCCATCATCGTGCGCCAGCGCGGCACCCGCTTTCACCCGGGTGAAAACGTGGGCCGGGGCGGCGATGACACCCTGTTCGCGCTGGCCGACGGCAAGGTGAAGTTCGGCAACCGCAAGGGTCGCCGCTTGGTCGACGTCCTGACCGAGGGCTAGCGAACTCCGGCTCCCGCGACCGGGGCCGGATCTGAGAGTTGGTTTAAGTGTCCGCCTTTGTCGACGAAGCCCAGGTTCATGTCAAAGGGGGGACGGCGGCGCCGGGTCAGTTTCGTTTCGCCGGGAAGCCCATGTGGCCAAAGGCGGACCTGACGGTGGCGATGGTGGCGGGGGCGGCGGAGTGTGGCTGGTCGCCGATCGCAACGTCCCTTCGCTCCTGAGCTTTCGCGACCATCCGCACCGCCGGGCCCGCAGCGGCAGTCACGGGATGGGCAAAGGCCGCCACGGCCGAACCGGGGAGGACCTCGAGGTGCTTGTACCGGAGGGCACAGTCGTGCGCGATCCGGCGGGTGCGGTCGTGGCCGACCTGGCCGAGGCGGGCGAGCGCTGGTTGGCGGCACGGGGCGGCGCCGGCGGCCGCGGCAACGCCCGCTTCCTCTCCAACCGCCGGCGGGCCCCGGCGTTCGCCGAGCAAGCGGAGCTCGGAGAGGAGAGATGGCTCGACCTCGAGCTCAAGCTCATGGCGGACGTGGCCCTCGTCGGCTTCCCCAACTCGGGTAAGAGCACTCTGATCTCCAAGGTGTCGGCGGCCAAGCCGAAGATCGCGGACTACCCGTTCACCACCCTCGAGCCTCACCTCGGGGTGGTGCGCTTCGACGAGCACGAGTTCGTGCTGGCCGACATCCCCGGCCTCATCGAAGGGGCGGCCGACGGTCGGGGTCTGGGTCACCGCTTCCTGCGCCACATCGAGCGGGCTCGGGCCCTGCTCGTCTTGCTCGACCTGGCACCGGTTGATGGTCGATCGCCGGCCGAACAGGAGCGGGTTCTGATCGACGAGCTGCGGCGCTACCAACCCGACCTGGTTTCCCGCCCGCGTCTGGTGGTCGGATCCAAGGCCGATGCCGCCCCGACCGGGGTGGAGTGGGACGGGCCGATGCTGTCGGCTCTTACCGGCGAGGGACTTCGTCCGCTGCTGGGGTCGTTGGCCGATCTGGTCGGGCGGGCGAGAGCAAGAGCTGGCCCGCCCGACCCGGTTCGTCGTGCACCGTCCCGAGCCGGCGGGGATCGCCGTCCAGCGGGACACCGACGGGGCGTGGATCGTGCTGGGCCGGCCGGCGGCCCGCGCCGTGGCTCTGTCCGATCTGACCATCCCCGAGGCTCTGGCTTACGCCCAGGGCCGGTTGCGCCGGTTGGGAGTGGACCGGGCGCTGTCCCGGGCTGGCGCCCGGTCCGGCGACCAGGTGCGCATCGGCGGCTTCGAGTTCGAGTACCAACCCGACGACCAGATGCGGTCCGGGGCCGATCGGTGAGCGGTCGTCTGGTGGTCGCCAAGATCGGCACTTCTTCGGTCACCGACGAGCGCGGGGAGATATCCCCCGCGGCCATCGACAAGCTGTGCTCAGAGGTGTCGCTCCTGCGCCAGGGTGGCGACCGGGCCGTGGTGGTGACGAGCGGCGCCATCGCCGCGGGCCTGCCGGTCCTCGGCTTCGGCGACAACCGGCCCACCGACCTGGCGGTCCTGCAGGCCGTCTCCGCCGTGGGCCAGGCCCACCTGGTGGCTCACTACAACCGGGCGCTGGCGTCGCACGGACTGGTCGGCGGCCAGATTCTGCTGGCCTCGGTCGACTTCGTGAACCGGCGCCAGTACCTGCACGCCCGCCAGACCTTTCACACCCTCCTGGAGCTCGGGGTGGTCCCGGTAGTCAACGAGAACGACGCCACCGCCGGCGACCAGATCCGCTTCGGGGACAACGACCGGCTGGCCGCGCTGGTGTCGCACCTTCTCCGAGCCGATCTGATGGTTCTCCTGACCGACACGGCCGGCCTGCTCACCGGAGATCCCAGAGTCGACCAGGCGGCGTCGTTGATCGAGGAGATCGTGGCCGTCGACCAGCAGCTCGAGGCGGTGGCCGGCGGGGCCGGGACGCCGCGGGGCAGCGGGGGGATGGCGTCGAAGCTGGCGGCGGCCAAGATCGCGGCCTGGTCGGGCGTCCGGGCGGTCATCGCATCGGCCAGCCGGCCCCGGGTCCTGGCCGACGCCCTCGACGGGGCGCCCGGGGTGGGCACCGTTCTGGTGCCTCGGGAGCAGCGCCTGCCCGCCCGCAAGCTGTGGATCGCCTTCGCCGTCGGATCCTCGGGCACCATCGTGGTCGACGGGGGGGCCAAGACGGCGCTCACCGAGCGAGGGGTGTCATTGCTGCCGGCCGGGGTGGTGGCGGCTTTCGGGTCGTTCGATGCCGACGACGCGGTCGAGGTGGCGGGCCAGGACGGCCGGGTGTTCGCCAAGGGGCTCAGCCGGCATCCCGCCGGACGGGTCAAGGAGCTGGCGGGCCGGCGCACTGCAGACCTGCCCGACGACGTGACCCACGAGGTCATCCACCGCGATGACCTGGTTATCCTTCCGTTGTGAGGGAAGGCGCCGACGTGGTGACCGCAAGGCCGGCGTCTCGTGGGCGGGCCTCAGGTCTGGTCGCCGCCCACCGGCGCCGGCGGTCGCGTGGGTGTGCGTCGGGCCTCGTTGCCGCCCCGGGCCGGCGGTCTCCCGCCTGCTCCGAGGGCCCGCGCTCCCGGCGGCGCACCGTCGGACTCATCGCCGCTGCCGTTGCCGTCGCCGCGGCCACGCTCCTGTCGGGCTGCTCCGCCCTCAGCTCGCTTGTCGGCACGGAGGACGCGCTCCAGAACGCCGGTTACCAGTCGGTGCATGTGTCGCCCCACGCCAGCCACGGCGGGGACTACGTGACTGTCAGCGTCAGGGTCCAGGCGGCGCCCACCGCGGAGGACGCCAGCAACGTGGCCCACGTGGTATGGCAGAAGTTCCGGGAGCGGTTCGATCACATCAACGTGACGGTCCACGGCACGGGGCCGGACGTCCACCAGACCTTCACCCATGCCGAGCTGGAAAGCATGTTCGGAGCCCGCAGCCCGAGCTACGACAAGACGTCTATCAGCCGGGCCGACACCGAGCTCGGAGTCGAAGTGATCGGCGGGGTGGTGCTGATCCTGGTCGCCATCGTGGTGATCGCCGTTCTGGTGCACCGGCGGCGCAGCCGCCGCCGGCAGGCCGCCCGGGACGCAACCGCGGGGATCGGGTGGTACGAGGGCGGCACCCGCTGGTATCCCGGCGGGACCGGCGATCCGCGTAGCCAGGGTTGGCCGCCCGGGCCGGGAGGCGGCGGTGGGGGGACGGGGTCTGCGGTTGGCGGGCCGGCCGCCGGCGGTCCTGCCGGCACCAGCGGGGACCCGGGCTGGCCTTCCTGGTACCCGACAGGCCAGCCGGGCGGCCCCGGTGGCCCGGGTGAGGAGCGGGGAGCGGGGACAGCAGGGGAGCCAGCTACCGGCGGGCCGCCGCCCGGCGAAGCGGGCTGGCCTTCCTGGTATACCGGGCAGCCGGCGGGACCCGGCGGGCCGGGTGGGTCCGGCGGCGCTTCGTCTCCGGGCTGGACCCCTGCTGCCGGGGGGGATGCCGTAGGCGTTCCGGCAGCCGGCGCCGCCCTTCCCGGCCAGGACCCGGCCGTGGTCGGCTCCGCTCTGCCCCCGCCGTCCGGGCCATTGTGGGCGCCACCCGACCATCCCCCTTTCCCCGTCGCCCCCCCGACCGGGGCCCAACCGGGGGCGGCGATCGACGCCGTGTCCAAACCGGCTTCCGCGGCCAACGGACCGGTCCCGCGCCGGCAGCTGGAGAACCCCGCCAACAGCTCTCCAGGTGATTCCAGGCCGGATTGGGGCCCGCCGCCCGACCGGGACGACGTGGGTCCGGCGCCGGGCTAGGAGCCGCCGCTTCTCGGCGCCCGGCCCCGCCCGGCGTCGGTCCCCGCCGCCGGCCCCCCGGCCGTCACGGCCCCGACACATGGTCTGCCAGGATGGGACGGTCGGAACGCCAGTTGAAGAGGAGGCGGCATGCAGCTAGGGATGGTCGGACTGGGGAGAATGGGCGCCAACCTGGTACGCCGGCTCATGCGGGACGGTCACGAGTGTGTGGTCTTCGACGTCAACGCCGATGTGGTGAAGACGCTCGAGGGGGAGGGAGCTACCGGGTCGTCGAGCATCGAGGACTTCGTGTCGAAGCTCGACGTGCCGAGGGCGGCATGGGTGATGGTCCCCGCGGCGTACACCGAACAGACGGTCAACCAGATCGCCGACGCCATGAGCCCGGGCGACATCATCATCGACGGAGGCAATTCGTACTACCACGACGACATAAGGCAGGCGGCCGCGCTCAAGGAGAAAGGCATCCATTACCTCGATGTCGGAACCAGCGGAGGCGTCTTCGGGCTAGAGCGGGGCTACTGCCTGATGATCGGAGGCGAGGGCGCCACGGTTCAGCTTCTCGACCCCATCTTCCAAAGCATCGCGCCCGGGGTCGCCGCCGCCCCCCGCACCGAGGGCCGGTCCGGCGAGCCCAGCACCGCCGAGCAGGGTTACCTGCACTGCGGGCCGAACGGCGCCGGTCATTTCGTCAAGATGGTTCACAACGGCATCGAGTACGGGCTGATGGCAGCGTACGCCGAGGGCCTCAACATCCTGCACAAAGCCAACGTCGGCAAGACGGAGCCGTCCGAGGTCGACGCTGAGACCACGCCGCTTTCGAACCCGGCCTGGTACCAGTACGACATCGACACCTCCGAGGTGGCGGAGCTGTGGCGGCGGGGCAGTGTCATCTCGTCGTGGCTGCTGGATCTCACCGCCCACGCCCTGAGCGTCAGCCCCAAGCTCGACGACTTCGCCGGGCGGGTGTCGGACTCCGGCGAGGGTCGCTGGACCATCGCCGCCGCCATCGACGAGGCCGTGCCCGCTCACGTGCTCACGGCCGCCCTGTTCGAGCGGTTCTCGTCTCGTGGCGAGGCCGACTTCGCCGACAAGCTCCTGTCGGCCATGCGCAAGGAGTTCGGCGGCCACGACGAGAAGGCGGCGGGGACCTGACCCGTCCCTATAGCTCCATCAAACGTCGAGGGTCAGGCGGCGCCCACCGCCCTTGGCGCCCCCCGCTCTTCATAGTTTGTGCGCTTAGCCCGCTCCGAGCGGGCTAAGCGCACAAACTACGAAAGGACGGCGCGAAACAGCAGGGTTTCGCGTCCGATATCACCGCTAAACCCTCACGTAGGCGATTGTTTACCGGCGTGCCATCCGCGGGTCACTGGATGTTCGTCCGGCGGGCGTAGCGTCCGCCGGATGGATACGCCAAGAATCTCGGAGTTGGTGTCGGGGTCGGGTTTCAGTCGCCGGACCTTGATGAAAGGCGGTCTGGCCGCCGGCATCCTGGCGGGGGTAGGCATCGGGGGCATCGGGAGCATGTGGTTCGACGCCGGCTGGGCCTTCGCCGACGGTCCGACGGTGGGACTCCCACCCGGCAAGGGGCCCGAGCAGGTCCACCTCACCTGGGGCACGGATCCGGCTCACGACGTCACCGTCTCGTGGGCGTCGCCGGGATCGGCACCCCAGCCGGCGCCTGCGATCGTATATTCGACCGAGCCGGGGCGACTTCACAGCCACGGGCTCCGGGCCCAGGTCCATCCCGTCACCTTCCAGGACGGCATGAACCTGGAGACGGTCTACTGGTATCACGCCCCCCTCGGAGGTCTGATGCCTGACCAGACCTACTACTACTCCATCTCCGACGGGGCGAGCCCGCCGAACACGTTCAGCGGCCAGTTCACGACGGCGCCCGGCAAAGGCCGGGCGAAGTTCCAGTTCACCAGCTTCGGAGATCTGGCCACCCCGACCAAGGACTTCAACGCTTCGGGCCAGACCTGGGCCGAGTCGTCCGATAACTCATGGTTCGCGGTCGGCGCAGTTGAGGGCGTCGCCCCGCTGTTCCACCTGCTCAATGGGGACCTGTGCTACGCCAACCTCAACACCAACAACCAGCCCGAAGTGTGGGTGGACTTCTTGCGCAACGTCTCCCGCTCCGCCGCGTTCGGCCCTGGATGCCGACTCTCGGCAACCACGAGATCGAGTTCGGGGTCAAGGGGCCCAAAGGGACCGGATCCGGCTTCTGGAACGGGGCCCACGGCTACGGCTCCTACCAGACGCGGTTTCACCTGCCGGACAACCATGTGCCCGGCTATCGAGGAAATTTCTACAAGTTCCAAGTGGGCACGGTGCTGTTCGTGCTCCTCGACGCCGATGACGTGATCTACCAGGACGGAGGGGCTTTCTACGCCCCGGCATCGAGCACCACCGCGCCTTTGACCGCTACCAACCCGGCGATCAGCATCGCCCCTGGGACTTCGGCGTACAACAATTCCTATACGGGCGCGCTCGCCGCCGGACGCGACAACAGCCTGGTTCCGGATTTCGCCGCGCCGCAACCCAACCAGCAGACGTTGTGGCTCGAGCGGACGCTGCGAGAGGCCAGGCGCGATGACGGTGTCGACATGATCGTGGTCGTCATGCACCAGTGCGCGCTGTCCTCCTCCGTTGCCGGCAACGGGTCGGATCTCGGCATTCGCCAAGCGTGGCTGCCCCTCTTCGACCACTACGGGGTCGACCTGGTGCTGTCGGGCCACGAGCACAACTACGAGCGGTCGTACGCGGTAAAAGGCTACGACCCGGGATCGCTCGGGACCATCGTGGCGCCCAACCCCGGTCAGGCGGCGGCCGGGACCCCGGTGTTCACCCGGCGGCCCGCGGTGGTATCACGTGCGGCATCGACACACGACGGGTTGACGGCCTTCGATACGGCGGAAGGGACGGTCTTCCTGGTGCTGGGCGGCGGCGGCACCGACGGGCCGACCAACACTTACGGCGTCGATGCCGCCAACGGCATGCCCCAGGCCAAGGTGATCACCACCCGCAATCTGATCCACGAGGTCAACTCGAGCGGCCAGCCCGTGCCGACGGGGTCGTCGGGCGCGGTGGGGTGGACCAGAGACGGGGCCGACTCCGTGGAGGACGCCACCTGGTCGGCCCAACGCGACCCGGCGGACGCTTACGGCTTCGCCGTGTTTGACGTGGATCCGGGCGAGCGTCGCGGTCACACCGTCATCACCATGAGCTACTACCACGCCCCGCAAGCGGGCCTGCCGGGCAATACGCACTTCATGGGCTCGACCACCTACTCGCTCTTCGAGCAGATCGTGTTCGGACGGGGCCTGGGCAGCCGCCGCGGTGGTCTGGTGGCCGCGTCGGCGCAGGCGTGAGTACGGGTAAGCCCCAACTTGGGGGACCGCACCGCAGCGCCCCAGGTGGTCGAACGAGGGCCTGAGACCGCCGACCCGGCCTAGGCCTCGTCGTGCGATGGGGCCTCGACCGGCTCGTCAGCGTTCGTCGCCGGCGGCCCAGAACCGGTTCCGATGGCTTCGGGAGACCCAGGGCCCAGCTCACCGCCCACGCCGGGAAGGCCCAGCTCGGTCCGCATCGAGTCGAGGCGCGAGCGCGCCTCGGACCCCATGGCCACCTGCTGCACCTCGAGCATGCGGGCTTCGGTGGTCTGCCCGGTGAGCTCCGAGGTGCCTATGGCCCGGGCGTAGCGCGCCTCGATCTTCTGGCGCACCTGGTCCAGCGACGGGGCGTCCTGGTCGACGGCCTGGGTGAGGCTGCTCATGGCCCGGTTGAGCTGCTCCTGCATCTTGGCCTGGTCGAGTTGGGACAGCAGCTTCTGCCGTTCGGCCAGCTTCTGCTGCAAGGCGAGCGAGTTCTGCTGGACGGCTGATCTGGCCTGCTGGGCGGCCTGGGCCGACTGAAGGCTCAGGGTCTTGAGGTCGTTGACCTGGTTCTCGGTGGCAATAAGACGGTTGGCGAACGCCTCGGCCGTCTGGTTGTACTCGCGAGCCTTCGCCGTGTCCCCTTGCTGAGATGCCTCCTGAGCCATGAGAAGGGCCTGGCGGGTGGAGCGGTTGACCTTCTCCAGCTCCTCCATGGCCCGGTTCAGCTGCATCTCATGCTGCTTCTGGTTGGCCACCACGTTGGCCGCCTGCTCGACTAGGCGGCGATGCTGCTCCTGCGCGTCGGTGATGGCCTGTTCGAGCTGAACCTTGGGGTCGGCATTCTCCTCGAACCGGCTTTCGGTCTTCGCGGTGAAGTACCGCCATCGTTTCCGCAGCACATCGATCATGCCCATGTGGTAATGCTACGGCGTCGGAGCAGAAGGCGGTGGCTGGGTGGGCGGCTGAAGTACGGGGCCGGGCAGTTCTCCCGGCGATCCCGAGAGACCGCCCGCTGACCCTGCCATTCCTCCCGAAGCGCGGCCGGCGGCGTCGGCCAGGCCCTGGTGGAGGGCGGTGATCTCGTCCATGACCGAATCGAGCGAGGCGGCCAGGGCGTCTGAGCCGCCAGTGCCCGCGCTTTCGGCCCCGAGCAGCAGGACCGAGGTGACAGCCTCATCAAGCCGGGCGACGATCATCTGGAGCTGATCGTGCACCAGGGCCCCAGCCTGCTCGGCCCCGCGGACCGCCCGCAGCTGGGCGGCGAGTGCCTCCTCCTTGCGAGCCAGGGCATCCTGACGGGCCGACGCCGAGGGGCCGGCGCCCGCCCGCTCGGCCTCGACCCGGCGGAGCTGATCCGAGAGTTCAGTAGCAGACGGACGCCCGCTCGCCGTCGAGCCGGCGGGGGACCAACCGCTCAAGGCGGCGCCCCGGCGAGCCGCCAGTCCCACCTGCTCGACCTCGTCGTACACCCGGGGCTGGAGGGAAACCAACCGGTCCCGCAGCGGACCGGGGGGCCACTCGGCGACGGCCTGGTCGAAGCGGGACTGGGCCGCCAGGGCTTGTCTAACCAACTGGCGCCACGGCTCGGGTACCGACCAGGGATCGGGCTGCGCCGGCTTGGGCTTGGCTTTGCCGGCCCGGCGGGCGCGAGATGACACGGCGACGGCCATGCGGCCGGTCCATGCTCCTACTCCCAGAATCACCGCGAGCACCACCGAATGAGCGGCGCCCAGACCGATAGCTACTCCCCCGGCAGTGAGGGCGACTGCCGTCGGTGACACCGCGGCCCGGGCGATGCTCGGATGGCGGACCACCTCGGGCAGGTGCCGCTGGTCGCTCATGGACTCAGGCTACGACCGCACTGAATGGTGTGGTCTGCATGCCGGCGACATCCGCTTATTCAGACCGCGCTGGGGGCCGGTCCAGGATCTCGGCGACATCTAGCGTGACGCCATGCAGGGCTTCCATATCGACTTGTTTGCCTGCTCGGGCTGCCCGGACGTCTTCGTAGCCGCTGGCGCCCGGGTTTCGCATCACCAGCACCTCGTCGTGGAGGAGGTCCACGATCCAGCACTCGCCGACCCCGGCCGAGGCGTACCAGCGCGCCTTGCGGTCCCGGTCGAATGCCAGCGATGTGTCGGACACCTCGATGAGAAGCAGGATCTCGGGTGGGGTTGGGTGGGATCGAGCGTATCTGTCGCCTCGGGGAACCAGGACGGCAATGTCCGGTTGGGGTTCGGAACGCTCGTCCAGGAGCACCGGGTTCTGGGTGGAGATCGCGGCACGGCGTCCGACCAGCAGAACCAGGAGCCTGGTCAATTCCGTAACGCAGCTGGCGTGACGGCTGCTGATCGGTGACATCTCGATGACCTCTCCGTCGAGGAGCTCCAAACGGGCGTTCTCGCCGAAAAGGCCGGTCTCGCCCATGCGGTGCCACTCCTCCACGGTGAAGGCATGCCAGCCGGTCATGGCGACAAGAATACGAGCAAGGTCGGACATCGTAGTGACCCCGACTTTTCAGTAGTCGAAGCCGATCGTGAATCCGTGCCGAGCACCAGGTCATCCAGCTCCGCGGAGCACTGCGACAGGCGCCTGCTGGTCGCCCGCAAACCGCTGAGACCGAAGAACGCCAGATTCGACGAGCTCTCGGGGGTCGTGCGCGAACGGTAAAAGATCCCATCGAGGCCGCCTTCGCCGCCCGCCCCGGCGGGCCACCAGGACCGCAGTGCGTCGGGCAACTGATGGCAGGCCGCGGCGATCTCAGGATCGCGGCTGGTGCTGATTCGGTCGTCGACACCCAGGGCGTCCAGGTTGCTTCAGTCCGGAGGTCGACCACCCGGCCGGATCTGCTCGAAGCGGACGAGGGGGTGGCCGCCGTGGTCGGCCGGAATGTAGCGGCCGTGGCGCCATAGCGCTCCCGGGCCGCGCCGACAACGGTCGTCGCTGCGTACCTGACCCGGAAGATGCCGACTCGGGATCGAATCGGTTCCGTGGGTGGGGAACCCGGTCCAGCGCCACACCTCGGGTGGGTGCGAGTCGATCCGCCAAAAGATCGCACCCTCGCAGGCTTCGTCGGCGTAACCGCGGGGGCGGGCGGCTGGGAACGCCCGCCAGGCCGCGGTCGGCAGTCAGGCGGTGAGCTCGTCGAGGGCGGCCCAGGCCGCGCCGGCCCGCTCCGGACGATCCAGGGCGCCGGCAATGCTGAGGCCGCCCAGATCGTCCCTGACCAGGCGCATGGCCCGATCGGCGGCGATCACGTCAGAGGTAAAGCGGCGCAGCCGGTCGAGGATCGCGGGATAGATCGGGCCGGAGCCGCCCGAGAACTGCCACGCCGGGAACCAGGTTTGATTGCCGAGGCTGCCCGAGGATGCGGCCGCGGGTGCGGAGCCGGTGCACCGCCTGCGGGGTGCCGACGCCGAGAAGCTCCTGGACCGTCCGGGTAGGCAGGGCGGCCGCCTTGAACTCCTCGACCACGTCCCGCCGCCTGGCCTCGTTGATTCCCCGCGCTGCCAGGCGCTCGTATTCGCCGGCCGAAGAGGACGGCGCGTCGACCAGCCGGGCCAGCAGATCGAAGAAGTCCGGGTCCAGCTGGGCCCGGGCTTCGGCCTTGGCGATCACGTGGGCCGACGGGGGCGAGGTCATGAACACAGTATCGCGGTTGACGACGAAATTGAAACAATCGAAACAGAGCAGGTCGTGGAGGTAGGACCTCGGCCTGTGAGCATCGATTCCATGGAGGCACTCGGTGAGCGGGCCGTCGGCCAGCCAGCCGGATCCTGGCCACCACCTCTACGGCCGCGAAGGATGCCGCCTTGCACGCGGCGGCCGACCTCCTCGAGGAGAGAGCCGAACTGGTGGTCGAGGCCAACGCCATCGACGTGGCCAGGGCGGAGGCCGGCACCTCGTCAACGGTTGTGGACCGACTGCGGCTGACGGCCGTCAGGGGGCCATGGCCGCGGGGCTGCGCCAGGTGGCCGCTCTCGCCGACCCGGTGGGCGAGACGGTCGATGGTTGGGTGAGGCCCAACGGGCTGGAGATTCGCCAGGTGCGGGTGCCACTCGGAGTGGTCGGCATCATCTACGAGAACCGGCCCAACGTGACCAGCGACGCCGCCGGGCTGTGCCTCAAGTCCGGCAACGCCGCCATGCTGCGGGGCAGCTCGGCGCCCTCCGGTCCAACGTAGCCATCGCGGCCGTGCTCCGCGAGGCGTACGAGAAGGCGGGACTGCCGGCGGACGTCCTGATCCTCGTCGACGACACCAGCCGCGAATCGGCTCGGGAGTTCATGCGGCTGCGGGGCGTCATCGACTGCCTCATTCCTCGGGGCGGTCCGTCGTTGATCGAAGCCATCCTCGAGCACGCCACCGTGCCGTACGTCATCGACGGCGACGGCAACTGCCATGTTTACGTGGATGCCGCGGCCGACCTGGATATGGCCGCCGCCATCGTGGTGAATGCCAAGACCCAACGGCCGAGCGTGTGCAACGCGGCCGAGTCACTGATCGTGCACCAGGACGTAGCGGAGCGGTTCCTGGCGCCGGTCGCTCCGTTGTTCGATGGGGTCGAGCTGCGCGGTGACGATGAGATCCGCATCCTCGGGTCCGACCGGGTTCAGATCGCGACCGACGAGGACTACGGCCGTGAGTTCCTCGATCTGACCTTGAGCGTGAGGGTCGTCGACGACCTGGACGGCGCCATCGATCACATCCGCCGGTTCGGGTCGGGTCACACCGAGGCCATCGTGACCGACCGATCTGGACACCGCTTTGCGCTTTCAGCGGGAGGTCGACGCCGCCGCCGTGGTGGTCAACGCGTCGACCCGGTTCACCGACGGCGAGGAGTTCGGCTTCGGGGCCGAGATCGGCATCAGCACCCAGAAGCTTCACGCGCGGGGGCCGATGGGCCTTCGCGAGTTGACGACCACCAAGTACTTAGTCAGCGGAACTGGTCAGATCAGAGGCTGACGTCAGACCCGACCTCCAGGAGGGCCGATCAAACAAGGGCCTCGTGGCAACCGCTCACGCTTAATCTGAGCATGAGGCGTTCCCCGTCAGGACCCGGCCGCCGCCGAGACCCCATCGAGGAGCTCCTGGATCAATTCTGCCGCCCGATGAGCGATGAACTCCAGAGATGGATCAACGACTCCGTCGACGGCCAGCTCCGCATCAACCGCCGCGGTCGCCGCACGCGCCGCAAGCGTTGTCAGCACCAAACCTACCATGACACCAATCACCCGATTGTTGGCCATCTCGGTGAGGATCGGTTCGAGGGCGGCCTCCCAACCCTCCCCGCCGCCCAGTACGACGGTTGTGGCCGCCTCACGGGCCAATAGCAAAGCGCGATCGAAGTACGGGCCGGATAGTTCCAGATCGATACGCTCCACCGACGGACGATGCTGGCAGACCCGCAGCTTCGGATGATGGGAGGTCGCAATCCCGACTTGCACCGTTCGCTTGCGATTAACCGTGTCGCAACCGCAAGGTCAGATCACTCTGCGAGCGTAGCCAACATGAGGAAAGGTCTCTTCGGGCCGGTGGTATTGCTGATGGCGGCGGCACTCACGCTTCTCGATGGATGTGGCAGCACTCCGAACGGATCAGCATCTGCTCAGCTCGCCCATACCGCGGCGGAGCCGGGCACACCATCGATTGATCTCGAGCCTCCCTCGAGCGCTTCGGTGCTGAGGACGGCTCCGCGCCGAAGGGGGCGCGCCGTGGAGCCGACCGGTAACCAACGCGCCGGTGTACAAACGGCGAACTAGCGGCGAAGAAGTGATCTCCGCTCTCCCGGGGGCGAACTACGTCGATCACCATTGGGGTTCGGTCATACGACAACGGAGGGCCGAAGCTTGAAGATGACGAGATCACACCGAATCGCCATCGGCTCGGCCGGGCTGATGGTGGCAGTGTTGGGTCTGACTCCAGTGCTCGCCGCAAGCTCGTCCTCCGCCCAATCGGTGACTCCGGCGGCTGGGAGCACCAATTCCATAACGACCGTCGGCGGCGACGGTCAGCGGGGTGAGGCCGGTAATGACGGTCCGGCAGTTAAAGCACAACTGAATGATCCAAGGGGGACGACCGAGAGTCTGGTCGGGCACTCTCTACATCGCAGACAGCGGGAACAACCAGATCCGCCAAGTCGTGAACCCGAATTGTCATTAACGAGGATGTGATCTCGATCTTCGCCGGGACGAGTCGCGGCTTCGCCGGCGACGGCCACCCGGCGGTGGACGCCAAGCTCGACGACCCGACCGCGGTGGCGGTGGACTCCCACGGGAACGTGTTCATCGCCGACACCGGCAACAACCGGGTCCGGGAGGTGCTGGTGAGCGGCATCATCAAGACGGTCGCAGGAGACGGCGCCTGTAAACTGGTGCGGTCGGAGGGCAATGGTCTACCGGCGGTCCAGGCATCCCTGTGTGGACCCCGGGGCGTAGCGGTGGATCGTAACGGCAACCTGTACATCTCCGACACCGGCCATCACGAAGTGCGGGTGGTGAAGCCGTCGGGAGTCATGAGCGACTTCGCTGGCAACGGGGTGCTGGGTTCGAGTGGCAATGGAGCGGGCGCGATACGGGCGGAGCTGGCCGAGCCAGAGGGACTGGCAGTTGATGCGGCGGGGAACCTCTTCATCGCCGATCCCGGCATCGAGTTCCTGACCTTCCCCCACGGCCGCCACAACCGTCCGGTCCTCGTCGAGGCCGGCTCCGACATCCGCGAGGTCACGTCGGGGGTCATCAAGGCGTTCGCGGGCAACGGCGTCTTCGGGTACTCCGGAGACGGTGGCCACGCGACAAAGGCGGAGTTGAACGCTCCGACCGGACTGGGGGTGGACGCCCTGGGCGACGTGTTCATCTCGGACACCCTGAACAATCGCATTCGCAAAGTCGACGGCAGCGGCATCATCACCACCTTTGCCGGCAGTGGCCGGGCTGGGTTCTCCGGGGACGGAGGGCCGGCGACCAAGGCGGAGCTCGATCATCCGACCGGTTCGATCGCTACTGATAGCGACGCCGTCTACTTCGCCGACCTCGGAAACCAGCGGGTACGCGGCGGGTTCAGCGGCCCGCCGCCGGTGTTGCCCGAGTCCACCTGGGCGCTCGCTCTGCCCCTCACCGCCCTAGTGGCCGGCGGAGCGGGATTGTGGATCCGCCGCCGGCGCCGGGCCAGGATGGTGGCAGCCGGCTCATGATCGCGGCCGGCGGGCGGCCAGACCAGCAGCGGCGGACAGTCCGATCGCCGCTGGCGCCAGTGGTCAGACCGCCCCCGGCCCGAGGACGCCCTCGACGCTCAGCTCGATGCTTTCGAGGACCCCTGGCTTCACTACCGCACCTCGGCGGAGGGTGCGGACGTCCCAGTCGCCGGCGGACGCGGCCGTCCGGATGACGGGGACCCGACCGCCGGCCAGGTCGAGCACCCAGCATTCCGGCGGCCCGACTCTGGCGTAGTAGGAGGAAGCCGTGGGCTCCCGGGCGTAGACGAGAGTGGTGCTCGAGACCTCGCTTGACCGCTTCGCGTCGCGACCTTGGGCCAGGGGCGCAGGTCTCGACGCGTTCGGGTCAGTCACGAACCGTTTCGCGTCGCGAACCGGGGGTCTCGCCGACCGGTCGCGACGCGAAGTGGTCAGGAGGTTCGGCTCCTCGGCCTTTGGCCCTTCGGCCCCTTCGGCCCCTTCGGCCCCGGCCGGGCCGGTACCCCAACGCTGGCGCGGTTCCTATCGGCACTCTCTGTGGTGGGCTCAGCCGCCATCCAAGGGGGGAGCGAGCCACGAGCCCGTGACGAACGAATCCAGGACTGGTTTCCACCAAGGACTGGACTTCCTCCAGTGTCGGGGTTAGATTGCGGTCATAGATATGGAGACATCCGTTGACCAGGTGGCACTCCTCCGGCAGCACGATGTGATGGTGACGGCCCAGCGCCTCGCCGTGCTGCGAGCGGTGTCGGAACGACCGCACAGCACCACCGATGAGCTCGACACGGTTGTTCGAGCCGAGATCGGTGCGATTTCCCGTCAGGCGGTTTACGACGCCCTCGGAACCCTCACCGACAAGGGCATCATCCGCCGCATCCAGCCCGCCGGGTCCGCGGCTCGGTACGAGGACCGGGTCGGCGACAACCACCACCATCTCATCTGCCGCACCTGCAACCGGATGGTCGATGTCGACTGTGCGGTTGGCTACACCCCATGCCTGACCGCCGCCGACGACGCGGGCTACGAGATCGACGAAGCCGAGGTCATCTACTGGGGCCGATGCCCCGAGTGCGTCGCGGCAACCTCGAATCCGCCCGGCGGCTGAAGGGGACACGCAGCACCCGACACGAGCTGACCAACGCAGAACCTCACGAACACCCAGCCAGTAGAAGGAACCAGCGAGAGGAGAAGCACCGACGTGTCAGATAGCGAAAACCCAGTAATTCACTCCCCGACTCCCACGGCCCATCGGCCAATGTCCAACCGGGACTGGTGGCCGAACCAAGTGGACCTGCAGGTTCTCCGCCTGCATTCGCCCAGCTCCAACCCGATGGGCGAGGACTTCAATTACGCCGAGGAGTTCAAGACTCTCGATGTCGAGGCCCTCAAGCGGGACCTCATCGAGGTGATGACGACGTCGCAGGACTGGTGGCCGGCCGACTACGGCCACTACGGGCCGCTCTTCGTCCGAATGACCTGGCATGCGGCGGGCACGTACCGCATCCACGATGGTCGAGGTGGCGGGGGCGAAGGCGCGCAGCGCTTCGCCCCCCTCAACAGCTGGCCCGACAACGCCAGCCTGGACAAGGCCCGCCGGCTCCTATGGCCGGTCAAGCAGAAGTACGGCCGGAAGATCTCCTGGGCCGATCTGATCATTTTCGCCGGTAATGTCGCCTATGAATCGATGGGGTTGAAGACCTTCGGCTTTGGATTCGGGCGAGAGGACATCTGGGAAACCGACGAGGTCTACTGGGGTCCGGAGGATACCTGGCTCGGAGACGAGCGTTACAGCGGCGACCGGGATCTGGCCTCTCCTTTCGGTGCGGTTCAGATGGGCCTGATCTACGTGAACCCCGAGGGACCCAACGGCAACCCAGACCCGCTGGCGGCAGCCAAGGACATCCGGGAAACCTTCCGTCGGATGGCCATGAACGACGAGGAGACGGTGGCGCTCATCGTCGGCGGTCACACCGTCGGCAAGACTCATGGCGCGGCCGGTGGGGAGTACGTCGGTCCCGAGCCCGAGGGCTCCCCGCTCGAGGAGCAGGGGCTCGGATGGACGAATACCTTCGGTACCGGCAAAGGCGACGATGCGATCACCAGCGGGCTCGAAGGCGCATGGACCAATGAGCCGACTAAGTGGGACAACGGATTTCTCGACAACCTGTACAACTACGAATGGGAGCTCACCTCCAGCCCCGCCGGTGCCAATCAGTTCGCTCCGACGAATCCCGAAGCTCAGGGCACGGTCCCCGATGCCCACGATCCGTCCAAGCGGCACGCCCCGATGATGCTGACGACGGACCTGGCGCTCCGGACGGATCCCATCTACGCGGCGATCTCGAAGCGCTTCCACGAGAATCCGGACCAGCTGGCCGACGCGTTCGGCAAGGCGTGGTACAAGCTGTTGCACCGCGACATGGGACCAGTAACGCGCTACCTCGGCCCCTGGGTTCCAGAGCCCCAGTTATGGCAGGACCCGGTTCCCGCGGTCGACGATGCTTTGATCGGGGACGGTGACATCTCCGCCCTCAAGGCGAAGATACTGGCATCCGGAGTGTCCATCTCACAGCTGGTCGGCACGGCCTGGGCGTCGGCGGCCAGCTTCCGCGGCACCGACAAGCGGGGGGGAGCCAACGGGGCCCGGATTCGATTGGCCCCCCAGAAGGACTGGCAGGTCAACAACCCGTCCGAGCTGGCGAAGGTGCTGCAGACCCTCGAGGGGATCCAGCAGGACTTCAACCGGTCACAGTCGGGTGGCACGAAGGTGTCGCTCGCTGACCTCATCGTTCTGGGTGGGTGCGCGGCCGTCGAGGAGGCGGCAAAGCGGGCCGGCTACGACGTCAAGGTCCCGTTCGCGCCCGGGCGGGCCGACGCCTCCCAGGAGCAGACCGACGTCGAATCCTTCGCCGTGCTCGAACCCACGGCGGACGGGTTCCGCAACTACCTCCAGGCCGGGGACAAGGTGCCGGCAGAGCAGAAGCTGGTGGATCGGGCCTACATGCTGACCTTGACCGCTCCCGAGATGACGGTACTCGTCGGCGGTATGCGCGCCCTCAACGCCAATGCAGGGCAGTCCCCACATGGCGTCTTCACCGACCGGCCGGAAACCTTGACCAACGACTTCTTCGTGAACCTGCTCGACATGAACACCGAGTGGAAGGCCTCGACCTCGGCCGAAGGGGTATACGAGGGCCGTGATCGGGCCACGGGGCAGGCCAAGCGCACCGCGACGGCCGTCGACCTGGTCTTTGGTTCCAGCTCCGAGCTCCGGGCCATCGCGGAGGTCTACGCAACCGACGACGCCAAGGAGAAGTTCGTGCGGGACTTCGTGGCCGCCTGGGACAAGGTCATGAACCTCGATCGCTTCGACCTGACCTGACGGCTGCCTGCACCGGGTGTGGTGACCGGTTCACACCGAACCGGTCACCAAAACCCGGATTGGCAGTCCCAAGCGACGCTATCCCAGCTGTTCGACGAAGCGCTCGAGCTGCTTGAGGTTGCGGCACTCGTAGGCCCCGTCGCAGTGGGTGGCGTACTGGCTGACGATGGAGTCGCCGGTGTCCCAGTAGGAACGAGGCTCGGGGTTGAGCCAGTAAAGGTGCCGGGCCTTCTTGGCCATCTCGGCCAGCACCCAGGCCTGGGCCGCGTGATAGTTGTTGCGAGCGTCGCCGAGCAGAAGAACGGTGCTCTTGGGGTTCACGTCGCGGCCCCAACGGTCCCAGAACGCCTCGAATGCGTGGCCGTAGTCGGAGTGCCCGTCAACCCAGATCACGTCGGCCTCGGTGTTGATGCGATGGATGGCATGGCTGATGTCGTCGGTCGACTTGAAGTAGTCGGTGACCTCGTCGATCCCGTCTATGAACACGAACGACCGGACCCGGCTGAACTGCGAGCTGATGGCGTAGACCATCTGAAGGGTGAAGCGGGCGAAGGCGGCCACCGAACCGGATATGTCGGCGACCACCATGATCTCCGGCTTCGAGGGCCTCGGGTAGCGGAACTTCGGATCGGCGGGCACACCACCGTAGGAAAGGGAATGGCGGACGGTGCTGCGGAAGTCCAGCGGTCCTTTGCGGCCGTGGCGCCGCTTGCGGGCCAGGCGAACCGCCAGCTTGCGGGTGAGGGGGGCGATGGCTTTGCGCAGGGCCGCCAGCTCCTCCCGGCTGGCGTGCATGAAGTCGATGTCCTCGGGCAGGGGCTTGCGCACAGACTTGGCCACCGCCTCGGCGCCCCGGTCGGCTACCAGGTGGCGGCGGATCTCGGCCTCGACCTCCCGGCGTAGAGCATCGAGGCGGGCCTCGTACTCCTCGCGTATCAGCCGCTCCTCCAGGTCGGTGAGCGGGCCGGCCGACTCCGAGTGGGCCGACTCCATCATCCGCTCGAGCACGGCGTCCAGGTTGAGCTGGCGCAAGGTCCGATACAGGTAATAGGTCCCGCCGACCGGCCGCCCCGGCTCCATGCCGGCGTAACGGGTGACCGCGGCCCGGGCTATGGCCCGCAGCATGGCGTCGTTGCCGTTCATCAAGGCCTTGAACAGCATCTCGGCCAGTTGCTCAGGGGTGAGCCCTTCGGCCGAGCCACCGGAGTCGCCAGTGCGGGGCCCGAGAAGATCGCTGATCATCTCCTCGCCCACCTCGTCGCCGGTCCCCTCGACCAGACGGTACTCCCGGCCCCGCAACGAGAAGTACACCTCGAACACCGTCTCGAAGGTCTTCCAGTGGCCGTTGTTCTTGACCAGGGTGGCGGCCAGCGCGTACTTGAACGCGTCCCGGTCCTCGAGCGGGATGTGGCGGATCGCCTCGACCGCGTCGAGGTTCTCGGTCAGGCTCACGGGTATGCCGGCGGTGCGTAGCTCCTTGACGAAGCCCGACAGGGTCTCGAGCAGGCCGGCCCCGCTCCCGAGCGGCAGCTCGGGCAGATCAGTGGTCATCTGGCCTTCCACGGGGCGGCAGGGCTGCTGCCGGTGCTGGCAGAACTGGCGTTCAGATCCTTGGCCGCCTTGTCGATGTCGGACTGGTACTTGAGCAGGACGTGCAGGGTGTCGGTCGCGGTGGCGGCATCGACCGACTGGATCCCGATCAGCAGGAGGGTCCGGGCCCAGTCCAGGGTCTCGGAGACCGACGGGGCCTTCTTCAGCTCCAGGCTGCGGATCGAGCGAACGATCCGTACCACCTGATCGGCCAGGTCCTCGGTGATGCCCGGCACCCGGGTGAGCACGATCTCCTTCTCCCGCTCGAGATCGGGATAGTCGATATGCAGGAACAGGCACCGCCGCTTCAGCGCCTCCGACAGCTCGCGGGTGTTGTTGGAGGTGAGGAAGACGAGAGGAATCTGATTGGCGCTGACGGTGCCGAGCTCGGGGATCGAGACCTGATAATCGGAGAGGATCTCCAGCAGAAGGGCTTCGGTCTCCACCTCCACCCGGTCGACCTCATCGATCAGCAGGACCACCGGTTCCTCGGCCCGGATGGCTTCCAGCAGGGGCCGGGTCAGCAGGAACGGCTCAGAGAAGATGTCCTCTTCCATGTCGCTCCACGTCCCGCTGCCCGCGGCCTCGGTGACCCGCTGCGCCTGGATGCGCAACAGCTGCTTCTTGTAGTTCCACTCGTACAGCGCTTTGGACTCGTCGAGCCCCTCGTAGCACTGCAGCCTGATGAGTCGGGCCCCTGTCAGTTCGGACACCGACTTGGCCAGCTGGGTCTTACCTGTGCCGGCCGGGCCCTCTACCAGGATCGGCTTGCCCAGGCGCTCGGCCAGGAAGACCACACCGGCGATCCCCTCGTCGGCGAGGTAGCTCACCGATCGCAGCCCCTCTCTGACGGACGCGGGGGAGTCGAAACGGGACGGGGGGGTGTCGATCACAGATGTTGTTCCTTCCGGGGTCCTGACCGGGCGCGGGTTGTCAGCCACCGGAGTCTACCGGGGGGTCCCGTGGCGCGGCTGGGCCGTCCCCCATGCCCGCGTGGCGCGAGGGCGGCCACCGGTACGATCAGGCCGCTATGACAGGGGACGCGGCCACGGCTGCCGGCGTTCTTTTCAGCTAGCCCTCAGGAGATTGCCGACGGCCATGGCTTACCCTAGGCGTGAGCATCGGTACTTCGATCCAGGAGAGTGAGTCATGGCGTTGCTAGGTCGGGAGTTCATCGCCGTCCCTGACGACAAGAAGTACCAGATCGTCTTCAAATGGCCCGACGAGAACATCCGCAAGACCACCCGGGCCATAGTCAACGCCGACGAGATGGCGCTCTTCGTCAATACCGGCCACGTCATCGGCACGCTCGGCCCCGGCCGGCACCAGATCGACGCCGACGAGCTCCCCGGGCTGGGAATCGTCATCGACTGGGCGACCGGAGGCAACGCCTACAAGGCGGAGCTGTACTTCGTGGGCACCCGGGAGTACACCGGGAACCCCTTCGGCGGGCGCATCGACGATGTTCAGGACCCCCAGACCGGCATGATCGTCACCCTGCGTGTGTTCGGGGATTATTCCATGCAGGTGAAAGACCCGGCTGCCCTGATCACCAACCTCGTCGGCACCGTCAACGTCGGCGACAACGACGCGGTGACCGGGTGGATGAGCGACCAGCTCCTCAAGGTCATGCGGACCCACATGACCGTCCAGATCGTTCGCAACGGGTGGCCCATCCTCGGGTTGTCGGCCTACACCCCCGATATCGAGAAAGAGGTGGTAGCCGCGGCCAACGAGCAGCTCGCCACCTATGGCATCTCGATCATCCGCATGGGAAATTTCGACATCAACCTCTCCGAACAGGACGAGACCCAGCTGAAGACCCTGGCCAAGGACACCGCCTACTCGCGCCTGGCCGGGAGCTTCCAGCAGTACGCGGCGGGAGAGATGGCCCTCGGCGCCGGCCAAGGAATGGCCCAGGGAGGGTCGGCGACGGGCGGTGCGTTCCTGGCCGCCGGTCTCGGCATGGGCGGCCAGGCTGCCGCCCCGGTTCAGCCCGGGCCCCCGCCACCTCCGGGGACCAACTTCGCCGGCGGCGGTCCGGGTTACGCCAGCCAGGCCCAGGCCGGTGCGGTCTGCTCCAACTGCCAGGCTTCCAATCAGGCGGGAGCCAAGTTCTGTGCGTCCTGCGGAACCTCGCTGGCCCCGCCGGCGGTGGTGTGCTCGAACTGCCAGGCCGAGAACCCCCAGGGCGCCAAGTTCTGTGCGTCGTGCGGCACATCGCTGGCTCCGGCGATGGCTCACTGCACCGCGTGCGGAGCGGAAGTGTCGCCCGGCGGACGGTTCTGCCCCTCATGCGGAACTCCGGTCGGAGGGGCCGAACCACCCGCGGCTCCGCCCGCTCCACCCGCTCAGTGAACGGATTCTTCCGCCGCGACGTCCCCCGCGGCATCGCCGGCGATGTCGGCGCACCGCCGTCCCCGATCGACGGTCACTGGGATCAATCCGACCGTCCGGCCATCGAATCGGTGCGGGGGGACGTTTTTCCCAACAGCCCCCCTCGGGTCGCCGAGCCCGATCCCGGCGACGAGGGTCTGGCGGTCATTGTGGCCGACGACCCGGCCTTTGACCGGGGCCGCTTCCTGGAGCAGGTACAGGCCACCTTTTTCGTGGTGGAGGGCGCGTGGACCCAGCGCCGGCCGGAAGCGAGCCGTCAGGTCATGGCCGACGGTCTGTGGCAGCAGCACCGGGTCCAGATCCAGGGCTACATCGACGGCCACCGCCGGAACGTGCTCGAAGGCCTGTCCGTGGCGTCTCTGACGGTCATCCTGGCCGAGAGCGACGCTACTTACAACACCATCACCGTGCGGATACTGGCCTGGTCGGCTGACTACGACGTCGACGACTCGAGCGGGAAGATCGTCCGGGGAAACAAGCGGGTGCAGCAGTGGACCGAGGACTGGACGTTTCAGCGGGCGGCCACAGCCAAGACCGTGGCCAGCGGCGGCACCCTTGCCTCACGCTGCCCCAACTGTGGCGCCCCGCTCGAGCTCGACATCACCGGCGTGTGCAAGTACTGCAAAGCTCTGGTCAGTTCGGGCACTTATGACTGGGTCCTCACCCGCATAAGCGAGGTTCCGGCTGTCGATTATTGACGGCGCCCGGCCGGCCCGCTCAGCGGTAATGGGCAGCTATGACCGAAGTGGAGGTCGGTCGGGACCCCGAGTCGGCGGCGGGTGGGGCGGGTGGGGAGCTTGCTGCGGCGGTCGGCGCACGGTTCGTCGGGCTGACGGGCGTCGAGGCCGCCGGTGAGGCGGAGGCCGGGGGGGCTCCGGCTGGTCGCGCCGGGGGCAGGATGCCGGCCTGCACCAGTCGCTGGGGGATGAGCCAGGTCAGCATCTGGTTGTACACGGTCAGGATGGAGATGCCATACGAGAGGCTGGAGGCCCAGGTCCCGGCCAGGGCCATCCAGGTAACGCAGCAACCACCGACGCCTACCGGGCCGATCAGTGGCGTGGGGACCTTCTTGGGCGAGGCGTACGCCTCGAGCAGCTCCATCTGGGCGCCCACGCCGGTCTGGGCGTTGGGGAAGTTCCAACCGTGGGCGCAGCTGTCGCACGCTCCGATGCCGGCGAAGTTGTTGTCCTTGGGCGTCAGCTGCCCGTATGAGGGAAAGGAAAAGTAGCCGGTCTCTATCACGGACTGGGCGAACGCCAGGTCGTCGCGTACCCCGGTAGCCCGGCCTGCGGCCTGGTAGTCCGCGGCCAGTTGCTGGATGGTGACGGTGATGTGGGCCCGGTGCCTGGTGGTGGCGAACCAGGCGGCCAGCTCCGGGCCGTCGAGTACCGGGGGGCCAAGGATGGTGGGGGAGGGAGCTGGGGCGTTCCCGGACCCGCCGGTCGCCCCGCCGGCTGCCACCGTCGTCAGGGAGACGGTCGAGGGCGGACTGGTAGCCGGGCCCCCCGCCACCGTGATCGTCGCGGGCCCGGTCGAGGCTGGCGCCGCGCCCGTGCCGGTCCCTGGGGTCTGCCCGGCGAGTACCGTGAGGTCGACGGTGGAAGCCAGCTTCGGAACGGTCGCGGCGGACATGACCAGCTGGAGGGTGTGGCGGGTCGCTTGCAGGCGGCCTTGGGCTCGAGCCAAGCCGGCCTGAGCCCCGGCGTAACCGGCCTGGGCCAGCTCCACCGCCTTCTTGTCGGCCGCCGCGATGCGCGTGGCGTTGTTGGCCTGGCTCCTGACTTCCTGGCCCACCAGGTTGAGCATCACGGACCCGTCGACCGCGTCGAGCCCGCCGAGGTCGCCGAGCGTCGTGGTGCCGCCGGTCGCGCTGCTGCCCGCGCTGGTAGCCGCTCCGCTCGGCGCTCCCCCGCCTGCCTCGCCGGCGACCGCCTGCTCCCCGCCAATCTCGGGTCCCGTGCCCGTGAAGTAGGTGACGCCTATATATGCGGCGATAGCCAGGCTGCGCAGGCGGGCGTCGGCCTCCGCCGAGCTGGTGATGGCGTGGGCCTGGACCTGGCGTCTGGCCGCCAGGACTCCGGCCGCCGCGCCGAGCCGGGCGTTGGCCCGGGCCACCTGCTGCTGGCTGGCGGTTACCGCGGCCTCCGCCGGCTTGTAGGCGCTGATGGCGCCGAGCTGGGCCAGGCTGTCATGGACCGCGGCCAGAATGGGGCCCGGATTAGGCGGGGGTGGGGGAGGGGACGGTTTGTTCTTGCCCTTCCCGCCGCTCTTCGCCGGTTTGGGGACGGTCGTCGCCGGTCCGCCGACGGGCACGGACGGGACACCAGCCCGCTTCGGGACGGTGGTTGTGGTGGTCGTTGTGGTGGTCGTGGTGGTGGACGTGGTGGACGTGGTCGAGGTGGTGGAGGTGGAGGACGTCGTGGTGGTCGGCCGGTGGGGCACCGTGGTAGTCGTGGTGCTGCGGACCGGCTTGGTAGTGCTGGTTGTCGTCGCTGCACTCCCGGCCCACGCCGGCTGTAGTCCCAGGAGGGAACCGCACAGCGCGACCGCGCCTACGAGCGCGGCCGCTCGGCGACCGGGTGGCAAGTACATCCTCACGCTCTCGCATCCCGGCAGTAGTCCCAGGAACCCTTCCGCACCCCGCCGGCTGGTCCGAAGCTATCAGAGATGCAAACCGCACTCCGTCTTGTCGAGCCCAGCCCAGCGCCCGGACCGGGGGTCCTCCCCGTCGTCGACCTTCCGGGTGCAGGGACGGCACCCGATCGACGGGTACCCCTGGCTCAGCAGGGGGTTGACCGGGACGTCATGGTCGGCGATGTAACCCTCCACATCCAGGTTGGTCCACGAGGCGATGGGATTGACCTTCACCAGCCCACGCAGGTCCCGGGCCACGATGGGTGCGGTAGCCCGGGTCGCCGCCTCGAATCGGCGCAGGCCGCTCATCCAGGCCATCTTGCCCACCAGGGCCCGGTCGAGCTGAGCCACCTTGGCCGTCGAGCAGCAGTTGACCGGATCGGCCTTCCACAGGTCAACCGGCTGGGGCGACACGGTGAGCACCCGGAGGTTGAGCCCGTAGTGGCGCCGGACCCGCTCGACGGTCTCGAGGGTCTCGGGGAAGTGGTAGGTCGTGTCGATGAACACCACTTCGATCGACGGCTCGACGTGGACCGCCAGGTCGATGAGGACGGCGTCGGTCATGGAGGCGGCCAGGCACATGAACGGGTGGAACTGTTCGATCGCCCACTCGATCACGGTCTCGGCCGGCGCCGTTTCGAACTGGCGGTTCAGCTCCGCCAGCTCGGCGTCGCTGAACTCGGGGGCGTGTACGTGGGAACCGGTACCGAGTAGGGCGGTCATCGTCGGAGCCTCGCTTCTAGCGTCTCGTGTCCAGTGCGATCCCGATCAACCGGCGGCGCATTCGCCCGGGCCGACCTCGGCCACGTACGGCCCGGTCTCGTCGAAGTCCACGTAATAATCCGGCCGCTCCTCGGGTGTCGGCCAGTTGTCAAGGTCCTTGAGCTCGGCGGCCAGAACCTTGGCCCCCCCGGCCCGGTCGAGCCATTCGCCGAACGCCTCGCCGGCCGAACGCTCATCGGCGAACCGGCCCACCAGGCGGACCGTGGCCTCCGCCGCCGCCTTGGCCGGCAGGCGCAGGGCACGGTGGCCGAACTCGACCTCCGCTTTGCCGACCCGACCGCCGAGCAGCAGCTGGTAGCCGGGTGCCGGGACACCGTGGGCCCGCCGTTCGGCCCCGTTGAACCCGATGTCGGAGATGTGGTGCTGGCCGCAGCTGTTGGTGCAGCCGGAGATGTTGATGCGTACCCCGCCGACGTCCGCCAGACCGGACTCCTCGAGCGCCCGCCCGATGTCGGCGGCCAGTCCCCGGCTCTGGGTCACGGCCAGGTTGCATGTGTCGGCGCCCGGGCAGGCGACCACGTCGCGGGCCAGCTCGGCACCCGGTTCGGCCATACCCGCCTCTTCGAGGCGGTGGTACAGCTCGGGCAGCTGCTCGGCCGACAGGCCGCGCAGGGCGAAGTTTTGACGGTTGGTCACCCGGACGTCGACGCCGAAGTCCCGGACGATGCCGGCCAGGCTTCGGAACTGGTCGCTGGTGATGTCACCGAGTCGGGCGTAGGCGATGGCCGACACCGTCCCTTTGGCCACCCCGACGATGACGTTGCTCGACTTCCAGCGGGCGTAAGGCTCCTGCTTGGAGTTGACGCGGAGCGTGACCGGGGTGCCCACCGGGGTGGGATCGAGCGTGGCCGACACCCCCGCCGGGGCGTCACCGAGCTCCTCGACGATGGAGGGAATGCCACCCGGCCAACTCGACGAGGCGACCAGCAACTGCCGCTCCCGCAGGATCCGCCGGCGCAGCTCGTCGATACCCAGCTCGTCCACCACCCACTTGAGCCGGGCCCGCAGCTTGTTGTAGCGGTTGCCGAAGTGGTCGAAGGTCCGCAGGACGGCCTCGATGGTGGGCATCAGATCTTCCCTCGCGGTGAACTCCTCGAGGGCCTGGGCGGGGTGGGGGTTGGCTCCGAGCCCGCCGGCCACGAACACCCGGAAGCCCGGCTCGAGGGTGCCGTCGGGGCGGGGGCGAGCTACCGCGATGACGCCCACGTCGTTGAACATGGCTTGACCGCAGTCGGTGACGCACCCCGAGAAGTTGATCTTGAACTTGCGGGGCAGACGCTGGGCGTAGGGGTGGTGCAAGAAGTGCTGGAAGGTGGCTTCCGCCCATGGGCTGATGTCGAGCACCTCGAAGGGGCAGGCCCCAGCCAGGTGGCAGCCCGTCACGTTGCGCACGGTGTCCCCGCAGGCCTCTCGTGTCGTCAGGCCCACGCTGGCGAAGTCCCTGAGCAGGTCGGGAACCCGCTCGAGCTGGACAAAGTGGAACTGGACGTTCTGACGGGTGGTGAGGTGGGCCCACCCGCGGCTGTAGTGGTCGGCGATGAAGCCCAGCATCTCGAGCTGCTCCGGTGTCACGTGGCCGTACGGGAGCTTCACCCGCACCATCTGGTTGTGACCGCCCTGGCGTTGGCCGTAGATGCCGTTGTTGAGCCGGAACACCCGGAAGGCGTCCTCGTCCACCCGGCCGGCCAGATGGTCGGCGAGCAGTCGCTCGAATTTCTCGATGTCGGCCGCGAGCTCCGCCGCGAGCGCAGGGTCGATGGCGCTGGTCTGCACGCCTCCAGTCAACCAAAGTTGACTGTGGTTATCAACTTTTGAGGCTTTTAAAATTCGAAGGCCGTACTGGAGGGCCGCCTGCCCGCGAAGCCCCCCTCTGCGCTCACCTGCGCAGCAGGTCGGCCACCTGGAACGCCAGATCGAGCGACTGGCCGCCGTTGAGGCGGGGGTCGCAGGTCGTGGTGTAGCGCAACTCGAGGTGGTTCTCGAGCACCTCGTCGGTGCCACCCAGGCACTCGGTGACGTTGTCGCCCGTCAACTCCACGTGCACCCCCCCCGGCCACACATCCTCCGCCCGGCACACTCCGAAGAACTCCCGGATCTCGGCCAGCACATGATCGAAGTGGCGGGTCTTGCGCCCACCCGTCCCGACGAACGTGTTGCCGTGCATGGGGTCGCACGCCCACACCACCGGGTGGCCGGCGCGCCGTACCGCCCGCAACAGCGGGGGGAGCGCGGCGTCCACCCGCCCCGCTCCGAGGCGGGTGATGAGCGTCAGCCGGCCGGGCTGGCGGTCCGGGTCCAGCCTGGCGCACAGGGCCACCACCTCGTCCGCGGTGGCCGACGGCCCGATCTTGGCCCCCACCGGGTTGGACAGTCCCGACAAGAACTCGAGGTGGGCTCCGCCCGGCCGGCGGGTGCGCTCTCCGACCCACACGAGATGGGCCGAGGTGTCGTACCAGTCCCCGGTGAGCGAGTCCCGCCTGGTCATGGCCTCCTCGAAGCCCAGGATGAGAGCCTCGTGACTGGTCCAGAAGTCCACCTGGTGCAGCGCGCTGCCACCGAGGTTCACCCCGCACGCCCGCATGAATCGCAAGGCCCGGTCGATCTCGCCGGCCAGGGCGTCGTAGTGGCGGCCGCCCGGGCTGTCAGCGACGAACTGCTGGTTCCAGGTGTGCACCTCAGACAGGTCGGCGAAACCTCCCTTGGTGAACGCCCGCAGCAGATTGAGGGTCGATGCGGACTGGTGGTACGCGGTGAGCATGCGGGTGGGGTCGGGGATGCGTGCCGCCAGGGTCGGGGCGTCGTCGTTGACGACGTGGCCCCGGAAGCTCGGCAGGATCTGGCCGTCGACGACCTCGGTCGGCGAGCTGCGCGGCTTGGCGAACTGGCCGGCGATCCGGCCCAGCTTGACCACAGGGACACCCGCTCCGTACGTCAGCACCACCGCCATCTGCAGGATGACCTTGAGCTTGTCCCTGATGCTGTCGGCGGTGAAATCGTGGAAGGACTCGGCGCAGTCCCCTGCCTGGAGCAGGAAGGCCTCGCCGGCCGCCACGTCCGCCAAGGAGGCCTTGAGGCTTCTGGCCTCGCCTGCGAACACCAGGGGGGGAGGCTGGAAAGGGCCTTGTGCACCTGCTCGAGGGCATGGCCGTCCGGCCATTCCGGCTGCTGGTCGGCCGGCAGGGCTCGCCACGATCCGGGTGTCCACGACGCCTGCATGCCTATCAGCGTGGCGGAAAGTCCGCCCCGGGGCAAAGCGATTGGCCCTGCCCGCCGCCGGAGGGACACGATGGGCGACCGTGGGCGAACGGATCGGGATATTCGGAGGCACGTTCGACCCCATCCACGTCGGCCATCTGGTGGCGGCGGTCAACGCCCGCGACGCTCTGCGCCTCGACCGCGTCATCATGATGGTGGCGAACGTGCCCTGGCAGAAGGCCGGCCAGCGAGCGGTCAGCTCGGCCGAGGATCGGCTGGCTCTCGTGGAAGCGTCGGTGGGCGGGGTCCCGGGGCTGGAGGCCGGCCGGGCCGAGATCGACCGGGGCGGGGACTCGTACACCGCCGACACGGTGGCCGAGATGCATGGCACCCGGCCCGACGACGACCTGTTCCTCATCGTCGGCTGGGATGTGGCCGGCGAGCTGACCACTTGGGAGCGCTACGACGAGATTCAGCGGCTGGCCACCCTGGTCGTGGTCAACCGGCCCGGTTCCGGCCGGCCGGCCGCCCTCGAGCAAGCGGGATGGCGGGTGGCCGAGGTCACTGTTCCCAACCTCGAGATATCGAGCACGGACCTGCGGGCCCGGGCCGCCGAGGGCCGTCCGCTCGATTATCTGATCCCGGAGGCGGGCGTCCGCAGCATCATGTCCCGCGGAATGTACTCTGAACGTGGATGACGACGGCCCGCTCGGCCCCCAAGACGGCGCACGCGCCTTCGTTGGGCTTCGTTTCGTCCTCTGCCGGAAGCGAGCCGGGGGACCGGCTGAAGCGGCTGCGCCGAAGGCGGCGCCTGCTGCGGGAGGAATTGCTCGTCGTGCTGTTCCTTCTGCTGGCGCTGGCCGCCACCGTGGCAGTTCTGGCCAACCAGTGGCTGGAAAGCGGTTCCTCGAGCGGATCGAGCGGGTCGCCGGGACTCGGCCAGACCGGGTTGACCGCCTCGGGGCGGCACGCCCCTTCGTCATTTCGCACTGTTGTCTCGTACACCCGTATGTCTGTCTCGTACACCCCTATATCGAACCTCGGAGGTTCTCTGTGACCCTTTTGGCAGGCCGGCGCCGGTGACAGCCTCGGTATCCCTCGCCACCCTCGACCAGATCCGGGAATGGTGCGTCGTCGCCGCTCGGGCGTGCTGGGCGAAGGGAGGTGAGGAAACCGTGGTCCTCTCGGTGGCCAAGACCCTGGCCATTACCGACGCCTTCGTCATCACCAGCGGGACCAACCCCCGCATGGTTCGGACCATGGCTGAGGAGGTCGAAGAGAAGGTCAAAGCGGCGGGCGGGCCGGCCCCCATGCGCATCGAAGGGCTCGACGACGCCCGGTGGGTTCTCATGGACTACGGAGACTTCGTGGTGCACCTGATGTTGACCGAGGCCCGCGACTTCTACCAGCTCGACCGCCTCTGGTCCGATTCCGAGCAGTGGAACTGGCAGGAGGAGGCCCTGGCCTCGGGGGAGTAGCGGGCGACCCGGACCCGGGAACGACAGCGGCACCGGTCCGGGTTCTCTGATGCGGCACATGCCACAATGCTCCGGTGCACATCCCGGCCAAGGTCGACTACGGCATGCGAGCCCTTCTCGAGTTGGCGAGCCAGGGCGCGCCAACCACTGGCGAGACGCTTGCCAGTGCCCAAGGACTGCCGGTCAAGTTCCTTGCTGCCATCCTCAACGACTTGCGGCGGGCCGGGCTGGTACTCAGTCAGCGCGGCCTGGAGGGCGGTTATCGGCTGGCCCGCCCCGCTTCTCAGATCTCCGCGGCCGACGTGATGCGGGCCCTGGACGGTCCCCTCGCCGAGGTGCGGGGGTTGCGGCCCGAGATGGCCAACTACGAAGGCGCAGCCGAGCATCTTCAGGACGTCTGGGTCGCCACCAGGGCCAGCCTGCGCGCCGTGCTCGAGCGGGTGAGCCTCGAGGACGTTGTCAAGGGGACACTTCCCGGACCCGTCGCCCGGCTGGTGGCCGATCCCGATTCCTGGGAGCCCCGGATTCGCTGACGTCCCGGGTAAGAACACCGGCCGACACCCACCAGTAAGCCAGGGCGAGAGAAGTGCCCGACCCTGCAGAGGGCCGGGCACTTTCGCAACGTGTCCCGAAGTCGGGGGCGTTCAGATCCGGGAGAGCCGTAAGCAGTCGGTAGAGCCGTAAGCGGTTCGGCCCCCGGCCGCCTCAGCCTCGACGCGTTTGATTGGCCGGCTCCGCCCGCCGGGCGGAACGGCGCATGTCTACCATCGGCCGTACCAGCGGCGCCGGCTTCCGGCTTCGCCCGCACCGACCGCCCAACCGATCAGCCAGAGGATGAGCACGGCCAGGGCAATCCACCACAGGACGTGGACCGCGAATCCGAGACCGCCCAGGATCAGGGCCAGCAAGAGGATCAGCACCACAGCAAGCATTAGGGCTCACTCCTTATTCGAGATCGCCACTGCGGAGGACGAGCTCGTCATCCAGGCAGGGGCGGGGGTTTCGGCTACCTCTACCCAGGCGTCCGATCCTCCAATCGCGTCCACCGTGGCCCCGGCTCCCCGAGTCTGCTCATGTGAAAAACCGGCCCCCGATGGGTAGTACCAAGTGACGAGGCCGCCCTTGTCCGATGGCGGCCAGTAGACGGTTAGGCAGGAGCACGGAATGAGTTTGCAGGACACGATCCCTTCGGAACTGCGGGACGCGGCCTACTCGATCGTCGACAGTCTGGATCTACCGGATGTCGTGGCGGCCGGGATCGGCTCGGCCGAGGAAGCGGTCGACAAGGTAGCCGGGTCGGCGCGACAGGCGGCGGGGTCGGCGCGACAGGCGGCGGGGTCGGCGCGACAGGCGGCGGCGCAAGCGTCTGGTCGGGGCAGGGATCTGGGCAGGCGGGCGGGCCACTCGCTCGAGGCGAATGCTCGCCCCGTGTTTGCATCCGCATCTGACGCGGTCCAGTCGACTGGGAAACGCTCTGGCGCTCGACGTTCTCCGCCCTCAACCGCGGCTCGCCGCTGGGGACTACTGCTTGTGGTGGTCGGCCTGCTGTTGGTTGGGGCGGCGGTCTGGCGGGGGGCGGCCGGCAAGGGAATTAGGCCAACCGACGGCGAGAGCGACGAAGTCCGAGGGTAGACGCCGGCGGTAACGCTTTGGCCCGGGTTGATCGGCCCGCGTTATCGAGCAGGGTCGACGACCGGGGGTGACGGCATAGTCCCGGCCGCGGCGTTGGCGCCAGCGTCTGCCTGGCATTCCGCTGCTCGCGCCGCCGCTCCGCTTCTCGCGTAGCCGCTCCGCTCCTGCGGCGTCGGACACCCAAACCATTTGATTTCCGGTGGCCTGTTTGGATGCAAAGAGCCGGGGTATATCGGTAACAGCCCGTTATCAGACACTCAGTTTCTCTGAGGAGCTCGGGAGCGAACCATGACAACCATACAGCAGGAGTCCGTTTCTTCGACTGTGCCCACCAGTCTGGTCCCCGCCAGGATTGACCGGCTGAACTGGTCACGATTCCACACCAGGCTGGTGATTGCACTCGGAGTGGCGTGGATTCTCGATGGACTCGAGATCACTATCGCCAGCAACGCGACCGGCCTTATTTCGAGTAAAGACTCCCTGAATCTTTCGTCCGCTTCGGTCGCTTTCTCGGTGGGAACTATCTATCTCCTCGGAGAGGTTGCGGGCGCTCTATTCTTCGGTCGCCTGTCCGACAAGTGGGGCCGGCGCAACCTCTTCATGATCACTCTCGGGGTCTACCTCGTCGGCGGCGCGCTCACCGCTCTCACGCTGGGACACAGTCAGGGCTGGGTCTACTGGCTCGACGTGACCAGGTTCATCGCCGGTATGGGTATCGGTGGGGAGTACGCCGCGATCAACTCGGCTATAGACGAGTTGATCCCGGCCCGTTATCGCGGCCGAGTGGACATTGCGGTCAACGGTACGTACTGGGCTGGGGCGCTGCTTGCCTCCGTGCTCTTCGTGGTCTTAGTGAAGCATCTGCCCGGCTCGTACTCCTGGCGCATCGCCTTCCTGCTCGGCCCGGCCCTGGGCTTCCTCGTGCTGTTCGTCCGGCGCAATCTCCCGGAGAGCCCCAGGTGGCTGCTCATGCACGGCCGGGTCGAAGAAGCCGAGGAGGCGGTCGCCGACATCGAACGCCGGGTTACCGAGCACGGTGGAACCCTCGAACCGGTGGACGAGTCGAAGGCGCTGGAGATCCGGCCGCCGAGCAACATCGGGTTCCTGGCGCTGGCCAGGACCCTGTTTGCTACCTACCCGCGCCGTTCCATCCTCGGGGCGTCGTTGATGATCACCCAGTCGTTCCTGTACAACGCCATCTTCTTCACGTATGCGCTGGTTCTGACCAAGATCTACGGGGTGCCCGGCAGCTCGACGGCGTACTACTTCATGTTCTTCGCCGCTGGCAACCTGCTGGGACCGTTGTTGATAGGCCGGCTGTTCGACACGATCGGTCGCAGGAAGATGATATCCGGCACCTACTTCATCTCCGGCGTCCTACTGGCCTTGAGCGCCTTCCTGTTCAAGGCGGGGGCGCTCAACGCGGTGACCCAGACGCTGTGCTGGTGCGTGATCTTCTTCTTCGCTTCCGCCGGGGCCAGCGCGGCATACCTGACCGTGAGTGAGATCTTCCCGGTCGAGGTCCGGGCCAAGGCCATCGCCGTGTTCTTTGCTCTGGCCCAGACCTTCGGGGCCCTCGGGCCATGGCTGTACGGGAAGCTGATCGGCGACGGGAGCGACCACTTCGCCCTCTTCCTCGGGTACATGCTGGGGGCCAGCGTGATGATCATCGGCGCGATTGTCGAGGTCTTCCTCGGCGTCAATGCCGAGGGACGATCGCTGGAAGATGTGGCCCTGCCCATCGGCATCACCGAGGCCGGCGGTCCGTCCACCCGGCTGTCCAACGTCAGCGGTGCGCCGCGGCCCCCGGCCGCCCGCAGCGTCGTCGACCTCCGGTCGGAAGCCCCGGCGCCCGAGCGGTCTCCTCGCCCGGCAGCTGCGGGGTCGAACCCGCCTGACTCGGACTCTTCGACCACACGTGGACAGGAGCAACGGGCCAATCACGGGCGGCGCTAGCAGCCGTTACCGGCAGAGAACCCACCGGTGCGGTTCTCTGCCGCCTCATCGCCGCTCTCCGGTTGAGGCCACAGTCTCTGGGAAGGAATACGCACCATGCCAGATCAGGTCGTAGTAGTCACGGGGGCGAGCGGGGGCATAGGCCGGGCCGTCGCCGAAGCGTTCGGGAGCCGAGGCGCCAGTGTCGCCATGCTCAGCCGGGGGGGCCGGGGCCTGGATGCCGCGGCAGACGACGTAAAACGGGCGGGCGGCAGCCCCGTCACCCTCGCGGTGGACATGGCCGACCCGAGTGCTGTGCTGGAGGCGGCGGACCGGATCGAAGGCGCGGTCGGCCCGATCGACATCTGGGTCAACGTGGCGTTCTCATCGGTATTCGCACCGTTTTCCCAGATCGCGCCCGAGGAGTACAAGCGGGTCACCGAAGTCAGCTATCTCGGCTACGTGTATGGCACCATGGCCGCGCTGAAGCACATGAAGCCCAGAGACCGCGGGACGATCGTGCAAGTCGGATCCGCCTTGGCCTACCGGGGCATCCCTCTGCAGACGGCCTACTGCGGGGCCAAACACGCGATCCAGGGCTTCCACGAGGCACTGCGCTGTGAGTTGCTGCACGAGAAGAGCAAGGTCCACGTGACCATGGTGCAGATGCCAGCCGTGAACACGCCGCAGTTTTCCTGGGTGTTGTCCCGGCTGCCACTGCACCCTCAGCCGGTGCCGCCGATCTATCAGCCCGAGGTGGCGGCCCGAGCCGTCATCTACGCGGCCGATCATCCCCTCAGGCGCGAGTACTGGGTCGGGTCGAGCACTGCTGCCACCCTGGCGGCCAACGCCATCGCGCCCGGGGTGCTCGACCGCTACCTCGCCCGGACCGCGTTCTCCGCCCAGCAGACGGATCATCCAAGGGACTCCGCAGCACCGACCAATCTCTGGGAGCCGGCGGACGGGGCGGACGGCCGGGACTACGGGGCCCGGGGCAGCTTTGACCGCGAAGCCCATAGCCAGGACCCTCAGTTGTGGGTGTCGCAGCATCACGGTTTGCTCGGCGCCGGCCTGGTCGCGCTCGGCATGCTGACCCGGGCTGTTGCCACCCGGGCCAGGAACGGGCGGCGATGACCTTGGGTCGACTGGCCGCGCTCGCCCAGATCGCTCTCGGCGCGGTGGCTTTGGCCGCCCCGCGCACTACGGCCGGGGTGACGGCGCGGGTCGGAACGCCCGTGCCCGCCTGGATCGTCCGCGGCCTGGGTGCCCGGATGGTCCTCGAAGGCGCCCTGCTACGCCGCAATCACTCGAAGAGGGCGCTGCTGGTCGGGGCCGGAGTCGACGCCGTTCACGGCGCCAGCATGATCGTGGTGGCGCGGCGTTCGTCCGGCTACCGCCGAATCGCACGGGCCGCCGCCGCTCTCGCCGGCGCCTCGGCGCTGCTCGAGCTAGTGGGCCGGCCATGACCGCCCTGAGCGAGCGGTTCCCACCTCACGCTCTAAGGGACTACACCTTCCTGGCCGATGGTGAACGCGGCGCTCTGCTTGGGCCGAGAGGCGACATCGTGTGGATGTGCGCCCCCGGCTGGGACAGCGATGCGGTGTTTGCCTCGCTGATCGGCGCCCCGGGCGTCTATGCCGTGACCCCGGCGGCCCGGTTCGTCTGGGGCGGGTCCTATGAAGCGGGTTCCCTCATCTGGAAGAGCCGGTGGGTGACAGACGAGGGCATCATCGAATGCCGTGAGGCGCTGGCCCTGCCCGCCGAACGGGACCGTCTGGTGCTCTTGAGGCGCGTTGTTGCGGTAGAAGGCGATGCCCGGGTGCGCGTCGATCTCGAGGCGCGCGCCGAGTTCGGCTCCAAGCCCCTGACCAAGGTGGCCCTCCAGGCGGGGATCTGGACCGCCCACACGGGGAACCTGGCCGTCCGCTGGCAGGGCGGCTCGTCGGCCAAGCCGTCCGCCGGCCGGGCCCGGCGAAGCCTCGGCATGGACCTGACCGTGCCGGCCGGCGGCCAGCACGATCTCGTACTGGAAATAAGCGCGGCGGGCCTGCCGGACGAACCGGTCGATGCCGATACGGCGTGGCGATCCAGCGAGGAGCACTGGCGGCGCGAGGTACCAGAGTTGACCGACTGCGTGAGTCGCTACGAGGCCCGTCACAGCTACGCCGTGCTCCGGGGTCTCACCGGGTCCGACGGCGGGATGGTCGCGGCCGCCACCACCAGCCTGCCCGAACGCATGGAAGCAGGCCGCAACTACGACTACCGGTACGTCTGGATCCGCGATCAGTGCTACGCCGGGCACGCGGTGGCGGCGGTCGGCGGCGGACCTCTTCTGCTGGCCGCCGTTCGCTTCGTGACCGATCGCCTCTTGGCCGACCGGGCCCAACTGGCACCGGCATACACGGCGGCCGGTGGGGAGGTACCCGACCAGCGGGACCTGGATCTTCCCGGCTACCCCGGGGGGTTCGACCGGATCGGCAACTGGGTCAACAAGCAGTTTCAACTCGACGCTTTCGGCGAGGCCCTTCTCCTGTACGCCGACGCGGCCCGCTGCGACGCCCTCGACCCCGAGGCCTGGCGAGCGGCGGAGATCGCGGCCGACGCGGTGGCCGCCCGTTGGACCGAACCGGACGCCGGTATCTGGGAGATCGAGAACCGGCTGTGGACCCACAGCAGGTTGACCGCCGCCGCTGGTCTGCGGGCCATATGCCAGGCCGCCCCCCTCGCCCGGGCGAGAGGCGATTGGTTGGCGCTGGCCGACAAGATCGTCGCCGCGACAGCCTCGGCGGCGACCCACCCCGACGGCTACTGGCAGCGGGCTCCGGACGATCCTGCACTTGACGGGTCCCTTCTGCTGGCCGCCCTTCGCGGCGCGGTGCCGGCGGACGATCCCCGGACTGTCGCGACGATCGAGGCCTATCAAACCCAGCTCACGGTGGACGGGTACGCCTACCGGTTTCGCCAGGGCGAGGGGCACCTCTCCGACGAGGAAGGGTCCTTCACCCTGTGCGGATTCCTCATGGCCATGGCCCTCCAGCAACAAGGGGACCGGGTGGGTGCCCGGGGGTGGTGGGAACGCTCGCGGGCCTCTTGCGGGCCGGCCATGCTCTACTCCGAGGAATACGACGTGATCGAGCACCAGATGCGGGGCAACCTGCCGCAGGCCTTCGTTCACGCGCTCATGCTCGAGACCGCAGCCGCCCTGGACTGAGATTCGGGAGTCGAGTGGGGGTTTGTGCCGTTTTCTGAGGCAGATGAAATACGCGGCCGAGCCCGGCGGCAGAGGAGGAGAAGACCGCCAGCCGCGCCGCCTCGGCTCCGTCGTCACCGGTCGCCGTCGCGACATGCGAAGCCTGATCCGATTGGGGCAAGAGCCGGGACTCGTCGCCAGCCCTGAGCCTCGAAAACCCAGAAACTGCAACTAGCGTTATCGCTCTCAGCCTGCTAATCGAGACGGATCAGAGGAGGAATCATGATCAAAGAGCTCACCGGCCTGCCTGACGGAGTCATCGGGTTCGAGGCCAGCGGCAAGCTGCAGGCCGAAGACTATCGGGACGTCCTGCTGCCGGCTCTCGAACGGGCGGCCAAAGCCGGAGAGGTCCGCTTCGTCATCGTCCTGCGGGACTTCGGAGGGATGACCACCAGCGCGCTGTGGCAGGACCTCAAGATCGGCTTCGAACACCTCCGGGCGTGGAAACGCATCGCCTTGGTGACCGATATCGAGTGGGCCCGCCACATGACATCGTTTTTCGGCTGGATGACCCCCGGCCAGACCAAGACGTTCTCGATCGCCGAGCAAGACGAGGCGCTCAATTGGGTGGCCGGCTGAGGGCTTGATCGTCTGGCGGCCAGGACCACGAACACCGGGTCACCACTCCGTCACAGACCCCCTCGACCCTGATCGGCCTCCTCCTCCACCGTGAGCTCGGCTGTCGGGTCGGCCTCGAGCCGCTCGTCGGGGATCGGCTGCCCGCTCCGTACCGAACGACCGAAGGTCCCCGATTGCAGACGCGCTTGCGCCCGGTCGAGCGCCGCCAGCCGGTCCCTGATACCAGAGACGACGGCTTCGGTTCCCGCCTCAGCCGTAAGCGGTTCGGCCCCGTCGTAGAGGTCGCCGGTATCCCCGATTGTCGACCGTTCGTCGCGGGCGTCGTCGTCGGCGTCGTTAAGCGATCGTTCGAGCCTGGTGCGCTCGTCGGCCAGCAATTGCCTGGCCCTTTGTTCCTCCATCATCTCTCCTCTCGCGGCTGCCCGTCGAGCTACCCTTTTGCGGCTCAGCACCGCACGCGACTGCCATCTAAACAGGTTCGCAGCGCTCCGATCGTCAGAAGGGTTCGCTATGAGCGCGGGAGCCCGGGCCAGTAGGGACCTTTCTTGTCGCCCCCCGCTTCGATGACCGGGACCACGTCGTAGTAGTAAGCCACGAGCTCGGTGATCTTCCCATTTCGGACCGTCACGATCTCGACCATCCGGTTGGGTGCCGATCGCCCGGTATCCCGTGATTCAAACGTGAACGAGGCCAGAGTGACGACCTTGTCCTCCCCGGCGTCGAGGTACTGGAGGTCCACACCGCCGGGGGTGTTCCACAGGTCCCGGAACTGCTCGCCCATCTTCAAGAAACTGTCGTGCCCCACGTAGTCTCCGCCATGAGGCAGTGAGGGGCAGGCGTGGAAGGCCACATCGGGATCGAGCAGATCCAGAATCTCTTGCAGGCGCCTTTCTGATTCGGCAGGGTCCTCCTCGGCGAGGGACGGAACCATCAGCGATTCGAACCGCCGCACCACCTCGACATTTTCCTTCGACAATGTGCCTTCTCCCGGTTTCGCGGATAGTGATTCTGGACATTACTTAGCGACGCCGGCGGCCGCCACGCCAGTCCAGAGGCTACAAATTCTTGGTCAGCGAACGGTTCCGGCTCGCCGGAGCGCGGCAATCTCATGGTCGGTCAGGCCCAGTTCCCCGAGCACTTGGTCGGTATGCTCACCGTGGTCAGGACCCCGACCCGGCCGGTTCGGGCGTCCGTCGAACTGGGCGGGGGAGGTGACCATGGCCAGCGACACACCGCCTCCGACGTCCACTTCGGCGAGGTAGTCGTTGGCTGCCACCTGCGGGTCGGCGTGAACCTCGCTCGGCTTTTTGGTCGCCGCCCATTCACCGCGGAAGTTCGCCAGCGTTCGGATCCAGTCGTCGTAGTCCCGGCTGGCAAACGTCTCCTGGAAGGATTCGATGCATTCGGTGGCGTTCTCGGCCCGGGCCTCGGGAGTGGCGAAACGGAGGTCTGACGCCAGCTCGGGCCGTCCGACCACCTCGCACAGCTCCTCCCAGTAGCGGTCTCCGGCCAGCATGGCCAAGGTGATGAAGCGGCGGTCACGGGTACGGTAGTTCTGGGCGAAGGGGCTCCGCGAGACGAAGTGGGAGGCACCGGGATGGGGAGGCTCGTCGTCGAGCAACCGAGCCGACACGATGTCCGCCGACAGCTGCCACATTCCGGCCGCCAGCAGGGATACGTCGACGACCGAAGGGTCGCCGCTCGCGCCCCGGCGGTAGAGCGCGGCGCAGACCGCTCCGGCCAGGCCGAGGCCGCTTACGATGTCGCCGAACGCGGGTAGAGACCGGGCTGGCCAGTCGGCGCCCGGAGGAGTGGATAGATATTGCATGCCGCTGCGGGCCCAATACGCCGCCATGTCGAAGCTCCCATTCCCGGCCTCGTCGCCCTTGGGGCCCAAGCCGCTACCTCGCACGTACACGACTGAGGGGTTGTCGGCCCGGATGTCTTCAACGTCGACGCGGAGGCGCCGGCGGCTGTCCGGAAGAAGGTTGGTCGAGAACACGTCGCAACCCTTGACCAGCCGGCCGAGGAGCTGCCGGCCGTCGGGACTCTTGAGGTCGACACCAATGGACCTCTTGTTGCGGTTGGCAATATGGAAGAAAGGATCGACACCGTGGTGCTCCGCCTCCCGGCCCGTAATCGATAGGCCCCGGTACGGGTCGCCCGAGCCCGTGTCCTCCACTTTGATCACCTCGGCGCCCCATTCAGCGAGCACGGCACCAGCCACCGGGACGAACATGTAAGTAGCGAGTTCCACCACTCGAACGCCACGGAGCGGAAGCTCCCGTCGGTTCACGCGCCGGACCCTCGGTCAGGCTCGGCCTGTGGGTCCGAAACGCGGCTTGCGGGATCTTGGGGAAAGCGCCCCCGGCGGCGAGGTGTCCTCATGACGTTCATATCACCAGCCGTCGCCCCGCCACCCCCGGCTCAGATATCGGTCCATCGGGGGGCCCGCTTCTCTAAGAAGGCTTTGGGGCCCTCCACCGCGTCATCGCTGGCGAATACCTGCGTACCGCACGCCCGCTCGATCTCGTAGGCCTCCCCGACACCGACCTCGAGGCCTCTCACCGCGCTCATCTTGGTGGCGTATACGGCAATCGGGGAATTGGCGGCGATCATCTCAGCGATGCTCGTGGCCTCGGTGAGGAGGTGGGGTTCGTCCACCACCCGGTTGACCAGGCCTGATCGCAGAGCCTCGTCGGCGGATACGAGGCGCCCGGTCAGTAGAATCTCCATCGCCGAGGCGAAGGGGATCTGGCGGGCCAGTCGTACGGCCGCCGCAACTGAGGACGGTTGGTCGGGCGCGAGGGGAAATCCGAAGACGGCATCGGCGCTCGCCACCCGGATGTCAGTCGCCAGGAGCAGCTCCATCCCGCCGGACCGGCACGGTCCGTTTACCACGGCGATCACCGGTTTCGGAAACTCGACGTTGCGGAGAACGGCGAGTTCGGTGTCGGGCCGGTTCTCGAGTTCGCCCGCCGCTAGGCCCGAGGGGCCACACGCGGCCGACGCGCCTGGAACCGCACCCGGGGCGGGCTTGGCGTCGGGAGAGCTTCGGTACCAGTTCCAGACCCCGGCCACTACGGCCACCCGCACCGTCCGGGTCGCGGCGACGGTACGCCACGCGGTGGCGAGCTCAGAACAGGACCGGTTCGTCATAGGCCCCTTGTTATCCGGGCCGCCTATCCGGATGAACGCGACCGGCCCGCGCTCCTCGTATTCAACCGTCACCCGAAGTCCTGACGTAGCGACTGCGGGAGAGGACCTGACAGACGCCGCCGGCTGGCGCCGAGCTCGTCGTCAACCGCTCGTTTGGCGGCTGAAATCGCCTCCGGCGCGAAGGAGGAGTTGGCGGCGATGCAATCGGCGACCTCCATGGCGGTGGAGAGCAGGGCGGACCGCTCGACGATCCGGTTGATCAGGCCGAAGCGCAGCGCCTCCTCGGCTGAGATGTGGCGACCCGTGAGCAGGATCTCCATGGCGAAGGCATAGGGAACCTGGCGGGGCAGCCTCACGCTGCTGCCGCCGCCGGAGAACAGCCCCCGGGAGACCTCAGGCAAGCCGAACACGGCCTCAGGGCTGGCGAGCCTCATGTCAGTGGCGAGCAGCATCTCCATGCCGCTGGCCACGCAGGGACCGTTCACCGCGGCGACTATCGGCTTGGAGAACTGGATGCCGCGCAGGACGGCCATCTCGCCGTCCGGCTGAGAAGACACCTCGCCGGGTTCTCCTTCAACGGGTTTCCCGCCGGCCCGGGATCTGGCGGAGGCGGCAACTTGCGGGATGAAGTCCTTCAAGTCCGAGCCGGCGCAGAACGCCCGTCCGGAGCCGGTTATCACCGCCACGCGAACGCCGGGCGAGGCCGCAATCGTCCGCCACGCCCTGGCCAGCTGGGCATACCCCTCAGCGTTCAGGGCGCCCATTCGTTCGGGCCGGCCGATAGTAACGAGGGCGACGGGGCCGTGCTCCTCGTACCGGACGGTCATGAGGGCGCTGGAGCCATTGCGTTCACCGGAGTTTGGCATGCATGCCGGCCGGACCTTCCAGCCGGTCCTCGCGGAGCCGCGTGCGCCGGATCTTGCCTGCTTCGTCACGCAGAGGCCCGCTTACGAATTCACAGGTGTAGGGGATCTTGTGACGCGACAGGCGTGACTCCAGGAACCTGGTGATGTCGGCGGCTTCGGGCAACTCGTGACCGGGTGCCATTTCGATGATGGCGTGTGCCCGGTTGCCGAGATCGGGATCGGGCAGGCCGACCACTGCGGCCGAGACGACCCCGGGCATTTGCTCGATTATGCCTTCGACCTCCGCCGGGTAGATATTGACGCCACCGGTGAGGATCATGTCGGTGCGCCGGTCGGCCAGGTAGAGATAGCCGTCCTCGTCGAGCCGGCCCATGTCCCCGAAGGTCTGGGCGACGTCGGGCGAATGGCCGAGCGGGTTGCCGGCCGGCGGGTAGAACCAGACGGTTCCGATCTCTCCCGTGGCCAGCACGTTGCCGCTGTCGTCGCGGATCTCCGTGCTCGGCTGGGCCCTGCCGACCGAGCCGCGGTGCTCGAGCCATTCGACGCCGTTGATGACGGTGGCGCCGAACCCCTCGGTGCCTCCATAGATCTCCCAGATCTTCTCCGGGCCGATCCAGTCGATCCACGCCTCCTTGACCCAGGGAGGACAGGGCGCCGCCATGTGCATGACGGTTTCCAGCGACGAGACGTCGGCTTGCTGGCGAATGTCGTCCGGAAGAGCGAGGATACGGCTCATCATGGTCGGGACCAGGTAGGCCCAGCGCACCCGGTGACGGCCGACCAGGTTCAGCCATTCCTGCGCGTCGAAACGGTCCATCAACAGGACGTGGGACCCCCAGCACAGGGCCCAGTTGGTCTGGGAGAAGCTGGCGTTGTGGTAGGCCGCGGCGGGGTGGAGGACGACGTCGTCGATCTGGATCCGCAGGAGAGGATACGGCTCGGTCGGGTTTATCTCGGAGCTGCGGTGCTCCCATATCAGTTTGGGCAGGCCGGTGCTCCCGCCGCTGGTGCTGGCCTTCCACATGGTGGCGACGACTTCGGGCAGGGGGTCGTCGGGCAAGGAGGGATCGGCCTCGAAGTCGACGGGCAGGGAGGCGTAGCCATCTGTTCTCCCGGCCTCCACTCCGACGATCAACTTGGGCTCCGCCTGCTTGGCCAGATGGCTCAGCTCTTCGTCGGTCGTTCTGACCGGGAGAGGAATGACGAGCGCGCCGAGTTTCCAGAGGGCGAAGCAGGTGATCTGGTGCCTGGGCCCGGTCGGCATTACCACGGCCACCCGGTCATCGCGCTCGACGCCGTGCTGCGCCAGCGTCCGGGCCAGCCGGTTGGCCGCTCTGTCCAGTTCGGCGCGGGTGTAGGTCTCGGCTCCCATCGTCAGCGCCGGCCGGTCGGGGTCCCGCTCTGCTTGCCATGTGAGGGCTGAGCCCAACGACATGTTCCCGGTCACGACGAAGCCCCGGAGCTGCCGCGAACGAACTTTTCTCTCCCCTCGCGGAACGACGGGCCGGCCACCACGTGGAGGTGACGGGCGGACTCGATCTCGATGTACTCCTCCAGGTCCAGCCGCTCCGCCGAGAGCAGGTTCGCCTTCATCATCCGCAAAGGCGAAGGGTGTCGGCCGGCCAGTTCCCCGGCCAGGGCCATGACCTCGTCGTGCAGCGAGTCGGGTGCGAACAGCCGGGTGACCAGGCCAAAGGACAGGGCGTCCCGGGCGGTGATCTTCTCCCCGAACAGGAGAAGCTCGCGTGCGCGGGCTGCCCCCACGATGCGGACCAGCGACCAGATGAGACCCATGTCTCCCGACGCACCAACCTTCAGAAACCCGGTCGCGAATCTGGCCCGGTCGGACGCGAAGCGAAAGTCGCAAGCGCACGCCCAGCCCATCGCCGCACCTGCGCATCCGCCGTCGATCTCGGCGATCGTGATCTGAGGCATGGAGTGCAACAGGGTGGAGGCGTGGTAGACGGAGACCAGGCGCTCAAAGGTCGGGGAACCGGTGGACTGGCCACCCTTGAGGTCGGCTCCAACTGAGAAGTCGTCGCCGGCCCCGCGAAGCACTACGACGCGGGAGTCACCTGCGGGTAGAGGACGCAGCGTCTCGTACAGCTCCTCGCACATCTCCATGGTCACGCCGTTTCGCCGACCCGGCCGGCTCAGCGTCACGATCGTCACCCCACCCTGCTGCTCCACCAGTACCGATGGCTCCGTAGCGGTCATTTGCTGCACGATAGCTGAGCCCCTGATTCACAGCTCGCTCCAGCGCGGCGGCCTGCGTTCGGCGAACGCACGAGGGCCTTCCTTGGAATCCGGCGAAGTGAAGACCGCCTGTACTTCGGGGAGCTCCCACATGCTGGCCATCGACGCTCCGACTGTGTCGCCCTCGAAGGAGTCAGCAATGGCCTTGACGGCGCGCAGCGCGGTCGGCGAGCAGGCCAGCATCTCATTCGCGTACTGGCGCGCCGTGTCGAGCAGTTCGGATCGAGGCACCACCTCGTTCACGAAGCCGAGTTCCATAGCCTCTGTCGCCGGTACCCGGCGCCCCGTCAGGATGATGCTGTTCGCCCGTTTGGGCCCGACCTCGCGCAGGATTCGCTGGATGCCCCCACTGCCCGCCACTAATCCGACCCTCGGCTCGGGCAAGCCAAAGCTGGCGTCGTCGGTCGCGACGACGAGGTCGCAGGCCAATGCGATCTCGAAACCCCCGCCGAGCGCGAAGCCGTTCACGGCGGCGATGACCGGTTTAGCCCGGCCGGCCCGGGCCACGAGCCCGCCAAATCCCGACTCCGGCACGGCGTCCTCTATCGCGGTCCGCTCCTCCGACCTGAGATCGGCTCCGGCACAGAACGCCCGGTCGCCTGCACCTGTGATGATGGCCACTCGATACTCCGGCGTTTGCTCGAACTCGTTGAACACCTCGTGCAACTCGAAGCTGGCCGCTCGATTCAAAGCATTCCGCCGCTCCGGACGGTTGATCGTCACCGTAAGAATACGGTCTCGGACCTCGACCTGGCAGAACTGGTATCTCACTTCCATCAGCGCACGGGCGCCGCGCTAGCGGCGCGGCGGGGGTGTCCCGTTGCCGAGGCTCGTGTCCGAAATCGCACTTGTGACCCCTCCTGAGCGCCGAGCAACGCCCCGGCGTCGATGTACCTGGGCGGATTCCCGAATGGTATACGGCCTGGGCATCCTCATCGCCGGTCGGTTGCGGTCGGTTCCCTACCGGACCGAGTTGCTGTCCTGGAGGCCAGGCTGGACCCGAAGTTACGAGTGCCGTCGTCGCCGGTACGGGCGGGAAGACATCGAGGTCTAGAGGGCCTAGGAGAAATCAGCTCGTTACGAGAAGACTCTGCGGAGGCGATGCCATATCGCCGTTCGATCCATCGGGCTAACGATGGTGTCTGGTTCCCCGGGGTTTGACCGGGATCACGGGACCCCGGGGAGCCGGACGATCAGCTGGTCACGACACCTTCGACAGCGGCTCCACCCGGCTTAGCTGCTGGCGTTCGATCTGCTCGGCTTCGTCATCGAACTTGCGGTACAGACCGGCGAAGAATCCCGCCACCGCGTAGAAGAGGACGGCGGTTCCACCGAGGGCCACACCCGTGAGCGTCACCCCGACCCATTCGTAGCGCAGGTGGGCGACGTTCCAGCCGGTCCACATGTTGAAATCGGCCAGCCAGGCGAGGCCCACGCCCCAACCCATGGCTACGAAGGGTCGTGCTTCCCGAAGGCGCTGGGTGCCTCGCTCGCCGGCATGGTCAACGCCATGACACCCAATGACATGAACAAGAACACCGCGAGGAATCGCATCTGGTCTCCCTATGTCCGATCGGCCACAGCCATTCACACCTCAATTCCCATCCGACATCCGCCATTCTCAATGGGTTCGGTCCAAATTTTGACACCGATTGAGCGCCGCAAACGATCGGCCAGCCCCCATCTGTTTGGGCCATGCGGGGCGCCATGCAGGTAGGCGCGGAGGCGTTGTGTCCGGTCCGTCGACTGTCTACGAAGCTCGATCACATGCCATTCAAGCCCTGTTCGTGTAGTCTAGAGCGCTCTGGTTCACTTGGGCCGGGTGGGGGACCGTTGGGGCGCCACGCCCATGGGGAGCCTACGATGGGCGGCCGATGACAACCGTCTCCGAGTTCCTGGAATCAACCGGCCGGCCAAATATCTACGACACCCCGTCCTGGGCGGTCTCGTATTCCCTGACGAAGACCGTCAAACCCCACTGCTGGTACCTGGTGCGGATGGACGGCAATGGTGAGCCGGTCGAGCTGGTTGACTCCAGCCGGCCAAGTCCGGCAACCGCCGGTCTGCTCAGAAGCTGGATGGTCGACAAAGGGGTCCCTGATGCCGAGGCCGCGGCACTCGCCGACAAGATCGCGGCCGCTCCACCACCGCTGGCTGCGTGGGTGGCGGGGGAGTGATCAAGGCCACCTGCGACTTCTGGTGGAGGCGAGGAGAATCGAACTCCCGAACCTCTTGCATGCCATGCAAGCGCTCTACCAACTGAGCTACGCCCCCAGAAGGGCCAAAGCAGAGTAGCAGAGAGCCGGCGCCGGGATCGCGGGACCGATGGGGGAGGATCGGTTCGCTCTTAGGAGCGGTCGCGCCGCGGCGTGGATAAGGTCTACCGATGGCATTCAAGGGGTGGCCGGCTACTGCGCTGGAGTTCTACGAAGGTCTGGAGGCGGACAACTCGAAGACGTACTGGACCGATCAAAAGGCGGTCTACGAGCAGGACGTGAAGGCACCGATGGAGGCGCTCCTGGCCGAGCTGGCAGAGGAGTTCGGGGACAGCCGGATCTTCCGGCCCAATCGTGACGTCCGGTTCAGCCCGGACAAATCCCCCTATAAGACGGCCATGGGGGCGACGGTCGGGGCGGGGTATGTGCAGTTGTCCGCCGACGGACTCCTGGCCGCGTCTGGCATGTACCACTTGATGCCCGATCAGCTGGAGCGCTACCGCGCCGCCGTGGCCAGTGACGCCACCGGACCGCAGCTCGAAGCGGCCATCGCCGGAGTGCGGCAGGCCAAGATCGAAGTCGCCGGCATCGACGCCCTGAAGACGGCGCCGAAGGGGTACCCGAAGGACCATCCCCGAGTCGAGCTCCTGCGCAACAAAGGGATCATTGCCAGCAAACACTGGCCGGCCGCCGCCTGGCTCGGCACGCCGGCGGCCAAGAAGAGGGTCGTCGAGGTGCTGAGGGCCGGCCGGCCCCTCTGCGCCTGGCTGGACGACCACGTAGGCCCGAGCACCATGGAGCCGGGCCGGCGCGGCTAGGGATGCGCAGGGTCCCGGCCGCGACAGGGCCGGGCCGCGGGTCCCGCACCCGCCATCCTGCACCCCCGGGTCGCGGCACGCATCTGCCGGCCGAGGTCCCGCTGCTCGGGTCCGGTCCCGCACGTCGGGTCCGGCTCCCACACGTCGGGTCCCGGGTCCCGGTCGAGCCGGGATGCGCCCGGGCCCCGGGATATCGCTCCGGCCGGCGGGCACGCCGCCAGTACCCTGTAATCCCATGGCAGAGCACTACGACGCCCCGGCCATCGAGGCCAAATGGCAACGTCGATGGGAGGAGGAAGGGGCATATCAAGTCGACAACGACGACTCCCGGCCGCCGTACTACGTGCTCTGCATGTATCCCTACCCGAGCGGACCGGCCCATCAGGGGCACGTTCGCAACTACACGTTCGGTGACCTCCTCGTCCGCCAGCGCACCATGCAGGGTTACTCCGTCCTGAGCCCCATCGGCTTCGACAGTTTCGGGCTGCCGGCGGAGAACGCCGCCATCAAAACAGGCGTTCACCCGCGAACGTTCACCGACGCCCGCATCGAGGAGCTGAAGTCGAGCCTAAAACGGCTCGGGGCCAGCTACGACTGGCGCCGCGAGATCCGCAGCCACGATCCGCTCTACATGCGCTGGAACCAGGTCATCTTCCAGCGGTTCCTGGACGCCGGCCTGGCTTACCGCAAGAACGCCCCTGTCAACTGGTGCCCCGGTTGTCAGACCGTCCTCGCCAACGAACAGGTGCTGGCCGACGGCACATGCGAGCGCAGCGGCGATGTAGTCGTGAAACGGGATCTCGAGCAATGGTTCTTCCGGATCACCGCCTACGCCGAAGAGTTGCTGGACGCCCTGGACGGCCTGGAATGGCCAGAACGGGTCAAGACCATGCAGCGCAACTGGATAGGCCGATCTGAGGGGGCGGAGTTCGACCTGGCGATCGCCGGGCGGCCCGACCTCGGTCCGATAAGGGTTTTCACCACGCGGCCGGACACGTCATTCGGTATGACCTTCGTCGTCCTGGCGCCCGAACACCATCTGGTAGAAGCGATCACCACCGACGACCGCCGGTCCGAGGTCGAGGCGTTCGTGGAGCGGGTTAGAGGCGAATCCGACATCGAGCGTCAGTCGAGCGACGCCCCGCTCGACAAGCGCGGGGTGTTCACCGGGGCCCACGCCATCAATCCGTTCACCGGCTCGGCCGTCCCGGTCTTCCTGGCCGACTACGTCCTCATCACCTACGGGACGGGGGCCATCATGGCGGTCCCGGGAGAGGACCAGCGGGACTGGGACTTCGCCCGGGCCTACGAGCTGCCGATCATTCGCACGGTGCAGCCGCCCGAGGGGTGGGAGGGGGAGGCGTACACCGGCGACGGACCCTGTATCAACAGCGATTGGCTCAGTGGCACACCCACGATCGCCGAGGCCAAGACCCGGGCGATCGAATGGCTCGAGCAACAGGCCATCGGCGAGCGCAAGGTCAACTACCGCATCCGTGACTGGCTGCTGTCGCGGCAGCGGTATTGGGGCTGTCCCATCCCCGTCGTTCACTGCCCGGTACACGGCATCGTCAAGGTGCCCGAGGAACAGCTACCGGTCCTACTGCCAGACGACGTCGAATTCCGGCCCACCGGCGAATCCCCGCTGCGCTATCACGCCGGCTTCCTGCACACGACCTGTCCCATATGCGGTGGCCCGGCCGAGCGGGAAACCGACACCATGGATACCTTCGTCGACTCGTCCTGGTACTTCGAGCGGTTCTGCGAGCCGTGGTCGACCGCCGTCGCCATCGACCCGGAGGCGGTCAGCCGCTGGATGGCCGTCGACCAGTACATCGGCGGAATCGAGCACGCCATCCTCCACCTGCTCTACGCCCGGTTCTACACCCGGGCCCTGGCCGACGTCGGCCTGGCGCCGGCGGAGGTGCGCGAACCCTTCGCCCGCCTGTTCACCCAGGGCATGATCACCATGGATCACGCCAAGATGTCCAAGTCCCGGGGCAATGTCATCTCCCCGGAACGCTTCTTCGATTCGATGGGGGCGGACGCCCTGCGCCTGTTCCACCTGTTCGTCGGCCCGCCGGCCGACGGGTTCGACTGGGCGTCGCAGACCGATCAGATGATCGAAGGCTGCCACCGGTTCCTCGGCCGGCTGTGGCGCCTCGGGATCGACGCCGTCGAGCGGGCCACGCTGGTCGATCGGGACGAGTCCTCGCCTGCCGACCTGGAGCTGGAAAAGGACACCCACCGGCTGATCGCCAGGATCACCGCCGATTTCGACCGGTGGTCCTACAACACCGCGGTCGCCGCTGCCATGGAATTCGTCAACACCGTCTACCGGCACATCCAGTCTCCGGACGGGGCCCGCCGGTCGACCGTCGACTTCGCCGTCGATTCACTGCTCCTCCTGCTGGCCCCGATGACGCCCCACATCACCGCGGAGCTGTGGGAGCGCAGGCGGGGGGCGGCCGCCGCGCCGGTGCATGCCCAAGCGTGGCCGGTAGCCGACCCGGAGCTGGTCAAGGTCGAGACGGTGACCATGGTCGTGCAGGTCAACGGCAAGGTCCGGGACCGCATCGAGGTCGACGCCTCGATCACGGAGCAGGACGCCTCGGCCGTGGCCCTGGCCGTCCCCAGAGTGGTCGAGGCGCTGGCCGGGCGCCAACCCAACCGGGTGATCGTCCGGCCGCCCCGGTTGGTAAACGTGGTGGTCTGACCCCGGGCTAAGACGTCCGACCGCTTCTGCTGTCCGGCTACAAGGCTCGCAGCCCGGCCACTATGCGCGGGACCACATCGCTGTCCGAGCGATAGGGCATGTACAGGCTGACCCGATCGATGACCCCGGCGAAACGTTCGTGAAGGAGCGCGGGGATCTGTTCGGGCGTGCCGCGTACAGCAAAGGCATCGAGTACGTCGTCGTCGATGAGGCGGCCCATTTCCTCCCACTCTCCCTGTTTGGAGAGGGTGTTCAGTTCCGTCTGCAGATCGCCCCACCCGTGCAGCTCGAGCACGGGGCGGTACGCCGGCGTCGACCCGTAGAACGCGATCCGGTTGCGGATGCCTGTTGTCGCGGCCTCCATCTCCTCCTCCGTCTCACCCGTTACCACGAAGGCCAGGTAGGAGAGCTCGAAGTCCTCCCACTTGCGTCCCGTCGAACGCAGGCCGCTCTCGATCGTCGGGACGGTGACCTCGCGGAGGTAACGCTCGGTGGTGAACCCGTGCACCAGCATCCCGTCCGCGACCTCGCTCGCGACTTTGGTCATCCCCTCGCCGACCGCAGCCAAAAACACCCGGGGCGGACCGAAATCATTGGGTCCGGGATTGAAAAACGGCGTCATGATGGTGTGGGTGTAGAACTGGCCGCGGAACTCGAGCTTGGTGCCGTTCTGCCAGCAATCCCAGATCGCTCGCATGGCCAGGATGAACTCCCGCATGCGCGGCGCCGGGTGCGACCAGGGCATCGAGAACCGCTTCTCGATGTGAGGCTTTATCTGGGATCCGAGGCCGAGGAGCATCCGGCCGCGCGAATAGGCATTCAGATCCCAGCCGAGGTTGGCCATGGTCATCGGGCTGCGGGCGAAGGCAACGGTTATGGACGTACCGAGCTCGATCCGATCGGTGTGCTCGGCGGCCAGAGCCAAGGGCAGGAACGGGTCGTGTGACGTCTCGGACGTCCAGATCGCGTCATATCCGGTGTCTTCCGCTTCCCGCGCTTGGCCGGCTGCGCTGCCAAGCCCGGCCTCGATCATTCCGTCGATCTTCATGGTGCTCACGGGGCTGAGCGTAGGGTCCGGAAGGGCGGTGGCGCTAGAACACCGCCGAGGGCCGGCTTCAGTGCTCGCCGCGCAAGAACCGCTCCAGCTCGGCCGCCAGCTCGTCGCCGGACGGCAGATTGGTGAAATCGGCCGCTTCGGCAGCCTGCTCGCTGTCGTGTTGGACCTCCAGCTGGTGCACGAGCGATGCGTGCTCGTCACTGCCGGCGATCAGCTGTTCGATCTGATGGTGGGTCGTGGTTGCGGCTGTTTGCAGCGTCGCCGTGTCTATCTCTATGTCGGCCATCCGGGCGAGCCCGTCCAAGAGCGCAGCGGACGCCGCCGGGTAGGGCATGGCCGACACGTAGTGGGGTACCCGAGCCCACAGCCCGACGGCGGGAATGGATGCCTCTCCGAAGGCGACCTCGAGGGCGCCCTGTACCCCGGACGGCACTTCGATACTGGCCGGCAGGAATCCGACCGTGGCGGCCAGATCGCTGTCGGTGGACGTGCCAACCAGCCGGACCGATCGGGTGTGGGGTACCGGAGCCGGGAACGCACCGAGGCCGACCACCATCTCGACTCCCAGCCGGGATGCCATCCCGACCACCTCGGCGATGAAGGCGTGCCAGCGCATGTCGGGCTCGGGGCCGGCCAGGATCAGCACCGTCCGGCCCGTCCGGTTGGTCGCGGCATGGAGTCGGATCTCGGCCCAGCGCAGCTCTGCGTCCACCCCGTTGACGATCCGCAGGGTCGGTCGGCGGGCGCGGTAGTCGATCAGGTCGTCGGAGGAGAACGTGGCAACCAGCTGGTTGGGCATGGCGCTCACCAGGTGGCCGAGCGCATTGCCGGCGGCCAGGCCGGCGTCGATCCACCCCTCCATGCACATCACCAGGACCGGTCGCTCGAGCTCCGGCCAGCTGTGGATGGTAGCCAGTTGGGGCCGATCGACAGTGCGGCCGGTGTCATCGCGGGACCCGGGACCATTCGCAGTATCCCGTTCGATTGCCTCGTCTCCGCCGGGGCCGTCCGGCCCGGATCCGCTCACCGGATCGTTCATCTTCGGTCCTCCGTCATTTGAGGCGGTTGCCGCCTCATTGGGCCATTCTCGCCGCGGTTTCCCGGGCTCGGGATGCCAGCCACCCGATTGACCTGGGATAAAAGGTGAAGTCGAAGCTGTCGTTTCCCATGGCGCCGGCTACGTAGCGGGCGTATACCCCCTCGAGTATGCACGCCAGCTTCCAGTAGGCGAACGCCACATAGAAGTCCAGATGGGTCATGTCGCGGCCGGTGCGCTGCCCGTACCGTTGGCTCAACTCGGCTCGCACCGGAAAGCCGGGGACAGTTGTGGCCGAGTGCCCGAGGGGCGACTTCTCTCCCGGTTCCGACCAGTAGACCAGCAGTTGCCCGATGTCGGCCATCGGGTCCCCCAGGGTGCACAGCTCCCAGTCGAGCACGGCCCGGACATCTCCGTCGGGGGAGAGGATGCAGTTGTCGAGCCGGTAGTCCCCGTGGACGACAGTGGCCGGGCCCTGCTTCGGGATGGTCCCCGCCAGGATGGCGTGGGCTTCCTCCACGTCGGTCAGGGGGGTTCCCCCTCGGGCCTCGTTGGCGGCCCGGTAGTTGGCCTCCCAGCGGCGCAGCTGGCGGGAGATGTAGCCCTCCTTGCGCCCGAGATCGCCCAGCCCGACGGCGTCCGGATCGACGCCGTGGATCCGGGAGAGGGTGTCGACCAGGGCCATGCCGGCCCGGTGTCGGCCGGCCAGGTCCAGGTCGGCCTCGGACTCCTTCTCCGTGCGGGCGATGATCCCCTCCACGAAGTCCATGACGTAGAACGGCGCCCCGTTTACCGAGTTGTCCATGCACAGGCCGAGAGCTGGCGGGGCCGGAACGCCCGCTGGGCCCAGGGCGGCGATGATGCGGTGCTCTCTGCTCATGTCGTGGGCCGTCGGCAGAAGGTGCCCTGTCGGGGGGCGGCGGAGTACGTATTTGTGACCCGCCCGGTCGGTCACCTCGAAGGTGAGGTTGCTCCGACCACCGGGGATCCGGACGAAAGTCAGGGGAGGAACGACACCGGGAATGTTCTCGGCGAACCAGACGCTTACATTTTCAGCGTCTACGCCGGTAGGGCTGCCGGTACCGTCACTGGTCCCGGAAGACGGGTCGTCCATGACCCTGCAACCTACGGCAGCAGCATCGAGTTGCGCGCCGAAGGGCCGGGGCAGCCGGTTGCAGCGCGCACGACCGCGGGTCGATCTGGAAGGATGAAACACAATGAGCGTTCCCACTGAAGTAACAGACACCACCTTCGAATCGGAGGTGCTCGACCGCTCCGACCAGGCGACCGTGGTGGTGGATCTGTGGGCCTCGTGGTGCGGGCCGTGCCGCACTCTCGGCCCCATCCTGGAGAAGGTGGTGGATGAGACGCCGGGTGTGGACCTGGTCAAGATCGACGTCGACGCCAACCCCCGATCGGCGGCCACGTTCCAGGTCCAGTCCATACCGGCCGTGTACGCCATCCGCGACCGCAAGGTGGTCGACAGCTTCGTTGGCGCCCTGCCCGAGCCCGCGGTGCGCCAGTGGGTGTCCGGCCTGAACCCGCCCCCGACCGAGGTCGACCGGCTGGTCGCGGCGGGCGACGAGGCGTCATTGCGCCGGGCCGTCGAGGTCGAGCCGGGCAACGAATCCGCGGTGCTGGCCCTGGCCGCCCTGCTGATCGGGGCCGGAGAGGACGCCTCCAACCCAACCGGAGCGGCCTCGCGAGAAGAGGCCCTCGGGCTTCTGGCCCGTCTCCCGGAGTCAAGCGAGACGCGCTATCTAGCGGCTCGGGCCCGGCTGGGCTCGGAGGCCGTCGACGCCGCGTACGGCTCCTCCGGCGGTGGGGGCCAGGGTGGCGACGGGGTGGAGGCCAAGCTCGACGAGTTGCTCGAGCGGGTCCGGGACGACGAGGAAGCCCGGCAGGAGTTCATCGATCTGCTGGAAATCCTCGGCCCGGACGACCCGAGGACCGCGAACTACCGCAAGGCTCTCACCGCCCGGCTGTTCTGACGGACCGAACCGCGCCCCGGTGCTTCTACAGCTAGGTCCGCGGACTTACGACCTGTCGACCCGCCCGCTGGTCATGGGGATCCTCAACCGGACGCCCGACTCGTTCTACGACCGCGGGTCCTACTGGGACCTCGATCGCTTCTTCTCCCGGGCCGAGACGCTGGTGTCGCTCGGCGCTGACCTCCTCGATGTCGGAGGAGTGAAAGCGGGGCCCGGACCGGAGGTAAGCGAGGCCGAGGAGACCGACCGGGTGGTGCCCGCGATCGAAGCTCTTCACGTCCGCTTTGACGTCCCGCTGTCGGTCGACACCTGGCGGGCTTCGGTGGCGCGCGAGGCCTACAAGGTCGGAGCCGTGGTCGGCAACGACATCAGCGGCTTCGCCGACCCCTCCTACCTGAACGAGGCGGCGGCCGCCGGGGCCACCGTCGTCGCCACCCATATTCGGCTCGGTCCCCGGATCCCCGATCCCGAGCCCCACTACGACGATGTGGTGGCAGCGGTATCGACCTTTCTGGCGGACCGGGCTCTGCGGGCCCGAGCGGCCGGTATACCCGACTCCCGGATCGTTCTCGACGCCGGGCTCGATCTGGGAAAAACGGCAGCCCAGTCGCTGCTCCTCCTCCGCTCTTCCGACCGTCTGGCTCGCCTCGGGTGGCCCCTGCTTCTGTCGGCGTCCAACAAGACGTTTCTCGGGGTGACCTTCGGCCTCGAGATCGGGGACCGGTGGGAGGCCACTGTGGCCGCCCACGCCCTCGGGGTCACCCTGGGCTGTCGGATCCTCAGGGCCCACGACGTGCAGGCGGCCCGCCAGGTCTGCGACACCCTGACGGCGATCATGGAGGTGACGTGATGGCCGCCGACGCCGTCGTGCTGATCGACGGCAACGACCCGACCCTCGTCTCCGAAGCTGTCACCGCAATCATCGCCGACTTGGTCGGAAGCGCCGACCGATCACTGGCCGTGGAGGATCACGGTGGCGACGAGCTCGACCTGGCGGCGGTCGCCGACGGGTGCGCCACCCCTCCGTTCCTTGTGGACAGAAGGGTCGTCGTCGTGCGCGACATCGGCCGGTTCAGTGCGGAGGAGGTGGCGCCGTTGCTCGCCTACCTCGACGATCCCCTGCCCAGCACGGCGCTGGTGCTGGTTGCCGGTGGGGGTCAGATCACGCCCAAGCTGGCGGCCAAGGTCAAGTCGAGCGGCCGGGTGATCCCGGCCAAGGTGGAATCGAGGCAGCCGTGGGACTGGGCCCGCCAGCGCCTCCAGGGCGCGCCGGTGCAGCTTGACGGGGCGGCCGAGGCCGTCCTCCGGGACCATCTCGGCGAGGACGTCAGCCGGGTGGTGCCTCTCATCGACCTCCTGGTCGCGGCTTACGGCGAAGGCGCCACGCTGGGAGTCGACGAGATCGCGCCGTACCTGGGAGAAGCCGGTTCGGTCACCCCGTGGGCCTTCACGGACGCCATCGACAGCGGTCAAACGGAGACGGCACTTCGGGATCTCCGCCGGCTTCTCGGTTCGGGCGAGCGCCACCCCCTCGAAGTGCTGGCCATCCTCCGCACCCACGTGCAGGGCCGGCTGAAGGTGGACAGCCCGGCCATCCGAAACGAGGCCCAGGCGGCCGACGCCATGGGGATCGCCAAGGGCCGCAGCACCTTCCCGGCCAAGAAGGCCCTGGCCACGGCGAGGCGGTGGGGCTCCGACGGCGTCGCCGAGGCCGTTTCCCTCGTGGCCGAAGCGGAGGTCAACCTCAAAGGGGCGATCGAGTGGCCGGCTGAGGCGGTGCTGGAGGTGCTGGTCGCCAGGCTCTGCCGACTGGCCCGAGCCCCGACCCAGGCCGGGACCAGCCGGCGTTCCGGATCCGCCCCCGCCCGGACCGCATAGGCTCGTCCCCGCTTGGATCTCAGCGGCCTCGACTACCTCGCCGCGGGCGGGGCGGCACTGGCGGCTGGGGCGATAAACGCCGTGGCCGGTGGGGGCACCCTCGTCTCGTTTCCGACGCTCGTCGCCATCGGTGTCCCCGCCGTGGCGTCGAATGTCACGAACACGGTGGCCTTGCTGCCCGGCTACGTGGGCGGGAGCTGGGCTCAGCGGGAAGAACTCAGGCCACAGCTGTCAGGCGCCCGCGTCCTCGGCGTCGCCGGAGCGGCGGGCGGTCTGGTGGGTTCGCTCCTCCTCGTGACCATCCCGGCCCAGGTGTTCAGGGAGGCCGTGCCTTACTTGATACTCCTGGCCTGCGCCCTGTTGCTGTTCCAGGATCGACTCCGCACGCTGGTCAAGGAGAGCCCCGATGGGGAGGAGCCCACCCGTAGACCGGCTCTGATCGCGTCCGTGTTCGCCGCCGCGATATACGGCGGGTTCTTCGGCGCCGGGCTCGGGATCATGGTCCTGGCCCTGCTCGGCCTGTTCAGCACCCGTCCCCTCACCGAGCTCAACGCCCTGAAGCAGGTGCTGTCGCTGATCATCAATCTGGTCGCAGCCGTGTTCTTCGTGTTCTCCGGCCGCGTGGTCTGGCAGCTCCTGCCGGTCATGGCCGTGGGCAGCATCGTGGGCGGAACAGCCGGGGGCCGGCTGGTCCGGGTCATCGATTCGACCCTCCTGACCCGGTTGGTGGTGGTTGCCGGGGTGGCGGTGGCCGTGACGTTCTGGGTGGCGTGAGGCCGACCGGTCGAGGTCAGGACTCGGTCGAGAGGGCGTTGATCCGCCGCATCAGGCGCGACTTCCGATTGGCCGCCTGGTTGCGGTGGATGATGCCTCGGGCGGCTGCCTTGTCGAGCCGCTTCACCGCGATCCGCAGATCCTCCTCCGCCCCTTCCGCACCCGCGGCTACAGCCGTGACCGCAGTCTTGATCCGGGTCTTGACCTCGGACTTGGCCGCCTTGTTGCGCAGGCGCGCCAGCTCGTTGGTCCGGTTGCGCTTGATCTGGCTCTTGATGTTGGCCACTAGGAGGTACCCACCTGACTCGGGAACCCGTAGATAGTAGCAGCCCCCCGTGAGACCACTTCGCGTCGCGAACGGTTTTCGGTATCCGACGTCTCGCCGCGAAGTGGTCGCCCAGGACACCCTTCGCGTCGCGACAGGGGGTCTCGCCGGTGGGTCGCGACGCGAAGTGGTCGGGGGGTGTCCCCTCGGCGGCCTGGCAGACATTCGAGGCGGTTCGGAGGAGCGGAGGCTCAGGGGCTCGTCTGGATCCTGGCGGGTATGCCCACCGCGGTCGCCCCGGGCGGAACGTCGCATACCACCACTGCGTTGGCCCCGATCCGGGCACCGTCCCCGACGGTGATGGCTCCCATGATCTTGGCCCCGGCCCCGATGAACACCCCGTCGCCGATGATCGGGCGGCGGTCCCCGTGGTAGTCCCACCCGATGGTCACCTCGTGGTGGACCCAGAGATTGGCTCCGATCCGTTCGGCCGAGAGGACCGTTCCCTGGCCGTGGGAGATGAACAGGCCGGGGCCGATGTTTTTCGTCCCGTCGAGCTCGAGGCCGGGGACGATTTTCCAGATCTGAGCGCACAACCGGCCGAGAAGCGCCCCGGTCGGGTTGCCGTGGCGGAGCCGGTGATAGAAGACCGCCCGGAACCCGGGAAAGGCAAAGAGGAGCTTGGCGAGCACCGTCGGCTCGTTGCTCGGCCACAGGATCTCGGCCCACCGGCTGACGTCGCCGTCGATGAGGTCCTGCTGGTCACTCAGCCGGTAGGCCAGAAGGAGGGGAGCCAGGCCGAACGAGCGCCACCAGTCGAGCTGCACGAGCACCCGGGCGGAGAAGTCATCGAGCAGCCGGCCGAGCCGGCTGGCCCGGCTCAGGGATTGGCCTCGAAGAACGCGGACGCGGCCCGGGCGACGACGTCGAACGCCAGGTCGATCCCGAGGACGGTCGGGTCCAGGACCAGGTGGTACAGCGCCGGGCTGGCGGGATCCACCCGGTACAGCCGTTTGACGAAGTCGGTGCGAGCCCGGTCGGTCTCCGCCTGGCGGCGCATCGCGTCGCGGGCTCCGACCCCGTCATGGGAGGCCGCCCACTTCACCCTGCGGTCGACCGGCCCGTCGAGCCGGACGTGAAACGCCCGAGGCCGGGCCGACAGCACCACCGCACCGGCCCGCCCGAGCACGACGGCCGGAGCTCCCTGACCCACTTTTTGCAAGTCGGCCGCCAGGCGGGCGCGGATGCTTTCGTCGTCATCCAGCAACGGGTCCGGCATCATCATGGTCCCGACGCTGGCCGCTCGGGCGAAGTACGACAGGATGCGCCCGGCCGGGCTTAGCGTCTCTTCCCCCTCGCCCAGGCCCTCCTCCGAGCGCACCTCACTGGCGGCCGCCTGCGACAGATCGACGGAGATCACGCGGTCGATGAACGGGACCGCCAGGTACTCGGCCAGACGCGGCGCGATGATGCTGCCGCCTGAACCGTATGTAGCCGAAACGGTCACCACGGGCCCGAAGCTGCTACTGACCATCGACCTCCGTGTTCTTCTGGTGGGGGAGCCGTACCATGCGGTCCGGCCGTTGCCGTCCGTTGCGGCACACTATTCGCGACAGCGGGGCTGGAGGCGCGCTACCGGCCCGTCTTTTCCCCCCAAGGATCAAGTGAACCTCCAACGAATCCGGAACTTGAGCATTGTGGCCCACGTCGACCACGGCAAGTCCACCCTGTCGGACCGCATCCTCGAGCTGACCGGAGCCGTCGACGCCCGCGACATGCGTGAGCAGTACCTCGACTCGATGGACATAGAGCGCGAGCGGGGCATCACGATCAAGGCTCAGAACGTTCGGGTCCGCTGGAACGCCTTCACCATCCACCTGATCGACACCCCCGGCCACGTCGACTTCGGTTACGAGGTGAGCCGCAGCCTGGCGGCCTGCGAGGGAGTCGTGCTGCTCGTCGACGCGGCCCAGGGCATCGAGGCCCAGACCCTGGCCAACGCGTTCCAGGCCCTCGAGCACGATCTCGAGATCGTGGCGGCCCTGAACAAGATCGACCTGCCGGCCGCCGACCCCGACCGTTACGCCGCCGAGATCGAGCAGGTCCTCGGGGTGCCGACCGACCAGATCCTACGTATTTCGGCCAAGACCGGCGAGGGCGTGCCCGAGCTGCTCGACGCCATCTGCGAGCGGATCCCGCCGCCGGTCGGCGACCCCGAGGCCGCCCTGCAGGGTCTGATCTTCGACTCCTACTACGACCAGTACCGAGGTGTCATCAGCGCCGTTCGGGTCGTCAACGGCACTCTGGTGTCCGGTGGCCGGCTGCGGTTCATGCAGACGGGTCGAGCTCACGACGTGGAGGAGATCGGGGTGCGCACCCCGCTCAGCGTGCCTGTCGCCTCGCTCGGGCCGGGCGAGGTGGGCTACCTCATCGCCGGCATCAAGGACGTGGGCGAGGCCCGCAGTGGGGAGACCGTGACCGATGCCGCCCGGCCGGCGAAGGCCCCGCTCGAGGGGTACGAGGATCCGAAGCCGATGGTCTTCTGCGGGCTGTACCCGATTGAGGGCGACGACTTCTCGAACCTTCGCGAGGCGCTCGAGAAGCTTCGGCTGAACGACGCCTCCGTCAGCTACGAGCCCGAAACTTCAGGCGCTCTCGGGTTCGGGTTCCGCTGTGGTTTTCTCGGTCTCCTCCACATGGACATTGTCCGGGAACGCCTGGAGCGCGAATTCGACCTGTCCCTGATAGCTACCGCGCCGAGCGTCGAGTACCGGGCCCACCTGACCGACGGCACCACGGTCGAGGTCCACAGTCCCTCGGAGATGCCCGAGCCGCAGAAGCTGGAGTCGATCGAGGAGCCGTATCTGCTGGCCACCATCCTCACCCCGACGGAATACACCGGGACTCTGATGGACCTGTGCCAGACCCGGCGGGGCGACATGGTGCGCATCGAATATCTCTCGCCGGAACGGCTGGAGCTGGTTTACCGGATACCTCTGGCCGAAGTGGTGATGGATTTCTTCGACGCCATGAAGAGCCGCACCAAGGGCTATGCCAGCCTCGACTACGAGCAGGCGGGCTGGGACCGCTCCGAGCTGGTCAAGATAGACATACTGCTCAACGGGGTCCCGGTCGACGCCTTCAGCGCCATAGTCCATCGGTCCGAGGCTCAGGAATACGGAAGAAAAATGACCGAGCGGCTGCGCGAGCTAATTCCCCGGCAGCTGTTCGACGTCCCGATTCAAGCCGCCATCGGCGGGCGGATCATCGCCCGGGAGACGGTGAAAGCCAAGCGCAAGGACGTCCTCGCCAAATGCTACGGGGGTGACATCACCCGCAAACGCAAGCTGCTCGAGAGGCAGAAGGAGGGCAAGAAGCGCATGAAGAACATCGGCCGGGTCGAGGTGCCGCAGGAGGCATTCATCGAAGCCCTGAGGCTGGAAGAATAGGGACCGGGCCGGATACCGATCCTTGCGCATGCGCGAATCCGCTAGCACTCGGTATCGTTGACTGCCAACGTGCTCGACGATCGCAAGGCCGCCATCCTCCGTGCTGTGGTGGAGGAATACATCCAGACCGCTCAGCCGGTGGGGTCGGCCGCGGCATCACGCATGTCGGGCATGGCGGTGTCGGCGGCCACGGTTCGCAATGAGATGAGCGCGCTCGAGCGCGAGGGTTACCTGGTGCAGCCCCATACCAGTGCCGGGCGGGTACCCACCGACAAGGGCTACCGGTTCTTCGTCGACTCGCTGGCGCCCCGGGGTCGGCTCGATGCTGGGCAGTCCCTGCAGGTCCGGTCGTTTTTTGCCACCGCGCACGGGGAGCTCGAGAGGATGCTCGCCGACACCAGCCGGTTCCTGGCCGGTCTGACCGACTACGCAGCGGTCGTGGTCCGTCAAGCCGGCGACCCGGCCCGGATCCGTTCCATCCAGCTGGTCTCGCTGGCGCCCCGTGTCGTGCTGCTCGTCGTGGTGCTGGCCAGCGGCGCCATCGAAAAGCGCACCCTGGAACTGGCTGATGACCCCAACGACGCCCAGGTGGCGTCGGCGTCGGCCCATCTGTCGGCCCACCTGGTCGGCCAGACCATCGGTGGCCACCTTCCCGTGCCTTCCAGCGACGACCCCGGGGTCCAAGGGTTGACCGACGCCGCCCTGGCATCCCTGTCGCCCATGCGCCAAGAGCACGACAGCCAGCCGCAGGTTTACGTGGGCGGGGCGTCGCACATGGCGGTGGCGTTCGATGCCGTCGACACCATCCGGCAGGTGCTCGACATCCTGGAACAGCAGTACGTCCTGGTGACGTTGATCAAGGACGTGCTGGACAGAGGACTATCGGTTGCCATCGGGGCCGAGCACGGGGTCCAGCCGTTGGCCGACTGCTCGATCGTCGTGGCGCCGTACCAGATCGAGGGCGAGCGGGCCGGCACGGTTGGCATCCTTGGTCCCACCCGGATGCACTACGAGCAAACCCTGGCCGCGGTGGCCGTCGTGAGCAGACGATTGGGTCAAGCTCTGACCATGGGTCCGGAGGAAAGGTAGGGTCAGGCGGTCTGTGGCCGACGTGGACGATTACTACGAGCTGCTTGGCGTGTCCCGGAATGCAACCGGCGATGAGATCAAGCGGGCCTACCTGAAGCTGGCGCGCGAGCTCCACCCCGACGCCAACCCGGGTGACAAGACATCCGAGGAGCTGTTCCGGCAGATCAACCTGGCCTACGAGACCCTCAAGGACCCCGAAAAGCGCCGGCAATACGACATGTTCGGCCCGGCGGGAGGGCGCGGCCAGAGCGCCGCCCCTGGAGACCCGTTCGCCGGGTTTGGGGGCGGGTTCGGGGATCTTTTTGAGCAATTCTTCGGGGCGTCCGGCGGGGGAGGCGGTGGCGGCCGGCGACGCACCGGGCCCCGCAAGGGTGAGGACGCCGAGGCTGTGGTGATGCTCGACTTCGCCGAGGCGGTGTTCGGGGTCCAGCGTGAGATCACGGTGCGGTTGCCCCACAGCTGCCCCACGTGCGGTGGGTCGGGGGCGCGGGCCGGGACCACCCCGATTTCGTGCAGCGCGTGCCAGGGGACCGGGGAGCTTCGCCGGGTGCGGCAGTCGTTCCTCGGCCAGATGGTCACGGCCACCCCGTGCCACCGCTGCGGCGGAACAGGAGAGGAGATCACCTCTCCGTGCCCCGACTGCCGGGGCGACGGCCGCCGGCCCGAGGAGCGGACGTTCGTGGTCGACGTCCCGGCCGGGGTGGACGAGGGGTCGACCCTGCGGCTGCCCGGACGCGGCGCGGGCGGTCTGCGGGGCGGGCCGGCCGGTGACCTGTACGTGCACGTGCGGGTCCGTGAGCACAAAACCCTGACCCGCCAGGGATCCGACCTGCTCGCCGTGGTGCACGTGGCCATGACCCAGGCGGCCCTCGGCGTGACCGTGCCGTTCGAGAGCCTCGACGGCAATGAGGACCTGGCCATACCTGCCGGTACCCGCAGCGGCCGGGAGATCCGCTTGCGGAGCCGGGGGGTGCCGCACCTGCAGGGGCGGGGCAGAGGAGACCTGATCGTCACCGTCGTCGTAGACACCCCCGAGGGCCTGAGCAAGGAACAGGACGAGCTGCTGCGCCGCCTGGCCGAGCTGCGGGGTGAGCCGGTAGCTGCCCCCGAGGGGGGGCTCATCTCCAAGCTGCGCGGCGCGTTCAAGTAGGCCGCAGTGACCCGGCCCCGGTCGGCGGGGGGCGAAGTGTCTGAAATAGATTCGTCAGCGGGGCCCGGTGGCGTCCGGCCGGCGAACCGGCCTGCCCTGTCCGGCCGGATCCGGAGGGTGGCGGCCCATGTGGTCGTTGACGACCTGAACTCACCACAGCTGGCCGGCGACGACGCTCACCATCTCGGAGCGGTGCTGCGTCTGCGGGTGGGCGAACCCGTCGGCGCTACCGACGGGCGAGGCGGGTGGCGGCCATGCCGCTACGCCGGGGCAGCAAGCCGAGGGAGGAAGGGCGCGGCCCGGCAGGACGCAATCGACGGACGCCTCGAGGTAGACGGAGAGATCGAGCGCGAAGAGCGCCGGTTGCCCCCGCTTACGGTGGCGTTTGCCCTGGTCAAAGGGGACCGGCCCGAGTGGGCGGTACAAAAGCTGTCCGAGCTCGGGGTGGACCGCATCGTGGTGATGCACACCGATCGCAGCGTCGTTTGCTGGTCCGGCGCCCGGGCCGCGGGCCACATCGGCCGGCTCCGGACCGTGGCCCGTCAAGCGGTGATGCAGAGCAGGCAGTTGTGGCTGGCGGACGTCGAGGGGCCCGAGGAGTTTGCCCCGGTTGCCGGGCGGGCAGGGGCCGCCCTCGCCGGGCCCGAAGGCGGGCCGCCCAGCCTCGAGCGGCCGGTCGTCCTCGTCGGCCCCGAGGGCGGTTGGAGCGAGGCGGAGACGTCCACCGGGTTGCCGGTCGTGAGTTTCGGTCCCACCGTGCTGAGAGCCGAGACGGCGGCGGTGGCGGCGGGAGCAGTGCTCTGTGCCATGCGGGCCGGGCTATGCCGTCCCACCTGACCCCGGACGGGGGTGGCGACTCGACACCCGTGGTCGAGCGGCGGCCCGGCATCGTGGGTGAACCCGCTGGTCGCCAGGATCCGTTCGGGGTGTACGTCCACGTGCCTTTTTGCACGAGGCGCTGCGAATACTGCGCATTCGCCACCTGGACGGATCGCTTCCAGCTGGCTGACGCATATGTGACGTCGTGCGCCACCGACGTCGGGCGGGCCGTCGAGTCAGGCATGTCCCCGGCCTCGTCTGTGTTCTTCGGCGGGGGGACCCCGTCGCTCCTGTCGCCCGATCAGCTGGCCCGGGTGCTGCGTGCCGTTCCTCGCCAGGCGGGCGCCGAGGTCACCGTGGAGTGCAACCCCGAGACCGTCGACCAAGGGAAGCTTCGCGGCTACCGGGACGCCGGGGTCAACCGGTTGTCGTTCGGCGTCCAGTCGATGCTTCCCCACGTGCTCTCCGGCCTGGGTCGTCAGCACGATCCGGACTCCGTGAGGCGGGCGGTCAGCGCGGCCGCGGCCACCGGCTTCGCCGAGTCCTACAGCGTGGACCTCATCTTCGGCGGGGCCGGCGAGAGTGTTGGCGACTGGGATGCCACCGTGAGGGCGGTTCTGGATCTGGATCCACGACCGGCTCACGTGAGCGCCTACGCCCTGACCGTCGAGCCGGGCACCCCGCTGGCGTCGGACCCATCGCGCCACCCGGATCCCGACGACCAGGCCGACAAGTACCTGCTGGCCGATTCGATGCTCGGTGCCGCCGGCTTCGGGTGGTACGAGATATCCAACTGGGCCCGGCCCGGCCGCGAATGCCGCCACAACCGGCTGTACTGGGCTCAGGGCCAGTATCGAGGCATCGGATGCGCCGCTCATTCTCACCGGGTTGACACCGCGGCCGGCTCTGCTCGCAGGTGGTGGAACGTGCGGACCCCGGAGCGGTACGTCCGCCTGGTCGAAGCCGGAACGTCGCCTGAGGCGGCGGGCGAGGATCTCGACGAGCCGGCACGACGGTTCGAGGCTCTGGAGCTGGCATTGCGAACCAGAGATGGCGTACCGCAAGCTGCCCTTCCGGATTGGGAGAGCGACGAGGGACTCCGCGACCTGGTCGAACCTGCCATCCCTGGGCGGCTCGTCCTGACGCCGCAGGGCCGGCTCCTGGCCAACGAGGTGGCGATGCGGCTCCGGACGTGAACCCGGCCCGCTCGGTCGGGTCCTTGCCCTAGCGGTGAGCGGTGCGGGCTCGTCTGGTTCGGGACAGCACGTATGTGGTGGCCATGATGACGATGGCCAGGAAGAACCCGACTCCCGACAGGATGGCGAACACGGGATTGACGTGCCCGTTGGACCCCCTGGTTATCAAGGGGAGAGTTACCGCCGGAGCCGGCAACCGGTTTCCGATCGGGGCGATCGTCGTCGACGTGGTCGTCGGCGCCGCGGTGGTGGCCACCGGCACGTACGGCTGGGTTAAGACCGGTGGTGTGTAAACCGGCTGTGGGGTGACCTGGTACGGCGCGGTTGCCGGAGGTGACGGCGTGGTGGCCAGGGACGTCGGTGCGGTCTGCGTCACGGTTGGCGGCGGGGTGGGGGTCGTCCGAGGGGCAAGCGACGTCGGCGGGGTGGAGGAGCGAGGAATCGTCTGCGGAGGGGAGGAGGCCGACGTGTCCGGCGTCTCCAGGGCGGCGGGGGACCCGACCGCGGCCGAGACTTCGCCGTCGTGGCCCAAGAGGGCTACCGGCCCTGCGGCGACCGCGGCCACGAGCCCGACCTTCATCAAGGCGCGGAGCGGGGCGACCACCCCCACAGTGTTGCCCGCGGCGTCCCGTATCAACGGTCATAGTCGAGGGGGGTCACGCCTAGGCGACCGTGGTTGGTGGTAGTTGAGGGTCTAACGGATCTCGTCGGGAGTGGCTTGCGGGGGGCTCGGCAGAACCACGACTTCCCCGGGGAAGAGCAGGTTCGGGTTACCCGGATCCGGGAGGCTGTCCTGGTTGGCGGCGATGACGGCGAGCCAGTACGGGCCGATCTCGCGGTCGGTCGGGAGGCGCCCCCAGGCTGCGGAGAGCGTGCGTTCGGAGATGGACCAGAAGTCGTCGCCGGGTTTGACCGTCCATTGGGCTAGTGGTTGGGGGCGGGGCCGATCGTCGGTGGGGACGGGCCGGAGTCTGGTGTTGGGGTGGTAGCGGGGTGGCCGCCGGTCGATCGTGTCTGGCGGCGGGCCGGGGTTGGCCGGGGGTGGGTTGGCGGGGGACGGGTTAGCCGGGGGTGGGATGGCGGGGGACGGGTTGGCCGGGGACGGGTTGGCCGGGGGTGCGTAGGCCGGGGATGGGAGCGGCGTCGGCCTGGCGGCCGGGGCCCGGTTGGGGGTGAGCGGGGGCGACTTCGGCTGGATCGGGTGGGCGGGTCGGGTTGCCGGCGGGGTCGCGGTGGTGGGGGGCGGACCGGTCGTGGCGCTGGTGGCGGGCGGAGGGGATGGGGCCCCGCCGGCCGGCCGGGCCGGTGTGGTGGTGCTGGTGTCCGGTTCGGCCCCGGCTTCGGGGCTCGAACCGACGGCCTGCGAGGGTGCGCCATGGCCGGGCCGCTCGGCGTCGGATGGCCCCAGGTAGCGCAACACGGGTGGTTGGTCGCGGCCGGCGGCTGCTTGTCCCGCTGCCCCGGTGCCGGCCGGAGTGAGGTTGACCAGTTCAGGTGGCTGCGGCGGTTGCATCGCCGGAGCCGCCACCGCCCCGGCCGCACCACCAGTCAACAGCACCGAGCCGGCGGCCGATAGGCCCGCGGTCCAGCTGACCGCCAGGCGGGCTCCCGGCAGACGGCAGCGCGACAGTTGACGGAGGGCCCGCCGCCCGGGTCCGCCGGCCGCGCCCAATATGGCCAGGGTGAGAAGGGCGAGCCAGTAGCAGCCCGCCAGTAGCAACACGCCGCGGGCCGTGGAGAAGACCGCGACGATGGGACCCTCGCTCCGCCACCACGCCCCCATCTGCCCCGGGTGGCGGATCGACGGCCCGGGCAGGCGGTTGCGGGTCGCCACCCACACCGCCGTCACTCCCGCCGCCACGACCAACCATTGGCTCCCCAGGGCGCCCGCCTGCCGCTTCACGAGTGTCCCGCCGCAGCCCGGGGGTTGACGGTCACCGAGGCCTGTCCCTTGCGTCGCACTTCGATCAGATCGCACCGACCGCCACCCGGGCGGACTGTCAGTCCGGAGGCCGACGAGATAGTTCCGGCCAACCGGGCCGGTTGCTGGCTTCCGGGGCCAGGCCAACGATCGAATACCCAGAGATCACCGGTCCGGACGTCAAGCTCCGCAGGCAGGGCCTGGTCCGTGCACCCCCAGCGGCCGAGGACCACGATCGACCCCGGAGCGTTGCTGGTCAGATCGAACCGGCCGCTGGTCGTGGTGATGACCCCATCGGATGAGCCGACCCGGCCGCATCCCTGGTCGACCGGCGGACAGCGCGGCGAGGCTCCCCCTGACCCGAAGAGTCCGGGTCCAACCATGGCCGCCCCCCCAACCAGCGCCGCCCCGGCAGCGAGGCCGCCGGCCGCCAACCGGACCAATCGGACACGGCGCGGTGGCCACGAGCCCGTCGCCCCGCCGGGGTTCACTGTCGATCGGACCAAGACCTGACCGCCTGAGGCGCCACCCGGCGAGCCGTCCCCTCTCTCCTCTCTCTCTTCGGCCTGAAGCGCCGGGGACGCCTCGATGACGACATGGTTTCCGGCCCCGGCACCGACGGGCGCGGCGCCGGCGACCTCGGGACCGTCCGGGGGGACGCCAACCGGGCCGCCCGGATCCCGCGTGTGCTCCGGATCGGGCCTTTCGGTGAGGTAGGCGCTCGCTTCGCCCTCCAACCTGGCACCAGGCACGACCTCGACCAGCCGCCGGGCCAGCCATCGAGCGTCGCAGCGACGAGACCACCGCCGGCCCCCCTCAGCCCGCCCCAACACGGAACGGAGCCGCCGGTCGCCGACCGGGACTCGCTCCAGCAGGATCGTGGCGATGGCCCGCACGTCTTCCATCCGGTGGGCCGTGAGTTCCGAGCCCGGCAACGGTCCGAGCGCCCTTCCGAAACCGCACAGCACCGGGCTGCCCTGCTCATCCAGCAGGACGTGCGGAGCCGTGATGGCTCGGTGCACAAAGCCGATCTCGTGGAGGTCGGCCACCGTCGTGGCCAGGGATGCACCTACCCCGGCCAAAACCTCGGCGTCGGCGTGGTGCAGATCGTCCAGCGACCCGGCACCAACTCGACGGAGCACCAGGGTGTCAACCGGATCGCCCTCTGTCGTCAGAAGCTGCACCACTCCCGGGTGGGCGACCGCTGTCAACACCGCGGCCTCTTGCTGGATCTGACGCTGTTCTTGCTCCGACTCGGCCTGCTTTCTGACCTCCCCGGCCTCTACCCGAACCGCGATCAACATTCCTTGTAGTATATGGAAACAGACTGAAATTACAACAGGATGTGAGCGCCGGTGGAGATGCTTGACTCACCGTATGAAGAAGCTTGCCGACTACGGGCGCGATGACCACCCCGACGACGATGAGGAGCGGGCCCAACTGGCGTGGGCGGTCGCCATCATGGATGACTGCGAGGAGTGCGGCGACCTCCGCGTCGAACTCACCCTGGAAGAAGTCGGGCGCCCCGGATACGGATTTTCGGCGCATCTGTCCACCGCCTCAGCCCGGCAGCTGAGAGCCGCCCTTACCACCGCCCTCACGGAACTGGGTGCGGACGCGTCCTGAGCACCACCCGCACCCTTTCATCATACTTTGTGCGCTTAACCCGCTCCTAGCGGGTTAACCGCACAAACTATGCACTGCCACACCCTGGAGCGCTCGGACCCTCCGCCCGGGAGGCGCCCTCCGGCCCCCCGCCCCACCCAACCCCCGAGGCCAGACTCAGTAGCGCCTGAGCTCCCTGGACAGCTGGTCGAGGCCCATTCCGCCGAGGTCGAGGGCGTAGCGGTGAAAGTCCTTCAGGTCGAACGCCCCTCCTTTTCGACCCGCCGCCTCCTCCCGGCAGTCGAGCCACACCCGTTCCCCGACCTTGTACGAGATCGCTTGGCCCGGCAGACCGAGGTACCGGTCGACCTCCGAGGCCATGAAGTCAGCGGGAAAGCAGGACCGCTCGATAACGAAGGGGAGGGCCAGATCGGGGGTCCACACCTCCCCCGGGTGATAACGCTCGCCCTCGGGTATCCGAAGCCCGAGGTGCATGCCGATGTCGACAACCACCCGCACCGCCCGCATGGCCTGAGCGGACAGCATCCCCAGCTCGTACCCGGGGTCGTCCAGGTAGCCGAGCTCACCCATCAGCCGCTCGGCGTAGAGGGCCCACCCTTCACCGTGCCCTGAGGTGAAGCCGGCGAGTCTCTGAAAGCGGTTCAGGTGGTCCTTTCGGTAGCGAACCTGGGAGATCTGGAGGTGGTGGCCGGGAACCCCTTCGTGGTAGCAGACCGATACCTCCCGCCAGAGCGGGAACCGGGTCTTGCCAAGGGTCGGGTACCAGGTCCGGCCGGGACGGGAGAAGTCCTCGCTGGGCCCGGTGTAATACATCGCGGCCGCCCCACCCGCAGGGGCGATCATGGCCTGACAGCGCCGGATCGGTTCGGCGATGTCGAAATGCACACCGTTGAGGGAAGCGATCGTCGAGTCGATCAGCTCCTGGTTCCAAGCGTGGAACGCCTCCACCCCGTCGATGACCCGCGCCGGATCCGACTCGAGGCGGACCACCGCCTCAGCGAGTGAGGCCCCGGACTCGATCCGATCGCAAACCTCGCTCATGCGCTGCTCGATGCGGTGGAGCTCGGCCCACCCGAACTGGTAGGTGTCCTCGAGATCGAGATCGGCCCCGGTGAAATAGCGGGCGGCGCGCTCATAACGCTCTCTCCCGGCGCCATCGACCGGCGTGGCCGCCGGCAAGTACCGGTCTCGAAGCCACGCCCCCAATGAAATGTAGGCGCGAGCTGCGGCTTCAGCCGCCCGCTCCAGGAAGTCCGTGCTGGTCCCGCCCTGGTAGCCCCGGGCCAGGCCGGCGAAGAACGACGAGCCGGCCTGATCCCGACCCCCCCATGCCTCGCACTGGGCGGCCGTGGCCAGAACCTGGCGCCGGGCGCAGACGCGGTGGCGCGAGATCCCCTCGGCCAGGGTGGCCCGGTACTGCTCCAGCGCGGCCGGGACGGCGGACATTCGGGTGGCTACGACCTGCCAGTCCTCTTCGGTCTCTAGCGGCATCAGATCGAAGACCTTGCGAAGCGTGTCCGGAGGGCTGGCCAGCACCCTGAGGGTAAGAAAATCGTCCCCGGCATCGTGGAGATCGAGGGAGGCTTGGAGTCGCTCGCTCATGACCTCGGCCGCTATGCGGTCCCCATCGGTGGTTTGGGCCGCGGCCGCCAGGGCCTCGAGCGTCCTTCGCTCCAGGAGGGCCCGCTCGTCGATACCGGATGGGGAGAGATCGGGGAGGCGGTCATCGTGGCCGCCGACGCCCCAGGACGTCGCCGATATCGGATCGATGGTTGCCATTTTCTCGATGTAGCTCTCGGCGACCTCCCACACGCTTGTCATGACGCTCCTTTTCCGGGATGGACGACACAATGCCACACCGCGAGTCGAAAACTGACCCTTGCGGGGCTTGATGCACGTGGGTAGTTTTCGATCCATGGCCGTCAGGGTGGGGGCAAGAGGCGGCTGACGGCGGTGGCGATTCCTGTTGCCGTTGCCGCCGAGTGGACCTCCCCGCTGCGGGAGATAGAGAGGGCGGTCCAGGAGCGGGCGAAGGCCGCCGAGTTGGATATGTCGACGCCGGGGGCCAGCGAGCAACTCCGGACGGTTTTGGTCGAGGAAGTGGGTTTTTGGCGAGATGAATATCGCAAGGGCCGGCGGCCAGTCGATATAGCGGATCCAGAGGCGGCAGTCGACCGGGCATACCGAAACTTGAGCGGGTACGGACCACTCGAGCCATTGCTCGCGGATCCTGACGTCTGGGAAATAATGATTAATGGACCGTCGTCCATCTTTACCAAGCGGCATTCAGGTACCGGGGGGTATCACGACGAGGTATTTCACGACGACGAGCATGTGATTCGCGTACTGACGAAAATCCTGGACGACGCCGGTCGATCTCATCGCAAGCTCGATCCGGCCGAAGGGCTGCAGGACGCCCAGCTCGACAGCGGGTCGCGCCTTCACATCGTTCATTCCGATGTTGGCCGAGACGGTCACGTCCTGGTCAACATCAGGAAGTTCTCCGGGGTGCAGCACCGCAACCTGAAGGAGCTGCTGGAGCGGGGAATGCTCGACCAGGTCACCGCCCGGTTCCTTCAGGCGGGTGTGCGAAGCGGGCTGTCGATCCTGGTGGCGGGCGCACCGGGCTCGGGCAAGACGACGCTCCTCGGATGCCTAGCCGCCGAGTTGGACCCGGGCCTCCGGGTGGTGATCGCCGAGGAAGTATTCGAGACCGACATTCCCCTCCCGAACGTGGCGCATATGCAGACCCGTCCAGCCCGACCCGATCGCCGGGAGGTGGACCTGCGCCGGCTGGTCGCGGGATTCCTGCGGATGGCTCCCGACGTGGCAATAGTGGGCGAGGTCCGAGACCGGGAAGCCATGCCTCTCCTGCTCACTCTCTCGTCAGGCGTTCAGGGATTCACCACCATCCATGCCGGGTCGGCCCGCCAAGCGTTGTCTCGCCTCCGGTTCATATGCCAGCTGGCGGAGACGGGGGCCGAGCTGAGCGTCGCCGCCCTGTCGGCTCTGGTGAGCGAAGCGGTTGACCTGGTCGTGCACTGTTCGAGGCAGGGGACGGAGCTGCGGGTGACCGAACTGCTGGCGGTCGAGGACCTGCAGGTGGCGGCCGGCACGGTGGCTTTCACCACGACGTCGATCTTCGCCCGGCCGCGATTCCACGATCCTCTGGCGTGGACGGGCAACCTTCCGATCCGGGCGGTTCGGGCCCTCGAACTGCAGGGCTACGACATCCGGTCCCTCACCGGGGGCGACCTCGTCCGGTGAACCCCGCGGTTCTCGGTGCCATCGCCGCAGTGCTGGCGGCAACTGGAGCGTATCTGCTGTACACGTCGGTGGCGTTCGGGTGGCGGGGAAGGGGGCCGTCGCTTTCTTCCCGGCCGGCTCGGGAACGCTTGTCTTTGCGGGTTTGGATTCGCCAGGCCGGACTCGGCCATGTCGGACCGGGGGAGTTCGTCGGCGCAGTGGTGGCTCTGTTCGTTGTCGGCGCTGTCGCGGGCGATCTGCTGTTCGGCGCGGTCTTGCCCGCCGTGGTCGCAGGCCTTTTTGCCGCCAGCTTTCCGATCTCGGCTTACCGCACCAGACGCCGCAACAGCGTAGCCGCGGCGTCCGAAGCCTGGCCGCGGATGCTCGAGGAATTGCGGCTGCGAACCGGATCGCTCGGGCAGTCCATCCCGCAAGCCTTGTTCGAAGTGGGCCGCCGGGCACCGTCGGAGTGGCGCCCAGCGTTCGCCGCCGCTGAGCGGGAATGGCTGCTCACCACGGATTTTCCTCGCACATTGTCGCTCCTGAAGGATCGACTGGCCGATCCTGCCGTGGACGCGGTGTGCGAGACCCTCGAGGTGGCCCACGTGGTTGGCGGCGCGGACCTCGACGCCAGGCTCGGGGATCTCATCGAGGACCGGGTGATCGACTTGCAGGGCCGAAAAGATGCGGCCAGCCGCCAGGCCGGCGTCCGCTTCGCCAGACGGTTTGTATTGCTGGTCCCGCTCGGTATGGCCCTGGCCGGCCTTTCCATCGGGACGGGGCGCAGCGCGTATCAGACCCCCGGTGGCCAGCTGGCGGTGACCGTTGGCCTCTTGGCTGTGGTGGCCTGCTGGGCGTGGTCGGGCCGGCTCATGCGACTTCCGAGCGAGCCGCGGGTATTCCGGTGAGCCGCTTGGCCGTGGGTGCCGCTTTCCTCGTGTGGATCGGAGCGACCCTGCTTTTGTCGCAGTGGGACCGGGCGTCCCGCCCGAGCTTGGCCAACCGCCTGCGCCCCTACAGCCCGGGTGGGCAGAACCAGCCTGATGGACCAGGCATCTTGTCGGTCGAGTCGATTCGTGATGTCATTGTGCCGCTGGTCCGGGCGGCCGGTGACCGGTTGGCCGCCCTTGTCGGCGTATCGGAGCCACTGGCCCAGCGGCTGCGCCGGGTTCACTCTCCCGTCGGACCGGCCGCCTTCCGCGTTCGCCAGATGACAGCGGTCGCCGTTGCCCTGGTGCTCGGAGCGGTGGTCGCCGCCGGACTCGGTCCTCCGCTGCCGCTTGTCCTCCTCATCGTGATTGGCGTCCCGACCCTGACGTTTCTTGTTATCGAGCAGCGATTGGCGTGGCTGTCAGACAAGTGGAAGCGCGACGTTGCCTACGAGCTGCCTGTCGTAACCGAGCAGCTGGCCATGTTGTTGAACGCCGGCTATTCGCTCGGCGGGGCGCTTTCCCGCCTGGCCGCCCGGGGCCAGGGCTGCGTCGCCCGGGATCTGGCGGTGGTCGGCAACCGGGTCAAGCAGGGTCTGTCGGAAAACCAGGCCCTGCGAGAATGGGCCGAGGTGGCATGCGTCGAAGGCGTCGATCGCCTGGTCGGAGTCCTGACCCTGCATTCGGAGGCGGCAGATCTGGGACGTCTGGTATCGACGGAGGCTCGCCAATCCCGGCGTGATCTTCACCGCCGCACCATAGAAGCCATCGAACGCAGGGCACAACAGGTGTGGGTCCCCGTCACCGTCGCCACGCTGGTCCCTGGAGTGATCCTGTTAGCCGTGCCTTTTCTATCAGCGCTTCGCTTGTTCGCCAACGCCTGAAACCACAATAAGTCGACGCAAGAGGAGGACATCATGACCGTCGTCAAGACCCATTATCCCCATGGGAAACCAACCTATGACGAGCGTGGAGAAGGTGTGATTTCCGCGGCTATAGCAGTGTTGGTTATGGCCTTTATTGGCGTCGCAATGTGGATCGCCTTCAGCAATACCTTCAATCATGCGGCTACCCATGTCGACAATCAGGTGAACTGTATCGGACAAAGCTCCAACAACTGCTGACGCCCTCCGGCGTACCTAGAGACAGAGGACAGGCAGCAATGAGTCGTCATCAGACGCGTCCGGACGAACGCGGTCACCGCGCTGACAGTGGCCGTTTGATTTCGCGGAGTGAAAGCTCGGGCGACCTCGGCACCGCAGTGGTTGGCACCCTCGTGGGTTTCCTGATCTTCATGGTGCTGCTGCTCTTCTCCGCTCAGCTGCTCCTTCGCCTGTATGCCACCTCCGCCCTCACATCGGCCGCCACCGGAGCAGCCGAATCGGTCGCCCAGTCACCCGACCCGCAAGCCAGCGTGGCGGCGGCGGAGGAGTCGGCGCGGAGCCAACTCGGGACCTATGGATCCACCCGCACCACCTTTGACTGGAAAGAGGTCGACGCCCAGCAGATCGTGCTCGAGATCCAGGGCGTGAGCCCCGGGTTCCTGCCCTTACCTGCGGCGTGGCGCACCATAGATCGAACGGTCACCATCAGAACCGAGAGGTTCCGGTGATGGCCCAGCCTTCCGGCCGGCGTGGTGTGGACGAGGCCGGCTTCGTGGGGGGGTTCGAGGGTCTGCTCTTCGGGCTGCTGGTTTTCGTGGTCGGGACGCTGCTCGTGGCGGCGGCGTGGGGCGTGGTCGATACCAAGACGGCGGTCGACGTGTCCGCCCGCCAGGCCGCCCGGACTTATGTGGAGGCTCCCGATGCCACCCTCGCAGGCGCGGAGGCCCAAGAGGCGGCCGATGCCGCACTGTCGGGCTACGGGCGCGATCCCTCGAAGGCCAAGGTGGTCCTGGTCCAAGGCAGCTTTTCGCGGTGCGACCGCATAACCGTCGCGGTCTCCTACCGTGCGCCCCTGATGATCCTCCCCTTCGTCGGGCGGGTCGGCACGGGGATGCCCGTGCGGGCGGAACATTCGGAGCTGGTCGATCCGTACCGCAGCGGGCTGGCTGGGACGGCGGGGTGCTGATGAAAGTCGCCTCGGGTAGCCGCGATCGGGGAAGCGTCCTGGCCCTCGTTCCCGCCGGACTCCTGGTCCTCATGATTCTGGCCGCTCTCGCCGTGGACAGCGCGGTGGCGTACCTCGGTCAGCAACAGCTTCACGACGCGTTGTCTGCGGCGGCCAACGACGCGGTAACACGCGGCCTGAATCAAGGTTCGTTCTACGGCGAGGGTGTGGTCGGGCTGGATTCCGCCAGTGTCGGACAAGCGATCTGTCTTTCGGTCGTGGCCCAGGACGACACTGGCTTGCACCACTTGCACCTGTGGATGTCGGTGGACGGCCAATCAATCCACGTAGTGGGCACGGCGGTAGTGGACGCCGTGTTCGGCCGAGCCATTCCTGGCTTCGGTACCCGTACCGTTCGCTCGTCCGCCGATGCCGTCGTGACAAGTAGCCCCCTCCAGGGCCGGTCGACGTCGCCAGGCGAATCCCGGAGTGCCTTGACCCCGCTGAATTGCGCGAGTGGGTGAGGGTTCAGTTAGCCCGGCGGGCGGCCGGGGCCGCGCCAAATCACCCGGGCTTGTTCGCCTGGCCTAGCTGGACGGCCTGGCTCAAGCTCAGCAGCGCCTGCACGCTGGCGGTGAGGTGAGTCTGGACCGTCGCCGATCCGGCTGGGCCTGGCCGATCGGCGTCGATCGTCGTCACCGCTTGCGCCAGCTGGTTGATCGCGATGGTCCAGGCGGAGGGAGCCGGCGCCTCGGGCGGCCCCGGCGGTGGCTTCATGGTCCGGGCCCGCTCCAGGTCCGAGCGCAGCGCCTGCGCGGCCGACGATCCCGCTGCCAGCCCGGTGTTGTCGGCATGGGAGAGTTGGCGGATAAGGACACCCTGGTCCTGCACCAGCGCGGTGACCAGCGGAGTCGCCGAGCGGGACCACGCCGCCAAGGCCAGCTGACCCTGACCGGCTGCCGGCCTCGACTTGGGCCCGGAGTCGAGCAACCCTGAAGCGAAGGCGACGGCAACGACGATGACGACCGCGATCGCCCCCTCCAGCAAGACGATGCGGACACGCGGCAACCGCCGGGGACCAACCCTCCGGCGTAGTCGGGGTGGCCAGCCCGGAACCGACCTCGCGGGTCGGCGAGTTCTAGGCGGAGGTGGGGGTGGCGGAGGAACGAACTTGTGGACGGGGCCGGTCGTCGATCGCGCCCGAGCGGCCGGGGGTTCCGCGGCTGGCCGCCCCCATTTGCCGGTGCCGACGGGGACCGGGCCGGGAAAGCGGGCGCGTCGAAGCGACGGTCTGTGTTCCTTTTCCCCCTCGCACGGGTCCGGCAGAACGGCGGCCGGCCAGTCCGAGGCGGGCGGACGTTCGGTGGTCTCGATAACGGTGGCCAGGAGGCCAGGCTATGCGGGCGTACCCTTGCGGACGCGGCACCTCACTCTGGGGCAGAATGACCCCTTCATGCGCCTCGTCATCGCGACCTGCACTGTCGATTACGAGGGCCGGCTGTCGGCCCACCTGCCTCGGGCGTCGCGCCTGCTGATGGTCAAAGCGGACGGATCGGTGTCGGTGCACTCGGACGGCGGCGCCTACAAACCGCTCAACTGGATGTCGCCGCCCTGTCAGCTGCGCACCGAGCCGGGCGTCTGGACCGTCACCAACGCCAAAGGCGAGACCCTCACCATCACCATCGACGACGTCCATTGGGAGGTGGATCACGACCTCGGCCTCGATCCCGGCCTGGAGAAGGACGGCGTAGAGGCCCACCTCCAGCAGCTCCTGGCCGCGAATCCCCAGGTTCTTGCCGAAGGGATGCGGCTGATCCGCCGGGAGTACCCGACTGACATCGGGCCGGTCGATCTCCTGTGCCGCGATGCCCAGGGTCGGGTGGTGGCGGTCGAGATCAAGCGGCGCGGGGAAATCGACGGGGTCGAGCAGCTGGCCCGATATCTCGAACGGCTCGAGCGCGACGGCCGTTTGCGCCCGGTGCGAGGGCTGTTTGCGGCCCAGCAGATCAAGCCGCAGGCGAAAGTGCTGGCCGCGGCTCGGGGGATCGAGTGCATCGAGGTCGACTACGACCAGCTGCGGGGCGCCGAGCCGGCGAGCCTCACCCTTTTCTAGGCGTCATTTCGATTTCTCGGCGTTGAAACGCAGGAATTACGTGGCAATTCTGCACCGAGATTCCAAATTGTTGCCGAGAAAATGGGCGGCCGGGTCGCTGGTCAGGTTCTGCCTATGGCGTCAACGCGGTGCGTGGCGCCCGCCGGCGCCCGCGCCGGCTATACCTCTCAGCCCGTCCCGGACTCGATCTCCGGATCGGCCCAGGTCCCGAGCGACCCCGGCTGCACCCGGGTGGGCGCGACGACCGGCGGCGCGGCATCCGCTTGCCGGGCCGCCACGGCCTGAACCGCTCGGACGAGAGGAGTGACCACCGCGGCGGGCAGAGGCGCTCCCTGCCGCAGGACATCCTCCAGCTTGCGCTCCGGGATCGCCACCGGAGAGGCGAGGGCCATCCCGGCGCCGGTTAACAGGACGGCCAGGGCTCGGGCCGACTCCGCCCGCGCCCGGGGGTTGCGGGGGGAGTGGTTGACAACGGCCACGATTCTCCCGGTCGGCACGCCGGCCTGGCCCAGAGACCGGATCAGTCCGGCGAGGGAATGAACCCCTTTCATCCCCGGTGCGCCGACCGCTACGACAACGGTCGATCGAAGCACCGCAGCGCGCGCCAGATGGTTGCGTTCCTCGACATCCATAGATCCGCCATCGGGCTCGCCCTCCAGGTCCCCGGTGACGTCGGCGACCACGACCTGAAAGGCGCGACGAACCCCCTCGATCGTGGCGTCGATGGCCCGAGGCCGGAGGACCGCCCACGCCTCGGGCCGGCGCAGCCCGAGGAGCAGCCGGTAGCCCCGCCGCGGCACGTCGAAGGTGGTGCGCCGGACCTCGTCGGGGTCGGGGCGGCTGAGGCGGTGGGCCTCCACCAGCTCCTGAACGCCCGGTCCGAGGTCGGGGGCGTAGTGCAGCATCGCCTGGTCGGCCCGGCGGGCCAGATCGGCGAGCAACACCCGCCGGCCGTTGCGGGCGTCACCGGCGAGGCCCTGAGCCAGGGCGATGGCCATGGTCGACGCTCCCGTCCCGCCCGGCCCGCACACGGCGAACAGCTGGGCCAGCCACAGGGGGGCAGCCGGGTCGTCGATCACCGGAGGCACCCGGTCTCCGCGCCCGATCCTCTGGCAGTGGGCCGCCAGGACCTCGAGCAGTTCGTCCTGACCGAAGTCTCCGGGCAGCTCGGCCGCCACGCCCAGGTCGGCGGAGGGAAACGACGGCCCCGGGCCACTTCGCACCACGATGACCTGGGCCAAGGACTCGAGCGCGCAGTCGACCAGGTCCCGATCCAGGGACGGAACGCTGGCGTCGACCAGCAGAGCCGAGTACCGCCGGCCCGATGTCAATCGCACCCGGACCTCGTCCGCCGACACGCACTTGACGAACTCGGCGGCGATGGCGGCCGATGTCGTCCAGCGGGCTACCGCCTCGAACCACGGAGCGCGGGCCGGGGCCAGCCCCAGCAGGACGTAGCGTTCCTGGGTCACCGGCCGGTGCTTCCGGGCCCCGGTCCGACTCCGTCGGACGGTTCCGCTGCCACCAGGGTGACTGACCCGGCCTGGGCGGCCTGCACCACCCCCTCGACCTCGCTCAGGCTGCTCACCCCGAGGGTCACCAACGCGCTCGACGGGCCCGACAGCAGATTCGAGCCCGAGCGGTCGATCGAGATGAGCGTGGCGCCCCGCGCCACGACCGACACGGCAGACGACCCGCTGCCATCGGTCCCGCCGCCGGGGGGGGAGCCCGCTGCCGGCGCTCCCGGTCCCGCCGCTCGCCGCCCCGGCCGTGCCTGCCGTCGCCAGCACGTCCACGCTCTGGCCCGCTTCAAGCCCGGCCAGCGACGCCGGGTCGACCGCGATGCTCACCGGTCTGGTCGCCGGCTGGGCCCGAACCGGCACGAGCATCGACGACTGCAGCAGCTCGCCCGGCTGCACCGTCACCACCACCGCCCGGCCCACCAGGACATCCGGCTGGCGGAAGGCGGTGCTCCGGGAGCCCGCCGGCAAAGCGATCTTCGCCGTGCCGACGTCGCCGGGCCCGATGACAGATCCGCTGGGCAGGGTGCGAGATGCCACCACGAACTGCTGACCGCTGCCGCCGCCATTGGCCAGCGCGGCGGCGAACACCACGATGGCGGCCACCGCCACCAGGAAACCGCCGGCGACCGCCCGGCCTGTCGGCAGGGCCCGGCGGCGACCTAGGATTATCCCGGCTCGGGGAGCCGCGGCCGCCCCGTCTGGGGAATCCGGGCCGAAGCCTCTGTCCGACCCGGCCGGTCCGGACCTCCCGGCGGGTTCCGACCCCCCTTCAGCGATCCGCCGAGCCACACATGAAATCTATCGAGAATCCACCGACTTGTCTATCGGGTCGCTTATTATGACGCCCATGACTGAAGCGATCCACTGGATGGGCACGCGCGAGGCCTGTGAGCGGCTCGGTGTGACCTTGCGCACCCTCTACCGGTTCATCGACGAGGGGCAGCTCCCGGCGTACAAGATGGGTCGCGTCATCCGGGTACAGGAGTCAGACGTAGACGATTTCATCGCTCGGATGCGCATCGCGCCAGGGACCTTGGAGCATCTCTACCCGGAGCCCAAGCCACGCGAACAGCGTGAGCACGCCATGGGAGAGGCGGAGGCCTGACCCGAGCCCACCAGGCCACCAACAGGTGCTCAGCGCACCTCGAGATAGGTGAGCGATCCCACCGGCACATAGAGGATCCGGCGCGCCGGTGGACCCGTCCGCAGACACACCACGTCCTCACCGGCGCTGGTCAGCTCGCCTTCGATGCGGTCCGCCCCGGCGCGCACCACTACCGGTGCCCTGTCCTCGGCCATGGCGGCCAGTGCGCTGACCAGGGACAGTGTGAGCACCGGGTTCCGATCGCCGGCGGGAGCGGCCGGTACCGGCCCTTCCGGTGCCACCGACGAGACGGCGGCGAGGGGCACGATCGCCGGCCGGCCGTTGAGCTGCTCGACCAGGCAGAAGTCCCGGCTGACCCCGACCACCCGGCCGGAGCACCTGTGCTCTCCTACGCCGATCACGACCGCGGCCGCCCGCTCGGCGAGGTCGACGAGAATCCCGGCCAGGGTGGCCGCGGCGGCCGACTGCTCGCGCATCCGGCGCTCCCGGGATCGGTCGCGGACCGCCTCGGCGACCCGCTCGGAGGCGGCCCAACGGGCAAACGCGGCGGCCAGTTCGTCACCGCCTCGGCCGTCACCCATGGCGAGTCACGGTAGCGTCAGGCCGATGGCTGACTGCCTGTTCTGCCGAATCGTGGCCGGTGACGTCCCTTCCAGGGAGGCGGCGTCGACCAAGGAAACGTACGCCTTTCACGACATCGAGCCGGCCGCTCCGGTGCACGTCCTCGTGGTGCCCCGCCAGCACATCACCGACGCCGCGGCGATCGGTCCCGAGCACGCAGAGGTTCTGGCCGAGATGCTGACGACCGCCCGCACCGTGGCCGAGGCCAGCGGGCTCGATTCCGGCTACCGGCTGGTGTTCAACGTCGGGCCGGACGCCTTGAACAGCGTCCCCCATCTCCACCTGCACGTGCTCGGCGGTCGCCAGATGGGCTGGCCGCCGGGGACCGCGGGTGGGTCCTGACCCGTCCCCGATCGGCGCCGGCGCAATGGCCGTCCCTATCTGCTTTCCCATGAACCACTCGGGTCGGGCCCCAACCGCTCCTGAGCTCGCTGACCGTCCTCGGCGGGCGGCCTAGCCAACGGGTACTCTGGAGCGGAGCACCCAAGTGTCCACGACCGTCACCGTTACCGTTCCCAATCATCTGATGCCGCGGCTCGTTGGCCCCCTCAACGAGAACCTGCGGCTGGTGGAGGGTGCCTTCGAGGGCACGTCCATCCATACCCGGGGCAACGAGTTCACCATCGACGGCGAAGACGCTGCGGTCGCCGCTCGCCTGGTCGACGAACTGCGCCTCCTGCTGGAGCACGGCCAGCCGCTCGATCCGCAGGTGGTGCATCGGACCATCGACATGGTCCGGGCCGACGAGAGACCGTCGGAGGTGCTTACGGCCGAGCTGCTGCGCTCGGCGCGCGGCCGGTCGGTTCGGCCCAAAACCAGCGGGCAAAAGCGCTACGCCGACGCCATCCGGGACAGCGTTGTCACCTTCGGGATCGGCCCCGCCGGCACGGGGAAGAGCTATCTCGCCGTCGCCCTCGCCGTCCAGGCTCTCCAGGCCAAGGACGTCGATCGCATCATCCTGACCCGACCGGCGGTCGAGGCCGGCGAGCGGTTGGGCTTTCTCCCCGGTGACCTCATGGCCAAGGTCGACCCCTACCTCCGACCCCTTTACGACGCGCTCTACGACATGCTCGGCACCGACACCGCCCGCCGGCTGCTCGACGCCGGCACCATCGAGGTGGCACCCCTCGCCTACATGCGCGGTCGGACTCTCAACGACAGTTTCATCATCCTGGACGAGGCCCAGAACACCACCCCGGAGCAGATGAAGATGTTCCTTACCCGCATCGGATTCGGGTCCAAAGTGGTCGTGACCGGTGATGACACCCAGATTGATCTACCGGGTGGTCGATCGGGCCTGACCGGGCTGGAGAGGGTCCTGTCGGGAATCGAAGGGATGTCCTGGGTGCACCTCGGCCGTCGAGACGTGGTGCGCCACCGCATCGTGGCGGACATCGTCGGAGCCTACGAGGCGGCCGAACAGGCGGGTGGAGGATCCACGGACGGGGCGGCCGATGCCGGGGCGCACGAATCGCGGCGCCGGTCGTCCTGAACGAGAGCCGAGCAATTATGGCCGTTTCGGTCTTTGCCGCAGATGAGCAATCGGCTCAGCCGGTCGACACCCTGCGCTGGATAAAACTCGCCGAAGCCGTCCTCGCCGACGAGGGGGTACGGGGGGAGACCGAGGTGTCGATCCTTTTCGTGGATGAGGTGGCGATAGCAGACCTGAACTCGCGCTTTCTCGGCAAGGATGGACCCACCGACGTCCTGGCCTTTCCCATCGACGAGGAGCCGGTGGAGGGCGGCCGGTCGCCGGACTCGGGGGGCACCGGCCCCGGTCTGAACCCGGGACCCGAAGAGGCTCCCACCCTGCTCGGCGACGTGGTTATCTGTCCGTCCGTCGCCCGGCGAAACGCTCCTGAGCACGCCGGTACCTACGAGGACGAACTGGCCCTCCTCCTGGTGCACGGCCTGCTCCACCTGCTCGGAATGGATCACGACGATCCCGAGGAGGCCGAGCTCATGGAGGCCAAGGAGCGCCAGCTTCTCTCCAAGCATCACAGCCCGCCTGCGGACGGATCGTCTTGACCGCATCGGCCGGGCCAAGTACCCACCACTTCGGGGGGGAGGACATCATCCTCCTGGTCGTGGTCGTAGTGCTCATAATCGCCACCGGCTACCTGGCCATGTCGGAGACGGCAATTACCCGGACGTCGAAGGTGAAGGCCCTGACGTTGGTGGAAGAGAAGCGGCGGGGTTCCCGGACCTTGCTCCGTCTGGTGCAGAACATCGACCGGGTCCTGCCGGTGGTGCTATTCGCTCTGGAGCTGTGCACCCTGGTGGCCGCCACCCTGGTCGGTGTGGTCGCGACCCACGCCTTCGGTGCGGTCGGTGTGATCGTCGCGACGGCGTTCGAGGTCATCGTCATCTTCGTCTTCGCCGAGCTGGCCCCCAAGACCTGGGCGGTGCAGCACCCCGAGCGAGCCGCCCTTTCGACCGCTCCGATCATCCGGGTGCTGGTAGGGTTCGCCCCCCTCGGCTGGATCACCCGCGGCTTGATCCGGGTAACCAACGCCTTGCTCCCGGGCAAGGGCAGCTCGGCCGGTCCGTATACCTCGGACGAGATGCTCCGGGCCATCGCCGACGAAGCGGCCGAGGAAGATGTGATCGAAAGCGACGAGCGCACCCTCATCCATTCGATCATTGACTTCGGCGACACCGTGGTGCGCGAGGTCATGGTCCCCCGCACGGACATGGTGGCCGTCGAGTCCTACGCCCGTATAACCGATGTCATCGACATCGTGATCCCGGCTGGTTTCAGCCGGATCCCGGTATATTCCCAGGGGATCGATGACATCGTCGGCATCGTGCATCTCAAGGACCTCATGCGGGCCGAGCGCGAGGGCCACAACGAGGACGAGGTCTCGACGGTGATGAGGGAACCCCAGTTCACCCCGGAAAGCAAGCGGGTATCTGCCCTTATGCGCGAGATGCAGGCGGGAAAGTTCCATCTGGCGATGGTCGTCGACGAGTTCGGCGGCACGGCCGGCCTGGTCACCCTCGAAGATCTGATCGAGGAGCTGGTCGGGGAGATCACCGACGAGTACGACATCGAGGAAGTGCCACCCGAGAAGCTCGCCGACGGCACTCTGGTGGTCAATGCCAGGATGCCCGTCGACGAGGTGAACGATCTCCTGAGCGGCACCGAGCTTCCCGAGGGGGAGGATTGGGACACGGTGGGGGGCCTGCTGTTCAGCCTGCTCGGCCACGTTCCGAGTGAGGGCGAAGTCGCCGAGGTACACGGTCACCGGCTGGTTGCCGAGCGGGTTCAGGGCCGCCGGATCGGACGGGTCCGCATCTCGGCTCCACCGGCGGCCGCCACCGCGGACGGCCGATCCGACGACCGCTCAGCCGATTCAGACTGGTGAGATCCGGCTTCGCCACCCTGGTCGGCCGGCCCAACGTCGGTAAGTCGACCCTGCTCAATGCCATCCTCGGCACCAAGGTGTCGATTACCTCGGCTGTGCCCAACACCACCCGCAACCCGGTCCGCGGGGTGCTGAACCGACCGGGTGTGCAGGTGGTGTTCGTCGATACTCCCGGCCTGCACAAACCCCGGACGCTCCTCGGGAAACGGCTCAACGACAGCGCCGCCGGCGCCCTGGTGGGAGTCGACGTGAGCGTCCTCGTCCTCGACGCCACATCCCCGGTGGGAAAAGGTGACCGTTTCGTCGCCTCCATGCTCCCCGACAGCACGATCTGCGTGGTGAACAAGGTCGATGCCGCCTCGAGGGCCCAGGTGCTGGGGCAGCTGCAGGCGGCCTCTGAGCTCGGGCCATCCGAGTATTTTCCGGTTTCCGCCCGGACCGGTAACGGGGTGGATGAGCTGGTGGACGCCATCGCCAGCCGTATGCCCGAGGGACCTCAGCTGTACCCCGACGACATGGTTACCGACGTTCCTGAAGCGTTCTGGGTGGCGGAGCTGGTGCGTGAGCAGCTCCTGGCGGTTGTCACCCGGGATGAGGTCCCCCATTCCATCGCATGCCGGGTGACTGAGTGGGAGTGGCCGCGCATCCGCTGCGAGATACTGGTGGAGCGGGACTCGCAAAAAGGCATCGTGATCGGCAAGGGGGGTCAGGTGCTGAAACAGGTGGGCACGCGGGCCCGGGCCCAGCTGCCCGAGGGTGCCTTCCTCGAGCTGTTCGTCAAGGTCGATCCGAACTGGCAGAGCCGGCCCAAGGCTCTGGAGCGGCTCGGTTATTGAGCGCCGCCGATGGATTGCAGAAACGACTCCACTTCGCTGCGATGGCGGGTCCGGCGCATCGGGGGTAAGGCATTGATGAGGCTCCATCGGTAACGGGCTTTGGCCAGGCGGGTGTCGAACACGGCGACGACCCCCCGGTCGGACCGGGCCCGGATGAGTCGCCCGGTGCCCTGGGCGAGCAAGGTGGCGGCGCGCGGGACGTCGATCATCTCGAACGCCGACCGCCCGAGCTGAGCCCGACGAGCCTGCAGTAAGGGATCGTCGGGGCGGGCAAACGGAAGCCGGTCGATGGTGACGAGCGACAGGGTGGAGCCCCGCACGTCCACTCCCTGCCAGAAACCCATGGTGGCGAACAGGCAGGTGTGCTCGTCCTCGGCGAAGCGGGCGATCAGCGCCGGCTTCGGTAGGTCCGACTGCAGGAGGATGGGCCACCGCACCCGGTTGCGGATCGCGTCAGCCGACGCCCGCATGGCCCGCCAACTGGTAAAAAGGGCGAGCGTTCTTCCCTCGGCCGCCTCGATGAGCAATACCAGCTCGTCGTGCATGGCCTTCTCGAACCCCTGGTCGCGAGGGTCTGGCAGGTGAAGGGGGCAGTAGAGAAGAGACTGCTCGTCGTAGGCGAACGGACTGCCCACGTCCAGCTGGTCATAGGAACCGGGGGCCAGTCCCAGGCGTTCGCCGAGGCGGAGCGGAATGGTAGCGCTGGTGAGAACGGCGGTCGGGGCGTCCTCCCGGGACCACAGCCTTTCCCGGAACGCCGCCCCCACGTCCAGCGGGGCCACCCGCAGCACGGGCGCGTGATCGGGTCCTTCGACCCATGCCACGTCGGTCTCGGATATTCCGATGACGTAGTCGAGATCCCGTAGCAGGTGGGTGGCGGACTGCTGGGCCCGGAGGTGCCGGCCCACGTCGGCGCCGGTCCCGCTCGGTTGGTCGCCACCCGTCACCCCTCCGAGCCTGGCCTCCGCCTCGCCGGTCCTGATGGCCCGGCGGAGGTCCCCCATGAGATGGTTGACCCGTTCTCGCGTCAGACCGAGCCGCTCCTGCATGGTCTCATCGAGGGGCTGTGGCAGGGCGGCTCCGAGGTGGACCCGGAGCGTCTCGTTGATCAGTAGCGCCGCCTCGTCAACCGCGACAGCGGCCGACGGGTCGGGCAGGAGGGGGCGGGTGGAGCGGGCCAGGGCCTGAAGCCGTCCCGCGCCGATCTCGAAGCCGAACGCGCTGGACGCGATGTCCTCCAGCTCGTGGGCCTCATCGAACACCACCAGGTCGTGAGGCGGCAGCATCTCGGCCCCCACGGCCAGGGCGGTCGTGTACAGATGGGTGTTGACCACGACCACATCGGCGGCCAGGGCCCGTTCCCGGGCCGCTTCCGCGAAGCACCGGGAGCCTGACGGGCACCGGCCGGCGCCCGGGCAATCCCGGGCGCTGACGCTCACCTGGGCCCAGGCGGTGTCGCTCGGCTCCCACGACAGATCCGCCCGATCGCCGGTCGCGGCGGTGTCCGCCCACTGGACCAGCCGGCCCACTTCCCGGCCCAGGGGACCCAGGGACAAGCCGCGGTCATTCTCAGTTGACCCGGGCGACCCGGGCGACCTGGACGACCCGGGTTCGAGCACCATCTGCTGGTCACCGCCCGAGACTTCGCTGACCCGCTGGCGGCACACGTAGTTAGACCGGCCCTTCAGCACGGCGAACTCAACAGGAACGGCTAGGGCCTCGGCCAGCGCCGGCAGGTCCCTGGTCGCAAGTTGGTCCTGTAGGGCCTTGGTCGCGGTCGAAACCACGGCCCGGGTGCCCAGGGCCAGCGCCGGGACCAGGTAGGCGAGGCTCTTGCCCGTGCCGGTTCCGGCCTGCACGATCAGGTGCCGGTTCGATTTCACCGCGGCCGCGACCGCGTCGGCCATGGCGCGCTGCGCCGGGCGGTCCTCGTGGCTCGGCAAGGCACCGGTGGCCCGGGCCAGGGCGGCGTCTATGGCCGGGTCGGGCACGCCAATCACGCTACTCTGACCGCCGTACTTCATAGTTTATGCGTTTTTGCTGCTCCTGGTTGATTAAATCCACAAACCATGATGGACATGTCATATCGTGCTTATGCCTGCCGGACCGCTGCGATCCCGCCGACCGCTGCGATCCCGCCGACCGCGGCGATCCGGCGGACCGCCGATGCAAGATGAAGCCCATGAGACTCCGAGTGTTCACCGAGCCACAACAGGGCGCCAGCTTCGAGGACCTGCTCGCTGTCGCCCGCTGCGCCGAGGAGGAGGGCTTCGACGCCTTCTTCCGTTCCGATCACTACCTGAAGATGGGGGACGGCGATGGGCGTCCCGGACCGACCGACTCGTGGATCACCCTCGCCGGCCTGGCCCGGGAAACCAGCAGGATCCGCCTCGGCACCCTGGTCACGTCGGCCACCTTCCGCCTGCCCGGGCCCTTGGCGATCTCGGTGGCCGAGGTCGACGCCATGAGCGGCGGGAGGGTGGAGCTGGGGCTGGGAGCGGGCTGGTTCGAGGCCGAGCACCGGGCCTACGGGATCCCCTTTCCCTCGACCAAGGAGCGTTTCGACCGGCTGGAGGAGCAGCTCCAGATCATCACCGGGCTGTGGGCGACGCCGGTTGGCGAGACTTTCGACCACCAGGGCTCGTACTACCAGGTAGAGGCCAGCCCGGCGCTCCCGAAGCCGGTGCAGCAGCCCCGCCCGCCGGTGATCGTCGGCGGCCACGGCCCGACCCGCACACCCCGGCTGGCTGCCCGGTTTGCCGACGAATTCAACATCTCGTTCTCGCCACCCGAGGTGGTCCGGGCCCAGTTCCAGCGGGTGGGCGCCGCCTGCCAGGCGGCCGGGCGCGATCCCGCCAGCCTGCGGTACTCGACCGGGGTCGTGGTGTGCTGCGGGTCCAACGGATGGGAGGTCGAGCGGCGGGCCAAGGCCATCGGCCGGGAGTTGGACGACCTGCGGGCCAACGGGGCGTGCGGCACCCCGGCTGAGGTCGCGGCCCGGCTGGCCGAGTGGGCCGACGCCGGGGCCGAGACCGCCTACCTCCAGGTTCTCGACCTCTCCGACCTTGACCACGTGCGGCTGATCGGGCGGGAGGTGGCGCCCCGCCTGGCCTGACGAGGTCGGGACCGATGGGCCCCGCTGGGACGGTCCGGCCGGCCCCGGCGGCGCCGGTCGGCGGCTCACCGTCCCCTTGCGCCGCGGCCGGAGCACTAGCTTGCAACCGTGGACCTCGACGGCCTCGACCCGAATCGAATACCGAGGCACGTGGCTTGCGTCATGGATGGCAACGGGCGCTGGGCGACCAAGCAGGGCCTGCCCCGTACCGAAGGTCACCGGGCCGGCGAGGAGGCTCTGTTCGACGCGGCGTGCGGGGCCCTGGAGATGGGGATCCCTTATTTCACCGTGTACGCCTTCTCGACGGAGAACTGGCGCCGGCCTCCGACCGAGGTTCGGTTTCTCCTCAACGTCATCGCGGATCAGCTGCTCACCCGCCGCCGGGACCAGCTGCACCGGATGGGGGTGCGGATCCGCTTTATTGGCCGCCGGGACTGGCGGGTGCCCCGCTGGGTGGTGAAACGGATGGACGAGGCGACCCGCCTGACCGAGGCCAACGACGCCATGACCCTGACCGTGGCGTTCAACTACGGCGGACGAGCCGAGATAGTCGACGCGGTCAAAGCGATCGCGGCATCCGGGGTGTCCGCCTCCAAGATCGACGAGCGGACGATCCGCCGCCACCTCTATTCGCCGGACCTCCCCGATCCCGACCTGGTGATCAGAACGTCCGGGGAGTTCCGGGTGTCGAACTTCCTCCTGTGGGAGCTGGCCTACAGCGAGCTGGTGTTCACTGACGTCCTGTGGCCGGATTTCCGCCGAGAGAACCTGTACGAGGCGGTGCGGGAGTTCCAGGCCCGGGACCGACGGTACGGGAGCACGGAGACCCGTCGCGACAACGGGATCCCGGGCTGAGAGCCGCGGCGTGACCCTCTACCGCGACGAGGGCGTGGTGCTGCGGACCCACCGCCTCGGGGAGGCCGACCGCATAGTCGTGCTGCTCACGCTCGGCCGAGGAAAGGTCCGCTCGGTGGCCAAGGGCGTGCGCAAGACAAAGAGCCGTTTCGGCGCCCGACTCGAACCGCCGGGGCATGTCAGTTTGCTGATGTACCAGGGCCGCGAGCTCGACGTGATCAATCAGGCCGAGACCATCGACCTCTACCGTTCGGTGCGGGAGGACCTGGGCTGCATGACCGACGCCATGGCGCTGCTCGAGGCGGTCGACCAGGTCGCCCAGGAAGGCGAGCCCAACGCCCCGCTCTACCGGATGCTCGCAGGCGCCCTGCGCACCCTGAGCGCCGCCCCGGAGCGGTCGCCTCTGCTCGTGGCGTCGTTTTACTGGAAACTGCTGGCTCTGGAGGGCGTTGCCCCGATACTGCAGCAGTGCGCGATCTGCGGAACGCCTATCGGTGAGGGGACGGCCGGCACCGTGGTGAGCTTCGACCTGGTCGAGGGCGGGGCGCTGTGCCGGGAGCACCGCCGCGGTCCGGCGATCGACCCCGCGGCCCTCGTCCTCATCGGGCGGATCCTGGGCGGCCAGCTCGGGTCGGCCTTGGCCGAGCCGGCCGGATCCGTGACCGCGGCGGTATCCGCCTTGGCCACCGCCGCCCTCGAAGCCCACATCGAGCGCCGGCTGCGCACGGTTCACCTGCTGGGAGGCTCGTGAATTCCGGCGGTCAAGCCTCCCCGCCCCCACTAGCCTGAAACGACCATGCCTCCCGAGATGGACGAGATCGTCAGGCTCTGCAAGCACCGCGGCTTCATCTTTCCCTCGGCTGAGATCTACGGGGGCTTCCGCTCGACTTACGACTATGGCCCCCTCGGTGTGCTCATGCTGCGCAACGTCAAGGACGCCTGGTGGCGGTCAATGGTCCAGCTGCGCCACGACGTGGTGGGCCTCGACGCCGCCATCCTGTCGTCGCCGAAGATCTGGGAGGCGTCGGGGCATCTGGCCAACTTCACCGATCCGCTCGTCGACTGCCGCAAGTGCCAGGAGCGCTGGCGGGCCGACCACCTGGAGCCCGACCCCGACGACGGCCTGGTCCACTGCCCGAACTGCGGCAGCACCGATCTGACCGAGGCCCGGGCGTTCAATCTCATGTTCAAGACCTACGTCGGACCGGTGGAGGACGAGGGGAGCGTCGCCTACCTGCGACCGGAGACCGCGCAGGGCCACTTCGTCAACTTCTTGAACGTGCTCCAGACGTCGCGCAAACGCCCGCCGTTCGGCATCGCCCAGATCGGCAAGTCGTTTCGAAACGAGATCACTCCCGGCAACTTCGTGTTCCGCACTCGCGAGTTCGAGCAGATGGAGTTGGAGTATTTCGTGCCGCCTGACGAGGCGCCGAAGTGGTTCGACTACTGGTGCACGGAGCGCCTGGAGTGGTACGTGGGACTCGGCATGCCCCGCCAGATGTTGAGGCTGCGGCCTCACCGCGCCGACGAGCTGTCTCATTACTCGGCCGGCACGTCCGATGTGGAATTCCTGTTCCCGTGGGGCTGGGGCGAGCTGGAAGGCATCGCGAATCGAACCGACTTCGACTTGAAGGCCCATGCCAAGGCGAGCGGCGAGAAGCTCGAGTACTTCGACCAGGCCGCCGGCCATCGGTACACGCCTTATGTGATCGAGCCGGCGGCCGGCGCCACCAGGACCATGATGGCTTTTCTCCTGGCGGCCTACTCCGTCGACGAGGTGGGAGGTGAACCGCGCACCCTGCTACGCCTCGACCATCGTCTGGCCCCCTACCAGGTCGCCGTGCTGCCTCTGTCCCGAAAAGACACCCTGCTCCCCCTGTCGCACGAAGTGCTGGGCTTGCTGCAGCCCATCGCCATGTGCGACTACGACGAGACCCAGTCGATCGGGCGCCGCTACCGGCGTCAGGACGAGATAGGAACGCCGCTTGCGGTGACCATCGACTTCGACTCTCTGGAGGATCGGGCGGTGACCATCAGGGACCGGGATACGACCGAGCAGGTGCGTGTTCCAATTGCTTCGCTGGTCGAAGAGGTCCAGTCCCGGCTGATCCGGTGACCGACCGGGCTCGGTTTGAACTTAGAATTCGGCCATGCCCCTCGTCTACGCCTTCGACCACAAGCATCGCCGCTCCCCGATGTCGCTCAAGGACCTTCTCGGTGGCAAGGGTGCCAACCTGGCCGAGATGACGTCGGTGCTGGGTCTTCCGGTGCCGCCGGGCTTCACCATCACGACCGACGCCTGCCGGGAGTACATGGCAGGGGGATGGCCCGCAGGCCTCACCGAAGCGGTCGCCAAGCACGTGCACCGCCTGGAGAAGGCGATGGGAAAGAGATTGGGCGACGCCGCCGACCCGCTCCTCGTGAGCGTTAGATCGGGCGCCAAGTTTTCCATGCCCGGCATGATGGACACGGTCCTCAACCTCGGGTTGAACGACGCGTCGGTAAAGGGTCTGGCCGACCAGACCGACGACGAGCGCTTCGCCTACGACTCCTATCGCCGGTTCATCTCGATGTACGGCCGGATCGTGCAAGGCATCGAGGGATCCCGCTTCGATGGGCCGTTCGAAGCGGCCAAAGAGGCGGCGGGGGTCGCCAGCGACGCCGACATACCGGCCGCCGCCCTGCGGGACCTGTGCGAGTCCTTCAAGAACGTGGTGGAGCAGGAGACGGGTCGACCGTTCCCCCAGGAGCCCGACGACCAGCTACGGGGGGCAATCGAAGCGGTGTTCCGCTCGTGGAACGGAGCCCGGGCCATGGCCTACCGGGTACGTGAGCGCATCCCTCACGACCTCGGTACCGCAGTCAACGTGCAGGCCATGGTGTTCGGGAACCGCGACGACAATTCGGGGACCGGCGTGGGCTTCACCCGCGACCCGGCGACCGGGACTCAGGGCGAATACGGGGATTTCCTTATCAACGCCCAGGGGGAGGATGTCGTCGCCGGCATCCGCAACACCCTGCCCCTCTCCGCCCTCAAGGAGAAGTTCCCGCACATCTTCAAGGAGCTGATGGAGATCTTCGGCCGGCTCGAAGCTCACTACCGCGACATGTGCGACACCGAGTTCACCATCGAGCAGGGCAAGCTGTGGATGCTTCAGACCCGGGTGGGTAAACGCACAGGTAGGGCCGCGTTGCGCATGGCGGTCGACATGACCAGGCAGAGAGGCTGGAAGATCACCCACGAGGAGGCCATCTCGCGGGTCAGCGCCGAGCACCTCGATCAGGTGCTGCATCCCCAGCTCAAGGGACGTGACCTGAGGGTGATCGCGACCGGCCTGGCCGCATCGCCCGGGGCGGCGGTAGGCGCTGCGGTGTTCGACGCCGACCGGGCCGAGGAGGCGGCGGGGCGAGGCGAGCGGGTGATTCTGGTCCGCTCCGAGACGTCCCCGGAGGACGTACACGGCATGATTGCGGCCCAGGGCATCCTCACCGCCCGGGGCGGCCTGGTCAGCCACGCCGCGGTGGTGGCCCGAGGTTGGGGCAAACCCGCCGTGGTCGGGGCGGAGTCCGTGCGCATAAGCGGTCGGTCGTTCTCCGCCGGCGGGGTGACGGTCAACGAAGGGGACATGATCTCGATCGACGGCACCACCGGGCGGGTCGTGCTCGGGGCGGCCGCACTGGCGGAGGCGGATGTGCCCGCCGAGTTCGAGCTGATCCTCAAGTGGGCCGACCAGGTCCGCAAGGGAAAGCTGGCGGTGCGGGCCAACGCCGACAACGGGCCGGATTCGGCTAACGCCAGGCGCTTCGGAGCTGAAGGCATCGGACTGTGCCGCACCGAGCACATGTTCCTCGGTGACGATCGCCTGCCGATAGTCCGGCGGATGATCCTCGCCGACACCCCGGAAGAGGAGGCGGCGGCCCTGGAGGAGCTCCGGGAGGCGCAGAAGCACGATTTCGTGGCCATCCTCGAGGCCATGGACGGGCTGCCGGTAACCGTCCGCCTGCTCGATCCGCCGTTGCACGAGTTCCTGCCCCCGACCGAAGTGCTCGAGATAAAGAAGGCGACATCGGGGCTATCGCCTGACGAAGAGAAGCTCCTCGGGGCCGCCCGGGCCTGGCACGAGTTCAATCCCATGCTCGGTACCCGGGGAGTCCGGCTCGGTGTGATCAAGCCGGGTCTGTACGAGATGCAGGTGAGAGCTCTGATGCAAGCGGCGGCCGAGCGGGTCGCGTCAGGCGGCAAACCGCGGATCGAGGTGATGATCCCGCTCACCGTGACCCGAGAAGAGCTGGCTCTGGCCCGCTCGTGGGTGGAGGAGGCGATTGGGTCCGAGACCAAGGGCGTCCGCAAGAAGCTGGACGTGACCATCGGGACGATGGTCGAGACGCCTCGGGCGGCGGTGCGGGCTGACGAGATCGCCGAAGAGGCCGATTTCTTCAGCTTCGGCACCAACGACCTGACCCAGATGACGTTCGGCTTCTCCCGCGATGACGTGGAGGGGCGGATGATGAACGCCTACCTGGAGGAGGGCCTGCTGAAGCGCAACCCGTTCGAGACGATAGACCAGCCGGGCGTGGGCCAACTGGTCCTCGACGCGGTGAGCCGGGGCCGGGCCACCAAGCCCTCGTTGAAACTGGGCGTCTGTGGCGAGCATGGCGGCGACCCGGAGTCGATCGACTTCTTCTACCGGGCCGGACTGGACTACGTGTCGTGCTCTCCGTTCCGGGTGCCCATCGCCCGCCTGGCGGCGGCCCAAGCCGTGATCGCTCACGGCTGACGAGCGCCGCCGAGCGACCGGCAGGGCCCGGTAGTGGGGATAGTCGACGAGGATATAGCCAGGGTCCGGACCTCGACCGATTTCGTTGCCCTGGCCGGCGAGTACCTGGCTCTGCGCCGGGTCGGGACGCGCTGGGTCGGGCTGTGCCCGTTCCACAGCGAAAAGACCCCCTCTTTCGGGCTGAACTCCGAGCTCGGCTTCTACTACTGCTTCGGCTGCGGGGCCAAAGGCGACGTCATCACCTTCGTGCGGGAGATGGAGCATCTCGACTTCGTCGACGCCGTTGAGAGACTGGCGGCCCGGGCCGGGGTATCGCTTCGCTACGACAATGAGACAGCCGGTCGTGACCACCAGCGCCGGACCCGCATTCAGGAGACCCTCGAGCGGGCGGTGGCCTGGTACCACGACCGGTTGCTCTCCGGCCCGGATTCCTCGCCCGCCCGGGGCTATCTCAGGCACGAGCGCGGCTATGACAGTGAAGCGGTGCGACACTACAAGCTGGGCTGGGCGCCCGATGGCCGGGACCTGCTGGTCCGAAACCTCGGGGTCCCGCCGGCTGCTCTCGCCGACGCCGGGCTGGCCACAGTCGACTCTTCCGGGCGTTACACCGATTTCTTCCGGGGCCGGATCCTGTTCCCGATCTTCGACACGGGGGGCCGGCCCATCGGGGGAGGCGGGCGCATGCTCCCGGGCAGATCCGGGCCCAAGTACAAGAACACCGCAGCCACCGCCGTATACGACAAGAGCCGGGTCTTGTACGGGCTAAATTGGGCCAAGAAGCCGATCGTCGACCGGGCCAGGGTCGTTGTGTGCGAGGGCTACACCGACGTGATCGGGCTGCAGCGGTCCGGCGTGAGCGAAGCGGTGGCCACGTGCGGGACCTCGCTCGCCGAAGGCCACATCCGGGCCCTCACCAACTTCGCCCGGCGGATCGTCCTCGCCTATGACGCCGACGCCGCCGGCCAGGCCGCGGCCGAGCAGTACTACGACTGGGAGCACCGCCACGACGTCGACATCCGGGTGGCCGCCCTGCCGGCGGGTGCCGATCCCGCCGACCTGGCCCGATCCGACCCCGAGGCCCTCCTCCGGGCCATAGACGACGCCCGGCCCTATCTGGCCTTTCGCCTCGACCGGTTGTGGTCACGAGCAGATCTGTCCACCCCGGAGGGACGGGTTCGGGCCGCGGCCGAGGCCGTTACCGTGGTGTACGAGCATCCCAACGAGCTGGTCAGAGACCAGTATCTGATGCAGGTGGCCGACCGCTGCCGGGTGGAGCCGGACCGGGTGCGGCGCATGGCGGCCGAGGAGGGCGCTTCCAGCCGGGCCCCGGCCCGGAAGAGAGTGGCCGGTACCAGCCCCCACCCTGTTCCAGGGGGCTTGGCGCCGGCCGTCGCGGTCAGCGGTCCCGAGTTAGAGGCGCTGCGCCTCGCCGTCCATCGCCCGGCCGAGATCGCCGGCCGGATGCCGAGGGTTCTGTTCTCCCACCCCCTGTCGCGCGCCGCGTTCGACGCGCTTACCAGTGCCCCCGGGCTGCACGAGGCCATCGATGCGGCGGATCCGCAGGCCGGTGATCTTCTGCAACGGCTGGCCGTCGAGGGCAGCGACGCCGACGTGGACGACATCATGACCCGTTTGGTGGAGCGGGCGGGGCAGAAAGCTCTGCGGGAGTTGCAGGCCGAGATGCGACAGGCCGAGCCCGAAGCCCAATCCGGCTATCCCCCAACGATTGCGTGGCTCAAGATGGCCTTGGAGACGATGCGATCGGACAACGTGAACCAGCACGCCACCGCCATGGAAGCGGAGGAGCGGTTGGTAGGCTGGATCTCGGCCCGCGAGGAAGTCAGCAGCCCGAGCCCGATGGAGGCGACAGGATGACAGAGGGGGGGTCGATACCGTTTACTCCGGAAGGCGAACTGACCGGTCAGTTCGTCGCCCTGCTGATCCTCGGGCAAAAACGCGGCCACCTCGGACCCGACGACCTCATGAGTGTCATGGAGTCGGTCGAGTTGACGCCGTCGATCATCGACGCTGCGGTCTCCCGGGTGAAGGCGGCGGGGATCGAGTGGCGGGACGACACCTACTTCGACGACGTGACAGACCTCGACGTCGAGACGGTCCTCGGCGAGGAATCGGTCCGGACCGAGGATGCCGTCATCGGTGAACGACCGGTCCTCGACGGCGACGGATCAGGTGAGGAAGACAACCTGGCCGCGGCCCGGGCGGAACCGTCGGCCCGCGACGCCGAGGTCGAGGGAGCCGACCCCAGGATGGTTACTGCCGGCCTCCTGAGCCCGCGGTACCGGGCCGCCGGCGCCGACCTGAGGCTCGAGGCCGAGTCCGGGGTGGGGTCGAGCTCCGACCCGGTCAGGATGTACCTAAGGGAGATCGGTAAGGTCCCGCTGCTGACCGCGCCCGAGGAAGTGGTGCTGGCCCGCTGCGTGGAGGAGGGGCAGCTCGCCACGGACCGGCTGGTCCAATGCGAGGAGGAGACGGCCCTGCTCTCCGAGCGGCGCCGGGTCACGCAGGATGAGCGCCTGCGGCGCGAGGGCATCGCGGCCAAACGGATTCTGGTGGAGGCCAACCTTCGCCTGGTGGTCTCCATCGCCAAGCGATACCGCAATCGGGGGATGGCGTTTCTCGACCTGATCCAGGAGGGAAACCTGGGCCTGATGAGGGCGGTCGACAAGTTCGACTACACCAAGGGATTCAAGTTCTCCACCTACGCGACCTGGTGGATCCGGCAGGCCATCACCCGGGCCATTGCCGACCAAGCGCGCACCATTCGCATCCCGGTTCACATGGTTGACACCATCAACAAGGTGATGCGCACCCAGCGTCAGCTCCTCCAGGACCTCGGCCGGGAACCGACCGTCGAGGAAGTGGCGGTGCGGGTCGAGATGACGCCGGAGCGGGTCCGGGAGATAGTGCGCGTCAGCCAGGAGACCGTTTCTCTCGAGCAGCCCATGGGTGAGGACGACTTCAGTCTTTCGGACCTGCTGGAGGACGTGGGCGCGGTGGCCCCGTCCGAGGCGGCAGCCCGGGCTTTGCTCAACGAGGCCGTCAACCAGGCGCTTTCGGAGCTCTCCGAGCGCGAGCGCAAGGTGGTGCGCCTGCGCTTCGGCCTCGACGACGGGCAGATGAGGACGCTCGAGGAAGTTGGTCGCGAGTTCGGCGTCACCCGGGAGCGCATCCGCCAGATCGAATCGAAGACCCTGGCCAAGCTGCGCCATCCCATGCACAGCGGTCACCTTCGCGACTACCTGCAGGACGAGTAGCCGGCCCTCGACCTGGTAGGGTTCACGGGCCTTTCCGGGGTAGCTCAATCGGCAGAGCGGATGGCTGTTAACCATTAGGTTGAGAGTTCGAGTCTCTCCCCCGGAGCCCTAGGAGCCGAGATGGCCGAAGCCCAGGTCATGTACAACCCCTTCGCCGAAGGCTTTTCCGAGAACCCCTACCCGCACTACCAGACCCTCCGCGAAGCGGAGCCGGTGCACCACACGGACTACGGGGTTTGGGTCATCTTCGGCTACGAGGATGTGCGAACGCTGCTCCGGGATCAGAGCCTCAGCGCCGACGAGCGCAACATGCACCCGACCCCGATGACCGAGATGGTGCGGGACGAGATGGGCGACATGGCCGAGATCGGCAACAATTCGATGCTGAATCTCGATCCGCCCGTTCACACCCGCTTGCGCCGGTTGGTGTCCAAGGCGTTCACCCCGCGCATGATCGGACGCCTCCGCTACGGCGTCGAACAGATGGTCGACGGGATCCTCGACCAGGCGGCCCGGGCTGGGGGGATGCAGCTGATGGACGACCTGGCCTTTCCGCTGCCATTCGCCGTGATCACCGACCTGTTGGGCATGCCCAGCACCGACACCGCCGAGCTGCGGCGGCTTTCCGGCCTGGTAGTGCGCTCGCTCGAGCCGGTGGCCGACCCCGGCACTCTCCGCCAGATCGCCGCCGCCGGGGTGGCCATGAACGACCTGATGCTCGACGCTATCGAATGGAAGAGGGCCCGACCGGCGGACGACCTGCTCTCGGCGCTCATCGTGGCCGAGCACGAGGGCGACGCGCTTTCGCCCGCGGAGCTGGCCGAGCAGCTCGGTCTCCTGTACATCGCCGGTCACGAGACGACGGTGAACCTGATCGGCAACGGGGTACTGGCCCTCCTGCGCCATCCTGAGCAGATGGAGGCCCTACGGGCCGACCCCGGTCTGGAGGGACCAGCCGTTGAAGAGCTGCTCCGCTACGACAGCCCCGTGCAGATGAGCCGGCGCATTACCCTCTCGGACGTACCCGTCGGCGGCCGCACCATCGAGGCCGGGGCGTTCGTGGTCCTGGCTCTGGCGTCGGCCAACCGGGATCGGCTCAAGTGGGGTCCGACGGCTGACCAGGTCGACTTGCGGCGGCCCGGGGCCTCGGAGCATCTCAGCTTCGGGGGAGGGCACCACTACTGTCTCGGGGCCGCCCTGGCCCGACTCGAAGGCCAGGCGGCAATCGGGCGCCTGGTGCGGCGGTTTCGGCACATCGAGGTGGCGGGCGATCCTGGCTACAACGGGCGGCTCAACCTGCGGGGCCTGTCGAGCCTGGCGCTCTCCGTATCCTGATGTCGAGGCTGGCGCTCTCCGTATTCTGAGGCTCGGGGCGGGGGAATTCCGGGAGGAAAGTCAGGGCGACGCCACTTCAAGCTGCCGCCATGGCGACGCGTAATCGCCGGCGAGCAGGTCGAGGAACGGGTCAGGAGCGAATGCCTCGGGTCCGAGCACGCCCGACCCGGTCCAGGTCCCGTTGGCGATCAACTCCAGGGCGACCACGGGATTGACGGCCGTTTGCCACACCACGGCCTGGGAGCGGTACTCCCGCATGGACCATTCGTTGTCGACCACGTGATAGAGGTAGGTCGAGCGGGGTCGCCCGTCCTTACCGGTGCCCCGGACCCAGAGCCCGGCGCACGTCTTGCCCTGCATGCGATCCCCCAGGGTCGCCGGGTCGGGCAGGCAGGCGGCTACGACGTCGCGTGGGCTGATCGCGATAGCTCCCACCTGCACCTTTTCCGTGCGGTCGAGGCCGAGCTTGTGCAGGGTCTTCAGGACGTCGATGAACTCGTTGCCGAGCCCGTATTTGAACGTGACCCGTTTGACATCCACCCAACGGGGGATGAGCAGGACTTCCTCGTGCTCGACGTTCACGCACTCGACTGGCCCTATGCCCTCCGGGAAGTCGAAGACCTCAGGCTCGGAGAACGGCTCGGTGGTGAACCAGCCCCGGTCCTTCTCGTAGATGACCGGCGGGTTGAGGCACTCCTCGATAGTGGTCCAGATGGAAAAGGAGGGCGCGAATTCGTACCCGTCCACCTGCAGGTTGGCCCCGTCGCGGACGCCGGCCTCGTCGATGTCGCGGAAGAGGTGGTCAGCGGCGTAGCGGGCGAACACGTCGGCGAGGCCCGGCTCGACCCCCATGCCGACCAGCGCGATGCGCCCGCTGGCGGCCCACTCCTCGCCCAACGCGAACTGATCGTCCCCGAGCTTCACCCCCGTCTCGGAGAACGGCCTGGTGGGATGCGGCCGCGACAGCGACATGGCCATGTCCAGGTAGTGCACCCGCCTGGCCAATGCGGCGCGGAAGATCGTCATCGTGAATCGCGGGTCGGTGGCGCCGAGGACGGCATCGATGGCGTGCTCCGCAATCAGGGCCTCGATTGCGGTCTGGTCCGACGCGTCCAGCCGGACGGCCACGAACCGACCGTCCGTCACTGCGGCGATCGCACCCTGGGCCTTCGAGAAGTCGTAGTCGGCGACCACCACATGGGACGCAAACGGGCGGCGCGCTGCTATTCGGGCCGCCGCGGTGCCGACGCCGCCGGCTCCGAGTATCAGGATGCGCACGGCCGCGAACCATACTCTCCAAACGCAGTCCCGGCGCGGCCTGGCCCGCTCGGCTCAGGAGCGCATGATGCTCGAGCCGTTTGGTCCCGCTGGCTCAGACCGTGTAGATCGCCTGCAGGACATCGAGCTTGGCGGCCCGGCGGGCCGGCCACACCGCGGCCAGCACCCCGAAGATGACCGCGAGGATGAGAACCACGATGATGGTCGAGACGGGTATGGCCAGCGTCGTGATGAAGCTGGAGCTGAGAGCGGAGACCACGGCCGCACCGAGGCAGACTCCGAGCACCAAGCCCAGGATCGCCCCTATCAGTGAGACGAGCAGGGACTCGCCCCGGATCATGCGTTTGAGCTGGCGGCGCTGCATGCCAACGGCGCGGAGGAGGCCTATCTCCCGGGTGCGCTCCATGACCGACAGGGCGAGCGTGTTGACCACACCGATGAGGGCGATCACGATGCTCAGGCCGAGCAGGGCGTAGACGATGGACAGGATGCTGTTCAGCTGCTTCTTCTGGTCGGACTTGAACTGGGCCGCGGTCTGGACTTTCACGTTGGCATAAGGCGCCATGGCCGCGTCCAGGGCCGCGGTTATCTCCGGTGACGTGCTGGTGGTCTTCACCCCGATGGCCTCGTCCTGCACCTGGGTGACATTGGCCGCAATGAGCTCGTTGGACACGGTGTAGTTGCCGAGGAACTGATTGGTCTTGTACGTGCCACCGATCACCACCCGCTGCACCCCCGTCGCGGCGAAACCCATCGGCAGGATCTGCCCCACCTTGAAATGGTCGTTCTTGGCCACGGTGTTGTCGATCAGCACCTCGTTCCTGGCCAGGGCCGCCACGGACCCGGTGACCATGTTCAAGGTCACGATCTGGGGCCCGCCGACGGGGTCGATGCCGGTCACTGTCTTGCCGGTGTGGCCGAGGTGCCAGGACGCCGTCCGGATGGCGCTGCTGGCGGTGACCCCGGGCACCGTGCGCACCACTGGTTCGGCCGCCGGCGAGATGGTGCCGAGGCCGGAGGGCACGAGGACGTAGGTCGCCTTGATCGACTTGTTGAACGCGTCGTTGAACGAGGCGGTAGCCGACGACCCGAGGGTGGCGATAGCGGCCACCAGGGCCAGCCCAACCATCAGGGCGGACGCGGTGGCGGCGGTCCGGCGTGGGTTGCGGGCGGCATTCTCCTTGCCCAGCTGTCCGGATACCCCCGCCATGGCCGGAAGCGGCCGGCCGAGCACGCTCACCAGCGGACCGACCACGAACGGGGCGAGCATGGCGACGCCGATGAAGGTCACCCCGGCCCCTACGCCCACCGCCAGGATGCCCGCCGACGCGAACAGGCCCACGGCCAGGACGACAATCCCTACCGCCAGCACCGCCCCACCTACGATGGCGCGCCGGCGCAGCGAGGTGTCCTGGATCACCGCATCCTCTCGCAGACCGGCGGCCGGAGGAATCCGCCCGGCTCTGAGCGCCGGGAGCACGGCCGAAACGACGGTGACAACGGTGCCGACGATGAGTCCGACGATCGCGGTACGGGCTTCGAACTGGAGCGAAGAGCGGGGCAGGCTGATGCCGAGGGCGTCGAGCAACGCGTACAAGCCGGCGGCCAGAGCCACGCCTAGCGCCAGTCCGACCAGCGAACCCACCACTCCTGTGATGAAGGCTTCACCCAGCACAGAGGAGTAGATCTGGCGCCGGCTGGCGCCGATCGCCCGTAGCAGCGCCAGCTCCCGGGTTCTCTGGCCGACCAGGATGCTGAAGGTGTTGAAGATGAGGAACGCTCCAACGAACAGGGCGATACCGGCGAACACCAGAAGGATGGTGTTGAACTGGTCGAGGCCCTGAGTGACGGTGTTGGCTTCCTCGGCGGCCGCCTCCGCTCCCGTCACCGCTTCGAAGCCCTTGGGCAACCTGGCCCCGATGGCGGACAGCAGGGTCTGGCTGGATGTGCCGGGGGTGGCCGCCACGTCGATCTCATTGAGGTATCCGGGCTTGCCCGCGACACTTTGCGCGGTGGGCAGCTCGAATGAAACGACAGTCGCGCCGGCCAGGTTGTCGCTCGAGCCGAACTTGGTGATGCCGACGACCGTGTATTGGCCCGGGCCGTGGTTGCCGATGATGGTTATGTGATCACCGAGCGCGAAGTGCTGTTTCTTGGCGGTGGCCGCGTCGATCGCGACCTCGGTTGGCCCGGTTGGGGCCCGACCGCTCTTCAGGCTGAGCGCCGACAGCCGGCGATCGGTGAACCAGGAGAAGGCGAGGGTGGGCGCGTGGCTGTTGAACACCTTGCCGTTCTGGCCGAGAGCGACCACCTCACCCGACACGCTGCCTTCGGCGACCGCAACACCGGGTGTGGATTGTACGGTCGGCAGCAGCGACTCGGGCGTGAGCGGCCGGTTGCCGTTGAAGTCCCCCTGCTGACCGGCGTTGTTGTTGCCGTACGGCGCGACGGCCCTGACGACGGCATCCTTGCCCGCCGATGTCTGCTGAAACAGGGCGTCGAAGGTGTGCTTGATGGTGTCGGTGAGCACGAACGTCCCCGACATGAAGGCCACCCCGAGCACCACCGCCAGCGCCGTCAATGCCAGCCGGAGCTTGTGGGCGAACAGGCTCTTCAGGGTGGCGTTGAGCATCAGCCGGCCACTCTCATATGGTCGATGATCCGCTCGGAGGTGGGATCTCTCATCTCGTCGACGATCCGGCCGTCCTCCAGGAACACCACCCGGTCGGCGAAGCCGGCCGCCACGGGATCGTGGGTGACGATGACGACCGTCTGACTCAGGTTGTCCACCGCGTTGCGAAGGAGCTTCATCACGTCGGCAGATGCCTTGGAATCGAGGTTCCCTGTAGGCTCGTCACCGAAGATGATCTGGGGCTGGGTGACCAGCGCCCGGCCCACCGCCACCCGCTGTTGCTGCCCGCCGGAGAGCTCCAGCGGTTTGTGCTTCAGCCGGTCACCGATCCCGAGGGTGGAGACGATCGAGTCGAGCCAGGCCCGGTCGGGCTTGCGTCCGGCGAGGGCGAGAGGCAGCGTCAAGTTCTCGAGGGCGTCGAGGGTGGGGACCAGGTTGAACGTCTGGAAGATGAAACCCACCCGGTCCCGCCGCAGCGTCGTCAGCCGACGGTCGTCGAGACTTCCGAGATCGACTTCGCCGATGAAGACCTGGCCGCTGGTCAACCGGTCCAGCCCGGCGAGGCAGTGCATCAGTGTCGACTTACCCGACCCCGACGGTCCCATGATCGCGCTGAACTGGCCGGACCAGAACTCGACGTCGACGCCATCTAGGGCCCGGACCGCCGTGTCTCCCCGTCCGTAGACCTTCACCGCGTCCTGTGCGCGCGCCGCCGCTTCCGGCCACGGGGTGGCCGGGTTGTCACCTTGCATACCGCGCAGTCTCGCGAACGTACCGTCGCCTGTCGAACACCTTTTCGTGACTCGGCTCCGGACCGGAAGCGTGCGGCGGCCGTTCCGTTCCGATCGGGCTCGGCCCTGGACCTGACGTCTCGTCCTCCGGCTGAGACGTTCGCGGGGGCGCTTAGGCGTCGCCCGCCCGGTCAGCCTTTGTCCTGCGACAGCTCCTGCACTGCGGCGGGCGGGGGCGGCGCCGACTCCGACGCGGGCGAGGCCAACGGCTGGCCGGGTGCCGCCGTGGCATCGGTGCACGTGCGGGCCTGATTCCAGCTGGCCAGGGCGGTGGTGGCGGCGGCCCCGGTGAGAGGTTGAGGCAAGTCGTCCTGGATGACCGCGGGGCGCCAGGTGACGCCATCGATGTGCCGGCCGGTGACGGTCACGACGAGGGATCCGCTGGCGTTCTCCGGCGGGCTGTTGTCGTAGAACGCGAAGTTCCCCAAGCCGTAGTCGACGTAGGCGTGGCCCAGATACCCGCCCCCCAGAAGAACGTGGGCGTGGGTTCCTACCACGATGTCGGCTCCCGCCTTGACGAGCAGCTGGGCCAGCGGCTCCTGCAGAGGGTTCGGGCACTGCTGCAGCTCGGTACCCCAGTGGAGATAGACGACGACGGTGTCGGCGGTCTTGCGGGCCGCCTCCACCGCCGCCATCAGCGTGCTGACGTCGTAGGCGGAGGCCAGGCCGGGCTCGGATGCCGTCGCCGTCCACGCCGCTTGAAGGTCGGAGTCGATGACCTGAGTGGCGGCGATGATGGCGATCCTCTGCCCGTGGATCGTCGCCCGGTAAGGGGTGAAGGCCTGGGTGACGTTCTGGCCGATTCCCAGGACCGGATAGCCGGCCTGCTGGCGGGCCTGGATGGCCATCTGCAGGCCGGCCGGTCCGCAGTCCTCGCCGTGGTTGTTGGTTTCGGTCACCACGGTTACGCCGGCATGCCGCAAGGCCGTTAGAGCCGAAGCAGGCGCATCGAAGACGAACTGCTTGGACTGCGGTTGGGGACAGGTCCCGTCGGTCAGGGCTGATTCCAGGTTCACCATGGACAGATCGGCTCCCCCCAGGAGGGCCGGCACCGTGTCACTCAATGCGGTCGAGGGGTCGGCGGCCAAGCGGGCTCCCAGGGTGCTGCCGGCAGGAAAGTTAACGTCGCCACCGAAGGCCATGGTGACGGACTGGCCATCACCCCTCCAGTCGGGATCGAGGCTGGTGATCTTGGTGACCGGAGCGGCCGCGGCCGGGGGGTGGGTCGGGGGTGGGGGGGGAGCGGAGTGATGGATCCCGTGGCCGCCGGAGGTGAGGCGGTCGGCGAGGAGCCAGATCAGCAGCAGAAGGATCAGGATCAAGATGAGCCGATTCCGTTTGACCCGCCTCGAGGCCGACCGCGGTGAAGTTCGCGGCGGCGGTAATGGCAGACCCGGTTGACCAACGTCAACGTCTGGGGGAGAGCAGAGGTCAACGCCGATTCGTCGGAGGGTAGCCGATCATGAATCCGGAGATGTGGACCGGGGACTGTTACTCCCCCTATCTGGTCGCCGGCTCGGCTGCAGTGGCGCGGCTGGGATTCGTCCTTGCAGTGGCAGACAGCATCTTTCGTGCCATTGCGCCCGGAGTGAATCAGGCATCTGGCCACGCGGACAGCCGTCGGAACGTGGTGACCTTGCCGGCGCTCACCGCCATGGCCGCCGGCACCCTGGTGTACCACCTGCAGCTGGCGGCGGTTCTCAGCCCCGTTACCGGTGCCGCCGAGCCAGACTAACCTCCCGCCACCGAGCCGGATCTGCCGGAGTAACGGCGTTCGCGGCGGGCGAAGCTGGACGGCTCAGCCTTCGGGGTGATGCCACCGGTTGTCATCGCTGGCGGAGCAAATTCCCCGATCGTGATCCTGGAGTGAAGTTTCACTAATTCATATCTTGAGTGAACTTGTAGTGAACAGCCCTTGAATCCGCGGCAGTAAAAACATGACACGTTGGTACCATCGGCTTGTGTCGGACGGAGCGGCTGGCGATCGGGTATGCCTGCTGTTTGCTCTCGTCACCGAGGCGGTGGCCCGGTCCGGCTGGGCCCTGTTGAGCGAAGATCCCCAAATGGGCCAAGGCGTGGTCGATGGGGACCAGGTGATCGACGAGCTGACCGCCGAGATCGAGCTAGCGGTATGGGATCGACTCAGGGGAGAGCGCCCGGATTGGGAGGAGCTGCAACGGGCCGTCGGGGTGCTGCTGATTCTTCCTGAGCTCGAGCGTAGTGCCGACCTCGCCGAGCACATAGCCCAGCGGTCCCTCACCGGCATTGGGGCGACGATGACTCCTGTCAGTCGCGGGATGATCCAGCGTATGTCCGAGGTGGCCATAGACATGTGGAATCGGGCAGCCAGGGCGTACACGGAGCGGACCATTCTCTTCGAGGAGCTCGACGAGGCCGACGAAGAACTTGATGTCCTTCATGAGCAGATAAGCAACGAGGTGGCCAAGGGGGAGATGGACGCCGCCGTCGGTGCGCAGGTCACGCTCTTGTCGCGTTTCTACGAGCGTCTCGGTGACCACGCGGTCAACCTGGCACGCCGCATCGATCGACTCCCTAAGGACGGCCCGACTAGCTGAGCGGGGTCGCCCGATCCGTTGCTGTCAAAAGAAGGCCTCACGGATGGACGGGCTGGACCTTCGGCTAGTAGGGCGCCCGCGTCGATGGGTGGGTGGAATAATCGGCCTGGTGAGGGGCGATGTCGTGGGCCGAGATGCGGAACAGGATGCGCTGCGCCGGCTCCTGGGTGGGACCGGGTCGAGCCCCGCCGGGCTGGCGTTTTGGGGCGAAGCCGGCATTGGCAAGACAACCATTTGGGCGGCCGGCATTTCAACGGCACAAGAGTCGGGTTACACGGTGTCGGCCTGCCAGCCGACCACCGCGGAGCTTCGCTTGACCTATTCAGGCCTGGCCGATTTGCTGACCGGCGTGAGCGAAGCGGTGTTCGAGGGACTCACTCTGGTGCAGCGTCGGGCCTTGGACGCCGCCTTGTTGCGCGGCCGCGAGAGCGACGCCGCGCCCGATCCGCGGGCCGTGGCCACTGCCTGTCTGTCAGTGATCAATCAGCTGGCCACCCTGGCTCCGCTGTTGGTGGCGATCGATGATGTGCAATGGTTGGACGAGCCCACCCGCCGGGTGGTGGCGTTCGCCATGCGGAGATGCCGCGGCCCGATCGCGTTGCTGACCGCGGAGCGGTCTGAGGACACGCCGGAGGGCCGTAACGACCTTTGCCCACCTGATCCGACCCGCCTGTCATATATGCGAGTCGGGCCGCTCAGCGTGGGGGCCTTGCATCACGTGGTGCATAACGAGACGGGTCGCTCGTTTCCCCGCCCGACGATGCTTCGGATCGCCGCGGTCTCGGCCGGCAACCCGTTCTTCGCCGTCGAGATAGCCCGGTCGCTGACTGGTCGGGCGACGGGACCGCCCACCCTGCCTGGCACCCTCAGACAGGTGGTGGACGAGCGCATCGGCACCCTAGCGCCGGAAGTACGCGATGCGCTGATGGCGGCCAGCGCACTGGCAGAGCCCAGCTTGGCGCTGGTCGGCCGAACCTCAGGTGCCGATGATGTTGCTTTGCTGCTGGCGCCAGCGGAGGACAGCGGTGTGGTTGACCTATCGGGGGGAAGGGTTCGTTTCACGCATCCCTTGTGGGCCGAAGGGGTGTACCGCGGCGTAGGGCCGGCCCGGCGCCGCATGCTGCACCAGCAACTCAGCCAGCTCGTCGAGGATGTCGAGGAGCGGGCCCGCCATTTGGCGTTAGGCGCCATCGGATCGTCGGAGGAGACAGCTCGGGCGTTGGACGCCGCGGCGGACCACGCCCGTTCTCGCGGCGCGGCCTCGGCGGCTGCCGAACTGCTGGAGTTGGCTATCGCGCTCGACCCGATTGACCCCGCTCGGCGGGTTCGGGCGGCCCGTGATCACTTCGACGCGGATGACCCCGGTCGAGCCCGCGAGCTGCTGGAGGGTGTGGTTGCCGATCTCGCTCCCTGTCGCCAGCGAGCAGAGGCGCTCGCTTTATTGGGCACCGTGATCTATGAGAATGACGATTATGGCAGGGGTGTGGAGATGCTGGAGCGAGCCTTCGAGGAGGCGGCCGACGACCGGGGTCTGCGCTGTAATATCGCGCTCGAACTGGGTATGGCCTTGGTGAACTCTGGTCGTCTGGACGCCGCATGGCGGTATTCGAGGGTCGCCGTCCACGAAGCCGAAACGCTTGGTAATGACGGTCTGCTAGCAGAAGCACTGGCGGGCCGGGAGGTCATGCGGTTCATGCAGGGCGGTGACGTCGATGAGGGCAGCCTGGCCCGAGCGTTGACCCTGGAAGACCCGGACTACCGCAGCCACGCCGTGCTTTGGCCCTCACTCAACGCCGCCATGATCCATCTGTGGACCCATCAGATCGAGAGGGCCCGAGCGGATTTCTCCGGCCTACACGACCGCTGCGTCGAGCGCGGCAGCGAGAGCGACCTGTGGTTCGTGCTGGCTCACGCCACCCAGCTGGCCCTGTGGTGCGGCGACACCCCGTCAGCCGAACGGCACCTCGCTGAAATAACTGAACGAGCCAGGATGGCTGGGGGCGACACCACCCAGGCTTTGGCCCGGGCGGTCGCTGGTGTGGTTGCGGCGTGGCGGGGCCGGGTCGAGGAGGCGCGCGCGGCAGCGTCAGAGGCGGTCGCGTCCTTGACACAGTCGCGGTTCGCCATGGCTGTCCTACACGCCCTGGGAGCCTTGGGCATGGTCGAACTGTCTCTCGGCGACGCGGGCGCGGCGGCAGAGTATTTGGCCCCCGCGGCAGCCCAGATGATGGCCTTCGGCGTGGCCGATCCGGCTCTGGTCCCGTTTTGGCCCGACGCCGCCGAGGCCCTGGTGGCGCTTGGCCGTTTGGATGAGGCCGAACCGATAGTCGAGTATCTCGAAGCGAGTGGACAACGCTCCACCCGCATCTGGGCTCGAGCGGTCGGGGCCCGTTGCCGGGGCCTGCTTTCGGCTGCTCGAGGCGACCTCAACGAGGCGGCCGGAACATACCAGCGTTCGCTCGCCGCCCACGCCGAGTTGCCGGCGGCCCGCTACGACCGGGCTCGAACCCTGCTGGTCACCGGCAAACTGCAGCGCCGCCGGGGCCAACGCCGCGCCGCTAGGTCGTCTCTGGAGGAGGCGGGGCGGCTCTTCGACGATGTCGGCACGGACCAGTGGGCCATCCAAGCGCGGGCCGAGCTCGATCGCCTGGGGGCGCGACCCGGTCCCACAGACCGGCTCTCACCCACCGAACAGCACGTCGCTGTTCTGGCGGCGTCGGGGCTCACGAATCGGGAGGTAGCCGCCGCTCTGTTCATCAGCCCGAAGACCGTTGAGGCCAACCTGGCCCGCGCCTACCGCAAGCTCGGCATCCACTCCAGAGCCGAGCTCGGCCGGCATATTGCCCTCACCCCAGTCGATGGTCGACCAACCGAGACCTAGGGAAACACCCGATGCGACATCCGGCCCGGACTGAGACTCTGACCGGAATGTCGATGCACTACCTCATCGAGTGCTACTGGCCCGATTTCAGCGAGGCCGCCTTCATGGAAGGAGCCAGCCGGGCCGAGACGGCGGCGGGTCAGTTGCGCGCCACTGGCCGAACCGTCCGCTTTCTCGGGAGCGTGCTCGTCCCAGATGACCAGGTCAGCTTCTGGCTGTTTGCCGGTCACTCACTGGCCGACGCCAAAGAGGCGGGGTCTCGAGCCGGACTGAGCTTCTACCGAATCACCGAATGCCTCGATTTCATTCCCGCACCGGCACCCGCTACAGAAACCGATCGTCACTGACCCGCCCCCGCAAAGGTGGCGTCACCGAAGGTGAACACGCCAAAATCTTCAGCCACGAGCCAGTAACCGTTGCCAGTCGTGGTGGCGTTGATACCGCACACCGGCTTGACGAGATGCACATTGGCGATGGATCCGTGGAACGTCGCGTTCCCGAAGGTGAACACACCCCCATCAGCCCCTGTGAGCCAGTAGCCCGCATCATCACCATGACGAGCGGCCATACCCACGATGGGCGCGGCCAAGTGGGTGTTGCCGAGCGACCCGTGAAATGGTGCGGCACCCAGGTTGAAGACGCCGCCATCGGCGCCGGCGAGCCACATACCATTCGATGACCGCGCCGCACCGACGATGGGCGCAGCGAGGTGCTGATCGGCCAGGGACGGGAACACTGGAGCGTCTCCGAAGTTGAACAACCCTCCGTCAGCGGCGACGAGGGTGTACCCGGTTCCCGACCTGGTTGGCAGGATGGCGACAACAGGGGCGTCGAGGTGAATGTTGGCGACGCTGCCCTTCATGGCTGCGTCACCGAGAGTGAACACGCCTCCGTCCGCCCCCACCAGCCAATATCCCTTGCCGGTCGGCGTGGCGGAGCCGCCCACCACGTTGGCGGCCAGCTGCTCGTCGCCCCGGGAACCAAAGAAGGGCAACACCGCATCGTGGGCGGAGTGGGTGAACACCCCCCCATCGCCTGCGACTTCCCAATAGCCGCGGCCTTTTGGATCGATTATGAGCCCGACACAGTGTTGGGCTGGCGGGATGTCGTCCGGGAAGGTGGGACCGGTCGAGCCGGGATGCGACTTGGCCGACAGGAAGTTGTCGTCAAGGAGTGATTCGTCCCAGTTGTCGATGATCCTGTGTCCTGTCGGGTCGCTTGGGTCCACGCGAGCATGGTCAATCCATTGCGTTCCATCGGCCTGCACCGGGCACCCGCAGGTCGAAGGTCCACAGATGTGTTTGATCGTGTAGTGGGCCGTGAGCAACCGGTACTTGGAGCGAGGGAAACCAGCCGCTGTGTGGGCGGCCACCATATCCGCGGCCTGCGATTCAGAGCAGTAACGGATCGGTCGATCTACCCCGCGAGCCATTTCACCAACTGTGGCCGCCACGGCCTGAGCAATGGACGCGTCCCCGGGCTCCACGTCCACACCCCTCCCGATGGATGGTTCGCCGAACACCGTCAGCCCAAAGACAGGCTTCGTGCCGAAGCGCCTGGCGATCTCCATGTAAGAGGGCCAACGACCGTCGACATAGCCGAGGTAGGCGTCCATCCCGTCTGGCAGTTGAGATGGGTCTACTGAGTCTGCCATGCGAAAAGTCACGTCGCTCCTTTCCTACGATCACCGCTGCCTGATGCGTTGTCCGCCGGTGGGCTCGAGAGCCCGGCGGCCAAATGTCGTACGTCCTGGGCTGTGGTCCGATGAGGCCTTCGACCGCCCTTTCGACGGGCGGGCCGGCCTCGAGATACGCCGACCCCGCGCGTCCATGGTGGCCGCGCCTGACCGCCGACGCATCGGGTGTTTCCCTACGTTGTCGCTGCCGGTCGACCAGCGGGTCCGCGACAAAACGGCCTACTGAGGTCCGACTTGCGGTTGGTTGGGATCGTGGCGAGCCAGCTTGGCATCGCACTGTGGTGACGCCACGGTGACCTACACGGCGTCGACGTCGGACGTGGCCTGCTGGGTGCTGGCGGTCGACGCCGAGGGGGGGACGGTCGGCCCAAGCGGTGACATATCAGGGCACCCTGGCCAAGCTGAGCCCGACCCTGGCAGCCACCTTCCCTACCGTGCTGCACCCTGGCGGGGCGCCCGCCACCTTCACGGTCTGGCGCAGACACAAGGGCCACCCGCAAACACCGACCACCGGGGCCGCGACGGCGTAGCAACCGTTGGTGCGGCGTCGTCCGAAGCCCTGGGTTGGGCCGGTAGGAGGGCCTCCGGCAAGTGGTCGTTGACCGATCCATTCTGGCCTTAGCCCAGAAGAGCGACGACGCCATCAACTATGAGGTATATGCCGACCACCAGCGACATCGCCGCGAAGATGACAGGACCAATACGGACGAGGAGATCCTTCACCGCCGACAGGCGGGTCTCAGCATCTGTGGGGTGACTGGAGTGATACCAGAAGGCCAGGCCAACCGTAGCCGTCGACACCACCGAGAACAGCACGAAGGCCAGGAGGGCGACAGCCAACCCAGAGTGATAGTGGACTACCACCACGGCGGCTGCGGCGGTGATCGACCAGGGCTCCTTGAGCACCCCGAGGACCGTCGCCTCCCACGGACGCAACTGACTGAGGCGAGCGGCGAGCGCCTTCGAAGCTCCCGAAGGGGGTCGGGGCGTGTTCCGCCGCTGCCAGCGCCGGACGCCCGCCACGACCAGGGCGACACCGAGGAGGATCTCGACGACGTCGACCCAAACCCGGCCGCCACTTTGTCGGGTGGCGTGGGTTCCCCCGATCAGGTAGGCGACGGCGAACACGATGGTCAACGAGACGCCCCATCCGACCAGAAAGGCGATCGCGTTCACGTGGGCTCGGGTCGTAGCCAACACCAGGATGAACACGATGATCGTGGCCGGAGACAAGCTCGCCAGCAACCCCAGGGCCAAGATCGGCAGGAACAGACTCATGTCGGCGCCCCGAGTCTCGACCGCAACTCTCCCGCATGGCTGGTCGCCTGCTCGTCAGCAGCCTGGGTGTCCTGTTCCGTGTCGGGCCCCCTAGCTCCAGGATCGGCGCTTAACTCGGCCCGGCACAGTCAAATCCGCGCCGGAGCCGACTTCTGCAGCGCAGATTAACCCTCCGACGTCAGGGGCACGTCCAGCCGGGGTGCGTCGGTTTGCGGCCGGCCCGGCCGCCCGCACCCGGCTGCCCCGCACCGCTAGCGCACCGGGCTCACGAGGGAGGAAGCGCTCATCTCGAATCACACGGTGGTCCTGGCGATCTTCAGTGAGCTGGAAGGTGGGAAAGCGGCTGTCGGCGTGCCGGCTCCCGTCTCCGAAGCCACTGTCGTGGCTGACAAGCTCACCGACCTGGGCGGTACCTCGGAGACTCATCCTGTGTCCGACGAGGCGGTCGAGGGTGGTCCAGACGGCCGCGGTTGCCGGCGAGTCCTAGCTAATTGATTAAGTAAACTGGCGAAAGAACGAACCTTGACGAGCTATATGGGCGAGTACTTCTTCGTCGTCTCGGTTGGGTAGGCCCGTTCCCATCTCGGTCACGCCTAACTTTTCGTATACCGATACCGTCTCCTCATTGATGGGACTTCCCATTACCACGACTTCTGGTCGCCCGGAGCGACCGGCCTCATCCCACATGCTGTTGAGTAGCCGCAAAGCAGCGGCAGTTTCTGTGACCTGATACGGATTCGTGATCCAACCGTCGGCGTAACGAACGAGCCACGAGAATGACTTCTGGGTTCCAGGCGCGCCGAGCAGGACAGGGAGGTGGGCCTGTCTGGGTTTGGGCCAGGCCCACGATTCCGGGAAGGAAACGAAGTCTCCAGAGTAGGACGCCCTTTCCTGGGTCCATAACGCTCGCATGGCCTCGATGTACTCAGCGAGAAGTGCCCGTCGGCGGGTCGGATCGACGCCGTGATCCCTCATCTCCTCGAGGTTCCAGCCAAACCCGGCCCCCAGCACCACCCGACCCCCGGAGATGAGGTCGAGCGTGGCGATGGCCTTGGCGAGAGAGATGGGATCGTGCTCTACCGGGAGTGCCACTGCGGTTCCCAGCCGGATCCGGTCCGTCACCGACGCGGCGCTCGCCAAGGCGACCCACGGATCCAGAATCCGGAAGAACCGATCGTCAGAGACATCCGACCCGCCCGTACCAGGGTGAGGGCTCTCACGGCTGACCGGTATGTGAGTGTGCTCAGGCACGTAGATCGAAGCGAAACCGTGCTCCTCGGCCGCAGCAGCAGCGCGCGCTGGTGAGATGCTGCGGTCACTGGAGAACAGAACAACTCCGAATCTCACCTCGAAGTTTCTACCTCAGAATCGCTCAACCGTCGTCGCGATGCCTCTGTCGCCGGACCGCCACTTCCGCCTCCGTCTGGGTCGAGCGGAGGGCTGGCTGTCATCAATCGGCGCTCGGTGACGACCTTTGAGAACGTATTTCACCGCTCATTCCCGATATCGAAGCCAAGGCAAAAGCGCCGGCCGCGGTTCGGTTACCCACCGCTCCCAACGGGCCATCAGGCTGACGTGGTGGAGCTGATGACCGGAATGTTGCTCACGAGACTAGAGCGACGGGCGATCCGATGGGTAGGTCCCGGCCTTCGACTGTATAATGCTCGGAGATCTGGCAAGCGATTGTCGCCGCCCGGCGGCCCGTTCGCTCACGCGTCGCACCATGCTCCTCGCTCCAACTCGTTTGGTGCCGCATTGTAGTAAGGTCCGACACAAACCCATTATTAGTGGTAGTGCGCACCAGTGCGTGTGGCGCAGTTCGATCAGTCGTCAGATTGCAGGGAAGGAAAACCGTGGACAACCGATGGATCATTGACTCTGACAGCCACGTGACTGAGCCCCGTGATGTCTGGACGTCGCGCGTGCCTACGAAGTGGAAAGACCATGTTCCTTCTGTCGTGCGCAACGACAACGGGATGGACGTTTGGATGCTCGAGGGGACACAGATCGCCACCGTTGGCAGCTCGGCCTCCGGGACTAACCCCGAAGGATCGTGGATCCCGCAGAAGACCTACGAGGAGTGCCACCCGGGTGCATACATCGCCAGTGAGCGGCTGCGATACATGGACGAAGTTGGTATCTGGGCCCAGGTCCTATACCCCAACGTCGCGGGCTTCGGCGCCCAGAAGTTCCTCACGCTCGGAGATCCGGAGTTGCAGATCGCCTGTGTCCGCGCGTACAACGACTTCCTCGCGGAGTGGTGCTCGGCTGACCCGAATCGGCTGATCGGGGTGATGGCAACCCCCTTCTGGGACGTCGAAGAGACGGTGAAGGAGGTGAGACGGTGCCACGACGAGCTCGGCTATCGCGCCATTCTTTTCACAGGCGAGCCGATGCGCTTTGGGCTGCCGACCTTCGGCGATACGGCCTGGGACCCGCTCTGGACGGTCGCCCAGGAGCTGAACATGCCGATCCACTTCCACATCGGCGGCGGAGAGGACACGCTGGATTCCGGATTGACCCAGCGCTTCGAGCACCATGGCCTGGCCGGAATGGCGACTCACGCCGCCGTCGACCTGTTCATGAAGAATGGTGTGCAATGTGCCGATCTCATCTCGAGCGGTGTGCTTCCGCGCTTCCCCGATCTCAAGTTCGTCTCAGTCGAGAGCGGCTGCGGCTGGATCCCGTTCGTGCTGGAAACGGCCGACTACACGTGGCTCGGTCAGACAAGGAAAGGTCGCGTGCGCCGAGAAGGTGAGCTGACTCCCTCGGACCTGTTCAAACGCCAGGTCTTCGTCACCGTCTGGTTCGAGCACGTCGCTCCGCACCAATTACTGGGCCAGATCCCGGTGGACAACATCCTCTTTGAGACCGACTTCCCGCACAACGCCTGCCTGTATGGAAACATCCGGGAGACGATCGAGGCCAACTGGGGCGACGCGCCGGCAGAGGTGCGCGACAAGATCCTTTGGGATAACGCGGCCAAGTTGTACGCGATCGCCAAGCCGTCGCACACTCCCGGCACACTCGTCGGCGCCTGACCATCGTCCTGGCCCTCTGCCGGTTTGCCATGCTGGTGGTCTTCCGGCAGTCGCTACCTCATCACAAGCAAGGAGAGCGCGCATGCTGATCACCCGGGCCATCTTCGGGGACGCCGTCACCTACGGTCAGGTGATCGATGACCGGTTCCACCCCATCAAGGGGGACGTGTTCGGCGAGTCCGAGCCGACCGGACAGTCGTATCCCCTCGACGATATGACGCTCACGACGCCCGTGCGTTCCGGACGACTCTTTGCGGTCATGGGCGGCTTTCTCCCGCCAGGCGAGAAGCGGGCCGCTGACGTAGAGCCGAGGTGGCTGCCAAAATCCCCCAACGACCCGACCGGCCCTGACGGCCCGATCCCCTTCTGGGATGTGGTCAAGGCCGAGACCCTGCAGGCCGAGGCCGAGATCGCGGTGGTCGTCGGAGCGCCGCTGTCGCGTGCCTCGGTCGACGAGGCCCGGGCGGGCATCTTCGGCTGGACCCCGTTCAACGACATCACCGCCTTCGAGATGGCTTGGGACAACATGATGTACTTCTCGGTGGCCAAATCGCTCGACGGCTACGCCTGCTTCGGGCCGTGGGTGCGCACCGACCTCAGCGAGGAACGCGTCATGCAGGGTCTGGCGATCACCGGCAAGGTCAACGGCGCGCAGACGCAGACCGGCAACACCAAGTACTTCAAGTTCACGCCGAGCGAGATGCTCAGCCACATCAGCCACCACATCTCGCTGAGCCCCGGCGATATCGTTACTCTCGGCACGCCGTACCCGACCGGGGAGATGGCGGTCGGCGATCGCGCCGAGGTCATCGTCGAGGAGGTCGGCACCCTCGTCAACGAGGTCGTCTCTCAGTCGGACTACCTCAAGTGGCGCGCGGTTCAGCCTTAGCGCGGAGCCAGAGCTCGTCGCATCAACCAAAGCAGACGCGGTGCGGTTCAGTGTGCCGCCTGCCGCGAGCGATGCGCCGTTGATCTCGACGGTGATGAGTGTGGCCCTGGACAGGCCACGCGGGCGCACTCCTTCATTGCAACCGCGCGGGTAGGAGCCTCTCGCCCGGTGGATGTCGTGACATAATCGCAGGTAGAAGCGCATTCGGGCCTGTAGCTCAGCGGTCAGAGCGGGGGACTCATAATCCCTTGGTCGTGGGTTCGATCCCCACCGGGCCCACTGCATCCTCACCCCGCAGCGCCAGCCGACACCTCCGGCCACGCGGCGCGACGAGTTCGGCTATGACGGACAAGGTGGAGCGCTGGTTGCGACCAGCCCGACTCTTGTTGGTGCCCGATTGCAGTGATTCAACGACCGCCACTGCCGGCACTCTCGTCGGCGCCTATCAAACCTGGACCGACCACCACAGCGATCAATCGCCGAGCGGGCCGTTTGGTATGGCCTCGCCTCGGCTCCACCCGCTTGCTCGCTGGGCTCGGAGGACGCGCGCCACCGAGGCCGGAGGGACTACCTCATCGACCTCGACAGCGGGGCTCGCTACGTCAGCGGAGCCCTACGTTGGTGGCTTGGGGCCCTTTGGGGCCTTGAGTGGTCTCGAACTCGACCTTCTGGTTCTCTTCGAGGTTGCGGTACCCGCTCCCGGAGATGGCGCTGAAGTGTACGAACACGTCAGGGCCGCCATCGTCTTGGGAGATGAAACCGAAGCCCTTTTCGGCGTTGAACCACTTTACGGTGCCGGTTGCCATTGGCGATCCCCTCCTTTCCTGGCCTGATTCGACTCGAGGATCACGCGGGTCACGGCCTGGCCCTGTATGGGCCGGAGGGAAAAGTCGTTGTCGCAGCTACCCTCACCCGTCACTCTAGCCGATCCCGCCTTCGCCGTGGGCCCCCGGGACAGCAAGAGAGTTAGCGCCGATGGGTATCACCGCTCGGCCGTCGCTGTCGTCTACCAGCGCCCCCGCCCGACGGCCGGGGCCACCGTTCTCAACTGTCTTCGCTGATCTGGCTCCGCATTCGCTCGATCGTCTTCAACTGTCGGGCCCGGTCCATGTCGTTCTTCCGGGTGTCGGCGCGAACCCGTTCGGCCAAGCGGTCCAAGCGCGACATCTCCTCAGCCCGTACGCGCTTGGCGTCCGAGTCCGCCAGGCGGCTTAGCGCCCGACGGAAAGCCTGTTGGGCGTCGGCGGCCCGGTCAAGACCCATATCTCGGCTGATTCGAGCGTAAGGTTGGCCCTCGCCGCGAAGTTGCAAGACCTTGTCCTCGGCTGTTTCCGATAGGTCAGACACGACGGAATCACCTCCCGAGCCCTGGGGCTCGGCCGCTAACCGGCGGGGCTGGATTCCCGGCCTGGTAGTCCACGATACCTCTCTTGTCGCCGCAGGCGGTATGCCAACCTGCGGCGGAGCGACGGGGGAGTGATGAACTCCGGCCGTTCCCGGCTCAGTCGATCAAGTAGCATGGCCTCTCTGGAGACCTGTCGCACCCGCCTGGGCCGTGTGTCAACGACAGCAGAGACGAGGACGAGTGCTCAACAAGCGTGCTGCTCAGGTCGAAGAAGACCTGGTTCGCCTGTACTTGAACGACGTTGGCAAGTACGCACTGCTGAGCAAAGCCGACGAGGTCCGATTGGCTCAGCTCGTCGAAGCCGGACGTGAGGCCAGGGCTGAGCTGGCCGGGAGCGGGCAGATAACGCTCTCTCGCCAACGCGACCTGCGGCGGCTCGTTCGCCGTGGTGAGGAGGCGACCGAGACGTTCGTCAAAGCCAACCTCCGGCTGGTGGTGTCCATCGCCAAGAGGTACCAGGCTGCCGAACTTCCTCTCCTGGACCTGGTTCAGGAGGGGAATCTCGGTCTGATCCATGCCGTCGAGAAGTTCGACTGGCGCAAGGGCTTCAAGTTCTCGACCTACGCCACCTGGTGGATACGCCAAGCCATCACCCGTGGAATCGCCAACACCGGGCGCACCGTGCGACTCCCGGTCCACGCCGGGGATCTGTTGAATCGGGTAACCAAAGCACGGGCGCGACTCGAGGTGAAATTCGGCCGGCGCCCGACTATCGCCGAGCTGGCCGAGGATCTGGAGTTGGACGAACACAAGGTGGTCGAGATCATCCGCTACGTCGCGGAGCCGATGTCACTGTCCGAACCCCTGCGGTCCGACAGCGACGCCGAGCTCGGTGACGTCGTCGAAGACCGCTCAGCCGTGTCGCCTTTCGAAGCGGCCGCGGCGTCGCTGTTATCCGGCGAGGTCGCCAAGTTGCTCGTCGTTTTGGACGATCGGGAACGCGCCATCCTCGAGCTTCGCTTTGGGCTCGACCGGGGTGAGCCCCGGACCCTTGACGAGGTTGGTGCCCATTTCAATCTGACCCGAGAGCGGATACGTCAGATCGAAGCTCGAGCGATGTCCAAGTTGCGCCATCCGACCCTCGACCTGCACGCCCACGACCTGCTCAACGGGTAGGACCCTCGGTCGAACCAGTTATCCCGGGCACCCCTCGCTCTAACCGACCGCCCCGCCCAAGCCGACTCTTCGGCCCCGGCGCACCGTGGCGCATCCCCCGGTACGCGACGCAGCCAGAAGACCGCTGACCGACGTGCCGGTTTATGTGGGTCCGGTGGCCCGGAGGCTGGGTGTCAGAGGGCGAGACCCTTGCGGCCTTGCTCTTTGTCCTTCTTGTCCCGGCGTTTTTCTTTAAGCGTCTTGCCGGACTTCTTCGACGCCACCTTGCGGGGAGACTTGTCTGCCATGCCTACCCCCTTTCTAGATGCGAGCGTACTCGCGCGCCTGGGGCAGGTGACTGACAGCGCGGGTGGAGCCGGAGCGGTTTGAGTTTGGTGGTGCTAGTCTGGGTGGGTTCGACAGGGGTGATTAGGACTCCTGGCGTTGCTCCTGCCCCCGGTGACGCGTGTTAACCGTTACCTCCGGAGGCGGATCGTGCCAGCATCCATCGTTGCCGGGCCGGCGAGCGACTATCGCGAGCTGGCCAGTCAGGTCCGCTCGGCCGGGCTGTTGGAGCGGCGGGCGGGCTGGTACGCGGCCCGCATGGCGCTGACCGTGGCCGGTTTGGCTGCCGGGTGGGTGGCGCTGTTCGCCCTGGGTGATTCGTGGGCGGCGCTGGCGGTGGCGGTGTTTCTGGCTTTGTTGTTCACCCAGGTGGACTTCGTGGCCCATGATGCCGGCCACCAGCAGATATTCGAGTCTCGGTGGGCCAACCGGCTGGTCGGGTTGGCGGCGGGCAACGTGGGGACGGGTCTGAGTTTTGGATGGTGGGTGCCCAAGCACAACGCGCATCACGCTCATCCCAACGTGGTCGGCCAGGATCCTGATATCGGGGCTGGCCGCCTGGCTTTGATCTTCACCGCCGAGGGGGCCCGCCGCCGCCGCGGGGTCGGGCGGGTCCTGGCCCGCTATCAGGCGTGGTTGTTCTTCCCGTTGTTGCTGCTCGAAGGGGCCGGGTTGCACATCTCGGGTGTCGATGCTCTGCTGCGGCGCCGTGATCGTTCCGCGGTGGTCGAGGGGGTTTTGCTGGGGGTGCACGCCGCGCTGTACCTGACGGCGGTGTTCTGGGTGCTCTCGCCGGTGCGGGCCGTGGCGTTTATCGCGGTTCAGCAAGGGCTGTTCGGGTTGTATCTGGGTTGCAGTTTCGCTCCCAACCACAAGGGGATGCCGGTGTTGGGCCACGACGGCGATATGGGTTTCCTGCAGCGGCAGATCGCCACGTCGCGCAACGTGGCCGGCGGCCGGTTCATCGCGTTCGTGTTCGGTGGCCTCAACTACCAGATCGAGCACCATCTGTTCCCCGCCATGCCCCGTTCCAACCTGTCGCGGGCCGGGGGCATCGTCCGGGCGTTCTGCGCTGAACGCGACATCGTCTACAACGAAGACAGCGTCGTAGGGTCCTACCGTCAGGCCCTCAGCTACCTCAACACGGTCGGCGCCGGCTAAACCAGATCCGCCCCGGCTCCTCATCCAGGGGGCCCAAAGGTTTGGGGGCCCAGCACCGCCGATTGCTGACAGGACGCCTAGCTGCGTGAGCCGTCCAGAGTCCGGCACCGTGCGACACCAGAGACCGAGGCCCGGTATCCTCGATCCACGTCGCATCGCGCAGGGGAAGGGCGCATGGCCAAGGAACATTTCGACGTTCTGATCGTGGGAGCGGGGCTCTCCGGTATCGGAGCCGCGTACCGGTTGCAGACCGAGTGTCCGAAGAAGAGCTACGCCATATTCGAGGGCCGGTCGGCTATCGGGGGAACCTGGGACCTGTTCCGCTACCCCGGCGTCCGCTCGGACTCCGACATGTACACCCTCAGCTATCCGTTTCGGCCGTGGCAGGAATCGAAGGCGATGGCGGACGGCGGGTCGATCCTGCGATACATCCGCAGTACAGCGGACCGTTTCGGGATCGAGCGCCAAGTTCGCTACAACCACAAGGTGATTTCGGCATCGTGGAGCTCGGCGGATTCGTGCTGGCATGTAACGGCACGGATAGGGGACGAGGAGGAGAGGGATTTCACGACAAGCTTCCTCTTTCTCTGCAGCGGCTACTACAGCTACGAGCGGGGGTACGTCCCGCAGTTCCCGGGCCGCGAACGATTCGGTGGTCAAGTCGTCCACCCGCAGGAGTGGCCAGAGGACCTCGACTACTCCGGTCGGCGGATCGTGGTGATCGGAAGCGGTGCTACCGCGGTGACACTGGTCCCGGCGCTGGCGGCCGATGCCGCCCATGTCACCATGCTGCAGCGCTCGCCCACCTACATCATCAGCCTCCCGGACGTGGACAAAGCGGCCGACCTGCTCCGCCGGGTTCTGCCCGGCCGGCTGGCCGACGACGCCGCCCGCTGGAAGTTCGTGCTCTTCAGCCTGGCCTTCTACCAGCTCTGCCGGCGCCGGCCCGAACGGGCCCGGCGGATGATCCTGGCAGCGGCGACCAAACAGCTCCCGGCGGGCTATCCCGTGGACCCCGACTTCACGCCCAGCTACCAGCCCTGGGACCAGCGAATGTGCATCGTTCCCAATGGGGATCTGTTCCGGGCCATCCGGTCCGGGAAGGTCGACGTCGTCACGGATCGCATCTCCACCTTCACCGAGGAGGGCATCGAGCTGGACTCTGGCCGCACGATCGACGCCGACATCGTGGTTACCGCCACCGGCCTGCGTCTCCTCGCCTACGGAGGCATCCGGCTCGCGGTCGACGGCCAACCCGTGGACCCGGCTGAGACCGTCTCCTACAGAGGGATGATGTTCAGCGGCATCCCCAACCTGGCCCTGTCGTTCGGTTACACCAACGCGTCCTGGACCCTACGCGCCGACCTCACCTGGCGGTCGGTGGCCCGATTGCTGAACTACATGGACACGCACGGGTTCGCCAAGGCCGTCCCGACCCTCGACGACCCGACCGTAGAGCTCGAGCCGTTCTTGAACCTGACCTCCGGCTATGTCCTGAGGGCCTCCGGACAGTTGCCGAAGCAGGGCTCCAGGTCTCCATGGCGGGTGCGCCAGAACTACGTCCTGGATTATCTGACAGCCAGGTTTGCCAATTACACCGAGAGCATCTCGTTCTCGTCCAGGCCCGGGGCGTCTCCCGGCGGGCGTCGGCCTGACGTGCCGGACGGCTCCGAAGCAGCCGGATTCGACCGCCCGGAGGAGGCCGGCGCCGTCGCCTGAGCGGTACGGCGGGTGAGGATCGCAAAGGCGTAGGCCGGCTGGGCCGAGCCCCGCTGTCTCGAACAGGGCGTGCGGCTGAGTACCCGGCCGGGCCCTCAGCGGAGGAGGCCGGGGAGGGGGCGCCGCAGGGCAGTCCGAAAGACTGGGAATACTGGAGGCCGTGATAGCCCCGCCTCGCAAGGGTGAACCCTACCCCGGCCCGATCCCCCCGTTACGGGATCAGTGGCGACGAATGAGCGTTGGGATCAGGATCGCCATCGTCGTCGTCCCGGTCCTGGTGGTATTACTCATCCTCCTGGCCAACCTGACGGCGGGCGTGACCTTTGCCGTGCTCGTGGTCGGGGCCGGCGCGGCCTCCGTCACCTACATCAAGAACCGCACCGACCGACATAACGCCGCACTTCAACGGGGAGAGATCCGTTCCGTTCCCGATCCCCACCTCCGAGTCGTCGCCCGCCCCGACATCCCGCCCGACGTGCTTGCTCGCCTGTCGGCGCTGGGCTACCCGCCTGAGAGCCTGGCCGCGGTCAGCCGCTTCGACGGCGGCTGGCTGGCCCGGCGACGGGACCGGGGCGTGGCCGCGGTGTTAGGCGACGACGGCGGCCGCGCCCTGTTCGATCCCAGGCAGGTACCGGACCTGTGGGCGGCCCACGAGTACCTCGCGGGGCGGGGCCGGGAGCCCAAAGACTGACTTGGCGGACAAACGGCAAAGACGCCGCAAGCAGACAACCGACTCCTGTCGCTCCTGAGGCAAGCTGAGGCCGTGCCCAATCCAATGTTCGCCTACGACGATCGACTGGCCTCGTTGGTCTTCGACTACTGCCGTCGCCGGCTGGCCCTCGACCCGGTACCTCTCGACTACTCCGGTGAAAAGTCCGCCCTTGACAAGGCGCTCCACGGGCTCATCAAGCCCCTCGGCAACGACGCGGCCGACGTGCTCGAGCTGTTCGAGAAGGCCCTGGCGCCGGCGGTGATCTCCTGTGACAGCCCGCGGTTCTTGGCCTTTATCCCCGCGGCCCCCACCAAGGCGTCGCTCCTCTTCGACATGGTGGTCTCGTGCTCCTCCTTACAGGGCAGCACCTGGCTCGAGAGCGCCGGGGCGGTCGAAGCCGAGAACCAGGCCCTCCGGGTCCTGGCCGACTTGGCCGGCCTGCCGGCGTCAGCGGGAGGATGTTTTGTGTCGGGGGGCAGCGCCGGCAACCTGTCTGCTCTAGTCGTGGCGCGGGAGATGGGGCGGCACCGGCTCGGTGACGCCGCCCCGGCCCGGCTGCGGCTGGCGGTGAGCGACCAGGCCCACTCTTCGATAGGAAAGGCCCTGGCCGTGATCGGTATGGATGCCCTCGTGGTGCCCACGGCGGTCGACAAGCGCCTTACCGGTGGCGCCCTCGAAGCGGCGCTCGTAAGTGATCCCGATCCAGCCAGCGTCATCGGGGTGGCCGGCACGGCCGGCACTACCAACGCCGGGATCGTGGACGACCTGCTCGGGATATCAACCGTGGCCAAGGGCCGGGGGATGTGGTTTCACGTCGATGGCGCGTATGGCGGCGCCGCGCTGTTCGCGCCCTCCGCCCGTCACCGCTTCGACGGCATCGGGCAGGCGGACTCGCTGGTGATCGACCCCCACAAGTGGCTGTACGCCCCGTTCGATTGCGCCGCGCTGATCTATCGCCACCCGAACCTGGCCCGGGCCGTGCACACCCAGGACGCCAGCTACCTCGACGTGATCCACACCGACGCCCCCGACGCGTGGAACCCCAGTGATTACGCCTATCACCTAACCCGGCGGGCCCGGGGCCTGGCCCTGTGGTTTTCCCTGGCGGTCAACGGCACCGACGCATACCGCGACGCGGTCGAGACCGCTCTGCGAGTGGCCCACCAAGCGGCTGACCTCATCCAGACCAAGCCCTACCTAGAGTTGGTCCGCCGGCCGGAGCTGTCGGTCGTGCTGTTCCGTCGAGTCGGGTGGAGCGAGGCGGATTACCTCGCCTGGTCCGCCCAGCTGCTGCTGGATCAGGTCGGCTTCGTGACCCCGACCAAGTGGGAGAGAGAGTCTGTCGCCCGCTTCGCCTTCCTCCACCCCGACACGACGCTGGAGATTGTCGATGAGATCCTCGTAACCATGGAGGGATAGGACCCCGCCACATAGTTTGTGCGCCCGCCCCGCTCTGAGCGGGTTAAGCGCACAAACTATGACGGCACACGTACCGTGACGGGCTCGGGTGTACCACCAGAAATACCGGAAACCTCCGCAACTGCCTGAAGGCTCCGAAGCTGGTCCTAAACCGCGCCGGGCCGCGGTCGATATTCCTTCGAGTATTGACCCAGGGACAAAAGGGGCTACGAGTAAATGAGGCGAATCACTCCTGCTGGGCGCGCTGCCGGGAGGTCGCCCGGGTTTACCGGCGGGCAGGAGACGCAGCCTCGAACCGGGCGGCTTCGAACCCTCCCAAATGGACCCCGCCGATGAGCGGCGACAGGGGCGATGCCGCGTCGGCGGTCGCGGTGGTTCACGGGCGGCCGGCATCACCCCGCGCCATCATCGCCCTGGCCGCGATCGGCGGCCTGGTGGTCCTGGCCTTCTCGCTGGCCGGCCTGCCCGCGGTCACCAGGATGACGAGCGACCAGTGGCGGGAGTTCTACGTATTCAGCGGGCTGGTGTTCGTGGGTCGGCTGCGACCGCTGGTTCTCCACCGCGGCGGCGACCATTCGGAGTCGTTCCATCTCGACCAGGGCGTCCTGGTGGTGCTCGGACTCCTCGTGCCCGCCAGCGCCGCCCTCTGGAGCTTTGCCGGCGCCACTGTTCTGTCCCAGCTGGTGAAGCGGCGGCCTGCGGCGAAGATCGCCTTCAACCTGGGCCAGGAGCTGATCTCGGCTGGGCTGGCCTTGCTGGTCCTGCACCGCTACGCCGGGCCCGGTCAGGCGCCCGATGCGAGAGCGATGTTCGGAGTCGGCCTCGCGGTCGGGGTGTACTTAGTAGTCAACCAGGGACTGGTCGCCGCCGTTGCGGTATCCACCGGGGAGGCGTCGCTTCGCGGGTGCCTCCTGGATGGACTGTCGAGCCAGGTCCAATTGGCGGTGAGCGGGGGTCTCATAGGTGCCCTCACCGCGTTGGCCGTCGTGGAGTTTCCGTGGGCGTTGTGGCTGGCCGTTCCCGTCCTCGTGGTGTTCCGCCTGGTGGCCGCAACCGGGTTCAAGGCCCGCTACGACCAGGCCAGGGTGCAGGCTCTGTTCGACGTGGCCATCGAGGCGAATCGCCACCTGCGACCCGCCGCCACGTTGGAGAGCGTCCTGCAATCGGCTCGCGACCAGCTGCGCAGCCCAAATGCCAAGCTGACCGCCAAAGCGCCCGACTCCGGGGAGATCGGGGCCCCTATAGACGTCGGCGCGACCCGCCAGTGGCTGGTGGTCTCCGGCCGGACCAGCAAGGAGCCCTACGGCCGGGCCGACCGCATGCTGATCGACTCGATAGCGACTATCGCCAAGGGGGCGCTGACCAACGCGGAGCTGCATCGTCAGGTCGACTACGAGAAGGTGCGGCTGGCCTCGATCACCCTCAACATGGGAGAGGGGGTCTGCGCGGTGGACGCCAGGGGAAACCTGACGTTTGTGAATCCGGCGGCCGCGGCCATGGTCCAGCTCCCAGGGCCCGCCGCGGCCGAGGGCGACGGCCGGGCGGCGCTGCGAGCCCCGGACTTCCTGATGGGCCCGGCTCTGGCCGCTATTCGCACCGGCTCGGTGGAGCGCGACCCCGACGCCCGTTTCCGGGGGTTCGACGGAGAGCCCGTCCCGGTGGCCTACACCGCCTCAGTCATCCGCGGCAACGGATCCGCGACTGGCGCGGTCGTATCGTTCCACGACATCACCGAGCGCAAGAAGCTCGAGGACACCATGGCTCACCACGCCTTCTACGACAGCCTGACCGGCCTGGCCAACCGGAGGATGTTGGTGGAGCGGTTGGAGCAGGCCCTCGAGCGATCAAAGGTTGATCGCAAGGTGCACGCCCTCATCTTCATAGACGTCGACCGGTTCAAGGCGATCAACGACAGCCTCGGTCACGGGACGGGTGACGACCTGCTGGTCGCCATCGGGGCCCGGCTCAAGCAGGCGATCCGTGGCCGCGACCTGCTCGCCCGGTTCGGAGGGGACGAGTTCGTGATCCTGCTCGAGGGGGTGACGGGCGTGGACGAGGCGGTGAGCGCGGCCGACCGGATCTGTGCTGCGGTGGAGGAGCCGGTCGTGCTGTCCGACGGCTACGAGATCGTGGCCAGCCTGTCGGTCGGAATCGCCCTGACCGAGCCGGGCCGCAGTGCCGACGACGTGCTGCGCGACGCGGACGTGGCGATGTACCGGGCCAAGGGCCGGGGTGGAAGCTACGAGTTGTTCGACAAGGAACGGATGGGGACCCGCTCGTCGGAACGGCTGGACCTGGAGGCGGCCCTGCGCAAGGGGATCGAGCGCGACGAGCTCGAGGTCTTCTATCAGCCCTTGGTCTCGGTCAACGACCTGCGCATCATCGGAGCCGAGGCCCTGCTCCGGTGGCGTCACCCGACCGAGGGCCTGATCTCGCCCGGCCGGTTCATCCCGGTGGCGGAGGAGTCGGGGCTCATTCTTCCGCTCGGTCGCTTCGTTCTCGAGAACGCTTGCGTCCAGGTGCGGGCCATTCGAGAGCGGTGCGGCGTCACCCTCCCGATCAACGTCAACCTGTCCCCGCGGCAGTTCCAGCACACCGGCCTGCTCGACGACGTCGCCACCATCCTGATCCGGTCCGGCATTCCCTCCAACCTGATCGTTTTCGAGCTCACTGAGACGATGGTCATGGATGACCTGGCCGGGGCCCGGGAGATCATGAAGAAACTGGACCGCCTTGGGGTGCGCCTGGCCATCGACGACTTCGGCACTGGCCACTCGTCGCTCGGGTACCTGAAGCAGTTTCCGGTCGACAAGGTGAAGGTGGACCGGATCTTCGTGCAGGGTGTGGGCACCGATCCGGTGGACGCCGCGATCGTCCGGGCGGTGGTGGACCTGGCCGACGCCATGCACATCACCGCGGTGGCCGAAGGAGTGGAGACCAACGAGCAGCTGGCCGGCCTGAGGATGGTGGGCTGCCACGAGGCCCAGGGCTACTACTTCGCCAAACCGCTCGCGGTCGACGAATTCGAAGCTCTGCTGGAGAGGCGGTTCGGCTCGGGCGGGCCGAACGACCAGTTGCTGGCAGGGGCCCAGGCCCTGTAGTTCACTCGAGCGGGCGGGCCCAGCTCCAGGGGTAGTCGGGGTCCGCTACGCCTCGTGCGTCAGCACTGATCGCCAGCGGGGCGAACGTATCGATCATGACGGCCGTCTCCTCGGTCCTGGTCTCGGCCATCGACGCCTCGACGCTGCCCGGTTGCGGGCCATGCACGAACCCCGCGGGATGCAGGGTGAGCGAGCAGGTCTCGATCCCCGCCCCCTTGCGGCTCATGAAGTCTCCGGCTGAGTAGAACAGAACCTCGTCGGAATCGACATTGGCGTGGTGGTACGGGACCTTTATGGCCGCCGGGTCGAAGTCGAACGGCCGGGGCACGAAGCTGCAGACGACGAACCCTGGGCCGGCGAAGGTCTGGTGCACCGGCGGCGGCTGGTGGATACGGCCGACGACGGGCTCGAAGTCCCGGATGGAAAGGGCGAACGGGTAAGCGCAGCCATCCCAGCCGACCACGTCGAAGGGGTGGTTGGCGTGGCAGTGGCGCGACCAGCCCTGCCGGCTGCGGACCAGCACCGGCACCGGCCCCTCGCCATCGACCACGAGCGGACCCTCCGGGGGGCGGAGGTCCCGCTCCGAAAATGGGGCCCCTTCCCTCAGCTGGCCCCGCGCCGTCAGGTAGCGGTCGGGGACCGAGACGTGGCCGGCCGCTTCGACCACCAGCGCTTCCACCGCTTCGCCCTCCGGCACGACCCACCGGTGGGTGGTCGATGCCGGGACAACCACGTAGTCGCCCGGACCGGCGGCGATCCGCCCGAACACCGACTCGAAGGTGGGCCGTCCGGATTGGACGTACACCAGTTCGTCGCCCGCGGCGTTGCGATAGATCTCGCTAGGGCGGTCGGCGCGGGCCCAGCAGACGGTCACGTCGGTGTTGCCGAACAGGACATGCCGCCCGGTGACGAGGTCCCCGCCCGGGGCCAGGCGGGCGGCCCGGATGTGCCAGGGCAGGAGTGGGTCGTCGGCCGAAAGCGGCGACCGCTGCACCGTTGCCGGTTCGACGCTGGTGATGGCGCTCGGAGAGTGACGGTGGTAGAGCAGGCACGAGGCGCCGCGGAAGCCCTCCTCGCCCATCAGCTCCTCGGTGAGCCTCGAGCCCCGGGCGTCCGCGTGCCAGGTGTGACGCTTCTTGGGCACGTCGCCGACCCTCACGTAGAACGTCATCGAGGCACCTCCTGGCCAGAGGGTAGGACCGTACCAGTGACTTCGCCGAGGGATAGCCAGGGGCCGCGCTCGGGGTCCCCGCAGCGGCCGCTGATGGTGACCGTATCGCCGTCGGCCAGCCACAGTGTGCCGGCCCCGAGCTCCATTAGCGAGCCTTCGCTGCCGGGGGTGGGCCCGGAGATGGTCCCCGACGCGAACAGGTCCCCCGGCCGCAAGCCCGCCCCGTTCACCGTGAGCTGGGCCAGTTGCTGGGACATCGACCAGTACAGGTACCGGGAGCTCGTACGGGAAAGGACGGCCCCGTTCACCGCCAGCTCGAGGTTCACATCCACGCCGCGCCCCTCGGCCGCCAACAGGTACGCCGAGGGTGGCGGATCCTGGACCGGTCCTTGGACCCTCCACGGGTCGAGCGCGGCCAGCGGCACTACCCAGGGTGACACGGTGGTGGCGAAGGACTTGCCGGCGAAAGGCCCGAGCGGGCGGTATTCGAAGGCCTGAATGTCGCGGGCGCTCCAGTCGTTGACCAGGACCACGCCGAAGATGTGGCGGTCGGCATCCGCGGCCGGGACGGGCTGACCCCGGGGAACCCCAGCGCCGACAACGAAACCAAGCTCGACCTCGACATCGAGCTGCTCTGTCGGCCCGAGGACCGGTCCACCCTCACCGCCGTGCAGCCCGGTTGGGCGCCAGATGGTCGAGCCGCTGACCACGACGCTGCCGGCCCGGCCGTGGTAGCCGATCGGCAGATGCAGCCACGCCGGAGGTAGCGCGGGCTCACCGGGCCGCATCAGCCGGCTCATGTTTGATGCGTGCTCGCGCGAGGCGTAGAAGTCGATGTAGTCGCCCACCTCCCAGGGCAGGATCATCCGCACCGCCGAGCGGGGCCGGCGGGCCCGGTCGGGCTGGCGGTGGACGCCGGACTGCAGCTGCGCTCTCGTGGTGGCCCATGCGTCGGGACCCAGCTGGAAGAAGGCGTTGAGCGAGCCCGAGGTCCAGACCTCGGGCTCCACGTCAAGGCCCACGGCCAGAGCCAGGTCGAGCACCTCATCGCCCCAGGCCACGACCACGTGCCCGGACTCGTCCACCCCGTACGGGAGATTGCCGGTCCCGAACCCCCCGCTCCTGGCCGTCGTCAACGCCGCCTGCTCAGAGGTTGCCCCGCCGGGCCTGCTCTCGCTCGATCGCCTCGAAGAGAGCCTTGAAGTTGCCCTCGCCAAAGCCGCTCGCTCCTTCCCTCTGGATTATCTCCATGAAAAGAGTCGGGCGGTCGGTGATGGTCTCGGTGAAGATCTGAAGGAGGTAGCCACCGGCATCGGAGTCGACCTCTATCTCGAGCCGCTGGAGATCGGCCCACGGAATATCGAAGCCAGGCACCCGCTGCCTGGCATCCTCGTAGTACGTGTCCGGCATGGCCAGGAACCTGACCCCCCGCTCACGCATCGCTCCTACCGAAGCCACAACGTCGGGACTGGAGAGGGCGATGTGCTGTACCCCGGCGCCGCGGTAGGCCTCCAGGTACTCGGCGATCTGGCTCTTACGCCGGCCCGGGGCCGGCTCGTTGATCGGCATCACCACGCCTGCTCCGTTGTGCACCACCGTCGACCGGAGCGCCGAATACTGCGTCGAGATCTGATCGGCGTCGAAGTGGAGCATCTCGGAAAATCCGAGAACCTCGACATACCAGGCCACCCAGTCGTCGAGCCGGCCCTGCTCCACGTTGCCGACCACGTGGTCGATCCCGGCCAGGCCGACGGCCGGCCCGGCAGGCCGGGTGGGAAGCCGGTCGGCCGTAAAGGCGGGCCACCACCCACCGTGCCATTCGCGGCGGTCGACGAACAGGTGACGGGTCTCTCCGAACGTGGAAATGGCGGCGGTCGTGATCGATCCGGCGTCGCCGTTGACGGCAGATGGTTCGAGCACGACCGCCGCTCCATTAGCCGCGGCGCGCTCCGCTGCCTCACCAGCATCCTCGACCCGCCACGCCAGGTGGCGGATGCCGTCGCCATGGCGGAGGACATGTCGGGACACCTCGCTGTGGGGTGTCAGTCCGGCGGTGATTACGAAACGGACGTCGCCCTGCCCGAGCAGGTACGACACCCGGTCGGCCACCCCGGTCTCGGGACCCGAATAGGCCAGCACCTCGAAGCCGAAGCCCGAGGTCAACCAGGCCGTCACCGCCCGAGCGTTTCCGACCCACCACTCGAGGTGGTCCCATCCAAGGAGTTGCGAAGCGACGGAGGGTAAGGGGCGGACGAGAGCGGTGTCGGTCATGCATCCATGAGAGACCGTGCCTCATCTTTAGTCAACATGTGGCTTGATTCCTATACATATCGATCAGTGCAAGCGGATTATGATGACAAATGGTGCAGCCATACGATCTAGACGGCATCGATGAGCGGTTGATCGCGGCGCTGGCGTCGTTTCCCCGGGCCGGACTGCTGCAGATCGCCCGGGAGGTGGGGGTGGCCCGCAACACCGCGCAGGCCCATCTCGACCGGCTGCTCGAGGCCGGTGTGATCACGGGCTTCGGCCCCGAGCTCGATCTCCGGGTGCTCGGCTACGCCGTGTCCGCCTTCGTAACCCTCGAGATCGCCCAGGGCCGGGCTCCAGCGGTCGACGAGCATCTGGCTTCCATCCCCGAGGTGGTCGAGGCCTACATGACAACCGGGCCGTCGGACCTGCTGTGCCGGGTGGTGGCACGGGACAACGACCATCTCGGCCAGATCATCAACCGGATCCTCGAGGTACCGGGGATAAGCCGGACCACCACATCGCTGATCCTCGCCACCCGGATCGCTCCTCGCAGCCGGCACGTCGTCCATGCCGATTAGGGGGATTAGGGGTGATTAGCGAGGACGCCTTGGCAACTAACGCGCTAGTTGTTACCATCAGCGCAAACGTCCATGCGTAGGAACCGGCCTCCAAGTCCTTCGGGGGACCGCCCTCCATCCCGTGGGGAGGGGGTCGATCTCCCTTGTTGAACGCAGTGGTGCAGCCATTGTCGGCTACGCCCGTCGTGGTGTTGGCCGCCTGCCTGCTCGTGCTGGCCGTGGCCATCGTGTTTTGCGCCTCCTACCTGCTCCACCGGCGTTCCCGCCGGCAGACTGCGACGGTTACGCGCCAAACCGCCGGTGGCACTACGCCCCCGGCTAGCTCTGCTCGAGCCAGTTAGGCGCCCGCTCGAGCAGGTACTGGCTCACCGCCAGCGCCTTGTCGAAGGTGTCGCACAGCAGCTCCTCGCCGGCCAGGACCCGGGCCAGAGACACCTGCTGGCGGGCCACGATGGTGATGCGCCGCTCGGCCGGGTCGGTGGCGGAGGCGTAACTGTCGATGGCTGATGACTCCAAGGGCAGCTCGATGCCGCCTATACCGGCGAGGTCTATGGCCAGGCGGAGCAGATCCGGCCCCTGCGGCAGAGGGGGAAGGGCCCAGGTGAAGGTCAGCGGGAAGCTGAATTCGTCCGGCGGGTCGTCGCCGTCAGGCAGGTCCACCACCACGTCCTCGAATGCCAGCAGCACCCGTGGGTCCACCTCGAGAGCCAGGTGTAGATCGAGGGGCCCGTTGCAGCCCTCCTCCGGGTGGAGGTCGACCTCCCAGGCCTGGCGAAGCGAGTAGGTCTCCACGAAATGGCGCTCGTCGTGCACGTGAAACCCGTGGTCCACCGCATGATCTTTCAGTTCGGCCACGTAACCGGCGACATCGATGACCGCCACTCACCAACCCTACCCCGCCTGGCCGAGGGCGCGGGGCCGGCCGGATCAGAGCGCTAACGTCGCCCGTCGTGGCAGCGGCAAATCAGGTGACATCAGCCCACTCGATTCTGGACGTACTGCACCAGGCGGCCACGGAAGTGAGGGCAAAGCTCGATGACCTCGACGACTGGGGGCTGGCCGGCACCCGGCCCGATCAATACCGCAGCGATGTAGTCGCCGACCGGGTGGTCCTGGAGATGATCGACCGGGCGGGCTTCGGGGCCCTCTCCGAAGAGTCAGGTGAGCACAACCCGTCCCGCGAGATCCTCGTCGTGGTGGACCCGGTGGACGGGTCCACCAACGCATCCCGGGCTTTTCCCTGGTGGGCCACCAGTCTGTGTGCTCTCGATGCCACCGGGCCCCTGGCGGCCGTGGTGGTCAACCAGGCGACGGGGACCCGCTTCGAGGCGGTGCGCGACGGGGGGGCCCGCTGCGATGGCCGGCCCATCGAGCCGTCAGGCTGTTCCGCGATGCGAAAGGCCATAGTCGGCCTGTCGGGTTATCCGAAGCGGTATCTGGGCTGGTCGCAATACCGGGCATTTGGCGCGGCCGCCCTTGACATCTGCGCGGTGGCGTCGGGCCAGCTCGACGCCTTCATCGATTGCGCTCCCCGGTCTCTCGCGCCCTGGGACTACCTGGGCGGGCTGCTGGTGTGCAGGGAGGCGGGTGCCCACGTCGCCGAGGCCTTCGGACGCGACCTCGTGGCACGAGACCACAACAGCCGGAGAACGGTGGTGGCCGCCGCCACCGCCGAGCTGCTCGATGAAGTGAAGGCCGCCCGGGTCACCCTCTAGCCGAAATCGTTTGACGCGCCGCCCGAGACCGTGATGAGATCTATGACGGCAGGGAAGGTCCCTTGCCTCGGCACCCATGCCGCTCGGCCCCGAAAGGCCTCTAGATGAAAGGAGTTCACCGGTGACAACGACCACGCAAGCGTTGCTGGCGGTGGACGGCCGCTTCATCGCGCCTTTGCTCGGAGCCGGGAAGGTGGTGTGCGGCAGCCCGCAGTCCGCCGGCACGGCTCTCAGCACCATCGCGGCCGGCAGCACCGGGCTCAGCAGCACCCGGCTCGACGCACCGTCGGCTCGTCGCCGTACCGCCGGATCGTGGGGGCCCGAAGCTGGACTCGTCGAGCACCCGCAGAAGTCTTTTGCCATGGCCGGCGCCTACACCGATGCCAACGTGTGGCCACTGGGCCCTCAGGGACGATCGTCTGGATAAGACGGGAGGAAGTTCCGTAAGAGGGCTCAGAGGCCGCCGGGAATCCCGGCGGCCTTTTCGTTTTCCAGACCAGCAAGAACGCAGAGACCGAAACTCGAACTCACAGAAAGGAATGGCGACATGTTCGCCTTCGAGCTGCCCCAGGAGTTGACCCAGACCACCGCCCAGGCGGACGAATGGGCCGCGGCCAGCTGCCGAGACGAGACGGGTGGCCTTACCGAGCTGTTCTTCTCTGACCAGATCCCCGACATCCTGCGGGCCAAGCAGATCTGCTCTACCTGCGCCCTCATCGTTCCGTGCCTCGACGGCGCCGTCGAGCGGCGCGAGCCGTGGGGCGTATGGGGCGGGCAGCTGTTCTTGAACGGTCGGATTCTGGCCCAGAAACGCAAGAGAGGACGACCGCCAAAGAACCAGCCCGACGGGATTCAGCTGACGGCGTAAGGTCCCGACGTGGACGAGCGCCCGGTCGTGGTGGTCTCGGCGTGCCTTCTCGGCGTGCCCTGCAACCATCGCGGCTCGGGGCGGGCCGACCCGGCCGTGGCGGCGTTGGCTGCTACGGCCCGGCTCGTCCCGGTGTGCCCGGAGGTGGCCGGGGGGCTCCCCACCCCCCGTGCCGCGGCCGAACGCCAACGCGACGGCCGGGTGCGTACGGCAACCGGTGAGGACGTGACCGAGTTCTACGGGAGAGGCGCGGCCCACACGGTGGAGATCGCCAGGGTGACGGGGGCCAACCGGGCCGTGCTCAAAGCCCGATCGCCTTCGTGCGGAAGCTCGGAGATATACGACGGCTCGCACCTGGGCCGCCTGATCGCAGGCGAGGGCGTGACCACCGAAGCGCTGCGCCGGGCCGGGGTCGAGGTGATCTCGGAAGAGCAGCTCTAAGCGAGGCCTCTGTCCGGATGACTAACCGAAAGTGCAACCGGTGTTCGGTCTTATCTCCGACCACGTCCGGCCACGGGAATCATGGCGCCATGAACCACGGGACAAGCAACATGTGGATGAATGCCACTATCGGAGCGGTAATAGACGCCGCCACCCTGGGCGAGGACGCGGCCTGGACGGAGCTGCATCGGCGCTACAGCAGGATGATCGGGCGCATCGCCCGCAGTTGCGGGCGCAGCGATGCCGACGTGCCCGACATCCAGCAAGCCGTGTGGGCCCGCCTGTTCCAGAACATCGGGCAGATTCGGCAGCCCGAGTTCGTCGGCGGCTGGCTGGCCGTCGTGACCCGGAGGGAGTGCATCCGGCTCGTGCGCCGCAGCGAGGACTTGGTGCCGGTCGACGACCTGGCGTCTCGTGCCCCGAGCGAAGACGAGCCTGACATGATCCTGCTTCGGGCCGAGGCTCAGGCGGTGGTGCGGCGGGCAGTGGCCGATCTGGCCCCCCGCCGACGCAGTTTGCTGGAGACCATGCTCGACAACCCCGACATCAGCTACGAGCAGCTGTCGGCCCTGCTCGACATACCGGTCGGGAGCATCGGACCCACCCGGCAACGCGGCCTGGACGACTTGCGGCGTCGCCGCGAGCTCCTGGATTGGACGAGGGCCCCGAGGCCGGTGCGTCCCGCCGTTTCAGCCAAATGGTGACGGTCGCGGCCGCGGTCATGCCAAACTCGGCGTCGTCAGACAGGAGTATGGCCAGATGCCACAATCGCCGACCGGCGGATCCCGCGCCCTCGATCCCCGGAGCCCGGAAGCCCAATTCGGGATGCGGATGCGCAAAGCCCGGGAGCAGCGAGGGATTTCGCTCCGGGAGATGGCTCGCCGGCTGTCGCGCGCTCACAGCAATCTGTGGGACTACGAGAGGGGGCACCGGCTGGCGACCCCCGACGTGGTAGCCGATTACGAGTCGGAGCTCAGGATGCCCGCCGGGGAGCTGCAAAACCCCCTCGAAGAGGTCAGGCGCGAGATCTTCGGCACCGACCGTCACCGGAGGCGGCCGTATCGGCCGCCCGCACCCGAGTTTCGCGAACCTGCACCCATTGCCCCTCTTCAGCCGGGTCACCTTCCTGCGGCGTGGACGATGGCGAGGCCGGGCGGACCGTTCGTCGGGCGCGACCGGGAATCGGCGTCGGTGCGAGCCTGGCTCGACGAGGCGGAGGCCGGAGAGCCACGGGTAGTGGTCGTCCGGGGACCGGCCGGTATCGGAAAGTCGACGCTGCTGGCCCATGTCCTCGCCGGGCTGGCGCCCGACCGCTGGACCGTGCTGAGGGCCTCCTGCCTGCAGGGAGCCCCCGTCGCCTACCTTCCCGTGGCGACCGCCCTGAGTCCCCTTCTCAACACTCGGGATCGCCACGCCGATCCGACCACGACCGGGGGCCTCCTGGAGCTACTGCTCGGCGAGCCTGACCTCTCGGCAGACGGCGGGAGCGCAGCGGGAACGGCATCGGTCCTGTCACTCGATCGCCGGCATCTGAGCCTGTTCTTCGCCGCTACGAAGCTGGTCCTCGACACCGCCATCCAGCGGCCGGTGATCCTGGCGCTCGAGGATCTGCACTGGGCCGACGGGTCGACTCTGGGGCTGCTGGAACATTTGGCGACGATCGCGACCCAGGAATCCACCCTCACCCCGACCCCCCTGGCCATCGTGCTGACCACCAGAGCCGTGACCACCGAGGACCCGGCCTGGCGGGTCCTGCAGCGGATCAGCCGGGAGTCCACGTTCCGTGAACTGACTGTCAGCGGACTCGACGACTTCGAGGTCACCGAGTTGGTAACCGAGCTGGGCCAGGCCCGCCCGTCTCCCCGCCTCCTGCGATCAGTGTCGCTGGCCAGCCAAGGCAACCCGCTCCTTGTCCGGTCCCTGATCGACAGGTTGATCACCGACGGCAGGATCGCAGTGCGTGACCGCGTGCTTGGCGGCGAAGACGGCGACCTTCCGGTGGACGCACTCGATCTCGACGCCGAGCTGGCAGCGCGGCTCGAACGGATAGATGGGCAATGCCATGAGATCATGACCCGCGCCGCAGTTCTCGGCGATGGGGGCTCCCTGATGGCCCTGCAGGCGGTCACCGCAACATCGGACGTCGAGTTCGACCGAATGCTCGTCAGTCTCGGCGAGGCCCGTTTGCTCTACGAGACGGGCGACACTTACCGATTCGATCACCCCCAACTTCGGGAGGTCCTCTACGCCAGCCTGCCCCAGCGCCGCCGCAGACGGCTTCACCTCGAGATCGCTACTCGCCTCGAGGCCCAGTTCGCCGACAACCGCGGCGATGTCGCTGCCGTCGCCCACCACCTCGACATGGCCGGTCCGGTGGCCCCGCCTGACAGGCTCGCCAAATACGCTCGAGCGGCGGCTGAGCAGGCGTGGGACATGGCCGTCTGGGCCGACGCCGGAAGGTATTGCGACGTTTGCATCGAGACCGAGCCGGGTGGAGCTGAGGACGCCGACCTGTTGTGGCGGGCCGGTGTGTCTCACTTTCGCAATCACGACCCCGAACGCGCAGACGGGCGGCTGGCCCAGGCGGTTGCGGCCGCCGAGTCAGCCGGGGATACCAGAGCACTGGGTCGTGCTGTGCTCGCCCTCACCAGGAGCCGGCTGATCCTCGGGTCCTTGCTGGGCAAACAGCTTGACGTCCAGCTCCTAGAAGACTTCGTCAACCAGGGCGACGACAAGGTAGCCGACCTTCGGGCCCGGGCTTACGCGCTTATGGCGGAAGCCCGTTTCACTAACTTCGACGTAGACGCGGGTCTCGAGTACGCCAGGAGGGCTCTGGCCGAGGCTTCCGAGGGTACCGACGACGAGGTCAGGTCGGAAGTCGAGGTGATACTCGGAATACAGCTTTTGCTCCGGCTCGAGCTCGACGAGGCCGAACGCCGGTTGCGGTCAGGCCAGCAATGTGCCGAGCGCCTGCCCGACCCATGGGCCAGGAGCTGGGGGGCCAGCCGGCTGCCTCTGATCCATCTGTGCCGCGGCGACCTAGATCGGGCTGACCGCAACGCCATAGACGCCGTGGGCGTGGCGGCTGAACACTTCGATTGGGCCGAGTCGTCGCTTTCCATCGCCTGCCGGGCCGCCGTCGCCGTGGCCCAGGGCCGGACTGCTGAGGCGGAGAGCCTCGGGTCGCTCGCCCACCAGCAGTACTTGCGATCCGATTACCAGTGGACGGTGGTGGTGCTGGCCCCGGTGCTTGCTGCGGTCCGGGCCTACCAGGCCGACGCCGCGGGCGCCGAGGAAGCCCTGGAGATGCTGGCTTCGGCCGGGGCGGACAAGCGCAAGCCCGCACTCGCGGTGCAGGCCATCCTCGGGGATGAAGTGGCGGTCCGTTCAGTCCTGGCCGGCCGGCGCATCCGCCCACCGTCGTCCGGACCGTACAACCTGTTCGACGTGGCTGCCGCGGCCGCGGATGTAGAGGTTTGCGAGCTCGTCGGCGACACCAGGCTGGCGGCGGCTGCGGTCGGACCGCTCGAGGCGGCTCAGGATGCTGGCTTCGCTCACGTCCTCGGTTGGAGCGCATCGGTCCCGCGTCTGCTGGGTGTGGCGTACCTCCGGCTGGGGCGGATCGAGGAGGCCCAGACCTGCCTGAAGCGGGCCGTGGAGGAGGCCGTCCGGGCCCCGGCGCCGGCCGAAGAAGGGCGGGCCAGGCTCAACCTGGCCGAAGCGCTCATCGCGATGGGTGAGGTGCCGACCGCCAGAGCGGAGCTGGACCTGGCTGGCCGGATCTTTGCCAAGTACGGATTGGGTGCGCTGGCTGCGAGGGTCGAGCAACGGAAGTCGGCTATCCCCTCCCAATGCGGCTAAACATTTAGTCGACCCCCACCCAACGGAGCGCCCATGGCGATAATGCCCTACAACCTGGAAAAAGGCCCCTACCTGGCCATGTTCGAAGACATCTTGAACCGGGATCCGGTTCGATGTCTCCGGAGCCTGCGCAATCTGGATCAACCGGTGACGGCGATGTTGCGGGAAGCGAGGTCCGATATCTCGGGGGGGCCGTATCGCAGCACCGCCGATCTTGCCGACCACATCGACCAGCACTGGCTCGGTCTCGATCCCGGGTCCGGGCAGCCGGCCGAGGGGACGTCACACTATTGGGCTTACTGGGACGGGGATGCCCAGTCGATAGTGCGGGAAACCCTGGTGCGGGCCATCGAGGTGGCCTTGGGGATGGAACACGGGGGCCGCCCGCCGCGTAGTCCGTCCCGGCGCTGGCGCATAAGCATGCTCACCGCCTGCGGGATACGGTGGTTCGAAGGTTGGCTCACCTGGCAGCGCCTCGGCGACGATCCACAAGCCGGCCTGGTCTCGGTCCTGCTCCTCACCCCGACTCACGGCAAGCCGGTGGAGCCGACGCTCCTCCGGCCGCTGCCGGCAGCCGACGGTTCTCCCCGGCGCCCGTCGTCTCGAAAGCCCGGCCGGCCGTACGCCGTCAACCCAGAGCGGGCTGAGGGCGATTTCGGCATGTGGGCCGTCGGGTCGCTGCTCGAATACAGACAGGATCCCGATGCCGGTTCCGGGAAATGGGTTCGGTCCGGTCAGTTCCCCCGGCCCCACCTCGGCCCCACGTACATAAGCAAGGGCGACGTGGTGGTGGTAGCGCCGCCGGAGGACCAAGGGGGCGTGCTCCCCGACGGGAGGGCCTATCTCCCGGAGAAGCGCCAAGCGAGGAGGCGTTCGTGAGCCCCAGGAGTTCCAGCGACGACGCCGCGGTGCTCGTCCAGCGCGAGCTGGCCAAAGGCCTGCCGGAGTTCAACGGCGGCCGGTTCGATGTCGGCCACCGCGCCGCCAGTGACGGGATCGAAGTAGTGGAATGGGAGTACGAGGCGACCCCCCGCGCCGACACCGAATTCCTCGGGGTTCAGCTCGTCCACCCACTCACCCTCCGGGGAGTGACCCTGGTGCGCAAGCACGGGCGGCGCGCCGAGTTCAAGTGGTACATCGACTGGCTCGACTCCCTCGGCCGGTCCGGTCTGAACGCGGCCATCCGGCCGGTGCCCGATGGTCCGCAACTCGATCTGTCAACTCTTGTCGAGCTTCGAGACCGCGACGCCGAGAAGCCCTCGTAGCCCCGGGTCCGTACTCCTGGGTCTGTTCTCACCGGCCGGCATGCGGCAGAAAAAGCTGTATCTGAGCCGGCCAGAAGAGTTCTCTTATAGGGCAGTAGGGATCGTCCTACTGACCGAGACAGGTCCGCGCCCTCTTGGTCCAGCTGGGGAGAAAGTACCTGCGGCGGGGTGCGTCGGCTCCCCGGCTGGAAAGGTCGCGGGCGGGGCCGGGAGGCTGCGTCGCAGGGCGTCTGCGGCGCAGCCGGTCTCGGGCCGTCCGCCCGCTTGGCCGAGGACGGCCCGCCCCTGCGTTGCCGGCACCCGGCGGCGGGATCCAACGCGGACCGGGCCGGCGATCTACGATGTGATTCCTGCGGGCGCATAGCTCAGCTGGTTAGAGCACCGCGCTTACAACGCGGTGGCCGGGGGTTCGAGTCCCTCTGCGCCCACAAGTAATTCTCGTATGCAGGCATGAGGGGTTGGAGTACAAGTTGGACTAATCCAACTATGAGGGGGACCAAACAGGAGTGGGCACCGGACCGATGGGTGGTGGCGGGCCGAGCTGAAGGCGATCGGATGGTTGGTCGAGCGGCTCACCCAGCCCATAGACAACTCCGCTCTCGAGCTGCTGCCGCGCTCGTCAGTTCGGTTAGCTGCTGTCGGGCCTCTTTGGCGGTTCGTCGGCCGGTGCGAGCAGACGGGAGCGGGCTACAGGAAGCGGGTTGGGCTGGACCGCGGCGCGCACGTCGAGTGGGAGGCTGAGGTCGCCTCCGGTGTGCATGACGCTGAACTCCCGCTCGGGGCGGCCACGGCCGATGAAGGAGCGGGCCCATTTGAGTAAGGTCGAAACCCGGTTGCCGAACCCGGTGAGGAACGTTAAGTGAACGAACGCCCAGATCACCCAGCCGGGGAAGCCGCTCAGAAGCAAACCGTGGAAGTTGACCACAGACTTGAACCGCCCGATGGTGGCGGCGGTGCCGAGGTCGCGATACTTGAAGGGATTACCTTGCTTGTGCTCAAGCCGCCGAACGATGGTGTTGGCGGCGTGCAGCCCGCCCTGCATGGCCACTTCAGCCACCCCGGGCAGGTTGTCGAGCGCCATCATGTCACCTACCACGAACACCTCGGGGTGCCCGGGAAGGGTCAGGTCGGCCAGGACGGCGATACGACCAGCCCTGTCGAGCTCGGCGCCAGTCGCCTTGGCCAGCTCGGCGGCCAGGGGCGACGCCTCCACCCCCGCGGCCCACACCGTGGTATAGGCGTTTAGCCGGCTGGTGGTACCGGCAGAGTCGCTGATGTCCACCCCGGTTGCGTCCACCCCCACGACCCGAGCGCCCATCCGCAGCTCAACGCCGAGATGTTCCAGTTCTTTGGCCGCTTTGCCGGAGAGCCGCTCGCCGAAGGTCGCCAGCGGCTGCTTGCCCCCGTCGAGCAGAACGACTCGCACCGACGACGCTTCGTAGGAGCGGAACTCTCCCCGCAGGCTGCGCACGGCCAGCTCCCGGACCTGGCCGGCTAGCTCCACGCCAGTGGGACCAGCCCCCACGATGGCGATCGTCAACCAGCGCTCCTTTTCGGCCGGATCGGATATCAGCTCCGCCATCTCGAAGGCCCCCAGCACGCGTCGTCGCAGTTCGAGGGCGTCGTCGATGGTCTTCATGCCGGGCGCATAGAGGGCGTACTCGTCGTGCCCGAAATAGGACTGGTTGACGCCGGCGGCCACGATCAAGCTGTCGTAGGGGATCTCCCGAGGCTGAAGACCCATGACGGCGGCGTGCACGACGCGCCGATCCAGGTCGAACCCGGTGACCTCGGCCAACTCGACGCTGACGTTCTTGTGCTTGCGGACCACGTGACGCAGGGCCGGGGCGATCTGGCCCGGCGGGATCAGCCCGGTGGCCACCTGATAAAGGAGGGGCTGAAACAGATGGTGGTTGCGCCGGTCGACGAGTGTGACCTCGATACCTCTGCGTGCCACTCGCCAGCGTGCGAGAAACCGCGTTGGGGGAAGGCCGCCGAAGCCGCCCCCGACGATCACCACCCGGTGACGGTTACCTGCGTTGGCGCTCATCCCAGCAGCTCAATCAGATGCTCGCGGACGCTTATGGTGTAAACCATCGAGGCCAGTATCGGGTTCACCTCTCCGATTGGGGAAAACAAGCCGGTGTCGTCATGCTGGGCCATGCCACCGAAGGGCTGGCGGCACTCATCTTCTGCGGATCCGCCACGGTCGACGCGTTGATGGGGTGGCCACCGCCCCGGGACCCTGGCCCCGAGCATCACAATGTTGTGGGATGGCAGCACGATCCACGCTTGACGAGTCACCGTGCCCATGCCGCCTTCGAGGGTCGGCGGGGGGCTTTGTCCGGAAGGGTCCAGTCCTCGTGCACAATCGCCTTCGTCGTGTCGGGCCCGGAGGTCCGGATGCCGAGACGTGCGTTGTTGACCATGGGCTCCCGCCGGGCCAGCCCAGTGACGGCTGTGCCCATCGGCATCTGCAGGAGAGGCCACCTTGCGCAGGTTGGCGTCGACCCCGATCGCGTTGTCCCGGGGACGACAACCTGGCGCTCGACCGCCCTGGTGGCCTGTTCGTTGGCTCCGTATTCGCTCGTCGTGTTGGCCTGAAGCCCGGCCACGGCCATGGTCCATCGTTCTGCTGACTCCAGAGTTCCCGCCGGTCACGATAGCTACCTGCCCGTCGAGCGACATCCGATTCTCCTTCCACAGGTGGAGACCGCGTTCCTTGGCAATCGCCGACCGTGAAGGGATCAAAACACTAGGCCACGGAATGATTCTTCACCTGATCAGGAGGATCTCGCCAGGCGGCGGAGAATGGAAGGATGGGGGGCAATGCCAGCGGCCGCCGGGCGCCGGTAGCAGCGGGGACGGCTCGCTCGCATCGACCCGGGCGAGTTCCGTCCTCTTCGCTATCTCCAAAGCTGTTTCTGGGCGTCGCCCCCGCCTCGCCGCTGACAACCGTCGTGGGCGGGGCGTTCGTTGACGATACGACTTGGCCAAGCTGAAGCTAGTCCGGCCAAAACGCCTTCTCGTCTTGGCAGTGGCAGGCGACTGCTTGGCGACCGCCGTGGCTAAGGGCCCGCCACGAAACAACTTGGAACAAGTCCTGTGCCACGACATGCATGTTTACAAGAGAATTGCGTCAAGTTGTTTCGTGGCGGGCCCTAAGCGTGGCAGCAGGCAAAAGCACCCAGAGGTCCTGCAGCTCGCAACAGTCGCCCCAAGTCCATCCGGGTAATCCCGGCGACAACCGTGCCACCGTGGCGCCCGAAGATCGCCAAGTCCAGTTCGTCGCCCAGCCCCATAACGGCGGACGCCTCGCGACGAATGTGCGCTTCAAGGACTTCGATGTCGAGCGGGTCGGGATGGTCCTCGACGTGCCACTCCACGGACCGACTCGTCAGACGCCGACGATTTGTTCGATCAGAGATGCGTCGTCGAAGTACGTGCGGTATGACCGGATCTTTCCATCGCGGAAGTCGGCCACGGTGACGCCGGCCAACCGGACATGCCGTCCGGTGGGTTCCAACTCGGCACTCTCGCCGACGACCAATGGTCCCGTGTGATCGGCTTCGATGACCCATTCGGCGAACGCCTTGTTGCCCACTTCATCGAGTCCTCGGTACATGATGGCGACGTTGGAGAACGCCTCTTCACGCACGGCGGCAAGGTCAACGAGCGCGGCCAAACCCGATACGGTCGCAATCGGCGACCAACCAACGACATCCTCGGTGAACAGAGTCCGCGGATCAACCGGTGCTCCGCCGACTTCAGCCTCGAGCGCCTGTAACAGCACGTCCTTGCGTGACTCGCTCATGGCATCCCGATCCTTGTAGTCATCAGTTCGTTTCGAAGTCTGCTGGCAATCCGAGCTGGGTTCATGACCCTAGGGCCTTGGCCTTGGCCGCCGCGAACTCCTCGTCGGTGAGAACGCCCGAAGCATGCAGCTGGGCGAGATGTTCGATCTCGTCCGCTGGGTTCACTGGAGGCGGCGCATACTGCGCCGGGTCCGGGGCGACATCGGCCGGCGCCTGATAGGCCTGCTGCTGCTCCGCGTACCTGTTGTCCTCGTGATGAGCGATTGCCGCGCCGGCAATGAGCGCTCGACGTCGTGTGCGCCGCCTGAATCCCATACAAAACTCCTTTCCCGTTCGTTCGGCCACCACTACCTCTGGGGCCAGAGTCGACTATCTCATTGGCCGTCCGAAGTGTTGTCCCCTCTAACAGGTGAATTCCCCAGACGAGTGACATGACGGAAGCCCAGCGGGAGCCTTGATGCCCTCTGGATCAAAGGCTTTGGCGCGCCGATGCCGTCGATTATGTTGAAAAGTGTGCGAACACCGATCAAACACCCACCCGACCCGATGTACGCGGAGTTCGAGGTACACCGCACCATGATCCGAGATCGCGTTCGGACCGATGCTTTCCGACGTGCCATCGACTCGGTGGTACGTCCCGGCGACGTCGTTCTTGATGTCGGGGCGGGAAGCGGCATCCTGAGCGTCTTCGCCGCGAAAGCGGGCGCAGCCCGCGTGTATGCGGTGGAGCAGACGTCGGTCGCTGTCCTGGCCCAGGATCTGGTCGCCGCCAACGGGGTTGCGGAGATCGTCCGGGTGATCCATGGCGACGTCTTGGACATTGAGCCGCCCGAGCGCGTCGATGTGGTCGTCTCGGAATGGCTCGGAGGATTCGGGATCGACGAAGGCATGCTCGATCCGGTTATCGCCGCCCGCGACCGATGGCTCAAACCGGGCGGAGTGATGATCCCCCACGTGGTCACGGCATGGGTCGCCCTGGTGCACGATCGCTACCTCGAGGACATGGTGGATTTCCTGCGGGACGCCCCTTACGGCCTCAAGCTCGACCATCTCGTCGACAAGACCGTCAACGAGATCCTCTATTCGGGCAACCACCGCCACCTAACAGCTGACGACCGCCGCTCCGAAACCGGCAGGCTGTGGACGACTGAAACCGAGGTGATCCCACTTGAGCGGGCTCAGGCGCCGCACGAAGCCGACACGGTGCTCCCTGTGCACCACCACGGTACTGCCAACGCCCTCGCACTTTGGTTCAGCGCCGAGCTGGCAACGGGCATCTCGATCTCCGTGGGACCAGGCGATCCACCCACTCATTGGGGGATGACGACAGCCCCGCTTAGCTCGCCCGTGGAACTCACGCCCGGCATGGCGGTCCGCGTGAGGGTCAGGACGGCCCCGGCCCAGCCGACCGGGACCTGGACGAGCTGGGCGATCGCGCTGCCCGGAGCGGACTGGGAGGAGCACGACGAGCAAGCCATCTGGCAGGAGATTGTCGACTGAGTATCTGGGAGAGGTCCTGCGAACAGGCCCACTGATCGCCGTATCAAAACTTAAGGGTGCTGGGTGGCAGTTGAACACAAACGGACCGGGTCATCTCGGCCATGTCGCACACGCCGAGCATGCGCCGCGCCACCCTCAACACGCCATCGAAGGTCTTCCCGCCGGGGGCGTTCTAGGAGAATGACCGATCATCGGGATCGGGTGTATGACGGAGCCGGGGTCCCCGCAAGTCACCTTGAACGGGGGAGCGTCTGTGCAGCGGCGACGCGTAGGCTCCTCCTGAAAAGGAACGGAACGACCGGCGCAAGAGGCTGCGACGACAGGCTGGGAAGCTCCGCCTTCCTGGCAACCTTGGTTTAGTTTTTGGGTTAGTTTCAATCTTTGTTAGCTCAGTAGTTTGCCGTTGCCGCCTACGCCGGGCATCGTCGACGCCTCACGGCGGACCCGCGGGTTCAAAGGAGCATCCCATGGTCAAGACACTGGACCGTCAGAGCACCCAGCAGCGGGCGGAGAGAGGCAAGGCGGCCCGGGCTGTGCTGCCCAGGGAACAGCTGGCCGAGTGGAACCCGGGCCAGCGGAGCCTGGAACCACTGGACCTGCTGGCTGAGCAGGCCCAAACCCGGATACCCGAGCTGGTGCCGATCCGCCACGCCCGCATGGCCGCCTCTCCCTTCGCCTACTACCGGGGGGCGGCGTTGCCGATGGCCGCCGACCTCGCCACCTCGACCCGGTCCGGCATCATGGTGCAGTTGTGCGGCGACGCCCACCTGGCGAACTTCGGCGGGTTCGCATCCCCCGAGCGGGAACTCCTCTTCGACGTCAACGACTTTGACGAGACCCTGCCCGGGCCGTTCGAGTGGGACGTGAAACGCCTGGCCGCCAGCCTCGAAGTAGCAGCCCGCGGACACGCCTTCGATGGCCGCACCGCGGGCACGATCACCCTGGCCGGGATGCGAGCCTACCAGCAGGCCATCCGGGACTTCGCGGGCATGTCCAATCTTGACGTGTGGTACGCCCGGCTGGACGTCGATGGCGTGATCCAACGCTGGGGAGGAACCGTTCGTGCCAAGCGGGTGAAAGAATTCCAGCGCACCGTGGCCAAGGCTTCGTCCAAAGACCAGATAAAGGCCCGAGCCAAACTCACTCGGGCAGACGCCGGTGGCCTGCACTTCGTTTCGGATCCGCCTCTGCTCGTTCCGGTAGCTGAGCTCTACGGCGCGGTCGATGCCGAAGCGATCGAGGAGTCCATCCACGAAACCATCCGGAGCTACCGACGGAGCCTGCAAGGTGACCGGCGCCGCCTATTGGAGTCGTACCGGTTCGTCGACTTGGCCCGCAAGGTCGTCGGTGTGGGAAGCGTCGGGACCCGGGCATGGGTGGCGCTGTTCGTCGGGGCCCGCGACGCCGACACGCTGATCCTCCAGGTCAAAGAGGCCGAAGCCTCGGTCCTCGAGCGATTCGTGAGCCGAAGTGCCTACAACAACCAAGGCCAGCGAGTTGTGGAGGGGCAACGGTTGATGCAAGCGGCCAGTGACATATTCCTCGGCTGGCAGACGCGTCACCCAGGGCATCGACGGGCGACCCCACGACTACTACGTCCGGCAACTGTGGGACTGGAAGCTGTCGGCCGACACCGACATAATGCAGCCCGACGCCCTGGGTATCTACGCTCAGCTGTGCGGGTGGACTCTGGCCCGAGCTCATGCTCGCTCCGGAGACCCTATCGCCATCAGCTCGTACATGGGGCGCAGCGACCTCTTCCCCCAAGCCTTGTCCCGTTTCGCCACAGCCTATGCCGATCAAAACGACACCGATCACCGAAACCTCGTCAAAGCGATCGCCAACGGCACCGTCGCCGCAGACGGAAGTACGTCGTGAGGTCTCGAACCCTCGGGCATCCGGTGCCGCGCTTCCTGTGTCGAGACCCGTTGTCAAGAAGGTTGATGGTCGCCGCTGGTTGGGTGGGTGTCCGGGTGTCGGCGAGTGGGGCATCCATCGTTTCCTAGAGGTGCTCGACGAATTCGTGCTCGTCGGCGACAGCACTCTTGTTTGGGTGTCCCTGTTTGGGACTGCGGTCGCGTTCTTGTTCCATAGGGCCGCCCAGCGCGGCGTCGGCGGACGGACCAGCGAACCGACCTTATCCCCACCAGCGTGTTGACGCACAGGAAGTTCCGCGACCCACAATCGAGGGCGGAGGGATGCTGCCCCACAAGATCCGCGAACGACCGCAGATTTCCCCCGCCGTCCACTCCTAACGTTTCTGGCGCGCAGCTCCTCGGCCGTTCCCGCTGGCCCATGTCCGACAAGCGCCGAAGTCGCACACGTGGATTGTTATGAGGGCCTGGCCTCAACCGGAGACTCAGAGTCAGGTGGGTCCAGGCAACGAAGCTTAAGACTGAGCGGCGTCGGAGGCCTTGCCCCGTCGCCGCATCCTCCTGAGACCTGCCGATAACGACAGGCCGCTTTCTTGCCATACCACACCTGCCACCGCGCCAAGGATGATCACGACCCCAATCGCGATCAGCCAGGACATGAGGGCGAACACCACCCCGATCGGTCCGTACTTGTTATTGTCGGAAATAACGGTGCTGGAGAAGATGATCGAGAAAACGACCTCCATGCCCAGCCAGAAAATGGCGGTTGCGAAGGCGGCAGGAAAGAGGTCCCGCCACGAGATCCTTGCCGCGAGCAGAAACCACATGGTGAACCACCAGAAGGCGGTCAAGGCCGCCAAGGCGAGGATTGCGAGTAGGACCGGTCCACCCGCAGCATGCACCGACGGCGCCGCCCAGCCGACCAAGACCGACCAGCCGACCAGGATGGCTAGCCAGATTAGCCGGCGGAGCACGTCTCTCATCCCCCGGCCGTCGAGCTCGAACGCCCGCTCGTAGAGCTCCTGAACCGCGCAGGCTGCTGCAATACCGCCCAGGATGAAGAACAGCCAGGCGGTCCCTGTGATGGCGCTGGACGTGGCGGTCGGAGAGGTGAATAGCCGGCTGACGTCGGCGGCTGCTTGTTGGTTGAGTCCCAGTCGCCGAGCCAGCGTGTTGACCGTGGATCTTCCAGCGAGGGCGTTGGCGACGATCAGAAAGGGGAAGAAACACAGAAGCAGCGTGGCTGCGAAGAGCAGCCCTCGATTGATGAAGTCCATGGAGTCCAGGCGTCGCCACAGACGCTCAGCGGACGAGCCGGCGTATTTGCCTTTGGCCCGCTCGGCGCCACGTCGGATGCGGTGACCAACTGCGGGTGTCCCGTTCACTCCCGGTAGTCCGGGGCCGGCACCTTGATCGGAGGACATCATGATGGCACGTCCTAGGAGGTGAGGCCGCTGACGCAGCGTGTCGGCACCATTGGGCCTCCTACTCGGTGCGCGCCGGGGGGGCGCCGGCGAATTGTCATGTCGACTGCGCCGTCTCGCGGTGCACAGGTGCCGGCGCGGTCGTCGCTGCAGAGGTGGTCGCTGGGCCGGGCAGGGGCGGGAGGTGGGCCCGGGCCACGTATGTCACCACGACGGCCACAATCACCAGAGGCATGAGGGCGAGTCCATCCGAGGCCAAGAACAGTGAAGTCAGTAGAACCGAGGTGAGCGGAAGGTTGAGCATGGCGCAAGTCATGGCGCCGATGGCCATGCCGGCACCGGCCACCATCGGGAGGCCGGGAAGGTGAGACAGGGCGATGCCGCCGGCTGCCCCGATGAACATGCCGGGAAAAACGGGACCACCCCGAAAGCTGCTAAGCGACGCACCGTAAGCCAGTCCCTTGCAGACGACCAGTAGGATCAGCGTTCCCACCGAGTAAGCGGCGCTGTTTTCCAACAGTGATGGCAGCGACGATTGGCCCGAGAACAGGACCAGGGAAGACGACTTTCCGGTGACGTCGGCGAACAGTGCAGCCAAGCCTCCGATGACGAGTCCGACGAGCGGAGTGAATACCAGGATCCGCCCTTCAACCCGGGGTCGCAGGTACAGCGCCAACCAGCGGAGCCCGTAGGCCAGGATGGCCGCGGCCACACCGATGGCGATGGCCCAGCCGAACTCGGCACCGTCAGGGTTGCTGAACGGGGGGAGGTTAGGCACGGCCAGGGAGAACGTTCCGTGTCCCGTCCAGGCGTCGAATCCCACGAAGATGAGCGAGCCGACCCCGGCCGCCAGGAGGCCCGGTACCAGTACCAGGCCGAGCGTCGGCCCGCCCAGCCCCGACGCTTCCATGATGAGGAAGGCGCCGGCGAGCGGCGAACCGAGCAAGGTACTGATCGCGGCGAAGCTGCCCGCCGCGGCCACGACCATCACTGTCTGCTGGGGGATTTCCCGCTTGGATAGGCGCACGACAAGCGCGGCCAGGCCGGCACCGATAGCAACGAGGGGCGCCTCAGGGCCGACGACCGCACCCAAGCCGAGGGTGGCCAAAGCGGCCAGGGCAATGCCCGGCAGCTCCCCCGCCGAGGGGGCACCGCCGGGCTGAAAGCCATCCGCGGGCGAATGCCCGCCCCGTCCCGGCAGATAGCGGATCGTCAGCGCTACCAAGGCACCAGCCACGCCCAGCAAGGGGATGGGCCACCACGTCGGTTCCCCATGAAACCCGAGCCACTTCAGCAGATAGTCGGGTTGGTAAAGCCATTTCTGCAGATCATCGACCAGGTAAAGAAACCAATAAGCGACCGCTGCGATGGGCGCCCCGAGGACACCGGCCACCACCAGCAGTACCAGGTAGCTGCGGGTCCGCAGCAAGGCGACGACATCACCGGGCGCTACCATGATCGACTGCTCCCCTCGGCTTCCGGGCGGTTCCGCCCACCTCCAGGCGACCTCCTCAGGTCTGGTCTCCGGCAGCCTCGGCACAGGCCGCCGGACTGGTGAACTGAGCGTCCGGTCAGCCCGCCATGGTGACCTTCAACTTCCACCTGCCGTCCGATCTGGGCGACCCTCTCGTCGGTATAGTTGGGTACGCCCGGTGGCAACTCGACCACCGGGTAGTCGACCGGTTCTAGCTCGTCTAGGTCGAGGTCGGTCATGCCGTTTCGCTCCAGGGTCGGGTCAACGAGCCCTATACTCGGGCTTCGAGCGGAGTCGTACCTCCCACAATGCGGGTGAAACCGACGCGGGCGACCACCAATCTGTTTGACCACGGACACCACGATCGCGGGAGTCGTCCTGATCGAACTTGCTGTGGAAGGCTGCGGCCGCAGATGACTTCGCGTCCGCCGGCCGATCCGAAGGTTGAAGGCCTAGGTCTCCTCCGCAAAGCGTCGCATCCGAGATAGCCGGCACGGCGCGGATCACCCGGTTCGGGTGCGGATGCCGTAGGCCACCTTTTCTAGGCTGCCGACCAGTGGATCTTTAGAGGCACTCCGCCGGTTGGGAGGGTGCGGGAATTATGTTGCAGTCGGGCCCTGGCAACCTGACGTACAACGAGCGGCTGCACGGAGACGAGGAGCATTGATGCCGAACAGTGAGGCGTCGGCGCATCCCGAACCAGGCAGTGCTTACAGCTCGCGTAGGGCAGTCCTCGTCAACCAGATCCGCCGCCTGGTACGGGCCATCGGCGAGGGCGACGATGCCACCGTCCAGGCCGCGGTGCTTGAGCTGAGCAATCGCCGGCGCATCTTTGCATCCTTGGGAGTCGTGGTCGGCGGGTTCGCCATGCTCTTCGAGGGATTGAAACTGATCTTCACCAACTGGCGGCTGACCCTCGTTCAGGTCCTTCCCGCCATGTGGATCTGGGCCGCGATGCTGGATTTCAAGGCGCACGTCTTTCACGGCAAGTCCTTCCATACCTTGCACGGCTGGTTCCTGATAGCCGCGATCGTGGCCGTGGCAGCCATCACCACCGCCAGCTTCTTCCTGAACGCGGTGTTCGCGTTTGCCATCGTCAGACCGGGTCGGCACGAGATCCGACCGGGCTTCAGCCAAGCTCGCTCACACGTGGCCGTCGTCGTGGGATTCGGGGCGGCGATCGGACTGCTGCTCGGAACCGCGGCATTGTATGTCGACCGCTGGGGACATCGGTGGTTCGTCATTTCCATGAGCATCGTGCTGGCCGTCATGATGGTGGCCTACGTGTCCGTGCCGGCCCGGTTGATCGGCATGAAGACCACCTACTCCAGGGCAGACAAGCTGAAGGCCACAATTGTGGGTGGCGCCATCGGTGCGGTGGTGTGCTCGCCGCCGTATGCCCTCGGCCGCATTGGCATCCTCATGCTCGGATCCAGCCTCCTCATTATCTTTATCCCGGGGATCTTCGTTCTCACGCTCGGCTTCACCCTGCAGGCCGGGGCCACCGGCGCGGTCAAGGCCATCAAGATGAGCGCCAAGCTGGTGGCCGGCCACCGGATAGACGACTGAGGGGCCCTACTCTGCGATGACCGGGCCCGCAACTGGGGGTGTCCGACACGGTGTGGACGTAGCGGCGCCTGTCTGCCACCGCAACATCCCCAGGCAATCACCATTCCTACCCGAACCACGCAGCCGCGTGAACCTCATATGGCCGACACTTCAGGGGCGTCGGCGGTTCCACTGGCGAACGGCCAGTAACTTTTGCTCGGACGGAATCAGATTCCCTATGGATCCTGGCCCATCCGGTCCCACTCTCGCCACCCCTACGGCTAGGACGTCTTGGTGGAGTCCGAACTTTCGTCTGGGGCGTTTGGTGTCTGGCGGCGGCGTCCCATCTCCACCGCGCCAAAGATGACCTTAACCCCGAATCCCAATACCACCAAGTCTGCGAGCATCTGCCCGATGACCATCAGTCGGGCCCCTTCGGTTTTGGCGGTGATGTCGCCGTAGCCGACGGTGGAAAAGGTGGTGACGGTGAAGTACAAGGCGTCGGTGCGAGAAAGCGGTTGACCGAAGCTCGCGGGTGTAGAGCGTTGGAGGAGGAAGTAGGCCGTGGCAAAGAGGAGAAGAAATAGGGGGGCCGTTATTGCCAGCGCCTCGACCGCTTTGTAAGCCGGATACTGCGACTTGATGATGGCCCGGACCTCCCACAAGACGATAAGGAGCACGCCGACCATACCCACCAGCAGCAGCAGCACTGAGGCGCTGTCTGAGAGACGGTCGAACGGCAGAAGGTAGTAGGCGGCCACGAGGGCCGCGGCAATGGCCGCGGCCCTCAAGGCGCCGAAAACCAAAAGCGACCGTCGCTTGTCCGGTGGTGGGAGCTCCGGTAAGGAGGTCATTTCCTTGACCCTCCAGTCTTTAGACGGTCATGCGCCGACTCCGACTCGCCCTGATCCAGCCTCGGCTTCGAGCACCTGGTCAACGGCACGGTAGCGAATGACAAAGCCAAAACTCGGCCTCATGGAGCGAAGGATCCAGGAGACCTCTAACGGTCTTGCTCATCCCTTTCAAGTGAGGATTTTGGTCTTCTCCTGTTCGAACTCGGACTCCGAAATGACACCTTTGTCCCGGAGGTCCGCCAGCTTGGCTAGCTCGTCGGCCCCGCTCGACGATTGCCCGGCCGCCGCATCCTGCACGTATGCGCGGAATTGCTGGTCGCGGGCCTGGGCGTCCTCGACATCTCGCTGGCCCATTTGTTTGCCCCGGGCGAGCACATATACGAACACACCCAGGAACGGCAACACGATGACGAAAATCAACCATCCCGCCTTCCCCCATCCACCCAGGTCCTGGCTGCGAAAGATGTCGAGGATGACCCTGAAGAGGATAAAGATCCAGATGATCCAGAGGAACAGCCAGAACATCGTCCAGAAAGCACCCAACAGCGGGTACGAATATGCAGTCACCTGCTTCCTCCAATTCTGTGCAGGTCAGCGGCCCCCTTGGAGCCGGCGGTGCGTCGATCCGGAACTGGACCGCGTCGTTACTCTGTTCTCAACCTGGCCAGTTCGGATCACCCCTGTCGGGTGGTTTCGGAACGAGCGGATCGCCCGAATGAGGGGAGGCCCAGCCTTCGATTTTGGACCTACGGTGTTGCCACGGAAATACCCAGCGACCGCACTACTTGCGCTGGCTGGAAGGGCTCGACCATGTCAGAGAACACTGTGGACATTTGTTGTGGCCAGTTGCCAGAACACGAGCTCGTTGTGTAGTTATCGCTCAGGAAAGGGGACCGCTGGTGAGTGAGGAACAGACCGATCTGTTGGTGGGGGGCTACGGGGATCTGGTTTCGGCCCGCCGGGATTTCGACGCGGTGGTGGATCTGATCAAGGCCAAGCAGGTGAGGGTCCAAGGAGTGATTCTCGTCGCCCACGATCAGGACGGGGAGGTCACGGTGGTGTCGACAGGGGATCATCTGGGCCGCAAAGGACTGGGATGGGGCGCGGGAGTGGGGGTGGTCATCGGGCTGTTCGCGCCGGAGCTACTGGCGTCCGTGGCGGTTGGCGCGGTGGGTGGGGCGATCGTAGGGAAATTCGCCGAGCACAAGATCAAGACCGGGTTGCACGACAAGCTAGGACAGGCTCTGCCAGCGGGCTCGGCCGGGATCATTGCGATCTACGAGGACGAGTATCGCCTGGCCATCCAGCAAGCCATGGAGGGCGCGGCCATGCGGTCGGTGGTCCAGGCCGACAAGATCGGGCTCCGCCAGCTCGAGGGCTCGCTGGCCCAGGCCATGGGCAAGTTCAACCCGGATCGCACCAGGTTGCCGATCCCCGATCCGAACTTCGGGGGGACAACCGGTCGCACCATAGAGAAATCCGTGCCCGACTGGTCCATCAACATGACCGCCAGGCCTCCGGAAGGGGCACCCAACGTGCTGGTGGTACTAATCGACGACGCCGGCTTCGGTAACCCCTCGACCTTTGGCGGCCCGGTTGCGACACCAGCTATGACCCGGGTCGCCAATCAGGGCCTGACGTACAACCGCTTCCATGTGACGGCCCTATGCTCGCCAACCCGGGCGGCCCTGCTCACCGGGCGCAACCATCACCGGGTAGGTTTCGGCTCGATCGGGGAGCTACCCGGCCCGTTCCCCGGCTATAGCGCAGCGGTACCGAAAGATTGCGCATCGTTCGTGCGGGCCCTCCAGGGCAACGGCTACAGCACCGGTGGTTTCGGCAAGTGGCATATGACCCCCGATCACCTGCAGGGGGCGGCAGGTCCGTTCGACCGCTGGCCGAACTCATGGGGGTTCGATCACTTCTGGGGGCTCCTGGGAGGCGAGGCAGGCCAGTACGACCCGCTGATCACCCAGGACCAGACCACAATCGGGGTGCCCCAAGGGAAGGACGGCCAGGAGTACTACCTGCCCGACGATATGACGGACAAGGCCGTCCAGTGGCTGCACATGGTGCGGGCCCAGGACCAGACGAAACCCTGGTTCGTGTACTACTCCACCGGTTGCGCCCACGCCCCCCACCAGGTGCCGGCGCAGTGGAGCGACAAATACCGGGGAAAGTTCGACCAGGGCTGGGACCAGTTGCGACAGGAGACGTTCGAGCGCCAAAAGCGCTCTGGAGTGATCCCCGCCGACGCAGTGCTCACCCCCCGCCCGGACGCGTTACCGGCCTGGGACTCGCTACCCGACAGCGAAAAGAGGCTGTACGCCCGCCAAATGGAGGTGTACGCGGGATATCAGGAAAACGCCGACTGGAACATCGGCCGTCTGCTCGACGCCATCGACGAGATGGGGGAGACCGCCAACACCCTGGTCATCTACATCTTCGGCGACAACGGGGCCAGCATGGAAGGCACTCTCACCGGATCGTTCAACGAGCTGACCATGCAAAACGGCATACCCTTGTCACCCGAACAGCAGCTGTCGCTCATCGACCGATACGGCGGACTCGAAGCGTGGGGCACCGACGCCACAGCACCCCACTATGCAGCCGCTTGGGCGTGGGCGGGCAACGCTCCCTTCCAGTGGGGCAAGCAGGTCGCCTCGCACCTGGGCGGCACCCGCAACGGCATGGTCATCTCCTGGCCGGAGCGGATCGCTGACCCGGGCGGTCGGCGCAGCCAGTTCACCCACTGCATCGACATCGGACCGACCGTCCTTGAAGCCGCCGGCATCCCCCAGCCAACGGTGGTCGACGGCACCGAGCAGGTACCGATGGATGGCACCAGCTTCGCCCACACCTTCGACGACGCCGACGCTCCCGAACGCCACACGCAACAGTACTTCGAGATTTACGGCAACCGGGCCTTCTACAAAGACGGGTGGTGGGCGGCCGCCAAGCTGGACCGGATCCCGTGGGACGCCACCCCCCAGACCATCCAGAGATTCGCGCCCGGCGCCTATGACCCCGAAGGGGACCGGTGGGAGTTGTACTACCTGCCCGACGACTACTCCCAGGCCCGAGACGTCGCAGCCGAGCATCCCGAGAAGCTGGCCGAACTCAAAGCGTTGTTCTGGCAGGAGGCCGAAGCCAACAAAGTCCTCCCGCTGATGGCCGGATTCTCGGTGTTCTTCGGGATCCTGCCGCCGATGCCCACCGTTACCAGGATGACCTTCTACGGAGACGTAGAGAACATCGCCTCGGGGATGATTCCCCGCATCTACGGGCACTCCTACGCCATCGAGGCCGAGCTGCATGTACCCGACGGTGGTGCGGAGGGCGTTATCGTAGCCGAAGCCGACGCCATGGGCGGCTTCTCGCTGTGGGTCGATGACCGCGGCCGGCTCCACCACACCTACTCGATGATGGGCGTCGAGCAATACCACCAGGTCTCTACCGAGCCCCTACCAACCGGTGAAATCTCAGTGGGAATGCAGTTCGACGCCGACGCCCCCCGGCCACGCACCGGAGGCGACGTGACCCTCTACGCCAACCAGGCCAAGATCGGTGAGGGCCGCATCGAAAAGACCGTCTTGTTACGATTCTCGGCGTACGCGGGGCTGGACATCGGCCGCGACAACGGGCTACCCGTCGACCCGGCATACTCCGACAGGTCCCCATACCCCTTCACCGGCACGGTCAAAAAAGTCGTCTTCGACCTCCAACCAAAACCACACCAGGCCGCCGCGGCACTACACCAAGACATCCACCAAGCCGCCGTCGCCGGCGGCATCAGCGCCTGACACGAAGGCCCCACCCGAGACCCAGCCCGGTGTGCAACCCGATGCGCTCGGCGCTGTCGCTGTTGGGAACCACACGGTGATGGGCGAGAACGAGAACACAGAGTGGGCGGGCGCGCCGGGCTACCAGGGCGGCGTAATCGGCGCTCGGAGACGGGCGTACGACGGCGAGACGGTCACCCGCAGGCGCATATGCGGGCTGATCCTGCGGGCTGCGCCCGATAGCACGGGCGCGGGAAAATTCGGTGTCCCCCGGCGGGAGAGACCGCCGGTGCTCCACGATGCCGGCCGGACGCGCCCACGCACCGGTCCGGACACCGAGTGATGACTCGTCAAAACCCGACCCGCTTTCGTGATCTCGGTCACGACCTGGTTGCCGGCTCGGTGTTGGGGATTGAGAGCGTCCCCGACGGTCTGGCCACAGGGCTGCTCGCCGGCGTGAACCCGCTCGCCGGCGTGTACGGCTACATGGTGGGCACCGCAACGGGAGCTCTGGCGACCTCGTCGACGTTCATGGCGGTGCAAGGCACGGGCGCCATGGCCATCCTGGTCGCTGACGTTTCAGCCGTTCACGACGCCGCCAACCCCGCCCCGGCTCTGTTCACCCTGGCCATGCTGACGGGCGTGGTCATGGCCGCGGCCGGTCTGCTCAAGCTCGGAACGGTGCTGCGTTTCGTATCCAACGCGGTCATGGTGGGCTTCATCAACGCCGTCGGGGTGAACATCGTCCTCGGCCAGTTGGCTAACCTCACCGGCTACAGCTCGCCGCACGGGTCCCGTCTTACCCGTGCATTGGACACGCTGCTGCACCCGGGCCGGCTGCATGGACAGTCTGTCGCGATCGGCCTAGCCACCATCGTGCTCATCGTCGTGCTCGAGCGAACCCCGCTCGGGCCGCTCGGGCTGGTAGTGGCGGTCGTGGTCACCTCGGCGGCGGCGAAGGGGCTGGGGTGGGACATAGCCACCGTGCACGACCTGGGCGCCACCTTGGGCACACTGCCGCGCCCCCAGCTTCCGGACCTCACTCTGGTGCCATCCCTGCTCATACCGGCGCTGTCGCTCGCGCTGGTGGGGCTGGTGCAGGGAGCCGGCATCTCGGCCAACTTCCCAAATCGGGACGGTAGTTACCCCGACGCGTCCCGGGACTTTTTTGGACAGGGCGTGGCCAACGTGGCGTCCGGGGTCCTTCAAGGGATGCCCGTCGGGGGGTCGGTGTCCGCATCATCGCTCAACAAGACCGCCGGGGCGCGCAGCCGGGTTTCGTTGGTCGCAGCCGGCGCCGTGATGGCCATAATCATCGTTGCCTTCGCACGCCCTATCGACAACATAGCCATGCCGGCGCTGGCCGGTCTCCTGATCCTCGTCGGCGTGCGAACGATCAAGCCGGCCGACCTGGCCTCGGTGTGGAGAACCGGCGTGTCTCAACGAGTCGTCCTGGCCACCACCTTCGTGCTCACGATCGTCATCCCGCTGCAGTACGCCGTCCTCGCTGGGGTAGGCCTATCAGTGGCCCTCTACGTGATCGGGCAGTCAAACAAGGTCACCGTCAAACGACAGCTGTTCACCGACGACGGGCACGTGACAGAAGTCGATCCGCCCGATCGGCTTCCGGCCAGCCAGGTCGTCATTCTCCAGCCCTACGGCAGCTTGTTCTTCGCGGCCGCACCGATCTTTGGTGCCGCGCTGCCGGCGCCGACACCTCAATCGGGGAACACCGTTGTCATTCTGCGCCTGCGCGAGCGCAGCGACATCGGCTCGACGTTCATCGACGTGCTTCGGCGATACGCCGAAAGCCTCGCAGCCGTGGGATCGAAGCTGGTGGTGGTCTCCCTCAACAAGCAGCTCGCAGAACAGTTTCGCGTCACCGGTCTCGCAGACCTTCTCGGTACGGAGAACATGTACCGTTCAAGCGAACGCCTCGGTGCGGCCCTTGAACAAGCATATCGAGACGGAACGGCGTGGATAGCAGCCCGAGACGACACCGGACCGGATTGACGACCTCGGCAGTGCCGGGTGCGCCTGGCCCGTGCCGACTCTTGTTGTGGGATTGGAGCCGTCCGTGGGCCTCCCGCTGCCGAATCTCGTTCAGGAACCAGCCCAGCTCGTCCTTGATGACGACTTGGAACGCGAGCGCCGAGAAGGGAACACCGATTCCAGGGAACGCCCACAAATGTGGAAGGCGTCAGACAGTGTCAGGAGGCTGGAGGCTTTATCTCCCGGGCACCGCTGCCATCGCCATCGCCGCCTCCCTCAGGACCAGCGAAAGTCTGGTCTTTTTTCCACGGCCAGACACCATCAATCTCAACCGCCAGCGACCAGCTGAGGACAATCCTGACCGCAACGATAGTAGCGAGCACCGCCACACTCTTCGGACTCTGGTCGACGATGACCGTTCTGATGATGTCGGCGACGATAAGGACTTCAAGGCCCAGCAGGATGACTCGACCGAGATGCTTCCGGAAGTAGTGATACGCCCGAGCGCGACGAGCTGGGATCAAATACAGCACACCGGAATGAAGCAGAACCAGCAGTCCACCCAGTACCAGGATCGCCACGCCGACACCCTCTACCACTTGGACCACGTTCTCAACGTTGTGACTGAAACTCACGGTGTCTACCCTCGATCCTCGCTGGGAACTTCGACTACGCCACGGCCAACTACACGCTCCCTCCCGCGTTGGCGACAAATTTGATGCCCGTGATGCTGGGCAGGAACACGTATGCAGCAGCCTTGGTTGTGACGAAACTCAAGAGACCGGTTACTTCGATTGGAGGGTGTCCATTTGCCCGCGGAATGACGAAAAGACTCTCGTCCGGGTTCTGGGTGCCACTCAGTGGATCTTTCGACTTCGGGTGAAGCCTGACGCCACCGGCAAACTCGCCGTCGTTGACCCACTGCCGCAGCACAAACTCGTACTGGTTTTCGATCTTCGCGTTGATGAAGTGAAAAAGCATTCCGCGCTCGATGCCATCGTCGGGTTTCGTTCGATCATAAGTAGGCCCGTACGGTAGAGCGCGACGAATGAGTCGGTGAGAATTGTTGCTGCCGCCGGGCCGCCCTTGGCCTGCCACTGGTTGACCTCGCGGATTGACGTGCCGTATGTGGGCACCGACCGGACAGCGGATCCCCTTCGGATCTCCCGAACCATCGGCCTCTACATACTCGAAATCGTTCAGCTCTTCGGGCGACATCCCTCCCGGCGGGCTATCCGTGTCCGGTGACAGAGCGAGAGGAACCCCATTGCGCCATCGCCCGCACATCTTCGCGGCCAGCAGTTCCGGGTCGATCCTGTGACGATACGACTCCAAGAAGTCTTCAAAGCCCTTGACGTCGGTCTCGACCTTCTTGAAGACCGCAAAACTACCATTGAGGCCGAGTTCGTGTGGCTCCGGTACGTCGTAGTTCTCAGCTTCTTCCCTCAGGACGAAGAGCCATGGCTCGCAGGGCCGTTGGTGATCGGGGTGATACTCTTCTGGACCGCCGCGAATAGTGGGGGTACTGATTCCGTCGGTGTATCCGAAGTGGACTTTGGAGGTCGGCACGGGTTGGCCGTTTTCCATGTTCATTAACGCCATCCCGTCCTGTCGCCAGATCTCTCGAAAGGCATTTCCCTCTGCAAACCAAGTACACAGCCTCTCGCTGTAGCCCTTCATCGCTTCCGGGCTGATGGCGTGCAGCGTCAAGAGCACGTGACCGTCCCCTGCTCCAAAAGCACTAATCCAGTTCTGAGGCGAGCTTGCTCCAACATCGCCGACCGACTCCGCTCGTTGCGCAGCTCCTTCGACGAAGGCACCGAACGACTTGAAGGAGAGCGTTCTGACGAGCGCCACCATCTCTAACTCCACCAGTCCGGGCCAGGTGACACCGATGTTGAGGCAGTAGTCCGGGTGGCGAAGCGGGGCAGCCGTGGGATCGTCTCCCGGTCCGGGCGCGAAGCCCACGTGCCAATCCGCGGCAGTGGTGATCTGTGGAACGTCGGATTCGTCGCCGCTCACGAGCCGTCCGAGTTGTTTGCGCGCTTGTGCCGGCACCCCTACTGTCAACAGGAAATGCCGTACCATTGGCATTCGGTAGCTCCGGAGAACCAATCCCTGAATATCCCCGAGATCGAGTGGCGACTCTTGCGCCGCCGCCGAATCGTCACCGTTCACCAGAGCTTCATGCGACCCTCGACCAACTAACCGGCGAAGAAGGCCCGGGCCCTTCATCGTCGGTCCTCATTGTGTGTTCGACATCTTGGCGGACGCAGACCTCGGGCTTGATCAGGGTTCGTGACCATGGCACGCCCAGGGCTATCTGTCCGTGGCCGCTGGTGACTTGCGGTAATCGGCCAGGAGGGCGCGGATGTCTTGCACCGAGAGACCGGGATAGGCGCTGTAGAACCCGATGGGGGGATAGTTGTTTGACAATGCCCACTGATAGAATGCCTGGGCGTTCTTTGCGACCGGGGTCGGCGGCGCGCCGGTGACATGTGGGAAGATGGCGTCGAAAACGGGTGACAGGTTGTCGGCGAAGTCCTGGATGTACTTCTCGATGGAACCGTCGAAGATCGTGAAGAAGCCTAAGTGGTTGTGCTCAAAGGGCACCCAATGGGCGAAATGCAGCGTCCCCACAGAATCCGACCCTTCATGCCCCTCGTCTCGAATAGACATCGCAGCGATTTTCAATGCAAAACCTTGCAGACGTGATTTGATGGACAGGTAGGTCAGCAAAGGGTTCTGCGAGGTATTGCCCGTGTAGCCCGCGGCGCGCGCCCACGCCTTGATGTCCTGAACCGAGGCGTCCTCGTAAGCAAAGTACGTGTCTAGAGGTTCGCGGACATGATGCTTCAGCCACTTGACGACCCTCTGGGGGTTACTGGCCGCGGCTGCGGCCGGAGGGTCGTCCAAGTACGTGAAGATGGCATCAAATACCGGGCCGGCACTCTCCACGAGCCGCTCAATATGCTGGTCGACCTCGCCGTCAATGTCGGAGAGGAAGAGAAGCTTCTCGTCTCCCTCGATCATGAACCGGGAGAAATGTACGGTACCGAGCTCATCCTGCGCTCGTGCCAAATCGGGCATCAACGGGGGCAGCTCCTCCGGCAGCGCCTTGGCGTTGGCTGGACCCTTAATCGGGAGGTCGAGGACCATATGACTCTGGCTCATACTGTTCTCCTTTTGGGTATCAGGCAGTGGTGGTAAAAGGGGCCGGGGCGACCAGTTGCCCGTGGACCCACGACAGTGAGAAAGAGGTAGGACGGGCCCTGAGGGGCCATCGCGGCTCGCCCAGGCCCGCTGGTGCCGATGACGATGTGGTAGTGGTCAGCCACAAGCTCAGTGTGACGGCATTGGGCATAGGGTTGATCACTTGAGTTGGGTGATTATGCGCTGGTGTAACGAGTTTCTGCGGTTACGTTCCCGCCCGGCCCGACGAGGTGTGCACCGCGATCGCGGCTCGGTCCGTACCGCCGTCAACAAGATTCGAGTTCCGAATAAAGCCACGCTTGCAGCGGTCTGGAGACATTTTTGACGAGCCGCGGTCCAGAGCCCGCGGGGCGACGACGCCCAGGAATACCAGCAGGGGATACATGGCGGTGCCGTCCCGGCGGCGAACGAGGACTCCGTCTACGACGGCTTCTAGCACTCAGCGTCCCGGGGCAACACGACTTCTGCCGCGGCCGGGATCGCCGTGATCGGGTGAAGCGCGTATCCAGGTTCTCCTGCCTAGCGTGCTGCGTGGCTCACCAACCGCGCTCGCCACCGAAGCGAAGTCGCTCCTTTGATGACTACGGGTTCGGCTCGTGGTGTTGGGTGGCCTGGCCACGGGGCTCGGCGAACATCTGGACCATGATGACGAGGCCGGCGATGTCGACCTGCGGCGTGATGTCGTCGAGTTCGGCAGTGGAGAATACTGAGACGGCGAAGTACAGTGACCCTTTGCCATCCAGGGTGGACATTGAAGTAGCTTCCCCGAGCGATATTCCCGCCGTTACCTTGCGTTTGCTCGATGGTCCGCACTTCGAGCAATTCCAAGCCAAGGGCCCAGAGAGGTCGGAGCCATTTCACCCTCAGCATTCGGGCCGACGTTGCCCCCGTCGTCACCTCCTTCGAGTGAGATACAATCCCGTGGGTAGGACGTGGCCACCGTGCGGCCCGCAGGATGACTGACCAGCCGGGCGGTCGGCGAAGGTTGGAGGGCAACCGAAGATGGTGGGTCGGAAGGGAAACGACGGGCTCGGCCTTCGCAGCCCTCGGTTTCCGCCCTCCAAGTTCCACGCTCCCGGCGCACCATCCCGGCTGGTCCGGAGGTCCAGGCTGCTCGACGCTCTGGACCGAGGACGACGGGCCCGTCTCACCTTGGTGATGGGCTCGCCCGGGGCGGGCAAGACCGCCCTTCTAGCCGACTGGTTGGCCGCCCACCCGGAGCGACCAACCGCGTGGCTCAGCTGTGATCCCGCCGACGCCGAGCCGCCCCGGTTTGTGGCTGCCATGATCGAAGGGCTGAGACGGGCCTTCCATGAGCCTGAACTGGGAGAGGACGCCCGGCAACTTTTGGGCCTCGACGGCGAGGTCTCCGCCGATGTCATGGCCGCCCTGGCCGAAGACCTTGACGGTCTAGACGGGCCTCGGGTGCTGGTGATCGATGATTTCCACCTGACCGGAGCCGCCGGGGCGGACACCCTGACCTTGTGGCTGGAGTGCCGGCCGGCCTCTCTGCAGCTGGTCCTGGCCAGCCGGACCGACCCGGGCCTTCGGCTTCACAGGATGCGAGCCAACGAAGAGCTGGTCGAGCTGCGGGATCAGGATCTGTCGTTTTCCGCGGAGGAAACCAGAGCGTTTCTCTCTGGGTTCGATCTGAGTCTGAACGAGCGGGACCTGAATGTCGTCCACCAGCGCAGCGAGGGTTGGATCGCGGGCCTACAGATGGCAGCACTGTCGATCCAGCGGTCACCGGATGCCGTCAGTGCCGCCAGTCGAGTCGAGCTGCATCGCCACACCGTAGCCGGGTATTTTCTCGACGAGGTCCTCTCGCGACAACCTCCCGAGCTGGTCGAGTTCATGCTGGCCACCTCGATCCTCGACGAGATGACGGTGCCTTCATGCAACGCCTTGCGCGGCCAAGGGTCGGCCGCCTTGCTCCAGTACCTCTACGGTGCCCACCTGTTCGTAACCTGCGTGGACGACGAGGGCCCCACGTATCGCTACCACCAGCTGATCAAGGAAGTTTTGCGGGCCCAGCTTCACCACAACGACCCGATTGGTGAGCGGCGCTTGCATGAGCGGGCCGCCCAATACCTGGCCGACTTTGGCCAGGTGGGGCCGGCGGCGCGCCATCTGCTGGCCGCCGGCGATGAAGCCGGCGCCTTTCGGCTGATTCGAGAACGGCTCATCCTCGACTTCGAAGCCAACCCCACCCTCGGCAGCGCCTTGGACCTCGACGAGATTCGACCCGAGCTTTTCGCCGGTAGGCCTGACCTGCTGGTCGCCCTGGCCGCCGATCTGCAGCTGCGAGGAGCCTTCGAGCGCGGCCGGCGGGCGCTCGCCCTGGCCCGAACGGCCCACATCGATCCAGCCAGACAGCCGGAGCTGGCCGTGCAACTTTCGTGGGCCAACGCCATTTACTTGGCCAGCACCGGCCAGCTACAAGAGGCACTGGCCCAGCGAAAGTGGGCGCGAAGCCTCGACATCGACGCCGGTGCCATCGACCCCTGGCTCCGCGCCCTCGACGTCACGGGCGCCTACTGCCACACCTATCTCGGTCAACTCGCGGCGGCCCGCCAGCTGGTCGACACGCTCGCCTCCTCTGCCTCAAGCCCTCAGTCCGTGACCGACGTGCTCTGCCCTGGCCTCAACAGCCAGATTGCATTCGCGGAGGGGGCGCTCAACCAGGCGGACGTCCTCGCCGCCCGCGCCATGGAGTCGAGCCGCGGGCTCGGCTTTGACCACCACTACTTCGCGTTTGCGGCACTACGCACCTCGGCCCAGCTGGCTCTGGAGCGGCACCAGTTAGACGCCGCCGCCAGCTTGGTCGAACAGATCCTGGACCTGGTCAGCGGCGCCCGCCCCGCCTTCGAGTACTTCGCCCAGTTAGACCGAGCCCGGATCTGGGCTGCCGCTGGCAACCTCGATGATGCCTTGGACTCACTGCCGGCGGCGCGAACGGCGCTGAGATGCGACGACTCAGTGTTATTCGCCCAGGCCGACGAACTGGAAGCTAGCCTCCGGCTCGCACTTGGCGATCGGAACGGGGCTCTGAGGATGGCCGAACAGCTGCCCGAAGACCGGCGCAGGGTCATCTCCGCGCTGATCGCGCTGAGGACCAATGACCATCGAACCGCCGGCGACATCTTGAGCACCGCTCCTCCCCAGGGCCCAACCATCCGCTCCGATCTGGAGCTGCGCCTACTTCGAGCCAGTGTGGCGATCGTCGGAGCCTCGGCCCGAGCACCCGAACTGATCAGGCAGGCGGTCGCAGTGGCAGAGCGCCATGGCTACGTGCAGACCGTGTTAGACACGGCCCCACAGGTTGTGGACCAGCTCATCTCGGACTCAGCTCACTACCCCAACACCGACAGCGTCCGTTCATTGATCGCCGGCGGTGTAAGCGCCCGCAAACACAGGGTGGTGGGCCCCAACCGCGGCCACCTGCCCGACCCGCTCACCGAGGCAGAGATACGAGTGCTGGAAGCGCTTCCCCAGCACCTGACCTACGCCGACATGGCCGCCCAGCTCCATCTCTCCCTCAACACCGTCAAGACCCATCTGCGTCACACCTACATGAAGCTGGGCGTCACCTCCCGAGCCGCAGCGGTCAAGCGGGCCACCTCGATTGGGATCATTTGACATCCCGCAGTCGCGTTTCTGGTCGAGGCCATAGCTCACGAGTCGCGGCGCAATGGGTCGAAGGTCAGTTCCGTCGCCGGCCTGACGCGGCATAACGCCAGGCTAGTTGGGCGCGCTCACATCCCTGACCTCATCACATTTCCTTTCGTCTGCGATGATCGTTCTTGCGAGTTGTCAGGTCTGCAGAGTTTTGCCAGTCGTTAACTGCCTCCGCAGCGGGGGCATACTGAGGTTCTCGAGCCGGTTTGCGTACCGCTCCTCTCCGTGGGTGGGCTTGGTACCAAGGCGGTGCGGCCACGAGAGACTCGGTGTCGCCGTTCCTGCCTGAGATAACCGGGCGGTAATCTTCCGCTCTCGGACCTGATCCGAGAATGTAACGGAATGAGAGCCGAGATGTCAGTTCCGAACGTCGTCGCTGTCGCACCGCCGAGTCGGGATCCAGCGCCTGCTCAGCCCTGGGAGGCCCCCAAGACAGTCAAGCACGAAGGGGGGATCCCTTCCATGACCGTGCGCCGGCTGCGGTGGGCCATGACTAAAGCGATGGCGGGGTGCGCCGCCCTGGTCGTGCTCGTGGCTGCGTGCGGGTCGAACGGAAATAAAGCGAGTCCCACGCCCGGCTCCGCAGGCTCGCCGGCTCCCGTGTCGCTGAAGGTCGGGTACTACCAGGGTTCGTTCTTCACCTGGCTGGTCGACCTGGCCTCGGCCGCCGGGTTCTTCCAGAAAAACGGGATAGACGCCCATATGGTGCCTATCTCGGCCGGCGGTCCGGTCGCCTTCGCCGGTTTGGTCGCCGGCAGCCTGGACCTGGTGATGGGCGATACCACCCTGGCCGGACCGCGGATGGACAAGGGCATCGCCTTGCGGGTGGTCACCGGAGCCACCTCGGCCGGCTGGGTGCTGGTCGCCCCCAAGGGCGAGAACCTCGATGGGCCGTACCCGAAAGCCGTGCAGTCCCTCAAGGGCAAGGGCATCGGGGTGGTAGGGCTGGGGACCTCGGCTTACTTCTATGCCCAACAGCTGGTAACTGACGCTGGCCTATCTGCTGGCGCGGTCACCTACCAGGCGCTGGGCGGGCTACCAGCCACCGTAGTGTCTGCCATCGACACCGGCCGGGTGTCCGCCGCCATGACCGATCCGGTTACCGCCTACTTGCTGGTACACCTGCAGCACAACCAAGCCATCATCAACACGGCAGTGGCTCAGGTTCCAATCTTCGGTGCGGCCACCGATCCCAACAGGCTGCTCCCTGCGAACTCGTCTCTGCGATCGGTTCAGGGCTACGCGGGCGGTTGGGAGTTTGTCACCGCAAACTTCGCTAAGGCGCACCCCGACACTGTCAATCGCATCCGGCTGGCCCTCGAGGAAACCGACGTGTGGATGCACAACCCGGCCAACCTGCCCGCCGTCCAAGCGGCGCTGGAGAAGGGCGACAACATCCCGCGGTTCATCGTCCAGGCCAAGGTGACCACGCCTTTCCTGCAAGCCGTACTGCCCCTCATCGGCGCCTCCGTGTCAGCGGCCGGGATCGGCGCGTTCCAGCAGTTCTGGGTGGGCAAAGGGCTGCTGTCCAAGACCATCCCGCTTAACCAGTGGTACGTGCCAGGGATCCCCCAGAGCCCAGCTGAGGTGGTCGCGGCCGTCCGCGCCGCCGGCCAGGGCGCCCTCGGGACGGGCGCGTGATGGACCCAATCAGGACGCGCGACCCGAGGCGAACGCCGTCCGCCGACCCCCCGCCTTCGACGGTCGCGGTGACCGTTGAAGGCGTGTCGCACCGGTTCCCGACGACGGGGGGTGGGGAGATGAAGGTCCTCGACAACATCACGCTGGCGGTCGGACGGGGGGAGTTCGTTGGGGTGGTGGGGCCGTCGGGGTGTGGGAAGACCACGCTGATGAATGTGGTGGCTGGCCTGGAAGTGCCGACGCATGGGACGGTGTCGGTGTTGGAGGGCCCGCCGCGAGCCGGCAACCGGGACGTGGGCTACTTGTTCGCTCGGGACGCCCTCCTGCCGTGGCGGACCGTTGCGGCCAATGCGGAGCTAGCTATGGAGATAGGCGGGGTGGCCAAGGCAGAGCGCCGTGCCCGCGCCGCGGAGATGCTGGCCCGGGTGGGGTTGGATGGTTTCGCCCGGGCGTACCCGGCGCAGCTATCGCAGGGGATGCGCCAGCGGGTGGCGATCGCCCGGACAATATCGACTGCACCGAAGCTGTTGTTGTTGGACGAGCCGTTCTCGGCGTTGGACGCCCAGACCAAGCTGCTGTTACAAGACATGTTCTCGAGCTTGTGGCAGTCCATCGGTTCTACGGTCATCCTGATCACTCACGACTTGCACGAAGCGATCGCCCTGGCTGACCGAGTAGTGCTGCTCACCGCCCGGCCGGGGCGGATCAAGGCGGTGTTCACGGTGGACCTGCCCCGGCCTCGTTCGATCGTGTCCCTCCAAGGTGACGACCGCTTCCACCGGCTGTACGAGCGGATCTGGGCCGAGCTTCGAGAAGAGGTGGTGAGCGCCCCATGAGCGTGTTGAGCGAACCGTTGGCCACTGCCGGCGCCAGGGCCGGGACACGTCACCAGGGACGCAGGCGGCTGTCCCCCACTGTCATCGCTATTCAGGTCGGGGCCCTGTGCTTACTCTTCGGGTCGTGGGAGCTGGTGGCTCGACAGGGCTGGTTGAACCCGGCGTTCGTAAGCGAGCCCAGTCAGTACTTCCCGTCGTTCTGGCACGGCATCTCTCAGGGGAATCTGCTGTCGCTAATGGGCACCACGCTCTACGAGACCTTCGTGGGCTTCTCCATCGCCGCCGTCTTGGGCATGGCGGCCGGCTATCTAATGGCCGAGTTCCGCATCGTGGACACTGTGGCCCGACCGTTCATGACCGGTTTCAACAACCTGCCCCGCATCGCGTTAGCCCCCCTGTTCGTCCTCTGGTTCGGGCTCGGCAGCACATCGCGTATCGCGTTGGTGGTCAGCCTCGGGTTTTTCATCATGGCCTTCTCCACCTACGCCGGGCTGCAGTCGACCAGTCGTGATCACCTGTTACTGGGCCGCACCCTGGGGACGGGACGGTGGGCCCGGTTCTGGAAGTTCGAGCTCCCGTCTGCCATGCCAGCCATCTTCGGCGGCCTTCAACTCAACCTGAGCTACGCCTTCCTGGGGGCGGTGGTCGGCGAGATGTTCACCGGCTCCGCGGGGCTGGGCGGCTACCTGGCCCTGCAACTCAACACATTCGACACGTCGGACTTCTTCGGCGCAATCGTCCTTTTGATCATCGTGGCCGTGGCCCTCTCGGGACTCCTGCGTGCCACCGAACGCCGGCTCCTGCGCTGGCGGACGGTCGAACTCGCCGGCACCAAGACCTGAAAAGGAAGAAGAAGCACTCCGCTAGGTAAGGTAACCAAGAGGCCAGAAGGTGCAGATGGTGAGCTTGGTCCCCCCACGGAATAGTTTGGCTGGTAAGTGGTCACTTGCCGTGAACCCCACAGGACCCACACGACCTGATCGACCGCCGACAGCCAACGCCTCGACCAAACCTGTGCCCGGCTGGACCGTCGACAGGCAGCCAAAATCGCCCCAGACGGTCACTTGGTTGGAGGCTAACTGCCGGCGTCGCTGTCAGAGACTAGGAGGCGCTGAAGCGTGCGACTCCTAAAGACTAGGAGGTGTTGTAACGTGCGACTCGACCTGACGAAGTAAAGCATGCGTCGGACGGCCTCCGAGCCGCCGACGAGTTGCGTTGCGATGCCCGTGTCGCTTACATACTCCTTCGACTTCAAGAGCGCTCTCGCTCCATTAAGATCAATGAAACTAACGAAGACTAAGTCTATAGTAAGCGTTTCCCCGGTTCTAGCTACGTCGCTCAGCACCTGGTCAAGAATAGGCACAGATGCGATGTCGAGTTCGCCTATCGGCCGACAGATTAGTGTGCCCGGGGCATTTGAGATCAGTTCAATCATCATGTGGTCGCTCGAATCCGAGAAGCCGAAAACATTACCCACCTCTAATGCATGTCCAATGAGCCCTGCCTTGTGGGGCTGAGCAATAGTGTTGTCCTCACGGGATGCTCGGAAATCCCCCATTTGGGGTTAGTACGCAGCACGCAGCCTCTTACCGTGGAAAAAGTCCCCGGTTACACCGAACGGGGGCGAGGTGTGATGGGCCGTCGAACGAGGAATTTCACCCCTTAGAGGTGGTGGCAAACGTTGTGACTGCCCAGCACCCTGAGACGGATGCGAACGCTGTTGCCTCACCAGTAGAAGACAGTGCGTTGATGACCCCGAGGATCTACGAGATCACTATCGCCGGGCAAGCCCCACCCTCCATCATCGCTGACTTCGAAGACTTCGATGTCACCGTAGACGAGGACACCACCAGGCTACGGGCCGAACTCGACCGGGCCTCCCTACACGGCGCCATTGATCGCCTCCAGAATCTGGGTTTGGAGCTGCTCGCGGTCAGAGCCGTCGACCAACCGCAGCCGTAGTGCGCCCGCAGAGAGCTGACTCACTCCGTCTTGGCGCTCTCCGGCACATCACCCGCGGCGAGGCACGCGGGCTGGTCGGAATGAGGTGTCACTCTCGGTCGGTCGGTTCATCCGCCTCTACCGAGCAAAGCTCGACGACCAGCGCCGCGCCAGTGCCCTCATCTTGATTGCCGTGGACCAACGCCGACCAACCGCACCCTGCTACTTCGGACGCCAGCGAAAATGAAGGGCCGTCTTGGACTACAAATTGGACTACAACTCGCCAGGGCTCGTTTGCTCTTGTTCCATCTGGCTAGACATCGATCCCATTGATACGGCATGATCGTATGGAAAGGCCCGGCGAACGCGGGGGTCGTCGCTGTCTCCGTCCACCGTTTCCAGAGCAGGCCGGAACCGTTCACCCGGCTCCGAAGGGTCGGCGTCGAGAAAGAGGTAAGTGACCTGCATTCGGCGTGGCCCGAGGTGGCCACAGGGAATTCCGTGTGGAGGGATCCCCGTCGACGACGAGCAGGTCGGCGCGGCCCATTGTGTCGTAGGATCAGCCCAGTTGTGGTTCCACGCCATCAGGCCACTGCATCCACCGGTTGTCCTCCACCAGCCGTTGTATCTTCCAGCCATTGGGGGTCCGTACGAACTCTTCCTGGTAATACCCGCCGGTGACCAGCATGCCGTCCATCTCGGGGAGTCGCACAGAGGTGTGGAACATCGCCTGTACTTCGGCCCGATCCCCCTTGAGGTCGATCTGGAAGTTCGACACGACGTGCTGGATCCACGACACCTGACTCAGAGACTCTTCGAGCCACGCCACGACCTCGTCGCGCGACCCGGCAGGCCCCCGGGTCACTGCGAAGTCGAGATGGGCGTCATCGGTGAAGATCGACTTCAAAAGCCCCCAGTCGCGGTTGTCGCAAGCCCAGGCGTAGTCGGTGATCACCCGTTGGATATCGAGCTCGTCGCGGACTGACTGCTGATCGTTCAACGTCCCTCCCTCGATCGACATCCGCTGGACAGTACACCGAAGCCTCGGGGCCACAGGTCGCCGGCGTCTGAAGGTACGCCGTGATGGCGAGCATCTACCTTGAAGCGGGTGCGGAGGAACCTCCCGGCGTAAGGGGCGTGGAAGGGTGAGACGGTTGTCCTGGGGACTTGGGGTGCGCCTTCGGAGTTAGGAGCCAAGGGAGACTGTCTTGCCTGGTACGACGGCGCCGCAGAGGGGCTCCATTCCGGAGACCAGGTGGAACGTGGTGCCTTCGAACTGTGCGATCCAGTAGCAGTTGTCGATCCCGGATGCCTGGCCGCGTGCGCTTAGGGCGAAGCTCAACGTGTGGGTGCCCCAGAGGCCCGCTCCCGCGTAGTTGGTCATTCCGAGCATGGCGTTGATCAACGAGGCCTGGGTCGGATTGGACCCGGCGGCCTTGAGCCCCTGCACGAATGCATCAACGGACACGTAGCCCTGGTATTCAGCAAAGGTAGGTGAGGTCGTGACACCGGCAGAGGTCTTGAGGTACTTCTGGAACTGCTGGGTGGCGGACGTGTTCATCTCTACTGGCTCAAACGACGTGAGGAAGTAGACGCCCTGAGCGGACTGAACGGCCCCGGGGCCACCTTGGACCAGGTCGCCACCGTAACCGGTTGACATCAGCGCCTTCACCGTGACGCCCGCCTGGCGGAGGTCATTGATGATGGCGAACACGGTGTTGGTCTCGACGGCCCCTTGGAACCCGTTGACCCCCGCACTCTTCATGGCCAGCACCGCCGGCCCGGTATTGGTGCCCCCGAAGGGGAAGTTGGCGTTTTCGTATCCGACCTTGATGCCCTGCTGTTGGGCTGCGACGGCGGTCGCTTTGGCTGACAACGACGAACTGGGCGAGATGCTGTAACCGAGCACCCCCAGGTTCGTCACGCCCACCATTTTGAAGAACAACCCGGGTGTGCTGTAGACCTTGGTGTAGTCCGCGGTGCCGATGATCGAGAACATGTTGGCATCGGTGATCCATTCACTCGCATCTACGGCGGCGCCTATCACCGGGATCCCCTTCGATTTCAGGTAGGGCGCAGCTGCGAACGTGAAGCCGGAGTTGGCGATCACCGCGAACACGTGGTCCTGCTCGACCAGCCGCTCCGCCGCGGTGAGGACGCCCGCCGGCGACGAGCCGGTGTCGGCCACGACGTACTTGATGTGATATCCCTCGGTGGCCGCCAGCCCGATCCCGGCCTGGACCCCCTTCGGAATCGTAAACGCGTTGGTCGACGCGGGACCGGTAATGTCGGTGAGTACACCGACTGTGTAGGTGCGGCCCCCAGTCGGGGCAGCCGCCGACGTAGGCGAGCTACTGCTCCCCGACGTAGTGCTAGAGCTGCCCGACGTGGTGCTAGTACTGGACGACTTCGACGAGCTACTGCAACCTGCGGCCGCGACCAACAGCGCAGCCGCGCCTACCAGAAGCTTCCTCTTCAGGACCATGTGTGGTTCCCCCCCTTGTCTGGTCGACATCCGTGACGCGGTCAGCGTCAGCAGGGCGCTGTCTGGCGGTTTTAGCACATTTCGGCGAGAGTGTCGCCTCATCTGTGTCGAAGTTTGGTGCTGCGACGGTCTTGGCACGCCACCCGCAAGCAGTCACGGCCACCGGACGGCAGAGCTGGGGCCGTCATCGGCCCACAGCAGTCCGAATAACTCGAGCACTTCCTGCTTCGACGACCGGTCGCCGGCCAGCGGCCGGCCAGCTCCCGGCCAGGCCCGCGAACAGCTCACGCCATCGGCGGTCCACCGCCTGCAAGTCAAACGCGGGAAAGACGGGACGATGGTCAAGCGCCGGGTCCCCCCGGCATGCCAACGCCGAGCGTGGCTGCCTACGCTCGAGAGGAAACAACGACACGCCACCCACGTCGCCGCTCTGCCACGTCACATCTAGACCGTCACACCGGGGCGATAACCAAGTCGTCGCTTAACAGGACAACGGGCCGGCACCGAATTGCCGACGACACGTTCCGTGCTACCGCACTAGTTCACGTGCCAGTTTTTGGTGACAAAGTCCTTCAAGGTAGCGCCACCAAGCAAGCGGTCCGCTGCTGCAGCAGGGGAACGACGGCAGACGTGGTTGGCGACCCTGCCGGCGACGCTCGCTGAACTGGGAATGGCGCTCCCGCCTACTCCGGCGTGCGAGCGCGCTCCACCAACAGCGGGTTGTGGAACTCCTTCACCTGCCAGATCCGCCCGTCGCGGAAGCGGTACACCGCGATGTAGGTGTTCGCGTAGGCGCGACCGGTCGTGGTGATGTGCCCGTTGCTCGTGTACTCGATGACGAGTTGGTCAGGGTCGACGCACTCGTGCACCTCCGTGATATCGAGGGTGAAGCGAAAGATCTTGAACGCTTGCGAGAGATAGGCGCGGGCCGCGTCCTTGCCCTCGATCCGCCGGGGTGGATCGGCGTATGGCAGCTCGAGCATGAGGTCGTCGGTCCACACCGTCAGCAACTGGTCGGCGTTGCCGGCAGCGAGACCCTCGAATGTCCGTCGCACTGCTGCGAGGTTGTCCTCTCCGGTAGCCATCATTCCAGGGTAGACGACGGGGTGTCTCCTGGGCTTTGGCGATGTAGATCGCCAGATGGGCGTCGAGGACCGCTTGGCGGGTTTCGTGGGCAACACCAGTCGGCTTCGACGGCTGCCTTGCTGCTGCGCTTTGCCGATGATCTCGATCGCGTCCTGCCGCTGGGCGCGGCTCTCCTCGTCCCTTGACGCCGACGGAGATCCCCTCCGGTGGTGTCGAGCGGCCGGTTTCCGTTCCGCCCGACCACGGCTGAGCTGATCGATCAGCTTGAGAAACGCTGATCTGCTCGGCCGGAGACGTCCGAGGTCACTAACGGATGCTGAGCGCCATCGGTGGACGGCTACAGTCTCGCCATGGGTCGATTGGAGGGGAAGGTGGCCGTGGTCACCGGTGGTGCCAACGGCATCGGCCGAGCGTGCTGCGAGCGGTTCGCCGCCGAAGGCGCTGATGTGGTGGTGGCGGATCTGCTCGAGGGCCCGGGTGCGGAGGTCGTCAACCTCGTCGGGAGGGAGGGCCGGCGGGGTCTGTTCCACCCGCTCGACGCCGCCAGTCGCGACGACAACGAAGCGGTGATGCAGCGTGCCGTGGATGAGCTTGGACGACTCGACATCGTCGTGACCTCGGCGGGTATCGTGAAGAAGGGCTATGTGAGCGACTCGAACCGGCAGGTCACCGCTGATATGGCCCCGGACCCTGTGAGCATGTTCAGCGAGTTTCCGTTGGAGGACTGGCACGAGGTGCTCGACGTAAACCTCACGGGCACGTTGCTGGCGATGCAGTCGGCGGCCAAGCGCATGCCGTTCGGCGCGTCGATCATCACCATCGCGTCGATCGCCGCCAAGGGGCCGGCGGCGGGGACGCTCTCGTACAGCGTCTCCAAGGCGGGCGTGTGGATGCTGACCAAGTTCGCGGCCATGAGCCTGGCGCCGGTGGGTATCCGGGTGAACGCCATCGGCCCGGGGTTCATCGACACCAACATGACCAAGGTCCTGTCGGTCTTCCCCGAAATGTGGGACCGCGTCGCCACCCAGGTCCCGATGGGTCGTATGGGAACGCCGCTCGAGATCGCGAACACGGCGGTGTTCATCGCTTCCGACGAGGCGTCGTTCACGACCGGCGAGATCTTTCACGTCGACGGCGGCTACTACACGGAGTAACCATCGTTCTCGGGACTTCGGACGGGAGGCCGTCTGCGGGTTCGCCCCCTCCGGAAGCGCCCGACCCGGACATTCGACGATAATACGGTTGTGGGGATGCGCTCAGACCAGACCGTGATGCGAGCCGAGTTGCTTGAGGCCACCGACGAGGAGATTGAGGACGCGGTCAGGTTTGCCGATCCCATGACGCTGCGCGGGCTGCTCTACCATCTGACCGGCGACGCCAGCATCGCCGCGACGAGCGTGACCGAGGTCGCGCCACCGGTGCCGGCCACCGTCGCCGACACGGCAGATGTGGGGCTCATCCGGTCCAAGGCAGTCGAGTTCCTCCGGGAGTACCGGGATAGCGGCGCCGGGCCGATCAACCCTGGACCGGTGGAAGGCCTGCCTCGGAGCCTGGCGCTGGCCGCGGGGGTCGAGCAGCTGGTGGACGAGGACGTCGCGTTGTGGATCGAGGAGCTGGCGCTGGACCCATGGGTGCGAGGGATCCGGTGGGAGCACGAGCCGACGTCTGAGCAGCTGGAGGACTTCTCGGTTGTCGTCATCGGCGCCGGGATGGGCGGCTTGAACGCGGCGATCCAGCTTCAGCATGCCGGAATCCCGTTCACCGTGGTGGAAAAGAACGCCGGTGTGGGCGGGACGTGGTTCGAGAACCGCTATCCGGGCGCGCGCGTGGATACGCCGGTCCGGGCCTACACGCACATCTTCGGTGTTGACTATCCCCTGCCGTACCCGTGGGGCCCGTGGGAGGAGAACCAGCGCTACTTCGACTGGGTGGCCGACGCATTCGGTGTGCGCGGTCGCATCGTCTTCGATACCGAGGTGATGTCGGTGACGTGGGACGAGGCCGCCGCCCGGTGGGAAGTCATCGCCAAGGGACCGCACGGCGAGCGGGCCTGGCGACCGAACGCGGTCGTCACCGCCGTGGGCATGCTGTCGAGGCCGAGCATCCCTGCGTTCGAGGGCATGCGGGACTTCGCCGGCCCGTCGTTCCACACCGCGCGCTGGCCCGAGGACCTCGACCTCAGCGACAAGTGTGTCGCGGTGATCGGCACGGGATGCTCGGGCGCCCAGGTGGTGCCGGAGCTCGCCCGCTTGGCCGGGCACGTGGTCGTGTTCCAACGGACCCCGGAGTGGCTCATCCCCCAGGACGGCTATCTGTCGCCGTACCCGCCCCAGGTTGGGTGGCTGGACCGCAACCTGCCTTACTACACGAACTTCCTGCGATTCCGGACCAATTGGGTGACCGGGCCCGATCTCCAGTCCCCGCTGCGGGAGATCGACCCGTATTTCGATGATCCCGATGCTCCCGGCGCCGCTTTCAAGCGAGTTCGCGACAATCTCATCGCGTTCATCGAGACCAAGTTGGCGAGCCGGCCGGAGTTGATCGATGAGATGATCCCGCCGCACCCGCCGTACGCCCAGCGGCCGGTGGTGGTCGACCGCTCGTACTGCTACTACGACGCGCTCGTCCGCGACGACGTCACGCTCGTCACCGACGCCATCGAGCGCATCACTCCCGACGGCATCCGAACCGTTGATGGGTCAGAGCACCTAGTGGACGTGATCGTCTGCGCCACTGGTTTCATGGCCAACGAGTTCCTCTGGCCGATGGAGGTGCGCGGCCGCGACGGTCGTGCCGTGGAGGAGTTCTGGGCCAAGGACGGTCCTCGTGCCTACATCGGCGTGATGCTCCCGAGGCTGCCCAACTTGTTCATGATGTACGGCCCGAACACCAACCCGTACGAGGGCCTGGGGGTCGTGAACCACGAGGAGATGGCCATGCGGTACGCCCTGGACTGCCTGCAGCACCTCATCGTGAACGCCAAGCAGTCCATCGAGGTCACCGAAGAGGCCTATTGGCGTTACAACGCCGAGCACGACGAGCGAGAGAAGGGCAAGATCTACCGCGACCCTCGCACGAAGAGCTACTACCGCAACGAGCACGGCCGATCGGCGACGAACTGCGCGTTCAACGGCGCGGAGATGTGGCATCGGCTGCGTAGGCCCGACTTCGACGACCTCATCGTCCGTTAAGCCCCCCGTAGATCGGCAGTGCAAGGACTGCTCGACACGCACGCCATCGCCTGAGGCCCACTCGAGGTCCACTCGCCCGAGCAGGATCCGGGAGAGGCGGCGCGGGCAGATCCTGCTGGCGGGTCCAGGCCCTGAGGTCGCTCGCGCTGAGAACCCGCCATCCCGGGCCCGGCGGCGATCTCCCGGTGCGCATGTACTCGCCAGCGGGCGACGGGCCTCGCTGCACCAGGGGGCAAAGCCGGCATACGCTCCGGCGCAGTGCACCGGGCAACGGAAGTCACCGTCGTCGGGCTCGTAGAGGTGAGCGAGCTGTCGATAGGCGCGGAGTGAGGCGAGGAGGGGAGCGACATCGGGCTCGGGCGGGCGGGCGCCGTTGGGTCCTTCGACGTGTGGCGCGGCGGCGACCGGCGGGGTTCAGTTCGGCAATGGTGACACCGGGCGTGTCGGCAACTTTTTTCAATCGATGAGGCTGCCTTTGGCCCAAAGTGCACCTTAAGATGCTCTTCCTCCCATATCGTTATCCCTCATAGGAGGGGATGATTCAAGAGTAATTATGCCACGTTGAGAATCGTGAGATCGTCTATTTGATCGTCTATTTAGAAGGTCGATGGCCAAAAAACAGGCAGCTATATCGGTTACCTAGGCGGAGCCAGGTTTCTCTGGTTTGGCCCACCGATTTGTATTTGCGAGTGGGCCGGGGCGGGCGGGCGGCCGGGAGTGGGGGATCGCCCGGGCGGTTTGCGGGTCCCAGCGGTAGTCCTGGTATTTCCGCCAAGCGTTCTCACGGGTGGTACCAGTCGCGTCGGCGATGTCGAGCCAACTAGCCCCTTCAGATCGGAGGCGGGCAACTTCGTGCGCTGGATCTGATCCTTGGCAAGCAGCCGGTTGATCAAGTGGCAGTACCCGACTGAATTGATTGGTTTTATGCCAGGCGTCCCCCGTCTACTCCAGCAGCGGTAAGACGGCCGGAAACAACTACTAGGAGACGGTGACAGCCGGGACAATCGAACCGGCCAGGGGCCTTCGACATGATGTGCGAACGCGCCCTGTCCCGATTCACACAGGGAAGCTTGCTGGCGAGGAAGCAGATGGTCCGGGAGATGATCGCCGAATCATGGATACAAATCCAAGAATTCCGTCCTCTGGTTCTCTGCACGGAATGGCTGATCGGCCAATCGAGCACCGCCGGGGTGCGTCAGTACGTATCGGCGTGCAAGGTCCGGGCCGCCGAGGTGCCCCGCCACGACTTCGCCAGGCTGCTCGAGGATTCGCCCCGCCGGAACAAGGCGATCAAGGTAATGGTCGACTACATGGACTCGACGACCCGTAATCTCTAGTTGTTAGGCACAACCGTTCAATCCAGCTCAGGCGCGAAGGACGCGATGGGTGGACGTCAGCGCCGCTTCGAGGGCCCCGTAGGCGCCGAGCGCGTGCACGAGGCTCTGGCTGAACACCTCCGGTGCGACGAACGGGTCGGCCCCGGTTGCGCGTAGCGCCTCGAAGAAGACGCCGAAGTCGACGACGCCCTCACCGGGGAGCAGGCGACCGAAGCCTGCTTCGAGCGCCATGTCGTCGGCGGCCACTGGCGCGACGTCGCTGACCTGCACGTATGCGATCCGGTCGCCCGGGATCGTCGATAGCAGCTCGGGCGCCGGCCCGCCCGGCTGACGGGTCCAGTGCCAGGTGTCGATGGTGAGCGCGGCGCCCGGACCGAGAGGCTCGATCAGCTGCCACGCCGTGGCGAGGTCTGGGACGCCGCCGAAGGGAAGGAACTCGAGGCACACCCGCGCTCCGACCTGCTCGACGGCGGCGACGAGATCCCCGAGGTTCCGCCGGGTGGCATCCGGGTCGGCCAGCTTGGGATCGAGGGCGAAAGCCATGACCAACGGTGCGCCCAGCGTCGACGCGAGCTCGGCGAACGTCTCGGCCTCCGCGTCGGCCTCCACTGCGCTGCCGTTGGCCCATGCCGTGGCCCCTTCGAGCACCCGCACCCGTAGGCCAAGCGCCGAGAGACCGCCCATCCACGGAACGTGCTGGGCCCAAATTGACAGCTCGGTGCACCCGGCCTTGGCAGACGCGGCGACAGCCTCCCGCACCTCATCCTCGGTGGGCGCGGCGAGATCGGGGAGCAGGGTGGCCGGGCACGCCCCGAGATCTGTCAGCGTGAGCTCCCGGCTGCGCTCAGCGCCGGTTGCCTGACCGGCAGAGCGCCTCGCAGGACCTCGCCACCCTGCAGGACCGCGACCGGTTGCCGATTCGCCAGGTAGGTGATGTCCTCAGAGGGATCGGCGCCCCGCTTGATCTCGTCGCGTACAACGAAGCGGAACCCTTCGGGTCTGTCGCACATCCGCGCCGCGCCGAGCTCCGGGAGGCCCCAGTGCCACGGCGCCGACATCTCGTTGGCGTGACCGGTCGTGCTTATCTCCCGCCCACTGGGTGTGCACCGGGGTCCGTCCACGTAACCGTCCTCGATGGCCTGCTTGACCGCAGGCTCGACGTCGCGAGCCCCGCCCGCGCTGACGACGATCGTGAAGCCGTGTTCGACCGCTCGCATCAGGTTCTTGTGCGAGATAAGCGCCTGATACCCCGGTGGGTACTCGCTGCCGTACGGCCGAGTACCGATGTTGTGGTAGGTCGAGTGGAAGTGGCAGATCGCCATTCCGGGCATGACGGTCCGTCCGCCGAGGTCGACCACTCGGTCCTCCGGTCGGGAAACGGGCGGGTCGGCGGCGACGCAGGTGATGCGCTCACCGTCGATGACGATCGTGCGGTTGATACGGCCGGGCCAATGCCGTCAAGCAGGTTGACGTTGGTCAGCACGAGGCGGCCCATCATGCCTCCCTGGGGAACTGATCGGGATCGAAATCGTAGAAAGCGCGGAGGTTCGTGATCCTGCCGGCGTCGTCGAACACGAACTGATCCACAATCCGGCCGGACTCCTGCCGGGCGTAAGCCGGACCGGTGCGGCACCGCATGATCGCGATCGCCTCACTGCCGCACACGATCACCGGCTCCTCGCACCAAAGCTCGACGTCAGAGGGTTGGAACCAGTCCCAGAACGCGGCGATCTTGTCGAGCCCAACGCTCGACCGGAAACCGACCGGGTCTTCGTGCACGGCGCCCTCGGCGAACAGCGCCATCCAGGCGTCCTTGTCCTTCTCGGATTCCGCACGGCAGTACTCGTGTACCGCCGCGACCATCGCTTCCTTAGTTGCAGACAACTCTGTCCTCCTATCGCTTCGGGCTTGTCTGCTGGTCCAACTCCCCTATATGACGTCCTTGCGATCGAACGGGCGCATAGCGAGCGATCCGTTTGAGCACAGGATCGGCATCACCGCCGAACCAGATCTTGAGGTGCGGCTGCTGGAAGCACCTCGGTTCGATACGTCCGGTGCGGATCGAGGTGGCCGCCGCTTCAGCAGCTCAGGGGTTAGCAAGTTGAGCGCGCCCTGTTCGTCGTTATCGCCGCCATCGAGTCCTGTTGGCATCTCTGGCCCGGCACTGGCAGGGATCACTGGCCCTTCAGGGCCGCGATCTCACGAAAGCGAGTGGTGCGATGGACGGGATCCTTGTCGATTTTGGGGATCACGTATTCCCCGAGGAGACGGATCGTTTCGAGGGCCTGCTCTTGGGGGGCGACGCCCAGGGCGAAGACCAGCTGGTCGGCTCCCGCCGCCTCCCAGCGCCGGCATTGCTGGAGGGCGTCGTCTGGGTCACCAACCACCCTTCCGGCAGCGACCAGGGACGGGATCGCCTCACGCGTCAAGTCCGGAACCAGTTCGGGCCACATCGGCACCTCCGGAGGGTGGGGAAATGTGTCGTGGTAGCGAAAGACTTGGCTGCCGACGTAGGAGCTATGGGGGGCGGTAGCCCAGTCATAGGCCGTCTCTCGGATTTCGGCGACCTCGGCGCTAGAGGCGACCATGATGTTGTCGTTGACGTAGGCGCCGATGGGCTGCGCAGCGGGGATCGCCTTCTTGTAGGTCTCCATGACCGGTGCCAGCTGGTCGATCGATTGCACTGAGAAACCGAGAACACCCAGACCCTTGCTGGCTGCCATGGCGTAGCTGGTGGTATTCCCCGCCGCGTACCACATCGCCGGGTGCGGCTTCTTCCACGGCTTGGGCAGAACTTTGCGCGGAGGCAGCGACCACCACTTGCCCTCGAATCCTTGGTATTCGTCCTGCAGCCACATTTTGGCGAACTCGCCGATCGTTTCCTCCCACATATCCTTGGTGGCGGACGTGTCGGTTATGCCGTCGCGATGCAAGAAACCCAGGATCTCGTGGCTTCCGGCCCCTCGCCCGGTGCCGAACTCGAATCGGCCGTCGGAGAGATGGTCCAACATGGCCACCCGTTCGGCCACCTTGACTGGGTGATTTACCTGGGCCAAGGGGTTGAAGATCCCAGAGCCGATATGGATGCGCTCGGTGGCATGGGCGAGATAGCCCAGCACCGCGTCGTTGGCCGAGAGGTGCGAGTACTCATCCAAGAAGTGGTGTTCGGCCACCCACACGTACTTGAACCCGGCCCGGTCTGCGGCTTGAACCAGTTCCAGCTCGTTCATAAAAGCGTGATGCTCAGCATCGGGGTCCACGTCCCGGCGGAACTGCGGGGTGTAACCCATAATGAAGACACCGAACTCCATCTCAAGACTCCCTCTGGCTCACAGAAACACTCAGTCCGACTGCCCCCGCATCAACGCGAACTCCTACAAGCAGGCCACGAGGGGTGGAAAGCCGTCGTATTTTGCAATGTGGAAGGAATCTTCACTATGCTGGATAATATATGACGCGTCCAGCTCTCGCCGCAAGCAGAACAGTGACCGTTCTGAACTTCTTGGCCGAACATTCGCCCGACGAGTTCACCCTGTCTGACCTCGCTGATCGGGTCGATATCAATCTGGCCTCCTGCCATGCCCTGCTGGCGGTATTGACCGACGCGGGCTACGTCAGCCGGAACCCGCGGCTGAAGACGTATTCGCTCGGTTCGGTTCTCGTGGCGCTCGGTAATGCTGCAGTCAGACGTCATCCCGCGATCGAGCACGCGGCACGGGCAGGCCCGCCAGCTGAGCGAGGATCTGGGGCTGACCGTTACGGTCACTGCTCTTGCCGGTCAGGACATCGCCTTTCTGGAGCGGGTGGGGGAACACCGACCCCGGGACATCGGGGTGCAGGTGGGTCAACGTATCGCCATGATCCCACCGGTTGGAGCGGTGTTCGCCGCTTGGCATGATCCGGAGGCCTGGCTGGCCCGAGCGTCGGATCGCCCAGCCATGGAGGCGGTACTTGCGGACGTCCGTACCCGGGGATGGGCGGTGGCGCTCGGCCATCCTGGCAGCAGCGAGTACCAGGCCCTCGGCCCGATCAACGCCCGCCGTACCTATGACGCCGCGATGATCGCAGCGCCGGTGTTCGGGCGGAACGGCGAGGCTGTGATCTCGCTCACTCTGCTGGGGATGGAGCCAGGAATGCCGGCGCGGGATCTGATCGCACTCGGCGAACGAGTACGCGATGCCGGAGTGGTCGCCACTCGAAACAGTGGAGGACGGACGCCCAGCCCCTAAGAGGCCCTACCGCCGGCGGACGGGTTCGGTCACGGGCATCAGCTGCAGGGTCGACCGTATCGGATCGGCACCGCCCAGGTAGGGCCGGCCGGGCCCGCGTTCATCGGTGACTCTTGCCTCGTCAATCGGGCTGATCGGGCGGCGGGTCTGGCCAATCCGGCGTGAGGCGCGTATAGTAGTCAACAGCTAGTGAAAGATTCTTCGACATTGCAAAAGGAGGTCTTGTGAAGCTTGATCTGCTGTATGAGTTCCAGCCGAAGGTGAAGCCGTGGGCCAAGCCGCACCCTTACGGGCAGAGGGAAGCGGAGCAGGCCACATATGCCGAGGGGATCGAGCAGATCCAATTGGCTGATCGGCTGGGGTTCAACACGGCGTGGGTGGTGGAGCACCACTTTCGCGACGGTCGATCGGCCTCGCCTTGCAGCGAGGCCATCCTCGGAGGCCTGGCCCTAAGCACCCAACAGATCAAACTCGGCTTCGGGGTCACCCTGATGCCCTTCGGGTTTATCCACCCGGCCCGGGTCGCAGAGAAGGTGGCCACGGTTGACGTGCTCAGCCGAGGACGGGTCGAGTGGGGGACCGGGCGGTCAACGCCCATGGAGCAGATCGCGTTCGGAGTGGCGACCGACGATCGTTCCCGCGACGAATGGCGGGAGGCCATCGAGATCGTGGTGAAGATGTGGGAGAAAGAGCTGTTCGAGTGGGACAGTCCCAGCCTCAAGTTTCCCGCGCGGATCCAGACCCCCAAGCCGTTCCAGGATCCTCATCCGCCGGTGTGGCAGGCGGCGGCGTCCGAGAAGAGCGCGATTACGGCTGGGGAGCTTGGTTTGGGGTTGCTGCATCTGAGCCTCACCCACCCGGTGGAGAAGATGGCGGAGACCATCGGTCTGTACCGCCAGGCTCAGGCCAAGGCTCGGGTCGAGGATCAGCTCACCCGGGTCAAGAATGACCGGGTCGGGGCGTACACCCTGGTGCACTGCTACGACGACGAGGGGGAGGCCGACGCGTACGGGCTGTGGAGTTCGGTCAGCTGGTGGTACCGCAACCTGGCCCAGTTCACCCTGCAGTGGGAGCTGGCCGATCTGCCCGAGGAGCAGAAGGCCAAGGCATTTCCCCTTCTCGAAGCGGCGATGCAAAGTGACCCGCCCGTGGAGAAGTACCGACGGGAGGACCAGATCATCGTGGGTACCCCCGACGAGGTCCTGGAAAAAGTGATCCGCTACGACGAAGCCGGGGTAGACCAGCTGCTCTGCTACGTCCAATTCGGGTCCCTCCCCCACGAAAAAGTCATGCGCAGCCTCGAACTCCTCGGCACGAAAGTCCTCCCGAGACTCGAAGAGCGGGGCCACCGCGTCGACACCACCGTAGCGGTCGCCTCATGAGCGTGACTCCCGACACCTCGTCGGGCCTGTCCCTCGAGGGCCGGGTGGCAGTCGTCACCGGGGCAGGCAAGGGCATCGGCCAGCAAACCGCGGTCACTCTCGGGGCGGCCGGCGCAACCGTTGTCCTGGCCGATGTCGACAAGGACGGGCTAGAAGAGACGGCCTCCCGAATTGACCGGGCCGTGGTCGTTCCCACCGACGTCTCCATCCGATCCGACGTCGACACTCTGGCCCTCGAAGCCGTCCGAGTCGAAGGCCGGATCGACGTGTGGGCCAACGTGGCCGGGATCATCCGCACCGCGACGATCCTGGAGCTCGCCGAGACGGACCTCGACGCCATCATCTCGGTCAACCTCAAAGGCGTGGTCTGGGGATGTGCCGCCGCAGCACGGGTGATGTCAGATGCCAAGCGAGGCTCAATCATCAACGTGGCGTCGTCCGGAGGCGAGACCCCGGCCCCTTCGCTCGCAGCCTACGGAATGACCAAGGCAGCCGTGATCCAGTTGACGAGGATCGTCGCGGCCGAGCTCGCCCCGTCCGGCGTTCGCGTCAACAGCGTGGCGCCCGGCCTGGTCGAAACCCCAATGACCGCTCGGCACTGGACCCGGCCCGACGGTTCCATCGACGAAGAGCTGCGCCTTGAGACCCTTGGGCGGTTGGGACGTTCGCCGCTCGGGATCATCGGCAACCCGCAAGACATCGCCTGGGCGATCCTCTATCTGGCGTCGGATATATCACGGTTCACGACCGGCCAGGTCATGCGGGTCAACGGGGGCATTCACATGGCGTGATGTGGTCTCCAGCCTGGTGTCCGACGCACCCCCGATCCGGGTCGCCGGACGGCTTGGCCCTCTCGACACCACTGTTGCGATCCCATTCTCGTCGTCGGGCTTGCCTGGGCGGATCCGAGTGGGCCAGAGTCGGCGTCATCGGCGCGGGTTGAACTCCAGGTGGAGACTTTGCAGGCTGCGCGGCAGGTAGGCGGGCACGTATTCGTAACGGCGGGCGTCGGCGGGGCCGTGCGCCGACTCGGAAATCCTGATGGCGCCGAGGCGCTGGAGCAATCGGTCGACGCCCACACGGCTTTCTGCCCGGGCTAGGGGCGCGCCCACGCACGTGTGGATGCCATGCCCGAACGCCAGATGCTGACGGGCGTTCCCTCGATCTATGCGAAACTCACCTGGGCAGTCGAACTTTCTTGGATCGCGGTTGGCGGCGCCAAGCAGCACCATGACCGTTGAACCGGCAGGGAGCTCGACGCCCCCGACCTTCTTGGGAGTACGCGATAGCCGGAACGTGCCCTTGAGCTGACTGTCTATCCGTAATGCCTCTTCGATGAAGTTCGGCATCGTGCAGACAATACTGGAAGATGCAACGAACAAGCTGAGCCATATTGGTTTAGTTTCGTTTAGTTTTAACTCAGCTTCAGGAGGGCAGATAGGATGCCAGACCGCTTAACCGGAAGAGTAGCGTTAGTGACAGGTGCGGCCAGCGGCATGGGCGAGGCCACAGCCCGCCTCTACGCCGCCGAGGGGGCGCAAGTCCTCCTGGCCGATGTGAACGTATCTCGAGGTAAGGAAGTCGCCGCCGACCTCGAGGCCAACGGTCGCTTCCATCACCTGGACGTCACAAGCGCAGAGGAATGGGATGCCGCGGTCGAGGCCTGCAACAACGGGTTCGGTCGCATCGACATCCTGGTCAACAGCGCCGGCATCGGCCGAGGCGGTCGCCTCGAAGACGAGACCTTAGAAGACCACGAGCTCCTCCTGCGCACGAATGTGACCGGCGTATGGAACGGGATCCGTGCCGTCCTACCGACCATGACCAGACAACGATCGGGATCGATCATCAACATCTCGTCCATCGATGGCCTAGTCGGAGTTCCCGGCGTCGCCTCCTACGTCGCCAGCAAGTTCGCGGTCACGGGCTTGACCAAGTCCGCCGCCCTCGAAGTCGGACATCGCGGCATCCGGGTCAACTCCATCCACCCCGGCGCCATCGCCACTCCGATGATGCACGGTAACGAGGATGCGGTGTTCGAGTCGCTGCAAATCGCCCAACAAGCCATCCCCCGCCTCGGCCGAGCCGACGAAATTGGACGGCTAGCGCTGTTTCTGGCATCCGACGACAGCTCTTACTGTACCGGGGCATCGTTTGTAATAGATGGAGGGCATACCGCCGGTCCGTATCGGGCGAACTTCCCGTACGACTGAGCGTCAGAGCCACCTGAGATTTGCTTGAGCTTAGGCCCACTCACACGCGATCTTGCGCCTGGGATCAATCGGTCGGCTGTCGCGGTGCTGGTCGGGTTCGCTCAGCCCTGCGGTCGTAGTCCTGGATAAAAGCGATTACCTGCTCGGCCAAAGTGGCGGACGTCCCCTGGGGCTGCGGTGAGCGGTCCCGGGAGAACGGCCGAGACTCTGAACCTTCGTCGTCAGACATTTTCGGAGGGAACAGCACATGCCCAACCGTGTATTGGGTACCGTTGTCCTTGTCAACGGCCCTATCGGGCCGGTTCGTGTTTCACGCCTAGTTTGGTTCCGTTGACGTTAAGGGGCCGTTGGCGGAGCTGCTGCGGACGCCCGGTCGGCCAGCGCCTTCTTTATGTGGGGCAGGTCGGGGTAGACCGCGCGCCCACCTTTGAGTTCGTGGAAGTTGGCGTTGCGCATCAGCCACAGCGCGTGCTCGAACAGTTCCAGGGCTTCATCGTCCGCGGGCACCTCGCTGATCACGGGCCCGAACATGCATGGACCTTCGCCCGCGTCGAGCCGCAGGCTGGGCACACCGAACGCTCCGGTGTCATCGACCAGCCGCTCGTGCTCGGCTCGGACCTGTTTCCAGGTCCCGGGGTCGCCGATGGCCAGGTCGTACAATCCGGGATCGAGATCCGCGTCGGCGAGGGCGGCGCGCACCACCGAAGGCTCTGAGAGATCTTCGAGTTCGAAGAAGTACCGTCGGCCGATCGCAGCGTAAAAGCGACCGCAAGCGGCGTGGCCAGCCGCCTGGCGCACGACAACCGCGGCACGCAACGCCGCGGCGGACTTCGATCGGCCGGGATCGAAGTCGTCAGGGGACCCGTCGAAATTGTTCAGCTCCAGGCAGAATACTCCCCAGCGCAACTCGATACGGCCGAGCTCCTCCAGCCGGAGAGCCCAGCGGGACGTCTGATAGCACCACGGGCACCTGGGGTCGAAGGAGAACTGGATTACTTCGCGCATGCATCTACTCTACGGGTTCGGTGGAGCTTCGCTTCCGTCCGCCACTCGTCTTCGTCGAACATGATGGCGTCACGGCTTCCCGACCCCGGCCCTGGGGTTGTGCTCGGTCCGGTCGAGTTAAGGTTGGCGCGGTGGTCGCTCCGGGGGAGGACGTCGGTACTATCGGTCGCGTCCCTCTCCGAAGAGGGGCTAGCCAAGTTAGCCTGAGTTTGATCTGATGGGGGAGGGCTGTGATGGACGACAAGCAACTGCAGGAAGGTTTGAGCGCATGGAAAACCGGTTCAGGCACGTCGAGGACGAGCTGGCCATCCGTAAGCTGATCACCAGCTGAGGTCCGGCTGTCGACATCGGCGACGCCGATACGGCAGCGTCGCTGTTCGCCGAAGACGGGATTCTGGAATCTGACTTGGGGTACTTGATCGGTCCGCCGGCTGTCGTCGCCATGGTCCGGGGGGAAGGTCACCAGTCGTTGATTCGGGGCGGGTCGGCCCACATCCCGGCCTATCCGATCGTGAAGATCTACGGCGATACGGCAGCCGCCACCGGGTATACGCGCGTGTACCGACGGCTACGACATTTGGCGGGTATCCGCCAACCGTTGGGAGTTCCGGCGTGAGTCGGACGGTTGGCGGGTGACCAAGCGGACCAATCACGTCATCGAGGGAGGACCCGAGGCGTCGAAGCTCCTAAGTTCTGCTTTCGAAGCCGACTGAGGCCGACGGAGCCTCCTCCCGGGCCGCCCATAAGATGCGCCCTTTTGTAATGCACAGACAAGCTCCTTAGGATGTTCTCCTGACTTCTAGCCCAACCGATGTGTTTACTCGGGGTGAGGCGATAGCGAGCGGCGAACGCAACTACTAATAGCGTTACCCGCCAGCATCTACACAGGGTCGGCGTACTTCGGGCTGCTGCGGGGTTTCCCGGACCTGATCAAGGTAGCGAGGTGGTTTTGAGTTGCACCCGACCCACAGGTGGTCCGTTCCCTGCCAGGATTGGGACCGTTCTTGGTACCCGAGGGTTACCAGGGCAAAGTGGTGTCGGCCCAACGATTGTGTGAACCTAAACTCTGGGCGTATGCTCGGACGATGACCGGTCCTGAGAAGACGCAGTCCGAGAAGCCCGACGCCCTCGAACAACTGCGGGCGGTCCGCGGTGAGGGGTGGCAGTGGCCTCGGATTCAGTACGAACCCTGCCCCCAATGCGGCTTTGATGCGGCATCGCTGCCTCCGGAGACGCTTGGAGACCATGCTTTGGAGTTGGCCGCAGGGTGGCGCGATTTCCTGGTGCACGCCGATGAGGTGTACCTCCGTACCATTCCTGAGCCGGGAGTCAATTCACCAATCCAGTACGGTGCGCATGTCCGGGACATCCTTCGGGTGTACGGCGATCGCATGGTGCTTGCGGTTGAACAGGACAACCCGACTGTGCCCATATTCAGCCCTCGTCAAGAGGTCTGGGCGGAATACAACCGGCTCGATGTCGATGATCTGGCAGCGGACATCGAAGATCGAGCCCGGAGTTTGGCGGATAACGTCGAAGGTATGGACCCATCGGCCTGGTCCCGTATCGTCATCAATGATCGTGGACAGTACGGGGTCTACACCTTCACGGTCGCCGGTTTGGCCCGCAACGCGGTCCATGAGGCCCACCACCATCTACTAGACGCCAAGGGCACTCTCTTCTCGGACGCGTCGTCCTGACCAGAGTTTGGCCGACGCCACTGTTGACGATTCTTAAATTCCTTTTCACGCCTTAGGCGCGCTCGAGACGCTGACCAAGGTCGACGCCGAGTTGGCCCGTTCGGAGTCACCGGAGCCGATTGCTCAGACGGACGGCTAGGCGGTCCCGGCCTCGGCCGGTCTCAGTACTCACGGGCCATCGCGACGCCTCTGTAACGCGTCCAGGAGCACGCAGAATACCCAGTTCTTACCGACTTCGGACGGGTAGCGGAGCAAGCGATAAAAGTGGAACGTCGTGGCGGTCTCGGCGGCCTCGACCTGTTCGACGGACTCTGGCTCCGGGCCTCCACCGTGCCATGAGCCCTCGTTCAGGCGCCGATCGGACTTGGTAGTCCCAATGAGATCCGTTCCGGGGGTAGGTCGAACATCGTAGCTTCGGGGGCGGGGGTGAACTGTGGGTCGATGCCCAACAGCTTGCGAGCGTTGGTGTCGACGATCTTGCGGGCAACCGCAGGGTCGATGTCGGGCCGGTTTGCCATCGTGTGTAAGCCGCCCGGGTCGGAGCCTAGGTCGAGGTGGCCGTAGTCGGTACCGTAAACGAGACAGTCGGGGCCGACGAGCTCGACCGTCTCGCGGACGTCATCCTCGAGCTGGGTGGCGATAAACAATTGCTTGCCCTCGAGGGCGTCGCGGGCCTGCGGCCACCAGTCCTTGAACCCGCGATACGCGCCCGTGGCGTCGGACCGGTAGGTCTCCCGGAGAACGTAGGGCACCCAGCTCGACCCGCCCTCGACGAACGCCCACTTCAAGTTGGGGAAGCGCTCGGTGAGACGTCCGCGCAGAAGTGCCGCGAACGCGCCGGGGAGCACCATCACCCCGCTGTAGAGGAAGTGGCCGGGATCACGACGGACAATGCGGAGGTCGGTGCCCACATGCACCGTGATCGCCAGGTCGAGGTCCTGGGCCTTTTCGTAGAGCGGGAACATCGTGGGATTGGCCAGGCTCATCCCGTGGTTCTGGGGCTGCAGGAACACCGATGACGCCCCGTGCTCCTTGGCGAACTCGATCTCCTGGTAGGCCCGGTCCATCGTCCGCATTGGTGCCATCGCGGCCCACTTCAGGCGGCCACCCGCGTCGGCGGTGCGCTCGGCGAGCCAGCGGTTGTAACTGCGGTGCAGCGCGGCCTCGATGATCGGGTTGCTCGCGGGGTATAGCAGCCACCAGGTCGTATACATCATCTGGGCGTCGATGCCGAAGTCGTCCATGTACTGCAGCCGGCCCCCGATGTCAACCAGATCGAGCGCCGGGAACACCTCGCCGTCCCAGTGCTTCGCCATCGGCCCCGGCCACTGGACCAGATAATCCTCGGTCTGCCAGTAGCCGTCGTTGATGACCGGCTTGTACTGCGTCTCGCTGGGATCGAAGTAGTCCCAGGTCTGAGCCGTCTCCATCACGTGCGTGTCACAGTCGATGTATCCCATCGTCTCCCAGAGTATCGCTCATCGCAGGGCCGCGGGAACGCGGTCGAGGATCGGTCGGATGGTGGTTCCCCGCGGCGCGAAGGGCTCCCCGACTCCGAAGGTGGTCAGTACGCCACCGTTTCCCGGTGCGATAAGTCCGATCGCGTCGGCCCGCTGCGAAGGTCGACAGCGTGCGGAAATGGGGCCGGATGCCCCGGTCGAAGAACAGGTGCTTCTCCTGATCGCGGAAGCGGGCGCATTTAAGAACTCCCGTCCTCGCCTTCGTCTCTGAGCAGGGCTTGCTCTTACACCAGTTGATAGGTTGTGATCGGGTGACCCCCACAGTCTGAAGACGAGGACGTCAGGGAGATCAAATGGAGTTGCAAGACGTCCGCGTCTTGGCGGAGGGTCTGGCGTTTCCGGAGGGACCGGTCGCCATGCGGGACGGATCGGTGATCGTCTGCGAGGTGCGAGCCGGCAGATTGTCCCGCGTGGGTAGCGATGGTCGAATCTCAGCGCTGGCAACCGTGGGGGGCGGACCGAACGGTGCCGCAGTGGGTCCGGATGGCGCGATCTACGTATGCAATAACGGATTCTCGCAAGACGGAGCTTCGAGGCCGGCGATCCAGTGGGTCGATGCTGAGACTGGGAAGACAGATGTCCTCTACACGGACTGTGAAGGTCAGAAGCTGGTCAGACCGAACGATCTGGTGTTCGACTCGAACGGAGGTTTCTGGTTCACAGACCGCGGGGGTGACGCGATCTATTACGCCCGGGCTGACGGAAATTTCATCAGCCGCGCCGACACTCGGACAACATCGCCCAATGGCGTCGGGTTGTCACCGGGCGGAGACATCCTGTATTGGGCCGAAACGGTTACGCGGCAGGTTCACCGCCGCAGGTTGAGGAGGCCTGGGGAGATTGTGCCATCGCCAGGGTGCGACATCGTTGCACTTGTGGTCGCCGGCGAACTCGACCGCTGGGGTCTGTTGGTGGGACTGCCCGGTGCCTCGGAGTTGGATTCCCTGGCAATCGAAGCCAGCGGAGTGGTCTGCGTTGCCACCCTCGTCGACGCTGGGATAACTGTCGTGCGGCCCGAGGACGGGTCCTACGAGTTGTGCACACTGCCTAAGCGATTGCACGACCAGGCAGTCACAAACATCTGCTTCGGTGGCGAAGACCTCCACACGGCCTACATCACCTGCTCAATGACGGGGCGCCTGATCTCATGCAAGTGGCCGCGTCCGGGCCTGCAGCTCGCCTTCCAGGCTATCTAGCGGGCGCCCGGTTTCCCTGCCGTGTTTAGCCATTCTAGGCCCAGCAGGTTGACGATCAGGGCTCAACCCGGCGGCAGCCTCTTGACGCGCCACGTGGTCGAGCACCCCACGCCAAGCGTGCGGAACCTTGGCTCCTTGCGGGAGTCTGGCCCTTGGGCCAGGTCACGAGGTCTCGTTTGTCCCGGGGCGGGGTCCCTCGGTCATCGTTGTCCGGGGCTTACCTACCGAGATCTCGCTCTCGCTCGAGATGGCGGACGTGCTGACTGACGGTGGACGTGGCAACGTGGAGACAGCCCGCCGGCACGCGAGAGCTGAAATTCATCTACAACCGCTACAAAACATTTGAGCTGACGAATATCCATCCGGCTATGGCGATATTTGGGGAAGCTCCCGACACACGGTTGATCACTCTCGCGGGCGCCCCTTTCCGCTCATCGTTCGGTACTACTTCACGATGGTGTTAGTGGTCGGTCCTTGATTGGCGGCGTGCTTGACGGTTGGATGGAGGGTTGGTGTTCCGTGAAGTGCCGAGAAGGGTAGGCGATCGTCATGTTGGATGTGGTCATCGAGGGCGGTCTTGTGGTTGACGGCACTGGGGGCGACCCGCTTCGTGCGGACATCGGGATTAGATCGGGACGGATCGTGACGATAGGCGTGGTGGACGAGGCGGCGCAGAGAAGCCTTCCTGCGGACGGCCTCGTGATCAGTCCGGGCTTTATTGATCCGCATACTCATTACGACGCCCAGTTGTTCTGGGATCCTCTCGCTACTCCGTCGAGTTGGCATGGCGTCACGACCATTATTGGGGGGAACTGCGGGTTCACCTTGGCGCCGCTGAAGGAGCGCGACGCCGATTACATCCGTAGGATGATGGCCCAGGTGGAGGGCATGCCTCTCAGCGGTCTCGAGAAGGGTGTGCCTTGGTCGTGGAACGCCTTTGGCGAGTACCTCGACGCCCTCGAGGGGCGTACGGCGGTGAACGCGGGGTTCTTGGTCGGCCACAGCGCGCTTCGCCGCTATGTGCTGGGCGAAGACTTCGGCCGGGACACTACGGAGGTCGAGCGGGCGCGGATGCTCGATCTGTTGGACCAGTCGTTGGCGGCGGGCGGGCTCGGCCTGTCCACGAGCCGGTCTTCCACGCACACCGATGGTGACGGGCAGCCGGTGCCGAGCCGTTGGGCGTCCGAGGAGGAGCTGTTTGCGCTGTGCCAGGTCGTTGGCCGCCATGATGGCATGTCCCTGGCCCTGATTACCGACGGGTGCATCAACCGGTTCAGTAACGAAGAGGTCGAATACCTGGCCGGGCTGAGCGTGGCCGCCGATAGCCCGATCAACTGGAACGCCTTGGGGGTTTCGAGCAAGGACGCCGGCAGGATTGAGCACCAGTTGCAGCCTTCACGCCGGGCCCGCGAACTGGGCGGGCGGATCATGGCCTTGACCATGCCGGTGCACGCGGCGAATAACATGGGTTTTCTCACGTTCTGCGGCTTTTGGCACATTCCCGGCTGGCGTGATGTGCTCGACCTCGATGTGCCCGAGAGGATCCGACGCCTGCAAGAACCCGCTGTGCGCGCTGACCTCCTTGAGAAGGCATTGGCGTCGCGCTGGGCCTATTTAGTGGACTTCTCGCGTTATACGATCGGCGACGTGTATTCGGAACAGAACGAGCCCTACCGGAACCGGAGGCTCGGCGACATCGCGGCCGAGCAGGGGCGAGACCCGTTCACCGCGCTAGTCGATATAGTTGCCGCTGACGACCTACGAACTGTTCTGTGGCCAGCGCCCTCGGCGGACGCCGACGCAGACTGGGACTTGCGGCGAGTGGTCTGGGAGGACCCTGATGTGCTGCTCGGTGGCTCTGACGCTGGCGCCCATCTTGACCGCATGCTCGGTTCGCCATACCCGACGCGCTTTGTAGCCGACTGCCTGCGAGGCCGTCAGTTGTTGTCCATGGAGCGGGCGGTGCAGCTCATGACCGACGTCCCAGCGCGGCTGTTCGGGTTGCGTGGTCGGGGCCGCCTCGCCGTTGGCTACCAGGCCGATATCGTCGTGTTCGACCCGGAGCGAATCGGCGCCGGGCCAACGCGGACCTGCTACGACCTGCCCGACAAGGGCAAGCGGCTAGTCGCCGACTCTGAGGGCATCCCTTGGGTCTTGGTCAACGGTCGGGAGACCATCGTGGATGGTAAGCCGACGGGGGAGTTGCCCGGCACCCTCTTGCGGTCGGGACGCGACACGGCTGCCGCGGCGCGCTCGATGCCTCCGCTCGAGGTCATGAACGCTGACGTAGCCATGCGTTCCGGATACTTTGCGCCTTCTTGTGACGCCCGCGGCCCGATCTGCAGCGCCTTGTTCCACCCCGACGGCTACTCTCTGTGGGCGCTCGAAGCCGAACTGGGTGAGGGCGCAGAGCTGGTGTGGGGCGACCGCCACGGCGACGAGGTCCTCTACGTGCTCGATGGTGAGCTCGACGTCCAGGGCTCACATTGTGGGCCGAAGGATGCGGCGATAGTTGAGTCAGGGGCGGCGGTCACCGTGCGGGCGAGGACCGAGACCAGGCTGGTCCACTTCGGGCCGGTATCGATCGACGCACCCTCAAAGGGGTTGGACGGCGTACCCCTGAAGACCGGCCACGGGGTGCATGTCGTCAGGGCGGAGAATGCCCGTCGGCTCGGCAGCGACGACGTCGCCGGCGCCACCTACTACGCCGACGCGAACTGTCCGACCTGCCGGGCGTACCTGATGGAGGCTTTCTTCTGCACCCCTCGCGTCATTCCGTCGCACTACCACTCCGAGGACGAGATCATTCGGGTCACTCAGGGCGAGCTCCGGCTAGGTCGCAGTAGGGTCGCCTCCGGTCAGAGCATCGCCGTCCCGGCCGGGCACCGATACGGGTTCCGGACGCCAGGGCCGGCGTCGTTCCTCAACTACCGCCGCGACGCGTCCCTGTATGTCGGCGCACCCGGCACCGCGCCGGTTCCGGAGCAGGGCGCGGCGTCGGGAAACGTCCCCCGCGCCACACGATCTCAAGAAGAGGTCTCTGATGAGAGGAGCTGATGTGAGCATCCCGAGGATCATCTCAGTGGACGACCATGTGGTTGAGGCCCCGGATTTGTGGTCAAGTCGCCTGCCGAAGCGCTACGTGGAGACAGGTCCGCGGCTGCTGCGGAAGCGCGCCGCCCCGACGGACGTCTCGGGGGTGCCGTTCACGCCGTCGGAGGACGGCGACTGGGCGGATATCTGGTTTTACGAGGACTTGGTCATGCCGATGAACCGCCTGTCCGCGGCGGTCGGGCTCGGGGAATTGCGAAACGGAACGGTCACCTATGACGAGCTCCAACCCGGCGCCTGGCAGCAGGGCCCAAGGCTGGCGGACATGGACACCAACCACGTCGACGCCTCCGTCTGTTTCCCGAACGTGTTGCCCCGGTTCTGCGGCCAAACGTTCGCCGAGGCCAAGGACAAAGATCTGGCGTTGCTGTGCGTCCAGGCCTACAACGACTGGATCATCGACGACTGGTGCGCCGGTGACGGCCGGGGCCGGCTGATCCCTCTCACCATGGTCCCGCTGTGGGATGTCGACCTGGCCATAGCGGAGTTACAACGATGCGCAGCCAACGGCAGCCACGCGGTCACGTTCCCCGAGGACCCATCCGCCCTCGGGCTGCCCTCGTTGTATACCCGGGCCTGGGACCCGTTCTTCGCCGAGTGTGAAGACACCCAGACGGTACTGTGTATGCACATCGGCTCGTCATCGCGGATGCCCAAGTCGTCGGTGGACTCCCCCCAGATCGTGATCTCGGCTCTGACGTTCGAAAACAGCATGCACTCGATGCTCGACTTCGTCTTCTCCGGCACTCTGGCCCGTTACCCGAACCTTCGCGTCGCCTACGCCGAGGGCCAAGTCGGATGGTTACCCTTCGTGATCGAACGCGCCGACCGGCTCTGGATGGAACGGACGGATAACTCCTTCGGGACCAACGGAGTGCAACTAGCCGAGTCGCCCTCCCACTACGTACGCCGCCAAGTCTTCAACTGCATCTTCGACGACGAAGCCGGCCTCGACCTGCGCCAGCGAATCGGAATGTCGAACATCTGCTTCGAAGTCGACTACCCCCACGCCGACAGCACTTTCCCCCATACCAAGAAGGTTCTCACCACTATGTGCAGCGCCGCGGGCCTCAACGACGACGAGATCTACGCCCTCGTACGCGGCAACGCCATCACCGCCTTCGGACTCCAACGTTTCGGCATCAACAACTAACAACCAGCCCACCGAAGGCAAAACGAGCACGAACAGACAAGAAAGAGCTTGACGCGCCGTCCACGATCATGGCCAAGTCGCCACAAGGTTCGCCTCGACGGCCGAGGCAGTCCAATCCGCAGGTGGGTTGGGCCGGCCGGGTTAGGGTTGAAGACCGTATCGGGCGAGTCCAAAGCAGGCGATGGCGTTGCCGCGCAGCAGTTGCTGCGTCTCGGCGTCGGTTAATCCTGCTGCCTTCACCATCTCTTCCGCTACTTCGGCCGAGCGCGGCCAGGTCGAGTCGCCATGAGGGTAATCGGTTTCGAACAGGAACTGGCTCATCCCGAGGCGATCGCGGAGGGCCAGACCCGTTTGCTCGTCGAAGATGCACGCGTAGACGTGACCTGGAACGTAGCTGCTGTGAGGCCTGGTGATTTCCTCCGGGGTCTTGCCGGTGCGGTGTCGTTGGGTGCGGTCCATGCGCTCGAGAGCAAATGGCATCCAGCCGGCTTGGCCTTCGCTCAGGACGATCTTGATGTCGTGATACCGCTCGAGGATCCCCGACGTGAGCCAGTCGACCAAGGCCCGTTCGGCGGAGACGTGCCTGAGGTTGATAGGGACCGAGGCGGGCGCGTCCGGGCTCGTGGTCAGGACCGTCGACGAGGAACCGATGTGGACGTTGACCACGGTCGACGTCTCGTCGCACGCACGCCACAGGGGCTCCCAGAAGTCGGTATAGAGACTGGGCAGACCGAGGGCTGTCGGCAGTTCGGAGAAGCAGATGGCGTGCGAGCCTTTCTCCGCGCACCGCCGCACCTCGGCGGCGGCGAGCCCTCCGTCCCACAACGGTATCAACGTCAAGGGAATCAGGCGACCGTAGGCGGGCCCCCCGCACCAGTCGTCGATCATCCAGTCGTTGTACGCTCGCACGCACGCCGCGCCGAGGTCCAGGTCTTGCGCCTCCAGGAACGTCTGCCCGCAAAACCGGGGGAACGTCGGAAAGCACAACGAGGCTTCAGTGTGGTTCGCGTCCATATCCTCAAGGCGCGCCCGCTTGTCGTAACAACCCGGCCGGAACTCGTCGTACACCGCTGCGCCCGGACGGGGAGCTTCTGGAAGGAAACTCACTGCAGCCATACTGCGCAGCACCGGGAAGAGGTTCCCTTCGAAGCTCCAACAGTCGGCCCACTCTCCCTGCTCGTCCTCCACCAGCACGAGCGACTGCGGCAGTCTTTGAAGCCGGCCGCGCCGACGCACGAGCTTGGGGCCGGCTTCACGGTAGCGCGCCGGCAGGCTCTGCTCCCACACATGCGGAGGCTCGACCACATGATCGTCTGCGGAGACGATGCGAGGTAATGAGCTCGCGCTGAGACTCCCTGGATGATTCATACGGAAAGCGCGGCGCCGTAAAACCGAGCGGCGTTGTCCCAGAGGATCTTGGCCTTGCTCTCACGGCTCACCCTCGGCAGGTCGAGAAACGAATCGACGGCCCTGGGATACTTGGCGTCAGGGTGGGGGAAGTCGGTGGCGAAGAGGACGCTGTCGTCGCCGGTCGTCTCGACCACCGTCCACAGCAGATCCTCATCGGGGTCGCACGAGATGAAACAGTTGCGACGGAAGTACTCGCTCGGCTTGAGCTCGAGAGTGGGGAAGTCGTACCACCCCGTAAGTTCGACGTGCTCGTCCATCCGGTGGAGCCAGGCCGGGGCCCATGAGCAGCCTGACTCCATGAATGCCACCCGCAGCCGGGGGAAGCGGTCGAAGACCCCCTGCATCATCATCGACAGCATCGCCATCTGCTGCTCCATGGGGTGGCAGCACGAGTGGAGCTCGGTCCACGTGTGGAAGCGATCGGCTCCCGCCGTGGTCATGATCGCGCCCATCCCCTCGTGCAGAGACAGGGGTGCGTCCCGCTCTTGCAGAGCCTCGTACAGACGGTCGTAGACCCGATCGCCGAGCATGCGCCCGTTGACCGGGTTGGGGCGAACCCAGAAGGCCTTGATCCCGAGGGTGTCGTAGCAGTAGTCGACTTCGGCCAGGGCGAGGTCGAGGTCCTGAATGGGAAGCGGGGCGGCGCCCAGAATCCGGCGGCCGGAGTCAGCGGAGTAGTCAGCGAGCCACCGATTGTAGGCACGAGCCAGGGCGGCGGAAAACCGGGGATCCATGCCGTCTGCCCACATCGCGTACAGCGGCCCGTAGATCACGCTGATGTCCACTCCCTCAACATCGAGGCCCTTCACCAGGACCTCGGCCTCCCATCCTCTGTCGGTGAACTCGGCGTACTTGGTGTGCAGCTGCTCTTCGAGGCGCAGGGCCTCGAGCGATCCCGGTACCAGCTGCATCATCACGTGGCGCTCCAGCTCAGGCCGCCACTTCGGGTCCAGGTACTCCTCCTTGATCTCCGAGTTCATGGTGTGGCCGTCTGCGTCCACCACCCGCAAACCCTGCTTCATTGTGACCCCCCCGGCTGCTTCCTTCTCTGATCAAAAACAGCGGTACCCTAGGATGTTTGATGGATAATTAGGGTTAACCATCATCGAGCAAATCTCATTCGTTCCCGTTTACCGGCTAAGCCTAACCATGAGTAGACCCCTTCGCTCGCTCTTGGAGGGGGTCGGCGGACGATGACTCCTGTGCTCGCGAGCTGAGGGCCCGTGACATCGGGCTCGGTGTTGGCGGTTGAGTCCCGTCATGAGGATGACCCGTCGCCGACCCCGGCCGCCACCCTCCCGGGCCTTGGCGTGCAGTTTGTCCATCCCGTGGTACGACGGGCAGCCGCGTTTCCATGCTGTTGTAGAGCGCGATCTACTTCGGTTCCCCGGTCCCGGTTCGCCATTCCTGGACTCTGTCGACCGGAACGAGGTCCACGCCAACCAGCAGAACGTCAACCCGGCGCGGGCTCGAGGGCCGCATCCTGCCAGTGCTGCCCTTCGTCGACGAACGCGTCGACGCAGTTAGGGAGTCGGACGGGTGCCGGCGACAGCGCGCTGCCGGGCGGTAGCACGCCCTCTTCGGCGGCGGTGAGCGCATCGAGCAGCATGCGGCGGGCGGGGGCGACCGCAGTATCGCTGGAGGAGAGGTTCTCCTTCGATCGATCGACAATCGGGCCCATGCTCGTCTGGATGACCGCGTCCTCCTCGAGCACGCTGCGCGTGAAGCCGGAGAAGTGCGTTCCTGTGTCCATGACCGTGCGGTCTTGGCCCCAGCGGTTCCTCACCGCCGCGAACCTACCGGGCGCGGGCCGCGATCTCAGGCGCGAACAGCTCGGCATGGTCGCCGTACTTGGCGATGATCCTCCATTTATGATGGCTGATGCGCCACCCCTCCGGCGTCCGCACCAGCTTGGTGGGTTGCACGCCGCAGCTCTCGTAGAACTTCCCTTCACGCGGACCGACGCCGTAGTGCATGGCCCGGACCCGGACCTCGACCTCGGCGGTGTCACCGTCGACGACAGGGATCATGCTGCCGATGGTGTGGTGGGTGACGACCTCGTCACCACCGACCATGGCCACCAGAGCGGCGACTAGCTTGTCACGACCTTCCATGTCGTAGTCCAACCAGCGCACCGTTGTGTCATCGGTGAACACCTCGTGAAACCGGTCCCAAGCCTTGGCGTCCACGAGCTGGAAGTACCTGACGACAATGTCGGTGACGGCCAGCCGATCCGCGATCGTCTTCGTGACGTCCTCTGTGCTCATGGAAACGCCCTCTGTGCTCTCTACTCAGCCTTCAATGTTGATACCGGACTTGGGTCACAATAGGACAGCGCTGGTGATCTTTTCTCAAGGGGACTCGCCCGGCTCGTTGCGTGCCCGGGGACGCATTGCCGAAGTCAGCTCCCGAGAGGGTCCCGGTCCATATAGTGTCCATGTTGTGGCTGACTCTCGGCCGCAGAGGTGACAAATGGCAGAAACGAAGGAGAAGTACGAGTACGGGAGTCCGGAGTGGGTGGCCATGGTCCGGGAGTTGGTCGAAGAAGGCTTGGCTGGTGAGGATCTCGCTGGGATCAGCTTCAGCTTTTGTGAGGAAAACACCGGCGTCCCCGCACACTTGCGCCGGCCAGGGTCGGACACCATCGGCTTCTATGTCCGTGTCGACAACGGCGAGGTGGAGGTGGGCGACCAGCCAATTGATGGCACGACCTTCAAAATCGTCGGTGACTACTCGGCAATGAGGGAGTACGCCCTGCGGCCGTTTCCGGGCGCCAAGCCCGATCCCGACACGGCGGCCCTCCGGCAACGGATGATCGCGGAAGGGAAGATGCGAGTCGAGGGGGTTCGAGCGGATTGGCCCGTTGTGATATCCAATCTCGACCTGCACAACCGGGCCAGGCTTCGAACCGCTTGAACGCCGCCAGCACCTCCGGGCTCCCGGTGGGTGGACACCTGCCACGAGTCTAGATATTGTACTGACCGGTACAGATGGGAGGTCGGTGATTCGTGCGAGGGGAATCATCGGGCGTGGCTTCGGTGACCGGGTCGTCGCCGGCGCGTCCAACGATCTGGAACAACTCTTCCGGTCGCAACGCCGGCGGCGCGTTGGAGATGGCGCGCCGGCCTGGGAGCGGCGTGGTGAACCCGGTCAGCCTCGAGAGATGGTTGTGATCGGGAACGAAGGGGTACTCGAGTCGGTCGACCGCTTGTACGGACTGTCCTGGATCGGGCGATATGGAAATGGCCCAGCAGATCGAGATGCCCGGGACCGGCAATGTGAGGGGAAGTGCTCGCCGGACGCAATCAGAGGCGGCGCGGAACTCGGGGCGCGCCCGCCCGTGGCCGAGTAGGCAGCCAGTCGACTATCGACGCCTTAACGAGAAGAGAGTGAGAAAGCCATGACGACGACAACGCAGGGAACCGACGTCAGGTGGCCCGCCTGGGAGGACCCGGCGTTCTACCACCAGGAACCCGAGGTCATGTCGGCGTCGATCGCGGCGCAGCGGCGCGCCGCTCCGGTGTACTGGTACGAGCCGCCTGGCTATCGGAGCGGATTTTGGGTGCTGACGAAGTGGGAACATCAGCGCTTCGTTGGAAGCCACCCCGAGTTGTTCTCCAGCGAATACGGCTACGCCATCGGAGACGCCAGTAACCCCTCCACCGTGATCCACACGCTCCCCGAGTGGGCGCGCGAGGCGCTGGACAGGCCGGGGCTGAGCCCGGCGCAGACCCGACGCGTCATCGCCAAGGCCAAGGCCTCGATGGGAGACCCCAACCTCGAGAACACCATGCAGACCGATCCTCCCCGCCACGGGGAGGTCCGTGACGTTCTCATGAAAGCGTTGCGGCCCAGCCTCGTGCGCAGCCTCCGGGCCCGCATCGCCGAGATCGCCGACGAGTTCCTCGACGACATCGAGCCTGGGACCGAGGTGGACTTGGTCAAGACCGTCGGCCGAATTCCGGCGGCGTTGATGACCGAGTTGATCGGGGTTCCTCGCGACATGCGAGACCGCTTCATCGAGATGGCATCGGCGCAGATCGTCGCCCTCACCGTCGACCCCAACCGCGATCCGGCCGAGATCGCCCGGATCGAGCGCCTCATCGAAGAGTTCCACGCCTACTGCGAAGAACTCCTCGCCGACCGGCGAGCACGAGGTGGCACCGGAGACGACCTGGTCAGCATCATCGCCCAGTCGAAGCTCGACGGCGGACCAGTCCCCCATGGGTTGGCGATCTCCCACATCCACACGTTCGTCCTCGCCGGCGAGACGGTCAGGTCGCAGCTCGCTTTCGCGGCCATGGCCCTGGCCCGGCATCCCGACCAACGACGTCTCCTCCTGGCCCGGCCGGAGCTCGTGTCCAATGCCATGGAAGAAACGTTGCGCTGCTACCCGCTTAACTGGTCTGGTTGTCGCACCGCCACGGAGCAAGTAGACATCGGCGGACAGGTCATCGACAAGGACGACTTCGTCGTGATGGCCTACGTGAGCGCCAATCGTGACGAGGACGTCTGGGACCGCCCCGACGACTTCGACGTCACCCGGTCGTTCGACAAGGATCACCTGTCATTCGGCTACGGCGAGCACTCCTGCCCCGGGGCGCTGCTCGCCCGGACCGAGTCGACCATAATCTACGAGCGTCTCCTGGCTCGATTCCCGGACTGGGAGTTGACGGCCACTCCACAGCAATGGGCGACCCCGTTCCTGCAAGGTATGAGCGGCCTGCCGCTGATATTCCACGCCTGAGCAACGGCGGCGACCCACCGAGCGACCTCAACTGGGCCGACCGAGTTACTCGATCACGTAACCGCCATCGATTGACAGGGTGGCGCCGAGCACGTACGACGCGGCGTCGGTGCACAGCCAAACCGCCCCCTCGGCCACCTCCTCGGGCTGCGCGATCCGCCCGATCGGCTGTCGCGCCGCCAAGCTCGCCTCCTGCTCTGGATCACCCCCCCGCGCCGCGGCCGTCAGAGGAGTCCGCATGATGCCGGGGGAGACGGCGTTCACTCTGATCCCCCGCTGCCCATAGTCGAGGGCGCCAACCTTGGTGAGACCGATGACCCCCCACTTGGCGGCGATATAGCCGGACAGGTTTCGGCCGCCTACTACTCCTCCGCCTGACGTGATGTTGACGATCGCCCCAGCGCCCCGATCAAGCATCGCGGGGATTTCGTACTTCATCCCGAGGAAAACCCCGGTGAGCATGACGGCTATCGCCCGGTCCCAGGACTCCTCGGGTGTCTCGGCCAGGGGATACCAACCGGAGTCGAAGCCGGCGTTGTTGATCGCACAATCTAGGCCGCCATAGGTTTCGACAGCCGCCCGCACCATGTCTTGTACCGCTGACGAACTTGACACGTCCGCCTCCACGAACGCCGCCTCGCCGCCTGCCTGCTCTATCAGCGCGACCGTTTCCTCTCCACCGTCTCGGTTGATGTCGACCACGACCACCCGGGCTCCGTCGCGGGCGAGAATGCGAGAGCAGGCCCGGCCGAGCCCCGAGGCCGCCCCGGTGACCAGAGCGACCTTGTCCTCGAGTACCCCCATGTCCTCTCCTCTCACCCAAGTTACGGACAGTTGCTTCTATCGTATGGTGTGTGCGGGGTGATGGACCCCAAACCCGGCAACCACGGATTGGCCCAGCTCACCAAATGCAGTCGACCCGGTGTGTCAACCTTTCAATGTGGTGACCGTCGAGGGCGAACCCGGCGGGAGCGGGCATCATCCTTCCTGTCTGATGGGCGTCGACTCTCGAGGTCGGCGGTGAGGAAGCGCACGACCCTCTCGATGGTAGGCAGGATTTCCGTCACGGGCCGTCTGCCCTGGGCGAAGCGCAGCGCCGCGGCATCGACGACGTGGTCGAGAATCACCAGTACTTCTTCGGCGTAATCGGGATTCACGTGTTTGAACAGGGACCTCGTGACCGGTTCCGAGGCCGCTGATCCCTGAATGAGCAGGCGGTCTCCCCCGGGGCCCAGTCGGGCCCGCATGAACGCCTCGGCCATCTTCGGGCTCCTCTCCCAGGGCTCGAAGATATGACGGTAGTGGCGCACCAGGGCGTCGGAAAGCGGTTCCTCCGGCGGTGGCGCGGCGAGAGGCCGGTAAACCTGCGACTCCATCCACGCTTCGACCGCGGCCAAGATCAAGCCGTCCCGTGAGTGGTAGTTCTGGTAGACGGTGCGCAGTGATACCTGGGCCTCCCTGGCCACCTCGGGTAGCTCGACCCCGGCCGTGCCGCCCGACTCCAGCATCGATTCCACGACCGCGACTATCCGGTCGCGGGCGCAGCCTTTTGGCGCTTGCATAGTCACTGGTAAATCGTTTACCTGGCGGGCCCGCCCGGGTTCCAGTTCCCGACGCCCGTGGGTTACTTCGACCCGAATCTTGGATTTGCGCTACGCGGCTTGTTCGTGTCGTTTGACCGTGGCCGGACGTTCAAGGAGATCGATCTTTCTAATTTCTCTCCGGTCGGGCGTCCCGAGCTGTACTCTCAGAATGAGGGCGGGCTGGCCGTGGGCCCGGATGGGACGTTCTATCTGCAGATGAACACCCTCAACTGGGGGTCACCGACGAATTTTGCCCCGTCTTCTGGGGTGGCCTTGAGCAAGTCCACCGATGGGGGCCGGACGTGGAGTCAGCCGAGGCTGATCGGCACGCCCGGGGACTTTCCGTATCTGACCGTCGATCAGTTCACCGGCACGGTCTACTCGCTGAGCGGGGATGCTCCGCTGTGTGCGCGGCAGAGTTGTGTTGACCCGAATACCCCACCCCAAACGTCCTTCAGTGATGCCTGGGTGGCCGCGTCGCAGGACGGCGTGAACTGGACGCAGCCCCAGCGGGCCGGGGGCACCGATGGTGTCAACCAGTTCGACGGGTCCGGCAGCAAGGATCTGGCCGCTGCGTTTGGGCAGGTGGCCACCACGTTCGTCTCCACGAGCGCCCCGGCCTGTGCGTTCTTTGTCGGTGGAGCGGCGCCTTGCACCGTGTTCCAGACGTCGGGGACTGGGGGACTCACCTGGAGCCGGCATCGGGTGCCGGTGACGTCCACCGCGCCAGGTATCAACAACACCCTGGTAGCCGCGGACCCTTCCACACCGGGCCACTTCACGGTTGCGGTGTTGAACAAGAGCCAAACGGCGTTCTCGGTGTTCCAGACCCGTGACTCAGGCAGGACGTGGAGCAGGCCGACCACGGTCGCCAATGATGGCAAGACCCACTGGAACCCCTACCTGGCCTACTCGCCCAAAGGCGTCCTCGGGCTGGTGTGGCGCACTAACGAGGGGGCTCCCGTCCCGGCCCTCACCCCCTACAGCATCTGGGCTGCCATATCCTATGACGGCGGCCGTACGTTCAGCCGGCAGCTGGAGGTCAACTGCTGCTCGCCGGCGGCGCCGCCGCCTGGCCCGTTCCTCGGAGGGAACCTCGGCCAAGACCTTTCGGCCATCGCCCTCACTAACAAGGGTGTCTACGTCGCGTGGGGAGACTGGAGGACGGGCGAAAGGAACATCTTCTTCAGCGCCATCAACTACCAGGCCTTCAACCGCCGATAAGCACTCGGTAACACCGAGTAAGGCTGGTGGGCGCCCCGGACTCCCCCGGGCGCCTGCCGGCCCTGACCCCGAGACTTCATCGCGCCGAATGACCTTTGGCCCAGTAGTCGTGGCGACCCGCCGTGAGATGTAACCACCATGATCCACTCCCTGAGTCAGCTTGAATTGGACGCCGCGATGCTCCTCTTCAGGTCCATGGCTGGCGGATCCTGACCGTTTGGGTTGTACAGTCGGGCCCAGCCGACAGGGAGGGTGAGGTGGAAAAGATCGCGGGACGCACGGCTCTGGTCACTGGGGGGGCGAGCGGTATCGGATTGGGGATTGCCGAGGCGCTGGTTGGCGAAGGAGCCCGGGTCGTGCTTTGCGACTGGAACGAGGGCTGGCTGGAGCGGGCTACCGACCGCCTCGGCGATGCGGTCATCGCGCAGCACTTCGACGTGAGGGACCGCGACGGCTGGCAGACGGCCAAGCGGGCGGCGGAAGATGCCTTTGGGCCGGTGGAGATACTGATCAACAATGCGGGCGTGATGTCAGGCCAGTTCGAACTGGCGGATACGCCAGTGGGGGACTTCGACCGGTTAATCGGCATCATGCTGGTGGGGATGTTCAACGGGATTCACACCTTTGCTTCCGGTATGCGCGAACGGGGTGATGGCCACATCATGAACACGGCATCCATGGCTGGGCTGGTTATCAATCCGGGGCTAGGTTCTTACACGACGGCGAAGTTTGCTGTCGTGGGGATGAGCGAGGTTCTCAGGGCCGAGATGGAGCCCCACGGTGTCGGTGTTTCGGTGCTCTGCCCGGGTTTGGTTAGGACCAACCTCGGATTCGAAGAGGGGCAGGGACAGCCAACACAGGACCGATCGGAAATGGAAGGTGGGATGGATCCCGCTTTAGTGGGAGTCCGAGTAGTAGAAGCGATTCGAAGCAATGAGTTGCACGTGTTGACCCATGGGGGGTACGAACAGAGGTTGGCGGAGCGGGCAGATCGGGTGCAACGGGCGGCTGAAGTGGCGGCCACGTGGCAACAGCAAAGGGCAAAATGATGCCGACACCCCGGGACCGCCAGCGCTGCACCGCTTGGCCTTGGCGCGGGTGATCCACCGGCCCATGGCCACCGGTCTCGCTTGGGGCAAAGGTCATCAAATCTCGTAGTCATTTTGTTTTCTCGGTGCAGAAACTGACGGGAATCGTGCGAAACGACTACCAGAAAACAAAAGTACAACGAGAAATACCTCACAAGCACCGACCGGCCGGCTGAGGGCGGCGGGAGCCCAGGTGGTTGCCGGCGGCACGCGTGCTGCTGCGCCTAAACCGTCTCGGCGGCGTCGCCGGCCCCGACCGGTTTCCGACTCCCGTTGTGGTGCGACGAGGCCAGGCCGGGAAGCCCGTCGATGCTGGTCGCGTTCTTCTCGGAGCGATAGGTGCGCAGACCTTCGGGGCCCTTTCGCTGGCACCACTCGTCCATGGTCGGCCGATGCCCGGCGAAGGTCATGAGAGGAACCCCGTAGCCACACGAGTCGGCGATCCGCTCGACGTCGATCAGCACCACGACCCGCACCCCGAGCGTGGCGGCAGCGGGGAAGTGGGCCGCGAGGTCGTTGAAATCGGAGTCGCCCGCTTCGACGAAGCGGCCGATGCCGTGCAGTCGCACGATGCGAGGCGGACCCTGGAAAGCACAGAACATGATCACGATCCGCCCGTTCTCCTGAAGGTGGGCCACGGTCTCGATCCCGCTGCCCGTCTGGTCCAGGTAGGCGACGGTGTCGCCATCTATAACGGCGAACTCGCCCCGATTACCCTTCGGCGAGCAGTTGATGTGTCCATGTTCGCCCAACGGCGCGGTCGCCACGAAGAATACGGGCTGGTCGACCAGCCATCGCGCCAGCCTGTCGTCTATGTGGTCGTAGCAGCGGCCCATGACCCAGTATCGCGGATCATCACGCCAGGACTGGCGGCGCGCCGAGCCTCGGGCCACCCTGCGGGGACCGGCCGGGCGGGCCCGGCCGGGCGGGCGCGGCTAGGCGTTGACTCTGGCGACGGCCGCCGGGAGCCGGACGGTGAAGCGAGCCCCACCTTCCGGAGCGTGCCCCGCTTCGACTCCACCCAGGCGGGACACCAGCTGGTGGACTATGGCCAGGCCGAGCCCGGTTCCCACCTGGCGGACACCGCGGTAGCGCTCGTACAGGGCGGCTCGGTCGAACGCCACCGCCAGGTCGTCATCGGTCAAACCCGGCCCACCGTCCCTTATCTCCGCGACGGCAGCCACCGTACCGGCGGTGGTGATTTCCGGGCGGGTGGCCAGGACGATCGGACGTCCGGCCGGGACGAGCCGGAGAGCGTTTTCCAACAGGCCATCGAGGACCTGGCGCATCCGGGCCGGGTCGGTGCAGACCCAGAGCGGTCCGGATGGGCGCTCGACCAGGACCGGTATCTCCTCGGCCGCGCACCGGGCGTTCCACGCAACGGCCGTGGTGTCGATCAGGGCGGCCATGTCCACGTCGACGGCGTCGATGCGCACCTCGTCGGCGTCCAGCCGAGCCAGGTCGAGCAGGTCGGCCACGAAGCGATCGAGCCGTTGCGCCTCGCCGAGCACCACGGAGCCGACCTGAGGCACCTGCTGCGGGTCGATCATCCCGTCGGAGAGGGACTCGGCGTACCCCCTTATCGCGGTGAGCGGGGTTCGCACATCGTGCGACACCGAGAGCAGGAACTGCCGTTGCCGCCCCTCGGATCGGGCCAAGCTGTCGCTCAGGATGTTGAGTGCATCCGCCACTTCGGCCACCTCGGCCGGTCCCGACGGATCGACGAGGACGTCGCCGCCGGCCGTCAGCCAGCGCGTGTTCGGCGGCGGCTGTCCGCTTCAAGGGGCGGACCAGCCGCCGGCTGACGAGCAGCCCGAGCAGGACAGCTATGGCGCAGGCGATGAGCAAGGCGAGGAAGAGGCGGTGGACGGCTTGTTCCGCTCCGGCCAGGGCATCGGTCCTCGGCTGAACGAGCACGAACCCGCCCGATGGGGTGGGGCGAGCCTCGACCAGGACCGAGTTTCCGTCGACGTGCTGCACGGCCGAGACCGAACGGCCGGCCAGCACGTCCTGGATCTGAGCCGGGGTCAAGGCGTCCCGCGCCGTCTGATTGGTCCCGGTGACCCGACCGCGAGCGCCGATCACGGCTGAGTCCACCTTGAGCGCTCTCAACGCAAGCAGGGTCCGGACGGGTGCGTCGGCGACCTCGGCATCCACCTCGTCAGCCAGCCGAGAAAGGGTCTGGCGGGCTCCGTTCTCGGTCGCCTGGCGGACCAGCGGCAAGGCGATCAGGCCGCCGATGACCGCCGTTATCACCGCCACGGCGACTGCCAGCAGCGACACTCTGAGAGCCAGAGACCCGCGGGACCGGCTCACCGTGGGGAGTCGTCTCGGGTCGTGTCGTCGGCCGAGTAGCCAACGCCTCGAACCGTTCGGACCGGGCTGGCCCGCCCGAGTTTGCCCCTCAGCTGGGCCACATGAACATCTACAGTCCTGGTGCCGGCCACCGCGCTGTAGCCCCAGACGTCCATAAGGATCTGCTCGCGGGAGAAGACCCAGCCAGGCCGGCGCATGAGGTAGGCGATCAGGTCGAACTCGGTTGCCGTGAGCTCCACCTCCCGGCCTCCGGCGTGCGCCCGACGGCTGCCGGTGTCGAGCCTTACCGCTCCGACTTCCAGGATGCTCTTCTCGTCCGGCCTGACCTCGGACCGGCGAAGCACGCTCGTCACTCGGGCAACAAGCTCCCGCGGGGAGAACGGCTTGGTGATGTAGTCGTCCGCACCGAGCTCGAGGCCGACGACCCGGTCGATCTCGTCGTCGCGGGCGGTGACGAAGAGCACGGGGGTCCAGTTGCCAGCGGACCGGAGCCGCCGGCACACCTCGATGCCGTCCAGTCCGGGCAGCCCGACGTCAAGGATGATGGCCGACGGTTGCCTGGTCCGGATGGTGTCCAGGGCCATGGCGCCGTCCGTGGCTACGGCGACCCGGTATCCGCTGCGCTCGAGGTACATCGAGATGACGTCGGCGATCGCCGGCTCGTCCTCGACCACGAGAACGAGGCGGCGATCGGGTCGATCGGCCACGGGACCATCGTAGGGTGGCGCGGGCGATGCCGTCCGGAGGGGCAGGACCGGCCGCTCGCTACGGGTTGTCGCTTTGGGCCTGGGCCGTCGCCGCCGCGTTCAGGTCATTCCCAGCCTGTGAGACGGCCGCACCGCTCGAGGTCAGGTCCTGCTCGATGGCGGCGATGTCCTGGGACTGTTGGGTCGAGGTCAGGCCGGGGTTTGATGTCGACCCGGCCGAGCCGGTTGCCCCCGCAAAGGGGGACCTGTCGCTCGTGCTCCCGCCGGCCGCATCGGATGGGGATGCATTCGCGGGGCCCGATGTCGTCGGGCGGGCGCCGATGGAGGTCGGGCCGGCGTGCTGGGCCGTACTCGCTGCCGCGCTGGCGGCGGCGGGTGCGGAGCCGTGACTGGCGCCGCAGCCAACCGCCAGCGCCAGGAACCCCAAGCAGAAACCGGTAGTCAGGGCGGCTCGACCGGACTGCGCCAGCCGGGATACCCGGCGGGATGCCCGTTGCGTGGACCGGTTCATTTGAGGCCTGCCAGAACGCTCTGTATGTCCATCCTGGCCATGGCGATGTCGGCTCGGGCGGTCAGGAGGGTTTGCCTGGTGCCCGACAGCAACGCGTGGTTGGCGTCGTATTCCGCCGGCGTGTAGGCCAGGATCTTCGCTGACAGTCCGCTCGTCATGGACGTGACTGTCTGGATCTGGAATGCCAGGTTCGACATCTCTGCCTTGACCGAAGCCGTGTCCTTGGCCGGGTCCGCCGCGGCCAGCATGGTGGACAGCTTGGCCTGGGCGTCGGTCACACGGGGAAGCACCCCTCCGGTGATGTCGTCGGTCGCAGCCGCCAACCGGACCTGAGGCAGGGCACAGCGCGTAGACCCGGTAGTTGAGGAAAATGCTCCGGTAGTCGGACATGGCCTGGGCCACGGTTGCGTCCCCCTGGATTCGGAGCCCGAGTGTGGTCAACCCGGAAACGTCCCCGTTGAGAGTTCCCAGAAGGCTGGTCTTGTCAGCGCTGGTCAGCACGCCGTTGGCATCGACGGCTGATATGGCCGAGTGAAGCGAAGTCAGGCGGCCCGATATGGCAGCGGCGGCCCGGGCTTTGATTGCGGCCGTGGTGTTGGCCGCCGCCTGGGCCCTTGTCACCGCCGGGGTGCTGTTCAGCGGCAGGGTGCTGGTCGCGATCGCCGTCCTGGCGGGCGCCGGGCTGTTCGGCGATGTGCCGGCCGCCCATGCTGGAACAGCCAGCGCGGCTGATCCACAAACGCCAATGGCGGCGGCGACTATCGCTCTTTTGGTAATTCGACTCATGCGGACTCCTCACAGGTATCTCGGGCTACGCCGGCCCGACCTGAAGCGGAATCTAAGACGCGGTCGTTGCTGCTACGTCAACGCGATGTTCGGGTTTTGTAAGGCGCTATCGGGCGAGCCGGCCAACCAGTGAAGATGCCGCGATGACTCCTACCGCGAGGGCGAAGAGGAGCACGCCGAAGTCCAGGACCAGGTGAGCATGGGTGTGGATCAGGAGGCCCCGCAAAGCATCCACCTCGTAGCTCAGCGGATTGACTGCGCTGAGCGCACGGAGCCACGCCGGCATGATGGCCACCGGGTAGAGCGCGTTCGACGCGAAGAATAGGGGCATGGTGATCATCTGACCGATGCCGAGCAGCCGGTCCCGTTTGAGCACCACGCCGGCGATGGTCATGGACAGGCAGGAAAAGAACCCCGACCCCAGCATCACAACGGCGAACGCGCCCAGGATGTTGAGGGGGCGGTACGACAGAGATATCCCCAGCAGGGCCGAAACCACCAGGACCACGATCACCTGGGCCAGGGCCCGGATACCGGCCGCGAACGACTTGCCGATGATGAGGGCGGACCTTGGTGGCGGCGTCACCAGCAGCTTCGTGAGCACCCCGGCGTCGCGTTCCCAGATGATCTGGATGCCGTAGAAGATGGCCACGAACAGGCCGGACTGAGCGATGATGCCCGGGGCCAGGAACTCCAGGTAGGGGACCCCTCCGGTGGGGATGGCGTGGAGTCGGTTGAAGGTCTCGCCGAAGATGACGAGCCACAGCACCGGCTGGACCGCCCTGGTTATGAGTTCGGTCCGGTCGTGGCGAAGCTTCTGTAGCTCGATCAGGCAGAAGGTGCAAACCCGGCTCGGAAACTGCAGCCAGACGCTCCGGTCTGCGGCCTCCCAAACGTCACCCGACCCGGCGGGCCGTTCGTCTAGTGCCGCGGACCTCACGGAGACCTCCTTTCCCTTCTGGGTCGTGGGCCAGGCTGTCGCCGGTGAAGTGGCGGAACGAGGGCCCTACGGGCGACTACAAGGCGGCTAGGCCCTAAGATCCTGGAGGCACGGCGATGATGAAGTTGATGGAGTACGCAATACCCGTGTCGTACGCATTTCCCATTCCTATCGTGACAGTTCCACCGGCAACGGCTGCGGAGATGCTGACACCGCCGTAAAAGTTGACGTTTGCTACGACCTGTGAGTTCGCCGGAAGGCCTCCTACGACGATGAGGTCGCAGAGCGCATGATTGCTTGCGTCCGGAGTAAGGATAATCGTATTCGGACCGAAGATCGAAGGGAGGGAGCAGCTCGCTGCGGCCGGAAAGTTTTCGACCAGGGTGAGCTGACCGGCATACTCGATTGCCGAGGTTCCCGCAGGTCCGGTGGCCCCGGTTGCGCCAGTCGCCCCGGTAGCTCCAGTCGGGCCGGTCGCTCCGGTAGCTCCAGCCGGACCCTCGGGTCCTGCTGGGCCTGTTAACCCGATGTCGCCTTGCACCCCGGGCGGTCCTGCTGGACCCTCGGGTCCGGTTGCCCCCGTTGCTCCGGTCGTTCCTGCTGGACCCTCGGGTCCTGCTGGGCCTGTTAATCCGATGGGGCCTTGCACCCCGGGCGCTCCTGTCGTTCCTGCTGCACCCTCGGGTCCTGGTACTCCCGTTGCTCCGGTCGCTCCGATAGCTCCTGTTGCTCCGATAGCTCCTGTTGCTCCTGCTGGACCCTGCGGACCAGTGGCACCCTTGGGACCTTGTGGCCCAGCCGGACCAACTGGACCCTGAGGACCGGCCTGGCCTGAAGAGGGCGGCGAACTCGACGCCATCCCGACAATCGGAGCGGCTAGATCAACGTTTCCTGTGGACCCGTAGAACCGAGCATCCCCGAACGAAAAGATCCCTCCATCGGTGGCGAAGAGCCAGTACCCCTTACCGTCTGGCGTCGCCGTTATGCCGATGATTGGTTTGTCGAGATGCTTCCCAGCCATGGACCCATAGAACTTGGCGTCTCCGAAGGTGAAGACTCCACCGTCCGACGCCGCCAGCCAGTATCCGTTTCCGCTCGGAGTTTGGGCGACCATCCGATACGCAGTTAGCTCTGCGTGGGTCTGACTCGGACGAGCGCTCCGCCCTGGAGCGGAGCTTCCGCAGCCCGCGGCCACCAGGCAGGCCAGCGCGGCAGCAACGGTCGTCGGGACAGCCTTTCGGCACCGACCCCGGGTTGTGGGTAAGGAATGACTCACGGCGCGCCTCCTTGTATCGGACCAGCGCCACTCTTCCCGAGGTCTTGAGGTATTGCCGCCGCCAGTTGTCAATTATTTGGACTTCCCCGGGAACTGGCATCCACCGGCAATCGGTATTTTTTCTCACTTTGCGACGTTTTGTCAATCTAGATCGATTTTCAGCGGACTAGGTGGACGTCTTCCAGTCGGACCCGAGGCTCTGGTTCCTTGGGAACACCGGGGTGTCCCGCCCAGGCCCCCGGGGCTGTGGCTGACGTGGGCTGGCAGCCTCACACGATCTCCCCCGTCTCGACCACCACCACGTTGCCCTGGTCATCCGTAACAGCCTCACCGGTGTACAGCAGGCGAGCACGCCTGCGGGCCAACCGGGTCTGGCGAAGTCGTTCCACTGCCGATTGTTTTTTCCCAGCGGTTCCTTTCACCGTGGCCAGGTTGTCCCACACCTCCCGCCAGTTCTCCACCAGCTTGATGTGTTGGCGGTCAGCTACCAGCCCTAGCTCCTGCAGTTGATCGATGTAGCGGTACGCCTGGCGCACGCTCCTACCCATTGCCACCCCTAGCTCCTTGGCTGTTACCTCCTCTGTCACGTAGGGCAGTACCTCCCACATGGTTTTGGTGGTGTTCCATCTGGCACTGTCTCCTGAGAGATCTACAAGAGGAGCTTTTTCTTGGGGCGATTTTCTGTCGATATTCGGGGGCGGATTTTCGCCCATGGCGGATTTTCTGCCCATGGCAGAAGCACCATGTCGAAGGATTCTGCGCCGAGAAGAGGGTGTAGAAGGTTGTGACATCCTCGGTAACCCCCCAACCCATGTGGGTTGCCTACCGCACATGTCACAGGTACCACTGGCTTGGGAACCTTCAGCCGGTAGGTACTGGCCTTGCCTCCGCCGTTGGACTCCCACACCATCACCAGCCACCCACCAGCTACCAACTTCCCTCGGTGTCGCTGCACGGTGGAGATCTCGACACCGGCCTGAATGGCTACCTCAGCCAGTGACGCCGTGAACGTCCCTCCACCCCGAGCCAGGGATAGCTCCTGAAACCCGCGCACTACCTTCCTGGTACCGGTGGGCAGAACCTGCGCTGCTACCCACTGCTCGTCCACCAGCTTCCGCTGCTTGGTGAGAAAATACTCACGATGTTCATCCGGCGATTTGGATTTCCAGTCACGGGCGCTTTCTATCACGATGTGAGAGAGCGGACTGGTGGCCGTGTAGGTCGTCCCCGAGTAGTGGAGCGACCCAGGGGCCATGACATAGCCCCCCAGAGCTTTCACATCGACGTTGTCGCTACCGATAGCGGCCCTGAGCAGGCCAGGTGCGTTGCATCTCCGGCCGTCGCAGAAAAACCTCGTCGTATAGGGCATTTGCCCGATGCGGCCAGGCACGACCGGGCCGATAGTGGACTGATCTGTTGTATGCGATCAGGAGCCGGAGGTCCGGGGACGTGAACATAATGGGCAGGATTTACCCGCTGATGCCGGGACGAAGGGGGCACATCATGGGACGTTTCGGGCACCGTTCCCTTCGGGGCATAGCCGCTGTGGCCTTGCTCGGTGCCTTTGTCGGCAGCAGCGGGGCGTTCGTTCTCCTGGGGGGGCCCCCAGGCCGGGGCCACGACCGGCGATAACGACCTCACCCTGAGCCAGTTACCGAACATCGTCGTGGACATCACCAGCCCGAGCCAGACCAGTGCCGTGGTCAACTACGCACTACCCACGGCGAGCGACGCCGACGACACGACCCTGCCCATGCCGACCTGCACGCCGCCGTCTGGCTCGCCCTTCTCCCTCGGGGTCACCACCGTGACCTGCACGGTCGATCTGTCGCTGGCCGTCACTGCGGCCAAAAACCAGCTTTTCACGGACAATACGCAGCTCGCCGCGGACAACACTCAGGTCAACCGGGACCAAGCCCAGCAGAGCCAGGCCCAAGCCGCGGCGAAAGCGGCCCAAGCCCAGGTGAACGTGGCGCAAGTCTCGTTCAACATGGACCTAACCCAGTACCTAACGGACCTGGCACAGTTCACCACCGACGAAGGGACCCTGGTCTCAATGAACGGGACCCTGATCTCACTCCTGGGGTTACAGGCCCAGCTGCCCGCGGACCTCGGTCAATACAACACAGACGTACAGCAGCTATCGAACGACCAGGCGAGTAATGCCAGCGCGACCCAGATCGGGACGGACCTGGTAGCAGTGAACATGGCCTCGAACCAGTTGTTCAATGACAACCTCTTTTTGGGCCTTGACGGGGGCGCGGTGAACGCTGACCAGAACACACTGAACGCTGACCAGTCCAATGTGAACACTGCCCTGGCAAACCTGGAATCTGCCCAGGACACTTTGAGCTTTGCCGTAGACAACGTGACCGCCGTGTCCGCAGCACTGGACGCTGACCAGAACACGGCGATGCTTGCTCAGAACACAGTGAACGCTGACCAGAACGCGCTTAACGCCGCGGTGGCCCAAGACGACGACACGCCGGATAGCGTCTCGGTGACCTTCACCGTGTCGGTCCTCGGGGCGGCAGGCCAGCTATCCAACCTCAAAGCCAGTGTGATCGGGGTGGGTCCGGGCCAGGTTCTTTCTGCCACGGTCGGAGTAGCGCAGTCTGCGCTGGCGGCAGGTCACGTTCAGGCGTCGTGTGTGGCCTTGAGGGCATTCGTCGTCGAGGTCCGCATCTTGGCTGTGGCGAAGGCGATCTCGCCGACAACTGCCAGCCAGTTGGTGGCTTCGGCCACCCGCATCGAGAGCCTTTTGCCCTGCTGAAGCCCACTTGCGGTCGAGAAACCGCGTGGACTGACGAGTTGTATCCGACCAGGAGCCGGGGGTCCGTGGACGTTGTGAGATTCCGACTCCTCGCATAACGGGCGTGTAGTCCGCTGCTGGGTGGCGCGCCTGGTTCGCAAACCCAAATCCTAAGAGAAAGGCAGGCCAGAAGATGCTCAACAAGATGCTGATAACTGGAGCCGCAGTCTTGGCCGTGGTCGCGGGAGGTACAGCGGCTGCCGCTGCTACCGCTGCTGCTCCCAGTCCGGTTGATAGCTCGGCGATGATCCACGGTTGCTGGACCAACGCCGAGATAGGCGGTTCCCATGTGTTTGTGCTCCAAGACGCCGGGACCACCTGCCCCAAAGGAACCACAGCCATCTCCTGGAACCAGGTCGGGCCGAAAGGAGCGACGGGAGCTACTGGAGCGGCTGGACCGGCTGGAGCGACGGGAACTGCTGGAGCGACGGGAACTGCTGGACCGGCTGGACCTGCTGGACCGGCTGGACCTGCTGGACCAGTGGGACCTGCGGGTGCGGCGGGACCAGTGGGACCTGCGGGTGCGGCGGGAGCAACCGGAGCACCAGGAGCCAACGGCAACACCATTCTCTCTGGGTCAGGCCCGCCCATAATCCCAGCCAACAATGGCGACTTCTACATCGACACCGCCGCAGATGTCCTGTACGGGCCGTATGAATCTGGGTGGCCGTCCCCCGGTACCAGGCTGGTCGGCGCAACAGGACAGCCGGGAGCGCAGGGGCCACAAGGCCCAGCAGGAGCGGCGAGCCTGGATGCGCTGCAAAACTCGCCGTGCACCTTACAGGGCGTTCAATCGACGCTCGAAGTGAGCACCGATGACACCACCGGAGCTGTGACAATGAGGTGCAGGCCGTTCGTGCGCACCGTCAGCGTCACGGTTAGCCCCGGAAACCTGTCATCCATCGAGTTGTTCGACAGCACTGACCCTTCGGGGCCTGAGAAACTTTGCAATAACACTAATTCCTGCTCGGTGCAGATGCCGAACACTGACACGGTTGAGGTGACCCTAGCGGCCCCTTCGGTGTTCGGGTTCACCTGTCCGGGTGATACGTCTGCGGAGACCGCCCAATCCAACGAATTCGGCGCCTTTGTGGGCAAATGCACAGGCACAGTCAGCCTCAAGGGCTACAGCGTAACGGCGACGACTTCCTAACCGAATCGCCAAGTCTCGGCCTGATCGGAAGCACAGGGGGGCCGGTCTTCGGACCGGTCCCCTGAGCCGACCTGAAGACGCCTTCACCGTGTCGGAGGCCTCGGGCCACTTCCGACCTAGCCACCGAGTACGCTCACCGGCCACGCCATTTGGCCGACGTACCAATCGGAGTCGTGCACGATCTCCTGGATGGCAGCAGAGTTTGTGCGAATCCCTCGGCCATGAGGGTGTGGTGTCCAAGCGACTGGACGCCCATTATCTGCCCGGACAGCGATCCAGAAGCTGGCTGAAGCGGAAGGCGGATGACTGGAAGAGGGACCACGCCGCCCGCCGACGGCCTCGGGTATTGGCGTAGTCGAGATGTACGTGGCTCTCTTGATCGTCGTGTTCTTCGTCGTGTGGGCGGCAGCCACCCTGCTCATCGACACCTGGTTATGCCGTCGTCTCCCCGCCCCCACCCAGCGTGAGGGCGAGGCAGGCTAAGCCTGCTGTTACTTTCAACGTTTGCCCCTTCTGTCAAGAGTGTCCTGCTCGACACCGAATCGCAGACTCTTCCACGTCACATGACGTGCTCGTCAAGACAGCGGACGTCTGAGAGCAGAGGATCATCGCTGCGCGCCGCCACGGTTGGTGAGCAGAAGCGCCACTGGCCGTGTCGGCCCCATGGCGAGATCATCGATCGAGTTATGACTGCCCAGGCGTTGGCGGATCGACCGATCATGATCCTCACCTACGACACCGGCCAGGCGATGCGGTCGCCAACTAGCCCACTGGGTTTTCCTGACGTCAAGCGTGTGCACAGACGTCGTCGCCCGGAGCGGGTGGTCGCTGACGAAGCCCACCCACACAACCTTGGTACCTCTCGGGAGGGAGAAAGGTTGGCTTGGCGAGTGACCTTCGCCTGGCGGGCGCCCAGCTGGCTCACCGGGTTCCCCACAGGTTTTTCCCTAGGCTAGGCGTAGCCTCATCCACGCTCACACCTTGCCGCCTATTTTTTTTTCGGGGAAAAAGTCCTGGTCAGAGGGTTACAGGCAGTATTCGTACCATTGGACGGTGCCCATTTGGGCCGAGGAGCCTGAAGACCTCGCCCGGGCCACGTCCAGGTCGACGCCGTCGACCGCCATGTGGTCGCCGAAGCGGTACCGGAGGCCACGACAGGAGACCGCGACGACAGACGTGGCATCCCTGTCCGACCCGGTCGTGTGACCCGGCGCGGTCACGGCTCGACCATCTCCGCCACCCCCTCGAGAACCGGCAGGAACTGGTCCAACCGGACCCTGTCCTCTGCCGACAGCCGGGCCAGGGCCTGGCCGAGGGACGAGGCCCGCCGGTCCCGCCAGGCTCCGAGGGTGTGCCGCACCTGAGCATCGAGGTTCAGTCGGGCCACCCGGCGATCGGTCCCGTCCGCCTCCCGGACCAATGTGCCCGCCGCGACCAGCCGGCTCACCAGGGTGCTGACCGTGTTGGGGGCCACCCGGAGCTCATCGGCCGCCTGGGCTACCGACAGACCAGGTCGCTTCTGGACCAGACGGATCAGTTCCAGCTCCGCCCCGGTGAGCGTCGACAGGGCGGCCGGACGGTCCTGGTTGCGCCGCAGGACCCGGCGAATCGAGGACATGGCGTCGAGGAGGCGCTGGGCTGAGACAGCCAGGTCCTGCTCCGCATAGGTATCCGTGATCGGCGACACGGCTTAATGTTACCTCTGGTAAAGAGATAATGCTAGCCCGTCAGCGCTGCCTCACCGCCCCCCGATGACCGGCGCCGGGCCGGGCTCGATCGTCGATCCTTCACGGCCTGGAGCTGGCCCGGGCGGTTTACGTCACGGAGTCGATCCACTGCCCGTGGGCACCAACGAACGCGAGGGCCTCGGCTGTGGTGGATGAGCCATCGAACACCACCAGTCCCAGAACACTTGGGAACTCGCCGACGCTCGTATCGACGCCAGGTCCTGGGAGCGCCTCCACGATTCCGGCCCCCTCACAACTCACCCAGGCGACCGGCCGCCGGCGCCCCTCCTCTCTGAGAGCCTCGTAGAAGCGGGGCCGGTTGGACCGGGAGAGATAGGAGTACGACCAGGAGGTGATGACAGCGACCGGCCCATTGCCGACCGCAGCCAACGCCGACGGCAGGTCGTCGACCATGTCACCTGTGCGAACCGCTACCGGATAGGCGCCGGCCAGGCGGATGGCCGCAGCCGTACGATCCATCCGACCGGTACCCGGCCAGACGCATGCGAGCAGCCAGCGGACGCCGTCCGGATCGGCGAGGTCGACCGGAGAGCGGTCCAGGCCCAGCCGGGCACTGATTAGAGGCAGTCCCGCCGGCAGTTCGATCTTCGGGCTGCGCACCTCGCATGCGACCCGAACGCTCGAGTGCTCTGGACCCAAGCGGCCGAAGGCTCCGAAATCCAGCAGGTACCGGTCGAGCCGGAGGTTGAGCCCGGCGCTGGCACCGGCGTCGAGCAGGGCGAGCGGCTGGCCCAACCGGCTGGCTGCGGCGGACAGGCCGACCGCAAGGACCGCACTGCGACCGCACTCGTTGGTCTGTATACGCCTGGTCGACATGATCGCGCTCAGTTCCTGCCGGTGGGTCAGGCACAGGTCCTTGAACGCGGGGCCGGCCTCGTCCGCGGCCGCGTCGTCAGAGAAGTATCGGGCGACGGGGTGGTCCAGACCGCCGAGCACGAGGTAGTGGACAGCGGCGAGCAGCACGTTGGGATCGTGAGCGGACGGCGGGGCGTCCAGGACCAGACCGAGGAGCTCCTCGTCGCCGCCCACCACCCGGGCCAGCTCGCAATAGAGAGGAGCGTAGGTCCCGTAGATATTCGCGGCGAAATAGCTCCACACCTGAGCGAGGGCTTCGGACGCGGGCGGGGGACTGGCAGCAGCAGTCATGGCGACACCCTGACCCAGCCCGGCCGGTTGGTCAAGATTGACGATCGGTCAACGGAGCGGCCGGGTCGTCGGCGTCATCCTCCGGCCGGTTACAGTGCCGCCATGCCTCGGGAGCTCGCCATCGTTCTCGCCGGCGGGGAAGGCAAGCGGCTAATGCCGCTCACTCTCGACCGGGCCAAGCCCGCCGTGCCGTTCGCCGGTCACTATCGCCTGGTCGACTTTGCCCTCTCCAACCTGGTGAACGCCGGGTTCCTGAAGATCGTGGTGCTGACCCAGTACAAAAGCCACAGCCTCGATCTCCATATATCCCGGACGTGGCGCATGTCGACGCTTCTCGGCAACTACGTGACCACAGTCCCGGCCCAGATGCGCAGGGGACGCCAATGGTTCGCCGGCTCGGCCGACGCGGTTTTCCAGAACCTCAATATCGTGGGCGACGAGAAGCCCGACTACATCTGTGTCTTCGGTGCAGACCACATCTACCGCATGGATCCCCGGCAGATGCTGCAACAGCACGTGGAATCGGGGGCCGGAGTCACGGTGGCCGGCATCCGGGTCGACATCGACCAGGCAGATCAGTTCGGTGTGATCGAACCGGGCGAGGGGACATCGATCCACCGTTTTCTCGAAAAACCGAAGAGCGCGGTCGGACTCCTCGACGACCCCCAGGCCGTTCTGGCGTCGATGGGAAACTACATTTTTTCCACACCCGTGCTCATAGAGGCCCTGGCCGCTGACGCCGAAGATCCGGCGTCCCGCCACGACATGGGTGGCGACCTGATCCCGGCGCTCGTTGCCGCAGGGACAGCCCATGTCTACGACTTCTCCCACAACCATGTGCCCGGAGCCACCGATCGAGACAAGGGTTACTGGCGCGATGTGGGAACGCTCGACAGCCTCTATGAAGCCAGCATGGACCTGGTGTCGGTGCATCCAGTCTTCAACCTCTACAACCACGAGTGGCCCATCCATACCGCCCCGGCATCCGATCAACCGCCGGCCAAGTTTGTCTTCGAGCAGCAGGACCGGACGGGCCAGGCCCTCGACTCCATCGTCAGCGCAGGCGTGATCGTGACGGGGGGAACAGTACGGCGCTCCGTTCTGTCGCCCGGCGTGCTGGTGGAGAGCGGGGCCGTGGTGGAGGACTCGGTTCTCATGAATGATGTGGTCGTCGGCCCGGGGGCGGTGGTGCGCCGCTGCATCCTGGACAAGAACGTGCGGGTCGACGGAGGAGCAAGGATCGGAGCCGACCCGGGCTGGGATCGCAAGCACTTCACCGTTTCCGATCGGGGCGTGGTCGTGGTCGGCAAGGGTGGCCGGGTCCGGGCCCGCTGACAGCGGAAAGCCGCCATGAGAGTCGGCCAGCTCACCAGAGAGTTTCCGCCGGAGGTCTACGGCGGGGCAGGGGTGCACGTCGAGTACCTCACCGAGGCGCTGGCTGCTCGGCCCGACATCCACGTCGAGGTGTACTGCTTTGGCGAACATCGATCATCTCCCTTGGTTCGCGGCGCTTACGAGCCGTGGGCGTCGTTGCCGCCTTCGGGTCCAGGGGCGGCCCTGAATGCCATGGCGACCGATCTCCGCATGGCCGCCGACGTCGAAGGGGTCGACCTGGTGCACAGCCACACCTGGTACGCCAACTTCGGCGGACATCTGGCCAAGCTGCTCTACGGAATCCCGCACGTCATGACGACCCACAGCCTGGAGCCCCTGCGGCCCTGGAAGGAGGCCCAGCTCGGCGGCGGCTATGCCCTGTCCAGCTTCTGTGAACGCACGGCGATCGAGTCGGCGGACGCCGTGATCGCAGTCTCGAGAGCGATGGCCGACGACGTGCGCGCCTGCTTCCCGACGGTAGACCCTGACCGGGTCACGGTGATCCACAACGGCATAGACCCCAACGAGTACCGCCCGGACCCTAGAACCGAAGTGCTCGACCGATTCGGGATCGACCCTGGTAAGCCGGCAGTGATGTGGATCGGGCGGATCACCGCCCAAAAGGGGATCGACCACCTCCTGGACGCCTGCTCGCTCATCACATCCGACGCCCAGTTGGTGCTGTGTGCCGGCGCGCCCGATACCCCCGAGATAGGGACCGAGATGCAAGCCCGGGCCGAGCGGCTGATGTCGGTGCGCCCTGGTGTGCACTGGATCGAGGAGATGCTGCCCCGATCGGAAGTGGTACAACTGCTGAGCCACGCCACGGTGTTCGTGTGCCCGTCGGTGTACGAGCCGTTCGGACTGATCAACCTCGAGGCCATGGCCTGCGGGGTGCCCGTGGTGGCGACTGCTGTTGGCGGAATACCTGAGATAGTCGTGGACGGCGAGACGGGTTACCTCGTGCCGGTACCCGAGAAGCCGGCCCACCGATCCGGGTTGGGCCATGCCCTGGCCGAATCGCTCAACCGGGTACTCGCCGACCCGCAAGGGGCTCGGCGTCTCGGCGAAGCCGGGCGGCGCCGGGTGCTCGAGCGGTTCACGTGGGATGCGGTGGCCCGGCAAACGGCGGATCTCTACTCGACGCTGTTGCGCAAGTAGCCGTCAGCGCCCAGCGGCCCTCCCCGTGATGCACCCAGCCTTACACAACGCGAACCTTGCACCCTGGCCCGCATGTTGGCGCTCGCTGAGTTCCGGGCGGCTCCCGAAGCGCCGTTGTCCGGGCCAGGGGAATGGTTACACCATGAGTGAGCCGGAGTTGGGCGACGGGCCGCTACGGGGCGGAATACGCAGCGTCCTCGTTTGTAGATCTCGGCGTTCCGGTGGACAGAAGGAGGCGCCGATCTACGCCGCCTGCGGACGCCCGGGTGGGGTGAGCTGACCCGGCTCTTGTGCCGCCGGAGACGACTATCCGCTCTTTCCCGTCATTACCAATGTACACCAGGGTGGGGGCCTTGATGCAAGCGCTCCGGGTGTGCTGACAATGCACGCCGAAAGTCGAAGGCGCGGGCGGTCGGCCCGACCGACAGCCGGAATGAATGCGGCCCGCGGGGCTCAAGGAAAGGTGGACGGATGGGCAACTACGTGCTGAGTCTCCAGGAGGTCAATCAGTCGCAGGTCGCGGTCGTTGGCGGCAAGGGCGGGCAACTTGGGGAGCTTTCCCGGATCGAGGGGATCCAGATACCGGCTGGGTTCTGTGTGACGACGGACGCCTTCCGGCGGATCGTGGCGGACGCGACGTCGATCGGCGACCGGCTCGATCGGCTGTCGCGTCTGAGCCCCGATGACCGGGAGGCGATCCGCAATCTCAGCGCGGAGGTCCGCCGGATCCTCGAAGGGATCGCCATCCCCGACGATCTTGCGGCGGCAATCACTCGCTCGGTCGCCCGGCTCGGCGAGCGAGTAGCTTGCGCGGTCCGATCGAGTGCGACCGCAGAGGACCTGCCGACGGCCTCCTTTGCCGGCCAGCAGGACACCTACCTGAACATCGCGGGCCCAGCAGCGATCCTCGCGCACATCAGCCGGTGCTGGGCCTCGCTCTTCACCGAACGGGCCGTGACCTACCGCCTCCGGAATGGATTCGACCAGCGGAGAGTCCAAATGGCCGTGATCGTGCAGCAGATGGTCTTCCCGCAGGCGGCCGGCGTCCTCTTTACGGCAGACCCCGTCACATCAAACCGGAAGGTCGCCTCCGTGGAGGCCGCCTTCGGACTCGGCGAGGCTCTGGTCTCAGGCCGGGTGAACGCGGACGTCTACCAGGTGCGCGACGGCGAGATCGTCGCCAAGGCCATTGCCACCAAGCAGCTGGCCATCCACGCCTCGCCGGCGGGCGGAACGCAGGAACTGCCGATCGAGCCGGAGCGTCAGGAGCAGCCGGCACTGACGGATGCGCAGGTCGTGCAACTCGCGCAGCTGGGACGCCGGATCGAAGGGTACTTCGGCCTTCCCCAGGACATCGAATGGTGCCTGGTCGATGACAGCTTCCAGATCCTCCAGAGCCGGCCGATCACCACGCTGTTCCCTATCCCTGCGGCCGGCGACCAAGAGAACCATTTGTACGTGTCCGTCGGCCATGCGCAGATGATGACCGACGCGATGAAGCCCCTGGGGCTCTCCTTTTGGCAGCTGACCACACCTCGGCCGATGTACGTGGCCGGTGGGAGGCTGTTCGTCGATGTCGCCTCGGACTTGGCGTCGCCGGCGAGGCGCACCGGTCTATTGGAGGTCATTGGGAAATCCGATCCCCTGATCGGGGATGCGCTAGAGACCATCCTCGAACGCGACGACTTCATCCCGACCCTCAGGGACGAAAGTCCAGGTTCCGCGCCGGGCAGCGACATGCCCGCCCCCATCGAGACCGATCCGGCCATCGTCACTGGGCTGATCGAGCGCAGTGAGGCTTCCATTGCCAAGTTGAAGAGCGAGATCCGCGGGAAGTCCGGCTCCGCGCTGCTCGACTTCATCCTTGCGGATATCCAGGAGCTGAGGCGGATCCTGTTCGACCCGCAAAGCCATCAAGTGTTCATGTCGGCAATGGAGGCCACGTGGTGGCTGAACGAGCACATGGAGGCGAGGCTGGGCGAGAAGAACGCTGCCGACATGCTTACACAATCTGTCCCCCATAACGTCACGTCCGAGATGGGGCTGGCGCTGCTCGACGTGGCGGACGTGATCCGTCCGTATCCGGAGGTGGTGGCTCTCCTGCAGCACGTCGAGGACGAGGACTTCTTGGACGAGCTGGCCAAGCTTACGGGCGGGGGGGAAGCCCGAGACGCCATCCGGGGCTACCTCGACAAGTACGGCATGCGCTGCGTCGGTGAGATCGACATCACGAGGCCACGTTGGAGCGAACGCCCCACCACGCTCGTGCCCCTGATCCTCGGCAACATCAAGAACTTCGAGCCGGGCGCCGGCGAGCGGCGCTTCGAGCAAGGCCGGCAGGAGGCCTGGGAGAAGGAACAGGAGCTGCTGGCCCGCTTGGGGGACGTGCCGGACGGGGAGGGCAAGGCCGATGAGACCAAGCGGATGATCGACCGCGTCCGGACGTTCATCGGGTACAGGGAGTATCCGAAGTACGGCATGGTCAGCCGCTACTTCATTTACAAGCGGGCCTTGCTGGAAGAGGCCGGGCGCCTCGTGCAGGCCGGTGTGCTTCGTGAGAAGGAGGACATCTTCTACCTCACGTTCCAGGAACTCCACGACGTCGTGCGCACCAACCACGCGGATGATCAGCTCATCTCCCAGCGCAAGGACAGGTTCGGGTCGTATCAAGCGCTGAGGCCGCCCCGGGTGTTCACGTCGGATGGCGAGGTCGTCGCCGGGGCGTACCGACGCGACGGCGTGCCGACCGGTGCGCTGGTCGGCTTACCGGTTTCAGGCGGGACCATCGAGGGGCGGGCCCGCGTCATCCTGGACATGGCGGAGGCCGATCTCGAGCCGGGCGACATCCTGGTCACGGCCTACACGGACCCGAGCTGGTCGCCCCTGTTCGTTGCGGTAAGTGGCCTTGTCACGGAGGTCGGAGGCCTGATGACCCATGGCGCAGTAGTCGCGAGGGAGTACGGCTTGCCGGCCGTCGTGGGCGTCGAGCAAGCCACCCGGTTGATCCGCGATCGGCAGCGGATCCGCGTCAATGGAACGGGCGGGTACGTCGAGATCCTCTCCTAGGAGATGCGGAGTAGTAGTTCGGGGCGGCAAGGCTCCCGTTGGGGTCGCGCTCTATTGCCGGCGTATGGACACACCGGCGCATCGAGCAGGAGCAGCGTCGGGTACCGGTGGAGTCATAACCTTCACCGACGTCGATGAGGCTCGGGACTACGAGGACGAGGACTGGCCTGACATGCCCGACAACGCCTTCTTTGACGACCGGTGCTGGAGTGGGGACCTCCAGGACTGGGAGCCGCTCAACGAACGGCCCAGAGGCCCCCCTATCGCCTCAGCAGGCCCGGTTAGGGGCCGGCTCCGCACGGTGGCTCGGTGATCAGGTAGGGGGAGGCAAGGCGTCCTCGGACACCGACTCCTCCGGCAGAGTCTGCTCGCGTCGCAACATGAGGTAGGCCACGATGAGGATCCAGATGCCCATGGCCGGGAGGGAGAAGAACCCAATCGGCCCAGCCAGGGCCACCACGGCCAGGACAAAGGTGACCCAGGCCAGCCACACCGGCAAGATCCTGGTCTTCAGGATGATGAACGCTGCGGCGAACATGAGGATCGAGATACCGACGGTGAGCGCTGCGGCCCCGAGATCGGATTGGAGGAAGTTCAAGGTCTGGGCGGTGTCGGCGCTCATGTGCTTGGGTTCGTCCAGCAGGGCGATGAGCGATCCGTTGAAGATCAAGCCACCGACGGCGAAGATGGTGGCTCCCGCCAGCAGAACCGGGGCGAACCTGGCCCCCAATGTCAGTCCGACCGAAGCGATCACGCAGGTAGCCGAACCAGAAGAGGCCGAACACGATGGCGATGTCGGTGAGGATCAGGCTGATCCCGATCTGGGTTTTATGACTGCTCTTGTTGTACCAGGCCAGGATGTAGGCCGGTGTCTTGTTGGTGTTCGGTGTGCTCTGGATGAGTACACCCACCAGCAGTAGCACGACTGCGCTCTGGCCCGAGAGGCTGGGTATGGACGTCTACGTCGGAATGCCAGACCTTGTAGTACCTGCGGGTGATCTGAAGCGGAACGCCAAGGGCGTCCATACGTAACGACTCCCTAGCCCGCTTGTTCACACGGTCCCGATACTGACGTCCCGTCATCCTCTCCGGGGCACAACGCCCACTTGGTGGATGCCCGTCAGACCGGGGCAGTCCGAACTGGCCGGCGAGGCCGTCTGGGAGGACAATCCTTGTAGGCGCCGTCGGGGACATGTAGTCGGCGGTCTGATCAGCTGTTGGTGGCATTCCGATTAGCGGCGGTCCGAGCGGCTTGTGCCCTTGCTGCGGTGGCGGCCGTTAGCAGGAACGAGGGTAGGGGGGCTGTGGTTGGAGCTATTCCGATGACGTCATTGATTCCTCGGCCGCCGAGGCTCCCCTCGAAGGGGACGTTGAAGGTGAAGATCCCGCCGTCGGACGCTACCAGCCAATAGCCTGCTCCGTTGGGGCTGGCGGCCATCCCGACGATGGGTTTGGTCAGGTGGACGTTGCCGGTGGAGCCGAAGAAGTGGGCGTCACCGAAGGTGAAGATCCCGCCGTCGGACGCTACCAGCCAATAGCCTGCTCCGTTGGGACTGGCGGCCATCCCGACGATGGGTTTGGCCAGGTGGACGTTGCCGGTGGAGCCGAAGAAGTGGGCGTCACCGAAGGTGAAGATCCCGCCGTCGGACGCTACCAGCCAGTACCCCTTGCCATCGGGAGTGGCGGCCATCCCGACGATGGGTTTGGCCAGGTGGACGTTGCCGGTGGAGCCGAAGAAGTGGGCGTCACCGAAGGTGAAGATCCCGCCGTCGGACGCTACCAGCCAGTACCCCTTGCCATCGGGAGTGGCGGCCATCCCCACGACCGGTTTGGCCAGGCGGACATTGCCGGTGGAACCGAAGAATCCGGCCGAGCCGGCGGTGAACACACCCCCGTCGGAAGCAACCAGCCACATACCAAACGGTGTGGCCGCCATTCCCACCAAGGGCCGGTGGAGGGCCAAGCCACTGCTCTGGAGGTCTGTCTCGGAAAACCCCAACGTAGTCCACCCTCCGTTGGCGCCCGCCAGGAAGTAGCCGCCGACTCCCGTGCCGGCCACGCTCAACCGGAGTGTACCTCCGGCGCTGTCCACTACGTTCATGGTGGCCGAGCGGGGCCCGAACTGTGAGGGAAAGAAGAAAATCCCGAGCGTGCACGTGCTGTGAGCGGCGATGGGAACCGCGTCGCCCTTCTGGTTCAGGCAGCTGGTAGTCGTGGACGGGACGGCGGGAGCGGGAAGGAACTCCAGTGAGGCGAGGGACGCGAACGTCTTGTCCACGTTGATCTCGACACTTGAACTCCCCGAGTTGGTCACCTTGACGTTCTGCTCGCCAAACAGGCCGAGCAGGACCGGTCCGAAGTTCGGCGGGCTGCTCGCGGTCAGCGCCGAGGTTGCCGCCGAAGCGGCCGGGGCCGCAACTACGGCCGGGACCAGCCCTACTGACACCAACAGTCCCATGCACACGCCGGCCCGGATGGCCAGTCGACGGCGCGCTGTCTCGGCGTTCTCCGTGGTGGAGAAAACTCAACATGATCGTCCCCCTTCGTTGGCAGCCGCATAATATTCACTCATCTTCAGAAAGTCCAGCACGCGGGTAGCCCCTCTCTGGCGGCCCCCTCCACTGATCCCCCGGACCAGGGAAGCGGCCGTGACGGCACTAGCGGCCGGGCCGATGCCGGGCACGTGGCCCGTGTCCTCACTTCCGAGAGAGTTCAGCGATCTCGTAAAGCCAACTATGAGTCGCTCGTTCTTGGGCGGCAGATCGATCTGCGTGGCTTCATCCGCCATTTTCATCTCCCATGTACCGGCGCGGTCCTGCTCAGTGTGGAAGGCCGCACTTACGTGGCACTGACGCCGGAGCCCAGCCCCCTGTCAGCGGTCACGGGACACGAATTCCAGTTGCTGGTAAAGTCGCCAACAGAAGCAGGTCGGAGGGGGAATGTACTACCGGTTGCTTGGCCAGCTAGAGGTCGTCACTGACGACGGGCGAGTCGTCGCGTTCGTCGGCGAGAAGGAGCGTGTCGCGCTGGCTACCCTGCTGTTGGCGGCGAACCGGCCGGTATCGACTGATCGGCTCATCGACGCTTTGTGGGGTGAGCGTCCACCGCAGCGAGCGGCCAACGCCTTGCAGGCGCACTTGTCGCGGGTGCGCAAGAAGCTGGGCGCCGCGGTAGAGCAAGCTGGGGTTCTGCGCAGAGAGCCCTCGGGATACCGGCTTACCGTCGGGCCGGGCGAGCTGGACGTCGACCATTTCGAGCGACTCGTGACCAAGCCGGACGGTCCGCCAGCAGAAGTGTCGTCCCGCCTGAACGAGGCCCTGTCCCTGTGGCGGGGTCCGGCGCTGGCCGACGTGGACTCGGACTCTCTGCGGGGTGAGGGGGTGCGCTTGGAGGAGCTGCGCTGGTCGGCGTTGGAACGGCGCATCGACGCCGACCTGATACTGGGCCGTCATCAGGTATTGGTGGCTGAGTTGCAGGCGTTGGTGGCAGAGCAGCCCCTGCGGGACTCCTTCACTCGTCAGCTCATGTTGGCCCTTTACCGCTCAGGACGCCCGGGTGAATCCGTGGCCGTCTACCGGCACACCCAGAAGGTCTGGGCGGACGAGTTGGGTATCGACGTCAGCCTGAGCTTGCAAAAGCTCGAACTCGCCATCTTGACCCAAGCTCCGGAGCTGCATGACCTACCGGGAGTCCCGGCATCGGCAGACTTCCGTGTGGCAGTCTTCCTGTTCACAAATATCGAGGGTTCGACCCGGCTGTGGGCAGAGCATCCGGCCGAGATGGGGACAGCACTGGCCCGCCACGATGTCATGCTCGCTGAGGCGGTAGACGGTGCCGGCGGAATCGTGTTCAAGCACACCGGGGACGGTGTCTGCTCGGTGTTCCCGTCCGTGTCAAAGGCGATCGCGGCGGCCGCCGCGGCCCAGCGTGGGTTGGCGTCCCACCACGGGGGATCGATCGGAGTTGTCAGGGCCGGCATGGCGGTTCATGCGGGCGACGCCGAGCAACGGGACGGCGACTGGTTCGGTCCGGCGCTCAATCGCACCGTCCGACTTCTCGAGATCGCCCACGGCGGGCAGGTACTGCTCTCGGGGCCGGCCCGCGAGCTGGCACCCGATGACCTGCCCGAGCTGTTCTCGTTCGAGGACTTGGGTTTCCACCGCTCGCGAGACTTGTCCAGCCCGGAGCACGTGTGGCAGCTGATCGGCGACGGATTGGAGCGCCGCTTTCCCCCGCTGCGCTCGTTCGACGGCAACCGGGGCCTGCTCCCAGCCCAGACCACCTCCTTCATCGGCCGTCAGACGGAGATAGATGCCATCTCGAGCGAACTGTCCGCCGCCCGGCTGGTCACGCTGGTCGGTCCGGGAGGGGTCGGCAAAACTCGACTGGCGGCGCAGATCGGAGCCGGTCTGGTCGACAAGTTCCCGGATGGGGTGTGGATGTTCGAGCTGGCCGCGCTCAACCGTCCTGATGGGTTGGAAGCCACGATGCTGGCCACACTGGGCCGCTCGAGCGTCGCGGTCGAGGCGCCTCGCCAGGAACTCCTGGAGGCGGTGCGGTCGTGGCGGGCCCTGCTGATTGTGGACAACTGCGAGCACCTACTGCGCCCGGTCGCTCCCGTCGTACGGGACCTCTTGGCCGCCGGGGGTGACCTGACTGTGCTCGCCACGAGTCGGGAACCCTTGCACCTGCCTGGCGAGCAGGTCGTGGCTGTGGCTCCGCTCCCGATCAGAGACGACTCAGTCGCGTTGTTCATGGACCGCGCCGAGTCGCTCCGCCACTCTTTTGAGTCCGGCACCGAGACTCGTGATGTGGTCGCCAGGATCTGCGAGCAGTTAGACGGAGTGCCCTTGGCGATCGAACTGGCGGCCGCCCGTACCGTTGCCATGACTCCGCAGGAAATCGAGCATCGGTTGGACCAGCGGCTCCGTCTCCTTACTAACCGCAGCGCGGACCCCGATCGGCATCGGTCGCTGCGGCACGTGCTGGACTGGAGCCACGACCTGCTGGAGGAGGGCACAGCCGCCTTTTTCTCCCGGCTCTGCGTGTTCGTAGGGAGCTTCGATCTGCAGGCGGCTCATTCGGTTTGCGGAGGAGACGACGAGTTCGCCACCCTGGATATGCTCGCCGATCTGGTCGACAAGTCACTCCTGACCGCCCGGCCCCTAGGAGAACGGACCTCGTACCGGCTACTGGAGACGATGCGGCAGTATGGCAGGCTGCGGCTGGACGACTCGGACTACTCGCGATTGCTCAACACCCACGCCGCCTATTTCGCCGACCTCGTCGAACGCTCTTGGGAAGGCGTACGCGGGCGGCACAGCCAGGACTGGCTGGACCGGCTCGACGAGCAGTTCGGCAACATCCGAGCGGCGTTCGAGAAAGCCGTCCTCGACGGCGACGTTGACCTGGCTGTCCGCACCAGCGGCGGTTTGTTCCCCTACGCCTATGAGCGGCGACGAGCCGAGATGTCCCGTTGGATCGAGTTGACGGTAACCCTCCCGGGCGTCGAACAACACCGGATGGCGCCCCGCCTCCACCTGCACCGCGGGTTCGCCTTGACGCGCGCCGGCGACCTCGAAACCGCCGATGCCGAGCTGCGGCGGGTCCTGGACGGAGAAGGTCCTGATTTCGATCCCCTGAAGCCCACCGCGCTGCATCTCATGGCCATGGTCGCCGGCTGCCAGGGGAGTCTGGACGCACTCGAACGGCTGGGCCGTCAATCGCTCGAGGAATGCCGGCGACTCGGGGACGACTACGACTACGACCGGGCCGAAGCGCTCTTCTGCGTGTGCGGGGCGGCAGTGTTCCGGGGCATGCCCGAAACCGCTCCGACCCGGGAGTATCTCGATCTGGGTCGCAAGCTTGGCAAAGGTCGTGCCCTGAGCGGAGCTCTGCTCTGGAGCGGCGTGGCCGAGCCAGACCACAGGACCTCGATCGCGCTGCTCAGCGAGGCTGCCGCCGAGTCCCAACGACCCTGGGAAAGCTACTGGTACGTCACAGCCATCGCCTGGCTGGGCGTCATCGAATCCGCGGACGATCCGCTAGCCGCGCTGAGGACCATCCCGACCCTGCACGACTACGCACAGTCAACCGGCGATTACCTCATCCTCGTACTTCGTTCTGTTGACTTCCTGAGCCCCCTGGCCGCCCTCGGTAGATTCCGCGATGTCGCTGTCCTCGACGGTGCCACCGGGTCCACTTCCTTCACTTCTCTCCGCCCGGCGCTCGCCGCCCTTGCGAGATCGGTTGCACGGTCTGTGCTGGGCGAGGAGTCGTATGCGTCGCTCAACGCCCTCGGCAAGGGCTTCTCTACCTCCAACCTGGCCTCCTTCCTGGCCAGCCTGTGGACCGAGCTGGACGAAGCACGATAGGACCACACCGGACAACGGCCAGCCCTTCGCCTCCTGACCGTGGGGTGCGTCGTCTGGCGTGGCCCCTGCATGCTTCGAGGGTCGGCAGCTGAGCCAAAACTGGACAGGCAGATCTGGCGCGCTGGGTGCTCTCGCCGGGATGTTTGAACATTACGCGCGTGCCGAAGTTGGTGTTCGCGGGGGAGCTTCTGAAATGCTTCGCTCATGTATTTCCTGCCAGCGACGTCAACCGAGGAGGTCATCGACTGGCCGGCCCGGGCTCAGTTCGAGGCGTTCCTCGACGAGCACCGAGCTGAGCTAAATCGCTGTCTGGACGGGCTGACCGAAGAGCAAGCGCGCCGATCGCTGGTGCCTTCCCGGACCACTTTGCTGGGCCTGGTCAAGCACGTGACCTTCGTCGAGAAGGTCTGGTTCGATGAGGCTGTCACATGCCGATCACGTACCGAGATCGGCATTCCCGCGACCCCGGACGAGTCGTTTATCCTCAATGACGACGACACCATTGCCACGATCCAACAAGCACACCGCGAGGCGTGCGAGTCGTCACGCCGCACGACCTCCTCTCTGGAGTTGGACGACACGGTCCACGGCAACCGGCGCGGTCCCCTCCCGTTGCGCTGGGTGTACCTTCATGTGCTGCGCGAGCTAGCCCAACACTGCGGGCACGCAGACATCCTGCGAGAGCAACTCACGAACCAGTAGTACGGGCGTCAGGTGCCCGCTCACGACGCATCAGGGGTTACCCGACCAGCGGCTCGCCTCGCTCATAAGCGGACGATCGGTGCTCACAGGGGGGGCACTGCCTAGACAGCCGTGATGCCGCTCCTAACCGACCGATCGATCTGTGGCGTTTGCGATTCCGATCGGGTGGCCGCGGACCTGAAGGTAGGCAGGCTGCTCCGGTTCGACCCCGGCGAGATCTGCACATGGCTCGCAGAGAGTCGCCGGCCCGATGGCGGACGGGACCGGACCGCATGACTCACTGCAGAACTACCCTGCGAGTGTGGTTGCCGGGCTACCGCAGAGCGCTGACCACTGGAACTACGAAGCTGAGTTTGCGGGACCCGAGAGCAAGCTATCCCACGAAAAATCCTGGCATCGATCGACAAACAGCGAAACGGCAGGTACCGCGCCCACTACCCTGACCCCCACAGTCGATCCCGCTCGCAAACATTCAGCACCAAAGGCGAGAGCCGATGCCTCCTCGACCGCAACAGCGGTGGCACGGGTCGCGTTGGGGAAATCGCCGTCTACGGTCGTCGGAGGACTACAGGTCGAGGATGCGGCGAAGCCCTCGTTCCACATCGCTGAGGAGTTCGCCCGAAATGTTGCCAACCCGATCGGCGAGGTCAGTCTTGTTCAAGGTGACCAGCGCGGTGACGTTGACGACCGAGTCCCGAGGCAGGCCGGTGATGGCAGTGGGCAGAAACACGTTGCCGGGCATGGCCGCCAACCTCGTGCTCGAGGTAATGACCGCCCCGAGTATCGTGGCCAGACGACTTCGGTTGTACGAGTCGGCGGAAATGACGAGCACCGGTCGTCGTATCGCCCGGCGCGACCCCCTCGGTCTGCCGAGGTCGGCCCAGTAGATGCCGCCTCGCTCGATCACCAGTCGTCGTCGCCGCCGCTGGCGAGCAATCGGCGTCCGACATCAACCGCATCCTTGCCGGATTCGTCGGTGTCAATCAAGTCGGCAACCGCTTGGTCAATCTGTTGAGTGACCGAGTCCCTGTCCAGTTCGTCCAGGTAGCGGTCGGCCGCCCGAGAAAAGAACTCCGAGCGGCTCATGCCCAGTTCCCGGGCCCGCTTCGACGCCCGCTCGTACGTGTCGTCTGGAACCGATATCGCCGTCTTCACCCTTCCAGTATAACCCGGTATAACCGTCGGGCATCGGGTCGACGCAGCTCATGGAGACAGCGAGACGCCCAGATGGGCCAGGCTCGGTGTCGCACCGGAGGGTAGAGACATGCTCGGCGTTTGTCGGCTCGCAACCCTCGCCGGCCCGTTCTATCCCTTTCACCCAGCATTTCGGAAGGCTCCAACTGTGGGACGCCCTCGTAGGTCCGGCCGTTGACCGTCTGCCGTCCAGCCGCTGGCCGGACCGCTTCAGCGGGGCTCACGGCCATGCCACACCGCCGTGTTCGGCACCAAAGCCGATGCCGACGCTTGGTTGGCGAGACAGCCGGTCGACCATCGCCGGGGGTAGCTGGATCGATCCGCGGGAGGGCAGGCGAACGTTCGACTATTGCGCGGCGACCTGGCTGACCACGACCGTGCACCTCAAGGCCGAGACCCTGGTCGGCTACGAGTCCATCCTGCGGGCTCACCTGATGCCTGCCTTCGGCGGCCGGCAGATAGCTCGGATCGACCAGCCGGAGGTCAGAGCATTCTTCCCCGACATGGCGGCGTCCGGCGCCGCACCAGGGACAATCTGCTCCGCCCGCCAGGTCTCTTCGAATCGTTCTGGCAACCGCAGTCGGTGCCGAGGCCCTTGCCCTACGACCCCTGCGATGGTGCGAAGTTGCCCCGGTCCGCCAAGAGGGAGATGCACTTCCTCACCGAGCACCGGGTCGAGGACCTGGCCACCGCGATCAGCTTGCCGGATACCCTCCCTGACGGTCATGGGGCGGCCCCACAGTGGAGGACCGAGCTTCCGGACTACGGCCTGCGTGTTCGATTCGCGGCCCATACGGGCCTCTGAGCGGGCGAGCTCGGAGCGGTCCGAGCCCTGCCGCATCGACCTTCTTCGACGGCGGGTCGAAGTGATCGAAGCAGTGAGCGAGGTGAGCGGACGATTGGTCTTCGGACCTACCAAGACCTACCAGACCCGCTGTGTCCCCCTTCCCCGGTTCTTGTGCTACGAGCTGATTCCCTTGTTGGCGGCAAGGGTCAGGTGGGCTTCATCTTCCCTGGGCCCGAGGGCGGCCGGCTTCGCCACGGAAACTTCTACGCCCGCGACTTCAAGCCAGCGCTGCGGCAGTCCGGTCTGCCGGAGACCGTGAGATTCACGATTTGCGTCATTCGTTTGCTGGCTTTCTCATCGCCGAAGAGCGCATCCTCGGGCGATCGTGGAGCGAATGGGCCACTCGACCATTACGGTGACGTTGCGCACGTACGGTCATCTTCTCCCTGGCTTCGAGGAGCAGCTGACCGGGGCGTTGGAGCTCATGGTCCAGGCGTCCGGGCGACGGTCGGATCCAGTGGGTCACGGGTGGGTCGCGACGGGATTGCAGAGTTCACACCGCACTTGGCTAAACAGCCCCTGAGCAGCCCCATTGAGGGTGCCCCCGGCAGGACTCGAACCTGCGGCGCACGGTTTAGGAAGCGAGCGCGCAGTTGGCGAGGAATGGCGCGTTGACCAGGACAGATGTGCAGAAGGCTTGTGCGTCTAGGGGACGAAGGCTGTGAGCCTCTGCTCGCGTTTTGGTCGACTCAGGTCGCTGCGGTGACGACTCTTTCAGCGGTGGGGCCGATGGCGACCCCGTCGAGGATAGGTTCGAGGCCATGAGTCGGCATCCGCCAGCCGGCCGGAGGGAGTAAGTCGTCGTGAAGCTCGGCGCACAGGAGCACCCGGTCGGCGACAAGGGTGGCGGTCTCCAACGTCACCATAACCACCGTACCGTTGGCCGAATGGCGCAAGGCGTCGCCCACCTGCGCCCGGCCGCCGCGGACACACTCGAGCGCCCGAGGCGACTGAGGGGCACATAGCCATTGGGCGCCGAACGGCGTGTGGTGAATCTCTGCTACCAGCCATGTCTGACCCGACACTTCATGTCCGGCAAACAGCCGCGGCCCGTCGTAACGCTCCCAGACTTCGTCCACCTCGAGATCCAGCTCAGATCCCAAGAAGTGCAACATCTCGTACTCCGTCACCTTGCTTGATCTTTCCCCCAATTGCACTCAACCGGCCGGATGACCTCCGCTCGGGACCCGAACACGCCCCGCTGTCCAACTTGGCGAAACGGTCGTGACGGCTAGCCTCCAGCCAGGTCCTGCGCAGCCCTCGGCGCTCGTATTCAGTGCAGCCACCCCAGATGCCGACTTCCTGGTTGGTCTCCAAAGCAAACCCTAGGCACGACTCCAGCACCGCGGAGGACCGGCACAAGGCCTTGGCCGACTCGGTCTGTTCGACCGAGTCGGCGGTACGTCCAACGGGAAAGAACCACTCCGTGGGCACCGCCCGACAGGCCGCCCGGTCACGCCAAATGTCACCGTCCCCCTCGCCGGTCATGCCCGCCGCCCCGACCACGGGCGCTCTTGCCACCGCAGCGATGGTTTTGTCGAGCCCAGCCGACGGATTGTTCTTGCCGGTCACCATGACTGCCCTGACTGACCATGCCCACGCCGGACAGGTCGACCGTACCGAAATAGACGGCGCTTCAACCTCGGAACCGAGGACATCGCCGCAAGCCCCAAGGAATTTGCCTGTCGATCATCTAGCCAATACCGGAACCTTCCCTTGTCATCCAAGATGACCGTGCCAGGGTCCGGGGCACACGCTTGACCGCAACCACCGAAGCAGTTCTCGAAGTCTTGAACACCTCGGCTGCACCCGAGCATAGCGCTGACCGTCTGCTTTCACCAAGAAAGGACCACTTGATCTGAGGTGTTCCCCGACCCAACCCAGGTTCCCTATGTTCCGTGGTGGCTGGGACCGTCGAAGGAGGGAGAAGGAGATCTCAGGATGGCCGCCCCCTGCCTCCGGATCATCCGGAATGACCTATATCCCTGCTTCGCCGACGACCACGACCGTTCCATCACCGGCCATACCGCCCCAAGTGGGCACTGTCCTGCTTCAGACGACGACCAACCCGGAGAACTACTACCTCGCTGCTGGTGACGAGAGTGGTTTGGCGGTGCTCGCCTCCCGACCGAAGCTCTCTCGGCCCAGGCAGCCAGCGGAACACTCACCACTTCTGACCTCGCCGGACATCAGCTCGCTACCACGCCGCTTCCTAGCTTCGATCCGGCCTGTGGGGCAATCGAGGTATCGGCCTACGGCAACGAAGCCATCATTGCCGGCGAGACCAACCAGCCCGAAGAAGGGATCAGCCCGGGTGGTCGAAATCGGCGTCCTTCTGGTGGTCTTCCCGCTGCTTTGGTAGGCGCAGCGGTGATCACCGACGTCTTAATCGGGCTTCGCCGTGACCGACGTCCTGACCTGGCCGAACGACTGTCGCCCGCCACGAGCATGGGGCCGCCTTGCGGCGGACGGGTGGTCCCGTACAAGTGGCGGACGACACGACTGCGCCCCTACCAATCGTACGTAGCCGACGAGGCGCAGGGGTGGCTTCAGAGACGGGGGACGAGGGGTAGTGGCTGTCGGTTAGGACTGCTTCCGCCCGCCTCGGCGTGTCCACTTTCGTCTTCCGGGGGATCGCGCTGCGTGCCGGGATCACCTTTCACGGGCGAATCGGGCACTGGCAAGTGCTGGCATCGCAGGTGGGTGCCCTGGTGCGGAACTCCCGGATCCCGACGGGGGGCTACGGCCGAGCATCGGTTCCCTATGGGGGACGTGAGACGGCGACCGAAGTTCGACATCTCGATCTACTTGATGCCGTCCTCACCAGGCGTGGATGGACTGATGCTCAAGTCGCCCAAGGCGGTGGGGGTCGGTTCTGACCGGTTCCGAGGTGGCAATCTGTTGGAGTCCCGAACGGCTACGTCCCGGCGCTACGAGCGCTCGCCGGCTCAGGCAACGTTGACTCTATCGAGGTCGCTCGCCTGCTCCCAGAGGGGAGCCGTCGTCGCTTCGTCCAAGGAACGAGGCATTCGACATCCGACGGGTGGATGACCGTGCGCCGGTCGGCCACCAGGCTGGATATGTCATCTAGGGAGGTTCGGAGGATGGCCGAGACGGCCGGAATCCCTATTACTCTTCGGGGAGGACAGCCGAGCCTAGTGTGGTCGGACGTCAAGCGGTTCGCCGCGCCGTCCAGGATCGATGCCGGACCGACCGGGTGAGGGGAGTCATGCTCGGGAGGGAATCGCGGTCGGTCCAGTAGCTGTTCAACTCGGTCGTTCATTCCCTTCGTGTCGAGCGGGGCACGGTTGGCCACTTGGACGGGGATAAAGCGATGCCGGGCTGCTGTACATATATCTCGTGGATGCCCCCCCAGGTTCCGTCGCGGGCCGGTCTCCGCCCGGTAGGCGGCGGCGAACCCGTGGCCCATTCGAGGGAGTACAACACCGCCAGATTGAGCAGGCATGGGCCCAACATCTCTATCGGGATCACCGAGGCCGTCGCACGCCCCGTCGACGATGGCCGACGGTCTTCTGTGGACCACAACAGGTCACGACGTCCGGTGTAGGAGACTGCGGCATGATCGATGGCCGCTCGTTGACGGATCCCGCTCTGCGACACCTGTTCGAGGCGTTCTCGGTGCCCTCGGTGCACCTCGACGGCCTGACTGCCCTGCGCGGCTGGCGTCCCGACCTCGATGTCGCGCTGTCGGAGCAGGTAAAGCGGACCGACTACGTGGTCGTCGGTGATCCGCCGGTGCCAGTGCGGGTCCATCGTCCCGTCGGAGCCGACGGGCAGCTGCCGGCTCTGATCGACATCCACGGCGGTGGCCTGATCGTGGGTAGCCACCAAGCAGCCGATGTCACCTTCGACCGGTGGTGCCCGATGTTCGGCGTCGTCGGCATCTCGGTTGGGTACCGCTTGGCTCCCGAGACTCCGTATCCCGGGGCCATCGAAGACTGCTACGCCGCGCTCATCTGGACCTATCGACACGCCCGGGAGCTCGGAATCGACCCGGTGCGAATCGGCATCGGTGGCATGAGTGCTGGCGGTGGCATCGCCGCCGCGCTCGGCCTGCTCGCCCGCGACCGCGGCGAAGTCCCAGTCGCGTTCCAGTTCTTGAACTCCCCGATGCTCGACGATCGCCAGACCACGCCGTCAAGCCAGCTTGACGGGCTCTACGTCTGGAGTAGGGAGGACAACGCCTTCGGCTGGCGGTCCTACCTCGGCGAGCTCTACCGCTCCGAGGACGTGCCGCTCTACGCTGCCCCTGCCCGAGCCACAGATCTTTCCTGCCTGCCCCCGACCTTCCTCGCCGTGGGGGGAGCTGATGGCTTTCGCGACGAGGTCATCGAGTTCGCGACCCGGCTGTTCCAGGCCGGCGTCGCCTGCGAGCTGCACGTGTACCCGGGGCTCCCGCACGGGTTTGGCGTCGCGGCGGCGGCCCCTGTCGTGCAGCAGGCGCTCCGTCATCGTGAGGACTGGCTGGCGAGACAGCTGGGATCGACTGGCGACTGAGCCAGCGGACCGGAAGGGACGATGTGCGTTCGCCGTCGGGTTCGTGGAGCGTCTTGGACGCGACCTGCAGGACCGGTCCTGCCCGATCGAGGTCCGCTCTTTGGGACGGACGCTGCTGCGTTGGAAGGACCAGATCGCCGCCTGGCACAAGGCTCAGGTCGGCCAAGGCCCCACCGAGGGGATCAATAATCTGGTCAAACGGGTCAAGCGGGCCGCGTCGGGATGACACGACGGCGTCGCGATCACCATCGCCGTGGCCGAGCAGGCCAAACCGCACAGGGTGGGCGCGGGCCGGGTGCCAATTGGTAGGAGACTTGGCCCCGAAGTTGGGGTGTGGTTGGACCACTGATGGGGTGCTCGGTCGATCATGTCTGTATCTCCCGTTGTGAAGGCGATCATGATTAGCATCAGCTATCCGACCCGCTCACGCATCCCGGCCGTGTGAACAACTTCGGCTTTCGAGGCTGGTGTTGGCACCACAGCCGTCGCCGGTAGCGGTGGCTTCATCCCGAAGGTCGTCGACCAGGTCGGGCTGACCCCGGAGGAGAAGACCGCGGCGATCACGAGTGTCCGCTGGTTGGAGCGGGACCTTCTCGACGTCGGTCGTGTGTGCCCGCAGCTCACTCGCCAAGGCGCCGAAGGGGTCATCGCTGAGCTCAACCAGCTAAGTGCGGCTCTCGGATGGCTCGAGATCGACGTCGATGGCCGCTGGCGTTGGCCGCACGGCAGCTAACAGGCCCGCGAGGGAATTCAGGGCCGACTAGTAGCTTTGCGTGACCATCTGCACCCTGATCAGCTGGCTCTTCGAACAAGTCACTCCCGGACCCACACCGACGCCACGCCCCGCCCGGCGGGGCCCTTGACACAAATAGGTTTCGATCTGCATCGCGCTGCTCGGGGTTATTCGTCGCCCGTGATGGGACGGACTCATCGTTCGGCTTCGCATGGGTACCGGGCGGCCGGGAGAGCTTGTCGACGCGTGTCAATTGGCACCGATGCGTGGCCCGGATCACAGGTGCAGGCCCGTAGTTGACTCGGTCGGCTCGATGCAATGTCCATTTATCCGAGGCGCGGGTGGACGCTCGCCGAATCAGGGGCCCGGCGGGCGCTGCCGGTTGCCCGTCGCTCAGTACCGTTGTTGTCCCTGAGGCAGGTCCAGGTGCCCTTTCGATGTCACCATCTGGTATGCCTCCGCTGAATCCATCGAGCCACGCCGCTAAATCGGTGGCGCCTCAGATTGGCTCATGCCGTGTTGTCACACCTTGGCTCCTGTTCCATTGCCGCCGTCCTGCCGTAGCGCGACACCTCAACCTGTGGAGGAGGTGTGCACGATCAGCAGGTTGCAGGGACAGTGGTGGGAGACCTTGTTGGGGACGCCGCCCAGCGGGAATCGCTTGCTACCCTCCGCTCCCTGATTGCCGACCACGACGAGATCGGCGTTGACCTCTTCGGCTACGTCAAGGATCACCGACGCGGGGTGACCGGGGCGGGCATAGATCTGTGCAGCAACGCTCGCCTCGTCGGCCCGGTCGGCGGCGGCGCTGAGCATCGACCGGGCGACGTAGGCCTCGTCGACCTCCTCCCGTTTGTCGGGCGGCAGGCCCCGCTGGTGTTGGTAGATCTCTTCGGGCGTGAGGGGTCGGTAGGCCGTGACGATGTGCAGGCTGGCGGTCTCCTGGGCCGCGAGATGGATGGCGTGATCTACGGCGTGCAAGGCCGCAGTAGATCCGTCCGTGCCGACGACGATCACTCGGTACACCCGTCCTGTCCTAGCCGTCGTCCACAGACGGAAGACTAGCTGGAATCTCGCGAAGATGATCCCCCACGAGACGTCGGATTGTGCCCACTGCTAGTAGGACCAGATCCCTACCCCTTGGGGTGATGGTCATCAACGTCGAACTGGTCGCCATGCCTCTACCTCGTGTCGGCTTCGACGGGACGACGGAGATTGGTAGGGCGCAGCCTGCTTCGAGCCACATTGTTGACGCTCGGAGGATGGTCTTGTGGCAGATTCACGGCTGCGAGCACCCCTCGCGAGGTGTACCGCGACGATGACACGGTAGATATCCCGGTCGTGTTGGGTCAGCTTCGGTTGGCTGGGAGCGATGCTCCGGACCCTGGTAGCGCGCCCAGGCCCTGTTCTCGGCCGGCAACCCCGCTGACACCCTGTGAGCGTGGTGGACTTGGCGGTCGAGACCATCGACTGACTTCGCCAGTATCTTCGTCGTGGACGGCAACACCGTTACCGCCCTGGTGGGAACCGACTCGGTGGCGGCCGGGGTCTACGTGGTCCAGCACCAGGCCGGGGAGGGCCCCGGCCTCGACGCCATCAATCAAGGCGGAACGATCTACGCCGAGGACCCTGGCCGACGATCCCAGCTTGGTGTCCCTCGGGTCCGAAGCATCCAAGGCAAGGGTGCGCACCGCCCTGGCGCTGCGCTCTCCGACGACGCCAGTCGGGGCGCCGCCCTCATTCTCTACGCCCGCTATCCCCGAGCTTTCGGGGCTTTGGACGGGGCCAAGGGCGTGATCCTCGCGGCCATGGCCGGCTCGGCCCTCTCCGCGGCCGACCCCCACGAAGACGAAGTGCGCCACCCATCCAGGCCACCCTGGCCACCCTGGGAGATGATCGGCTAGGCCCAAGAGACCCTGATGGAGCACGAACTTATCACCGCGATCGGCCCTACGACATCCTGCGCGCCGGGCGTCCCAACACCTCAAACCGGATCCGCGACGTGGCCCAAACCCTCGTCGACATCGCCATTCCCAGTTTGCTGTCACCGCGGCCCCAAGCGCGACGGGCCCGATGGGGGGGCCGGGCTGTCCCCTCCTGTTCCCCTGCCCGCCGCCCGCCCAGCGACGATGCGAATGCCTAAGCGTTCGCGTCGTCGGGGGGAGAAGCAGAAGGTCAGCCGGGGACGGTGGCGGCCTCGACGGCTTGGGCCACGCTACCTACGTGGGTGACCTCGATGGTTTGTGGTTTCACCTGTTCGGCCACCGGGATGGTGATGGTGAGCACACCGTCGTAGTAGATGGCGCTGATGCTCTCACGGTCCAGGCTTTCACCCAGAAACAGCTGGCGGCCGAACTGGCCGTGGCCTCGCTCGGCCACGACGATTTCGTCGCCCTCGGCCTGAAGCGACGTGCGGGTGGCCCGCACGGTGAGGACATCGCGCTCTACGGTCACCTCGATCGAGCCCGGGTCGGCGCCCGGCAGGTCGAGGACAACCTTGAACTCGTTGCCCCGGCGGAAGGCGTCGACGGGGACCTGACGGACGCGGCGCTCCGCGACCATCTCCTCGGTGATCCGGTCGAACTCACGGAATGGTTCGAATCGCATCAACATGATGGATCCTTTCGTTGACTCTCGAACAGCTGGCGGTCTGCGACCGCCGTGCCTCGAACGTCTGCCATCGACCATACTCTAGTTCTCAGGTACTAGTAACAGATTTCTAGAATTCTTCAGCTAGGCTCAAGAACAATGTCAGAGTGGACCTTTCTCACCAACCATGCCCGAGTTCTGGTCTGCATCGCTCATGACCCCGGGGTGCGTCTGCGCGACATAGCCGCCTCGGTGGGCATCACCGAGCGCAGCGCCTACGCGATCGTGACCGACCTGACCACGGCGGGCTACGTGCTCAAAGACAAAGACACCGACGGGCGTCGCAACCGCTACCAGATCCAAACCCACCTGCCCCTGCGAGAAGCCGTTGGCCGGGAACGAAGCATCGGTCAGGTCCCCGGGGCGGCTGAGAGTTCTGTCCTTTGCCAGGATTGAGACATGGCAACCTGGGAGTACCTGATCATAGAGCTGCCCGCCTTCGAGGTAGCCACCCACCAGCCGGGCACCTCAGCCGCAGTTCACGCCCTCAACGCCGAAGGCGAGCAGGGCTGGGAGGCAGTCGGGATGACCCCGCTTACTGATGAGAGAATCGCCGTACTTCTCAAAAGACCCCAATCGCAGTAGAACCGGATCAGAACATGCCGCCGAGAGGGCCCCTGGGCTCCAAGGATCTTGAAATTCCAAGGCAGAGATAGGAGCGTGCGATGCCGGTCTCAGCCTACGATTGACGGTAGCGCTGACTAAGGAGGGGAATGGTGGTCATGCTGGCCAGCGGACCCTTCTGGTGTCCTCGTTCGCGTTCCCGGGCGTTTTGAATAGCACGGTAGAAGACACACTCGGCGCACCGACAGCCGAGGGTGGTTGTCATCATCCTCGACGCGTGCCGCAGCCGGCTTCGCCGGCATTCGGCGGACTTTGCGAACGTGACAGGTATGGCATAACGGTTGACAAAGGGGACCGAATGAGTCGATGACCGATCACGGCGCAAGATGGCACTCTCCCGCCCACTGCAGCTATGCGCTCTGGTGAACACCAGGTGTACATCATGCTTGTAGATCTAGGGAGATGGACGGGGCATCGGACCCGGTCCGGCGGCTCTGGGGTATCGCCGTCCGCCGGCACTCGGCTTGCCGTCCGCCACCGGCGCCGGTCGGGGACACGCATTGGACACAGATGGTCGTGGTTGGCCGGTGTTGGTCGGTGACGCCCGGACATCTGCTCGAGAGCACTGCTGAGCGTTTGTCCGGGTCAGCGGCACAAAACAGCCGCTTAGCTGGGTGCCCCCGGCAGGACTCGAACCTGCGACGCACGGTTTAGGAAACCGACGCTCTATCCTCTGAGCTACGGGGGCTTGTGCCTCTGACCAGGACTTATGCCACCTATGCCTGCCGGATCAAATGGTCGTGGGCAGCCCTGGGCCAGTTCTTTCAACGTGCACTCGGCGGAGGGAGGGTACATGAACAGGATGCTCGGTGGGGCGTGGGGCGGCTCCGGGTGTACATCGGCAGATGGTCGACAACGTCAGCAGTTGGGGCCTGACCGGGCTCGAGCCGCGATGGAGCGCTCCAACGCCTCCCGATGTGTGTGCTTCGGCACGAGCCGTCGGGATCCCGGCGGCCGCACCAGTGGAACGGTTCGCCCGAGAGCAGGCGGTTGTGGACGGGATCAACGGATTTCTGATCCGGATCGCGCCCCGACTATCAGTAGCCGGAGGTCCATAGGGGCCTAGCAAGCAGGGGGATGGCCTCTCCCTGCACCCAGCCGGCAGCCCTCGTGGTGGTGGCTCAACTCTAATCGGATGATTTCACGGCCGACTCAGCGTCAATATCATGAAAGTTCACGGTGTGTTCACACCGGCGGCGAAGCCACTCCGACATACCGGTGGCCGTGCTTGACCCGAAGCCCCTGGTGCGCTGGTCGGTGGTATGCGGCCGCGAGGACACCCGCACTGCCGAGCGTGAGCGGGCGCGCTGATCGCCGGCGGCCCCGGTCGCCACCACCCTTGACATCCGCAACTGGGCCTTCTTCAAACGCGGCGTTCTGTCTCTGGTGCAGGGATCCAGTTTGGAGAGGGCCTGGGTCTGTCGGAGGGCCGTCAGGCCCGACGCAGTCAGTAGCGGGGTCGTCTCGTGTTTGGATGAGAGCAGTGGCCGCCGTCGAGTGGTGGGGTCGGCAAGCCTCTCAGGCGACACCGGCGCGCTCTGGTAACGTCTTGGCCATAACAAGCACCCTCCCCGGACCCCGGAGGAGCGGCGATCGACGCCGAGCGCACCGGACGGTGACACGCAGTTCACCGGGAGGGCGGCACGATGGCACTACAGACGGCAACTGCCTGGGCGCCATGTTTTCGCACGAGTCGGCCAGGTTCCCGGCCTTGGCCGATGGGGGTCGGCGCGCCCGGGATTTCCCCCATTCCGGCCGGCCAGGGCACCTCTTGGAAGCACGTCGCCGTGGCGCCCGGCCCTTGAGGGTGGACCATGCCGCAAGACTGCTGTTTCGAGGGGGATGACCGCACCGGGTTCCGCGGTCATCGGGCGGTTGGGCTTCCACCTCGAGGCGCTCTACGCCTTGGCCTACCTGCACAGCCGTGACGACCAGGCCGCCTTCCTGGCGGTCGCCGGCGCCCTCGGCGCTGTACGGCGTGACCTCGCCGCTGGCACCTCCATCGCCGGGCTGGCCGGCTCGGCTGGCCTGTGGCGAGCCCTGGCCGACCACCTGCACGTCGGTTACGCCACCGGGCCAGTGGTCGAAGGGGATGTGCACCTCGACGCCCACCGGCGCGCTCTGGGTGCCCTGCGCCGGGAGGCGATCGCCCTGTCCGCCGGGGGCTGCACCGACAGCCACGCCGCCGGCCTTCTCGGCGTCTCCCGCCCGGTGGTAGCCCGGCTGCGACGGGCCTGCTGACCGCCACCCCATCGAGCGGGCGCATCACTGCGGCGGCGGAGCGGCAGTGACCTGATCCCGGCCGCGACCGGCGGGTTCAGTGTCGGCGCCGCGGTCGAAGCGGTTGCTACCGGAACACTACGGGCCGGCACGGCGGTACTCGGATGGCCCAGTGCGGGGTTCGAGCCGCCCACGGCCGTTGGTGCTCTGCCCAAGTCGGGACAACACGTGATGACAAGACCCGTACGAGCAAACACTTTGGCTGGTAGAATGGCGACAAGCTTTGCGCCGCGTCCCGGTTCTCGGGCCCTGCTTCCAGGCCCAGTCTGGAACGTGCCGTGTCTCAGGTGCGGAACGAGGGTTTTACACCCCGGATGACGATCTCTTTGGCTCTTGATCCTGACGATGTTGAAGTCAGCGTGACTGATGACGGCGTGTGGCGACTGGCGGCCGCGTTGTCAGGCGCCTTCACTCCAATGGATGTGGCAACTGCTCTTGCCGAAGAGGGCGCCGCGGCGGCGGGCGCGTCCTTCTCGGACTTGGCAATACTTGATGCCGCGACGGATCATGTTCGGGCTATTCATCATTCGAGTGCTGGTTCGGACATCGTCGCTCGTTGGACTGAATTCGATCTCGGCACGCCGACGCCGCTTTGCGAGGCAATGCAAAGTGGTCTTCCGGTCTTGCTCGAATCCTTGGACGTGATCGGGAGGAAATTCCCGAACATCCGCGCGGACACGTTGGCCGCGGGCCTTAGCGCGACGGCATCGCTGCCGCTGGCTTCGGCGAGCGGTGTGATCCTCGGAGCGGCGGGTTTCGGATGGCCCGTCGTACAAGACTTCGGTATTGAACAGGTGCGCCGTCTGGACCTCATCGCGCATATGGCCGCACAAGTGCTGGATCGTGCGAATCTCTATGAGGCTGAGCGTGAACGCGCACTATCTCGTGAGCGAGACGACGCTCAGCTATTCCAGGACGCTTGCCTTCCCCGAACGTTGCCCCAAGGCAACAGTCTCGAAGTAGCTGCGACGTACTTGCCCGCTAGCGACGCGGCGATGGGGGGCGACTGGTACGACGTGTTCCCCGTCGAGGATGGAATGTGTCTTGTCATCGGCGATGTGACGGGCCACGGCCTGCAATCGGCAGCAACGATGGCCCAGCTACGCAACACGGTTCGGGCCTACGCTATCGAGGACCCATCGCCTGCACGAGTTCTCACTCGACTCAATAGGATGATGTGCCGACTCGAGCCAGGCAAACACGCCACTGCCATCGTGGCAGTATGGGACGAACGGAGCGGAACGATCCCTGCGATCAAACGCTGGTCATCCGCCAATCTTGCGATGTCGCGTCGGCGAGTTCGGGTTTCTTACTCCTCCGCCAGATGGGATTCTGCTAGGGGTGGATCCCGACCGCGTCTACCGAGAGGAAAGCAAGGTCCTTCGACCGGGAACAACACTCTTGTTCTATACGGACGGACTCAGTGAGGTCCGGGGTCAAAATCTCGATGGGATGGCTGAACTGCTTGCCTTGGTCGAAAACTGCAAGGATCTCGCGCCGCAAGTGTTGTGCGACCAGGTTCTCGATTGGCGATGCCACGTTGGGCGGATAGACGACGACGTGTGCATACTGGCGGCGCGCCTCACATGACGGGTGACAGCGCCGGCGACGAAACGACACTGCTGCTGCGTAATCTCGCTCAAGCTGATGTGGAGCTCCTCGCCGCGAATTTGAAAGGAGCAATTAGTCGGCGTTGGGTGAATCGGCAGGGTGTGAGGAGCGGAAGTAGAGTCGTTTGAGCGATACCCTGGCTGGGAATGGGTGGCAGTGATCAGAAGTCATCTTGGGGAAAACCCCCGACCTGCCTCCTTAACCGTCGAACCGAATGTGGGACGTCCTAGAAGGCGCACCGTCAATTACATCACCTGTGGCGACGGTGGGCATCAGGTGCTTGCCGGGGAATCCAACGCCTGCATTGTGTGCTAATGTTGAGATTGTGTTTCCGGCAGGTTTGGCTTGTCATGGAATCGGGCCGGCGCATATTGCACCCACCCTGCCAGTGTTCGTTGCCGCAAAAACACCTGAAGCGCGTTGAGGGTTCGGGTCGGTCGCTTCACGGTCGCCGATGTACAAGACCAAGTTCTTGACCGGTTCGGTGGTCGTCGCGATGTGGGTCGAGGTGTTGGACGACGTTGCTGGACCCACTGGTCATGCGGTAAGCGAGGAGGAGCACGAGCGCCCCTCTAGGGAACCCTTCCTGAGGGATGGCGCCAAGACACCACGAACGGTTCACGCGGCGGTAACCCGCGGGCCACGGACACGAAACCGAGGTCCGGTAGAATGCCCACTAGTCGTCGTGCGAATCTCCGAGCGCCTTGGCGGTGTTGTGCATCCATAGGCGGACCGCGCCGTGAGCCCGTTGGATGATCCGGAAAGGAAATCAGGCTTATGGCCCCGCTTCGTTCGGCTGTTTCAAGCCCTGCCGACCAGTTGGACGCTGGAATGGTGGCGAGGGTGGATCGGTTGTTGCGTGCCGCTGAGCGTCAGCACCACGACCCGTTCACCGAGATAGATTGGTCAGTACCGATCGACGACTCAGCCGGGCATCTGCCGGTCGAACACCTGCCGTTATATGGGACCGGGGCGTGGGAGGCGATGGGCGCGCCCGATCGACGCCACTACAGCCGCCACGAGTGCGCGTCGCTGTTCGCCACGGGGATATGGCTCGAAAACATCTTGATGAGAGTGGTAATGCGTTACTTGTACGGTCTGGCCCCCGACCATCCCTCCCATCGCTACCTGCTGCTCGAGACAGCTGACGAGTGTCGTCACTCTGCGATGTTCGGCGAGTATGTGCGCCGCGCCGGTACGCCGCCCTATCGTCCCTCGACTCGCTTGCGGGCCGAGGGTGAGATGTTCTTGCGTACACAAGGGCTGGTCCCGTGTTTCATCGGGATCCTGGCCGCAGAAGAGCTCACCGACGCCTCCAACCGCGCGACGATGCACGATGCCGACTTACATCCTTTGCCCCGTCAGATCGCCCAGATCCATGTGGCCGAGGAGTCCCGGCACCGTTCTTTCGCCAAGATGTTCATCCGCCAGCAGTGGCCCCGCCTCTCGACTATACAAAAGGTGGTAGCGGCGGCGGCGGCCCCGATGATCGTGTTCACCATTGCCGAGTCCATGCTCAACCCGGCCGTGTACCGGACACTGGGTATCCCCGGTGGTTACCGGTTGGCTCAGTCCAACCCCCGCTACTGGAAGCGCGTCGCCGCCGACCTGGACCCTTTCACCGCACTGCTCAGCGAGCTCGGGGTCATCAATTCATTGACCAGGCCGGCCTGGCGGGCGCTGCGCCTCCTCCCTGACCGTGGCGGCGTCGACGCAGACGCTGAGCTTGCTGCGGTCACCCTCTGAGCTGGGCCCGGCTCGCCGGCACCGGGGCAATCGGAGTCTTCGAAGGCGGCCCGCTCCTAGCGCCCACGTTCGATCGGCCGACACTCGACCCCAACCCGCCGTCCGCTTACCGCGGTCACCACCTGCTAGAGAGAAAGTGACGTGATCCACGCTAGGTGTGTCGTCGGGGCGGTGAACTGATGCCCGAGTACGTGGTGTCCAAGACCGGAACCGTCCACATCCTGCGCGAGGTCACTGCCGGTTTGAAGCGGCGAGAAACCCTGTGCTTGCGCCCGGTCAGAGACGACTGGCAGATCGGTCGCTACCATTTCGGCCCCCCCTGCTCACAGTGCCGCGGCCGCCAACAGATCCGGGAAGGGGCGGCGATGAGCGTCTGGGGCCGGGTGTGGCACTCTGGCCGATGGATGGGCTGGGTCCAGGAAGCCAACGAGGTGGCCGATCTGATTCGCCCCATGCTCCATGAGGGGGACGTGGCGACCATCCATCGCGACCCCGATGACAGGTACGCCAATGTGCAATACACGCTGGGTTGGGCTGCGCCACGCAAGATGGAAGGGCCGGAGATGTCGGAGCGGACGCCCCCGAGACCGCCTACCGCCATCATCCCCATCGATCCCGAGAAGCGGTCGTAATGGGTGAACGAGGATTCTTCGTCGGAGATCTTCTCATCGAGGCTGTCCTTGTAGCGCCGGACGGTGGCTTCAAGGCGCTCCAAGTTGGCGTCCCCAGTGCTTCGCTCCTGGCTCAGGCGTTTCTGGCCGACGTCGACCGCGAGGAGGGGTGTTGTTCGTCGGCCGGGCGCCCGAAGAAGGCCAATGTGTTCCGCACCGAGTGTCCGGCCTCCACGAAGGGACAACGGGTGCCGTACGGCCGGTGAGTGCCAAGTCAGGTCTTGGGGAGTGCCCGCGGCCGTGGCGGTTGCAGGTTGGCTTGGGCGAATGTCACGAGTTGGCCCGCGTCCTCATCCCAGAGCTTGAACTTGACGGCACGAAGACCGCCTTGGACCGAGACTGTCGGGACGCCAGCGAAGATCGCGTTGGCGTCGTGGGCGCACTGCAAGTTGTAGTTCGGGATCCGAGGGTTGAAGTGGTGGACATGATGCAGACCGATGTTGCCGGTGAAGAACTGCAGCAGCTTCGGGAGCTTCAGATACGAACTGCCACGCAGCGCGGCCTCGGCATAGCTCCACTCACCCTGGCGCCGCCAGTAGACGTTCTCAAACTGGTGCTGGACGTAGAACAGCCAGATGCCGACCGACCCTGCCAACAGCCCCGCTGGCACCCACACGATCAGGAAATCCTCCCAGCCGATCAGCCAGCACAGCGCTCCGACGATAACCACCAACGCCGCGTTGGTCCACAGCACGCTGTTGCGCAGCCGCGGTTGTGTGCCGCGGGCCACGAGCCGCGGTTCGATGATCATCGCGAACACGGGCCCGAGCCCGAACATCACTACCGGATGACGAAACAACCGGTACGCAAGCCGACCGCGCCACGAACGAGCCTGATATTCGGCGACCGTCAACGTCTCGACGTCCCCCACGCCGCGGCGATCGAGATCCCCTGAGGTCGCGTGGTGCCCGAGGTGCTCGGGGCGCCATGGCCGAAAAGGCGTGAGCACGAGCAGCCCGAGGACCGTGCCAACCCAGGTGTTCGCTCGCTTGGACGGAAGCAGCGAACCGTGCACGCAGTCGTGAAACATGACGAACACCCGGACCAGGAACCCGGCGGTCGGGATCACGAGCGCAACCACAGGCAAAGGGGAGACTCGCAGCATCAGGTACATCGCCACGCTGAGCGCCAGATACGTCCCAGCGGAGGTGACTATGTCGAGCAATCCGCGTCCAATGCGAGGCTGGGTGTAAACGGACAACGCCTCACGCGACGACGAACGGTTCGACATGAGCGTCATGGCAGGCTCCGATACAGACGGTCAACGATGCGGATGCCGTAGCGCCCCTGAATGGCGCACGGCGCGAGACTTGTCCGCGGGCGGGGGCCGGGCCCGTCGGGTGCTTAGTGCGTGTCGAGGGGCCTTGAAGCCTCACGGCAGATGCTAATTTCAAAGCATATCGGCCGGGGCATGAGCTCGCATCGCCAGGACAACGGTGCACGTCAGGTGAACGAGGGCCTCGCCCTGCACGAGGCGCTGAGCCTGTCTGTCGGCAACGGGCAACCTGTCCTGGGCAACGAGTAGCAGGACCAAGCGCGCTCGGTGCAGCTCCGCGTTCGTACGCTCGAGCTCTCCAGTCCCGGCCTCGTTCGCCGATGCCACCCCATGACACCTATTACTCGTGTCGGGTGAAACACCACGACGCGGTTCACGAGCGCGTGGGTCTGATGAACCTCACGGCGTCCGGGTCATGTTTCGGATGATCGTCTCGAGCGATCGATTCAGGACACGGACTTCGTCCTGCGTGAGACCCCGCAGCAGACGCTCTTCCAATTCCTGAACGCCGTCGTCGACCGATCGCCATTTTTTCTTGCCCGCACGCGTCAGGTGAGCGTTGAGGATTCGCGCATTTGACGGATTCTGCTGACGCTCCACCAACCCGGAGGCTTCGAGTTGCTTGAGGACCTCGTTCAATGACTGGGGCGTCACGAACGCCTTGCGGGCCAGCTCGGCGTTCGGCAACCCGGGCGTCTCGGCTAGGAACGCAAGCACGACGTAGTGGGGGATCCCGAGTCCATGTTCGGAGACGATCTCCTCCAAGGAGAGATGGATGACCGATTGAGCGCGCTTGACCAGGTAACCCGACATCTCCTCGGCTCTGGTCACTCGCTTTCCCGTCTTTCTCATGGGCATCCTTGCACTTATCAGGCTACCTGATATAGTTGTCAGGCAGCCTGATAACTATAGAGGAGCGCCAGTGAGAGTCATCGGACCCGACTTCATCGCACTGCAGGTCAGCGACCTGGAGGTGTCTGCTGCGTTCTATTCGCAGCAGCTCGGCCTTGAGCGGGCAGTCCAAAGCCCACCAGGAGCGGTAGTGTTTGCCACCACTCCTGTGCCCTTTGCCGTTCGTGAGCCCGCCATTGACTTGCAGGCGGTTGGTCGTCTCGGCTGGGGAGTCGCACTCTGGCTCAAGGCCGATGACCCGCAGGCCCTGCACGATCGACTTGTTCATGCCGGGGTTCGAATCGTGACCGAGCCCTTCGATGGTCCATTTGGGCGGACTTTCGTGTTCGCCGACCCCGATGGATACGCCGTTACCATCCATTCCTGAGCGACAAGGAGCAAGCCTCCTCACCTACTCACCCGCCGGTCCGGTCGACCCCACCGGCGACCACCTCGAGTGGGAAGTCATCGGTACCTTCGGGTACCACGACGACGGCCGGCTGGCCGAGGAGTGGGTGCAGACCGACTACCGCAGCTTCTTGACCAGGCTCGGCGTGACCACGACGGAGTCCGTATGACCCGGAAGGCATACGCCGTTCCATAAGAGCCCAGTGAGTGGCGCCCGACCCTGCGGGCTTCGACAGCCAGGCGACAAAGGCCAAGGTTATCCTTGGGTTACGGCAAACACCCCCTTCATCTGATGCCAGCTAACGACGGAGAGTACGACGCCATGACAGAAAATTCACCGCCACCGCGGCAGGCTCTCGGTATCGGACTTGAGGAGTTCGAGTATCCGTATCCTGTTGGATTCTTCCCGGTGACGAACGACTTGCAGACGCTCACGATGGCCTACATGGACGTGCCACCGAGGGCAGAGCCCAATGGCACGACGGTCGTCTTGATGCACGGCAAGGCCTTCGGCGGCTACTACTTCGTCAACGTGATCGAGGCGCTGACGACCGCCGGCTACCGCGTCGTCGCCCCCGATCAGATCGGTTGGGGCAAGTCGTCGAAGCCAGACATTCACTACAGCTTCCAGCTGTTCGCCGCTAATACCGCAGCGCTCCTCGACCACCTTGGCGTCGGGCCGGTCTCGGTGCTGGGTCATTCCACTGGCGGGATGACCGCCACACGGTTCACCCTGATGAACCCCGACCGGGTGACCCACCTCGTTCTCGAGGATCCGCTCGGCCTGGTCGATTACCGGACCGGGATCCCTCCCCAATCCGAGGAGACCCTCTACGAGCACGAGGTCCACTGGACCGACCCCGACGTGATCCGTGGTTACGTCGCCGGATACTTCGTGCATCCGGATCCCAAGGTATGGGATCCACTCGCCGAGGTCTTGGTGCGCGTGACGCTCAGCCCGGACTACCCACGATGGGCGCGGGCGGCGGCGCTCACGTTCCAGATGATCTACCAGCAACCCGTTCGGTATGAGTACCACCTCATCAAGCCCCCGACGTTGCTGATCGTCGGAGAGGAGGATCACGTGGTCCCGCTCGGTCAATATGCAAGGCCGGAGGACGCGGCCCGGCTGGGCGACTTCGTAGATCTCTCCGCTACGGCCGCTAACGACATACCTCGGGCCACCCGGGTAGTGGTACCTGACTGCGGGCACATCCCCCACCTCGAGGTGCCCCAGCAGTTCTTAGCCGCCTTCCTTCCCTTCCTGGCGAGCTGACTTCGCCCTGTTTCGCTGTCAGCGTTTTCAATGCTCCTGAGCGTCTGACGGCGCCAACCTGTGCGTTCCACCGTGACCGACCCGTACACGAAAGGACAGAGATACATGTTCACATATCCCGAGGCGGCCACAGGTAGCCAGGGCCCTGGGGAGATCGGTCCGCCTCCCTATTATCACCGCTCGGACTGCAACATCTGCCGGCAGCAAGACGGGCTGAAAACGGGGTCGAAGCTCCTGGACGCACCCCGCCCGAGTGGCTACATCGTCGAAGATGAGCACTACCTGGTCGAGCACGCCCCGCTGAAGTCAGCCGGCGCAGGAACGGTCATCGTCCAGGCTCGGCGTCATGTGCTGGATTTCGGTGAAATGACCCTGGCTGAAACTGGCGATTTCGGTTCTCTACTCCATCGGCTCGTTCCGGCAGTCAAGGCGGCCACGGGAGTCGAGCGCGTCTACTACCTGGCGTTGATGGAGCGAGTGGCGCACTTCCATCTCTGGCTCGTTCCGAAAAAGGACGAGGGAGACCTTCGAGGAGTCGAGTACCTGGCGCAGCAGCCCCCTTTGACGGCCTCGCTCAGCGACGCAGAGGCGATGTCGCAGAAGATCAAGGCTGAGTACGAACGGTCTTGAGGACGGCCATGGGATATCGGCTCCGCGCCCGAGACCGTTCCGGACGCCCTTGCCTCCTCAGTCGTCGCCGGCGGTCATCTAGGCTGCTGACCGGAAGACCTACGGCTGAACGACAAGCGGCCGGATCATAGGAGGTCAGCATGACCCAGACGCTTTACACCGCGCAGGCAACGGTCACTGGTGGACGCGACCGTGGTCACGGGGTAACGGGCGACGGGGCGCTGGACGTGCAGCTCCGAACGCCCAAAGAGATGGGAGGTGACGGAGGTGGTACCAATCCCGAGCAGCTGTTCGCGGTCGGATATGCAGCCTGTTTCGAGGGGGCCTTGGGTGTCGTGGCGCGGCGTCGAGCGCGTCGAGCTCGGTGAGGTGTCCATCGATTCGCAGGTGAGCCTGATCACGACCGACACGCGGGGCTTCAACGTCGCAGTCGAGTTGAACGTTATCCTCCCAGGGATCGACGACCGGGCGCGGGCTGCGGAAATCGTCGCCGCTGCCCATCAGGTATGCCCGTACTCGAACGCGACACGCGGCAACGTGGAGGTCACCCTCACGGCCAACGGCGGACCCGTCAGCTGACCCCACCCCGCGCTCGACGGCGCACGCTTCCGTCCTGCCCGCCCGACCGCTAACACCCGTCTCCTAACGACGTCGGCCGCGACGGTCCAGGGTCGGCCTAGCCACCAGCTAGGTTGCGAGACGCTCGAGAACCGCCCGATCCGGCCGGTCGCTCCCGTGAGGGCACCGGAGGCAATCGCGTGCATGTCACCAAGACGTCACCGTCGTCTCTGGAGGGCGCACGGTGTCAATGATGTGTTCTTTGCTTCGTCGTTGGTGTCCGGCCCGGCATTCGCAGGCACGCCCCTGATCGCGGGCAGGGTGACATTTACGCGCCTGACATGCCGGTCCCCACGCCTTGACGGTTCCTCTCGGGAGGTGCGGCCATGCCCTTGATCGTCACCCGCCAGTGTGCGGTGGCGCCGCGGGTAGTTGCACGGTGACGCAGAGCCCGCCAGCGGCCCGGGGCGTTAGGGTGAGGGTTCCGTCGTGTGCTTCGGCGATGCTCTTGACGATGGCCAGGCCGAGGCCGACACCTGCGTGATCAGCGCGTATGCGCTTGGAGCCGCGCTGGAACGGCTCGACGAGGGTGGCGACCAGCTGTGGGGTGAGCTTCTCGCCGGTGTTCTCGACCGTGAGCACCACGCTCTTGGACTGCACACCGGTGGTGACCCAGACCGTGCCCTGCTCGGGCAGGTTGTGGACGATGGCGTTGTGTCCGAGGTTCGTCGTCATCTGCAGCAGGAGCGGGTGTGAGCCGATGGCGGGGGTGATGTCGCCGGAGGTCTTGATGGTGATGCCGCGTTTTTCTGCCAGGGGGAGGAGCGTCTCGGTGGCTTGTTCGGCTATGAGGGACAGGTCGACGTGTTCTGGGGTGAAGGAGCGCTGGTCGGCGCGGCTGAGCAGGAGCAGTGTTTCGGTGAGGTCGATCGCTCGGGTGTTGACGGCGTGGAGGCGGTCGACCAGTTCGTCGTGGCTGCGGTTTTGATCGTTGCGGGCCACGTCGAGAAGGGTTTGCGTGATCGCCAAGGGGGTGCGCAGCTCGTGGGAGGCGTTGGCTGCGAATCTCTGCTGTTCGGCGCTGTGGGTTTCGAGCCGGGCGAGCATGGTGTCGAAGGCGTCGGCGAGTTCTCGGAACTCGTCGCGGCGGCCCGGTAGCCGGATGCGGTGGGAGAGCCTTCCGGCGGCGGCGATGCGGGTGGCGTCCGTGATGCGGGTCAGGGGGGCGAGCATGCGTCCGGCGAGAATCCATCCTCCCACGAGACCGAACACCAGCAGGAACGCCAGCACGATGGCCGCGACCGAGCCGAAGCCGTGCAGGGGGTCGGAGTCGTCCACTACGAACCACAACGAGGGATGCATGTGGGAGAGCGCACCGTCGGGTATGTAGCGCAGAACGACCACCCAAACGGCCGCGAGCATCAAGACACCAGCGAGCATGAGGAAGCCGGCGTAGCTGAGAGTAAGTTTGAGGCGAACACTCAAACCAGGGGCTCTATCCACGGTCTCCTCCCTTATGCACGGTGTCAGGCTGAGTGTCGATGCGGTAGCCGACGCCGGCCACGGTGGCGATAATCCACGGTTCGCCGAGCCGTTTGCGCAGGGCCGAGACCGTGATGCGCACGGCGTTGGTGAACGGGTCTGCGTTCTTATCCCACGCCCGTTCGAGTAGCTCTTCCGCGCTGACGACACCGCCTTCGGCCGCGACGAGAACTTCGAGCACGGCAAACTGCTTGCGGGTGAGGGCGACGTAGCGGCCGCCGCGGTAGACCTCGCGCCGGAACGGATCCAGACGCAGGCTTGCGATCTCTCGCACGGGTGGCCTGTTGTGGGCCCGCCTGCGGTCGAGCGCTCTGAGCCGGAGGACGAGCTCTTGGAGCTCGAAGGGCTTGGTGAGGTAGTCGTCGGCCCCGAGTTCGAACCCGGAGGCCTTGTCGTCGAGCCGGTCGGCAGCGGTGAGCATGAGGATCGGCATGCCGCTGCCGGAGGCGACGATGCGTTTGGCGATCTCATCACCGCTGGGTCCGGGGATGTCGCGGTCGAGGACGGCGATATCGTAGGCGTTGATGCTCAGCAGTTCGAGAGCGGTGTCGCCGTCACCGGCGATGTCGGCGGCGATGGCTTCCAGGCGGAGCCCATCGCGGATGGCTTCTGCCATGTAGGGCTCGTCCTCGACGATCAACACACGCACGCTCACGCCATCGTACGAGCCGGGGCATATCGTCGGCGTATCGAAAACCACATACGTGCTGGCAACCCCACGGTGGCTTGAATTTTGGGGCGTGACGTACCGCGGACCAGTACAGGTAGCAGCCGTAGGTGATGGACGATCCTCATGGCTGTGTCAGTGGTCATCGCCGCTATCGTCGGGGCCGTCGGTGACCGGTGGTTGGCGGCCCTGTCGTCCTTGGCCGAGTCGCCCATCCGCATTCTTCACGGGGACCACCCCTTTGGCCTGGTGTGGCTGCCTGTGGCGTCCCTGACGGAGTATGCCCCCTGAGCCGCTCAGCGGCCGCTCTCGCGTCGCGCCCCGAATACGGCAGCCTTGACCGCGCCACGAACCAGGTGCGGTGTCGACGCCGACTGCCTGCTAAAGGAGTACCTCCATCCTGAGCGGCGGACGGCTCGGCGACCACCCGGCGGCGGAGGGGGCGGATGGCTGTCCCGGTCCTGTATGTCGCCCTCGCCCTGCTCGTACTGTTCGTCGGAGCGTCCGTGTATGGAGGGGCCACCACGTGGGGGCAGCTGGTGTGCGTGGCACGTGGCCGGCCCGGCGCCGACGCCCGAGACGGCAGCCGAGTCGCTGCGGCGGGCCGGGGCGGTGCGGGGGATGACCCTCGACATCAACCCGGAATGGGTTACGTTCAACTTCTGCATCCGCCCCGACCCCGCCAACCCCACATCGATCACCGGGGGCCAAGCTGCATTCACGGACGCAGCGCTCGTCCGACCGGTATCTCACACCTACCGAGGAGTCCCGTGACTTCTTCTCCGTGTCCACCATCTGACCGTCCCGTATGCCGGCCGTCACGCGGGCCGGGCTCATAGACCGGCCGGCGGCCAAACGGACGCTGCGGGGCGGTCCGGCCGGGGCCCGGCGGGTGCTGGTCCTGCTGGCAGTCATCGTGGCCGGGGCGGTGGCCGGCGGTGTGGCCCTCATCCAGGCCGCCTGGCACACGCCCACCACGCCGGCCGGCTGCCGGGTCCCGGCGCTCTCCGGTTCGGGTACCTTCAAACTGTCGACGGACCAAGCCCAGAATGCCACGATCATCGCCGCGGTGGCCTTCAAACTGGGCTTGCCCGACCACGCCGTCACCGTCGGCCTGGCCACCGCCCTTCGGGAATCGCGCCTGGAGAACCTGACCTACGGGGACCTGGACTCGCTCGGGCTGTTCCAGCAGCGCCCGTCGCAGGGCTGGGGCACCCCGGCGCAGATCCTGGATCCGGTGTACGCCGCCACAGCCTTCTACCAGCACCTGGAGCGGGTGCCCGGCTGGGAGACCATGGCCGTCACCGACGCCGCCCAGTCCGTCCAGCACAGCGCCACCCCGCTGGCCTACGCCCCCTACGAGACCGAGGCCCGAGCCGTGGCGGCGGCCCTGACCGGTGAGACGCCGGCCGCCTTCGACTGCCGGCTGGACGGTTTCTCCGGCGCCGCCCCAGCGGTGTCGGCCCTGCCCGCCGCCGCCGTCCGGGAGAGGGGCTCGACCCTGCTCGGGGCGCCGGTGAGCAGCCAGAAGGTGGGCTGGGCGCTGGCGTCGTGGGCGGTGGGCCACGCCTGGCGCTACCACGTGCAGGCGGTCACCTTCGGGAACTGGCGGTGGACCGCGACCTCGGGCCGCTGGGTGAACACCCCGAGTGCGGTGGCCGCCTCGCCGGCCGTCCAAGTGGACTACGGGAGCTGACCGGCCGGCGCCGATCTCCCCCGGGGGCGACCAGCCCGCGGCCACCTCGAACAGGATCTCCCTCCTGGTCGGCGTGGCTGTGCAGGCGGCTGCCGGGGACTAGGCCGCGAACCGGCCCGCAGATCAGCAGCCTGTCGAGCCGGGAACATATCGTCGGCATATCCAAAACCGCATACGTAGTGGCAACATCAGGTTGTCTTGACTTGGAGGCGTGACCTTCAGCCAACCAGCACCAACAGCAGCCTGCTGTGCCCGATCACTGGCGCCCTCGTCTTCATTGGCCGCATCCGACCACCATGGCGCACTTGGCGAGGCAGTCAGCGCCCCCCCGCGAATGGGAGTCACCATCTATGGATGCGGGCAGGACGAGGCCGCCCTGTTCCGAGAGCTGGCGCCTCGCTTTGGCGTCGTGCCGACTGTCACCGACGCAGGGGTGTCTGCGGCCAATCTTGAGATCGCATCTGGAAATCGATGTATCAGCGTCGGACACAAGCACCGAATCACGAGCTCCATCCTCGTTGCGCTTCGCCAAGCCGGCGTGAGGTACATCTCGACGAGAAGCGTTGGGTACAACCACATCGACGTCGAGTGCGCGGAGAGCGTGGGGATCTCCGTCGAGAACGTCTCCTATTCGCCCGACAGCGTCGCTGATTACACGCTGATGCTGATGCTCATGGCGGTGCGACATGCCAAGTCCACCGTCAGCCGTGCTCAGGCCCATGACTACCGATTGAACGACGTGCGTGGCAGAGAACTCCGCGATATGACCGTCGGCGTCGTCGGAACAGGACGCATCGGTGCAGCCGTCGTGGACCGACTGCGGGGCTTCGGCTGTCGCGTACTCGCCAATGACCGCTTTCCCAAGACCTCTGCCGAGTACGTGCCTCTCGATGAGCTGCTACAGCAGAGCGACATCGTCACGCTCCATACACCACTCAACGCGGACACCCACCATCTTCTGAATCGGCAACGGATCGAGCAGATGCGGCACGGCGCCTTCATCATCAATACCGGACGCGGTTCACTTCTCGATACAGACGCCCTTCTTGTCGGGCTGGAAGGCCGTCAACTCGGCGGGGCGGCGTTGGACGTCGTCGAAGGAGAGGAAGGCGTCTTCTACTCCGACCACAGACGGCAAACCATCGAAAGTCAACTGTTCCTGCGCCTGCAACGGTTGCCGAACGTGCTCATCACGCCGCACACCGCCTACTACACAGATCACGCGCTGCACGACATCGTGGAATTGACGCTCATCAACTGCCTACGGGTTGAAAGACGAGCGGCATGGGTCGCTTGAAGATCGCGATCCTCTTCGGAGGGACTTCCGAAGAGCATCCCATCTCCGTCAAATCTACGCAGGAGGTCGCAAGGCACCTCGACCTCGACAAGTACGAGCCGTTCTACATCGGGATCACGAGAGGTGGTGCCTGGCAGTTGTGTGACGGCCCAGACGCAGATTGGGAAACCCGCCGTTGCCCCCCGGCGATGTTGTCACCGGACAGAAGTGTGCACGGATTGCTCGTCCGCGAGCAAGGACAGTACAGAACGATCCCCCTGGACGTGGTGTTTCCCGTCCTGCACGGCAAACTTGGTGAGGATGGCGCAATGCAGGGCTTGTTGGAGCTCACCGGCATCCCCTACGTAGGCTGCGACGTCCAAAGCTCTGCGCTGTGCATGGACAAATCCCTTGCGTATGTCGTCGCGGGCAACGTGGGGATTGCTACGCCGAGGTTCTGGACCGTCGCCGCGAACGGGCATGGTGATCCCGGTCGGCTGACATATCCCGTCTTCGTCAAGCCCGCTCGCTCCGGTTCATCGTTCGGGGTCAGCAAAGTGTGGCGAATGGAAGAACTCCCGAGCGCCGTGCAAGCCGCAAGGCAATACGACACAAAGGTGTTGATCGAAGAGGCGGTCGTCGGTAGCGAGGTGGGATGCGCGATCTCCGGGAACGAAGCGGAACTGATAGCGGGCGAGCCAGATCGAATTGTTCTGTCCCATGGGTTCTTCAGAATCCATCAGGAAGATCAGCCGGAAAACGGTTCCGAGAACGCCACATTTGTCGTGCCGGCCGACATCTCGGCAGAAGTGCGTCAGCTCATTCAGGAGACAGCAACAACCATCTATCGCGCCTTGGGATGCAGGGGACTGGCTCGAGTGGACCTGTTCCTGAAGGAAGACGGCGAGCTAGTACTCAACGAGGTCAACACGTTGCCGGGTCTGACCTCGTACAGTCGCTATCCGAGAATGATGGCAGCCGCCGGACTGTCGCTTGCCGAAGTGATCGACCGGATCGTGTCGTTGGCATTGAGCGGAAAGTGACGATGCACGACGACTTTGTCTTTGTCGATGAGGTGATACCCGGCACACGTTGGGACGCGAAGTACGCCACCTGGGACAACTTCACCGGCAAGCCGGTGGATGGGTATCTAGCAAACCGCATCGTCGGCTCGCGAGCGTTGTGTGCCGCCCTGGAAGTGGTGCGAGACCGCGCCACGTCCCTTGGCTTCGGCTTGCTGATTTGGGATGGGTACCGCCCGCAGCCCGCCGTAGACTGCTTTCTTCGCTGGTCGGAACAGCCCGAGGATGGCCAGACGAAGCCACGGCACTATCCGAACATCGACAGATCCGAGATGTTCGAGAAGGGATATGTGGCCGCCAAGTCAGGTCACAGTCGGGGCAGTTCCGTCGACTTGACGCTCTACCAGTTGGCAACCGGTGAACTTGCTCCGATGGGCAGTCGCCATGACCTAATGGATCCAGTCTCACACCATGGTGCTGAGGGAATCACGCAGTGCGAAGCGAGAAACCGACAAGTCCTCTGCTCGATGATGGAGGCCAGCGGCTTTCATCGATACGACTGTGAGTGGTGGCATTATACCCTCAGCGAGGAACCGTATCCGGACACCTATTTCGATTTCCCCATCGTCTAGTTAAGTTAGTTCAGTTCGCCAAGGAATGGGAGACGGGGTGGGACGTCAGAAGACCATGATCAACGGGGTGTCCGCCGTCCTCCCCGCCATCACCCCACAATCCGCTGATCCCGGTTCCCCCGGCTTGTTGCGCTCGGTGACGTCTTCTCCCGGTTCTTGTAGTTCGCAGCTGCCCTAGCTGCGGCCCGGCTGATCATCGACGCGCAGGACTCCCCAGTCGTGCTTGTCGGCCACTCCTACGGCGGCGCCGTCATCAGCGAGGCAGGAACCGACCAGAAGGTGGCGGCCCTGGTCTACATCTGCGCGTTCGCGCCGGACAGGGACGAGTCGGTCAACACGCTTATCGCCGGTTTCCCGGCCGACGGGCCGCAGCCGCCGATCCTGCCGCCCCGGGACGGCTTCCTGTTCCTGGACCGGAACAAATTCCACGCATCCTTCGCCGCCGACGTACCTGCCGACTTGGCCGCGTTCATGGCCGACTCGCAGGTCCCATGGGGCCTGGAGGCCCTCGGCGGCCCGGTCACCGACCCCGCGTGGCGGACGAAGCCGAGCTGGTACATGGTCACGGCCGACGACCGAATGATCCCTCCGACGGCCCAACGCACCATGTCCCAGCGGGCTGGGTCGACCGTGGTGGAGGTGGCGGCCAGTCACTCCGTTTACGTATCGCAACCGGCCGCCGTGGCGGACCTCATCAAGCAGGCCGCGTCCGCGGTCGCCGCGCAGCAGTAGTCGCGGAACCTGACCTTCCTGTTTCCGGGGCAGGGGCGGCGGCCAAGCCATCCAGTTCAGCCGTCGGGTCGTGGGCCGTCGGCCTGGCTCGTACGAGCCGGCTTCGCGCCGCGCAACCCGGAGTGGGACTGCGGTCGGCGTGGGCTGGATGCCACCGACCCGCAAGTTGGCAAGCTCAGCGGCTTATGGACCGACTGAGGGGATGCACGCGCCGCCTCGACGAGGTGCACGTCTTCGAGCGCTTTGATGAACGCGTCGGCGCAGCTGAGTTCGGGACCTACTTCATCGGTTACGCTCGCAACCTCGAGGTGATTGAGAAGATGATAAAGAACATGTTCATCAGCAAATGGCCCGGCAATTACGACCGGATCCTCGACTGCTCGATGCCGCTCACCGGCAACCTGTTCTTCGTTCCCACCGCCGATTTCCCTCGACGACCAACCCCAATCGCGGCTATCGCAGCCGGCGTCGATCGCATCAGGAGGAGCTAGACGAGTGAACTCCACCGTCGCTCCATCCGATCGCAGCACCGCCACCACGAGAGGACATGTACATGCCAGCACCGCAGACCAGCTTCGACGCCGACATCAAGCCTCTGTTCCGGGAAAAGGACCGCGATTCCATGCGCAGGGCGTTTGATCTGTGGTCCTACGCCGACGTCCAGACCCACGCTGCCGCCATCGCCGAACGCTTAAAGAACGGCTCCATGCCGTGCGACGGTGCGTGGCCTCCAGAACGGGTCGAGTTGTTCGAGCGCTGGGTCGAGCAAGGCAAGCCGGAGTAGGTGAACCGCGCGTGACTGGAACGGGGCCGAGAGCCGGGCGCACTCGCAGCCATAGCCCAGTGCTAGGCCCGCGGAGGGGCAGATGCTGAGCATTACGGCCTTCGGGGGCCACCGGGCGGGGCACATGATGAACCACGATCGGGCCAACGAGGCACTCAGACCGTACATAGGGTCTGTTACGTGGACCGGGCAGGGCCCTTGCGAGCCGTCGATGGTGATTGTCCCCTAAGGACGTTCTCGCTGGCGGGTCGGCGGGTCCTCAACGTGGCGCTCCGGGCGACGCCACCGAGCCGGCGACTGATGCGTCACCTCAGCAGCTGGGGGCACATCGGCGACTAACTCTCGCCCAAACTGTGATGTCTCAGTGTTTATGATAAATAATTGTAGTTAACTGTGGTATCAGCTGTCAAGTGGTCCTGCTCGTCGGGCTGGATTGAGCCTTGTTTTCGACGAGTACGTCCAGGACCTCACCGATGCTTCGTTCCCGGCCAACGGCTTCTCGCAGGGGCAGGTGGGTTTGGATCTGGTAGCGGTTGCGACGCCCGTCGGTGTCTTTGTCTTTGAGCACATAGCCCGCCGTGGTCAGGTCGGTCACGATCGCGTAGGCGCTGCGCTCGGTGATGCCCACCGAGGCGGCTATGTCGCGCAGACGCACCCCGGGGTCATGAGCGATGCAGACCAGAACTCGGGCATGGTTGGTGAGAAAGGTCCACTCTGACATTGTTCTTGAGCCTAGCTGAATAATTCTAGAAATGGGTTACTAGTATCGGAGAACTAGAGTATGGTTAGTTGCGACGTTCGAGGCACGGCGGTCGCAGACCGCTAGCTGTTCGAGGGTCAACGAAAGGATCCGACCATGTTGATGCGATTCGAACCGTTCCGTATCGTGTGGCCGACCGAGGCCACGGCCAGTTCGGCCGTCGAGGCCACCGTCCTCGGCTGAACATCCGCTTCTCGCCTCGGCGACGCGACCACTTAGGAGCTCGCATCGTCGGTAGGTGAGCGGCGGGCAGGCGAATAAGGAGGGGTAGCCCGGCCCCTCCACTGCGCTCGCCTGGTTTTGCGGCCGCGGTGGCAGAAAAGACCTAACCACTTGAGGCGAAGGAGAACATAAATGGCCGAAGATCAGGAACAACACCAGGCGAAATGGAGTGTCGCCGAATGGCACGGCAGGATGCTCGTTGATTCCGACGGCGAGAAGATCGGCAAGCTGCAAGACGTCTATGTCGATGTAGAGAACGACGAGCCCCAATTCGCGACGGTCAAGGAGGGTTTTTTTGGCCGCCATTTGACCTTCGTGCCGTTGAGGGGGATTCAGATCGGTCCCGACGACCTGCAAGTCAAAGCGACCAAGGAGCAGGTCCGGTCCGCGCCCGACATCGAGATGCACGGCGACGAACTCTCCCAGGCCGACGAGTCGGCCCTATATCACCACTTCCAACAGAACTACACACCGCCAGAAACCGATAGCGGCCGGCGCTTGGCCCGCCGCTGAAACATCGCCGAGGTTATCGATGAGCGGGTATCCCGGCCCGCCTGTTCCCAGTCGAGAAAAGGACTGACCCATGAACACCCAATTATCAGCATCGGCCGGTGTGGCGCTCGGCGCCTCCGAGATGGACCCCCTCGCAGAGATAGACGATCTCATGCAGAAACGGCGCGACGATCAGCAGAGTTCAGCCAGCCAGGGCGCTCGACTCACTGCTGACCGTTTGGAGTTCTCTGCTCAGTTCGCCAGGGTCTGCCAAGAGCAGGTTCGCCCCGCCATGGACGGGATCCTCGAGCGCCTCCGAAGTAACGGAGGCGGGGGGATCATCGAGGAACACCCCGCGGATTTCCGGTATCAGAACCACCGCCTTGTCATGTGGATGTCGCTCGAGGGCGAGATCGTCGGCGCGCCCCGCCAGGACCGCCACCCCTATCTCCAACTCGACGCCGATGTGGCCAAGCGCGACGTGGCGGTGTCGGAAGGCGACATGTGGCACGGTCACGGTGGGAACAGCAGCGGGAAGATCGGCGAATGGCAGCTCTCTGAGATCACCACCACCCGAGTTACCGAGGAGATCCTGGCTATCCTCCGCCGAGCCGTCCAGTAGGTCCTTCCCGCTGTCACCACTTTGAAGACGGGAGGCGGACGTGACCGGCCACGGGCCGTGAGAGACGCTGATTTGCCCACCCCGTCCCCTACGGCGTGGGCGGCCGGAGTGAGCCGGTTTGTGGGCTCTGACCCGTGTCGACGAGGGCTTGGGCCACGTCGCGGATTCTGGTGTTGAGGTGTTGGGACGCTCGGCGCAGGATCTCGTAGGCCTGGTCGGCGGTGATGTGTTCGCGCTCCATCAGGATCCCTTGGGCCTGGCCGATCATCTCCCGGGTGGCCAGCGCCCCCTGGATGGTGTCGCGCATCTCGTCTTCGTGAGCCTCGGCCGCGGTGAGGGCCAGGCCGGCCATGGCCGCGAGGATCACGCCCTTGGCCCGGTCCAAAGCGCCGAAAGCGCGGGGATAGTGGGCGTAGAGAATGAGGGCGGCGCCCCGACTGGCGTCGTCGGATAGGCGCAACGCCAGGGCGCTGCGCACCCCCGCCTTGGCTGCGTCGGGCCCGAAGGACACCCAGCGGGGATCGTCGGCCAGGTCCTCGGCGTAGACCGTTCCGCCTTGATTGATGGCGTCGAGGCCGGGGCCCTCCCCGGCCTGGTGCTGGACCACGTCGACTCCGGCCGCCACCGAGTCGGTCCCCACCGGGGTGGCAGCGCTGTTGGTGTCGATGACGAAGATGCTGGCAAAGTCACAGCCGTCGATGGTCTCCACCGCCAGGTCCACCACCGCTCGCAAGGTGTCAGCGGGGTTGCCGGCCGAGAACAGGGCCTGGGCCGTCTCCGAGAAGCTGGCCGTGAGCTCCGAACTGCGGTCGTCCGCGCTGGTGGGATGCTCGCCAGTAGTCATAGGTCCTCGATCCGCGGATGTCTGGGATCGAACTCTATCGAGGGTCAGCGAATCGTCAACCGCCCGAGCCGGCACACCTCAACGGCGACATCACCGCCACGGCCACCCAAACCTGAGAAACGAAGCCGGACAAGCGATCTGCAGGGCTGACACCAGTTGACCGCCCAGACGGACCATGCCGATCGACGGCCCGGGCGTGACCGTCCGGTCGGGGCTTTGGCTCCGAACGTGCGCTCATGAAACTGTCGTCGGCGACACATCCAAACTGTCTCGAAAGGCCCGCTCACAGACCGGAGTGTTATGGCAGCCCCTCTTCGAAGCGCGTTCGTGACTCGTGTTAGACAGTCTTGAGGGGGATGCGGGTGCGGGCATTGCTGGCCGGGTGTAGTGTGTTTCCGGCACGGTGAATCCCGGTCGTGTTGGGTCAGCTTCGGCTGGCCCGGGAGCGATGCTCCGGACCCTGGTAGCGCGTGATTGGCAGCGCCTAATGCCAGGAGAGTCCTATGTCCGGAGTCAAGTTCTCGCCCGGGAGTGCTTCGCGTCGAGGCCCGACGGTGTTCTCTAGGTGCGACGCTGATCACGGTGTCGTGTGGGTTCGAGGCGCTCAGGACGTATCCACCGTGGGGGCGCTGTGCATGACCGTGGCTCGAGCTATCGCCTTTGACGATGCCGACCTGGTCATCGATTTAAGCGAGGTGACCTTCATGGATGCGGCGACCGTCGCGGTGATGATCCGGGCCGAAGCGTTCCTCCGAGACCGCTCGCGGTACTTGACCCTTCGGTCGCTCTCGATCCACGCCCGGAGGCTCCTGGGCACGGGTGGTTTGGCGGAGCTGGTCGATTCACGGCCTGCAACTGCAACGAGGTGATCAGAACCGCGGGGGCGCTCGCTAGCTTGGTGGAGGTGCCCACGGCCGGAGGGGCCGACCACGTGGCCAGCGGCCCTCGCCGCAGCCGTGCCGCGGTGGGAACCGGGCCGGCCGCGTGACTTCCCCGAGGGGCGGGGCCCCGGCCGACGCTCACCACCCGGCAGAAGAACACACCACGAGCGGCCGAGGAGGCCTGGACCTGTCGGCATCTCAGATCGGTACCGTCACCGCCGGATCTCGCCCCTCGACGGCTCACGACTCGGCGGTGCTGGCGACGATCGCGGCCGCCTATGACCTGGGCGCCAAGTCAGGGTCGGTCAGTCTTCGCTCCCATGACCTTCTACGCCAGCTGCACCGCAGCGCCAGCGTGCTGCGGGAAGCGACCGCACGCGTCGAGAAGGAGGTGCGAACCCACCCCGATGCCGGCCCCGCCCGTAACGCGCTCGCGCTGCTCGACGAGGTCCGCCAGATCGGAATCTTTTACGATTGAAGGCATGTAAACCCAGAGCTAGATATTCATCTATCGGCGGCGTGATGTCGGGTGATCATCGTCCGGGGATTCGGGATTTGCCGTCGGCTGATCGAGCAGGTGGGCAGCCAGAAGGCCAACGACGCGGTGGACGTGGCTCTCCAAGTCATCGATAGGCGGTCACCCGTCCATTGTTGCTGTGGGGGGTCGGAATGGTGTGTCGGGCGAGGAGCCAGTCGAGGGCGTTGTTGACGGCCGGGAGGGCCTTCTGGTCGAAGGCGTGGCCCATGCCGGGTACCAGATCGAGGCGACGGTGTGGGGAGTTGCAGGCTTGGTAGATGGCCTGGGCATCGGTCGTCGGGATGTAGCGGTCCTGGTCGCCGTGGACTATGGCGACGGGAACCACGATGCAACGGACCAGCTCGGCGGGGAATGGGGGGGCATCCCAGGTCGGGGCTATTCGAATGTGGAGGTGATGTTTGGCGATTTGACGGCCGAGACGGGTGCGGGCGAGCCCGATCACCAGGGCGCCGGGGGCCGAGCGGGGGGTTCGCCAGGTTGCCGGGGCGCTGATACTGACCACACCCGTCAACTCGTTGTCGCCTGAGGCGGCATAACGCAAGGCCGCGACAGCACCCATGGATGCCCCCACCAACACCACATTGAGCCCGGTCCGCTTGGCCCTGGCCACGGCCGCGGCGATGTCGTAGGACTCGAGGTCGCCGAGCGCGCATTGGCCTTCGGAGCGTCCATGGCCTCGAGAGTCGTAGGACACCACATCGAATCCGGCGCCCCGGAGGGCCTCGGCTTGGCGCACGACCGCCACGTTGTCGCATGATCCGGCGAAGCCGTGCGCCAGTACGACTACGGCGCGTGCTGTTTCTGCCGACCAATACCGCCAGTGCAGCTTGACGCCGTCTGCGGTTATGAGCGCCTTGCTCGAATCTCGATCTGGCCCCGTGCCGGGCCACGCTGGGGTGAGCCTGCGGTGGCCGGCCTGGTGCCAGCGGTCGTTCCCAACGTCATGCCCTCGCTCACTGCCGGCTATCACTTTGACCTCCAAGCATTCGTCGGCGAATCGTGCCTGGGGAAAAAGGGGCCGGTTGAACTCCGCCGGGGTCCGGGGCGGCACGAAACAACTGTTACCACTATCGCAAATCGAATGGTCCCCCGCAACCGCAGACAGCGTTCAAACCGTCGCTGTCAGCGTATATGTAGTGAGCAGTGTCCTACGGCCGGGATGGGTCGGGACCGGAACCCAAGATGGAGGCGCCTCGGGCCTCCTTGTCAGACCGACCTGAGGAACTGGCGTTCCCGGCGTAAGGGTCTCCTCTTCTTAACCGATTCGAGTAGATCGCACGTAGTTGAGCCTGGTCAGGGTCGAAGCCTGGCCCGCGGATCACCGCCGGCACCCGCCGCCCGGGTAGTCGGACCGTCACAGAAAGTGGACCCGTCGAGTGATGGTGTGACTACTGCGGTACTCTCGGGTGGTTCGACGGGAGCGGCCCCGCTCCCGGCGTTGCTCCGGTCCCTGGTGACGCACCAAGAGCGATTTCACCAGGAGGGAGCGATGCCGCTACCCACCACGACCGGGTTGGCCAACGACTACGGTCTACTAGCCGGTCGAATCGGCGACGCGACTTTGCTGCGCCGCCGGCCCGCCTACTACGTCACCAAGATGGCGCTTACCATCGTCGCCTTCGTCGGGGGCTGGGTGGCGCTGTTCGCGGTGGGTGATTCCTGGGCTTCTCTGGGCATCGCCGCACTTCTTGCTTTCCTGTCGACCCAAGTGGTGTTCTTCGGCCACGACGCCGGCCATCAGCAAATATTCACATCCTGCCAGGCCAACCGCAGGGTCGGGCTCGTAGTCGCGAACGTGCTGTCCGGACTGAGCTTTGGATGGTGGGTGCCCAAGCACAACGCCCATCACGCTCACCCGAACGTCATCGGCCGAGACCCTGACATCGGCGACGGAACCGTGGCCCTAGCCTTCAGCACTGAGACCGTACGCAACCGCCACGGCGCCAGCCGGGTTATGGCTCGCTACCAGGCGTGGCTGTTCTTTCCCCTTCTCCTGCTCGAAGGGGTCGGACTGCACATCTCGGGCGTTCACGATCTGCTCCGGCGACGGGATCGTTCCGCCGCCGTCGAGGGAATGCTGCTCGGCCTCCACTCCGTGCTGTACGTCACCGCCGTAATCTGGGTGCTGTCACCGCTTCGGGCCCTGGCTTTCGTGGCCGTCCAGCAGGGACTCTTCGGCCTGTACCTCGGGTGCACGTTCGCGCCCAACCACAAGGGCATGCCAGTCTTAGTCGACGACTCGGACCTGGGATTCGTCCGCCGCCAGATCATCACCAGCCGGAACGTAACTGGTGGCCCCCTGATCGCCTTCCTGTTCGGCGGGCTCAACTATCAGATCGAACATCACCTCTTCCCCGCCATGCCTCGCCCCAACCTGCCAAAAGCGCGAGCTATCATCCAGATGTTCTGCGCTGATCACGACATCACCTATCACGAATCCAGCGTCTTCGGCTCCTACCGCCAGGCGCTCGGCTATCTCAACATGGTGGGGGCGGGCTAGAGCCGCTCGAGAACAGCCTCCGAACAAGCGGACCAGATCCTCCGTCCTGATGGCTGACGCGGCACCTCGCAACATGACGGTCGTGGATCTCGTAGGCATTGGTGACGCGGCACATTGGACGAATCGTCAGGGCCGGGCCGTCGGGGTGGTAGGGGCCCATGCGGCGGGATCGAGGGTGCCGTCGATCGAGGCTTGGGCGACATCGGTAAGACGCAGATTGTGGTTCCGGGCGTAACGCCGTAAACGGGAGAACGCTTCGGCCAAGTCGACGCCGGCCCGTTCAGCCATCACGCCTTTCGCTTGCTCGATCACGACACGGCTCTCCAGGGCGCGGGTGAGCTGTTCGTTGACGCGTTGGGTTTCGAGCACGGCCCGGTGCTGAACGATGCCTATGGTAGCCAGGTCGGCGAACGCTTGGGCCACGACCACGTCGGCGTCGTCCATGGGGGCCTCCTCGACCGCGAACAGGTTCAGGGCGCCGATGGTTGCGTGCCGCAGCCGCAGCGGCAGCGCGAAGACCGAGCCGAAGCCGGCCTCTAAAGCAGCCGCCGAGAACCGGGGCCAGCGGCCGGTACCGGCGCGCAGGTTCTCATGTTCGATGCGCTGGCCGGTATGGAAGGCGTCCAGGCAGGGGCCTTCGTCGGCCTGCAGCTCGAACAGTTCCAGGATCCGCATGGCCTCGTTGGATGAGGCCATCAACCGCAACTCACCGTCGGGGGAGGCCAGCATCACTCCGGCTGCGGACACGCCGAGCAGCTTCACACAGCGGTCTGCCAGGCCGGTGAGTAGCTCCACCACGTCGAAGTCTTCCACCAGGGTGTCGGCTAGCTCGACGAGCATCTGCACGACGGAGGACTCTCGGGTCATCTCATCCTGCCCTCCTTAGCCTTGGGCGATTCGCCGAGGTCGCCGGGCCCCGGCGCGAAGCTGTATCTCGCTCAACCATGCTACGCCGTGCCCCGACTTGTCGCAGGCGGGGGACGGGCCTGTTCATGAGAACCGCAGCGTGCGGTCCACGACCTCTTGGGCCACGTCGTGGAGCAGGCGATCGTGGCTGAACGCGTACGCTCGTAGATGGATGAGTGCTTCGCCGACACTCACCCCTAGCTGGACGGCCACCATGCCGGCGGCGTTGTGCACCACGAAGCGGAAGTCGGCGCCGAACTCCAATTCCCTGGCCAACCCGCCCGGGGGTGCCGCGGCTTGGACGTCGAGCACCCAACGGGCGGCGACGTCGGCCATTACCAACGCGTCGGCGTGCTGGCCGTCGCTCAAGGGTCCGGGCCGGTCCCGATACAAGTTCAAGGCGCCGAGGCGGACAGTGCCCACCCGCAGCGGGAACCCGAAGACGGCCCGCGCTCCCGCCTCTACCGCCGGTGGCGTGAAGGCCAACCAGCGAGGGCTGGCAGGGTCAGCCAGGTCGGGCTCGAGCACCACGTCGTTGTACCGGTAAGCGTCCACGCACGGACCCTCACCCAGGGTGAACTGCAACTCCTCGATCAGGTTGCTCACCTGGTTTGTCGAGCACAACGATCCCCGGGGTATCTCGCCCGACATCAACATGACCCCTGTGCCCGTGATACCGATGACATGTGCGCCCACCTCGCACAGCCGAGCCGCCGCCGGCCGGCCGTCGTCACCCGCGGACAGTTCATCCAAGATACGCCGCAGCCGCTCACCCGCCATTCGATGACCTCAATCCCAGCGGTGAAGGCCGGTGCCAAGCACCGTCCTGATCGCCCACCGGCTCCCTCCTTGACTCGAGCAGGGGACCGTGCCAGCAGGGACTGGACCAGATGTGTACCCAGGGCCAAAAAACACCGGCCCTCGCCCACGACACTACTCACGCAATGACCTTCGCGGCCAACACCCCGTCACCAACCCACGAAAACAGACCCCGTGGCCGCGCCGGACCAGGCAACACATCGAAAAGCCGATCTGTCTCGCCATTCCCCCCAGCGAGCCGCGGAGATAGCCGCCTCGTAGGGGCGGGGCAGCGGGCTGACCTCGTGGTTTCCTCGTCCAGGGTCCGTCGGCGAACCGACTCTCACAGGTCGAAGATGCGATATCGCGTCGTCGGGCGTCGGGGGCGACGAAGCGGCTGGAGGGGGCCGAGAAGCGGGCGAGTTGTACGGCCGTGAGGTCGGCGCTTTCGACTTCGAAGGCCGCGGTGGCTTGCCCGACCAGTATTTGGCCGGCGGCTGTGATGCGACCGATCGAGGTCAGTCGAGCATCCATTCGACCGGGTGCTCGCCATCGGGCTGTTAGGTGCACGCCGAGCCGGTCTGGAGGCTGCGGTGCAGGTGCCGGCCGATCGGTTCGTCAACTGCGCTGATCCGGTCGATGGCTGTGGTGAGGGCTTTGGTGGCGGCAACTCGGGCACGTTCACGTCTGGAGCCGACGGCGCGCTCCCTTCCCCCAAGGCCGGTCGCGGCCATGAGTTCCTCAACCAGCGCATTCCGCTCTGCTTCCAGCGCTTCTCGGCGGGCGGGGTCGGACCAGGCGTCGGCCTCGGTGATGTCGGCGTCGAGCTCCTTGAGTCGACTCCGGTAGGACTCGAGGGCTGCCGGGTCGAGGACCGAACCGAGTCCGGGCTGCTCGACGGTGCCTGCGCCAGCTGTGACCAGGTCGATAGCCGCCACAGGTAGGCCGGGTCGGCGCAGCAACTCTCGCAGGTACGAGTAGCCCTTGAGCGCCTTCACCGGTACGGACTGGGATTCCGTTCCGACCAGCCAGAATCCGTAGCCGGTGGGGCTGAGCCGCAGAGTGGTCGATGGGGCGGGGCCCGGCGGTTGCCAACGGGAGAGCCGGTCCCGCCACCAGGAGGCGCCGAGCCTGGTGTAGGTGGCCAAGGCCGACTCTCGGCGGATGGCGGCCGTTGATCCGCTCGACTCGCACCTGTCCGGCGCAGGGATGGCCGCTTACCCGCACGGCCATGGCCTCCTCGGCGGTCGCCGTCTGCAGCCGCCACTGAGGCAAGGACAAGTCCACGAACAGGTCCGGGGCGAAAAGTCCGTCGGGAGCGGTGCCGGTTTCGAGGAATTCGATGATCCCGGCGACCGCCACGTTGGTGTGGAGCGGGGCCGTGGTCATTGCTGCCCCCCGCTTCGGCCAGGTTGCGCCGGACGACGGCCACGGTCTCGTCGAGGTCCTCAGAGGGGCTGAACTCCACGACCGACGTGCCCGCCGTGATCAGGGGGAGATGCCCAGGCGCCGCGTAGTAAGCGTCGCCGGCCACGTAAGTCTCCTCCCGATCGGTCCACCGGAAAGTGATCTGACCTTCGGTGACCACGACCCAGTGCTCACACTGGCACCGATCGTAGGGCGGCCGACGAAGAACGGGGCAGGGTCGGCATCCTGTTTAAAGGTTTCGAACGCCACCGTATAGCCTGCAAGAGGGGCGTATCGAGCTGAATCATTTCGAGATGTACGGCTACCGGTGTGCTCATCTTGCTGGCACTGCGCATGGGGTCCTCCTGAGCGGATGTACACCGGACACCCCAAAGGCGTAACTGCCGAGGGAACAGCGCAACCACCGAAGTTACGAACTGGCCTGCCCCCTTAAGGCGGAGTCCCGTACGAGGCGCTGGCGGGACCGGGACCCCGTGCCTGCGCGGGGCCCTTCCTCGGCCGATACTGCGCTTGGTGACCCGCTTCCGGTTCGAGGCCGCGATTAGCCCGTGTTCGGGCCACCCGGGCGTCCCGTGCCACGTGGCGCTCCACGCCACTAGGGGGGCTCGGGCCGAGTTGTCCCGTGCTCGTGATGCTCTAATAGATTTCTGCCCTGTATGCCCACGCCTTCTGAGTACGCCACGGAGCTTGAGCGAGCGAACGAGGATGCCATGGCATTCGCACGATCGTGCTCACCGGAGGAGTGGGTGGCGGTCGTACAGGGTGAGGGCTGGCCCGTCTGTGTGGTTGTTCACCACCTCGCCGAAGGTTATGACCTCGTCTCGCGATGGATCGATTGCGCCCTCGCGGGTCATCCAATCGAGGACACCGAAGCGGCGATCGACGCCGCGAACCTTCGACACGCTCAGGAATTTGCCGGTGCGAGGATGGTAGAGACTGTCGAGTTGGTTCGGACAAAAGGCGCCGCCGCCGTAGCGAAGATCGGTCGGCTTGGCGAGTCCGATCTCGGGAAGACAGCAGCATTTGGTCCGGCAGGCGGTCAACACTTCAGCGTCGAGCAGTTCTGCATTGCGGCTGCGGGGCACGTGCGCAGCCACCTCGCCCGGGCACGGACTGCCGTCGGGCAGAACGCCGAGTCCTGACCCTTCGGGACCGGGCTCGCCCTCCCCTTGGAGCGGGTCTCAGTCGGCTCCGTTCACGACGTCGAAGTGGAGCAGAACAACACACACCAGCGCGGGATGGAAGAATGGTGCGAGGAGTCGCCGCCGAGCAGGGGGATGTCGAGGATGTCGGACGAGGTGGTCTTCGAGACGGTGGCCCCAGTGATCCCGGTCTTAGACCTGGCCGAGGCCTTAGAGCGGTATCGCACCCTCGGTTTCGAGGTCAGGGCCTACGGTCACGGTACCGGATACGGATACGCCGATCGAGGCGGAGTGTCAATGCATCTCAGCGAGTGGGATGAGCACGATCCCAAGCGGACCGGGTCAGTCGTGTACATCTACGTGTCGGACGCCGACGCTGTCCGGGCGGAGTGGACGGCGTGTGGAGTCGAGGGACGCTTCGGCGAGGTCAGGGAGACAGAGTACGGGATGAGGGAGTTTGGCTACGTCGACCCGGACGGGACGCTTCACCGTGTCGGCTCGCGAGTCGACAAGCCATCGCGTGTTCCCGATGTCCCGCCGCCGTCGTGACGGAAGAGATGTGAGATCGCCGAATCCGGCGCCGTGGACGGGATCAGTCTGCAGGCAACCGGGAGCGAGGGATGGCAAACCCAGCTATGCGCTGGCCCACTCGTTGTGCTCTTCGTCATCTCCCAGGAGTCGGCGCTTGAAGTTGTTGGGCGAAGTGGCATCGCCGTCCGCCGTTGAGCGTTAGCAGGAGGTCGGCGCCGGAAGCGGACCAGCCCCCCACCAGTCCGTTCTTCGGGCCAGCGGTCTTGCCTATCGACCGCCGGCGCCAAGGCAGTGTTGAGACCAAGCTGACGCCCTGGCCGTTGACAATCCGTCGATGAGCGTCTGCCAGGTTTTTCCGGCCCGACATCATGGTCCGGGATCCCTCCGGGGTCGTCGTCGTCGAGTATATATGTGGTTGCACATATATATGTAAAGGCATATACTGGGGGCATGCCCGCCGCACCCGACGTCCTCGAGGTGATCGCCGAACCGACGCGGCGACGGATCCTTGACGCGGTCCGCGAGCGCGAGCGCTCGGTGAGCGACCTTGTCCAGCAGGTCGGCATGCATCAGCCCGGTGTGTCTCGTCACCTCAAGGTGTTGCGCGACGCCGGGCTGGTGGAGGTCCGACGCGATGCCCAGCGGCGGATGTATCGACTGCGTGCGGAACCGCTGATGGAGCTCGACGCCTGGCTGGAGCCGTATCGAGCGGAGTGGGCCGGGCGACTTGATTCGCTCGAAAGACACCTGCGACGCACCGCCAAACCGATCCCCCCTAGTTCAAAGGAACACTCATGAGCGACCGCACCACCTCCCCTTCCGACGGCACGCTGGAGCGCACCGCCGATGGCGGAGTCATCCGATTCGAACGTCATCTCGACTATCCGATCCGCGAGATCTGGGACGCCATCACGAGCCCGGCGCGATTGGCGGACTGGTGGCTGCCCTTCGACGCGGACATCAGCGTGGACCTCCGTGAAGGCGGCCAGATGGTGTTCGCTGCCACTGGTGATGAGCCGATGACAATCACGTCCACGATCCTCCGGGTCGAGCCGCCGATGCTCCTCGAACACACCCACGCCGATCCCGGTTCGTACATGCGTTGGGAGCTCGAACCGGTCGACACCGGGTGCGTTCTGCGGCTGAGCCACTTCGTCACCGACACCGCCGCCGCGATCGACAACTGCTACATCGTCGGACTGCACGCCTCGCTTGCCCGGCTCGGACCGAGCCTCGCCGGTCGCCCCATCGCCTGGGACTGGGGTGGTTTCGCCGACGCTCAAGCGCACTACTCCGGCATTGGTCTCGCGCCCCCGGTGATTGCTCCGTGACGTCATCGCCCGCCACCAACCGCCGGGTGGTTCGGATCCGATGACGGATCCGAGATGGCTGCAGCCTGGAGTTGTGTCGTGAAGTGAGAGCGCACACGCCACCGCTACGGGAGCAGGTCGATCGCAAAGTTCGCAGCCCACACCGAGGAAGGATTAACGAATGTCCCAGCTGCTCCGAGTCCAATGCTTCAACGTGTCGCGGGATGGGTTCGGTGCCGGTGAAGGTCAGAGCCTCGAACACCCCTTCGGGCATGCCAGCCCCGCCGATCTGTTCTCGTGGGCCGGCGCCACCGCGAGCTGGGTCAACCGAGCGGACCCCGGCGGCGCCCGCGGGCTCGACGACTACTTCACCCGCGACATGACGCGCAACATCGGCGCCGAGATCATGGGGCGGAACAAGTTCGGACCCCAACGCGGACCGTGGAAGAGCCTCGACTGGAAGGGATGGTGGGGCGACACTCCGCCCTTCCACACCCCGGTGTTTGTACTCACCCACCACGAGCGCCCCTCTTTCGCGCTCGCCGACACGACGTTCCACTTCATCGACGCCACACCCGCCGAGGCCTTGGAGCAAGCGCAGGAAGCTGCTGGCGGCATGGACGTGCGCTTGGGTGGCGGCGTAGCAACCATCCGCGAATTCCTCGAAGCCGACCTCGTTGACACGATGCACGTCGCTGTCGCGCCAACCGATCTCGGTCGAGGCGAACGCCTTTGGACTTCCCACAGCGAACTGCTCAATCGCTTCCACCGGGACTCTGTGCCCAGCCCCAGCGGAGTGACCCATCTGCTGTTCTGGCGGCGGTGACCACCACGGACCATGACAGCAAATCGATTTCTGCCAGATCGGGCCCCGTGTCCCAGAACGGCGGCTTCGCCGGGGTCGGGAAGCGGTTGGAGATCGCGGCGCCTGGAGTCGGATCGGGATCCGGCGCCGTCGTGGTGGCACTCACCTGCCCTCTCAGGAAGGCGCTAGCTACAGGAAGCCGATCCTCGACAGCGGCCACACCAGGATGAACGCCCGCCCGATGAACAGGCTCCCCGGGACCGGGCCGAAGACCCTCGAATCGCTGGAGTCGGTGCGATTGTCGCCAAGCATGATGTACTCCCCGGGTGGAATGCGGCAGGAACCGGGGGGCGAGGGCAGGCACCCAGGGATGCTGGAGGGGAAGACGGTGACCCCCTGGTCGACCTTTGGGAGCCAGGGTTGCGGCAGATAACGGCCGTCGACGTAGACTTGGCCGTGGCGGGCGGAGATCGTCTCGCCGGGAAGGCCGATGACCCGCTTCACCAGGTCGGTGATATCCGGCGTGGTGTCGTCCGCGGGCTTCTTGAAGACCACGATGTCGCCTCGGTGGACGCTGTGGAAGTGGTAGCTCAGCTTGTTCACGAGGAGCCGGTCGTGGGTCTTGAGCGTCGGTTCCATGGACCCGGACGGGATGCTGAACGGCTGCACCACGAAGGCCCTGATGAGGATGGCGGCGACCACTGCCACCGCGACGATGGCAGCCCATTCGACGATGACTCGGGTCGCCGAATGCGACTTCAGACTCGGCGGCTCACCGGGGTCCCCTGCAGGGTCCTCCTCATCGGTCGGGTCAGCGGGAACTGGCAGGGACACCACGCCAGACGATACCGACCCGGCCCGCGGGCCCGGTATCGGGCCAGGATCCGCGCCGCGACCCGGGGTGCCAGTTCTGGACAGTTCCTGTTGTCTGTCGGATCTGGCGGTCAGGCGACACTGGCAGGCGGCTCGACTGGGGCGGGGAAGGCTCGGGTCTGGTTTGCTTCGGACTCGTTGGTCAGCGTGGCGGATTGACCGTCGGCTACCAGGTGACGCCAACTGGTTTGCCAGTCTGGAAGTTCGGGACTGGGCTGTTCCCAGTCGACGAATGTCGCCTCGTCGCAGAGATGATCCAGGAGTCCTTCAGTGCTGAGATGGGGCTCAGCGTTGACGTAGGCTTGCATCTGGTTCCGCTGTCGCCAGGCGGTGACGCTCCACCACGCCTCGTGGGCTTCAGCGAGGGCGTCGGCTCCCAGGTTGCCTTCGGATTTCATTGCCTGTTCGAGCACAGCGGCGGCATGGGTGAAGAACTCGTCGAGGAGGGAGGAATCCCTGAGCCGCAGGCGGGTCACGACGATGATTGGCATGCGTGTCCTTCTACTGGTGAGTTCACGGCTCCTAACGCATCGCGTCTGAGGGCGCTGGCCGCGGTGATGAGTGGGAATGATGGGTGAACCTGGGTATGGAGATAGGGCCGACCCCGATCTCCATCGATGGACTGAGGATCCCTCAACATTCACGCCGAGGCGGCCTTGAATTAGGCAGCGGTGGCGTCGGAGGTGTGGTCCGGCGTACAGAGAACTTCTAACGCTGAGCGGCACGACTTGTTGCCAGTTGCGGTGGCTGTGCGGTTAAAAGGGTGATCATCGCGGGCGGGGCGTAGCCATGCAAGCCCATCTGGGACTAGGGGGCTCAGGCGTCGGGCGGGCTGGTCGATTGGACCCACGCTTGGCGCAGGGAGGCCGGTATCCGACCTCGATTGGGGATGTCCAGGCCGTGGCGTCGAGCCCAGTCTCGGATCTCGGCCGGGGAGGGATCGCTCTGGCGTTGTGGGACGGACCTCAAGTTCGGCTCATGGCCGATTCGCTCTATTGCTGCGGGTTCGGTGGAGACCCAGGCATGGGCGGCGGCCAGGTAGCGGTAGGTCCATTCCTCCGCCAGGCTCCGGGTGTCGCAGAACACGATGGGAATGTTGGGCCAGCGGACCTGGCATTCGGCGATCCCATCGGCGACTAGGGAGGGTCGGACCCGGTCTTGCTTGTAGATCTGCGAGTAGCGGTCCTCGACCACGACGGCGGCGCGGGGCAGGGCGGCCAGTTCGCCGAGGGCGTAGCGGAGCCGGCCGCTGGTGAGGCTGGCGATCAGGTCGGGCACGGACTTCCGTTCCACCGCGGCGACGAGCACTCCGTCGAGGATGATCCCGTAGTCGCCGCAGGGCAGGCTTCGGGTGGTCGTGCGCACCTGCTGGCCGGCGAAGTGGTAAGCGTAACGTTCGTGGGCGTCGACGACGATCTCGAGCTCTGTGATGCCGGCGGCCCGGGCGGTGGGCAGGTTGACCTGAGGGCGGGCCTGTTTACGGGTGCGGGGGGACTGCCAGAACACCGCGTTCCGACCCCGGGCGGTGGTGAAGACCAGCTGCGAGCGGTTCTCTCTGGCTCGGGCGGCGACGATGTCAATGGCCGCCCCCCGACGGGCGCAGGAGCGCAGCGGCACCCGTTCCACGATGTCCGGATCACGTGGCCACTCTTCGGCCGGGACCGGGTAGCAGTAGAGGGCTTTGGTACGGGGCCAGGTTCCGGCAGTGCGCAAGACGATCCCTTCGCCCAGCGGCACCCGGAGCAGATAGGCGAGGGTGGAGTCCGGATGGGGGTTGGTGGCGATGATTAGTTCTTGCACGGGCGGAGGGCGATCTGGTCAGCCAAGGGGCTCGACCAACCATAGTTGAGAGGCCGAGTTGATCAACTTGTTGACCGCCGTAGTTCGCACCACACTCCGGGGGCGCCGGTGCCCTGAAACTGGGTGGGGTTGGCGCGGCAGCCGCCTCGATGACCTGCCTAGAGACTTCACGAAAATGTCCAGCAAACGATCTTGGACGAGACTGGGAGTAGAACCCCGTCGACTAAGGGTCCATCTGCACCCCTCTGGACCGGAGCCAGACCTACCTGCCGGCGGCCGGGGCGCGGTCGGCGTCAAGGATGGCAGACCGGCGCATTGACCAAGACGCGGCGAGCGCTGGTGTGTTATCGCAACTACTTGACGCGAAGTGGTCAGGCCGGGCGCGGCTGGGCGGGGGAGGGGGAGGGCGGTGCGGCGCAGGGGGGGTGCTGTGCGGGGGGCCGGCAGGGGGTGCGGCGCAGGACGGGCCGGCAGCGGGTGCGGCGCAGGACAGGCCGGCGCCGGACGGGACTCCGGAGGGACGCGCTGTCACAGGGCGGAGCTCGGCGAGCGGCGACGTTGACCAGCACCGGTCCTATCTCATCGATCCGGCTCGACACCCGGTGGGAGTGGCGGACGTCGGGGGCAACCCCGGCATGCGGGCGACACAACCGCCCAGGGCGCTTCAAATGATGGTCCCGCCCAGACCGGACACGCCAGGGGGGTAGCGCGTCGTATAGCGGTCTGGGCGGGTATGACTACGCCAAGCGCACGCCGCACACCTGAGTAGTCACAACGAGCGTAGCGCAGGATCTTCGCAGAGGTAACGATTCGAGTTCGACCGGCTGGCCGGCTCATCCACCGCCAGCGACGGGCCGGCGCCGACGTCGCTCAGGTGACCCAGGTTCGACCGACCGAGAACACATCGAAACATTCTCTAGTCGAACTGACAGTCGATTTTCGCCTCCCCGATCCAGGACAGCCCCGTTCAGGGTCTGCCGCGGCGACAGCGGCCTTGCCGACTCCAGTCACCCCCCTCACCCACCCCGACCCCCTCACCCACCTTCACCCACCTTCACCCACCTTCACCCGACCCCGACCCCCGCCCCGCGACCCACCCGGATCGGCGCCTCGCCCCCTGCCGGTTACCGTCAGGTTGTTGCCCGGGATTTCAGATCTGATTACTGCCGCCGGAGCGGTCCGTCCCCACTGCCCGGCCGACGGTCAGATCTCGTCGACGATTGTGTGTCATTCGGATCGTAGGCTTCTCCGAGCCAGTCGGGTCGGAGATCTGAAGGGTGAGGCACACATCGCATTCGCCATAACGGGAGGTATACCGACCGGTCAGTACCGGCAATGAAAAACGGTGGTGCACGGTACCCGCCTCACACACCCGGCAAACCTCGGTCGGCCGCGTGCTCGCCACGCCCCGCGACAATACCGACGCAAGGGCGGCTGGCCGGCCCTGCTCGGCTACGGGCTGCCCGCACGGGTAGCCAATGCCGAGCCAGAAACCGCTACCGGATAATCCAGGCGGCCGGAGACATTGGTCGAGCGAACCCGACGACCCGACAACTCACCGGGTCTACTCCCTGGTCGACCGATGGCGGGAAGGTCCGAGATGCAGGCATCGGTCGATGGCCTCGTCTGTCCTCAGCTTGATGCCTGCTTCCCAGGCGCGGGCGAAGATGGCCGGCTCCAGCCTGGCCCGGAGGGCGTCGAGCTCGGCGGCCACCTCGTGGCGTTCGGGCAGGGAGGCGGCCACCCCGAAGTTCTCCCGGAGAGAATGCGCTCCGCCGAGCAGAGTGACGGCCTCCTCACTGTTTCCGAGTATTTGGCAAGTCGCCGCCAGACCTTCCATGCACTCGGCCAGGCCGCCCTCGTCGCCCAGGTCTCGCCGGATTTCGATGCTTTGGCAATACAGGTCGACCGCCGCGTCGTAGTCGCCAGCCCGCCGGCCCAGGCTGGCGAGGTTTTTCAGCGTCGACCCCGTGCATCTACGGTCTCCGATCCGCTGCAACTCCGGCAGAGCCTGCTGGTAGAGGTCGTGAGCCCGGGCGTTGTCGCCGCCGAGCCGGGCCACATCGGCAATTGTCATGCGGACGTGCACGATCGACAGGGCGTCGGAAATGTCGGCGAATCCTCGCAGGCTCTCCTCGCTCAGCGCGGTCGCGGCGGCCAGGTCACCCCGATAGCGGGCGATGTTGGCGAGCATCCATAGCGCCTTGGCCTGCCCGCAGGGACTTTCGATCCGGCCCCATTCGAGCAAGGCCCGGCGGGCCGCCCGTTCCGCCCGCTCGTACTCTCCGCACTGGGTTTCCACGAACGAGAGCGCGTACGCGGCGCGGGCCATGTCCCCGGTTCGTTCTTCGGCCTCGAAGTACTCGCTGCAGGTCTCCAGCAGACGGGCAGCCCGCTCCAGGTTCCCCCGATTTTGCTGGGCCGAGGCTAGGGCGCACCGGGCCAGGGCGGCGCCGTACAGGTCACCGTTCGAGTGGTACAGGTCGAGGGCTTCTTCCGCCCACTCGGAGCTCTGCCTGGCCTCGCCGTGATCGGCGCCCAGCTCGGCTGCAGCCACAAGGGCCCGGGCCCGCAGCTCGCTTTCTGCAGAAGCTGCCAGCAGAAGGGCGGGCAGGGTCTGGAGACCCTCGTCGGCCCGGTCCCACATGAGCCAGTAGCGGGATAAGGCGACGGCCAGCCGTAGACCGTGCTCCGGTTGGTTGCCCAGGTCGAAGGCGAGGGCTGCCCGCAGTTCATGGACTTCGACATCCAGCCGCCGTCGCCAGACGACCTCGTCGGGGCCGGGGATGTGCGGGCTCGCGGTCTCGGCCAGATCGAGGCACCAGGCCGCGTGAGCCGAGCCGGCGAACCGCCGCTCACCGGCCTCGTCAAGTTGCTCGTCGGCGTAGACCCGTACGGTTTCGAGCAGCCGGTAGCGCTCCGGCCGGCTCGATGCGTCCCTCACTACGAGGGAGTTGCCAACGAGCTCGCCGAGTCGCGGGGCGATGTCGGCCCTGTCGAGTTCGGGACCGGCGCACACCTCTTCTGCGGCGCTCAGCTCGAAAGACCCGGCGAATGCCGCCAGGCGCCGGAGCACAATCCGGGCGCCCGGTGAGAGCAGGTCGTGGCTCCATGAGATGGTGGCCCTGAGGCTGCGATGGCGGTCGAAGTCCGGGGACGGGCGCTGAAGAAGCCGAAAGCGGTCCCCCAAGCGGGCGGCGATGTCGGCGGGGCTGAACGCCTGGACCTGAGCGGCCGCCAGCTCAATGGCGAGAGGCAGGCCGTCGAGGTGACGGCAGATCTCGGTCACGACTTGACGGTCCTCGGCGTCGATGCCAACGAGGAGGTCCGGTCGGGCCAGCCGGGCCCGGTCCCGGAACAAGGCGACCGCGTCGGTGTCGATATCCAGGGGGGGCAGCGGCCAGACGGCCTCCCCCGGTACCGAAAGAGGCTGGCGGCTGGTGGCCAGCACCCGCAGTTGGGCGGCCCGCCCCAGCAGCCTGGTCACCAACGCGGCGCAGGCCCCGGCGACGTGCTCACAGTTATCCAAAACCAGCAGCGCGGCTGCCCTGGAAGCCAGGGAGTCGGCGAGCACGTCGACCAGGTCTCGCTCGGGCTGACCCGGTATCCCGAGCACGTCTGCGATCGCCCGAGCCACCTGGGTCGAATCCGTCACCGGGGCCAGCTCGACCAGCCAGACTCCCCCGGGAAAGCCGGACAGGGTCCGGGTTCCCACTTCGAGGGCCAAGCGGGTCTTACCCGACCCGCCAACCCCGGTGAGGGTGACCAGCCGTCCCCGCTGCACCGCGGCCTCGATCTCCGACTGGAGGGCGTTGCGCCCGATGAAGGTCGTGAGGGGTGCCGGGAGGTTGTGGACCGGTCGAGACGGGGTCACCGCAGGCTGTCCGGGCTCCCCCCGCACGATCCGCTCCTCGAGGGCGCGGAGCTGTACTGAGGGCTCGATCCCTAGCTCCTCACCGAGGATGCGGCGGTAGCGCTGGTAGCTTCGGAGGGCTTCGGGTGTGCGGCCGGATTCGGCCAGGGCCGTCATCAAGGCCCTCCACAGCCGTTCACGCAATGGCAGGAGGTCAACCAGTTCGGCCGCCCGCGCCGCGACCTGGCTGTAGCGGCCCATGGCCAGCGCGAGCTCCAGGGCGGTCTCCACGGCGGCGTAACGGAGGTCCGCCAGCCGCACCCGTTCGCCGGTCGCGAACTGGGCGTCGGGAAAGTCGGCAAGGACGTCCCCTCGCCACAGGCTTTCGGCTTCGGCCAGCTGGCCAGCCGCCCGATCGAGGGACCCGGATTCTGCCTCGCGGTCGGCGTCGGCCACGAGCCGCTCGAACCGTCCGGCGTCGAGCTCGTCGGTATCGACCTCGATCAAGTACCCCCTGCCTTCGGTGCGCAAGATTCCTGCGCCCACGACCTTACGAAGCTCGGCTATGTATTTCTGCAGGGTCTTCTGGGCGGTGGCCGGGGGCTTTTCGTCCCAGACTGCTTCGATAAGGGCGTCGGCCGACACGACCTGGCCGGGGTCGACCAGGAGGCGGGCGAGCACGGCGCGCTGCCGGGGACCGCCGAGGACGAGAGCGGCGCCCTCGTTGCGTACCTCGAGAGGGCCCAGGATTCCGAATTGCACCACGACCAGCGTACGTCGGGCTCCTACCTGGTTCCTGTCGCCGGTGGGTTTCGAGGCCGGGCGGGACCCAAAGGCCTATCGGACCAGTGGGCGAAAGGCCCAGAGAAACCAGGGGACGTCTGTCGCCGTCCCCCATACCTTCCCAGGTCCGGTCCAGGGCCCGCTCGGGACCGATCGACCCGGGCCGGCATCGGACGGGTAGCGGGCAGGCGGGCAGCATTATCGGATTCGCTGGGATGATGGCCACGAATCCATCGTTTATCCGAGTTTCATCGTGGGTAGCGCGCTCCACACCTGAGGGCCCGCCACGAAACAACTTGACGCAATTCTCTTGTAAACATGCATGTCGTGGCACAGGACTTGTTCCAAGTTGTTTCGTGGCGGCCCCTAAGCAGGTTTGCGCGGTTGGCACGGGTAATCTGCGAACCGGTTTAGGAGGACTGAGAGCCGGGTAGCTACGGCAAAATGGTGCGCCAACTCTCGTTTTAACGGATCAGAAACGCGGGTAAGGCCGTTCGCGGTAATGCTGCCTTCGGCGCGCCCCGAGTCCCCGGTGGGCTCGACCCTCCATCCGGACAACCATTCCACCGATCGCATTCAGCGCGGAGTACTGTCCTAGGCCGATTCACCTCTTGACCTCAACAGATTGAACTGAGGGACTTTTGTAGCGTTCACACATAAGGAGGGGGAATTGACCATAGCCGGAGAGCAGCAGGAGGCCGTTCTCGACGCCGAAGGCCTGAACCGCGACGTCGGTCTCCTCGGGCTCATGTGGGCGTCCGAAGGGTCCATTATCGGATCGGGGTGGTTGTTCGCCCCCTTGATCGCCGTTACATATGCCGGACCGTCTGCCCTGATCTCCTGGGGAATCGCCGCGGTGATTGTGATCATCCTGGCCCTGGTTCACGCCGAGCTGGGCGGCCTGTTCCCCGTAACGGGGGGCACGAGCCGGTTTCCCCACTATGCGTACGGGAGCCTAGCCGGGGCCACCTTCGGCTGGTTCTCCTACATCCAGGCGGTGTGCGTAGCGCCCATCGAGGTGCTCGCCGCCATCCAGTACCTGTCGTCGACCGACTGGGCCGGCGGCGTGTGGAACGAACACAAGGGAATCCTATCCGGCACCGGGATCGTGGTGGCCATAGGGCTGCTGATCGTGTTCACGCTGATCAACCTGGTCGGGGTGCGGTGGCTGGCCCGGGCCAACACCGGGATCACGACGTGGAAGGTCGCCATTCCGATATTCACCTTCATCGTCTTGATGCTCACCCACTTCCACAGCAGCAACTTCTCGTCCCACGGGTTCTTCGTTCAGCCGGCTTTCAAGAGCATCGTGACCGCCATCCCCGACGCCGGAATCGTGTTCGCCCTGCTCGGCTTCGAGCAGGCCGTCCAGCTCGGGGGTGAAAGCTCCAACCCCAAGCGGGACCTGCCCAGAGCCGTGATCGGGTCCATCCTGATCGGGGCGGCGATTTATATCCTGGTCCAGATCGCCTTCATCGGAGCCTTGAGTCCCAGGCTCCTCGACCAGGCCGGGACGTGGACCGCTCTCGGCGATAAGAGTTCGACGAGCCCGACGATCCTGGCGCTACAGGCGTCGCCGTTCTATACCGTGGCGGCTCTCGCCGGACTCGGCTGGCTGGCCTGGATACTCCGCCTCGACGCGGTCATATCGCCGAGCGGCACCGCCCTGATCTATCTCACGTCGGCCTCGCGGATCAGCTTCGGGCTGAGCAAGAACGGCTACATTCCGACGACCTTCGAGAAGAACAACGCCCGGAACGTCCCGGCCTTCGGAATCGTGATCACCGCCGCCCTCGGCCTGTTCTTCCTGCTTCCGTTTCCGAGCTGGGACAGTCTGGTCGGCCTGGTTACCAGCGCATCGGTGCTCATGTACGCCGGGGCTCCCCTGGCCCTCGGGGCGCTCCGGAAGTCGAAACCGGATCTCCCGCGCGCTTACCGTATGCCCTGGGGAATCGTGTTCGCCCCGTTGTCCTTCGTTTTTGCCAACTGGATCGTGTACTGGGCCGGTTGGGCGACGTATTCGACGCTCCTCATCGTCATGCTCGCCGGCTTCGTTCTGATGGGCATCTCTTATGCACTCGACGTCAACCCCAACCGACCGGAGATCGACTGGGACGCAGCCATTTGGGTCTTCCCGTACCTGATCGGGATGGGGGTCATCTCGTACTTCGGTGGCTTCGGGAAGGGCAGCCCGTTCAACGGCCACTACGGCTTCGAAGGCGTGCTCGTGGGCGGGCACGGCGGGCTCCCGCTTTACTGGGATCTACTCGTGTTGACCGTCTTCAGCCTGGTCATCTACTACCTGGCGATATATCGACGGCTGCCGAGCGCCAAGGTCGACCAGTACGTCCGCGACGTCTATCCGCCGCCTTTGGTCGAGGAGTGAGCTGACGCCGGCGGGCGTTACTCCGGCTGGTGGCCGTCGCCGATGAATTCGTAGCTCGGGTTGATCATCCCGAGATGGCCCCGGATCTCGGCGATGGTGCCTTCCACCACGACCCGGCTGCCGGGTGACAGACCGGCGATCTGGCGCCTTCCCAGGAAGACGACCGTCAGCTTCCCGTGGTCATCAGTGAGCTGCACTTGAAGAGACGCGGTGTCGCCCCAGGGCTTCACCGTAACCGACCTGACCCGGCCGGCCACCCGGGCCCGCTCCCGGGCATGGAGGCTGGAGATGGGGGTGGTGCCGTCGACCGAGGGCAGGACCTCCTCGTCGATGCCTTCCTCGATGTACTCACCGACGTCGGTGGCGCCGGCCGTGGCCATCACCATCTTCTTGGCCAGGTTGCGGTCCTTGAGCACCCCGGCGACGTCGAAGGGAACGATGGTGGCGCTCACGTGGTCCAGGCGGCTGATGGCGGCGGCGATGCGCTCACCGTTGGAGTCGTGCAGGAGCCGCCCCAGACCGAAAGCATAGGACCGGCGGGGCATCAGCACGCTCACCTCGGTTCGCCCGTCGGCTGCTGCTTCCGCCGCCATTTCGACGACAGCTCGCACCACTCGCCGGTCCGGGCACTCGACCAACTCCAACGGCAGGCGGCTGAGCCCGAGTCGCACCCACCTGTCGGCGATGGCCTGGGCCCGGGCGCTGTCCAGCACGAAATGAACCGCCCGCAGTTCGTCGACTGACATGGTTCGGGCGTACTGAATGCACCGTGCGGTCGCCAGGTCCAGGCTGTCCACCAGCACGAACGCCACGTGGCGGGGTAACGGCTGGGCCTCTACCGCCTCTTCGGCCGCCCCTTCGCCCGAAAGCACGCCGGACTCCTGTTCGTATTGGCGATGGGTGCGGATGAGGACCCACATGAGGAGCGGGAACAGCACCACTACGGCCCAGGCGCCCTCGGTGAACTTGGTGACCGCGAATATGACGACGACGAGCGCCGAGACCACCGCCGCCGAGCCGTTTATCCATATCTTGTGCCTGTACCCGGACTCCTTGTGGGTTACGTGGTACTTCACCATCCCGGCGCCGGCCATGGCGAACCCGCAGAACACCCCGATGGCGTACAAGCTCACCAGGTCGTTTACCTTCGATCTGGTGATGAGCAGCAGGAGAATGGCGACGACGCCGAGGAACACGATCCCGTTGGAGAACACCAGCCGATGGCCTCGTTTGGTGAACGGGCGGGGAAGGAAGCGGTCGCCGGCGACGAAGTTGGCCAGGAACGGGAAACCGTTGAAACTGGTGTTGCCGCCGGTATAGAGAATGAGGAGGGTGGCGGCCTGGACCACGTAGAACCCCATCTGGCCGAGCGGATTGTGGCCGAAGGCGGCCTTCGTCACCTGCGAGATGACCGTCGGCGAACCTGTGGTGTAGGGGATGGCGTGGGTGAAATGGGCGAGCAATGACACCCCGAGTACGAGGGTCCCAAGGGTCAAGCTCATGATCCCCAGGACCCTGCGGGCGTTGATCCCCTCCGGCGGTTTGAAGGCGGACACGCTGTTGGAGATGGCCTCGAGCCCGGTCAACGAAGACCCGCCGTTGGCGAAGGCCCGCAGCAGCACGAAGATGGTCGCGAACTCGGTCAGGCTCTGGGTGTTGTGCCCTATGGGGACGTGGCCCGGCTTCGGGATCACCTTGGGCAGATCGCCCAGGACCTCCCTCCCGAGCCCTATGATGACCACCAGGAGCATCGAGCCTATGAAGAAATAGGTGGGAATGGCGAAGGTGCGACCGGCCTCCCGGATCCCTCGCAGGTTGCCCCACATCAGCAGGCACACGACCAGGACACTGATCACGGTCGGGAGATTGCCATCCAGAGCCTTGCCCAATCGAGGTATCGCCGAGGTGAGGGCGTCGGTGCCGGCGGCGACCTGGACGGCGACGGTGAGCGTGTAGTCGATCAATAGGGCAACGGCCGCGAACTGGGCCACATTGAGCCCGAAGTTTTCGCGCGCTACCACATAAGAGCCGCCGGCCTTGGTGTAGACCATGACCACTTCGCGGTAGGAGAAGGTGACCAGGATCAGGACGGCGAGGATCACGAAGGTCACAGGCAGCACCAGGGTGAACGCGGCCAGGCCGAAGGTGGGCACCAGGATGGCCAGCATCTCCTCGGTGCCGTAAGCCGAGGAGGAGATCATGTCGCAGCTGAGCACCCCCATGGCGATGGGTTTGCTCAGGCGTTGTCCCTCCAACTGCTCGGTCACAATGGGGGGGCCGAGCAAAGCGCGCTTCACGCGATAAGCGGCGGACTCTCTGAGTACCGGCTCGTTAGGGCCGGCCACGACGGCCATGAGGCATGTTCTACTACGGTTCGGGCGCAGGCACGGTCGACGCCTAGGATCTCGGCGATGAGCGCTCGCCGTGTAGTTGTGACCGGGGTAGGGGTGGTGAGTCCGCTTGGCCTCGACTCCGCGTCGACGTGGCAGGGTCTGGCGCAAGGCCGCTCAGGGGTGCGACCCATCTCCCATTTCGACGCCAGTGATTTTGCCGTCCGCATCGCCGCCGACGTCCCGGGGTTCGAGCCGGCGGAGATATTCGGCCGGCGGCGGGCGAAGCATCTCGATCGATTCACCCAGTTCGCCCTGGTCGCGGCGGCCGAGGCCATTGGGGCGGCCCGCCTCGACGTGGCTGCGGATCCCGAGCGGGTGGGGGTGGTCTGGGGCACGGGCATCGGCGGGATCCGCTCCCTGGAGGAGGGTATGGACGTCCTCAACGAGCGCGGCCCGGACTGGGTCAACCCATACACCCTCCCGATGATGATCCCGAACATGGTGGCTGGGCATATCGCTATGGAGTGGGGAATAAAGGGGTACAGCTCGTGCGCGGTGACGGCCTGCTCGGCGTCGGCTCAAGCGATCGGCGACAGCCTCGACCTGATCCGAGCCGGCCGGGCCGACGCCGTGGTCTGCGGGGGCTCTGAAGCTCCCATTACCCGGGTGGGGATCGCGGGGTTTGCTGCCATGAAGGCGCTGTCGACCCGCAACGACGAACCCGAGCGGGCATCCCGGCCCTTCGATGCTGATCGCGACGGTTTCGTGATGGGCGAGGGCGCGGCGGCCATGGTGCTGGAGGAGGCCGAAAGGGCCGAGCGGCGGGGGTCGCCGATCCTGGCCGAGCTCGTCGGGTATGGCGTCTCTTCCGACGCCTACCACATGACCCAGCCGCATCCGGAAGGTGAAGGCGCGGCGAAGGCGATGCAGTGGGCGCTCCGGGACGCCGGCCTCGATCCGGGCCATGTCGGTTATGTGAACGCCCACGGCACCTCGACGGCTCCAAACGACCGCATAGAGACCCTCGCCCTCAAGCGGGTGTTCGGGGAAAATGTCCCCCCGGTTTCCTCCACGAAGTCCATGACCGGTCACACGCTCGGCGCGGCGGGGGCCATCGAAGCCGCGATCTGTGTAAAGGCCCTGCAGCATCAGGTCCTGCCGCCGACCATCAACCAGGAGAAGTCCGACCCCGACTGCGATCTGGACTACGTGCCCAACGAGTCGCGGCCGGCGATATTCGACGTGGTCCTCACCAACAGCTTTGCCTTCGGCGGGCACAACGCCAGCCTGGTTTTCGGCCGGCTGTGAGGCCTATACAGCCACGATCACGAACAGCATGCTGGCCTGGCAGGCCACGTTGCCATCAACCCGGGCCGAGCCGTGCCCCCGCCCGGCGCTCGCTCCCAACTGGTCGAGCTCGACCTCCAGCTCCAGGGTGTCGCCCGGACCTACCTGGCGCCGGAAGCGGGCTTTGTCGATGCCGCCGAACAACGGGAGCTTGCCCGAGTAGCGCTCGTCCGACAGCAGGGCGATGCCGCCCAGCTGAGCCAGTGCTTCGACCATGAGCACCCCCGGTAGCGTCGGCCGGTCGGGGAAGTGACCGGCAAAAAACGCCTCTTGACCGGTGAGTCGCCAGACGCCCCTCGCTGATCTGCCGGGGACGATCTCGGTCAGCTCGTCCACGAACAGGAAAGGTGGGCGGTGCGGCAGCACGTCGGCCGGCCGGGGGAGACCCGTCTGGTCGGACAATGTCATCGTCGTGTTCTTTCTCTTGGTCAGTGGCCCATGCCCAAGCCTCCGTCGACGGGAATGACCGACCCGGTTATGTAACCAGCGGGGTCGGAGGCGAGGAACGCGACGACCGCCGCCACCTCCTCCGGCGAGGCCATCCGTTTCAGGGGGACCTGAGCCAGGATTTCCGCCTGACGGGCCTCCGGCAGGGCAGCGGTCATGTCGGTGGTCACGAAGCCGGGCGAGACCACATTTACGGTGACGCCCCGCCCACCGATCTCCCGGGCCAGCGAGCGGGCGAAACCAATGAGTCCGGCCTTCGATGCCGCGTAGTTGGTCTGGCCAGCCGAACCGGTGAGCGCCACCACCGAGGAGACGAAGATGATCCGCCCCCAGCGGGCCCGGATCATCTTCGACGTGGCCCGGCGGGCGACCCGGTAGGCGCCTGAAAGGTTGGCGTCGATGACACTCGACCAGGCCTCCTCTTTCATCGACAGAAGGAGCTGATCGGCGTTGGCCCCTGCGTTGGAGACGAGGATCTCGACCGGGCCGAGCTGCTCCTCGACCGACGCGAACGCGGCGTCGACGTCGGCGGGCGAGGTGACGTCGCAACGCACCGACACAAACCCCTCGGCCGGCTCTCGGCGATAGGTAACGGCCACCCGGTCGCCTTGCTTGTCGAAGGCCCGGGCTATGGCCAGACCGATGCCGCGGTTGCCGCCTGTGACCAGCACGGTTCGACCGGCCACGGGACTAAACCCCCATAGCGTGGAAGCCGCCGTCGACGTGGATCATCTCGCCGGTCGTCGCCGGAAACCAGTCGGACAGCAGAGCCACACAGGCCCGGGCGACGGGTGTGGCGTCGGTGGCGCTCCAACCGAGCGGGGCTCGGCCGTGCCAGGCGTCCTCGAACAGATTGAAACCCGGAATCGATTTGGCCGCCATGGTCTTGATCGGCCCAGCCGCCACCAGGTTCACCCGGATGCGGTCGGGCCCTAGGTCGCGGGCTAGGTACCGCGAAGTCGACTCGAGGGCGGCCTTGGCCACCCCCATCCAGTCGTACCCAGGCCAGGCCACGGTGGCGTCGAAATCGAGCCCGACTACCGATCCTCCCCCTGCGGCCTCCATCAGCGGGCGCAGTCCGCCCGCCAGCAGTTTGAGGGAGTAGGCGGAGATCTCGATTGCCACCTTCACGTCGTCCCAGCCGGCGTCGAGGAATCCTCCACCGAGACACGCCGCGGGCGCGAACCCTATGGAATGGAGCACTCCGTCGAGGGCTCCCCACCTTTCCCGCAGATCGGCGGCAACCGTCTCGACGTGCTCGGGGACGGTGACGTCAAGCTCGAGCACATCGGGAGGTGATGGCAAGTGGCGGGCCACTCGCCGGGTGAGGGACAGGCCGCGCCCGGCGCCGGTCAGCACAACGTCAGCGCCCTCCTCTTGAGCCAGCCGAGCGACGGCGAACGCGAGAGAGTCGTCCGTCAGGACCCCGGTTACGAGGATGCGCTTTCCCTCCAGCAATCCGGCCATGGCCTGCCACCATAGGCGCCCGCCCGGTACCACACCGGGTGGGAGGCGGGACCGCAGAAGTGGGACCGGATAAGTTTGGGCGATGGATCGCGGCGAGGCCTTTTCCACCTTCCGGGAATGTGTGGCGGAGGTTCTCGACATCGACCCGTCCGAGGTCAGGATGGAAGCGCGCTGGCGGGAGGACCTCGACGCGGACAGCCTGGCCGTGGTCGAGATCACCCTCGCCCTGAACGACGCGTTCTTGATCAAGATCCCCGATGTCGATCCCCAGCAGCTCGAGACGGTCGGCCAAGCGTTCGACATAGTGGCCGACCTGGCGGGCGCCACCCCCGCGGCCTGAGCGCGGATCGCCCCGCCCCGGGGCCACCTGCAGTCAGGAGACCACGAAATGTGAGCGGCACACCTCATTTCCTTACTTTGGGCGCGCTAAATAGTACTGAAACTACCTGAACACCCATGGCAGGAGACCCCTCTAGGGCCACCGTGGGTGAAAATTACGTACCCAGTACTGATGCCAACGACGGCCGCGGCACTTACCGTCGACGCCGTGAGAGGTCGAATACCAGTGTTCATATACGCAACTGACCCGATGTCGGCAGCGGGCGCGAAGTCGCAGTTGGTGAACCGGCCGGAGATCGAGTTGGTGGGACCCGCAGATCGCGATCGGGCGCGAGTCGCTGTTGTGATCGCAGATGCAGCAGCTGACGACTCGGTCGCCCGGGCGGTACGGGCGGTGAAGCGCAACGGGGTCCCGAACGTGGTGGTGGTGGCGGCCCGCTTCGACGAGAGCGGAGTGATCGAAGCCGTGGCCGCCGGCGTCACCAGCTTTGTGCGCAGGGCGGAGGCGACCTCGGCCAAACTGGTCGAGGTCATCCAGGAAGCCGACATCTCCGGCTGCCAACTTCCCCAGGGGTTGCTCAACAAGGCGGCCGGGGCGCAGCGGCGATGGGCGACCGAGGCGCCGGAGGTGGTCGATCTGACCGAGGCCTCCGGCGGCGGGGTTACGACCATGACCACCGTGGGCTTGAGCACCCGGGAGGCCGAGGTGCTTCGCCTGGTCGCCGACGGACTTGACACGACTGACATCGCCCAGCAACTCGCTTACTCGGAAAGCACCATCAAAGGCATCCTGGCCAAGCTCATGGCCCGCATGGACGCTCGCAACCGGTGCCACGCCATCGCCATCGCGGTGCGGGGTGGCCTCATCTGATCAGCGGGCGGGCGCGGCCGTCGCCACCCCCTGACAACATGAGGATGGCTTGCCCGGCGCCCCGAGCCGAGCCTTTCGGTAGGTGGAGCGCGTCGGGAGGTAAGAGTTGGGAGCCAAAGAGGCGCAGCCGGCGGAGGAAGTCGAACGGCGGCGCGGTGGCGGTCGGGGCGACGACGGTGGTCGTCTCGGCTGCCCGGTCTGCGGCCAGCGCTTTCCCCGATCAGGCTCCTGCCCCAACTGGTGGTGCGGGCGATCCGACCGCTGGTTCTCCGTCGTCTACCCGGTTAGCGTTCATCAGGGTGCGCTGCGCCGGGCCGTCGGCCGTTACAAATATCGGGGCGAGCGCTGGTGGGCCGGCGCCTTCGCTCAGATGATCGCTGGCTACCTAGAGAGGAACGCCACCTGGTTCGAGGAGTTCGATGTCCTCGCCGGGGTTCCGGCCTACTGCGGTCCGGGCTCGGCTCGGGGGTGGGATCCGGTCGGCGACATCCTCGACCACGTCGAGGCGCTGACCAAGAGCGAATGGGAAGTGGATCGCCACGCCGTGCTGAAGCGGTGGGAGACGCCCCCGATCCGCGGACGCAGCCGGCTCGACCGGCAGCGGCTGGCCCAAGGCCCGCTCAGGCAGGCCCTTCTCGTGCCCGACCCGGGGCGGCTCGCTGGTGCCCGGGTGCTCGTTGTCGACGACGTCCTCACCGATGGGAGCACCTTGCGGGAAGTGGCCCGGGCCCTCCGCCTGGCCGGTGCCGAGGAGGTGGCCGGGTTGGTGCTGGCCCGGCCGGTGTGGACTGGCCGGGTCCGCCCCGGTCCGCCCGGCAGTGACGCCGGCGGTGATGCCGGCGGTGGCGGCGGGGGAGGCGGTGCGGGAGGCGACGCCGGCACTCGCCGTGCCGGCACTGGCGACGGCGCGATCCGGGAGCTCGGTTAGACGCCTATCGTCTAGGCGTGCAGGAAGACCTGGCGCGCGTGTCAGTGTCCGAGGTCCGCGTCGCGGTAGCGGCCGGCCCCGGTGTCGAGGCCGGCGTGGTCACCCTGCGAGAAGACGAGTCCCCTTACCGGAGCGTGCCCATCATCATCGGCCAGCACGAGGCGAGAGCCATCTATGCGGCCTGGACGAACGCCACCTCCACCCGGCCGTCGACCTGGGATCTCTTCGTGTCCACGGTCGGGGTGCTCGGCGCCCGGCTCGATCGGGTCGTGATAACCGCGGTCGAGGACCACCGCCACTTCTTCTCCGACGTGGAGTTCGAGGGGTTCGGGGGAGAGAGGAGGGTGTTGGCGGCCCGCCCGTCGGACGCCATAGCGCTGGCCCTGCGGGCCTATGCCGCGGGCATCTACGTGGTCGAGAAGGTGTTCGCCGATCTGGGCATGCCCAAGGTCGTCATCGACAACTGACGTGGCCGGCCGGCGCCCGGAACTCGGAGACATTTCGTTTTCTCGGTGTCAAATCGCACGTTAAACGTGCGGAATGCCTACGAGAACACAAAAATGCCACGAGAAATTGGGGTGTGGGGCCACGGGGTCGGCCGATGCCGGCGGTCAAGGGCCGATCGAGGGCGGCGCCGGCGTGCACTCCGGGCGCCATCGGGCGCAACCCGGGCGCAACGGGCGCGAACCGGACACAGCCGGCGGCGGCCAGGCGGCCGCCGCCCTTTCCTCCCCGGCAGAGCGCCAGGTGATCAGCGGAACTGCAGCTTGCCGCCGTCGAGGACCACGGCGGCGTCGGTGGACGTCCGGAACATCGCCTCACCGTCGCCCTCGACCCACATCGACACGGTGAGGTCCTGCCCCGGGAGGACGGGCTTGGAGAAGCGGGCCGACATCGACAGGAACCGTTCCGGATCGGAGCCGCAGAGCGTGTGCAGGAGAGCTCGGCCGGTGAACCCGAACGTACACAGCCCGTGGAGGATCGGCCTTTCGAAACCGGCGGCGGCGGCGAACTTGGGATCGGCGTGGAGGGGGTTGCGGTCCCCCGACAGCCGGTAGAGCAGGGCCTGGTCCGGCCGGGTGGAGTAAGTCACCGAGTGGTCAGGGGCCCGTTCCGGGAACTGGATCGAACCCGAGGGACCCCGATCACCGCCCCAACCGCCCTCACCCCGGATGAACACCGAGTTAGTGGTGGTCCAGACGGGCTCACCACTCGAGGCGTCCGACGCGACGGTCTTGGTCGCGATGATGGCCGCCGACCCCTTGTCGTAGACGCCGGTGATGGTCGACACTGCGTTCACGGTTCCCCCCACCGGGACCGGCGAGTGCAGGGTCACCGACTGCTCGCTGTGGACGAGCATGGCCCAGTTGAACTTCCCGACCGGCTGAAACAGGCCGGCGCCGGCCGGCACCACCACCGGAAACGTCGGCAGCGCCTTCTGGGTTACGCCCTGGCTGTTCTCGGTCGTGAACTCCAGCTCGAACCCGACGGGGTCCAGTATCCCTGCGCCCACCCCTAGGGCGTAGAGCAGGCAGTCCTTGGAGTTCCACGAGGAGGTGGTCGGTTCGGTTGTGTACCCGACGACATCATGGTTGATCGGCATGAGAGGACTTTAGGTTGATCTGGACCGAGGCGGCTCTGCCGTCATCGGTCCTCACCAGGCGGAGGTCGTCGATGACTCCGGCCTGGCGCAGGTCGTCGGCCGCTGACTCCAGCAGAGCGACCGTGGCCTCGGGGGCCTCGACGAGGACACTTGCCACCGGAGCCCGGAGGGAAACACCGGCCTCGGTCTTCTTCCTCCGGATCTCCCCGAGGAGATCGCTCACCGCGGTGAGCAGGTGCGGTTCGCCGCCGGCGGCGGCCAGATCGTCGCTCGCCGGCCATGCGGTCCGGTGGATCGACCCGTCCTGCCACCACGACCAGACCTCTTCGGTGACGAACGGCAGAAACGGAGCGAACAGCCGCAGCAGCACCGACAGCGCCTGGCGGAGTGCGGCCCGGGCTGACACGGCCCGGTCCTCGCCGAGGCTGCCGTAGGAGCGGTTCTTGACCAGTTCGACGAAATCATCGCAGAACGACCAGAAGAACGCCTCGGTATGCTCGAGCGCCCGGGCGTAGTCATAACCCTCGAAGGCGACGGTGGCCTGGTCGACGAGCCGGCCGAGGGCCGTGATCAGGGCCCGGTCAAGAGGCTCGGTGACCTTGGGCTCGTCCCCCGCGGGCCCGGAGATCTCCCCGCCACCGTCCGCCGCCTCGTCGCTCGCCCCGGCTTCCAGGACGAATCGCGACGCGTTGAGGATCTTGATCGCCAGCTTGCGACCGATGCGCATCTGCCCCTCGTCGAAGGTGGTGTCGGTCCCCGGTCGGGCCGTGGCGGCCCAGTAGCGCACCGCGTCGGTCCCGTACTGCTCGAGCAGGGCCATGGGCGTGACCACGTTGCCCTTCGACTTGGCCATCTTCTTGCGGTCCGGGTCGAGGATCCAGCCCGAGATGGCGACATCGCTCCAGGGGAGCGATTCGAACTCCAGGTGGGCCCGGAGCACCGTGGCGAACAACCAGGTCCGGATGATCTCGTGGCTCTGGGGCCGGAGGTCCATGGGCCACACCCGGGCGAACAGGTCCGGATCGTCCTCCCACTTGCCGGCGATCTGCGGGGTCAGTGAAGATGTGGCCCACGTGTCCATGACATCGGGATCGGCCGCGAAGCCGCCCGGCGCCCCTCTGTCTGCCTCCGCATAACCGGCGGGAACGTCCGTGCTCGGGTCGATCGGGAGGTCGGACTCCGCGGGCAGCAGGGGGTCCGAGTGGTCCGGCTGCCTGTGTTCGTCCAAGCGGTACCACACCGGGAACGGGACCCCGAAGAAGCGCTGGCGGCTGATCAGCCAGTCCGAGTTGAGGCCCTCGACCCAGTGGGCGTACCGGGTGGCCATAAATGGCGGATGCCATCGCAGCTGGCGCCCCCGCTCGAGCAGCTCCGTTGTGTGGTCGAGCGTCCGGAAGAACCACTGCCGGCTGGTCACTATCTCGAGCGGCCGGTCGCCTTTCTCGTAGAACTTCACGGAATGCTGCACCGGCCGGGGTTCGCCCCGGATCTCGCCCGACTCCGCCAGCAGCTCGACGGTGCGAATCTGAGCCTGGCGCACGGTGCGGCCGGCCAGCTCGGTGTCGTAGAGCCGGGCGGCCCGCTCGTCGAGCCCATCGGGCGCGGTGGGGACCAGGCGGCCGTCCCGTCCGATGATGGACCGAACCGGGAGCCCGAGCTCCCGCCACCAGACGATGTCAGTGACGTCACCGAAGGTGCAGACCATGGCCATCCCCGTACCCTTGTCCGGTTGGGCCAGGGGATGGGTGAGGAAAGGGACCGGCACGTCGAACAGCGGGGTGCGCACGATGGATCCCGCCAGTCCGGCGAAGCGGGCGTCATCGGGGTGGGCGACGACGGCGACGCAGGCCGCCAGGAGCTCCGGGCGGGTGGTGTCCACGAGCAGGTCGGCGCCTGCGGGGCCGTGGAAAACCAGCTGGTGATAAGCGCCCGGCCGCTCGCGGTCCTCGAGTTCGGCCTGGGCCACGGCGGTCCGGAAGTCGATGTCCCAGAGGGTGGGGGCCTCGGCGCTGTACGCCTCCCCTCGGGCGAGGAGGCGGAGGAATCCCCGCTGAGACGCCCGGCGGGCCCCATCGCCGATCGTCGTGTAGTGCTGGGTCCAGTCGACCGACAGGCTGAGCCGGCGGAACAGCTCTTCGAAGGCCCGCTCGTCCTCGGCGACCAGCCGTTCGCACAGCTCGACGAAATTCGGCCGCGACACCGCCACCGCGTCCTGTCCCTTGCCCAGTCCGCCCACGGCCGGCGGTTCGAGACCTTCCTGGTAGGGAAGGGAGGGGTCGCAGCGCACGCCGAAGTAGTTCTGCACCCTCCGCTCGGTAGGCAGCCCGTTGTCGTCCCACCCCATCGGATAGAACACCTCGAAGCCGCGCATCCGCTTGTACCGGGCGACGGTGTCGGTGTGAGTGAAAGAGAACACGTGGCCCACGTGCAGCGATCCGCTCACCGTCGGGGGAGGAGTGTCGATGGCGTACACCCGCTCCCGGGTGGCGCGCCGGTCGAAGCGGTAGGTGCCGTCGTTCTCCCACCGCTCCGCCCACTTTTCCTCGATTCCTTCGAGGGACGGTTTGCCGGGGACGGTCTGCGACATGATCCCGCTACGGTACTTGTGTGCTGCAGCTGTACGACACCGCATTAGGAGCGGTCGCCCCGATCGAGCCCCGCCAGCCGGGCCGCTTCGGCATGTACATCTGCGGTCCGACAGTGTCCGGGGAGCCCCACCTGGGCCACGGCCGCTTCACCGTGACGTGGGACGTGTTCCGGCGCTATCTGCGGTGGTCCGGCCTCGACGTGAAGTTCGTGTCCAACGTCACCGACATCGAAGACAAGATCCTGGCCAAGGCGGCGGATGAGGGGCGCTCGCCTGAGGAGGTCGCGGCGTTCTACGAGCAGATGTGGTGGGACACCCAGGACCGGCTCGGGGTCATGCGGCCGGATGCGACCCCGCACGCCACGGCCTACGTGGAACGCATGGTGGACCTGATCGCCCGGCTGGTCGAGCTCGGCCACGCCTACGTCGGTGGCGACGGGGTCTACTTCGCCGCCGAGAGTGTCAACGGCTATGGCCTGCTGGCCCGTCAGCCGCTCGAGTCCCTGCGGGCGGGGGCCAGGGTCGACGTGAGCGAGGAGGCCGGCAAGCGATCGCCGATCGATTTCGTGCTGTGGAAGCTGGCCCGGCCGGGCGAACCGAGCTGGGACTCCCCGTGGGGTCCGGGCCGCCCGGGCTGGCACACCGAGTGTGTGGTCATGTCCCTCGATCTCCTGGGCGAGGACTTCGACCTTCACACCGGTGGCCTCGACCTGGCCTTCCCCCACCACGAGAACGAGCGGGCCCAGGCCGTGGCCGCCGGTCGCTCCTTCACCCGACGGTGGGCCCACCACGGGATGATCGTCGACGAGGGCGGGGAAAAAATGAGCAAGTCGGTGGGCAACACCCTCTCCCTCCTGGAGCTGTTGGATGCCTACGACCCGAGGGCGTTCCGGCTGCAGATCCTCCAATCCCACTACCGCTCGCCGCTACGGGTCGCCGAGGACACGCTGGCTGCCGCGGCGGCCGGAGTCGAGCGGCTCGACGCGTTTGCCCGGGAGTTCTCCGAGGCCCGGGGGAAGCGGGCCGACGCCGGCGCCCTGGCCCGGTTCCGGGGCCGCATGGACGACGACTTCGACACCCCGGGCGCGGTCGCCGTGGGCTTCGAACTGCTCCGTGAGGCCCGGGCGGCGTCGGGCGAGTCCGCCATATCGCTCGCCGCCGCGGTGTTCGACATCTTCGAGAACGCGTTGGGGCTGCCCCTGCACGACCAGGTTTCAGCCGTTCCCCCCGACGTCATCGCCCTCGGCAAGGAGCGAGACGCCGCCCGGGCCGAGCGCGATTGGGGTCGAGCCGATGCCGTCCGGGGCGAACTGCAGGCGCAAGGGTGGATCGTCGAGGACGGGCCCGGCGGGACCACAATTCGTCCCGGTCCGGGCAAAGTATGAAGGTGGGCCAGTCCACGGTGCTGAATCGTTGAGGTTCCGCCGCCGAGGCGGGCCGTCGCTCCCGGCGGGGTTCGGCACTATCTGGACGGCGGTCGCCGTCGATCTCGTCGGGTTCGGGATCGTGCTCCCTATCCTGCCGATCTACGCCAAGCGGTTCGGGACGTCCTCGTTCCAAGCGGCGCTGCTCGTCACCGTCTTCTCGGCGGCGAGCTTCGTGTGCTCCCCGCTGTGGGGCCGGGTCTCCGACCGGTTCGGGCGCCGGCCGGTTCTCATCGTCGCTCTGGCCGGAACCGCAATCGGCAGCCTTCTGACCGGTCTCGCCGGCGGCCTGGCGCTACTACTCATAGGCCGGATGATCGACGGCGGGTCAGGGGCGAGCGTGTCGGTCGCCCAGGCGTCGGCCGCCGACCTGGCCGGGCCCAAGGACCGGTCCCGGCTGTTCGGCCTGCTCGGGGCGGCCTTCGGCCTGGGTTTCGTGGCCGGCCCGGCGATCGGGGCTCTCGCCGCCCTGAGCGGACCGCGACTTCCGTTCTTCCTGGCGGCCGGTCTGGCCGCCGCCAACACCGTGGTGGCGTGGTTCCGCCTGCCCGAGACCAGGCCACCGGGCCAGAGGTCCGCCAGCCGCGGCAAGGACGAGCGCTTCCGTCTGGGCGGGGCGAAGGACATCGCCGTGCTGCTCGTGGTCGCCTTCTGCGCCGTCGTCGCGTTCAGTGGCTTCGAGGCCACTTTCGCTCTGTTCGGCCAGCAGCGACTTGGCTTCGGCATCGCCTCGGCGGCCGCGGTGTTCACCGCCGTGGGGATCGTCATCGTCACGGTGCAGGTTGGCCTGGTGCACCCTCTGGTGCTGCGACTCGGCGAGCTGCCAACTCTCACGGCCGGTCTGCTGGCCAACACGATCGGGCTGGTCCTGCTGGCGGCCGCCCACTCGTGGGCGGTAGCCGCGCCTGCCCTGCTTGCCCTGACCGTCGGTCAGGGGCTGGTCCAGACCACGATGGCGTCCGCGATGGCCGGTCGCAGCACCCCCTCCACGCGCGGCCAGGCCCTCGGATACCAACAGTCGGCGGGGGCTCTGGGGCGGGTCGTGGGACCGGCGATCGCAGGGGCCCTGCTCGGAGCCCACGCCTCCGGCGTGCCGTACCTGTTCGGAGCCGTGCTGACGGCCGGGTCGGCAGCCATGGTCTTCGGCCTTTTCTCGGCCGGGCGGCGACATAGGTCACAGCCCGTGGACACCGTCGCGTAGCGTAGGTTACCATAGAGTAACAAAAGCACTCGGATAGGGAAAGGGCGTCGGGACGTGCCTGACTTCTCGAACGCGTTAAACGAGGATCAACTCCAGCTGCAGAAGTGGGTTCACGACTTTGCCGAGAAGATCGTGAGACCGGCGGCCCACGAATGGGACGAGCGGGAGGAGACCCCGTGGCCCATCATCGAGGAGGCGGCCGAGCGGGGGCTGTACTCCCTCGAGTTCGTGGCCAACATGTTCGCCGACCCCACCGGGCTGTCGACCCCGCTCGTGATGGAGGAGATGGCGTGGGGCGATGCCGGCATCGCGCTTGCCATATTCGGCACGACACTCGGCGTTGCGGGCATCTTCGGGAACGGCACACCCGAGCAGATCTCCGAGTGGATCCCACAGTGCTTCGGCTCTCCGGGAAACGTCGCTCTGGCCGCATTCTGTGTCTCCGAACCCGACGCCGGGTCGGACGTGAGCTCGATGCGCACCCGGGCGGTCTATGACGAGGCAGCCGACGAGTGGGTGCTCAACGGCACCAAGACCTGGATCACCAATGGGGGCATAGCCGACATCCACGTCGTCGTCGCCGCGGTGGATCCCGAGCTGAAGGGCCGGGGCCAGGCCAGCTTCATCGTCCCGCCCGCCACCAAGGGCCTGGCTATGGGCGCCAAGTTCAAGAAGATGGGCATCCGGGCGTCTCACACCGCCGAGGTGGTCCTCGATGACGTGCGGGTCCCGGGCCGCCTGCTCCTGGGCGGCAAGGAACGGCTCGACGACCGGCTGGCCCGAGCCCGCGAGGGTCGTACCGGCCAGCGCCAGCAGGCCGCCCTGTCCACGTTCGAGACCACCCGCCCGGCGGTCGGGGCCCAGGCGGTCGGCATCGCCCGGGCTGCTTTCGAGTACTCCCTGGACTACGCCAAGGAGCGCAAGCAGTTCGGCCGGGCCATCATCGAAAACCAGGCCATCGCCTTCAAGCTGGCCGAGATGCGGATGAAGACCGACGCCGCCCGACTGCTGGTGTGGAACGCGTCGTGGCGGGCGGCCAGCGGCACCGGGTTCGAGGCGGCGGAGGGCTCGCAGTCCAAGCTGTTCGCCGGGGAGACAGCGGTGAGAGTCACCGACGACGCCATCCAGATCATGGGCGGGGCGGGCTACATCCGAGACCACCCGGTCGAGCGCTGGCACCGCGACGCCAAGATCTTCACCATCTTCGAAGGGACCAGTGAGATCCAGCACCTGGTGATCGCCCGGGCCATCTCGGGGATGCACATAAACTAGGGTTGACCTGCTTCTTTCTGCTCTGACCCGCCCGTGTAGCGGACCCTCAGGTAACACGGGTTACTCCCGGGTAACTACCTTATTTCATCCCTACTCATCCCTACAAGAGCTAGGGTGAGGGGTCGTGGCGACGATCCGCGAGCGGCGAACCGGGGGTGTGGGAGGTCCGGGTGTTCAGCGGCCGGGACGTGTCCGGCCGGCCGGTCCAGACCAGCCGCACTGTCAGGGGCACCAAGCGTGACGCCATGCGCCTCGCGGCCAGCTTCGACAGCCGCCCGGCTACCCACGCGGCAGGCCGGACAGTCGGCGACATCCTGAACGCCTGGGTGGAGGTCAACCAAGAGGTCTGGGCCGAATCGTCCCGGCGGGACCAGGAGGGCCGGGTCGGCAAGGTCCTGGCCGACCCGATCGCGTCGGTGCCCGTGTCCCGACTCGGGGTGGCCGACGTGGAGCGCTGGCATGCCCGGATGCGGCGGGCTGGGGTGGGGGAGACGGCCATCCGCAACCGGCACGGGGTGCTGCGGGCGGCGTTGGCCCAGGCCGCCCGCTGGGAATGGATTGGGACGAATCCAGCGGCAGCCGCCAGGCTCCGCCAGCCCAAGCGGGCGCCCCGCGACGGCATGAGCATCGAGGCAGTGCGAGGGGCCATCGCTGCTGCGCGGGAGATCGACGCCGCCGCCGGGGTGGCCTTGCGCATAGCCGCGGTCGCCGGCCTGCGGCGGGCGGAGCTAGCCGCCCTCCAATGGGACGACCTCGAGGGCGACCGGCTTACCGTCGACAAGGCGGTCGAGGTGATCTCTACCGCCCAGCCTGGCAAGCCGGAGCTTCGCCTGGCGCCGACCAAGACGGCCAACCGGCGGCGGCTCCGCCTGGACCGGGAGACGCTGGCGGAGATCGCGGCGCTGCGGGCTGAGCGGCAGGCGGTATCGCCCTTCCTGTTCTCGCTCGACGCCGGGCCGCCGAGCCCGGCCCGCATTGGCTGGTGGTGGACCCGGGCCCGCCAGGCCGCCGGGATCGATCCGAAGTGGCGCCTTCATGACCTCAGGCACTGGACGGCCACCGCCGCCATCAGCAGTGGCCACGACGTGCGCACCGTCGCCGGCCGACTCGGCCACGCGAACCCAGCTATGACCATGCGGGTGTACGCACATGTAGCCGAGGGTGCCGACGAGGCCCTCGCCTCGACCCTCGGGCAAGCCCTTGACGGCGATCCGTCTTGAGCTCCGTCTTCAGAGACGAAGCACCGCCCGACGACACCGTGGTCGTCGTCAGGGGTGGCCTGGCTGCAGCTGACTCGATTCGGCGCACCGCCGAGGTGTCCCACGCGCTGCACGGGTGGTACGGCGTGTCGGTGTTCCTCGCCTTCGAGCTGAGCGTCGAGGATCTGGTTCGCCGGACGCCCGAGCTCGACCCGGAGCGGTACAAGCAGCTGCGGACCACCACCGTTGGACAGGTCCGGCAAGCAGATTTCCAGCTCCTGGCCTCCGGGGAGTGGCCTCACTACGACATCGTCCTTGCCGATCTGGGCGACAAGACGGTCGAGCGCCTGCGGGCGTGCTTCGGACCGCCGTTCGCGAACCCCGGGGCGAGCGCGAGACTGGAGGGACCATGACCTGGGACCTGTGGATCGACTATCAGGCTCGCACCAAGGACGGGCTCACCCCAACCTTGGCCCGCTTCGCCCGGCCGGGCGCGATCTTGGCGGTGGGAGCCTTTGTCGTGGTAGGTGCCGACGACGCCGAACCGGCGGTGGCCGAAGTCGTTGACCTCCGGGCTGACGGGGTTGTCTGGCTGAGGGTGTTGCCCGGTCCGGCCTCGGATCACCTCGAGTTGTTGTCCGCTGAGCGGACACGGTCCTGAGCGTACCCGCTTCTTTTGCCTGCTGAACCAGGCCAGGCAGCGCTATCTCGCATCGGGTTCGGTGAGGTCGTCATCCAGTGCTTGTAGTCCTACGTACTCACCGTCGTTGAGTTCTTCGGCGATGAGGCCTCGGACGCCGATTTGGCGGAGGTGGTCGAAGAAGGCACCGATTTCTTCGGCGGCCCGGTCGACGTCGTCGGTGTACTGGTCGAGTAGGGCGAGCAGGAGTCGCTTTCGCCGTTCGCGATAACTGGATTGGCGGGCCCGGCTGGGACGCCCCGTGAGATTCTCGATGGTGCGGTCGACCTGGGAGGGTTCGTCGATGCCGAGCTGGCGGAGCCGATCGTAGACGGGCTCAAGCTTGTCCTCTTGTCCGAGCACGATGCCGTAGAGCTCACTGACGATGTTGGTGGTGTGGTGCAGGGTGCGGTGGTCGCGGGGCGGGGGGAGGAAGAACCAGACCAGGGGGAGGTCGAACGCGAGGGCGAAGGCGAGGATCTCGTGGGCGTCGAATTCGCGGTGGCGCTCGCCTTCGTAGGCGCGTTCGATGGCGGAGATGCTGGCTTGGGGGAGCCGCTGGCCGAGGAGCCTTTCGAGGGCGCGGGCGGTCTCTTCTTGTGTCCAGCCGCGTAGCTCTCGGGCGGCGCGAAAGTTGTAGGCGACGATCTCGTTGAGGTCGGCCTGTCCGGGGCGGCGGCCCAGGTCGGGGGGCATGGCGTCCATGGGTTTGTTGTCCGTTGGTGTCTGTCGCCGTCCGACCATGCCCACAAAGACTACTTATGGCATCCTGATTGTGGAAGCATTTCCCACGGACACTTCGATCTGTTATAATCACAGCGTTGTGATTCAACATCCGGGAGGTGCTGTGGTGAAGACAGGAGAGGCGGCGTTCCTGCGGGTGCGGGAAGCTGCGGCGGTGTTGGGGATCTCCAGCTCGGCTGCCTATGAGTTCGCTAACGCTTGGCTGGCCACGGATGGCCGGGCCGGGCTGCCCGCGGTGCGGATGGGCCGTCGGATCCTGATCCCTCGGGCCGCGATCGACCGGCTGGCCGCGGTTGGCAGCCACAACGGTTCATCAATCGAGTAGCAGGCTAGGAAGGGCGTTTACCTGTAGTGGTTGTGCCTGACGCGTTCGAGGAACCGGGGCTGCTGGTATCGGCGGCCAGCCGGACACTGCGCGGGCAGTTGCGCGCCCTGGGTTGGGTGACCTTGGAGGAGGTCGCGTTGGACGCGGTCGCAGAGGACGGCCGGCTTGTGGCGCGCACCTCGGCCCGCCAGGTCGCCGAGCGTCTTGGGGTCGACCCACTGGCCGTCGCCAGGGAGCTGAAAGTCCTTCGCGATCGTGGGCTGGTCCGCCTCGAGCCTGACCAGGGCGACCTGGCCCACCGCTTCTGCCTGTGGGTCTATGTGCTCGGCCCGGTCACCGGGCTTACCGTCGTGAACCAAAGCTGCAAGCCGTCTTTGTCGCCCTCTTTGCGACACCAAGGGCAGGAGGAGTTCTTGCGGCGGCGCGGGTCGTCATGAGCGCGGCGCTGGGGGTGCCTCCCGGAGGGTGGCAGGTGTCTGTGCTCGGTTTGGTGGTTGGGGCAGACGAGTTGTTGGTCGGTGGGATGGGAGGGGTGTCGGCGGTGGGGTTGGTGCTTTGGGTTGTGATTGTGAGTTGGAGTGGGGGTGGTGGATGGTGTTGACGGTGACTGGGTTGACGAACGGGGAGTACTTGATTTCGTCGGTGGCGTTGAGTGTTGATGAGTATTACGCGGGGGTGGGGGAGTCACCGGGGGTATGGGCAGGCCGGTGGGCGGAGGGGTTGGACGTGTCGGCGGTGGTGGAGGCCGATCAGTTGCGGGCCTTGGTGGACGGGAAGCATCCGACAACGGGTGTCGATCTTTTGGCGGGGTGTCGGCCCCGTTCGCTGCAGGCGTTCGATCTGACCTTCTCGGCGCCCAAGAGCGTGTCGCTGTTGTGGGCGCTGGGTTCGGAGTCGGTGGCCGATGTGGTGGCGGTCGCCCATCGGGAGGCGGTAGCAGTGGCTCTGGGGTGCCTCGAGGAGCGAGCCGCCGTCGCCCGGGTGCAGTCACATGGGGTTCGTCGTCGCGTGGCGACTGGGGGTTGGGTGGTGGCCGGGTTCACCCATCGCACGAGCCGGGAGGGCGATCCTCAGCTGCACACCCACTGTCTGGTTCCCAACTTGGTGCGGCGGAGCGGTGATGGCCGGCATGTGGCGTTCGACGCGGGGCCGTTGTTCGAGTGGGCCCGGGCGGCCGGGTCTGTCTACCAGAACCAGCTGCAGCGCTCCTTGTCGTTGCGGTTGGGGTCGTGCTGGGGTCCGGACCATCACAACACGAGGGAGATTGTCGGCTTCAGCGGGGCCCAGCTGCGAGCGTTTTCCAAGCGCGCCGCCCAGATCGAGGCGGAACTGGAGGCCAAAGGGGCGGTATACGAGTCGCCGGCGCTGCGCATGCAAGCGGACGACGAAGCATCCCTGGCCAGCCGAACCGCGAAGGATCACTCGTCGACCCCAACCCTGCTGGCCGGCCGGTGGAGGAACGAAGCAGGTGGGGTCGACCTGCCGATCGGGATCGAGTTGGAGCGGGCGGTGTGCTTCGGGAACCCGGACTTGGAGGCACCGAGCCGGGAGGAGATCACCCGGATCCTGACCGATCCCGAGGTCGGGCTGTGCGCCCGCTCGGCCCGCTTCACCCACGCCGACGTGATCGAGCACATCTGCGCTCTGTCAGGCGGCCGGCTCGACCTCGAGGAGATCACCGCCCTGGCCGACCGGTTCCTGGCCTCGGATCTGGCGGTGCGGCTGACGCCTGATGACCAGCCGGGTCGGCGCCGGGCCCTGCAGTGGTCGACCGCCGCGCACCGGGCCACCGAGGACCGCACCCTGGAACTGGCCGACACTCTGGCCGGGCGGAGGGTCCCGGCCATCACCGCCTCGGCGGTCGAGGAGGCGCTCCGGTTGGAGCCGGGATTGGGTCGGGACCAGGTGGCGGCGGTCAAGATGTTGACCGATGACGGGGCGAGCATCCGGTGTGTGCTCGCCCCCGCCGGTTACGGCAAGACGACCATGCTGCACGCCGCGGCCCAAGCTGCCACCGCTGAGGGCTGGCCGGTGTTGGCGGTGGCGACCACCGCCAAGGCGGTGGCGGAGCTGGCCGGCGCTGGTCTTGACGCCCGTACGATCGCCCGGTTGCGCATCGACTTGGGGAACGGGCCCTTGGGGGCGGGGACGGTGGTGGTGTTGGACGAGATCTCCCAGACGCCCACCCGGGAAGTCGAGGCGGTCCTTGCCGGGGTCGACGCCTGTCCCGGCGGGAGGCTGTGGATCTTGGGCGACCCCCGCCAGTCCCAACCGGTCGGCCCGGGGGGGACGGCCGACCACCTCGAGCAGCTCGCCAGCTCGAGCCGGATCCCTTCTGCCCGGCTGACGGTGAACCGCCGCCAGGTCGACCCCGCCGACCGGCAGGCCCTGGACCTGCTCCGGGGAGGCGAAGTGGTCCGATCTCAGGAGTTGCGCACAGAGCGCGGCTGGGAGCACGAGCACGCCAGCCCGAGCGCGACCCGCCGGGCTGTGGCCGCGGCGGTCTGCGAGGACATCGACGCGCACGGGGCGGAGGCGGTGGCGGCGCTTGTGGTGTCGCACACCGACGCCGAGGACCTTGCCGATCGGATCCGGGCCCGCCTCGCCCATGCCGGCGTGCTCGGAGGGCCGCTCCTGTCCGGCCCGGGGTGGACCGCCGAGCGTGACTACCAGGCCGGCGACCGGGTGCTGCTGCACGCCCGCTGCGGCGCTTCTGGCAGCCGCCTGGTCAACGGCACGACCGGCACCGTCACCCGCGTCGACGAGACCGGGCTCGCCGTGCGTGTCAACAGGAGCGGCGAGGAGGCGGTGTTGCCGGCCAGTTTCGTACAGGGGACCCGCAAGGACGGCTCCCCTAACATGTCGCATTCGTGGGCCCGGACCGTCGACGGAGCGCAAGGGGGCACCTGGGAGGTCTGTCACCTGCTTGGTAGCGCCGCCCTGGACGCCTACCGGGGATACACCGGCCAGTCCCGCTCCCGCCAGCCCACTCACACCTGGAACACCAAGCAACTCGTCGCGATCGACCACGGAGGGATCCTGGCCGACCAGCGTGACCCGGCCGAAGTGGTCGCCCAGGCGCTGGCCCGCCAACCCGACCCGACCCTGGCCGCCCGAAGCGACCCCTGGACCCTCGACCGGCAACTGGCCGACCAGATAGCCGAACACGAGCGGGTGCTCGCACGCCGGCCCGCCGACGCCCACGAGGCCCTGGCCGCAGCGCGCCAGGACCTCGCCCCGGCGGAAGCTGGGCTGGCCAACATGGACGCCGTTGCCGCGTACAGCGCCAGCCAGCTCGACAGCTATGGCACCCTCGCCGGCTTGAGCCGACGCGGCCGCCAGGAACGCCGCGATCTACAGGACAAACTCACTTTTCATCGGCAGCAGGCTCAGGACGCCAAAGACAGACGAGACGAGATTGCTAGCCGGGTAGCAGCCCTGCTGCGAGACACGGACGACTTGGAGAGATTCGAGAGGGCCGAAGGGTGGCGGCGAGACGACATCCGCCGACTCCACGATCAGCTCGATGACCACTGGGCTCGGGTGGTCGCGGCGTGTGTCCGCGCCGATGACCCGCTTGCCTTTGGCATCGACAAGCTCCGACACGCCCGCGCTACCACGGCCGCCAGGGTGAACCAGCTCGACGCCCAGGTCCCCCCAGACCGCGGCGAAGAATGGCAGCAGCTCCGCCGTCAGCTGCCGGACCTGCTCAGGGCCCGACTCCACGCCGAGCAGGCGCTCACCGCCGGCCAGGCGAACCTCGATGACGCCAGCCGCCGTCGGTGGGGACGCCACGACCATGAAGCCATCGCGGCTGCCAAGGCCAAGGTCGCCTTTAGCGAGCAGCGCATGGAGCAGGCTGTGACTGCGGAACGCCACCTCCGGGACGAACTGGCTGCCATCGCGGGTCACCAGCAACAGCGCAGGCAGGTGGCCAAGGACAGCGAATCGCGGCGCAACGAGCTTGCCAGCACCGTTGCTCAGCTCGACGCCGCGCTGGAGCACACCCGCGCCGAGCGGGTCCATGCCCTCGCCGACGAACCACCGACCTACCAGGTTGACAGGCTGGGAGAGCCGCCGCGTTCCGCCGCCGGGCGAGCCGTGTGGTGCCATCACGCCCTACCCATCGAAGCTGTCCTCGACCGCAACGACGGTGTCAGCCCGCCCCGAACAGGATGGAGCCGACACGACGAGCGGGCCCGCCAGGAGATCGCGGTTGCCGACCGCCTACTCGAAGCCAAGTCCGACGGCATCAACCTTATTGAGTGGGCCGAACTCGCGCAGCAGGTAGGGACGCTCCGGGACCAGGCGCTCGGAGACGTGAGAGCTCGCAGGGCATACCAGGAGACGACGTCACCAACCCATCAGGCCGAGCACCATCTGAGCATCGATTTCTCAGTAGGCCCTGGCGGGCCCGAAATCGGGGTATGACGAGACCCTCCTCGTGCGGCCGAGTGTGCTTCGAGGCGCTTGCCAGCACCAAGCAGCCCACGGCGACAGGTGGCTGATTAGGGTCACGAAGCCGCTGTTACATGGGGTGATCGAGGCGCTGTTTCATGGAATTGAGGAGCCTCGCGATCACCGCCTTCAAGGAGAAGGGCTTGTTCGCGAACCAGAACGGCGCCTGTCGCCTCTCCGATGACTTCACGCGCGAACGAGTTCTCTCCAACCTCAACCTGGCGGCGACCACTGTGACTGGCCCGATCACCAGATGAGCACCGAGACGAATCAGTGCTGCTGCGGCATCTTCGCCGACCTGATCATCATCCCGGTCCTGCTCATCTACCGCAAGTACTACGGCACCCGCATGGCCCTAGGTATGTTCGTGCTGTTCTACGCCACCATGGGCGCCGCTGGCTACATCATGGAACTCACCTTCGCCCCATCGGGACTGATCCCGTCGACCCGTAACGCCAAAGTCATCACCCCACACGTCTCGCTCAACAGCGACACTTACCTCAACATCATCGCCATTGCCCTCACCGTTGTCCTAGTCGTACCGTTCCTCCGTACCGGCGGCCGAGCCATGGTCGCCGTGATGGGCGTCCCCCCCGACCACACCGATCACGGGGCGCACCCACCCGGCCCAATCTGACTCGGCCAGGCGAAGGGCAGCTACGACGACCGCCTCATCACCGCCGGAGTGGCCGCCCAGGCGGGCAATACCGAGGCCAGCGTCCGCACCTACCGCCAGGGCGGCGGTATCCCTGAGCCTGACAGCTACCTGGAGACACCTTGGTGGAAGCGCGATGCCGTCAAGACGCGGCTACAAACGCGGCCTGCTCGACAAGGTCCTCAGGGGCTGAAAGGCGAACTCGCACCCGACAAGCCGACTCCAGGGTGGGGACCGGTCAATAACCGAAAATGGGCACTGATAGTGCGAGGCCGGTCGCACTTGGCTCGGGGTACCACGACGACCGAAAGCTACGCGTCCCCACTGGCGAGGGGGAGCCAACAAACCATAACCTGAGCGCATGGCGGCCAAACGTAGATCTTCTCGTCCCGGTGGGAAGGCAGCGTGGCCGGCCCTCATCGCCGCGGGTGCCGTGTCGGCCACCATCTGGTTGACCGCCACTCCAGCGGTGGCGGATTCATCCACTACCTCTTCGACCACCGCGCCACCAGCTGCGGCGGCGCTCGCCACAAGTTCGACATCTTCAACCACATCTAGCCTGCCTATATCAGTCCCGACCACCTCCATGACCGGCCCTCGATCCACGTCGACAACCTCGACGACCCCAGCCGCCCCGACCACCTCGACGGCCCCAACCGCCACCGTCCCGAAGAGCGCCACGACGGCCTCGCCCACCACAGTCGCCAAGAGCACGTCGACATCCTCACTTGCCCCGCGTCCAAAGTTGGTGGTTCCCCGGCCAGCGACCCCGTCGGCCGACTCCGACGACATTGGCGGAACCGGGCCGACGACCAACACGTCGACCTCGAATATGGGAGCGAGACTAGCGGCCGGTAGCTCCCTGCCGGGATTCTGGCTAGTGAGCGAGGACGGGACCGCCACCAGCTACGGAGACGCCGCCGACCTCGGTGCCAAAGCAACCGCCAATAGCAGCGCTCCCGTGGTGGACTCGGTCGCGACACCCGACGGGGGCGGCTACTGGACAGTATCAGCTGATGGAGAAGTCGCAGGGGCCGGGGACGCTCGCGTCGTTGGCTCCGCAAACGGGATTGCGCTAACTGAACCGATCGTCGGGATGGCGGCCACCCCCGACGGCGGAGGGTATTGGCTCGTCGGGGCGGACGGCGGCGTGTTCACCTTCGGCGACGCCGGCTTCTACGGCAGCTTGGCCGGCCGGCGCCTCAACTCTTCCGTCGTGGCCATCGCGGCAAGTGCGGACGGAAAGGGGTACCTCCTCGTCGGGGCGGACGGCGGCGTGTTCACCTTCGGCGACGCGCCCTTCCACGGCAGCCTCGGCCGGGTTCACCTTGCAAGCCGAGTGGTCGGTGTGGCCACAACCACGGACGGGGGCGGATACTGGCTCGTCGGGGCGGACGGCGGCGTGTTCACCTTCGGCGACGCCAGCTTCGCCGGCTCGGTCGCCACCGATCCAAGCTCGAAGGCGGCGGTCGTTGGCCTGGCCCCTACCTTCGACGGAGGCGGCTACTGGGTCGCGTACAGCGACGGAACGGTCGCGGCCTTCGGTGACGCCCCGTCCGCAGACACCCCGACAGTGGGGAGCCGATCCCAGCCACGGGTGGTGGCCATAGTTGGGGCGACTCGGCTGGTTCCCTCCGACTACGTATCGTGGACCCGTCAGGCGGCAGCGACCTGCCCGGGGCTGCCCTGGACAGTGCTAGCGGCCATCGCCAAGGTCGAATCCGACTTTGGGCGTTCCACCTTGCCGGGGGTGCAATTGGGATCCAACTCGGCCGGCGCACAAGGCCCGATGCAGTTCCTGCCTGCGACCTTCGCCGCCTACGGCCAACCAGTACCGACCGGGGGCGTCACCCCGGCTTCGCCCTATGACCCCCTCGACAGCGTCTGGGCGGCGGCCCGCCTTCTCTGTGCCCACGGCGGCGGAAAGCCGGACACGTTGAGTCAGGCAATATATGCCTACAACCACGCCAACTGGTACGTAGCCCAAGTGGAAGCCTTGGCCACCAGCTACCAGCTGCAAACCACTGGGGCCGCGTCACGGGCAGCAAGCGTGGCACTGGCCGTAGTCCGGGCCCAAATGGGCGTACCCTACCGGTGGGGCGGAGAAACACCCGGGATCGGTTTCGACTGCTCTGGCCTGGTCCAGTGGGCTTACGACCAAGCGGGAATTCTGCTTCCACGTACATCTCAACAGCAGTGGGCCTCACTACCCCATCTCCCGGTTGGCTCGGCATTGCATCCCGGTGATCTGGTGTTCTTTGCCGGGTCCGACGGCACCATGACCGCTCCCGGCCATGTAGGCATCTACATCGGTAATGGCCAGATGATCGACGCGCCTTACACCGGCGCGGTCATCCGTACCGACACCATTGACTGGACCGACTATGTCGGCGCCGCCCTGCCCGGCCCCTCAAGAACCACCAGCCGCCCGCCGGCGCGCTGACCCGTCCTCCGGCACGGGGCGATCAGACCGGCACGCGGCCGTCGAGTTCCATTTCGTCGGGATCCCCGGAGAGACCGCTCAGCCCTCAGCAGGCCATGCTGGCGCAGAAGCTCGCCCGGGATTTTCTTCACGCCCGGTCGCGCGCAAGCACATGATCGACATGCCGGCCGCGTGCGACACGTTCAGCACTCGAGTCTTTCGGCTATACCGAAGCCACCCTTTACGGCGGGCGAGCTGGCAAGGCCCGCTGGCTCAGCTCCGCGGAACGGTCGGCCGAGGTGATGAGCGGCGCCATCACTCGCGAGGACGGCAAATCGTGACCCGGACCCTGGCGCCGCGCATGGTCGGTCTCGTATCGCCGCGGGAGGCTTGGCTCTGACCGAGCTGATCATCGATGCGTGGCAGATCGTGTTCGTCGACGTGGCCGACGGCGACGACGTGCTCGAGTCGTAGGCCCAGAAAGTCCTGGTGCCCCTGGTACTTCCCCGTGGGATAGCTGAGCTGGCCCTGTGGTCCGCCCGCGGTTCGCACCGCGCCGAGGAGGTCGCCGGGGATGAGTGCGGACAGGGCTCGGAGATAGTCCGCTTCCGCGGCTCGCACCGCCGGGTTGGTAACCGCGTTGGCGATGTTGTTACCGGAGCCCGCGGGGCCGGTGTAGACGTCGCCGAACTGGTCCAGGAATCGAGTGCCGCCGGGGAGGGAGAACACCCGCGCCGGTGGATACTGCAAACCCGCGTCGAGTACGACGCCACGTGATCTGGATCGGGCGTTGGCGATCTTGGCCCGCACCGACGAGAGGTAGGTGTTGTCGAACTGGTTCGGCGCTGGACCAGCTGACTCCTATCATGACCATCTGGATGCCCGCGGCTTGTTCGGCCACGAAGTGGTGGCCGCTCGCCTCGACGATCCCCAGCTGGACAGGGGCGTGCCGGCCGGGTCCGATGAGGTCGGCCCATTAGGCGGAGCAGGCACCCAGGGCCACTGTGATCACTGCCGAGCGCGCAGCCGGCGACGAGGGCCCGGAGCCGCCATTTGCGCCGCCCGGACCCGGGGCTCGCGGGTTCCGCCTGTCTTCGGGCGCGGCGCACCCGAGGTATCCGCTCCGGCGGCCCCGGCGCCGGTGTCGCGGGGCTGGCCCAATCGTTGACGTTCCTCTTTTTTACTGCGCTCGTCGGTACGCCGCGAAGGTGATTTCGTTGACGCGACCGATCCTGCGGTTGGTGGCTATGGCAACAGTGGCCGCCTCGCCGTCGGGGAAGGTGTGGTCTTGCACGGCCACATGCCAGGTCGTGGCGTCGAACTTCACTCGGGCCTTACCGTCGGTCACGGCGGGGGCCACGTCGAGTTGATTGAGAGGGAGGGTCAGGCCTCGCCCGTCGGCTTTGGCCACCGCCTCCTTGGCCGTCCAGAGCCGGAGGAAGCTGCGGGTTCGCTTGCTTTCCGGTCGGGCTGCCAGCAGCGCCGCCTCGGTGGACGAGAGGGCGGAGGTTACCGGGCTAGGGGTGGCATTTGAGGGCTCGGCATCGATGCCGACGCGGCAATCAGCAAAGGCCACCAGACCCCAGCGGCCGGTCCAGGTGACGCTGATGTCGTAGGGCTCGCGGCGCACATGCGGCCGGCCGTGGCCGTCCACCCCGCACACCCGACAGGACCAGAAGAGCTCCAGGCCGGCTTGCTCGGCGATGGCTTGCAGGGCCCGCCTCCGGAGTTCCCGACGGGGCTTCGCTCTGTCGCCCACCCGGGCCGGCTCGGTGCCGATCCCGTCGAGATCGACTGTCCACAACTGGATGGCGGCGGGACTCATGCCCGCACCGCCAGCTCCCCGCTTTCGGCGTCGAGCAAGGAGGACGAGGTCGTCCTCCGGTTTGGCCGTCGGGCCGGGGAGAAATCGCCCGATCTCGGCGCCGAGACCTGAGACGTGCGGGGGGTCGAAAACCGTGTTGTGATCGCCTTCGATGCGGCGCGCCGTCAACGGACCCAGGACCAGGCGGTCCCACCCCAGGGCTGTTCGGCCCCTAGCCATGCGCGACCCCTGGTCGGTCCACAACAGCGTCACCGCGCCCGGGTAAGTGGAGGGCCGGTACAGCTTGGTGGCGATGTTGGCGCGGCGGGTGGCCCGCTCCACGCCGTCTGCCAATCCTGCCCCGCGCTCTCTCCGGGACGGGTTCTGCGATGGACGCTCAAACGGCTGCGAATCAACGAGCGCAGAGCCGACCGCCGGTCCCGGCGGTTGCCGGCCCGGAACTCCGGCCAGTTCATGACCACTTCACCCCAGATGTAGTCCAGCCGGGACAGGATGGCAGGCGAGTCGATCAGCAGCAGACCGTCGACTTGCTCACCGCTCGCCAGCAGCCGCTGGGCCGCTTCGAGGGCGACGAGACCTCCGGCGGAATGGCCGCCGAGCCAGTAGGGCCCGTGCGGTTGCACCGCTCGGATCTGGATGAGCGCCTGCTCGGCCAGGTCCACAATAGATACAGGCCCAGCGTCGATGTCAGCACCGGCGTCGTGCACGTCGACCGAGATAGTCTCGCCGCCCGACAGATGGGCGCTTAGACCGCGCTGGCGCAGCACCGAGCCCACGTAGGGATTGACGAGGAACAGTGGGGCGCCCTCGCCATCCCAGCGGCGAACGGTGGCGGGAGAACCGTGTGACCGGCCGGACCCGTCGGCCCGGTCGCTCACCAGCGCGGCCAGCCCGGCGATGGTGGTGTCGTCCAGAGCCCCGCGGACCGGTATCCGGCAGGAGAACTCGGCCTCCATAGCCGAAAGTAGGCCGATCATGCTGAGCGACGTCCCGCCGAGATCGTCGAGGAAGTTGTCGCCGGCACAGACCGGTCCGGTCGTCCCGAGCGTCTGGTGGGCCAGGGCGGCCACCACTTTCTCAGTTGCCGTCAGAGGGGTTGCCGCAGCCAGCGCAGCGGGCACCGAGGACGAGTCACTGACGGGTGTCGCCGATCCGTTCTCCGGCCTTGACGGCAGAGCGGCAAGGGCGCGCTCGTCGAGTTTGCCCTGGGCGGTGAGGGGCAGGGAGTCCAAAGTGACAAACCGCGAAGGGACGAGATATTCCGCCAGCGTCTCTCTGAGTTGGCGACGGGCCTGCCGGGCGTCAAAGGCGCCCGCTGGAACGACGTAGGCCACCAGCATGGCGTCGGAGCCATCCCCGAGGGCGCGCACTGCTGCCTGGGCCACTTGATCGAGCCGGCCGAGCGCGGTCTCGATCTCCCCGGGCTCGACTCTAAAGCCGCGTACCTTGACCTGCCGGTCGATGCGACCGTAGTACTCGAGCATTCCGTCGGCCCGACGCCGTCCGAGGTCGCCGGTGCGATAACTCTTGACAGAGGCGCCGGTGCCGGCCAGGGTGATGAACTTGGCGGCGGAGAGCTCGGGATCAGCGGCGTAGCCGGTACCAACTTGAGCCCCGGTGACGACGAGCTCTCCGATGGTTCCGTCGGGCACGGGATGGAGCTGGTCGTCGACGACGACGATCTCGGTGCCGGGTATCGGCTTTCCGAGAGGCACCGGGGCGCTTGCCGGAAAGGAGACGTCGAAGCTGGTCACGGACACGGTCGCTTCCGTCGGCCCGTAGAGGTTCACCAGGCGCCGGAGGTGCGGCTGCCCGAGGAGCTGGTCGGCAAGCCCGGGCGTCAGCGCCTCGCCGCCGATGCAAAGGGTGCGCAAGGTGGGCGGCAGGCCACCCCTGTGGAGCAGTTCTCCGACGACCGAGGGGGTGGTGCCGGTCATGGTGACACCGGGCTCCAGGTCGGCCAAGGCGAAGGCGTCAGGGATCACCCGGACGCACCCGCCGACGCAGAGGGGGCCCAGGACCTCGATCAAATGGGGGTCGAAGGTGAAAGAGGTGCAAGTGGCGGTCATCGCCAGCTCCTCGGGCGAGAACGCCGTCCGCAGCCAGGCCAAGAAGGCGGCGAGGTTGGCCCGGCTGATCCGAGCCCCTTTTGGGGTGCCGGTAGTTCCGGAGGTGAAAATGATGTACGCCCCGGCGTCGGCGTCAGGCGTGGACCAGCCGGCCCGCGAGCGGCGGCCCGAGCCCACGGCGACGTGATCGGGGCAGCGAAGGTCGATGCCCGCGCCGGGGAGGTCATCAGTGAACTCCCTGGCACCGATCACCGCGGCGACACCGGCGCTCTGACACATGGTCCGAAGACGCGCCACCGGCCATGCAGGATCGAGCGGGACGTACACGCCGCCGGCTTCGAGGATCCCGAGCAGTGAGACGAACGCCTCGATAGAGCGGGGCAGACAGACGGCAACGGCCGAGCCGGCCTCGACTCCTGCTTTCCGGATGCGTTGGGCGAGGCCGGCGACCATCGCTCCCAGTTCGGCGTAGCTGTAGCGTCTGGTGCCGTCGTCGACGGCGATCGCTTCAGGCTTGGTGTCTACCTGGTAGTGCAACAGGTCGACAACATCGGCCACCGCGGGCGGGTCAGGCCAGGCGCCCCCGGGATGCGCCCGGCCCAAGCTGGGGAGGTGATGGGGGACCTTCATAGCTACAGCGTCTCCAATCTCAATTGTTCTTCCAGGACGAGGATCCCGTCGATGGCGGGAGGGTCGATCCGGTCCGCCTCGGGCGCTTGGTTCAGCTCAAAGAGTCGGCCCTCGAGGGCGGCCTGGTATAGGCGGCCCTCGCTCGCGGCCAGGGCGTCCCAGCGGAGGCCCGCCATCTGGGCGGGGCGGGACCGGCCGAGCGCGGCCGCCGGCTCCGGATCAGTGGCGACCGCGCGCAGCGCCTGCGCGTAGCCGTCGATGTCGAACGGGGTGACCATAATCCCGGCGGGCCCGCCCAGGGCATCCGGCGGCACCGGCAGGTCGACATCACGGAAGCCGATGTATTCGCCGGTCGAGTGGCCCACCCCGGCCCGTACTGCAGCACCCTCGCCGCGGGTGGCGCGGCTGATGACGGTGAGGTCGACCTCGATCTGCTTGGCGAAGGCATCGACGGCGGAGGCAGTCCTGTCCACGCTGCCGTTGTCGACTACGACCAGCCGGACCGGCAGCAGCCAGTCGGTGATGATCCCGGCCAACTGCTCGACCGAAGGTCCGATGCGACGCTCCTGGTTGTAAGCGGGGATGACGAGATCGAGGGCGCCGCTGACGGGCCGGCTGGACGACCGCCCGAAGCTGCCGCCGCGGTGCACCTCGGCGATGGGGAAATGCCACCCGGTCGTGCCGGGGTCCGGTGGTCTCCCCGGCCGCCGGATCAGTAAACATCCTGCTCTTGTTTTCGAGAGTGTTCGAACTGCTCATCGGTTCTCCAGGTCGCGGTCGATGCGGGGGCACCGCCTCGCCGAGACGAGGTGCCGCTTACACACGAACTGTCGGCATCGGGCGCTCGTGACTTTTGACCGTTGGCGACACGGTTCTGGCATCTGGCGACAATCAGGCGTCGGATCGCGAAGAATCACCTCAACGCACGTTGGCTTGGCATGGAAGCCGGATCGACCTAGAGGCGGCTTGGCGGGGCCGAGGCGCTTACAGTCGTCCTGTTACATGCGGTGAGTTGTTCATTCCGTCCATCGGGTCGCACCGGTGCCCGGCGAGCTTCGCCGCCTCATTCGACACGATGTGTCGGTAGCCCACAGTGTGGCGTTGCCGTTGGGCATGGCGCGTCTTTGCCTTGGAATCGTTTCTGGAGTTTGGTCACGACATACGGAATCCGTCATCTGGGCTATCAGAGCGGTCGATCTCCGGCAGGCTGTCCTCGCCGTAGAGGGGTTCGGCAACGCCGAAAGCGGCGCCAGACCGGCCGGGCCCACGCTCCCGTAGGCGGCGGTGAAGTCGAGGTGTCTGTCGCGATCGATGGGCTGCTGCTTGTCGACGAACAATCCGCTCGCGCCCGTGGCTTGTCGAGCGGCACTTCGGTGTCATGTCCCACTTGGATGTGACCGCGCTGTGAGGGATAGGGCTCGCTGGCCCTTCAGTTCTCCCGGCGTGGTGCCAGCGGCCTAGAGCCCGCGTGACACGGCGCGCCTGCCGGCGGGCAGGGCTTGCTCCCCACTCCCAGACCAGGCGGAGCACTCCGTGTGCTGTTGGGCGCTTGAACGAGGTCACGCGAGCGCGCGTTGGGGGTTGCGGTTGGCTTGGGTCAAGGTCACGAGTTGGCCGGTGGTCTTCATCCCAGAGCTTGAGGTGACGGCCCGAAGACCGTCTCGGATCGAAACCGTCGGGACGCCGGCGAAGATTACGTTGGGGTCGTGGGCGCGCTGCAGGTTGTAGTTCGGGATCCGACTGTTGAGATGATGGACATGATGCAAACCGATGTTGGCGGTGAAGAACTGCAGCAGCGTCGGGAGCTTCAGATACGAGCTGCCACCCAGCGCCGCGACGGCGTAGCTCCACTCATCGTGGCGCTGCCAGTTGACGCTCTCAAACTGGTGCTGGACGTAGAACAGCCAGATGCCGACAGAGCCCGCCAACAACGCCGGTGGTGCCCACACGATAAGCAGGTCCTCCCAGCCGATCAGCCACCACAACGCGGCGACGTAGTTCGGGCGCGTCGGACCGGCGCGCGCCGCGTGTAAGGGGGCAGATCAGCGATGGCCGTCCTTCTAGATCAAGAGGGTGCCGGCGATGGCGGCTTGGGCAACGGCGGTCAGGAGCAGGTTGTGGTTGCGGGCGTGGCTGCGTAGCCGGTTGAACGCCTCGGCCAGATCGACGCCGTCACGTTCGGAGATGACGCCTTTGGCTTGTTCGATCACGATCCGGCTGGACAGCGCCCCGGCGAGCTGCTCGTTGATGCGTTGGGTCTCGCTGCCGGCACGGTGTTGCAGGACGCTGATGGTGGCCAGGTCGGCGAAGGCGCGGGCGACGATCACGTCGCGTTCGTTCATCGGGGTCTCCTCGGCGTGAAACAGGTTCATGGCGCCGATCGTCTTGTCCCGCAGCCGCAGCGGCAACGCGAACGCCGAGCGGAATCCTGCCTCGAGCGCGACCGTGGCGAAGCGCGGCCAGCGTCCGGTGCCGGCGCGCAGGGGCTCGTGCTCGACCTGCTCGCCGGTGCGGTAGGCGTCCAGGCAGGGCCCTTCTTGGGTTTGCAGCTCGAAGACCTCCAGCACCCGCATCGCTTCGCTGGAAGAGGCCACTAGGCGCAGCTCACCGTCGGGGGAGGCGAGCATCACGCCGGCGGCGGCAACCCCGAGCAGGTCCACGCATCGGTCGGCCAGGCCGGTCAACAGGTCCACCACGTCGTAGTCGTCGACCAGCGTGTCGGCCATCTCTACCAGCGATCGGACCAGGGACTCCTCTCGAGACATCGCCAACCTCCCCTGCTCAAAGCGCCGAGGCGACGGGGTCCCGGTCGCTGGGCGCCCGCTCAAGGCCGGACGCCCCCGTTCATGGTACCTCCGCAGGTTTGGTACGAGAAGTCCTATCACTCGAGGCGCAGCGTGTGGGCCACCACGTCTCGGGCCACGTCGCCGAGTAGGCGGTCGTGGCCGAAGGCGTAGGCCCGCAGGCGGATGAGCGCTTCGGTCACGCTCACCCCGAGCTGCACCGATACCATCCCCGCCGCGTTCTGAACCACGAAGTGGAAGTCGGCGCCCACTTCCAGCTCGTCGGCCAGGACGCCTGCTGGCGCGTGGGCCTGCGCCTCGAGCACCCATCGGGCGGCCACGTCGGCCATCACCAACGCATCGGCGTGCTGGTCGTCGCTGAGGGGTCCCGGCCGGTCCCGGTACAGGTTGAGGGCGCCGAGCCGGACCGTGCCCACCCGCAGCGGGAACCCGAACACGGCGCGCACGCCCGCCTCGACAGCCGGTGGCGTAAACCCCCACCACCGGGGGATGGTCGGATCGGCCAGGTCGGGTTCGGCCACCACACGGTCATGGTGGAAGGCGTCCACACACGGCCCCTCGCCCAGCCCGTACTGCAAGTCCTCAATCAGCGCGCTGACCTCGTTAGTGGTACACACCGACCCCTGGGGCACGTCGCCCGACATCAGCATGATCCCCGCCCCGCTCATCCCGACGATCTCGGCGCTCACCTCACAAACACGAGCCGAGGACCGCCCGCCGTCACCAGCCGGCAGCTGTGCCAAGATGCGCCGCAGCCTTTCGCCCGCCACTCAGCCGCCTCGAGTCCATCTTGAAGCACGTGGCGACCTCCAGATCACCACGCCACCCTGACGGTCCACACCGGCCTCCTTGACTTCACCAAAGGGAGCGTCAACGGGGACTGGATCGAACGGGCGCCCAAAGCTGAGGCAGCGAGCCTCTCCCGATGACGTTACCACTCCCGCCGCCCCACAGCACCAGCTCCACCGGATCAGCCTTCGCGAGGGCAGCAGAGGCGATGGGGAAACGCCCCCATCCGACGCGTCACCCGGGACCAGCGACGAGATCGTGCAAAGTGGGTCAGCCCGCCCGAAACGACCGGTACTCCCCCCTCCGACGTCCCTCAGGGTGTCTGAGCCGAATGTGCAAGGAGAACGCCGCCTGAAGGGTCGCCCAGACCGCCAGGTATGAGGGACGCCAAGAAGTCAGGGTCCGTCCAACGCTGCGTACTTTCTCAAGCGTCCGTCGAATATCCGGTGCGAACCGTCACACGCGGAGGTGCCTGATCCACAGGGGCTCGGCAGGGGACCGGATTATCTCCGGAATGCGCGTTCTCGCCCACGGTCCTGCTACAACGCTTTGCGAGATGACTCGACTGGCCGCATCGAAGTCCATGCCGTCGAGGGACACGGTTGATTATGGTTGGCCGTGACGGACGAGCGAGGGGCCAGCTCACCGCCAAGCGCAGCGGGTGCTGTCGATGGTCTCCGAGTCGCACAAACGTGATTACCAGCGCTTACGGGTTCCGCCTGGAATGTCGCCTTCTCGGCTGTACTGGCGCTGCAACGTGCCTGCTTTCAGCAACACTCTCCACAGCAACGGAACGCTGCTTGCCGCGCGTCATCGGTTCTTCGATGAGATCAGGACGCCATTGAGCACGTCGAACTCCTCGAGGCACCGACCGCCGCCCATGACTACGGACTGCAGAGGATTGTCCGGGATCTGCACGGAGATGCCGGTCTCGGCGGCCAGGCGGACGGCGAGCCCATGCAGGAGAGCGCCCCCGCCGGTCAAGAACAGGCCCTGCACCATGATGTCGGCGGCCAGCTCGGGCGGCATCTGATCCAGTGTGGACCTAACCGCGTCAACCACGGCCGACACCTGCTCTTCGATGGCGTCGCGGATCTCCTCGCTGGTGGTGACGATCGTCTTGGGGAGACCCGTAGTGAGGTCCCGGCCGCGAACTTCGGCGTACAGCTCCTCTTCAAGGGGGCAAGCGGAACCGAAGGCGATCTTGATCTGTTCCGCGGTTCGCTCGCCGACTGCCAAGCTGTCCTCCTTCTTGACGAACTGGATGATGGCTTGGTCCATCTCGTCGCCGCCGATGCGTACCGACTTGCTAGTGACGATTCCTCCCAACGAGATGACCGCCACCTCAGTGGTTCCACCACCAATGTCGACGACCATATTTCCGGTCGGCTCATGAACTGGTAGCCCGACACCGATGGCGGCGGCCATTGGCTCCTCGAGAATGAACACCGGCTTGCGCGCCCCGGCCGATTCTGCCACTTCCCGCACGGCCCGCTGTTCGACCCCGGTGATCCCGGAGGGGACGCAGATGACCGTCCGGGGCCTGACCAACCGCCGGGAGCCCGTCACCCGGCGGATGAAGTAGGCCAGCATCTTCTCGCAGAGGTCGAAATCGGCGATCACTCCGTCGCGCAGCGGCCGGATGGCATGGATGTGGCTCGGTGTGCGGCCGATCATGCGCTTGGCCTCCCCACCCACGGCCAACAGCCGATTGTCCCTGGTATCGACGGCAACCACCGACGAGTCATTGAGCACGATGCCACAACCGCGCACATACACCAAGGTGTTGGCTGTCCCGAGATCCACGGCCACATCCCGGCTGAAGGCGCCGGCGAAACGGTTGGCAGACACGAGCTCGGCTTCCACTTAGAGTTTCGGAGGTAAGCCTTTCCGGGGTCTAACCGCCCACAGCCAGTCATTCGCCTATTCGTGTGCGGAAGAAGAGTGCGTTCCGTGCCGTTCTGGCGCGACGCCTTTGATCCTGACTCCGATGTTTCGGGCGCGTCGTTCTGGGGCGTGCAAGAGCGGAGGGTCGCCGAATCGGTCCCTCCTGTCCTCAGATCAGATCGCCGGCGCACGCCTCCCGTGTCGACCAGGAATACCAGGCACAGACCGAGCCGGAGACGATGGTCGGGGTCCGAGGCGAGAGGTTGCGCTCCGGCCAGACAGATGACCCCGCATCAGCTGCGCCTGGTCGTTGGGCCATGCATACACTGCCCACTAGAAACTCCCGTGTCTGCCAGGATCGCTAACCTAACGCCGAAGTCTGGGGTTCCGGTCGGTGCCTGCCAAATCTCCCGGCGCTATGGCGGGCGCAATAACTCAAAAAGGGCTTCTTGCATGCGACAGGAGTGCCAGGAAGTGCTAGAGTCAAATACAAGAGAGGAGGGCGATGTGAACGCACAGAGCTCATCCGTTGAGGTTGGCCCGCCCGATTGAGTTGGACCTTGGCAGTGATCACGTCAGGTGATTTCCGCTGAGGTCGCACACCGAACGTCATCGGTACCAGTTCGTCGACTAGAACCGGCCCAATGTCCGAGCTGCGCTGCTGCGCACGCCTGAGACGAGGCGGTCCCACCCGTGCGAGCGGAACCGGGACGATGACGGGCACAAAGAAGCGTTAACGACAGAAGGGCGATCCTACGAGGTCGTCTTTTTGTCTGTCAGAACTCAAGTCGCAAGGGGGGAGAGGTGAGGCACTGCTTCCCCGGAACGATCCTCTTTCGCGTCGCCCTGCCCTGGCCATGCCCGTTCGGAATGGACCCCCATGGCATCGCCAACCTCGACGGCCACGAAAGAACCCTCCGGGCCGGGCGATTACCGCGTTAGGCGACAACTGAATGGGCTGACCGGGTTCGGCCAACGACTGGCGATCACGCCCAGACGTAGCTGTCCTTTTCGCCGGTTGTAGCGGTGGAGATGTAAAACGAGAACCGCCGCCCATGTCGGGCGGCGGCGCCTCGCTCTGCGAGGCAGATCGGCGGTTCCTGTGGGAACTATCACTACGTCGACAGCCTCCGCCGATCCCAGCGTTAGCTCAGAATTCGACTTCGATGTCCGAGTCGTGGTGATCGATGATCGCCACGATCGTCGTCAACTCATGAGTTACGTCGTGGGCCAGGCTGGTGACGACGTGAGCGTGGTGGGATATACGCGAAGGCCCAGTCAGCGCGGTGCAGGCGGTTGACCAACTAAAGGCGAATACAGCGGTCCTTGAGATTCAATCCTCTGGCGGTGAACAGCCGATCACATTCTAATGGTCGTGGTTGACCGGGCCCTCTAAGAAAGGGGAAAACGGCAACCCCGTGAAGGCGTGAGCGGCGATGCGTTTTTCATTGCCGCTCAGCGCGGGGGCCCCCGGGAAGCCTAAGTCCGGGGGTCCCCCCACCACTCACGAGGACGCCGCTTATCTGGGCCGGACTGTCCTCAAGTTGTCCGTATGCGGGAAATGGACGAAGACGTCTGCGAGTGGGTGACGTTTGCTGAGGCCGGTCGCCGACTCGGTATGTCGGGACAGACCTTCTCTGCGCTCGCCAAGGCCGAGGGTATCGAAGTGCGGCCTCGAGGCCGGCAACCCGGCGTGAACTGGCGGAGCGTCGAAGCGTTCATTGCCCGCTCGAGATCACGGCTCCGATGGAAAGGGCCATGCGCCAGGTCGACCGAAGCGAACCTCCGCTCGGTGTGGCGAAGATGGACCGGGTGCGCGAGCGTTTCGGCTGGTCGGATCACGACCTGGCCGACGCTCTAGGGGTCGACTGGTCGCAGGTGTCTATGTATCGGGTCTACGGGGTGCCCGATCGGCATGTCAGCAGGCTTCGCCGGCTGGCCCAGATGTCTCTCGAGGAGGTGCGGGACACCTCGGCGGCGCATGCCGCGGGAGGGGAGCGGGACGCCGCGGTAGCTCAGCCCGTTGTTGTGACTACGGGAGCGCTTGGGGGTCGAGCCTCCCGCGGCGACCGAATCGTTGTACCCCGAACAGGGCGGCCTAAACTAAACCGACGATCGGGCTGGGGCCGTGCCGGGACCCGCCACCCTGGCGACTTGGGACTGCGCACCCAGTCCAAGTCTGTATTGGCCCAGCCCCGAGTTTTTGCGAGCCCTGAGTGACAACTGCTTAGTGACTGTACGAGTGCGGCCCCCTGGCTGCGATCCCAGGCGGTTGGGATCGCCGGTCGCAGGGGGCCGCTGGCGACCGACGCAGCGTTGAGGAGTGCGTCGGCGGCTCTGCCAACCAGACTATGCGCTCCGCGAAGACGACGTCGGCCGCCGCGACCTGCGGAGACCTGCCCCGCCGATGGAACAGTTGCTGACCGCGACGACCGACGACTCAGATCTACCCAGCAGGCTGCGTCCAAATCCGTTTACTGGAGCTCACCGACCGGATGCTCGGCCGAGGTGTTTTTTTGCAGCCTGCCCGCTCTAATCGACGCCACCTAGCTTTGGGTCGAGCACTGGAACGACGACCCAAGCCGTTCATCTGGCACACCGAAGCTGACAACAAAACGAAATGCGGTCACAGGCGGCTCCTTCCGCTCCCCTCCGGTGCGGGAAGAACTGGTCGCGCAAGGCCGCCACGGCTTCGTGCATGTCTGTTTGGGTTGCTGGATCGGGCTTGTTGTCGAAGGCCGCGACGGTGGAGCCCACGGCGTCAATTGCCGCGGCGAGTTTCTTATGGTCATGTGCCGGGAACCCCGACCCTCGGAGGCCCTCCGCCACGACGTCGGGGATCGCGGCCATGGCGGCCTGCATGTCCTTGCACAGTTGCCGGTCGTCGAGCAGAGAACGGGCCTCGTCGTAGCGGACCGCTAGCCACGCTAGGTGGCCGTCCGTCAGCGTGACCCGATGGACGGGGCCGCTCTCGCGAGCCTCGGCGAAGAGGGAGCCGGTGGTTGCGCTCGTACGCCCCCTTACCTTCGCCGCCAATGCCTGTTGGGTGGTCATTTCAAGCGAAGCAGCGTGAGTGAAGCAAGTGGGGGCATAGCAAGGCGGTAACTCCGAAGGGGCTGTCAGCCCTCAGATAGGCGTGGTGACCTCGTCCTTCATGATCGCCTGAAGCTGCTTGCGGAGCTCCGGCCCGTCGACGTGGCCATGGGTCGACACCGCGTACTCCGCACCGGCTTGCAGCACCTCCATCTCCCGCCCCGAGATCGTCAGCGTGCAGTTCGTTTCACTCGGGAATCTCGGCAGTCCAAAATCTTTCGCGTCAATGTTCGCCCTCCTTCTGGAGCAACAGTATGCACCCCCCCCGCTGCGGTTGGGGTACAGCGCCATCCACCGGATGGCGTCCCCGGCTCCCGGTAGATCTGGATGCCCTTCAGATCCATGAGTGTGTGGAGGAACTTGGGTTCATCGAGGACTGGCCGGTAGGAGCTACCCGTCCAGAACCGACTCTAGGTATCACTGGCCGTCACGCCCTCGGGCGTGTACACGAAGCGGTCGCTACGAACGGTAACCCACCCGGGACCGACCGGTTCGCGGACCTGGGCGCTCAGCGTCGCACCCGCCTCCATCGGAGCGGCCAGGTTCAGCACCCCGTATGCGTTCGATGTCCCCCGGGTCCGTCTGCTCGTCGCCGTACCAGCGACCACTGCCAGTGCCCGGTGCTGCACTCCCGCCCCGTGGAGGCTCACGATGTCTATCGACGACAGGTGGATATGTCCGGAGAGCAAAATCGTCACACCAACCTCGGCGCAGGCGACAACAAGACGATTGCGGCCATTCAGCCCCGACAGCTCCGCTGGCAGGACCGGATGGTGCGTCACGAGCAACCGCCAAGCTCCGAGCGGGCTGTCGCGGAAGCCATCCCGTACGAAGTCGACTTGGCGTTGCGAGACATGGCCGGACTTCCATCGCCATGCCGGCATCGTGTCGAGGCCAACGGCGACCAGACCCGGACGAACGACCACCGGATCCAGGTCCGCGTCTATGTAGCGTTGGTATCGGCGGGTCGGGGCCAGGAACCGCCGAGGGAGGTCGAACAGCGGGATGTCGTGGTTGCCTGCGACCTTGAGTACTGGACTGGGCAGCCGTTTCAGGAACGCCTCCGCTCGTCTGAATTCCTCGCGGCGCGCTCGCTGTGTCAAGTCGCCGGAGACGACCACGAGGTCCGGTCGCTGGCTGACCACATCAGCGAGCAGCGACTCGGCGAGGTTGACAGTCTGAGCACCGAAATGGAGGTCGGATAGGTGGACGATGACCGCCATCCCGGCATGATGACACGTCGAGAACTCCGCTTGCGGTGGAGCCCAGTCAAAGTCTCGGTAGGCACGGACCGAGGCCAGAATCGCCCCTTCTGCGCAGTGGAGAGGGTTACCCGGACGAACGAGACTCGTCCAAAATGATGAAGGGTGCGAGGACGCGGGGGACAATCCTGAGGCGGGGACTCGGATGGCGAGAAGGCTCCCGGGCGTGATCGGGTGAACCGCACCCAGGCTGAACTCGGACCCGATGGGCCCTACCGCAGGTGTGTTCGCGGATCGGACAATCGCCCCCATGACAGGAGCGCCGTGAGGGTGGTCGCGCTGGGAAGCAAGCGGTGAACCGGCCTCCTGGCCGCTCTAGTGCGACTACTGGCCCGGGAGGCCGGCAAACAGATCGCCCGCCGAACCAACTCGGCCAAGCTCATGACCGCGCTCGGCCGGATTGGACGTGGCCACCAGAAACTGCCCACCGGCGGCCACCCAGGACTTCCGACGCAGCGATCACCGAGCGTGATGGATTCCCGAGCCCGGGAATCACTATCGCTCGCCGCATATCCGGCGATCCGGGCTACTACCGATACCGCGGATAGGGGATGCCCGTCGGCGGGATTATGGGCGTACTTTCGGCGCTCGCAGCGGATGGCGACCGCGGACACCGGGTTGGGCTGATCTGTTCCACGATAAGTCCGGCGTGCATAACAAACGCGCCGGCGGATTCGAGCGACGTGGGTTCAATGCGAGGAGTTGCCGATCTGGAGTTCATCCCAGGCGGATTCCGGCCAGTTGGGTGCCTTGGGCCACGAGACGGCCGGCGCTGTCCCAGACGTAGCAGACCTCATCGACGTGCCCAGCGTCGATGAGCTGGGCGCGCTGGATTATCTGCAGCGCGCCGGGGGCTGGTAGGGCTCGGACGTAGGCGGTCAGCTCCAAGGTGGGTACCCAGCCCGCGAACTCGATGTCGAACGTGGCCGGGGGGAGTGCGTCGACTGCGAACGGGAGCGAGTTCGGGTCGAAACGTTCGTTGGCCGGCAGAGCCAGCCACCCTCGCAGCTCTCCGCGGCCGCTCGGCTGGCCTTTGGTGAATCCTCGGGTGGCCGGTTCTATGCGAACTTCGATCTGTTCCATGATCGCTACCGGCTGTCCTGTCGGCAGGACCGGGACGAGGCGTTCGCATTCGTCCCAGCCGACCGGACTCACTTCGGGCAGCCCGGCGTCCCAGTACGAGCGGGTGTCCGCTTCTAGGCGTGAGGCGGTGAGAACGGCCTCGACGCATGCGACCCCACCCTGGGTCATCCGAGCCCGCACCTGAGTGGCCGAGCGGCCGGTGCGCAGCGTTTCGGTCTCGATGGCGATCGGGCCCGGTTCCGGGGAGCGAAGGTAATGGGCGCTGGCGGCGATGACATGCGGGTGGGTGCTGTTCCACGTTGCCGCCCGTCCCAGCATGGCCAGGAGGTAGCCCCCGTTGGGTTTCCCACTGATGGTCCATGCCGGGTCGACCTCGGCATCAAAGCGCCCCGGCCCGACGGGCTGCAGCTCGCTCACCTCGCTGAATGGGCGCCGCTCGGCGCGGGGCACGGTGACCGTCATGGCTTCGTTGTTCCGACGAGAGGCTCTACCGCTCCTGGGCCGGGGGCGGCGCGGACGTCTCGGGCTTCGAGGCGCTCGCCACACACAGAGCACACCAAGACCGCGTCGGAGATGTGGCCGCAGGCCTTGTGGGTCACCTGGAGAGGTGGCCCGTCGGGGGCGGCGTAGCGGTCGCCCCACTGGCGCATGGCGGTGAGGACCGGCCACAGGTCACGGCCCTTGTCGGTGAGCCGATAGTCGTAGCGGGGCGGGTGATCGCTGTAGCGCACCTTCTCGAGGACGTCGGTTTCGACAAGATGATTGAGCCGCTGGTTCAAGATGTTGCGGGAGATCCCGAGGCGGGACGGGAAGTCGTCGAAGCGGGTCACCCCCAAGAACACGTCTCGCAGGATCAGCATCGACCACCACTCGCCCACGACCTCGAGGCACTGGGCCACTGAGCAGTGCATGTCGGCGAAGCTCTTGCGTTCCACACAACCCAGAATAGTGGGTTGCATGATGGAACGCAACTTGTTAGAGTGAGTTCTGTCACGCTACTTAGGCGCCTTGGGGTGCCGGTCCTGAGGGGAGAGCTCGAACATGAAGATCGACGGATCCACAGCCCTGATCATCGGCGCCGTTCCCGCCCTCAGCCTGCTCCGGCGCCCCGCACCAGCCACAGCCACAACCTGACCCGCTCATCCGAGACATAAGGAGACGTCATGAATATCGCCCGATCGACTGCAGAGGCGGAGCTGCGGTTGACCAAGTCGGGGCCGGACAGGCCGGTGACCTCCAGGCCTACGTTGGCAGCCAAGGCGGTCACGGTGGTGGGCATAGCGCTCCGGGGTCCTTTTAAGCTCAGCCTACGGCGGCGTAGGAGGGACACGGGCGTGGCGGCCCTGATGAGCTGCCATGCCCGTTTGTTGCAATGGTTTGCGCTAGTGGACGACTATCCGCACGCTGGCGAGGTTTTGGATCAGCCCGAATGGTGTGGTGGTGTCGCCGTTGCGCTGGGAGGTGACTCGGACTACCGGGAAATAGGTGCCGGGCTGGGTGAAGGTGTAGGTGGCGTGGAGGTGCACCACGGGGCTGATGTGATTGAGCTGGGTGCTGGAGAAGGTGCCGGTGCCTTGGAAGTCCCATTCCACCTTTACGATGTCCCCGGTGCCCGGCGGCACCTGGGCGTCTACGGAGAAGGTGATGGGCCGGCCGACGGCGACGTCGATTCTCTGATTTGGCCAGTGGTGTGACCCCGCTCGGGCGGTCAGGGTGACGACGGGCTGAACTCCGTGGCGCTGCTCGGCGGTTCGCGCCAGCTGCACCTGGTCCAAGGCGTCGATCCGGTAGTTGGTGGTGGCCGGCGCTGGGACACCTTTGGCTATCCAGGCATCCAGGTCGAGTAGCGCCTGCTGCATTTCCCCGAGGTACTGCACGACGTGGTCGGCGGCATTTGTTTGGGGGCTCGACGCCGGGCCCAAGGGACCATGATCAGCGTTGTCCATGTACCACAGCCGGTAGTTGTGGGCCACCACTTGTGGTCCGAGGGCAGCTTCGGCCTGTTGCCGGTACCAGTCGGCCGACCACGGGTAGGCCTGGACGTCCATGGTGGACTCCAGCATGATCATCTTGCCGTTGAAGTGCCCGTCGGCTACCGATCCGGCGGTGCTGGCTGCCAGTATCGGGCCGACCACGAGGGAACGCTGGGGTTCGAGGGGCTGGCCATTCGGTCCGAGGTACTGGTTCCAGCCGTACTCGTTGGGGGTTGGGATCTGGTGGCGCTGGTAGTACTGAAGGGCGATCAGCCACGAGTTGTCGAGCTTTACTGAGGTGCCTGCGGTCACGCCAGGGTTGCTGGCCACTTGTATCGTGTCGCCCGACACTGACACGATCGAAGCGGTCTGGCCGGCCAGGGGCCCGCTGGTGATGTCCAGGTCGGCATTGTTGAGGTCACCGGCGGGCACGTTGGCCAGCACCAGTCCGTTGGCCCCCGCGACGCCGGTGACAGTGGTGTTGTACTGGATTCGAGCCGCCTGGACCGCCGGGTCGTCGTGGCCCTCATAGCCCGGCTGCGTCCAAAAGTCGGTGACATAACTCGGGTCCAGCGCCCGGACAACAGGCTCGACGGCGAGGAAAGCTCCACCGTTGAGGGTGGCGTACTGCCACCAACCCCGAAGCGGGAACCCGAGTTTTGACACCTCCCGCAGCACCGCCTGCTGTTCAGGAGTCAACCCGGCAAAAGGATTACCGCTCCCGCCGGGCGCCACGGCGTCGGCGATCTGCGGCAGCTTGTCACCTAGGACCCGCAAGGCCAGAAGCTCCACCGTCATAAAGCTGGGGATGGCGTTGGGCACTCCAAAGACCATGGGAACCGCGCCATCCCACACCCCGCTGGTGTTCTCCATAGAGCCGACCACCTGGTAGGCGCCGCCACTGGCCCCGTAGATGTAACCCCGAGGCCGGATGGAGGTGCCATATATCTCTTCGGCTATGACGCGGGAGTACTTAGCGGCCGCCGCGTTGGCCCGATACGTAGCCAGCGCACCGCCCGCGGGGACACCGCCGGCGTTATTGGTCGACACTACGTAGGCCCCGTTGGAGATGGCGAAGGCGACCGAGCAGGCCGAGGTGCCCACCTCGGGACAGCCCGGGGCGGCGTTCTCAGTCCCGTCGCCCAGAGTGGGATAGGTGGTCTCGAAGAACCGTCCCTGGTACTTGTCGACTGCGGGGAAGTAGAAAGCGAACCGGGCATCGGTCCCGGTGAAGCCGCCATGGACATACAAGAAGCTGACCGTGATCCCGGTGGTGGGATCGGTGATCGATCCCGGCGTCGGCTGGACATCCACATACGGCTGGTCAAGGACAGGATCGACACAAGTCGCGGTGATGAACACGGGGCCGCCAGGAGAGGACGCCTGACAGGTGGGAGGCGGGTTGGCAGCCGTGGCCGTGGCGGTCGTCGTCAAAGGACTCAGACCGACCGCTGCTACCGCGACCGCTGCGGGCAGGACCAACCGGAACCATCCGTGGCGGCGACGAGGGGATCCCTCTGCATCCACACGCTTAGCGCTCATCTACCAAACCCCCTGCCGGTACTGCCGAGGCTAGCCTTAGCCACCGGACAACCCAACAACAGTTACAGACTGGTAGCTTATCATGGTCGTAGAGAGTGTCAAGCTTGCCCGCGCTCGCAGACGCTAGTGCCCCCAAAAAGGCTGTTCCTCGCCGGCGTGGGATCGCTCGGCGCGAGCAGATACTCGACGCGGCCGTAGAGCTATTCGCCCGACATGGCTACCGCGGAACCGGCCTACACGCCCTCGGAGAGCGGGTCGGAATAAGCCACGTCGGGATCCTTCGCCATTTCGGCACCAAAGAAGAACTGCTCAAAGCTGTACTGGACCGCCGTGAGCGGATCCTAGAAGAGCTAACCCGAGACTACCAAGGGACAGGGATCGTCGGCGTTACCAGCATCCCCGTCCCATTCGAGCCTGAGATCTTGACCAGACTCGCCACGGTGCTCCGAGCCGAGAACCTAAACCCAGATGACCCTCTCCACGACTACTTCGAGGCACAAAACCACCGGGTACGCGACGTCATAGCCGCGGAGATCCGAGCCGGGCAGGACAAAGGCGAGATCCGCAGCGACATCGACCCCGAACTCAAAGCGGTCGAGATCGTGGCCTTCGCCATCGGAATCGAAACCCAATGGTTATCCAACCCCGCCGTCGACCGTCACAAGGTGCGCGAATCGTTCAGGCGGGCGCTGCTAGACGACCTTACCCGACCAGACGCACCGCGGAAGGACGCCAGGAAGAGACCAACCGCAACAGCGAAAACCGGACGAAAAACCTCGAGGAAGTGACTCCGCCTAGCCAAAATCCTGCCGGTCAGGACAAGCACACAAAGCACCCCATTTCCCGCGCTCCTCGCGGCCCGACGAGTCCTCTTGGTCAAGAGGCCCAGGGGGATTTGGCACTTCCGGTCTCTCAGTGGGGACGGGTGCGGGAGAGCTTGGGCGGTTAGACGGTGGTCGGCCAGGCGAGTCCACCGGCGGGGAGCACTCGCAGTCGCTCATCCCAGCCGCTACAAGTATTCTCGCCAGACGGTGTCGGCCCGGTGTCGCACGTCTCCCGAACTTGCGGCTGCGGCCTTTGAAGACTGAGCTAGTTGCTACTGGACGGTGGAAGAAGGATCAGATGATGAGGTTCGGATGAGAGCTGTAAGGGGTCATAAGGGAATGCCGCAGCTGGTGGAGGTTGACGAGCCGCCCGGCCAAGGCGAGACCATCACGATGAAGGTCGCGGGTATATGCGCCTCCGACCTCAAATACCTGGCTTTGGGGACCGAGCGGATCTTGGGCCACGAGCTGGCCGGGGTGCGAGCTGACGGCACGCCGGTGTGCGTCGAAGGGCTCTTTGGTTGTGGTCAGTGCGAGTACTGCCTTGAGGGACGAAACAACCTGTGCCATCAATCCTCGAAGATGGCACTTGGGATCATGCAAGACGGGGGCATGGTCGAACAGTTCCGGGTGCCCTCTGACAAGCTCATCGAGCTGCCGGTGGGGCTGGACATCGCAGACGCGTGCTTGGTCGAGCCGGCATCGGTGGCGTGGCATGGAGTTCGACTCGGCGGCATCTCAGCCGAGACGCGGGTGGCGGTGATAGGAGGTGGGTCGATCGGACAGCTGGCCGCCGCCGCTGCCCAGACCCAGGGGGCCGGTGAGGTCGCCCTCCAAGCCCGTTATCCCCATCAGCACCAGATGAGAGAACGCCTAGGCGTCGGCGAGCCACAAGGCCTCTATGACGTTGTCATCGAAGCGGCCGGCTCCCCGAGCGGGATACAGCGCTGCGTCGAGCTGGCCAAGCCGGGAGCGACCATCGTGATCCTCGGTGTGGTGTTCGGTCCCCTAGAGGTCCCATTCAGCTCTCTCCTCACCAAGGAACTGCATCTGGTGGCCTCGATAGGCTATTGCGGCCACCCCGGTGAACGGGAGATGCGCCCCGTAGCCCAGATGCTCGCTTCCCGACCCGAGATACCTGACTCTCTCATCACCCGCCGGTTCCCCCTAGAGGACGCCCCCGAGGCCTTCCGCGTCGCGTCGGACCGCAAGTCCGGGGCGCTAAAAGTGGTCGTGGAAGTAACATGACCCTGCTTGCCCTCTGGCACGGCTCCACTGTGGCAATCGAACGCCGTCTCCCGCTCTTGACCGTTCGGCCAGCCGTCCATCACGGCTGCGACCCGCGCTCTTTCCACCCGATGACCCAGGAGAGTCTTGAGGTGCTCGACTAATGAGACAGTTACGCGACCGGGTAGCGGTAGTCACCGGTGCTGCCAGCGGGATTGGCCTGGGCATTGCCACCGCTTTTGTCGCCGAGGGCATGCGCGTTGTGATGGCCGATGTCGACAGCGCCCGTCTCGACCGTGAAGCCACCGCCTTGGGCGATAACGCGCACGGTGTGGTCTGTGACGTCGGGAATCCAGACGCCGTCGAGTCTCTTGCTCAAACAACGCTCGAACGCTTCGAGGCCGTGCACCTGATCTGTAACAATGCCGGCATCATCCGATCCGGACGCAGCTGGGAGCTGTCGCTCGAAGACTGGACTGCTGTACTTCGCGTCAACCTCCTCGGCACCCTCTACGGCATCCAGACATTCGTGCCGCTCCTGCTGGCATCAGGACAAGAAGGCCACGTCGTCAACGTGGCGTCAATGGCCGCCGTTGTGCCGATGCGCGGCATCGGGCCGTACAACGTCGCAAAACACGGCGTGCTCGGCCTGACCGACACGCTGCAAATGGAACTCCGCGACGCGGGCGCGCCGGTTGGCGTAAGCCTCGTGATGCCAGGACGGGTGCCCTCACGCTTGGGTCGCCCGCCCCAAGACCCCACCGAGCCTAGATTCGACCCGGACGAACCCGGCGTCGTGCCGGCATCCGAAGTCGGGCGCATCGTCGTCGACGCCGTGCGAAACGACCAGATGTACGTTTTCACCCATCCCGAGCGCATCACCGAAGTCGAAGAGCGCTTCGCTCGGATCACCGCCCGCTAGCCCCAAAACACAATCGTCGGCGATGGCGTGGGGCGCCTCACACGTGCAGATCGGAGCGGACAGAACAGCCACGCCTAGCGCAGCCTTCGGCCGCAACCAAGGCCCCTCGGCTGGTTCTGGCTGGTGGTATGGAGGGAGCGCCGAAGTCTGCGGTGAGGCGCTGGTGGTTCTGTTGACCATCGGTTGTCTGGCCGGCAAAGCCGGCCCTGTGCGCTCACGCCGGTGATCGTGGCGAACTAGAGAGGACTGGTCCCGCCTCGTTCCGTTGGGCTCGACTTCTCGATGGCAAGTCAGAAGTCGAGTCTTGAGAAGGGACGGGGCCATGTCCACGTTCGAGGATACGCATCGGGAGCACGTACGGGCAGCCTCGCCATGTTCGACCGGCTGATCTTCAGGGGCCATCTGATCTCCTTCTACTATCCGGGCGGGGTCAGTGCCTTCCTGTGACATGACGGGGCCCCTTTGACCGGGTTCAAGGGAAACGACGTCGGTTGCCCGTCACCGGCGATCGCCAGCCCCAGCGATCTCGAGCAGGCCGTCTTGAAGTTCCAGCAGGCGGGGGTTACCAATGTAACCGTCGCCGACTTCGTCGGCAGCTTCTCCAACTTCACGGCGATCGCCCAGCAGCAAGGCTTCAAACCGAAATACGGCAACCGGATGAGTCGATTATTGCGATCTCCTATGGGAGCCAGCACCCTGACTACGACAACATCGCTGGCGCCATCGCCGTCACCGCCAGCCGCTACGGCGAAGAACGAACCGCGGGTACGGTGCCGACCCCAGCGACAGCGAAATGCAGTCAGATTTTCCAGATGAAGGTGGCCCTCTATAAACAAGGAACCACGATCGGGCACAACAAGGGTGCCATACGCGACCGGCTGTGGATGTTCAAGGCCGCGGGGAGCACACTCCCGTGCTTTCCCGCGAGGCACTGGCGGCCGGGCTACAAGCCGCCAGATCGGTCGACTTCTCCTTCCCGTTCAGTCCGAACGACTTCTCCGGGTATCACGTCACCTACGGCGGCCAGTACTGGCGGGCCGACCAGTTCATGCCCGGTTGCGATTGCTGGCAGGTCGTCGATCCCAACTTCTATCCCAGCTATGCGTAGAGCGAAACAACAACTAAGGCAGGGACGGCTGCCACAGGACCGTTGGGTCCGACGGGAGTTAGGTCAAGGTTCGACGACGACCTTGAACACGCCCTTCGACTTGTCCGCCGCGACCCGAAACGCCGCAGCAGCATCATCGATAGGGAAACGATGCGTGATCAGGGTGGCAGGCAGCTCCGGCCTCGACGCCAGCATGTCGGCCGCCTCGGCAAACTCGCCCCGGCCTTTGTGGCTGCAGTAGCAAAGGGATGGGCGCAGCGCTATCTCCCGAAGGAAGCCTCCTGGTGCGGCCAAGCGGTCTCTGGACCGTAAATGCCCAGGTACCTCGAGCACCCCCGCGAACTCGTGGCCAGCGATCTGGGTACTCCCACACCGCAGGTAGGCAAGGTCGGACCCGCAGATGCCTACCGCGGCGACCCGCACAAGCTCACCGTCACCTTCGGGTTCGTCGACCTCGACCACCTCGACGGCTGGAGGGGTGTTCCGAACCGCCTTCACGACGGCTCCTTTGGCCCGGGCCTCACCTTCACAGGCCTACTGCGGCTATCTGGCCGCCATCTGCGAGGATGTCGCAGGCGGCGACGAAGCTCGCTACCGGTGAGCAAAGGAAGACGGCCACAGCGGCCAGCTCCTCGGGGAGTCCAAGGCGCCCGATGGCGGAGTTATCGATCATGTTGCGGGTGAACTCTTCGGTAGTTCCCGGTTCCAGGCGTGACATGGGGGTGTCGACTGCGCCTGGTGATAGTGACACCAACCGTGCCCCCCTTTCGCCGAAGGCTTTGGCCTCGCGCTTGACCAGGGAACGCACTCCCAGCTTGGACAGCGGGTACGCCAGCTCGACTGTGGGTGCCAGATGGGCAAGTCCCGCGGCTCCCTCTGGTGGCAACGCCTCGCTGAACGCCGCTAACGCGTCTGGCGGCAGCGGGAAATAGGAAGAGTTCGACGCGAATAGAACCGCGGCCGAACCCTTCGCCATGTGGGGGAGAATCGTGCGGACCAGTCGGGCTGTGGCGTCCAGATTTACCGCCAGGATCCGCTCGGGAGTACCCATATGGGGCGATATCCCGGCGGTGTGAACCAAGGCCGCGATCGGCCGGTCACCTAATGCGCCGAGGAGCTGGTCCGGCCAGGCCGGATCGGCGACGTCCCCGGCCAGCACCTCGACACTCCTCGCAGCGCTGCGCAGCGAAGCGGCCACGGCTTCCAGCCGGGACGCGTCGATGTCGCACATCAGAAGTTGGGGCCAGCCAGCTTGCCCCAACTGAGATGCGACTTGGGACCCCATGCCTCCCGCTGCACCGGTGACCACCGCGACGCCTTCGGGCAGCTTCTGGTTATTCACGTCAACTCTTTCCTGAACGTCAGATTCGGGCAGCGACATCGGCGGCTGTGCGCACCGCGCCCTGGATGTATCCCATGCCGTTGCAGTCACCGATCATGTGCGCCTCGATTCCAGCGCCGGCCAACTCATCGAACAGGAACCTGTTGGGCATCGCTTCCTTAGCGACAATCACCACCCCGGCCGGCAGGCGGATCTGCTCACCCTGGGTGTCGACGAAGAAAACCGCGTCGAGCTCGATACGAATGCCGGTCGCGGCAGGGTGGAGAAAGATGTCGGTTTCGGACATCTCGGCGAGCATCACCGAACGCCGAGCCGGGGACAGACCCCAGCCGAGCTGGGCGCCCTCGTCGATCACCCCGACCTTGCGGCCTTGTTGGTGTAAGAACTCGGCCAGCTGCATACCCACCAGGTCACCGCCGATGATCACCACCGGCTCCCTGCCATCAGCCTCATGGGCGCCCAGCAGTAGAGAATGAAGGGAGGAAGCGTCATGTACGTGGGGAAAGTGTCGGCCCTGGATCTCAGGCGGTCCTTGGATCGCACCGGTGGCGACGATCACCACGTCGGGCTCTAAGGCCCTAATGGACTCCAGTGATGCCGGACTGTTCAGCTTCACGTCAACTTCGAGTTCCTCGAGGCGGTCTTCTAGCCACCGCACGAAATGACCGTTGGGTCGATAGGTGATCGCCGCCACCCGGGCCGCGCCACCCAGCTCGCCGGTTGCCTCCAACAGGGTGACCGAATGGCCGCGCAGCGCCAATCGTCGGGCAGCTTCCATACCGGCCGGACCGCCTCCTGCCACCACCACCCGGCGCCGGATCTGGGCGGGACGTAACAGGTCCTCCTTCTCGAACCCCACCTCCGGGTTCACCGCGCAGCGAAGCGGCTGGTTGAGCATCGCCTGGCTGAGACACCGATAGTCGTAAATGCACGGCCGCACCGACCGCACACCTCCTTCAGCGAGGTGGCGGGCGAAGTCTGCATCGGCGATCTGCTTTCGGCCCATCGCCATGAAATCGAACTTGCCCTCTCCAATCGCCCGGTCCGCCACCTCGGGATCGATCCGCCCCACCGTCACCACAGGCAGGGAGACCGATTCCTTGACCGCCGCCGCGTAGGGGATCAACTTGGCCGGCTCATGAGGTAGGAAGGAGCTGAACAGAGCCTTGGTGACGAGGTAGTCGTGGATGGTGGTGACAGTGATCGCATCAACCCCCGCCTGCTCCGCGATGGCGGCCGTCGCACGAACATCGTCCAACGTGATTCCGCCCGGGATGTAGAACTCGGCCGCGTTGAGTTTGCACAGCATCGGGAAATCACGGCCGATCCGTCGGCGGATCGCCTCGATCACTTCCTTCATCAGCCTTGCCCGGTTCTCCACTGAGCCGCCGTAGGGATCGCTGCGGCGGTTCTCCGCCGGAGAAAGGAAGGAAATTGATGACGTAGCTGTGACCGGCGTGCAGCTCGATCGCGTCGAAACCCGCCTCCACCGCCCGGGCGGCCCCATCGGCGAAATCTGATATCAGCGCGGCGATGTCATCGTGGTCCATCTCCTTGAACTGCGCTGCCGCGACCGCATGGCCGATCGACGACAACGCCAGCTCGTCGGGAAAGAGGGTTTCGAACAGGCTGCGACCGAGGTCTTCGTCGCCGGGCCGGGGAAGTGGCAGGGAGGGACACAGCAGCGGGACGCCCGCGACAATGTCCGAGGACGAAGTGGTACCCCCGTGATGCAGCTGGGCAGAAATCCTCCCCCCGTTGCGGTGAATCGCATCAGTCATACGCCGCAAACCGGGCAAGAACCGATCATCGGAAATGCCCACCTGGTTGGTCTGCACCTGGCCGCGCGGGTAGCTCACACCCACCGCACCCATCGTCAGCAAAGCCGCGCCACCAGCCGCACGAGCAGCGTAGAACGCGACGCTCTCGTCGCTGATAGTCCCATCCCGACTGGCAAGGTTGGTACCCATCGCCGTCTGAAAGAGACGATTGGGAAGCTCCAGGGTCCCGATCCTCCCCGGCGCCAACAAGTTCGCATAGCTCGTCACGCTTTCATGCTCCCATTTCCAGATTGCGATCGGAAACGATTGGCGCGGTTCCAGTCTCCGCCATCGTCGACGGAGAGCGCTAATCGAGTAGTACATCTCAGGCCCGCCACGATCATGCCTTTGCCAGGTTCACCGTTACTGAATCACTCAAGGCGGCAACCACGACCAGGTGTTTGCCGGCACCGTTTCGAGTTCACCCGGGTAGTAGAGAGGATGGCCCGGCCTAGATCAAGCCCTAATCAGAACACAGTGTGTGAACCGCGACCTCATGATCGTTCCACGCCGATCGGTCGTTGGTCAATCTTTTGCTATTGACGCCGGCCTCGGTGAACGGCTGCGCCATCCGGCAATCTACGCATATCGCCTTCGGTGGACAAAGCGCGGTGGCTTGAGAAAAAACCTGGGGCGGTGCCGATCCTAAACCAACGGTTCACGGACCATGCAGGTATTGGACCTTGATGCCTGGAGGGCAAACCCGTTTCTCTTGCTGTGCATTTCAGTGTCGAAGGATAGGGAGTAAGCCAGAGTGTCTCGAAAATTGAGCTTCTGGCTGCAACAGTCGCGCCGTTCCTCGTGCTCGCCGGTTGCAGTAGCTCACCGAAGTCGAGCAGCTCGAGCTCGGGTGTGCCCAACTCGCGAGGCGGGCTCACCTACACCGTTGGGGTCCTGGTGGACATGACCGGTCTGGCCTCAACCAACAATCGGTCCTCGCCCCCGGGGTGTCGCAGCGGGGGTTGGCGTGGCAGCGGAGGCGGGGTTCAAGATCAGGTATGTGGTCACAGATACGTAGAGCTCGCCGACTGGGACCCTGGCCGCGGCGCAGAAGCTCGTAGAACAAGATCGCGTGTTCGCGGTGCTGGCCCTCTCCGCCCTCACGTTCGCGGCAGCGCCCTACCTGGCATCGAGGGGGATTCCTGTAATCGGAGCTGCCCAGGACGCCAGTGAGTGGACCACGAGCCCGAACATGTTCTCGGTGATCGGCACCCGGGACTACAGCAAGGTCTACAGCCAAGACGGCCTGATCCTCAAGGATCTCGGAGCCACCAACGTGGCCTCGATCGGATACAGCATCTCCCCGTCCTCGGCGGGCGCCGCCAAGGCGGCGGCTATCTCTGCCCGCTTGGCAGGGCTAAAGGTGGGTTACCTCAACGCCAACTTCCCCTTCGGCCGCACCAACGTGGCTCCAACCGCTCTGGCATTCAAGACCGCCGGATCCGACGGGCTCAGCGCGTCCATCGAGACCAACACCGAATTCGCTCTCATAGACGCCCTGCGCCAGGAAGGGATCAACCCCGAAGGTCGCCCTGGTTTCCACCGGCTATCTCAACCGGCGGTCCCGGCGCAGAACGAATCGCTCAGGGCCTCTATTTCCCGCTGGGCTGGGAACCCGCGGAGATGCACACGGCCGCGACCGAAAGGTTGCAGAACGCGTTGAAGACCTACCCGGATGTTAGAGGTGACCCCGGCTGGGGCCAGTACCTGGGATACATGTCGTCGACGCATTCGTCCAGGGCCTCAAGCTGGCAGGACCCAACCCCACCCAGGCAGCCCTGATCAAAGCCCTCCAAGGAATCCGAAACTACAACGGCGCCGGCCTTTACGGCGCCCACTCGGTCGGCCTCGCCATGGACCAACGGGGCAAAGTCAGCGGAGACGAGAACTGCGAATGGGTCGTTCAGTACTCCGGAACCACCTTCCATCTCCTACCGGGCATGGAACCCATCTGCGGAGAAACCATTGCAGGCGTCTCGACTTCATCGAGCTGACATTCGCACCCGGGATTCCAGGAGCTGGTCCCAGACTTCCAACTCCGTAGATATCGTGGTCGCCACGCCGATCGACTTCCCGGCAGTTTCCTCTTCATGTTCGGCGCAGCTTCGCCACCGGAGGGCGCGCCCGGCTGGCCCGGGTCCAGGTTGCCGGTGGTGCAGGAAGCGGTGCGTCGCCGCCGACCTCGGGAACTGCTGGATGGAGCGGGACTACGAGACGACCGTGCACCGGGCTGGCGCTCGGATCGCCGTCGTGCAGTTCTCACCCGGGAGGCCGCGGCCGCCTGAGGTGTCGAGGAGGGCGATCGCGTCGCCGTCCGGGGTATCGTCTTCATGCCTGACGGACGCGTCCGCACCTACGGGCACGACGTCTCTGCGAACGAGGGATCAGGTCTCTACGGGGGGGTTCGCCGAGCACATGGAGCTCGTCCCGGGCTCGAGCGTCTACCGCCTGCCCGAGGACCGTACGGCGGAGGAGCTCACCTTCTTCGAACCGCTGAGCTGCGCCATCAGCTGGATCGCGCCGGTCACCAAGGACGACGTGGTGGTCGAGGGCCCCGGACACATGGGCTTGGCCACGATCGTGGCGGCCCGGGCCGTCGGCGCGGGGATGGTCATCGTCACCGGCACGGCCAAGGACCGGTTCCGGCTGGACTGCGCGCTCGACGTCGGCGCCGACCACGTCATCGACGTCGACGCCGAGGATCCCGTCGATCGAGTGCGCGAGCTCACCGGCGGCCACATGGCCGACGTCGTGCTCGACGCCGCGTCCGGCAACCCGATCTCGGTCAACCTCGCCATGGACATGGTGAAGAAGGGCGGACACGTCGTCGTCGCTGGCATGAAGGACCGCCCCCTCGAGGGGTTCCACAACGACTGGATCCCGACCCGACGGATCACGCTGCACCCTGGAGCCGGCCTCGACACCGAAGGCGCGGTGGCGCTCATCAACGACGGCAAGGTTCCCACAGCCGCCCTCATCGGCGAGACGTTGCCCCTCGAGCGCTTCGAGGAGGCGTTCGCACTCATGACCCGTCAGGTGCCGGGACGCGACGCCGTCCGCTTCGCCCTGCGGCTAACCTGACCTCCGACACCACACAAGAGGGGAAGGATGCCCATCCGCATCCAGAACGCGATCGACATGCACGTGCACTTCGGTCCGGACACTATCGGCGGCACGCTCGACATGTTCGACATGCACGCCGTGTCCGCGGTCGACGCGGCTCGCGACGCGGCGGAGACCGGCCACGCCGCAGTCGTCCTGAAGTCGCACAGCTTCGCGTCACCGATGATCGCCAAGAACATCGAGGGGGCCGTCCCCGGCATCCGCCTCTTCGGCGGGATCTGCACCGACTACATCTCGGGCGGGCTGAACCTGGAGGGGATCGAGGCGGCACTCTCGCTCGGCGCGAAGATCGTCTGGCTGCCGACCGTGCACAGCCGACAGGACTTCGGCAAGCACAAGATGCCCAGGGAGCCGTACCACAGCGAGGGCATCGCGGTTACCGACGACGACAACAAGGTCCTACCAGCGGTGCACGAGATCTTCTCCATGGTGCGCGAGAAGGACGCGGTCCTCGCCACCGGACACACGACGGGGGAGGAGCACTACGCAGTAGTCAAGGAGCTCGCACGCGACGGGAAGGTACTCGTGACCCACGCAGCCGAGAAGCTGGCGGGCCCGCGCCTGACGCCTGAGCAGTGCAAGGAGCTAGCGGATCTCGGCGCCTACGTCGAGGTGACCGCTCAGCTGTGCAAGGAGCTGTTCGGCCATCCGGGCATTACCCCGCACGAGGTGATGGAGATGATCCGCACGATCGGGCCGTCCCGGGTCTGCCTGTCGACGGACTACGGCTGGACGAAGGCGGTCCCGCGGCCCGCCGAGGGGATGGTCGAATTCCTCAACGCCCTTTGGGCCGAAGGCGTCACCGACGACGAGCTGAAGACCATGGTGAGCGACAACCCGGCCCGGCTGCTGGGGCTGTCGCTGTAGCGACGACGACGCTCAGGTCGTTCGTCCTCGCTGCGCTGCGGGCGCTCCGCAATGACCCGGGGCGTCGCTCCGGCGCGACCGGCAATCAGCGAGCCGCCGTCCCGAAGGCGCCCAGGCCGCATCTCCAAAGCGGCAGGCGGCTTGACACGGCCCCACTCGTTCACTCACGTGGTCGAGCCGTGTCAAGAGTGAAGGCGTTGGCTCGTTGCTCGTGCTTTCCCCCGCGGCCTTCGCGTGCGTGCAAGCCCGCCGGACCGCAGCCGGGGTCAAGGTGGAGCGCCCAACTGGACGAACGACGTTGATGCCGGCGAAGGACGGCATCCTGTTGGGCGCAAAGGCGCCGGTCGGTTCGGAGCACCTCGCCGCGATGGGCATGTTGGTCGTCGCTGTCGACCAGAAGGGTCCAAGTATCTCTGGCGATCGGATCTCCCGCTTGACGTGGATCAACGAGTCGTGCGGAAGGGGGTCGCATCCTCGAGCGGAACGCGTCATGCCAGGAGCCGTAGCTGGATGTCGTAGGCGTCGCTACAGAAGCGACAGGTGAGTCGATCGACCAAGCGGCGACTTCGTACTCGTGGATGAGTCCACCGACGACGTCGCGTCAACGGATCCTTCCGGGCGCGGCAGGCGATCTCGGGTGGTGTGAGCTGTACACCACGGTGAGGCCTGGCGCAGTTGTAGTGCTCGATGTACTCCTCGAGGATCACCTCGAGGTGTCGCCGGGACAAGACGTGCAGATGGTCAAGGCAGTCCTCTCGCACGGTGCGCACCCAGCGCTCCGCGAACGCGTTCGCCCGTGGGGAGCGCACCGGGGTCTTGACGAAGTCCGTTGCCACGATGCCCTGGGCCTGGGCCCTCCCCGGACTGAAGGTGAGCCCCTCGCCTACCTGGCCATCGCTGAGACCGTCGAGCACCTGGAGGCCGTAAAGCGGCTCCTGTGCGAAGGTGTCCGCGTCGTCACCAGCGGGTACATCGAACCTACCGGCCGGGGATACCATCTCCTGGAAGCTGAAGGCCGGCGTCCAGGCCCAGGCCATGAGGTGCTTCGCCGAGGCGGCCGCCCCGGCAGGCGAAGCCCGCCGTTTGGCCGTTTGTCGGGACTACCAAGCTCCCAGCAGATTTGGTTCAGCTTCTCGGGGAGCCGTTCCACGAGCTGGCCGTCCGAGGCTGCGATCGGGCGTAAATGGCGGCGACCACTGGCAAGGAACTGGTCCTCGCTCGCCCATAGGGGTGCAAGATGGCCGGCATGCTAGCCCTGACCCACGCTATCGACCCGGGCCGATGCCGACGTTGGTCAGGGCGCGAACCGTCCCCGAACGCTCAACGCGCCGGCCATGCTTGGCGTCCCCAAGGTGCCGTTGTCTGTAGCCGGGCTGGAGAATCGCTGTCACGGTAAGGGTTTTCTTGTTGTCGACATGTCGTCAAGGGGAGTCGCTGGCGGTTGCACGTAAGGGGTTGTGCAAGCGGCTTGTCGTTGGGCGCCGAGGACTCGGGAGGTGTAGTCGCGTAGGGCCTGGTTGTCTTGGCGGAGCCGTGCGGCTTCTTGGCGGAGAGCTTCGAGCCGCTCCCGGAGTGATTGGGTGCTGGCCCGTTGAGCAGCGGGCACCTGGCGGTGGGAGCGGGGCTGTTGGTCGGCTCTGAGACGCTCGATCTGGGCGCGCAGTTCGGGTTGGCGGTAGAGCCAGCTGCGATGGACGCACGCGGCCTGGGCGACCGAGGAGAAGGTGATGGGCTGGCCGGTGCGGTCGAGGCGGCGTAGAGCCTCTTGGGCCCGTTGCAGGGCGCTGGCGTGCTTGGCGTGAGCGGCCTGGACGAGATGTTGGGGGTTGCCGGTCATGGCACTGCGGTCAGTTCCCGGCCGAGCTGTCGTCGTGGAGCTGCTCGAGGGAGGAGATGATGCGTTCGAGGTTGTCCTGGACTCGGCGGTGGTTGTCGATCAGGCGTTGCTGACCGTGGGTTTCGGCGACCTCGAGCAGCTCCTGGTTGTGTTGGGCGTGCTGGCGGTGGACGGGCAGGAACTCGACGGTGGTCTGGAACTGGGGGCAGGTCAAGCAGGCGTTGGGGTGGGGGCATTCTTGTTGGGGCGGCCGGCCGCAGTAGCCGTTGGGAAGGCTGGCTTGGATGCGGTTGAGGTTGTGCTTGATCCACTCCGCCCCGGCGGTGGGTGACTCGGGGTCGTAGTCGAGGAGCCGACCGGTGATGTCCACTCGCTGCTGCTGGTAGCGGTCGAACTCCTTGCGGACGGTGGTGTCATACAGCTGGGCGTACACAGAGGTCATGCGGGGACTGGCGTGGCCTAATAGGCGCTGCACGACATGCTGAGGAACCCCAGCGTTGATGAGTCTTGTCCCGACGGTGTGGCGGAACTGGTGGCAGCTGACCCGGACCGCAGCCCCGGTTTCGTCGTGCAGCCCGATGCGGGCCTGCCAGGTGGTCAACGCTCGTTTGAGGGTCCAGTAGGGGAACGGCAGGCTGGCATCGGGATTGTTCTTCGGGTCGGGGAACAGCCAGCGGCTCCCGGCCGGCCATGTGGCACGGACATGGGCTTGCTGATCTTTGATGGCCATCGCCGCCCTGCCCGAGAGCGGGACCAGCTGGTCGGATCGGGACTTGTTGTTGTAGAAGCACAGGCAGGGCCAGCCGACGCTGTCGTCGATGAGGGGGTTGAACGGCAAGGTGCAGGCGTCGCCGGCTCTGAGCCCGGTTTCCATCAACACGATGACCAGGTGGCGGATGGCGGGTCCCAGCACGGCCAGATGCCCTTCGGTTTCGAGCTGGGCCATGACGAACTCGGAAACGAAACGCGGCAGGGGGTTGTCGCGGCGGGGAAGGTCGTCTTGGTAGATCGCGGCCTCGGCGGGGATCTCGGCCAGCCACTGGTGGCGGCGGTTGTGTTCGAGAAAGCCGCGCAGGCAGATCAGGGCGAGCGAGCGGGAGCTGGCCGCCAGTCCGGTGGCCACCAGCCACGAGAAGTAGCGTTCCAGCAGCAGCCTGCTGATCACACTGCTGTTGGCGGCGTCGGGCTCGCAGGCGGCCAGGAAGGCCGAGAAGCGGTCCATGGTGGTGGCAGAGGCGGTGATGGTGCCCCAGGCGCATCCGGTGGCCAGACGCCACCGGCACCAGTCCTTGACCGCCTGGCGCAGCCATGCCTGGCCGATGCTGCTGAAGCGGACGCTTTCGCGCCCCCGTGGGGCTGGTATCCCCAGCGCGTTGGCGTTCCAGCGGTCCTTGGCGTATTCGGCTTCGACAGCAGCAGGATCAGGCCAGCGGTCGGTTCTGTCGGGGTCCAGGCGAGGACCTTTCATGGCTGATCGTTTTCCTCGTCATCTTGGCCAGTGTCCTCTGTGGAGGGCGGGACCGGTTCGCTGCGATCCGCGTCGGGGTCGGTGCTGGGCCATACCCCGGCGCGTCGAAGCTCGGCTCTCAAGTCGGCGGGCAGGAGATGGACATAGATCTGGCTGGTGGTCACCGAGGAGCGGTGGGTGAGCAGCCGGGCGGCCACCTCGATAGGCACGCCGGCGCGGATCATTCCGGTGGCAGCCGAGTGGCGCAGCATGTGAATGTTGAACTCGACCCCGGTGCGAGCCCGCAGCCGGCGCACCATCTGGTTGACGTTGTTGTAAGTGAGCGGCCAGCCATAGGGCTCGGCCCACAGGTTCACGAACACATAGTCGGAATCCAGGTCTCCGTACTCGGCGTGCATGTACTCGGTGTAGAGGCGGACCAGACCGGCGGTGATGGGGATGACCTCGACGTCGGGGATCTTGGCCCGGGCCCCGTTAGCGTTGTCGGCCCGGGGCACGATGCGCAGCTCTCGAGACCGGGAGAGCACATCGGCGTGGCGCAAACCCAATGCCTGACCAACCCGAAGGCCGGTCTCGGCCAGCAAGGCGAACAAGAACCGGTCCCGCAGGTGCTCGCACGCCTCGATGATGGCCAGGATGTCCTTTTCCGACAGCGTCTTCGGCCTTCGGCGCGGCACAGTCAACTTCACCGGCCGGACCGGGATCGGGTTGGCCTTGGTGGCGTGATAGAGGAACGGCTTGTAGCTTCGCCGGCCCGCCCGCCGCCAGATCATCAGATCCTCAGCTAGTCCCACGCCCACCCTGGCCAGATAGTCATAGAACCCGAACACGGCGGCCAGATACTGGTTGACCGTCGCCGGTTTGCGCCCAGCTTGGTCGGCATCGATGATCACCGAGTCGCGGCGGGGTGATCGCAGCCAGGCCACAAAGCGCCCCACATCATCCAGGCCTGCCCCATCCCAACGAACGCCTGCGGCGTGAAGGAACTCGAACCACAGCTTCAGGCCGATGGCATACCCCCGCACGGTGCGCGGAGAGCGCTCTATCGCCGAAAGGTGCGACAGGTACGCCTCGATCGGCGCTATCGGCTCCCCACCGTCATCCAGCACCGTCCAAGAGACCGCCTCGCTGGCGGGCATCACCACCCGCTGCAACCTCACGAGCAGTCACCCGACTGGCTCATAGCTGGCCCCGATAGAGCGACCCGCACCATGCACACCGGGACCCGATCGTCTTGGAGCTCTTGCAACAGCACCATCAAGGCCCGGCCGGCGGTCAGGTGAACCAACCGATGCGGGAGGACGTAAACCTCCACGCTGATACGAATCTGGCTGTCACCATTGGGTGTCGCAGACTGTCGTGCTCCGCAGCGACGGTTCACCGAGCATCCCCCAGCACCGTGGCCCGGGCGTAAAGCACCGAGCCGGGCGGCTCTGCCACGCCGCGCAACTCGATATCAACAGGATGTTTCACTCGACGACCCCAACCGTTGACGGCAGTGCTAGTCCGGTATTCGCGCACCACCGCCCACCGCCCGGGATTGGCTCGCAGCAACTCGACAATCTCGCCCGTGAGGACCCGACGTCGGTCAGGCGGCGGGTCCCGCCACATCAACTGGGCGGTCCCTCGCCGCGACGACTCCACTCTGAACATCTTCAGCTGCTCATCTTCGGCGATCAGCCCGGCCCCCAGCTCGCTCACCTCGACAGTCATGGCGGCCTCTTCCCGTCGCTCGAATCGATCAAGGTCATCAAACGCCTCTCGTCGACATCCGGGAAGACGCGCGATGTTGTTGGTCCTGCGGAACTGACCGGGACCAGCCACCTTCCATTGGTCATCACCGACACTGCCGGCCAGCGGGCCAGGACATCGGTCTCACACACCGCCCGGGCCAAGTCGTCCAACCCCGACAGGACCGCCGCCTCCGCCGACGAGGCTAACCCAGCCACACGCAACCCGATTACCGCTCCAACCATCACCGCCACCGCATAGGCCACCCGGGCCCGCTCACGATGTCGCCCGCACCAGCTCCGCACCGTGGACTGCGCCACCCCCGCCACCCGCGCCACGGCACGAGAGCCCCTGCCGTCCACCGCCACCTGGACCGCCGAGCCGATCACCTCCACCCCGAAAGTGCGCCCCACCAGACAGAACGACGGCAACAGAACATGACTCACCCGACACGACGAGCAGCGAGCCCGGCGCACCCAAATCCGCCACGACCCACCATCCCGCACTGTCCGCCAATAGCCCGACCAGAACACCATCGACGCCCGGCAGCCCGGACAGCAACACCGAGGCACCACCACCGCCTTGCCGGCTGTGGCGTACTCCTCGACCGACAGCTGGCAAGCCCATACCATGGCCACGGGCGCGAACCGCCTTTGGGGTCCCCTCCCCGAGAGCGCCAACCCGAGGGGAGGGGCCCCTTCAATCACATCAACGACGGCCACCATCCTCTCCCCAGACCGTCCCCGTCCGCTCGTGACCCCACCACCGCCCAGTCGGCAACATCGACAACACCGCTACAGACACCACCGTCGCCAAGGCAACAATCGGGCCCCGTCGACTACATCATCGACAGCACCGCAGCCGCTACAGACAAGTGCCGATAGGGGCGCACCAACTCCAGCAAGCACCCCGGCTCCCGTCCGCAACTCAAACATGATCAAAGTCAGTGAAATCTGGCGGCGGCGAATCGTGCGTCTCGGCTTCGGGAGGCTTTGGCATGGAAGCCCCCTGCTGGTCCCAGTTTGAAGAGATCTTGGAGGCCGATCTCTCGATAACGCGGTTCACGTCTCCTGAACCGGGGCATCCCTACCGTCCCTACAACGGGCTGGACGGGAGGCGAGAGGACGGAAAAATCCCTGGACGCAGTGGACTGGGCGGACGCGAAATCCTGGTCAGACGGTACAAACGGAGCTTCACCATCTTCGAAGGGACGAGCGAGATCCAGCATCTGGTGATCGCCCGAGCCATCTCCGGGATGCACATAAACTAGCGCTGACCTGCCTCCGGATACCCACGCCCCGGGCCTTGGCGAGGTTGGTGAGGATCTCGTCGGCGGTTTTGTGCACACGAACGGGCGGGGGTCGTCGTTCCAGGTTCGTGTCCAGGCGCGGATGACAGCGATGAGCTATCGGGTGGAGCGGTGGGTGGCGCGCCGTAGCCATTTGCTGGTGAGCTCGGCGAACCAGCGTTCGACCGGGTTGAGCCAGGAGCAGGTAGGTCGGGGTGAAGTGCAGGCTGAAGCGGGGATGGCGGACACTTCAGCGTTGGATGGGGCTTTTGTGGGTGGAGGAGTTGTCGACGATGACGTGTATGTCGAGCTCGCCTGGCACGTTGGCGTCGATCAGGTTCAAGAACCGGCGGAACTCTTCGGCTCGATGCCGTGGGGTCAGTTCGGCGATCACGTTGCCCGAGGCGACATCGAGAGCGGCGTAGAGATTGGTGGTGCCGTGACGTTTGTAGTCGTGGGTGAGCCGCGCTGGCGTGCCTGGCATGAGGGGCAGCACCGGGGCGGTGCGATCGAGCGCCTGGATCTGCGATTTCTCGTCGACGCACAGCACCACGGCGGCGTCGGGCGGGTTGAGATACAGCCCGACGATGTCGCGTACTTTCTCCACGAACAGCGGGTCGGGCGACAGCTTGAACGACTCCACCAGGTGCGGTTTGAGACCGAAGGTCCGCCAGGTGCGGCTCACCGCCGACTGGCTCATCCCTGTTGCTGCGGCCATCGAGTGTGTCGACCAGTGCGTGGCACCGGGCGGTGTCTGCTCGATGGTCTTGACGATGACCCGCTCCACATCGTCATCGCCGGTCGTGCGCGGCGGCCCCGGGCGGGGTTCGTGGTGGAGGCCGTCGAGGCGGTCGGTGACAAAGCGAGCCCGCCACTTGGTGACGGTGTCCATGCTCACTCCCAGCTGGGCCGCCACCGCAGTGTTCGTGGCGCCCTCGGCGCAGGCCAACACGATCCGGCACCGCAGCGCCAACACCTGGGCGCTGTTGGGTCGGCGCGCCCATCGCTCAAGCGTCTGTCGCTCGTCGTCGCTGGGCACCACTTGTGGGGCCTCGGATAGGGCATGGTCGCCACCAATCGTCGCTGACACGACGATCGAACGCGGCATCCGGACCCAAAATTCCTAACTACCGACTTTTTCTGACTCGGACAGTAGGTGCTCGGCGGGTGGTGACTGCCGAGGTTGATGAGTCCGACGTTCTGGCCGATCTACTCGATGTCGCTCTGAGGATGGGACTCACCCTTCCTCGAGCGCGACGTCCTAACTGATCGTCTGACCGAGCTATCCAAGGGGCCGGGACACCCAGGATGCTGCATCCGGTAAGAGGTCCAGGGCATCCGGGACTAAGGCGACCTCTGCTCACGTTTTCGTAGCAGCAGGGGCCGGGGATCGTGACCAGGCCCCTGCTGAGTCTACGTAGAAGTTCCTGGGCGAGGACGAGCCTGGCGCAGAGCCTCCAGGGTGTAGGGGCGGCTACGTGCTGGAGGTGTCGTGGTGGCAGGGGACATGAGCCATGACAGATCTCTCGACTCCGGTCAGGACTCGTGCTCTCGTTCGGCCAGTTGCTCCTCCAGATCCGTGACAGTGGTGATGAGGGCCCTGGACCAGGCTTTGTAGCTCTCCCGGGCCGGCGCGTAACTCCTCGTTCTCGGTCTTCAGTAAGTCGCCGGTGCCCTGCGAGTCGTAATACTGGGGCTGGGGCCCAGACTTCTTGTCTGGAGGAGGATCAGGCCGGTTCACTGTTCGTCTTCGGCGGCTCTAGTGGCAGAGCTTCCTCGTGTCGCCACATGAGGGAGGCCACGATGAGGATCCAGATGCCTATAGCGAAGAAGGCGAAGAACCCGAGCGGTCCAGCCAGGGCCACCACCGCGAGACAGAAACTCAGGCAGGCCAACCGCCACCGTAGAGCTAGATGTCGGTCCAATCTCGGCGGATCACCGGGACAGGAACCGATCGAGGCTTCGCCTCTGACCACCGTGACGTGCTCGTGCGAGACGTGCCTCAAGCAACACATCTTAATAATCAGGAGTCGCTTGCCTCTAGGCGGTTAGAGCCACCCGGCTCGCGTCGGATAGCGCCCTGCGGAGGTCTCGCCGCGGGGTGGTGCCGACCTTGGGATATACCTTGCGCAAGTGGCCATTCGACGGTGCGGGGGCTGATAAACAACTCGGCGCCGATCTCGGCGTTGGTGCGCCCGTCGGTAGCCAGTTTGGCGATCTGCGCTTCCTGGGCAGTCAATTGGTCGCGTGTGTCGACTCTGCGCTGACGGACCGTTTTCCCGTCGCCAGCAGCTCGCGTCGGGTCGCTCTGCGAACCCTGTCTCCCCCATCACGTTGAATAGGTCGTGGCCGGTCCGCAGCGCCTCGCGGGCGTCGAGGCGTCGGTTCTGGCGCCGCAACCATTCGCTATACAGAAGATGGGTCCGGGCCAGTTCTGTCCGTACCCGGGTTCGGCCGAGGTGCTTGATCGCCTGGCGGTAGAAACCCTCGGCGATGTCGTCCTCGCTTATCAGGGCACGTGAGTTCGCCTCCATGCCGAGCGCTCAGTCCGTGCCACTTGCGCGTCTCGCTTCCGAGAGTCGCTGGACGGGGGCGGATGCGCGTTCGCTCTTAGCGCTGCGGACCGCCGCCTCGACGAGGTCGATCAACGACCAAGTCGAGATCCCGAGGTCCTCGGGGTACTCGGATGCCCCCTCGGCCGCGGCGAGCGCCCGCTCGTATTATCCCAGGCTGTTGAAAAGGACCGCGCTGGTCCACTGCGCGACGATCACCTCGATTCCCTCACCGCGGGGCACGACCTGGCTCATATGGCCGCGACCAGGTCGCCGGCCTCGTCCTCACGGCCCCGCCAAGCGGCAAGGGCCGCGGGCGCTGTGTATAGCGCAAATAGGGTCACCGGGTGGGGTTGGATCGGCTTCCGACGCCCTCGCGATCGGTGAACGAATCGGCGAAGATCCGACCGTCACATTCTCCCAACGGTCATCTCTTCTAGCCGCCAGGCTCTGCCTGGCCGCCACGTCTGTGTGGAGCCGGACGGCTACCGCCTCGGTGGCCGACCCGGTCGTTCAGCCTGCTGTCAAGTAGTTGTGTACGTCGAAATATTGGGTTTCAGGCTGCGCCTGGACGCCGACCGCCTGAGTGATCGGTCCAAGCTTCTCCTTCGCGAACGTATCGAAGTCCTCTTGCCTGTCCCAGACGTCAGTCACCCTGATCCCATCAGGCGTCTTCGTTACCCAGTGGAACAAGCACCCTGGTGCGCCTGCACCTTGGGGCTCGAAACCCATCCGCTTGACCGTCTCGTCGTACTGGTCGAGCGTCATGCCCTTCAAGTCGACCTGCACTCCCACACCCACCTTGCCCGCCTTGAGCTGCATGCGAAGCAGGTCCTGAGCATCCTCGGAAAGGACCTGATACTCCACCTTGGCGCCACGGGCCACGGCGTCGTCGATGAGCCCAGTAACGACTTGGCTGTTGGCCTGGTCAGCAAGCACGAAGACGACGGCGCCATAGTTCTCGATGGCCTGACCGGCTTGCTTGATGAGCTCGTCGGAGATCCCGCCGTCCCGTGCCCTCCCCACCAGCGCCCCAATACCCGCGCCCACCGCCACCGCCGGCACCAGCGGTGCGGCAATGATCCCGACGAGCAGACCGAGCCCACCGCCCTTGACGGCGCCCTTGGCCGCGGTCGCATCAGAAGTCTGCTGGATCTTCACCTTTCCTTTATCGGTCTTATAGACCATCGCCACATCCTCGACGTTGATCTCGTCTGTCTCGGTCCCCGCATCGAGGCGGTCCAATAGTCTGTCTACGCTCAAGGGGTTCTCGGCGCCGATTGTCGGTTAGCGGCAGTGCCAACACCGTCCGAAGAGTCCACCTCAACTGCGATGGTCGCAAACCTCGGCCAGCGGCCGTTGCTAGCTCGTAAGCTTCGGTGTCCGACCAGATCGCTGCTGTTGAAGGCGCCAGACAGGGGTCCCTTCTTCTTGCTTGTAGCTCGAACAGCTCCACCACGCGCCGGGACCGGGGCGTCCTTGTCACGCTGAGGCCCTGTCAGTTACGATCGTCGTTGAGGTCGTGTCGCCCTCTCTGCTCTGGACTCGGTGGAGTGGACCGCCAGGGCCCCCGTTTGCATGGTGGTGACTGCTCGTCGTGGCCCATGGAGGCAGCCGGTGGTTCGTACGACTCGGATTCTTGTCGTTACAGCAGTCGCCATGGCGCTGGTGTGCGTCGGGCTTACCTCGGTCTTGCCGGTGCCGCGAGCGGCGGCGGCGGTGGTCAACACGCGGTTGGCTATTGCGCCGGTGTTCAGCGCCACGCTGGTGGGCGGATACGACCAGGCGGGTAACGGGTTGCTCGATTGTGCTGCGCTGACCAATGGCAGCGCGCTGCCGGCCGGGGGTTGCGTCCGCGACATCAACACGGCGTTGACGAACCCGGGCAACCTGCCGTTCTACAACAACCAGGTCATACAGAAGGACCTGGACCGGGACTCCAACCCGGCCACGGCGACCTCCTCGTCGGCCACGGTGAAGATTCCCCCCGGCGGCCGGGTGGTGTTCGCCGAGCTGAGCTGGCTGGGCACGTCGCAGAAGGATGCCAACCCCAACATCGTGTGGAACCCGTCGATCTACACGCTGCCCATGAAAGTGTCAATCGGCGACGATCAGCACTACCAGTCGGTCACGCCGCAACGGGGCACCTCGATTCAGCCGGGAGATCCGGCCAGCGACACCAACGACTACTACTACTCGGCCTCGGCTGAGATCACCTCACTGATGGCCGGCCGCAGCGGTGAGATCACGGTGTGGGGGGCTGACGCTCCCTTCCCGGCGAACGGCTTCAACCAGGCCGGGCTGGGCTGGGACGTGGTGGTGGTCTACGAGTACCCGAGCGTCGACCTGGCCGCCGGCCACGTCGGCAAGCAGATCACGGTCCAGAACGGGTTCGCGTACCAGCAGAGCGGCAAGCCGCCCACCAACACGGTGGTAACCGTGCCCGCCATCACCGACCCCGACGATGTGCAGGTCGGACTCATCGCCGGCGAGGGCGACGCCGGAATAAGCGGCGACACCTTCTCCGTCAACGGCCACAACATCACCCACCCGGTGACCGGCCAGACCAACAACTTCTTCGTCTCTTACGCCCAGGAGGCCACCAACCCCAACTGGACCAGCAACTTCAGCACCGACAACGTGTCGTGGACGCTGCCACCGGGCATCGTGCCGGCCGGCGCCACCGCCATCACCCTGACCACCACCACGTCGGGCGACGGCTACTTCCTGGCCGGGATGACCACCGCCGTGCCCGTACCGTCGGTCGGCTTGACCAAGACGGTAGCCCCCACCTACACCACGGTGGGCGCCGCCTTGCCCTACACGTTCACCGTGACCAACACCTCGGCGGTTCCCATCCACAGCCTGTCGGTGAACGACCCCCTGTTCGGCGGCGACATCGCCGACTGCGCGCATGCCGGCACGCTGGCGCCGGCGGCGTCGTACACCTGCACCGCCACCCACACCATCACGGCGGCCGACATCGCGGCTGGACGCATCGCCAACACGGCCACCGTGCACGCCCTGGGCGAGGCCAACGAACCGCTGTCGAATACGGCGTCGGCTTTGTCGACCACGCGAACCAACCTGGTGATCACCAAGACCGGCGCCCCCAAACCGGTGCACGTGGGCGACCCGTTCAGCTACCAGATCACCGTGGCCAACATCGGGCCGGCCGACGCCGCCAACGTGACAGTGACCGATCCGTTGCCGGCCGGCCTGGCCAACCCGACGGCGACGGCGACCAACGGGGCGACCGCCACCATCTCCGGGGGCACCCTGACGGCGACCAAAGCGTTGCTGACCCACGCCGCCCCCAACTCGTTCACGGTCACCGTGGCCGGCACCATTGCGGACACCTTCACTGGCACCAGCATCGAGAACACCGCGACCGTCACCTCACCCAACACCAACTGCTCGACGCCCAGCCAGGACCCGAACTGCGCCAGCACTGACATCACCGTCGTGCTCCAGCCGGCCCCGATCACCATCACCAAGCACACCAGCGACGCCACCCCCCAGCCCGGCGAAACGTTCGTCTACACGGTTCAAGTAGTTAACGAGTCCGCCACCACCACCGCTTCGGCCACGGTCAACGACACCATTCCCTCTCAGCTCACCGGCGCCACTTGGGTTTGCGCTGCGAGCACCGGCTCCACCTGCGCTCCCATCAACGGGACCGGCGATATCACCAACGTAGCGGTAACCCTGTTGCCCCTCGGCGTCGCCACCTTCACGGTCACGGTGACCGTGGATCCCACCTTCCAGGGCGGCACCATCACCAACAAGGCGACCGCCACCCCCGGCGAGCACACGCGTGTGCGCAGAAGACCCGAGCGCAACCAGCTGCCCGGCGGAGGTCCCGGTCGCCTCCACCCCTGAGCCGGCCCCGCTCACCATCACCAAGCAACAAACCCCGACCACCGCCGGCCGCAGGGTGAGTGCCATCACCTACACCGTGGTGGTCACCAACCCCAGCGGGTTCACGATCGCGCACGCCACCTTCGATGATCCGGTCCCGGCCCAGATCGTCGCCGACGGGGGACTGGACGACCGCCACGACCGGCGCGGGCACCACGGCCACGCCGGCCAGTGCAGCGACAGGCTTCCCCACCGGATAAGATCACCCTGGTCATCGCCCCGGGGGCACGGTGACCTTCACCATCACCGCCCACGTAGCCGGCGCCTACGACGGGATCAGGTCACCAACACCGCCACCGCCACCCCGGGCCTCAACACCGCCTGTGAAAACGGCCAGCCGCACCTGCCAGGCCGAGGCCAGCTTCATCAACCCGGCCCGGCTGGTGGTGGCGAAGACGCACGCCCCCGCCGATCCCCACCGGTCCCGGGCCAGCAGGTCACCTACACGGTGACCGTGACCAACCCGGGCAACAGCGCCACCGGGTCGGGCACGCTTCTCCGACCCGCTGCCGGATCCGCCGCTTGACGCCGCGACCGCAACCTGGACGTGCACTCCGAGCGCCGGGTCGACGTGCGGGTCGCCGCCGGCGAACCCCCTGACGGGCACGGGATCGCCGACACGGACGTGCCGATCACCGTGGCCCCCAACGGTGGCACGGTGACCTTCACCATCACCGTCACCATCCGGCCCAGTGAGTGCCGGTGACGGTCGACAACGTGGGGTCGGTCACCCCCGGCACCGGCACCGCGTGCGTGAACGGGCAGCCGACCTGCGACGGCGAGGACATGTTCACGGCCACCCCCGAGACCGCCCCGCTCACGATCGCCAAGTCCCACACCCCGATCAACCCGACCCCGCCGGCGGCTGGTGAACTCCTCACCTACACCGTGGTGGTCACCAACCCCGAGCGAGTTCACGACCGCGCATGCCACCTTCGATGATCCGGTCCCGGCGCAGATCGTCGCCGACGGGGGCTGGACGACGACCACGACCGGGGCGGGCACCACGGCGACGCCGGCCAGTGCAGACCACGGGCTTCCCCGCCGGTGTCACCCTGGTCATCGCCCCGGGCGGCACGGTGACCTTCACCATCACCGCCCACGTGTCGGCGACTTACGACGGGACTCAGGTCACCAACACCGCCACCGCCACCCCGGGGCCTCAACACGGGATGTGCGGAGCGGCCAGCCGACCTGCCAGGCCGAAGACAGCTTCATCAACCCGGCCCGGCTGGAGGTGGCGAAGACACACGCAGCCCACCAATCCCCACCCGGTCCCGGGCCAGCAGTTCACGTACACGGTGACCGTGACCAACCCGGGCAACAGCGCCACCGGTTCGGGCACGTTCTCCGACCCCCTGCCGGATCCGCCGCTGGACGCCGCAGACAGCCACCTGGACGTGCGCCCCCAGCGCCGGGTCGACCTGCGGGTCGCCGCCGGCGAACCCCTGACGGGCACGGGATCGCCGGCCGGTGTGCCGATCACGGTGGCCCCCAACGGCGGCACGGTGACCTTCACCATCGCCGTCACCATCCGGCCCAGTGAGATGGCGGTGACCGTCGACAACGTGGGGTCGGTCACCCCCGGCACCGGCACCGCGTGCGTGAACGGGCAGCCGACCTGCGACGGCGAGGACACCTTCACGGCCACCCCCGAGACCGCCCTGCTCACGATCACCAAGGAACAGGTCCCCGACCACGCCGGCGCAGGGTGAGCTGCCATCACCTATACCGTGGTGGTCACCAACCCCAGACGAGTTCACGACCGCGCATGCCACCTTCGCTGATCCGGTCCCGGCGCAGATCGTCGCCGACGGGGGCTGGACGACGACCACGACCGGTGCGGGCACCACGGCGACGCCGGCCAGTGCAACAACGGGCTTCCCCGCCGGTGTCAGCCTGGTCATCGCCCCAGGTGGCACGGTGACCTTCACCATCACCGCCCACGTATCCGCGCCCTACAACGGGACTCAGGTCACCAACACCGCCACCGCCACCCCGGGCCTCAACACCGGATGCGCGGACGGCCAGGCCGCCCTGCCAGGCCGAGGCCAGCTTCGCCAACCCGGCCCAGCTGCACGGTGGCGAAGACGCACGCACCGACCGATCCCGACCCACTCGCGGGCCAACAAGTCACCTACACGGTGACCGTCACCAACCCGGGCAGCAGCGCCACCGGTTCGGGCACCTTCTCCGACACCCTGCCGGATCCGCCGCTGGACGCCGCGGGCGCGACCTGGACCTGCACCCCCAGCACCGGGTCGACGTGCGGGTCGCCGCCGGCAACGCCCTGACGGGCACGGGATCGCCGACCGGCGTGCCGATCACGGTGGCCCCCAACGGCGGCACGGTGACCTTCACCATCACCGCCACCATCCTGCCCAGTGGGGAAACGGTGACGATCCACAATGTCGGGTCGGTCACCCCCGGCACCGGCACTGCGTGCGAGGACGGGCAGCCGACCTGCGACGCCGAGGACACGTTCACAGCCAACCCAACGCCGGCCACCCTCGCCATCACCAAAACCCACGCCCGGCGTCCCCCGTCCAGGGCGAGGACGTGACCTACACCCTGACCGTCACCAACACCAGCGCCACGACCCAAGCCGAAGGCACCGTGGACGACCCGTTCGACTCTCCGCGCTCTGCAAGGCATCACCTGGACCGCAGTCGCCACCACCGGCTCGAGCGTCGACGGAGGAGCCACCGCCAGCGGGACCGGACCCATCCAATCCGTCCCAGTGGTATTGGCCGTCGAGGGCAAAGTGACCTTCACCGTGCAAGCGACCGTCCGCGGCGACTGGGCCGGCGGCGACGTCACCAACACCGCTTCGGTGACCCCGGGCACCAACACCGAATGCGCCCCCGACACAGATCCATCCTGCTCGGCGACCACCACCTTCCCGACGCCCTCCCTGATCACCATCACCAAAACCCACGAACCGACCCACCCCGAGCCGCAACCGGGCCAGGACGTCACCTACCGGGTGACGGTCACCAACCTCAGCGACCAGCAAGCGGCTAACGCCACCATCGACGAACCCCTGCCGCCACAACTCGACCGCTCCACCGCCACCTGGACGACCACCACCACCGGAACCGGCACCACCGCGACACCGGCATCCGGTACGGGACCGCCGACCGGCGTAGCCGTCACCCTCGCACCCGAAGGCACCGTCACCTTCACTATCACCGCCGAGATACTCACCACCTTCCCAGGCGGCAGCATCACCAACACGGCGTCAGCCACACCCGGCGACAACACCGCCTGCCACAACGGCGACCCGGTCTGCGACGCGTCCACGGCCTTCAACTCCGACCCGCCTCCCGCCGCGCTAGCCATCAGCAAAACCGCCGACTCAGGAACAGAAGCCTTGGCTCCCGGCGACACGGTCACTTACAACGTCACCGTCACCAACACCTCAACCACCACCGGTCACGGCACGGTGACCGATCGCCACCCCGGCCGGACTGCTCCCCGGCTCCTGGACCGCGACCGCCACACCCGGATCCACCGTCACCCCGACATCGGGAACCGGGGCCATCACCGGCGCACAGGTCACCGTCGCCCCCGGCGGAAAGGTCACCTTCACGGTTACCGCGCAGATAGATCCAACATTCGACGAAACCTTCGACATCGACAACGTCGCCACCCTCGTCCCCGGCCCGAACACCAACTGCGACCCAACCGACCCCACCCAGGCCTGCGACGCCAACTGGGTCACCCACGTGATCACGCCGGCGTCACCGGTACTTGTTTCCACACCAGCGACTGCAACCCCTCAGCTTGTTCCTGCACCAGCGACTGCAACCCCCGAACTGGCCGCCACCGGAGCCACCCTGTGGCCACTGCTGCAGGCCGCGTTGGCCCTACTAGTCTGCGGCGGCATTCTCCTTTGCGCCACCAGGAGACGTCCCCACCGACGCTCAACCTCGTAAAGGACAACCGTGACATAGCCAATCGTCGACACAATGAGCTAGGCGGCCGGCTGCGGTCGAGCTCGCCGCGACCGTGATGCTCCAGCCGAAGCACAGCGGTACAACGGGCACCCGTTCACCCGATCGCTCACCAATCAAGAGACCGGGAGGCCGTTTGCTGGCCTCAGTCTGCCCTGGCGAGAAGTGTTCCGACGAGGGTGCGGTCCTCGTCCTCGAGAGAGGTAACCGCCTCCCGCACCGGTCGGACCTGGCGTCAAAGACTCGACCCTTCGGGTCGGCTGCCCCTAACCTTCAGCTCCTCCGCCGGCTTCCGCGCCCTCCGTGTGCGGTTGGAGGCGCCTCTCTGCTTCTTTGAGATCCAAAGTGAAGGAGCCGCGGGTGTCGCCAGAATGGATACAGAATCTTCGCTCGGTAATCCGGGGCCTGTGGGACGCCCCAGAGCGCCACAGCATCGGCTCTTCCGGCGTTTTCTACCCAGTCGAGGTCGGATGTGTGAGTTGAGGAAAGCGGAGGGCGAAACGGGCCGGGCCGGGCCGGTCAACCTTGGGCGAAGGATGCTATTGCGATCCCGGTGTCGCGGCTGATGTCAGGACAGGCGACGGGGAAGACCTCAGTGCCGTGGATGGTGCCCATGACTTGGCGGCACCTGGCCTGTACGCCGGAGCGTAAGAGCAGCCGGTAGAACTCGATACCTTCGTCGCGAAGCGGGTCGCACTCGTTGACGCTTATTACGGTCGGAACGAGCCCGTCGACGTCTTCGGGGGAGGCGAACAGGGGCCACGCGAGCGGGTTGCGGCGCTCGAACTGCTCGATGCCGTATCCCATGGCGCCCCTGTTGTTGTGGAGGTCCAGCAGGATTCCGTTGTTCTCGGTAGAGGAAGGAAGATTCGGGCGGGGCCAAGACCCGGCGATGTAGGGACAGAGGGCGAACAGGCCCTTGATGAGCTCGAGTTTGCCTTCTCTCTTGAGCCGAAGTCCGGTCGCCAAAGTGAGGTTCCCGCCGCCGCTCTCGCCGGCCACGACGATCCGGGACCGGTCAATGCCCAGGCTCTGGGCGTTTGCGACGACCCATTCGAGGCCGGACAGGCAATCGTTGAGACCTGCGGGATAGGGCGCCACCTCGGGGACTGATGATGGGCTGATGCTGTTTCGGAAGTCGATCATGGCGACAGCGACGCCCTGGGCGGCGATGATCCGGCCCCACGCCCTGTAGTTGCCGTCGTAGCAGGACAGCGAGGCCATCCCGCCTCCATGGATGTAGTAGACGCAGGCAGGATTTTCGCGGCCGGCCGGGCGAATCAACCGAAGATTGATCTCGTTGCTGTCTGGTTGCGATGTGATGGGGTGCTCGGTGATTTCCAGGCCGACAGAGGGGACGACGTCCTCGGAGTCGACGAGGTCCATGAAGCCCTTGAACATGGCCTGTCGGGCGATGGCCTCCTCCGACGACGCCTCCTTGAGGAGAACGGCTCGATCAGCGACGTCGCCGAGCGAAGACGGCACCTCGATACCGCCAAAGACCGCCTTGATTCGCGGGTCGATCCTCGGGTCGTGTGCTATTCGATCGTTGGCCATTGAACTCCAGCGTCGTCCGGGTTGCGACTACACGACCCTAACCTTATCCGGCCAGAGCACGGGGCCCCTTTCGAGGCGGAGGTCTACCCAGCTCCCGATGCTGACGACTGGGAACGCCTCGCTGCCTTCATGGGACGCGACCCACGGACAACGCTCGGTCAATAAGGGCCGAGCGGAGCGCCGGGCCCTCGCATCGACTTGGCGTGTTGAGACTGGGTAATAGCCGGAGGCAGCGATGGGTCACTTCCGAAACGCCCACGCAGAACACTCAGCTGGCGACGGCTTCCCGGCCGATCCGATCGACGGTGTCGTGTTCGCCCTCGTGGTCGATGCTGCGAGCGGAATGCGCGTCCCAGAACACGCGGCTGGGCCATCGCCTATCCGCGCCGCCCAAATCGCCCCGGACGCCGGCTAAAGGACGGTTATCCTGGTACTCGGGGTGGGCCATCTCGTCGCTACGAGCAAGGGCGGCCGGTCCGTTGCCGTATGGCACTTCGGGGATGGCTCAAGCACCCTGTGGTCCGTGGACGGAGGCCGTTATTCTGCGCCCAGGGGCTGTCGGGGAGGTGCCGCTGTTCCGGGCTCACGTTCCGTGCCGAACTGACAAGCGGCCCAGACCGACGAGCCGTTCGGTAACCGGTCGTGCTGGTCCGCGTCGGCGTTAGATTGTCCCGGTGGCTGATCCCGACGAGGTGTTCCTCCGCCACCGGTCCCCGCCACCGACGAAGTCAGGACACCGAACACTACGCACTCCTTGCGACGGCCAACTACCGCCCTAGTTCGTCTGGACCACGACTCTTCATCTGGTGCATCACGCTCTGGCGCTACGAAGGAAGGCTCAACCCTTCTTCCGAGGGTTTGAGCGCATTCTGAGCCATGGGAGGGGGGGTTAGGAACATGGTCATGCAACCAAGCGGGTTGGAGCCTGAGCACCGAGCCAGATGGGGGCCATCTGCGGGGTGGCCTTCGTGGTGATACTGGTCGTGAGTTCCCTATCGTAGGCACGCCGAATACCGACACGTCAGCGCAATACATTCTCGCCCGTTACATCAACAGCACTCATAAGAGGGAGCAGGGGATTTCCACTGTGCTGGGTGATATAGCCGTGGTGTTCGGGATCTTCTGGGTTCGGCTACCTCCGGGATCGCTGGGGTCGAACCGACCTCGGAGCCCGGCTGTCGCGGATCTTGCCGGTGAGAGCCACGCGTTTCGCCGCGGTGTATTGGTGTTCTCCCGCGGGTCAACTTTGCCTACTCGACTCGCCCAGGCACATGACTTCCGATACCACCCAGGGTATGGGCCGCGCGTTCTGCGTGCCCTCGAACGACTCCCATGTGCTGAGCCCGCGTGAGCGGCCTAGTGTGGTGTTGTCGGGATTCGTCTAGAGAGGGAGGGGAGATGGCAGGCGAGAGTCTCACAGAGGCGACCGGAGCCGAGTCGGGAGAGGTCTCGGAGGCACAAATTGCCGTCCACTGGCGCGAGGAGGGCTACTACTTTCCTTCCGCTAAGTTCATCGGTCAGGCGAACGCGTTCGATCCTGACATCTTCGAGCGGTTCGCAGAGGACCGGTTCCCCGATTGCTTCAAGGAGTACGGCGACCTGCTCAGCTGGGACACGTACTGGCACACGACGCTCGACACAACGGACCCGCCGTTTTGGAAGTGGTTCGTGGGTGGCCGCTTGAACGCCAGCTACAACTGCATCGACCGGCACTTGACGGGCTCGCGCAACAAAGCGGCAATTATATGGGTACCAGAACCTGAGACTGAGGACACCCAGGCGATCACCTACCAGGAGCTTTACAGGCGGGTCAACGAGTTTGCGGCTCTGCTTCGAGGGTTCTGCGAGCTGAAGACAGGCGATCGGGTCACCTTCCATATGCCGATGGTCCCCGAGCTGCCGATCGCCATGCTCGCTTGCGCCCGGCTCGGTGTCATCCACTCCGAGGTGTTCGGAGGGTTTTCCGGTGCCGCGTGTGGGGACCGCATAGCCGACTCCGGTAGCCGCGTATTGGTGACCGTGGACGGCTACTACCGCAACGGGGACCTGATCGACCACAAGGTCAAGGCCGACGAGGCGTTGGAGGCGGCCCGCAAGCTCGGCCAGGAGGTCGACAAGGTGCTGGTTTGGCGGCGCCACCCCGGCGAGTACGCGTCGCGGAGCCCCATGATCGAAGGTCAAGACTTCTTCGTCGACGAGATCATCCGCGAATATCGCGACAAGGTGGTTGACCCCGTCTCCATGCCGGCCGAAGCACCGCTCTTCCTCATGTACACGAGCGGGACCACGGGGCGGCCGAAGGGGTGCCAACACTCCACCGGCGGTTACCTGGCGTATGTCACGGGAACTTCGAAGTACTATCAGGACATCCATCCCGAAGACACCTACTGGTGCGCGGCTGATATCGGGTGGATCACGGGACACTCCTACATCGTCTACGGACCGTTGTCGCTCGGGACGACCAGTGTCATGTACGAAGGCGTGCCTACCTACCCCGATCCGGGTCGGCCGTGGCGGATCGCTGAGCGCCTCGGGGTGAACATCTTTCACACCGCGCCCACCACTATTCGTATGCTGCGCAAGCTCGGGCCGGACGAACCAGCGAAGTATGACTACCACTTCAAGCATATGACGACCGTGGGTGAACCTATCGAACCAGAGGTGTGGCGCTGGTACCACGACTCCGTCGGCAAACGTGAAGCCGTGATCGTCGACACATGGTGGCAGACCGAGAACGGTGGTTTCCTTGGAAGCACGCTGCCCGCGGTGCATCCAATGAAACCGGGCAGCTGCGGACCCGCCGTTGTGGGGATCTACCCCGTGATATATGACGAGGACCGAAACGAAGTGTCGGCTGGAAGCGGCCGGGCCGGCAACATCTGTATCCGCAACCCCTGGCCCGGGATCTTCCAGACCATCTGGGGCCAGCCGGAAAGGTTCGTGCAAACCTATTACGAGAAGTACTGCGCCGACAAGAACAGCAAGGACTGGCGAGACTGGCCATACTTGGCCGGTGACGGAGCGGTTCAGGCCGCCGATGGCTACTACCGGATCCTCGGCCGGATCGACGATGTGATCAACGTCGCCGGGCACCGCCTCGGGACCAAAGAGCTCGAGTCCGCAGCTCTGACCGTCGACGAGGTCTCCGAGGCCGCTGCCGTGCCGGTAATAGACGAGTTGCGTGGCCGAGCCGTGGAGATGTACGTCTCGTTGAAGCCCGGGCTGTCTCCGAGCAAGGAGATACAAGACAAGGTGATCGAGGCCATAGATCGCGAGATCGGCAAGATCGCCCGACCCAAAAGCGTGTGGATTGTGCCGGACATGCCGAAAACGCGGTCGGGAAAGATCATGCGCCGAGTGATCGCAGGTATCTCCAATTTCGCCGACGTCGGCGACGTCACCACTCTTGCCAACCCCGAGATCGTCGAGGACATCCGCCACTATGTCCAAAGCGAGAAGGTCGAGCGCGGCGAAGAGCCACGCCAGCTCACCGCAGAGGAAACGGAGGAGATCAAAGCGTTCGGTAAGGCCGAGTAACGAACTCGCCGCATCGGGTGGCGAGTTCAAGCGCGCCCCGGCACTGAGGGTAGGAACGCGATCCATCCGCAATTACAAGGCCATAAGACCTGCGAGGCGTCCTGCCGGCGGGCGGTTCTGTGGCAATCAGTCGCACGGAACGACGTGACCCCGAGGGGCGAGCGGCCGGCCTTACCCTCGGTCAAGCACTCCACCTCAAAATCGACTACGTCAGGTCCCAAAGTCGACGAAGGTCCACTCCGACGCGGCTGAGCACGCGGCTCTCTAACTGAGATGACGAGCCGGCAGCCTTGGCCGACACATGACCGTACACAGAGCGGCCGCCAGGCCCGCCCTCACACAGCCGCCGGCGGTTTGGACGAACTCCGGCTTGCCATCTCCGGGCCCTCAACCCGATCCAGCCGGCGACGAGGTTGCATCCAGATCACGAGGGGCCCGGCGTGTCAATGTGTTCTACGGAAGGAACCGGCGGGCACCCAGTTCTAGCGAGAAATCCTTGCGGGACGTGACTAGCATTCGTATCGACAGAGCATCTGTCGAAGAGCGCTACCTTGGGAAGAGGGAACTGACATGGCCTCGGATTCTCCAGCACTGTCCGAACCACTCAACGGGGGTGCTACCGCGGTAGCGGTGGTGCAGCGGGTGGCCGACCCGGCCCCGCTGGGTTTGGCAGCGTTCGCCATGACGACGTTCGCGCTGAGCATTGGCAATACCAACGTGTGGGGGCCTGGGGCGGACGCCGCCCTGGCCTTGGCGCTGGTTTACGGTGGTGGGGTTCAACTCCTGGCAGGCATGTGGGAGTTCGCCCGCAAAAACACCTTCGGAGCGCTGGCGTTCTCGTCCTACGGAGCCTTTTGGATCTCCTACTACGTGTTCGTTAAGTTCGTAGCCCCGGGTATCAGCGCGAAAGATGCCCCCGTGGCGGTGGGCGTATTCTTGCTCGGCTGGACGATCTTTACTTTCTACATGACGCTCCCGTCATTGCGGGTAAGCGTGGCGGTGGCGACGGTCTTCGTCCTGCTGACCGTAACCTTCGTCCTGCTCACGGTCGGGGCATTCCAGTCGAGCACGGACTGGACCAAGGCCGGAGGCTGGGTCGGACTGGCCACCGCCGCAGCGGCCTGGTACGCCTCCTTCGCAGGAGTGACGAACGAGACGTTCAAGAGGACGATTATCCCGACCTTTCCACTGGCCCCGTAATCGATCCGGCGGTCACAACCGCCACATAGTGCGGCCGTATCGCAGGCAGGGAAGCCATACACCATTGTCCCGGTTTGCCGGGTAGGAGGACACGCCGAAACAGGGCCGGGCGGTCCTGGCACTGTGGCAACGTCCCCCCGATGGCCGCCCCCGCCTGGCCGTCAGTCGGGGTAAGGGGTGCACCCGAGCGAATGGGCGCCCCTAATGGTGGAACGGTGAGATCACGTTCGCAACCGTTGCGCCCTTGCTGTCGCGAGCGTCCCAATCCTACTCCGCACCAGCCGTCGCGTCGGCTCCCGAGATCCACTCTTTGCGGGCGAGAATGTGGGAGGCCGTGACTCGCAGTGCCCAGTAACTCGGGTGGTCGCAAAGTCCATAATGTGCACTCATGCTGTCGAAGAACCTCGGGAGATTGGCTACGTCCAGCGTGCGCCCGAACGAGGAGAAGTGCTCCACTGGTTCTAGGCCACCAATCGCTTCTACAGACCTCGCGGGTCCTAGTGGGTCTGCTGTCGTCGCGCAGAACGACGCGCCCGAATATCGGGTCCTCCGCTTGAGTCGTCGCGCCATATAGGCACGTAGGCGCGCTCCTGCCCCGACAACCTCGCAAACAGTCATACCGCCGGTTCTGGCGTGTGCTCAGACCACCCACCCCTCGGCGGACGGCGTCATTATGCGCCAAGCCGGGCGCGGCTTTGTGGGCACCCGTGAATTGCAACAAGCTGACGACAAAAGCGGTCTAAGGGCCCGCCGATGCGGAACTTGAACGGACCGGCCTGGGCTGTCAGCTCGTAGTGGGTCCCGGTGCCGCCGTGGCCACTGATCCTCCTGGGCGAGATCGGTCCTTTCGCCGATCTGCCGAGACACTCCTCGAAGTCGGACAGGATCCCGAATGGATGATCCGGGGAGCGGTCGATGACGACCGCCGTCTCCAGATCAATCACGGCGGTCGGGTGGCCTATAGCTTGAACGCGGCCATGTGCTTGGCGGTATCTATGTAGTGCCGAAGCCGGGTTACCTTGCCCTGCTCATTGAAGGTCCATAGATGGATTTCCTCGTCGCGGTAGTGACCGCCACCCCAGGCCGGGAGGTTGGCCTCCAGGACGAACTCCACCGCGACCTGATTGCCACCCTCCATCATGCTCAGGATCTGTAGGTCGACGATCTCCATCGCACCCGCCACCTCGAAGAAACTGCCAACCTCCGCCTTGCCGTGACGCGGGATCATGGTGGGAACCCCAGCTCGTACCGCGGAGTTGTCGGCCCAAGACTCCCACTCGACGTCGTCGGCCAACACGCCGAGGATGGCCGGGACGTCGCCCTTGCCGAAGGCCTCATAGATTGACTGCACCACCGCGAGATTGCTCACATTTTCCCCCTCGCTCTGATCGGCGAGAGCATATCGTGGCGCCCAATCAAGAGATCGATCTGACTCGCGGCAGGATCACCCGTTCGCCAACTGCGGGTCCCGAAGGCCCGTTCTTCGTCCGGAAGCCTTGAACTGCCTCTCGCGGAAACCGCTAAAGGTGTCGCCTTAACGCGCTGGATACTCGCTCAGTTGCCTGGGGGCGAGTACTTCACGTTCTTCTGGACCGCCGAGTCGATTTCGTCGGGGGTGAGGAGTACCACGGTGCGAACCGTCGCTCCTCCGCCGGCAGTAACAGCCAAGGCCAGGGCCGCGGCCGCCTCATTGTCAGGCAGATCGGCGACGGTGAACACGTCGGTCCCTCCGAACGCGAAGTAGAACACGTCCAACTTGCCGCCCACGCTTTTAGCCGCGGCCTGGGCCGCGGCCTTGCGAGCGTTACCGCCTTTGGCGACAACTCCGCGCACACCGTCAAGCGTGTAACTGACCTCAAGAAGGTATTTCGGCATGGATTTTGGCTCCTTCATCAGTAGTGGTCAAACACTACGCTCATCCAGCCGCCAGGCGAACCCCGCGACCCTTGCGATCAGGTCCCACCGTTCCGACAGGCTTAGTCCCACGTGCGCTGGCGACTGCCTCGGCAGGGCCAGACACAGTAGGGTTGTGTCCCCTTTTATGCGGGTGCGATAGCGCTGACCCACGCTAAACCACAACGCCGTCGCACGACCGTGGTCATTTGCAAAAAATGCCCGGTATGCCGGGTCTGACCCCGGTAACTCCATCTGTGGTCCGGGAGGTCGCCAACCGAGTGGTACGCATCGGCCGCCTCGTCGACGGCGTCCACGCCGACGATGTGATGATGGTCGGTCTCGAGGACGGGCACGGGGGTGAGGTTGAAGTCGGACATCCTGCGGTCGAACCAGGACAGGACCGGCTCAGCCAGGTTTCCGTCCCCAGGTGAGAAAGAGCAGCCCGTGGACGGCCACGGTGGTGGGATCGTCGAGGTGGGCGCGGGCTGCGGCGTCCAAGTCATCCAGCTCCGCCGCGCTCGCCAGCCCCATCTCCACGACCTGCGGACGAATGCTGCGCAGGAGGTCGAGCCGGATGGTCCGTCGGGTATGCCCGGCGGGGTAGGCCTGGGCCGTGACATGCACGCCGACGTCCTCCAGCCCGGCCTGGCGGAGCAGTTCCGGAACGCGACGGCCGATCCACGGGTCGGCGCCGTTGCGGCTGAAAACGGGCGGAAAGAACGTGGATATCCGGTCGAAAGCGGCGCTGGCGGGGTAACACATTATGAACTGGGTGTCGGGCTCCACCGACACCACCCAACCGCCCGGCCGGGCCAAGCGGGCCATCTCGGCCGCCACCACCGCGGGCTCGGGCACCGTGACCAACAGGGTACGAGCGTGCACGACGTCAAACGAGCCCGACGGCAGCCCGCTGCCCCTGGCGTCGGCGGTAAGGACCTCGACATTGCCGAACCCGCGCCCGGCCGCGAACTCCGTGGCCATGGCGACGTGGGCCGGGTCGGCGTCGACGCCAACGACCCGGCCGTCTGGCCCGACCCTGGCCGCCAGCAAGTCCAGGACACCCCGCGGGCCGCACCCCAGGTCAACCGCGCTCTGCCCTGGCCCCAGACTCGTCCGGTCCAGCACCATTGTGCTCTCCGGCGCAAGCTCGTCGGCTTGGCGCTGCAGCCGGGCGCTTTCTTCGGGGTTATGTCCAAGCGCATAGACCGCATTCGGGTCCCCGGCCGGACTCCGCTCTGGCATGGTCCACCACCTCCGATTCCAAGCATAAGGAGGGGCACGCTCCTAGCCAAGCACGCGGTCCGGATCCATCCAGACGGTCAAGGCGTGCTCAGACGTACGCTCCGCTGGGTTGGGCACTTTCTGGTGACATCGGAACCCACCCGAGGGGTCAGTGGAAGCCCCAGACCGTCAGAGCAGCACCACCGGCGAGGTAGGCGCCCAGGGGCACCGACGCCCGCCGGTCTAGACGACCGGCACCGATAAGCGCGAGAGAGACCAAGCCAGCCAGAACGAAGCCGGCGACGAATCCGAGAAGGACGGTGCCGGCTCCCCACCCTGAAAAAGGCTCACGACGAGATCACCACGCAGCGGCGACGGAACGACAAGCTGAGCCAAACCCTCGTCCCGGACTCACATAGAGGACTACAAGCTCTGGCTCGTCACCCAGACCGGTTCACACGACGCCACCATGGCCACGAACACCCAGCGGCACCGCCTGCGGATGATCAGGATCTTCTTCGAACGAATCATCGAATGGGATTGGCCAGAGGCTCCGGGCCGGAACCCGATCTTCCACGGTGACATCCCGGCGCCGGTCGAGCCGCCGGCCGAAGTTCCTCGACGATAAGCCGCGGCCAAGCTGATGACCGCTGCCCGGGCCCATCGCGTCCCCCGCTGTCGACTTGTCATCGAGATACTGGCCCGCACCGGCCTACGCGCCACCGAGCTGTGCCGGCTCGACGCGGATGCCGTCACCTTGATCGGCGACGCCTACTGGCTACGGGTGCCCGGTCGGAGAGCTTCGCAATGACCGGTTCGTTCCCCTCCACCCCGATCTGGTGACGCTCTTGGCCAAATGAACCGCGGACCGTCAGGTCACAACGCCCTGTCCGGTCGTCAAGCTGCGGTGGCGTCAAGCCTTTCGAGGTTCGCAACCGCGCCTTCGGTATACGTGACGAGTCTTGTGATCGCCTCAGCCATTCGAGGTTGGCGCGCCTTCTCGAACATCCCTCGGGCTATGTTCAGGCGGCTCGATTCCAACCACGCCGCTATGTCGGGTTGCTCATTCCAGAGCCTGAGCGACTCCAGCTGGCCACGCATGTTCGGTATCCAGTCCGTCGCGGTATCGGGATAGCGATTCGTGGGCGAGAGCCGGGACTTGGCGACCTCGTCATTACCTCGACTCGCCTCCAGGTAGCCGATGACCGCAGCGTTGAACGTGGGGAAGACAGTGCTGACGCACTGGAGGGTAATGCGGCCAGGTTCGAAGATCGGGCGAGCTGGGGCCTTGCCAAGCCCCGCGGCGGAGCAGTCGACATACAGCTGCCCCCGGTCGGTTGGGATCGTTCCTTGTTCGAGCCCGATCTCGTGGGCGCGGATCGACTTGACGTGACCGAGTCGAACGACGTTCTCTATCGTCCGCAGAAGCTCGAGCTCGGCGACGGTCAACGTTGCCGCGTGGTACATGGTCGGCGCAACATTCGGATCGAGACGGAGCAGCTGGCCACAGGCTTCAAGCCGGGCGAACAAATCGTCCACGCTCTCGGCCCGTGCTGACGCTTCAACGCCGCGCGACACGCCGTCGATAGTGTCGGTCACAAGTTCGAGCGGCTGGACTTGGGCGCGGTTCCACATCCAGGCATCGCGGGCCCGTATCCAACAAATGTTGTCAGGGTCGACACCGCTCTCGAGCAGCCAGGTGCAGGCATCGGAGCCAGTCTTGCCGCCCCCGATAATCGTGTAGCCGGTCGCCGGTTCACGCACGTCGGCCAGCTCGTTCACAGCAACGCACCGAACATCCGTGTCGACAGTGAACGAAGGTGTCTGCCGTGACGGGATCGTCGGTTCAAGGTAGCGGGCGTCAACGACGGCGCGTCGGACCTTCACCTCTGTCGTCGCCCCTGTAAGCGCGCCGACGAACGCCACATACGAAGTTTCGAGCCCCAAATAGTTGGACATCGGGAAGAACCGCACCTGTCCCGACGCCACATGGTGCTCGTCCATCACTCTGCGGAAGTAGTCGCAGATTTCCACACCATCCGCCTGCTGGTACAGCCCGGTATTGAGTCCGCGCTCGTCGAGCTCGTCGTTGCCGAGCGCCCGCGAGTTGACGCCGTAGCACGCGGCCGGCTGATGGAGGCGCACGAATGGGTAGGAATCGTTCCAATGACCTCCAGGGGCAAGCCGGCGGTCCACCATGACGACATCGGAGTCCTGGTCCGCGTCGATCAGGGCGTCGGTAAAGGACATGCCCGCTGCTCCCGCCCCGATCACCAGGTAGTCGGTCTCGATCGCATTCATGACTCGACCTCCTCCTTGCCTCTCTTCTACATTGCCCGCGGTTCTAGGCCAGGGCACAGCGATCTTGGCACGACCGGTCCGAGTAGCTCCTCGATAGTCTCGACAATGGTCTAGCAATCGACAACTGTAGATGCGCGCTCGCTCGGTGCCGCGTCAGCGGGCCGCTCCGAGCGCCTCAGCGCCTTCGCCATCCCCGTGGCTACCGCGACGGTACCGGCGAGAACTGGGATCAAAAACAGAGCGATATGCAGTGTCGTCGCTGATGCGATTGCGCCAATCACGACAGGTCCCACGACGTAGCCGGCCCACCCACAGCCCGCGACCGCGGCCACCGCCTTTCCGGTGTCGACGTTGTCCACCGCTCCGGCCGCGTGGAGGATCATCGGGACGACGCTTCCGAGCCCGGCGCCGAGCAAGGCGAACCCGACGAGCAGAGTCACCGGCCGGGCGATGACGAGACTGGCGGCAAAGCCGACCGATGCCACGGCGGCGAGTAGTGGTAGCACCCGATGGGCAGGGAACCTGGTGAAGATCCGATTGCCGGAAAGCCGGACGGTGAGCATGGCCAGGGCATAGGCTGCATAGGCCAGTCCGGCGACCAAGGGCACGGCGTGCAGCGAGTTGCGGAGATAGACGGCGGCCCAGTCTGCTGCGGCGCCTTCGCACAACATGTCGGCGAAGGCGATGCCCCCGAGCACAAGGACCGCACCCTGAAGCACGCCACTGCGCCTGTCTGGCGTGCCCTCTGAAGGTTCGGGGTCGCCACCTACTCGCTGGTCGGCGATCAGCGACGTCGTAAGCCAGCCGACGACCAGGAGGCACGGTACCGCCAGGCCGAGCAGTTGCTCGCTCAGGGAAAGTCCTAGCCCCACCGCCACTGCTCCGGTAACCGCACCGACCAGCGCACCTGTACTCCACGATCCGTGGAAACCCGGCATGAGCACGCGGCCCGAGAACCGTTCGACCGTGATCGCCTGGGTGTTCATCGAAACGTCAAGCATCCCCTGAAAGAAGCCCCAGAGCAGAAACACGACGAAGAACGTACCCAGCGAGTCGGTCAGACCGATGAAGGGTCCCGAAACGCAGTAGCCGACCAGCGCTAAGCGCACCATCGGCCGGCTTCCCACAATCGGCAGGAGGCGGGCGGCCACCACCATCGCCAGGACCGAGCCGATAGGGGCCCCGAGCAAGGCGAGTCCGAGTCGGCCGTCACTCAGGCCAAGGTGACGTTGCAACTGCGGGATGTGGGCCGTCCAGGAGGCGAATAGGAAGCCATGCACGAAGAACACGGCGATGACGGCCAGGCGTGGCCAACGATCCGCCGAGGCGGGTGTTGCTGGTTGGTTCTTGGCCGGAAACCGCGTCAGACGCAGCGGACGTCGACTCCCGCTGCCCGTAACTGATCCACTATCTGCTGATCGGCTTCGGCCTCGGTGACGAGGATGTCGATGTCGTCGAGATCGCAGACATGGCCGAACGCCACCCGGCCGAGCTTCGAGGAGTCGGCCACCGCGATGACCCGTTGCGAGGCTTTGGCGGCGCCCCGCTTCACCGCCGTCTCGGCGAGTAGGTGAGTCGTGATGCCCGCCTTGGCATCGATGCCACACGGACCCATCACGCACGTATCGAACCGAAGCTGCGAAAAAGATGGCTCTGTGAGACTTCCCGTCAACGACAACTCGCCTGGCCGGACTTCACCGCCCGGAAGCAGAAGCTTAATGCCTGGACACTCATGCAGCTCGAAGACGGGCCTCAGAGCGAGTGGCATGACGGTCATGCGCCGGTTGCAGAGCGCTCGTGCCACCTCCATGGCGGTTGTTCCGCCGTCGAGGATGACCGTCTCGCCGTCGGCCAAGAGGCTGGCGGCAGCTGCGCCGATCGTTGCTTTCGCTTCGTGGGACTCGAGGGCCCGAATGCCGTACGGGGTTTCCTCGGCACTGAGAAAGACACTCGCCGCACCACCGTGCACGCGTCTCAGGCCCCCACTGCGCTCCAGGGACTCAAGGTCACGCCGCACGGTCATCTCGGAGCAACCCAGTGCGACGGCCAGGTCCCCGACCAGGACCGGACTGCGTTGACGGAGGGCCTCCATTATCGTCTGATGCCGGATTTGCACATCCATGCTGTTCAATCTACCATCAATTATGTGAGATCGCACATCCTTACCGTTCAGTCTCCGGTCGAGGCGGTAGTCTTCGATGTGGGTGGCGTCTTTCTCGACTGGGACCCTCGGCACCTCTACCGCAAGCTGTTCGCGGACGAGGCCGAGATGGAGTTGTTTCTGGCCGAGATCTGTTCGCCGGCATGGCACGCGCCCCACGACAGGGGCGTCTCGACCGCGGCGTCATGCACCGAGCTCGCTTCCAGGCATCCCCAATACTCGGAGCTGATTTGGGCATGGTCGACACGCAGCGAAGAGATGATCGGCGGCGTCGACGCCGGGTCCGTGGAGGTTCTCCGAGCGGTGAGAGAAACCGGGATGCCCTGCTACGCCCTAACCAATATGGAGGCGGAAACGTATCCGCTTCGCCTCAACCGATTTCCGTTCCTCAGTTGGTTTGACGGCACCGTCGTCTCGGGTCGGGAAGGCGTGGCGAAACCGGACCCTGCCGTCTTCAGGCGATTGCTCGACCGTTTCGGACTGAAGCCGAGAATGACGTTGATGATTGACGACGCCAAGGAGAACCTCGAGGCGGCAAGCAAGCTAGGGATCCAGACCGCCCTGTTCCTCTCGTCGCGCCAACTCCGGGCGGAGCTCGAGGCCGCCGGGATTCTGCCCCGGTCTCGCTCCGCCGAAGCGACAGATCGACCATAAAGCCGATTGCGTTGCTCGCGGTGCGGGCGGATCGCAAAAATGGTGCCCCCATACCTGCCTGGACCACGGTGCCGAAGGGTGGCACCATACGCCGGGTCGCGGGCGCACAAAATGACGTTCGATGACGGAGCCATCCGCGTTCGCTTTGAACAACTGCGAGAGATCACGAAGAGCTCGTTTCACAAAGCAGCCGCAGGTAGTAATGGTGCGGACCTCTGCGTTGAGCTTTAGCCGGAGTTCGCGGTCCGACGCTGGGGGGGACCGGAAGCTGCTGGGTAGAGTCACCGGCGCTCTGCATCATCATAAACTCGCACCGTTCGTGTCATCCATGCCGGGGGGGGAAGCAGCGCATGGCCTCACTGGTCCTGAAGATGTCTGTCTCGCTCGACGGCTTCGTCGCACCAATCGACGAGAGCACCGACTGGGTCGCTGCGGGACGCTCCGATGACGGCGCCAGTTGGACTGTCGAGACCTTGAGCAACGCCGGGGTGCATCTCGTGGGTGCCACCACCTATGCGAGTCGGCCGTTCGCCAAGCCGATGAACCAGATCCCCAAGGTCGTGTTCTCGAACTCGCTCGCATCCGCCGACTGGAGCGAGACGACGATCGCCACCGGGGACCTGGTCGCAGCCATAACGCGGCTCAAGCAGGAGCGATCAGACGGATACCTGCTTGCTCACGGCGGGGCACGGTTCGCCCGGTCGCCGGTCGAGACCGGTTTGAGACGAGTATCACCTTGTCATCCACCCGGCTGTCCTGAGCGCGGGCGAGCGGATCTTCATGGCACCGCTGGCCGCGCCTGACCGGCAAATATCGACGACTGTTCCCGGAACGGTCGTAGCGGGAGGCGATGAGCAGTCGTAGGCTTCGAAGGTGAGCGCAGAACGTCAACGAACCGGATCAAGCGGGACCGACCTAGGCCGCGCCTTCGATGCCCTGGAGGCTGAGGACGACAAGACGCGTCGTCGGGCCGCTCGACAGATCATCGCTGCCTACCACGAACAAGAGCTTGGCCGCCTGCTCGAGCACGTCCGCAGCGGTTTCGCGCGGATGGACGCCGGCGAAATCGACGTCTTCGAACTCGATGACCTGATCCATCGATACAAGAAGTGTGCAGCGAAGCTCTGGAGCTTCTGCGGGTCTAGCGGCGGCCAGTGGCTGCAAGCGGCGCGAAACCTGGCGTACCTGCGTGAGCAAGGCGATGAACCCGATTGGTGGGAGGTCGGGGTTCCTCGGCGGGACGAGTAGGCGAGAGTCCGCCCACCCTCGGCTCCTATGACCAGTCCTGAGCAGCCAATTTGTCGTTTCGGGACAGGAGAGTCAGACAGAACAGACGGCGCTTCACCATCTTCGAAGGGGCGAGCAAGATCGAACATCTGGTCATCGCCCCGATCATCTCGGGCCCTCACATCCAGTAGCCCCGACCGGGGCTTGGCGAGCAGGTCGAAGCGGCCCGGTTGCACGAACCTAAGGGCCGCGTTCGCTTGTCAGGCGGCGACGGGACGAACGACTTGGCGGCGTCGAACCGGCGGGAGACATCCGCCCAGTTGACCAGGTTCCAAATGGCGTTCACGTAGTCCGCCTTGACGTTCTTGTACTGCGGGTAGTACGCGTGCTCCCAGACGTCGATCACCAGCAGAGGCAAGGCCCCTTGGCCACATTGCCCTGGTGGTCGTAGACCTGCTCGGTCAGCAAGCGGCCACCGAGAGGATCCCAGGCAAGTGTCCCCCACCCGGAGCCTTGGACAGTCGTTGTGACCTGGCTGATCTGGGATCTAAACGCTTCGAACGATTTGAGCTCCGCCGCCATGGCCTCAGCGAGGTCTCCGCCCCGAGATATGAGGCTCGAGAGCTGAGTAGTCGTACGGTAGATCAGGAAGTGGGTAGCTCAACCTTCACTTCTTTCACACGAAGCCCGTT
>CAWAPS010000006.1:0-470403 GCA_963783945.1 uncultured Actinomycetota bacterium
GTTTGGTGACAGGGCGCCTCTGGGATAGTGGGACGGTGCGGCAGCACCTTATGGGCGAGCCATCTGCAGCCAGGCCGTGAGCAAGGCTAACTACTAGATCCGTGTATTAGGCGATCAGGGGCAGGTGGCCTTGGATCTCGGCGTTCACGATATGGGTCACGGTGTCCGCCGTTTCCTCGTTAGGTTGAGCCCGGAGCTGGCCGGCTGGATCAGTTGTCTTGGCCTCAACCGTTCGGTGTGGCGAGGGCTCAGGCTGGTGCGGTTTCTTGATGCCCGATTTGGAGGAACACTCCGTCGCCGTTGACGGGATTTGGGTAGTTGGGGATGAGGGTGAACCGGATCGATGTGAACGTGCCGGTGATGGCGGCGGTGCCGTTGGCATCCTTTTCGGGTGTTCCGTCCATGAGCAGCGGGTCGCCGATGATGGCGTTCTGGGCGGCTCGGAAGTCGGGCATGCCGGTGTCGCCGCTGGCCTTGGCGGTGACGGTCCCGGGTGGAAAGGTCATGATCGATGCGAGCGAGCCGAGCATGAACACTGGGTTGTCGAGGGGGGCGCTGAGGGTGATCACGAAGGCGCTCTGCGCTCCGGCGCGGATTTCCACCATTCCGGTGGCGGGCAGGGGTGGGGAGAACTGGTCGCTGTTGAAGTTGGGGTAGCTGCTGTCGAAGTAGAAGGCGGTGCCCATGGGTCCGTCGAGTTTCACGAAGTTGCCGTCGAGCGATCCCACGGCGCCGTCGGTGTCGGCGGAGATCCAGCGAACGTATCCAGGTGCGAGTGGGATCGGGGCTGCAGTGATGGTGGCGGCCACGGTGGTGGCTTCGTCGGCTGGTCCGGGCTGTCCGGCCTCGGTGAGTCGGCGGCTGAGGATGAGCAGCTCTTCTCGGATGGCCTGGCGGTCCACCCGTGATGCCCCGGCGGCGGTCTGGTAGGCAGACACGGCGCTGGCGGCGGCGGTCGGCACCGCGCCGAGTTGCTGGGACCCGATCAGCTGGATGACCACGGTGTGCCAGGCCAGGGCGACCAGCCGCATGAACGCGCCTTGGTCGGCCGGTGCCGGTTGTCCGACTTCGAGGACCTGGGTGGCGGCCCTGGCCGCGGCGAGGGCCTGCCCGGCGATGCCGAGGGTCGAGGTGCGGGCGGCGAGCACGAGCAGGTCGGCGCCGAGGCCGGCGATGTCCGCGCCGGGGATGCCGGCGGCGGCCAGACTGGTGGCGATGAGTTCGACGGCCAGGTCGTCGATCTCGGCGAGACGGCCGGCCAGGATGAGTTCGAAGAGCAAAGTCAGTAAGGCCTTGACCCGAAGCTGCAGATAGTCGGGTCCGGCCGACGGCGGGGGGTCGAAACTGGCCAGGGTCTCGACGGCGAGGCGGGCGGCCCGGGCGGCCTGCGTTTCTTGACCGTTGTAGTGCAGCGTCTGGGCCTGGCCGAGCAGCTGGGTCGCAATCTGCACGATGGCATTGGCCCGATCGAGCAGGGGGGTCTCGCATTGGGCGGCGGCGTCCACCCGCCGTGGCGCGGTGGCCGGGTCTCGGTAGTCGAGGGTGAGGGGCGAGCCGCATCCTGGGTAGCGGATCTCGATCAGTCCGTCGTGCCCGGTCAGACCGTCGTGTCCTGTCGGAGCAGACAGAAATGGTCCTTCAACCAGCGGGAGCGTGTCCAGATCAGGCAGCGCGGTCCCGCTGGAGTCGATCACCTTGGCCGAATATTTCGACGCCGCGCTGAACACGAACGTGAAACTCTGACCGCCCACCCCGTGGAAGACGTAAGTGCCGTCGTAGTCAAATTTGGCCGGTAACGCTGTTCGCCAGGATCGTACTGGTGAAGTCGTCGAAGGCGAGATCGTCGGCCTCGGCGGCATACAGCAGCCCGAGCGAATCAAGCGAGACAGGTAGGGTCGCCGCACCTGTCCCGCTTGTCCCCTCGCGCCTGCCCAGCACTTCATCGGCCGGTTCGGTCCGGTACAAGGCCACATAAAACCCGAGCCGCTCCAAGCCGCCTTCGGCCACGTCGAGGTTCAGGAAGGTCCAGGCGCCGTTACGCACGGTACTGGGCCGGTTCAACCACAGGTCAGGGATCTGCAGGTTGGTACCGCAGGCGAAGTTGAGATGGACGCCCACGTTGACATCCCCCACGTCTATGTCCAAGAAGGGGTCGAAGCGGATCAGGTCGCCGAACGCCAGGGGTGTGCCAGCCGGGTCGCTCCCGGCTATGACCCCCCGGGTGGGCATCAGGGTGGTGGACTGAGCTTTAGCGCACTGCACGCAACCAAAGAACTCGTCATGGCCGTAGCCGCTGTTGAGAACCATGCCGCCCGCGGTGAGCATGAACGACGGCGACTGGTAGTAGATCTCCACGCCGCCGTCGGGGTCGTCGGGGCTGGCCGTGACCCGGGGTCGGTGCCCGTGGTAGAAGCGGTGCTGGACCGCCGGCTGCTCGTCGAGGAGCAGCTGGTAGGCCGCGGTCGGCGGCCGGTAGGAGCTGAGGCCGAAGATGAGGGCGTGGAACTCGAACAGGCGCGGAAACCATGCGGTCGGCTGTCTACGGCTGTCGCTGGGGCCGGTCCACATCAACGCAAAGCCGGCCACCTGGTCCCCGTGGGCGTTGAGTAGCAGGGCACTGTGGTCCGAGTCGGTCGAATTGACATTGTCCGGCGTGCGGCGGAACGGCCCGATGCGGCGGTGACGGTTGGACGACACCGAGAACTTCACGGCGATGTAGTCCAGAACGATGTGCGCCGCGGTGCGGATCGGCTCGTCGCGGGCGAACTCATACAAGTTGAGAATGGCGTGCAGCGCCAACCGCTGGTAGATGCGGGAGTTGAACTCCATGAAGTCGAACTTGGCCAGGCGCTGCAGGTAACCCAACAGCCACCCGGTCAGACCGTTGGTGTTGTTGTCGTATTGGGCGTCTGCAGTACGGTCCTTTAACAGCTGGTTGACCAGATAGCGCGAGGTCTCGATCATGAGGATGTGGTTCTCGGTCTCCGCGACGTGGAAAAGGACGAACGCGGCCTTCCAGAACTCGATGTCCGGGTCGTGACGGCCGTGGAGCTGCGCCGGGATCAGCTGGTCGAGGATGAAGTCGAGATCGTCCTGGCTGAGCACGTCCCGGTAGCGGTAGGCGATCGTCATGAGGCCCTTGACGGCCATGTCGTAGTCGCCCTCACGATCGATACCGACCTGGTGGAAGTCGGTGCCCATCTGCCCCCGGTGCAAAAGCCGCAACTGTACCGAGAACAGCAGCCGGCTGGGCAACTCACCCGGCACCGCGAAGTCGGGATCCTCCAGCACCGCCCGCAAATGAGCAAAAAACTGCAGCGTCTCGTTCTCCCCGGCTCTGACCTCGGTACCCAACGTGGGCCGCAGCGGCCTGGTGATCGCATAATGACCGGCGATATCGCTGACCCGCAGCTGATGGGTGGCGAAGGCCTGGGCCGGGCTACCATCCGCTGGCGGCGTCGACAGCAGGGCATCGAGAGGGAGCCACACATACTGCACCGCCACCCCCGCGCTCAACACCCCGGGCGCTTGAGAAGGCTGGACCCAGAACCGGTACAGGCCCTGATCCTTGGGATCCACCAGCGCGTAAATCCCGCCGCCGGTGTCGGCACGGGCGAAACTTTGCGGCCACGACGCGGTGGAGAACATCTGCGCCTCCAGCGGTCGGCCATCCAGTTCGGCGGTGACCGTGAACTCGGAATAGCTGAGACCGGTCCCGCCCCAGTTGAGCTCGATCGAACTACCCCGCTGGTAGGCCGCCAGCACCATCGTCTCCCCCATCGCCGGGCATGTGGCGACCTCGCCCCGCTCGAAATCCTGATGGTGAGAGCCGTCCGACGCCACCCGCTCCTCGGCGATCGGCTTGCCCAGCGGACCGGACGAGGCGCCCAGCTCATGCCATCGCACCTCGATGCGCCCCGACACCGCCGGCTCGCCCGGATCGGGAACGTCGGGCACCGGACCGAACTCCAGCCGCACCGGAGCCGCCCACCCCTGCGGGCAATCATCGCTACCCAACAGCACACTGTTGCAGCCCTTGGCGGTGAACTCGTACTCGCCCCACCCCTGCAAGATCGTCCAAATATGCGGGTTGGGATCGTCAGTATCGATCTTCATGTCCGCCTGGCCTTGGCCGACCCCGTTGTAGTTGATGTTGTACCGGAAATAGTCATAACCGAAACCAGAGCGGGACCAGTCGAAACGCGCCTGATTGCGCAGACCGAAGACGCTCAAGACCATGTCCTGATCAGGTGACCAGCAGATCTCGCCCCGCTCGAAACGCTGCCGGCGGGCACTACCACCCGGTACGCCCTCCTCCGCGCTTAGTGGCGGCCCAAACGCCCCCTCAGCCCCACCCCACAAATGCCAACGGGCACCGATCAGCCCTCCCAGCACCCCGTCGTCAGGCACCCCGCACCTCCCAGAATCGATGGGCCGACACTAGGCGCGATAAGTGTCAGCAGGGACTGCTTCGTTCGATTGGCTACTCGGCAGATAAGCCTGCCAAGACGCGATCGGCGGCGACGGCCATCAATCTGGCCAACCTCCCGGCGGACTACGCGGCGTTGCCGAACACATCGGGCTTCCCCCGGCAACAGCACTCTGCAGCGCACAGGCGAACTCCACTAGCCCCGCCAAAGCGAACTCAGCCCCCGGGACTGTCAACCCAGCAGGCTACAGACGCCTAACCCCCCCAAGCAAACCCCAGGCAACGTCATCCCACACTGCCTCAGAACACGCAACGGGACCCTCTTGCGAGCATCCCCAATGTGCCGTTGTCTGTAGCCGGGCTGGAGAATCGCTGTCACGGTAAGGGTTTTCTTGTTGTCGACATGTCGTCAAGGGGAGTCGCTGGCGGTTGCACGTAAGGGGTTGTGCAAGCGGCTTGTCGTTGGGCGCCGAGGACTCGGGAGGTGTAGTCGCGTAGGGCCTGGTTGTCTTGGCGGAGCCGTGCGGCTTCTTGGCGGAGAGCTTCGAGCCGCTCCCGGAGTGATTGGGTGCTGGCCCGTTGAGCAGCGGGCACCTGGCGGTGGGAGCGGGGCTGTTGGTCGGCTCTGAGACGCTCGATCTGGGCGCGCAGTTCGGGTTGGCGGTAGAGCCAGCTGCGATGGACGCACGCGGCCTGGGCGACCGAGGAGAAGGTGATGGGCTGGCCGGTGCGGTCGAGGCGGCGTAGAGCCTCTTGGGCCCGTTGCAGGGCGCTGGCGTGCTTGGCGTGAGCGGCCTGGACGAGATGTTGGGGGTTGCCGGTCATGGCACTGCGGTCAGTTCCCGGCCGAGCTGTCGTCGTGGAGCTGCTCGAGGGAGGAGATGATGCGTTCGAGGTTGTCCTGGACTCGGCGGTGGTTGTCGATCAGGCGTTGCTGACCGTGGGTTTCGGCGACCTCGAGCAGCTCCTGGTTGTGTTGGGCGTGCTGGCGGTGGACGGGCAGGAACTCGACGGTGGTCTGGAACTGGGGGCAGGTCAAGCAGGCGTTGGGGTGGGGGCATTCTTGTTGGGGCGGCCGGCCGCAGTAGCCGTTGGGAAGGCTGGCTTGGATGCGGTTGAGGTTGTGCTTGATCCACTCCGCCCCGGCGGTGGGTGACTCGGGGTCGTAGTCGAGGAGCCGACCGGTGATGTCCACTCGCTGCTGCTGGTAGCGGTCGAACTCCTTGCGGACGGTGGTGTCATACAGCTGGGCGTACACAGAGGTCATGCGGGGACTGGCGTGGCCTAATAGGCGCTGCACGACATGCTGAGGAACCCCAGCGTTGATGAGTCTTGTCCCGACGGTGTGGCGGAACTGGTGGCAGCTGACCCGGACCGCAGCCCCGGTTTCGTCGTGCAGCCCGATGCGGGCCTGCCAGGTGGTCAACGCTCGTTTGAGGGTCCAGTAGGGGAACGGCAGGCTGGCATCGGGATTGTTCTTCGGGTCGGGGAACAGCCAGCGGCTCCCGGCCGGCCATGTGGCACGGACATGGGCTTGCTGATCTTTGATGGCCATCGCCGCCCTGCCCGAGAGCGGGACCAGCTGGTCGGATCGGGACTTGTTGTTGTAGAAGCACAGGCAGGGCCAGCCGACGCTGTCGTCGATGAGGGGGTTGAACGGCAAGGTGCAGGCGTCGCCGGCTCTGAGCCCGGTTTCCATCAACACGATGACCAGGTGGCGGATGGCGGGTCCCAGCACGGCCAGATGCCCTTCGGTTTCGAGCTGGGCCATGACGAACTCGGAAACGAAACGCGGCAGGGGGTTGTCGCGGCGGGGAAGGTCGTCTTGGTAGATCGCGGCCTCGGCGGGGATCTCGGCCAGCCACTGGTGGCGGCGGTTGTGTTCGAGAAAGCCGCGCAGGCAGATCAGGGCGAGCGAGCGGGAGCTGGCCGCCAGTCCGGTGGCCACCAGCCACGAGAAGTAGCGTTCCAGCAGCAGCCTGCTGATCACACTGCTGTTGGCGGCGTCGGGCTCGCAGGCGGCCAGGAAGGCCGAGAAGCGGTCCATGGTGGTGGCAGAGGCGGTGATGGTGCCCCAGGCGCATCCGGTGGCCAGACGCCACCGGCACCAGTCCTTGACCGCCTGGCGCAGCCATGCCTGGCCGATGCTGCTGAAGCGGACGCTTTCGCGCCCCCGTGGGGCTGGTATCCCCAGCGCGTTGGCGTTCCAGCGGTCCTTGGCGTATTCGGCTTCGACAGCAGCAGGATCAGGCCAGCGGTCGGTTCTGTCGGGGTCCAGGCGAGGACCTTTCATGGCTGATCGTTTTCCTCGTCATCTTGGCCAGTGTCCTCTGTGGAGGGCGGGACCGGTTCGCTGCGATCCGCGTCGGGGTCGGTGCTGGGCCATACCCCGGCGCGTCGAAGCTCGGCTCTCAAGTCGGCGGGCAGGAGATGGACATAGATCTGGCTGGTGGTCACCGAGGAGCGGTGGGTGAGCAGCCGGGCGGCCACCTCGATAGGCACGCCGGCGCGGATCATTCCGGTGGCAGCCGAGTGGCGCAGCATGTGAATGTTGAACTCGACCCCGGTGCGAGCCCGCAGCCGGCGCACCATCTGGTTGACGTTGTTGTAAGTGAGCGGCCAGCCATAGGGCTCGGCCCACAGGTTCACGAACACATAGTCGGAATCCAGGTCTCCGTACTCGGCGTGCATGTACTCGGTGTAGAGGCGGACCAGACCGGCGGTGATGGGGATGACCTCGACGTCGGGGATCTTGGCCCGGGCCCCGTTAGCGTTGTCGGCCCGGGGCACGATGCGCAGCTCTCGAGACCGGGAGAGCACATCGGCGTGGCGCAAACCCAATGCCTGACCAACCCGAAGGCCGGTCTCGGCCAGCAAGGCGAACAAGAACCGGTCCCGCAGGTGCTCGCACGCCTCGATGATGGCCAGGATGTCCTTTTCCGACAGCGTCTTCGGCCTTCGGCGCGGCACAGTCAACTTCACCGGCCGGACCGGGATCGGGTTGGCCTTGGTGGCGTGATAGAGGAACGGCTTGTAGCTTCGCCGGCCCGCCCGCCGCCAGATCATCAGATCCTCAGCTAGTCCCACGCCCACCCTGGCCAGATAGTCATAGAACCCGAACACGGCGGCCAGATACTGGTTGACCGTCGCCGGTTTGCGCCCAGCTTGGTCGGCATCGATGATCACCGAGTCGCGGCGGGGTGATCGCAGCCAGGCCACAAAGCGCCCCACATCATCCAGGCCTGCCCCATCCCAACGAACGCCTGCGGCGTGAAGGAACTCGAACCACAGCTTCAGGCCGATGGCATACCCCCGCACGGTGCGCGGAGAGCGCTCTATCGCCGAAAGGTGCGACAGGTACGCCTCGATCGGCGCTATCGGCTCCCCACCGTCATCCAGCACCGTCCAAGAGACCGCCTCGCTGGCGGGCATCACCACCCGCTGCAACCTCACGAGCAGTCACCCGACTGGCTCATAGCTGGCCCCGATAGAGCGACCCGCACCATGCACACCGGGACCCGATCGTCTTGGAGCTCTTGCAACAGCACCATCAAGGCCCGGCCGGCGGTCAGGTGAACCAACCGATGCGGGAGGACGTAAACCTCCACGCTGATACGAATCTGGCTGTCACCATTGGGTGTCGCAGACTGTCGTGCTCCGCAGCGACGGTTCACCGAGCATCCCCCAGCACCGTGGCCCGGGCGTAAAGCACCGAGCCGGGCGGCTCTGCCACGCCGCGCAACTCGATATCAACAGGATGTTTCACTCGACGACCCCAACCGTTGACGGCAGTGCTAGTCCGGTATTCGCGCACCACCGCCCACCGCCCGGGATTGGCTCGCAGCAACTCGACAATCTCGCCCGTGAGGACCCGACGTCGGTCAGGCGGCGGGTCCCGCCACATCAACTGGGCGGTCCCTCGCCGCGACGACTCCACTCTGAACATCTTCAGCTGCTCATCTTCGGCGATCAGCCCGGCCCCCAGCTCGCTCACCTCGACAGTCATGGCGGCCTCTTCCCGTCGCTCGAATCGATCAAGGTCATCAAACGCCTCTCGTCGACATCCGGGAAGACGCGCGATGTTGTTGGTCCTGCGGAACTGACCGGGACCAGCCACCTTCCATTGGTCATCACCGACACTGCCGGCCAGCGGGCCAGGACATCGGTCTCACACACCGCCCGGGCCAAGTCGTCCAACCCCGACAGGACCGCCGCCTCCGCCGACGAGGCTAACCCAGCCACACGCAACCCGATTACCGCTCCAACCATCACCGCCACCGCATAGGCCACCCGGGCCCGCTCACGATGTCGCCCGCACCAGCTCCGCACCGTGGACTGCGCCACCCCCGCCACCCGCGCCACGGCACGAGAGCCCCTGCCGTCCACCGCCACCTGGACCGCCGAGCCGATCACCTCCACCCCGAAAGTGCGCCCCACCAGACAGAACGACGGCAACAGAACATGACTCACCCGACACGACGAGCAGCGAGCCCGGCGCACCCAAATCCGCCACGACCCACCATCCCGCACTGTCCGCCAATAGCCCGACCAGAACACCATCGACGCCCGGCAGCCCGGACAGCAACACCGAGGCACCACCACCGCCTTGCCGGCTGTGGCGTACTCCTCGACCGACAGCTGGCAAGCCCATACCATGGCCACGGGCGCGAACCGCCTTTGGGGTCCCCTCCCCGAGAGCGCCAACCCGAGGGGAGGGGCCCCTTCAATCACATCAACGACGGCCACCATCCTCTCCCCAGACCGTCCCCGTCCGCTCGTGACCCCACCACCGCCCAGTCGGCAACATCGACAACACCGCTACAGACACCACCGTCGCCAAGGCAACAATCGGGCCCCGTCGACTACATCATCGACAGCACCGCAGCCGCTACAGACAAGTGCCGTTAGGGGCGACGTAGGCGACGCTTGATATGTCAGCACCGAGGTACCCGTCATACCTGGGAGGGTCTCAGAATTGAGGGAGTGCGGATCTTGTCGGAAGCCCGAGAAGGCACACGGGATTCGGCGATTCCGCCCCGGTGAGGGCGGGCGCCGTCGGGTGTTGCGGGCGCGCAGTACGCGCCGGTCACGGACTACCGCTGGCGACCCCCCAACCAAAGCAGCACCGGAGCAGACGGCGGTGCGCGCCGCGGTCCGGTAGCGTACATCTCCTTCAGCTGTCGGCTTCCAAATTCGGTGTCGCAACCGGGCGGACCGATCCATTGGTGTACACCCCCGGGGAGCAGCTCAGAAACGCACGAGATCTGGCGCGCTCAGATCTCAATCACCGGCGAGCGTGGTGCTGGCGGTTGGTGGTCGAATGCCCGCGCAAAGGCTTTGGATTGCTCTGCTCTCATGACGGCGAGACGTATCTCGGCGGCGGAGGGACGGCCGTCAAGGTGGTTGCGCTCGGCGTCAACGCGTTCGGCGAGCTTCCGGGCGTGCCGCTGTTCTTCGAGCCCGTGGTCGATGACCGCTCGGCATGCGGTCTGTCGATATTCGAATCGGTTGGCGGCCTGGTCAATGCTGGCTTGGTGGCGCGAGATCTCCTCGTCGAGACGGCTGATCGAGGGCGCGACGTGCGCTTCCCAGCACTGTTGGGCGTCGAGTTCCCGCTGGGCCCACACACCGGTTTCTTTCCGGGCTGCGTGGCGGTCCCGCCAGCGGGCGCCATAATCGGCAGCCTGCTCGGCCTGTTGGCGTGCTTGGCGGGCCTGGGCGAGATCCCTGACCGCCCGACCCACTTCGGTGGCCTGCCAGAGACCGCAGCCGGCCTCCAAATCCGCCCGGGCTTGCCGGGCTTGCGCCAGAGCCGCTTCGGCTTGGCCCAAGGTGGCGGCCCGATCCGGCATGAAGATGCCCACGATGGCCTCGCCTGCCACGGCCGTCTCGGCGTGCAGGAGGGCGGCAAAGCGGGCCTGTTGGTCGGAGGGAAGCGCCTGGAAGCGCTCCCGGGAGAGGGTGGCCCGGTCGGGCAGGCCGGTGTCGATGGCCCAGGCGGGGGTGCGCTGGATGGACCAGTCCCGGCGCAGGTCCTCGACGGCTTGGGCCAGATCGTCGGCCCCGGTCCACACCTGGGTCGACTGGCGAGCCCGAGACATGGCCACATAGGCGAGTTCCCGACCCCCGCCGTCGGCGAAGAGGTGGGCCCGTTCGGTTGTCGACCCTTGACACCGATGGACGGTGGTGGCATAGCCGTACCCGAGACGGTCCGCCCCTGCCTCTTCCACGCCCAGGTGCACATGCCGGCCGTCGTGGGTCCGCAGCGTCAGCGTCTCCCCGGACAGATCGACGGCGGCGATGACCGCCCGCTCGGAGGTGACCAGCCTGCCCTCCGCTGCGGGGGCCAGGGTGACAACACGATCGCCGGCCCGGTAACGGCCTCCGCCGGGGCAGACCAGCTCCGGTCCGCACAGCCGACCGGTGGCGTCCATCCACTCCCGGGCCCGCTGGTTGAGGGCGGCGACATTGGCCCGCCGCCACGCATACAAACCGGTGTCGTGTCCGGCGGCGACGTCGACCGCCCAGGCGTCGACCGCCTGCTGGAGGGCGACGTCCCGGTCGCCCGCAGCGTGCAGGCGACCCTGGCTGGCGTACCAGGCGACGGCTTGGGCGACGCTGCCGTCCCGCAGCTGCGCCAGGGTGCGGCGTTCGGCCGGATCGCGCTGACGGCGGTTCTCGGTCAGCTGGTGGACGACGTCGGGGTGGCGGCGGACTAGGGCGGCGAGCGCCCCGCCCGGTCCGACGGCCCCCAGCTGGTGGTGGTCGCCCACGAGCACCAGCTTGGCCCCGGCGGCCTCGATGCGGGCGATGAGAGCGACCAGGTGGGCGTCCTCGGTCATGCCCACCTCATCGAGGATGACCACGGTGCGGTCATCGAGGGCGAGCCGGTCGTGATCGAGGCGCCACTGGAGGCTGGCCAACGTCCGGGCCTCCCTCACGTCCGCCTCCTTGCCCAGAGTGCGGGCCGCCTGGCCGGAGGTGGCGGTCCCGACCACCCGGCAGCCGGCCGCCTCGAACGCGGCGGCCGCCACGGCAAGCAGGGTCGTCTTCCCGGCGCCGGCCACACCCACGATCAGCTCCGCGCCCTGCCCAGAGCCGCAAATACTCTCGGCCGCCTGCCGCTGCTCGACGGAAAGCGCGGCGCCGATCGTTTTCTCCGCCGACGTGATGGCCTGTGTCACCGCCACAGGAGCGGCGATGGGGGCGTCGGTGCGCTCGAGTTGGCGGGCGACGGCGTCTGCGATGGCCTGCTCGGTGGCCAACACCGACGCCAGGGCGTGGGGTTGTTCGCGGGCGCCGGCCACGCCGACCAGGGGGATCACTTCTGGATCCTGCAGCGCTCGACCAAGCAGAAGATCGAGGGCTCGGGGGTCCTGGCCGAACAGGTGCGGGGCCAGCTCCACGAGCACATGGCGGCGGGAAAACACCTTCCGCCGGGCCAGCTCGCCCTCCGCCGATATCACCTCGCCGAGCATTCGGCGGAGGCTCTTCAACGTCAACTTCGGGGGCGAGCCGAACTCCTGGGCGGCGCTATCAATGGCCGCTGTGAGCCGCTCTACCGGCCATCCGATCGACGCCAACTCGTCCCGCCACCGGGCCACCAACTCGCCTTCCACACTGTGCTGTTTAGCTTGGCGGGTGGTCCGGGCGGCCACCGCTTTGGCCGGGGAAGAGTTGTCTCCCTGGCGTCGGCATTCGGCGTCGATCTCAGCCGCCCGCTTGGAATGAATATCGATGACGACGTCCGGGACGCCGGCGATCCGCCAATGCCGCAGCCGACCCGAGGGCCCCGCATCCGCCTCAATGGCGTAGCCCAGCTCGACTGCCACCCGGGCGGCGGTCACCCGGCCCACCATGGTGGCGGCGTGCAAATGTTCCCGCCACAACGCCGTGTCCGCCGCCTTCCACCCGCCCCGGCCATCGCGCATTTGGACCACATTGGCCAGCAGCACATGGTCGTGCGGGCACGGGTCGCCGGCCCGGGAGGTGGCGTGCCGGGTGTGGGCGTAGACCAGCCCACCGGTGGCCGTCGCGGTGGCCGTCCGGCCTCGGCGGCCGCCCACCCGGCGGGTCACCTGGTCCAGATAGTCGAGGGTGGCATCGCGCTCGGCGTCCAGGATCAGATGCATGTGCTCGGCCCGGCCGATCACCCCCAACTCGGCCACGCTCTTGTGCCCCGAAATCACCAGCTCCATGCCCGGCCGGTGGGCCGCCACCAGCCGCTCCCCGGTTTGGGGATGGCGGGCGCCGCCCGGTCCGAAGATCGCCTCGTACGCTTCTGGCGACACCGCACCATCCAGCCCGAGCGTCCCTGCGCCGGTACCCCCCCAGCGCAGTGGGGTCTCCCCCCGGCTGGCGTAGTAGGCCAGCGCCATGCCTGGGTAGTCGTCACCCCGTTCGAGAACGGTGCGCTGGTGGTAAGCGACCGACTCCGCCCCCATCATCCTCATCCACGCCACCGGTCTCACCTCCTGCCTATTCGGTGCGCCGCCCGTCAGCAACCCTTCGGGTTGCAACCGTGTTGTTCTGATTTGGGTTTATAGCAGGCGTGAAGTGGCTTGTTAATACGTTGTTACGTGAGCGGTATGTAGAGGTTAATAAAGGTAAATAGGTTCCTGAGAATTGTGAGAGGTAGAGCGAGTTGGTGGGTGGGGCGAGTTGCTGAGAGGGTGAGCAGCGGGACTTCGTGACGGTGCACCCGGGCTTTTAGACGCGTAGCGAATCGGCCATCCCGGTCCCGTAGGTAGAGACCCTTCTTCCCCGGACCGGAGGCACGCGCCATTGACACGAAAGCCGAGTCCAAGCTTCGTCGAGGTGCGCTACTCCCGCGACCCACCGGACTCCTTACCAGTGACTCGGAAGGCTGTTGTCGCGCCGGTGCTCGTCAGGTTGCGCCAGCGGCCGGTAACTGTCTGGTCTTAGCGGGCTGCTGGTGGTCGGCGCTGTCCTCTAGATAGACGGTATCTGACGACTGCATATCCATAGAGGAGAAGTGGTGGTTCCAGATTCAGCCCAGAGGTGAAGAGCAAAGAAGGAGAGGCATGGCCGACACCAGCACCATTCCGCAATTACTCACCATCGACCAGCTCGCCGAACGTCTCGGCATCACCGTCCGCCACGTGCGCCGCCTCGTCGCCGAGAAACGTGTGCCATACCTGAAGGTCGGCAAACTGGTGCGCTTCAACCCGGACGAGATCAAGCAATGGCTTGCGAGTCGACGCCAGGGCCTGGGGGTTCGCACCTGACGCGACCCGTCACGGGGGATCGCTACCGTCGCGGTGGAGGAGGTGTCGCATGAGCCGCAGGCAGTTCGGCCGCATAAGGAAGCTTCCGTCAGGGCGGTGGCAGGCTCGCTACCCCGACGGGCTCGGTCGCGACATTCCCGCCCCGAGTACCTTCGCCACCAAAGCAGACGCGTCGGCATACCTGGCCCGCGTCCAAACCGAGATGGAGCGGGGCGTGTGGCTTGATCCGAGTCTCGGGCGCACCACGTTCGCCGAGTGGGCCCGGGAGTGGATGACCGCCAACCCGGCCAAGCGGGCGACGACCGTGGCCCGGGACAAGGTCGTCCTCGAGACCCACTTCATCCCGACACTCGGAGATCGATCCCTGGCGAAGATCACGCCCGCGCACATCAAGGGATGTGTCGACGCCATGGTTGCCCGGCTTGCTCCAGCGACCGTCCGGACCAACGTGGGCGTCCTCAAAGCGGTCTTCAACGCCGCCATCGACGCCGAGCTGATCGCCCGCTCCCCCGCCCGGGCCATCAGAGTCACAGGTGGGATGGCGCCGGAAAGGCCGACGCTCAACCTCGACCACCTGGACCGCCTGGCTCAGGTCGTCTCGGGCAACTACCGGGTTCTCATCCTCGTCGCCGGGGTGTTGGGATTGCGCTGGTCCGAGTGTGCCGGGCTCCAGATTGGCGACGTCGACTTTTTACGACGGACCCTGACCGTCCGCCGCACCATCGCCGAGGTAGAGGGCCGCTTCCACACCGCCGACACCAAGAGCCGGGCCTCCCGAAGGACGCTGACCGTGCCGGCCTTCTTGATCGACGAGCTGGCCCGCCATATCGCCGCCTACCGGCCGTACGCCGGCAAGGAGGATTTGGTGTTCACCTCACCCCAGGGCGGACCGCTCCGTCGCTACTTCGAGGAGCGCGTCTTCAAGCCGGCCGTCACGAAGGCGGGTGTGGCCGAGAACCTCACCTTCCACGGGCTAAGGCACGTCGCAGCCAGTCTCATGGTCGAGCAGGGAGAGCACCCCCGGGTAATCCAGGCCCGGCTCGGCCACGCCACCGCCCGCCTGTCCATGGAGCTCTACGCCCACGTACCCGAGGCGGCCGATCGCAACGTAGCAGTCCACCTCGATGCCAGCTGGAACGAGGCGCACGCCAACGCTGCGGGCACGATCGGGCACGTAGCGGGCACGTCGACCCCAACAAAGGCCCGAGACGAGGGCCTCAGGAGGCCAAACCCCAGGTCACAGGCGGTGGAGGTGATGGGACTTGAACCCACGACTTCTACGTTGCGAACGTAGCGCTCTTCCGGGCTGAGCTACACCCCCGCAGGGAACATCAGGCTAGCGCAGCGCCCTCCGCGCCCTCGGCCAGAATCCGACGCTCCAGCGCGGCCTGAAGGCGAACGTGTAGCAAGGTGGTGGTCACGTCGCTTCTCGTACGCTCGAGCACGGCCCGCAGGGCGTCGGCGGTGCGCCTCAACCCACCGGTGACGGCGTCGGGGTAGTCGACGGCGACGAGGGCCTCGTAGACATCTTCCATGACGGCCAGCAGCTGCTCGGCGAGGGAGGTGTCGCCGGTGCGCAACCGGTCCAGCAGATGCCGGCGCAGTTCGGAGGCGGCCTCGGCGAGCCCGTTGAGCCAGGCCGGTAGGCCGACACCCAGCTCCGCGTGATCCGGCAGCGGCCGGCCATCGACCAGGCAGCCAGTGAGCACGGCCTCGGCGTACTCCTTTTCGGCGTCATGCAGGAACCCGGCATGGGCGACCACCGGATATGGCGCCAGGGCCCGCTGCGCATCCCGCAAGGCCGCGTCGCTGGCCGCGAGGAACGACGCCGCCCGCTCGGGCTCCCGCCGGTGGACCGCCCGGATAGCGCTGCTGGCGGCCCGGATGCACCGCCGGCACGCGGCCAAGCCGACCTCGCGCGCCGCGTTGACTCCTTCGAGCTGGTCGCGGGCGTCCTCGATCAGCCGGGCCAGGTCGGGCCGGCCGGCCGGGCCGGGGACCGGGACGGTCAGTTGGCCGCCCGGCGCAGGCCGAGCTCGCCGTAAGACCCGCCGAAGTCGTAGGTGGCAGGCTGCAGCCCGAGGTAGCGATAGCCGCCGCCCATGTCGGGGGCGGGGCGGGGCCGGGGCGCCCGCCGCCGGGGCTCCGGCATGAAGGTCGCCCGCAGCTCCCGCTCGGCCGCCAGGTTGCGCATGCGAATCAGCAACGCCACATACACGATCAGCGCCACGTCGAAGAGGCCTTGTACCGGCCACATGACCGATACCCCGGGGATCATGGCCACCGCGAACGACCCGACCGCCCCGAGCAACAGCGTGAAGAACACGTCCCGACGCCGCCTCTGGGCCTGCCGCCGCCGGTAGGTGGCCAAGGGCACCCGCCGGCCCCCCGCCACTGCGACCTGCGACCGGCCCGGCATGGCGACCCGTTGTCCCGGCATGGGGTTCACATGGGATCGGTAGGCCGGAATCATGTGGCCGCCAGTGCCGCTGCCGCCGCGAAGCCGGTTGGCCGGGGCCACGGTCGAGGGCGCCGCCCGCTCCAACACCCGGAGGTGGTGGCGGAATGTGCCCACCGAGTTCACGAAGGTGCTGTCAGATCGAGAACGCAAGCCCGACACCAGCAACACGCCCCAGAGTATGGCTAGGACCAGCAAAACCACTGTTGTCAAGACTCCTCGGCCTGCCCTTCGGGTGTCAGGGACCGTACGTCAATGCGGGCCCGGAGTGGTGGATCCCACTGCTGGATGCGTATGACTGGCGGTCCAAGCGGTCAATCACGGGGCAACTAGCCGCTCTCGGCGGCCCTCAGCAATGGGAGGCAAGGTTAACCGGGTGAGAGGCGGCCGCCAAGGTGCGCCAAAAAGTCGCTCGCTGACCAGCAGGTTTGAGTCCGCCGGGACCCATCCCCGGCGATCATTCTTCGCCTAGCAGGTCCCCGATGCTGCTGTCTAGCTCGTCGAGGCTCCCGGCCGGAGTGTTCACGAGGGGGGTCGCCAGATCGCCCGCCGGACGGCGCCAGTGTCCGCTGCGGCCTCCCGTCTTCTCCCACAAAGCCAGCTCGCCTATCACCATGGACCGGTCCGCCGACTTGCACATGTCGTAGATGGTCAGGGCGGCCACCGAGCACGCGGTCATAGCCTCCATCTCGACCCCCGTACGATCCACCGTCTCCACCTGAGTCTCGACCTCGACGTGATCGTCACCGAGCGTGAAGTTGATGGTCACCGCACCAACCAGCAGTGGATGGCAGAGAGGGATCATGTCGGCCGTGCGCTTAGCTGCCTGAATTCCCGCGATACGCGCCGCCCCGAGCACGTCGCCCTTGGTGATGGCGTTGCTCGCCACCTTGCCCGTGGTCTCCGGCTTCATGAACACCTTGCATCGGGCCACGGCGCGCCGGTGGGTCGCCTCCTTGGGCGTCACGTCAACCATGCGCGCACGTCCGAGTGGATCAAGATGGGTCAGGCCACGGTCGGACATGACGGGAAGTCTAGTGACGTGACGCGGGCACCGACAGACCGTTGACCCAGGGGTTCAGCCGCCGATCTGGCTCATGCTCCGACCGGGCCGGATGAAGTGCACCTGGCCTATCGAGTGGCCGGCCCATTTGCGCCCCACCTCGGCCTCGATGGCCTCGGCCAGATCGTCGTCGTTGCCGCCACTTCGCAAGATCGTGCGCAAGTCGGTCTCCCGCACCGAGAACAGACAGTTGCGCAACTGGCCCTCCGCGGTAAGCCGGATCCGGTCGCATGAACCGCAAAAAGGCCTGGTCACACTGGCGACGACCCCGATCCGGCCACTCCCGTCACGATAGGTGTAGCTCTCGGCGGGCGCCGTGTCGGTAGGGCGCCGTCCGTCAGGGGCGGTCACCGGCCATACGGCGTCGATCGCGGCGATGATCTCGGCGGCCGGCACCACCTGCTCGGCTCGCCACTGGCCCCCGCCGTCGAGGGGCATCCACTCGATGAAGCGGACCTCGACCCTCCGGGCTCGCCCGAACGCCGCGAAGTCGAGGATCTCGTCGTCGTTCACCCCCCGGACGAGTACGCAGTTGACCTTCACCGGGTGCAGGCCGGCCGCGACCGCAGCATCGATTCCCTCGATCACGTGGTCGAGTGCGTCACGGTTGGTGATGGCGGCGAACCGCTCGCGCTGCAAGGAGTCGCACGAAATGTTCACCCGGCGAAGACCGGCTCGAGCCAGCTCGTCGGCCTGCCGGCTCAGCGTGGACCCGTTGGTGGTCATAGCCAGATCGATGCCGAGCTCGGCCAGGCTGTGGACCAGGGCCTGAAGGTTGGCGCGCACCGTGGGCTCGCCTCCCGTGATCCGCATGCTCTCGAAGCCGAACCGCTCGACGCATACCCGGGCGATCCGCGTGATCTCCTCGTAGCTGAGCAGCTCCTCCCGGGGCAACCAGGTCATTCCCTCTTCCGGCATGCAATAAGAGCAGCGGAAGTTGCACCGGTCGGTCACTGATATGCGCAGATCTCGGACGGTCCGCTCGAACGGGTCTACGAGCGCCGGCACCACTACACCCTACGGCCCCAGCACCAGAACTTCGACCCGATCTCCCGGATCCGCCCTGGTATCGGGAGGGAGGACGGCCAGGGCGTTGGCCAGCGCCATCGCCCGCAGCTGGTGCGACCCCTGACCCCCGGTGCTGGACACGACCAGGGCGCCGGCCTCGTCGAGCTCGGCCCGGACCCTGACATAGGAGGTGCGGCCGTCCTTGCCGCCCCACAAGGTGCCGTCGCCGACGACCCCGGCGAGCAGCCGGCGCTGAAGCTCGGCGTCGGACCGCCCGGCCATTCGCCGCAGGCCCGGGCGAGCCAGGACCTCGTAGCTCACCATCGACGACACCGGGTTGCCGGGCAGACCGAAAACGGGAACGCCGCGCACCAGGCCGAAGGCGAACGGTTTCGCCGGGCGGATGGCCACCTGCATCCACCGCATGTGGCCGATGCGATCGAGCACTGCTTTCACGTAATCGAAGTCCCCCATGCTGACCCCGCCGCTCGTGAGCAGGGCGTCGCAGCGGGCGACCCCGTCGAGTAGGACCCGTTCGATCTCAGGCTCGTTATCACGGGCGATCCCGAGGTCGACGGCAACAAAGCCATCCCGGCGCAGCAGGGAGATCAGGGTCCGCCGATTGGAGTCCCGGATCTGGCCCGGCTGCAGGCGTCCGCCTCCCTCGACCAACTCGTCACCGGTCGATACCACACCGACGACGGGAGCCGGCACGGCGGCCACCCTTTCCGCCCCAACACTGGAGAGCACACCGAGATGGCCGGGGCCGAGAACGGTCCCCGCACCGAAGACCTCCTGCCCGGCTTCGATGTCTCCGCCCGCCGCCCGGACATGCTCGCCCGCCGTCACGGGCGCCATCACCAGTACGTCGTCACCGTCGATTTCGGTCGTCTCGACGATGGCCACGCCGTCCGCCCCTTCGGGAAAGGGAGCGCCCGTCATGATCCGCAAGGCCTCCCCCACCTCCACCCGCCCGGTGGGAACCCCGCCTGCTGCCAGTGTTCCTGTGACCTTCAGCCGGGCCGGGCTCTCCCCGCTGGCGCCCGCCACATCAGCGGCATGCACGGCGTAGCCGTCCATTGCGGTGTTGGCAAACGGAGGCACCGGCTCGGGCGCGAAGACCGGCTCGGCCAGGACGAGGCCGAGGGCGTCGGCCACATCCGTCGGTCGGGCGGGCAGCGCCGGGCACGCCCCGAGGACCTCCGCCTGCGCCTCTTGGAGCGGGATCACCTCCTGAGCAACTCCTCCAGGAACGATCGCAGCGCCGGACCGAGATCCTCGCGCTCCAGGGCGAACTCGACGGTGGCCCGCAAGTAGTCGATCTTGTTGCCCACGTCGTAGCGACCTTCCGAGAACGGGTAGCCGTACACCTCCTCGGTCGCCAGCAGCACCTTGATGGCGTCGGTCAGCTGAATCTCGCCCCCGCGGCCCGGCGGGGTGCGGTCGATGGCGTCGAAGATCCCGGGCGTCAGCACGTAGCGCCCCATCACCCCCAGATCCGAGGGGGCCTCCTCGGGAGAGGGTTTCTCCACGATGTCGAGCACCCTGACCAGGTCGGCACCCGCGGGTTCGGCGGCTGCGGAGCCGTAGAGAGATATCTCGGCCGGGGACACCTTCTTCAACGCCAGCACCGAAGCGCCGGTCCGCTCGTGGGCCGCCAGCATGCCGGCGAGAATGCCGGACTTTTCGTGCATGATGTCGTCGCCGAGCATGACCACGAACGGCTGGTCGGCCACGTGGGCCCGGGCCACCGACACGGCGTGGCCCAGCCCGAGCGGCTCGCCCTGGCGGACGTAGTGGATCTCGGCCATGTCGGCGATGGCCTTCATCTCCGCCACTGCGTCGGACTTGCCACCCTCTTCGAGATAGAACTCGAGCTCGAAGGAGCGATCGAAATGGTCCTCGATCGTTCGTTTTCCCCGCCCGGTGATGATCAGGATGTCGGTGATCCCCACGCTCACGGCCTCTTCCACCACGTACTGGATCGCCGGTTTGTCGACCAGCGGCAGCATCTCCTTGGGTTGGGCCTTGGTGGCAGGAAGGAACCGGGTGCCGAGCCCGGCAGCTGGGATTACGGCCTTCTTGACCTGACTCGCCATGGTGGCCATGTTCTACCACCCACAGCTCGGCGGAACCCCATCGCAGTCCGGTAAAATGGCACTCCAAGCCCGCGAGTGCCAGCGTCCGATCCGGAGGGGCTCCTTAGATGCCTACTTATGAATATGCCTGCAAGTCCTGCGACGAGCACCTGGAAGTGGTGCAGTCGTTCAAGGACGACCCTTTGACCACCTGCCCGAATTGCGGGGGACAGCTGCGGAAGGTTTTCGGCAGCATCGGTATCGCGTTCAAGGGGAGCGGGTTCTACAAGACCGACAGTCGTAGTTCGACCGCCGGGTCCCGCACCGCGGCTTCCTCGGAGTCGTCGAGCTCGGGGGCGTCGTCCGGCTCCGAGTCGTCCGGGTCCGGTTCGTCCGGCTCTGGTTCATCCTCGGATGGTTCGAGCGGCTCCAAGAGTGGAGCGTCGGGCAACGGTTCCTCGTCGGGCTCCGGCTCGGGCTCGGGCTCCTCCTCCGGCTCCGGCTCGTCGTCCGGCTCGGGCTCGTCGTCCGGCTCCGGCTCCTCGTCCCGCTCGTCGGCCGCCGCGTCGTAAACAGGTTCGCAGAATTGGCGGCGCCTATGGCGCGAACCTGTTCAAGCTCCCCCGTGGCCACGGCGGAGATCGCCGTAATCGGAGGATCGGGCTTCTACCGATTCTTGGACGATGCGTCCGAGGTGTCGCTCGACACCCCGTACGGGACGATATCGGGGCCGGTGACCATCGGGCGTCTGGGTGACCGGTCGGTCGCATTCCTGGCCCGGCACGGCCCTGAGCATCACCTGCCCCCGCACGGGATCAACGCCCGGGCCAATCTGTGGGCCCTGCGGGAGCTCGGAGTGCGCCGGGTGTTCGGGCCGTGTGCCAGCGGTTCGCTGCAAGCGGCCATCGCACCGGGTGACCTGGTCGTGCTCGACCAACTCGTCGATCGGACTTGGGGTCGACCCGACACCTACCTGGAGGGCGCCTCGGTCGACCACGTCGGTTTCGCCGATCCCTACTGCCCCGAGCTGCGGGCCGCGTTAATTGGGGCGGCGGGCGCCGGGGGAGGTGGGGCGGCGGCAGCTGGGGTTGCCGGCGCCGGCGCCGGCGCCGGCGGCGGCACGGCGGCTGGGGGCGCGGCGGGAGCTGGGGCGGCCGGCGCCGGCCCCGACCGGCCCAGTGGATGGGCCGGCGGCTCGGTCCACCGCTCGGGCACCGTTGTGGTCATTCAGGGACCGCGGTTCTCCACCCGGGCCGAGTCCCGGTGGTACGCCCAGACAGGCATCGACGTGATCAACATGACCCAATACCCCGAGGCCTATCTGGCACGCGAGCTCGGCCTGTGTTACGCCGGCGTGGCGCTGGTTACCGATAGGGACGTCGGAGTGGAGGACGACCCCGACAACCCGCCGGTGACCATGGAAGCCGCCATGGAGGTTCTGCGGGCCAACGTCGATCACACCCGGGCCCTGCTCGGCGCGGCCATCCCCGCGGTGCCGATCGAGGCCTCATGCGGCTGCCGGGCCGGCGGGGCGCCCAGCCTGGTCCGGTAGGTTCAGCCGGCGCGCGGGTTGGCGAGCGGGCCGGCGAGCGGGCCGGCCGGCTGAGGGTGCGCTCGCTTGCGCGTTTGCCGTCCGCCCTGGCCCGATCTACCTGAGTCTGCTCTTGATTGATCCTCCAGAATCGGACAATCGCCCATAAAACGGGCGCGGGCCAGGGATTTCCCGTAGACATTTCGTTTTCTCGGCGTAGAAACGCACGGAAAACGTCTGAATTGACACCGAGAAGCCGAAAACTACCCGAGAAAACCCCTCCTCACCCCTTCTCCCCTCGGGGCGGGGCAGTGGTGACGCAGGACGAGGGCCCAATGGGCCACCCGAGACGCAGCCCAGGCCAACCCGACGTCCTGGGCGAAACCGTCGTGCTCGCTCCCGCACTGTCTACTCACGCCCCGCTCCCCCACCAGTCGCTCGATGACCAGCCCTCACCCGCCCGACGCCCTTCTCTCCAGCCCGTCGCCCCTCGATCGCCGCCCGCCGCTGACCGACCCCGAGTCGCCCGGCGCCTCGCCCCTCCGCGCCCGCCCCTCATTCCTCCAGCCGGCGCCCACCTGTTGGCACCCCCCGATCGCCAACCATCGCTCCTCCCGCCCACCCTCGCCACTGTCGACACCCTCTGCTCGCCCCCCCGGGGCCCCGCCCCCGGGGCCCCGCCCTCGGACTCCCGCCCCCTGTCCCCCGCCCTGTCCCCGGCCCCCGGACTCCCGCCCCCTGTCCCTACCCACTTGCATCCAGCTCGCAACTATGAGAGCCTGAGCCGGCTGCCGGGTGGCCGAGGACAGAGAAGGATGCGCGATGGGCACGAACGCGACCGAGCGACGTCCGAGCACCATGGACCACCTCCGGCGGGGCATTTCCTCCCTGACGCCCCACGAGAAGCGCCGGGTGATGGCCATGTACGGGTCGATCTTCGCCTTGCACGCCATCGGCTTCTTCGTGTTCATCGCGTTCGTGGTGCCGGCGCACTACAAGGGCCTCGGCATCGGAGTGAGCACCCTGGCGTACACCCTCGGGCTGCGCCATGCGTTCGACGCCGACCACATCTCGGCCATCGACAACACCACCCGCAAGGTGATGAACGACCGACAGGGCACCGACCAGCCTCGCCCGTTGGCCTTCGGCTACTTCTTCTCGCTGGGCCACTCGACGATCGTGGTTGTCATCGGCGTCGGCATCGTCATCGCCGAGAAAGCCGTGTTCGGCGCGGTATCCAACAACAGCTCCGGCTTGCAGCAGTTCGGCGGCCTGTTCGGCACGATCGTGTCGGCCTGCTTCCTGTTCCTCATCGGCACGCTCAACCTGGTGGTGCTCGCCGGGATAGCCCGGGTGTTTCAGTCCATGCGCCGGGGGGAGTTCGACGAGGCGGAGCTCGAGCGCCAGCTTGACAACCGAGGCTTCTTCTACCGCTTCTTCGGCCGTTGGATGCGGGCGATTAACAAGGAATGGCAGATGTACCCCGTCGGGGTGGTGTTCGGATTGGGCTTCGACACCGCGACCGAGGTCGCCCTTCTCGCCACGACCGCTCTCTACGCGTCACGCCACATCCCCTGGTACGCCATCATCTGCCTGCCCATACTGTTCACCGCGGGGATGGCGCTCATGGACACGACGGACGGCATTTTCATGAATGCCGCGTACGGGTGGGCGTTCTTCAACCCGGTCCGCAAGGTCTACTACAACCTGGCCATCACCGGGCTCTCTGTGGCCATCTGCTTCTTCATCGGCGCGATCGAGACGCTTGGGCTGTTCCCGATGGAGATCAAGGGCCTGAGCCAGCACGGCGGCTTCTGGGGTTTCATGTACAACTTCAACGTCAACACGGCCGGCTTTGTCATCGTGGGCATGTTCATTGTCACCTGGGCCATAGCATTAGGGGTATGGCGCTTCGGGCGCATCGAAGAGAAATGGACGGCACGCCTGGAGCAGGGCACCCTCGACGTCAACTGACGGCCGGTCGCTGACGTGGGCCCGCGACCCGCTCCTCCCCCCCAGTCCGTCGAGATCTCCACGGGAGACGTGGTCGAAGAGGCCATTGCCTTGATCCGCGAACGCGGCGGACGGTCCACTACCCCGCGGCGGGTCGTGCTCGAAGCGCTGCTCTCGGCCGACGACACCCACCGGAGTGCCGAGGATCTGGCGGCTCAGGTGCAGGCCTCACACCCCAAGCTCAACGAGAGCACCGTGTACAGAACGCTCGAGCTCTTGGAGGAGCTCGGGGTAGTCAGCCACGTGCACCTGGGTCACGGGGCCTCACAGTGGTACCTCAGCCACAACCGGCAGTACTGGTACCTCACGTGCACCCGTTGCGGCGCGGTCACGACCGCCGATCCCGACCTGTTCGACGCCCTCGTGTCCGACGTCGAAGACAGAACCGGTTTCGCCATCGACGCCGGCCACTTCGCCATTACCGGAACCTGCCGGGTCTGCCGCGCCTCGTCAGAGGCCACCCTCGAGCCTCCTGCTGCGGCCTCGGAAGCCACCGTAACCTGAGCGAGCCTCGAGCCAAACTCGTCGCCCATCCGAATGGTCCCGTATCCGCCACCATCATTGGCGGAAACCGTCACACCTCTGTAATAGTCTTCAAGATGAGGTCCCGGGTGAGGACCTCACGGGAGGTGCCGGGGTGCCTATCGGACCGGTTGAATACATCATTCTCAGTTTCCCCGGCAACCGCTTCAAAGGGGAGATTGTTCCAGCGCTATCAAAGCTGATCGAGAGTGGAACAGTACGGATAATAGATCTCGTCTTCATCCTCAAAGATGCCCAGGGGGATGTGGCCATATTCGAGTTCGATCAACTCGAGGAACTAGCCCCGTTCTCCACCCTCCAAGGGGAAGCCGGCGGCCTGGTCAACGAAGAGGACATCTCTTATGCCGCCGATGCCCTGGAGCCCGATTCCTCCGCCGCGCTGATCGTTTGGGAGGACACGTGGGCGACCGAATTCGCTCTGGCGGTGCGTAATGCCGACGGCATCATCCTCGAAGGTGCTCGCATCCCCTACCAATTGGTTGACGAAGCACTTAGCGCCCTCTCGACCGCCGGCGACTGAGCCCGGGCGGGCCAACCGCCAAGACCAGATCTGCCTTGGCGAAGCTACGAAATAGGTTCCCTGGGCTTCGCCTCATAACGGGGCGGCCAGGTGCCCTGTCCGGCCGCATTCGCCTCAGCGCGTCCCAGCGGCCGCGGCCGGTCGGCCGGCGCTATTCGGCCAAATGGCGTGACAAATCAGGAAGGCCCAACCGATTTCAGAAGTGCTATGGCGCCGGTTCGGCGAACAACTCAAAACGCATTCCCGAGCTCGCCCATGTCGACCGGGCCCGCCCCGATCCTCCCGCTCAGGTAGGCGCTCAGCTGACCGGGCAGCCACGGCGGGATGATCCGGGTGCCCTCCGTGACCATCTCGATCACTTCCCCCGACGTCCACCACTTGTAGCCCTTGAACGCCATGGCCTCCAGCGGCTCGAGTCCCGGGGGCCCGAAACGCCCTTCCGGATCGCGATAGTCGGCCGCCGCGGGAACGGCTGACCCGGCGGCGCTGGAAGCTGCGCCTTCAGCGCCCCCACCGGAAAGATCACCCGGATCGGCATCGGGCCAAGACCCGATGCCGGCAATCCGGCCGCCGATGAGCCGAGCCACGTGGATGTGCTCGTGCTGGTCGAAATTGAATCCCCCGAACGTGAACTTGGCGTGGTGGCGCCACACGCACGGGCCCATGTCGACGCCCCCGATACCGGTCTCCTCGTACAGCTCCCGGCTCGCCGCGGCCGCGCTTTCCTCCCCGCTCTCCATCCCGCCGCCGGGTAGCTCCCACCACGAACCCTTCGACGCGTTCGCCGGGTCGCTGGCGTGCAGCAGCAGGACCCGGTCGTTGCCATCGAGCAGAACAACACGAGCAGCCTGCCGACGAAGGGTCCACACGGTAGGAGACCTAGTCGCCGCTCAAGGAGATATCGGCCACGGCCAGGGTCAAGCCGGCAGCCGACGATGGAAGCCGTTCCAGATCGTTACCGATCGCCACCACCCCGGAGAGCATGCGTTGGATGGTCGACGCGATCGTGAACTCCCGCACCGGGCCCGCCATTTCGCCCCCTTTGATGAGGACCCCTTCGGCCCCGACGGAAAAATCACCGCTCACCGGGTTCACCCCCGAGTGGACACCGGAGATCGACTGCACCAGCAGCCCGTCGCCCACCAGGCGGAGGATCTCCTCGACGGAAAGCTCCCCGGGTACCAGCGACACCGCCCGCGCCCCGGTACCCGGCGCGCTCTTGAACCCGGCCCGGACCGCCGACGCGGTCGAACGGGTGCCCGCCCGCCGGGCCGCGTAGGTGTTGTACAGGAACCCTTTGAGCACGCCGCCGTCGATCAGCAGGTTGCGCCGGGTCGCCAGCCCTTCGGCGTCGTAGGGCGCAGCGCTGTAGGCGTCTGGGTCGGTCGGGTCGTCGATCAGGCAGAACCCGGCAACGGAGACCTCCTCACCGACGCGGTCCGCGAACAGGGATCGCCCTTTCAGCACGCTCTCCCCGTCGAGCGTCCCGGAAAGGATGCCCAGCAGGGTCGCGGTGATCCGTGGCTCGAACACCACCGTCAGATGGTCCGACTTCGGCTTGACCGCCCCGAGCAAACGGGTCGCCCGCTCCACTGCATCCCCCGCCGCCTTGTCCAGATCCAGTTCGGTTGGACCTCTCCCGACGCTGTACCCCCCGCCGGTCTGGGTCTCCGCCCCCTCCCCCGCGACCGCGTACGCCGATAGATAACACGCGGTCCGCCGCGCCGTTGCCCGGATCCCGGTGCTGGTCGCCACGGCCGATTCGACCGCCGCATCGCCCCACTCCGCCGCCTCGACCTGGCGGATGCGGGGATCGCCGGCCCTGACCGCCCGCTCGAGCTCCAGGGCCCGGGCGACCTTTTGGTCGGCGGGAAAGCCGGCCAGATCGTCGCGCCAGAGGTCCAGCTCCACCGCGGCCACGCCGTCGGGTTCGGCCAAGCCGAGGTAGGGGTCCTCGCTGGCGAATCCGGCGTTGTCCCTCGCCTCCTCCAGCGTCTCACCGAGCACATCGGGATCCAGCGAGCCGGCATAGGCGAACCCCTGCCGGTGACCGGCCACCACCCTGATCCCTATCCCGGCCGACTCGGCCGAAGACAGCGATTCGACCTCCCCGCCGAATACCTGAACCTCGGTCTCGGTGCCCTGGGCCACGAACGCCTCGACCTGCTCCCCGGGACGGGCCCAGCCGGCGACTCGCGTCGCTACTTCTAGCAGGTCGGTCATCGGGCCGTACCGCCCACCGTGAGCCTTTTGATCCGCAGAGTGGGCTGCCCGTCTCCAACCGGGACGCCCTGGCCGTTCTTGCCGCACGTCCCCGGGTTGCCCATCGCGAAGTCGTTCCCGACCACGTCGATGTTGCGCAGCACCTCGGGACCGTTGCCGATCAGGTTGGCGTCGCGCAACGGCTCGGTGATCCGACCGTCCTCGATGAGGTAGGCCTCGGTCATGCCGAACACGAAGTCGCCCGTGGCCGTGTTGACCTGACCCCCGCCGAGCTGGGCCACATACACGCCTTGCGCCGTCTGCCGCACGATCTCCTCGGGGTCCTCGGTCCCGGCCAGCACATAGGTATTGGTCATGCGCACCATGGGCAGGTGCTGGTAGCTCTGGCGCCGGCCGTTGCCCGAGCTCACCCGACCCTCCTTGCGGGCCCGCAGCCAGTCCCACATGTAGTCGGTGAGAACCCCGTCCTGGATCAGCACGTTGCGGGCCGCGGGGTGGCCCTCGTCGTCGATGGAGATGGAACCCCACTCGGGGCCCATGGTGCCGTCGTCGACCAGAGTCACGAGCGGGCTGGCGACCAACTCGCCGACCCGCCCGGTGAAAACGGAGACGTCCTTGGCGATGTGGTCTGCTTCGAGGCCGTGTCCGCACGCCTCGTGGAACAGGACCCCACCGGTGCCCTGCTTGATGATCACGGGCACGCCGCCCGACGGAGCGGGTCGGGCCGACAGCTTCGTTATCGCCCTGGAGCCGGCAGACCGGGCCATGTCCTCCACCGAAACCGTGTCGAACAGCTCGAAGCCGACGGTGGCGCCGACCGACTCTCTGCCGGTTTGCATGCCGGTGTCTCCGCTCGCCACACAGGACACGGCGAAGCGGGTCTTCACCTGGTCGTCCGATGCCAGGACCCCGTCGCTGTTGGCCACCAGGATCTGCCGGCGGCTGTCCCCGTAGACCGCGCTCACCTGCTTGATCGCGCTCCCGCTGGCCCGGGCGGCGTCGTCAGCACGGCGCAGCAGTTCTACTTTGGCTGCCTTCGCCACCGTCTGGGGGAATACCCGTACCTCGTTGGGGGCGGGCGCGGTGCGGCGGGTGAGCTCGACGGTCTGGACGCCCTTTCCCCCGCTGCGGGCGGCCGCAGCAGCCGCCTCCGCGGCCGATCGCAGCCCGGCCTCGCTCAGGTCGCTGGTGTGCGCGAACCCGGTGGTCTCGCCCTTCACCACCCGAATCCCGGCCCCCCGGTCGCGGCCCGACGCCAGATCTTCCACCCGGCCGTCGTCGAGGCGGGCCCCGGTGGCACGCCGGTCCTCGGCGAATATCTCGGCGAAGTCCCCGCCGCTCTGGAGCGCGGTGGCCAAAGCCGTCGATATAACTGACTCGTCGATCAACGCTGATCTCCCTCTTGCAGCTGGTGCTGCGGTCTGAGCCCGCACAGTGGAACATGGCGAGGGTACCCGTCTAGCGTGACCAAACGTGCCCCTCGCGTCCGGCGTGAGCTCCCAGGTGCAAGCGGTCGTGACCGAAGCCGACACCGCCCCGGCCCTCGGCAGCGGAGACGTCCCCGTGCTCGGCACCCCTCGGGTCGTGGCCCTGTGCGAGCAGGCCACGCTCGACGCCATCCGGCCTTATCTGGGGCCTGAGCAGACATCTGTCGGATTCCGCGTCGAGATCACCCATCTGAGCCCGGTACTGGTCGGCCGGACCATCGTGGCATCTGCCACCCTCGAGCGGATCGAGGGCAAGCGGCTGGTTTTCGGCGTGAACGTGGTGGACAAGTGCGGGCTGGTGGCCGCCGGCCGGGTCACCCGGGTCCTGGTGGGCATGTCGGCATTCATGGACAAAGCGCGCTCAGACGCGCCCGGGCGCCCGGGTCCGAGATCACCCCACAGGTAGGCTGTTCGCTTACCGAAATGCACCAAACCGCCAGCTCGACCGACCCTTCCCCTCCCATATCGATTCCCGTCCAGCGTTCGCACTGGTGGCGGGAGGTCCTGGTTATCGCGGCCTTCTACGGGCTCTACACCCTGGTGCGGGACCTTCGCGGCGACCGGCCGGTGTCGCAGCTGCAGGCCTTCACCAACGCCAAGCGCATCATCCGGCTCGAGCGATTCTTCGGAACCTTCCACGAGCAGACGGTCCAGCACTGGTTCCTGAACGACCGCACTCTGATCCGCCTGTGCGACGACTGGTACGGGACCGCCCATTTCGTGTTCGTGGTCGTCGTGCTGGTGCTGCTGTTCTTCAAGTTCCCGAGCCGCTACCGGCTGTGGCGGAACACGCTGGCCCTCACCACGGGTCTGGCCTTGGTCGGCTTCTACTTCTTCCCGCTCATGCCGCCTCGCCTGCTCCCGCCCGGGTACCACTTCGTCGACACCCTCAAGGTGTACGGCGGGTTGTGGAACTTCTCGTCCGGCGCGGTCAGCGACGTCTCCAACCAGTACGCGGCCATGCCGAGCTTGCACACCGCGTGGTCGGCGTGGTGTGCCGCCGTAGTGATCAGCCTGGTCCGGCCGTGGTGGGCCAAGGTTCTCGCCCTGCTGTACCCGGCGTTCACCATCTTCTGCATCATCGTGACCGGGAACCACTACTTCGCCGACGCCGCCGCCGGCCTTCTGCTGCTAGGCGTGTCCTACGTCGTGGCCCGGTCCCTTACCCGCACCATGGACGGCATCCGCATCCGCCGCCTGCTGGCAGCCGAATCGAGCCGGTCCGGCCGGGCCGAAGGCTCGTGACGGTCATTCCCGGACCGGCCCTTCCTGTGGCCGTGTCGTCCGTCGCCCCGAAGGTGGAGCGCCGGCTGGAAGGCCTGCTCGACGACGAGATAGCCAGGTGGGCCGGCGTAGACCCCGACCTGGCCGCCCCGCTCCAGAGCCTCCGCCGGCACCTTCTTTCCGGGGGGAAAAGGCTCCGCCCCGCCTTCTGCTACTGGTCTTACCTAGGCGCAGGCGGCGACGCTTCAGACCCGGCTGTCATCGACGCGGGGGCGGCACTCGAGATGCTCCATACCGCCGCCCTGATGCACGACGACGTGATCGATGGGTCGCCGCGCCGCCACGGGATCGACACCGTGCATACCGACTACGCGGTCCGCCACCGTGAAGGCTCCTGGTCGGGCCGGCCCGACCATTTCGGGGAAGCCGTCGCCATCATCGTCGGGGACCTCGCCCTCGTGTACAGCGATCGGCTCATGCTGGACGCCCAGACCGCGGCGAAGGCGGTGTTCGACGAGATGCGCCTCGAGGTCAACATCGGCCAGTACCTCGACATTCTCGGCGCGGCCCAGGGCGTGGGCCTCCCCGGATCAGCGGCCGTGGCCCGGGCCCGCCGTATCTGCCAGTACAAGACGGCCAAGTACACCGTCGAGCGACCGCTTCATCTCGGCGCCGCGCTGGCCGCGCCCGACCGGTTGGACGAGCTGGCCGGACCGCTTTCGGAGTTCGGCCTGCCACTCGGAGAGGCGTTCCAGCTGCGCGACGACATCCTCGGGGTGTTCGGCGATCCGGGCGTGACGGGAAAGCCGGTGGGAGATGACCTGCGCGAAGGCAAGCCCACTCTGCTGGCCAGCCTGGCGGCCCGGGCCGAGTCCGAGGCGGGTGGGGACCTGTTCGAGACCCGCTTCGGGGCCCCGGACCTCGAGGAGACCGAGATCGCCCGACTACAGGAACTGATCGAAGGGACCGGCGCCCGGGCCGAGGTCGAAGGCGCCATCACCCGGCTGGTCGCCACCGCCACCGCCGCTCTCGAGGTTCTCCCCTTGCGGCCGGAGGCGATCACCGCGCTCGGTGACTTGGCCGCTTTCGTGGCCGGGCGAGATCGGTGAAGCCGTGTCGCGTTCATCCATCGCCGGAGCGCTAGCCTCGGGCGATGGTGTTGGAGTCGATCAACTCGCCGACAGACCTGGCGCGACTGGATACCGGGGATCTGGAGCGGCTGGCGGCGGAGATCCGATCGTTCATCGTGACGGCTGTGGCGACCAACTCCGGCCATCTCGGCTCGAACCTGGGCGCAGTGGAGCTCACGATCGCTCTTCATCGGGTCTTCTCCTCGCCCCGGGACATTCTCCTGTGGGACACCGGACACCAGGCCTACGTCCATAAGCTCCTCACCGGGCGTCAGGAGATGTTCGGCACCCTCCGCCAGGGCGGCGGCCTCTCGGGCTACCCGTCACGTGCCGAATCGGTCCACGACTGGGTCGAGAACAGCCACGCGTCGACCATCCTCAGCTACGCCCACGGCATGGCCGCCGCAGTCGCCCGGAGCAGCAGCCCCGATCGGCGGGTCGTCGCAGTGATCGGCGATGGGTCCATGACCGGCGGTATGGCGTACGAAGGACTGAACAATCTGGGGCACAGCGGCAGCCGGGTAGTAGTAATCCTCAACGACAACGGCCGGTCCTACGCCCCGACGGTGTCGCGCCTGTCCGAGAGCCTCACCAGGATCCGGCTCCATCCCGGCCTGAAATCCATCCGGGGTCGCATCGAGGACGGCCTGCGCGACCTGCCCGCCGTCGGCAACATCGCCTATTCCGGTCTGCAGGGCCTGTACTCGGCCGTCCGGGAAGTTATCGAACCGCCGGCCTTCTTCGAGGCCCTCGGTGTCCGCTACGTCGGGCCCATCGACGGCCACGACATCCCCGGCATGGAAGCCATGCTCCGCCAGGCCGCCGAGTACGACGGCCCCATCGTCGTGCACGCCCTCACCCGCAAGGGACGGGGCTACGCGCCGGCCGAAGACGATGACGAGCGGTGCCTTCACGACGCCCCGGTCTTCGACCCGTCCATCGGCCCGGGCGCCAACCCGCACGCCCTCAAGGGCTATACCCAGGCGTTCAACGAGGCCATGCTCGAAGCCGGTGAACGCCACCCGAACGTGGTGGCGATCACCGCGGCCATGCCCGGTCCCACCGGCCTCCTGCCCTTCGCGGCGCGCTGGCCCGACCGCTTCTTCGACGTGGGGATAGCAGAGCAGACGGCCGTGACCTCGGCCGCGGGAATGGCCATGGGCGGGCTGCGTCCCGTGGTCGCGGTGTACTCCACGTTCTTCAGCCGGGCCTTCGACCAGGCCAACCTCGACGTCGGGATGCACGGCCTGCCTGTGGTGTTCGCCCTCGACCGGGCCGGCATCACCGGCCCCGACGGCCCGAGCCATCACGGCGTGCTCGACATGGCGCTGTGCCTGCGCATTCCGGGGATGACGATTTTTGCCCCGTCTTCGGCCCAAGAGGTCCCGAAGATGCTCGAGACCGCTCTTGGGCTCAGCGGCCCCGCGGTCATCCGCTTCGCCCGGGGGGCGGCCAGGCAGGTCGGCCCGGCGGAGGTGGGCGCCGGCCTGAGCGCCCGCCGGGTCCGGACCGGGGACACCAAGTCAGTGTGTGTCCTCGCCATCGGCAAGATGCTCGAGGCGTCGGAGGAGGCGGCCGAGATTCTGGCCGCCGACGGGATCGACGTCACGGTGTGGGACGTCCGGGTGGTGCGGCCTCTCGATCCGCAGATGATTGCCGACGCCGGCAAGCACGAGCTGATCGTGACGGTGGAGGACGGCATACGATCCGGTGGGGCGGGGTCGTACATCGCCGATGCGGTGGCTGATCTCCGGGAGACCCGCAGTTGCCCGCCCGTGCTGACGCTCGGGCTGCCGACCGCTTACATACCTCACGGCGGCCAGGACCAGATCCTGGCCCAGCTCGGACTGGATGGGCCGGGCATCGCGGCGGCGGTGGCCAAGGCCAACCCGCCTCTGGCTCCTTGATGGACCCGGGCGAGCACCTGGCCGCAATCAGATCGGAAGGGGCGTGTCTGCTGGCCACGGCCACCGGCCACCTGGACCGGCCCGTGCCAACGTGCCCCGAATGGGATGTGGCCGCCCTGGTCACCCATCTGGGCCGGGTGTACGGATGGGTGGTGGGCATACTGGCGAGTAACGGAGAGCCGTTCACGGGCCAGCGGCCCGACCCGCCGGGCGGGCGGGCCGAGCTGCCGGAATGGTTCGCCGCCCTTCACTCCCAGCTGATCGAGGCGCTCTCGGCCCGGGCCCCGGATGCTCCGGCCTGGGTGTTCTCCCCTTCGGTCCCACACCAGGCCGGATGGTGGTACCGGCGCCAGGCGCTCGAGACAGCCGTGCACCGGGTCGACGCCGAGTCGGCCGTGGGGAAAATCACAGCCGTGGAGCCCGTCCTGGCCGCCGACGGCATCGACGAGTTCCTGATGCAGTTCCTGCCCGGCATCGTCCAGCGCTCGAACGGGGGACGCCTCCGGGGAACCTTGCACGTGCACTGCACCGACACGCCCGGCGAATGGTGGCTGGACTTCGACGCCGAGGGCCTGGCGCCGAAGCGGGAGCACGCCAAGGGGGAAACCGCCCTGCGCGGGCCGGCCTCGGGCCTGTTCCTGTGGTTGATGAACCGCCAGAACGCCGGCGATGCCGGCATCGAGGTACTCGGGGATGGCGCGCTGGTCGAGGCCTGGCCGGCGGCCGTCTGCTTCTAACCGGGAGGCGGGGGTAGCGGGATCATAAGATCGGGCCCCTCGTTCCCCGCCTTGTTGACCTTCGAGCTCACGGCGAAGACCTCGAACCACTCGGACGGCGCGGTCACCATCAGTTTGTCGACCGTGCCGGCGTCGGTGGCGGGGTCGAGCCAGGCTGCCCAGTCGCCAGGGTCGAGCACGACCGGCATCCGGTCGTGGATGGGTCGCATCAGGTCGTTCGCCGACGTGGTCACGATGGCGCAGGTGCGGAGCAGCTCGGCGTCGGGGTCGGCCTGATCGCGCCACACCTCCCAGATGCCGGCGAAGGCCATGGGCCGCCCGTCCTTGCGGCGGATGGCATGCGGGAGCTTTCCCATCGGCTTGCCGTCAGGGCCCTGGCGTCGCTGCCACTCATAGAAGGCGTCGGCGGGGAGGAGGCACCGCCGCCGGGCGATGGCGGCGCGGAAGGCCGGCTTGGTCGCGATCGATTCGGAGCGGGCGTTGATGAGCCGGTTACCGATCGAGGCGTCCTTGGCCCACGACGGGACGAGCCCCCAACGAAAGGTTCCCAGGGCCCGGTGGGGACCTTTTTCCTCCGCCTCTTCGGCTTTCGGACGGCGCAGAGCAACGGCGAACACATCGAGCGACGGGGCCACGTTGTAGCGGGGGGGCAGCGGCTCCGCCCTGACCTCGTCCACCTCGAAGATCTTGGCCAGATCCGTTACCGAAGTCGTCGAGGTGTAGCGACCGCACATGACGCCGGCCAAAGTAACCGGAGGGCTCCTCCTTAAACCGATAATTCGCCGAGTACGCGGGTAAAGTGTCAGAAAGCAGCGCCGTTTGACTTATGGCCCTTGCAACTCCCGCCTCTGTCCCCCCGCGATGGGGCTCTGCGTGGTGGCGAGCTCAGGCTTCTTCCGCCGCTCCGGCGGTTCTCACCCTGGTGCTCTCCACCATGGTCTTCTTGCTGGGCTGGCGCGGGGTGGATCAGGCGGCTCAGGTCTACCGGGTCCTCGAGTTCCGGGCCCACGGGCTGATGTTGTGGGATTCGGGGTGGTATGGGGGCAACTTCCCGCTCGGCTACAGCGTGTTGTTTCCTCCGCTGGCCGCCGTCTTCGGCCTGCAGGCCACGGTCGTGGCCTCCGCCGGCATCGCCACCTGGGCGTTCGACCGGGTGGTCCGCTCGTACCTCGGGGCCCGGCCCATAGGAACCTGGTATTTCGCCCTGTCCACCCTCATCCCGGTCGCGGTGGGCCAGTGGCCGTTCCTCGCCGGCGAGGCGGCCGGACTCATGGCGCTGGTCATGCTGCAGCGGGGCCGGCGGCCGTGGGCGATCGTTCTCGGGGTTCTGTCCGCTCTGTTCTCACCGCTCGCCGCGGCCTTCCTGGCCATGGTGTGCCTGGCCTGGGCGGCCCGGGAGTCGCGCCGGCGGTACTGGCTCCTCGCCACGGCCGCGGTGAGCCTGGCGATCGTCCTGGCGACCGGGGCCCTGTTCCCCGGCACCGGCCCGTTCCCCTTCTCGTTGACCAGCCTGGTGGCAACCGAGCTGCTGTGCCTGACCGCCCTGACCCCCCTCGTGCAGACCACTCCAGTGGTCCGGATGGGAGCGCTGGTTTACGCCGCGGCCACCCTGTTCTCCTACCTGGTGCCCAACCCGCTCGGCGGCAACGCCCCCCGGATGGCCGAGTCCATCGGGGTGCCCCTGCTGGTCTGCTTCGTCAGCGCGCCCGGGCCCGCCCTCTCCCGCCTGAGCGAATCCGGGCTGGTCAGGTGGGTGGCCCGGGGCCGGTCGATCCCCCGCTCGATCCGCCTGTCGCCGGCGTGGCGGCTCGGGGCGGCCGCCATCGTCGTCCCCTTCGCCCTCTGGCAGTGGTCGCCCGGCCAGCACATCGTCGCTTCGTCGAGCACGGAGCCGGAGACGCAGTCCAGCTTCTACCAGCCGCTGCTGGCCGAGCTGGCGGTGGTGACCCAGGGACCGGTCCGGATCGAGATCCCGCCGACGTTCGACCACTGGGAAGCCGCGTTCGTGGCCCCCCACGTGTCCCTCGCCCGAGGTTGGGAGCGCCAGCTCGACATTGCGGACAACCCGATCTTCTACACCCCCGGCGCTCTCACCTCGAACTCCTACCAGGGGTGGCTGAACTTCGAGGGCGTCAGCTACGTCGCCCTGCCGGCCGCGCCGCTCGACTACGCGGCCCAGACCGAGGCCACGCTGCTCAGGTCGGGCCAGCTAGCCGATCTCGTGCCGGTGTGGAGCAACGTGCACTGGCAGCTGTGGCGGGTGAGCGGCAGCCCCGGCCTGGTCACCGGGCCGGCGTCGATCACCAACCTCCAGCCTGACCACCTGACCCTCCATGCCAGCGCGCCGGGAGCGATCACCGTGCGGGTCCGCTACACCCGGTTCTGGAGCGTGACCTCGGGGTTGGCCTGCGTCGCGCCGGCGCCGGGGTCGTCGGGGTGGACCCTCGTGACGGCCCAGAAGCCCGGGGTGATCGCCCTGTCGGCCACAGTCATCCACAAGACGCCGGCGGCGGGCTGCCCGTCGTCGTAGGCCGGGGCCCCGCCAGCCGCCAGCCGGGCCCCGGTTTACCGACGGCCTGCCCGCTGCCCGCTGCCCGCTGCCCGCTGCCCGCTGCCTGCCGCCGGCCGGATGGCCCGCCCCGCCAGCCGCCGGCCGGATGGCCCGCCCCGCCAGCCGCCGGCCGGATGGCCCGCCCCGCCAGCCGCCGGCCGGATGGCCCGGCCCGCCAGCCGCCGACCACCAGCCCGCCGCTACGACGTCAGGGGCCCAACGGCCATTTCTCGTAGACATTTTGTGTTCTCGTAGACAAATCGCACGCATTACGTGCGATTTGGCACCGAGATAACGAAACGACTACGAGAAATCGATCACAAGCGGTCGTTTGGGCTCGACTGGGCGACAACGGGCCACAACAGGCCACAACCGGCCGACGGCAACGGCGGAACGGCCGGCGCGCCCGCGGGCCGCGCCCAACCCCGGGCGCAACCGACCCCGGACGCGCCCAACCCCGGGCACACCAACCCAGCCCCGCCCCGCACCAACCCAGCCCCGCCCAGCCCCGCCAGCCCCGCCCGGCCCGCAACGCGACCACCGCCATGCGTCAGACGGGCGAGGGCGGTATAGCCTCGGCCACCGAAGGGAGGGGAAAATGAGCACGAGACCGTCGTACGCCCACGGCACCTCTGACATCCCCCTGCTCGGCCAGACAATCGGGGCGAATCTGGCGTCGACGGCGGCGCGCCTTCCCGACCATGAGGCCCTGGTGGACTGCCCATCCGGTCGCCGGTGGACCTACTCCCAGCTGGAGGGCTGGGCCCGCCAGGTAGGAAGGGGCCTACTCGCCAAAGGCGTCAGGAAAGGCGACCGCGTCGGCATCTGGTCCCCCAACTGTCCCGAGTGGGTAGCGGTCCAGTACGCAACGGCCCTCATGGGGGCCATCCTGGTCAACGTCAACCCGGCCTACCGCACGTCCGAGCTGGAGTACGTGCTGCGCCAGTCGGGGGTACGGCTCCTCGTGAGCGCCACCGTGCACAAGGCGAGCGACTACCGGGCCATGGTGGAAGAGGTCGCCCCCAACCTGCCCGGCTTGACCGAAATCGTCTTCATCGGGGACCAGAGCTGGGACGACCTGGAGGCGGCGGCCGCCGCGGTGAGCGAATCCGATCTGGACGGGGCGAGCGCCGGCTTGGCCTTCGACGACCCCATCAACATCCAGTACACGTCGGGTACCACGGGCTTCCCGAAGGGCGCCACCCTTTCCCACCACAACATCCTCAACAACGGGTTCTTCGTGGCCGAGCTCCTGGGCTACACCCAGGCCGACCGGGTCTGCCTGCCCGTGCCCTTCTATCACTGCTTCGGCATGGTCATGGGGAACCTGGGTTCGACCACCCACGGGTCGACCATCGTGATCCCCGCTCCCCTCTTCGACCCGGCCGCCACGTTGAGGGCGGTCGTCCAGGAGCGTTGCACGTCGTTGTACGGCGTTCCGACCATGTTCATCGCCGAACTCGGGGTCGACGGATTCGCCGGCTACGACCTGACGTCCCTGCGGACCGGGCTCATGGCCGGGTCTCCATGCCCGGTCGAGATCATGAAGCGGGTCCTGAACGAGATGCACATGGGCGAGGTCGGGATCGCCTACGGCATGACCGAGACGTCACCGGTTTCCACCCAGACGAGGGCCGACGACGACCTGGGCCGGCGCACCTCCACTGTGGGCCGGGCCATGCCCCACATCGAGATCAAGATCGTCGACCCGGCCACCGGTCTGGTGGTCCCCACCGGCGCTCCGGGCGAGATCTGCACCCGCGGCTACTCGGTCATGCTCGGCTACTGGGAGGAGCCGGAAAGGACCGCCGAAGCCATCGACGGGGCGGGGTGGATGCACACCGGAGACCTGGCGGTGATGCGGGAAGATGGGTACGTGAACATCGTCGGCCGGATCAAGGACCTGGTGATCCGGGGCGGGGAGAACCTGTATCCGCGCGAGATCGAGGAGTTTCTGTTCGGCCACCCCGACATCGAGGATGTCTCGGTGATCGGGGTCCCCGACGCACGCTACGGGGAGGAGCTGATGGCGTGGATAAGGATGCGGCCGGGAGCGGCCCCGCTCGACGCTGCTGCGGTTCGGGAGTTCTGCTCCGGCCGGATCGCCCACCAGAAGATTCCGCGCTACGTCAAGGTCGTCGACGCTTTCCCCATGACGGTCACCGGGAAGATCCGCAAGGTCGAGATGCGCCAGATCAGCGTGCACGAGCTCGGCCTTCAGCCGGCGGAAGACGCCTCGACCGCCTGATCGCAGCGAGGGCTGCGCGGGCGACCGCCTGGCCGCGAACGCAGCCGCCCACAAATCATCAGAGCCGCGACGACAGCACCAGCTGGGCCTGCGAGGTGCGGGCGACCAGCCGGTTGGAACCGTCGCGGATCTCGGTGTCCAGGGCGAGCAGGCTCCGGCCCTTGTGCAGCAGGCGAGCGGTGGCTTCGGCCGCCCCCTCCCGGACACCGGCGAAGAACCTGGTGCTCGAATCGGTCGTGGTGGTGCCCGCCGCCCCCTCGGGGAGGTTGAGCACGGCCAGCCAGGCGCCGGCGGTGTCGGCCAGGGCCATGATGGCGCCTCCGTGCATGACCCCACCGGATGTGCACACCTGAGGAGACCAGGGCAGGCGTAGGCATACTTCTTCGGCGGACACCGAAACCGCCTCCACGCCGAGCAACCCGGCGAGGGGCATGAGCTCGCGGAGCCGGGCAGGATCGGAAGCGTCGGGCATGACCCGAGTCTGTCAGTCCCTCAACGAGGGAGGCCCGCCGTCAGACGGAAGCCGGCTGCTTGATCGGCTGCGGGGTCACCGCTCCTCGCGACAGTGGAAGGGAAAGGGTGAACACCGCGCCCGGCCCGGCGTCTCCCACCGTGATGGTCCCACCGTACGATCGACAGAGGTCAGCCACGATCGCCAGCCCCAAGCCGAAACCCCCTTCGCCCCGATCGCGGGCTTCGTCCAGCCGCACGAAACGCTCGAATATCCGGGTCCGCTCCGCCTCGGGCACCCCCGGACCGTCGTCTTGAACCGTGAGCACGCCCATGGACCCTTCCGGCCTGACGATGACCGAGACCTGGCTACGGGCGAACCGGCGGGCGTTGCCCACCAGATTGGAGACCATGCGCTCGAGGTAGACGGAGGGCACCGCGACAGGGGCCGGGACCGCGTCCACCACGATCTCGGGAAAACGCCCGGACCAGGGGGCAACGGTGGTCTCCACCACCTCGGCCAGGTCGGCCGGATCGGCCGCCGGCATCAGCCCTCCGTCGTGCGAACGGGCCAGCAACAGAAGCTCCTCTACGAGCTGGCCCATGCGCTCGTTCTGGGCCAGCACGTCCCTGGCCACGTCCGGCCAATCGGCCCGGCGGGGGTGGTGCAGGGCGACCTCGATCTCGGTACGGATGTTGGCGAGGGGGGACCGAAGCTCGTGGGACGCGTCCGAGACGAAGCGTCGCTCCCGTCGCGACGACGCTTCTATCCGGTCGAGCATGGAGTTGAGCGTCCGGGCCAGCCGCCCCACCTCGTCGTTGGTCGCGGGTTCGGGAATGCGATGAGCTCGTTGCGTTGTGGCCACCTCGGCCACCTCCCGGCGCATCCTCTCGATGGGGCGCAAGGCCCGGCCGACGATCATCCAGCAGATCACCCCGACGAGAATCAAGAACAGAGGCATGCCGATCTCCAACAACCTCTGCACCACCGAGACGCTGTTGTTGTACTGATCGAGGGAGGTGACGACGACCACCGTGGCCCGGGTGGACCCCGAGCTCACGGGCACAGCCACCAGGACCTTGCCCGGCCCGCCGAGAACGGAGGAGCCCTGCTGCACCATGGGCTCTCCCGGGACCCACAGCGGGGCCTCGCCGCGCAGCAATCTGCTGGAACCGAGGATCTTCCCGTCGCGCAGCACCTGGACCCAGCCCGATTCGAGGCTCGGGTCCCTGGGCAAGGACAGGGGTGCCTGGAAACCGGGGTTGAGGTCGGTCACCTCGCGCGCGTCCGCCTGAGCGGTGGTCATCAGGATCCGCTGGCGATAGTGCACCAGGCTCCCGTAGACCAGGGCGGCGGAGGCGGCCAGGACGCACGCCACCGCCAGCAGCGCGACTGCCGTCACCCTCACCCTGACACTGACCAGGAGCCGCCGGACTACGACTCTCGGCGCTCTCACGAGCGCCCCGTTGTCGTCAAGAGCCCCTCCTCGCGCCGACGGGCGCCGCTTTGACCGGGGCGGCCATCCGGTAGCCGAAGCTGCGGACCGTGTCGATGTGGGACTGCTCGCCCGGGCGGTCCAGCTTGCGCCTGAGGTACCCGATGTAGACCTCCACCACGTTGGGGTCCCGATCGGTCACCTGAGCCCACACCTGCTCGAGCAGCTCGGCCTTGGAGACCGCCTGGCCCGGGCGTTCCAGCAGGTACGTGATGAGCGCCAGCTCGCGGGGTGTCAGCTGGATCTCCTCGCCGGCCCGCCAGCATCTGTGCTCCACCATGTCGAGGCGGACGTCCCCGTGCACCAGCACGGCCCCCGGCGGCTTCCCGCTGCGGCGGATCAGAGCGCGCAGCCTCGCCAGCAGCACCGGGTAGGAAAACGGTTTGGACAGGAAATCGTCGGCCCCGGTGTCGAGAGCCTCGGTCTGGTCGAACTCCCCCTGCTTGGCCGTCAGCATCAGGACGGGTACCCGAACCCCCGCCGATCGCACCGCCTCGGTCACGGCGTACCCGTTGAGGCGGGGCAGCATGAGGTCGAGAATGACAGCGTCGTAGGTCCCGGTCAGGGCCCGGGCCAGACCCTCCTCACCGTCGGTGGCGACGTCCACCGAATACCCTTCGGCCTCCAATCCGCGCATCAGCGACCGGGCCATCGGGATCTCGTCTTCGACGATGAGGATTCTCACTACCCAATAGTGTGCCCCTACCGGCGCCCCGATGGGCGCCGACCCCCCCCGACGTCATCCTGTCGGCCTCCCCGGGAGCACCCCGTGACCACGGTCGCATGGGCTCGCAGGCCCGTAAAGTCCGGCGCCATGGGTGAGCTCCGGGCCGGGGTCACCTGCGGGTTCCCCTGCGCCAGGCTGTCGGCGCCGCGGACTGACCGGGGCGCCGGCCCCGATCACAGGGCGGCGGCCGGCTGGAGCCGGGTGTCTCCCCGGCGCCGGAGGAGCGCGAGGGATAGGGCGAGGCCCGAGCCGGTCCAGAACCACCCGGTCAGGGTGTGGGCGCCGAGGTAGACGGGCAGGGAGACCGTGGTCAGCAAGACCAGTGTCGTAGCGCCGCTTGCCAGGTAGGTCACGGTCCACACGAGCGAGAGGTGCTTGGTGAGCGCGTGGCGCCCGGCCAAGTCGTCGGCGGCGTGCGGGATCAGGTCGCGCGCCAGCCTGACCACCAGCGGCTCGCTGGTGAACATGGTCGCCGCGAACATCAGACCGAACCCTGCGGTCTCGACCACGGGGACGGCGAAATACACCATCATGTGGCCCGACAGGACCGCCGCCACCCCCTTGACGGTCGCCATGAACACGGTCACCAGGAGCATGCCCGAAACCCGCCGGCGCCGGACGAACTGGTACACCGCGACTCCGTACGCGTACAGGATCGACACCGCGATGGCCCATACGACCCCGCCCGCCGCCAGCACGAGGTAGAACAGAGCCAGGGGGATGAGCGTCGCCACCGCTACGGCGGGCAAAGCCCCCCTCAGCAAGCTCCAAGCGCTGCGGTGCACCCTATATGTTTCGGTGCGTTCGAGCCGGGACTTGACCACTTCCTGACTCGGGACGTGCAGGGTAGGGGCCGCCGGTTGTGCTCAAATGTTACCGGTGGCTAAGAATGTGCTCGGCGGCGACCTGGAACCGTGCGGGTTCGACCCGTTGACCGGCTTCTACCGTGACGGATGCTGCAACACGGGAGCGGACGACGCTGGTGCCCACATGGTGTGCGCCCGGGTGACCGACGACTTCCTCGCCTTCAGCCGCCTCATGGGCAATGACCTTTCGACCCGGCAACTAGGGTTCTCGGGGCTGCGACCGGGTGACCAGTGGGGTCTGTGCGCACCGCGATGGCAGGTAGCCTTCGACGCCGGAATGGCTCCGCGAGTCGTGCTCGAGGCCACCCACCTGCGGGCCCTCGAGTGGGTGAGCCTGGCCGACCTCCGGAAGCACGCCGCGGGTTGACGGGTAGCCTGGCTGGGTGCCCCCGATCGGCCGCGGGTGAAACGGCGGCATGACGACGCATGAGGCTCCCGGGCCCGGGCTGGTAGCCGCTCCCCCGGCAACCCGAACGCTCGTCGGGCGCGATCGTCTCATAGTCGCCGGATTTGTCGGTCTGGCCCTGGTCCTTCGGGTGCCGAACGTAGGCAGGGCCTACTGGGTCGACGAGGGGATCACCATCGGGATCTCCTCGCACCCGCTCCGCCAGCTGCCACGCCTGCTGCGGGAAGACGGATCGCCCCCGCTGTTCTACGTACTGCTCCATTTCTGGATGAGGCTCTTCGGCACGTCGACTCTGGCCACCCACGTCCTTCCCCTGGTCATCTCGCTGGTCGCCATCCCCCTCGCCTACTGGGCCGGAAAGGACCTCTTCGATCGCCGGGCCGGGCTGGCGGCGGCGGCCCTGGTGGCTACCAACCCGTTCTTCAGCTGGTACTCCACGGAAACCCGCATGTACACCCTGGTCGTGGTGCTCTCGATGGCGGGCGTCACCCTGTCCTGGCGATATGTGCGCGACCGGCGCTGGATCGACGGCGCGGGTGCGGTCGCGGCGTTCGCCGCCCTCCTCTACACCCACGACTGGGGCATCTATCTGTCCCTGGTCACCGCGCTGGTCCTGTTCGGACTGGCCGTGGTCCGGAACGACCGCCGCCTCGGCCTAGCCGTGATCGCCGGATTGTCTGCGGTGTTCGTGTTGTGGTTGCCATGGGTCCCGTCGTTCCTGGCCCAGGCCAAGAACACGGCCGCTCCGTGGGCCAACAGCCCTCCCATCGGCGACTTCTTCGCCGACCCGTCGTCCGCCCTCGGGGGAACCCTCGGGGTCGTCGTCGTCCCTCTGCTCGCGGCCGGGTGCTTGTGGACACGCGGGCGGCGGCGCCCGGAGGACGGCCACCTGGCCGGGCTGCTCGGCGCCATAGGACTGCTGACCACCCTGGCCGGGTTTCTGGGGGCTCAGATCGAACCGTCGTGGACCGTCAGGTATCTCGCCGTCATCGTCGCCCCGTTCCTCCTCGCGGCCGCCGGAGCTCTGGCACCGAGCCGCCGGGGAATGGCGATCGTGGCCGCGGTTTGCGTCCTGCTTGTCGGCTGGAGCGTGATCGGCTCGGTGCTGCCGAATCCGAATGCCGAGTACGCCAAGAGCAACGTGGCCGCGGTGGCCAAGGCCGCGGCACAGCAGCTGCGCCCGGGCGACGTGGTCGTGGTGACCCAGACCGAGCAGGTTCCGGTGCTGAAGTACTACCTGCCGCCCGGTCTCGTGTACGTGACGCCGACCGGGCTCGACCGTGATCCAGGGGTGGTGGACTGGCGCGACATAGTCCGACGGCTGCAACAGGCTGAGCCCTGCTCGGCCGTGGCCCCCACCATCGATTCCCTTCCCATCGGGGCCGCCGTGCTCGTATTGAACCCGGCACGCGAGCTGGGCGCGACCGGGACGGCGTGGAACCGGGCGGTGACCGCCCAGGTGGTGGCCGTGAACAACCTGATCGACCTGGATCCCGCTCTGCTCCCGGTGGTCAGCTACACCAACGGGTTGAAGCCCACGCCGTTCAGCCCGGTCGACGCCGTCCTGTTCGAGAAAACCAGCACGGCTGGCGCCTGCGCGTAGTGCTGGCTGCGCCCGTTCTCGCCGCCGTCCTCGTAACGATCGGTCGGATCCTGGGCTGGAGAGGGGTCGACGCGGCCGCCCAGGTCCATCGGATCGACGCCATCCGACACAGCGGCTTCGGATTGTGGGACCCCCAGTGGTACGGAGGTCACTGGACCCTCGACTACAGCGTTTTGTATCCCCTGCTGGCGTCGCTGGTAGGGGCCTCGGTCGTCGCCGTTCTGTCCGCCGCCGGGGCGGCGCTGGCGTTCGACCGCCTGGCCCGGCCGCACTTCCCGGCAGGAGGCATGGCGGCGTCGGTCCTGTTCGCGGTCGGGACCGTGGTCCAGAGCGCCATTGGACAACTGCCGTTCCTCACCGGCGAGGCCTTGGGGCTGGCGGCGTGCTGGGCGTTCAGCAAGCGGCGCCCGGCGGTGGCAGCCGTTCTCGCTCTGGCCACCACATTGTCCAGCCCTCTAGCGGGCGGGTTCGTGGCCCTGGCCCTGGCCGCGTGGGTGCTGGCGCGCTGGCGGGCCGGCGACCGGCCAGCCAGCCTGGTTCCAGCCGCAGTGGTGATAGCGGCAGCCGTGGGGCCGCTGATCGCGACGGCCGTCCTTTTCCCCGGAGAAGGGGACATGCCGTACCCCAAGGTCGACTGGGCATGGGAGATGATCGTGGCCGCCGGCATCCTGCTGGCCGCCGGGCGGGCCGAGCCGGCCATCCGTTGGGGAGCCGTCCTGTTCATGGTCGCGGCGACGTGCGCCGTGGCGGTGCCGACTCCGCTGGGTGGCAACATCGGCCGGCTCGAAGACATCCTGGCCCTGCCGCTCGCCGTCGCCCTGCTGTGGACCCGGTGGCGAGTTGTGCTGCCGCTGGCCGTGGTACCCCTGGTTCTGTCCCAATGGAGCCCGGCGTGGGCCGCCATCACCACCGATCCCGGGCAGCCCTCGACCCACCGCTCGTTCTTCACCCCCCTCGACACCGCCCTGCAGCGCTACTCAGCGGCGGGACCGGCCGGCCGGGTCGAGGTGGTGCCCACTGAGTTCCACTGGGAAGCGGCTTATGTGGCGCCCGTCATGGCCCTGGCCCGGGGCTGGGAACGCCAGCTGGACGTAGCCGACAACCCCATCTTTTATCGGTCAGACGAGCTCGGGCCGGCCTCGTACCGAGGGTGGCTGCTCAACAACGGGGTCCGGTTCGTCGCTCTGGCCACCGCACCGCTGGACATGGCCGGACAGGCGGAAGGCCGCCTGGTGTCGTCGGGTACGGTGCCCGGCCTGCGCCTGATCTGGCGGTCCGCCAACTGGCGCCTGTACTCCGTTTCCGGCAGCCAGGGGATAGTAGAGGGGCCGGCGGTGCTGCTCCGCGCCACAGGGGGCCAGGTCACGGTGGCCGCCCGGGCGGCCGGACCGGTCCTGATCAGGGAACGATTCACCTCCGACTGGACCCTGTCCAAGGGCGTCGGATGCGTGAGCCGCTCCCCGGCATCGTGGATCTCCGTGGACGTACCCCGGCCGGAAGTGTTCACGCTCGACGTGTCACTGTTCGCTCGAAGCCAATCCAGATGCGCCGGGGTGGCGGCCTCCGGGCCGGGATCGATTGCCTCTGCCGCCAGACCGCTCACCGCCCTAACCGACCTAGGACCGCAATCCCATCCGGCCCATCGTTCGTAGTATCACTACGTGACCCGCGTGGGCCTCCCGGCCGAGCGTATGACCGACGACGCCCTCCTCGCCGGGCTGGCAGCCGGCGACTCCGAAGTCGGCCTGGCGTTCGTTCGTCGTTTCCAGCGCCCGGTCTTCGCTGCCGCCCTGGCGGTGGTGGGCGACCCCGGGGCGGCCGAGGACGTGGCCCAGCAGGCCTTCGAGCGGGCCTGGCGCCGGGCCGCCACCTTCGATTCTCGTCGGGGCTCGGTGAGGACCTGGCTGACGTCGATCGCCCACCATCTCGCCATAGACGCGGTCCGGTCCCGCCGCCCCAGCCCCCTCGACCCGACCGACCTGATCCGCCTTCTCGGCCCGGGAATCGACGACCCCGAGGGTGAGTCCCTCAAGGGCGAGACCAACGAGGAGCTGCGCCGGGCCATCCGCGAGCTGCCCCAGCACCAGGCTCGGGCGATCGTGATGGCCGGCATCTACGGGTTGACGGCGCAGCAGATAGCCGATTCGGAGGGCATCCCGCTCGGTACGGCCAAGACGCGGATCCGCTCGGCCATGACCAAACTCCGGACCTCCCTCGCCCCCCGGCCGGTCCACCATGACTGACCTGACCTGCGTCGAGGTTCACGAGTCGGCGGCCGAGTTCGCGCTCGACATCCTCGACCCCACGGAGCGGGCCGCCATCGCCGCCCACCTGCTCCGCTGCCGGCTGTGCCGGGAGGAGGTCACCGAGATGCAGGCCACGGCGGACCGGCTGCTCGCCCTGGTGCCCGCCACCGAGCCACCCGTGGGCTTTGAGCAGCGGGTGCTGGATCGGGTCGGCGTCAGGGTGAGACCGAGGCGCCGGCGCCTTCGGATCGTCCTGACCGCGGCGGCGGCGGCGGTCATTGCCGTCGCGACGGCTATCGGCGTCAGCACGGCCGGGAGCTCTCACCCGAAGACGGTGCTGGCCGAAGCCGAGTTGCACCAGGCCGGCCACGAGGTAGGGGAGGTCTACCTCTACCCCGGCAACCCTGACTGGATCGTCATGTCGGTGCACGACGCGTCCGACGCCAGCCGGGTCACCTGCAAGATCGAGGGTCGCAACGGGACGATGACCGACCTGGGGACATTCCACCTGGTCAAGGGCAAAGGGACGTGGGGCGCCGAGTACCCCGCAGGCACGAACGCGGCCACGGTGTACCTGCTTGGAGACAGCGGAAACCTGGTCGCGTCGGCCGAGTTCAGCTGAAGCGGCCGGCCCAGGGAAAAAGACTCGGCCGTCGCGCCGACCGCTCGCTACCGTCTTTTGATGCGCTTGCTGCGCCAGCCCCGGCTGGCCCTGTTGTTCGCGGGTGGCGCCCTCAACGCCATCGGAAGCTGGGCGACACTGATCGCCCTGTGGGGCTTCGCCGCGTTCCGCTTTCATGCCGGCGCAGACCAGGTGGCGCTCCTCGGGCTGGCGTGGACTCTGCCGGGCGCCACCCTGAGCCTGCTCGCGGGGGCGCCGATCGACCGGTTCGGGCCCCGGGTCACCATCATCGGGTCCAACCTCCTCGGCTTTGGCACCGCTCTGGCCATGGCTGCGGTCAGCACCTACCCGGCGCTCGTCCTGCTCGCGCTGGCGTCGGGCACGGTCCAGGCCTTCGGCGAGCCGGCCGCGACCAGCCTGCCGCCGCGGCTGGTCGACGACTCTGATCTCCTGGCCGCCAACTCGTTGATGGGCGTGGCCGAGCAGTCGGCGATCGTGGTCGGGCCGCTCGCCGGATCTCTCGCCATCAGCTGGTGGGGACTCCACGCCGCGTTCTACTTCGACGCCGCCACCTTTCTGGTCGGCTGCCTCGCCGTCCTGCCGCTCCGGCTCCGGCCGGTCGCGGCTGAGCCCGGCTCGGGGCGGGATCGCCGGGACCTGCTCGCCGGCCTGCGGCTAGCCCGCCGGATCACCGATGTCCGCCATACCCTCGCCCTCGCCGCCGCGGTGTTCTGCTCGTGGGGGGCGTTCGTCGTGCTCGAGCCTCTCTACGTCCGCGACGTGCTCCACCGCACGCCCGCCACCCTGGGTCTCCTGCAGACCGTCTTCGGGCTCGGGCTGATCGGGACCACGGCCATCCTGCCCCGGGTCGGGGACCGGGTGGCGACCGTCCGGGGGCTGGCCCTCTCGGTGATCCTGTCGGGGGCGGCGGCCGCCGTCTACGTAGGGACCCATTCCCTGGCCGTCGCCATGGCGGGGGTGTTCCTGTGGGGCGTCGACGTGGCGTTCTTCGTGGCCCCCATGCAGACCCTGCTGCAACGTTCCACCCCGGCTGAATCTCATGGCCGGGTCATGGCCCTCACCGGGACGGCCAACGGGATGGCGGGTCTCATCGCCATACCTACAGCCGGCCTGCTGGTCGCCGCCGTCGGGGTCAGGGGGGCCGGGGCTCTGGTGGGCGGGGTGGTCACCGCGGCCGGCCTGGGGATCGTGGCTTTGCACCGGCGGGCCCAGGCGGGCGGCCCGGGGTGCGGGCCCGGGCCGGACCAACACCCGGTCACACACCGCGGGCCCGGGCCCGACCAACACCCGGTCACACACCGCGGGCCCGGGCCCGACCAACACCCGGTCACACACCGCGGGCCCGGCGGACCAACACCCGGTCACACACCGGGCCCGGGCTCGGACCAACACCCGGTCACACACCGCGGGCCCGGGCCGGACCAACACCCGGTCACAGACCGCGGGCCCGGCGCTTCGGACCGCCCGGCCCCTTCGGACCGCCCGGCCCCGACGGGACGCCCGCTCGTCGAGCCGGCCGGATGGGCGCTGCTACCTTGAGGCCGGCAACAGGACGGAGCGGCCTTTGTCAGGCACCTACCCCGGTTACGCCGGCCTCACGCCGAGCAGGTACCCCCTCGACCTGGGGGCCATCACCCCTCATCGGGTCCAGCGGTGGCGACCACTGCTCAACTGGGTTCTGATCATCCCCCTCGCCATCTGGTCGAGGGTGCTCCAGCTCGGGGCATCTGTGGTCGCGGTCCTCGGCTGGTTCGTGATCGTCGTCACCGGCCGGCTGCCGGATTCGTGGAGCGACTACCTCATCGCCGTCTTGCGCTACGAGTGGCGCGTCGAGGCGTTCCTTTACGGCTGGACCACTACTTATCCCGGCTTCGTGGTCACCGCCGGCCAGCTCGACCCGGGAGATCAGCCAGCAGTTCTTTACTGTTCCCGGCCGGGCCGCAGGAGGAGGCTCAGCGTCGCCATCCGGCTGTTGATGGTGGTACCGCAAGCGGTGGTGCTGTCCTTCGTCTGGATCGCCGGCGCGGTGACGCTCATCGCGGGGTGGTTCTCGGTGCTGGTCCTCGGGCGCTGGCCGGCCGGACTCAGAGAGTTCTCTGTCGGCATCCTTCGATGGTCCTTCCGGGTCTGGGCCTACGCCCTGCTCATCACCGACGTCTACCCTCCTTTCACCATCCACTCATGACAGACGAAGCCGAGCGCCCCGACCCTCCCGACTCTGGTACCGACCCCTTCGACGACGCCCGATCATCGTCAACCCTTAGCCCCGGCGCGGGACCCTCCGACCCCGGGCCGTCTCCGCCCGGATGGGGGCCGACCATCAACACCGGGCTGCCAGCATCCCTCTTCCCCGGTATCTCGCCCTGGGAAGAGCCCACCCGCGCTCCTGGGTCAGGCCCCTGGTCGGCCCGGTCCCCGGGAGGAGCGGGAGCGGCCGGAGGTGGCCCGGCCTATCGTCCCTACGATCCGGCGGTCGGGCCACCATGGCCGCTTTTGGTGGCCGGCCCCGGCTACGTTCCACCCCGGCTCATGAGGTGGCCGATCTACGTCGGTGTCGTCTTGCTGATAGGCCAGTTCGCCGGTTGGCTGCCTTGGCTCCACTGAGCGGCGTGCGGGCCGCGGCCCCTCCCGCTCATTCCCCGAGAGGCCGCGATTTGAACAGGTGGTCGAGGGCGGGAGCGATGTGTTCGAACGCCTCCTTTTCGGCGGTGACGTCCGGCTGCCCATCGATGCCCGCCAGGTGGGTGAGAAGGGTGATCGACACCAGGTCACGCTCCACCGCCCCGCCGTCGGTGGCGGCCGGCAACGACACCGCATCCCCCCACTTCATGCCAACCTTGAAGGTCCCGGGATGGCCGAGCCTCGGCTCGAGCCCCGCCTCGGCGATCACCCGGGGCGGGATGCGCCCGATGGCGCTCGGCTGCCATCCTGCCATCTCGCCCACCGGCAGGTTCGGCACGTTGAGGTTGATAACTACGGGGGCCCGGGGCGGTTGGGACACCAGCGCCCCCACCACGACCGACGCCACCTCGGCCGCCCCCTCCCATCGCTGATCGCTCAGCATTTCGTCCCACCCCTGCCCCTCCACCCCGTAGCCGTGAACCGACTGGCTTACCGCCACCCCGCTGACGCCTCGGGCCCGGGCGGTCAGGGCGGCGCCCACGGTGCCCGAGTGATAGATCGAGCGACCGACGTTGATACCCGGGTTGATACCCGACACGACCAGGTCGAAAGGAGGGCCGAAAACTCCTAGCGAGGCGAACATCACGCACAGCGCCGGCGGCCCGGTCACCGCCCAGGCCGTACTTACCCCCTCCATGTCCACCTTGTGCACCTCGGGCCGGATGCGGTCGAGCACCCCGAGCGAGGCCCCGGCTCCTGAGTACTCGACGTCAGGCGCGATCACCGTCACCTCCCCGTGGGGCGTCATGGCCTGGCCCAGGACCTGCAGCCCCTCGGAATCGATCCCGTCGTCGTTGGTCACAAGGATGCGCACCTCGGAAACTGTTGCAGCCTCCTTGCGGTGTCGCCACACGACGAAGGGGCGTAATCTCGATTCCATGCTGCATGCCTGGGGGTTCGATCGGGTTGGAGTCGTCGCCGGTGACCTCTATTTCGTGGATCCGGACCCCTCGCCCGGCCAAGAAGGGGCGGAAAGGGGGGTCCGGCTCGAGGTTCGCCTGCTCGAACGCCCACCCCTGAGCGGATCTGTGTACGCCGCCCAGCCCATCGTGATCGACCGGCCGGTCTGGCGGGCGGATCTACTGGAAACCGTGGACGGTCCTCCGGGGAGTCACGACCGCACCCATCACCACCCGAACTTCCGGGGTTGGGAACCGGGACGGCGAAGGTTCGAGGACCGTCTCAGCCACGATCCGCTCGGCTGGTTGACGGCCCAGCTGTCGGACCTCCCGAGCCTGCTGGCCGGAGCGGAGATGCCACTCGACGCGGTGGGTCCGGACGACGCTCGCCATTTGGCGGCCGCCGCGCCCGGCATCACCGAAGCGGTCGCAGACCTCCTCGCCCGGGTCCGGGCGGGCGAGCTCGCTCAGCCGCCGAACCCGCCAGGCAACGGCGATTCCCCCACCGGGGCGCGAATCAGCTGGCTCTGAATCCGTCCGCAGCCCGGCGGATCGGCCCTACGGACAGGGGCGAGGGTCCCAGGGCTGAACCTGGTCGGCCGACGCGCTGGCCGTCTGGCCGCCCGGGGTTGGCACCGTGGTGGTCGTCGTGGGCTGGGGCGCGGTGGAGGTGGCGGGCGACCCGGCGGCCGGAGTCGATGGGCCGGCCGACCCGGTAGCCGATCCGGTAGCGGGCGACGAGGTGGCGGCCGAAGACGCCGCGGCCGGGGCGTGGGCCGCCGGCGGCACCACCGCGAACGTCGAGCCGACATCGAGTTCGACGGTGCCGGCCGGCAGGGACGGATCGGGCTGAAGCATCAGCGCCCCATCGAGGTGCGCCATGACGTCCAGGGCCTGGCGCAACCCGCCGGTGGGGTACTTGATGAGGGTCTCGGTGGTGCTTGCGGGCACCTCGGTCTGGCCGGTCGCGGCGGCCGGGATCCCGAGGGCGGTCAGCCCGGCGACCGTGCTGCTCACCACGCTGGAGTCGTAGGTGAGATTGACCACCCGCACCGACGTCGGGGCCGCCGGGGCTACCAGGGCGGCGGCGTCCCAGGCCTTGATCACGCTGTTGTCGGCCGGCTGATCAGGGAAGTCCACATCGCCGATGCTGGCCCCGTTGTAGGAGTAGCCGTCGGGTCCCGCAACCTGGGTTACCGGGAGCGTCAACTCGGGCACCGACGTCGGATTGAGGTTGTGATAGTGGGAGATCAGGGAGAGCAGCTGGCCCTTGAGCCCGGGGTCGATGGTGATCTGGTTGATGATGGCGCCGATGAAGGCGTTGGCCTTGAGCGGATTGGCGAACCCCTCCGACTCTGCCGTCGACACCACGATCCGGAGGAAGGTGTGGTCACGCACGATACGGGAGAGGTCCGATTCGGGATCGTAGGGCCAGTCTGATTGCGGCGAGCTGTTGCCCGGTGGGTCGTATTGGAGGTGGCGGGCCCGTACCAGGGCCAGAGCCTCGTTCCCGTTGATGTGAATGCACCCCGTCTGGCCGATGTTCAGCAGCGACTGGGCGTCGTACAGCGGCTCAGGGAAGTCGACGTTGATCCCGCCCAGGGCGTTGACCGAGTTCTGAAACCCGTCGAAGTTGAGCTCGATGTAGTGGTTGATAGGGATGCCGAGGTCCTGCTGGATGGCGTTGATGAGGTTGTCGGGCCCTTTGACCCCGTCGTTGAGGGCAGCGTCGATCTTCTGATACGAGCCGACCGGACTGCCCGCCGGCATGGGTACGAACAGATCGCGGGGGATCGAAAGGATCGACGCCGCGTGCGTGGCCGGATCGAGGTGCAAGATCATGATGACGTCGCTCAGAGAGCCGGAATACTCCTGGGGCGAGCCGAGGGCGGCTATCTCCTGAGGATTGGTGAGGCCGGCCCGGGTCTCGTTGCCGATCAGCAGGATGTTCTCCGGGTTGAGGCCGCCACTGCTGTCCGGGGCCTTGACCGTCTGGGTCAGGTGCGGCGCCGGCAGAGTGGGAATGGAATCGATCCGGTACCGGGTGTAGGCGACCACCGAGCCGGCAACCAGGATTGACCCGGCCACGATGACATTGGTCGACACGAGCAGCCGTCGGGGCCACCTGCGAAAACGGCGGCGGCGGCGCCGGTACCGTCCGCCATGGGCATGGATCCGTCTCATTTCGCCGGTCGGATGGTCACAGGCCGGCACCCGCGGAGACTGACCAGGTTGTCCTGATCCGGGCGGCTCGTTTGGTTGCTCGGCCATGACCAAGCCCGGGCGGGCATCCGTATTTTTCTAGTCGTTGTGGGGCAGAAAGTGGCGTCACCCTGTATGGCCGGGCAGGCAGAGCGGGCTGTCGGTCGGAAGTCAGTTTGTTCGGATCCTCAGCCGGTGGACCGGACGTCCGAAGTCTTAGTTCGGGGACGACCGGCGGCCGGTGGCCGCCGGCCTCTCGGCCGGGTCGATCCGTCTCGCCGGGCCCGGCCGGCCGGTATCGCCCGGCTCGGGTTCGTCGCTGGAGGACAGGGTGGTCGGTCCGGAGCCGAACTGGTGGTCCAAGGAGCCTTTGCCCGCGGTGAGATCGTCGTCCATGCCTTCCTCGGCCCGGATTACGTGCATCACCGCGTTGACCAGCGCCAAGTGGGTGAACGCCTGCGGGAAGTTGCCGAGGTGCCGGCCGCTGTGAGGATCGAGCTCCTCCGCGTACAGCTCGAGCGGGCTGGCCAGCGAAAGCAGTCGCTCGCACAGACGCCGGCCCCGGCCGATCTCCCCGATCTCGATCAGCGCCGAAACCAGCCAGAAAGAGCAGATCGTAAAAGTACCCTCCTCGCCCCACAGGCCATCGTCGGTCTCGTCCGTGCGGTACCGCAGCACCAAACCATCGGCGGTCAGCTCATCGGCAATAGCGAGGACGGTCGCCCGGATGCGCGGGTCGTCGGGCGGAAGAAACCGGAGCAGTGGAAGTAGCAGCAGCGAGGCGTCCAGGGCATCAGACCCGTATCGCTGCACGAATACCCCTCGGCTGTCGACTCCGTGGGCGCAGATGTCCGCGTGGATCTGGTCGGCGAGGGTCTGCCATTTTTCCGCGTATGCGGGCTGCTCGTACATGCGGGCCAGGCGGGCCCCCCGATCCATGGCCACCCAGCACATGAACTTGCTTGCGGTGAAATGCTGGGGATCGCCCCGGACCTCCCATATGCCCCGATCGGGCTCCTCCCAGTGCGCCGCCGCGCACTCCACCTGCAGCTTGAGAATGGGCCAGAACGACTCCTGAAGCCTCGACCTCGACCGGGCGTGAAGCAGAACGGAGTCGAGCACGGCACCCCAGACGTCATGCTGCTTCTGGTCGTAGGCTCCGTTGCCGATCCGGACCGGGGAGGCTCCCTCATAGCCCGAGAGGTGAGGTAGGGACTCCTCGGTGAGCTTCCGCTCCCCGCCCACCCCGTACATGATCTGAAGGGTCTGGCCGTCTCGGCAGGCGTCAGCGATGAAATAGAAGAAATCGTCGGCTTCCCGATCGAAGCCGAGGGTGTAGAGCCCCCACAGGGCGAAGGTGGTGTCCCTGACCCAGGCGTAGCGGTAATCCCAGTTGCGTTCGCCGTGCGGCGTCTCCGGCAGGCTGGTCGTAGACGCCGCCAGGAGAGCCCCGCTCGGCGCGTAGGTGAGACCTTTCAGAGTCAGGGCGCTGCGTTGCAGATAGGACCGCCAGCGGTGGTCCGGAAATTCCCCCTGGGTGATCCATTGGCGCCAGTGCTCCGACGTGCGCAACATGCGTTCGCTGGCTTCGGCGAAGGTGACCGGAGCCGGGAGCGGCGACCAGGAGAGGGCGACGAAGTGGCAATCTCCCTCGACCATCCGGGTTCGGGCCTTTATCCCCCGGCGCTCGATACCCGGGCGGAGGTCGGTCGTGATCCGCAGCTGCAGGTCGGTCCCTTCGCCGGTGGCGAGCAACGAGCCGTAGCCGTCGCCCTCGTATCGCCACTCCGGCTCGATCCGGCCGTAGTCCAGCATGGGGTCGCATGACATGGTCACCTCGACCGCTCCGCTCACGCACTTCACCGTACGCAGAAGGCAGTGCTCGGCGTCGTAATCGGTGGGAGAACGGCGGTGGGTCTTCGACCGATGCTCCACGTTGTGCCACGGTCCCATGCACAGGGCGTCCCGTACGATCAGCCAACCGGTCCGGGTCTGCCAGGTGGTCTCGACCATCAGGCTTCCCGGGAGGTACCGGCGGGCCGCGGGCACCATCTCGTCATAGGGCCCGAGTCGGAAGTTCCCGGCGCTCCGGTCCAGGACAGCGGCAAAGATCGACGGCGAGTCGGGGCGGGGCACGCACATCCATTCCACCGCCCCGCTCGGGGCGATCAGGCAGGTCGACTCGCAGTCGGACAAGAACGCGTAATCGGCGATCGGCGGAAATGCGCTGCCACCGCTCGACGAGGAGCCCCCTTCAGCCTGGAACGCGCCAGTGCTGGCGTCGGCGTACGTTCGATCTGCGCCATTCACGCCGAGAATCGTCGCGCCTTTTGCGCCGGTTGTCACGTCTTCGACGCCTTTCCTCGCGCCCTAGGACACGGGGACCGCCACCGGACACGGGGACCGCCACCGGGCTCGCGGGCCGCCACTCCTCGCCTCCTGGCCCCTCGCTCGAGGCATATATTCCTTGACAGATATATAACTAATAGGATATGTATAGTCCGTGACGTTTGTGGTGGTGGCTGAACCTTCCCGGCGGCGCATCTTGGATCTACTGCGGGAGGGGGACCGGTCCGTCGGCGACCTCGTCGAGCGCCTCGAGATGAGCCAGCCCGGGGTCTCCAAGCACCTCAGAGTGCTTAGGGAAGCGGGCCTGGTCGAGGTGCGAGCCGACGCCCAGCGACGGTGGTACCACCTGCGCGCCGAGCCACTCGCCGAGCTCGACGCCTGGCTCGAGCCCTACCGGCGCCTGTGGTCGCAACGGCTCGATGCCCTGGAAGCACACCTGGACAACCTCGAGCGAATGGAGTGACACATGGACGGAGAGCTGATCCGGACCGGGGGACGCTGGACCCTGCGCTTCGAACGGAACCTGTCCCACCCGGTGGAGCGGGTTTGGCGGGCCCTCACCGAGCCCTCGGAGCTCGCCGGGTGGTTTCCCGGCCAGGTCCGGATGGAGCTGGTGCCGGGCGGGAAGATCGACTTCGCCCAACCCGGGTTCGATATCGATGCCGAGCTGCTCAAGACCCACGGTACGGTCACGCAGGTCGATCCACCGCGGCTACTGGCTTTCACGTGGGGCGATGACCCTTTGCGCTTCGAGCTCACCCCCGACGGTGCCGGCTGCCGGCTGGTCTTCACCCACCAGTTCGAGAACCGGGCCGGCGCGACCCGCTTCGCCGCCGGCTGGAGCGTCTGCCTCGACCTCCTGCCCGGCGTGCTGGCCCCCCCGGGAGGGGCCGGTGAGTCGGGCGGGTCGGGCACCGGGTGGGCGGACTACTACACCGGGTACGCCGAGGAGCTCGGCTGCGAGGGCACCGTCAGCCGCGAGGGGGACGCCGCGGTGCTGCGGTTCGAGCGCGTCCTCGAACATCCCGTGGAGCGGGTGTGGGACGCTCTCACCACCCCGGACCTCCTGCGCGGCTGGCTCGCCGACGCCCGGCTGGCGGCGACCGAATGCTCGCCCGTCGAGCTGCGCTTCGCCCACCCACCCGGCTACGTGGTGACCGGCACCGTCGTTCGCTCCGACCCCCCGCGGGCCTTTGAATACACCTGGACCGGCTCCGGCGAGCCTGACGGCCGGGTGAAATGGCAGCTCATCCCGGCCGGCGACCGCTGCATCCTGCTGTTCACCCACACCGTCCACGGACACTGGGATTCAGCCGGAACGCTGGCGGCGTGGCACATCCACCTGGCCCTCCTGGCCAACGCTCTCGCCGGCCATGGCGATTGGCGATTCCCGTCGGCCCGATGGGAAGAGCTGCACCAGAGCTATCGGGAGGCCACCCCGCCGGGCGCCTAGACGGGACCGATCAAGCTTCGTCTTTGCAACCTTCGCCCCAGGGCCGGAGAGGGGCCAAGCACCCGATAGCGTGCTTGTTCGTATGGCCGCCCCAGACGTGCAACTCACGCCCGACCTCGACCTGGGAGATCTCATGTCCCGGGCCCGGGCTATCAGAGACCAGACCTATGGCACCCGGGTCACGTACTCACCGAAAGTCTTCATTCCCCTCACCATGCTGTGCCGCGACAAGTGCGGATACTGCACGTTCGCCAAAGCCCCGGCGCACACCGAGTCCCCATACATGACACCCGAGCAGGTGCTCGCAGTCGCCCGGAGCGGCGCCGAGGCGGGTTGTCACGAGGCGCTATTCACCCTCGGTGAACGTCCCGAGGAGCGCTACCCGGCGGCCCAGGCCTGGCTCGACGACAACGGCTATCAGTCGACCGTCGATTACCTGGAGGCGATGTGCCGCCTCGTCCTCGAGGAAACCGGTTTGCTGCCTCACGCCAACGCCGGCGCGCTGTTTCCCGAAGAGCTGGAGAAGCTGAGGCGGGTAACCGCCAGCCAGGGCATGATGATCGAGACGCTGCGGGACGACCTGGCGGCTCACCGCGGTTCGCCGGACAAGACCCCAGCCCGCCGGCTGTCCACCCTGGAGGCGGCAGGAAAGCTGGCGATTCCGTTCACCACCGGGATCCTGGTCGGCATCGGTGAGGACAGGGCGGACCGGGTCGCCGCGCTCGAGGCGATCGCCGCCAGCCACGACCGCCACGGTCACGTCCAGGAGGTGATCGTCCAGAACTTCCTACCGAAGCCGGGCACGGCGATGCACCGCTCGCCCGCCTGCCCGCTCGACGATTACCTCGAGGCGATAGCTCTGGCCCGGACAATGCTGCCCCCCGAGATCCACGTTCAGGCCCCGCCCAATCTCTCCGACGACTTCGGCGTTCTCCTCGACGCCGGCATCGACGACTGGGGCGGGGTTTCGCCGATAACTGCTGACCACGTGAACCCCGAGCGGCCCTGGCCCGCTCTCGACCTCCTCCGGGCCGCCACTCAGGCCGCGGGCCGGGAGCTGGCACCTCGGCTGACGATCTACCCCGAGTTCGCCCGAGAGCCGGGCCGCTGGCTCGACGCTGACCTTCGCTTCCCGGTTCTCGATCGAAGCGACGCCGAGGGACTCGGGCGCGACGACCCCGGTGCGGTGTTCCCCCAGCGAGTCGGCGAGTACAGGAACGTCGGGGACGGGGCCGAGGTGGTGCTCGTAGGCCGCCGCTCGACCCAATGGTACTCCGGCGCCGAGGTGCATCCCGCCCGCCTGCTCCCGGGTACGCCTCGCGCCACCGGCCGGGTCGGCGAGGTGCTCGCAGGGGTGCGCCTGGGCCAGGAGCCGGGCATCGAGGAGATCGTCACCCTGTTCGGGGCGCGGGGACGAGAAGTGGCAGCGGTGGCGCAGCTGGCCGACGAGCTGCGCCAGCAAGCGGCCGGGGACGTGGTCACGTGGGTCAGCAACCGGAACATCAACTACACCAACGTGTGCACGTTCAAGTGCCGGTTCTGCGGGTTCTCGAAAGGCCCGCTCTCCCTCAACCTCCGGGGCTCTCCCTACCTGCTGACGCTCGAGGACATCGCCGGCCGGGTCCACGAGGCCTGGGACATGGGTGCCACCGAGGTCTGCCTCCAGGGCGGTATCCACCCCGATTTCGATGGCAACTACTACATAGATGTCGCTCGTGCGGTGAAAGACGCCGCCCCCTTCATCCACGTCCACGGGTTCACCGCACTCGAGGTGACCGAAGGCGCCCGGCGGCTCAGCGAACCCCTCGGGGAGTACCTGCAGCGTTTGATGGCAGCGGGGCTGCGCTCCCTTCCCGGCACCGCCGCCGAGATCCTCGACGACGAGATCCGGGCGACGCTCTGCCCTGACAAGATCAACACCGAACAGTGGCTCGAAGCGCACCGAACCGCTCACTCCGTCGGCCTGCGTTCCAACATCACCATCATGTTCGGGAGCATCGAGGAGCCGGTCCACTGGGCCCGTCACATGCTCCGCACCCGCGATCTGCAGAAGGAGACGGGCGGGTTCACCGAGTTCGTCGGCCTGCCTTTCGTCCACATGGCCGCCCCTATATATCTGCAGCGCAAGTCCCGTCGAGGCCCGACCTGGCGGGAGGTGGTGCTAATGCACGCGGTGGCCCGTATCGCCTACCACGGGGTGATCGACAACATCCAGGCCTCCTGGGTGAAGCTCGGGGTGGACGGGGTGCGCCAGCTCCTGCTGGCCGGGGTCAACGACCTCGGCGGGACCTTGATCGACGAGAACATCTCGCGGGCGGCCGGGGCCAGTCACGGCCAGGGCCTGCGGGAGGAGGATTTCCGGGAGATCGTCGAACCACTCGGCCGCACCCTGGAGCAGCGCACCACGCTGTACGGGCGGGTGTCGCCGGCCTAACGTCCAGCGCGGTCTGCGGCCCGGTCAGTCCGACGCCAGACCGGGTTCGGCTGACCGTCAGCTGAAGGGCAGGTCGCGGAACGGGACGTCCCGGTCAACCTGGGGTTCCTTGGGCAGGCCGAGAACCCGCTCTCCGAGGATGTTCCGCATCACCTCATTGGTGCCGCCGGCGATCCCTATACCCGGAAAGGAAAGGACGAGTTGGGCGGCGAAGGGCGCCTCGGGCTCGGTTTCGTCCCATGCGGTCGCCCCGGCGCCGGCTATCCGGCACGCCACCTCCGCGGCGCGTCCGGCCAGGAGGGCACCGCTGAGCTTGGCCACAGACCCCTCCGGGCCGGGCACCCGGCCGGCCGCCACTGCGCTGCGGATGCGCAGACCCACCATGTCGAGCACCCAGTACCGTACGAGCAGGTCGATCAGGTCCTGGCGGACGCGGGGGTCGTTCACCACCCCGCGCTTTCGGGCCAGGTCGAGGTGGTTGGCGATCGGGACGAGCGGCGACTTGCGCTCGGAGCTTCCCCCGGCGCCAATGGCCATCCGCTCGTTCATCAGAGTGGTCAGCGCCACCCGCCATCCCTCTCCCGGCTCGCCGAGGATGTGGTCGGCCGGGATGCGGACAGCGTCGAAGAAGACCTCGTTGAAGTTGGCACCACCGTTCATCTGGCGCAGAGGACGCACCGCCACGCCCGGCGCCTGCATGTCGATCACGAACATCGACAATCCCTTGTGCTTGGGCACGTCGGGGTTGGTGCGGGCCAGCACGATGCCGTACTGCGAGTACTGGGCGCCCGAGGTCCACACCTTCTGGCCGTTGAGGACCCACTCGTCCCCATCCTTCACCGCGGTCGAGCGGAGGCTGGCCACGTCCGAGCCGGCCGAGGGCTCGGAGAAGAGCTGGCACCAGATCTCCTCACCCCGGGCGGCAGGGCGTACGTAGCGCTGTTTGAGCGCTTCGGTCCCGTGGGCCAGCACGGTCGGGATGCACATGCCGAAGCCGATGATGAACACCGTGGTCGGGAGGTGATAGTCAGCGGCGAGCTCGTTGAAGATCGTCTGGTAGCGGCCCGAGAGGCCCTGACCTCCGTACTCCACCGGCCAGGTCAGGGCGGCCAGGCCGGCGTCGAACAGGGCCGCCTGGTAGGCCCGGGCCCGGGGGAGCATCTGCTGTGCGGTCGTGTCGAACACGTCCACCTCGTCCGACGTCTCCTTGCGCTGGCCGTGGGCGTCGAGAAAGGTCCGGATGCGCTCGCGGAACTCGCCTTCCTCCACTTCCCCCGGTCGGGGGTCACTTACGATGCTGGTCATGATTCCCCCGAGGTCGGGTAGTTGGGGCCGGCGGTGGGGGCCGGCGGTGGGGGCCGCCGGTGGGCGGCGCGGCCTTAACTACGTTCGACCTTAGCCACGGACGCGAGTGTGGGAGTCGATCGCGGGGACGTGAGCCTTGCCCGGTCAGGCCGGGCGCAAGTGCGCCCCTCCATGGTGACTAAACCCGGCTAATTCCGGCATAAGGTGCGATGACTGGCTGATTTCTCGGTTGCATTTCGTATTCTCGGAGCCATATCGCACGGTTAACGTGCAATTTGACACCGAGAATCCAAAAGGTCTCCAAGAAATGGGGCGGGCGGGCCGGGGGGCCACCCAGCTCGTGGACAGGGGCCCAACCCACCGGGCCATCCCCTCCCGGCCCGGCCTCCGCCGACCCGCGGTCACCGGGCCATCCCCCTCCCGGCCCGGCCTCCGCCAGCCCGCGGTCACCGGGCCGTCCCTGCCGACCCGAACCCACCAGCCCGGGCCCACCGGGCCAAGCCCCACATCCTCCGCCCCAGCCCTAGGATCGCCCCGCTGGCGGGTCGCCCCTGTCGCCGACGGAGAGGATCGAGATCGCCGAAGCCATTAACCCCGAGATCGCACCGGAGATCGTCGCCGAGGCCGGCGCCGTACTGGACGACGCGGTCGAGGTGCGCCGGCGGATCCACGCCCAGCCCGAAACTGGCCTCGTTCTTCCGGTCACCCAGGCTCTGATCCTCGAAGCACTGGACGTCCTCCACCTTCCCACCGAGACGGGCGAGCGGTGCAGCTCGGTTGTTTCGGTCATCGAGGGCGACCGGAACGGTCCCACCACCCTGCTGCGCGCCGACATGGACGCGCTCGAGATGCCCGAGGACACCGACCTCGAAATTCGCCTCGAAGGTCGACGGGCGCATGCACGCCTGCGGCCACGACGCCCACGTGGCCATGCTCCTCGGTGCCACCAGGATCCTGCACGCTCGCCGCCAAGACCTGAGAGGCCGGGTGATTCTCATGTTCCAGCCTGGGGAGGAGGGCCACGACGGGGCCAAGACCATGATCGAGGAGGGGCTGCTCAGCGCCCACGGCCAGATCGACCGGGCCTGCGCCATCCACATCTCGTCGGTGATCCCCTCGGGCCTGCTGACCTGCCGGGCCGGCACCATCATGGCCTCGGCCGACGAGTTCAAGATCATCATCAAAGGCGCCGGCGGCCACGCGTCGATGCCGCACGACGCAACCGATCCCGTACCCGTGGCCTGCCAGATCGTGCTCGCCCTCCAATCCATGGTCACCCGGGTCGTCCCGGCGTTCGACCCGGCGGTGCTGACCGTCACCACCATCGAGGCGGGAACGGCCCAGAACGTGATCCCCGAGCGGGTCGTCTGCGGGGGCACCATCAGGGCCGTGTCGGACGCGTCCCGGGACCTGGTTCTGGCCGGCCTTCGCGACGTATCGTCCCATGTGGCCGCCGCCCACGGCTGCGAAGCCACCATCGAGATGCAACCGGGCAACTACCCGGTCACCATCAACGACCAGACCTTCGCCGATCACACCCTCGCGGTGGCTGGCTCGCTCGTAGGAGAGAACCGGGTCGTGAGGATGCCGTCGCCGGTCATGGGCGCCGAGGACTGGTCGTTCGTGCTCAACGCGGTGCCGGGCTCTATGACCTTCCTCGGCGCCGCGCCCCCTGCCGTCGCCCGTCCCGCCCCCAACCACTCCAACCACTTCGTGATCGACGAGCCGGCGATGGCGACGGGAATCGCCATGTATGCGGCCATGGCGCTCAGCAGCCAGCCGAGCGGTTAGGCCAGCGCGCCGACCAGCCCTCGCCGCTCCCGACCACGGGCCGGAGCGTCGTTTTTGGTGACGCTGGCCGCGGGGTGGTAGAAGAAGTGCCCACAGCAGCAGAACGCGTCCCAGCCCGGCTGGCGTCGTGGCAACGGGGAGAAGCGGAAGGAGGTCAGCATGGATCCGAGCGGCGCCGACATGCTCGACCTCGACCGCTTCGCCTGCGGGTTCGGGATGTACGGGCGGGTCCTGGAGAGCGCTTGAGCTGGTGAGCCTGAGCCATGGCCCGCTGAGCGGCCTCACGGTCGGTCGGGTCGGCCGAGACACCTCTTGCGAAGTGGCAGCGTGGCTGCTGGCCGGACTCGGGGCCACGGTGGTCGAGGCGAGCCCCGCCGAGAGCTCGTTCGCGGCCGTCGGGGCCGCCCCGGCGACCGAGGACGACCTGAAGCGAGTCGACGTGACCCTCGGTCCGAGGCCCGGCGGCCCGCTGGCGGCTGAACCGGCGGCCGAGCCCGCCGCGGGTCAGCCAGCCACCGAGTGGCCCGGGGCAGTCCAGCCCGCTCCCACCGGGCCCGGCGCAGCCCAGCCCGACCCCTTCAATTCCGGCGCAGCCCAGCCCGCTCCCACCGGGCCCGACCCCGCCCAACCCGGCGCAGACCAGCCCGCTCCCAACGAGACCCGCCGGGCTCAAGCCCTGCTCCTCCGTTCGCCGGTCTCCCTTCAAGCCCCCGGCGTCCCTGACGGCACCGTGGAGTACACCGCCGGGCTGGCCCTGGCCGCCGCCGCCCTGGCGGCCTGGCGAACAGATTCGGTGGTAGCGGTTTCGGAGCTCGGGGTCGCCCTCCAGATCTTCCTTCCCCTCGTGATGGCAGCGGCCTACGGCTCGCCACCGCCGGTCGACCCGACCGGGCCGATCGAGGCTCCCGGAGGGGGTTGGCTGAGCGTGGACCTGGGGGCACCTGGCGACCCCGAGCGGTTCGCCGATCTGCTGGGAGTGGTCGGTCCCGGCGCGAACGCGGCGGCTGTGTCAACCGCCGCCCAGGAGTGGCGGCTGCCGGTCTGTGAGTACCTCCAGCGGGAGAGTCCCCCGCCCGAGGTCCCCGTGCTGGTGCTGGACGACAGCCCGATCGCGGTGATGGCCGGGGATGGCCCATCGCCCCCTGCGGGTACGCCGTTGGCCGGGGTCGAGATCTGTGATCTGACCGCCATGTGGGCCGGCCCCTTAGCCACCTGGCTTCTCGGCGGGCTGGGGGCGAAGGTTTACAAGGTCGAGCCGGCAGCCCGCCTCGACGGGACCCGGGCCATCGACGGCCGGGGCATCTACCCCGGTGGTCAGCAGCGCCAACCGGGAGAGGACTCGGCGATCTTCAACGCCCTCAACCGGGGCAAGAACAGGGTCCCGTTGGACCTGCGGGATCGGGTCCAACGCGACCAGTTCCTGGAGCTGGCCAGGGCATGTGACGTGGTGGTCGACTCGTTTTCTCCCCGCGTCATGCCCAACTTCGGCCTCGGGCCCCGAGTCCTGGCCGCCGCGCCGGGCCAGCCGACTGTGGTCTCGATGCCGGCGTTCCCTCCGGGTCCGCGCCGTGAATGGGTGTCCTACGGCACCGGTGTGCACGCCCTTCACGGCCTCGGCGACCGGGACGGCCGGCGCGGGACCGTGCCCGGCCAGGAAGCCGAGGAGGCCGAGGGGCTCAGTCCATCCCTCTCCGAACCTTTCTATGCCCCTTCGGTCACCTACCCGGACCCGGTCTCCGGCTTCACCACGGCCTTCGCCATCCTCGCTGCTGTTGTAGGCCGTGATCGAGGGCGCCCCGTCGGTCGGGTCGAGGTGCCGCTCTTCACCGCCATCCAGCCCTTGCTGGCCTTTCCCGCCAAGGGGCCGGCCGGCGCCAGCGCAGCCGACGTCGAGACCGTAGGAGGGGTGTTGTTCGATGCGGGCATGGCGGCCGGGGCGTTCACCTCGTTGCCGGTTGCGGGTATGCAGCTGATGCATCCACGCAGCCCGTTCTTGTTGTGACGGGGTTCCCGGCCGGAGGCTTTCCCGCCACCGGCCCGCCCGTCGCCATCACGACCGTCCCCCTCACGACCGCTCCCACCACGACCGCCTCCATCACGACGGCCCCCATCACCGCCGCTGACGGGTCCCCGCTTAGCGCCAAGGCCCTGATCCGCCGGCGGCGCATCGTCGAGGTCGCCATCGAGCTCGGCACCGAAGGTGGCTACGACGCCGTACACATGCGGGTCGTGGCCGAGCGGGCGGGGGTGGCGCTCGCCACCGTCTACCGCTACTTCGAGTCCAAGGACCATCTCCTGTCGGCCGCGGTGTCGGAGTGGGCCGCCGAGTTCCAGTCGAGGCTGGTCCGCCACCCCGCCCAGGGCGAGACGGCGGCGGAGCAGCTGATTGACGTACTGCGCCGGGCGGCTCGGGCCGTCGAGGGGAGGCCGTTGTTCACCGCCGCCCTCCTCCGGGCCCTCTCGTCGTCCACGCCGGGGGTGGCGACGGCCACCGCCCGGGTCCGGGCTCAGGTGGTGGAGGTGACGGCGCCGTGCCTGGTGGGGATGTCACCGGCCGAGATCGACGGGATCGTCTCCGTCCTGTGGCACGTGTGGCGCTCGACCCTCATCGCGTGGGCCAGCGGGCGGTCTTCTATTTCGAGCATCGGCACGGAGGTCGAAAGTGCGGCCCGGTTGCTGCTCGGCCGGCCCCTCGATCGAACGTCGTAGCCAAGGTCGGACTCCAGGTCTTTCACTTCAGTCATTAGCCCGGAGGAGCCGAACCACTGCTTCCGGCTACCCCCTTGCCGGGCCTCCTTCCCGACCACTTCGCGTCGAGCGCTCTCCGGTTAACACGACTACGTGACGCGTTCTGGTCCTTGGCGCCGGGGTTCGGTCACGAGTGCGCGTCGCGAAGTGGTCACGAGGAGCCTGCCGGCCAGCCGGCGGCCGCCGCCGCCCCGAGCCCGCCGCCGCCCCGAGCCCGCCACCGCCCCGAGCCCGCCGCCGCCCCGAGCCCGCCACCGCCCCGAGCCCGCCGCCGCCCCGAGCCCGCCACCGCCCCGAGCCCGCCGCCTCGCCCACTCAACCCACGGCGAAACGGAGCGTCACCAGCTGGAACGGACGCAAATGAATCCCCACCCCGGAGCCGTCGTGGGCGAGCGGCTCAACCGGCCGCTCCAGCAGGTCGGTGCGGGCCACCGAGGTGAACGGAAGACCGAGCGAGACCCGGACCGGGCCCCTGGACCCCCGGACCTCGCACAAGCGGACCACGACGTCGCCTCCATTTTCGGCCCACTTGACCGCCTCTACGCTCACGCCGGGGCGGTCGACCGCCACGATCCTGCCCGCGCCAGCGCCGGCGGTGATCTCCAGTGGCAGGTTGAAAAACTCGGCCTCTTCAACCACCCGGCCCTCCCCTGTCGGCTCGCCGGGGTGCGGCAGCAGGGCATAGGCGAAGTGATGGGCACCCTGGTCGGCATCGGGATCGGGGTAGCCGGGCCCCCGAAGAAGGGAAAGCCGTAGGACGTCGCCCCGAACGTCGTACCCGTACTTGCAGTCGTTGAGCAGAGCCACGCCGTAACCGGCCTCGCTCAGGTCGGCCCAGCGGTGGCCGCACACCTCGAACTGAGCCTCATCCCAGCTGGTGTTGGCGACCGTGGGGCGTTCGATGTTGCCGTGCTGGATCTCGTAGGTGGCACGCCGCGACCGGATGGCCACGGGGAACGCGACCTTCAGGAACCGGTGCCGTTCGTGCCACTCCAAGTCGGTATGAAACTCGAGGCGCCGGGAGCCGGCCGCCAGCCGCACGGTCTGGGTCAAGCGTGAGTTGCCGAAGCGACGCACGAAGCGGACCCCGCCGCGCAGCGGGTCCCGCTCCGCGATTTCGACCGACTCCAGCTCGCGGAGGTCCACGAACTGCTCGAGGTACTCCCGGTCGACGTTCCACGCGTCGAACGAGCGCGGGCGGTCCTCGTGCAGCTGGAACAGGTTTCCCACCCGCCCGGCCGCGATCACCTCCCGATTGTTGGGGTGGTCCCAAACCGAGGTGATAAGCCCGTCCGCATCCCAGCGGACCCGCAGAATCCCGTTGTCGAGGAAGTCGGCGCCGACATCGACGGGTGCCCAGCCCGTCGCTCCCGGCTGGGCCGTGACCGCCGCCCAACCGCAACCCGGGACGGAGACCGCGACCAGCGACCCGTCCGGCAGGTCGGCGACCTCGCTGCGGCGGTACGAGCTGGGGTTGAATGCCACCAGGCTCCCGTCCGACGCTGCGAGCGGATCGGCCAGCAGGCGCCGGGCCTCTTCCTTCACCCGCTGCGCCGAGTCGAGGAGATCGCGGTGGTCGCGGGCGGCGTCCTCGTAGACCCAGTGGATACTCGATCCGGGCAGGATGTCGTGGAACTGGTTGAACAGCAGGGACTTCCAGGCCGGGTCGAGCGTGCTCCTCCGGTCTATGCCGGCGGCCACCGACCACATCTCGGCCGCCCGAAGGGCCTCCTCCCCCCGGCGGTTGGCCCATTTCACGTCGGCGTGGGTGGTGAGCGTGCCCCGGTGGGCTTCGAGGTACAGCTCGCCAACCCACGTGGCCAGACCGGCCGGCGCCGGCCCGAGGTGCGACAGGAAGTCGCTTACGGCGCCCACCTCGACCCGGGGCAGGCCCTCCAGGTCAGCCACCCGGCGGCCCTGCTCGAGCATCCGGGCAGTCGGGCCGCCGCCTCCATCGCCGTACCCGAAGGGGTACAGGCTTCGGTCCGAGCGTTGGTGGTCCTTGAACTTGTCGTCAGCTCGAGCCAGCTCGGCCACCGAGAAGTCCCCGTTGTAGGTGTCGGCCGGGGGGAAATGGGCCAGGATCCGGCTACCGTCGTGGCCTTCCCACCAGAAGGTCGAATGCGGAAACACGTTGGTGTCGTTCCAGCTCATCTTCTGGGTGATCAGGGCCGTTACCCCGGCTTCCCGGGCGATCTGCGGCAGAGCGGCGCAATAACCGAACACGTCGGGGATCCACATCTCGTGGGTCTCGACGCCGAACTCCTCCAGGAAGAAGGACTTTCCGTACAGGAACTGGCGGACCAGGGACTCCCCGGATGGAACGTTGGCGTCGGGTTCCACCCACATTCCCCCCACCGGCTCCCATCGACCGTCTCGCACCCGCTCTTTGATGCGGGCGTACAGGTCGGGGTACCCGTTCTTCATCCACTCGTACTGGGCCGCCTGGCTGCAGGCGAAGCGGTGCTCGGGGTAACGCTCCATTAGGCGCAGTTGGTTGGAAAAGGTCCGAGCGCACTTGCGCCTGGTCTCCCTGGCCGGCCACAGCCAGGCCGAATCGATGTGGGCGTGACCGACGGCCGTCACGGTGTGGGCCGAGACCGAGCGGCGGCGCAGGATAGGGGCGATCGCGGCACGGAGGTGGTCGGCCATGCTTTCTCCGCCGGTGTCCGCCTCGCCGGCGGCCGCCGCCGCCTGATGCAGGGCCGCTATGGCGTCCGCCGCCAGGTCCGAGCGAAGGTCCTGTAGCTCGAGGACCAGGCAGGCGTCGAGATAGAGGGCCTCGGCTCGGCGGTCGACGGTCGCCAGCTCGGCCTGACTCAGCACATACAGCGGGGTGCCGCCATAGTCGGGCCCGAGCCGCGGCCCATCGAGAACGCGCGACGAGGGGGCGACCGGATTGGCGGCCGCCTCGACGTAGAACTCGATCGCCTCGCCCCCCTCGGCCCTCTGCGCCACCCGGTAGGACCGGTGCTTGTGGTGCAGCCCCTGGACCGCTCGGCCCGAGGCCTCCCAGACGAGTCCTTCCGCGCTGAAGCCGACGGTTCTCTCCCCACCGAGATGGATGAGGGCCACAACCTCCTCACCGGCCCACCCGCTCGGGATCACGGCGCGGAACCTGAACCAGGTGGTGTCCCATGCCGGGCCCCACTTCTCGCCTACCGCAAACGGCTCGAACGGGCGGCCGAGCGCGTCCTCCACCTTCACCGGCTCTCCCCCCAGGTGGTGGGCAGACACGTTCAGCGGTAACCGCTGTGGGTGGACGGCCAAGCGCAGCACGTCCCGGACATATTCCTCGGCGGGAAAGTCCGTGGCGCCCATGGCCCGCCTCAGCGAAGCCCGGCGAACAGGTCGCTTTCGGGGACGACCGAACTGGTGTGGTCGACGGCCCGCACGAAGGTCTCCCAGCCCATCAGCTCCCCGAACAGCTTCCGGCCCATGCGTATGAAGAAGATGTTGTCCGACTGACTGGCGTGGGCGAGAAGGGAGTCGTATTTGCGATCAGCGGCCGCGCTCACGTCGATCCATGTGGTTACCTCCTCGTCCGGAGTGCCCCAGTTGACGTCGGGTCCGGGCTGTTCGGATTCGGAGTCAGCGCCTTGCTCCGGGCCGTCCGACCCGGCGGCCCCGGAGCTCGCGGTCTTGGTGTCCCCGTTGGGGTGGCCGGCTGTCTCCTCCTGCGGCCGGTCCAGCCCGGCTTCCCGCAGGCGCTGGCCCAGATTGGCCAGCTGAGTCCTCGGGACCGCCGTCCAGTACACCTTGGCCGGAATCCCGGTCTGTTCGGCCGCCGCCATGGTGATCCGGTGGGCCTGGATGTGGTCGGGGTGGCCGTAGAAGCCGTTGGGGTTGTAGGTGACGACCACCTCGGGCTGGTAGCGCCGCATCAGCTCGGCGAGCTCGGCGGTCGGCCGGTCGACGGGGGTGGTCCAGAACGAGCCGGGCTCGTCGTTTTGGGGCCAGCCCATCATCCCGCTGTCGGGGTAGCCGAGCGTCTCCAGGTGGGTGATCCCGAGTACCTCGCAGCTGTGGGCCAGCTCGGTCTGGCGCTCGGCTACCACCGCCTCACGGTCGAAGCCTTCCTCGCCCGGCTTGATCCCGCCCGGGCCGTCTCCGCATCCGCCGTCGGTACAGGTGACGAGCACCGTGCGCACCCCTTCCGCCGAGTACATGGCGAGCACCCCTCCGGTGCTGATCGCTTCGTCGTCGGGATGGGCGTGCACCGCCATCAACGTGAGAGAAGGCACCGGATCAGACTATGGAATGACGAAGTGGTGTCGCGCCGGACGCTGTGGCCGGTTACGCGCTATCGCGGTACAGCCGACCAGGGCAGGTCCTTGTCCACCCTCACGTCGCCGGGCAGGCCGAGTACCCGTTCGCCGAGGATGTTGCGCTGGATCTCCGACGTGCCACCCTCGATGGAGTTGGCCCGGGCCCGGAGGAACATCCTTCTGGCCGCCCCCGGTGCTCCCACCAGCCCGAGGCTCTCGGTGCGGTGCATGTCGTAGGTCAACCCGACCTGCCCGGCCGGGCCCAATAGATCCACGCACAGCTCATAGATGCGCTGGTTGATCTCGGCGAACATCAGCTTGGCAATGGACCCCTCGGGCCCGGGGTTTCCGGCCTTGCGGTTGTGGCTGGCCCTGATGTTGGTGAGGCGGAGCGCTTCGGCCTCGCACCACAGCTTCATCAGCCGGTCGAGCGTTGCCGCCCCGTGCTCGACCGCCTCCTCGCGCCAGATGCGCACCGCCTCGGCGATGGTGCCGCTCCCCCGGGCCGGCACCGAACCGCCCCCTCCGATCGTCGTCCGCTCGTTCATGAGCGTCGTCATGGCGACCCGCCAGCCCTCACCCACGTCACCCACCCGGTCGGCGTCGGGAACCCGCACGTCTGTCAGGTAGACCTCGTTGAACTCGGCTTCGCCGGTCATCTGGAGCAGGGGGCGGACATCGACGCCCGGGGCGTGCATGTTGAGGGCGAAATATGTGAGCCCGCGGTGCTTGGGCACATCGGGATCGGTACGGGTGACGAGCATGCCCCGGTCGGCCCGGTGGGCCATGGTGTTCCAGACTTTCTGACCGTTGATGACCCACTCGTCGCCGTCGCGCACCGCCCGGCAGCCCAACCCGGCCAAGTCAGATCCGGCCCCCGGCTCGCTGAACAGCTGACACCAGGCGTCCTCACCGGTGAACCCGCGCCGGAGATAGCGGTCGATCAGATCGTCGGTGCCGTGGGTGACCATCGTTGGTCCGGCCATGGCGACGCAAAAGAAGTGCCGTCCCTCAGCCGCCGGTGCTCCCGCCTGACGGAGCCGGGCGTCCACGTGGGCCTGCCACGTGGGCGCCATTCCGAGACCGCCCCTCCCCTCCGGGAAGTGAACCCACGCCAGCCCGAGGTCGTACTGCTCGCCCCTGAACTCCTCGACGGAACAGCGACGAGGGTCGGCCTGGTCGAGCAGCTGGTCGATGCGCTCGTCCACCAGGCGGGCCGGGTCTGTCATGGGGCCATTCTGCCGCAATAAGGTCTGATCCGAGCCGACGTCGAGAAGCGGAGGACCGCGGAGTGCCCGAGGTCGAAACGGTGTTGGGCCCGGTGGACACGGGGGATCTCGGCCGCACCTATATGCACGAGCACGTCTTCGTCATGACCCCTGACGTCCAGCAGAACTACCCGGGCGACTGGGGCCGCGAGGAGGATCGCGTCGACGACGCCGTGGTCAAGCTGAAAGCCCTGGCCGGCCAAGGCGTGAGGACCATCGCCGACCCGACGGTCGTCGGCCTCGGAAGGTACATCCCCCGGATCCAGCGGGTCGCCGAGCGGGTACCCGAGCTGAACATCATCGTCGCAACCGGTTGCTACACGTACGACCAGGTGCCGTTCTTCTTCCTCTACCGGCGGCCGGTACGCGATCGGGCAACGGGGGTCAAGAGCCCCGATCCCATGGTCGAGATGTTCACCACCGACATAACCGAAGGGATCGCCGGCACCGGGATCAAGGCCGCCTTTCTCAAATGCGCCATTGATCGCCCGGGAATGACCCGGGGGGTGGCCCGGATCATGCGGGCGGTGGCCCGGGCCCACCGCCAGACGGGCGCGCCCATCACGGTCCATACCCATCCCGAGACCCACGCCGGCCTGGCCGTGAAGCAGCTGCTGTGCGACGAGGAGGGAGTCGACCCGGCCCGGGTCGTGCTCGGCCACAGCGGAGACAGCACCGACGTCGAGCACTTGAGCCAGCTGGCGAGTTACGGGTTCATCCTCGGCATGGACCGTTTCGGCCTCAACCTGGAGACCACGTTCGAGGCCCGGGCCGAGACCGTCGTCGAGCTGTGCCGGCGGGGCTTCGCCAACCAGATGGTGCTGGCCCACGACGCCTCGTGCTATCTGGACTGGATGGATGCGAACGCGGTCGCGGCGATGCCCGGGTGGCACTACCTCCACATCCACGACCAGGTGCTCCCGTACCTGCGCGACCGCGGCGTTACCGACGATCAGATCGACTCGATGCTGGTTCGCGCCCCCCGCCGTTACTTCGATAACACCACGCCGTACTAGCCCGGGAGGACGGACATTATGCCAGCGCGACCCATAAATACCGACGACTTCGGCGGCGAGCTGTTCAACCTCGGCATGTCGGAAAAGGCCCGCCCGCTGTTCGACCAGGTCCGGTCTTTCATCTCAGGCGAGATCGAGCCCATGTCCGAAAGGTATCTGGCTCTCGGCGAGGGCCGGGCCGAAAGGTTCAGCTTCGCGCCGGGGCAGCTGGAACTGCTGAACGAAATCAAAGCCAAAGCCAAAGCCGCCGGGCTCTGGAACTTCTTCCTGCCCGACGCCGGGACCGGAGAGGGTCTGGCCAACCTGGACTACGCGTACATCGCGTTCGAGCTGGGCAAAGTGCCCCTCGCATCGGAATGCCTGAATTGCTCGGCGCCTGACACCGGCAACATGGAGGTGCTCGAACGAGTCGGCACCCCCGAACAGAAGAAGCGATGGCTCGAACCGCTGCTCGCCGGCGAGATCCGGTCGGCTTACGCCATGACCGAGCCCGGTATGGCGTCATCCGACGCCCGCAACATCTCGTGCTCCGCAGTGCTCGACGGCGAGGAGTGGGTGATCAACGGCGAAAAGTTCTACATCTCGGGCGCCGGCGACCCCCGCTGCAAGATCATGATCGTGATGGTCAAGTCCAACCCCGACGCCGCGGCGCACCTGCAGCAATCGCAGATCCTGGTCCCGGTCGAGACGCCGGGCGTCGAGATCCTCGAGCCCATGCTGGTGTTCGGCCACGACGACGCGCCGCACGGTCACATGCACATTCGATTCGACAACGTGCGGGTGCCCCGGGAGAACGTGCTTCTCGGCGAAGGCCGCGGGTTCGAGATCTCCCAGTTGCGCCTCGGCCCGGGCCGGATCCACCACTGCATGCGCGCCATCGGCGCCGCCGAGAAGGCCCTTCAGCTCATGATCGAGCGCGGGCTCAGCCGGGAGGCCTTCGGGCGGCCCATCATCTCGCTCGGCAAGAACACCGAGTGGGTTTCGAGAGCACGCATCGAGATCGAGGCCATGCGCCTCATGGTGCTCAAAGCAGCACGAGCCATGGACCTCATGGGCAACGCCGACGCCCGGGTATGGGTGAGCGCGGTGAAGGCCATGGTCCCCGAGCGGGTTTGTCAGATCATCGACCAGGCCATCCAGATACACGGAGCCGCCGGTATTTCGCAGTGGACGCCACTTGCTGACATGTACACCACCCAGCGAACCATTCGCCTGGCCGACGGACCGGACGAGGTCCATCACATGGTCGTCGGCCGAGCCGAGATCGCCCGCTACCAGTCCAACTGACGGCGCGGCGGCCGAGCCCGTCAACCGCCGGTCAGGGAGAAGTGCTGGTAGTCCGGGGAACTCGTCCACCGGCCTCCCCACAGCCAGCCGACGGCGGCGAACGCTTCGACCAGGGCGCCGTCCGGCACCGCCATTCCCGGGCGGATGTCGCTGCGGTCGATATAGCCGGCTCCAGAAGGCGGGATGATGGTCGATCCGTCGACGTAGGGGTTCTGGACGTCGTTGACGTCGATGGCCTCGCCGTACGCGTGTACCGACCACTGGGGCGGGCCTGGTGCCACGGCATAACGGCAGTTGAACCCCGAGGTGTCGTCGGCCGCCGCGGCCGCGTTGTCGCTACCTCCGTAAGCGTCCAACGGGATCATCCGCTCGACCGGGAACCGCTGCTCGTACAGGGTGCGAAAAACGGTTGTGACATCCCCGGTGACCGCAGCGTTAACCACCATCTCGCCAGTGTGGGCCTGCCCGTCGAAGCCCCAATACGTCATGTGCAGCTCACGGAGAGCGCTCGGGCCCACTGGGCACCCGGGCCGCCAGGTGCGGGAAACATCGGACGGGGTCACCGGGCTGATCGTGGCGGCGAAAGGCGGCTCCGACGTTGCCGGAGCCCGAGCGGAGGCGGAGCCGGAAATGGAAATCGAAGTGGCGGTGGACGACGCCGGAGCCCGACGGCCCGGACCCCGGGCGGCCGTGCCGGCAGGAACGATGCTTGGCCGGACGGTCGGGACCGGGATAGTCGGGACCCGGACAGTCGTACCCGGGCGTTCGGGTTCAGCCATGGCCGGGACCGGCGTCAAGCCTTTGGCTCCGCTGGTTCCGGCCCCGCTGCAGGCCTGGGCGGCGACCGCCAACATAAGGATCACCCCCGCCTTGTAGCGTCGGAGGTGGCGGGGCGAGGGAGCGAGGTGCGAAGCGCGGTCCAACGCGATGGTTTCCGAGGTTACGACAGGACGGTGTCGCCGACCCGCCGTCTCCGTGCTCACCGCCCTGTTGGCCATAGTCCTCGCCGGATGCTCGAGCGGCGGCCGGAGGGCGTCCGCAGACGAACCCGCCGGGCTTACCCCCGGCGCCGCCGCGGTCGGGCAGCGGGCCCCGGTCCCCGCTCCGACCACCACACCCTCAACCGTCGCTCCGACCACCGCGGCGCCGTCGCCGCCCACAACGGCGGCACCCCCGTCGACGACGACTTCGTCCGTTGCCGCCACCACCCTCCCGGCTGCGGCCGGCCCTTCGACTGAGGCCCCGGGGCCGGCGGGAAGGACCGCAGCCTCCTCCGCCTGCCCCGACAACCTGGCCGGTGATCTGGCCGTGGTCGGCGCCTCGAACCAGCTGATGACCGTCGAGGCGCCCTCGTACGCCTCAGAGGACGTCACCGTGAGCCTGTGGCAGCGGGACGGGCCGTGTTGGGCCTTGGCCGGCGGGCCATGGAGTGGCCTCATCGGGGCCCGAGGGTTCTCCGATCATCACGTCGAGGGGGACAACACCACCCCGACGGGGATCTACTCCTTCGAACCGGTCATATACGGCAATGCCCCCGACCCCGGAGTGAGACTTCCCTACCACCAGCTGGTGTGCGGCGACTGGTGGGACGAGGATCCGACCTCACCGGAGTACAACACCTTTCAGCATGTGCCCTGCGGCACCACCCCGTCCTTCGGCAGCGCCAGCGAAGCGCTCTGGACCGAGACCGTGGCCTACCCGAGCTTCGCCGTCGTGAACTACAACACCAATCCCGTCGTGCCTTACGCCGGCTCAGGGATCTTCGTCCACGCCAACATCGGGGCGCCCACCGAGGGCTGCGTCAGCCTTCCGATCGGAGAATTGGAACAGTTCCTCCAGTGGCTGAACCCGGCCGACTCACCTCAGATCGTGCTGGGTCCAGCCGCCGAGATCGACCGCTTCTGAGCCGGCCGCGACCCGCCGGCGGGGTGGCGAGGGGCGGGGTGGCAGCGGGCGGGTCAACGGCGCACGCCGGCTCTCGGCCGGCCGAGGCGGCGTCGGCGGAAGGGCTCGCCTAGCATCGTGGAGCCATGCCCAGCTCGCCAAACCTTGACCTGATCCGCTGTCCTGAGCTGTCGGATCGGGCTCCTTACGCTTACGCGTCAGTCGCCACCGGCGTGAGCCGGCTCATCTTCTCGGCCGGCGCCTGCCCCATAGACCGGGACGGCACCACCGTGTCGGTACGCGGTATCAGAGGCCAGGCGGAGAAGGTCATGGACAACCTGGAGATCGCATTGGCCGCGGCGGGGGCCGGACTTTCCGACGTGGTCAAGACAACCGTGTACGTAGCGAGCACGCATCGCGATGACCTGGCCACGGCCTGGGAAGTGGTGCGCCGGCGCTTCGGCGATCACGACCCGCCGAGCACTCTGGTCGGGGTCAGTGTCCTCGGCTATCGCGATCAGCTAGTGGAGATCGAAGCCATCGCCGCCCAGTGAACCAAACCCGGACTTTGCCCATACTTTGCGCAGTTAACCTGCAAGCAGCGGCAAAAACGCCGAAAGTTTGACGACAACCGACGATGTGGCGGCAGGACCCGCCTGTGGCGCCCTCAGGCTCGTGCCTTGGTGGGGCCACGACAGATACCAGAACGCCTCCCGGGCTCGGATGAGCTGGACCGGCTGGCAACCCCCGTCGTGGACGGCTGCGGGCTCGCCGACTCGCCCTCCAGCTTCTTGACCGCGATCAGGAAAACGACCCCGTCCGCCCCGAGCCGGCCCCCGCCGGGGGTTTCGGCGATTCCCACCCCGTGGGCCGGCCACCCTCCGCAGCTCTCGATCGGTTTCCAGCTAATCATGTCCGTCGATAGTCGCCCTGGGAGTCGGTGTCGACCTGTTACCCGAGATGAACCCATGTCCCCTCCCCGGGATCGACGGGGAAATGCCAAACGCGGCTCTAGCCACCTGTCATCCGCTAACGCCGCGTTACCGCCCACCATTCGGGTTTGGCGCGGGCCCTAGCATCGGCGCCGGAGCCTGACATGAACAGTGGGCGGAAAGGTACAGGGATGACGGTTACGGACGGCGATCACCCGCCGCTCATCGGTCTGACCACCTATGTCGAGCCGGCGCGGCACGGCGCCTCGGAGGAGGTCTCGGCCCTCCTGCCGATCAGCTATGTGACGTCGGTCATACGGGCCGGAGGCTGCCCACTCCTGCTCCCGCCATCGTCGGCTGAGCCGGGTATACCACTTTCGGCAGTCAACGGACTTGTCGTCACCGGAGGCCCCGACGTGGATCCGAAGCTGTACGGCGCCGACCCGCATCCCGAGACCGGCGTCCCCCGGACCGAGCGCGACGCGTGGGAAATGGCCCTGTGCCGAGCCGCGCTCGACGACGACCTGCCGATCCTCGCCATCTGCCGCGGCCTTCAGGTGCTCAATGTCGCCATGGGCGGCACCCTCCATCAACACCTCCCCGAAGTGGTCGGGAACTCCTTTCACCGGGAGGTTGTCGGCCAGCTGACCAGCAACGAGATCACTCTCCTCGAAGGCAGCGCCGTCGCCTCGATCGTCGGGACCAGAACCGAAGGCCTGTGTCACCACCACCAGGCTGTCGACCGGCTGGGCCGGCGCATCCGGGCGGTGGGGTTCGCCGCCGACGGCACGGTCGAGGCGGTCGAGGTGGCAGGCCAGGAGTTCGCCCTGGGTGTGCAGTGGCACCCGGAGGACAACCCCGACGACGACCGGCTGTTCGAGGCTTTGGTCGAGGCGGCGGCCGCCCATCGACGGACGGGGAAAGCGGAAGTCCAGGGCCGACCCGGCCCGTCCGCGAGTCCCGCTTAGCCCGGCGCCGTCGCTTCGACGATCGGCTGTTCGACGGCTGCCAAGGGGCCGGCCACGGCCGCGGCGTCCCCGACCACCACGGTGACCATCCGCGTCGGAGCGAGGTACTTCTTCGCTGCCGCGTCCACCTCGTCCTTGGTGGTTCTGATTATGGCTGCCGGGTAGCTCTGCAGATAGCCGGGGCCGATCCCGGCGATGGCCAGGGCCGACATGGTGCTGGCTAGGCCGGACTGCGTCGCGGTGACGAAGGAGAACGTCCCGACCGCATATCGGCGGGCCGAGTCGAGCTCCTCTTCTGTCACCCCGTCCAGGGCCACTCGCGCCATTTCGTAGCGGGTCTCCACGAGCGACTGGGCCGTGACGGCAGTGGCCACATCCGCTTGCAGGGCCAGCCACGAGCCGGCCCGATCGTGACTGATCGCGCTTCGCGGCGAGTAGGTGTAACCGTGGCGCTCACGCAGGTTGGCGACCAGCCGGGAGGCGAACGTGCCTCCGAACACCAGGTTGGCGAGCGACGCCGCCGGATTGTCGGGATCCTGCCGGCCCGGCGCGGTCGCCGCCATGCGGAGATTGCTCTGCACGCTTCCCGGCCGGTCGATCAAGACCACCGCTCCGGCCTCGGGCGGGAGCACGGCAGGCAAGGGCGGGCTGGACCGTCCCCGCTTATCGAGCCATGGTCCGAGCCTCTGCTCGGCCTCGGCGCAGGCCCGGGACGGGGTGACGTCCCCCACCACGACCAGGTGGGCCGATACCGGATCGAGCAGTACGGGATGGAGCCGGCGCACCGCGGCCGGGCCCACCTTGGCCAACTCGCCTGGCCGGGGCAGCGGAGTGGCGTAGGGGTGGCCGGTGAACATCCTGGCCCTCAACGCCTCAGACGCGATCACCTCCGGGCTGCTCAGGGCGATCTCCGTCTCGTCGGCCAACCGGGCCCGGTCGGACGACACTTCGCGGTTGGGATAGGACGCGCCGGTCAGCACCTCTGACACCAGTTCGAGAAGCGACCCGAGCCGGGGGGCCAGCACCGAGGCGACGAGCTCGAACCGGTCCCGACGAAAGCTCACATCGAGGCTGGCGCCGAGGTTCTCGATCGCGGCGGCCAACCCGAGACGGTCGTGGCGGTCCGTACCGGCGAGCATCGATGCCGCCACCAGAGCCGGGCCGGCCGGCCGGGAGACATGGGGGGCGGCGACGGGGAATGCCATTCTCAGCTCCACGAGCGGCACGCTGCGTCGCCGCACCGCGACGGTATGCAGACCGCCGGTCAGCTCCGTTTCCACAAACGACGGTGACTTGGGCGCCCGAAGGGGGCCGATCGCCGGCCGGGTCATCGCGCCGCCGCCGGGCGCAGCTCGACGAGCGACCGGTGCTGGCGGACCATCGCGCCGGCTGCGGCTGCCACCGCCCCGCCCGATACCTGAGCAATCCGTTCCGGAAGTTCGTAGGCCAGTTCGGCCCGGCCGTGTATGACCTCGATCGAGCTGAGATCTAGGGCCCGGTTCAGCACCGAGTCCAGCTCCCGCCAGTGGGAGGCGCCATAGCCAGAGGCCACCCGCTGCAACTCCTCCCGCCCTGGTCCGTCGCCGGCCAGCCTCGCTACTTCCTCGTCTACCGATCGCAGCAGCTCATCGGTCGTGGCCCGCCCGGGATGAAAGACGACCACTTGGCTGAGCACGGGGTCCCGCATCATGAAGGTGTCACTCCCGAACGTCCCCACCAGGCACGCCACGTCGGTGACCTGATGGTCGCGGTACATCAGCCGGCTCCTCAGCCGGCTGCTGTCACCCTGCCCGAGAACCTCGGCCAGCACCACCCACGCCAGGTAGTCATCGAGGCGGGCGATGGGGTCAGGCACCCGGTAGCCGGCCGCGAAGGCCGGCTGGACGGCGAGAGGGTCGTCCTTGACCCTTCGGCGCTCCGATGCCGGCTCGGGCTCCGGCCACGGTCCTCGATCGGGGACGTCGCCGCCCGCGATCGCGCCGAAGTGCCGCTCGGCCAGCGAGATCACCTCGTCAGGCGAGCAGTCCCCCGCCACGGCAACGACGGCGTTGGCCGGGCTGTAGTAGCTCCGGTAGAAATCGCGGGCCTCGTCAAGGGTCGCTTCCTCCAGGTGCTCGAAATCCCCGTAGCCGTTGTGAGCGTTGGGATAACGGGTGAACGCCACTTCCGGTAAGGGAATCCAGGGGAACCCCCCGTACGGCCGGTTGTAGACGTTGACTTTGATCTCCTCCTCGACCACCGCCACCTGGTTGCGCAGGTTCTCCTCAGATACGGCGAGGGAGCCCATGCGATCGGCTTCCAACCAAAGGGCCAGCTCGAGGGCGCCGGCCGGCACGGCCTCGTAGTACGCGGTCAGGTCCGGCAAGGTGTGGCCGTTCATCACCCCGCCAGCCGTTTCTACGAGCTGGGCGTGCTCCATCTTCTTCACCCGGCCAGAGCCTTGGAACATTAGATGCTCGAACAGGTGGGCAAACCCGCTCCGGCCCTCGGGTTCGGATCTGAACCCAACGTCGTAGACCACCGCCACTCCGACGAGGGGACTGGACCGGTCAGGAGCCACGACGAGGCGCAGGCCATTGCTCAGCACGTGGCGCTCAATGGTGGGAACCGGGGATTTCCTGGAGGGTGGCACGGCAAGAAGCTACCTGGCCGGAGTCCTGCCCGGGGAGGGGAAGGAAATGGGCTTTCCCAATCCTCATAGAGTGGCCCAATGAGACTGAGTGCGCGCAACCAGCTTCCCGGGACGATTGTGGCGGTCGACCACGGGGCGGTCATGTCCACCGTCGTCGTCCGTTTGGAGGGGGGTCAGGAGGTAGTGGCGGCGATCACGAAGGACTCAGCCGAGCATCTCGATCTGACCCCGGGAGACCAGGTCACCGCCGTGATCAAATCGACTGAAGTGATGATCGGCAAGGACTGATCGGGGGCTCTCGCCCGCCACCCGGAGATCGGACCACGCCCCGGTGCCGAGTCGGGCATCCTGAGACCATGGCCGACACAATTTCCGCGAGATCCATTTCACTAGACGCGGCGCGCCGCGTGCTCGACGCCGCCATCGACGAAGCCGAGCGCCTCCGTCTGGCCGTCTGCATCTCCGTCCACGGGCAGGACGGTGACGCGAAGGCGACGGCCCGCATGGACGGGGCGCCGAGGCTGTCGGCCTCGCTTGCCACCGACAAGGCGTGGTCTGTGATCGCCTTCGGGGGAATGCCGACCGGGTCGTGGTGGGAGATGATCAAGGAGGATCCGGCGCTCGTGCACGGCATGACCAAGACACCGCGCCTGGTCATCTTCCCGGGCGGGGTTCCGTTGCGGGCTCGCATGGAGGTGGTCGGAGCGATAGGAGTGTCCGGCGGGTCCCCCGAGCAGGATCAGCTGGTCGCCGAGGCCGGCGCCGCCGCCCTGTCCCCGCCCGCATCTTGACCTGATTCCCACCGTGATCCTGGTCGACGAGGCTCGCTGGCCCTGGCGGGATCGCCTGTGGGCCCACCTGGTGAGCGACGAGAGCTACGAGGAGCTTCACGATTTCGCGTCCCGGCTCGGGCTACCCCGCCGGGCTTTCCAGGGCGACCACTACGACGTGCCCGCCGACTACCGCTTGCGAGCTATAGAGATGGGCGCCCGGCCGGTGCCGAGCCGCCAGCTGGTGTCGCGCCTGCGAGCCGCCGGGCTGCGGGTCAGGCCGGCCGGCCGCCGGGCCGGGTCGACCTGAATCCCGTCCCCTTTTCCCGCCTGCTTCAGGCCTCGGCCAGATCGGCCAGTTCGCTCTGGAGATTGACCCGGGCCGCCTGCTCCCAAAGCCTTCGTCCCTCAGCCGTGGAAAAGAGGGGATCTCGCGCCAGCAGGCTCCGAAGGACCGAGGACCGCCCCCGCCGCCAGGACGGCTCATCCAGGGCACGGTATTCAGCTCGGACAGCTTGGCGATAGGCGGCGTATTCCTCCCTGGTACCTCCGAGCACAGCCACGTCGGCATCGCAGAGCAGCGCCCCTGCCCCGTCGGCCCGTCCCGGCCGGTGGGTCGCGGTGAGCTTCACCAGACGGGCGACCTCCGAGACCGTCTCCCGGTCGACGCCTGCGGTGGGAAGGGTGGCAAGAGCCAGCGCGGCACTGGCGGCCTCGTTGTCGTCCCGGGTGGGGTCGTACACGACGTCGTGGTACCAGGCCGCCAGCGTCACCGCCATGGTGGCGCCTCCGAGCTGGTCGAGGCGGCCCAGCACCGCTCCGAGGTGCTCGAGGGTGTGGTATCTGCGATGAGGCTCGGACCACCGCTCGAGGAGATCCTTACCCAACCCGGCCGCGGCCGCCCCGGATCCGACGAGGACCTCCCATCGCTTCATGAGAGAGACCATCTCCGCCGCGTCGATGGGTGTTGCTCGGGCCACCGGCCCATCATGCCCAGTGCGACCCCCCGGGCGACAGGGGGTCAGCCGACGTGACGGATTGACGGGGACCGGGCCGGGCCGAGCAAGGTAATGGTCCCGGCGTCAGCAAGGCCGCCCGCGTGATCCATCCGGCCCCGGCGACCGGCGGCCCGGGCCCTCCACTCGTAGTATCCGAATCGTGGACGCCAGAGCTGGAGCTGGATGATCGGTCAGGGACGGCTGGCACGGGCCGTCCGCTGGCGGTTGGGTTCCTCGCTTCTCACTTTGGTCACCGTCGCCCTGGCGGTAGCCGCGGCCACCGTGGCTCCGCTCTACCTGCGGGCCGCCGACGACTCGCTGGTGCGCTCCGGTTTCGCCTCGGCGACACAAAGCCAGGTCGGGGTGAACCTGACGAGCGGCCCGGGCTCGGGGTCCCTTGCAGCCGTCGGGACCGCCGAAACCGTGGTCGAGACCAGCTCCGGACGGTCACATATCTTCGGGCCGGCTCTGACGACAATCAACAGCGGCGTGGGCCTGGCCTCGGGCCCGCACCCGTTCGCGTCTGCCCTTTTTTACCGTACCGGGGTGTGCACCGTGCTCCACCTCGAAACCGGGCACTGCCCGATCTCACCGGGTCAGGTGATGCTGAGCGATCGCAGTGCCTCCGCGCTGGGACGCGGGCTCGGCCAGATCGTGGAGGGGTCCGTCCCCGGGCGGTCCACCCCGCTCCGACTAGTGGTGAGCGGCATATACCGGGTTCCGGACCTGACCCTCCCGTACTGGTGGAGCCTCGGGCCGAGCGACTTTCCCTTCGGGATCAGCAACCATCAGCACGTCCTGCAGCTCGACCCGCTCATCACTACCGCGGGGACGGCTGTCGCCGTCCCTCCATCGGACGCACCGCTCATAACCGGGCAGGTCCCGATAGAAACCACCAACGTCGATCTGACAAACGACGGACGGCTGCAACAGGCTCTGCACCGGTCGGCCGCCGCGGTCGCGGCCACCACCGGCGAACAGCTCGACAGCGGCGCGCCCGCATTGCTGGCCCAGGTCGACGAGCAACGGCATTTGATGACCACGATCGTCGTGGTGGCCACCTTGCAGCTACTCGTCCTGGTTCTGTGGGTGCTCGGCTCTCTGATCGCTCGCAGTGGTGATATCCGCGAGCACGAGATCCGGCTGGCCCGGTTGAGAGGATTTCCCCGGCGGTCACTGCTGGCGGTCAGTGTGGCCGAGCCGCTCGCGCTCTGTGCCGCCGGGCTACCGCTGGGAATCGGGCTGGCGTGGGCGGCATTGGAGACCAGCCGGGCCAGGCTTTTCGCCCCCCATACCCAGGTGCTCCTGTCCGGCTGGACACTGGCCGCGTTTGCCCTGGTGGTGGTCGCCATCCTGGCTGCCGTGGTGGTGAGCACGGGACAGCTCCGCCGGTTCGGTCCCGACGCGTCCCTGCTCACGCGGGCGCCCCCGTCCGCCGCGGGCACTCAGACGGGGCGGGGACGCGCCGGGCCCGTGGTCGACACCGTCCTCGTGGTCCTGGCGGTGGCCGCGCTCGTGGAGCTGGCCGCCACGGGAGTGCTGGCCGGCGGTCGCACCGACCCGCTGGCCTCGGCCGCCCCGGCCCTTATCGCGCTCGGGGTGGCCGTGATAAGCGTCTGGATGACCCTGCTGGCCGCCCGCGTGCTGATCAACGCCACCCGCGGTTCGACAAGGGTGGCCACCTTCCTGGCGGCGCGCCAGGTCGGCCGGCGCCCGGGTCTCGTGCGCCAGACCCGGGTTCTGGTGGTGGCGCTCTGCCTCGCCTCGTTCGCCACCGCCGCCTGGTCGGTAGCCAGGAGCAACCGGGAGACGGTCGCCAGATTCACGGTGGGGGCATCCACCGTGCTTACGGTGAACCCGGATCCAGGGGTGGATCTGGCCGGGGCGGTCGACCGGGCCGACCCCGACGGGCGAATGGCGATGGCGGCCGCGGTCGTGCGCACCCCCAGCTCGGTCCTCCTGGCCGTGGACAGCTCCCGGCTGGCCCGGGTGGCGGAGTGGCCCCGCGGACTGGGCTCGGTCGACCGGGTGCCGGCCGCCATTGATCCCAAGGCGCCGCCAGAGGTCCGCCTGACAGGCCGCGCCGTCCGGTTCGACGCCCGCGTCACCGACCCGACCGGGGCGGCCGGTGTCTCCGGGCTCGACCTCGAAGCCTGGACGTTCGACGCCGGGACCGCCACCACCAACCTGGTGAACGCCGGGCCCATCCGCCTCGGGCCGGCGCAGTACCAAGCCGGGCTGGGCGGCGCCTGCTCGACCGGCTGCCGGCTGGAAGGCATAGGCGTGGTGGGAGTGACCGGCCGCCCTCCCGCGCCGAGCAACATCACCTTGACTCTGACGGGAATCGAAACCGTCACCCCGCCCAGATCGTGGCGCCCCGTCCCGGCCGACCTCGGCTCGGCCTCGGGCTGGCAGAGCATGGGAGCCCCCGTGTCAGTGGCCGAGCAATCAGGGGCGCTCAGCTTCGGGATACCCCCGGCGTCGCTCGCCGGTTACGAGGAGGGCGCCTCGGCCCTGGCTGTCCCCCTCCTCGGTCCGGCCGACGCCCCGACTGTCCTGCCCGCGGCGGTGACAACGGAGGACGCCACTCTCAACGGGGCGATCCTCCCGAGCAGTCAGGTGCCCGTCGAGGGTCTCGACGGCAACACCCTCGAGGTGCACGCAGTGGTCGAGCCGGCCGCGCTGCCAGCGGTCGGATCCAACGCCGTCCTCGTCGATCTGCGCCTGGCTCAGCTCTCCCAGACCGAGCCGTCCATCGCCGAGACGTCGTACCAGGTGTGGCTGGCACCGGGGGCGTCGTCCGGCCTGGTCGCCCGTCTCCAGGCCCAGGGCCTGCGGGTGACCGCGACCGAGCGGGCGGCGACGGTTCTCAGTGCCCTGAACCGGCAGGGACCCGCTCTCGCCGACGACTTCCTCCTGCTGGCCGCGGCCGCCGCCCTGTTGCTCGGGGTTGCGGCCACCATCGCCGCATTTGGGGGGGCAACCCGCCAGAGGGCCACCGAGATGGTCGCCCTCGAAGCGGCCGGCATCCCCCGCCGCAGCCTGGTGATGTCCCTGCTCGGTGAGACACTCGTCCTCGTGGTGGCATGCGTACTGGGCGCGGTGGCCGGGCTGATAGGTGTGGCGCTCGCCCTGCACTCGCTGCCTGAGCTGGCCACCGCTCCGGGTGGCCCGATCCTGCGCTACGGACTGCCGCTCGGGGCGGTCACCATCGTGTTCGGGGTGGTCCTGTCCGCCAGCTTCGCCGGAGCGGTGACGGCGCAAATGGTGGTTGTCCGCCGCATGACTCCCCGGCTGCTCCGGGAGAGCCCCGAATGACGGCTTCCTTCACCGGCGAGCAGGCCCGGGGATATCACCATCGGTGGGGCGGTCAGTGACGGCGAAGGCGGCCAAGGAGGCGGGCGGCGGGGCGGTCGAGTGCGAGGGGCTGCTCCACCTTTTCGAGGTAGACGGGGGGCCGCCCGTTGTGGCCTTGCGCAACGTGTACCTCGACGTGGGCCCCGGCGAGATGGTGGCCCTGCTCGGGCCATCCGGCTCAGGAAAGTCGACCCTGTTGGCCGTGCTGGCCGGCCTGTTGCGCCCGACCGCCGGACGCATTGTCGTCTCGGGTCACGACCTGGCGAACCTCGACGGGGCCGACGCCGCCCGGTTACGCGCCACCGAGGTGGCGTTGGTGCTGCAGGACCCGGCTCGCAATCTGTTGCCCTACGGCACGGCGCGGCAGAACCTGGCATTCGCGCAGCGGGGCGCCATCCGGCGAGGGTGGCCATTGCGCTGGGCGCCCGATGAGCTTATGGAGGGCCTCGGCCTGTCCCCACTGGCCGACCAGCCGGTGCACCGGCTCTCGAGCGGAGAGCAGCAGCGGATCGCGCTCGCCACCGCGGTCGCGACATCACCGCGAATCCTCCTGGTAGACGAGCCGACGAGCAATCTGGACCAGCGGGCCCGTGAGAAGACCACTGATCTGCTTCATCAGATAAACGAGCTCACCGAGGTCACGGTGCTGGTGGTCACCCACGACGGTGCGACCGCCGCCGCCCTGCCGCGCACGGTGACGATCAGGGCCGGTCAGGTCGGCGCCGAAGGACGGCGGGGCCGGCAGTTCGTCATCGTGAACGGCGACGGGACCGTGGTCCTGCCGCCTGAGGTGCTGGCCGAGCATCCCCCCGGAAGCCTGTTCAGTATCCACCGCCGGGCTGACGGCGTCGACCTCCGGCGCGAGCAGCCATGACCGCAGCGGAGGCGACCTCCCGCGTCAGCCGTCTGTCGGCCGTGGACGTGGCCGTTTCGGTCGGGGCCCGGCGGCTCCTGTCGGAAGTCAACCTGGCGGTGTGCGCGGGCGAGACGGTCGGTGTCGCCGGACTGTCGGGCTCGGGTAAGACCACGCTGCTTCATGTCCTCGCCGGCCTGCTCCCCCCGGACTCCGGCTACGTCGCCGTTGACGGCCGGGCCTGTTCTCCCATGCGCGACCACCGGGTCGGTCTAGTGCCGCAGACCCTCGGACTGGTCCCGACCTTGACGGCCGGCGAGACGGTAGCCCTGTCTCAGCAAGCCGCGGGTATACGAGGCCCTGCTCTTGCTTCGGTCGTGCAGCCCGTTCTACAGCGCCTGGGCCTCGAACCCGTCGCCGGTCATCTCGTCGGCGACCTGTCCGGAGGACAGCGCCAGCGCGTCGCCATCGCCCGGGCGCTGGCCGGCGATCCGGACATCGTGCTGATCGACGAGCCCAGCGCCGCGCTGGACGAGGCCTGGCGGGACGTGGTGCTCGCCCTTTTAGCCGATCACGCCGGGCAGGGCGCGATCGTGGTGATCGCTTCCCATGACGACGACGTCATCGCAGCGTGCGACCGCACGATCATCTTGGAGGACGGCCGTCTGGTCCCGGGGCCGGGCTGAGGTTCCGGCCGCTGTTTTCAGAGGCACGGCGGAGGGACGACGACAACTGATTAGCGGCCGGTCGCCGTCCGGTACGCAGCAAGCGCCCGGTCGCGGGCCCAGGGGTGCTCGACGATCGGGTACGGGTACGTCTCTTCCAGTACCACTCCGGTGGGGGCCAGCTCCAGGGGTGGGGCGGTCCACCGGCCGGGCACCCATCGGTCCGGGACCTTGGCCAGTTCGGGTACGAAGCGGCGGATGTAGTCGTATGAAAACCATCGCCTCGGGTTAGCGGTGCTGCAAGTGGGCCCCGTCATTCACCGCCCTTGACATGTGACCTTTTGGTCACATATAGTCGCCGGGGTGGACGAGGTGTTCAGGGCGCTGGCCGATCCGACCAGGCGGCAGCTGCTCGACGAGCTGTTCCGGGAGGACGGCCAGACCCTGGGGGCCCTCGAACAGCGCTTCGACATCTCTCGCTTCGGCGTGATGAAGCACCTCCGCCAGCTCGAGGGAGCGGGCCTGATCGTGACCAGGCGACGCGGTCGCGAAAAGCTCCACTTCCTCAACCCCGTCCCGATCCGGTTGGTCCACGACCGGTGGGTGAGCAAATACGCCGAGCCGTGGGCCGCCACCCTCAGCGACCTCAAGCACAGACTGGAGAGCACGATGGAAAAAGTCTTCGAGATCTACATCCGCACGACCCCGGACCGGCTCTGGGAGGCGATCACCGACGCCAACATCCGGGCCAAGTTTCAGTTCGGCACCCGCATCAGCTCCGACTGGAAGCTGGGCTCGCCCATCGAGCTCACCGCTCCCGGCCCTAAAGCAATGATCCTCGGGGAAGGAGAGGTCCTCGAGGTCGACCCGCCTCGCCGGCTGGTCCACACCATGGTTGCCCTCTGGAGCGAGGACGTGAAGAGCGAGGGTGCCTCGAGGGTCACATGGGAGATCGAACAGGTGCAGGATTCGTGCCGGCTGCTCCTGACCCACGATCAGATGCGCGAGGGCGCCAACGAGGAGATCTACGGCGGCTGGCCGATGATCCTCTCCGGGCTCAAGACCTGGCTGGAGACGGGCGACGTCCTGACCACCCCGGGATCGTTGATGTACGCCTCCCCCCCTTCGACCTAGTGATCATTTCTGCCCGCCGGCCGCCGACGGCTGCTCTCAAATGATCGAAACGAATCTCGGTGCCCGCTGCCAGTTTCGCCCAGCAGAGCCCGACCGGGTCAACCGGCGTCGGAATCGGACGTGGCTACGCTGTCGGCCCGTGTACGCATGCTTCAAACTGGCCGTCGTGCTCCAGCAGCACGGCGCTCGGCCATCCCTGCCCTGGTGCCACCAATGGCCGGCCGGGCGGCCCGAGTCCTCGATGGAGACGGCCCGCCATGACCACCACAGCCTCTGCACTCGCGCCGGCCGGAATGTCGCCCTCGTTGGCCGGGAGCAGCCGGGGAATGGGCGCCCGGATGATCCCGGCCTTCGCCGCCGCCGGGGCCGACGTGGCGATCATGTGATGACCGGGGTCCACTCGGAAGGAGAACATCAACCATGAAGATCCACATCGACGAGCAACTGTGCTCCGGCCACGGGCGCTGCTACTCGCTGAGCCCGGACCTGGTGCAGGCCAATGACGAGGGGTACCCGGTGCAGCTCGGGCAGGACATCAACGCCGGCAACGACGAGGATGGGGCCCGCCGGGCCGTGGCCAACTGCCCCGAAGGGGCCATCAGCTTCGTCTCCGAGTAGATCGCGGTCATGGCATCCGGCGCCGGGGCTGTCGCTGGCCGAGGAAAGCCCCCGCCGTCTCGTGCCGGCGTCAGACGCTCGCATCTGGGCCGGGTCAAGGATCCGCCGCCGATCGGACCGGAGTTGCTCGCTCTGCAACATCAGACCGAGGTGCCACCCCCCGGGTACCATTGCCTCCGGTGGCCGTGGCGCCGGCTCGGGGCTTCCACACCTTTCAAGTCGAGGAGGACACGGGCGTGTACGCCACGATCGTTGTACAGATGAAGGCCGCCGATCCCGGGCGTGGCCTCCTCTTGACCGGGGGCGGGCCGGACCACCGTGAGCCCCTGGTCAACGCAGGTAAGCGACTACCACCTGCGGCCCGCCTATGCGAGAACCAAGGACTCACATGACGAGCTGGATCGACCTCGACGGCGCCCACAACGTGCGTGACCTCGGCGGCCTTCCCGCGGCCGGCGGTCGGACTCAACCGGGTGTGCTGCTCCGCTCGGACGCCCTCGACGCCTGCACGCCGGCGGACGTGAACCAACTCGTCGACAGCATCGGTCTGGCCCATGTAATCGATCTGCGCACCAGAGCCGAACGGACCGAACGCGGCCGCGGTCTCCTCGGCGACTCGAAGGTCCGCTACACCGAGCTATCACTCATAGATGAGGTCCAGGCGGCGCAGAGAAACACCAACCGGGCCGAGGCCTTCGCCGTCGGGGAGGATCCGTCGCGGATAATGGCCGACGGCTATGTACAGCTGCTCGAGATGGGCGGGGGCCCGTTCCTGACGGCGTTGGAGCGCATCGTGGCGCCGGGCGGTACACCCGTCCTGGTCCACTGCGCCGCCGGTAAGGACCGAACGGGGGTCATGATCGCCGTCCTGCTCGATGCCGCCGGGGTGGACCGGGACGCCATCGTGGCCGACTACGCCGCCACCCATGAACGCATGGCGCCGATCGTGGCCCGGTTGCGCGCCGCAAGAGACTTCCAGAAGGTGGCGGCGGAGATCCCGGCATTCGTGATGGAAGCCAGGTCGGCGACGATGGAACTGTTTCTCCAGGACCTGGACGACCGCTGGAAGGGCGCCTCGAATTTCCTGATCGCGAATGGCGCAAGCGCGGAGACCCTCGAGAGCTGGCGCTCCCTGTTCGTGGTCTAGGCCGGGGCGGGGGTAGCCGCCGGCGTTCAGGCTGAGCGTTCGGGCTCGGCACGCGACTCGCAGCCAGAAGGCGGATCGCTGCTACTCGGCGCATCGGCGCCACGCCCGGAGCCCCGGCGGAAATGCCGGAACCCGGGCATGGCGGCGGCCAGCACGACGGCTCCGGCCATACAAGCCAGTCCACCGGACACTACGGAGAACTGGGTGGACACCGCGGTCGCCACCGCGCCTGACTCCAGGTCACCCAGGCGGGGACCGCCTTCGACCACCGCGATCTGCAGGGAGGCGATCCGGCCGCGGAGCGCCTCAGGGACCGACGATTGCAGGATGGCGCTGCGCAGGACGGCCGACACCACATCCGCCCAGCCCGCCACGCCGAGGAGTATGAGGGCCACCACGAGCACGTGCACGAACCCGAAGGCGGCAACAGCCGCGCCCCACACGCAGACCGCCACGATGACAGCCCACGCCTGGCGCCGGACCCGTTCCAGCCATCCCGTGGTGACCGCGCCGAGCAGGGCGCCGGCTCCCGGTGCGGCGTAGAGGAACCCCAGGGTGCCGGCCCCACCGTGGAAAACCGACACCGCCATGGCCGGGAAGAGCGCTCTCGGCATTCCGAACACCATGGCGTTGAGATCGATCAGATAAGCGCCCTGCAGCGGCTGGCGGCCCTTCAGGTATCGCACTCCCTCCGTGATCGACGCCGGCTTGCGGCGCCCACCCGGCGCCGCCGGCCGCAACGAGGCCGTCCGGACCACGGGCGACATCCTCAGCGCACTTACCGCAGAGACGATGTAGGCCGCCGCGACCAGGGCGAACACCCAGCCGAGCCCGATTCCGCTGATGAGCAATCCGGAAACGGCCGGCGCCACGACCATGGCCGACTGGTCGACTACCTGCATGGTGGCGTAGGCCGCCACCAGGCGCCCGGCGGGCACGAGCGCCGGGACGGCGGCGTGGCCCACGGCCGAGACCACTCCCCCGAACCCGGCGGCCAGGGCGCTGACCAGGTAGATGGCCACGACCGAGGGGTGGGTCAGGGCGGCGTTGACGGCCAACCCCGCTGCGGTCAGGGCCAGGAGCACCGCTGTGACCACCAGTATTCGCCGCCGGTCGAACGCGTCGCCGAGCGAACCGCCCGCGAACGCCCCCAGGATCAGCGGGACCAGCTGGGCCAGGCTCACGGCCCCGACCTGAAGTGAGGACCCGGTGAGGGCGTACACCTCGAACGCCACCGCCACCACCGCCAGCTGAGCCGCAAACACCCCGGCCAGCTGGCCGGTGAACAGCAGCCGGAAGTCCCGGCCCTCCCGCAGCGGCCCCAGGTCGAGAAATATTCGGCGTCGCGGCACGAACCCTATCCTGCAGGTTCAAGTCGGCTTTAATGCAAGCCAGGAAGTAACGGGAGGGAGGAGGCGGCGTGACAGCTACCAGCCCGGCGAGCGACATCCTACCGATCGACCAGGTAGCGCGGCGGCTGGGCATACGGGCGTCGGCCATTCGCTATTACGAGCAGCGGGGCCTGCTCGAGCCCGTCTCCCGGCATTCGGGCCGGAGGTGGTACGGGCCCGCGGAGCTGCGGCGGCTGGCGATCATCAAGTACTGGCAGGAATCCGGGCTCATGAGCCTCGAGGAGATCGCCGAGGTCCTGGCCCGGCCGGCGACCAAGGACTGGAAGGTGGTGATGGAAGAGCGAATAGCCGCCTTGAACACCCGGATCGAGCAGATGAGGTCGGCCCGGGACTTTCTCGAGCACGTCCTCTCCCACCATCCGGACTCCTCTCCCGACGGTTGCGCCCACTACGAGGCGCTGATCTGGGAATCGGGCGAGCGAGGCCGCCGTGGACCTCATGGTTTTGAAGGGTCGCCGGAATGAGCGGGGAGGATTTGTCCCGACCCATATGCCGAACGTGCGGGGTTCAATACGACTCCGCTCGTGACGACTGCCCGGTCTGCCTCGACGATCGCCAGTACGTGGGGTGGGGCGGTCAACGGTGGACGTCGCTCACCGAGATGCAAATCGAGGGCTACCGGGGCCGCCTGGCCGAGGAGGGCGAGGATGTCGTAGGCGTCGGCTGCGACCCGGGGTTTGCCATCGGCCAGAGAGCCCTGTTGCTGCGAGCGGATTCCGGAAACGTCATGTGGGACTGCATCAGCTACATCGATGACGACCTGGTGAGCCGCATCCGGGAGCTGGGCGGCATCAGCGCCTTCGCCATAAGCCATCCCCACTTCTACGGCAGCATGATCGAGTGGAGCCGGGCCTTCGACGCCCCGGTGTTCATCCACGCCGGCGACCGCGAGTGGGTCAGCCGCACCGACCCGGCGGTAACGCTCTGGGAGGGCTCCGAGCGCCAGATCGGTCCGGACATCACCCTCATAAATCTCGGGGTGCACTTTGCGGGCGGGACCGTGCTGCACCGGGCCGGGCGGCAAGGGAGACCCGGCGCGCTCTTCAGTGGGGACATCGTGCAGGTCGTGATGGACCGTCGCTGGGTGAGCTTCATGTACAGCTACCCGAACCTCATCCCTGAGAGGCCCGAGACCGTCCGCCAGGCGCTCGAACGGCTCGAGCCGTACGACTTCGACCGGATATACGGCGCCTGGTGGGGTCGCATCGTCTCCACCGACGGCCCGGCGGCGGTGCGCCGCTCGGCCGAGCGCTACCTGCGGTTCGCAACCGGGTTGGACGGCGGGGCGTGACCGCCGGCTAAGAGGGCGGCCGGCTGATCGCCGGAGCGCGACGGCTCGCGGTGCTCGAAGCGGCGCTGGCGCTCGGGCCGGGCCGGGCCAGGCCCCGGGGGGGCGGGGGGTATCGGTGCGAGCGGGGTGCGACGGGGGGGCCGGTCCGGCATGAGGCGGGGGGCGGGTCCGGCACGAGGCAGGGGGCGGGTGTGAGCGAGGTACAGGCGGGGTGCGGCCGGGGCCGGCCCGGGGCGGGCCGACAACGACGGCCGGCGCCGACCACGATTGGCCGGCTCCACCCCACCCACCGGACGCCAACGTCCCAATTGCCGGAATTTCTCGTAGACAATTCGTTTTCTCGGTGTCGAATCGCACGTAATACGTGCGAAATGACTACGAGAACACAAAAGGTCTACGAGAAATTCGCCGGGCGGATGGCGGGGCGGGTCAGGCTCGCGGCAGGGGCAGGATCGGGCTCGCAGAGGGCGGGGCGAGACCCCAGGCCGCGAACAGCGACGGGTGCATATCGAGGCCCACCACCAATGGGGGTGCCCGGCTTCCGACCCGGGAGCGTCCGGGGCGGCGAGCCCTGATCGGCGGCTATTTCGGCGATGGCCAGGCGGGCAGTCCCGGGACCGGCCGCCGGCGCGCTCAAAACGGCGATGGTTGGTTGTGGATGACCGCCAAGCTCACGATCCGGCCGTCGCGGACACTGAAGTAGTTGGACATGACCAGCTCGTCGGGCAGGTTGGTCTTGTCGTACTCGCCGTCGTAGCGGGCCCGCACGATCGTGTCGCCGTAGTGATCGACGACCTCGAGCACCTCCATGGTGACCTTGTCCCCCACCATCTCCTTTTCCACCCACTTCCTGATGGCATCCCGGCCGGCGATCTCCCGGCGGGCGTCGTTCACGTACGCGTCGGGAGCGAACGTGGCGACGATGGCGTCGACGTCAAAGGCGTTGACGGCGTCGATGTGCTCGGCCACGACTCCGTTCAGCTCGCTTGTCATCTGATGTCCTTTCTCCGTGTTCGCCGGCCCGTCCGGGCTGGCACTTCCCACCCTCGTGGATGCCGCGACTGGAGGGTCAAGACCTTTCTTCGGAGTTGACTCTCCCCTTAGGGGAGACATCAGACTGGCGGTGGTGACGTCATCCCTCGCGATCGGCGATTTCTCCCGGGCCACCCACCTCAGCGTCAAGACCCTGCGCCACTACCACCGCGTCGGGCTGCTGGAGCCCGCCGACGTCGATCCGGAGACTGGATATCGCCGCTACAACACGGATCAGATACCGACGGCGCAAGTGATCCGGCGCTTCCGGGACCTCGATATGCCCCTCGACGACATCGGGGCAGTGCTGGCCACTCGAGACCTCGCTTCGCGGAATGAGCTCATCGCCGCCCATTTGAAGCGACTGGAAACCGACCTGGCCCGCACCCAGTCTGCGGTGGCTTCCCTGCGCGACCTACTCGAGTCCGCTCCGTCGGCGGAGCCCGTCACCCACCGACGGGTCGACCCGGCTCCTGCTGCCGCGATCAGCGAAATCGTCGACGTGAGCGACGCCCTATCCTGGTTTCGAGGAGCTCTCGGCGAGTTGAGCGCAACCCTGGCCACCCAGGACGTGGCCGTTCTGGGTGCGGCAGGCGGGATATACGCCAACGAGCTGTTCTCCGACGAGCGGGGCGAGGCCACTCTGTTCATCCCTTGCCGGGGCGCCATTCACCCCTTGGGGCGGATCACGCCGGTTGTGGTGCCCGGCGCCGAGCTGGCCACCACTGTGCACACCGGCCCCCACTCCGACATCGACCGCGCCTACGGCTTGCTGGCCACCTACGTCACCAAGCACGCCCTGGGCGTCGACGGTCCCGTCCGGGAGTACTACCTCGTCGGGCCCAACGAGACGGCCGACGAGTCAGAGTGGCGGACCGAGATCGGCTGGCCCATATTCGCCACCAGCAAGCCGGGGTAGCAGCCCCCGGGCGGCATTGCCGGACCAAGAGATTTTGGAGCCCCCGGCCCTCGCTGGCGAGAATGTCGTCGGGCTGATCAGTCGGCACAGCTCCGGAGATATCAGAATTTCGCGCCGAGACCGCGTCGTCCGTTTCGTAGTCGAGCCGAACAATCAGGGCCTTAACGCCCGACGAGGCCGTGGTCGTAGGCGAAGACGATGGCCGCCGCCCGGTCCCGCAGTCGAAGCTTGGCGAACAGGTGATTGACGTGGGTTTTCACCGTTCCCTCGCCGACAAACAGGTACTCGGCGATCTCGGGGTTGGTTAATCCCTGCCCGATCAGGCCGAGCACCTCCCGCTCTCGCCCGGTGAGCTGATCGAGCCCGCCCGCCCGAGCCGGTGGGCTGGGTGGGGCGGCGCGGTAAACGTCGAGGACCCGGGCCGTCACCGCTGGGTCGAGCCAGGCCCCGCCGGCTGCTACGACCTTCACCGCCCGGTGGAGCTCCTCGGCGGGCACCCCTTTAAGCACAAACCCGGCGGCCCCGGCGCGAAGCATTCCCGCCAGCGCTTCGTCGTCGTCGAAAGTGGTCAGGGCCAAAACCGGAGGCGAGGGCCGGTCGGCCCGTAGTTGCCGGGTAGCGGCCACCCCGTCCAGGCCCGGCATTCGTACGTCCATCACCACCACGTCCGGCTCCGCTTCGTTCACCGCGGCGAGGACGTCCGTGCCGTCCGCGCACTCCCCGGCTATCTCGAAACCGAACTGCTCCCGCAGTATCCCGCGCAGGCCGGCCCGAACGAGCTCCTGGTCGTCCACTAGCAGCACCCTGATCATGTCGGGCCCGAGCCGGGTACCGCGACCACGGGTAGCGACGCGTGGACCAGCCAGCCGTGACCGCCCGGGCCGGCGGTACAGGAGCCGTCGACCGCCTTGGCCCGTTCTTGCATGCTTTCGAGGCCCATGCCCGTGCCGTTTCCGGGTGGGCCGCTGCTGTCAACCGTCAGTTCGACCCGGTCGGGGCCGCCACCGACCCGGACAGCCACGGCCGAACCAGGCGCATGCTTGGTCGCGTTGGTCAGTGCCTCCTGAACAATGCGATAGACCGTGGACCCGGTCGTGGCCGGCACCGCCGCCACTTCAGCGTCGACGACCAGGCTTATATCGGCACCGGCGTGGCGGAGCTGTTCGACGAGCCGGGGTACCTGGTCCAGCCCCGGTACCGGCGGGGCGATGCCTCCTCCCGAGGGAGGGCCCACCAGCCCGATGGTGGCTCGCACCTCGGCCAGGCTCTGACGGCCGAGTCGTTCGGCTTCGGCCAGAGCCCGGGCGGCATCGGCAGGGTCGTGCTCCACCGCCAGCCGGGCCGAGGTCACGTGGAGGAGAGAGACCGTCAGCCCGTGGGCGATGACATCGTGAAGCTCCCGTGCGATCCGATTGCGCTCCTCGATCCGGGATTGCTCGGCCAACTCGGTCTGCGCCGCTTTCAACCGCTCGACAAGCACGAACTCGTGCCTGATCAGAAGCGTGGCCAGCACGCTCACCGTCACCCCGGCGGCCCACGGAGCCCACCCCGGGTCCCGCCCGGCCCACAGCCACTCGGCCCCGAACAGCAGAACACTGCCCGCCCAGTAGGCGATACCAGGCCAGATCCCCCCGCAAAGCACGCACCAGGCGGCCAGGACCACGATGGCAAACCAGCAGATGTCGCGGGAATCGCCGTTCCCGAGCAGGACGACTCCCGCCGTGGCGATGGCAGCCCAGGCCAGGGTCAAACGGGAGCGAAACAGGAACAGCGGTATTCCCGCGAGCAACCCTACCGCCACGCCGAGAGCGGCTCGGGCCGGGTGGTCGGCCACCTGCGTGGCCAGCCCGATGACGAGAAACACTGCGAACCCGGCCAAGCCCAGCCAACCCGACAACCGATCGAGAGACGCCGGCCCGGGAAAAGCGGCACCCCGTGCGGGGAATGGCGCGGGTTCGGGCACCGGGCCCATCGTACGGCCGGCACCTGGCGGACAGTAGGGCTCAACGGGGGACCGGCCGGAAGCCGGCCCCTCGCTCGTGCTCACCGTCAAAGGCCTGACCGGCGCACGGCCAGGACAGAGGCGATCACCGCCAGGCCGGCAACTACGACCAGAGACCCGGCGGCCGTTCCCAGCCCGAGCCAAGGGTCTCGTACTGCATCGGTGACCCGGGTCAGTGGCAGATAGCCGGCGACAGTGCGCAAAGCCGAGCCCATCACGTGGGGCGGGGGCCCACCTGCTCCGAGCAGGAAAGAAGGGAAAAACAGGACCAGCCCGACGGCCTGGGCGGCGCGGGCGGAGGGCAGGACCGATCCGAGCACGATGCCGATGCTCACGAAGGCGACGGCGCCGAGCAGGCCGGCCAGCGCCACTTGCGGGACATGACGCATCGGAGGCAGCCCGTACACCGGGGCGGCGACGGCGAGCAGAGTGGCGCAGCCCACAACTGTGGCCGCCAGCCCGGTGACCAACTGCGCCAGGGCGAAGGACCATCTGGGAAACCCGGCCGCCGCGAAGCGACGCAGCACCCCCCGCTCCCGGTAGGAAGCCAGGTGTACAGGGACCATGATCAAACCGGTGGCAGCGATGACGACGGTGAGGTACGAGGCCACGTACCAATGGGAGGGGTTGACCCAGTCGAACGCAACGCTCGGACTCGTCCCGAATGAGCCGCCGATTATGAGCATCGTCACCACCGGGAATACGAAGACGAAGGTCAACGCCAGTGGCTCGCGGGTCATGAGAGTGAGCTCGGCGCGAATCAGGCGGCTCGCCGCAGTCGTCATCGGGATGCTCCTATGGGCTCGAGGTGGGATGGGGTCACCGAGGCGAGGCGATCGGCCCGCTCCAGCAGACCTACCAGTGCGTCCTCGAGCGTCGGTATGCGTACGGACAGGTCGGGCGGTACCCAGCCTGAGCTCACCAGAGCGGCGCCGACGTGGGCTATGGCCGTCCGGTCGCCGGCTACCGTCACCTGGCCCCCGTTCCGGCTTACCTGAGCCACACCTGGAAGCCGGCGCAGCTCGTCCGGGGTCACGGCGCCCGCCCCGTCCGGCGCCAAAGTGAAGGCTACGGTGGCCGAACGGCCGTAGCGGTCGACCAGTGCGGCCGGCGAGCCCGAGTCCAGGACCCGGCCCGCTCGCATGGCCACCACCTGATCGCACAGCCGCTCGGCCTCGTCGAGCTCGTGAGTGACGAGCAGCACGGCCGTTCCGCCCGATCGCAGCTGGTCGATGGCTGACCACACGTCGCGCCGGGCCGACGGGTCCAGCCCCTGGGTCAACTCGTCGAGGATCACCAGGCGGGGATGATTGACCAGGGCGAGCACCAAGAACAATCGCTGTCGCTCACCCCCGCTGAGGGACGCGAACGCCGATCGCCGCCGGTCGGCCAGCCCGAACTGCTCGAGCAGGTCCCTGCCGTCGCCCCCGCTGAACAGCCGGACGGCTTCCTCGACCCTGAGCCGATCCGGCAGGGCCGCGCTCTGAAGCTGGCTGCCGATCAGGGCCCGCACCCGGTCTCGCTGGGTCACCGGGTCGAGCCCCAGAATGCGCAGGGATCCAGCCTCGGGCCGGCGGAGGCCCTGCAGGCACTCGACTGCCGTGGTCTTGCCTGCGCCGTTGGCGCCGATCAGACCCACGATCTCGCCGGCGGACACATCGAGGTCGAGACCGTCGACGACAGCGCGGCCGCCATAGCTCTTGCGTAGGCCTCGGACCGTGACGACTTCTGGTTCGTTCATAAGACAAATACTGCGCCGGCAGACCCGCGAATGCGTCAGGCCGGGGATAGAACTTCGTCTCCACCCGCGGATAGAGGTGGGGACGAAGCAGCGGCCCTACCGCCTCCTGGCCCGGCGGGCGGCTCGGCGCTCCGCCCGCCGCTCCTCCCGCTCCTGGTGGGGCGAGACGAACCGGGCAGGCTCGGTCTGAACCTGCTCGCCCTGGCCGGATTCCTCCTGGCGTCCGGGCTCGAGCCCGATCAACCCCGCCAGCGCGGCCGCCGCCATGATGCCGGCCATTACATACAAGACGGTTCGGGTGGCATAGGCGAAGTCCAGCCGGATGTAAGGCGGGATCGCGTGGGTGTTGCCTCCACCGGACTCGGAAAGATGGGCGGCCGCTGAGCTGGCTTGCTTCCTGGGCATCCCCTGAGCGATCAGAGAGGAAGTGACCCGGGACCGCAGCTCCGTGATCAAGATGGTCCCGAGCACGGCGAGCCCGAGGCTGGCGGCATAGTTGCGCACCGTCTGAGTTATGCCCGTCGCCTCCCCATACGTGAGCCGGGAAGCCCGGTTGACCGCGTCGGTACTGGCCGGAGTGAGCATGAAGCCCATTCCTGCCCCGGCGATGACGATGCCCCAGATCTGCGAGGAGAAATGCAGCTTCGTGACCTGACCGGCCCACAGGTAGAAGCCGACGGCGGCGACAGCGCACCCGATCACCACAGGTCGTTTGGCGCCTCGCCGGTCCAGAATGCGGCCGCCGAGCTGGGAGGCAACCACGAAGCCCAGGAAGAAATACAGCAGAACGAGGCCGGCTTGCGACGAGGTCTTGCCCAGTCCGATCTGGGCGTACTCACTGGCAAAGAAGAACACTGGAACGAACACCAGCATCGATATGAACAGCACGATGTTCTCGGCCAGGAACGCCCGGATGCGAAAGATGCTCATCTCGATGAGGGGATCCGTGGTGCGCACCTCGACGAGGCCGAAGATGACAAGAAGGACGACGCCCGCGATAATGCAGAACCAGGTGCCCGGGTTATGCCAACCCCAGATCGTGGACTGCTGAAAGCCCACGATGCTCAAGCTCACCCCACCTGCGATCAGCACGAGTCCCCGATAGTCGATCCTGGCCGGTTGATAGGACGTGACCGGATTGGAGATGGCGATCAGTACCAGGGCAATGATCGCGACCGGTATGTTCACCCAGAAGATCGCCCGCCAGGTCCACTGGGTGAGGACGCCGCCGAGTATGGGACCGATCGCCGTCAGCCCGCCGGCGACTCCGAAGAACAGGGCCAGGGCCTTCCCCCGTTGGTGCAGGCCGAAGGTCTGTACCACGATGGCCAGAGCGGCGGGAAACATGATCGCCGCGCCCGCTCCCTGGATCAGGCGGAACACCACTATCCAGGCCTCAGCAATCGACCCTTTCGGAGTGAGTCCGCACAGGGCGGACGCCCCGGCGAAGATAATCACCCCGAGAACGGTCATCTTCTTGTGCCCCACGGTGTCGGCCAGGCGCCCCCCGAAGGCAAAGAGGGCGGCCAGAGACAGCAGGTAGGCGTTGATGGCCCACTGAACCCCAGTGGCGCTTAGCCCCAACTCGGACTGAAGCTTCGGCGCAGCTATGGCCACGATGGTCTGATCGATGAACGTCATCGAAACCGCGAAGATCATCGCGGCGAGGACGAGATTCCTGGACCGGCTACCCGTCGGACTGAGCTCGGCCATGGGCCTATCCCTTCTGTCAAGCGGGGACCCGAGCGGGCGGGTCGGCGACCAACCGATGACTTTGCCGAACTGCGCCAGCGCCGTCAACTCTGATCTAGCATCGCATCCGACTCGACCGCTGCTGTAGTGGTCTCGGGGCGCGACCGGCGCACCTTTTCCCCCAAGAAACCTTCCCTGGAAAGCACGACACCATGAGCCACATTCTGGTCACCGGCTCGTCGGACGGCCTGGGTCTCATGGCCGCCCGTCTTCTGCTCGACGACGGGCACCGGGTCACTTTGCACGCCCGCAGCGCGCAGAGGGCAGATGACGCCCGTGGTGCCCTCCCGGAGGCGAAGGAGGTCGTCATCGGTGACCTCTCCAGCATCGCTGGTACAAGGCAAGCGGCCGAACAGGCCAACGCCCTCGGACCCTACGACGCGGTGATTCACAACGCCGGCGTCGGCTATCGCGAACGTCGCCGGATGGAAACCGTCGATGGCCTGAGCCACGTCTTCGCCATCAACGTGCTGGCCCCTTATCTCCTCACCGCGCTGATCCCGGCGCCGGACCGGCTCGTCTACCTGAGCTCGGGAATGCACCGGGCCGGCGACGCCGACCTATCGGATCTCCAATGGGTCCGGCGGCCCTGGAACGGGTCGCAGGCCTACTCGGATTCGAAGTTTTTCGACGTGGTCCTGGCCTTCGGGGTGGCCCGGCGCTGGCCCGGCGTGTTTTCCAATGCGGTCGAGCCGGGCTGGGTAGCGACGAAGATGGGAGGTCCCGGAGCCCCCGACGACATGGCCCAGGCCCCCGTCACCCAGGTGTGGCTGGCGACCAGCCCCGAACCCGAGGCCACAGTCAGCGGACGTTACTTCTACCATCAGCGCCGGCGGGACGCCCATCCGGCGGCCAGCCAGGTGGAGGTGCAGGAGGGGCTGCTGGCGGCGTGCGCCGGGCTCACCGGGGTAGAGCTCCCGTAACGCCGGCCCGGCCTGAGCGGCCGTCCGTCGACCGGGAGTGGGTGGTGGACCGGTTGAGAGTCGCCGGCTGCGTCGCGGCGGAGGAAGAAGCAGACGAGCTGTGGGCCGCCGCGCCCGATGACACCACCCTCCTGGACCACGTCCGCCGGCGGGGGCGCGGCGAACCCCTCGCCTGGATCACCGGCGGGTCGAGGTTCTGCGACCAGGTGGTTCATGTCGACGCCGGCGTCTACGTCCCCCGCCATCAAACGGAAGAGCTGGCCCGCCGGGCCGCATCTCTTCTGGCTTCTGGTCGCGGCCGGGCGGCTGATCTGTGCACGGGCAGCGGAGCCATCGCCATCCACCTCATGGCGGTGGTACCCGACTGCCTGGTTGTCGGCGTCGACATCGACGGGGTGTCGGCTCGGTGCGCCCGTGGCAATGGAGTGCATGCCGTGGTAGGCGACCTGGGCGAGTGTCTTCGCCCGGGAGTGTTCGACGTCGTCACCGCGGTCGCGCCTTACGTCCCGACCGGGGCGATGCGATTCCTCCCGGCGGACGTGCAGACCTACGAGCCCACCCTGGCCCTCGACGGTGGCTTTGATGGCCTGGCGGTGGTACGCCGGCTGGTGGCGGCGGCGGCCCGACTACTCCGGCCCGGAGGCTGGCTCCTCATCGAACTGGGCGCCGATCAGGCCCAGGCTCTCGCCCCTACCCTCGCCGCCAACGGCTTCACCCGCCAGGACGCCTGGTCGGACGAAGACGGGGACCTCAGAGGTCTGTCGGCCCGAAAGGCGGACGAGCCAGCGGCCCCGCCGGTTACGCCATGACGTAGGGACGGGGCGACAAGGCTCCCTCGATGATTGATTGATCACACACCGGCGAAACGCCAGATCGCAACATGCCGGGCCCTGGCGACCGCCTCGGTACCAACCACCCAGGCCACGTCGAGAGCGACGAAACGGTGGCCTCGATGCTCCCACTCCTCCGCCACCCGGCCCCGGACGCTGACCGGTTCGCCGAGTTCGACCGCCCGCAGGTGCTGGACCTTGCTCTCCACGTGAAGCCACGGTGGCAGCACGACGTTCGCGGCCAGAATGCGATTAGCCCCTTCGAGCAGCATTCCCGGGTGTACCAACTTCCGTTCGGCGTATATGCCCGAGGCTTCGCCGACCTTCTGCAGATAGGCGGATGCCGCAGCCGGATCGGTCTCCAGGGGGACCGATCCGAGCACGCGACCTGGCACCAGGTTCTCTTCACTGGCCGGAGGACGCCGGGCTCGCAGCGGTGGCTCCGCCTCCGGGACGTCACCGTCCGGTTCTCGTGGGGGCGGCACTTCTCCCCCGCCAAGAGATGCCGTGCCAGTAACGCACGTCGTGTTCCCGACTGTCACTTCGAGCTCGGCGAAGCGGCCTTCACCCGGGGACAGCCGGACGACAACGAGGTCACCGTCGTAGCACGGCGAGCGAAACCGCACTGCTGCCTGCCCGGTGGCGATCCAGCCCGGTCCGAAGACGTCCACCAGGGCGTGGACCACGTATGCGTACACCGTCACCCCTGGCACCAGGCCGCCCCGGAACCCGTGGCGGCGGGCCACGTCGTCGGAGTGGATGCGATTCTCACTGGCGGTGGCAGGATTGCTGGCGACCACCTGGTACTCGCCCCTGATCACCCGTATGACTGTATCGACCGGGCCGCTAAGCGGCCGCACACGACGGGGGCCGCCACCCGGCCGGACTCGACGGAGCGCCGGCGACCGCCCAGGGGCCGCTCCCGCCGGCTCCGATTCAGACGGCGTGGAAGCGGCCGGCCGAGGTCACCAGGCTGGACATGGGCGAGATCTCGGTGCGAAATGCGAGGGGCGGGTGGACCGCCGGGTCGCCGTCCCGCAAGGCTTCGGCCTCTGCGAAATCGCGGGCCAGGACGATGCCGATCCCGTAGGCGCCGGCCGGGTCGTTCACCGGTCCGAACGCCACCACGCTGCCTCGTTCGAGAAGACCTGACCAGTAAACGGCATGGGCGCCCATGGCCACCTTTTCCTGGTCGGTCATGGTGGACGTGAAATCAGGTCTCCCCGGAATCAGCCGGAAGACGAACCCCCTCATCACGGGTCGGCGACTGCGGCGGACTCGACCCGAGCGGCGAACGTGGTCAACCCGAGGTCCCAGCCTTCCGGCGACCCGACGGCGCCTCGCATCTGCTCCCAACCGTCGCCGTGGCGATCGATGTTGCGATGCTCGAGGTCGACCCGGGTACGCTCCGGAGCTTCGGCGACAAACCGGACCTCGACCTCGCTCGTCTTGTCCTGGTTCACTTCGACCTGCCATTGCAAGCTGATGTCCCAGGAGATCACCACTCGTTCAGGCGGCTCGTAGACCAGCACCCGGGCCCAACGGCACTCAGTCCCGTCCACGCCCCGGTCGTAGACGTGGCCGCCCGCCCGGGGCTCGAAGACCATCTCAGCCAGTGGGGATTGGAGGATGTGGTGCTCGGGCGGCCACCAGCTGCCGATGTCAGCGGTGAAAACCGCGAAGGCCCGGTCGATGGGCGTGTCGACTACAATCGAAGATCGCACCCACGTTGGTTCCGAGTCATTCATCGAGAAGCTCCTCCCGTTGCTCAGCTTTGGCCTTGAATGCGGACAGGGCAGAGTCCCAGAACCTGTCGAGGTAGTCCCTCAACTCGGCGATGCCTCCAGGATCGAGCCGGTAGATGCGGCGATTGCCCTGGCGCTCGTCGAGCACCAGGCCCGCGTCCTTAAGCACCTTGAGGTGCTGGGAGACCGCCGGCCGGCTCACCGGCACTTGTCGGGCCAGTTCGCCCACCGACAAGGGGTGGTCCCCGAGGTGCTCGAAGATCGCTCTCCTCGTCGGGTCCCCGAGGGCCGCCAGCGCCAGTGCATTAGTCATGACTTACCGTAAGTATAGACTTACCAAGCCACAGCAGTCAATTCCTCTCGGCGAGATCGGGGTGGCATTCGGTCGCCGCCGGGCACAACGGGCAGGAGCCCGAGGCTCATCAGCCGATCGCCGGCGCCCCGGCGACGCGCTGGCGCCGTTTCCCGTAGACATTCTGTTTTCTCGGCGCGTAATCACACGGTAAGCGTGCGAAACGCATACGAGAATACGAAACGACTACGAAACGACTACGAGAAAACTTTCACAAGAGCCGATCGGCCCGGCACAAGACTGAGCCCACCGGCGCGACACCACGGCCGACCGGCCCGACACCAGACATCAATATTTCCTCGGGTGCAGCCGGAGTCACGGTGATTGAGGACGCGCCGGGTCGGCTGAGCCGCCGGCGAATGTGGAAACCGTCGGGTTCGATGACTCGGCGTCCTCCTCGCCCTGCTCCCTCCCCTCGATCCTGTCCACTCGGGTGCAGAACACGTCCCACGCCGGGTCTATGTCCTTGCCCCGGTAGCGGTCGCGCCCTTGAAGGAGGTCCCAGGCCTCGCTGCGCAGCCGGGACGCCGCCCGGCCCCGGCTGGCGGCTCGCTGAGCCGGCTTCAACCATTGGCTGAGCGTCTGGCAACCCGCGATCACGACACCGAGACCGACGGTCCAACCATTGGCGGAGCCCGACGCCACGAGAAGCGACGCTCCGATACCTGCCGCGATCGACACCAGGTTGAGGAAGGTATCGAGATGGCTGTAGAACCAGTCCCCTCGTTCGAGGGCGGCCACCGGCCCGGCGAAGCGGTGGCGGAGAAAAGCCCTCCGAACGTCGAGGGTGTCAGCCGCCCGCGGGTCGGCCCCCGCGATTTCCTGGGTGAGCTTGTTCAAGAGCAAGGCCGATACGATCTCGGCCTCGCCACCGCCTCGCGCTTTGCCGCTGGGCGTTTCCAGCAGGCGGAGGGATTGGGAGAGCACCCGATTATCGGCCGGCCCCTCGTAATCGTGGTCGGTTGGGCCGGGGTGGGTGTTCACAGCCGGCCTTGACGCCGGCATGGGGGAGATCGCCGTCAGCCGGTTGCTGCTCACCATTCCTCACCTCCTCGCTCGGCGTCCTGCCTATCTAGACGAGCGGGCCGAATCGCCAGATACGATCTTTGATCGCCCGGCCACTACCGGCTTCAGTAAACGCTCGGTATGGGCCTCCGGCTGCGCTCGGGGCGGGTGAAGGCCCGCAAGACCTCCAGGTCGCCGTAGATCGAGCGGGCACCCTCGGTCAGGACCTCGATGGCGAGCGATACCGAGTCCGGCGGCGGGCCGGGTGGCGGTAAGCCGACGCTGGCCGCCAGGTCGTCGGCGTGAACGAGCAACTCGACGATCCGGGTAACGAGGTAATCGCCGAAGTCCATGACGGCGGCCCCGAACCTGACAGTGCTCGGGAGTGACCCGCGCAGCCGGCCCTCCAGCTTTTCCATCCGGTTGGTGTACGCCGACCGCACCGCTTCCCAGCCCCACGCCGCCACGTGGTCACCGTCGACGCGAACCCGTAGTGAGTCGGGCCGATCGAGGTCCTCGGGTCGCTCTATCCGCGGCCATTGTTGGTGCGGGGGGGCCGTGGCCGCATTCCGTGCAGGAGAGACGCCCGGCTTTGCCCCGGTCTCCGGGTCGCCAGTCGCGCTGTCACCGGAGGACGGCTCCGGAGTCTCATCCAGATGCTTGTCGACCGCCCGTAACGCCAGGTACAGGTGACCGGCCACCGCACCGACGGTCATCCGGGCCAGGGCGCTCGGTGAATCCCACGCCGTGCCGATTTCGGGCCACGCCAGTATTTCGCCGGCGTAGCCGGCGGCCAGCAGGAAAGGGCCAGTGGTTTGAGACTCTGACGTCAACGGAAGGTTAAGTCTGGTTTTGCCGTGAATGGCGGGCGGACCGGCGGCGGGTGATACCCTAATGCGAACGATTTGCTCCACCACCGGGGGGTGAGGTGCTTTCAGCACGAGAGGAACTGGCGTGGAAGACGATTGTGGCGTCTCTGGAGCCTGACCGACGAGGCTTTCGGGCCGTCCTGTCGAAGCTCAAGGAGCACTGCGACAAATGGATCGTGGCCTGCGCTCACCTCACGCCGTACGGCCCTTAGCCGGCCGCCGCCAACCAGGCGGAGGGGCCCGTCCGCGGACTTCCGCCAAGATGCCGCCCGGTCATGGACCTCGGATGGTGTCCGGAGGCGAACGCTGGGGTACAACTGTTACATGAGCCTCACTCGCGCCGTCGCCCGGCCCCTGTTGTCATCGATCTTCGTAGTGGGGGGAGCCGACGCCGTGCGCCATCCGGAGAGCAAGGTGAAAAGAGCCGACCCGGTGGCCACGGCGATCACCCAGAAGGTCCCGGGATTGCCGCAGGACACCGAGACCCTGGTGAAGCTGAATGGCGCAGTGATGGTGGGCGCCGGCACGCTCCTCGCCCTGGGCAAGTTCCCTCGCCTGGCCGCGCTGGCACTCATCGGGACGATCGTGCCCACGACGTACGCCGGGCACCGGTTCTGGGAGGAGACCGACGACGCCACCAGGGCTCAGCAGCGGATTCACTTCTTGAAGAACTTGGGCCTGCTCGGAGGCCTGATCCTGGCTGCGGTGGACACTGAGGGTGCTCCCTCACTTGGCTGGCGGGCCCGGCGCAAGGCCGAGCGGGTCAGCCGGGCCGTCGCCATCCCGACCAGACTGGCCGGGCACGTAGCTCACGATGCCGCTCAGCGGGCCGTCTCCAACGCCTCCAATATCGCAGAGGTGCTGGGCTAAAGCGTCAGCGCCGGCTCCCGCCGGCCTGGTCGCGGCCGGCGCCGATGGGCCAGGGGCGACTCCGACGCCACACCATAAGGCTGGGACCAGACGGCGCCACACCCCCAAGGGCGGGGGCAGGCCGAGAGATGACGTTCTCGATCATGGGCCCGAACCACCGCTCGAACGGATCGAAATCGTCCCCGTCTCCCCCGACTCGCACACGTGAGTGTCACAGTCGCTACAGCCCATCAAAGTCAGGCGGGCAGCCGGGCAGCGGGCAGCCGGACAGCGGGCAGCCGGGCTAGCCCCGCTCCCGCTGACCGCTGTTCGACGGCCGTGGTGTCGAAGGCCGGGGTTCGGCCCGGGCCAGATGCCGCTCGACGACGCTCACCATCTCAGGATGGCCCGTCGAGATCCCAAATGCTCCTTCCAGGAGCATCATCTTGGGAATTCCGGCCAGGAGAAACAGCAGAGCGGCCGGGGGCAAATCCTCCGTCGTGACGCCCAGGTCGTTCCACCTCTCGGCCAGGACATCGAGTTGCACCTTGCGCGAGCGTTCGATCACCTCGGCGATCTCCGCCCGGATGGTCTTGCGGTGGTTGGCCAGGGCCATGAACTCCATGAGAAGAGCGGCCGTGGTCTCGTCACTGCTGTACTCCCAGAGCACCCGCAGGGGCTGGTCGGGCTCCACCTCCAACCTTTCGACCAGCTTCTCCAGGTTGCACTCCGATCGCCGGCGGAGCAGGGCGATGAAGAGGTCGTCGAGTGTGGGGAAGTAGTACTGAACGAGCCCGGCCGTGACCGCGGACCTGGCGGCCACGCTGCGGTACGTCACCGCGGCATAGCCCTGGTCGAGCATCAGCCGCTCTGTGCTGTCGAGCAGCACGGAACGGGTCTTCGATGTCTCGGTTCCTACCCGGCGAGGCGATGCCACAAGTGATCTCTTTCGCTCGATGCCGCGTTCATTGCCGCACCCGGTTGTCCCGGCGGGCGGCACGTGCCGGCCGAGCGGGCGCTCGTGTGCTACGCCGACCCTGGCCCGACGTAGACGGGCGCCGGTTTGGGATCGACGAGGGCGGCTGGCGTGAGGTCGGGGCACCGCTCCTTCAGAAACTGGTGGGGATAGCCCAGCTCCACCTCTACCGCGCCATCGAGTCTCGCCAGCTGGGCGTCATCGAGCTCGATCTCCGACGCTCCGAGGTTGTCGTGGACCTGCGCCGGCGTCCTCGCGCCAAGGACGGGAATCAGCCCGTGGCTGAGGACCCAGGCCAGGGCGACCCGGGCCGGGGTGGTGCCGCTCTCCTCCGCTATGCCCACCACGACGGCCATGACTTCCTCTTGCTGGCGCGAGAGGTGGCCGCTGTGAGCCCGGTTGGTAGTGCCCCGCTGCTCCGGGTCTGTGACGGAGAATTTGCCCGACAGAAGGCCGCCGGCGAGAGGACCCCATGCCGTGACGGCGAGGCCCAGGGCGTCAGCCATCGGTAACAGTTCCCGATCCGCAGTCCGCGCCGCGACCGAGTACTCCACTTGCATAGCGGAGAAAGCTTCCCAGCCTCTCAGCTCGGCCACGGTTTGGGACCGGGCCACCACCCACGCCGGTGTATTGCTCACTCCTATTGCGAGTACCTTTCCGGAGCGCACGAGATCATTGAGGGCCAGCAGCGTTTCCTCGGGGGGGGTGCACTGGTCCCATGCGTGCACCCACAGGAGGTCCACGTAGTCCGTGCGCAGGCGGCGCAAGCTGGTCTCGACGCTGCGGCGCAGGCTTTTCCGATGGCTTCCACCCGAGTTGGGATCGTTGGGGTCCGTGGCCAGGGTGAACTTGGTGGCGATGACGACTGAGTCGCGCTCGGCCGCGACCAGGGTTCCGATGATCTGCTCGCTGGTGCCGTTGGTGTAGTTGTTGGCCGTGTCAACGAAATTCCCGCCGGCCGATCGGAAGGCCTCGTAGATCTCTTGTGACGACGATTCGTCGGCGCCCCATCCCCAGTCGGTTCCGAACGTCATCGATCCCAGGCACAGCTCACTGACCCGGATGCCTGAGCGACCGAGCAGTCGCTGGGACAAAGTCACGGCCACGATGTTAGCCATCTCTCCGACCGGGAACGCCGGCCCTCCGCCTGCCGCTCCCGGCCCGGGCCCAACTACTGTCGCGTTGGTCCGGCCGGCATCCACGACAAGGAGACATCACATGAGTTTGGCTCTGACCAGCGCCAGCTTCGCTGACGGCGACTACCTCGGTATGGACCACGTCCTGTCGGAGCATTTCGGCTTCGGTTGCGCCGGGGGGAACGTGTCACCGGAGTTGTCCTGGTCGGACGGCCCGAGCGGGACCCGCAGCTTCGCCCTAACCTGCTTCGATCCCGACGCCCCTACCGGAAGCGGGTTCTGGCACTGGGTCGTGGTGAACATACCGCCCGACACCACCTCTCTCGCCGCTGGCGCGAGTGGAGGCGGGATCCCCGCCGGCGCTATCGAGACCCGTACCGACTTCGGCCAGCCGGGCTATGGAGGTCCCTGTCCCCCGGAGGGTGACCACCCGCACCGGTACCTGTTCACCGTCCACGCTGTCAGCCTCGACGCCTTGCCGGTCGAGGTCGACACCTCCGCCGCCGTCGTAGGCTTCTACCTGCATTTCAACACGCTGGAGAAGGCCTCGCTCATGGGCTTGTTCAAGCGGTAGATCTTGCCCTCCGGTGGAACTGAACCTGGGATGAGCAGCAACCCGGGCCCGCCGTATCCCCCGATGGCCGAGCGCCGCCGGGATTTCGTCCGGCTCGAGATAGAGCGAGCCGGCATGGATCTGTTCGCCGAAAGGGGATACGGGAGGGTCACGGTTCAAGACATTGCCGCCGCAGCGGGTATAGGGCGGCGAACCTTCTTCCGCCACTTTCGCTCGAAAGAGGAGCTTCTTCAGGCCTATGACACCCGCCTGGCGGTGCGGGCTCTTCATGCCCTCGAGCGTCGTCCCGCGGAGGAGCTGCCCGCAGTGGCGTTGTGCAATGCCCTGGTTGGCACCGCCGACATTCCGTCAGATCAGGAGCGGATCGCTTTCCAGAGAAACAAGGTGCTCCAGGAGGCCGGAGCAGACACCTTGATCGCTGGACCCCCCGAGATCGCCCAAGCGTTCGTCGACCTGGTTGCGGCCAGAATGGGTGTGGACGGACGTGCCGACGTCCGTCCCCATTTGATCGTCTGGACTGTTTTCGCGGCAGCGCGTGCGGCCACAAGGTTCTGGATCGCTACGGAATCGGAGAAGCCTTTGAGGGATCATCTCGAGTCGGCCTTTGAACACCTGCTCCGTGGTATGGAGCACATCTAAACCGCATCACAGAATTGCACACGGCGACAGTCACGGGAAGGCAACGCCTTTAGGTGCGGTCCATGTTGCGACGATGTTTCGCTCCGGGCCAGCGGTGCTCAGGCAGGCGGCGCGACCGGTCGGGGGAAGCCGATACCCGTCTCGGATGACAGCTTCCTCAGCTCGGCGACGACCAGGTCCGTGAGGGGAACCCCGCGTGCCTTCCTTTCGGCCCGACAGGCCGCCCGCCGCTCACCGGGCAAAACCATGCTCGCCCCCTCCTGGGCCGGAACCTGATGGACATAGTCGGCCAGTCGTTGCATCTCGTCGAGAAAATCGGCGACCTCCACAAATAGATCGATTCTCCAGGCTGCGAACCACTGACCCTGGGACCACGACGGCGAGTACGCCGCCTGCCAGATACCCGAGCCGTTGCCGGCCAGGATCCCGAACGTGTCCACCATCAATGCCAGGCCGTATCCTTTGTGGCCGGCGATCTTCCCGCCCAGGAGCTCCAGTCCCCCGCCTGCCAGGCTGGCGGCCGGATCCGTCGTGGGCTCCCCGTCGGCGCCGATCACCCATCCCTTCGGCACCGCTTGGCCGGCGGCCCGGGCCGCGAGCACCTTGGAACCCGACGCTGCGGTCAGAGCGATGTCAACTACCAGCGGCGGTCCCCCGCCGACCGGAGCGGCAAAGGCAAGGGGATTGGTCCCGACGGCCGGGCCCATGGCTCCTGGCGGAAAGCCGATCACAGGCGTGTTCGCCGTCACCATCCCGATGAGCCCGCGTTCGGCGGCCATTTCCGCGAAGCAGCCGTTGGCGCCGAAATGCCGGCCGTTGCGGACGGTTACCATCCCGATGCCCGCGTCTTCGGCTTTGGAGATGGCGGCCTCCATAGCCCGATAGGCGACGACCGGGCCGAAACCGTGCCGGGAGTCCCAGGCCGCGGCCACGGTAGCGTCTCGCAGGATCTCCGGTTCGGCTCGAGCGGCGACCTCACCGTTTCGAAGGCCCACTACGTAGTGGGCGTGGGTCGCCAGGTTGACGATGCCGTGGGTGTCCACCCCAGCCAGGTCGGCGTCGGTCAAGACGGTTGCCCCGATGGCGGCGTCCTCGGGGCGCAGTCCCAGATGGACCAGGACCTCGGCGGTGAATCGGCGAAGCCCCTCGCTCGGGTAACGGGCTACCTCCACCCGCCTCTACCCTCTCACCCCAAGCTGCTTGAACACCGCTGTGGTGTCAAAGACCCGCTCGTGCTCGACGATCAAGCCGTCGCGGTCGACGGCAATGAACTCCGCGGTGCGAAGGGTGACCACTTGTCCGGTGGCGGCGACGGGTCCAGCCGGCCCGCTCAGCTCGCCTGTGTGCCGGGCCCGGATGGTGAGGCGGGCGGCGACCATAGAACCCTCTGCCACCACCCCGTCCGGCTCGGCGCGCATGTCGCTGTAGGCCGCGAACATCGGGGCGACGAACTCCTGCACCGCAGCGCGTGTGGTCAAGGGCGCCGGGCTGAACGGGTTCAGTACCTCCGTATGCTCGGCGTAGAGCATGACGAGGGCGGGAACGTCGGCGCGGTTGAACGCGTCGACGTAGGCCCGGAACGTATCAGCTGCGGTCAAGAACCCGATCCCGACTCATTTGGAGTTCGGCCGGCACTTTTCCAGGTTCGCGCCATAGCCCGCGCCTGTTCAGATGCAGTGCGTCGGGTCTCGCACCAACTCCACCTCCCGGTGGACGGCGGAGTCGGAGACGAGCCCCTCTGAGAGCTCGACGGGCGCATCGAACTTCCATACCTGGAACACGAAGTCCGGGCACACCTGGGCGCAGGCCTGACAGGCGGTGCAGCCTGCCTGCAGCTCGGGGTACCGGTATCCCCGCTGGTTGAACCGGTCGGTTGTCATTACCAATACGCCGGGCCGGCAGGCGGGTATGCAGAGATCGCAGCCCTTGCACGCCTCCACGTCGATCTTGACCGTGCCCCGGGTCAGGATACCGCTCATGGCGCGCCCGGCACCTTGAGCTCGCCGATTCCAAAGTTGGCCATCATCACTTCCTCGAGGTACTCCGGGCCTTCCGCCGTGGGCACGAACCACCCGGTGGGACACATGGTAAGGACCTCGACGAAGGTGAATCCGGCCCCGCTTGCCTGAAGTTCCAGGGCCGTGCGAACCATACGCTTGGTGCGGGCAACCATGCCTGCGGTATTGACCGCGCCTCTGGCCACGTAGGCTGCTCCGTCGACCTCAGTCAGCAGGCGCCCGATATCGATCGGGTGGCCATGGAGTGCGGGGTCCCGCCCTTCGAGGCTGGTCTTCGTTCTCTGCCCGATGACAGTGGTAGCGGTGAGATGGCCGCCCGTATCCCCGAAGACCCCGTTGTTGAAGAGCAGGGCCGTGAAGTTCTCCCCCCGCGCCGCGGCGTGCAGCACCTCGTGGAGGCCCTCGGTCACCATGTCGCCGTCGCCTTGCAGGGTGATGACCGGAGTGCGCGGCAGCATCCGCTTCACACCCGTGGCCGCGGCCGGTGCCCGGCCGTGCAGGCACTGAAGTGAATCCAGATCACTGTGCATCATCAGCTGGGTGTAGCAGCCGTGACCGGCCAGCAGCACCGGCTTCAGGCCGAGCTCCTCTACCACCTCGAGGACCACCCGGAATGCGACCGAGTGGCCGCAGCCGGGACACAGCTCGTGCTCGGACGACTGCAGCAAAGCGGGCTTGAACTCGGTCACCAACTGGGCGGTCATGAGGCGGCTCCTTGGGAGAAACTGATGGCATCGAGCACACGCCGCAGGAGAGCATCGGCGTTGAGCAGATCACCCTGGCGCATACCCGATGAATCCTGGGAGACGCCGCCGATCGAACGGATCACGGAGCGGTCCGCCGCGTGTATACGTACGTCGTCTACCAGTTGGCCGGCGTTTAGCTCGTACACCAGGACATGCGAGCAACCCCGGGACGCGTCCCTGAGTGCGTCACCGGCGAACGGCCAGAGCGTTACGGGCCGGAACGACCCGGCCTTGATTCCGCTGGCCCGGAGGTCATCGACCACCCGGTCGACGAACCCGCTCATCGTCCCGAATGACACCAGCAGAACATCGGCGTCGCCGGCGCGATCGACCTCGTAGCGGGGCTCGATACGAGCGATCTCCGCGTACTTGTCGGCAATGCGCTCCCAGGTGCGGCTCGGGCCGGGGCCCGGGGTGTTTGGTTTGCCGAGGCCCCAGGTCCATATCTGGCGGGCCCGGCCGGTGCCGCTCATGGATCCGTCGAGGGCCCAGTCCTTGGCCGGGGTCGGCGGGAAGTCCGTAGAGGTCACTTCGATCCCCACGGAGGAATGGGCGATCACGTAGTCGCCGTAGAGGAGCACCGGCGACCGGTACAGGTCGGCGAGATGGAACAGCAGCTGGGTGTGCTCCACCGCCTCGGCCACGTCCTTCGGGGCCAGGGTGATGGTGCGGTAGTCACCCCAACCGCCGCCCCTGGTGGCCTGGAAATAGTCCTGTTGACCTCGGGCCATGTTGAATATCACAGCCGGGAGCTCGTTGAGTGCCAGCTCGGCGATTCCCTCCTGCATGAGCGCGATGCCCTGCCCGCAGGAGCCGGTCGCCGCTCGGGCGCCCGTGGCCGCCGCACCGATGGTCATGTTCACGGCCTCTATCTCACTGGCGGCGTTCATGCATACGCCATCCGCGGCCGGGAGCTTGCGGCCCATTTGCTCGAGCAGCTCGGTGAACGGGGTCATCGGGTAGCCGGTGAAGAACCGGCAGCCGGCAGCAATGGCGGCTTCGGCCACCGCTTCGCTGCCCTGCATCAGTCGCTTGGCCATCACACGCCTGCCCGGTCCGGCCAGGCTGGGGCCGCAGAGGCCGGAGCAGAGTCGGCGCCCGCCCGGATCGCTCGCTCGTTGGCGGCAATGTGCTGCGACCGGTAGGCGGGTACCAGCTCACGCATGGCGTCCACCGCCGAATCCACTTGGACCAGTCCGGTGATGGAAGCAAAAGCGCCGAGCATCACAAAACCGGCGCTCATGGGGCTGCCCATCTCGACCGCCATCTCCATGGCGGGCACAGCGTACACCTGGGCGCCCGGCACGTCGACGGACAGGTGGAACACCGAGGAGTTCACGACGGTGATCGCGCCGTCGGCGAGGTTTGGGCGAACTGTTTCCCAATACGCCGGGTCCACGACGAACGCGGACCACGCGGAAGTGATGACGGGCAAAGCGCGCAACGGGCCGTCACTCACCGTCAGCCCGGCGTTGGTCATCCCGCCTCGCATGCCGCCGCCATAGCTCGGCAGCAGCAACACGTTGCGCCCTTCGGCCAGCGCGGCCATGGCGAGGGCCTTCGACACGATCTGCACGCCTTGCCCGCCGACCCCGGTGAAGAGCACTTCGCGCTGGGTCAAAGCCCGACCTCCCGCCCGGCCATGAGCGACCGCTGCACCTGCCCCGTCGCCGGCGTCCGGGGCAACTCGTCGACGACGACCACTCGACGGGGGTGCTTGAAGGTCGCCACTCGTCCGTCGAGGTGCCGGCGCAAGTCTTCCACCGACGGATCGCTGGCCCCTTCGCCCATGACGACCGCCGCGCAGACGATCTCGCCCCACTGGGCATCGGGCACACCTATGACCGCAATGTCCACAACTCCCGGATAGTCCGCCAGCGCCGCTTCCACCTCGACCGGCGCTACGGATTCGCCGCCGGTGCGAATGATCTCGCGCTTGCGTCCGACAATGGTGTAGCAACCATCCTCGTCGCGCTCGACGAGGTCGCCGGAGTGGTACCAGCCATCCTCAACCACGAGCCCGGTTTCGTCGGGCATGTCGTAGTACCCCGACATCAGAGTGTCAGAGGCCAGCAACAGCTCTCCGTCCGCCTCCACCTTCGCTTTGAGCCCCGGTACCGGCCACCCAACCGATCCCGGCTTGCGCAAGAGGTCGGCATCGCCAAGGCCCAGCGCCCGGCCCACCTCGGTCGACCCATAGCTGATGGTCATGCGCACTGACGGAAACCGGGCTTTGATGTCCTCGATCAGATCGAGCCCGACCCGGGAGGTCCCGATCAACGCCCACTCCAGGCTGCCGGTTTCGTAATGCCCGTTCTGGTCCAGTATGCGTTGCCAGACGGCGGGAATGCAGTAGAGGGAACCCGGGCGGTGGCGTTCGACTGCAGCAAGCAGCTCTGCCGCGTCGGCCCGTTTGATCAGATGGGCGGGCTGATGGGCCGACCACGCGTAGTAGGCGAACGCCCAGCCACTCATGTGGAACAGAGGAAACATGACGAGCTGACCTTTTCCCCCCGTGGTCACCGTCGGTGTCGAACCGGCGTGAGCGCGCAGCCAGGTCGCCCGCTGTGAGATCATCACCCCCTTGGGTCGGCCGGTGCTGCCGCTCGTCAGGAAGATCGTGAACACGTCCTCCTCTTCGGCCACCGGCGCAGAAGGCGACGACGGCGACGACGACTCAGCCAGACGCTCGAGGGCGACGCCAGGACCTCGCCGTCCGTAGGTCGCCAGCGCCAGACCCAACTCGCCCGTTAGGGCGGCGGCCGGCTCGGCGTGGGCGCGGTCGGCCACCACCAATCGGGGCGCCAGGTAGTCGAGGGCCACTCGGGCTTCCTCGACCGAGTAGGCCGGATTCAATGGGGCAAAAGCGGCTCCGAGACGGCCCAGGGCGAATTGCAGTGGCGCGGCATCGAGGCTTATGTCGGCCCAGTAAGCCACCCGATCCCCCCGCCGGAGCCCCCATCCGGCCAGAGCGTTCGCCAGTCGGTTGGACTTCTCCCGCATGTGGGCGAAGGTGAGGGCGGCCTCGCCGAGGGTGAGGGCCACGCGATGGGGCGCGGCGCTGGCCGCGCCCGTCAGCACGTCCTCGATCAGGAGGGCCACCCGCCCCCCCATCGGTAGTTCATCGAGCCCTTGTGGTCGTTCTGCACCAGCCTCCTCGGCTGCACCCGTTTGTGGTCCATGATCGCACACGTACGCGGTCTGGGCGCCTCTGGATTGCCCTCGTCCTGCTTCTTGATGATATATCGTGATACGCCAACCGGGATGCTGAACGGATGAAGCGCCGTCGCAACGGCAGTCAGGCGTGACGGCACCAGGGTGCCATCAGTGGCGGCATCTGTCAAGTTCGGCACCAACCCGGCGGAAAATGGCCGGCCCGGAACTGGCGGTTAGCCTCAGCTTCGAGTGGCAAAGCAGCGAGAGAGGACCATGTGGGCGCAAAGGCTTACCGCCCCTCACACTTTTGAAAAGGAGGGGCTGCGTGCGCCGACCCCGGCTGAGCTCGAACCCGGTCAGGTACTCCTCCGGCTTCTCGCGGCAGGGATCTGTGGGAGCGACCTGGCTTTTTTCCGCGGCTCGGTCCCTCCGTTCGCCACTCTGCAGAACGGTCGCTACCGCAACCCGCCTGGAGCACCGCTCCACGAGCTCGTCGGCGAGGTCATCGCGACGCGAGACGAGAACTTCGAGCCCGGAGCTCGGGTGGTTGGTTGGGCCTCCGAAAACAATGCGCTGACCGAGCTGGTCGTGGCGGATGGCAAGGGACTGTTCGAGTACGACTCCGGGTTACGCCCTGAAGACGCGATCATCCTGCAGCCCCTGGCCTGTGTCATGCATGCGGTGGAACAAGTCGCCGCGATCGAAGGATGCCGGGCCGCCGTGATCGGCCAGGGGCCCATCGGCCTTCTGTTCAGTCAGGTCCTGAAGACCAGGGGCGCCGGCCACGTGACCGGGATCGACAAGGTCCCGAGACTGGAACTCGCCGGAGCCTACGGCGTGGATGAGATGATCCACGCGTCGAGTGAGCAGTGGGCGGCGGAACTGGTCGCCGGTTCGCTCCGGCACCGGCCTGAGCTCGTCATAGAAGCAGTCGGTCATCAGGTCGGAACGCTGAAGAATGCCGTGGAGGCGGTGGCTCCCAACGGGCAGGTGTACTACTTCGGTATTCCGGACGACGAGATCTACCCGTTCCCCATGTACCTCTTCCTCCGCAAGAACGCCCGTTTGTTCGCAGGTACCACTCCAGCGGAGCGGCGGCGGCCCTCTCTGGTCAAGGCGGCCGGGCATCTGAACGCCCATCCCGAGATCGTCGGCAGCTACGTGACGAACGTCCTCCACGTCGACGACGTCAACCAGGCATTTCAGCTGGCCATCGCTCCGACAAGCGGTCAGCTCAAGGTTGTCCTCCTGGCCAGGTAGGCGCTGAGCGGGACCGAAGGCGGCTAGCCCAGCCCGGTCATCCGGTCAAGCCGGCGCTGGCCGGGCGGTGCAGAAACCCGACTCTGTGGTATGGTTTCCTCGTTCGCGCGATTTCGGGAGTCGTCATGTCGGTCACCACGGTTCAACAGGGCACGGTAGAAACGATGGACGCCCTCTTTCAGCAGCGGTTGGGGCAGGTGCCGGTTCTGCGCCAGAGAGCGGAGGCCGAGGGCATCAAGGCGATCAGGGCCTACGAGGACATGGTCCCGCTGCTGTTCCCGCACACGACATACAAGAGCTATCCGGAGTCGCTCGTGGCCAAGCGCAACTGGGCCCAGATGAACCGGTGGCTGGACTCGTTGTCGACCCATCGGGTGGACAACGTCGACGTCGCCGGCGTCGAGGATGTCGACGACTGGATCGACCGGCTCGAGGCCGCCGGGCACCTGGTGACGAGCTCGAGCGGCACGAGCGGCAAAGGCTCGTTTCTCAACAAGACCAGGCGCGACCGCGAGGTGTCGCTCGGCAACCTGATCGATTGCCTGACCGCCACCGGTCTGCCCCCCGAGCCCTCCTGGCATGTGGTCCCGGTTGGTCCGTCCACTTCGGTGTCCCACCACAACGCGGTGCGGGACATGATCATCGCCCGTTACGCCCGACCGGACAGCATCAGCGTCCCCGAGAAGGTGAACGAGGTGGGCCACCACCGCTATATGTCCCGGCTGGCGGCGATGCGCCGCGCCATGACGGACGGGACTGCGGCGCCCGATGAGGTCGCAGCGTTCGAGGCCGAAGCGGCCGCCCGCCAAGCCGAGGTGGAGGAGCGCCTGAGCTACATAGCCGGGCAGCTGCTGGAGCACCGGACCGAGCGGGTGATGTTCAATGCCACCTTCCCCCTGCTCTTCCGCCTGTGTGAGATATTGCGCGAGCAGGGGGTGTCGGTGGGCGACATCTCCGGGCCGAACGCGCTGACCACTGGTGGCGGGTTGAAGGGTATGGCTCTCCCGGCCGACTACCAGTCCCAGATCTTCCGCCTGTTGAACATCGCCCCGAGCCGATTCCTGCATTACTACAGCATGCAGGAGCTCAACCTCCGCAACCCCAAATGCCTGGAGGGCCGTTACCACCTGGCGGCGGGGCTGGTGCTGTTCGTGCTGGACCAGGACGGAGAGCGCCTGGCCGACGTTTCCGACGGCCAGGTCGAAGGCCGGGCCGCTTTCTTCGATACAACCGTCGATGGCCGCTGGGGCGGGACGATCTCGGGCGACAAGATCCGGGTGGATCTCGGCTCCTGCCCCTGCGGCAAGTCCGGGCCGACCATCTTCGACGAGATCACCCGGTACATGAACCTGCCCGACGGTGACAAGATCACATGTGCGGGCACCATCGACGCCTATGTCCGCGGTTTCATCGACGGGTGAAGAAAGCGAGCTCCAAACGATGAGCGTGACTGCTGTCAGTCCCGGCACACAGACCAGGATCAGGGTGCCCCACTTCGTGCGGGGCCGGGTGGTGTGGGGCGACGACACCGAGTACCTGTCTCGAGACTTCGGTGTTCCCTTCGTCACCCCCCGGCTCCAGCTCAACGAGCTGTTTCCCCCTCGCAGCCAACCCGGGCCGGCGTTCGACGTTCCGATCGAGGAGATCATCGACTTCCTCGTCGAGACCGGCCAGCATCTCACCCTGGAGCGCAACGAGTACCTGCAGGAGTCGCTGGAGATGACCCTGCGGGTGAGCGCCCTGCCCCGGCGGATAATCGAGAACACCTTCGCCCGGCCCGGCCAGTTCCTGACCAAGGAGGCGCTCACCTACCGTCTCGAACGGACATTCGGGGACGTCGACGTCCTCGACGGCTGGGTCGAACACGTCGACCCCAACGGGAACGTGAGCCGGATCCGGGCCTTCCCCCCTCGCCTGGTGCACATGCTGGCCGGCAACTCCCCAAGCGGCTGCATGCTGTCCATCGCGGACGGAGCGCTGCTCAAGGCGGTCAACGTGTACAAGATGCCCTCGGCCGACCCGTTCACCACCGTGGCCGTTCTGCGCACTATGGCCGACATCGCCCCGGATCACCCGGTGTTGCGATCCATCTCGGCGGTGTACTGGCGCGGCGGCGACGCCAGGATCGAGGGCGTGCTGTACCGCTCCCAGTACTTCGACAAGCTGGTGGCCTGGGGCGGCGGCGACGCCATCACCAACGCGGCCAAATATGTGGCACCGGGGTTCCAGCTGATCTCGTTCGACCCGAAAGTCTCCATGGCGGTCATCGGCCGGGAAGCGTTCGCTTCGGATGAAACCTTGCACCAGGTGGCGGATCTGGCCGCCAACGACGCCACCATCTTCAACCAGGACGCCTGCGTGGCCGCCCGGCATATTTTTGTGGAGGCCGACGTCGCCCACGCCGACCAGTTCTGTGAGCTGCTGTGCCGGCAACTCGGTGTGGATCGCCAGTTCGCCTCCGGCGTCGGGCCTAAGACTCCCTCGGATATCCGCGAGGAGGTCGAGGGCATGCGTTTCCTGGAACCTGACTACCGCATCTGGGGCGGATACGACGGCCGCGGCCTGGTGGTCCGATCACCCGAACCGGTCGACTTCCACCCCACGAACAAGACAGTGAATGTGGTGCCCGTCGACTCTCTCACGGACGCCACCCGGTTCGCCACCGTCGCTACGCAAACGGTGGGCGTGTACCCGTACGACCGCAAGGCCGAACTGCGCGACCGCCTGGCCACCGCCGGAGTCCAGCGCGTCGTTCGTCTCGGGAGCGCGCTACGGGGCAGCCTCGGCAACCCCCACGACGCCATGTACCCACTTCACCGGATGGTGCAGTGGGTCGTCGATGACGACGCCTGACCCGGCCCGCACGGGAGGTGCGCCGAAGTAGTATCAGCCGATCAGCACCCGAGTGCGTAACGTAGCTGTCCGGTACCTCGGATAGCGGAGTGACAGGGGAACTACTGCATGGCGCGTTATCCCAAACTGGCGGACGGTCGCTGGACCAACCTGCGCTTGGGGGAGGTCCTGCGATGACCGAGCCCATCGTGGTTCGAGCGGATCGGTGGCTCGACGTCCAATCGGGCCAGATCAACTCTCCCGCCGTTCTGGTCGTAGAGGAAAACCTCATCGCGGATATCGGCTCGAGCAAACCACCTTCGTCGGCGATGGAGATCGACCTCGGCGATGTGACATTGCTTCCAGGGCTCATGGACATGGAGCTCAACTTCTTCATCGGCGGCCCGGAGAACCCCGACGGCCTGCCCAACCCGCTCCACGGCGTTCAGGACGACCCTGCCTACCGGACTTTGCGCAGCACGGTAAATGCGAAGGCCACCCTCTTGGCCGGGTTCACAACGGTCCGCAACCTGGGCCTTATGGTGAAGACGGGCGGTTATATCCTTGACGTGTCCCTGGGGCGGGCGATCGACAGGGGCTGGGTGGACGGCCCGCGGATCGTGGCCGCCGGCCATGCCATCAGCCCCTCGGGGGGTCACCTCGACCCCACGATGGTGCGCGGCCTGGCGCCGTCGATCATGCCCCTCAGCGTCGAGGAGGGAATAGCCAACGGCGTACCTGAGGTCCGCAAAGCGGTCCGCTACCAGATCAAGCACGGCGCCGGCCTCATAAAGATCTCCGCCTCCGGCGGGGTCATGTCCTACAACAGCTCGCCGGGATCGCAGCAGTATTCCGACGAGGAGCTCGAAGCGATAGTGGACGAGGCGCACCGCGCCGGCGTTCGGGTGGCGGCCCACGGCGTCGGCGACGTCGCCATCAGGGCCTGCATCCGTGCCGGTGTCGACTGTATCGAACACGGCTTCATGGCGACCGACGACACCATCGAAATGATGGTCGAGCACGGCACGTTTCTGGTGTCCACCCAGACGCTCTGCGGAGGAATGGCCCTGTCCAAGGCCGACAAGGTCCATCAGCAGAAGGCGGCCGAGGTGTTTCCGATGGCCAGGGATATGCTGCCCAAGGCGGTTAAAGCCGGAGTCAAGATCGCGTGCGGCACGGACGCCCCCGCCATCCCGCACGGAAGCAATGCCCGAGAGCTGGCAACCCTGGTTGAGCGCGGTATGACACCGTTGCAGGCGCTTCAGGCCGCTACGATCACCAGCGCCGACCTCATAGATGTAGATGATCGCGGCCGGCTCGAGCCGGGTCTGCTCGCCGACGTCGTCGCCGTGCCCGGGAACCCGTTGGAAGACATCACCGTGGCCCAGGACATGCGATTCGTGATGAAGGACGGGCGGATCTACAAAGGTCCGACAGCTTGACCATTGATTTCACCTTCCCCCCTGAGATCGACGAGATCCGGGGGAGGATGCGGGAGTTCATGCAGACGGTCGTGGCGCCGGCCGAGCGCAAGGCGGACGAGAGCGGCTGGGGCCGCAACGAGTGGGTTCGGGCCCTGATCGACCTCCGAGCCGCGGCCCGCGAGGCCCGACTGTGGCTGCCCCACATGCCGGCGGAATGGGGGGGGATGGGACTCGGCCACGTCGCCATGGCGGCCGTGTCAGCCGAGGCCGCCCGCACCCGGATGGGGCCGACGGTACTGAACGCCCAGGCTCCTGACGAGGGAAACATGCACACCCTGCTGCGCTGGGCCACTCCGGACCAGCAGCAGCGCTATCTCCAGCCGTTGTGCGACGGAGTCAAGCTCATAGACGGCAAGCCGCGATCCTTCCGGTCGTGCTTCGCCCTGACCGAGCCCGAGGTCGCGGGATCGGATCCCACCCTCATCCGCACCCAGGCCGTTCAGGACGGCGACGAGTGGGTCGTCAACGGCCACAAGTGGTTTATCTCGGGGGCGCGCGGCGCTCGCTTCGCCATCCTGATCGCCCGCACCGAGGATGATCCGGAGGTCCGCCAAGCCGGCAACTCCGCCTTCATCGTCGATCTCCCGAGTGAAGGATGGGAGGTCGTGCGGGATATCGAGACCATGTCGGGCGGCCACAACCACTGCGAGATCCGGATCACCGACCTGCGCATCCCGGCGGCCAACATGCTGGGCGGCCGCGGTCAAGGTCACCTGCTCGGCCAGTACCGGCTGGGGCCCGCCCGGCTCGCTCACTGCATGCGCTGGATCGGCCAGGCGGAGACGGCGCTCGACATGATGGTGGACCGATCACTCAATCGCTACAGCCACGGGTCGCTCCTCGCAGAAAAGCAGGGCATCCAGTGGCTCATAGCCGACTCAACCATCGAGTTGTACCAGGCGAAGCTCATGGTGCTGCACGCCGCGTACCTCATCGACGCCGCCGATAACGACTTCAACCAGGTCGACTTCCGGTCCGAAGTCTCCATGACAAAGCACTTCGTGGCCAACGCCTTGAATCGGATAATCGACCGGGCCGTCCAGGTGCACGGCGCCCTCGGGTACTCCAACGACACCCCGCTCGCCCACATGCTCACCCAGGCCCGCTGGGCCCGTTTCGCTGATGGGGCTGACGAGATCCACCTCATGCGAACGGCCGAGCGGACCATTGCCATTTATCGTGACACCGGGTCGACCCGCGCTGCCACCGGCAACCTCCCGGTTTGAACCGCGCCGCGCCATCGGTAGTGGCTCAGTGCCCGCGGCAAACCCCGCTGGTTTCCCGCGACTTTCGGCACGTGCAATTCTGCGAGGCGGTTTTAGCTAACCTCCTCGGAGGCTTTCTCGGCCAAGGTTTACGAGAACACAGGGAGGACAGGCATGGGAACGACGATCGATTCCGATGTGCGGGGCTTGGTCGACCGGGCGGCAATCTACAACCTGCTCTGCCAGTACTGCGACGCTCTCGACTTTCGCAAGTGGGAGATGCTCGAGGACGTGTTCGTGCCGACCGTAATAACCCACTGGCCGACCGGCACCGACGAGCAGGCTTTGGCCGAGACTGATGTCCAGGGCTCGCGGGAGGTCATCGACTGGCTGCGGCAGGTGTTCGAAGACTTCGGCCCCACCCACCATCTGGTCAGCAACCTGGTTCTCGCCGTGGAGGACGACGTTGCGTCGTTTGTGTGCCGGGTGCGGGCGTATCACCAGGCGAAAGGTCGACCCCTGTTTGAAGAGTCCCTCGCCCGGTTCTCGGGTACGGCGCGCCGTACGCCGGACGGATGGCGCATAGAGGAGTTCCGCGAGTCCATCGCCATCGCCCTTGGCAACCCGGTTGAGTTCGCCGAGTTTCTTCAGGAGCGCCATGTGAGCACCTCCTGATGCCGGCCGAGTGGCCCTCGCAGCCAAGCGGGAGGAGATCCTCGCTCCCGGCGGGCAAGCGCTAGTCCGAGGCTGTCAGCAGTTGGAGGCGCGCTCGGGTACAGGGGCCGAACAGAAAGGACGCTTCTTGCCGCTACAACCAGAAGTCGCCAAACTGCTCGCATCGCGGGACCAATCCCCCGGCGCGACCGGAGCGGCGCCTCCCCCCAAGCAGACGGTCGCGAAGGTCGAGGATCGGACCGCCGGGAGCCCGGGGCCGCGAGTACGTATCTATTCCCCCGGCGGCGACGGCAGGGGAGATACCCCGCTGCTCGTGTACCTGCACGGAGGCGGCTGGGTCAGCGGCGACCTGGATATGTACGACGGCACCTGCCGGCAACTTTGCCGAGCCACCAACGCGGTGATCGTTAGTGTCGACTACCGCTTGGCGCCCGCTCATCCCTTCCCGGCGGGCCTGGATGATTGTGTGTCCGCGGTTGAGTGGGCCGTGTCGCAAGCCGAGGTGCTCGGGGCGGAAAGAGGTCGGTTGGTGCTAGCGGGCAGCAGTGCGGGCGGCAACCTGGCCGCGGCTACCGCCTTGCGGTTGAGGGATTCCGGCGGCCCGGTGATCGCCCTCCAGGTGCTGCTCTACCCCCCGCTGGATCCGGCGATGTCGACTGAGTCCTACCGACTCAACGGGCACGGATTCCTCCTGGAGACCTCGAGCATGGCCTCCTACTGGGACCAGTACCTAACTGATCCGGCCCTCCGTTCTGATCCCTATGCGTCACCGTCAGTAGCCCCCGATCTGGCCGGCCTGCCGCCGGCCCTGGTGGTCACGGCAGAATACGATCCCCTCAGGGACGAAGGCGAGGACTACGCCAGGCGACTCCGGCAGAGCGCGGTTCCGGTGTGGTGCATCCGCTATCAAGGCCAGATCCACGGGTTCTTGGCGGTGGGACCTCAACTGGCCGACACCCTGGACGTCCTGGCCAGGATCGGAGAAGCTGCGACACTCGCCTCCGATGATCACGATGGGCCGCCCTGGCACGCCGGCATCCCGCAGTTGCGTTCTCCCGCCTCCTACGCCGGTTGAGGGTCCACCACACCGACGCCGCCCCGTTGCCTGTGGGCCGGCGACGGGGGTTCAGGATTCGATGCCGAGGTACTTGTGGTATATCTCGTCGGCGCTGATCTGGTTGGCCTTGCCGGTGTGGATTATCTCGCCCCGGTTGAGGATGTAGACCGTCTTGGCCAGCTCAAGAGCTTTTTGCACGTACTGCTCGACCACCACCAGGGACATCCCCAACTTCACCAGCTGGCCCAGGGCGTCGTAGATCTTGTCGACCATGAGCGGGGCCAGGCCGAGGGACGCTTCGTCGACCACGACCAGCTTGGGGCGGGTCAGATAGGCCCTCGACAGGGCCAGCATCTGCTGCTCGCCGCCGGACAGGCTGCCAGCGGTTTGGCGCAGTCGGCTGCCTAGGACGGGGAACAGTTCGCTGACCTCGGCGATGGCTTGGCGTTTGTCCGTCTCGCGGGCCTGAATGGTGAGGTTCTCCTCCACCGAAAGTGAGGGGAAAATTCCCCGGCCTTCGGGCAGGTGGCATATCCCGTAACGGACGTAGCTGTGCGGAGGTCGCCCGGTCAGGTCCTCACCGTCGAAGTGGATCCGGCCGGAGCGGGGTTTGACAAAGCCGGTGGCCGTCTTCAGGAGGGTCGTTTTGCCCGCCCCGTTGGGGCCGAGGAGGGCGACGACCTCTCCGTCGCCCACGGTGAAGCTGACGTCTCTCAGCACGGTCGAGTCGCCGTATCCGGCGGTGATGAAGTCAAGGGTAAGCATGAGTGGGGTTACTCGCCAGGTATGAGCGGTTGCTGGTCGGGTAGGGCCTCGTCGGGTAGGGCGTCGTCAGATGCGGCTACGGTCACCACGGCGGAGTCTCCCAGATAGGCGGCGCGGACCAGGTCGGACTGGTGCATCTCGTCGGGGGTGCCCTCGAAGATCAATTGCCCGAAATCCAGCACGTAGACGTAATCACAGACCCCCCGCACCAGGGTCATGTCGTGCTCGACCAGGAGTATCCCGCATCCTCGCTCACGCACGACCGCTTTGAGGACCCGCTGGAATTCCTCGGTCTCGTGACCGTCGAGTCCCGAAGAAGGCTCGTCCAGCAGCAGCAGGTCGAACTTGCCGGCCAATGCTCGGGCCAGCTCGACCAGGCGTCTCTGGCCGATCGGCAGCAAACCGACCTGGGTATCCGCGATGCGCCCCGTCCCGGTGATGGCCATCGCCTCCTCCGCCGCGGAGGATACGACCCGGTTGGCTTGACGCGAGCCAAAGACCTGGGCCAGAGGGTTTCCCCCGGCCAGCGCCGCTTCCCGGCCCATGTCCACGTTCTGTCTCACCGTCAGGCTGTTGAACAGCTCAGGACGCTGAAAGGTGCGGCCCAACCCCTTCCGGGCCCGCTGCGCCGCCCCTTCGTGGCTGACATCCGCGTCGTGGAGATAGATCTTGCCCGAGCTCGGACGGTTGAGCCCGCTGCACGCGTTGAACGTGGTGGTTTTGCCCGCCCCGTTAGGACCGACCAGGCCTGTGATCACCCCGGCCGGGGCCGACAGGGTCACCCCGTCCACCGCTTTGACCCCACCGAAACGGACCGACAGGTCACGAACCGCCAATCCCGGCCGCGCTTGGTCTCGCGCCACGACGACCTCGCCGTCCAGGGCCGGGACGGCCGCGGCCGAACCCGCCGCCACAACGCCAGCCGGGATCAGCGGGGCCGGCTTGCGGCCTCCGATGCGGTCCAGGAAGTTCCGTATGAACATCGGAGTGGTACCGCCCCGGGTGCCGTAGGCCGCGGTGACCGCGCCCAACCCGAACAGGAGGTTCAGCACATTGGTCGTGTTTACTCCGGTGATGTAAGAGGGGATGACGGTATAGCCGACCGCTCCGAGCACGGCATACCACGGCTCCCCGATCGTGATGATGACGACCAGAGCCACCAGGATCAAGGAGTTGAACGACTCGAAATAGGTGCCGACGGCGTAGTGGTAAAGCATCCCGGTGAGCGCTCCCGCCAGGGAAGCCATAGCCGCCACGATGCAGAACACGATGACCTTCAAGACGCTCGAGCTCGCTCCGTGCGTCTCCAGCGCCAGCGGCGAGTCCGCCATAGCCCCCAAGAGCCGGCCCAGCCGACCGTTGCCGATCGCAGTGACCGCGACCACGACCAACACGACGATGATCAACAGCAGATAGTAGAAACCTCTATCGGTGGACAGATTCCAGCTCCCGATGGAGAAGTCAGGGCGGGGGTCGGAAAGCCCGAGAGCGGACCCCCCGAACATGAACTCGCGGGTGTAGAACACCTGCTGCACCAGGATGCCGAACCCCAGCGTGGCCAGGGCCAGAAACACCCCCGACACCCGCACCGCCGGTATGGCGATCAGCGCCCCGACCGGAACCGCCACCAGCGTCGCCAGCACCAACGAGAGGAGCCAGGGGATGTGGGCCGCGGTGAAGTGACCGAAGGTGCCTGCTCCTACAGCCGCGAATGCCAGCTGGCACAGCGAGATCTGCCCCGACCGCTTGACGAGCAGCCCGAGCGACAAGAACAGGATCATGTCTATGAGCGCGGCCGACCACACCACCAGGTGAGTGGTCTGCACTATCGGGATGATGGCCAACAGACCGATCGCTATCGCCCCCGCCACCAGGCGCACCGGAACGGGAGCGTGGTAGGACCGACGCACCGGCGCCGCCGCCACCAGACGCCTCGGCATCAGCCGGCCCCGCGGCGTCACAACCAGCACGATGAACAGGATCAGGAACGGCAGGCTCGCCGGCAGGCCCCCGATCCAGCTGATCGTGGCCGAATACTTGTCCACCAGCGCTCCGGCGATACCCACGATCAGACCGCCGATGAACGTGAGCGGCATGCTGGTGAAATAGCCGATGGCCGCCGCCCCGAACGCCGCGAATACCACCGTCGTCAACGTGACGCCGTCCAGCGACTGCGACGGCGCCAGCATCAAACCCGCCACCGCCGCGAACACCGTGCCGATGATCCAGGCCCAGCGCCTGATCCGCACCGGATCGTCGCCGCTCATGGACACCAGGTCGGGGTTGTCCACCACCCCTCGCATAACGATACCGAAGCGAGTCGACTGGAAGAACCAGTACAGCACTGCCGCCGCGACCACGGAGAACGCAAAAAGGATGACCTGCTCCCACGTGATGTTTACACCGAGGATCCGTATGGTGGACTGCGGCAGGAAGTGGTCGAACGTCGGCGGGCTCGTCGGGTGCCACAACGCCCCCAGCGCGGTGACGATGATGATCAACCCGACAGTGGCCACGACCTTGATCGTCTCGCTCGCCCCCTCGAGCGATCTGGCCATCAACTCCAGCAAGATCCCCAACAGCGGAGCGAACACCCCCACCGCCACCAGCGCAGCCAACGGCCACGGCCAGCCATGCTCGGTGTGCAAGAAATAAAACAAGAACACATCGAGCGCGGCCACGGCACCGTAACCGAAGTTGAAGATGCCGGACGTCTTGTAGGTCAACACCAGACCCATACCGGCTAGCCCGTAAACAGCCCCGGTAGCGAGCCCTATGACAATAAAAGGCAGAAACTGATGCACAGGTCCCTGAGCCTCACCTCATAGCCGAACGAAACACACCAAGCGGAGATCCGGCCCACCCCGTCGACCGGGCTCCATGCAATCCCTGACAGGCATCAACGATTCCCTACGACGATCCGTTCTCGCAGGTGATCTTGCCGTTGTTCTCCAGACTCGGAGTTCCGTTTTGGACCCGAGCCAGGAACCAGCAGTCCACCGGGTGGGGTTTCCCGGCCGCAAACGTCAATGGCGGGGACCATCCGTCCAAGGTATCCCCCCGCAAAGCCTCCAGGCCCTTCACGATCTCCGCCGGGCCCGGAGTCTCGCTGGCAGTGAGTCCTCCGGCCTTGACGGCGTCTTCCAGCAGCAGGCCGGCCGGCCAAGAGTAGACCGCCTCTTCGTTCCAGAGGTTGGCGTTGTTGCGCAGGCCCGGATAGTACTTATCGACGGCGGTGTTCATCGCTTGGACGGCCGGGGTGTTGACCCAGAACGGCAGATCGGGATAGTACGACCAAAGATTCTTCTTGATCCCCGGCGCGGTGGTGAAGAGCGTGCTGTAGGAGCCGCCGCCCACGAAGTAGGCCGGATCCCAACCCTGCCGATCGCAGTCTGCCGCCACCCGCACAATGATGGTGGCGCCGTCCTCCACGAGCAACCCCTTAAGATTCTTCTGCTGGGCGGCCACGCACTGCGCGGTGTAGTTGGGCGCAGTGCCCGCGATCTCTGCGGAGTACGAAAGCGGAACTCCCTGCTGCTGGGCGTTGGTCTTGATCGCCTGGAGGAACTGCGCGCAATCCGGCGTCTCGCTGCAGTAGAAGTCGGCGAAGGCCGGAACTCCGGCCGCCTTGACAGTCAGGACGTACGCCAGGGTGGCCGAGTCAGTCGTTTGACCCTCAGCATAGAAATCCGGGTTCATGAAGAAGGGCAGCTCGTTTAGGTTCGCTCCGACCACGGGCACGTTAGCCGCTTGAGCCGCAGAAGCCCAGGTCTGGCCGACATTCGAAAGGTCGACGATAGCATCCACGTGTTGCGACAAGAAGCCCTGAGCTATCGTCGCCGAAGTGCCCGGGTTGGTGGCGTCATCCTTGGCCAGGAGCTGTATGGGATGCCCATCGATTCCTCCTGACCCATTCACGGTGTTAACCCAGGCCTTATACACGTCTTCACCCGGGACAACGGCGCCCCCGAATGGACCCGAGCAAGAGCATATGAGACCGACCTTTATGGGCGCTCCCGTCGTCCCAGTCGCCCCCACCGACGGGGCGGCCGTCGACCCAGTGGTGGACTGGGTGGCGGAGGTAGAACTGCTGGTGGACGATTTCGAACTCGAGGAGCACGCGGCGAGGGCCACAATCAGAGCTACCACCGCCACACCGGGGACAGCCTTCGGTTTCCGAAACACCTGCTTCGACTCCCCCTCACGTCTGTAGCTAGAAACCCTGCATTTTGAAGCTCTTCGAGGTCGCCGTTCGCGTGGCAACCGGGGCCGTAGAGCGACCCCGGCAACTATAGCACGGTGCGCTTGACGGCGGTGGGAGAGCGTCCCGGCCTCCGCCCAGTCTGCACCCTTCCTCCTCGTCTGCCCTACCCGCTTAGGCCGCGCCGAAGCGGTCCGAACCCGCACCCGCTCGAGGCCGATCCGGGTTCCCCGGGCTCCGAAGCGGCGCCCGCTAGAAGCAATCTTGAATCTAAATCTGAGCTGCCAATAATGCACTGTGACCAACCCGGGCTCTTTGCCTGAGTCCTCTAATGGAGATCAGGGCAAATAGCGGTCCCACTCGTAGCTGGCGATGGTGTGGAACGGCGCGGCCAGAAGCGGTACGGCACAAGAGCCGGCCCAGCGCTTCTCGAGGTAGCTTGCCAGCCGGCGCGCAGTCGCGGGCGGGTCATCATCGAGGTAGCAGTATGTGATCTGCAGCGAGCCGTTGTCATCGGGGCGATGCTGTGTCTCGTGTTGAATCGCGGTTGCCCACCACGCTCCACCTACCCCCGGAATCTCGACGATATCGAGGGCCGGCGGCTCGGCTGATTCCTCGATGAGCACATAAGCGCCGCGGGCCGGCCACCAGGGCAGCACGTCAGCGCCGACCTTGATACGAGGTGACGCCACCCTCCCCTGTTGCCGGAATACCCCGCGCTCCACGGAGGGTAGAGCCGATCGGTGGCGACCGGCCTGCCGCAAGCCGGCACTGAGGGCTTCAAAACCCTTCAGCCCTTCGATGTCAGAGAACAGATACGTCACGACGTGATCGACGGCGTCGTAGCGATCGGTGCTGACCGCCCGGGCGGCCCGGCACTGCGGGGTGGAGACGATGCGCACCGACGCGGCCAGGGTTTTGAGCCGGTGCTGCTCCGGCCGGTGGTCGAGCGAGTGCCAGCGAATGTAGTCCGCGTCCTGTCCGTCCGGGTCCCGGCCGGACATCGACACGAAGACGGTGGTCACGTCGGCATTTCCGGTCGCGAGTATCGCCGCAACGTCGTCCGAAGCTGTACCTACAAGAGAAACCACAGTCCCGTACCTCTCGGGTGAAGTCAAAAGCTGGGCATTCGCATGGGGCTCTAGCTCGGTCAGCCCTGAGGCATGTGGTTGCCGCCGTTGACATTTATTATCGCTCCGTTCACTCCGGAGGCCGCGTCGGAACACAGCCAAACTATGGCGTTCGCCGGTTCGTCGGGAGTCATGAACCGGCCCGGAACAAGACTGTCCGCCATGGTCGATATCTGCTCCTTGGTCGCCAGGGCAACCGACCCTTCTGTCGAGGTGTGCCCGGGCGCGACGACATTGACGCGAACACCCAGCCTGGCGTGCTCCAATGCCATCACCCTGGTCATTCCGACCAGGCCGGCTTTGGCCGCGGTGTAAGCGGCTTGGCCGTCGACCGGCCGAAATGCCGCGCCTGAGGCAACATTGACGACGGCACCGCTGCCCTGCGCCACCATGAGACGTATGGCCTCCTGGCAACAGAAGAAGACGCCGCGGAGGTCGATAGCGAGAATCCGATCCCAAAAATCCTCGCTAACATCCAGGGCCTTCGCTATGGGGTAGATAGCCGCGACGTTGGCCACAGCGTCCAGGCCACCGAACCGATCATTCACAGCCCGCAAGGCCGCTCGGACCGCTGCTGGTTGAGCCATGTCTACATCGCACACCACGACCCGCTCTCCCGTCAGGTCGATCTGGTTGGCCACCTCGGCTCCACCGCGGGAGTCGAGATCGAAAAGCGCGACATTTGCTCCGGCCTCGCCGAAGGCAAGCGCGGTCGCCTTGCCGATGCCACTGGCCGCCCCGGTCACTACTGCTGTCCTGCCCGAGAAGTCCATGATCCTCCTTCACGGAACGTATTCGCGGGCTGATATCGGGGCCGAACCTAGTGGGAGCAGACATCGTCGTCAAACCGATGGCATCATAATGTTCCGTAGCCGTCCATGAGGTCAGAGTCGGCTGATGGCCAGGAGGTGGACGCGTCCGTGTGGCGCTTGTTATCCTCAGCCGTGGCAAAGCCTTTGCCCGGGAGAAAACCGTTCGCTTTGCGGGTCTGATACGAAAGAAGGAGACGGTTACATGATCGATCTGGGACTCGAAGGCAAGGGAGCGGTTGTCTCCGGGGCTGGCTACAGGTCAGAAGGAGCAGGCCATGGCCGCTTCAGCGCTCTCAACCTTGCCGAAGCGGGGGCAAAGGTTGCGTGCATCGACATCGACCAGGACCGGGCGAAGGCGATCGTGTCAGAGATCGAGAGCAATGGAGGCGTGGCCTTTCCGATAATCGCGGACATGACCGAGCCGGCTGAGGTGCAACGGGCCATTGACGAGGCGGCTGAGCGGCTCGGCTCGATCGACGCTTGCGTGGATATCATCGGCGGGGCGCGCTGGGACCATGCCGAGGAGTTTTCCCAAGAAGACTGGGACTGGACCATGAAGTACAACGTCGCTCAGGTCTTCTACCTCTACCAGACGGTCGGGCGGCAAATGATCAAGCAAGCAACCGGGGGCTCAATCGTCGCTCTTGCGTCCACCGACGGCATAAACGCCGCGGCCATGCACGCACCCTACGGTGCGGCAAAGGCAGGCGTCATATCTCTCGCCAAGTCGTTTGCTCAGGAGTTGGGTCGCTACGGCATAAGGGTCAACGCCGTCGCTCCGGGTAATGTCGGCTTTGGCAATGAGGATTGGCCCGAAGGCCAGTGGGCCGTCAATTCGATCAATCCGCTGGCGCCGCCACACGCTCACGACATCGGAAATGCGGTCCTCTTCCTCTGCTCCCGCCTCTCGGAACGGATCACAGGTCAGACGCTTGTCGTGGATGGAGGGGCCACGACGAGGGAGCTCTGGGGCATAACCGAGGAAGTCCTGGCTCAATTCCGCACGGGCGACTACAGCTAGGTTTAGTTGCCGGCATTCCCGCCCTCGATGAAGGGAAAGATGCGAGTGAAGTCGACACCCGGTTCTGCTGTCGCGAACTTCTCCCACACCGACGCAGTGAGATTGCCGATGAGCGCCGGTCCCCGCTCCTCCTCGACAGCGCGAAGGTAGAGCTGCATGTCTTTGTTCATCAGGGAGTTGGCGAACCCGGATGAGAACTTCTCGGTAAGGACGTGATTGGGAAACTTGTCCTCCGTCGCCGTGTTGTGTCCACTGGAGTCATTCAGGACCTCGATCATCTTGGCCATATCGAGGCCGACCGAGAGACCGAAGGCAATGGCCTCGCTCGTCGCCACGAGCGCGGTGGCGGACAGGAAGTTGTTGGCCAGCTTGATTGCTTGGGCCATCCCGGGAGCGTCTCCGACCCGGTGTCGGCGGTCGCTCAATCCAGCCAGCACCGGCTCGACGTGAACGCAAGCCTCGTCGGAGCCGGCATACATCACGGCGAGGGTGCGGGCCCTGGCCCCCGCGACCCCGCCCGATACCGGCGCGTCGATGTAGGCGATACCCGCTTCGCTCAATAGGTCCGATATCGACCGGGCGAAGCGGAGTCCGATGGTCGAGGTATCAACGACGTGCGTCGTCTTGCGTCCGTCGACAGCCGCGAGCTCACGGCTCACCTGCTCCGAGGCGGCGCCATCGGGCAGGCTCAGGACCACCACGTCGGCGCGTCGAGCCACCTCGGGGATCCCGGAGAGGAACGTGGCTCCCTCGGGCGAGCGCTGGGGACCGGTTACGTCATAGGTGAGGAGGTCAAAGCCGCTCCCTACCAGGTTGGACGCGAGGACGCTACCCATGTTTCCGAGGCCGATGAAACCCACGATCGACATCTAGATCCCCTGTCTCCTGGGTCCGGTTGCGCCGAGTACGTTAGGCCGGTCGGGGGCCGTCAGGCAACGTCCACCCCTCGACTGGGCCCCGTGAGCAGGCGGGCGGGGCGCAAGCTTTTGCCACACCCTCCTGGTACCCTTGAGCGGTGACGACGAACCCGAGCGCGGAGGCGGCGGAGGCCCACCACCAGGACGTTCTTCGCACCCACGGCTATCACATCGTGCGGGTCAAGCAGATCGTGCAAGAGACGGAGGACGCCCGTTCGTTCGTGCTCGAGATCCCCGATGACCTGACGGACCTGTTCAGGTACGAGCCGGGACAGTTCTGCACCTTCCGGGTCCACATCGCCGGCGACGAGCAGCTGCGGTCCTACTCGATGTCGAGCGCTCCTGAGACCGACGGCGACCTGACGGTCACCGTGAAGCGGGTTGCGGACGGCCTGGTATCCAACTGGTTCCTCGACCAGGTCGCGGCCGGCGACACCCTCGAGCTCACCAAACCGGCGGGCGTGTTCTGTTTGCGTGACGATGGCGACGCTCCCGTGGTGGCGTTCTGCGGCGGCAGCGGTGTGACACCGGTCATGTCGATCGTGAAGAGAGCCCTGGTGTCGACGCCCCGATCTGTCCGGGTCTTCTATGCCAACCGCGGCCCGGATTCCGTGATCTTCGAGAGCTCTCTCCGCGAGTGGCAGTCCCGCTATCCGGATCGCTTCGAGATCCACCACCATTTCGATACGGACTCCGGATTCATGTCGGCCGACGCCATCTCTCACCTGGTCACAGGATCGTTGGATGCGGACTTCTACATCTGCGGGCCGGGGCCGTTCATGGATCTGGTTGAGTCCACCCTGCTCGGGATGGGGGTCACCCCTGGCCAGATATTCATAGAGCGGTTCGTCGTCGATGGCCACCCCGCCCCGCCGGCCGTTGACGAGACCCCGTCGCAGGTCACCGAGGCTCCGGAAACGCTGACGATCATCATGAAGGGTAAGCGGATAGCCGCCAGCTACCACCCCGGTGACACAGTCCTGGAGACGGCCCGCCGGGCCGGTCTGCAACCGCCGTTCTCATGTGAATCAGGCAGCTGCGCCACTTGCATGGCCATTCTCAAGGAGGGTTCGGCGAAGATGAGGGTCAACAACGCGCTGACCCCCGAAGAAGTAGAGGAGGGCTGGATCCTGACCTGTCAGGCCCTGCCGACCAGTGCCGAGGTTTCAGTCGAGTACGAAGCTTTCTGAGGCGGAACAGCCATCCGGCTGGGCTTCGAGCGCGGCGGCCGTACGCCCCTCTTCTCCAGTACCACTCCCGGACCGGTGATCTTCAGACGGCAGGCCAACCTGGTCTGAGGCGACCACGACCGGGCCGGAAGACGCATCTGCATCTGCAGGAGTTCCTCGTCCCCCGGAGCTTCGGTCTGGTGCTCTCCCTCGAGGACCTTGGCGAAGCAGACCATGCACTCCGCCTGGCCCCAACAGATAGTGGGCCACGCATAGCCGAGCCGCCACGCTGCCTCGGCGACCGACTCCCCCGGCTCGACCTCGAACTCCAATCCGGCCGGCTCGACGCGCACGACAGGCACCAGGAGACTTTACCAGACATGTCAGGTTGAACCTGGGGCGGGAGGGGGAACGCCTCTGCGGCTCCCCCGAGGATCAGGGCGGGATTCTGTTAGCCTCCCCGGCGGCGGGAACCGAAGATCAGCCAGTCCGAAGGAGGGGCGGTGCCGCAAGGTCGATTCGAAGGCAAGGTAGGTCTGGTCACCGCTGGAGCCGGTGGGATCGGGGCCAGTACGGCGAGGGTCTTTGCCGCCGAGGGGGCTCATGTGGTGATCGTCGACGTCGACAGCGAGGCGGGAGCAGAGCTGAGTCGAGCGCTCACCGGACAGGGTCTCTCTGCCGAATACCACAACTGCGATGTGACCCGCAGCGAGGCCGTGGCGGATCTGTTCGACCTCCTCGCGGCCAGCCATGGCCGGCTCGACTTCGCCGCCAATGTTGTGGGCGGCAACGGCGCCGAGGACACTCCGGACGTCGAGCTCCACGACCAGACCCAGGGCTCATGGGACTCCACCATCTCGCTCTCGCTGCGCACCACATTTCTGTGCATGAAGCACGAGATCGGGTGGATGCTGAGAGGCGGTGGAGGATCGATCGTGAACGTCTCCTCGATGGCCGGCCTGCACGTAACTCCGTACGCTACAGCCGCCTACTCTGCGGCCAAGGCCGCGGTGGTCCACTTGACCCGCTATGCCGCCGTCACGTACGCCGAACGATCGATCAGAGTCAACGCCGTCGCTCCAGGCCTCACCGCAACGCCCAACGCCCTTGCCGCGATGGGTGACGAGGATATGAGGAAGGCCGTGGCCGGATTCCATGTCATCCCGCAGGTGGCCCAGCCAGCCGATCAGGCAAACGCCATAGCCTGGCTGTGCTCGGACGAGTCAGTCATGGTCACCGGTCACGTCCTCCCGGTCGATGGCGGGTGGGACGCCAGATAGGTCCATTGGCCAGATAGGTCCATTGGCCCGGCGCCCCGCCTAGAACGGGGCGCCGCCGGGACCCCGGTTACCCGTCGGCCGAAACCTCGACGGAGCCGAGCCGGGTTCCTACCTTGTACACCTCGCCGGGTTCAGCCGGCCCGTGGCGCAACACCCCGGCCGCAGGCGATGGGACCTCCGTCTCCACCTTCTCCGTCTCGACCACGTAAAGAGGCTGATCCCTGGTGACCGCCTCTCCGTCCTCGACGAGCCATTGCAAGAAGGTCCCGTCCACCGCCGCCATCGTCAGCTTTGGCATCTGCACGGGAACGAGGCTCATCGACCAAACCCAACCGTCGTCCGGATCGCCTCTACGAGTCGAGCGACATCGGGTAGAGCCGCCGATTCGAGCCCGGACGACGACGGTATGGGCCGGTAGCGAGCCCCCACCCGGCCGACCGGTGCCTGGAGCGTCCCGAACAGCTGAGCACTGATCGTGGCTGCCACCTCGGCCCCGGGCCCGGCGAACTGGGTGGCGTAATGAGCCACCACGGCACGCCCGGTACGGCGAACCGACTCCAACACCGTATCCACGTCGAGGGGAACGAGGGATCGGAGGTCGACCACCTCCACTTCTATACCTTCAGAGGCCAGATCCCCCGCCGCTTGCAGGGCATCGAACACGCCCCGACCGTACGTCACCACGGAGATGTCCGAACCCGGACGCTTTATGTCGGCGGAACCGATCTCCACGACGTGTTCACCGACAGGAACCTCTCCCTGCACTCCATAGGTGGCCACGGTCTCCATGAACAAACAGGGATCCGGATCGAATATCGCCGCCTTGAGCAGGCCTTTGGCGTCCGCCGGGGTGCTGGGAACGATCACCTTCAACCCGGGGATGTGCATGAACCAGCCCTCGAGGGACTGCGAATGGGTAGCGCCTGAGCCCAGCCCCCCGAAGGTCGCAGTGCGGATGGTGACCGGGCACGGCGTCCGGTTTCCGGACATGAACCTGGCCTTGGCGGCCAGGTTGACGATCTGGTCGATGGCGATGCCGATGAAGTCCATGATCATGATCTCAGCCACGGGGATCTGGCCCTCGAGCGCGGCGCCGATGGCGGCACCAGCTATGGCCGCCTCCGAGATCGGGGTATCTAGCACCCGCTCCCGTCCGTGCTTGGTCGACAGTCCCTTTGTCACCCCGACGACGCCGCCACCCGGATCGGCCAGATCCTCCCCGAGGAGGAACACCCGGGAGTCTGCGGTCATCGCCTCGTCGAGCGCTTCGTTGAGGGCAGCCATCACTGTGAGCGTCTTTGTCTCCGCCACAGTCGTCATGCCGGGATTCCTTTCATCTGGACGAACAGGTCGAGGTCGATCTCGGACAGGTCCGGAATCGGCGACGCCAGCACCTGGCGGAGCGCCTCATCCACCTGAGCCACGGATTGCTGGTCGATGGCCGAAAGGTCCGCTTCGGAGAGGGTGCCACTGGCCAGGAGCTTCTCCCGGTATCTGGGAATAGGATCGTTCGACTCCGCGGCGGCGAGTTGCTCGGGAGGCATGTACGGCTGCGGATCGCCGAAGTAGTGACCCTTCAGGCGGAAGGTGACACACTCCAGGAGAGAGGGACCACCGCCCTGGCGAGCCCGGGAGACGGCCTCGGCGACGGCTCGGTAGACCGCTTCTGGATCGTTGCCGTCTACCCGCGACCCGGGCATGGCATAGGCCAAAGCCCGATCGACCACCTGGTGGATGTGCATGGTGTCGACCGTCGGGGTCATCTCGGCGAACCCATTGTTCTGACAGACGAAAATGACAGGAAGCTGCCAGGTCGAGGCCAGGTTCATGCCCTCGTGAAAGGAACCGGTGTTGGTGGCGCCGTCCCCGAACGACACCGCGACGACACGGTCGCTCCCCTGCTGCCTCGCCGCCAGGGCGAGACCGACCGCTACCGGTACCCCGGCACCGACGATCCCGGTGGAGAGCATGAGCCCCACATCGGGGGCGGTGATGTGCATGGTCCCACCCTTGCCGCGCGACGCCCCGACCGTACGGCCCAGGATCTCGCCGATGATCTCAGTGAGCGGAACTCCCTTGCCGATCTGGTCGTGGATACCTCGGTACGTTGTCACGAGACGATCGTCGGTCCGCAGCGCCGCACCCATTCCTGCGGCTATCGCCTCCTGCCCGCGGGACGGCCAGATAACGCCGAAGAACTCTCCGCTGGCGAATCCTTTGCGTAAACGTTCGTCACACGCCAGCGCCAGGGTCATTGTGGCGTAAAGCCGGCGCGCCACATCGGCATCTACCGCCAGATCCTTCTCTGTCGTCATTCACCCTCCTCGTCGAATTACAGAAAATCTCGTCTCGTTCGGCCGCCTGCCTGGGCAGTCGACCCTCAATGTCCTCGCAACCGAGCGAATAGCGACGTGCCCATCACCTGTCGGCTGCCTCCGCTTCGCCCATTGGCAAGGGTGGTGACTACGCCTTGTCCTAAGGAACCGCAAGATGCCGTATCTCGGACAAAATACCTGCGCCCGTACTTTACCGTCCGGCCGTCGGAACCCGCAAGCTCCAGGTGATGGCCATATCCCCGGCAGCACAGTGACCCCGAGGATCGTACATTTGTGGCTGCGGACGGCTGTCAGGGAACCGATAAGTAGTTGCCCCCCGATCCGCCGATTTAACCCGAGCGGCGAAGGAATACAACGTTCGTACACCGATGAGCGAGCGGATCGACATCGACGCATTCTCTGCGGGACTGCCAATCGCCCGGCCGGGGAAGCGGCGGGTCAGGCCAGGCCGGATGAAGCGGGCATTCGACTGGCTGCGTGCTTGGCCGCGATAAAAGAGAAAACCGTAGAAGCGGCGATACTGGCGCCCGCCCCGGGATAGGTGCGACCCATTACCGAGGCGGTCACGTTGCCGGCGGCGTAGAGGCCGGGCAGAGGGACGCCGTCGGTGCTGAGGACCTGGGCGTGCTCGTTGCACAGCACGCCCCCACTCGTACCCACGTCACCCGGGTAGGTCAGCACGGCGAAGAACGGGGGGCGGCCCAGCGGAGCCAGGCACACGTTGGGTTTCTGGGAAAAATCGCCGTAATACTTCTCGTGCGCCGTCTCGCCCCGGTGGAAGTCCTCGTCGACGCCCACGGTGGCGAATCGGTTGAAACGCTCGATCGTCGCAGCCAGGGTGGCGGGATCGATGTCGCATTGCTCGGCTAGGCCTCTGATCGAGTCGCTGGACTTCAAATACCCGCCGGCCAGCCAGTCCTTGGGTGCCTTCCCCGGAGGGTACTTGCCAAAGAGATAGCGCGACCGGTGCCGCGAGTCGAACATGGTCCACGATGGGATGCCAGCTCCGTTGTCTCGCTCCCGCTTGTACATCTCGTATCCGCAACGGACGTAGTCGGCGGACTCGTTCATGTATCGCTGGCCCGAGGTGTCGACGATGATCGAGCCCGGCATCAGCCGGGTGTTCGACTGTTGCCTGGTGTCGCCCGGACCGAGCAGGGTGGGGATCCACCACGCCACGTCCATCATGTCGGTCGCGGCCCCGTGCTCGATGACGTTCTCCAGTACCTCCCCCGTGTCACCGGGGTTCGATGTGGTCCACAATCCGTCGTTGGGCTCCTGGCCGTACTTTCTGCGCATAGGGCCGTTGTGGGCGAAGCCACCGGCGGCGATGAGGACGCCACACCGGGCTCGGATCCGGACGTTCCTGCCGTGCCGGGTCACTACCGCCCCGAGGATGCGACCGTCCTCCTCGACCAGTTCCACAAACGGGGTTTCGGACCAGACAGGAACCTCACGGCGCAGCAGGACTTCCAGTAACTGGGTGGTCAACGCTCCGCCGTTGGTGGTAAGGCGCATATTGCGCAGCCGGCTGCCAACTGTGCGCGCGCCAACCCGGAGCGCGGTCAGCTTGCCGGCGCTCGTCCGCAGCAGCGACATCTTGGGTACCTCGCCGGTCCGTAGCACCAATGGAGCCGCGGCCGCCGGTCGCAGCCTTTCCGCCAAAGGCCCTATCCGCTTGGTGTCAGTCGCCACGCACTCGATCGAACGCCCGCGAACCTGGGCACCCATGACCCCGGGCACGTCGGCGTAGTAATCGCTGTACCCCTCGCAGCGTAGAAACGACATCCCTTCGTGCTCGAGGGCAAGGATCATGTTGATCCCCTCCCTCACGAAAGCTCGGCGCCGGGCGTCCGATGATGCAGGGCCGGCGTCGCCGACCACTGTGGCAAAATAGTCGAGCGCAGCCTCCATCGAGTCCGGCACCTGCTCCCGCTGCATCAACGGATTGTTCGGCAGCCACAGCACTCCGCCGGACATCCCCGTCGAGCCGCCGATGCACTCGCTCTTCTCGACGACGAGCACATCCAGTCCCTCCGCGCTCGCAGCAACCGCGCCCGCGAGCCCGCCGCCGCTACCGACGACGAGGAAATCGGTTAGGTGGTCCCACTCCTCCACGACCTTTTCCTCCTGATTCCGATCCGACCGAAATTACGGCGTCACCCGTTACCAAGGTATGCGGCCCGTACCTCGGCGTTGCCCTGAATCTCGGCCGGTCCGCCCTCGGCGAGCACTTCGCCGAGATGAAGGACCACGACCCGGTCGCTGTGCTGCATCACGAAACCCACGTCGTGCTCCACCAGGATGACCCCGCATGTCCCGGTGGCTTTCACGTTCTCGATGCACTCGCCCAGCCGCTCGGCCTCTCCCTGATCCAGCCCGGACGACGGCTCGTCGAGTAGCAGGACCTTGGGGTCAGCGACGAGCGCCCGAGCGACCTCCACCATGCGGGCCACACCGATTGGCAGGGATCCGGCCGGCTCCTTGCGCACGGCGCTCAGTCCGCACGTCTCGATCATCTCGCCGGCCCGGGCTCGCCGTTGCTTCTCTCGTTTGCGCCTGGTGGGAAAGCTGACGAGATCGGCGAGGATACCCCCGCCGCCGCCTTCCCATTCCAGTGCGGACAACACATTGTCCTCGACTGTCAACCAGCCGAATGTCTGGACCCGTTGAAAGGTGCGGCGCAGGCCCCATCGGGCCCGGGCGATCGCGTCGGCCCGGGTCATGTCTCGCCCTTCGAGGAACACCCGCCCGTGATCGGGAATGCGCACGCCCGAGAGCACGTCGAACAGCGTCGTCTTGCCCGCCCCATTGGGGCCGATGAGGCCGACGACTTCCCCGACGCGCGAAGACAGCGAGACGCGGTCCAGCGCGGTGGTCCCCCCGAAGCGTACGCTCACTTCTTCTAGCGCGAGTATAGGCGTCCCCGACCCATTCAAATGGGCCGGGGCGGCATCTACCTGCTCTCCAGCTGACATCTGGCCCGCTCCCGGGAAGCCGTCAGAAATCCTCCACCATCACGATCTGGGCCTCCGCGGCGTTCAGGGCGTCGCTCATATTGAACCCCGGTGTGGCTGCGAACAGGCTGTCGAGCGCACCCTGGGGCGGACCATCGAACTCATAGATGGCCACATAGCGATGGCTCGACGGCTGGGGAAGGCCCTGGACGTCGGGGATGCGGTACCGCTCTGCGCTCTTGAACGGATCGGTGGCGCAGACCTCCTTGAGGTGCACGTTGTTGTACCACTCGTTGTACTCGTCGTCCCGCCCTTCTACCGCGCTGCTGAACACCAACATCTTTCCCATTCAGGACCCTCCACTCTCGACCGTCGAACCACGAATATCGGCACCCCCATGTTAGTACTCAGGTACGGGCATTTCCTCCCAAGTACGCGGCCGAGAGCTGTTCCTCACTGGCGTCGGCCCGAGGACCTATCCAGACCAACTGGCCGAGCTCGATGAACGCCACTACATCGGCCGCTTTCATGACTTCACTCGCTTTTTCCTCGACGAGCAATATGGCCGTACCCATCGAGCGCAATTCCCGCAGTGCTTCGATCACCACGTCGGCCGCCAGCGGGGCCAGGCCGAGCGTCGGCTCGTCGGCCAGGAGCGCGCGCGGTGGGCTGGCGAGCGCGGGGGCGAGTGACAGCATCTGCTGCTCCCCCCCCGACAGCAAGCCGGCGAGCTGACTGCGCCGTTGGCCCAGGATTGGGAACCGCTCGTAGGCCTTGTCTCGCAGTTCAGGCTGGCGCAGCAGGACCTGGAGGTTGTCTTCGACGGTCAGCCCCGGGAAGACCCCTCGGGCCTCGGGAACAAGCAGCAAGCCCTGGCGGACCCGGGTGAACGCGTCGGCTTCAGATATGTCGTCGCCACCGAGGTATATCCGACCGCTGGTGAGCGGGACCACGCCGGCCGCCACGCTGCACAGAGTGCTCTTGCCGGCACCGTTGGCTCCCAAAAGCGCGACGATCTGGCCCCGTTCAACCGCGAAACTGACGCCGTGAAGCACTTCGACATCTCCATACCCGGCCACCACGTTCTCGAGGAGGAGCACCGGCTCCTCGCCGGCGTGCCGCCCGTCTCCATCGGCCGTGATGGCGCCCACCGCCTCGAGGACCTGATCCTCGGTAACGGCCTCCACCGGCACGACCGGCTGGCCATCGTGCAGTGCCGCTTCCGCCGCGGCGATGCGGGCCTCACGTGCTTTCGCTCGGCGCTTTTCGAGACGGTCGGAGCCGATCATCGCCAGCAGACCGTCAGGGTTCTTGGCCAGGTTGACCGCACCGAGACCAAAGAGCATCGGCAAGAAGTAGGTCGACGTGATCAGGTTGGAGATGAAGTGAGGCATGAAGGAGAACCCGGCGATCTGGTTCCAGATCTCGGTCCCCGAGCTGTAGGCCAGTCCGGCAAGAAGCGCTCCTCCGGACCGGCGAACCCCAAAGGTGACCGCAACCGCAAGCCAGGTGAGGCCGATGATGGGAGGCGCGCTATCGCGGGTGATGGTGAAGGAGCTGACGGCATACATCGCTCCACCAAAACCGGCGATGGCCGCGGACAGGGCGAATAAGGTCACCTGGGCCCGAACGGGCGAGATACCCGACGTCTGAGCCGCCACTGACGAGCTTCGGACGGCATACATGGCCCGACCCGAAGGCGATTTCTGCAAATTGTATATAAGCAGGGCGATGATGCCGAAGACGAGCAGCATCAAGCAGGTCAAACTCGCGGCGTTGGAGAAGTCGAACTTGATGAAGCCGAGGTGGAACGACGGCGGGTTGAACGAGTAGCCGGAGGAGGTGTTGCTGATCCCGTCGTTCTCGAAGACGATGAAGTACATCACCCACGCCAGGGCGAAGGTGGCGAGAGCGAGGGAGAGGAGGCTCATCCCCCGGACCGACAGCGCGATCAGAGCCCCCAGCACGGCGGCCGCGAGCGCGCCGAACAGACAGGCGACGAGGAAGTTCATCTGCCCGTGGTGAAGTATCAACGGTATGTTGAACTTCCAGGCGGCCCAAGGAGGCGGATGGGTGGCGCCGGTGACTTGGAGCGCCCACCCGGCGGCAAAGCCGCCGGCGGTCACGAAGGTGGCCTGAGCCAGACTGACCATGCCGCCAATGCCGGTTACCACGACGAACGACAGGAACACTATGGAGAGGGCCAGGCCCGGGGCCAGGATGCTCGACAGGACGTAGGGCCGGTTGCCGGGCCACGGAAAGGCGCCCAGCGCGTACAGGACGAGGAGGGTAACGAAGATGGCCCACGGCAACTTCCGTCGCCATGAGGGTAGCCCGTCTCTGTGATCCGGAGCAGGCCTCTCGTCCGATACCGATCCGGCCAACCGGCCGCGGTTGCGCCGTCCCGAGACGAACAAGGCGATGATCAGCACGAGGTACGGAACCGCGCTGTCGAGTCCGGACAGATTGCTCAGGAACTTGGGAAAGACGGTCGTCTTGTAGCCGGCGACCATGTTCTGCAGTACGCCGAGTGCGAGCCCGGCTGCGAACGCGATCGGGATCGATCGCACGCCTGCGACGGCAACCGCGGCGAGCGATGCGAACACCACGAGGGTGAAGGTGTCACTGTCCAGCTGGAACAGAGGGGCAATCAGCACACCGCCGAGCCCGGCCAGGGTCATGGAAAGCATCCACGCGATCCCGGACGTGCGCCGGGGATCGATGCCGCGCAGCTGGGCCAGAGACTCCCGATCCACCTGGGAGCGCATCTCGAGGCCCACCCGGGTCCGGCGGATGACCACGTAGAGCACGACCGCCGTCAGGAGGGCGACTATGAAGACCGCGAGCTGGTCGGACGTGATGCGAACGGTGTTCAGGCCGGCCCACCCCAGTGAGAAGACCTTCGGTGGCGACGGTCCGAGGCCGGGGGGAAAGAACCCGCTGTCAGCGCCGTACTTGCTCAGATCGGCGAGGTTGAGCCCCCACCAGTTGACCATGACCGCGTCCACCAGCCACTGCACGAAGTTCGGCAGGGCGATGAGAACGCCGATGGTCCCCACGATGCGGGCGTACATGGGCGCGTTTGCCATCCGGCCGAGCACGATGCGGTCCAGTGCCAATCCGAGCAGCGGGGCAAAGATGCACACGGTGATGATGGCCGAGGGCACGATGGGGATCCCCTGCCCGGTGTTCAGCTGGAAATAGAAGTAGGCAGAGGAAAAGGCGACGGCGGCGTGGGCGAAGTTGAACACCCCGGAGGTCTCGTACGTGAGCACCAGTCCAGCCGCCATGATCGAGTAGATGGCGCCCGTAACCGTGCCCGAGATAAATAGGTTCAGGAACTTCTGCACGAGCCACCTCTGATAGCCGCAATATCAAGCTTGTACCGCGGCACGAAATGCCAGGGGCCGGACCCAGCAGGATCCCGCCGTTGGCTTGCGTACCCGCGGCTGGCTGCGATCACCTAACTGACACCGAAGGACACGGAACCCATTCGCACTGGCTCCCCTGCTTCATAGGGTCGCGTCGGAATGCTTGCGCCCGCTCAGAATCGGAACCCGGATTGGGCTGCCGCCCGGCCCGAAGTGCTTCCTGTCCAGGACCAGGGAAATCCCGCGTGCGCTCGACGTCGGTGACACCAGTGTCACAGTCGATATACCCCAACCGCAGAACCTACTTTCCTGATGTCGTCGACACTGCGGCGAGCCCTCCTTGGAGCACGGACCGGCGGGCAGAATTGCAGAACGTGCGCCGTTGGAGCACCCCCAATGCGGTTTAAAGTACTAGTTCAGCCATTGAGCGTCAAGACCTTGACACATCGGCACGGGCCCCCTCGGAGCGAGGTCACGCATCGGTGGCCTTCACCTTCTTCCCTTTTCCATCCAACCAGTCGGGCCGTAATCGACCTCTAAAGGAATTGCCGCCACCCCCCCCGGGACTCGTTCGACCTGCCGGCCATACACCAAACCGCCGGCCGTTGGATCAAACGCTTGGAGGGGCTCCACTCGTCGACAGTTGCCAGGCCGCCGCAAGCGATCTTTCAGGCGGCGGAGTCGCGGGGCCAGACCGGCATATTGGACATCGAGTTACGAGGGCTTATCAGTCCCCTCATGGTCACAACTCCGGGCAGAGCGTGGCCAGGAATGCCTGGGTGCGCTGGCGAGACTCGATACGAGCCGCCAGGTCCCGGCCGTAGGGCACCACGCGGGCCGCCAGATCAGTGACTCCCGTGTCGCGGAACCGGTGCAGTCGCTCGAGCACCGCCGACTCGCTCCCTGCCGCCATGACGTCGCCGACGTCGGTAGCATCGCCGTGCTCCAGTAACCGCAGGTAATTAGGAGAGATCTCGGCATGGCCGAGCAGGGCACTGGCGAACTGCCGGGCCGCGTCCACCTCGCCATCGGCGCACAACGCCACCGGCACTCCGGCGACCACCCGTGGCGCCGGCCGCCCGGCATCGGCCGCGGCTTTGGTGATCCGCGGCACCACGTGCTCTCCGATAGCCCGCTCGTCGGCCATCCACAGAATCGTGCCCGCCGCCCGCTCCCCGGCGATCCGCAGCATGAGCGGAGCCAACGCCGCGATCAGAACCGGCGGCGCCGCCATGTCGGTCACGTCCAGGGGACTGTGAACCCGGTACTCCTCGTTCTCGACGTCCACTGCACCCGGCCCTCTCAGTGCCGCGCTCAAGACCTCCAGATACTCGCGTGTCATGTGGGCGGGCCGCTCGTACACCAGACCGAGCTGATCCTGGACGATCCAATGGTGAGACGGCCCGATGCCGAGGGCGAACCGGCCCCCGCAGGCCACCTGAGTGGTCAGGGCCTGCTGGGCCATTACTACGGGGTGTCGAGTCTGGATCGGCACCACGGCCGTGCCCAGCTCGATACGAGAGGACTGCTGTCCCGCCACCGCTATAGCTGTCATGGCATCCAGATAGCCGGGAATCTGGGGGATCCACATCGAGGTGAATCCCCCGGCCTCGGCGACCCGCACGTCCTCAGCCAGCCCGGCCAAGCGCTCGTCGCGCCCTCTCTCCTTGTCCGAGCCGATCATCAGGCCGATCCGCATCGATCCCTCCACCTTCCCCACGTTGTCGCTCCCACTTTAGTCTCCGAGCCGGCCGGTGACCGCCTGGGTGGTATCGTTCCCCGGCCATGGCCCCGCGCCCCGCTGCGACGTCCGCCACCCCGACCCCCGATCGTCGCGTACCGCCCGAATACCCGCTCTGGCTGCTGAAGCGAGCCTGGCAGAACGGCCATCGGGCCATCAGCGAGGCGATCCGCATCTACGACATCACCCCCACTCAGGTGGGCACGCTCAACCATTTGCTGCACGAGCCCGGGCTTTCGGGCGCCGAGCTGGCGAGGCGGTTGCTGGTCACGCCTCAGGCGGCCCAGCTGGCACTCACCGCACTGGATCGACGGGGGCTGATAGAGCGGAAGCCCGACCCCAACCACGGCCGGATCGTTCGCACATACCTCACAGCCGAAGGCCGGCGGGTCACCAAACTCAGCATGCACCGCAGCGTTACGGCCGAGAATCAGTACCTCGCTGTACTCGACGAAGAAGAGCGAAGGACCCTCGTCGACTTCCTGACCCGGCTGGCCAATCAAGCTTCGGACAGCCGGGTAAGCGCCAACGGGTGGCGCCCCACGTCTGAAACTTGAGTGTCTCCGGGATGGGCCGGGGATCGCCTCAGATGGTGCTGACGTAGTCCATGAAGTCGCTGTACGCCTGGGCCGTGCCGGCGCAGGTGATCTTGTCGTCGTCGCCACCTTCCAGGTCGGCGAAGCGGGCTATGTTCCGGTCGGTGCGCGGGCCGTTCCAGCCGCAGCCGCAGTCGTAGTCCCAATAGATGGTGACCCGGTCACCCGACATGAACCCACCCCAGTAGCTCTCGGCCAGCAGGTCGAACAGGCCGAGGCGCCCGGTATGCACCCCTTCTCTGGGCAACACCGCACCGTCCTGGTCGATCATGACCGGGACAGTGTGCGGCAAGAAGTGGAAGAACCCGTTTCTGCACATCGGGGCCAGGCCCATGCATTCCGACATACCGTACAGACTGGAGATTCGGTCGATTCCGAAGAAGTCCATCACGAACCGCTCCCAGTCTGCCGGCGGGTCCTTGAGACCCTTCAGCCCGCCACTGGTGAGCAGGATCGAGTCAGGACTGAACTCGCACGCCACCCCTTGCTCCCGGCCCTTGGTCGCCATTTGCACCAGATCACCCGCGGTGCCGCTGATACGCACCCTCTGACCCCGATACTGCACTGCGAGCTCGGTGAACCACCGCTGCAAGTCCTCGTCGCGGTGACGGCTCCGCTCGATCAACTGCGCCCGCTCCTCCAGCAACTTCGGGTCTATATCCAGCTGGTCGAGCTCACCGCGCTCCTCTGCGGCCCGCAGGCGTCCCGCCAGCGACAGCAGATCCGAGGAAAGGGCGTAGTCATACAGCGTGTGACGGCCTTCTTCGCCCTCGGCCGACTCCTTGGCGAACAGCCACTGCATCTTCGTCCCCATATGGTGGCCACTGCGATAGCCGGTCTGAAACGACGGAATGTTCACCTTCAACGTGTCGACGCCGGTCGCCGCCCGCCTGGTCTCGAAATACGATGCCGTCCACGCCGGCCACTCGGTCCGGGACCGAGGAATGAAACTCAGCTTGCCCGTGGTGCCGGTCGAATGCCCGACGATCATGCCGTACTCGTCCAACCGATCCAGCCACGAATCCACCGACTTCAGCCCGTCCGAGGGAATCTTGGTGATGTCATGAACGGTCAGGCGCCGCATCCACGCGGTCAGCCGATCGAACTGGCGCTTCTCGAGCAGGCTCAGGGGATAGCTCTTGTAGACCCGGTGGTCGAAGAAGACTGGAGCCGCGTCCTCCACCCCGCTGATTCGATCCACCCCCTGACGAGACGCCAGCTTGTCAAGCGCCGCTATCTCCGACCGCAAGGTGTTGAACCGCCGTACCAGGGCTGCCCGCTGACTGCTTTCTACTTGGTCCCTGGGAAGAGAGAACAGCACCTCGAACGGCACGTCAGCCCACGCTGCGACATTCTCGGGGTCCAGCACCACGTTTCGGGCAAGCTGACTCATGATTCCCTTCCCGCCAGCAGAGCTCCCGCCGCCGACATATCAAGGCGATGATACATCGCTAGAGCTGTAGGCTGAGTCGGCTGGTCTGCCCCACGGCGGGGGCTCGCCCGTCTCGATCGAGCCTCTCCCCGTATGCGCGTGGCTGTATCAAGTACATTACCGGCCCGGTTCTCGCTGCGGCAACGGCGGGTCCGGTCAGTTCGCAATTCGACTGATCCGGTCCGCTGCCGGGCTTCGAGTGGTGCCTCTTTCGGCGCCGGAAAGGAGCGGCAATGGCATGGGATTTCTCAACTGACGCCGAGTACGCCACCCAGTTGAAATGGGCGGAGGAATTCGTCCGGGAAGAGTGCGAGCCACTCGACTTCGTCGTCCATGAGTCGCATGACTTGAGCGACCCGGTGCGCCAGGCGCTCATCCCGCCTTTGCAACGCATTGTCAAGGAAAGAGGCCTATGGGCGACCCACCTCGGCCCTCAGCTCGGGGGGCCGGGATTCGGACAGGTCAAGCTCGGTCTCCTCAACGAGATCCTGGGCCGCTCGGTCTGCGCCCCCATCGTGTTCGGATCTCAGGCACCCGACTCGGGCAACAGCGAGATCCTGGCCCACTACGGCACTCCCGAGCTGAAGGCTCGTTATCTGGAGCCCCTCCTCGACAACCGCATCGTGTCCTCTTTCTCCATGACCGAGCCGCAGGGAGGGGCGGACCCGAAGGTCTTCACCACGACCGCTACGCGCGAGGGCAACGAGTGGGTCATCAACGGCGAGAAGTGGTTCACATCATTCGCTTCCCTGGCGGCATTCCTGATAGTCATGGCCGTGACCGATCCGGAGGCGCCGCCGTACCAACGGCATTCGATGTTCGTCGTCCCGGCGGAGACCCCCGGGGTCCACGTCCTCCGCGATGTCGGGATGGCCTATGAGCCGCTCGGCCAGGGCTACGAGGCCTACGTGCGCTATGAAAACGTACGGGTGCCGGATGACCACATGCTCGGGCCTCGTGGCGGGGCGTTCGTGGTGGCCCAAACCCGCCTGGGAGGCGGACGCATCCACCACGCCATGCGGACCGTCGGACTGGTGCGACGCATCTTCGACATGCTTTGTGAGAGGGCGGTGTCGCGTTACACACAGGGCGAGATGCTGGGAGCCAAGCAGATGGTGCAGGAGATGATCGCCGACTCATGGATGGAGATCGAATGCTTCCGGCTCTTGACGATGCAGACGGCTTGGAAGATCGACCAGCTGGGCGACTACAAAGCGGTGCGGGCGGACATCTCCGCGGTCAAGGCCATGATGCAAAAGGTCCTCCACGACGTGTCAGCTCGGGCATTGCAGCTGCATGGCTCACTTGGCACGACCAACGAGATGCCCCTCGTGCGCTACCTGGTGGAGTCATTCGTCCTGGGTCTGGCCGACGGCCCGACCGAGGTGCACAAGGTGACCCTGGCCCGGCAGGTGCTCAAGGGCTACGAGGCGGCACCGGGCCTGTTCCCGTCGGAGCACATTCTCCGGCTGCGGACGGCGGCTCAGGCCAAGTACGCCGACCAGCTCGCGCACCTGCGGAAACCCGGCTGAGCCGGGCCGTCCGGGCTGGGCTCGGCCCGGCTGCTCGAGGCCCATCACCCCTTCGACAGCCGGTTGCCACCACGTTGCCATCGGAGGAACAACCTGGTTAGCGTGTCTGTGCGCAAGGCTCCCGTTGGGCAACGCCCCCGGCCGGGAGGTTGTGGCTGCGGCGAACCGGGCATGCCGGGTGCCGGAGCAGAGCGACGACCCGTGCGATGAAGGCATCAAGGAGGATAGAGCGGTGGAGCAATCAGATATCTCCGACATCATCGAGATAAAGCAGCTGCTCGCCCGGTACGCAGTCGGCATGACCAAGGACGACGTCCACTCGGTGATCGACGTCTTCGCCCCCGACGGCACCTATAGCGCCTTCGGTGCGACCTACACCCTCAGTGATTTTCCCACGCTGGTCCAAGCCGCCCCAAAGGGTCTGTTCCTCACCGGGCCGCCCGCCATCGACCTCGATGGCGACACCGGCAGCGGCTACCAGCCACTGTGCTTTGTCGATCAGACGAACCACAACATGCGCATCGGTTGGTACACCGACAGCTACCGCCGGAAGGCCAACGGATGGCGTCTGCAGACTCGATCGATGACGTTCCTGCGCAGGAGTGGGGCCCGTGATGCCGGACGTCCTCACGACCCCACCCGGCCCGAGCCCGCCGCCAAGTCCAGCAACTAGTCGGGTCAGCCATGGATCTCGATACGTACCGGAAAGGACTGGACGCCTGGCTCGACGAGCATGCCGGCGAGCTGGCTCCCGGCGAGGTCCTGGGCACGCTCGACGAGCAGATGACCCATCTGGCCAAGATCAAGCGGATGACCTACGACGCTGGCTGGATGCGCTGGGGTTGGCCCGAGCGGGCCGGCGGCCTGGGAGGGCCTACGATCCTGCGGGCCTATCTCGGAGAAGCCCTGACGGCCCGAGGCCTGGTCGAGGTCGGTGTCTACTCGATGACCGAAGTACTGGCTCCGACCATGATCGATTTCGCTCCTCCGGAGCTTGCCGCAACAATGGTCCCTCGCCTTCTTCGGGGGGATGAGATGTGGTGCCAAGGGTTCTCCGAGCCGGGCACGGGCAGCAACCTGGGTGGGCTGTCGTGCCGGGCCACTCGCACCGACGACGGTTGGCGGGTCAGCGGCCAGAAGGTGTGGACGAGCTACGCCCAATACTCGAAGCGCTGCGTGCTGCTCACCCGGACCGGTACGCCCGAGTCTGCCCACCGGGGTATCACCGCACTGTTCATCGACATGGACAGCCCCGGAATCACGGTCCGCCCATTGCTGACCATGCACGGAGTCGAAGAATTCTCCGAGGTGTTCTACGACGACGTGATGGTTCCATTCGACCGGACTCTCGGGGAGGTCGACAAGGGGTGGGCCGTGGCCATGGACCTGCTCCCGTACGAGCGGACGAACTCGCTCTGGCACCGATGCGCCTACCTGCTGCGGCGGCTCGATCAGTTGCTTGCCACCGCTCCCCCCGGCTCCCTGTCGGCTACGGATGTGGGTGAGGTCGTCCAGCTGGTGTACGCGTTCCGCGCCCGTTCGTGGGCTACCCAGTACCGGCTGTCCGCAGGCGAGCGGCTCGGACCAGAGACTTCCATCGACAAGGTCCTCGTCGCCACCGCGGAACAGGCCGTCTTCGACCTGGCGGCCGGGGCGCTCGCCGACCAGGTGATCATCGGCGACGATGCCATGAGCCGGCGCTGGAGGTCCGAGTTCCTCTATTCCCGGGCCGCGACGATCTACGGCGGGAGCTCGGAGATCCAGCGCAACATCATTGCCCGCCGGCTACTCGACCTGGGAGACGACCGATGATGGACAGTGCCGAGCTCGAGCTCTTTACCCAGAGCATCAGGCAGGCCACCGAGCGTCACACCGGCGGATCCCTGGACGCGGCTCTGGTGGAGCTGGGATGGCAGGACGCGCTGGCCATAAGCCCCCGGATCGCAGTATCGAGCCTGTTTCCACTGCAGGGCGCCGCCAACGCCACCTCGTCCGCACTCAGCTATGTCCTCGCGGCCGGGCTCGGGGTGGACGAGAACCTGGCTGCACCCGTAGTACTGCCCGCTCTCGGCACATGGTTGGCCCCGGGCCGGGTAGCAGTCGACCGGCTGGAGGTCCGGGGGCTCGGGACCGCCGCGCTCCGGGACCACGACTCGGCGCTCGTCGCCGCCCGCTTCGACGAGGCGGGGACCACGGCGACCGTATCGGTCAGCGTTTCCGAGCTGTCCATACGGCCGGTCAACGGGATGGACCCCGACTACGGGTTGGCCGAGGTGACCGGCGAGGCGGTCAGGTTTGCCCGGGCCCAGGATCGCCACACTGCCACCTGGGCCGACGCCGTCGCCCTGGGTCAGCTTGCCGTGGGGCACGAACTGGTGGGGGCGTCGAGGAAGATGCTCGATCTGGCGCGAGAGCACGCACTGGAGCGGATCCAGTTTGGGCGGCCTATCAGCGCGTTCCAGGCGGTCCGGCACCGCCTGGCCGACACCCTTGTGGCCATCGAAGCGGCGGACTCCGTCCTGGCCGCGGCGTGGGAAGTGCCATCGCAACAGATGGCGGCTTCGGCGAAGGCTCTGGCGGGGAGAGGAGCCCGGACGGCCGCCCGCCACTGTCAACAGGTCCTGGCCGGAATCGGATTCACCGCAGAGCACCCGTTCCACCACTACTTCCGCCGGGTCCTCCTGCTCGATCAACTCCTGGGCACCGCCCGGGCCCTGACCGAGCATCTTGGCCGGGAACTGCTCGACTCGCGGCAGCTTCCGGTCCTCCTGCCCCTCTGAGGACCCGCCTATGAGGCGCGCCGCTCCGGTCCTAACGCGCCAGCCTCCGGCCGGCCGATCCCAAGATGATCCCGCAGGGTAGTCCCGGCGTACTTCTTCCGGAACAGTCCACGACGCTGTAGCTCGGGAACCACCATGCGGACAACGTCTTCGTAGGCGCCGGGCACGTGGGTCGCGGCCACGACGAAACCGTCGCAGGCCTCCTCGTCGAACCACTCCTCCATTTGGTCGGCGATGGCATTCCCGGTCCCGACAAAGCGAGGTCCTTGCAAAAGGGTGGCCCGGTGGCCGGCCAGGTCAGCCACCGTTACCGTATCCCCCCCGATATGCCGGCGCAGGTTCTCCACCAGACCCCGGATGCCCGAGACCGATGCAATGAGCTCGTCGGTGATCGGCGCATCGAGAGCCAGGCCAGAGAAGTCGTAGTTCATCAGCTCCGACAGAAGCGTCAATGACGCCGTCGGATCGACGAGGTCATTGAGGAACAACTGCTCCCGCTCCTCGGCATGAGCTGCGGATTCCCCCACTACCGTGTACACCATCGGCAGCATCTTCACCGCGGCGGGATCGCGACCCGCGGCGGCTATCCGCGCCTTCTGGTCCTTGTAGTGGGACCGGGCGACGTCGATGCCCGGATCCCCGGTGAAGATCAACTCGGCCCATCTGGCGGCGAACTCGCGTCCCCGGCCCGACGATCCGGCCTGTAGCAGCACCGGTCGTCCCTGAGGAGAGCGAGGTACGGTCAGCGGACCCCGCACTCGAAACCACTCCCCCTCGTGGTCGAGCTCGTGGACCTTGTCCGGGTCGGCAAAGACGGGAGTGGTGCGGTCGAGGATCAGAGCGTCGTCCTCCCCAGGAACCGGAGTACACGGTGGTGCTGCCCGCCTGCATGAATCCCACCAGCGACATCTGTCGAGTCGCTCTCACCCGTCCCGCCCGCCTGACATGTGGAAACTGTAGTATGTAAGTAGTATGTAATATGTCAGATTTCAAAACTGACTTCAGGGCGATCGGCGCGACGGTCCGTCACCGGGCCGCGGGCGAGTTGCGCAACCGGATCGTGAGCGGCCGGCTTCCACCCGGCTCACGGCTCGATCTGGACCAGCTAACCGCGGAGTTCGGCACCAGTCGCACGCCGATCCGCGAGGCCCTCATCGAGCTGTCGCACGAAGGGCTGGTGACCGTCGCTCCTCGCAGCGGCATCACCGTGCTCGGCCTCACCGCTGACGACGCGGTTGACAACTTCGCCATCCTGGCCACCCTGGCGGGCAAGGCGGCCGAGTGGGCCGCCACCCGGATAACGGCGGACGAGCTGACCGGGCTCCGGGAGCTGGCCGACGCCGTTACCCGGGCCGACGACGTGGTCGCCGCCAACTGGCGCTTCCACCGGGGCGTCAACCTGGCGTCACGATCGTCTCGCCTGCTGGTGTTCATCCGCCATGCGGTTCGTATCGTGCCTACCAACTACTTCGAGCTGTTCCCAGAGCAGGAGCAGCAGAGCCGCCATGATCACGCCGCCCTGCTCGATGCCATCGCCCGAGGCAACGGCGGTGACGCCCGGACCATCGCCGAGCACCACGTCCTTCAAGCCGGCGATGCTCTGGGCGACTGGCTCCAGGCCCAACCGCCCAGACCGCACGACTGATCGCGCTGACGCCGCTCCTGATCATTGATCGCGCTGGCGCCGCTCCTGATCATTGATCGCGCTGGCGCCGCTCCTGATCATTGATCGCGCTGGCGCCGCTCCTGATCATTGATCGCGCTGAGCGCCGCTCGTTGTCGCGGGCGAGGAGCCGGTCCAGATTCACCCGCAGCTCGGGCGAATCGAACGACCTGTTCTCCGCGCTGAGAGCAAAGTCCAGAGTCGCAAGCACAGCCCGCTCGAGATGGATATTGAGGATGCGTTTGGTATCTTCGACCGCCTGCTGAGGGAGCGCCACTATCCTCCGGGCGCAGTTCATAGCGTGCTCGAGGACCTCCCCGTCGGGGCAGACGTGGTTGACCAGACCCAGCTCGGCGGCGCGCCTGGCCGGAATGCGATCCCCGGTCAAGGCATACTCCTTGGCCAGCTGCAGGCTCATCAGCAGGGGCCACGTGACCGGACCCCCGTCTGCCGCGACCAGCCCGACGAGCACGTGCGGGTCGGCCAGATGCGCACTTTCCTCTATGTAGCTGATGTCCGAAAGAGCCACGAGGCTGCAGCCCAACCCGACGGCCGGGCCGTTGACCGCGGCGATGATGGGAACCCGGCACCGGACCATACCCGTCACGATCTGGCGACCGTCGGACAGGCTCTCATTCCGCAGCACCGGGTCGCGTATCAGTTCGTCCAGGTATGAGAAGTCACCACCGGCAGAGAATGCCCGCCCGTTGCCGGTGAGCACGGCGACGCGTGCTCCCGCGTCGTTGTCGAGCTGAGGGAAAACCTGGGCGAGGCCCTTGTGCAGGATGTGATTGGTGGCGTTGAGATTGTCGGGCCGGTTCAAACGGATGATTCGCACCGGTCCGTCGACCTCGACTTCGACTTCCTTGGGAAGGTCGTATTTCGTCATGACGTGGGCAGCCCGAGTATGCGGGTGGCGACGAGGTTGCGCTGTATCTGTGACGTGCCGCCCATGACACTTTGGGCCCGACTGTAGAGGTACAGCTTCAGGTACGTGTCGTCCTCTCCGCCGTGGGCCGCGCCGCCTATGGACAGGGCGGCGTGGCCTACCGCCTGCTCGACCGATGTCATCAGCAACTTGTCCACCGAGCCCTCCGGGCCGTGCGAGATCCCGTCCAGCCGATCCGAGAGCCGCCGGCAGACATGGAGCCGCAACACCTCCGACTCGACCATGGCCCATCCCAGATCGCGAATTTGCTCCGGGCCGAACCGGCCCGTGTCATCCCTCACCCGCCGGGCCAGCTCATTGACGACCTTGTTGTAGCGAGCCACGTACCCGAGCTCGCCCGGTTCGCGCTCATGGCTGACCACAGTCATGGCCAGCTTCCACCCTTCGCCCGGCTGGCCGATCATGTCGGAAGCGGCTACCCGGGCCTCGCTGAAGATGACCTCACCGAACTCTCTGGTGATTCCGTTGATCATGCGGAGGGGCCGCTGCTCGATTCCCGGTTGACGCATCGGAACGGCGAAGGCCGACAGGCCGCGGTGCTTGGGAACCGTCGTATCGGTGCGGGCCAGCAGCAGACACAGGTCTGCGGCGTCCGAGTAGCTCGTCCACACCTTGTGCCCGGTGATGACGTATTGGTCCCCATCCAGCTCGGCCCGGGTGGTGAGCGAGGCCAGGTCCGAACCGGCGTCCGGCTCGCTGAAGCCCTGGCACCACCTGTCGCGTCCGTTGACGATGCCGGGTAGGAAGCGCCGCTTGATGTCGTCGCTGCCATGGTGGAGGATCCCTTGCACGAGGTAACCGAGGCTCGGTCTCGGCGGCGCTCCCGCAGCCGAGAGCTCCTCGTCCACGATGACCTCGTAGACGCTTGGCAGCCCATGCCCCCCAATGTCCTTGGGCCAGGACAGACCGAAAAAGCCGGCGTCGTAGAGAGCATGGTGCCACGCCACCTGCCCCGCCCAGTAGTCGTCCGAAGTCGAGGAAGGCGGGAGTCCGGGATTGTTGCGAGCCAGCCACTGGCGTAGACGCAAGCGGAACTCCGACTCTTCAGGCGAGTCACCGAAGTCCATCGACACCTCCGATCCGGTTGTGCTCGAGGACCCTGACCAGGCTGGGCCCGACTCCTCCGAGCACATCGGTCGACAGCAGGGCCCGCCTCAAATAGACGTGGGCCAGACAATCCCACGTGTTGCCGATGCCACCATGGACCTGGATGGCGGTCTCGCACACGGCGCGAGCGGCCCGGGCGCAGTACGCCTTGCCCACCGCCGCCGCGGCCAGGGCGTCGGCCGGCGGGAGGGCGTCCACGGCCCATGCGGCATGAAGGGCCACGCTGCGCGACCCCTCCATCGCCACCTGAGCATCGGCCAAGAGGTGCTGGAGGGCCTGAAAAGAGCCGACCGGCACCCCGTACTGCCTGCGGGACGCGGCGTACTCGCTGGCCAGGCGGATGGCCCCTCGCATAACGCCCACCAGATCGGCGCACGTCACGGCGAGCCCCAACGCCGTCCAGGTCTGGATGTCATCAGCTGTGACATCCCCGCCGGCGTCGGTGATGGGCGACACTGGTGCGCCGTGGTCCACGCCGGCCCCCGGGCGGGTGAGATCGACGCCTCCGAGCGGTCCGTCCACCGAAACTTCGGCGAGCGAGTACTCCTCCGGCCCGGCGACGAGCAGCAACGCAGATACGGCATTGCGGGCGTCAATGGCGACGGCACGGCGCGGCAGCTGCCCATCTACCTGGCAGGCGACGGCCGAGAGATCGCCGGCCAAGGCGACCGTCTCAGGTGACGTGGCGGGCGCCGCCCCCGCCAGCCGCCGGAGATCGGCGGCCAGGGTGGAACCGAGAAGCGCAGCATCGGCGAGGCCCCGCCCGAGCTCCTCGGCGACTATCGCCACTTCGACGGCGGAGGCGAGGGGATCGCTGCCGTCTCCGGCGACGCGCGAATTCTCGCCAGCCCGCCGCCTCGATCGCGGCGTCCAGCTTGGCCATCCGCTCGGCGTCACCGAGCTCTCGCACCCCCCGGGGACCGAGGCGGTCCACGACCTGGGCGGCAGAGTCGCGAAGAGCTTGCTGTTCGGGTGAATACCGGACGTCCATCAGCCGTTCCTCCTACGGCTGCGGGACCCGCAGAACATGAGGCCCGGTGCCATCGGCGACATTCTTTCTAGCACTTGATAAGGCTGTCAACTCGCACGACTAGTCTCGGGAGCATGCCCAACGAGGACGTCGCGGTCGCCAGCACGGATCCGGAGACGCGTCGCGAGATCATCGATACGGTGCGGCGCTTCGTGGCGAAAGAGGTCATCCCGCACGCCGCCGAGATGGAGCGAGCGGATGACTTCCCGACCGAGATCGTGCAGCAGATGCGAGAGCTCGGGCTCTTTGGCGTCACCATCCCGGAGTCACATGGGGGACTGGGTCTCGACCTATTGACCTACATCGGCGTGATCGAGGAGCTGGCGTATGGGTGGATGAGCCTGACCGGCATTATCAACACCCACACCATGGCAGCCACGCTGATCATGTACCACGGGAGCGAGGACCAGAAGCGACGCTGGTTGCCATCGATGGCAGCGGGAGAGCGACGAGGGGCCCTGTCGCTGTCCGAACCCGACGCCGGAAGTGATACCCGCAACATTTCCTGCCGGGCCCGCCGCGACGGCGAAGAATACGTGCTCAACGGGACCAAGGCGTGGGTGACCAACGGCCAACGGGCCGGCATCGTGGCCCTCGCCGCCCGGACCGACGAAGGCATCAGTGCCTTCATAGTGGAAAAGGAACCGGGCCCTCGATTCGAGGGAATCTCCGTCAGCAAGCAGGTGGGAAAGCTCGGGTACAAGGGCGTAGAAACGGTAGAAATGGCCTACTCGGACCATCACATCCCCGTAGCCAACCTGGTCGGCGAAGCCGGGCGCGGGTTACCCCAGATCCTCGGGGTCCTCGAGGTCGGACGCATAAATATCGCCTCTCGTGCCGTCGGGGTCGCTCGGGCGGCTTTTGATGCTGCCCTCGCCTACGCCCAGGAGCGAGTGACTTTCGGAAAGCCCATCGCCGAGCACCAGGCTATTCAGCTCAAACTGGCGGACATGGCCACCCGGCTCGAAGCCGCCCGGCTCCTCACCCGGAATGCCGCTGAGCGCAAAGCGTCGGGTTTGCGGTGTGATGTCGAAGCCGGGATGGCGAAGTTGTTCGCCAGCGAAACGGCCCTCGAACTGGCCATGGAGGCCATGCGTATCCACGGCGGGGTGGGCTACACCGTCGACTTTCCGGTAGAGCGGTATTATCGGGATGCTCCTTTGATGGTGATTGGGGAGGGGACAAATGAGATTCAACGGCTGGTGATCGCCCGGGGTCTCCTGGCCCGGGCACGCGGCCAGTAGACCCGCAGTACGTTGCGGTTTTCGAGAAACTTGGTGAGACGGTTCGATGATTGATTTGAAGTGGGTGGGACCCGCCGTCGGTCCGGTATGTCCGTGTGGCATTTGGAAAATGAATATCAGCCGGCTTGCCGTAGCAGCCGGTCTGGTGTAGACAGGCCGATATAGGCCAAGGGGAGGAATGGGTGACGACGGACCCGAAGGTGCAGCGCCGCCTGTACGAGCTGATGGTGCTTATGAAGGCGGCGGATGATCGGCTCAGCAAGGGCATCAGCTCCGGCGAGATGATGTGTGTTTACTGGCCTTCACGCGGCCAGGAAGCGATAGCCGCGGGAATCGGTGTGTCTCTGCGAGCCGACGACCAGCTGCTCACGACCTACAGGGGACTGCACGATCTCATCGGTAAAGGCGTCCCGCTGGTCGAGATCTTCGGCGAGATGCTGGGCCGCCAGGTCGGGGCCAGCAGGGGCAAGGGTGGGACCATGCACATCTGCCGGCCCGAGTCGGGAGTGATGCTCTCGACGGGGATAGTGGGGGCCGGGCCTCCGGTAGCCGTTGGCTTGGCCTTGGCCGCCAAGCGCAAGGGACTCGACCGGGTGACGGTTGTCACTTTCGGTGACGGGGCGACCAACACCGGATCGTTTCACGAGTCGGCCAACATGGCTGCACTGTGGGACCTGCCAGTCGTCCTGGTGTGCCAGAACAACCTTTACGCCGAGATGACCCCCACCGACCACACGATGAAGATCGCCCACGTGGCCGATCGGGCCCTGGGCCTCGGTATGGCGGGGGTGCGAATCGACGGCAACGACCCCCTCGCCGTCGTCGACGCATTGACCGAGGCGCTCGACCGGGCCAGGAGCGGTAAGGGCCCTACCCTGCTGGAGTGCGTGACCTTCCGGTTCCGGGGCCACTACTTCGGCGACCCGATGGCCTACATTCCGAAGGACCAGATGACCGCGGCTGAGCAGGCCGACCCGGTTCCCCGGTTCCGGGCCCATCTGGCATCAACAGGGATCAGTAACGACGAGCTCGACCAGATCGAGGCCGCGGCACAGGCCCAGGTGGAAGAGGCGGTGGCGACGGTTCTCGCCGCCCCGCCACCCGGGCTGGACGAGCTCGATCGCGACGTGTACGCCAACCCGCAGAACTGCCCGAGTTAGAGGTGGAGGCCGTGGAAGAGCGAGAGATGACCATGCGCGAGGCCCTGAACCTGGCTTTGGACCAGGCTCTAGCAGGGGACGAACGGGTGCTGCTACTCGGCGAGGACATCGCCGATCCCGGGGCCTCGGGCCCCACCAAGGGTTTGTCCACCCGCTACGGGGAGGACCGGGTCCTCGACACCCCGATCTCCGAAGCGGCCATACTCGGGGCCGCTATAGGGGCCTCGCTCGACGGCTTCCTGCCCGTGGCCGAGATAATGATCATGGACTTCATCGGGATCGCGGCCGACCAGATCATCAACCACGCGGCGAAGCTGCGATTCATGTCGGGTGGGCGCACCACCGCGCCGATAACCGTGCGCACCCAGGTGTACGGGGGCCTGGGTACCGGAGGCACCCATTCGCAGTCGCTGGAAGGGTGGTTCATGCACATTCCCGGACTGAAGGTGATCGTGCCCTCGAGTCCCCGCGACGGCAAGGGTCTGCTCACCTCCGCCATCTTCGATCCCGACCCCTGCATCTTCGTCGAGACCATCCGGCTGCAGGGCCAGCGGGGCATGGTCCCGGTGGAACCCGGGTTCACCATCCCTTTGGGACAAGCGGACATCAAGCGGCCGGGCCGCGACGTCACGATCGTCAGCTACGGTCGAGGCGTCATCGAGTCGATGGGCGCCGCTTCCAAGCTGGAGGAAGAAGGCATCAGCGCTGAAGTGCTGGACCTGCGCACCCTCGTTCCGCTGGACGTGCCGGCACTCGTGGAGTCGGTGGGGCGCACCAAGCGGGCGGTGGTGGTGCACGACGCCGTGCAGTTCGCCGGTCCTGGTGCAGAGATAACCGCCACTTTGCAGGAGGAGTTGTTCGGGCAGCTCGAAGCGCCCATCGTGCGGGTAGGGGCGCGGTTCGTACCCAACCCGGCCGCGCCGAACCTCGAAGCGGCAATTTATCCCAGTGCTGACCGCGTCGTGGCGGCCGCCCACCGCACCCTCGATCAGGCAACTGCCGGAAAACATGGCTAATTTCACGGTCCGCATCCCTCGCACGTCCGTCGCTGTCGCGGAGGCCACCCTCACCGGGGTGCTGGTCGAGGACGGCCAGACGGTCAAAGAAGGCGATCCGCTCTTCGTGATCGAGACCGAGAAGGTCGAAACCGAGATAGACGCGGGGGCCTCAGGCACCGTCCACTGGACCGGAGAAGTCGGTACCGTCTACCCGATCGGAACCGAGATCGGAGCAATCGATGCTCCCTGAGGGCACAGACTGGCCCCTCCCCCCGGGGCCAGCCAGCGGTGGCGGGACGCCGGCTATGCCGCCCCGCCACCGCTCTCTCCTTCACCGGACTCGAGCCGCCGGGCCGAGCGGCTTATTCTGACATCGATGCCAAACATGTCCCCTGACCGCGAGGTGACAGACGGGGTCCTCGAGCTGTTGGGGCGCTATCCGCAGGCGGTCGACCGGCGGGACTTCTCGGCCTGGGCCGACCTGTTCGAGAAGGACGGGCTGTTCACCGTCGACGACAAATCGATCAGAGGACGGGATTCGCTGCGGGACTACGTGTCCAGGTCGCCCCGTGGCGTGCACCTCTCGAGCCTCCCTTACATCACCTTGGAGGCGGGCGAAGCCAACAGTGTCTCGTCCTTCCTGTTCCACAACGCAGAAACCGGGGCCATGCTTACCGGCTACTACTACGACCGGATCGAGATCACCAGCAAGCCCTATCTATTCATCGTCCGGAAGGTCGACATCGTCGGTCGGAGCTGATGTCGCCGACCAGGTCTACAGCACCCCCTCGGCCCGCAGGGCCTTGATCTGGTCGGCGTCGAGCCCGAGCACCTCAGTGAGCACCTCGTCGGTATGGGCGCCAAGAGCGGGGCCCAGCCAACGGATCTCGCCCGGTGTCTCCGACAATGACGGCAAGGCGCCAGGAACAGCCAGGGGGCCGATCCTCGACTCCTGGATCACGACGTTCCGCCGGTGGGCGTACTGGGGATCCTCGAAGATGTCGGCGATCGAGTACAGAGGTCCGGCGGGGACTTCCTCGTCCCGGCAACGATCGAGGACCTCGTCGCACGTGAGGGACCCCACCCACCCGCTGACGAGCTCGTTGACCTTCTCCCGGGCGACCAGTCGGGCCTGCTTGGGCCCGTACCGCTCCGGGGCCGCCAGTGCCGGCTGGCCCATGGCCCGGGCCAACCGGGCGAACATGTCGTCGTTGGAGCAGGCGATGGCGATCCATCGGCCGTCCTTGGTCTGGTAATGACTGTGGGGCAGGACGTTGACGGTGTCGGCCCCCATGCGCTCGCGGACTAAGCCGAACTGTTGATAGGCGGGAGCGAGCTCGTCGAGCATCCGGAAGATCGTCTCGTAGAGCGCCAGATCGATGCATTGACCGACGCCCGTCGCATCACGGGCCCGCAACGCCAGAAGGACGCCGAAAGCTCCGTACAAGCCGGTCACGTAGTCGGCCAGGGAGGTGGAGCCCGGCGTCACGGGAACTCTGCCTGGTTCGCCGGCAAGCAGCGCCAGCCCGGAGAAAGCGTGAGCGATGCGGGCGAATCCGGGGAGATCGCGATTGGGGCCGGACTGCCCGTACGCGGACACCCGCAGAAGGATCACGCCGGGGTTGAGCTCTTTCATGGCGTCGTACCCGAGGTCCCATTTCTCGAGCACGCCCGGACGGAAGTTCTCGACCACGACGTCGACGTTGGCCACCAGGTCGCGAACGACCTCCCTTCCCCGGGTCGTATTGAAGTCAATGGCGATGGAACGCTTGTTGCGGCTTTCACTGAGCCAGACCAGGGTGTCGCCGCACTCGGTCTCGGTACCAAAGCGCCGGAGGTGGTCGCCCGTACGGGGGCGCTCGACCTTGATCACGTCGGCTCCGAACTCCCCGAGCATGGTGGCGCAGAAGGGACCGGCGATATACGTGCCGAGGTCGAGTACCCGAATTCCTTCTAGTGCGTGCATATCCTCAGGGAGTGGCGTGGGGGTGAGCGCTCGGCTCGGCTCGCGGGTCGTCGGCGCGGATCCTCCGGTCTGTCTCCTTCGTCGACGTGGGACATCGTACCTCTCCCGGCCGGAGGGACACTTGTTGCCGGTCGTGCAGTTCCGGGACGCCCGGATCGTGCGGTTCCGGGACGCCCGGATCGTGCGGTTCCGGGACGCCCGGATCGTGCGGTTCCGGGACGCCCGGATCGTGCGGTTCCGGGACGCCCGGATGGCGCGGCCCGGGGCCCGCCTGTGCTCCCGCCGCCTCAGGGCGAACAGCGGGAATACGAGGATGGTCCCCGAAGTTGCTCGCAGCATGACCCGATCGTTCGCCGTCACCTGGGATTACCGTTGTCCGTTCGCTCGCAACGCCCATGAACATCTGCTGGCCGGACTGGAAGCCGGCGCCGATTGGGACGTCAGGTTCCTGGTCTTCTCCCTGGACCAGACCCACGTCGAGGAAGGCGGAAAGCCGGTATGGGAGGAGCCCGACCGCTATCCGGCGCTCCTCGCGAATCTGGCCGGGGTCGTGGTACGGGACCGCCTGCCGGAGCAGTTCTATGCCGTTCACTCTGCCTTGTTCGCGGCGCGCCACGACCAGGCCATGGACCTGCGTGATCCCGCGGTTGTGGCCAAGGCCCTCGATTCCACCGGGGTCGATGCGGCCGGGGTGCTATCGGAGGTCGAGGCGGGCTGGCCCCTCGAAGTGCTGAAGGAGGAGCACTCCGAGGCGGTGGGGCAGCTTCAGGTCTTCGGCGTTCCCACCTTTGTCTCCGGTGATGACGCGGTGTTCGTCCGTCTAATGCACCGGCCTCTCGGCGACAGCAAATTGGCCGTTTCGACCATCGACCGGGTGCTCGACCTGTTTGCCGGGTGGCCGGAGCTCAACGAGTTCAAGCACACCAAGATCATTCGGTGAGGACGTGGGCAAACGACTTCGGCTGGGGACCAGCCGAGTCGGGTCAGCCGGCGATGCCGACGCCCTTTACTCGGAGGAAATTCGTCGATTCCTTGGCGTCCGCCCTCCTTGCCCACCCCGCTCACGCCTATACCTCCGTAAGGCCGGTTGATCATCAGATTCGGGGCCCCGTTGATCATGACCTCGCCACTGACCAGTTCCTCGGCCACTCTGAGAGCCCGGCGCAGGTCGGCTGTCTGTACATATCCTGACAGCCCGTATTGACTGTTGTTGGCGATGTCGATGGCATCCTGATCCGAGTCGAACGGAGTGATGGCCAGCACCGGACCGAAGACCTCGGTCTGGGCTAGCTCGGAGTCGGGGTCGACGTCGGCGAACACCGTGGGCTCGATGAAATAACCGTCCGCCAGATCTCCCCCGAGGCGGTTTCCGCCGGTTACCAGCCGGGCGCCATCGGCCCGGGCCCGCCCGAACACTCCGAGGATCCGATGGAGGGCGGCCTCGTTGATTACCGGCCCGGCGATCACGCCCGGCGCGAACGGATCTCCGATGACGAATGACTCGGCCACGCTCTTCACCCTGCCTACTACGTCTTCGTAGACGGGGCGCTGGACGAGCATACGGGTCCCGAAGTTGCAGCTCTGCCCGGCCATCAGACCGCACGACATGATTGTTCCCACGGGGACGGCGGCGTCGAGGTCGGCGTCCTCGAAGATGATGTTGGCTGACTTTCCGCCCAGTTCGAGCACCACCGGCTTCATGGAGTCCGCGCACGTCTGCAGGATGCGCCTGGCCGTCGCCGGACCCCCGGTGAAGCTGACCTTCTTGACGAGGGGATGGGTGACCAGGGCCTCCCCGGCGGCCACCGAGCCGGGAAGGAGGTTGACCACCCCCGGAGGAAATCCGGCGTCCTGCACCAGGTCCATGTAGAGCTCGCCCGTAAACGGGGTCAATTCCGAAGGCTTGACCACCGCCGTGTTACCGGCCGCCAGGGCGGCAGGAAGCTTCATGGCGAGGGAGAGCAGCGGCGCGTTCCATGTGATGATGGCGCCGATCACGCCGTAGGGCTGGGCGATGGTGTAACTGAACACATTGCTGTCAGCCAGCGAACCGACCACTTCGCTGGACAGTTTGTCGCACCATCCGGCGTAGTAGCGGGTCCACTCCGCCGAGAAGCTCATCATGCCTCCTGCCCCGTTCTGCATGCCGTTGTCAATCGTTCCGAGTCGGGCGAACTCACGCGCATTCGCTTCGATCGATTCGGCCAAGCGCAGCAACAAGCGGCGGCGCTCCGCCGGACGGGTCCGGCGCCACGACTGGAATGCGTCATGGGCCACTTCCACCGCCTGGTCAACTTCGGCCTTTCCGGCCAGTGGGATGGTGGCGTCGATCTTGCCGGTACAGGGGTTCATGTGGCCGTGGGCTCCTCCAGAACCCGAGGTGAGCTTCTTGTCGCCAATCCTGAGGTGAACGGCGGGAGGGGTTCTGTCAACAGCGGACTCCGGCATCGATGGACCTCCAGTCCTGCTCGGCAACTGAGCCACGGAGAGTGTGGCACCTGCCATGAGGCCGGGCCAGTGGGGCTGCCGCTGGTCCGGCCCTTGCGTTCGGTACCGAGGTATGTTAACTACTTGAGAACGGGGTGCTTCCGCGCTGGTTACTCGGGGTGGTCCGCGGATCGGGTGGAGCTCGCGCCTCGACGGCCCGACCAAACGACCGACGATCGCCTTCACCAAGGACTGGCCGCACCACAAGTCGAAGCAAAGAAAGCAACAGGAGGTTCGCCAGATGGCAAAGTGGATTCTCCACGTAGAGTCGCGACCGAGCTCGGCAGACACAGCCGACGACTACCACGACTGGTACAACAACACCCACTTGCCGGAGATCGTCGCGGTAGGGGGCTTTCTGTCGGCCAAGCGCTACGAACCGGATAACACCGACGGTGCGTATCTCGCCATCTACGAGGTCGAGACCGACGATATAGAGGCCACCAGGGCCCTGATCACGGATGCCACCCGGTCAGGAAAGACGGCTAAGCCCGTCGGGGTGCAGATGGATCCGCCGCCGACGGTCCGCTACTTCCGGGAGTTCAAGACCTACGAGCCATGATCCAGTGAGCGGAATAGCGGCCAAACAGGTCGGACGAAGTGGCTTGTATGTGTCCGAGCTCGGTTTGGGGGCCATGACCTTCGGGGCGGCCGGGTGGGGATGTGACGAGACGACCGCGATCCGGCTGGTCCACCGTTACCTCGATGCCGGAGGGAACTTCGTGGACACCGCCGACGGCTACGGGTCGTCCGAGGAGATCGTCGGACGGGCGGTGCGCGACCGGCGGTCGGGGGTCGTGCTGGCCACCAAGTTCGGCATGCCCGTCGGGCCGGGACCCCACGACCGCGGCAGTAGCCGTATTCACGTCAGAGCGGCTTGCGAGGCCAGCTTGCGCCGGCTGCACACCGACTATATCGATCTCTACCAGCTGCACGTGGAGGACGACGCCACCCCCCTGGAAGAAACCATCACCGCCCTCGACGACCTCGTGCGGGCCGGCAAGGTGCTCTACATCGGGGCTTCCAACCTCCGGGCCTACCGCCTCATGAAAGCACTGGCGATCAGCGACCGGCTCGGGGCGGCCCGGTTCGTCGCCTTCCAGGGTCAATACAATCTGATCGTCCGCTCAGCCGAACGCGAGCACTTTCCCCTGCTGGCCGAAGAAGGGCTCGGATTCATCACCTGGAGCCCCTTGGCCGCCGGCATGCTCACGGGGAAGGTCAAGCCGGAGGGGCAGACAGAGGAGACCAGACTGGCCCAGCGGGCCATCGCGTTGGACGCCCTGTTCAAAAACGAGCGCGGCTTCGCCGTCGCCGCGATGGTACGGGAAGCCGCAGCCCAGACGGGCTGTACGCCCGCACAGCTGGCCCTGGCGTGGCAGCGGACCCGGCCGGTCACCTCGGTGATACTCGGCGCCCGCACCATGACCCAACTCGATGACAACCTGGCTTCGGTTGACATCACCATTCCGGCCGAGATCGGCGACCAACTCGAAACCGCCACGCGGCTCCCCGACGAATACCCCGGAGCGTTCATAGACACCTTCCGCCAGTGGCTCCGTGGCGGCCGGCCGAGTCTCGCCGTTCCATCAAAGTGAATTGGAGCCTCTGAGCCTTGTTGGGGTTGATTTAGACGAGACCCGATCCTCGGGGTAGCGTGTTCCCCTGTCGTGGCTCGGTCCCGAGCCGAGGCTTCGTGGAAGGGAGATCCTGACGTGGCCGATGTCGTGGTTGATCGCACTCCACCTGCAGTTCATTTGAGAATCGGAGACGAGCGCCTATCTACTGGTTCGGCGGGCACCCATGGGCATGTGAACCCGTGCACGGGCACGGTAGACGCCTCGATTCCACTGGCCGGCAAGGTCGAGGTCGAGCGGGCGGTCGAGGTCGCCCACGCCGCGTTCGGGTCCTGGCGCAAGACCAGACCGTCGGCCCGGCGCCAAATGCTCGTTCGTCTGGCCGAGCTCATCGAGGCCAACTCTCCTGAGCTGTGCCGCCTGGGAACGCTCGACAACGGTATGCCGAACGGCAACGGAGCCATGCCCATGATGTCCGCCGAGTGGACCCGCTATTACGCCGGTTGGTGCGACAAACTGTCGAGCGACGTGGTCGCTTCGCTCGCCGACAGCAATGTGTTCAGCTACACCCTCGCCCAGCCTTACGGTGTTATCGGCGCCATCATCACCTGGAACGCTCCGCTGCTGTCGTTAGCTATGAAGATCCCCGCCATAGTCGGTGCGGGCAACACTGTCGTGGTCAAGCCCTCGGAGCTGACGCCCTTTACCGGCGGCCTATTCATGGACCTGGTGGCGGAGGCCGGTTTTCCTCCTGGCGTGGTGAACCTGCTACCAGGCGATGCGACCGCAGGAGAGGCACTGGTCAGCCACCCCCTGGTCAAGAAGGTGACATTTACCGGCGGGCCGCAAACGGCCCGGCACATCCTTCGCGCCTGCGCTGACTCCATGAAGCCGGCGGTACTGGAGCTCGGGGGCAAATCGGCGAACATCATCTTCGAGGATGCCAAGCTCGACTCGGCCGCCGCCATCGGAACCATGTCCTCTTGCGGGTTCATGTCCGGGCAGGGCTGCAATTTCCCGACCCGGATGCTGGTGCAGGAGCCCGTCTACGAGGAGGTTCTCGGTCGGGTGAAGGCCCTGGCGGAGTCGTTCGTGATCGGGGACCCTTTCCAGCCGGGCGTCATGGCCGGGCCGGTGATCAACGAAGCCTCCCTCAACCGCATCCTGGGGATGATCGAGCGAGCCAGGAACGACGGCGCCCGACTCGTGACCGGAGGCAACCGCAAAGGTGGGGACCTGGCCGAGGGCTACTACATGGAGCCCACGGTCTTCGCCGATGTGGACCCCGACTCCGAGCTGGCCCAAAACGAGGTGTTCGGTCCGGTGCTGGCCATCACACCGTTCGACACCGAACAGGACGCCATCGACATAGCCAACAACTCCAAATACGGCCTGTCCGGCTACGTCCAAACCACCAACCTGGTCCGGGCGCTCAGAGTGGCGGAAGAGATAGTGAGCGGAGAAGTGCTGGTCAATGGGGCGCCCAACATGGCGGCCGGCCGGCCATATGGAGGTATCGGCCTGAGCGGCGTCGGCAAGGAGGGCGGACGCACGGGCATCGAAGAGTTCCTCCGGGTCAAGGGCGTGGGCATCGCCGGCTGAGCCAGGCCACGACCTATGGCAAACCACGAAGAGAAACGTCTTGCCGGCAAGGTTGCCATCGTTACCGGTAGCGGTCAGGGTATCGGCCGAGCCGAAGCCAGGTTGATGGCCCAGGAGGGGGCCAAAGTAGTCGTGAGCGACCTCGGAGTCGACAATGGCGTTTCACGAGCCGAGAAGGTGGCAGCCGAGATCAACGCTGAGGGAGGAGAAGCCATCGCTTCGACCCGGGACCTCGGCACGTTCGATGGGGCCCGGGCTGTAGTCGAGGCGGCGGTCGAGCGTTTCGGCGGTCTTCACATTCTGTTGAACAATGCCGGACTGCGTAGCGCCAACGCCCTTCAGGACATCGAAGAGGAAGATTTCGACAAGGTCCTGAGCTCCCACTTGAAGGCCACGTTCGGCACGATCAAGTACGCGGCTCCGGTCTTCCTCGAGCAGCACGCCGGCGTCATCCTCAACACCAGCTCCGAGTCGGGGATGGGACATCCCTACAACTCGGCCTATGCCGCGGCGAAGGAAGGCATCACAGGGCTGACTCGCACCGTGGCACGCGAGCTCGGCCCTTCCGGCATCCGCTGCAATCAGATCCGGCCCCGGGCAGAAGGGACTCAGGCTCCCGAGTTCCTCGCCATCTTCACGAAGTACCAGGCCCAGCGCGACGCCCTGGGGGCATTCAGCCTCGGCTCCCACGGGGACTTTCACCGGTCCTCGAAGCCTTCGCATGTTGCCGTTCTCGCGGTGTGGCTGTGCACGGACGCAGCCGGCGCGATCAACGGTCGCGACTTCTTTGTCATGGGCGACGAGGTCGGCCTCTGGTCGGAGCCTGATCTGGTTCGGAGCAACCTCCTGCCCGGCGGCTGGACCCTCGACCTCCTCGATCAGTACGCCCCCCAAGCCCTGATCCACGGCCTGGACAACCAGTACCTCGGTAGCGCGGGTTGAAAGTGACGCCGGTGCTCGGGCGGTTCGTCGGCCAGGACCACGCCGGCCAGGGCCACGCCGGCAGGACCGGCGCCGGCAGGGTCGAGCGCCGGTGGGCCGCTCGGGCCCGAGCCTCATCAGCCGATCGCCGGCGGCGGCGGACCGCCGGCGCCGATTTCCCGTAGACATTTCGTTTTCTCGGTGCAGAAACGCACGGGAATCGTGCGGGATGACTACGAGAAAACAAAAGTACTACGAGAAAAGCGTCACAAACGTCGAACCCGGCCGATCCGCCGGCGAAGAAGGGCGGCCCGGCCGGGACGGGCCGGCAGAGCAAACCGCCGCCTCCGCCGTTCCTGCCACCTCGTCGCCGCCTCCTCCTCCCGGGTGCCCTGCACTACAACACGACGCGGCGCTTCTGGAGATCGGCGATCCTTTCGCTGTCCATCCCTAGCTCCCGAAGGATCGCTTCCGTGTGCTGGCCGGCCAGACAACCGGGCAGGGCCTGGGTCTGCGATCTGGAGAAGCGGATGACGGGAGCGATCCGAAGGAGGTCGTCGAACGTCGGATGGGTCACCTCTGAGACATAACCCGAAGCCCCGCCGACCTCGCGGCTCATGAGGATTGCGTCTGTGGCGTCCTCCGCCGAGACGACGCACACGACGTCGCGCTGGGTGAGGTCCTTTTCCCAGTCGGCTCCACTGCGGGTACGAAACACCGTGGCCAGTACCTCGGCCAGTTCGGCATCGTGGGCGGCTCGATCGGCCCTGGTGTCGAACCGGGCGTCCGTTCGCAGGGCAACATATGGTTCCAGGGCGTCAACCAGGGAATCCCATTCACGATCGTTCACGACTGCGAGGAACACCCAGCCATCTCGAGACTCGTAGAGCCGGTACAGGGCAGCGAACCCGAACAGATCGGGATCTGCGTACGATCGGGCAATTGCCGGGTGATCCATGAGCGCTTCGAAGTTGACAGACGCGTTGGTGGACAGCATGGTGGTTTCGAGCTGTGGCGTTTCTCCGCGGGACGCGGCCAGGAGTCCCAGCAACAGGGCGCTAGCCGACGCCAACGCTGACATCCCGTCGGCGTTGATTGCGGGGGACGAAGTGCCCGCCGACAACCGGGCGGCTCGCTCCTTGCGGGCGGCCATGCTTCTCGCCGGCTCGGTGCCGAGGTGGCGCTCCACGTTGCGCATGGTCTGTCCGGCGGCGACCGCGATCGACGGAGCGTATGACGGGCGGTGAGCGTACGGACTGTTGACGCCGTATCCGGTGGAGTCGACATACACCAGGTTCGGGTTCAGCGCTCGCAACGTCTCGGCATCGAGCCCGAGCTTCTCGGCCACTCCGGCCCTGAAGCCGTGCAGGACCGCCGAGCTGCGCATTGCGAGCTGGTGCACAATGTCCTTGCCTTCAGGTGTCCGGAGATCGATGGCGATGCTCTCTTTCCCCTGCATCACCTTGAGCCCGCCTGCCTCCGGGAAGCCGGCTGCCACCCTTATGGGGTCTCCCTCCAGGGGCTCCACATGGATCACCCGGGCGCCAAGGTCGGTCAGCAGCGCGGTGGCGTAGGGCGCGGCGTACCATACGCAGAGATCCAGAATCGTTATTCCGTCGAGAGCCAAGCCGGGAGCCAGCGGCGGCGGCTCTCCGATCGGACGCCAATCTGAATCGAGCGGGGGTCCGCCGTCGCCTCCGTGGCCGCCGAGGGTGGGGCTCGGGGCGGGAGTCCAGTCCTCACCGCCCACCCTGACCACCCGGCCGAGCTGCCGCATGGGTCCGACACCGGGATCATCGGTGGCCGACACCCAACCGGCTTCTCTGAGTGCGGGATGATCCAGGACCTCGGTTCCGCTCCGGAACAGCTCGGCAAAAACGTCGGGATCCATGTCGAACTTCTCCTGCCATCCGGCAAAGGACGTGCGGGCCACGGCGTCGAGCATCCTCTCCCAGACGCCCGTGCGCTTCTCTTTGCTCTCGTAGATGGGCAAGCCGGACCAACCCGGCTCTTCCAGGAGGTCGGTCATATCGAGGGTGCGGAGAAATGAGGCGAACAGGTGCGGCTGAAGTTGCGAGAACTGCAGCCAGCGATCGTCCGAGGTAGCCGCGACCAGAAGGGTGAGCACTTGATGGGCGTTGGGGTTGCCCTGCTCGTCGAACGCCGGAACCTGCCTGAAGGCGTCGGGATAACGCTCTGCGATTATGCGCAGGAACCACAACCAGCAGTCCAGAGTGGCGATCGCTTGCACCATGTTGGTCTCTACCTGTTGGCCCAAGCCGCTCCGTTGGCGTTCCAGGAGGGCCGCCAGGATGCCCTGAACAGCAGTTTGGGCGGCGCAGAAGCTGGCGAAGGGGACGGTCACAAACGTCGGGCCGGGCCGTCGGGTTATCCGCTCGAAGCTGTGGTAAACGCCGAGCTTGGCCATGACGATTCCCTCGTAGCCCTTCAGCTCGCTGAACGGGCCGAGGCGGCCGAATCCGCTGATCGAGGCCACGACTAATCCGGGATTGGCACCGGCCAGGGCGGGGTAGGTGAGACCGAGGGCGTCCATAGTGGCAGGACGCAGGGCGTGCACCACGACATCGCTGGTGTTGATCAATTGGATGAGGGCATCCCGTCCGTCATGCTGACTGATGTCCAACACCCGGCTGTGCTTTCCCCTGCCGAGTGACGGCCAGCCGGGCAGCTGCCTCAGGGAGGAGCCTCCTGGCTTTTCGATCATGTCGACATTCGCGCCGTGGTCAGCCAGGAACTGGCCGACCCGGGCACTACATTCGGTCCCAGCCAGCTCTACGACTCGAAGACCCTCTAGCAGCGACGACAACGATTCCTCCGTGTCTCGGGAACGGCGCTCGGTCCGAGCCAAGGAGGTCGAGCGCGGCGTTCCTATTTTTGGACGTACCATCTCCCTCCCGGCACCCGTGCCGTGCCTGTACGATAAGAGTTCCGTGACTATGTATGCAAGCCAGGCTTTCAAACTGGCGTCGCAGCAGTGAACTGGAGGGTCGGTTGAACCCTCAGGCCTCGGCGACGCCCCCGCGAGTGGGACGACCCCGACGTTTTGACGACGAGACCGAACGCTGCATGCTGATGGACGCGGGCATGAGAGTCATGGCGCGCAACGGTTACGCCGGCATGTCAGTAGGTGATGTGCTCACCGAAGCCGGTCTCTCCACCCGAGCTTTCTACCGCCACTTCGACGGCAGGGAAGCGCTCCTGGCCGCGCTCATACGGCGTGACTCGGAGGCTGTCGGCGGGTCGCTCCAGCGCGCTGCGGCCGGCGCATCCGACCCCGTCGCCGGGCTGGACGCGTGGCTCGAACGCTATCTGGACGTGTTCTACGAGCCCAGACGAGCCGCTCGCACCGCGCTGTTCTCCTCACCGGCTGTCGTTGCGGCCGTGCCGCTCGCGGCGGAACTGGAGGAGATGCGGCAGATCTTCTGCCAACCCCTCGTCGAAGTGCTCCGTGCCGGCCACGACTCGGGAATCCTCCGCTCGCCGACGCCCGAGGCCGACGCCTACAGCCTCTTCACTCTCGTAAGTGCAGTCGCCAATGGCGGCGACAGCCAGTTCCTCAGCCGGTCCGAGGCAAAGGCCCACGTGATGCGGTTTTCCTGGCCGGCGTTCGGCCTGCCACTCGAAAATTGATCCCTCGGCCGTCCCGACCGGCACGGGGTCAGACGGGCTGGAAGCGAGGGACGGACAGGCCTTGGCGTATGTCGGCCCACACCACTTTCACCGGGAGGCCCACCGCGAGGTCTTCGCCGTCGATTCCCACCACGTTTCCCAGCAGCCGCACCCCGTCGGCGTCGGGCAGAGTGACGGCGGCCACCGCGTACGGCACGCAGTCCTGCAGTGTGGGCATCACGGGATGGTGGACGACGGTATAAGTGAACACGGTGCCATCACCGCTCAGTTCGGGCCAGTCCAGGTCCTGGGAACGGCATCGGGGGCAAAAGGGACTGGGCGGCATCCGGTAGGTTCGGCACTGCCGGCATCGGGCACACACCAGCCGATGCTGCGCCGCCGCGGCCCAGAATGGCTCGGTCCACTGGTCGGGATTGATCTGAATGAAATCTTCGGGCGGAGTGCGGAGTTCCACGGTCAACCCCTCGTCAGGATCACGGCGCTCATGGGCAGCTTCCCCGGACCGCCACTGACGAGCGCGGTCTCCGCCCCCGCCACCTGGTTGACCGCGTCGCCCCGCATCTGGCGGACCGCCTCGAGGACATGGTTCATGCCATTCAAGTTGGCGTGTGAGTGCGATCCGCCATGCGTGTTGAGAGGCAATTGGCCGCCCGGCCAGCGGATTGCACCCTCGAGCGCGAACGGACCGGCCTCACCCGGCTTGCAGAAGCCCAGATCCTCCAACTCCATCAAAACCATGCCGGTGAAATGATCGTAGAGCTCTACCACATCGATATCAGCCGGACCCAAGCCGGCCCGAGCGTACAGGTCCGCGGCGATACCCCGGTACCCGGCGGCTGCGAAGTAGTCGTCGGGCATCTGCAACCACTCCTCGCCCTGGCCCCACACCCCGTCACCACCGTGGGCCGCCGCCCGCACCAGCACCGGCGAGCGCTGAAGATCTCGGGCCTGCTCGACGGTTGTGGTCACACAGGCCGCGGCACCGTCAGTCTCCTGGCAGTAATCGAACAAGCAAAACGGGTCGGAGATTATCCGCGACGACAAGTAGTCGTCCATGGTGATCGGGTCCCGGCGAACGGCGTCGGGCATTCGCGACGCGTTATCCCTGCTCGACACCGCTACCGCCCCGAAGTGCTCGCGGGTCGTCCCGTATAAATACATATGACGACGAGCCAGCATGGCGAACAATTGGCCCGGGGCGACCAACCCGGTCGGGGTGACGTAGTCCCAATGGCTCCCCCGGTTGGCGGGCGAAGCGAACGACGCCGTCGTCCTGGTCATGACGTGCTGGCTCACCGACACCGTCACGACTACTGAAGCCATGCCGGACACCACTGCCGCCGACGCCGCGCCTACGGCGCCGGCCGAGCCGCCACCCCCACCTGTCACGCACACACTCCACCGCAGCTGCCGCAACCCGAGCACCTGGGCCAGCACGGCGGAATCGAGCCCCCCGCCGTAGCCGTAATAGGAAATGCCGTCCACATCATCGAGCGACAATCCAGCATCCGCCACAGCAGCCATAATCGCCTTACCCGCCAACTCATACAACGTCTGCGGGTAAGACTGACCTCTTTTGTAAAACGGGGTTTCCCCCACTCCCACGATCGCCGTGGCGTCCCTCATCGCGTCGGAGCCGGTGGAATGTGCGGGAACAGCTCCTGAAAGGCCCCCTGGGTTATGCGGTACCGGGTGTCAGAATCGACGTCGTCGAACAGCTCGTGGAGCGTCTTCTGGGTATGGCCAAAGGTCCCTTCGGTGTGGGGATAGTCGCTCCCCCAACACACGTTTCTCCACCCCATGGCCGTCACCGCGGCGACAGCCGACCGGTCGTGCTGGAACGAGGCATAGACGTTCTCATACAGGTACTCGCTCGGCAACCGGCTGAGGCGCGGGCGTACCATCGGAGCATGCTGGCGATATGCCTCGTCCAGCCGGTCGGCAACGAACGGGCCCCAGGTGGCGCCTCCCTCGGAGACGATGGCCCGAAGCGCCGGGTGCCGGTCGAATACCCCACTCGCGATCATCTTCGAGACCGCCCGCTGGCCGCCGTAGGTGGTCTCCATGTAGTTGAGCAGCGCTCCTCCCGGCCCGCGGTAATAGAGACCGTTGGTCTCCGACGCTTCGTGGGGTTCGCTGCCGATGTGGTAGGAGACGACCAGGCCCGTCTCCTCCAGGGCGGCCCACATCGGCTCCCACGACTCCCTGTGCCAGTCGTCGCCCTCGATGAGCGGCTTCACCGGAATGGAGGCGGCGTGAAAACCCGCCCCGGTGGCCCGCTCGATCTCGGCCACAGCCGATTCGACGCTGAGGAAGGGGATGATCGCGGCGCAGACATAGCGGGAAGACGTCCGCTGGAATTCGATGGCCCAGTCGTTGATGGCGCGCGCCCCGCGGCGAGCAAGTCCGGGTCGCGGATAGAGGACGTCCAGATGCCCACCGACGGGTAGATGAGCTCAGCCCATATCCCTTCTTCGTCCAGATCGAGGAGTCGCAGGGTGGGGTCGTTCGCCCCCGGCGCCCGCTCGGGCACGGTGCGCCCCTGCTCGTCGGTGAGCTGCCAGTTGCGGCTGGAGAGGCGGCGGCGAAACTGCTGTCCGTCTACATGGATGGTCTCCCAGTTGCCGTCCTCGTCCTTGACGCTGTGCGGCATCCGGGCCGCCAGCGATGCCGGAAGACTGTCCTCGAAAAGGGTGTCAGGTTCGACCAGATGCGAATCACCTGAATTGGCCCAGATCTTCTCCATGTTGGATGCCTCCTGGTGGTCAAGACTCGGCATCAGGCCTGGTCCGTGGCCCGTGCGAGATGATCATATGGCTGGGACGAGCCGGCATGCAAGCCTGGTTTTCAAATCGTCGAGCCGGGCCGCCGACATGGCTTGGGGGGTAACGGTCCGACCGGCCCGGAGGTTTCGCCCGCGGTCTCGGCCAGCCATAGGCGCGTCTCGTTGCCGTCGCCGATCTTGAGTTAGCATTTCCCGGCAAGTGAGCATAGATTTATGCCGCGAAGCAGAGCACCAAGACGGGGAGCTAATGACTATGGGAGATACTGCCGGCCGGGTGCAGGAACTACTTGATCGCCAGGCTATCGCAGACTGCATTCAACGATATGCCCGAGGGATTGATCGCCACGACATCGACATGGTCGCGTCCTGTTATCACCCAGACGCGCTTGATGATCACGGCTTCTTCGTGGGGTCCGGTCGTGGCCTGGCCGAGGCCGCGACCGAGGTGCACAACGACTTCCTTCGCCACCAGCACCACATGACCAATCACTACGTGGAGCTCGACGGCGACACCGCTCACGCCGAGACCTACTTCTTCGTCGTTATGCGCGGCCAGACCGGGGTAACCAATCTCGTGAGCGGCCGCTACATCGATCGTTTTGAAAAGCGCAACGAGGAGTGGCGAATCTCGGCGCGAGTATGCATGACGGAGAGCATGGTTGACGTGCCGACTTCAGATATGGAGTCGATTGACCACACGTTCGCACCCGGTACCTGGGATCAGTCCGACCTCTCCTACCAGCGACCACTGCAGGTGCAGCGACGGTCGCCCGACGACCCGCATCCCGCGGCGGCCCCGGTATAGCGGCCATCATCGGCTCGACGACCTGATCAAGACCCAGGGCCCCGAGGGGAGCTTGACCCATCTGGTCAGCGACGTCTAAAATACACAAGTACTTGATATTCGATACGGCAGCACGCCGATGGTCCTGACGGCGGGAGAGGGAATGCGCCAGCATTCCCCCCAGTCGCGCCCGGGCCGGCCGTGAAGAAGCGAGGGTTACCGTGACGATGACCAATCCGAGCCGCTTGACCGGCTCCGTCCCTTTCGAGATGCGGGACCAGCTGCACGTCCCGCGAGAGCGCTACTTCAGTCGTGAATTCTTCGAGTTGGAGAAGCGCTACCTGTGGCCGCGGGTCTGGCAGATGGCCTGTCGCCTCGAGGAGATCCCCGAGCCCGGTGACTACGTCGAATACGAGATCTGTGATCAGTCCATCATCGCCGTGCGCCAGCGCGACCGGTCGGTCAAGGCGTTCTACAACGCCTGCCGGCACCGGGCCACAGAATTGTGCAAGGGGTCGGGCCGGCTCCCCGGGGGACAGATCGTCTGTCCGTTCCATGGCTGGCGGTGGAACCTGGATGGCACCAACTCCTTCGTCTATGGCGAGAAGGGATTCGCGGCCGAATGCATGGAGCCCGACGACCTGCACCTGCAGGAGTGCATGGCGGACACCTGGGGCGGATGCGTGTGGATCAACATGGACCCCAACTGCCGACCGCTCCGCGAGGCTCTCTCCCCCGCCACCGAACCACTTGAGGCATTCGGGGTCGACAATCTGCGGGTCTATTGGTGGAAAGAAACCATCATCAACGCCAACTGGAAGATAGCTCAAGAGGCGTTCCACGAGGCTTACCATGTCATGGCTACCCATCCCCAGCTTACGATGGGTAGCGGCGAGGAGTACCCCTTCGAGACGGTCGAATACACCGCGTTCGACAAGGGCCATGCTATGTTCCGGGGCCGTTTCGATCCGACCGCCGGCGGAGTGGCACAGGGCCGGGGACCCGATGAGTTCCTAGCCCGGACGCGGATGATCTGGGAGGGACAGGACGCCATGACCCTCGAACGTGACATCCGCATCTTCGAGGGGGTGCGGAAGCGGGTGCAGCCAGGAGAGGACTACCCCACCGCGGCAGTCACCGCTCTGATCGACTACGCCTCAGGAGCGGGAATTCCGATGGCCACCACCCCCGAGAGCGTGCGGTTATGGGGCGGCGAAGTCTTCCTCTTCCCCAACTTCTTCTTCTTGCCCCAGTTCAGCAACTCGCTGTCCTATCGGATCCGCCCTTATAACGACGATCCGGAGTGGTGTCGCTTCGAGGTGTGGTCTCTCACCATGCCACCGGACGGAGAGGAACCAGGCCGGGCTCGACTTCAGGGCCGTTACCCTCCTGACGACGCCGACAACTGGGGACTGATTCCCCGCCAGGACTTCAGCAACATGCAGCGCCAGCAGCGCGGGCTGCATTCGCTGGGATTTCGCGAACACCGCCTGGCGACGGAGTGGGAGCGGGCCATCAGCAACATGCACGAGGAGTTGGACCGCTACCTCGCCGGGTAGAGCCCTGAGGACTCATAGCCAAACCACCGGCTGACCAGGAAAAGGCGGCGGCGCTTCGATTGCAGCGTGAGGGATGCCGACCGCCATCGCTGACCTGACATGCTGTACCGTCGGCCCATGGCGTTCATTGCGCGTTCGGGAAGATCATTGATCCCGGCGGCCGACGTCAGACACGAAGGTGTCAACGCCTCGCTCGTGCGGGCCGGCACCTACTCCCTCGAGGTGGGCGACGATGTCGTGACCGGATGGCACTCCCACGACCTCCATCAGGTCGAGTACGCCTTCGAGGGCATAGCCGAGGTCGAAACCGCCACCGCCCGGTACCTCCTGCCCCCGCAGCAAGCCGTATGGATCCCGGCCGGCGTTGAGCACTCCAGCACTCTCACCCACGTCAAGGCGGTGTCGGTCTTCTTCGATCCCGCCATGGGACTGCCCGCGGGTGACCGGGTCCGCATCCTGGCGGCGGCGCCCGTGATCCGGGAAATGATCCGGTACGCCCAGCGGTGGCCGATCAGCCGTACCTCGTCTACCCCAATGGCCGACTCGTTCTTCGACGCCCTGGCCTATCTGGTGGTCGAATGGCTGGACCACGAGACCCCGCTCTGCCTGCCCACCGCTACCGACCCCCTGGTCGCGGCGGCCATGGACTACACCAACCAGGAGCGCCGCGATGTGACGATAGGCGACGTCTGCGCTGCCATCGGTACTTCGGAGCGGTCCTTGCGGCGGGCATTTCTCGCCACTACGGGAATGACCTGGCGACAATACCTACAAGAGAGCCGCCTGCTGAAGGCCATGGCGCTGCTGGCCGAGGATGACCAGAACCTTCTGTCCATCGCGGTAACAGTCGGGTACCACAGCGTGAGCGCCTTTACCCGAGCGTTCCGAAGGTACGCCGGTGAAGCACCCAGCGCCTACCGCCAGAGGATCCGCGCCGGCCAGTCATGATCGCAACTCGGGCGGCCGCGGACCGCACACCCGGGCCAGAAAGATCGACGCCACGGGCCAGATCCCGATTCTCGACAAGAGTGTGCCGGCCCGGTTCGTTGAGACGGCTGCCGGCCTCCTAAAGTGGCGCCGGCTCCCCGGGAAACGGGTCAGGACAACGGGGGGTAGGAAGGAATCACAGTTATGGCCAACGGACTTCTGGATGGGAAGGTCGCCCTGGTGACAGGAGCGAGCCGCGGAATCGGGGCTGCTGTCGCCGAACGCTTCTGCGCGGAAGGCGCTCGGGTTGCCATCGTTGCCCGCACCCGTGACAAGCACCCCCAACTCGGCGGCAGCCTCAACGACACACTCGCCCGCTGTCGCGCTCATGGCGCGGTCGCGGAAATGATCGTGGCCGACCTCGCCGACGTGGACGACCGGAACGGCGTGGTGGCAGAGGCTTCGCAGCTACTCGGCGCCCCGCTCGACATTCTGGTCAACAACGCGGCCGCCTCCATTTACCGCCCCATCGCCGACTACCAGCTGGACCAGGTGCGGGAGACGTTCGATGTCAACCTCAATGCTCCGCTAGGTCTTATTCAGGCCGCCCTCCCGGGCATGCTGGACCACAAAGCCGGCTGGGTCATCAATATCTCGAGCTCCACCGCGGATTACGATGCCGGCACGACCGGCACGCCTCCGGGTCCGGGAGGTTTGAGCCCGACCCTTGCGGTCTACGCCGCCTCCAAGGCGGCTCTGAACCGGCTCAGCTACGCCCTGGCCCAGGAGCTCAGAGGGACCGGGGTCCGGGTCAATTGCGTGGCGCCGAAGAGCGCGGTGCTCACGGAGGCGACGGAGGTCGCATTCGGTGGCAAGCCCGACCCCAAGTTCCTGGAGCCGATCGAGGCGATGACCGAAGCAGTACTGCTGCTGGCGCGTCGTCCCGAGGACATGACGGGGGGTACCTTCCGCAGCCTGGCGTTACTCGAGGCGACAGGCACCAAAGTGATGTCCCTGGACGCCAGCACCGCCTATGACCCGGGCCAAGCCTGACCGTCCTTCCGGGACCAGCTGTGGCTAATCAGTTGGTCCACGCCCGGGACGCCTCGACCACGTTCGGTTGCAGGACCACGGTCGGAGCCGGCGCAAACGACGGCTCGATGCCCCAGAGGCGCCGGGCGTTCGAGTCGACGATCGCGTTGGCCGCCTCTGGACCGATATCGGACCGGGTGGCGATGATGTGCAGCCCATATGGGTCAGAACCCAGATCCATGTGACCGTAGTCAGTCCCATGGACGAGGTTCGTGGTACCGAACAGGCTGTCCAGGTACCGCAGGTCGTCGTCAATCTGGCAGGTGACGAAGAAGTTGTTGTCACCGAGGACGTTCGCCGCCAGATCTCGCCAATCTCGCGTCCCGCGGTAGGCGCCCCAGTCGTCGGCCCGGCTCGCCTCCTGCAAGGCGAATGGCAGCCACGCCGCGCCTGCTTCAACGAACGCCCATCTGAGGTTGGGGAACTCATTGGAGAGCTTCGTGCTGTAAAGGGCATGGAGGGAGCCCGGCACCGGAGCAACATTGTTGACAAACACGGTGGACGGGTTCTGGCTGTATTTCCGCCAGTCGCCTCCAACGTGGATAGCCACGACGAGGTCCAGCTCCTGCGCCTTCTCGAAAATGGGCCGGTATGCCGCGTCGACCACCGTCACCCCATGGCGCAATCCCGCGAGATGCACCCCGGCGGCGCCGTGATTTCGTCCGAACTCCATCTCCTCCAGGGCGCGGTTCGTGCTGCGGAAGGGCACCTCGAGATTCCACAGGAGGCGGCCTTGGCTGCCGGAGACTCCATCTGCCATCCACCGGTTCCAGCTGCGCATGAGGGCCGCCTCCTGATCGGGAGACGGTATCTCGACGTTCAGCCAGAACGTGGAGAACATCACCTGGACGTCGATACCCAGCGCGTCCATGCGACGCAGGCGGGAATCCGGGTCGGCCAGGTCCACTGAACCTTCCGGGAACAGCTCATTGTATTCGGCTGGCATCGTTGCCACGTCGAACGCGCCGTGGGTCGCCATGCCATCCACCAGCCATGCACCGTGCTCGTTCTTGTCGAGACGATAGTGCCGTTCCGCTGGATCCAGCTTGTCCCAACTCGCTTCAGTCTCACGGATATGAGTGTCGCTATCGATGTAACCCACTGGTGCACCCCCACTGAAATCATACTGAGCGTCGGATTACAGCACCGTACCCCCTGCCGGCGGGCTAGCCGGCTCTCTCGAGCTAGCCCACGAGCTGAGGCTTCACCTCCGCGGCATAGCGCCGCAGATGCTCGGCGCATTCCTCGAGGCTGTTCCCGGGAGGGGCGACACAGAATCCCGTAGCGCCGGCTTCGACATAACGACCCAGCCAATCGACAACCTGGTCACCACCCTCAGCCACCCGCAGCGCTTCCTCCTTCGAGGACGCCAGACTCTCCTGTTCGGGCAAACCCGGCAGTACCACGACCTTGAGATCACTGAGATCGCGGTCCTCCTTGTCTGCGAGCTCCCTGAGATAGTCAAGACCGCTTCGGAGACGGCTCGGCGTGGTCCCACTCGTAGGCAGGGTCCTACCCGCGAGCTCCGACGCGTTCGCTGCCTTATATTTCTGGTCCATCACGGTGAACCCGATCGGGTGCCAGACGTTTCCGAACTCCAGCACCCGCTTGAGCGCCGACTTCGAACTCCCCCCGACCCAGATGGGAACGTGGGGACGTCGAGCGCATTTCGGCTTCACATCGATGCCGTCGCAGCTGTAGTACTTGCCTTGATAGGAAGAGGCGTCGCTCGTCCAAACCTCGATCATGATCCGGACGAACTCATTGGTCATTTCGTTGCGCTCCTCGAGGGGCAACCGGAAGGTGCTGAACTCCTCCTTGAGGTACCCGGGAACGATCCCGAACGCGAAGCGACCGCCCGAGAGCTGGTCGATCGTCGCGATCGCTTCAGCGGTCGCGAACGGCTGTCGGTACGGCACCACCAGACAGCTCACGACCAACTCCATACGCTGGGTGCGTCCAGCCAGATAGGCCAGCATCGACAGCGGCTCGAGCCAAACGTCTCCGATCACCTTGGCCATGTACGGGGGCACGAAGACGTGGTCCGGTACGAAGACTTCGTCGTAGCCGAGTTGCTCCGCTTCGGCTACCAGTCCGGCGTAACCTTCGGCGTCGAAGGTGCCGTCAGGCCGCATCGCGATGTCCTGCCGGATACTTATCCCAAACGTCAGCACATCCGCACTCCTTCGTGAGCATCCCAAATGCTGGTTCGCGACCCGGCCACCCGAAACGTACGCCGCAACGCGGAAGTAAACGGGAAGATTATCACACCGAGCTGATCAGCTCTCGGGGACGGCTGGCCGCCAATGGTGGACGTGTTCCAGCCTCTCCTGGGGAAGACAGGAATCGGCCCAGGGCAGGAGTCGGCAAGCACAGGGGTCTGCTACCTTTTGCCGCGTGCCGGCTCATACGCAATCTCGGTGACCAGTCTCGGCGCGATGCTGGCCTACACGTGTCCAACGTGAGTACAGAGCAGCTCGTATCAGGGGTGTGCGTGCTGGACGCCGGCCACGAAGGAGCCTTCGATCTCGAGATTCCTGGCCCGGGCATTGACAGCGAGGGCTACGGGCCACCGATTCGACGGTCCGGGGAGCGGCCCGACCAGATCCTGGAGAAGTTGCACGCGTGAGGATCAACCACGCCATCGACCTTCATTGCCACTTCGGGCCCGACACCGTGGGAGGGAACCTGGAAGGCCCGTCGATGCACGGCGTGACGGCGCTCCAAGCCGCTCGGGAAGCTGCAGCCGAAGGTCACGCCGCGCTCGTCCTCAAGTCCCACAGCTTCGCGTCTCCTGCTCTGGCCGCGGCGATGACCGAAGCCGTCCCCGGGCTGCAAGTGTTCGGAGGCATTTGCACCGACTTCCCGAGCGGGGGCCTCAACGTGGCGGCGGTCGAGGCCGCTCTTGTCATCGGAGCCCGGATCGTCTGGCTTCCGACCCTCCACAGCCATCAGGACGTGTCCCGCCACAACCCCACGGGCATCCAGGGCCCGGGCCTGCGAGTGATCGACGAGGACGGCGGGGTTGTACCTGAAGTGCTGGAGATGTTCGGCATGATCCGGAGCAAGGGCGCCATCCTGGCAACCGGGCACATCACAACTGAGGAGCACTACGCCGTGGTCAGAGAGTTCGCCCGGGCGGGCAAGGTGCTCGTCACCCACGCCGGGGAGGAGATGGCCGGCCCGAGGTTGACGGCCTCGCAGTGCGCTGAGCTGGCCGAGCTCGGAGCAACGATCGAGCTGACCGCCCTTACCTGCGAAAGCGTGCTGGGCACGAATGGCAAATCGCCCACCGAGATGGCCGCCATGATCGCAGCCATCGGCCCCCGGCATTGCAGTCTCTCGACCGACTACGGCTGGAGCACAACCGTGCCCAGGCCGGCCACCGGGTTGCACGACTTCCTGGAATCTCTGTGGGCGGAAGGGATCAGCGAAGACGACCTGACAACGATGGTCAGTCGCAACCCCGCTGAGCTGCTCGACCTGGACATTTGAGCGTAGGTGGCCTGGTAGCTCAAGTTGTCTCGGGGCGGATACTAACCAATAATGGGTCGCGCATATCTGGAAGGAGGCGCAAGTGCCGAGTAGCGGCTTTAGTGGCCGTTGGCCGACGATCCCGGCGATGACCGAGGCGGCGGCTGACAGGTTCGGCGACCGGCTCGCAATCGCAGACGCCACGACCAGGCTGTCCTACTCGGACCTGTTCGGTGCGGCGCGCGGTTTTGGCGCTGCGCTGGTCACGGCCGGCGTCCAACCAGGCGACCGGGTAGCCATCTGGGCCTTCAACAGTGCTCAGTGGGTGGTCGCCCTGCTAGGTCTACTCCAGGCCGGAGCGGTCCTCGTCCCGATCAACACCCGCTTCAAGGGTCCGGAGGCCGTCGAGATACTGAGTCGAAGCGGAGCACGGGTCCTGGTCACCGTCACTGATTTCCTGGGCAACGATTACGTTTCTATGCTGGAGTCGACGGGAGCCCCGCTTCCAGAGCTTCGGGCCGTCGTCGTCGCTCACGGGACCGTGCCCGACGGCGCCGAGGCCTGGGATGCCTTCGTCTCCCGGGCCGGCGCCGATGCGCGGGCGGAGGTCGACCGGCGGCGATCCGCCCTCGGAGCCGAAGATCCTTCGGACATTCTGTTCACCTCGGGGACGACCGGTGTGCCCAAAGGGGTCGTCATGACCCATCGAGGAACGCTGTGCGTCGCTACCGACTGGGTCGAAATGACCGGTCTCGGTCCGGACGACCGGTACCTCATGGTCAACCCGTACTTCCACATGTTCGGGCTGAAAGGAGGGATCCTGGCCTGCGTCGCGGCCGGCGCGTCCATGCTCCCCGAGCCCGTGTTCGACGTCGAACGAGTCCTGTCCCGGGTGCAGGAGGAGAGAGTGACGGTCCTCCCCGGACCGCCCACGCTCTACCAGTCCATTCTGGACCACCCCCACCTCGACCGCTACGACCTGTCGAGTCTGCGCGTTGCGGTAACCGGAGCTGCCGACATCCCGGTCGAGCTCATCCGGCGCGTTCACGACGAGCTGCCCTTCTCCCTCATCATCTCCGGCTACGGGCTTACGGAGGGGGGCACCGCGACCGGTACCGGGCCAGAAGACGACTTCGAGACCATCGCCACCACCGTCGGGCGGGCCCGACCCGGCTACGAGATCCGCATCGTGGACGACGCCGGCGCCGACCTGCCGGCCGGGCAAGCCGGCGAGGTGTTGCTCCGGGGCGGCAGCATCATGTCCCACTATTTCGGGGATCCCGAAGGCACGGCGGCCGCCCTGTCTACGGACGGCTGGCTGCGCACTGGCGACGTCGGCGTCTTCGACGAGGCCGGGCGCCTGCGCATCGTGGGGCGGGTAAAGGACATGTTCATCGTTGGTGGCTTCAACGCTTACCCGGCCGAGATCGAGAATGCTTTGCTCAGGCACCCGGACATCCGCCAGGCCGCCGTCATCGGCATTCCCGACACTCGTCTCGGCGAGGTTGGAATGGCCTTCGTGGTCCTCCGACCCGGCGGAACACCGTCGGCTTCGGACATCATCTCGTGGGCTCGCCAGCAGATGGCCAACTACAAGGTTCCGCGCGCCGTCGACATAGTAGATGAGCTGCCGCTGAACGCCACCGGCAAGGTCCAGAAGGACATTCTGCGTGCCCGCGTTGCTCCGGCCCCGTCCTCATCCTCCAAATGACAAGTTCCGAATCACCACGCGGACTCACGTCGCTGTCAAAGCTGCGCGTGGTCGAACTAGGGGTGTGGGTGGCCGCTCCGGCCGCCGCCGCGCTGTTGGCAGACTGGGGCGCCGATGTGATCAAGGTCGAGCCCCCGGCTGGAGATCCGATGCGCTACGTATTCGGTTCCCTGGGCATACAGGATGACTTTCCGAACCCGGCATTCGCTCTGGACAACCGGGGCAAGCGGAGCGTAGCCCTCGACCTCCGCCAGCCGTCCGAGCGACAGCACCTCGAGGATCTGCTCGCTACAGCGGACGTGTTTATCACCAACCTGCGGCCGGACGCCCTCGACCGCCTGGACCTCGAGCCCGGAGCGACTGTTGGTCGCCACCCCCGCCTGGTGTACTGCAGCGTCAGCGGGTACGGACTCCGCGGTGATGATCGCAACCGCCCGGCCTACGACCTGGGCGCATTCTGGGCTCGCTCCGGTCTGTCGGTCCAGATGGCCGACAGCAGCGGGGCCCCGCTGAACGCGCGCGGGGGTGTCGGAGACCACGTGACCGGGCTGGCCGCCCTGTCCGGGATCCTGGCCGCCGTGCTCGAACAACGCCAGACCGGGAAGGGTGGCGTCGTGGAAATCTCCCTCATCCGGGCCGGCGCCTACGTACTTGGCTGGGATCTGGGGATCCAGATGACGCTGGGCAAGGTCGCGGGGTCGGACCCCCGGCACCGCAACCAGGCACCTCTGTTGAACCCGTACCGTGCCGGGGACGGCCGGTGGTTCTTCTTCACCGGCCTCGAAGCCGAGCGTCACCTGCCCGCCGTATGCCGCGCTCTCGGCCGGCCGGATCTGCTGGAGGACCCCCGCTTCGCCTCTGCGTCAACCCTCCGCCGCAATCGGGTAGAGGTGATCGCGATCCTCGACGAGATAGTCGCCACCCGGCCGCTGTCCGAGTGGGCGGAATGCTTCGATCGTGAAGGTGTGTGGTGGGCGCCGGCCCATTCCCCCGCCGAAGTAGTAGAGGATCCGCAGTTGGTGGCCAACGACGGGTTTGTTCACATCCCTGGCCCGGACGGCTCAGCGCAGCGATCGATCAACGGCCCGGTCAGCTTTTGGGAGCTTCCCTTCGGAGACCCGGGGCCCGTGCCCGGCCTGGGCGAACACACCGACGAGGTGATCGGAGAGCTTCAGTAGGTCCGCGCCGCCGCCCCGATCACATCCGGCTGCCGGCCGCGGGACGGCATGACGGGCGGCTCCGGTAGTGTCTGAGCGATCGTTCGGAGGCAAGGTTGCGAGAACCCCGTTCGCGTCGCTCGGAGCTGGCGACGCCCGCCAGTAGCGAAACAATGTGCGAAAAGGCGGCCCGTTCGGGCGCCGATCTGGTGTTCCTCGATCTGGAGGACGCCTGCGCTCCCGTGGCGAAGGAAGCGGCCCGGGCGACGGCCGTGTCCGCCCTCACCGAGCTGGATTGGGGCCGAACCACTCGGGCCGTGAGGGTGAACGGCCTCGATACGCCGTGGTGCTACGGGGACATCATCGAGGTGGTGTCCGGCGCCAGGGAATCACTGGACACCATCATCGTCCCGAAGGCGCGTTCCGGCCGCGACGTTTGGTGGGTTGACGTGCTCCTGACCCAGATTGAAAGCAAGCTCGCGATCAAGACGCCGATAGCCCTCGAGGTCCTCATCGAGGAGTCAGAAGGCCTGGCGAACGCGGTGGAGATCGCCCGATCCAGCAACCGGATCGACGCGATCATCTTCGGTGCCGGGGACCTCTCGGCATCACAACGAGCCCGGGTCGACGGCAACTTCGACCCGGTGAGCCCCTATCCCGGGGACTTCTGGCATTTCGCGAGAGTCCAGGTCGTCACCGCGGCGCGGGTAGCGGGGATCGACGCCATCGACGCTCCATATCCCGCCTACCAGGACCCCGAGGGGTACCGGCGGGCCGCCGTGCACGCCAGCCTCCTCGGTTTCGACGGCAAGTGGGCCATCCATCCCGCTCAGATACCGATCGCCAACGAGGTGTTCATGCCCACCCCGGAGGAGATCGAGTCGGCTAGAGCAGCGGTGGATGCCTACAGGTCTGCAGAGGCCGGCGGCGTGGGCGCCATAGGGCGTGACGGAAGGCTGGTGGACGCCGCCCACATGCGTCACGCCGCCAACACCTTGCACAAAGCGGCGCTGGCGACGGGCCAGGCAAACTGACCCGGCTGTTGGTCACGGTCGAGATGTCAGACGGAGCGCCCGAGTTCCTCCAGGAACGGCTGGGTGTAGGCGATCCGGCCCGTAAGCGTCGAGGGGTCACCCGTGCAGAGGAGGAGCGCCGTCTCTGAGATCAGGCTGATGTCCTCGGTGTCGGTCTTCGCCAGATCGAGCGTGCCGGCCCCGGGGGTGGCGACCGGCTTCGAGGGCGCGGCAGCGTTGACGGCTATTCCGCTCTCGTAGAGCTCGGCCGCCAGGCTGATGGTCAGACGATCGAGAGCGGCCTTGACCGTCCCGTACATCCCGAAGCCGGCCGCTACATCGAATTCCGAGAAGGGTGGACCTGGAGGGCGTTCCCCGGCCAGCGACGTCAAGTTGAGGATCCAGCCCCGCTTTCGCTCCCGCATGTGCGGCAGCACGAGCTGGGTGAGGTGAAGGGGGGCGAGCACGTGCATCTCCACCATGAGCCGGGCCCGGCGTTCGGGAAACTCGTCGAGGGGCCGCAGGAAGGTCACGGCCGCGTTGTTGACGAGAATGTCCGGGGGCCCAACCTTCTCGACCACCTCCGCGACCAGCCGCTCGCGGTCCTCGATCCTGGAGATGTCTGCTTGCACCGTGACCGCAGTTCCCCCCTGCGCCGTTATCTCCTCGCCGGTCTCCCGCAGCGATCCGACGTATCTCGGGTCGGGGTCCATGGTGCGGGCGGTGAGGGCCACGGTCGCTCCTTCGCCGGCCAATCGCTCGGCGATGGCCTTGCCCAAACCCCGGCTGGCGCCGGTGACCAACGCAACCTTTCCCTCACAAACGTTCGCCAAAGTCCCTCCTCGGTGGCCTGGGACGCGAAACTGGAGTCCCGCTACTCGCTTGCGCTCGAAGCGACTGAGGTTAGATCGTAGACAACAGTCGCCGGTAGAGGCCAAAGAAGGATGGACGGAACGACATGGCTGCACTCGAAGTCGACATGAGCGATCTGACCGAGCGTCTGACTCCCATCGGGGTGACGGGCATCCAACGGTTGCAAGGGGGCGCATCGAGCCTGACCTACCTCGGTGGGCTCGCGGGTGAAAACTCACGGCGAGTGGTGGTCAAGGTCGCTCCCCCGGGAGTACCACCGGTGCTCAACCGGGATGTGCTGCGCCAAGCCCGCTTGTTGCGGGCTCTGCACCCGACCGACGTGCCCGTTCCCGAGGTGCTCTGGGAGGACGCAGGTGACCCCCCGCAGGTTCCGCCGTTGTTCGTGATGAGCTTCGTGGCCGGAGTCTCGTTCGAACCTCTATTCGACGCCGGCGGAGACGACGACGAGAGGGTCGTCGCGGAAAGGGCCCGCAGTGCCGCCCGCACCCTGGCCGCGCTGCATGCGTTGGAACCACGCCAGGTGGGCCTGGGGGACGAGCCAGTCGTGGGAACCGCCGAGGAGATAGACCGCTGGTGCCGGCTGCTCGACACGGTAGACCAGACTCTGGTGGCCGGGTGGAAAGACGTAGCCGCCTCTCTGCACGCCAGCGAACCGCCTGCACTCCCTTCAGCTATCGTCCACGGGGACTTCCGGCTGGGCAACATGCTGGCAGCCGGGTCGACCATCGTGAGCGTGGTCGACTGGGAGATATGGTCAATCGGGGATCCTCGGGTCGATCTCGGCTGGTTTCTGTTGAATGCCGACCCCGGGGTCTACGAGCGGCCCACCCGGTACGCCTCGGCCCTGCCGACCCTCGAGGAGCTGACGGCTATCTATGCCGCAACGCTCGGGCGGCAGCCCCCGGCGCTCCACTGGTTCCAGTCACTGGCCTGCTTCAAGTCCGCCGCCACGTGGTCATTGATCGTGAAGCACAACCGACGGCGGGAGAAGCCCGATCCCGAGATCGAAGACATAGCGGCTTCGCTGCCACGACTGCTCGAGCAGGCGGCCAACCTGCTGGCCCGTGGGGCCGCATGATCCATGGCGCTGTCGCTTCGACTCTCTGACCGGCCGGGTGATCATCGGTGATCTCGGTCTACGATGTCATCGACTTGACATCAGTAAGCTAAGGCTACGCCAACCGGTGGGTCCGCAAAGCAACCTCAGGACGGTTGGCAACGAACGCTAGGAGATATCTCAATGGGCTCAGGAGAGTTGCTGTGCGACGGTCGTGTGTGCGTCGTGACCGGCGCCGGCCGAGGACTAGGCCGGGAATACGCCCTGGCGCTCGCCGGGCAGGGCGCCAAGGTCGTCGTCAATGACCTGGGCGGATCCCGGGACGGAACCGGCAGCGACCAAGGCCCAGGCGACGAGGTCGTGGCATCCATTCGCGCCAAGGGCGGCGAGGCCGAGGCCAACTCCGACGACATCAGCAGTTGGGACGGAGCGGCTCGCCTGATAGACCAAGCGGTCACGGCGTTCGGTGGCCTGGACGTGCTCGTCAACAACGCAGGGATTCTGCGAGACCGCATGCTCTTCTCGATGACAGAGGAGGATTGGGACGCGGTGATCCGAGTTCATCTGAAAGGCACCTTCGCCACCAGTCACCACGCAGCCCAGTACTGGCGGGATCGGTCCAAGGGCGGGCATACGAACAACGCCAGACTCATAAACACCACATCGGTGTCGGGGCTTTATGCCAATCCGGGCCAGACAAACTATGGGGCGGCCAAAGCCGGTATCGCCTGCTTCACCCAGATCGCCTCACAGGAGCTAGGTCGGTACGGAGTAACCGTGAACGCCATCGCCCCCGGCGCGGTGACGAGGCTCACCGAGGATCTGCCGATGCCTGACGACGTACGCTCCCGCTTCTCTCCCGTTTCGGTTGCGCCCGTGATCACGTGGTTGGCCTCCGAAGACTCATCCGATGTGACGGGCCAGGTGATCGAAGCGTCCGGCCTCGTCCTGGCGGTGGCCGAAGGCTGGCACCGAGGTCCCTCGACCGATCCCATCGAGTCGGCAGCCGAGGTGGGCCCTGCGGTGCGCCGCCTGATCGCCGAAGCCCGCCCCCGAACGCTGTTCAGCGAGGTGAGCTGAACCATGGCGACTGCCTGGATAATCGACGTGGTCCGCACCCCACGCGGCAAGGGCCGCCCCGATGGGTCCCTGCACGACGTTCACCCTCAGGAGCTCCTGGCCCAGTGCCTGAACGCCCTGGCCGAGCGGGTGGGATTCGACCCTGCGGACGTCGAGGACGTGGTGGCGGGCAATGGCATATTCAGTGGTGACCATGGTGACTGCATAGGCCGCCTGTCCGTGCTGCTCGCGGGTTGGCCGGTGACGGTCCCGGGAATGACGCTCAACCGGTTCTGCGGCTCCGCGCAGCAGGCCATCACCGTCGCAGGCATGGGAGTGGCAAGCGGAGCACAGGATCTGGTGGTTGCCGGCGGGGTGGAATCGATGTCTCGATGGGACCTCACTGCGGGCAGTACCACTATCGACGGTGGGAACCCGTCGTTTCGAGCCCGGTATCCGACCGTACCGCAGGGAGTGTCCGCCGACCTGATTGCCACGCTCGAGGGTTTCAGCCGCTCGGAGGTGGACGAGTTCGCGGTCGAGAGCCAAAAGCGGGCCGAAGAGGCCAGGAGCGAAGGCCGCTTCGACCGTGGGATCATCCCGGTCGTGGGCCCTGACGGCCAGGTTCTGCTAACCCGGGACGAACACCCGCGTCCCGGAACGAGTCTGGATCGATTGGCGAACCTCCAGCCCGCCTTCGCCGAGGCCGGGTCGGTGCGGCCGAACGGCGAGAGCCATACATTCGACGAACTGTGCCTACAGCGCTATCCGGCGATTTCAAAGATCGATCACGTCCACCACGCCGGGAATTCCTCAGGCGTCGTGGATGGTGCGGCGGCAGCGGTGGTGGCATCCGACGCGTGGGTCAAGGCCCACGGGGTCGCGCCTCGCGCTCGTATCCGGGCCACCGCGGCCGTCGGCTCCGAGCCGATCATCATGCTCACCGCCCCGGGCCCGGCAGCAGAGCGGTGCCTGGCCAAGGCCGGGATGGCCGCCGGCGATATCGATCTGTGGGAGATAAACGAGGCGTTTGCTGCGGTGCCGCTCAAGATGTCCCGCGATCTCGCTATCGATCCCGGCGCGGTCAACGTGAATGGCGGGGCCATTGCTCTCGGCCATCCGATTGGAGCGACCGGCGCCATGCTCGTCGGGACTCTCCTTGACGAACTGGAGCGTCGCGATCTCAGCACGGGACTCGTGGCGATGTGCACAGGCGGCGGGATGGGCACAGCAACCGTGCTGGAGCGGGTCTGAAGTTTGGCAGTTCAACACCGACGCCGCTCACCTTGGGCGCTGCCCTGGAAAGGGAGGACAGATATCAGATGATCAGCTATGCCACTCCCGAAGCGGCTGCGTGGCCCGCCGCGGGGACGCGGCCGTGACCGGACTGGCGCCGTGACCCCCCCTGCCGGGTCGCCGGCCACCGGGCCGCTGACCGCGATCAAAGTGCTGATGATGGGCGGGCTGGGACCCGGACCGTTCTGCGGCATGCTCCTGGCCGGACTCGGTGCCGACGTCATACGGGTGGACCGGGTGAACGAGGTCGGTCTGCCCCCCCACGTCGACGTGGTGACGCGACGGGGCCAGCGTTCGATCGCCGTAGACGTCAAGGATCCCCAAGGGCGCGATCTGGTGCGGTCGCTGGCCTCCCGGTCCGACGGGTTTGTCGACGTGTATCGACCCGGGGTGGCTGAGCGACTCGGCATCGGTCCTGAAGATCTGCTCGAAACCAACCCCCGCCTGGTGTACGCCCGCATGACGGGGTACGGGCAAGACGGTCCTTACGCTCAGATGGCTGGGCACGACATCAACTTCATCGCCCTGAGTGGAGCGCTGCACGCCATCGGACCGGCCGATACCCCCGTCCCGCCGCTGAACATTCTCGGCGATTACGGCGGGGGCGGCATGCTCCTCGCTCTCGGTCTGCTGAGTGGGATCCTCGAGAGCCGCCAATCCGGTAGTGGACAGGTTATCGATGTCTCGATGCTCGACGGGGCGGCGACCCTGATGGCGGTGTTCTACGGCATGCTCGCTCACGGTGCCTGGGAGGACCGCCGGCAGGCAAACACCGTCGATGGCGCGGCTCACTTCTACCGCACGTACGAGACGGCTGACGGCAAGCATTTCGCCGTCGGCGCCCTTGAACCTCAGTTCTACGCGGAGCTGTGCAACCGGCTCGGGGTCACTCCTCCGCAGGACTACGACGAGCCGGGCACGTGGGCCGACCACGGGGAAGTCATGGCCCGGCGGTTCCGTGAGAAGACCCGGGCCGAGTGGGAGGAAGAGCTGGTCACACCGCAGTCCTGCGCCGCTCCCGTGCTCAGCCTGAGCGAAGCGCCCGATCACCCGCAGAATCGGTTCAGGAGCACCTTTGTCGACATTGACGGTGTCGTGCAGCCGGCCCCCGCTCCCCGTTTTTCCCGCACCGTGCTGGCTCCGCCTGGGCCTCCGGCCATGCCCGGCGATCACACCTCAGCCGTGCTCGCCGAGCTCGGGCTGGACGAGCAAGCCGTGAGCTCCATGTTCAGCTCGGGAGTGGTGCGCCAGAGCGAGGCCGGCTCTTGAGCATCTATGTCGCCGCCACCCACCGGCCGGTGGCGGAGCTGGTGACCATCTCGCGGCTGGCTGAAGATCTCGGCTTCGACGGCATCTCGATGGCGGACCACGTTCTGGTACCGGCGCGGCAGGTCTCGGGTTACCCCTACAGCGACGACGGACGCCCCCCGTTCGACGCAGAAACACTGTGGTCCGATGTCCTTGTGGTGATGTCCGCCGCCGCCGCGCACACCACCCGGTTGCGCTTTGCGACCGGCGTGTACGTGCTACCCCTGCGCCATCCGCTCGTGGTAGCCCGGGGATTCGCATCGCTCGAAGCGCTCGCTCCGGGCCGGGTCGAGCTCGGTATCGGAGTTGGATGGATGCGAGAGGAGTTCGACACGCTCGGCGTGGACTTCTCGCGAAGGGGCGCCTTGATGGACGAATCGATCCAAGTGCTCCGGAAGCTATGGCAAGGAGGGCTCGTCACCCACGAAGGCCCGGGCTACCCACTTGACCCGCTGTACTTCGAGCCTCATCCTTCCCGGCAGATACCCATTTTGGTGGGCGGTACCAGTGGCCCGGCGATCGAACGGGCGGCCCGGCTCGGGGATGGTTACATCTCGATGCAAGGGACGCCGGACGACTTGCTCGCCCTGGCCAGCCGGATCAGCCGGCTGCGTGAGTCATTTGGTCGCCGGGACTCACCTTTCACCTTCCACACCTGGTCGGACGACGGGCGCAGCTTGCCCGACTACCGCCGGCTCGTCGACGGTGGCATCGATACGTTCTATGTCCCCGCCCTCGGGCCGCTCGGCCGCGTGAGGTCGATGCTAGAGCGTTTCCTGGTTGAAATCGCGGAGCCGCTTCGGGCGTCGGGGCACCTCGGCCCGGCCCAGTAAGGCCTCGAAGCGGTCCCTTTCGAACCGCCCGTACCGACTCTGATGTCAATCGGAGAGAGTGCCCTGAGCTCCCATTTTCATTCCGAACCCGTTGCGAGACTGTTGCCGCCTTCCGGGCTCCGTAGCCGATCGATGATTTCGGCGCATGCCAGGCCGTCGGCAAACGTAGGAGATCCCTGCTCGACGGCTCCCCGACGAACCGCGTCGCGAACCTCGATGGCCCACAGGTGCATGTGCACCTTGATGTCCTCGGGCCGGGCGACTCGGAACACCTCCTCGACTCCCTCCTGGTCGTGCCGCAGGATTCGCTCGCCTCCGATCAGTTCCAGGACGGCGTCGGTCCCGATCACGAGCGTGCGAGCCGGAAGGCTGACTGGTGCGGCCGACGTGCCCTCAATGGTGACGGAGACGCCGCCCGCTGAGCGCATCTGCGCGGTAAACCAGTCCTCGGCCGTGCACCGGTGCCGCGCCCCGTTGGCGTCCGGGCGATCGGAGATGGTGATACGCCGCTCGGCCGACGCCTTAGTTATCTCGCCGAGGGTCCAGCGCAAGAAGTCGATCTGGTGGCTGCCCCAAGCGCCGATCCAGCCCCCGCCCAACTCGGCGTCGAACACCCAGCCGAAACGACGCAACGGCACCCGCGTCACGGCCAGGAATGAGGCGATCAGGACACTCAGGGGTTCACCAACCGCCCCATCCTGTACCAGGGCCCGAAGCTTTTGAAAGGTCGGATCGAACCGGAGCTCGAAGTTGACGAAATTGAGCACCTTGGCGTCACTCGCCAGGTCGCGCATGGCCGCGGCCTCGGCCGCGTTGCGCCCGAAAGGCTTATCGCACAGGACGGCATGGCCGCCGTCGATCGCCTGGCGAACGTTGTCGAGGTGCATGAACGGCGGGGAGTGCACCGAGATCAAGTCGACGTCGTTTCGGGCGCAGAGCGCAGCGACCGCGGCCTCGTCTCGCGGCGAGACCACGTCGACCACTCTGCAGTCCTCGGTCTGATCAAAGGCTGGAGCGACGACACGCGCACCGAACCCTCGTCCGATGACACCTACCCGCACCTGCTGTGCGCTCATGCTTCTGCCTCTCTGCTCGCCATCTCAAGGCCGGCCTTCGGCACGATCCCCACACCGTCCGGACTACCCTAGCGGCAGGCGCTTAGCGTCAAGCGATTGATATGCAGGTGCCACGATGGTATGGTGCTCCCACATCGCCATGTGCCCTAGCGATCATGCCCGTGAGCCTGCGGAGCCACCGGAATACACGTTGTGGCTCATGAAGCGGGCGTGGCAAAACGGCCATCGTGCTCTGAGCGAGGCAGTCCGGATCTATGACATCACCCCCACCCAGCTTGGCGCGCTCAACGAACTGGTAGATGACCCGGGACCGTCCGGCGCCGAGCTGGCCCGACGGCTGATGGTCACGCCACAAGCGGCCCAACTGGCCATCACCGCCCTCGAGCGACGGGGATTGATCGAGCGCAGACCCGACCCCAACCATCGCCGGATAGTTCGAACGTTCCTCACGAGCGAAGGCCGCAGCGTCGCCAATGTCTGTCTGTCCCGAGGCCTGCAGGCGGAGAACCGATACCTCGCGATCCTCGACGAAGACGAACGAAGCACGCTTATCGACTTCCTCCTCCGGTTGGCCAAACAGGCCCCGTCGCATCTCAACGACATCGACAGCTATGGGGCCGACCTGGCCGACTCCGAAGAGCTGCCTGACGCCGAGAACTAGCTTTCCGCTGGGCCGGTGGGATGCGGCCCTTCACGTCGCCGAATGAGCCCAGCCCGCGTGGGCGTCAGGATGCTCCGTCGCGCGCCGCCCTGACGGCGCGGATGCCCCGGCGGGCCGCCAGACCCGCCGGCGCCCCGCAGTACGCCGCGATCTGAAACATGAGCTCGTCGATCTCGGCGTCGGTGACGCCGGTCTGGGGCGAGCTTCCGGCGTGAAGGCAGAACTCCTCCATTCGGCCCATAGCCGCCGTCATGGCCATGACGAGCAGGCTCCTGTCGCGCGGTGTGAGTGCACCTCCTCGAGTCCAGACGCCCCACGCCATCGAGGTGAGGTAGTCCTGAAACTCCTGAGCTATGGGGTCCGGGTCGGCGGTCATGCTGTCGACGTAGGCGTCGCCAAGCATGGCCCGGCGCATGGCCCGAGCAGCACGCAATTGGCTGGACTCTTCCATGTTCCTCCTGTCCTTTGCCGCCCCGTTCGCTGGTCAGCTTGTTAGTCGGCCCCCAATAGCCGGAAGTCCGTTGTCCCTTGGGAGGATATAGGAAAGATCTGTCTCATCCCGTTGACCGCGGGGTGCGCTTCCCAAAATGGCCGACGCTACCGCCGGTTCTTGTCCCTCGGCCCGGCTTCCGGCCGGAACGACTGTAGTCAGTTCGCGTACGACCCGTCGCTCGGCAATTCTCCAGCCTGATTCCCCGCGGCGCTCGAATACATCCAGGTATCTCGACCCTGTGCTGAAATTGACCGTCGGGTCGTCGATCGGCTCGCCCCAGTGCTGGGCCAACACGTAGGTCTCCGCTACTGCCCGGTCGCTCCCGATCTCGGCGAGATGATTTGATACGAAGTGACTGGTACCGGAGAACTTGGCCCGAAGCCCGCGTTCCGCAGAGGCGATGAATGACTCGATGCTCTGGGCGTCTCCGGCGCCTTGGTGAACGGCACCGTCGTGGTAGCAGCTTCTCAGTAGATCCATGTCGACACGGTCAATGGCACGGCAATATCGCACGACCACGTCATAAATGGCCTGCCGATCCAGCAACCTAGCAAGCCGGGACCAGTCGGCGCTCATTTACCACTTCCCGCCGGCGGGACGCACTGCACGGGCCAACCGTAGGTGCTGCTCCATTGATCGTCAAGGCTGGCGCCGTGACCGAACCGCACCCACAGGCCAGGAGGCTGTTCTCCGCCGATGGGGACCGGCGGAACCTTCGGCGTCTCAATACCCAGACTCCTTCAAGTTTACGTAGGATGTCAGTGTGGAGCCTGTCGGAGAGGCCGCGTGAGATAGATGCCGGCCATTCGTCGAGTCACTCACGAGGGACACAGTGCATTGGAATGGCGGGTACGAACGGCCGCCATCGCTCTCGCACGAGGCCAGGCTCGCGACGGGCTCCACACGGGCCGGGGGGCATGAACAAGAAAACCTCCGAACCGCCGGTGACGCTCCCACATGGGCCGGCGGCCGCTCCCCGGCGCGCCATCGTCCCGACACTGGTCCTCACCGCAACGGTCACCTCGGCGATCGGCAGCCTGGGGGCGCCCCTTCTCGAAACCATCGCGAGGGACGACCATGTCACCCTCAGCAGCGCGCAGTGGTCGTTGACCCTGCCGATGCTGGTCGGTGCGGTGGTCGCTCCCGTGCTCGGCCGTCTGGGGGATGGACCAGCCCGGAGAAACGTGATCCTGTGGACGCTCGCCGTCGTGCTGGTGGGCAGCGTCGTGGTTGCCATCCCTGGGTGGGGATTTGCCGCCCTCCTGGTCGGTCGAAGCATGCAAGGACTTGGCTTTGCCCTCATGCCGCTGACCATGGCGGTCGCCCGCGACAGCCTCCCGGAGTCGCGGTCGGGTCCGGCGATTGCCATCTTGTCGATTGCCGCTACTGCGGGGATCGGTCTCGGATACCCCCTGACGGGTCTGCTCGACGAAACGGTCGGGCTGCACGCCTGCTTCTGGGTCGGTGCGGTAATGGCGGGCGGAGCGTTGCTCCTGAACATGGTTGTTCTGCCTACCTCGGGCCACCTGCACCGCCGTCCGCTCGACGGGGCCGGCGGGGTGCTGATCGGATGCGGTCTCCTCGCCCTCTTGATAGCGGTCACCGAGGGCAGTACCTGGGGATGGGTTTCCGCCGGAGTGTTGGTACTCCTCGGGACTGCCGTCATCCTCATCGTGGCGTGGGTCTACCGCGAGTTGTCCACACCTCACCCGGTGGTCGACTTGCGCCTGCTCCGCCACCGATCCGTGGCCGTAACCAACGCCACCGCCTTCCTGATCGCGATGGCGATGTACATGTTCCTCCCACTGTTGACGAATTACGTCCAGGCACCCCCCTCGGGAGGTTACGGGTTCGGGGCGTCGGTGCTGGTGACCGGATTGATGCTCGTGCCGTTCGCGGTGCTCAGCACGTCCATGAGCCGGGTGGCAAGGATGATTGGGCACCGGGTACCCCCGGAGCGCATGGTGCCGATCGGGGCCATGCTCATGGCCCTGGCAACCATCATGTTCATCGTGGCATCTGGCGCCCTCTGGGAGGCGTTTGTGGCTACCGGTCTCGTGGGTATGGGGGTTGGCTTGAGCTTCGCCGCCATGCCCGGGTTGATCATTCGCTCGATACCGACCGCCGAGACCGGAAGTGCGCTGGGCTTCTACCAGGTGGTCCGCACCGTCGGTTTCGCCCTGGGCAGCGGCGTCTCTGCGTCGATACTGGCGGCCTATACCTTGAGCGGTCAACTGCTGCCGGAGCGCTCCGGCTTCGAGGCGGCTTTCGCGGCCAGCGCAGCCATTTGCATCGCGGCAGCAATGGTCAGCACCTTGCTCCGCCAACCACAAACCGCCGGCACCTCAGCTACCCCGATGCCGACATCCGTCACTCCCGCCGTGGCCCCCGGCTCCTAGCGGGCCGTCGACGATCCCTGCCGGCTGTCGGGAGCCTCAGCCCGGTCGGATCAAGGGCCCGGCTCTACGACGCATTCGAGTGAGGTGGCGCCCGAATCGGGTATGCGTGCCTGACCCCAGCATTCCACCGGGAACGAGACCATGACCATGGAGTACAGCAGGTGCATCAGGTTGACCACGTCCTCGGGCATGTCATCGAGGGGGTATTGGTTGCAGTACTCGATGGCATTACGGGCCCGCGGGGTTGTGGCGTCATAGAGCCCCTGCATCTCGTCCATCGAACTGGCCATCCGCTTGGCGAAGCGCTCGGTCTCGCGGCCCAGACACCAAGCGGCGGCGAACGGCTCCAGATCGGCGAAGTCCGCGGGCAACATGGCCATCATCTCTTCACACCTCTCTCCCCTAAAGGCTGACCACCGGTGCGGCATCGAGCGGCGCCGACCTGCGATGACCACCATTCTGTGGTGCGGTCAGACAAGTCCCGCCGACTCGTCGAGGACCCACCGCACCATACGCCTCATCGGCTCGGTGCCGTCGTGGGGGACGCCGAAGCGCTGGGCGGGGTCCGAGCCGGGCGGGTCGCCGACGAGGTGGCCGTCGCCCGGCTGTATCCTCTGGACGCCGTGGAGGGCCAGCTCGTCGCGCAATTCCTGGCGGAGACGCTCCGGATAGACGCCGACAGTCTGCGTCTCCTCGGTCACCCATTGCGGCACCCGGCTGATGTCGGGAACGGGCACGAGGTTCACGATGCGGTTGGTCAGCTGGCCGGAGAACTCGACGGGTTCGTCGGCGGTGCGGGAGACCACCACGCCCCCGAAAGAGCTGTCCCCAATAACTCTGTAGTACTCATCGTCGAGGGCTACGGCCTCTGAATTCATCGTCGAGGTCGGCGTCGGCCCGCTTGGGTGCCGTCGAGATTTCGGATGGCAGCTCACCAAACGCCTTGTGTATGGCGTGCCCGAAGGTCTCGAGCCGCTCGAGATCCTCGTCCTCGGTAGAGCACTCGACATAGACCACCCGGGTGCTCGAGCAGGCCGTCTGGTTCATGTGCCCGGCCATGGTCGCCACTCCTCTGGCTGCCTCGTCCATGGCATCGCCTGTTTCGAGGGCCTCGTGACCGACGATGGATATGGACAGCTTGGGGTTCATGGCGATCAGCTCGATGCCCGGCACCAGGTACTTGTTGATGTGCACCATGGACGCCATGCCGCCCCACGCCGTGAGCTTCTCGATTCGAGACGGACGCAGAACCTGACGCTCGACCTCCTCGTCCCCGCCTTTCCAGTAAGCCACGGCGAAATGCTTGGTTACCGGATGGTTGGGGTCGAGATCGATCATGGACTGCACGATCGCCGCCGCGGTGTAAGGATCGTTGGACGGCATCTTGATCAAGCAATCGCACTTGCACAGGGCCGACCGGACCACGGTTATGGCCGCGGTGATCGGGACGTTGCCGGCGATGATGTGCATATTCCGGGTGCCGATCGCCCGCATCCGCATGAACGACTGCCCGGGGGCGCCCCGCTCGACCCAGCCGTCCAGATATGCCTTGCCGACCGTCTTCTCAACCATGCCTTCGAGGCGGGCCCGACTGAACTGGTAGGGGAAATTATCGTATATCGGCCGCAGCACCGGCTCGGTCAGCTCGCCGGCGTCGAGCGCCAGGCGGAACGCCGCGTACATCATGGGATTGTCATCGAGCGTCAAGCGCGGTCCGAGCTGAACGAGGAAGTCGACGATCTCGTCGACGGGCAGCTCGTGGAGATCCCGCATCTCGCTCGGGTCCGCCAGCGTGAGCTGGTTGGCATACTTGGCCGGATCCGGCGTGCGAAAACGGGCGCCGACCCGGCCGCCGAACTCGACCGCATTGTCGCCGGGTTCTATGACCCGGCCGCGGATCAAGAATGGAATATCGACAACGGATGTCTCAGGATTTGCGGTTGCGACTGCCATTGGATACCTCAGATCGTTTCCAAATAGTCGATAAAGCAACTGTAAGCCGTCACTGTCCCGGTACAGCGCCTGTCGTCCTTGACGCTTCGACCGCGGACGGACCAGTGCGGCTCACCGGCTTCCCCTCATCTCCGACGTCATCACCAAAGTACACAACAGTGTATACTTCCTTGTCAAGCCCTTGTGAACGACGTTACACCTTGGGGGAGCAGAATCGTGAATCGAGTCGCCTGCGCCGTCCGGCCCATGGAGGAATTGCGTTGACTCATAGCTCCTCCGTGGCCCAGGGAGAACAAATCGACCGCCGGCGCACCGGGCGGCCGACCCAGGCCGAAGTGGCCGAGCTCGAGGAGCGGCTTCAACGCGCCGCCCTCGACGCGTTCCTCGACCGGGGATACGACGGCACGACCATCGAAGCCATTGCCAGTGCGGCTGGCATCACCAGGCGCACCCTGTACGCCCGCTACCCGGACAAGGAAGCTTTGTACGTCGCTGTCATTACCCGGGCCCGCACCCGCCTGACCTGGGACCAATCCGACTTCACCGTCGATTTCTCGGACCTTACCGAAGCGCTGACGGCCATCGCCCGCTCGGCCGTCGCCCGCGCTGTCAACCCCGAGGTGGTGCGGCTCGAGCGGATCGTCATGACCGAATCGAGCCGCTTCCCCGAACTGGTGATCTTCGGCCGCTCTACTCCGTTGTCACCCCGAATGCAGACGGTCATGGACCTGCTGCGGCATCATGAGTCCACCGGCGCCATCACTGTTGACGACGTCGAACTGGCGGCGGAGCAGTTCCTGGCCATGGTGTCGCTGATGCCCGCCCGGTTGGCGGCAGTCGGTGTGTTCCGCTCCGGGGACGCCGAGGAGCGACATATCGAGCACGCAGTTGCGCTGTTTCTGCGGGGCGTGCTCAGCCGCTGAACGGGAGGTGGTGGGCCCGGACGGGCATGGGGAGGCTCAGGGATAGAGGGGGCCGTTCACTGCGAAGCCAAGGGGCTCGGCCCAGCGGTTGCGGAACGTGACCTCTTCGACGGGTGCCCGTTCGGCCACCCCCCACCGCCCGGTCGGATAGCCGAAGGTGACGCACCCGGCCATGAGCCACCCTTCCCCATCCGGAACCCCCAGGATCTTGTACACGTCCTCGGCCCGGCCGGCCAGCATGCGGGTGAAGCAGGTTCCGATGCCTTCGCCGCGTGCGGCGAGCATGGCGTTCCAGAGCGCCGGGAGGACCGAGTACACGTCATCTCTGGCGAAGCCGAACAGAAGCAGAGGGTAGCGATGGAAGTTTTCCGCCAGATAGTCGGCCGACCGCATCACCCTCAGATGGGCCTGGCTACCGGGGTCGTCAGGCGTCGCCTCTGCCGCAGCTGTCCGGTCGCCGTAATACGTCCGCCCCTGGGTATACAGCTCGCGATAGATCGCCCCGAGCTGCTGCCTGACCTCCGGGTCGTCGACCAGCAGGAACTGCCATGTCTGCGTGTTTCCTGCGCTCGGGACCCGCACAGCAGCATCGAGTATCCGAGCCTGGATGTTCTGCGGGACAGGTTCATCCGTGATCCGTCGCATGGCGCGGGTGGTGTAGAGGGCTTCTCTCAGGTCCATGCTTCCAACGTAATCACTTGGACCCGGCCCGGCTCGGTTAGTGCCTGTGAATAGTGCCGAACGCCTGCTACCTCGGCATCGTGGCCAGGGCGATGTCCTGCCCGAGTAGGGCGTCGATCGCATCGGGAGCGATTTGCTCCGGCGGCTTGAGATAGCCACCGCGGGCGTCCCAGTTGGCGAGGAGGCGAGGATCGAGGTTCGGGGTGCGCCCGGTGACGTCGGCAACGGTCGGCCCGATCCGCTCAGCTACGGCGGCCAGCCTGGCCCGGTCCAGCCCCAGCACCCGGATGGCGTTCTCCCCGAGCATCAGCCGTAGCTCGTCGTCGGGCACGCCGGCGAACGCGTCGCTCAGCCAGTCCCGGGTGTTGGGCCAGGTCCCCTCGGCGTGGGGGTAGTCGCGTCCGAAGAAGATCGTCTCTATGCCCATCTCGTGGCGCATGGCCACCTCGGACTTGTGCACGAACGACAGCGACATCAGGCAGTTGGCTCGCCAGTACTCGCTGGGTCGGCGCTTCGCCGGGAGATCGGCCCGGGCCCGGTCGTACGCCTCGTCCAGGTGGCGCAGAGTCTCCGGCAGCCAGTCACCGCGGACCTCGGTCATCACCAACCTGAGCTTCGGATGGCGATCGAAGACACCACCCAGCATCAGCTGCCACATGGCTCGACGTGGTCGCAGATCCAGGGAGAAGAACCCTTCGGCGTTGTTGATGATCTCCGACAGCAGGTCGTCCCGGCCGGCCGCCTCCATGTTGCGCTGGATGTCCTCGATCTTGGACATGAACTCGCGCTGTTCCGACCCATACCCGGCGTGGATCACGATCGGCATGCCGAGATCCTCACAGGCCGACCAGAACGGGTCGAAGAACTCGTCGTACAGGGCGGGCAGGTCCGACCGGGCGGTCATCATTGGCACGTAGGTGCCGGCGAAGCCGTGCTCGGCCAGCCAGTTGAGCTCGGCCAGCATCGCCTGGAGGCCCGGAGCCGTCGCCGCGTCGCCGACGCACAGAATCCGATCGTTGGCGGCACCGAAGGCATCCACGGCCCATCGGTGATAGGCGCGCGTGCCCGCTGCTACCACTTCCTGCGGGTACGTCCGGTACAGCGGGCTGAGCGGAAGGATCGCCCGCGGATCTCCCGCATACACCATCTCGGCGGCCACCCCTTCGCGGTCCATCTCGGCCAGTCGCCGGTCGCCATCCCAAGCGCCGGCGTAGCCACCTGACGCCCACGCCCCGTCCGTGTCCATCACCTCGAGGAGCTCGGGCGGGAAGTTGGCGAACAACCCGAGCAACTCGACGTACCGCGCGTTGTCCTCGTACATCTCGGGCAGAAGATCGTGGTATTTGGCCTCGAGATAATCCGCCCACGCTTCGGGCAGAGGCGTGGCATGAGAATCGCCCGAGACCACGATCAGCTTGTCCATATGACCTCCATCCATTTCGCACCCCCGATGGCCGCGATTCTACAGTTTCTCCGGCCGAGCACCCGATCGCCGATCGCCTCCAGACGCGGCGCGAAACGGCCTGACTCTTGCCCGGCCTGTCCGGCCGCCGGTCTCAGGAGGCGGCCTGGCGCAGCCCGGGCATGACCTCCTCGGTGAGAAGCCGGCGGTACTCGGCCACGTGCTCGGGGGCGGAGACGGGGTGGACCCCGATGAGCATGATCCGGTCAAGCCCGACAGCCACCAGTCCGGCGAGCTTCTCCACACAGTGGTCTACGGAACCGACAACCCCGAAGCGATCGATGAAGTCGTCATCGAGGTAGGCGACGTGGGAGGCGTCCGGCCGGGCGTGCCGTGCCATGTCGTAGTTGTCACCGAGCGCCTTGAACACGTTGGCATCCCGCGGGTCCAGGCCACCGAGGGGATGGCCGGGCATGCCGGAAAAATGGGCGTATGCCGCGAGTGGGCCTCGTGCCAGGTCGTGGGCGATCCGGGGGTCCGGGTGGGCCACCACCGCCAGGTAGGCGCCGAAGGACAGGGAACCCGGATCTCCACCGGACTCAGCTCTGACCCGACGGGCCAGGTCGATGCCATCCCGCAAGCGAGAAATGTCGGCGCCGACGTTGAAACTGATCTGGTCGGCCAGGCGAGCAGCCACGGCTATCACCTTGGGGCCGGTAGCGGCAACATCGACGGGGACCTTGGGCACGTCCGGCGTAAGCCACTGCAGCCGGTCCGTGGGACTGCTCACATCCCCGGCGTCGCTTCGCAGATAGCGCTGGAGCCGGGCCAGGAAGTCGGCCAGCTCCGCCACCGTGGCGGCACGTTCACCAATCAGGGTGACGGCCGAATCGCCTCGGCCCACGCCCATCATGACCCGTCCCGGGAACTCGACCTGCACGCTGGCGATGGCGCAGGCCGCAGCAGCCGGATGACGGGTAACCGGGTTCGTAACCCGCACGCCGAGTTGAATCCGCTCGGTCGCGGCGGCGGCAAGGGTGAGCCCGACAAACGGGTCGGACGCCACGCACTGCGTGTCACCGAAGCTGAGGCCATCGAATCCGTCGGCCTCCGCCCGTCGGGCCATGTCGACAGCCTGGCCTGGTCTGCTGGCTCCAGCGGTCCATATGTCTACCATGACAACCCACCTCCCAACGATGCAGATTCCATGATGCCCCCGCCGGGTGGGGCCTGGTCCTGCTTCACGGACTTCGCCGTCCGGCGCGTTCGCACACCTCGTCCACTTCTTGCTGGAACACCGTTGCGTGAAGGAATCCCACATACGCGGCGAACTGCACGACGACCTCGTCGAGCTCCGCCTTGTCGAGATGACCGGCCTCGTGCGCGGCCGCGATCTCTGACGTGGCGTTCTGGCTCAGGGCGGCGCAAGTGATCGTCACCAACCGGCGTTCACGGTCGTTGAGCTCGCCGCCCTGGTGGACCGGTGGGCTTCCCACCCGCTCACACGCGGCAGCCAGAATATGCCCGAGGCGGTCGCGGTCGGCCGGGCGGCAAAAGGCGATCGCCTGCTCGAGCTCCCGCCGGGTGAGATCGCCCGACGCTAACGACCCGAAGAGATGGGCCCGAGCCGGCCCCTCCCCCTCCACGACGGTGGTGCAAGGGATGGTAACCAGCCGGCGGTCACGGCGGCTGAGCCCGGGGCGGGCCCATACCTGGCCGAACACGAAGCCCCGGGTAAGAGCAATCATCGGTGAGCTGGCCGGTCCGGGTTCGGGAGAGCAGGTAACGGCGCGCATCACGGCGGTCACGTCTGCACCCCTCACGTCGTCCACTGGACCGGCGAGCGTACCTGACGCTCAGACTGATCGCTCGCGCCCGGGAGGCAGGTCGGACGTACCGGCCAGGACGCCGAGTGAAGCCGCAATATCAGATCGCATCAGAGCGTCAGTCCGCGCTGATGCTCTGATGGGGTGCGGCTGCGATCAGGCGCCGAGCCGGTCGAGTATCTCGGTGGCCCGCTCGAGGCTACGGCGGGTCGCCGACAGGTAGCCCTCAGCTTCGATCCTCGGGCCGATGAGCTCGAGGTCGAACATACCTTCGTAGCCGGCGTCGAGGATGATCTTGAGCAGCCGCTCCAATGGGATGTCGCCGTCACCGATCACCGCCCGGTTGGGTGAGGACAAGCTGCCTATCTTGTAATCGCCGATCTGGACGAGGGTGATCATATCGATGTTGTCACGGACGAGCTGCTCCAGCCCGCGCTCGTACCAACAGCACTCCAGTTCGAGTATCGCGCCTGTCCCCGCCTGCCGAGCCAGGGCGAGGGTGTCGCGGAGCGTGAATATGAAGCTGAGGTCGAGCCGAAGGGAGTTGGTCGGCTGGATGGCGAATTTGACTCCGAGCTCCTTAGCCCGAGCGACGACAGGCGCGATGCCCTCGCAGAACTCCTCCGCCGCTTCCTCCCACAGCCGTGACCCAATGCTCCCCGGGGTGAGCCACACCGAATCCGCTCCTACTGCAGCCCCGAACTCCAGCGCTTCGTTGACCACGCGCCGTTCGGTGACGACGTTCGTCACCCGCAAACCCGAGTTGGCCACCAAAGTGGTGTCGAAGCCGATCGGCTCGAGCTTGGTAGAAATCATACCGACGTTGTTGACTCCGAGCTCCTTCCAGAACTCGATCTCTTCGACGAACGGGATGGGTCCGGCACACTCTTCGTCGACGGATAAGCGGGGATGCACTGACATGCCCGCAGGCTAACACCTCGATTCGGTTGACGGTAAAAGGGCGGTCCGCAGCTGTGTTTCTCGCAAATCGAGAGTCTCCCCGCCACCAGGCATCAAACGATTCTCCGTGGCAGTTGAGTTTAGGAAAATGGAATCAGAAAAACATTGGTGGGACCCTGGGGTTGGCGACGGGGCACCACTTCGATGGTGTATGGCAGGCTTGGACCATGAGCGCGCCTTCCTTTCCCCGCCAATATGCTCAGACCCGCCGCTTCACCCTGGGGGCCCCCCGCAACGTCGCCGTCTCCCCCGACGGCCAACGCATTCTGTTCCTCCGATCGCAAGGCGGCAGCGACCCGGTGACGTGTCTGTGGCATTACGACGTGGCCGGGACCGGCGAGCGACTCCTGGCCGATCCATCGCGGCTGGCCGGCATGGAGGGCGAGGTGCCGCCGGAGGAGCTTGCTCGCCGTGAGCGGCTTCGCGAACAGGCTGGTGGCATCGTCGACTACGCCACCGACACCGCAGTGAAAACCGTGGCATTCGCGTTGTCCGGCAGGCTGTGGTTGGCCTCCGTCGAGGACGGCGATGTCCGTCAGCTGGCGGTCGACTATCCGGTCCTCGATCCCCGGCTAGATCCGACCGGGACGAAAGTGGCGTATGTCTGCGGTGGGACCTTGCGCCTGGCCGGAGTAGATGACCGCAGCGATCGGACGCTGGCCGAACCCGACGGACCGGAAGTGACCTTCGGCCTGGCCGAGTTCGTGGCGGCGGAAGAAATGGGCCGAACCCGCGGCTACTGGTGGTCCCCGGACGGCACCGCCCTCCTGGTCGCGCGGGTCGATACCTCGGTGGTCCTCCGCTGGTACATCGCAGATCCGGCCCACCCCGACCGCCAGCCCCAGCGGGTCGCTTATCCCGCGGCCGGGACCACCAACGCCGACGTCTCGCTTTGGCTGCTCGGCACCGACGGGTCCCGCATCGAGGTCGAATGGGATCGCACCGCTTTCGAGTACCTGGTCACCGCCCATTGGGCCGAGGCCGGCCTGCTCATCGTGGTCCAGAGCAGGGACCAGCGACGCATGCAGGTGCTGGAGGTCGATCCGGCCACAGGCTCGACCCGGGTCAGGCGGGAGGACTACGACCCCGTATTCCTCGACATCGTGGCCGGAACGCCGGGCCTCATGGAAGACGGCACCGTGGTGTGGACGGTAGACAGCGACGACACCCGACGTCTGGTCGTCGGCGATGAGATTGTGACCCCGGCGGGGCTGCAGGTCCGCTCGGTCCTCGACATTGACGGAGACACAATTCTGTTCGCGGCATCGGAGGATCCCACCGAGACCCATGTCTGGACGGTGTCACCGGCCGGTTTGGATCGTCACACCTGGGAGCCCGGCGTCCACTCGGGGCGGAGGGCAGGCGGGACCACCGTTTTGTTCTCACGCACCCTTCAGCGCGATGGGACCGAAGTGACGGTCCGGGCCCGTGACGGAGCGGTGACCCGTATCGAGTCACTGGCCGAGGCACCCGTCCTGGCCCCGCGGCTATCCATCGGCGGGTACGGTCAGCGGAGGCTTAAAACCGCGCTGTTATGGCCGTCGCACCACCAGCCCGGCTCTGGCCCCCTCCCCGTACTGCTCGATCCCTACGGAGGCCCGGGCGCTCAGCGCGTGGTGGCCTCCCGGGATGCCTACCTGGTCTCTCAGTGGTTTGCCGACGAGGGTTTCGCCGTGCTGGTGATCGATGGCCGCGGAGTACCTGGACGGGGTCCGGCCTGGGACCGCAGCATCAGAGGCGACTTCGCCACCCCGGTACTCGAAGACCAGGTGGACGCCCTGCATCACGTCGCGGCCGCCCACTCCGATCTGGATCTTCGGCGGGTGGCCATCCGAGGGTGGTCGTTCGGTGGCTACCTGGCCGCCCTGGCGGTCCTCCGCCGGCCGGACGTCTTCCACGCAGCCGTAGCCGGCGCGCCGGTTACTGACCACCTCCTCTACGACACCCATTACATGGAGCGCTACCTCGGCCACCCGGCCGAGGAACCGGACAACTACCAGCGTTGCTCGTTAATCGACGAGGCACCCGGCCTGCGCCGGCCTCTGTTGCTCATTCACGGTCTCGCCGACGACAACGTCGTGGTGGCTCATACCCTTCGCCTCTCGGCGGCCCTGACCGTAGCCGGGCGCCCGCATTGCGTTCTCCCTCTGAGCGGCGTCACCCACATGACTCCCCAGGAAGTGGTAGCCGAGAACCGCCTGAAACTGGAACTGAACTTCCTGGAGCGGTCACTCGGTATCAGCTGATCCACCGGACACTCGCGACCAGTTCCAGGTCGCCAAAAGCGGGCCGAGACAAGCTCAAACCCCTTCTGACGGCTTTGGACTGCCCCAGCCGATCGGACCGCCGTTGGCCACCAGGATCTGGCCCGAACAGTAACTCGACGCATCTGACGCGAAGAAAAGTACGGCGTGGGCGACCTCGACCGGGTCCGCGACCCGATTCATGGCGTTGCCAGTGCCGAGAACCGCGTCGTCCGCCAGTCCTCGCTTGCGGGCCTCCAGGGCGTGCAATTCAGTCGGCATGGCACCGGGAGCTACGGCGTTCACCCGAACGCCCAGCGGGGTCCAGGCCGCGGCCATCGATCGGGTGACGCTGTCCACCGCCGCCTTCGATGCGATGTAGGGCGCTTCCATAGGTACGGCCGAGGCACTTCCCGCCGTCGAAACGTTTACGATCGACCCACCACCGGCAGTCGACATCTGTTTCGCCGCGGCCATGGATAGAAACCATACGCCCGCCAGATTCACATCCAGCAGATCGCGCCAGTCCGTTGCGGTCCAGGCCTCGAGGGGCTTGCTGTAGCCGAGACCGGCATTGTTCACGAGGGTGTCAAGCCGGCCGAACTCCTGCAGCGCGGCGTTGACCAGTCCCCCACACTGCTCGGGATCGGTGACGTCGGTGGGGACGACCAGGGCTCGGCGTCCCATCGCCCGTACCTCCTCAGCCGCGGCCTGGAGAGGCGCGGGGCGACGGCCCGCAAGTACGATGTCCGCTCCGCGCTCAGCGAAAAGGCATGCGGTCGCCCGTCCGAGACCGGACCCGCTTCCCGTGATCACCGCGACGCGACCGCTCAGCGAAAACCGGTCGAATGCCATAGGTACCCCTTAACTCGTCAAATCGCAGCCCGAATCGTACTGCCTCCCGTTGAAGGTAGTTCATGTCCCCACGACGAGTGCAGACCGGCCGACCGCCCGCCCTCCTATGCTCACGATGGCATTTCGAACCCGGCTCTGCGTGATCAATGGAAATCGCAATCGGCCAGGCCAGGAGAGGGTGGAGCCAGTGACTTGGGAAGACGAGGTCGAGGAGATTCGCCGCAGACGTCAATTGGCCCTGGCGCTGGGCGGCGACGAAAGAGTGGCGAGACACCGCAGCACTGGACGAAGCACCATCCGGGACCGAATCGCCAAGCTCGTCGATCCGGGCTCGTTCGACGAAGTAGGCCAGCTGGCGGGAAGAATACCGCCTGGGGGCGACGGACAATTTCTTCCCGACGCTTACGTAGGCGGGCTGGCCAGCATCGAAGGTCGGGCGGTGGCAATCGGCGGGGAGGACTTTACTGTTCGGGGTGGCAGCGAAGGCTCAGCCAAGAGCCAGTTGGTCCAACGCCTGGCCCGTCTGCACCGGATCCCGCTGGTGTGTCTGCGTGACGGCGCGGGATTCAACATCGCCACCATGCTCGATACCGACAAGGTCGCGGTCCCCGGAGAGTTCGACGGCGAACCATTGATAGATCTTCTGGCTACCGTCCCGGTGCTAAACGCTATCATGGGCTCCGTAGCGGGCGGCCCGGCCGGATTCGCCATGATGTCGCACTGGTCCTGCATGGTCAAGGGCACCAGCCAGCTCTTTACCGCTGGCCCACCCGTGGTCAAGCGATCACTCGGACTCGATATTGACAAGGAACGATTGGGGGGTTCGCATGTCCACACCCGGGTAAGCGGGGCGGTGGACAACGAAGCCGAAGACGAGGACGATTGCTTCCGCCAGATAAAGACCATCCTCTCCTATTTGCCGACCAATGTCTGGTCTGATCCGCCGTACGTTCCACCATCTGACCGCGCCGACCGTCGGGAAGAAGAGCTGCTCTCGATTGTCCCCCGCAACACGAAGGCCGCCTACTCGATGCATCGACTGGTGCGCCTGGTGGTTGACGATGGGCAACTGTTCGAGATTCAGCCATTTTGGGGGGCCTCTGTCATAACCGGACTGGCCCGGTTGAATGGGCACGTCACCGGCATTCTGGCCAGTAATCCCAACGTCAAGGCCGCGGCCGTGGATGAGCAGGCGGCAGAGAAGCAAGCCCGGTTCGCCGAGATATGCGACCAGTTCAATATCCCAATAGTGTACTTTGTGGACGTACCAGGCTTGATGGTGGGACCGGATGCGGAGGCCCACGGCGTTATCCGCAAAGGGATGAGGGCATTTTGGGTAATGCATTCGATCACCGTTCCGCTGATCAATGTGACGATCCGGCGTTGCTACGGCTTCGGAGGTGAAATAACAGGTAGGGGACCTCGCACGACAGCCCGCTTTGCGTGGCCGTCGGCCGAGTTCGGTGGAATACCTATCGAAGGCGGCGTCGATGCTTCGTTCAAGAGGATAATCGAATCTGCCCCTGACCCACAGCAAAAACGTCAGGAAATCGTCGATAGGCTGGAACGACTGACTTCCCCCTTTCCGGTGGCGGAAAATCTCGGAGTCAGCGACCTCATCGACCCGCGGGATACCCGCCCTCGACTAATCCGTGCTCTGGAAGCAGCCATACCCTCGATGGCGCTCTCCCGTGGCGTCAAGTGCCGGCCCGGAGTTCGACCATAGGAGTCGACCCCTCGGGAGGCCAGAACCTTGCCGTCCCGCTCGGACGCCTACGACGCAGGCATTGCGGCTTGGCCCGTTGGCCCGTCTCCATAGCGGACCTGGCAAGTGCGCTGAAGTCCTTCGCGCCAGCCGACCTGGCAGGGCCCTGTGATCGCTCGTCTCCTCGAGACGTCCGCGACCAGGCCTCGCAGGGTACCGGGCACCTCCTGCACGACCACCTCGGCTGGGCGCCCGGTCAACTCGGCCATGTACGCCGCCCAGTCCTGGACACTCACGGGGTCGTCCCCCGCCCAGTTGACGATGGCCGCGGGCACGCTCGCCGCGTGGAGGATGGCAGCTGCTTGCTCGTTGATGTCGTCCACGTAAATGGGGCTGTAGAGGCAGGGATCCCACTTAGTGGTGACGGGCTTCCCGCTCGCAACGGCATCGAGATGGGCGACGGGCAGGCCACCCCTCGGACCGAATGAGACGTTCATCCGGGCGACTACGACGGGCAGGTCGAACGCCCTGGCGCAGTAGCGGGCCACCGCCTCCTGGGCGATCTTGGAGACCGAATATGTCGGTGAGATACTCGGGTTGGCATCGCCGAGTGGATCCCGCTCGATGTAGGCGTGCCGGGGATCCTCGTGCGGTTTGTACACCGAATGCGTCGACATGACGAGCGCAGCCTTGGCCCGGCGACAATGGTGCAGTAGCAGGCCCGTGCCTTCGGCGTTTACCGCGATGGCCCGGTCGTAGTCGGCGCCGGAGGAAAGGGTGGCGAGGTGGATGACGTAAGTGAAGTCGTCCGGCAGCTCGGAGAAGTCGGCCTTCTCGAGATCACTCCGATATGGAATCACCCCCGCCGATTCAACCTCGGCCAGCGCGGTCGCTCCGCTGAAGCGAGCCAGCCCCCATACCTCGTTGTCCCTGGCCAGCCACTCGGCCAGGGGGAGTCCGATGATGCCCGCAGCCCCCGTGATCAGGATCTTTTCCCCAGAAAGCATCCCGCCTACCCTAATCCGACTGCGGTCATCTCCCAGGCCCCGTGCCGTCAAAGACGCTTCTAGACAGGGTCCTCGCGCCGCATTAGGGTCATTGGTGGGGAATCCGTGTGAGCCGAGCGAACTGGGACTGATGCGTCAGCTACTGGCCGACCTGGTAGTGGTTGAGATCTCAGAGGAGCCAGCCGGTGCGTTTTGCGGCAAGGTGTTCGCTGATCTCGGGGCGGAGGTGGTGAAGGTCGAGCCGTCCTCCGGTGACCGCCAGCGGCGCCAACGGGGTGCGTTCCTGCACTTGAACACCAACAAGACAAGCGTGGTACTCGACCGTAGTGACGCTGACAAGGTGAGACAGCTCGCCGGTCGGGCCCACGTCCTGATCGAGAGCATCGGGTGGGGCGACCTGGCCGCGTGGGGCGTCGACGTGGACGGGCTACGGGTCGACGTACCTTCGCTGGTAGTGACGACGATCAGCGGGTTCGGACTTGACGGTCCCTACGCCGGTTACCGCTGGACCGATCTGGTGGGCCAAGCAGCGGCCTGGGCAACCTTGCCCGCCGCCTACTCCGAGACCGACCGCCCGGTGAAGCTTCCGGGGATTGCCGGTCTGTGCTTGACCGGCCAGACTGCGGCTCTTGGCTCTCTGGCGGCTGCCTTGCGGGCAGCAGCCTCGGGAATCGGATGCCGGGTGGACTGCGCGATGTACGAGGCTTTGGGCGCCGTGCCGTCGCGCGTGAGCAGGTGGCTGGGATGGCAGTACAACGGAAGGCGGCCTACGCACGTGCTATCCGCCCGTCCCACGGACATTCTGTTGCCCAACGGTTTCTTCCCTTGCGCTGATGGCTACGTCTCGCTGCAATCCACGCCCCAGCAGTTGCCGGCCATGCTCGAGGTTCTCGACAACGACGATCTACGGGCCGCGTTCGCCCATCCCGACGCTTTCGTCCGGGGTGAGACCAAGGAGATTCTCGATGCCGCGCTGTATCCGTGGCTGCTCTCCCACAGCAGGGCCGAACTGACTTCAGCCGCGCAGGCGGCCGGCTGGCCATTCGCCGGTGTCATCACACCCACAGAGGTCCTCGCCGCACCCCACCTGCACCAGCGAGGCTATTGGATCCACTGTCGCCATCCAGACGAGGGACACCTACTGATGCCCGGACCCCCCTACCGGCACAGTGAGGGCGGTTGGCGTCTGCGACAAGGGGCGCCGGCACCCGGCGAGCGGGGTCCCGGCCAAGCGGGTGCAGCCCGGCGCCCCGTCCGGTGGCAGGGACCGACCGACCCATCGGTTCCGCCACTTCGAGGCATCCGGGTCCTGGATTTCACCGTCGTGTGGTCCGGTCCATACGCCACCCAGCTCCTGGCTGATCTCGGAGCCGAAGTCATCCGGGTGGAAAACCCCTCTATCTTTCCCCCTTCGACGAAGGGCTACGAGCCCCGCCCGAACACGAGAATGCTATTCGGCGGCCTGATCGCCGGCTATGCGGCGAGAGCGAAGGGGCGGCCCGACCGTCCCTATAACCGCCATTCGATGAACAACTCGGTCTCTCGCAACAAGTGGTCCTGCACCCTCGACCCACGACGACCCGACGCCAAGCAACTGCTGCTTCAGCTGGTGGAGCGATCCGACATCTTCGTAGAGAGCATGAAGGCATCTGCCCTGCATCGGTTGGGGATACAGGAGGGCGAGCTTCTGGATCGCAACCCCCGGCTGATCGTGCTTCGGATCCCTCCCGCCGGGCTCAGCGGTGACTGGTCCAGCTACAAGGGGCTCGGCGCCCACTTCGACGGGCTGAGCGGATTGTCCTGGCTGTCGGGTCACCACGACGAGGAGTTGCTTGACGCCACTCCAGCCATCTACATGGACTCGGCAACCGGGCCGGCCGCCGCCTTCGCCGCCGTGGCCGCGCTCCACTACCGCGACTGCACCGGGCGAGGTCAGCTGATCGAGATGTCCCAGCTGGAGAACGTGATCGGCCACCTTGGTGACATCCTGGTCGACTTGCAACTCGGGGTGCATCCGGAGCGGCTGGGAAACAGGGACCGATACTGGGCGCCTCAAGGCATCTACGGCTGTCGAGGCGAGTTCCGCTGGGTGGCTCTGAGCGTGACCAGCGACGACGAGTGGGCCGGGCTCGCCGCAGTGGTGGGCGGCCACCTTCTCGTGGCCGCCGAGCGCTACCGGCGAGCCGAGGACCGCCTCACTCGCCAGGACGAGCTCGACTCTCTAATCGCGGATTGGGCTGCGGGGCGCGATGTCATGGACGCCTTTCACGCACTTCAGGCCGCCGGCGTTCCCGCCGCCCCGATCCTGGTGGACGACCTGCTCGAAGTGGACCCCCACGTGGCGGAGCGAGGATGGATCCGGTCTCTTATCAGCACCGACGTCGGCACCTTTCCCCACATCGGTCACGCCCTTCGCGGTATTCCCCAGGTATGGGAGCGAGGATCTCCGGTCCTGGGGGAGGACAACCGGCATGTATACCAAGGCATCCTCGAGCTCGACGACGCCGCCTATGCCGACCTGGTCGAACGAGCCGTCGCGGTCGAGGACTACCTCGACGGCAACCTCCGACCGGTCTGATCGCGGGCACGACATAGAACGACCGGATGACCAAACTGACGATTTTGGACAGTTGAACATTTGCCAAGTTGCGCAAGACTGTCCATTCAAGGCTTGACCAGCGGCAATAACCGCGCTACATCTTGGTGGGTTCAAAACGCTGGTCGCCCCCGCTCCGGGGAGCGGGCGGCGCGGGGAGGGATGCGAGCAGGCGTGTTCGGCGCGGTTGGCCGAAGAAAAAGCTAACGACGTCCGTTGGCCTCGCTGTTTCACTGCCCGGAACGCCGGCACAATAAATGAACAGGAGCAGAGGTCGATGCGCTTCAGGGCTCGGAGAGGGGCGAGTGGGCTGGTGGTGGCGGTAGCGGCTCTGTTGGTGGGGGGCTGCTCGTCGAGTTCGCACAACAGCAGTAGCAGTTCCCCCACCACTGTCGAGAGCACCTCCCCGTCCACTGGCACGTCCGGTGGCACGTCCGGCAGTGTTTCGGGCAGTGCCCAGAACGCATCGTGCACCTCGGTGAAAGGCGTCCGGGGCGTGACCGGCTCAGAGATAACGGTCGAGGGGCTGGTGACGATCCTGGATTTCGGGCCGACGGCCTCTACCGCGGCCAAGGCCCGTTTCAACCAGGCCAACGCCGATGGCGAGTTGCCTTGTGGGCGCAAGATCAACTATCTCGGATTTGCCGACGATGGGGGTGTACCGGACCAGAACCTGGCGGATATCCGTCGTTTCGTCCAGTTGGATCACGTGTTCGCTATCTCGCCCGTGCTCTCGCCGTTCCTCGAATCGGGCAGCGGGACCTACATCAACCAGCAGCACGTGCCCACCGTCGGCTGGGGTGTGTCCTCGGCGTTCTGCGCCACAAAGAATCTCTCCGACATGTATCTGTTCGGCTTCAACGGGTGCATCGTGCCAGCCGTGCCAACCTTTGAGACGGCGATCAACGGCCCAGTGGCGGCCAGGCTCTTCCCCGGCGGAGCGACGGGCAAGACGGTGGCCGTAATCGGCGATGACTCGAGCTCCTCGATGTCGGGGGTTACGACCATCAGCGCTCAGTTCGTGGACGTCGGCATGAAGTTGGTGTACCACCAGAACCCGATGCCTGGGCCGCCTGCTCAGGTGACGGACTTCTCGCCCTATGTGCAAGCGCTGCTCACTGCGAACGGTGGGCACCCACCTGACGCGGTTTTCATCAGCAGCGGCCCCACCATCGCCTTCCCGCTCTCGAGAGCGCTCAGACAGGCCGGCTACAAGGGCATCGTGATACACACAACCTACGATCCTACGGTGGCCGCCGCGTCCGCCACGGATGACGTGATAATCAACACGGCGTCGGTGGAGTCGACCGCGCCGCAAATGGCGAGCATCGCGGCCACGCTGAAAGCCGCCGGGGTGGCCGACATCGGCGAACCGGCGTTGTACGGCTATCTCTCGGCCGACTACCTTGTCCAACTTCTGAAAGCAACAGGGCCGGACCTCACGCCGCAACGGTTCCAACAGGTGGCTTCCACCTACACCTATAAGATTCCCAACGTGGTCGGCCCCACCTACTACCCGGCCGGATTCCAGGCGGGCGCACCGTGCGGTGAGATGGTTTACAGCAACGGCACCAAGTGGACTGTCGCCGTCCCGTATTCGTGCGCCGGGTATGACCTCAAGCTGGAGAACGGTAAGTACGTCCAGGTGCCCTACCCCAGTGGCATCAAATAGCTAGCACCCAGGCGGGCCGCCCCCTGATTTCAGGCGACTCCCCTGACCACTTCGCGGCGAGCACTCTTCGGTTAACACGACTACGTGACGCGTTCTGGTCACCTCCTAACGACAACGCGACGAGGGCGGGGTTTCGGTCACGAGTACGTGTCGCGATGTGGTCACGAGAAGCCACACCCTTCCCACCATCACCCGACCGGGGGCCAGGGTCCAAGGGCGTTGGCCCCGCTGACGGGGGTAGTGTCGCCATCACACTGTTCCGGCTAAGGAGACATGAGCATGGCTACGTATGTCCTGGTACATGGAGGTGGCCACGGCGGCTGGTGCTATCAGCGGGTGGCTCGCATCCTTCGCGCTCGGGGCGACGAGGTGTACACCCCGACCCTGACCGGCCTGGGTGAACGCTCGCACCTCGTATCTCGAACCATAGACCTCGACGTGCAGATCGCTGACGTGGTCAATGTCTTGCATTACGAGGACATCCGCGACGTCATCCTCGTAGGTCACAGCTACGGGGGTATGGTCATCACCGGCGTGGCGGATCGGGCCGCAGAGCGAGTCGGGCGATTGGTGTTCCTGGACGCCGCTAATCCCAAGAATGGCGAGGCCCTCGTCGAGGTGTCACCTGGCCCCATGGAGGCGGCTCGAGCCGCTGGTCGCGTGGTCGACGGGGTCGAACTGGTGCTCTTCCCCGGCACCGACCCCCTCAACTACTACGGGGTAACGGACCCCGCGGACATCGAATGGATGAAGCCCAAGTTGACCCCTCATCCGTGGAAGTGCTTCGAGCAGAAGCTCGCGCTCCACAATGAAGACGCTCTGTGGGCCATTCCGCAATACCACATCGTGTGCACTTCGACGCTGGCGGTGCGGGATCCGAAGCTGATGAATGAAGCGCGCGCCGATGGCCGGCTCTGGGAGATCGACACCGGTCATGACCTGATGATCACCGAGCCGCAAGCGGTAGCTGACGCCCTGGTGGAAATCGCCGGGTCCAAGCCCTAGGAGGCAGGGGCGGGGGCTGATGGATTCTCGGAGTGGGTCCGGGTACGTGCCTGAGTGCCGGGAGAGGTGGTCTCAATGAAGGCTCCTTCGACCATTTCCCCGATATAGAGAACGTTTCTTCCCGAGGGATCGGGAGGCAAGAGCTCCCAGATCTGACGAGCCGACTCCTCCGGTGTCAGGTAGTGGCCGGCCTTGACCGCCGCTTCCACCGCCGCCCGCCCCGGGTAGTCGTCCCCGCTGGCTTCGAAGCCAGCATGGGTTGCCCAGAACTCCTCGGTCAGGACCACCCCCGGCCGGATCGCAATCACCCACGGCCCGGCGCCCAGCCTGCGCCGTTCGGCCCTGACCGCCCTCACCCATTGCTCCATGGCCGCCTTGGCCGCGCCATAGACCGCGTGGGCCTCCATCGCATGGCGCGCCGTCGCCGAGGAGATCATGACCAGTCCCGATTCGAATCGCGGATCGCAGGCGCGAATGAAGGCGTCACCCAGGACTAGAGGCGCGGCCGCGTTCGCGAACACCTGCCTCCGCTGCTGATCTGGATCGATCCTGCCGGCGAAACCGATACCGACCGAGTAGTACGCATTATTGATGAATACCGCCCGGTCTCCCCGGAACGACGCCAGCTCGGTTGTGACGTGGTCGATGATCCGGTCCCAGGATGCCGGATCGCCAAGGTCAGCCTGCACCGTCTCGAGCTCGGGATGCCGGCGCCTCGAGATGTTGATTACCCGGGCGTCGGAGTAGGGCACGGTTCGGGCCAGGGCGGCACCGATACCCTGTGTCGCTCCGGTGATCCAGATAATCGATTGGCCCACCTGCTGCCTCCCTTCGGCACGGATGCCCGAGCCCACCATACAAGGCCGGCGGCGAGAGCGATCGAGTGGACCGGCTGTCAACGTCCCGACCGTGCTCGTCCTCTCGATGGCATTGACCGTGATGAGCGAAGGGGTTTAGAGTGGCCGCGCTACCGTGACGCGGCTTTCAGCCTGCTCGTACTCGGAGTACGTCGTACCTGCGGCCAACTGGAGCCGCTACACCCAAGGGAGGGTCAACCGGCATGGGCTTTCGTCGACGTCTGGTTCATCGGGTTTCATGCCTCGCCTCCCTGGGGCTGGCATTGCCTTTGCTCGCCTTGACCGGATCTCCTGCCAGCGCGGCGCCGGGATCCGTATCTCCGGTGGCCATGCATCCGACCGGAGCGACGGGGGCCATCACGTCACACGTGACTGCTGTGCAGGTCTCAGGCACGCAGCAGCTCGGTCCGTTCACCACGGGAATGTGGGAGCGGATCTGGGGAACCATAAGCGGTGTCGTATCTCCTGATGACGGTGTGGTGGGTTTCGACCGCCTCCCTACCGACGCCCAAGGGTTGTACCACTACACCTCTCAGTTCGAAGTGATCATTCCCGACTCGCGAGAAGTCTCGTCGACGATGGTCGTTGACATCGAAAATCGCGGCAACCCCACAACCGTGGTCGAGTTGAACGAACTGGGTCTTCTCAACGGAACTCCGGCAACTATCACCTATCCGGCGGGGCTCGGCACCGGATTCATGCAAGATCACGGCCTGTCGTATGGTCGTGTTCAATGGCAAACCGGGATCGCTCCCGACGTCCCGGCCACCGCGCAGGGCCTCGGGCTGGTGATCATGCGGGACTTCGGCCGGCTGTTCACGGATTCCGGCTCCGCCCGTCTGCGCGTATCAGCCGGAATCCCGTCGTTCCCGCGGACCATCCTGTTCGGGGGCAGCCAGAGTGCCTGGTTTGCCAACACCTTCTTGGCGGAGGGCTACAACCGTGACCCTCGAACCGGTGGACGGGTGTTCGACGGCGTTTTCGAGCTGGACGGCGCGGGCAACTGGCTGGCCATCAACCGGCTGGCCGACCAGGCCGGAGTTCCCGAAACCCCTTACGTCGCGCCCAACGGGGTCCCCCTGTCTTATGAACAGCTGCTCCCGGATCCGCGCGGCGCGCCGCGCCAGATTGTCGACGTGGTGAAGCTGACGGACTACTACCGCCTGCGGGCGAGTGTCTCCCTCCAGGAGCCGATCCCACCCACCGTCCACCGGTATGACGTCGAGGCCGCGCACGCCGCCTCGTACTCCGTCCCCGCATCCGTGGTCTTCGAGACTCTCGGGTGCAACTTCGGCACCCCGGTGCCGCTCAACCCCATAGACACCAGGCCGGACGAAGGCACTCTGATGCTCGACCTGGTCGCCGACCTGATCACGCCGGACCGCCCCGGTCACGGCGACCAGGTCCTGCCGAGATCGGCAATCTTCCGACAAACGGCTGCTCCTCCGGGCAGCGACTATTTCAACGCCCTGCCCGGACACCAGCTCACCGTGCCCGCCGAGAACCAGGCCGGGATACCCATCGGCGGCGTGGCTCTGCCTGACGAAGTCCTCCCGCTTGGACAGCCGTCACCTCCGGCCCTGCCCCACGTGGGCACCTTGAGCATCGCCGATGGATGCGGCAACTTCGGCGGATGGGTGCCGTACACCGCGGCTCAGCTCGCCTCGCGCTACCGAACCCTGGCCAACTATGAGCACCTGGCCCGGGCCGTCCTCGACCGGCTCGCGGCCCGGCGAATCATCCTTCGTAGCGAGATCTCGGGCGTCGTCGCTGAGCTCGCGGCCGAGTATCAGTCGGCGCCCCAGTAGCCCCGAGGTCCAGCGTTGCGGTCGCCCTGACGTGGGGCGGCTGGCATCCGGCGGCTGGCGTCAGGCGGCTTGTGTCAGGCGCGGCCGGCGGCGGGCTCGGATGGTCGCCGTGTTGTTAGTAGCCTGATCGGCCAATGAGACAGCGTGCCGCGGCGCGGGCTGATGTCATCATCGACGTGGTGATCGACCTGCTCGAGAGCGAAGGGTACGACGCGGTGCAGGTCCGCACCGTGGCCAAACGGGCCCGAGTCTCGCTGGCCACGATCTACAAGCTGTTCGGGACGCTGGACCGGCTTATGGCATCGGCAGTGGAGCGATGGATGGAGAACCACGCCTACGCCGAGTTGAGCCCGCCCGAGCCCGGCGAGTCCCCATACGAGATCCTCGTACGGGTACTGCGCGCTGTCTTCGAGCCCTGGCAACAGCACCCACGCATGCTGGAGGCGCACTACCGGCTGCGCTCCGGCCCGAGCGGCGACTGGCTTCACGACCAAGGAAAGTCCATCGTCGAACCCTTGACCGGGACGGCGCTCAACCAGGCCGACCCGGCATACGTGAGCGACCTGCAGCTGATCTTCTGTCACGCTCACCGCGGGGTCATGGCCAGGTTCGCGGATGGCGAGATCGCGGTCACCGACATCCTTCCGATCCTCGAGCGGGCTCTCTGGCGACTCACCGCGGACGACCAGCCGGTCACGGCCCGCTTGGCGCCACAGGCCGGACGCGCCACTGCCGGATCAAAGGCCGCCCGGCCGCCGCGAGCTACCAAGGCCAAGCCTCCGAAACAGAGATAGCTGTGGGCCGCCCGCTACATCCGATTGGCCGGAGGCGCGAAACGACAGGTCATCGGGAGCATGGTTGGCGTACCCTTGGTTTGCTCACTCTGCCTGGTCGACAACCGGCTCGAGGAGGTGCCCGAGAGTGGATTTCAAGTTCTTTGATGCCGACAACCACTACTACGAAGCCGAAGACGCATTCACCCGCTATGCCAGCCCTCGAATGGCAAGAGGGCGGTACGTGCGATGGCTCACCGAAGGCGACGGGAAGCGCCGGCGGTTGTTCTTCGGGGCCCGGGAAGCGGATGTCGTCAGCAACCCAACGTTCAACCCGGTGATAAGCCCGGGGGCCTACCACCAGGTACTGAAGGAGCTCGAGATGCACCACCAGACCCCGCGGGTGGCTCTCGATCTGGCCCCGATCAATCCCGCCTTCCGCGACCGAGCCGCCCGGCTTGCGGCGATGGATCAGCAGGGGGTGGACAAAGTGATCTTGTTCCCCACCCTTGGAGTGACAGTCGAAGGATTGATGGCCGACGATGCCGAGATGCTCTACGACTGCTTCCACGCTTTCAACCGATGGCTGGACGACGATTGGGGATTCGCTTACCAGGACCGGGTGTTTGCCGCACCCTATTTGTCGATGCTCGACGTGGACCGGGCTGTGGGGGAGCTCGAGTGGGTACTGGACCGAGGGGCGCGCGTGATCACCCTGAGACCCGGCCCGGCGTACGGGCGCTCACCAGCGCACCCGTGCTTCGACCCTTTCTGGGCCCGAGTGAACGAAGCCGGGGTTCTGGTCACTTATCACGTTTATGACGGTGCATCCCCGTACCGGGACACCTTCCGCCGGTTGTGGGCCGCCCCGCCGGAACCTCTCTCGCCTGAAGTCGGCGTCCTCGAATCAGCGCTGTTCGGCACGGACAACCAGATCATGGACACCCTTAGCGCGCTCATCCTGCACAACCTGTTCGGCCGGTTCCCCAACGTGCGAGTGGCGAGCATGGAGCTGGGCTCGTTCTGGATTCCATTGCTTCTGCATCGCCTCGACCACGCGGGCCATCTCGTGGACCGGCGCGTCACCACATTTGGCGGAACTCTCTCACAGCGGCCCTCGGAGATATTTCTCCAGCACGTGTGGATCTCACCCTTCCCCGAAGAGGACATACGGTCGCTCGTAGGGTTGATAGGTGTCAATCACGTACTGATGGGGTCGGACTGGCCCCATGGTGAAGGAACCCCGCAACCCGCCGACTACGTCCATGCCCTCAAAGGGCTGGATTCTGCTGCAGTCAGGCGGATCATGCGCGACAACGCGCTCGGCTTGGTAGGCGGGACGGTGGCGGCGTGAATCGACCAACTTCGACGAGCTTCGCTGAACACCGGGAAGTAGGGCTGCCATGAGTACAACCCCCACCGGGCGGTCTCCGATCCTCTCGTCGTTCGCTCTCGAGCGACTCGGCGACACGAGTTTTCGCGGCCCATCCGTCCCTGACGACCGCCGGCCCGTGGTCTTCGGCGGCCAGATAATGGGGCAGATGATCGTGGCCGCCTCGACGTATGAGCCGGCGAAACAGGTCCGATCCTTGCACGTGATATTCGCCCGGGCCGGTACGGTCAAGCTTCCCGTCGACCTCGAGCTCGACCCCGGGCACTCAGGCCGGGCACTGGGAAGCATCGATGCCACGGCCTCTCAGGGGGATCGGGTACTGAGCCGGGGCTTGCTGCTGCTGGATGTTGGAGAGCCGGACGTGATCCGCCACCAGATTCCCACCATGCCGGAAGGAGGACCGGATGGCGCCTCGCCGGTGGCTGCGCCGGACCAGCCGGGCGTGGAGTTCCGTATCGTTGACGGTGTCGACCTCATGACTACAGCCGCGACCGGCCCCGCCGAACTCGATGTGTGGGTGCGCTTCTTCGACGTCCCGGCTGACCCACCATTGCACCAGGCGCTCTTGTCGTGGTACACCGACCCGTTCCTCATCGCCGCCGCCATGCGCCCTCATGAGGGGATCGGCCAAGCCCAAGCGCACGAGACGCTCTCGACGGGAGTCATCAGCCATACGCTCACGTTCCACGAACCGTTCCAGGCCGACGAATGGATGCTCATCGCCAACCGCAGCTTGCACGCCGGTTCGGGCCGCACCTACGGCGAGGGACACGTCTTCAGAGAAGACGGACGGATCATCGCCTCATTCGTTCAAACGAACATGATCCGGTACTTCCGGGAGGAACCCGGTGCCGGCGGCAAGGCCACGGGCGCGATGTGAGGATCAGTACAGGCGCTTGAATTCGGCCAGGGCCGCCTTGGTCCAGGCCAGGTCGTCATGGCGGGCGGTCTCGGCGGCCGCGGCCAAGTCAATACCGTAGACCCGTGCCGCATTGACCCCGAGGATCTTCTCCTTGATCGCAGGCGTCAACTCCGGATATCCGTACTGCTCGCACATGGATGGCGGTATCTGGAAGGCCCGGAATGCGTCAATCGCCGGTTGGGTGGGGCCGTACCAGATTCCGTCGGTGCCCCACAGGATGTTGTCCTCACCGAACGCCAGTAAGAGCTTGCCCAAAACGTGGGCGGCCTCGATCGGACGTTTGACCATGCAGAACCATGTGGTGCCGAGCTCCCCGTAGATGTTTCCACCCGGCCCGATTCCGTTCTCTTTCGCCGACGTGATGAGGCGGTTGATGCCGATATCAGCGGTTTCGGCCGTGTACGGACCTTCGTCGACGGCGTTCCCCTCGAACCCCGAGTGGTACACGATGAAGCGAAGGTCGGGGAATGCGCTCGCGCAGGGCCCGATATCGCGGGGCGAGCCGTTATCGACCAGGTTGCTCAACCCCTTGTGCGAGCAGATGTTCATCACGCCCAACTGCCGGGCCCGCTCCAGGAATGGAAGGCCCACCTTCTCATCGTCGAGCATCCAGCTCGTCCCCGGCTCGTACATCTCCGACGACTCCGGGTAACCGCTGCCGTTGAGGTGCCCCATGGTGTAGACCTTCCACCCCACCGGGTGCATGGAGTCCCGCCAGCCCTCCATCCGCTCGAGCGCGCCGGGGTCGGTCGGGTGCACCACGGTGTGGTTGAGCATCCGCCCAGTACCTGCCATCCGGTCCATCAGCTCGCGGGTGCCGACCAGCTCATCGTTGGTCAAGAAGTACTCACCGTCAGCGTCGACCGGCGGAGCGGTAAGGACGGCGACGGCCGTCTCACTCTGTAGGAACACACACCGCAAGTACTCGGCGAACCCATAGAAGGACAGGCCTTCCAGACCCGTCCACCAATCCGGCGACAGGGCCAGGTAGAACTCCCTGTTGAACCCGGAGAGGCGGTGCATCGATTCTCTATCGCCCATGTAGTGGGTTTGCACGTCGACCACGACTTGAGATCCGCCGAGCGTCTCGTCGGCTGCGGCCTGCTCCATGGTGGCTTCGACGGGGACCTGGTAGCACTCCACCCCAAACGACTCGTTGAGCGCCCGAAGCCCGGCCGCCGTGCCCAGCCGGCTGGACCAATAGTCCCCCAGCGGTCGGGACAACCTCCGGGCGGCGTCCGGCCCGGTATCCACCACGCCGGCGACGGCCTGACGCTGCTGATCGTCGTAAGGCGGAGGGTCGTACTCATCCGTACTCGCACGGCTCAGGATCGACGGGATGTCTGGTCGGGGATCGTCGGGAGTCCGTGTCATATTGCGGTCGACCTCCTTGCACAAGATGAGAAAACTGTCGGAGCGGTGGTCGTGCTGGTGCCTGAAGCAGAGCTAGGGCAGGTGAAGACCCAGGTTATCGCCGGTGACCGTGTAGAACGGCGCGGCCAGCAGCGGCTCCACCGCCCGGTCGGCCCATCGCTTTTCGAGGGCAGGACGGAGCCGTTGTGCCATTTCGAGCGGATCGTCATCGAGGAAGCAGTAAGTAACCTGAAGTCCCGGCCGGGCGTTGGAGCCGACCGACTCCACCGGTATGGTCACGCCCCACCAGGCACCCGCCACGCCGGTCACCCCGACGATATCCGAAGGCTCGGCCTCGCCACGTTCCACGAGCAGGTAGGCGCCGGCCAGGGGCCACCACGGCAGTACGTCCGCCCCGACCTTGACCCGAGGGGCCGCGGCCATCCCCCCCAGCTGAAGAACGCCACGCTCGACCATCGGCAGGAGATACGGGATCCGCCCGGCGTCCTTCAAGGCGACGGCCAGGTCGGTGAATCCTTTCAGCCCGCCGGTGTCGGCAAAGAAGTAGGTCATCACGTGGTCGACGGGCTCGTATCGAGCGTCGGCCGCCGCCCGTACGGCGCGGCACTCCGCCGTCGACGCCAATCGCAACGAGCCACGCACCGAGTCGAGCCGGTACTGCTCCGGTCGGTGGTCGAAAGTGTGCCATTTGAGGTAGTCGATGTCGCGGCCCTCTGGATGTCGGGTGCACATCGAGAAGTAGATGCACGAGACCCGAGACTGCCCGGTTGCGAGCACGGCCGGCACCTGGTCCGAGGGGTTTCCGACTAGGAACGACATCTCAACCACCCTAGTAGAGGTCAGGAACACGCGGCCGAGGAAGAGGCGTCGGGGGTGGGAATCCCTCGCTCGGCACAACCAACCTTGATCGTCGTCTGCGAGCCTGTCGCCTCGTAGTCAGCGATTTGGACGGTGGTCGCCGTCCGGGCTGGTCTCAATCGATCGCATGAGCCAATCGACCGCAATGAGGGAATAGGCCCGAGTGAGACGCTCGGCCTCGTCCGGGTCTCGAGACTGGATCGCCTCGAGGATAGCGAGGTATCTCCGTTTGCTCGGTGCCGTCTCTTCTGGAACGGTAAATGGCATCGTTCGTGGAACCGACTGTTCGATGGTTCGCAGGGTACGAATCAGCCGAGGAGAATGGGCGAGCATGTTGATCTTGCGGTTGAACTGCATGGCCAAGTGACCGAACTCGTAAACGTCGTCCGTGGCCACGGCGGCGTGACATATCTCCGCCAGCTCCGCTAGTTCAGCGTCGGAGGCCACCGTTGCCGCCTGGCCGGCGGCCCAGGCGTGGAGCACGGCGATCAAGATCTCTGCCTCCTCGAGGTCTTTGGTGCCGAGGGAAACGACGACGCGTTGCTGACCTCGTTGCTCGAGAAGACCTTCGTGGGTGAGTTGCTGCAACGCATCCCGTACGGGCATGCGACTCGTGCCGAAGCGCTCGCAGAGCTCGTCCTGAATCATGTGTGTGCCCGGTCTAATACGACCATGGACGATGTCGTCACGAAGCCTCTCCGCTATCTGCTCACTGAGACTCGCCCGCGGAATATATTCACGCGGTCCCCACGGCGATGCCGGTTCAGATCCCGAGTCGGTGACAGCTAGAATCGGTTCCACCATACGTATCGAGTATACGGACGATCGGCTTCCGCGGGCAGCGACGGGCCGGCCGTTATGTGTGGGGTGGATACAAGCATCTGGGGCGGTCGTTCACATAAGCCGCTGCGTCCTCGTGCCCTTAACTCGAGCATCGCCGCGAATGCCAGCCACACGTCAGATCTTCGACGCGCCTCGTCCGCAATCTCGTAGACCCTGCTGAGGGGGATTCCCTCGACGTAATCCTGTGATTCCTCGCCGATATTCGTTTGTTCCAGCCAGCTGGCGAGTCCTTTGCCTTCGGCGGTGGCAGCCAGCGCGGAGTCGGACAACCATCCGGGAGTGAGCGGGGCCGGCCCCTGACTAGGCCACCGCCCGCCTTTGCCTTCGAAATCCCGTCCAACCCGGTCGGGGGCCGGGTCGGGCCGGTCCCTCACTGATCGGACGGTCGCGGGGGACGTTCCGGTCATCCGGGCTATCGCCCGCAGGGACCTATCCGGCTGGGACTCGAGGACGCGGAGGATACGGGCCCGGGAGGCCTGAGGATCGGCCGGCCGGCGCTTGCCGTCCCTACCCAGACGGACGATTACTCCGCGGTCGTCCTCAGTCGGCCACGATATCTTGGAGCGCAGGCGTCCTACCGTGCCCGGCGCCAGCGAACACGCCTCCGCTATTCGTCGATCGGACCAATCGGGATGCAGGCGGAGCAAGTGATGAGCCGCTCTTTCTCTTTCTCGAAGGGAAAGTGGAAGCCCGTGGTGGCGGTTTCGCCACAGCGCTTCCACGAAGGCCGCGTCCTCACCACCATCGAAGTAGACGCAGTCGATATGGGTATGGCCCAGCTGGCGTGCCGCCCGATATCTGTAGTTGCCGTCGACGATCGCGTTGTCCGCCCGGCGGACCACCACGGGCGGCCAGTTGCCCTCGGACAGGGCGATGACGTTGACATGGTCGGTGTTCGGCCCGCCCAGGCGAAGCTGATAACCCGGCCGGAGGACGTCCAGCTCCAGCCGGATCACCGCGCCCTCCCTGCCGGCCACCTCGTCGGGCTCTCCGCAAAGTGCCATGGCGTCAGACATCTGCTGCGTTCCCTTCGCCCTCGGCTTTGGTAGTGAGTACGATATCCTGTATACATCCTCACGGCAAGCGGGGTGGGGGGAGGTAGGAGCCCGGCTGCCCACCGGAGGCAAACCCTTGTCATCGGCCCAAGATGGGGCCCCCACCCGCTGGCGGCCCAACTGACCAAAATGGGCGGTTGAACACGACCAGCTACTGACGCATCGTGTTCGACGAAGATCTGGTGCAGGACTGAGGAGGCGCCATGGACCTGGAAGGCAAACTGGAAGGCAAAGTGGCCATAGTGACCGGTGCCAGCGCCGGCATCGGGCGGGCATACGCTCTCGCGCTCGCAGGAGCCGGGGCCACGGTGGTGGCGGCGGCGCGTACCCTCGGCCGAGTCGACGGGGAGGGTCCCGTCCGCAACACCCTGGCCGAGGTAGTCGGGGCCGGCCAGGGCCTGCCCGGACCGATCTACGCCCAGGTATGTGATTTGCAGATCGAATCCGACCTGGTCCAGATGGTCGACGAGACCGCGGCCAACTTCGGCCACATCGACGTCCTGGTGAACAATGCGGCCCTCCTGTGGCAGTTCGATTCGCTCGAAATCGCCGGCGACGAGTGGGAGGAGGTCATGCGGACCAACGTGCGCGCCCCTTATCTCACTATCCGCCAAACCGCGCCGCACATGATGCGGCAACGGTCGGGAAGCATCATCAACATCACGGCACTGGCGGGCACCTTCACCCCGACGACCAATCACAAGGGCATGCTCGCCTACGCCGTGAGCAAAGCCGCGCTCAACCGCCTTTCGTACTTCATGGCGGCGGAATTGCGAGAGTACGGCGTTGCCGTCAACTCCCTGAGCCCCGGGGTGGTAGCGACCGACACCGCACTGAAAGCCCGGCCGGAGGCGGCCACGAGTGGCACCCACAAACCGGCGACCCCGGAGGTCCTGGGCCCGGCGCTGCTATGTCTGGCGCAGCAGACCGCGGACACCATCACCGGCGAGATCCTCCACACCGACGAGTACCTGAAGAGCTGGCCCTGAGCGAGCCCGTCCGGGCCGAGGGCTCTACGGGCGGGGCGGGATCGGCGGTTGGTTCGAGAGTGCCGCCCAGGACCATGTCGAAGTCGACGGTGTCGGTGTGGTGCCAGGTCCCGCTCACGTTTGCCCCGAAGTCCACGATCTGCCACCCGACGAGCCCGGGTGCCAAGCCCGGGCCCGACGCCTCGCCTCCTCGCCCCCTCGCCTGCCCCGTGCCTGGGTATGCTTGGCCGGCCAGGGATGCCGTGACCAGGACTCGAGGGCCGGGCGGTACCGCCGGCGCCGAGGTCCCAGAGATTGCCTTTCGATCTTCAACTACCAATAGATCCGAAGAGAGGAGTAAGGCAGATGGCTCGTTGGCCCAAGCCGCCCGAAGGCAGTTGGACGGAGCACTATCCGGAGTTGGGCACCGCGCCGGTGTCCTACGAGGACTCGATCTCACCCGAGTTCTACGACCTCGAGCGGGAAGCCATCTTCAAGCGAGCGTGGCTGAACGTCGGACGGGTAGAACTGCTGCCTCGCAATGGCAGCTACTTCACCAAGGAGGTCCAGGTGGCGAACACCTCCGTGGTGATAGTGCGCGACATGGAGGGCAGGGTGCGCGCCTTCCACAACATCTGCCGGCACCGGGGCAACAAGCTGGTGTGGAACGACTTCCCGCGCGAGGAAACGAGCGGAATGTGCCGGCAGTTCGCATGCAAGTACCACGGGTGGCGGTACGACCTGGATGGGACGCTCGCCTTCATCCAGCAGGAGTCGGAGTTCTTCGACCTGGACAAGAGGGACTTCGGCCTCGTCCCCGTGCACTGCGACCTATGGCAGGGCTTCATTTTCATCAATTTTGCCAAGGAGCCGGCACAGTCCCTCACCGACTTCCTGGGCCCGATGATCACCGCTCTCGACGGCTACCCCTTCGAAAAGCTCACCGAGAGGTGGTACTACCGTTCGGAGGTGGCGGCCAACTGGAAGCTGTACATGGACGCCTTCCAGGAGTTCTATCACGCCCCGGTACTGCACGCCGGGCAAGCGCCCCCGGCCTATTCCCTCCCCTGGATGAAGGTCGGCTTCGAGGCGCCCCATTACCGCATCGACGGTCCGCACCGGGTGGTCAGCACGGCTGGCATCCGGCCATGGGAAATGGGCGCCGACAAGCTCAAGCCCATGGAGATCATCACCGATAGCGGGCTGCAGGGACCGTGGGAGAAAGGCGATCTGGGCGTCGAGAAGATGCCGGCGGGACTCAACCCGTCAGGGTGCGATCCCTGGGGGCTCGACTCGTTTCAACTTTTCCCCAACTTCGTGATCCTCATATGGGCCCAGGGCTGGTACCTGACCTACCACTACTGGCCCACGACCTACAACCGCCACATCTTCGAAGGGACGCTGTACTTCGTTCCCGCCAAGAACGCCAAGGACCGGGTGGCCCACGAGATGGCCGCGACGTCGTTCAAGGAGTTCGGACTGCAAGACGCCAACACGCTGGAAGCGACCCAGACGATGCTCGAGTCCCGCGCCGTCGACCGGTTCCTGCTCAACGACCAAGAGGTGCTGTGCCGGCACCTGCACAAAGAGGTCGCCGACTGGATCGAGGACTACAAGCGAGCCCGTGGCCCTGATGCCCGGAGGTGAGCCGGCGGGAATAGCGAACAGCAAGTGCGAGCTGGCTATGCTTTGGTGGCGGGTTGGGTAGTGAGGCGACAGGACCTGGGAGGTCGCCCCGACCAGCCGACCACGAATTCGGCTCATGCGACCCGCGCGTGGAAGGGACTCTGATGGCGCAACCCACTAACTCCGACATCATCGAGATCGAGCAATTATTGGCCCGGTATGCCGTCGGGATGACCCAGGACGACGTGGAGTCGGTGATGGACGGGGTCTTCACCCCTGACGGCACATACAGCGCGTTCGGGTCGACGTACCAGCTTCATGACTTTCCCCGGCTGGTCGCGTCTGCCCCCAAAGGACTGTTCCTCGTCGGCACGCCGGCGCTCGACCTCGACGGCGATACCGGAACCGGCCACCAGCCTCTGCTGTTTGTCGACCAGACGAACCACGACATGCGCATGGGGTGGTACACCGACAGCTACGTGCGGACCAAGAACGGTTGGCGGCTGCGTACCCGTTCCATGACCTTCCTGCGGCGAAGCGGTGGCCGCGACTCGGGCCGTCCCCACGACCCGACCCGGCCGGAGCCCACAGAAGCCGAGGCACGGTAAAGGGCGAGCAGGGGCATGGAACTCGACCTCGACGCATTCCGAAAGTCCCTGGACGATTGGCTCGACGAGCACAGCGACGCCCTCGCTCCGGCATTCTTGGGGGCTGGGACGATGGAGCAGGAAGTCGCCCAGATGAACAAGGTCAAGCGGCTGACGTTTGACGCCGGATGGATCCGCTACGGCTGGCCTGAGCGAGTCGGGGGTCTGGGGGGCTCCAACCTCCATCGGGCCTACCTGGCTGAGGCGCTGACCTCCAGAGACCTGGTGGAACCCGGCATCTACTCAATGACCGATTTCCTTGTCCCAACCCTGGTTGACTTTGCGGCGCCGGACCTGGCGGCAGCGATGGTACCCCGTCTGCTCCGGGGCGACGAGACGTGGTGCCAGGGATTCTCGGAACCCGGCACGGGAAGCAACCTCGCCTCCCTCACCTGCCGGGCAATCCAAACCGACACCGATTGGCGGGTCAGCGGCCAGAAAGTGTGGACCAGCCTGGCCCAATATGCCCAGCGTTGCGTACTACTTACCCGGACAGGAACCCTCGAGTCGGCTCACAAAGGCATCACCGCGTTGTTCGTGGACATGGAGAGCCCCGGCATCACGGTCCGACCGATTCTGACCATGCACGGGGCCGAGGAGTTCTGCGAGGTGTTCTTCGACGACGTCTCCGTTCCTCTGAATAGAACGCTCGGCCAAGTCGGCCAGGGTTGGGCAGTAGCGATGGAGCTGTTACCGTACGAGCGGAGCTCCTCCCTCTGGCAGAAAGCCGCCTTCCTGCATCATCGCCTGCAGGTCCTGCTCGCCACGGCTTCACCGGGCGCGCTCGACGCAGCCCGGCTCGGCGAGGTGGCCCAGCTGGTGCTCGCCTTCCGGGCCAGGTCGCGCTCCACCCAGCACCGCTTGGCCGGAGGGCAGCGCCTCGGGCCCGAGACGTCGGTCGACAAGGTGCTTGTGGCCACGGCCGAACAGGCGGTGTTCGATCTCGTGGCCGACGCCCTGCCTGACGATCTGCTCCTCGGCGACGATCCCGTCAGTGAGCTTTGGCGCAGTCAGTACCTGTACTCGCGCGCTGCGACCATCTACGGCGGTAGCGCCGAGATTCAGCGAAACATCATCGCCCGCCGGCTTCTGGATCTCGGCCCCGACCGCTGAGGCACTAATGGCCGTAGCGGCACCTCGGGAGCATCCTCGTCCCCGGCACTGAACAGCGGCCCGTTATTTGCCTGCGAGCTGGCGCACCACAGGAGCAAAGGCCAGCGCGGCGTCGGCGCCGATGGCCACATAGGAGATGCCATACAGCTCCCGACGGCGCTCCAGCTCATCACAAATAGCCCGGGGGGAGCCGATGAGCGCATGAGGGTGCTCCATCATGTCGGCGGGGGTCAGCCCGTAGCCGGAGCTCATCCGCTCGGCGACGCCATGAGGATCGTCGGTGACGGCGGTGTAATAGATACCGATGTCGATCTCGAGCTCGTCGAATCGGGCGCCCGCACCTTGCCGGATCCACTCGATCTTCTGAAGGGTGAATGCCGCAGTGGACCTTTGTACCCCGTCCGGTCCGAGGACTCCCGACCAGTTGTTGTAGTTCAGGCTCACGATGTCGGCTTCACGGCCGGCCAGCTGCAGCACCCGCTGGGCGCCCCCGCCGATGACGATGGGTGGTCGCGGTCGCTGCGCCGGCTTCGGCGCGCCTTCGAACCCCTCGACGTGAAAATGCTCCCCGTGGAACGACACCGGGCCGTCGCCGAAGAGGAGCTTGATGAGTCTGACCGCTTCGGCCAAGCGGGCTATCCGGGTCGAGGCGGCGTCGAACGGGATCCCCATCGCCCGGTATTCGTTGGCCAGCCAGCCAGCTCCCAGGCCCAGCTCCAGCCGGCCCTCAGAGAAGAGGTCGATCGTCGCCATCTCGTTGGCCAGAACGACCGGGTGGTGAAAGTCGAGACATATCACTCGCGAGCCGACGCGCAGATGGTCGGTCGCATCGGCCAGCGCCATGAGCGCCGGGACTACAGCCAAACCGGAACCAGCGTGACCGGCTTGCGCCATCGCCTCGCCCGGGCCCAGCACGTGATCAGTCACGTGGTAGGCGTAATAGCCCAGGTCTTCGGCCTGGCGAGCCTTCTCCCGCAGATCTAGTCCGGAGCTGACCTGACTGGACCGCACTGCGAACCGGAACGGGCGCACCACCGGCGGGCTACCCGGCGCAAGCCCGGGCGCGAAGCACGTCCCTCTGGACCTTCCCGCTGGCGTTCGTTGGAAGCTCGCTGACGACCTCTACGGACCTGGGGACCTTGTAGTTGGCCATCTGCTCCCGGCACCAGGCGATGATTTCCTGGGCGATGTTCGCGGCCGGATCGTCGGCCAGGACCACGAAAGCCATCCCGACCTGTCCGAGTCGCCTGTCGGGGACTCCGATGACCGATGCGTGCCGGATGCCGGGGTGGCACAGCAGAACGTTCTCAACCTCGGCTGGCGACACGTTGAATCCTCCGACGATGAACATGTCCTTTAGGCGGCCCACGATGTGCAGACGGCCCTGCTCGTCGAACCGACCGAGGTCTCCTGTCCGCAGCCACCCGTCCGGCGACAGAGCCGCCGCTGTCGCCTCCGGGTCTTCGAGGTAGCCGAGCATCACGCTTCGACCACGGAACAGGATCTCACCGGTCTCACCCGCCGGCACATCGTGTCCTTCGTCATCGACGATTCGGATCTCGAACCCGGGGCGGGCTCGGCCGACGGTGGTGGCGATGGCGTCGAAATCGTCTCCAGGCTCGGTGCTGGCCGCCGTACCCCCTTCGGTCATTCCGTAGCCCGAGACGATCGTCGAGAAAGGCAGGTCCTCGTGCACCCGCCGAATCAGCTCGACCGGGATGTCGGTGGACCCGGTGACCGCCACCCGCAGGCTCGAGAGGTCGTAGCGGCCCATTTGGGGATGGTCCAGGATCGACTGGTAGAGCGTGGGCGGTCCGGGCAGGACGGTGACCTCCTCCTCCTGTACCCGGGTGAGGACCCGGTCGACATCGAGCACCGCCTCGGGGAGCATGGCGTTGCCTGCCGCCACGGAGCTGAGGATCCCCGACTTGTAACCGAACTGGGTGAAATAGGGGTTGATCATGAGGTAGCGATCGGTCGCCCGAAGACCGGTCATGACAACCCAGTCCGTAGCGCAGCAGAGGGTCCGCCGGTGGGTCATCACCACTCCTTTGGGAGAACCCGTGGTCCCGGATGTGAAGAGGATGTCCGACACGTCGTCGCTACCGACGGCAGCCCGTCGGCGGTCGACCTCGGCCCGAGTGCGGTGGGTCGCCCGGTCAACAAAACCTTGCCAGTCCGTGGCCCGGTCCGGGACTCCTCCATGGGCCACGACAACGGTATCCAACCCTGGGAGCTCCACCCCGGCCGTCCGGAGCAAGGAGATGTAGTCCACGCCGAGAAAGTCCGTGACGGTTACCAGGACCCGGGCCTGGCTGCGAGACAGGATCTCGGCGGCCTCCCGCCCCTTGAACCGGGTGTTGATCGGAACCAGCACTGCGGCGGCCTGGAACAGGCCCAAGCAGGCCACGACCCACTCCGCGCTGTTGAAGGTCCAGATAGCCACCCGGTCGCCCGGCTGCACCCCCGAAGCGACGAGGGCGGCCCCAAAGGACCGAGCGGCGTCGAAAAGACCGGCGTAGTTGAGCGTGGTGGCCCGATCGGACACGGCGAGCCGGTCTCCGAACCGCTCGGCGGCCGCCAGCGTCATCGCCGGGATCGTCGGCCACGGCCCATCGCTATCCGGTTGCATTTCGACCTCATTATTGACACTGGCGGAACGGGCTGCAACCGAGCGTCCCCTCGGCGTTCTCCTATCGGGTGGTGCCCGTCCGGCCCCCGCCCGAGTCCGTGAGCTCGGGTCCGGACCGGCGATAGATTCAAGGCGTCGACGAGTACGCACTCCGGACGGCGATCACGGGACACGAAAGGAAGGACATGGAGCAGGAGGACATGGCCGGTACCGGGAAGCCCAAGTGAGCGAGATACCGGCGACAGCCGATGTCGTGGTCGTTGGCGCGGGCAACGCGGCGATGTGCGCCGCCCTGGCCGCACGCGAGCACGGTGCCCAAGTGGTGGTCCTGGAGCGGGCGCCAGAGACCGAGCGGGGAGGGAACTCGTCGTTCACCGCCGGCGCCATGCGGGTGGTTTACGAGTCCGTCGAGGATCTCAGGTGGCTCCTGCCCGATCTGACCGACGCTGAGTGGAAAAATACTGATTTCGGTACCTACCCGTCCAGCCGCTTTCTCGATGACATGGGGCGGGTCACCGACTACCGGGCCGATCCCGACCTCGTCGAGGTGCTGATCACCGAAAGCCACTCGACGTTGCGCTGGATGGGCGAGAAGGGCGTTCGCTTCGCGCCGGCGTATGGGCGTCAGGCGTTCAAACAGGACGGTCGCTTCCGATTCTGGGGCGGTCTGACCGTAGAGGTGGTCGGCGGCGGTCCCGGGCTCGTCGAGGCCGAGCACAACGCGGCCGCCGCCTCGGGTGTTCGGATCGTCTACGGCGCGCGGGCGACGTCTCTGGTTCATGACGAAGCCGGTGTTCACGGGGTGAGGGTGCGGGCCGGCCAAGACATAGCGACCATCACGGCGGGCGCCGTCGTGCTGGCCTGCGGAGGCTTTCAAGCCGACCCGGCGTGGCGAGCGAGTTACCTCGGGCGCGACTGGGATCTGGCGAAGGTGCGGGGCACCCGCTTCAACACGGGGGACGGTCTCCGCATGGCCCTCGAGGCCGGGGCCGCTCCCGCCGGGCACTGGTCCGGCTGCCACGCCGTGGCGTGGGACTTCAACGCCCCAGAATTCGGAGACCTGGCGGTCGGTGATGGCTTCCAGAAACACAGCTACCCGTTTGGAATCGTGATCAACCGGCTGGGCCGCCGATTCCTGGACGAGGGCGCTGATTTTCGCAACTACACCTACGCCAAGTATGGGCGGGTCATCCTGGAGCAGCCCGGACAGTTCGCCTGGCAGGTCTTCGACCAAAAGGTTTCCGGGCTTCTGCGAGACGAGTATCGCATTCGCGAGGTCACCAAGGTTCAGGCCGACACGTTGCCGGGGCTGGCCGACCGGATCGGCGACGTTGACGTGAAGGGCTTCATCGCCGAGGTCGAGCGCTACAACGCCGCGGTGCAGACCGGGGTCCCGTTCGACCCGACCATCCTCGACGGGCGCGGCACAGACGGCCTGGCCGTCCCGAAGAGCAATTGGGCCAATCCCATAGATGAACCGCCGTTCGTGGCGTACAAGGTCACGTGCGGGATCACCTTCACTTTTGGTGGAATACGGATCACTCCCGAGACCAAGGTTGTGGACCAGGCCGGCGTCCCCGTCGGAGGCCTGTTCGCCGCCGGCGAGATCGTCGGGGGGCTCTTCTATCACAACTACCCCGGAGGCACCGGCCTCACCGCAGGGTCCGTGTTCGGTCGACGGGCAGGCACGGCAGCCGCCAGGGCTGGGGCCGAACGCCGGGTCAGCCACCTCGGATGACCACGCCGAACCACTCCCCCACCGGGTTCATCATCGGAGCAGAGGTCCGCACCGATTCCGAGGAGACGATCGAGTCCACCGACCCGGCCAACGGATGCCTCAACCACGAGGTGTTTGCCGCCGAACCACGTCACGTCGACGAGGCGGTAGCCGTGGCGGCCCGCGCCGTCGCCGAGCGATCCTGGCGGATCATGGCGCCGCACGCCAGAGCCCGGATCCTCTATCGCATCGGAGACCTGCTCGAAGCCAACGCCGAGCGGCTGGCGACGATTCAGATGCGCGAGAACGGCAAGGTGCTCGGGGAGTGCCTCGCCCAGGCCAGGGCCGCGGCCGGTGTGTTTCGTTACTTCGCCGCGGTTTGCGAGGTGCTGGGGTCGGAGGTGACTCCTCCCCGAGGACCGTACCTGTCTCTGGTCGTCTACGAGCCGTATGGTGTCGTCGGGGCGTTGACCCCGTGGAACTCCCCACTCACCATGGATGCCCAGAAGGTCGCTCCGGCGCTCGCCGCGGGTAATGCGGTTATCTTGAAGCCCTCGGAGACGACCCCGACCACGGCGCTCGAGGTGGCCTCTTTGGCCCTGGAGGCGGGGCTGCCACCGGGCCTGTTCAACGTCCTGCCGGGTAGGGCCGATATAGGCGCAGCAGTCGTCGCCCATCCCGGGGTCCGCATGGTCTCCTTTACCGGTGGCACGGCCACAGGGCGCGCAGTCGCTCGGGTCGCCGCCGAACGGCTGGCGCCGGTCGCCCTGGAGCTCGGGGGCAAGTCGCCCCACATAGTCTTCCGCGATGCCGATCTCGCAATGGCGGTGGAAGCGGTGCTCGGAGGAATCTTCGAAGGCAGCGGACAGTCCTGCGTAGCCGGCTCCCGTCTGTTTGTCGACCGACCGCTATATGAGGACGTCCTCGACTCCGTGATCGCTCGGGCCAGGTCGCTTCGAGTGGATCTCCCGGACGCGCCTCACGCGGAGATGGGACCCCTCGCGTCGTTTGCCCATCGGGATCGGGTCGAAGCGGCGGTGGACCGGGCCCGGGCCGAAGGCGGCTCGGTCCTCGCCGGCGGGAGCCGCCCGGTGGCCGAGCGGCTGCTGGCGGGCGCGTTCTTCGAACCGACGGTTATCGCCGGTCTGGACAATGCATCCCGTACATGCCAGTACGAGATATTCGGACCCGTGCTGTGCGTCCTGCCATTTGACGGCGAGGAGGATGTCATCGGTAAGGCCAACGACTCGGTCTACGGTCTGGCATGCGGTATCTGGTCCGCCGACTTCGAGCGGGCATGGCGCGTCGGGCGCGCCATCGATGCCGGATCGATTTGGATCAACACCTACAAGCAGCTCAGCATCTCAACCCCGTTCGGCGGCTTCAAGGAGAGTGGTGTCGGGCGGGAAAAGGGGGTTTCCGGTATGCGGCTGTACCAACAATCCAAAAGCGTCTACCTGGGTCTGCAGGGAGGGCTGATATGACGAGGTCGTTGCCCATCGATCGGGCGGATATGTGGAATTGGGGGAGCGGTCTCAACCGGCCAGAGTGTGTGCTCACCTTCGACTCGGGCGATCTCGTCGTCTCCCACAAGGCGGCGGGCGTGAGTCACATCCGGCCCGACGGCTCGGTGACGGTCGTGGGGGCACACTCCGACGCCGGGGGAGGGGAACTGGTCCCCAACGGTATCGCCCTGGGCCCCGACGGCCGGGTGCTGATAGCCAACATCGGCGTGGGCGGTGGACTGTGGGCTCTTGACGGCCAGGCGCGCCTGGAGTCCGTGGCCAGCCAGGCGGACGACAGCCCTCTCGCCGCGGCGAACGCCGTCGCCGTGGACGACGCCTCCGGCCGGGTGTATGTGAGCGTGAGTACCCGGCGCCAGCCCCGATTCGAAGCCTACAGCCGGGACGTGGCGGATGGATTCGTGGCTGTCATCGATAATGGTCGCGCCCGCATCGTGGCCGACAATCTCAGCTTTCCTAACGAACTCCGGATCACGCCGGACCGACGCTCCCTCTACGTAAGTGAGACGTTCGGAAGGCGGATCACGAAGTACGCCATCGGCGCGGACGGCCTGTTGTCGGATCCGGATACCTTCGCCGAATTCGGTACTGGCGACTTTCCCGACGGTATCGCCATCGACGCAGAGGAGCACCTCTGGGTGACGAGCATCGTGAGCAACCGCCTGTATCGCGTCTCACCATCAGGGAAGGTTGACCGCGTGTTCGAGGACTCCGACACCGCGTGGGTCAACGAGGTGGAACGAGCTCTGGTTGAGAACCGCATGGGCTCGGAACACTTCTATACCCAGGGTCCCGGTCGACTGCCGAATATCGCGAGCATCGCATTCGGGGGCCCGGGCCGCGGCACCGCGTACCTGGGTTCTCTCTTTGGCGACACGCTGACCGCGTTCCACTCGCCTGTGGCGGGGCACCCGACCGGACAGTACCCGGTCGCCCGGCTTCCCCGGTGGGGTGACGTATGAGCAGCATCCGTACCCTCGGCTTCGTTGGCCTAGGTGTCATGGGGGAGGCCATGTGCCGGAACCTGGTGCGAAAGTCCGGGCTGCCCGTTGCCGTCTACGACATCGCCGACGCCCCGGTGCAACGCCTGAGCCAGGACGGCGCCCGCAGAGCTTCCTCGCCGGCCGGAGTCGCGGCGGACGTCGTTTTCTGCTCGTTACCCGGTCATATCCAGCTCGAGGGGGTTCTCTCCGGCCGGGATGGGGTCATCGCCGGTCTGTGCGCTCTCGACGACCGAGCCGACCGCCGGCCTGTCATCGTCGACCTCGGCACCTCATCCATCGAGTCGACCCGCCGGCTCGCCGGCCTGGCCGGGCGCCGAGGGATCGACTACTGCGACGCCCCCGTGGCTCGTACTCGCCAGGCCGCAATCGACGGGACACTGGCTGTCATGGCGGGAGGTGACCGGGGAATCGTCGAAGCCATCGGACCGCTGCTGCTTTGCATGGCGACGGACATCACCTATTGCGGCCCGGTCGGAAGCGGCCAGATCGTCAAGCAACTGAACAATATGGTGCTGTTCCAGAATGTGCTCGCCATCGCCGAGGCTCACGCCATAGCGACCGCAGCCGGCTTGGACGGCGCCCTGCTCTTCGACGCCCTGTCAAAAGGCTCGGCCGACAGTTTCGCGTTACGGAATCACGGTATGAAAGCCATCGTGGCCGACCAATACCCCGCCAACGCGTTCTCCACCGACTACGCGATCAAGGACATCGGGTACGCCCTCGAACTGGCGGCCACCACCGGAGTCACGGCGCGAGGCGCCGAACTGACCCGCCAGGTGCTCGAAGCGACCAGGGACGCGGGATGGGATCAGGAGTACTTCCCGGTGCTGCGCAGGACGATTGGTTCTCAGGGAACCGACGGCAGGCCGGGCACCTAGGCCAATGGGGTGGGCGGGTGAATGGGCCCCGCCACAGTGGCGCTCCAAACACCCTCGCGAGCAGTACCCCGGATGATCGAGCCGATCGCCCGTTCGATGTCGTCTGGTGACCAGGCCGCCGCGACCGCCCCATCCGTCTCGGCCACAAACGCTTCTTTGATGACGAACTTAGCGTCCTTGTCGACACTGGTGGGAAGGATAAGGAAGAACCTCCCACTGATACGCTTCGCGGCGTCGGACGCAAGGAAGACCACCAGCGGAGAGTTGCGCTTCGGACCCAGGTGGCCGATCGTCTCCTCGTCATCGGGGGAGATGCCACCAACCCGGAAAAACCAGCCCTGAGACTGTCGGGTGATCGCGGTTGGGCAGTAGGCGTTGGCCCGAATGCCAAATGGCTCGCCCGCTGCCGCCACCGACAAAGTGTAGGAGACCACGGCGTACTTCGCCGCGTTGTAGGCGACAAGTCCACGACCGGCGGGGAGGCCGCCGAATCCGGTCATGGTATTGATGATTGACCCGCCGTGTCCCTTTCCCTTCATCACCCTGAAAGCGGCCCGCACCGTACCAGCGGTACCTTTCACGTTCACCGAGAAGTCACCGTCCAGGCAAGCGTCTTCCATATTGTCAACGTCGGCGTCGTGCACGGTGCCCGCATTGTTGACGACTATGTGAAGGTCGCCGAAAGCCTCGACCGCGGCGTCGACCACACTCCCCGCCCCCTCGACGCTTGACACATCGGCCGCGTTGGCTACCGCATGCCCGCCATTGCCACGGATGGCCTCCGCCACCCGTTCGGCTACGGCGATGTCCGGGGGTGTGGGTTCCAGCCCCGTTCTGCGGTCGCCTCGGGCGAGCTCCCGACCGACGTCGTTCACGAGCACCTTGGCCCCTTCAGCAGCCAGCGCCAGGGCATGGGCCCGACCGATGCCGTGCCCGGCGCCGGTGACTACCGCTACCTTGCCATCCAGATGTCCCAATTCCTCTTTCCTCGCTTTCCTTGTAGCTCGTCTTGGTCAAGGGACGGATGGCGGCCGGACGATCGCGCCCTCCGCCCTCGAGCCGAACCGGTTACGAAGACGATGCGCTTTCGCAGGTGACCTTTCCGCCGATGACCAGGCCCGGCGGAGAAGCCGCTGTTGACCCGCCCGGGCCGGCGAGGCTGGCTACGACCCTCCGTCGAACGCCCGCCGGAGGATTTCGCTCGCTTCCGGTCCACCATCGATTACATGGTTGGTCCGCCTGCTTACCCGCCAGCCGTCGGCCGTGCGCCGGAACTCCCAGTGGTTTGCTGACACCCGCCACACCTCGTATCCCTCGTCCGTGTGAAGGTAGACCCGGGTATACCCCGTAGCGTTCCCCCGGTCACCCTCGAGGTTCACGATGGGAAAGGCCGGTACGTGAGCGCACCCCTGCCTTATCAAGGACTGCTGACCCTCGCTGTGCACCATGGCGGAGACGGCAGCAGGACCATCCAGGCGAGACAGGTCGGAGATGAGAATCGAGTCGTCCGAAAACAATGAGGCCGCGGCGTCGGCCTCGCCGATATCGACGGCAGGTCCCCAGCTGTTGATCAGCCGGTGAACGGCCACCTGGTCCTCGAGCCCTCCTACCCGCTCCTCCAGCGCATTCAGACGGGCCTGCAGTCGATCGTCATCCACGACGTCCCTCCGCTCCTAGTGTGCCATCGGCATCGAGCAAGTGGTGGTGCGCTTCATGGACCGCGTTGCACGCCAGGCCGCTGATGCTGAACGTATACACTCCGTCTCGCCCCCGGTCATTTACGATCGTCCGAGACCAGTCAGACGGGCCCACATCCGCCATTATCCCAGCCAGCCGCCGGGCCTGACTGTCCAGGTCCGCGGCCAGCTCGGCAGGATCCAAGCGGTTGTAGGACTCCCACTCGTCCTGCTTAAGGCTGTGCCCCGGAACGACCGGGTTGTCCTCGCTCAGTCCGAGCAGCATGCGGTCGCCTGCGATCATCAGGATGTTTCGTACGTGCGCCCCGTACTGCATGGGAGAGAAGATCCCGGGCCCGGGGTTCGTCCGCAGATAGGAATCGTCCGCTTTTTGGAGAAAATCACCCCACTCCCCGGATAGCCCCACCACTCGCTCGCCCAGGGAAGCGGGGGGAACCGCAGCCGGGTTATAGCCGCACTGCGGGCAGGGCTCGGCCTGGATCCGAGGCCAATCCCAGCCTTCGCCCCGCTCCCTACGGACCCGTTCGAGCTCGTCTGACACCCCGGGCGGCTGACTCGTTGAACTCGCCATCCGGCGAGAATATGTCCCGGGCCCGTTCAAGACAAGCGGCGGGCCGGGATCCCCCTTCTCGCCCAACTCTCGAGATCGACCGTCCTCACCCCCCTCGGACTGCTTCGAGAACTGGTCTGAAAGCAAAAGGGCCGGTCCGGCCCCTAGCCGTCCCGGGTCGGGAACGAGGGCGCGTCTATGGGCTCGGTCGGGGGGTCAGCCGGCAAACCGCTGCTGTTGATGACCGAGGCCAGGCAGAAATAGCTCCCGATGAGGAAGCACAATTCGAGGAGCTGGGCCTCGTCTAAGTGACCGGCCAGCACCCGCCACGTCCCGTCTCCGATGCGAGCAGAGTCCACGATCTCGTCGGCCGCTGCGACTATGGCGCGCTCGACGGGCGTCCACACCTCGGAGTCTGGACCGGCAGCGACGGCATGGAGCTGCTCCGTGGTCAAACCGGCGTGACTGCCGATGCGGATGTGCTGGTACCACACGTAATCGGAGCGCGTGCGCCAGGCGACGCGGAGCACGGCCAGCTCTCTGACGGCCGGATCCAAGATCGATTGATCGCCCCCGAACGACTCGCTGAAGGCGAGCCAGGTCTCGGTCAACGGGAGGTGACGGGCAAACAGCCCGAGCACCTTCGGCATCGGCGCGGCATCGGGCCGGCCAGACAGATAGAGCTCGGGCCTTCGAAGGTGAGGGAGCAGGATCGTCTTTGCTTCCTCGTCCCATTCCTCGAATGGCAGCGGCGTCAGCCTCGGTGTCTCGGATGCGGCCATCAGTCGAACACATCCATGCTGCCGAGCTTCACCGCAACTCGCCATTCGTAGTAGTTGCAACGCCATCCGTCCGATGTCCGCACGAAACGGCTGCCCTGCAACCCGAGACTCTCATAGAAACGGCCGGCCCGACGCCCCGCCCCATTGTGCATGGCCCGAACCCGGATGTCGGCTTCCGCCGTGTCACCACTTATTACCGGTGAGAAGTTCGCAACAAAGTGGTACGTGATCACTTCCTCGGTATCGAGCCTCTGGCGGGTTGAATCGACGATGGCTGATCGCCCCTGCATCGACCTTTCCGCACTCCAGCGTACGACGGCGTCCTCAGTGAAGAAATCCCCCATGCTGTCCCATTGCTTCCCGTCGATATCGTCGACATACCGGTTCATCAGATCGATGATGGCGAGACGGTCGGCGATGGCGTTCGGGTCTGCAGCGTTGCTCACCTGGGATCCCCTTCTCCGTACTTGACATCCCTTGGGCCACCAATGGGCAGTTAGGGTACGGAACCATAACGCGCCGGAAGGTCGCCGTCGACCTAAACAGGTGGGACGAGAACTTCTTACTTGATGTTTCGATGTGTTTTATGATCGGGCAAGGTCGGTGACCGTACCGGCGGCTCAGGGCCTACCTCAGGCCGCGGCGGAGCTCCACCTCGAGGTGTTGCGTCATCTGGTGACCGACCGCTTCCACCCGAAGCGAATTCCGCAGTACGTCGCCGCCCCGGACGAAGTAACTCTCGATTGCGGTCACCGCCTTGGCCGACCCGATCCGCCCAACCGCGATAGATCGGAGCCGGATGCCTTCGGCGTCGATGGACCCTTCAGCGACTTCGACGATCCCGGTCGGACCCATCCCGAGCCCGGCCCACCCCGGTGGCACGCACGGCGCGACTCGGTTAGATTTGACCTCGACCTGCAGACCGAGCGAAGGTGGGACCATGGCCACACCACAGTCAGCGATTTTGACCTCTCTGGGCGAACACCAGTGGTACGTTCATCTCAGTCGCACCAGCGACGCAGACCTCGGAGTCATCAAGTCGGCGTTGGCGAACCTGCGCACTGACTGCGAGCTCCAAGGTGTCAACGCCTGTGTGATGTTCGGCCCGACCCTGCTCGCCGAACTGACCAATGACGCGCCTCCGGACTTCCAGCCCTATCCGGGCTACGCGTCGTCCGACGGCAAGGAAGCGAAGGCGACCCAGGAGGAACTTCTCGTCTGGGTCCACTCGGACCACAAGGACCGCAACTGGAACACCCAGTACGCCTTCCGCACACGAGTCGCCGGACATATGACAGTGGCCCGGGAAACCATCGCGTGGATTTACGGGGAGAGCCAGGACCTGACCGGATTCATCGACGGCACGGGCAACCCCGAACCCCATCGCCAGCGGGAGTGCGCCATCATCCCGGATGGCCAACCGGGGGCGGGTGGCTCCTTCGCCATCGCGCAGCGGTGGATCCACGACCTCAAGTATTTCTTCGACCTGAGCGCTGACGATCAGGAGAACCTATTCGGCCGAACCCGCAAGGACTCCCTGCGCCTCGACAAGCAGGTGCCTACTTCCCATCTGTCCCACGTCGAGCTGCGCGAGGGAGAGACGGCCGATGCGAGCAAGCCGAAGCGAAATGAGATCGTGCGCCGGTCGACTCCTTACGCCTTGCATGACGGCACCGTTGGGCTCTACTTCCTGGGCTTCTGCAAGGACCAGGCGCCGCTGCGGGAGCGGATGCAGGCCATCTACGGCATGAACGGTCAGATCCGCGACGCCCTGACCGATTATTCGACGCCCGCCTCTGGGTCCTTCTACTTCGCCCCGTCAGTCGAAGTTCTCGACGCCGCGCTTAGCTGAGCCCCGGGAAAACCGTCTAGTCCGGGTTGCCGGCTTCTCGACCAGCCCGGTCGGGAAACCGGCAACCCACTTGACGTTCATGCCGGCCGCCAGGGTTTAAACAGGTTCACAGAACCTGTTCAGGCTGTTGTGCCTGCGTACCGGGCCCGGTACTCGGCGCGGGAGGTCGTGCTCGTGTCGACGTCGGCGGCTTGTGCCCGCAATGCGGCCACCGTCGCCCTGTCCCGGGGGATAACCGAGAAGGCGTCGTAATCGAAGAAGCGCTGAACGTTGAGGTGAGTGATTCGATCGATCTCATCGTCCGTGCAACCAGTCTGGAGGAACTCGGCCATGAGCTCCTCGGGCGAGTGAGGCCACGAGCTGTCGGAATGCGGATAGTCGCACTCCCATGCCAGCAAGTCGGTCCCGATCCGGTCGCGCAAACTCAGACCGGCGGGGTCGCTGATGAAGCAGGCCAGGATGTGGTCGCGCATAACCTCACTGGGTGGCTTCGCGCCGAAGTCTTGTTTGGTCCAGGGGCCCTGGATGCGTTGGTGGCGATCGATTCTCTCGAAGAAGAACGGCATCCACCCGATTCCCCCCTCGGACAGGGCGATCTTGAGGGCGGGGAACTTTCGCAGGAGAGGGCCCCAGAGGATGTCTGTGGCGGTCAGCATGCTGCCCACCATGGGGCCGAGGATGGTTCGGTGGTCGTCTGGCACACCTTCGGCGAGACTGATCGTGCTGTGACTGATGCCGATGTGCAGGCAGAGAACTGAGCCCACATCCGACATCGCCCTGAGGACGGGATCCCAGTGATCGGTCTGAAAGCTGGGAAGGCCCAGAGCGTGGGGGGCCTCCGGTAAGGAAATGGCCCGGCACCCCCTGGTCGCCAGACGCCTGACCTCTTCGGCGGCCGCAATGGGGTCCCACAAGGGCACCACCCCGAGGGGGATGAAGCGGCCGGGGTAGGCACCGCACCAGTCGTCGATGTGCCAGTCGTTGTAGGCCTTGAGCATGATCAGCGACAGGTCGCGATCTGGCGGGTCGAGGAAGATCTTGGCACTGAAGCCCGCCATAGTAGGAAAGCACATGGACTGGAAAACACCATTGACGTCCATGTCGCGGACCCGTTGATGAATGTCGTAAGCACCCGGACGGATCTCGGCGAAACCGCACGGATCCCAGCCGTACTCCTCATGGGGCCACGAGGCGACTGCGTTCAGACCCATGGGTGCACCGACCGGCGCGCCCTGGAACATCCACACATCGGTGCCGTCCTCCATGTGCAACACCTTCGGCGCCCGGTCCCGGTACCGCTCGGGCACGTGCCGCTCAAATAGGTCAGGCGGCTCGATGACATGGTCGTCGATACTGATCAGGATCATCTCTTCGGTTTGCATATTGCCTCCCATATCCTCAGCTCCACACCCGGACGTTCCCCGACCATCCACCTGCAATCCGTCAAGTGCCTGGTCCGACGGGCCGATCCCCGGCAATGACGACTCGTTGCATCACCCGCTCGACTTGGTAGTCAGGTACGGCATAGTGCAGGACGGCTCGATTGTCCCAAAAAGCCACATCGTCGGGGGCCCAACGGTAACGAATATTGAAGTCCGGCGATTTGACATGCTCGAACAACAGCTCGAGGATCCTGCTGCTCTCGGCCGCATTGAGCTCGACGATGCGCGTGGTCCAGCTCTGGTTCACGAACAGCAACTTTCGACCCGTCTCGGGGTGCACCCGTATCACCGGATGAACGCTCTCTGTCGGCTCCGAGCCGGAGTCCCGAAGGTAGTCGTCGAGACTCAGACCCAGGCGTTGCACGACCGGGAATACCGAGTGGACGGCAGTCAGGCCATCGAGCATGTTGCGCATTGGCTCAGACAGCGCCTCGTAAGCGGCGTACATGCTGGCCCAACAGGTGTCTCCCCCGACCGGCGGGAGCCTGACCGCCCGCAGGACGGCACCCAGCGGTGGGCTCTCCATATAGGTGCTGTCAGCGTGCCAGATATCCGTTGTGCCCTTCGGGGCCGTGGTGACCATCTCGCCCACGTGGTGTTCCACCGCATCGGGGCTCTTGAAGGTCTTCCCGAGTTGACCGAAGCTGGCCGCGAAGGCTTGGAGCTGATCGCGGCTGATGTCCTGTCCGCGGAAAAAGACCACGCCGTGCTCGAGCAGCGCGTCACGTATGGTGCGAACGGCCTCGGGGTCTAGCGGACCGCGGAGATCGACATCCGAGATGACCGCCCCGATGGTCGGTGTGATCGGGTGGATTCGCGGCAGAGTGGTTGTGCTCACGAGGATCTCCCTTCAGTTCAGCTTCGATCAGCCGCCCAGGCGCCCAGAGCGCGCCGGCGCGGCCACGCCTCCGGATTTACCAAGCGCCAGGGTTTCTGGCCGTTCAACGCCCGAAGCATCTCGCGAGCGGCCGTTCGGGCCAGAGTGGGGAAGCTCTCTATCACCCACCCTCCTATATGTGGAGTCATGACGACGTTGTCGAGGTCATAGAGAGGATGGCCATCCGGAAGGGGCTCCGGATCGAAAACGTCGAGAGCGGCGCCGCCGAGGTGGCCGGCCCGGAGCGCCTCGAGCAACGCGTCGGTGTCCACGGTGGGGCCGCGTGAGAGGTTCACCAGCACCGCACCGCGCTTCATTCGAGCCAGCTGCGGAGCCCCGATCATCCCCCTGGTCTCATCGGTGAGCGGCATGCTGAGGCTGACGTAATCAGAGCGGGCCAGGAGTTCATCCAGCTCGTCGACGAGCGTTACCCGCTGGCGAGCGGTCTCTTCAGGATCGGCCCGGGGGGAGTAAGCGAGCACTTCCATGTCGAACGCGATGCGGCATTTCTCCGCCAGGTCACGCCCGATGAAGCCAAACCCGATAACGCCCAGGGTTTTGCCTCGTAGCTGGGTTGGCCAACCAGGCCAAGCGGATCCGCTGAATGCGTCGCGGCCGACGAACCGCCGCTCCGTGTGCATGACCCGGTCGGCGTAAGCTATGCGTTTGGCGAAAGCCAGCATGAGCCCCAGCCCATGCTCCGCCACCGCCGAATACTGAGATCCGGCCGCATTGACGACGAGGATCCCGGCAGCAGTGGCGGCGTCGAGGTCGATGTGCTCGCAGCCCGATCCGTAGCTGACTATGACCTCGAGGCGGGGGCCATGGTCAATATCCTCCGTCGATCCGCCGCCGCCCAGCCCGTGCACATCGGCCAGGGCGGCGGCCCTCTCCTGGGGATCGAGATCCCACCCTTGTATGACCTCAACCTCGTGACGCAACATCTCCTCGCCGAGGGGATCGAGCATGGGGTTGACGAGCAGTACTCGTTTAGGCATCTCGTCGCGCCTTCACCCCTGGATCCTCCCTTTTTCAAGCTGGTATGGACACCACTGACCGGCTGCGGGCGACCGCGATCAGGTCCGTGGTGATATTAGTCCTGTCGCTCCCGAGGTCCCTCCCGCCCCGCCATTTCCGTAACGGACACCCATTTCCGTAACGGACACCTACAGAACGGCCCGGCTCTCCTTGAGGGCACCGATCTCCTCCCAGGACAGGCCGAGCTCGAGAAGAACGTCCTCGGTATGCTCGCCATGCTCCGGCGCCCGCGCCGGCTCGGCGGGCTGTTCGTCGAACTGCACGGGTGAGGGAACCATGGGCATGTAGACCCCATCGGCCACTTCGAAAGAGGTGATAAATCCGTTGGCCTTCACCTGGGGGTCGTCGGCGAGATCGCGCGGGCCCTGCACGGCCACCCATTCACCTGGGAAGTCAACGAGAACCCGCCGCCACTCGTCATAGTCCCGTTCGGCAAAAACCTGTTCCAACCACTCGATGCAGGCCTGGGTGTTCTGCTCCCGAGCCTGCATGGTCGCGAACCGCGGGTCGCTGGCCATCTCCGGCTGGCCGACGACCTTGCACAGGTCTTCCCAGTACCGCTCGGGGGACAAACACTGAAGCGCGATGAACCTCCCATCCGAGGTGCGATAGGTAACCATCAGGGGGTTCGGCATGGCGTAGCGGTCCGGCGCCAGGGGACCAGAACCCGTCTCATCCAGCACGCTGTTGACGATGTCGGACTGGACCTGCCACATGCCTGACGCCAGCAGTGAGGCGTCGACAACCGTCGACTGCCCTGTCGTCGCCCGGCAGTACAGCGCAGTGCTGATGGCGCCGGCGATGGTCAAACCGCCGACCACGTCACCGAAAGCGGGCCTCGGCAGGGCCGGCCACTCGGCATCGGGCTTGGTGAAGATGTACTGCATACCACTGCGGGCCCAGTAGGCGCCGGAGTCGTAACCGCCCCGGCCGCTCTCAGGGCCTTGGGCACCAAAGGCCGTCCCTCGAACGTAGATGAGGGACGGGTTGTCCGCCCGGACGTCCTCCACGTCGATACGAAGCTTCTTGCGGGCCTCGGCGCGGACGTTGGTCACGAACACGTCCGCCGACTCGAGCAGCCTGGACAGGAGGGCCCGGCCGTCGGGGTGCTTCAAGTCCACGCCAACCGATCGCTTCCCGCGGTTGGCGTTCTGGAAGGAGACGTTCACTCCCCCGTGCGTTCGCTGCAAGCCTGCGGTAACCAGGCCCCGATAGGGATCGCCCGTCTCGGGGTGCTCGATCTTGATGACCTCCGCCCCCCACTCGGAGAGGACGGCGCCGGACATCGGGACGAACACATGCGAAGCCACCTCTACGACCCGCACACCTGATAGCAGTTTGATCATTACGCCTCTCTTACCGTCGGACCGCGCTCATGAAGTCGCCCATCGTGGTGGCGTGGTCCTGGGGGCCGCCCCTCGACACTAGCGACACGTCGTGCCCCTCGACCTCCCGGCGCAGCGCCCCCACCGTGCACTCCTGGCGCGGCCGGACACTGAATGGATCGAACGAAAACAGACTCATGGCGTTGCGGTGGGTGATTTTGTCGATCTGCTCGACATCAAGTCCCTTTACGCTAGCCCAGACCGCTTCCGGGGAATTCGGCCAGGTGCGGTCGGAATGCGGATAGTCGCACTCCCACGTAACCATCTCCTCGTTCATTCGCTCCAGGTTGGTCACGCCGAAATCGTCGGCAATGAAGCAGGTGATGACGTGCTCACGGAATATTTCGCTCGGGAGCCGGCCACCCAGGTCAGGACGGGTCCAGGCCTTGTGCCGCTCATAGGTGTAGTCGGCCCGCTCGAGGAAATAGGGAATCCGGGTTGATGGGGCCAGGCCCCATGATGGGTCGAACGTCCCCGCTCGTTTCCCGAGCCTGATACCGAGCAAAACGGGGAACCCCCTGATCAACCACGACACTTCTCGAACCCGGAAACCCTCTATTCGCTTACCTGACAGAGATGTTTGTCTGACAGACAACTTATCAGTTGGTCTGATGAGCCGTCAACATGTAGGTTCACTGCGTGCAGTTTCACGACATCGACCGCCGCACGGTTGCCCAGCAGGTCGCTGATCAGCTGCGGGAAGCGGTGATCGCCGCAGTATTGCGCTCCAGTCAGCTGCCGACCGAGGCCGAACTCTCGCAGGCGCTGACCGTCAGCCGGCCGACCCTTCGTGAGGCGCTTCGCATACTCGAAGCGGAAGGTCTGGTGCGACGAGACCGCCGCACCTCGGCCCTGCGCCCGGATGCGGGTGCGGCGGCCATGAGCAGGCCCCTGCGCTCCGCCCTCCACGTTCTCACTCGCACCGAACGGATCTCCCTGGCCGAGATCCTGGATCTGCGCCTCACGATCGAGGCCCGGGCCGCGGAACGGGCGGCTGAAGTCGCGACGCCCGGCGACCTGTCCGAGTTGCTTGCCACCCTGGAGGCCATCCGCGAACCCGGGCTGAGCGGCCAAAGCTGGAATGAACGGACGTTCGCTTTTCACGCCACGATGGTCAAGGCGGCTCACAACGAGGCCTTCCTACTCATAGTTCTGGCCACCAGAGAGGCGACCGCGGACATTCTCGAGGGTGCGGCGCAATCAGCAATGAGGTACAGCGCGCCCACGGGCCCGTCGTCACCGAGCAGCCCGCTGGATCCTCAGTGGCTCGAGGACGAATACAACATCTGCCGGGCGATCTATGACGCCATCCGCGAGGGCCGGGGCATCGACGCCCGGGAGCAGATAAGGTCGGACGCCTTTCGCTTCTTCCAGCAACTGCTCGATGACAGCGAGCACGGTGACGAGGGCTCGCTCTCGAGTTCGTGACCACTCGTGACCACTCGTGACCACTCGTGACCTTCGCGAGCGTTCGTGAGCGTTCGTGAGCGTTCGTGATGCTCGCCATGGCTTTGATGAACTGGAAAGCGCGCTGCATAGTTTGTGCGCTTAACCCGCTCAGAGCGGGTTAAGCGCACAAACTATTGCGCTCTGTCTCGCGCCCATTGCCTTCATAGACCGCAGCCGGTTGTAGGCCGCGAACACGATGTGCGATGATCACGGTCGTGCCTGATCTGGCTGGAACCCCGTCGGATGACCTCCCGGACGTACTGGCCACCGGGCGTTCGGATGTGACGTTTTTCTCCGTCAACATGTCGGCTCGACACCCCGAAGGCCGGGATGCCGACTTTCTCCGGTGGCACACGTTCGACCACAGGCCGGAGCATGCACGGGTTGCCGGGCTGCGCGGTTCGTTGCGTGTGGTCTCGACACCGCAGTGCCGGGCCGCCCGGGCGGCCAGCCATGGTCAATACGACGCGGTCGACCACGTCATGACCTATCTGTTCTCGGGCGTCGAGGGTCTGGACTCCGGCGTGGCCCTGTCGAAGGCGTTGGGCCGAGCCGGCCGCATGCCGTTCTCCCTGCCACCGATCGAGCGGGGCGGGGCGCCGGCGGGCGAACTCGCGGATATCCCCGGTGTCGGCGGTACGTGGTGGGGCTCGTCTGAGATCGAGTCGAAGGCTTCCGCCGCCGCACCGTTGCAGGTCACTTACTGCTTCCTCGACGACGACCCGGTGGCCACTGCGAAACGGTTGTCTCCCGCGCTCGAAAACGGTGGGCCGACAGCGGCGTCGAGCCGAGACTGGCTGCCCCGTTCTACCCGGTTGTCGGCTTCGACTGCGACCGCTACCTGCCCTAAGGGCCTGTCGGGTAAATGGACAGTGGCGCTTGACGGACAGTCGCACTCTCCTCATCGCTCGCCCGTCGCCGCCCGCCCACGGCTCCAGTTAGACTGACCAGCCAGACCTCGAGTGATCTGGGGAGGCTGATGACAACTGATTCCGCGCCTCAGGACGCGGGCGAATCCCTGCGTCCGTTCGTGTTCGACGTGGCCGACATCGACGGCTACACCAACGTCGAGATGCTCGGCGACACACCGGAGGCCGATGCCTACCTGGAGTTGCTCGGCCGGGACCTCGTCACCCGCGTGCTCGTACAGACGCCGGTGCTGTCCGTGTATCACGAGACGGCCAAGCCCGGTGAACGGGTCAAGCCCCACCGACACGGCACCTACCAGGTCAACTACGTGCTCCGAGGTGAGCTGCTTTTCGGAAGTCAGCGGGTTTCCGCCGGAATGGGATACTTCACGCCCGACATGCTGTACTCGTGGCGGGCCGGCGACGAGGGTGCCGAGTGGATCGAGATCCATTCGGGGATAGGTGGGATCTTCACCGATCGCCCCTCGTCGGCCGGTGCCGGCACCTGAACAGGTTCGCGCCATAGGGGGCACCAAACGACCCTGGCGAGCAGCGTCGTTTGCCGCGGGCAATTCTGCGAACCTGCTTAGCTCAGTCGTACTTACCGGCTTTGAACCGGGCCAGCGCTTCTTCGTGCATGCCCCAAAGATCCTTCATGATGGCGCCGCCGTCGACGATGAGCGTCTGGCCGGTAATGCGCTCGGCCAGCGAGGAGGACAGGAACAGCACCGCGTTGCCGATATCCCGGGATCGGGGCGGAGCGAGGGGGTTGACATAGTTCACGGCCCATTGCCCTTCGGGCCAGTCCTCGTTTCCCCCGCCGACGTTGCCGGGGGCCACTGCGTTGACTCGGATGCCGTAGCGACCGAGCTCCTGGCCGAAGGTCTTGGCCAGCGAGATGACCCCCGCCTTTGCCGCCCCGTACGGTGCGTGCATGGCCGAGGCATTGATGCCGTCGACCGACGCCAGAGCCACCATGGATCCGCCTGTGCCTTGCTTGATCATCTGGCGGCCGACCGTCTGAAACAAGTAGAACACCTGGCTGACATTGTTGAGGATGGTCCAGTTCCAGTCCTCCAGTGAGGTTTCCTCGGCCTTGTCCCACGTGGCCCCGCCGATGATGTCGACGCACACGTCGATCGACCCCAGCCCGGCGGCCGCCTCGTCTACGGCTCGCTGGACCTGAACCGGATCGGTCATGTCGGCTATGACGGGGATCGCCTTGCCCCCGTTGCTCGAGATCTCCGAAACGATTCCTTCGGCCCGACCCTTATCGATGTCGACACACGCCACGGTGGCGCCCGCTTCAGCCAACTTCAAAGCGCTGATCCGTCCATGGCCGGCCCGCTCCGGTATATAGCCGGCGCCGGAGACCAGGGCGCCCTTCCCTTGTAGGCCCAGATCAATCATGTTTCCCTCTCCTTTTCCCTGATGTATCGGGATTGCGCTCTCGGGCGTGGGATACCTCGCCGCGGTGAGACCGTCAGGCCAACGACAGTAGCGCTCTAAACAGGTTCGCAGAATTCCTGCGCCCAACGACGGTGCTGACCAGCGTCGTTAGGCGCCGCCCATGCCCGAACCTGTCTGAGGGCATGTGGCTACAGCAGGACGAAGGCAGGAAGCACATACTTGGCGAAGCGCTGAAGCTCGGATATCTCGGTGGAGCCGAAACGCAGAGTCACGTGCTCCACCCCGGCGATCTCGAGCAGTCGGAAGTCGGCGATCAGTTGGTCGGGGGTTCCGATGAATCGGCGACGGTTGCCTTCGTCCACCCATTCCTCGGGGGCGTAGTAGAATTCGGACGTCTTCGGAGCACGGAGCCTGGGCTCCGGCCACTGGCTGCGGGACTCGAGGAGGACCTCGGTGCTGCTGCAGCTGTAAGAGAACGTGAAGGGTCCAGTCAGCGAAGCGTCGGCCCGCACAGACAGAATCCGGTCGCGAGCCCGGGCGTACTCGTGATCCGGCATCCACAGAGGGTGCCATCCGTCTCCGAGCAACGCGGCTCGGCGCTGGGCCGCCACCGTGTTTCCTCCCACCCAGAGCGGTGGCGGCGGGGTCGAGGAGGCCACGGTGTAGCCGTCGGGCGTAGAGCGCTGCTGACGCAGGAAGTCCTCGGTGATCTGGGCCCGACGATCGTAGGGTCCCACACCGAGAATGTCGAACTCTCCGCGCAGGTAGCCGACACCCACACCCAGTATGAGCCGGTTATTGGTAAGCGTCCCCAGCGTGCCCGTGATAGCGGCCACGTGCAATGGATGGCGATAGGGAGCCACCAAGACGTCCGTCCCGAAATGCAACCGGGTGGTGAATCCAAGGCCCCAGGCACACGTGGCGAGCGGCTCGAGGACGGGCGGGTTCAAGATGGCCGCGGCGTAGTCGGGCACCGCTATGTGATCCGGGAACCAGGCGGAGTGGAACCCGAGTTCTTCGGCGCCAATCAACAGCTCCCTGATCCGAGCCCCGTCGGCGTAACGTCCGAAGGCCGGCACGGCGAAACCGAACCTCACTGCCCGCCGTCCTCTGGGTCCTCTCCCATCGCAGCGATGATCTTAAACAGGTTCGCGCCAAAGGCGGGGCCAAGCGACGCCGAGAGCAACATCGCTTGGTTCGGGGAATTCTGTCAACCGGTTTAGGGTGGGAGAGCCGGGCCCGGCCACCGGCAATGGTCCCGCACCCGCTGTCTCCCGCGTCAATCCTGGAAGTCGAGGGTCGCCGCCACCAAGTCTGCCAGCCCATCGAGTGTAGTCGTGACGTCGAATCCGTCGTGGTCGATGAGCCATTCACGGTTGCGCCGGTGGAGGTCGGCACACGCGTCGAAGCGATTGAGGTGAACGGCGACCGACAGCGGCCGCAGGGCCGAGCGAGTCAATCGGGCGGAGTTGATGATGCCAAGCTGCGGTTCCCCCACCAGGATCGCCAGGTCGGCCTCGGCCAGCCGGGCCAGATCGGCGGTGTCGCCATCGATCGCAAGCGGTGATGCCACCCCGCCGGCTCCTTCCACCACGCCGACGTCGACCGGTTCGCCCGGCCAGCCCCGGTTCAGCTCGTCGGCCAGAGCGGAAATTGTGGGCGGTTGCCGGCCGAGTGCGTCTGCCGCCATGGGAGGCGCCAGCGGGATGGGATAGGAACGGTCGGCAGGACACACCCGATCGGCTGTCTCACCCGTCGCCCGCGCCAATATCTCGGCGTCGGTGAGATCACCGAGTGAGTAGGACTGGGCCGGCTTGCGGGCCGCCACCCCAAAGCCTCGCCGTCTCAGCTCCGCCAGCAATCCCGCGGCCACAAACGTCTTGCCCACCTCGGTGCCGGTCCCGGTGATCACCACGACCCGCGATGGGCGGGTCACAGGTCGGCCAGAGCCTTCGCCAGTCGGAGCACGTCCTCCCGGTCGTGGGCCGCGGACAGCGAGACCCTGAGCCGGGACGTGCCGGGTGGAACCGTCGGAGGGCGGATGGCAGGCACCAGGAGCCCGGCGCCGAGCAGGCGCTCGGCCGCGGCCATAGCGCCGGTCTCGTCGCCCACGACAACAGGAATGATGGGCGAAGGATGGCCGGGCCGAATGGTGTCGGTGTGACCGCGAAGGATGGCTCGCAGCTTCTCTCCCTCGGGCGACCGGCAGATATTGATCGCGACGCGAGCTGCGGCCGCGGACGGGGGCGCCAGGCCGGTACTGAAGATGAACGACCGGGCCCGGTTGACGAAGAGGTCGATCCAGCGCCGGTCCCCCACCACGAACCCGCCCTGAGATCCGAGAGCCTTCGAAAGCGTGCCCACTCTCACGCACGCAACCGGTGGCGGAGTCGGCGGGCGGTCGAAAACGGCATGGGCGTCGTCCAGGATCAGAAGCGCATCCAGCCGGGCACACAGGTCGGACAGGGCGGGTACATCGGCCAGATCGCCGTCCATGGAGAACACCGTGTCGCTCACCAGAAGGGCCCGGCCCGGTGCCGATGCCATCAGGTCGGCGGCGTGGTCGAGGTCGCCATGGCGATACACCGCCACCTGCGTGCGCGCCAGACGGGCGCCGTCGATGATCGAGGCGTGGTTGAGCTCGTCGGAAACGATGAGTGCGCCGGCCCCCAGGGTGGCGATCACGCCTACGTTGGCCTGGTATCCACTGGCAAACACCAGCGCGGCTTCAGATCCTGTCCACTCAGCAATGATCTCCTCGAGCTCGGCGTGAACGTCCCTGTTGCCGACTATGAGCCGGGAGGAGCCGGACCCGGTCCCCGCTCGTTCCACTGCTTCAGTGGCGGCAGCGCGAACCGCCGGATGGTCGCTGAGGCCAAGGTAGTCGTTTGATGCAAACGACACGACACCCCGGCCGTCGCACACGAAACGCGGACCCTTACCCTCCAGGACCCGCAGGTGGCGCCACTGGCCGTTGGCTTTGATCTCCTGCAACTGGGTGTCGACCCAGCACTCCCAGCCACTCACCGGCACACCGCGTGAACGGCCGCCTCGAGCACATCGGCGATACGGTCTATCTCTGGCTCGGTGGACGTGAGTATCGGCATCACGACCACCACATCACCCAGAGGCCGGAGCAGCACGCCGGCCTCGACCGCGGCGGCGCAGACTCTCCGACCCCATCGCAGGCCGGCGGCGGGCGGATCGAGCTGGACTCCTGCCATCAGCCCGCGCTGGCGCACCTCCCCGACGGCCGGGGATGATCCCAGTGCGTCGAGCCGGCTCGACAGCTGCTTTCCCCGGGCAACCACGTTGGCCAGCACGTCCCATTCGCGAAGCAACTCGAGGTGACGGAGGGCAACAGCAGCGGCGAGGGCGTTGCCGCCGAAGCTGTGACCGTGATACAGAGTCTTCGGACCGAGGTCGTAGCCCAGGAATGCATCGGCAACCGGGCGGCTGGCGACGGTGGCGCTCATCGGCAGATAGCCACCCGCCAGCCCCTTTCCCATCGCCATGAGGTCGGGGCCCAACCCACACTGCTCGCTCGCGAAGAGGGTGCCGGTGCGGCCGAACCCTGTGGCCACCTCGTCGTAGACCAGGAGGACGCCGGCATCCCTGCAGGCCCGCCCGAAGGCGGCGACGTCAGCGGCCTCGGCAACGAACATGCCGGCCGCCCCTTGCACCAGAGGCTCCACGACCGCAGCGACCAATCGATCCGACTCAGCGGAAAGGGCCGCCAGCGCTCGTTCGAGCCAGCCAGGATCGCTGTAGCCGGGAGTGCGGACCACCGCTTCGAACCGAAGCGGATCGAACAAATCGGTACCGAATCCTCCGGCCCCGAGAGACAACGAGCCGATGGTGTCTCCGTGGTAGGCGTCGCCCAGGGTGAGATACCGGTCCCGATTGGTATCGCCCCGGTTGTGCCAGTACTGAAAGGCGATCTTGAGTGCCTGTTCGACCGCGGCGGCGCCGTCGGAAGCGAAAAGGAAAACGGGGTCCTCGACGGGCACCTCGTCCGCCAGCGCCTCCGCCAGTTCGATGACGACTGAACTGCCGTTACCCAGGAGCGTCGAGTGGGCGACCCGACCGAGCTGTGCGGCCAACGCCGCGTCCAGCTCGGGAACCCGGTGGCCGAGGGTTGTCACCCACAGGCTCGAGATGGCGTCGAGATATCGGCGGCCGTCTACGTCGATCAGTTCGCGCCCTTCGGCTGCCGCGACTATGACCGGCTGGTTGTCGGCGTAAGTGGACATCTGGGTGAACCCGTGCCACACCCGGCGACGGTCGCGCTCGACCCAGCTTGGCTCTGTGTCGGTAGCCACTCTGGACTGACACCCTAATGGCTGGCGAGAAGGCTCACCTCCTGGAGCCGGCGGGGCGACGGCACGCGCCGGCGGCGTCCCGGTATCGGCCGACCCTGTGCGTCCGAGCGCTCAGGCTGAGCCGAGATTGGCCGCACCGCCGAACGCCCTGACCTCGCCGTCAGCCGCGGTCAGCCAATAGCCATCGCCCGAGGCGGTGGCTACGATAGACACGACGGGGAGGGCAGGCGGAGCTGACCCGGTCGAGCCATGGAAGCGGGCGTCACCAAAACTGAACACCCCACCATCGGCAGCCACCAACCAATACCCCTTACCATCCGGGGTCGCCGCCATCCCCACCACCGGCTGACGCAGCCGCACATTCCCCGTAGACCCAAAGAAACGGGCGTCACCAAAACTGAACACCCCACCATCCGCGGCCACCAACCAATACCCCTTACCATCCGGGGTCGCCGCCATCCCCACCACCGGCTGACGCAACCTCACATTCCCCGTAGACCCAAAGAAACGGGCGTCACCAAAACTGAACACCCCACCATCCGCGGCCACCAACCAATACCCCTTACCATCCGGGGTCGCCGCCATCCCCACCACCGGCTGACGCAACCTCACATTCCCCGTAGACCCAAAGAAACGGGCGTCACCAAAACTGAAGACCCCGCCGTCGGAGCCGACCATCCAGTAGCCCCCGCCGCCGGCGACCGGTGAGGCTCCAACCATCAGCCAGGCGATGGCAACGGACCCGGCGGATCCTCGATTCACGAAGTCACCCCGGGTCACCAGCCCGCCGAGCCCTGAGACCGTGGCATATCCACGTCCGTCGCCACTGGCCAGCAGCCCGACCACGTCGGCGCGAATGGCCGATGCCCTCATCGCGCCACCGTCGCCGACCCACTCCCAGTGCCAAGCCTCGGGGCATGCGCTTCCTCCGGGTTCGGCCCACCCGGGATGGTTCCATCCGACCTGCCCGGCGTACGCCTTCAGGAAGTTGTAGCCGGGCGACCCGAATGACACCGTCCCCCGCACGTCGGAGAAGTCAGCCGCCTTTCCCCACCCGTGCATCGACGTTCCCACCGGATGGCCGCTTGGGGATGACAGCACCGGAGCGGCGCACGCGCTGTTGCCGGCAGCCGTCCACACCTGCTGCTCCGACAGCTGACCTTGAAGGGACCGGTAGCACTGCTCGGTGCCGAGGGCCACGTCGCGGTCACGGGCTTCGGTCAGAAGAAGCCCAATGCTGGGTCCGGCCGCCCGGTAGGCCTGGCAGCCCGGGGCTACGTTGACCAGGTCAGCGCCCGGCAGCAGCCCGTTGGCCGCACCGGCAACGGGGGTAGGCTGATTGCCTGGTTGGATGGGGCTGACGGAGGCGGCCGCCACTGACTGAGTCGCGAAAGCCACGCTCAGCACGGCCAAGGTGACCGCGACGAAAATGAGACCCGCCTGCCCGGCGCGACGTCGGACACGGCCCGGCCAGGGCCGATTCACGTCACCTCGCCCGGCTCGCACCGCACCTATTGAAGCACCCCGCCGCCCCTCGAAGCACGGACCCACTTCGGCCGTGACCGGTCATGGAGTCAGGCTATGGCCCCTGGCCCGGCCAGAAAGATGACCCGCCGGGCAATGTTGACCGCATGATCGCCCAGACGCTCGTAGAACCGGGCCACCAGGGTCATGTCCATGGTCACCGGCAACGTCATCCGGCCAGAGGCCAGCTCGGCGGTCAGGGCCACGTGCAAGCCATCCATCTCCTCGTCTGACTCCTCCAGGAGGGCGGCCGCATCGCCGTCCCGCTGATACCACGAGTCGGCCGCCCGACGCCACATCTCGGAGCCGGCATCGCCCATCCGCTGCACTAAACCGCGCACTCTCGGGGTCATGTCGTCGCCGAGGATGTGACTGGCGTGGCGGGCGATGTGCACCACCAGATCGTGGGAGCGTTCGAGCTCAGGCACGATGCGCAGAGCCGACAGCAGGAAGCGCAGGTCGGTAGCCACCGGGGCCTGTAGGGCAAACTGCTGGTTGACCAGGTCCTCGATCTCCTGGTAGATGCGGTCGATGACCTGCTCACGCTCGGTGATTGCATCCACGGCAACGGTGTCGCCGGCGAGGAGCGCATTGGTGGCCGCGGTCAGATCCTCCGCCACCAGAGCGAACAGCTGAATGATCTTGGCTTCTATCGCGTCCATCTGGCGGTGAAAGTTCACTCGAAGCTCGCTCACGTCCTTGTACCTACCCTCACCGCCAATTTGGGACACGTGTCCTCACCCCAACCTGTAAGTTGCAACTCGGTAAAGTTGAGCCGTCGGTACCTCTCCCGGGCTGCTTCACAGTGATCAGGCTGCCGCACCCGGCTGCGGTTTCTTTTTATCGCGCTACGAGGTTACCCGCGACCCGGCGCGCCCGGGCCTCCGGGCCTCCGCTATTGGCCCAGCTGGCTGATCAGGGACTTGAAGCGGTGGAAGGCCGGCTTGGCCGTGTAGTCGTCGCGCAGGATCCCGAATTGGTGAAACAGGTCGGGCTTGGTGCTGTCCGCGTCACGCAGGCCGAAAAGCATGTAGTGCGAGATGTTCAATTCTTGCCGCATCCGGTGGATGGTGCGAACAACTCGATCGATGACGTCGGCCTGTTGCTCGTAACCGCGAACCGCGCTGGTAAAAGGATTGGTTCCCGTTGGCCATCCGTTTTCGGTCACCCTGATCGGTACGGTAGGCGGAATTCCGGCGGTGGCCAGGTCGCGGTGGCGCAGGTCGCGCAGCACGTTCTCGACCCGGCCGGGGATATCTTCGAGGTCAACTGGCTCTTCGAACACGTCGACGTAGAAGTTGTGACCGACGAAATCGAGGGCCTCGGTGAATGAAGGCCCCACCCGGGCCGCGATGTCGGGCCAGAAATTGGGCAGCGACACCGGACTATGAGGGACTGAACCGAATCCAATGTCGACCGGCAAACTCCGGCGGAGAGCTTCGTCCTTGGCCGCCACGACCCCGTGCATGAGCGCATCAAGCACGTAGGGCTTGGAGCCGTCCATGAATGACAGATTCGGCTCGTTGGTGATCTGCAAGGAGCCGATCTCAGCGCCATACCGGCGGACCACGGTCCGTACCAGGTCGAGCCAGCGGTCCAGCTCGAACCCGGAATCACGCAGGCAACCGAGGCTGACGTGTCCCAACAGGCCGGCTTGGCGGTAGCGATCAGCGAGGGTGAGCACGGACTGCTCGCCGCCCGGTTCCATGTCGACCAGGTACGTACGCGGCTGTACGTGGCCGCCCAGGTTGCTCATGGCCATGCGGATCCGCTCGTAGTCGTCGGGGGGCGCCGGACCGAGCCGGGCAGCAGCAGCCGGCTGTCTCTTACCACAGGTCAGCGCTGGGCGTCTGCGGTGTGATTGCGGGCCACGAGCTCGATACGCAGTCCGCCCTCCGAGTGGTAGGTGAACGTCGCCGGCATCCGGCCATCCCTGGCCACCCCGCAGATCTCGACGGGACAGAAACTGCTTGCCACGTTTTGGCTCGCGGCGTCGAGATCGTCGGTGTAGAAAGCGATGTGGTGCAGGTTCGACCCGGACTCGCTAAGCGCCCACGGCGTGCCGGGAACGGCTTCGATCACCTCGAGGAACGGCTGTTGGATCGAGCAAGCGATACGCATGCGAACGTCCCGATAACCGACGCCCGGCTGGTGGAGCGAGAGACCGCCTTCGTAGGTCGGGCGCCACTCACATCGCATGACCTTCGTGAGCTCCTCGATTGCCGGTTCCAGCTTGGGCACGATCAACGCGACGTGGCAGAAGTCCTTGTCCACTGTCAGCCGCTGACCATCTTGTCCGCGGGGTACGAGCGCTCGAGCATCCCGTAGGTCTCCTCATCGTTCCACCGGTAGCGCACTCCTGCCTGCTGGAGGGGTGGAAACTGGGGTATCTCCTGGTGCATCGCCTGGGTGGCCCACGTCTCGTCGTCGTGGCGCACGTCGTAGGTGGAGACGACGGTTTCGCCCTCGATACCAACGGTTCCTCGCTCCGTCTCGAGCACCAATGACACGTCCTGGCCGAGCGCCTGCAGGCGGGTGAGCCACGGGGCCTCCACCACCCGGGCGGGGATGAGATCGCCGTCGCCATCGAAGAGGTATCCCTCGTTGAATGTCGGCCGGCCGTCCTCCCGGGGTGGGTAGGCGATGTAGCCGAAGCCCCGCCCGCTCGGAAACAAGGCCGACTGCCAGCAGTGGCCCCGGAACTCGGCGAGCCGGCGAACCCCCTGGCGACGTATGCGCAACCCGCTGCCGCCGAACTGGTGCTCCTCCTGTGGAGTCCGGACCGAGCCCGTGGCCCGGAAGAGCTGCTCGTACCGCGGACCCCCCATGAGGTCCCCCTCGACCCCACCCTCCAGGAGAGCGCGGGCCTCTGGCAGCAATGCTCCCTGGATCCACGGTGGCGCGGCCATAGTCGCCTCGACGTGGAACTGCACGTCGACCAGCGGTCCTTCCTTCTTGCCCTGGACGAGGTCGTACGTCGAAGTCTGGACGGCCTGGCCCTCGAATGTCATCGTCCACGTGCGAAACGGCTCCACGCAGCGGAATGAGAGCGGGCCGGCGCCGAGAACGGTCGGGCGCCCGGTGTCATCCCGGGTCGGCCACGCTTTCCCGTCGGTGCGAAGGCGATACGCCCGCCCGTCGGGAAACGCCAGGTTCACCTGGAGCCCGTGCTCCTCCCAGTGCTCAGCCACCGCCTCTATCCCAACCCGGGGCAGACCGACCTCCCCCCGGTCGTCGGAGACCCAGAAGCTCACCGAGTCGCGCATCTCGGGGTCGTCCGGGCGGTCGGCGAACACGAACTCCCGCTCGTGATCGATCTTGCCTGTCAGGTCAACGGTCATCGGCGCTCCTCAGGATCCATGGGTGGTCCATCTCGTGGACCGGCTGACATAGTCCGCAAATCGCGGGCGGACCTGATCCAGGTCCAACCCGTACGCCGCCGGGTCGGGGTGCCGGCTCGGCTCTCGCCGAGCCGCGTTGGCTTCCCACCACCGCCGCATCCGCGACTCGAACTCATCGCTTACCGGCTGGCCCAGCCACCCGTACAGACCACGCACCTCGCCAATCGGATCCGCCTGCATGGCACGGAAGTCGATGTCGTAGAAGAGGTGGTCGCCGCCCTCCTGGCGGAACTCGAGCACCCTCTCGATGCCCTTCGACCATTGCTCTACGTTCAGGCGGCCGATGTAGTCGCGGTCCAGCTGATCGGTGAAGGTAGCGCCGATGTCGGCGTAGACATCGGCGACCGACAACAGAACGTCGGTCGGGTCACGATGGGTCATCACGAACCGGGCGTCGGGAAAGGCGCGGACCAGATAGTCGATCCAGAGCATGTGGGCCGGGGTCTTCAGCCGCCATTGCCTCGGGTCCTCGCCCCACTGCAGCAGCTTCAGCACCCGTCGCTCATACAGGTAGGTGGACGTGAGGTCGGCATCGGTCACCCATGCCGCGTACGTGGGGATGCGAGCGAAGGCGTGGTACATCTGTGTCTTGAAGTCGAGCGCCATCAGATCGAGGCATTCCATCGGCCCGTTGACGTCGGAGGGGACGTGTTCCCTGGTGCCGACCTGCTCGGCTGCTGCGACCTGCACCCGCGGGTCGGGACCGTCGACGGTCGACGGCGGCGGACACGGCTGCGACGACTCCCACTGGCGCAGGTACCGTACGCCAGGGTCCTGGGCCAGGAGAAAGGACAGGGCGGTCGAGCCGGTACGGGGCAGGCCCAGGCCGAACAGTGGTGCCTCGACAACGACGTCGTCCGTCTCGGGATGGTGCCGGTACCAGTCTTCGATCTGAAGCCGGTTCACCAGATGGCCAACCAAGCGGGGATAGATGACCGCCTCGCCGGTCGGGTTGAGGCGGGCCTCGTCCTGCAGGGAGCGTACGAGGATCTCGAGGCCCTCGCGAAAGGAGTCGTCGCCGAAGTCATCGAGCCCGGTCTGGCCTTTCGCCGCGGCCATCAAGTCGGCGGACGAGGTTATTGCGCCTCCCCAAATATCACGGCAGTATACTGTCACGATCATGGGTGGGTCGTCAAGGTCGGGTGGCGGCGAAGGACCGCAACGTCGCCGCTACGACACCCCCGTGCGGCGGCAGAAGGCCGCGAGCACCCGTGAGCGGATCGTCGGCGCGGGGTCCGAGCTCGTGCACCAGTTCGCCAGCTGGGATTGGAAGGGACTGACGTTCCGGGCCGTCGCCGAACGGGCCGGGGTGGGCGAGCGCACCGTGTACCGGCACTTCCCGACCGAGCGACACCTCCACGATGCAGTGATGCAGCGTCTGGAAGAGGAAGCAGGCGTCACCTACGACGACGTCCACCTGCCCAGCCTCGGCGACGTGACGGCCCGGGTTTTTGCCAGCCGGCGCTCGTTCGCAGCCGAGCAGAGCGTCGAGAAGCTGGGGGACCCGACCTTCGTGGCGGAGGACGCCCGCCGGCGCGACGCCCTCTGCCGCGCCGTGGCGGAGGCGGCCCCGGATTGGTCAGAGCCGGAGCGCCAGACCGTGGCCGCTCTCCTCGACGTGCTGTGGAACCTTCCCTCCTACGAACGTCTGGTCGATGTCTGGAACCTCTCCTCCGACGACGCAACCGGTGCCATCACGTGGCTCATCGGCAAAGTGGTACAGGCCGTCCGCGACGACGAGCCACCGCCGATAAAGACCTCCGTTCGGCGAGGGGCCCAGGGTTGAGTCCGGCTTAACCAGGTCGGTGGAAAGCCCACTGCCAAACCCCGCTGCTTACGACGAAGAGCCGCTCTGGCAGGATACGGCGCCATTGTTCACGAGGCTCGGCGTCGCGCTCTGCACCCGGGCGGTGAACCAGCAGTCGACATTGTGGGGCTGGCCCGATTCGAACGTCAGCGGCGGCGTCAAACCATCCACGGTATCCCCGTGCAGAGATTCCAGGCCCTTGACCACTTCAGCGGCCGTGGGGGCATCGCTGGAGGTGACGCCACCCGCCTTGATGGCGTCGACGAGGAGCATGCCCGACGCCCAGGACATGAAGTCCTGCTGGCTGTAGAGAGTGGCGTTCGTTCGCACTCCCGGGTAGTACTTGTCAATTGCTGCGTCAGCCTCTTGCACAGCAGGCGTGTTGGCAAAGAAGGGAAGGCTGCCGAACTCCGACCACAGGGTGTCGCTGAGCCCTGGCGCCGCCGCCACGTTCATGCCGAATCCGAAGCCCTCGGTCACATAGGTCGGCTTGTAGTTCTGCTGGGCACAGCTGCCGGCGAACTTGACGGTGATGGCCGCCGGCTCGCCAATGAAGACTGCGCCCACGTGCTTCTGCTGCGCCGCCAGGCACTGGGCGGTGTAGTTGGGGGCGGTCGCCGAAATCTCGGCGTTGTAGGTGACCGGTACGCCCAGTTGCTTCCCCGTCGCCGTGTAGGCAGGGACGCTCTCGGCGCACACCGGGGCCTCGGCGCAGTAGACGTTGGCCAGGCTGGTCGCCCCCGCCGACTTGGCCGTCGTGACCACCGCGTAGATGGACGAGTTGTTGGTCTGGGCTTCGGGGTAGAAATCAGGGTTGGTCCCGAAGGTTGGCTCGTATGTGAGCACTCCCACCACCGGAACGTGGGCGGCTGAGACCGTGGATGCCCACGCCTGATCGACTGTGGTCATGTCGGCGATCGCAACCACATGCTGCGCGATGAGGCTCTGGGCGTCGGCAACCGAGGTCGCGGGGTTGCCGCCGTCGTCCTTGGTGATGAGGTCGACCGGATGGCCGTCGATGCCGCCCGACGAGTTCACCGTGTTAGCCCACGCCTTGTAGACATCCAGGCCGGGTGCAAACACCGCTCCGAGCCCGCCTGCGCCTGAAGAGCAGTAACAAATGGCTCCCACCTTGATGGGCGTGCCCGTCGCCTGGGCGCCGGACCCGGCCGCCGGGGTGCTCGATCCCGTCGCCGCCGGGGTGCTCGACGACGAGCTGCTCGAGGTGCTCTTGCTCGACGAGCATGCGGCGAAAGCCACAGCCGTCGACGCCGCGAGCACTACGAACAAAAGCCTTCGTTTGCCAAACACCTGGTTCTCAACTCCCCTCTTGAGCTCCCGGCTCATCCGAGAGCCGAGAGCCGAGACCGTATTGGATACGGTAGCCAGTCCACAAACGCACTTCAGGGCACTTGCCGACGCCCCCCTCTAACGTGCGCCGTCACCATACCGTCTGAGTACCAAGCCTCGCCGGTCACTACACACCGGAAGCCCGGGTGTCAGGCCGATCCCGGTAAGCCCGTTTCAACCTCGGCCCACGGGGGTAACAAACGGGGTGTGAGCCGGTGCCGGGGTGGTGCCCGCACGACCCCCAGGCGGGACCGACGGCCTCGGTACTCGGCTCTCGAACGCTGTGAGGGCGGTCAGAAAATCCCTATTCCCGCTTGCTCGTTTCGCTTCTTCCACTCTCCGCGGGGCATGCGGGTGGTGTCGACTCCCTCAGCCAGGGAGCGGAGGGCGGCGACGCTGGCTTGATTCTGCGGGGTGTGCTCGAACGGGTCCCAGCTGAAGAAGCGGCAGGCATTCTCCCAGGTGATCTTGTGGATCTCCTGGTCGCTGCAGCCGGCCTCCTGCAGCTCCTTCCACGTGAACTCCGGTGACTCAGGCCAGGTCGTGTCGGTGTGGGGGTAGTCGCACTCCCATGCAATCGAGTCGATGCCGATCCGATTCCGCAGCAGCAGCCCGGACGGATCGGTGATGAAGCAGGCGAGGATGTGGTCGCGGAACAACTCCGAGGGGAGCTTGCCCCCGAAGTCGTTGTTGAGCCACACCTGGTTCTCGAAGTGGCGGTCCGCCCGGTCCAGATAGAAGGGGATCCAGCCGATTCCGCCTTCGGACAGGGCGACCTTGAGATCCGGGAACTCTCTCAGCGTCGGTCCGAACACCAGATCCTGGGCGATGAGGGCGGAAATCTGGCACGTGAGGACGATCATGTGGTCGATGGGGGCCTCGGGGGCCTTCCGGATCAGATCGAAACCGGCGCCGATATGCAGAGACAGGACCATGTTCTCCTCGCAAAGGGCTCGGAACATGGGGTCCCAATGGCCGGACAGGAAGCTCGGGAAGCCCCACGCGTGAGGTGCTTCGAGGAAGCTGATCGACCGGCACCCCTTCTTACCTATGCGGTGGATCTCCTGCACTGTCAGATCTACGTCCCACATGGGGACGATGCCGAGCGGGATGAACCTCCCGGGGTAGGTGCCGCACCACTCGTCGATGGCCCAGTCGTTGTAGGCCTGAAGCATCACCAGAGCGACATCCTTGTCGTGCGACTCGTTGAAGGTTCGGGCGTTCCAACCGGCCATGGTCGGGAAGCACATCGATGCCAGCACGCCGTTGGCGTTCATGTCCTTCACCCGTTCGTGGACATCGAAGCAGCCCGGGCGTAGCTCGGTATAGGCCCCGGGGCTGAAACCCCACTCCTCACGGGGCCAGCCAACCGTCGCCGCCATCCCGAACGGCGTGGACGTCCTCTCGCCCTGGAAGACCCATTCGTCCACGCCTTGCTCCGTGCGCACCACCTTGGGAGCCTCGTCGAGCCACTTGGCCGGAACGTGGTTCTTGTACATGTTCGGTGGCTCGACCATGTGGTCGTCGATGCTGACCAGGATCATGTCTTCCAGCCGCATGGCGGACTCCTCTCCTCTCCGGCCCTCACCACGGGCTGCGGGCCGAACGGACCTCATCCTACTACCGAAGGCCTCCTCCGGGACTCGGCGCCAGCCCTCAGCGGGAGTTGACATGAGGCTTTCGGCCTGTCAGCTTGATCGGGGCCGAAGGGAGAACGCCGGATGGAGTTCGGAATCTTCATAGCGGGTTACACGCCGCAGTACCGGCGCGACGTGGACCCGGACGCGGAGCATCACGTGCTCATAGAGGAGCTCGAGCTGGTCCGGGCTGCGGATAAGGCGGGGTTCAAGTACGTGTGGGTGTCGGAGCACCACTTCCTGGACGAGTACTCCCATATCTCCGCCAATGACGTGGCCCTCGGATATCTGGCTCATTCCACTGAACGCATTCATCTCGGATCGGGCATCTTCAACCCCTTGGCTCAGGTGAACCATCCGGTCAAAGTGGCCGAACGGGTTGCCATGCTGGACCACCTTTCCAACGGGCGTTTCGAGTTCGGAACGGGCCGGGGCGCCGGCAGCCACGAGATTCTCGGATTCCTGCACCGGGACGGGATTACCGACACCAACGCTACCAAGGAGATGTGGGAGGAGACGATCGGGGAGTTCGCCAAGATGTGGCTGCAGGACGAGTACCCGGGCTTTGAAGGCAAGTGGTGGTCGCTGCCGCCGCGCAAGGTGCTACCCAAACCGTGGAAGAAACCGCACCCGCCGATGTGGTACGCAGCCGGCAATACCACCAGTTGGGCCATGGCAGCCCGCAAAGGATTGGGCGTGCTGGGTTTCTCGGTGCAAGCGCTCGACGAACTGGGGCCGGTCATGGAGGCTTACAAGACGGGGATCGCTAACGCTCAGCCGGTGGGCGCATACGTCAACGACAACATCATGGTCACTCCCGGCGGCGTGGTCGCCGAGGACCGCGAAACCGCCTACGAATGGGCCACAGCCCGCCACAGCTCTTATGTGGGCAGTCTCATGTTCCGCTACCACGACACCTTTCCCAAGCCTCCCGGGGTGCCGGTATGGCCGGACCTCGTCCCCGATGTCACCCGGGATGCGATCCCCTATCTGATGGCCGGCGGCCGGATCATGGGCGACCCCGACGACGCCCTCAAACAGTGCCGGCGCTGGGAGGCGGCCGGAGCCGATCAGGTGGTCTTCGGTCTGGGGCCCACCACCCTCGAGCAGTCCCTCGAGACCATCCGTTTGATGGGCGAGCACGTGATCCCGAAGATCGACCTGGATCCTGTTCACCGAACCACCCGTTTCCGGGATCTCGCAGCACTGAGGAGCCAACAGCAGTAGGGAGCCAACCATGACAAAGGCCGATGTCCTCGGACAAGGAATGACCAACTGGGGTCGATGGGGCGAAGACGACGAACGGGGCGCCATCAACCTGATCACCCCGGAAATGCTCAAGCGGGCGGCGGCTTGCGTCCGGACGGGCCGGGCTTATCCGCTAGGCATCCCCATCCAGGCCGACGGAGTTCCCATCTTCGATTACCGGGGCCGGCCCATGCGTCTGACCCTCCAGGACAGCACCGACGAACCGATGTACACCGAGGCCTTCGGTGCCGCCCCGGGCACGGGAGCGCACGAGGACGTGCTGGTCTTCGCGTCGCACACCACGTCGCACATGGACGCCCTGATCCATGTCTACGAGGATGGTCATCACTACAACGGGGTACCGGCCGCAGCCATGCGGGCTCAGGCCGGCGCGACGAAGCTCGGGATCGAAAAGGTAGGCGGTTTCGCCGCCCGAGGGGTGCTGCTCGACATGGTTCGGTACTTCGGCGAGGGGGATTGGGTCGAGCCCGGTCGCAAGATCACCGGCAACGATCTGGCCGGCGCCTGCGCCGCCCAGGGAGTGGAGGTGACAGCGGGCGACGTAGTGCTGGTGCGAACCGGTTACCTCCAGATGTGGTACGCCAAAGACGGCGACTACGGTCCAGGAATGCCCGGGATAGGCCTAGACGGCGCGGTCTGGCTGGCGGCTCGGGACGTCGTGGCCGTGGGATCGGATAACGCCGCGGTCGAGGCCTTGCCCTTCGACGGGGGCGATTTCCTCGCTGTGCACAAACTGCTGCTGGTGCGCCTCGGGATCTACCTGCTCGAGTTTCTCGACCTGTCGCAGCCGGCCCGCGACGAGGCCTGGGAGGGCCTGCTCACCGTGGCGCCACTAAAGGTAACCGGCGCCACGGGCAGCCCGGTGAACCCGATCTTCGTGGCCTGAACCAGACCCGGAGACCCCCGGTCCCGCAGGACTGCCACTCTGGCGGGCCGCAGCCTCCTTCGGCCAGGACCCCTCGGATAGTCGCTCCAATCAGTGGAAGGGTCGGATGCCGAGATCAGATGGTGCAGCCCTCATGCCATGTGCACTCCGCCGTTGGGGCGGAGCACCTGTCCGGTAATGAACCGCGACGCGTCAGCGGCGAGAAACAGCATCGTCCACGCGATGTCCCGGGGCTCGCCGATGATGCCGAGCGGGGAGCGCGCCGCAATGGGCGCGATGGTGTCGGCTCGTCTTTGCTCGTCGACTGAGCCGTCACTGCCCCTCCAGACCCGGCTCGTCATGCCCGTCTCGACGTACCCGGGCGCCACCGAGTTGACCCGAACGCCGGAGGGCCCGAGCTCGGCCGCCGCGACCCGGCTGAGCTGCATGACCCCGGCCTTGGCCACCCCGTACATGGAAACCGTGGGCGCTGGTGTCTCGCCGCCCGAGGAAGCCACGTTGACGATCGAGCCCCGTTTGGCCGCCGACATGGCCCGCCCGGCCGCGGCTGTTCCCCAGAACACTCCCTTGAGGTTGACCGCCAGGATGGCGTCGAGGTCCTCCTCGGTGGCATCCACGACCAACGAGTTCCTGATGATACCGGCGACGTTCGCCCATACGTCGAGCCGGCCGGTCGACCGGAGTGCAGCTTGGGCCAGTTCGTCCACCGACGACTTGTCACTCACGTCGGTCGGCACCACCAGGGCATCGGGCACGCGTGCCGCCACTTCCTCCAGTGCCTCGGCCTTGACATCGGCGAGTACCACTTTGGCCCCGGCCTCGGCGTAAGTGACCGCGGTCTCCCGGCCGATGCCAGACGCCGCCCCCGTTACCACCGCCGTGCGCCCCTCGAGGGAAAAGGCTGATACGACAGCGTCGTCCACTTTAAACCCTCACCGTTCCGTCGACGCGATGCCCTCGCGCTTCGAGCTTCGGGATGACGTTGTGGGCCAATAGCTCGAGGCCCCGCATGATCTTGTCGTGCGGCAGGTCTCCGAACTGCACATAGCACGGCGACGCCGACCGACCGTCCCGGAAATGGTGTTCGACGACCCAAACGGTATTGAATCCCAGCTTGTCGGCGTATTGAATCTCGGCAATGGCCTCGTCATAAGTTCGCTGCTCGGCGTCGCGCTGCCCGTAGGGGTGGGGCAGCTGCCACGGCTTGGTCTTCGGTGCGAACTCGTAGAGCAGGTCCAGTTTCACCGCTCGCCCTCTCTCTTTTGCATTGATGAAGGATTTTTCGTTGGAATCGATTATAAGGTTATGGCACGCCCCGCCCTCTCCGCCACCCGAGCCGTTACCGTGCTGAACTTCCTTGCTGCCCACGCCGCCGAGGAGTTCACTCTGTCCGATCTGGCCATCCGGCTCGAAATAAATCTGGCGTCCGCCCATGCCCTCCTGGCCGTGCTGGCCGACGCCGGCTACGTCACCCGCCACCAGAGGCTGCGAACGTATTCACTCGGCCCATCCGTTGTCGCCCTCGGCCACGCCGCACTGGAACGGCATCCGGCCATCGCCCACACGTACGAGGAAGCCCGCCGGCTGAGCGACGAGCTCGGCCTCGGGGTCGCCGTAACCGCGCTCGCCGGCGGGGACATCGTGTTCCTCGAGCGGGTGGGAGAGCACCGGCCGCGCGACATCGGAGTGAGCGTAGGGCAGCGGGTACCCATGATTCCCCCGGTCGGGGCGGTGTTCGCGGCCTGGCACGACCCCGAACCGTGGCTGGCCCGAGCGGGTGACCGTAAAGGGATGGACGCGGTTCTCACTGACGTTCGGGCCCGCGGCTGGGCGGCGGCTCTCGGCAACCCCCCAAGGACCGACTACGAGGCGCTCGCCACCCTTAACCCCCGCCGAAGCTACGACGTGGTCATGATCGCGGCTCCGGTGTTCGGGCCGGAGGGCGAGGCCATTGTCTCGCTTACCCTGTTGGGCATGGAGTCGGGGCTCTCCGCCCAGCGAGTGGTCGCCCTCGGCACGAAGGTCAGGGACGCCGGCCTGGTAGCCACCCGCCGGAGCGGGGGCCGGGCTCCGGCCGGCTAGCTGTTGCCGCCGTCACCGGACGAAGGCCGCTCAGCCGCTTTCCCGAAAGGGCGTGGACTCCAGGGGCCCACCCGCTGGGGACAGGAGATCGACATCCACCGAGAAGGTTCCCATGTCGAACGAAACCTTCAACGGACCAATCCGGCGCAACAGGCTCAGGATGAAGTCGTCCTCGCCGAGGATGTCGGCGTGCACACTGGCGATCCCGATGGCGCGGGCGGCGTCGAGCAGCGCCCGTACCAACCAGGTGCCCACGCCCCGGCACTGCCAGGCGTCCTCGACCAAGGCTGCGAGATGGGTCAGGCCGCCGGCGTCGATCGAGAGGGAGGCCAGGCCGACGCAGGAGCCGTTGCGCCAGGCGACAAGCGTTTGGTGACCGGGTCGTCCGGACAGCACCCCCCGGGTGTAGCCGACACCGTCGGTGTAGCCGTGGAATCGATGGAACAAGGTCGAACGCGAACAGCGGGCCATCATCTCCAGCACTGCGGCCGTATCCGCCGGCTGGGCCGGGACAATCTGGACCAGCCTGTCCAGAGGGCATGAAGCCCGCCTCATAAGGTTGGCATCAAGCGCGGCTTGAACCGTCATGACACTCGTCATACAATGTACAGTGTGGATCATGACGAGTGTCATAGTCAAGAGCAAACGTGAACAATCGCCGGCCTGAATCGAAGGAGCCTGTGCCCCCGCGGGAGCGGATGGTTCGCAGCGCGGCGCAGCTGATTCGCCGCCAGGGCGTCTCCGGTACCGGTATGCGCCAGATCGTCCTGGCCGCAGAGGCGCCACGCGGGTCCCTCCAGCACTACTTCCCGGGCGGCAAAGAGGAGCTGGTGGCCGAAGCGCTGTCGTGGATGGGTGGAATCGCGGCCAGACGGGTTCGCCGTCACCTCGAAACTCTGGACCCAGCCACCCCCGGCGTCCTCCTGTCTGCCATCGTCGACGACTGGCGAATCGATCTTGCCGCCGAGAGGTTCGCCGCCGGATGCCCCTTGGCGGCGGCCGCCGCGGACAACGCGGCCGACAGCGCCCAACTCCGGGATGTCATCAGGGAGGCATTCGACGGATGGCAAGAGCCGCTCAGTGCCGCCCTCGAGGCCCTCGGCGTGCCCGGCCGGCGGGCCCCGAACCTGGCTCTGCTCATCATCAGCGCTTTAGAGGGGGCGATCATCCTCTCCCGGATCCGAGAGGACACCCATCCCCTGGACGTGCTGGTCGCAGAGATGGGACCGGTCCTGGACAGCAGTGTCACCCGGCCCCGATCGCGTGCGGGACCCGGTCACCCGGCACCCGGTCAACCGGAGGCCGGCCGGAAAGGGAAGGGACCAAGCGGCCGTTGAGGCTGCCGGGCCCCTTCCCTGTTCCGTGCTTATGAGGTCTCGAGGTTGCGCAGCGGACCGTGATCGTTCGGGAAGTTGCGGGTGCTCAGGACCTGGGTGCCGGCGTTGTGCTCGCCGTTGAACGGTGTGGTTGCGGTAGGAGTCGCCTGGCATCCGGCAGCAAAGGCGTCAGCAGGCGAGTTGAACCACACGCCCAGGTGGTACATCTGCACCGGGGGGAATGCGGGGTTCTGGGCGGCATCGGTGGGAAACACCGTGGGAGCCGGTGCCACCCCGGGGGCGACCGCGAAGGTCTCGACGCTGAACCGGCCGACGAACACGCCCGACGCCCGGCCGTACTTGTTGGTCTCGAGATCTCCCTGGTACCACGAGACGCCGAACGGAGTGTCGGGCACCTGGGTGACAAAGAAGTCGAAGTCGGTGTTCGCCGGAAGATGGCTGGCCGACACCTTCATCACTTCGACCGGGCCCTCCGACCTGATGACGACGTGGGCTTGGGCGTTCGGCAGACAGCCCGTCTTGACCGCGGCGGCGGACCGGACCATTTGAAACGAAGCTAGAGGGACGGAAGCGTTTGCGCTTCCAGCCGTCGCCAGCCCGGCGATCGCACCGCTCGCGGCGAGAGTCGTGGCTCCGGCAGCAACCGCCAGCCTCTTCCATATGCTCTTCATTGGGATACCTCCTGTGTTTGATTTCGGTTCGGTTGGCGACCACGGCTTGGCCCCGAAGTGGGCGCGCTGCAACCCGGTCCCGGATCGCGAAGCCGTCGTCTGGTATGTATCTCTACGGATTCCCCCGCCGCCGTAACGGGCAGCGGCCACACCTGGCGGGCGTGGTCGACGCTGACCCCGCTGCCGAGTTGGCCGTCACCCGCTACGGCTTGCTGGTGATCTCCTCCACCGGAGTATGCCTCCGGTGCCCAAGGCCCAGGCGCCTCGCAGGATTTTGCTTGATGCGAATCGTGGCGACGCTCCCTTCCTTGTGCCCTTGACTACGGGCCGACGGGTCCGTCGGTTCTCTACGAGTTGATTCTTTTGGCCAAAAGGCTTACGGCCCGCCCGGGCGGTCTGGCCGGGTAGCTGGACGGGCGGGCTCGCGACCCGCGGGCGGGCCGGCGACCCGGGAGAACCGGGCGACCGGGCTCAGAAACCATTTCGCGTCGCGACCGTTCGGCGGAGAGATGGGTCGCGACGCGTTCGCGGCTCCTGGTAACCACTTCGCGGCGAGATCCAGGGGTTGGGCGGGAGGTCGCGACGCGAAGTGGTCACGGGCGCCCCGAACCGAAGGGGCGGGCACCCCCACCGGCGCGGCCGGGTCAAGCCGCATCAACTAGCGCGTCCGGAGATGCCAGACTTCGGCTGGTGAGCTATGACCTCCTTATGACGGGCACCGGAGGGTCAGGCCGAATCGGCCGGCACTCGTGGCTGCGGGTGGCCCTGGACACGCCGGCGCTGAAGCAGACGAGCATCTACCCGGAGCTACCTGACCACGAGGGCATCGAGCTTCCGGCCTTCGGTCTCTGCTCGAGTTTCGGTCGCCCGATACTGTTCTGGCGCGCCGGCGAGGTGATCGTGAAACGCGCCCAGGATGAGTACCTTTCCGATCTCGCTGCCATTGCCAGCGCCCTCGACGCCCGGCTGGTGCACCCCGACGGCACCGAGGCCCGCTCTGGCCCCGTCTGATCGCTCGTAGCGACCCGCAACCCCTGCGGGGACCGCCTCACGTGAGCCCGGCCGTCGCCGCGGTGACAGATGGCGGCCCACCGCCGGGCCGCACCTCGCCGGAGGAGGCGGTCAGGAGCGTGGCGGTTTGCATCGGCGAATGAACCCGTGCCTAGCAAGGTAGGCTCCAGGGCATGAGGCGAACCAGAGTTCTGGCGGTGGCGATGGTTGCCGTCCTGGCGGTGGCGGGACTGGGGGCATGTTCGTCGAGCAAAGGCTCTTCTGCCAGCCCGTCAGACGTGCAGTCGGCCTTCAAGGCCACCGCCAACCAGTCCGTCTTGCAACTGAAGCTTTCGCTCAGTGGTAGCACTTCGGATTTCTCGAACAGTGGGAGCAGTGGCCTGACTCAGGCGCAGGAGCAGGCCATTCTGAACAGCACCCTGGACATGACCGTCGACGCCGCCAACGGCACCACACTGGCGAATGCCGGGACTGGCGGCGAGTTCGAGATGTCACTCGACGAGGGGGGCAATACCCTCGTCGATCTGCGAATCGTCGGGCAGACCCTGTACGCCCAGGTCGACATTCAGGGCCTCACCGAGGCCTATGACCTCGATTCGACCAAGGTGGCCAAGTTCCAATCGGAGCTGGAGCAGCTCGGAGGTCAGGTCGGGGGGCTCAGTGCTCTCGACAAAGGGCAATGGGTTTCACTGGATATCAACCTGATCGATCAGTTCGCCGAGACGACAGGTATAACCCTCCCTTCAGCCCCCCAGCTGGTGGCGCGGATCGTGGGAGCATTCTTCAATTCCTTGTCTAACGGCACCAACATCCAGTCCACCGGCGGAAACACGGCCACGATGACGGTCAACGCTCAACAGCTGGTGACCAACCTGGCTCAAGCGGTGGCCAGCACACCGGGTATGTCAACGCTCAACAAGCAGGTGAGCAGCCTGGCCAAGCGGGCGCAGGCGTCCGTCCCCGCCGACAAGTCGGGCACCGTTGCCGTAACCCTCGGCGGGGGCATCGTGTCGAATCTGGGCCTGTCCCTGAACCAGTTCGACACCTCAAAGAAGCTGACGGGGCCGGTAAGCCTCAACATGGACGTGGCCAATGGCGGCTCGGTCTCGGCTCCTTCGGGCGCGGTGCCGATCAACCTGGCTCAGCTCCTTCACGCTTTCGCAGGAAGCGCTAGCAGTTCGTGATCCGCCGGCCACCGATCCGGCCGGCAGCCGGTGTCGCCGTCGCTTGAGCACAACCCAGCCCTCGATCGCGAAATAACACTAAAGATCGTGGAAGGCATCATCGCTCCCGCCTCCAGTGGCGGTACGGTCACGAGGGCGTGTAACCGAGGGCAGCCAACCCCTCCATACTCAGGCCGAACCCGAGATCGGGAAGCACGTTTCGCTTGAGCCGTTGGGTCAGGGCCAGGCGGGTGTACCTCAGGGTGAGGAGGCTGACAGTATCGAGGTACCGGGCCAGCTCCCACGCCCGGGGAAGGAGAGCTTCCCTCGAGAGCACCTCGTTGACCACACCGAGACGCTCGGCCTCGCGGGCAGACAGCTTCTGGTTCGTGATGAGGAAGTAACGGCCGCGATTCTCACCGAGGATCGTCGGCCACACCGTGTGGACACCGTCGCCCGGGACGCCATGCGGGAGATGCGAAGCGTCCTGCAGGATCGTGTCCTCTGTGGCCAGGACGACGTCGCAGAGCACGGCCATCTCAGCGTGGTGGATGGCGGGTCCGTTGATCGCCGCGATCATCGGGACCTCGATGTCGAGGAGGTTCCCGATCAGTTGGCGGCCCTCGGTGAATATGGTGTCCCACGTCTCGGGGGTGAACGGCAACGTGAACCCGGACGAATCGGACGAAGCACAAAAGGTGTCGCCTGCGCCGGTGAGAATCACGACGTGGTTGTCACGGTCCCTTCCCACGTCGTGAAACAGCTCGGGCAGCTCCCGGTGGGCCGGCTCGTCCCATACCAGCGAAGATCCGTTGCCGTCGTGCAGCTTGATTTCGAGTACTCCGCCCTCGCGGCGAAGTTGCGCCCGGGTGTAGCGGTGGGCGTAGTCATCCAATCGCGTCATGCTGATGATCCTTTCGCGGAAAACAGCGGCCCGGGCTCCCCGAGCAGCTCCGTGAGCGTTTGGAGGAACTGAGCGGCGGGAACACCGTCCACGGCGCGGTGATCGACGGTGAGGCTGAGAGAGATCACCCGCGTCCAGGCGATGGTTTCCCCGGCGCGAACCGGCCGCTCGGTGATACGCCCGACCCCGAGGATGGCGACCTCCGGCGGGTTGATGATGGGTGTGAAGCTGTCGATGCCGAAGGTCCCCAGGTTGCTGATGGTGAAAGTGCCTCCGGTCATGAGATCAGGGGTCGCTCGGCGGGACCTGACCAAGGCCACAGCGTGGTCGCTCTGCTCAACGACCTCGGCCAGGCTCATCTGGTCGACGTGGCGCAGAACCGGGACGATGAGCCCGTCCGGCAGTGGCACGGCGATCCCGATGTTGACTTCCTGGCACTCCCGGATCTCGTCGGCTTCGACGACGGCATTGAGACGGGGATGCTTCTTCAGCGCCACGGCACAGGCCCGGAGGAGGAGGTGGTTGTAGGTGACGGGAATCTCGCCCTTGACCTCGTCGCGCCGGCTCACCAGATCGGTGACGTCGGCTTCGGTCGTCAAGGTGAGCTGCGCCATGGACTGCAGGCTCGCCCGCATCCGTTCCGCGATCTTGCCGCGCACGCCGCGCAGAGGGATGACCCGGAAGGTGGGAGCCTCGGCCGGGCCGGCGTCTTCCTCGCCGGGGCCGGCGTCTTCGGTATCGATGATGGCGCGCACGTCGGCTTCGGTTATGCGGCCGCTGGGTCCCGTTCCCTCGACACGGGCCAGATCGATGCCGTGGTCCCGAGCCAACCGGCGGGCCGCCGGTACGACCTGAACCGACGCCCCTGTGGCCGCGTCAGCCGGCGCAACCGAGGTCGGCGTGACCGGGCCCGGCGACGGCCCCGCCCTTACCGCCGCCGGCGGATCGCTTCCACTTTGCGGATTCTCCGTCTCGCCCTCTTCGGAGATGGTGGCGACGACCGTGCGGACCGGGACTTCTGCGCCCTCGGGCACGAGGATCGAGGCGAGGACACCCGAGGCCGGCGCCAGGATGGCGAAGGTGGTCTTGTCGGCCTCCGCCTCCGCGAGCTGCTCGCCCTTGGTGACAGTGTCGCCGACCGCCTTGACCCACTGGACGATCGTGCCCTCCAGCATCGCCATGCTTTCCTGCGGGAGGCGGACCGGAGTTGCCATCAGTACGTACCTTCGACCCTGGGACCGCACCTAATGGGCCGCGTCGCTGATGCTCTCGACGTTCGGGAAGAACGCAGCCTCCAAAGGGGGCTGAAAGGTATGTGGACGTGAAGCGCAGGCACGCGGGCTATCGTAACCGCCCCGATAACGGGCGGGAGTTTACGTCTCGGCGAAGGCCAGGCACTGGCGTTCCCTCTTCCGCTTTCGAGTGGCTGAACTCGCATGGTGACTGCATCTGACCGGGGGGCACCGCGCCGCATCGGAGGGTTCTGGTGAGACTGTCTTCTCGGAGCCACGGCATGATGACTGTAAATCTCGTAGCACTTTTGGATTCTCGTGGACGTTTCGCCCGTTCCCTGGGCGATGGCGCGCCGAGAAAACAAGCTGTCTACGAGAAACAAGCTGTCTACGAGAAATCACCGGCGACGGCCGGCCGCCCGCGATCGTCTCTCCCGGCCCAGCGGGCGAGGCCACCGCGCTCGATATGGACGCGACCGGAGCCCGGGCCATCACGGTAGCCGGTGTTGCCGCGCTGGAAGTGCTGTGGCCGAAAGCAGGGAATGGGTGCCGGCGTTTTGCCAAGCTGTCGGAGCCCTATCCGGCGCTATTGATTGCCATAGGCTTGCAGCCCCGCCATGTCGTAGTAGGCGTGCAACGACGCGATTCCGCCGCCCTCCAGCGTGAACACATCCACGACCGACATGCTCGAGCCCTTGCCTGTCTGGACATCGAGCAGGGCAGCGATGACCGGAGGCTCCCCGAGCAGCAAGCGTACCTCCACCTGAGAGTTTTCCGATGTGTTAGCAAACGACTTGACGTAGAACTCGCGGATGGAGTCGCGTCCTCGATACGTCGTGCCGCCGGCGCAAAGCTCTCCGTCTTCGTTGTACAGATCCAGCACGGACATGTCCGTGGCTCGAATCCGATCGAGAAAGGCGTTGACCAGGGCCTTGCCCCGCGGTTTTACACTGGCGCTCACGCGTCCTCCATTCTGAACTCTGAGACGATGTAGGCCCTGTCCGGACAAATGCGAGTGCGGTGCGGTTACCCGTGCAGGATCAGGTCGGCCGCCTTCTCCCCGATCATGATGGTGGGTGCATTGGTATTGCCGCTCGTCACCTCGGGCATGATGGAGGCATCGGCAACTCGTAGCCCTTGGACGCCTCGAACCCTCAGCTCGGGGTCGACGACGGCTTCCTCGTCGATGCCCATCTTGCAGGTGCCGGACGGGTGCTTGGACCCCCACGCGTTCGCCGACCGCAAGAAACCCTCCCACTCCTCGTCCGTCTTGACTCCGGGGCCCGGCAGAGCTTCGCGGACGACACGCTCGACCAAAGGGGACGTCTCGAACACCGCTCGGACCTGGCGGCAGCCGGCGACGAGGTCGGTCAGATCGCGCTCGTCGCCGAAAAGCTCGTACTCGATGACCGGCGGGTCGGCCGGATTGGCCGAACGCAGCTCGATAGCTCCACGCGATCGCGGGTGGAGCATGCTGATGACTGCGGTGACGCTGGCCCGATCCAGCACTTCCATCCGTCTCACGTCGTGGGTCCCAGCGGAGGTGAGTGTCTCGGCGGTCGTGTCGCCGGCGTCGGCCCCAACGATGCCGAGCGGCGCAAACCCGGCCTCGATCTCGGTGCGAGGGCTCGAAGGGTCCACCTTGGAGAAGAGCACGGCGTGGAAGATTCCCGAAGCAGCCGGACCTTTCCCCTGGAGAAATGAAAGTCCGTGCCGGGCGATGCCCATGGCGGTGTAGTCCATCCCGAAGGTCGGCACGTCGACGTCCCACAGCATGGCCACGCACGGATGATCCGACAGGTTTCGCCCTACCCCCGGAATGTCTACGACGACGTCAAGGCCCCGCGACCGCAGGTGCTCTGACGGCCCGACTCCGGAGAGCATCAAGATCTTCGGCGAGGCGATGGCGCCGGCGCTGACTATTACCTCTCGGTCCGCCCGGGCGATCATCCGCTTGCCGCCTCGGGTGTACTCAACGCCTACTGCCCGGTTGCCCTCGAACAGGATCCGCTCGACCAGGGCGTCGGTCAGCACCTTTAGGTTGCGTCGTCGCCACGCCGATCCGAGATAGGCCCGGGCCGTCGAATGCCGAAACCCTCGGCGAACATTGGCCTGCCCGTAGGCCACCCCCTCCTGACGTTCGGCGTTGTAGTCGGACGTGTACGCGTGTCCCGCCGCAGCAGCCGCGGCCACGAAAGCTTCGGTGATCGCGTGCGGGGCGTTCACCGTCGACACATGCACCGGTCCATCGGTGCCCCGGGACGGGTCGCGGCGCTCGAACGTTTCTGCCCGGCGGAAGTAACTCTCGACGCCTTTCCAGTCCCAGCCGGGGCAACCGAGCTCGGCCCATCGATCGAAATCCGCCGGATGCCCGCGCACCCAGACCATACCGTTCACCGAACTGCTGCCGCCCAACACCCGGCCTGCCATCCAGTCGAGTGCGACTCCGCGTAGTGAAGGGTCGGGCTCTCCCTGGTAGCCCCACATTATCTCTGGCTGTTGAGATGCGCGCGCCAGCAATCCGGGCACGTGGATCGCCGGATTCCAGTCGTGGCCGCCCGCCTCCAACAGCAGCACACGGTGGTCGCCATCGGCGCTCAACCGGCTGCCCAGCACGCACCCGGCCGAGCCTCCCCCGATCACGATGTAATCGACGTTCATGGCTTCCCCCGCCTTTCGAGACCCCCACTAAACCCCCTTGCCCGGCACGGTCTGCCGCAAATGGGATCCATTCCGGGTACCAGGTCAAAGGCCGAGCCGCGGTACTGACTAAGCCATACGCAGTTGTCGGCTGACGGCACCTTGCCCCGCTGGTCCACGGCGAACCCGAAGGAATTGGTGCCGTCCAGGCCCGCCCCGTTGAGACTCCTGATTCCCACCGTGGCGTTTATGAACGACGCCTCAGCCGGGTTGCCTCTGGCGGCCTCGAGACCGTCGGTGATCGCCGGGGTCCTACCCCTCCGCATCATCAATTCGCGTTCCCCTCGAGAGCGCTCTACCCGACGACCGTGGCCTCGACCCGGTGTCCCCGGGCTTCGAGCTCAGGGATGACCTTTGTCCCGAGGAGCTCGAGGTTGCGCATGATCTTCTCGTGCGGAAGAGCCCCGAACTGCGAGTAGCACAGCAACTGGTCCACACCTGCGTCGGCATAGCGCAGCATCTGGTCGAGACACATCTCGGGAGTTCCGACGATGATCACATCCTCTTCCTGGTACTGCTTGACGGGAACGTCTTCTTTCGTGAAGCCCCTCGCCTCGAGGAGGGGGAAGATCAGGAGTTGCTCTTCCTTGCTGAGGTTGGGGAACTCCCACTGCAGCGTGAACATAGCCAGATGGTGGTAGTGGTAGGCGACCGAATCCCACAGCGCGTAGGTGGCGGCCGCCTCCTCCGGGTCGTCGCAGCAGTGCACGATGGTGTAGGCGCCGACCCGGTCGTTCTTCACACGGGTAAGCGGCTTCTCACATGCCGCCTGAGCGGCGCGGTACAGCTTGATGTGCTCTTCCATCTCGTTCAGGGGCCTCACCAGGGCAAAAGACAACAGCCCGACGCCGTTCTTACCCGCGTTCTCCGCACTGGTCCCGGTGGCGGCAGCGAGCCAGGGAGGCGGGTGAGGATCCTGGTACGGCTTGGGCATCTGGATGCGCTCGGGGAGGTGGTAATTCTCGCTGTCGTACGAGAATCGCTCGTTTTCCCACATCTGCACCACGATGTCGACGGCCTCCCGCCACTGTTCCCGCGAGCGGTTGTCGGTCGGCACTCCGAACGCGGCCTGCTCCATCGGTGTGGAACGACCGGTTCCCCACTCGACCCGCCCATTCGACATGATGTCGACGACCGCCACCTTCTCTGCCACACGCGCCGGGTTAATGAAGCCGAACGGCATGAGTACCACGCCGAACCCCAAGCGGATGTTGTTCGTGGTGAGCGCCAAACCACCGAGCAGCGCCTCTGGCGTAGGGCTCGCCGACAGGCCCACCCGAAAATGGTGCTCCACACACCACACCGTCTGAAATCCCAACGTGTCGGCGTACTGAACCTGCTCGATGGCTTCTCGGTAGGACTCCTGCTGGGCCCGCTTGTGACCTTCCGGGAAGGACTCGTACTCCGGCCCGATCTTCGGCTGGATCTCGTAAAGCAAATCGAGTTTCACGTCGCCTTCCCCCTATTTCGAAATATCGCAGGAATCTGGGCCAGCACAAATCTTAACGAGCCTGGCATTGACCGTCAATCGGCGCGGGAGCCAGAAGCGGGTGGGCACCGGATTATTCAGAGTCGGCGACCGCGGTCAACGACACACCGTTCACGGATCACTCGATCGGGCGGGAATACTTCGGTCAATCAATGGCGGCGAACGTCGAGAAAGCTGACTCCAGGGTGTTCGATAAGGACCGGACGAACCTGGTTCAGACCATCTGCACCGATTCGGACGCATCGCCGGCGGCGAACGGGAACTTCGAGGCGGCCCCACCGTCGACGAGGAGCATCTGGCCTGTGATGTAATCCGACATCGGTGACGCGAAATACAGCATGGCCCGAGCGATGTCGGCGGGCACACCGGCCCGCTGGAGGGGCAGGTTGCGACCGATCAGGGCTGCGCTCTCTTCGTTCATACCGTTGGCCGGGGTGGCGATCGAGCCCGGTGACACCGCGTTCACCCGGATACCGGAGCGCCCGTATTCGACCGCCAGCGTCTTCGTGAGGTGGATCAGGCCCGCCTTGGCCACGCCATAGGCGGCGTGATTGGGGGCCCCGAACACCCCACTGATCGACGTCACGCTCACGATCGAGCCGCCGCCGCGGGCAGTCTGATCCGGGCCAATTCTTCGTGCTCGGCCCGGCGGCCGTCGCCAAACGAATGCGAGCTTTGAATCCGGCAACTCGCTGTCAGCGGATTCCTCCGACCAGACGACGTCCCGGAGCAGCCCCGCTTGCGCATCCGGTGGGACCTGTTACCGTTGATGGGCACATCCTTGCGATATCTCAAAAATATTCCCAAGGTTACGAAGATCCAGTCCTCTGGAACGAAAGTGAACGAGGGTGCAAAAGCAGGGCAACTACAGCACCGGGCTGCTCGGCCCCGACCTTGACCTCGAAACGGGCCGCCACCCGCAGGCGCTCTATCGGCGATCGCGCCTGGTCTCGGACAACCTGCGCCCGGACGGCTCGGCCATGCCCGACGACATATCCGGCGTCGAGGTATCGATTCGCGCCGACAGAAATGCAGGACGGAGAACACGCAATGCCCTATGACCTTGTCATTCGAAACGGCACCCTGATCGACGGCACAGGCGCCCCTCGCCGGCAGGCGGACGTCGCTGTCGTCGACGGTCGGATCGCCGCCGTCGGTTCCTTGGATGACTCAGGGCGGGATGAGATCGATGCGGAAGGGCATGTGGTCGCCCCTGGCTTTGTCGATGGCCACACCCACATGGACGCCCAGGTCTTCTGGGACGAGCTCGGTACGTCGTCGTGCTGGCACGGCGTGACCACCGTGGTCATGGGCAATTGCGGGTTCACCCTGGCCCCCGCTCACCCCCACGAGCAGGCGCTGGTGGTCCGCAACCTGGAGCGGGCCGAGGACATCTCCGCCGAAGCGATGGCAGCAGGGCTCACGTGGACCTGGTCGACGTTCGCCGAGTATCTGGATGCAGTCGACGCCGTGCCAAAGGGCATCAACTACGCCAGCTCTGTTGGCCATTCCGCCCTCCGGACCTGGGCTATGGGCGAACGTGCTTTCATTGAAGCGGCCGGCGCAGACGATCTGCAGACAATGCAACGCGAGTTGCGCGAGGCGCTTCAGGCGGGCGCGGTGGGCTTCACCACATCGCGTGTGAGCGGTCATGCCACCTCGGACGGCCGTCCGGTGGCGTCGCGACTGGCCGCGTGGGAAGAAGTGCGCGCGCTGGTGAATCTGGTCGGCCGCCACAGCGGTGGCGTTTTCGAGATCACCCCCGCCGACGACACTGATTCAACCGCCCTGGTCGAGTTCCCAAAGCGCCTGCAGGCCCTCGCCCTCGAGAGCGGCGTCCCGATCACATTCGGCGTGTTTGCCATGGCAAACGTCCCGGGGATGGTCCCCCTTATCGACGACACTGTGGCGCGCGGTGGCCAGATGTATGGACTCGCTCACTGCCGGGGCGTGTCGGTCCTGCAGTCTTTCAAGACCCGATTGGCATTCGACGTCCTCCCCGAATGGACCGAGGTTCGCACCAAGCCACTCGATGAGCAGAGCACCCTGTTGCGGAACCCCCAAGTGCGGGCCCGGCTGGTCCAGGCCGCCTATCACGGGAGCTATGGGCAGGCGCTCGGCGCCGAAGCTCCTCGACCCAACTTTGACACACTCGAAATCATGAACTCCCCGTACTTGCGGAATCCGACGGTCGGTGACCTGGCGAGGGAGCGGGGTGTCGACCCGGTCGAGCTGATCATCGATGTCGCGCTGGAGCGTAACTTCGACGTGTTCTTCGTGCATCAGCTCACCCAACAGTCCGACGACCGGCTCATCCCCCTCCTGAAACACCCGAACGTTGCTATGACGTTTTCCGACGCGGGCGCACATGTGAGCCAGATCGCGGACGCATCGATTCAGACGCACCTTCTGGCTTACTGGGTCAGAGAGCGCCAGGCTTTTACCCTGGAAGAGGCGATCCCGATGATCACGCATCGGCCTGCCACCTTGTGGCGTCTGTACGACCGTGGCCTCTTACGTGAGGGATACGCCGCCGACATCACCGTGTTCGACCCGGACACCGTCGCACCTGATATGCCGCGCGTAGTCACCGACCTGCCGGGTGGAGCCCGCCGACTCATCCAGACCGCGCAGGGCTACAAGGCCACGATCGTCAACGGACGTGTACTCATGGTGGACGGCCAACCCACCGAGGCTCGGCCCGGCCAGCTGCTACGCGGGGGACGTCTCAGGATCCCGTAGCCCGCCGGCCCATCGACCCACTCAGAGAAAGGGTGCGCCGAGATGGACACCAGATTCGACCGGGCCCACGCCACCCAGGAGGTGAGGCGCCTGATCCTGGCATATCCCTGGTTGATCGACCGTGGCGACATCGAAGGAGTCGTGAGACTTCTCGAGGGAGTCAAGCTGTGCACCACAGAGGACGCTGAAGAAGACGTCGTTGCCCTGAGTGCGTACGACGTCAGACGCTTGTACTCAGGCGTCATCCTCTACGACGGACTACCACACACCAAGCACGTCATAACCAATATCGACATTTGGTTTTCCGATGACGGGTCGGGAGCCGGCAGCACGTCGCACTACGTAGTGCTGCAAGGCTTGCCGGATTTCCCGCTGCAGGTCATCATTACTGGCAGGTACGAGGACACGTTCGAGTTCGACGGTGAGGCATGGCGCCTACGGCTCCGGCGCGAGGCAGCCGACATCGTCGGCGACCTGAGTCGCCACGTAAAGCCCGAACTGCTGCCACAAATTCAGCCTTCGAAAGACTGACATCCGATCAGCGCCGTCCTCTCTCCGCATGCGTGCTAGAAGTGATATATGAAATTCTGCGCATCGCTTCATTCCGACCAGGTCGACTCGGGGGACGAGTTCGTATCGGGCGCCGGGATAGCAGCATCGGCGCGCGCCGCGGAGGCCGCCGGGTTCGACGCTGTGTATGTAACGGAGCATCCCATCCCGAACGACTCCTGGCTGGCGGAGGAAGGTCATCACGCGCTCGATCCCTTCGTGACGCTGGCCGTCGCCGCGGCCGCCACCTCCAGCTTGCGGGTACTGACTTATCTGTGCGTCGTGCCCTACCACAACCCGTTTGTGCTGGCGAAGACCGCGCTCACCGTGGACGTTCTCTCCGGAGGCCGGCTCGTCTTCGGCGGCGGCGCGGGTTATCTGGAACCGGAGTTCGCCGCGGTAGGCGTTTCCTTCGATGACCGCAATGACCGTTTCGACGCCGCGATCACCACGATGAAGGAAGTCTGGAGCCGCGACTCCGTCCCGATCTCAGCGTCGGGAGTGACCCACACGATGCGGCCCAGGCCGGTCCACCAACCGCATCCCCCCCTCTGGCTCGGAGGTAACTCGCGGCGAGCGTTGCGACGCGCCGTAGAGCTCGGCGACGGCTGGATCCCATTCCTGCACCCGCCCGGTCTCGAAGCTCGCCATCGCACGCCGGAGTTGTGGACGGTCAAGCAACTCGCCTCCCGGTTCGAGGAGCTTCACGAACTCGAGGCAGCGACGGGTCGGGAGTTGCAGGACGTGCTGTTCTCACCGGTCGAAGAAGTCGGCTACTACGGTACCTCCGCCTTCGACCCGGACGCCTTCCGTCAGGTGGTCCAGGAGTATGAATCGCTGGGCGTGACTATGACCCTCGTCTACATCCCGGCGGGCACCCGGGACGAGTACAGCGATCTCCTGGCCAGCTTCGGCGCGGAGATGATCGGATCGTTCGATAAAGGATAGTCCGGGGGACCGAACCTGTCAGGCCTGATGCCTGCCCCTCGTGTCGCGCCGGGGGCTCGAGTGAAGGCTCTGCCGATTTCGAATGCGATGGGCGCCCGTGGCGGTCCCGTCTTGGGTTGGCTTCGAGGAGAGGAACAGGATGACAACACGCATAAAGCCGGTGCCAGTTGAAGAGTGGCCATCAGAGCTCACCGGCGCGCTTCCTGGAATGACCCGCGCCGGGGCGTCACCGCTGGAGGAGGCAAAAAAGGTGCAGGGCGCTCTGGGTACCTTGGCCCACCATCCGCCCCTGGCCAGGGCCTGGCTCCAGTTCAACGCCCAGGTCCTCCGGGAAACGACACTTTCGGAACGTCACCGCGAGCTGGTGATTCTGCGTCTGACCGCGGTGCGAAAGGCGTCCTATAACTGGGCCGAGCACGTTCTTATGGCGCGCCGGTGCGGTCTCGGCGACGACATTGTGGCGCGAGTGGCGTATGGCCCCGACGCCCCATACTGGGAACCGCTCGAGGCGACGCTCTTGCGATCCGTCGACGAGCTGGTCGCTGACGGCGTGATCTCTGACGAAAGCTGGGGCGTGCTGGTCCAACACCTGGATGCTCGCCAGCTGCTCGACCTGATTTTCGTCGTAGGTGCCTATGAGACGATCGGTTGGATGAGCCGTTCATTCGCCCTCGACCCGGACGTGGACACCCGGCTGGTCTGACGCCGAACGGTCCGCTCCGCAGGATAGCTATCATGATCAGGGAAAGAAGGGAGCATCGCCGTACAGCACCCCGCGGAAGTGCCCCCTCGTCGTTGGATGCTCCTTCGGATCGTGATTAATATCTGTCCGCGACGTGACCTCCGGAGGACATGGGTGAATCTGATTCGTTTATTCGCAGACCCTCTGGCAACCGTCGTGGGGGGGATTGCTCGTGAGTGGCAGAATCCTCCGGCTCGGAGCGCGGGATGATGAGGGTTGTTATCGATGAGGGCTTGTGCACTGGGCACGGTCGCTGTTACGCCATGGTCGAGAGTCTGTTTGCCCCGGACGAGCGGGGGCGGGGGGTGGTGACTGCGGGTGAGCTTGACTCCTCGTCTGTGGCTGAGGCCCAGATCGCCGTGGATTCATGTCCGGAGCAGGCTATTGCCATTATCGAGGACTGAGATGGTCGGGGACGGGAGGTGCGTCGGATGGTGAGCCCAGATGGGGATGGTCGGGTCGGCTACGGAGGCGAGGCGGGAGGCGGTCAGAGTTTCAACGGTCTGTCGGCCGCCACCATTGGTCGGTTAGGGGTGATGTGCCCTCAGGAGATCCACCGCGAGCTGCGTTCGGGCGGTGCCATTAGAGCCGATGAAGAAGGGTCGCTGATGGTGGACGGGATGGACGAGCTTCGCGAGGTGTGCCGGCATAAGGGTGTGGACGCGCTGAGCGCCCACTCGCCCGTCGGTTATAGCCGGCCGATGATCCCGCTGGAGATAGACGGGGATCGCCACACCATGTTCCGTCGATTGCTAAACCCACTGTTCTCGCCGAGCGCGGTGGCCGTTCTGGAACCCGCGGTACGGCAGATCACCGACGAGCTGATCGATACCTTCATCGCCGAGGGCCACGCCGATGTCTACAGCCGGTTGTGCCAGTTCCTGCCGGCGGTCACGTTCTTGCGGTTCATGGGGCTGCCCCCTTCAGGCCTCGGGGAGTGCCTGGAGTTCAAAGAGACCCTGGTCCGCCACCACAGCGAGGAGACTCCCGAGCAATCAGCGGCTCGTATCCGGGGAGCGACCGACCGGTTCGAGGGGTATTTCCGCCAGGTGCTCGGCGAGCGCCGCGCTGGCAGTGAGGAAACCAGCGATCTGATGGGGGCTCTCCTGGCGTTGCGTCTCGACGACCGGCCACTCGACGATGACACCATCGTCGATATCGCCCGCATCCTGATAATCGGCGGACTCGATACCCTGGCCGCCGCGCTATCACTCGATCTCTGCTGGCTGGCCCAGCACCCTGACGAGCGTCGCCGGCTGGTAACCAACCCGGGGCGCTGGGCCGGCGCGGTCGAGGAGCTGTTGCGCTACGAGGCCATCATCCCCGTCGGGTTTCGCCAGGCCAGAGAAGACGTCGAGATCGCCGGCACCGGCATTGCCGCCGGAACCACGGTGCACGTCTCGTGGGCCGGCGCCAACCTCGACCCCCGGGCGTTCCCTGACCCCCTGACCGTCGACCTCGACCGCCATCCCAATCCCCATGTCACGTTCGCCGCCGGCATCCACCACTGCCTCGGAGCCCACCTGGCCCGCCTCGAGCTGACCGCCGCCCTCGACCAGTTCCACCGCCGTATCCCCGACTACGAGCTCGACACCAGCATAGAGCTGCACTTCGAATCGGTACCCATCCGCCTGGTCAGACCCCTACCTTTGATCTGGGCGGCCTGACGCCGGTATTGGACGCGGGGGGTCCCCCGCCGGTCGACGGCGGCGGTTCGGAGTGGTGATGGACTGACCCCCCCTCGGCTGGAGGCAAACAAGCCGAGGCTCGCTTGTATTTTTGCTAGCCGACCGGCTAGGGTAAGCGCTGCGGGGTGTGCGGCTGCAGGGGCCTCGGACCTCTTTGGCCGTGTTTACCCAGAGGGGAGTAGAGCTAAATGACCGAGTTGTCAGACCACCCAACCGAGACTGATACAGCAGCGGGCCAATTGCAGATCACCGTTAGTGACGCTTATCACGGCACCGTCGACCAGCGCACCCTTGACCAATGGGAGTTGCAGCAAGCCCGTCTGGCGTTGTCAGTCCTGAAAGAAGCACTTCGGGGCGAGGCAATGATCCGTCTCCTCGATCCGTACATACAGGCGGCGGATGAACGAGGTCAGCGGATCGCTGCGGCTTCAAACGGTGAGTGGGGACCACCAGTCGAAAGCGTCTTCGAGGTCAATGGTTTGCGCATGGAGCAGTTCTTCCAGTGGTTCCAGGCCCACCTCTCCGACGAGCCGGCGATGCTGGCGGGTAATCCCGATCATTACGAGATCCGGATGCCGGAGGGAACCATCACTGAGACCATCGGTGGCATCCCGACCCGCTTCATGTTTCACTTCGAACCAACGGATCCCCCGGAGAGTTTCCGGTTGGATCCGGACTTCCCCATCCGCCCTATGGGTAGTGGAGGCGGGGCGATGGCCACCCTGCTGGACGGGGTCACCCCTGTCGCTTTGCCCGCGGGCATGCAGTTGCGTGAGACCGACGATGGCTTCGCCATGAAGATGAGCCTCTACTTCCCGGCCGCCGCGCCGGAGGAGATGCTCGAACACCATAATCGCCACTACGCCATCGAGTTCAGCCGCTGGATCACCATGGCGTACCAAGCCAGCCGAGCGGAGGGTGAATCCCGTGAGCAATGATACCGAGCAGGTCAGCCTGGAGCTGCTCGCTTCGGCCCAGGAGCTGGTCGCCACTTCGGGCGAGAATCAAGACAGCATGGGGGAAATCGGGCGGTTGATGCTGGACCTGTCAAAGAGTCCTGTAATCGCAAGAATGATCGCCACCCATCCGGGCCCGGAGTCAGCAGTCGTCGACCTGCTGGGCGCCGATCACAACGGATCGAAACTGCTGATGTACCGCATGGACGGCTGGCAGTCCCCCGCGGTTACGGACGCCCACTGGCACAACTACTGGCAGAGCTTGCTCGTGGTGCGCGGCGACTGGGAGGACACCGTGTGGCGGCCGGTGGGCGGGATCTCCGGCGGCGTGGCCGACACCGTCACCATCGACCGGCACGAGCTCGTTCGGACGGGTGAGGTCCAGGTGCTCGGTCCCGAAGAGCCGCACGGCTGGGAGGCCAATGAGGCAAGACGGGCCGACAAAGTAGTCCTTTTGATGTGGGCGGGCAGTGCGAAGGGCAAGCCCCGGATGGTCCTGCGACCCGAAACTGGGTCGGTCTCCGAAGAGTACGGCCACTTGAATCCGCCGTCCCCGTCGCCCTCCTGATCCTTCTCGCGGAGCATGTCTCATCCCCCGCTGGACGAGCTGCCGGGTGTCGGCGGTAGGGACCGACTCGATGAGGAGAGGTGTATATGGAGTTGAACAGGATCTGGCCGCCGGATGTTTACAAGCTGGCCGACCCCCGTTCGGATGTACCGGCGTGCGCCCAGGTCGTCGAAGTGGTACGGGCCTCTCCGGGCCGCTCCATCCACGTGGCTGGAACCTACGGTTGCGACCAGGACCCGAACGTCGTGGTCAACGACATGGCTGGCCAGGTGCGCCAGGCCATGGAGAACATACGCCGCTCGCTCGCCGCGGTGGGAGCCATTCCGGCCGATGTGGTGCGGGTCAAGACCTACGTCACTGATCTCGAGTCGTTCAAGACCGAGGGGGTGCCCGAGTTCGTCGGGTTCTGGGCCGGCCAGCCGCCGGTCTCGACTGCAGTACAAGTGGCGGCCCTCGGACTCCCTGGCGCGCTCGTCGAGATGGAGGTCTACGCCGAGCTCGACTGAGGATTCCGTTCATAGTTTGTGCACCTGGTGACACCAGGCGGACAGGCCGACGCGGAGGGCACATAGCGACGGTGGCGCGAAGACGAAGCCGGCGCCCGGCCCGCCGGCGGTGAGGCCCCCCACGATCGAGCCGACCCCCGTTTTGCCCCACGTCCGTATTGTCACGCGACTCGATTGTCACGCGACTCGGCGCGGCCGGCCTGACGGAGTGGAGGTCGTTAAGGATTTATTCAGGACTAGAGGCGTCTGTTGAGATCCTGTTCAGACCGACGGGGGCAATGATCGTCCCATGGCTGATTTTCTCGTGGTGGTGGCCATCGTGGCGTTCGCGCTGGCGATGCTCGGCCTGATCTGGGCCCTGGAGCGGGTATGACGGTCACCCAGGGCATCCTTCTCGCGGTGTCGGTCCTGCTGTTCATCTATGTCGGCGTGGCCATGTTCAAGCCGGAGTGGTTTTAGATGGGCCTGACCTGGACCATTGTCACCCTGGTCGTGGCGCTGGGGATCACGTGGCGGTACCTGGGGTCATACATGGCCGCGGTGTTCGACGGCCGCCTGCACTATCTCGGCTGGGCCGAGCGTCCGGTCTACCGGGTGCTGGGGACCGGCCCCGAGCAGGAGCAGACCTGGAAGCGTTACGCCGGGTCGATGGTGATCTTCTCGGCCGTATCGATCGGCCTGACCTATCTGATCATCCGGATCCAGGGATCGCTGCCGCTCAACCCGCAGCACATGGCCGCGGTGAAGCCGGCGCTCAGCTTCAACACCGCGGCGTCGTTTGCGACCAACACCAACTGGCAGAACTACGGCGGCGAGACGACCATGTCGTATTTCTCGCAGATCGGCGCCCTGACCGTTCAGCAGTTCGTGACCCCGGCGGTGGGCATCGCCGCGGCCATCGTGCTGGTGCGGGGCTTCGCCCGTCGCAACTCTCCCACCGTCGGGAACTTCTGGGTGGACATCACCCGCTGCTTGCTGTACATCCTGCTACCGATCGCCTTCGTGGCCGGCATCCTCTTTGTCGGCGAGGGGGCGGTGCAGACGCTGGCCGGGCCGGTATCAATCAGCAACAGCCTCAACGGGGTGACCCAGACGATCCCCCGAGGCCCGATCGCTTTCATGGAGGCCATCAAGCAGCTGGGGACCAATGGCGGCGGGTTTTTGAACGCCAACTCGGCCACCACCTTCGAGAACCCCACGGCACTCACCAACTGGGTGTCGATCTACCTTCTGCTGGCGATCCCGTTCGCCCTGACCTACACCTTCGGCAAGATGGTCGGCAGCGTGCGCCACGGCGCTGCCCTCTTGGGAGCCATGGTGCTGATCTTCGGGGTGTGGGTGGGCTTCACCAGCTACGCCGAGCATCAGGGCAACCCGGCGGTGGTGGCGGCCGGGGTCACCCAGACCTCGACCGGCAACACGGTGGGCAAAGAGGTGCGCTTCGGTGACACGTCGACCGCAGTGTTCGGGGTGGCGTCGACCAACACATCGACGGGGTCGGCAAACGGCTCATACGACTCGTTCAATCCGATGGGCGGCTTCGGCCTGATGACCGGCATGATGCTGGGCGAGGTCACCCCGGGCGGTACGGGCAGCGGGCTGTACACGATTCTCATCTACGCCGTCCTGGCAGTGTTTATCGGCGGGCTGATGATCGGGCGGACGCCTGAGTATCTGGGCAAGAAGATCCAGGCCCGGGAGATCAAGCTGGCCGGGCTGGGGGCCCTGATCATGCCGATCACTGTCCTTGTCCTGGTCGGCATCGCGGTGGCCCTCCCGGCCGGGCAGGCCGGCCCGCTCAACGCCGGACCGCACGGGTTCAGCGAGATCCTCTACGCGTTCACGTCGCAGGGCAACAACAACGGCTCGGCCTTTGGTGGCCTGACCGGCAACACCGCCTTTTACAACATTCTGGGTGGCCTCGCCATGCTCATCGGCCGGTTCGCCATCATGATCCCGGCCCTGGCCCTGGGTGGAGTCCTGGCGGCCAAGAACGTGGTCCCGGCCTCGCTGGGCACGTTCCGCACCGACAACGGCATGTTCATCGGCCTGACCGTCGGGGTGATCTTGATCATCGGCGGCTTGACGTTCTTCCCGGCGGTGTCGCTCGGGCCCATCGTCGAGCAGCTCTCTCACGGAAAGTTCTTCTGATGACGACACCCGAGATGGACGGAACCCCGGCGGGCACCGCGGTGGACGCGCCGCCCGCCGGGACGGCGCCTACGGTGGCGCATGGGGTGGCCGAGGCCCGGGGTCTGTTCGACCGGGCCATTCTGGGCCGGGCGCTCATCGACGCCTTCACGAAGCTGGACCCGCGGGTCCAGATCCGAAACCCGGTCATGTTCGTGGTGCTGGTCGGCACGGTGATCACCTTCATCGAGGCCATCGCCAACTCCACCCTGTTCGCCTGGTCGATCACGGTGTGGCTGTTCCTCACTGTCATCTTCGCCAACTTCGCCGAGGCCATGGCCGAAGGGCGAGGCAAGGCTCAGGCCGACACCCTGCGGCGCATGCGAGCCGAGACCGAAGCCCGCCGCCTGCTCCCTGATGGCACCGAGCAGCGGGTGCCGGCTTCGGCGCTGGCCAAAGGCGACCTGGTCGTCTGCGAGGCCGGCGACCTCATCCCCTCTGACGGCGAGATCGTCGAGGGTGTGGCCTCGGTCGACGAGTCGGCCATCACCGGTGAATCGGCGCCGGTCATCCGCGAATCGGGCGGGGACCGGTCCGCGGTCACGGGCGGCACCAAGGTCCTCTCCGACCGCATCGTCATCCGGATCACCGCGGAGCGCGGCCACACCTTCCTGGACCGCATGATCACCCTGGTGGAAGGGGCCAACCGCCAGAAGACCCCCAACGAGATCGCTCTGACGATCCTTTTGGCCGTGCTGACCATCGTGTTCCTGCCGGTGGTCGTGGTCCTCGAACCTTTCGGCAAGTTCGCCGGAGGGACGGTTTCGGTCGTCATCCTGGTCTCCCTGCTGGTCTGCCTGATCCCGACCACCATCGGCGCCCTGCTGTCAGCGATCGGCATCGCCGGCATGGACCGCCTGGTGCAGCGCAACGTGCTGGCCATGAGCGGCCGGGCGGTGGAGGCGGCCGGTGACGTGCAGACCCTGCTGCTCGACAAGACCGGCACCATCACCCTGGGCAACCGGATGGCATCGGAGTTCGTTCCTGTCGGCGGCCACACCGAGCAACAGGTCGCCGAAGCCGCCCAGCTGGCCTCCCTGGCCGACGAAACACCGGAGGGACGCTCCGTCGTGGTGCTGGCCAAGGAACGCTTCGATATCCGCGAGCGGGACCTCGGCGCTGATCACACCTTCATTCCTTTTTCGGCCACCACCCGCATGTCCGGTCTCGACCTCGACCACCGCCGGATCCGCAAGGGCGCGGCCGAGTCCATCAAACGCTGGGCGATCGAGGAGGGCGGCACCGTGCCTTCCGACCTCGACCCCCTGGTCGAAGAAATCTCCCGGCGAGGTTCTACGCCGCTGGTCGTCGCTGACGGGCCGGTCATCCTCGGGGTGATCGAGCTCAAAGACGTGGTCAAGCAAGGCATTAGGGACAAGTTCGACGAGATGCGCCAGATGGGCATCCGCACCGTGATGATCACCGGCGACAACCCTTTGACCGCCGCCGCCATCGCCCAGGAGGCCGGAGTCGACGACTTTCTGGCCGAGGCCACCCCCGAAGCCAAGATGGACCTCATCAAGGCCGAGCAGGAAGGCGGAAAGCTGGTCGCCATGACCGGCGACGGCACCAACGACGCCCCGGCCCTGGCCCAAGCCGACGTCGGGGTGGCCATGAACACCGGGACGACCGCAGCCAAAGAGGCCGGCAACATGGTCGACCTCGACTCCAATCCGACCAAGCTGATCGACGTGGTGGAGATCGGAAAACAGCTACTCATCACCCGGGGGTCGCTCACCACGTTCTCCATCGCCAACGACGTGGCCAAGTACTTCGCCATCATCCCGGCCCTGTTCGCCGCCACCTACCCGCAGCTGCAGACCCTCAACATCTTGAAGCTCCACACCCCCCAGAGCGCCGTGCTGTCGGCCGTGATCTTCAACGCTCTGGTCATCGTGGCCCTCATCCCTCTGGCGTTACGGGGCGTGAGATTCCGACCCGCCTCCTCGGCGGCGATCCTGCGCCGCAACGTCTACATCTACGGGGTGGGCGGGATCATCGTCCCGTTCATCTTCATCAAACTCATCGACCTCATCCTCGTCGCTCTACACTGGTACTGACAGGAGCCCACTGATGCTCACCCATCTCCGCCGCTCCATCATCTTCGCCCTCATCTGCCTGGTGTTCTTCGGGTTCGTGTACGCCTTCGCCGGCACCGGCGTGGCCCAGGCGCTCTTCAAGCACGAAGCAGACGGCTCGCTCACATCCAACGGATCCACCCTCATCGGCCAGAACTGGGCCGCCACGAAATGCCCAGGACATCCCCTCGGCAGCTGCGTGTTCCACGGCCGCCCCGACGACACCGGACCCTACGCCGCCGACCCCAAGCAAGACGTGGCCGGCGGCGACAACCCACTAGTGGCCAACGGCAACAGCGGCGAGTCCGGGGCCACCAACCTGGGACCCCGATCCCAGACCCTGCTCACCAACACCAAGCAGCTCATCGCCTACTGGCACGCTCTGGGCGTCAACCCCACACCCGACCTGGTCACCACCTCAGGCAGCGGCTACGACCCCGACATAACCGCCCAGGACGCCATCGTCCAGATCCCCATGGTGGCCAAAGCCACCGGGATCGCCCCCGCCACCCTGAGGGCGCTCATCGCCAAGAAGACCAACGACGCCCAACTGGGCTTTCTCGGCAGCAGCTATATCGTCGTGCTGCAGCTAAACGAGGCCCTGGCCAAACTGCAATGAGGCCAGCCTCCAAATGACCACAGACGGGTTCACCGATTCGGCCTGCTGGGGTGGCCGACCGGTCGCCCGCACGATCGCCGACGCCGTTCCGAGGGGGAGGGTCGTCGTCACGGGCGTCATCTACTCGACACAGGTAAGCAAGGAACACGGCACCGACTCCTATGAGTGCCTGATGGACGACGGCACCGGCGAAATCGGCTTGCTCTTCCTCGGCCGGCGAAGAGTCGCCGGTATGATGGTTGGCACCCGCTGCACGGTTGAAGGGACCGCCAGAATGCAAGGCGGACGGCTCCTGGTGTGGAACCCGCTCTACCGAATCGAAGCAGCCAACTACCAGACTCGGACGGAACAGACAAAGGAGTGAACAACACCGAGGTGACCGAGACCGATGCGACCGACGTGGTCGAGGCCGCTGGTCACTTCCGTATATACCTCGGAGCGGCAGCGGGTGTCGGCAAGACCTACGCCATGCTCAACGAGGGCCACCGGCGCAAAGCGCGGGGCACCGACGTCGTCATCGGCTTCGTGGAAAGCCACGGCCGCCCGCTCACCCAGGAGCTCTGCAACGACCTGGAGACCATCCCCCGGCAGGTCATCGAATACCGGGGCACCAGCTTCGAGGAGATGGATCTCGACGCCGTGATCGCCCGCCACCCGAAAGTCGCACTCGTCGACGAACTGGCCCACACCAACGTCCCCGGATCCCGCCACCCCAAACGCTGGGAAGACGTCATCGAAATCCTCGGCGCAGGAATCGACGTGATCACCACCGTCAACATCCAGCACCTGGAGAGCATCGCCGACGCCGTCGAGCAAATGACCGGGACCCAGGTCCGCGAGCGGGTCCCGGACTGGGTGGTGCGCAAAGCCGACCAGATCGAGCTCGTCGACTCCTCACCCGAAGCCCTTCGCCGGCGCATGCTTCACGGCAACATCTACCCCAAGGAAAAGATCCCCCAGGCCCTCACCCATTTCTTCCGAACCGACAACCTCATCGCCCTACGGGAACTGGCCCTGCGCTTCCTGGCCGACGAAACCGAAGACGAACTCCTCGAGCACCTCCAACGCCACCAGAACCCGGTCCTCTGGGAAACCAGCGAACGCATCCTTGTCGCCATCACCGCCGCCCCCGGCACCGACGCCATCGTCCGTCGGGCCTCGAGGATGGCCACCCGAATCAAGGCCGACCTTCACGTTCTGCATATCGTTCCCGGCGACGGCACCCCCCGATCAAACGATCAACAACTGGCCGTCCTGCGCCAACTGACTGACGATGTCGGCGCCGACTGGACCGAGATCCAAGGCGACGACCCCGCCCAGGCCATAATCGACTTCGCCCGGGCCAAGCAGATCACCCAGATCGTGGTCGGGTCCAGCAGCCGCAGCCGCTGGCAGGAGCTCAAAGGCGGAGGCTCCATCGTCAGGAAGATCTCCCGCCTGGCCGCCGCCGCCGGGATCGACGTCCACATCATCGCCAGGCGCAACGGCACTCACGATGCAAACGAGAACACAGAGATCGCCGACGGGACCTGACGGCCCGATGGACCGGCGTCTTAACCCGATCCGAAAATGTCTGCTGCTAATTCCTCACGCCTCACGCCATGACCGACATGACCGACATGATGGCGCTACTCGTCGCAAGCAACGTCCCCGCCTCGAAATATTCGCCTGCCGGGTTATAGGCGGTGTCAGGACGCGGCAGGATCGTCGGTAGCGGCCCTCCGCAACGTGCGCTCGTATCGACTGCGAATGTCCTCCAGGTCGTTGGGCTCAGACACCGACTCCTTGGCGCTCAGGAAGATCATCTCCGCCTGGCGGACCAGTATTCGTCGCTGCTCAGATGACGTGGTCTCCTCCATGATCGTGGCTAGCGCGTCCATCATGCGGATGATCACAGCCGGCATGCCCCTGGCGGCCTGACGAATCTTGTCGAATGCCCGGTTAACCATGCGGGCATAGGAGGGATCGGACTCGATGAGCCTTACCCGACCAAATCGGTCGCGGTAGACGCCCTCCACCAGAGTCCGGCCGGAGATCCGGCTCAAACCCGCCGCCAACCAGTCGATACAGGTCAGGGCAGTGAAGGTGTCGTTCACCGCAGGCGACAGGGCACGGATGGCGATCTCGACCAGCTGATCGATGGCGAACACTGGATCCTGCATGAGCGTCCGATGCGGTCCGGTGACATGCGCCTGAGCCAGATCGAGCGCGACCTGCCCTGCCGCCCCTTGCGGCCAGACCGTGGCCAGCGGACGCCCGGCCACCAGGAAATGTCCGGGACGATGGTCAAGGCGGATGACGGCATCGGTGCGGGCTGCGATATCGACCAACTGTGCGTATCCCACGAACTGTAGATAGCCGCTGGCAGTGGCGGGGACGACACCGCCCCTCTCCTCGATCAGGCGCAGCAGTTCCGGTACGGACTTCCCCGCGCCGTTCGGCGCTACCGATCCCAGAACGTCAGCGCCTTGTAGGGGGAACTCGGCATCGATTGAGCGCATGAGATCGCGGGCGATGCCGGCGATCACCTCCGGGAGCTGAATCGATTTGGCGATGTGATGGATGAAATAGATGAGAACAGCGATGTCCACCAACAGCAGCGCTTCAGCGACGGTAATCGACAGATGGGGCACGAAGTTGCCCGTAATCGAACCGAGGGCCAACACCGCGTAGACAAAGGTGCCAACGAAGACGCCCAGCGTGACCTGGTTGCCCAGGTCGCGTACGAAGTTGCGCATCATACGCGGACCGAACTGCTGCGACGCCAAGGTCAAAGCCAGGATCGTGATCGAGAACACGACGCCGACCACTGTGATCACCGCGGCTGCGATGGCGCTGAGCACCTGACGGCCCGCATCGGCGCTTCCGGTCCGAATCCAGAAGGGCAGAGTCAACTCTCGGTGATAGGCGGCCAGATCGATCTCGAACGTGACGGCGAACAGCAAGCCGGCGACGACAACGAGGATGGTGGGAACCAGCCAGAAGGTCGTACGCAGCGCTTCCCGCCGCCAACTGGGCAGCTTTCTCTGCCCGTCTCGGCCCGTCGGGCCGCCCGGCGGACGGCCCAAATTGTCACGCTCAATCGTCATCGTTCAGGCCGGCGGGCATGACCCGGCAGGAAGATCACGCCGGCCATCGGGAGGCGCCCGTCAGCGCGACCTGCCTGGTAGATCATTTGCCCGAACAGGCGAGGCGGGAATAGAAATCGGTCATAGGTGCAGTCCTCCAGACGCCGACCAGACTTCCCGGCACACCGCACACCAAAGATAGTCCTCCCGAGCGACACCCATCGCCGGCACCTCGGTGCGAAGACGGGCGCGGCGTCCGTCGGACCCAGACTCCGTCAGTGCCGGGCGTCAGCGGGTGGATCGCTACGCTCGATGGGCGCGGCGTGACCCGCATAGAGGGGAGAGTCTCGTGGCCGACTGTGGGAGATTGGTGACCTTTCTGGGTACCGCTCCGGGTGTGGGCAAGACCTACGCCATGTTGACGGAGGGACGGCGCCGGGCCGATGCCGGCGAGCACGTGGTGGTGGGATGGATCGAGGCTCACGACCGGCCCGAGACAGTGGCTCAACTAGGCGACCTCCACCTGTTCGAGCCTGGTCAGGTGACATATCGGGGTCACGATTTTGCCGAACTTGACCTTCCGAGCGTGCTCGCGGTCGAACCGGAGGTGGTGATCGTTGATGAGCTCGCCCACAGCGTGCCCGGCGGGGACCGGAAACGGTGGATGGATGTCGCCGACCTGCTCGCGGCGGGCGTCGATGTGTTGACGAGTGTCAACGTGGCCAATCTGGTGTCGGCTCGGGAGTTCGCGGCGCGACTCACCGGGGCGGGCACGGTGGAATCGGTACCGGACGAGTTCGTGCGGTCGGGCCATGTGGTCCTCGTGGATCTGCCCGCGGACGCCCTCCGACGGAGGATCGCTTCAGGTCGCGTGTACTCGGCGGATCGGGTTGGGGGCGCCCTGGCGGAATATTTCCGAGCGGCCAATCTCGAGGCGCTGAGCGAGCTCAGCCGGGCTTGGATGGAAGACACCGTCGAGCAGGTGGGTGCCGACTTGTTGGTTCGGCGGGGTCTGGCCGAGGCGGCTCCCCGGAGTATGGTCATGGCCGGGGTGTCGGGGTCAGGGTGGGGTGAGGCGGTAATCCGGCGAGCGACGGAGCTGGCCTGTGATGACGACGCCGACCTGCTCGTCGTGCACGCCCGAATCGCCGATGGCGAGACCAGGTCACGCCGAGCCGTCCTCGCCCAGCTCCGAGACCTGACCGCACAGGTTGGAGGAAGCTACACCGAGGTCGACGGCGACTCTCCGAGCCGGGCCTTGGCCGAGCTGGTCCGCGCTCGGGGCGCCTCCAGGGTGGTTGTGGCCCGACATCGGTCACGCCTGGGTGAGCTGGTGCGGGGCTCGGTTTCGTCGCAGCTGCGTCGGCTGCTGCCCGGCACTCCAATCGACGAGGTCCACGACAGAGCTTGAGGCGGGCGCAGGCTCACGTCAGATGGGCTTCGGGGTCAGCCCTTCGAGCACGTCGAGGTCACTTATATGACCGGCCGCACCCTGCAGATCGACCTGGGAACCCGCACCTGGCGCTGAACGCGCTAAACCGGAGTGAACGAGATCGGAAGATAGTCCAATCCCCATTCCATGGACGGAACAGTCCGCCTCGGTGCGTCACCGCTCGTGATCCGGATGTCGTTCATGCGGGCCAGGATCTCTTCGAATATGACCCGAAGATTGAGCCGGGCCAGATGGGACCCGACGCAGCGGTGGGTTCCGGCTCCGAAGGTCAAGTGGCGATTCCTGGCCCGGGCCATCTGAAGTTCCGCCGGTTCGTCGAAAGCCTCGGGATCGCGGTTAGCCCCGCCGAAATGCATGAGCACCGCGTCACCGCTCTTGAGCGGGTGGCCGCGGACATCCACGTCCCGGGTGCACACCCGAAACAACGACATCACGGGAGGATCCATCCGCAGCACCTCCTCCAACATCGTCGGGATCAGGCTGGGCTGGCGTCTGAGCTGCTCCTGGATCTCTGGGTGCTCGATCAAAGAAAACATGGCGGAGCCGATGGCGTCGTTGGTGGTGAAGAAACCCCCCAACACCAGGATGCGTATTACCCCGGATATCTCCTCGTCGGTCAGGGCGCGACCCTCCACAGTCCCGTACAGCAAGGCGTCGATGATGTCGGAGCGACGGGGCTCCTCCCGGCGCGTTTCAACCAGACTCAATATCCACTCCATCCACCCGGCCATCCCTGCCGCCTGGGCGGCGGGGTCGGCCACGTCCATCAGTTTGTGCAAATGGCTGAGTGTGGTCCGCAGCTCGGCGTCGTTGTCGATTCCGAAGACGGCGTGATAGAGAACGAGAGGGGGTTCGGGTTTGGCGAACTGACGGACCAGGTCGCACTCGCCGTCGTCGATGAAGTCGTCGATGAGGTCGGTAACGATGCGGCGCACCTTCGGCTCGTGCGCCGCTATCGCAGCCGGGGACAGAAAGGGATTCAGGAGATGCCTGAAGTCTCTCTGGAGGGGCGGATCGGTGAACATCGGTGGCATGTCGCCCATACCCGTATCCACATCGGCCTCTACGTGCTTGTCGTAGGCGGAGCTGAACGTCTGCCAGTCCTGAAGCACCCTCAGCACGTCATCGCGCTTGGTCAACACCCACATGCCCTTGCTGGAACCACCCAGCTCCCTCGGAGCGTCGCTACGCGCCACGGGGCACCTGACCTGCAGGTGCTCCACCACCTCCCACATGTGATCGGTGAGGTACGGTTGCCCCATTCCGTAGTGCTGCTCGAAATGATGCAGATCCGGATTCATCGAGGTCTCCCCAGGGTGAGCGTCTCCACCGGTGACAAATGGGACGGTCGTCACCGGCAATATAACACCCGGCGGATCCGAGCCGCCGGAGCGGCACCGGGAGGCCCGGACGAGTCGCGGTCTCCCCTCCTTCGGCAGCGGGAACACGCCAGGGTCTCGGAGCGTTGGAACTCTTGTGTTAGTCGAAATCTGGTCAGACGTTGTGTGCCCCTGGTGCTATATCGGCAAACGCCGGTTCGAGGCGGCGCTGGACCGCTTTGAGCACGCCGACGAGGTGCAGATCCAGTGGCGCAGCTTCGAGCTCGATCCGAACGCGCCTGCGCAGCGCCCGCTGAGCGGACCCGAGCACCTCGCGGCCAAGTACGGGATGACCGTACCGGAGGCTCAGGCCCGGATGGAGAGCATGAACCAGATGGCAGCCGCCGAGGGCCTCGACTTCGACCTGGCCCATACGCAAGGTGGCAACACCTTCGACGCTCACCGGCTCATCCACCTCGGCTACTCGAAGGACGCCCCGACCGGGGCGGCAACCAAGGAAGCTCTCCTGAGGTCGTACTTCACTGACCTGCAGCCGATCGGCGAACCGGACGTCCTGATCAAGGCCGGTATCGAGGCCGGACTGGACAGCAGCGAGGTCGGTGATCTTCTGGCGACCGACCGCTACGCCGCTGAGGTCCGTCACGACGAGGCGGACGCGGCCAAGCTGGGATGCACCGGCGTACCGTTCTTCGTCTTTGACCGGGCCTTCGCCGTTCCAGGCGCCCAGGACTCTGAGACCTTCTTGGCCACCCTTCGGCGGGCGTGGGAGCGTTCTCATCCGGTCATGGTGACCGAGCCGGGCAACGTCTGCGGTGAGGACGGCTGCCCCATCTGACGGCATCAGCGCCGCACTCGAGGCGCAGCCGGCTAAGGGCCCGCCACGAAACAACTTGACGCAATTCTCTTGTAAACATGCATGTCGTGGCACAGGACTTGTTCCAAGTCGTTTCGTGGCGGGCCCTAAGGCGACGAGCCCTTTTATGTGCTGCTTGCCGCACCCCCGCCGTGCGAACGAACCCGGTCGGGTTCGATCCGCAGCATGACCCGCTCGCCCGGAGTCGGGTTGGTCCAAGATGCGCCCGTATATTTCCGGCTGAGCTGGTCGAAGTGTTCTTTGGCCTCGGGCTCGCCCACTATTTCCACCACCCGACCCCTTATCTCGCTGTAACAAGCCGGGTTCCCGTGCTCAAAGACGGTCACCACGACACGTGGGTCGCGCTTCACGTTGGCCAACTTCTGGCGGTCCGTCTTCGTGTTGATCAACACATGGGTGTCGTCGGAGCCGACCCACATCAGGTGGGTTGATGGCTGACCGCCGGGCAGGAGAGTCGTGAAGGCCGCATAGTTACTTCCAGTCAGAAGCCGCTGGGCCGTCTGGTCGAGCACGGACAAACCCTACTCGTGGGCGCGATGGGACACGGCCGGGCTGGCCCGCCCTTTGGAGACCGCTCTTCATGTCCCCATCCATGCTTACGACTGGAACGTCAGGGGCAGGTTGCTCATGCCTTGCAGGAATGGATTGGCCCATCTGGTGGCATCGCCGGTGATCTCCCACTCAGGAAAGCGGGCCAGGAGCCGCTCGAAGATGGTGGTCGAGTCGGTCCGGGCCAGCAATGCACCAGGGCAGGAGTGTTCGCCGTAGCCAAAGGTCATATGGTCCTTTTCGAAACTGCGAGTGACGTCGTAGTCGTCGGGGCGGTCCCAGATGTCCTCGTCGCGATTGGCGCTGGCATGCGCCATCATCACGTAGTCGTCTTTGCGGATGACCTGGCCGCCTACCTCGGCATCCTGGGTGGCGGTCCGGCACTCGGACCAGGTCAGTGGGTAGTAGCGGAGGGTCTCCTCGATCCCGTTGGAGATCAGCTCCGGATTCTCGACCAGGAGCCGTCGCTGATCGGGGTGCTCGGCCAGGAGCTTGGCCACGAACGACAGATGGGACCGGGTGGTCTCTCCGGCGTTGACGAACGTGTGGATGAACGAGATCGCCATGCCCACAGGCACCGGCTTACCGTCGAACTCCGAGCGGGCGACGCAGCTGACCAGATCGTCGCCCTCGCTACCCTCCGCCCGCCTCTGGGCGACAAGCTCCTCACAGTAATCGTGGAATTCCTCAGCCTTGCCCCGAATCCGGGCCGCCTCGGCCGGGTCCATGTCCGGATTGATGGTGATCGCGAGCATCTGGCTGGAAGCCATCTCGATGAACCGTTCACGCATGTCGGGCGGCACACCGACCAGTTCGGTCATCAACGCCGCCGGGATCTGACCCACCGTCTTGACGAAATCGACCTCGGTGCCCGGCTTGATCCCATCCAGGAACTCGTCGGTTATCTCGGCGATACGGGGCTTCTGGGACCGCACCAGGCTCGGCCGCAGAGCCTTCATCAGGATATTGCGGATCTGCCCGTGACGCGGCGGGTCGCTGATGGTCAGGCTCTCGAAGTTCGGATCTCCCATGGAGAGCTTCCCGTGGGCGATCGTCCGCCGGGACTCCGCCGGGCTGAGCGTGCCGCTGCGGATCTTGGTCTGAGCCCACTCGGGCAACTGGTGTATGACCGTGGACGGGTCGCTGGCGTCACCGATGGCGAACCCGTACCTGCTCGAGAACAGATCAGGGTGGCTCCCGACATAGCGCTGATCCTCCCACTTCGACAGGACCCAGAGCCCACTCACCAGGTTCGGCGACTCATACCAGAAGACCGGAGCGGCGTTGCGCTGGGCGGAGACAGAGGCATACATCACTTCAGGCTCTTGCAGGTAGAACGCCGCGTCCTCCCACGCCGGCCACTTCACGGGGTTTTCGTTGATCGTCGTCACCGGTCACCTCACCATCAGCTCAGCGGACCGCCTGCCCAGCCTGGCAATCCGAACACGCGTTCCCTCAATCACCCAGAATCATCGAGCTACAAGAATCTTTGTACCGATCGGTCCAGCGTACCAGTTGGTACATGCACCAACAACACGGCGTTTGGACCGGTCGACGGCACCGCAGTCCGCTGGTCACCCTCTTCGTGCCACCGTCGAGGACCCGCGCCGGATGGCCCGGATCCCGCCCAGGGGGTTGATACAGTCGCGCCGGCTTTCGAAGCCTCGCTCACGAAGAGTCGGAGGTGCGGAAAATGAGTGCTGCAACCCAGACCCTGGCGGTCAAGCCGCTCACCGGGGTGATCGGCGCTGAGGTTCTCGGTGTGGATATCCGCCAGGCGCTGTCCGACGAAACCGTGGCCTTTATCCGGCGAGCGCTTCTCGACCATTTCGTCGTGTTCTTTCGCGATCAGGACATCACCGTCGAGCAGCACTTCGCTTTCGCCCGCTGCTTCGGCGACGTCAGTCAGTCCGAGTACAGCAGCAGCGGCTCGGAGATCACCCTCGACGGCGGCAAGGGTTTCACCGACAAGTGGCATTCGGACAGCAACTGGCGGGAACAACCGCCCCTGGGGGCGGTGCTGCGCGCCGTGTCGCTACCGGAGGTCGGCGGGGACACATGCTTCGTGAGCATGGTGCACGCCTACGAAGCTCTGTCGCCTCCGATGCGGCAGTTTGTCGATGGTTTGAGCGCCGTACACAACAACGCCTACCTCAACCGGATCTTGAAGAATTACCCGGGGCAGCTCCGAACCACTGACGAGTTGGAGGAAATAGTCCACCCCGTCGTGTGGGTGCACCCCGAGTCCGGGCGCAAGCTCCTGTATGTGATTGCCAACCGGACGGTACGGATCTGTGAGCTCGACGAGCTCGAGAGTGATGCCGTGCTGCGGTTCCTGTTCGAGCACATCAAATCCCCGCAGTTCCAGTGCCGGTTTCGGTGGGAGGTCAATTCCATCGCGTTCTGGGACAACCGGGCGGTACAGCACTTCGCCGTCTCCGACTACGACGGATCGAGGGTGATGCAGCGAGTCCTCATTGCCGGCAGTGATCGTCCTGTCGGTCCCGTGTCATCCTGACTGGACTCCCTATGAGGATTGAGAAACGGGGCGGACTGGGTCAACCAACGGGTGAGTGACTCTACGACTCCGGCTCGGAGCAGTTGAACATCCAACGAACCCCGAAGCGGTCCAGGGTGCAGCCCCAGTAACCCCACGGCACATCGAGCATCCCGGTCGAATCGCTGCCGCCCTCACTCAGCGCGGCGTACAGCCGATCGGTTTCGCCCCGGGTATCGGGCTCCAGGTTGATGGTCACGTTGTTGCCGATATGGAGCTGGTGGCCCATCGATTCCACCAGGTCGGTGCCCATCAGCACGTGCCCAGCCAGGATGGGCATCTCCACGTGCCCGACCAGATTCTTTTCCGATTCCGAGGGCTCCGGGGAATCCGGCCCGGCCGGCATGCTGCCAATGCGCAAGATCTCGCCGGTGATCTCTGTTCCGAACACCGAGCCATAGAAGCGGAACGCCTCTTCGGTGTTGCCGATGAAGTTCAAATAGGTAGTGACGCGGCTCATCGCTTCTGCACCCTTTCTGTGGGTCCCGCGGCATGTGCCTTTTGCCAGCAGGTGCTTGCTTGGTTTGACGACGAGGCGAGCCAATAGTAATCGCTCTGAGTCTCGATACTGGACGGGCATTCGGGCCGGCTGTGCCGGCGCTCACCCCTGCCGCCTGGCTCGGGTCGGTCCAGGTGGAACGAACTCTTCCAGCTGTTTAGGAGCCGGTATCCGCTTTCTTGGCGGCGGCCTTTTTGGCCGGAGCTTTCTTGGCCGCAGCTCTCTTGGCCTTGGGTTCCGAACCGGCCCGGCCGTCGACGGCAAAGCTACGGGCCTCCTTCTCCAGTTTGGGAATCACATGGGTGCCCAGCAGATCGATGGAGGTCATGATCGACTCGTGGGGCAGGTGGCCGAACTCCATGTAACAGAGGATGGCGTCGCAACCGACCCGCTGGTATCGCTCGATCTTCTCCGTGCACTCGTCCACCTCGCCGACGATGATCATGTCCTGCTCGGCGAAATGGCGCGGGTCGAAGGTGCCATTGCGCGCCGACTCGAGGAGCGGGAACCGCTGCATGGTCTCCTCGTCCGACATCGGCGGGAGCTCCCACTGGATGATGAACTCGAGCACGCTGGTGTACCAGTGCGCGACCGACGCCCACACGTCGTAGTCCTGCTCGGCTTTAGCCATGTTCGGGGCGCAGTGCACCAACGTGTAGGGGGCCACTTTGTTGTTGACGAACTTGGTTAGGGGCACCGCGTTCTTGACCCTCTCGCGGTAGCGGGTGATCCGCCCGGCCAGGTCGTCGACGGGGAACATGATCGTCAGGCTGAGCATGCCCAGGCCATGCTGGGCCGCCAGATCGACGCTCTCGTCGCTCACGCACGCCACCCAGCACGGCGGGTGCGGATCCTGGTAGGGCTTGGGCGTGATCGTCCTGGGCGGCTCCCAGTCACCCCGAGGCAGTGCGGGGAACTTCACAAACGGCGTATCGACCGCCAGGTGCTCCTGGTCCCAAGCCTTGACGATGATCTCGATCGCTTCTTTCCACTGCGCCCGGCTCTCTTCGTCCTTCACCCCGAACGAGATCCGCTCCAGCAGCGTCGAACGGCCGGTCCCCCACTCCACCCGACCCCGACTGACCAGATCTGCGGTGGCGATCCGCTCGGCGTTGAGGACCGGGTGGCGGAACGGGTGGGGGGTCAAGGTGACGCCGAACCCGAGACGAATATTCTCGGTTACTTGAGACAGGGCCCCGATTACCACCTCGGGGGCCGGGCAATGGGACCTGCCTTCGCGGAAGTGATGCTCCACGAACCAGGCGGTGCCGAAGCCCACCTTGTCGGCCAGCTTGACCTGCTCCAGTGCCGCGAAATATGTCCTCTGCTCGGCTTCCCGCTGACCGTACGGATGGGGCTTCCCCCAGGGCTGGGGGGCGTGCAACTCGAACAACAAATCCAGCTTCAAAGCCTTCCCCCGGATCTACTGGGCATTTAGGAGTTCGGCGCAACTGGTCGCATATGCGAACACATTGTCCTTTATAAGGCGACTGTAACAGGAGGGGAGGCGGCCTCACAAGAGCGCGGCCAGAAACTGGCAGCGGCTCGGCGCCGCCCAGGACCGGACACCGCGCCCGATATCTGCGTGTTTTCGTGCTCAGTGATTGGTTCGCCATGTGCAGAATAGGTATTCCCTATCCGGCGCGGGGCGGGATCAGGCGGAGGGATTGAACTCGATGTGAAGGTCCTCGAGGCCACGAAGTATGAACGTCGGCACGTACTTATAGGTCCGATTTCCGCGAGGGCCATGTGCCGCTTCTGAGATCCTTATGTCAGTCATGCGGTCGAGCATCCGCGCTATGGCGATGCGACCCTCGGCTCGGGCCAGGGGAGCTCCCGCGCAGAAGTGGATCCCGTGCCCGAAGGACAAATGCTCCCGGGCGTTGGGGCGGTCGATCAGGAACTCGGCTGGGCGGTCGAAATGCCTGGGATCGCGGTTGGCGGCCCCGTTGAGGACCATGACGGTCGTCCCTGCGGGTATCTCCACATCGCCAACCGTGGTCGCCCTCCGGGCGACGCGGAAGTCGCCCTTGACCGGGCTTTCGAACCGCAACATCTCCTCGATGAAGTTGGCGATTCGATCCGGTTCATGGCGAAGCCGCTGCTGAATGTCGGGATACTCAGCGATCACATGCACGGCGGCGCCGAGCAGCCGGACCGTTGTTTCCTGCCCCGCGGCAAAGAGGTTGGTGGCCACCCGGACCACGTCGCCAACCTCGGGCGTCGTCCCGTCCGGGTAGGTCGCCTCGGCCATATGCGTCAGCACGTCCTGTTGCGGATCGCGGCGGCGGTCCTCGACGTACGAAGCGAACTTCTCGTAGAGGTACTCGAGCGGCTTGTGGGCCATGGTGTCTTCGGCCGAGCCCAATGCCGAGCTTGCGACCAGCTGCTCCCGGAACGTGGGCAGATCGGCTTCAGGCACGCCGAGCAGATCGGCGATGACGAACATGGTGAAGGGGCTGGCGAACTCCCCGACGAACTCGCAGCTGCCGGCGGCGACGAACTCGTCGATCTGGCGATCCGCCAGCCGCCACATCGACTCCTCGTTTTCCCTCATCCGCTTGGGCGTCAGCAGCCGCAGCAACAGGCCGCGGTGCATGGTGTGCTTCGGCGGGTCCAGGGTCGGGAGTTGATCGCTGAAGGGAAGCCCGTCACGGTGCTCCTCGATGAGCTCGCTCACGTCGTCACCCTCGAGCGACACGGGGAATCCGGGAAAGGGACCGGTGACGGAGTTGGCCGAAGAAAACGTCTCAGTGTCTCGGTAGACCGCCAGGGCTTCGTCGTAGCCCGTTACCATCATCACGTCCTCGTGCGGCTCGCGCCGCACCGGGCACCGGCTGCGCATGTGGTCGAAGTAGGGGTAGGGGTCGGCGCGGACCGACTCACTTCGGAAGTAGTCGGTTTTTTCGAAGTCGGACACGAAACGCCTCCTCGGACGCCGGCTGGCGCCGACCGATCTAGCACATGGGCAGGCGGGCGGCAAGACGCGGGACCAGTGCGACGGCCTGCCGGCTCAGGTAAGCGCCATGATGCCGTTACCTATGAGGTCAACACCAATAACCAGGCACAACACCGAGATGATCGGCGCGCTGCTGACCGAGATCCAGTCCTCGAGATTCCGCAGGCTCTCCGGGGCGCGGTCTCCCAAAACGAAGTACATCACTATGGGTATGGCCACGCCGATCGTCGCGACGGCGGCGAAGACGAGGTAGGCGATGGTCTTGCCCCCGGCCGAGACGCCCGCTTGAACGATCGCCGTGACCCCACCGACAATCAGGATGATGTTCTTGGGCCGCGCCCCTGCCAACGCCGCGCCGAGTCCGAAGGCAGCCGACGGTCTTACCGCCCCGAGCTTCTCCGCCCACGGAGGTCTTCTGGGCGACGACCTTCCCGAGCGATGCCGCACTAGCTGGTAGACCGCCACCACCAGGAGCAGGATGCCCAATGCGATCTTCAGCCAGCTCACCCATGGCGGCGGCGTTCCCGTATGACTGACGCTGGTCGACCCGACGATGACCAGCACGACGGCACCCACCACCCCGAGGGCGACAAGCCAGCCGACGAGGAAAGCCGGTCCGTTGATTCGGGCCTGCGGGGTCGTCAGGAGGAGCAGAACTGCCGTGATCGCGACCGGGGTGATCGCAATCCCGACGGCCATGATCAGCGACCCCCCGATGGCTAGTCCCATCAACCCTTTCCCCGTACTGGAACCTGACACCCTGGACGCTACGCGATCCGACCGGCCGATGCTCTAGGTCACAAGGCCTACCTCTGGGTCCGCACCTCGCCCGCTGAGGCCATCCTTCGTCGCCTTCGCTGCTCGGATGGACGACCACCTTGGCGTGCTGTTCGACCAGCAGTACCGCGGCCCCTTGCTCGGCAGCCGCGATCAACACCGAACCGAGACGGTCGACGACCATGGGCGCCAGTCCAAATGACAGTTCGTCCACCAAGAAAATACGAGGAGCGGCGGCCAGACACCGTCCGAGTACGAGCATCTGCTGCTCGCCCCCGGACAGGAGTCCAGCCGACTTGCGGCGCAGTGGAGTCAATTCGGGAAAGATATCGAACGCCAGCTCCGGCTTTCCTTTGCCGAGGCGAAGGTTGTCCCATACCGACAAACGCCGGATGATAGCTCGCTCCTCGGTAATCAGTGCGACGCCTTTCCGGGCTCGGACGTGGAACGGGTCTTTCGTAACCTTGCCGTAGAGCAGTACCTCGCCCTTCACGGAAGGAATTTGCCCGGCGATGGTGTTGATCGTAGTGGTCTTGCCTGCGCCATTCCGGCCAAGCAGAGCTACTATCTCGCCTGAGGCAACTGAGATGTTCAGTCCGGACACGACGGCGTTGCCCCGGTATCCGACCACAAGCCCCCGAGTTTCGATCATCGGCCAATCCCTTGACCGATACCGCGCCGGCGATCCCCGCTTCCCCGGTGGAGCCGAGGTAGGACTCTATGACTCTGGCGTCGCGACGAACCTCGGCAGGCGATCCCTCAGCGATGACTCGCCCGGTGTCAAGGGCCAACACCCGGTCGCAGAGTTCGAAGACAAACTCGACGTCGTGTTCGATGACTATGACGCCCATCCGCTGGCCCAAAGCCAGTTGCTTCAACAACTCCTTCAGCTCCCTGCGGCTCCTGGCGTCGCTTCCGGCCGCGGGCTCGTCCAGAATCAGGATTCTCGGCTCCTGAGCGAGCGGGTCGGGGTGACGGAGTGCCGAAGTCCGGTCCTCGGCTTCCGCTCTCCCGCTGTTACTTGCTACCGATACTTTCCTAGCTTTCCTACCGATACTTGCCTACCGATACTTTCCTACCGATACTTGCCTACCGACCGGCATTGGCCCGGAACAACGGGCCCTCCGTGATCTCCCGCCAGGACTCCTCGTGGTCGCGCACCGCGGCCTCGGCCGCCTCCAGCCGCTCGGTGGCGGCGTCGGTCAGGATGATGTTCACCTGGTCCCGGCCGGTGAATATCTCCAGCACCTCCACGCCCTCGGGCCCGGCAGTGTAGTAGTAGGACTGGCCGGCCTGTACTGACCAGCAGTCTCCGGGGCGCAACGTCTCGGATCCCATAAAGTCGACGACCGATCCCGAGATGACGACATACAGGCTGTTGACGTCGTGTTTGTGGGGGAACAACGGAAAGTGGGGCTTGAAGAACAGATAGACGACCGACAGGCTGGCCTCGCCGGTGCCGTGGTGGGCGAGGATCTTGTTGATCGAGCAATCGGTCGATGCCAGCTTGCGGGCCACCTCCTGCACTACGGGAGCGGCCTCGAAGTCGGTCTTGGTGGCGCCACTCTCCGACAGCAGTGGGGCTTCGGCCGCCCGGTAAACCGTCACGCCGGTCGTTATCTCGGACATAGTCGCCATCCCTTCATTTGCCTGTCACTTCTTTGCCTGTCTTGCACCGTAACCGGGGTAGACGAGTCCACTGCTCTGCCTGACCACTTCTCGTCTGCCTGACCGCTTCTCGGCGCGCGATCCTAACTGGCCGGGTCTCAGGTCACTGCGAGAGCGAAGCCAGCCAGGCCGCTCGGGCCTCATGGGGTACCAGGTGCCCGGGTCCACGGCGACGACGGCCGCACTAGGTCCGGTCGCTCCAGGGCCAACGACGCCACGACCGCCCCGCCGAGCGAATGCCCTACGGCGACGATCGGACCGCAGCCGAGGTGCCCGATCAGGGCGGCCACGTCGGCGACGAGCGACGCGCGAGCTCGTAACCGGCCTCCGGGGCGCTGGGGGGGCCGTGGCCTCACAGGTCCACCGCCCCCGTTCGATGAGATGACCGGATCCTCTCCGTCTCCGGCCCGCTCCACGTGGTGGTTTGCCGAGTCAGCTTGTTCAGTTATTGTTGATCCCGTCGCTTCATGATGAATCGGCTGGGGAGGGTAAGCGATGGACGCGCCGAACGAGTCTCGTTACCTTGTTATCTCGGCGGACACCCACGGTGGCGTGAAGCCTGCGGGGTATCGCGAGTACCTGGATGCGGGCTACCGGGACGACTTCGACGACTGGCTCGCCAACGTGTATCCGGCCATGGAGAAGGGGTTCTACGAGACGGTCGAGCAGAACACCAAGAGTTGGGGCGCGGACGAAGACGGTGCGCACACCGACGAGTTCCTGCAGTCGATCGAGGATGGCATGGGCGACGCCACCCACCGGGTGCGAGCGCTCGAGGCCGATGGTGTCGTGGCCAGTGTGATCTATCCGGGCGCGAGCATGCTGTGCTCCGCGCCTTTCACCGCGAACCTGGCCATCTTCGGCATGATCGGGCGTGAGTACTCGCGGGCGCACCGAGTCGCGGGAATCCGCGCCTACAACCGCTGGATGGCGGAGTACTGCGCTGAATACCCCGGGCAGCTCAAAGGCGTGATCCGGATCGTGGACTACGACGACCTGGACGAGGCGCTCGGGCTGATCGCGGAGGCGGCGGAGGCCGGTGTACGCGGCGGGATCGAGATCCCGCCGCTGAAGATCGACAAGCCCGGTCTGCACGAGAGCCATTGGGACCGCCTGTGGAGCATGTGCGAGCACTACGACTTTCCGGTGAACTCGCATGCGGCGTTCCGTGTTGACCAGGGCGTGTTCGGCTCGGGCGACCCGGCGATGAACATGATGCTGATGTTCGCCTCGGCCCAGAACTTCCAGCCGCTCCCGTTGCCGATCTTCATGCTCGGCGGGGTGCTGGACCGTCACCCGTCGTTGAAGATCGTGTTCTCCGAGCAGTACGCCGACTGGATCCCACGCGAGGTCGACCGGCTCCAGCAGCGCATGAAGGAAGGGTTCGGCATGGAGGTGTTCCGGAACTCGCTGAGCCTGGATCCGCGCCGCTACTGGGAACGCAACTTCGGTGTGGGTGCGACCTTCATGACCCCGAAGGAAGCGCGGATGCGCCACGAGATCGGGATCAACACGATCATGTGGGGATCGGACTTCCCGCATCCCGAGGGGACCTATCCGCACACCAGAGAGAGCCTGAGGCTTTCGTTCTCCGAAGTCCCCCCGGACGAGCTCCGCCTTATCCTTGGCGGCAACGCGGCGCGCATCTACGGCTTCGATTTGAAGGCGCTCCAGCCGATCGCCGAGCGCGTCGGCCCCACGGTCGAGGAGCTCTCCAGGCCGCTCGAGAACGGGCCGAAGGGTTTCCGTCGGTTTTCCGTACGGCCCAACGAGGATCGCGATCTGGTCGCTTCGGCCTGAGAGCACCGTCTACCAGCGCGCGCTGTTGGGACCGAGGCGCCTGACCGGAGTCGAGGACAGGTGACGTGCCCTAACAGGCGGTCGGGCTCGTTCCCTCCACGGAGGCGGGCTACGCGACGCCCCAGCAACCCGATGAGCACGACGCTCCTGTTGGCCGGCAACCACCGCTGGGATGGGTTTGGACCGACGGTGTACGGAGCGCGTAACGGCCGAAGGGGTAATTGGAACACTGGTCACTCGATTTGGACACAGTCGGGCTCCGTAGCTTAGAGATGGCTTGCTGATACACCAGCTGAACTTCAAGTCCTGTCGTTAGCGGCGGCGTGAGTAGCCTTTGCATATTGGCCTGGCGAACATTGACAGTTGAGGCAGGCGAGTTGACTGGTTAGTTGGGGCCGCTAGGAAAGGGTGGGGTTTCGAACTCGCGGCCACCGGTGCCATCCAGAGACGGGTGGCGATGTGGAACCCCGGGGTTTACTGCGGATGGCCGGGTGGGTGCTTCTAGTGATGCCCAGGACCGTGCGGGTTGTGTGGAAAGGTGAACGCCTGGAGCTTGACGGCGCTGAAGAATCCAGCCACGTTGCCGGGCCTCCAGTCTCCCCAGCCGACGTAGGCGTCGTGGTTGCTCAGCGTGATATCGGTGGTGTCGTCGGTGCCGGCCGACATGTTGGGATCGTACGTCGGTGAGGGTGCCGTGCTGATCTGCAGTGGTTGGCTGAACCTGGCGCCGCCGTCGTAGGAGATGGCCGCCCAGATGGTGTAGGGGCCGACCGGGGGGTCCTCATCGTTGACGTCGGGAGGAAGACCTGAGATGCAGCCGAGTTCGTCGCACGCCTGGTCGTCCTGGGCGGCAACGGGCGGGTCGGCTCCGGGTACCACGCTGCGCCAGGCCAAACCGACAACTCCATCGGGCGAGTAGTTGATCCAGGGCTTGTACTTGGTGCTGGTGGCGTTGTCGGTGACAACGGTCGGGCCGATCCAGGTGATCCCGGAGTTGTAGGTCGTATATACATCGAACTCCGTCTGAGCTGAGTTCAATGCGGCCACGGTGTAGGTGTCCGCTCGGGCCGGGTCGGCGGCTACCAGGATCGAGCCGGCGGCGTCGGCCAGACCCGCCACTGCGTGACGAGTCCACGTCCGCCCCGAATCCCTCGAGGTCTCGAACACGGTGCAAGGCGCCGCGGTCCTCACGAAAAACGTGCAGGCAGCGTCAGTCGTGGCCTGGAAGGTGGCGGCCAGCACTCCGTGCGCGGCGGAGATGTTGGCGCCACCAGAGCCCGAGTAACACGTCGGCGGCGTTGTGGACGTATCGCAGCCTCCAAGTTCCTCGGGGGTCGTCCATTGCTTTCCGTTCGGGGATGACACCACCCACCGGTCAGCGATGCCATTGCCGGCCAGCGGCAGGCTCGGGTTACCAGTGGACATGGACCCATCCACAAAGCCGGACGAGGCTTCATAGACGGTGCCGGTAGAGAGGTCGGTGGTCATCCAGGGCCGGTCCACCCCCGTACCGGTCAGAACAGGTGTGCTCCAGCTTCGCCCACCGTCGGTGGACTTGCTCACCGCGATGCCACCATCAGCCAGACCGCCAACCGGGCATCCCGGTGCGGGCGTGGTCGCAGGACACACCGTGACCCCTCCGAACATGTATCCGGGCGGCAGATCGACGATTCCCAGGTTCATGGAATCCCAACCCAGGTAGAACGTGCCGTTGGCGGTCACCGTCACCATCGGGTCGCCCATGGAGACAAGATCAGAGTGATCTGTCCCCTCACCGGGAAAACCCCTGTATCTGGGAATGATGGGGAAGTTCACCTGCGACCACTTCCGGCCGCCATCGTAGGTCACGAAGATATGTGTGCTGATCCAGCCGGGAACCTTGTACTCGCCTGCCGGCGTCCCCGACAGGGGAAGCAGCTGGCAGTTGGGATCGCCGGCCGCCTCGCACTGGTAGGTCAACATGTTCGACATCACGAAGTACACGATGTTCTTCGGGTTTCTTGGGTTGACCGCGATCTCGGGCTCCCCGTAGCGGTGAGTCTGGTCGTTGGTGAGATCGACCTGGGTTGGCCCCAAACCCGGTGGCGGTCGCCATGAACTCCCGGCAGGAGATGAAGCACCGGCCGAGGGTGCCGTCCACACGAACATCGGGACCGCCGCGGCGACGCCAGCTATCAACGTCAACCAACGGCTCCGACCGCGACCAAGGCGCATGACCGTCTCCCTCCCCGTTGAACCACGTCCCACGACGGACGCATGGACTCCTCTGCAATCAGGCCACGAACGCATGTTAGGTACGGTGTCAGATGCTGTCAACCCTGTCATAATCACCCGAGCGAGACGGTACGTCGCCGCGTCAGGCACCGGCCCAGCGCCAATTGTTCTGCGTTTCCGCCGCTCCTATTGGTCCCTACCCTCCCTTGCATCACTGCTCATTGATCCCGGCAGGTCTCATAACGACCCTCCGTCCTCGACACCCATGCGACCCCGATCGACGTGTAGGCGGGCCGTCATCCGATCATCGACGGTTATCGGCACCTACTCTGTGATCGGGGAGAGTTGGACATCGACGGCAAAGCCTTCGCGGATCGAGATTTGCGGGAACTGAACCGAGAACCGCGGTGGAGCCGGCGACGATGAATATGTGCGACATGGTCAAGACCCTCAACAGCTAGCGGCAGACCCCCTAACCTGACTTCGGCCGCGCCGTAGCGGCAGCTTGTAGCCGAGACCTGACGAGTCGGTTCGAACGCGGGCGGTTCGTTTGTCAGGTCAAACTAGAGAATATGCGATTTCAGACCGAGCACCGCTTCGACGGCTCGCCTGCTGCGGTGGCCGCGATCCTGGCCGACCCGGACTTCTATACCACCCTGGCACTGCCGGATGTGAGCCAGCCAGAGGTCCTGGATCAGCACGCCGATGGACAACGCGTCGAGCTGCGGCTTCGGTACCAGTTCGTAGGGAGCGTAAACGAGGTGGCCCGGCGACTGGTGGGGCAGAGCCGGCTCGTCTGGATCCAGGAGATAGCGGTAGACCGCTCGACGGACTCGGGAAGGCTCGAATTCAGCGCTGAAGCCGACCCCAAACGACTTCATGGCTCGGCCGACTTCGTCCTGGTCGCTCAAGGTCGTACCACCGTCCGCCGCTTGTCTGGCGAACTGGTTGTATCTGTCCCCCTCATCGGCTCGTGGGCTGAGCACCAGATAGTGCCTGGGCTGCTCGGGCGCTTGGACATCGAGGCCAGGAGTCTTGACGACGTCCTCCTGAGTCAGGCCTGACCAGTCGGCGCATTAGGGTTGGCAGAGCGAGTGGGACACCACCGTATGTCGGAAGAAGAGAAAGGAAACGACACAACAAATGCCCCGTCTCACGAAGTTCGAAGAGTATCGCGATCGATATTCCGATTCCTATGTTCTGGAGAAGACCGACGATGGGATCCTTCTGATCAGGATGCACACCGATGGTGGTCCCGTCAACTGGAGCAAAGCGGTTCTCGCCACTCCGAACCTGTTTGCTGATGTCGCCGGTGATCGCGATGTTCGCATAGTGATCTACACTGGCACGGGGGAGAACTTCAACGCGAACTGGCGGCCAAAGGGCCCGGAGCTCGAAGCCTACGCGGCAAAGTTGCAGGCCGCGCCTCAGCGCCCCGCCGAGGATGTCGAGGAGTCAGGGTGGTTCGGCAGGAACCGACACAACAACATGTTGGACATCGACGCCATCATGATCGCCGCCGTGAATGGTCCCGTCACAATTCACTCCGAATTGGCACTCATGTGTGACATCGTCCTCGCGTCAGATGACGCCTATTTTCAGGACCTCGCCCATTTCGTCTCGAACCTGTCTCCCGGTGACGGTGTCCAGAATATTTGGCCGCGAGCTATAGGCATGAACCGTTTCCGGTACTGGCAGTTGATGGGTCAGAGGATCACGGCGCAACAGGCCTACGAGTGGGGGGCAGTCAACGAGGTACTGCCCAAGGACCAGTTGCTCGACCGGGCGTGGGAGATCGCACATTATCTGGCCAGGTTTTCCCCTGTTACCTTGCGCAACACCCGCCGCACATTCGTACAGGAGCTCAAGCGGGCAGCCGTCAACGACCTGGCGCTCGGACAGAACATGGAACTCCTCGGCATGACCTCGATCCATCCCGATCCGTTGATCTGGGACGGGGGCGTCCTCCCGAAGTAAGGGTTGGGAGCTGGCAATGGCGCGCCGGGTTGCGGGCGCCGGGCGCCGGGCGGCGGGCGGCGGGCGGCGGGCGGCGGGGTGAGACCAGCAGCCCCTCCGCCCGCCACTGCGCCGACTCCCACCGACCGGCTGCCGCCTATAGCCGACTAACTCCATCGGGAATATTGACATCGAGCCATGACGCGGGTAGCGTCGGAGGCTCATGCTGACTCTGGCTGGAACGGATCCACTTTGCTGCCTCATGTTCTTCGCCTAAGACCCCAGCAACCAAGGGTGCTCGGGGCCGAGGCGGCAGACGGTGGCTGAGCCGCGGCCGGTCCACTTGGGCGTAGCGCTCGATGGGGCGGGCTGGCATCCCGCGGCGTGGCGGGCGGAGGATGCGGCTGCTGGATCGCTCTTCGACCCGGCGTACTGGGTCGATCTGGCCGCCCGGGCCGAAGCCGCGCTCCTCGATTTCCTCACCATCGAGGACTCCTTTCGACTCCAGTCGGACCGGCCGTTCCAGGCTGACGAGCGCACGGACCGGGTGAGGGGGCGCCTCGATGCGGTGTTGGTCGCGGCCAGGGTGGCCCCGGCCACCTCACGGATCGGGCTCGTCCCGACCGCGCAGGTGACCCACACCGAGCCGTTCCACATTTCTAAGGCCATCGCCACCCTCGATTACGTCAGCGGGGGCCGGGCCGGGGTCCGGGTCCAGATCTCGACCCGACCGGATGAGGCCCGCCATTTCGGTCGTCGGTCGATGCCCGACATCGGTCTGACCGGGTGGACCGATCCGGAAGTGAACCGACGGCTGGTCGACCTGATCGAAGAGGCCGCGGATTACGTCGGGGTGGTTCGCCGGCTCTGGGACAGCTGGGAGGACGACGCCGAGATACGAGATGTCGCCACAGGCCGGTTCATCGACCGGGACAAGCTGCATTACATCGACTTCTCCGGACACTGGTTCTCCGTCCGCGGCCCCTCCATCACCCCCCGACCCCCTCAGGGCCAACCGTTGGTGGCGGCTCTCGGCCACGGCCCGGAGCTGTACCGTCTGATCGCCGGTTCCGTCGATCTCGGCTTTGTCACTCCACGCGACGCGGCCCACGCCGTAGCGATCGTCGAAGGGTTGCGCCACCAGGAGAGCGACCTTGGGAGGAGAGCCGGTGGTGTGAGTGTGCTGGCGGACCTCGTGGTGTTCCTCGACCGCAGCGCCAGTGCGGCGGCCGCCCGCAAGGGGCGCCTGGACCAATGGGCCGGCGCCGAGTGGGAGAGCGACGCCGCGACCTTCGTCGGAACCCCGCTCGAGCTCGCCGATCTCATCGAGGAGTGGGCCGGCACCGGTCTGGCCGGTTTCCGGCTCAGGCCGGCAACCCTCCCCCACGACCTGGATCAGATCGCAGCCGGACTCGTGCCTGAGCTGCAAAAGCGCGGGCTGTTCCGCCGTACCTACGAAGAGTCGACTCTGCGCGGGCTGTTCGGTCTCGACCGTCCGGCCAACCGTTACGCAGTGGCCTGAGAGGAAGCAAGGCGATGCCCGGCACCCGCAAGCAGATACACCTCGCCGCCCACTTCCCAGGCGTCAACAACACCACGGTGTGGAGCGACCCCGACGCCGGGAGCCACATCGAGTTTGATTCGTTCGTGCGCTTCGCCCAGATCGCCGAGCGGGGAAAGTTCGATTTCCTGTTCCTGGCCGAGGGTCTGCGGCTGCGCGAACAGAACGGGCTCATCTACGACCTCGACGTGGTCGGCCGTCCCGACACCTTTACCGTACTCAGCGCGCTGGCCGCCGTAACCGAGCGGATCGGGCTGGCCGGGACCATCAACTCGACCTTTAACGAGCCGTTCGAGGTCGCCCGCCAGTTCGCGTCTCTCGACCACCTTTCGTGCGGCCGGGCGGCCTGGAACGTGGTGACCTCGTGGGACGCCTTCACCGGAGAAAACTTCCGCCGAAGCGGTTTCCTGGCCGAGGATGACCGCTACGAACGGGCCCGCACCTTCCTGCGCACGGCCCTGGAGCTGTTTGATTCCTGGACGGGAGATGAGATCGTCGCCGACAAGGCATCAGGGGTGTTCCTCTGCGCCCGGATATCGGCCGGTTCGAGCACCACGACCGTCACTTCGACATCTCCGGCCGGTTCAACGTTCCCCGCAGCCCGCAGGGACGGCCGGTGATATTCCAGGCCGGCGATTCCGACCAGGGCCGACAGTTCGCCGCGTCCAGTGCCGATGCCATCTTCAGCCGGCACAGCACCCTCGACGAGGGCCAGACCTTCTACCGGGACATCAAGGGCCGTCTGGCCGACCACGGGCGGACCGCCTCGGATCTGCTCATCCTCCCCGCAGCCACGTTCGTCCTCGGCGACACCGACGCCGAGGCCCAAGAGCTGGCTCATCAGGTGCGCCTCCAGCAGGTGAGCGGCCAGACCGCCATCAGGTTCCTGGAGCAGGTCTGGAACCGTGATCTATCGGCCTACGATCCCGACGGGCCGTTGCCCGAGATTGATCCCGACCCTGGCGAGCACTCCGTCGCCAAGGGTCGAGCCAGCGTCAGGATGCACCGTGACCCGCTCACCACGGCTCGGCAGTGGCGAGAGACGGCGGCGGCCAAGAACCTGTCCATCCGCGAGCTGATGATCGAGGTGACCGGCCGTCAAACCTTCATAGGAACACCGGCGACGGTGGCGGAAACCATCAACCGCTTCGTGCAGGCCGATGCCAGCGACGGGTTCATCCTGGTTCCCCACATAACCCCGGGCGGGCTTGGCCCGTTTGTCGACGGGGTCGTGCCGCTGCTGCAGGAGCGAGGAGTGTTCCGGACCGATTACGAAGGTGCGACTCTGCGGGATCATCTCGGTCTCGGACCCGTCCGCGCGGCGGCGCGGTGAGCCCGGCTCCCCTCTCGGTCCTGGACCTGGTGCCGGTGACCTCCGGCTCGACCGCGGCGCAGGCCCTGCGCAACAGCATCGACTTGGTCCAGGCCGCCGAGCGCAGCGGTTACCACCGCTACTGGTTTGCCGAACATCACCTCAACCCCGGAGTGGCCGGGACCTCCCCCGCCGTCATTCTGGCCCTGGCCGGATCGGCGACCTCGACGATCCGTATCGGCTCCGGAGCCGTGCAGATGGGGCACCGAACCGCGCTGGCCACGGTGGAGGAGTTCGGACTTCTGGATGCGGTGTATCCCGGGCGGGTCGATCTTGGTCTCGGCCGCTCGGCCGGGCTGCCCCGCCAGTCGGGGCCTGGTGGGTCGCACCGCGATCTGGTGGACGGCCGGACGGCCAACGGGCTGCTCATACCGGAGCCGTTCTCGTTCGCCAAACTGGCCGACTCGCCGCGCTTCAAAATGCAAAAGAGCCTTCTTCAGCTACCGGGAGCGGCGCCCCAGCCCTACACCGAGCAGGTCGACGACGTACTGGCCCTCCTGGCCGGGACCTACCGGTCAGCAGAGGGGGCCGACGCCCACGTCATACCCGGGGAGGGGGCTCCGGTGGAGGTCTGGATCCTCGGGAGCAGCGGCGGGGAGAGCGCCCAGCTGGCAGGCAGGCGTGGCCTGCGGTTCGCGGCCAACTACCACGTGAGCCCGACGACCGTGCTCGAGGCGGTGGATGCGTACCGGGACGCGTTCTCGCCGTCAGGCGTGCTCGCCGAACCGCATGTCGCAGTTTCGGCCGATGTTGTGGTGGCTGACGACGAGCAAACCGCTCGCCGGCTGGCCAGCGGTTACGGGGAATGGGTCCTGAGCATCCGCACCGGAGCGGGCGCCATCACCTTCCCGTCGCCCGGCGAGGCCGCCCACCACCAGTGGAACGATGCGGACCGCCGGCTGGTCAGGGACCGGGTGGACACCCAGTTCGTCGGATCTCCCACCCAGGTCGCCGATCAGCTGCAGATCCTGCAGGAGGCGACCGGAGCCGACGAGCTCATCGTGACGACCATCGTCCACGACCACGCCGACCGGGTACGTTCCTACGAGTTGCTGGCCAAGGAATGGGAGCACCGTTGAGCTCGACGCATCTGATTGCCCGATCTGATCTGCCCGATCGGATCTGCCCGATCCGATCTGCCCGGTCAGATATGCCCGATCAAATGGTCACCTCTTCCAACTCCGCCAAATCCCCTCGCGTGGTTTGCAAAGGGATGAGAAAGCTGTCCGGCCGGTGATCGAAGAATGTCATGGCCCGAAGCGGTGGCGAGTACACGTGCACGGATAGGGCATCCGCCGGCCCCGGGTTCGACATTTCGTGGACACGAGTCGCCGCTATGGAGAAGGCCTCGCCGGCGTCGACGATCTGGGTGCGCGGGCAGTGGCGTTGGTCGAGATCGGTATAGGTCTCGACCACTCGTCCGGTCGCCACGAACACCACCCCCTGTGAGCCGCCGTGATCGTGCAGCTCGAGATTCGACGAGGGTGACCACTCGATCAGCCAGGCGTCATAGAGGGGGGTATCGAGCAGGCAGGCGTAGCGGCGCCGGGTCCCATCGGTCCACGCACAGTCGCGACCCGGCACGGACTGGGCCAGTCCTACCGCGATCTCCTCGAGTGCATCGAAATCGAGGCGGCGCTGGTGGCGATGGCGCCCGGCCGGGTGGCCTGTCCGTCCGGTTTGGAAATAGTTGACATCTCTGGTCGAGACGCTGAAGGTGGGCACCGGCCCGTCAGGCCGGGAGACGGTCGTTGACATGATCGGACTACCTCCAGTTGCGAGACGAACACCACGGGGGAACGCATGCGCTGAGACGACAGAGCTCGTCGTAATTCAGGCGAGTTGCCGGTTCCCACGGGTCGTTCAGCGAGGAGGAGCACTGCATGCACCAAGCCTAACCCGATAAATCCGACTGAACAAGTCGGATTTCCGTTCTTGGCAGCCGGGGACGGGGAAGTCCCACCCCCTGGCCCTCCACCCCCAGGCGGATCGCGAACCGGGCGAGCTAGGGTGTCGGACGGCCGGACGCTTTTGCCACGGAGTTGCGGGACGGTCATCCAGGTGTTGAGATGAACTGGGGTCGGCTATGACGACGGTCGCTGAGAACGAGTTGATGACCCGGGTCGAGGATGACGCGCCTTTGGGCCGTCTGATGCGGGAGAATTACTGGATCCCGTTCGCATTGTCGGACAACCTGGTGGCAGGCGATGGCCCTACACCAGTGCGTTTGTTCGGCGAGAACTACATCGCGTTCCGGGCTGAAAACGGCGAGGTCGGGTTCTTTGATGAGCTCTGCCCCCATCGTCGATCGTCGTTGGCGTTAGGGCGGGTCGAGGGCAACGGGATACGGTGCATCTACCACGGATGGAAGCTGGATGTGTCGGGGTGTGTGGTCGAGGCGCCCACCCAGGTCTTGCGCTCGGCGCAGTTCGCCGCTGGTGTGCGAACAGTGCATTGCCCGGTGCACGAGGCCGGCGGGATTGCCTGGGTGTGGCTTGGCGGGGGGGACGCACCGGCGTTCCCCGACCTGCCCTTCAGCGCCGAGCACGGCGTCAATACCCGGCTGACCTTCTCGGTCCTACCCTGCAATTGGCTTCAGGGCCTCGAAGGCGGCCTCGATTCGGCCCACGGCACCATCCTGCACCAGAGCTGGTCACAACGGAGCATCGCCAAACAAAGGGCGGCGTCGAGGAACGTCGAAGGGGCTGAACTCGCCCTGGCGTCTGTGCCCCTGTATGAGACCGAGACCACATCCTACGGGATGAGAGCCGCTTCGCTGCGGCAGGCCGGGGAGGACCAGACCTACGTCCGGGTGGCGCACTTTTTCTTCCCGTTGGTGGTCGTCGTGCCCACTGGCTTTCCTGATACCACCCAGGTCTTTGCCTTTGCTCCTGTCGACGACACCCACCATCTGCTGTTCTTTGGCCATTACGGCGAGTCGCCCCAGAAGTCCCACAAGGATATGGGGGCGGTTCGAGACGACGTCGAGCCCGATCCCCGTAACTTCGTCGATCTGCGAGGCGATCGCTCCAACAGGTGGGGCCAGGACCGCCAGCTGATGAAGGCCGGTCATTTCACCGGCTTCGACCGGGATCAGATTCAGGAAGACGCCGTGGTTCAGGTGAGCATGGGGCCGATCGTCGATCGATCCAAAGAGAATCTGTCCTCGAGCGATGTTGCCATCGCCACCGCTCGCCGCCTTCTGCTCGAGGCTATCGCCTCGGCCCAAACGGGCACGCGGCCCCCCGGCAGCGGGCTGGCTCCCGATGCCATACAGATCCCGCATCCCTTCGACGCCACCTTGAACGCCGGCGAATCGTGGCGAGAGATGCAGACGGTGAGCTGACGCGACGGCGGCTGGCGGGCGAGGGCCGGCGGCCGCGGGCGAGGGCCGGCGACGGCCGGCGAGGGGCGCGAGGGCCAGCGACGGCCGGCGAGGGGCCGGCGACGTCTGGCGGGAGCCGGCCGGCGAGCTGCTGGACGCCGCCGTGACGGAAAATCTCTAGTTCGGTGATCTGGCGACCGCTTTTGATAGTAAGAAGGGCCCGCCTCACCTGCCCCTCTAGCGGAAGGCAGCGAGACCGGGCATACCGAGGCGACTGCGCCCCGAACCTCGGCCGGAATCCAGCCTCCTTGGCCTAGAGGGTGGGCCGGCCGGCGACCTCGTGCACGAAGCCCAATTTCTCCATGATCCCCAGGCTGAGCACAAAAGGATAGGCGTCCGGATGGCCCATGCTCCGGTTGATGGCGTTGAGGGCGCTGGCCAGTGGGATCCAGTCGGCAATGATGTCCTCGATGCTCTCGCCCGACGACGGGACCAGCCGGCCGGCGGATTCCGGGGCGACGACGGTGGGATCGACGGTCACCCCGAACGAAGCCGCCGTCTGGAGGGCGTCGCGGATGTGCAGGTAGTGGGCGAACGTCTCGGCCCAGTCTTCCCACGGGTGGGCCGTGGCGTAGGCGCTGACGTACGTTTCCTCCCACCCGACCGGCGGGTCGCCACCCGAGTAGTGCCGCTCCAGGGCCCGGCTGTAATCGACCCGCTCGTCACCGAACCGGGCCCGGTACCGGCCCAACCTGGCTTCGTCGGCCGACACGAGGACCTGCCAGTAGTAGTGCCCAACCTCGTGGCGCATATGGCCCAGCATGGTCCGGTAGGACTCCCCGAGCTGGTGGCGCATCCGCTCCCGGTAGTCATCAAACGATTCGGCCAGGTCAATCGTCACGATCCCGTCGGCGTGGCCGATGGTGACCGGGTTCTGGATGCTGAGCAGCAGATCGAACGCCAGCATCCCCGTCGTCTGGCCACGCATCGGCATCCCGGGGAGCCCCAAGTCGAGCAGTTGGAAGATCAAGCGGCGCTTGGCCGCCTCCGCCGCCACGTAGGCGCCGGCGATGTCTGCGTCGCCGGCCAGGTCGGCGTCGTTGGGCCGGGTCCGGGTGAGCAGGCACGATGGGCACAGGCTTGCGGTCTGCTCGGGGGGTACGAGCCAGTTGCACCCCGCGGCCACGTGGTTGGCACACCGGGCCAGGCCGGGGCCGAGGGCGAGGACGTCCATCGCATCGGGGGAGAATCCGAGCTGGGCCCGGCACTCTTCACATTCCGTGCTTTCGAAGAAGACCAGACGCGAGCAGCTGGGGCACTTGAAGTTCCGCACCCTGGTGTCTATACCCGCACCACGTCGACCGACACCTCGAGCTCGTGCTTGGTGCTGTCGGTGAAGATCACTCCCTTCAGCGGCGGGATGTCGCGGTAGTCGCGGCCCCAGGCGGTCGTGACGTACCGGTCGTTGATCAGCTGGCGGTTGGTCGGATCGAAATCCACCCACCCGACCGCGGGAACGAGCAGAGCGGCCCAGGCGTGGGACACGTCCGCCCCCAGCCGGCGGGCCTCGCCGGGTGGTGGGTCGGTCTCTATATACCCGCTGACGTAACGGGCGGCCAGGCCGAGCGAGCGCAGGCAAGCGATCATCACGTGGGCGAAGTCCTGGCACACGCCGGCCCCCCGGGCCAGCGCTTCGCCCGCGGTGGTCGCCACCGACGTGGCACCGGGCTCGTATTTGAGATCGCCGTGGATGCGCTCGCCCAGCTCGACGAACGACTCGACCACCGGCCGGCCAGGCGGGAACGACGGCAGTGCATAGGCCGTCACCTCCGGCGTGACCGAGGCCAGGCCGGAGTCGAGGACGAACTGCACGTCGTCGACCGTCTGCGGCTCCCGCCGGCCGGCCAGGCGGGCATCCTCCCACCGCTGCTCGGCTGACACCGACAGGTGGACCCGGCGGCCGGCGACCTCTACCGTGCCGGTGCTCGTCACGATCAGGTCCCGGTGCGGAGTGATGATCTCGAAATAGACGAAGCGGTTCCCGAAGAAATCGGTGTGTTCACGCTGGTCGGCGGGAGCCGGATCTACTGATGCGCTGGAATCAAAGCAGATCTGGCCCGGGACGTCGCGGGGAAGGAGGTGGATCTGCCCATAGCTGGAGGACACCACGTCGTCGTAGTGATAAGAGGTCTTGTGGGTGACGCGGTACCTCAAGCTAGGAGCCGCTGGGTCGTGCGATGCAGGCCCGGGTCGGCGGGAGTGAGGAACGACCTCTGCCCCACCGGGTGAGCGAAATAGACCGCTGCCAGCCCTTCGGCGGACTGCTGCAGCCGCTCGATCATGGTCTGGAGAAAGAGGGCCAGCTCGAAACGCTCACCATTTCTCCCCGTTGATGCCAGCTGCGCGGTGTCGGCCAGCCGGAGAGCGGTTGATGCCTCCAGCGCCGGCTTTTCCGCCTCGGAGACCCGGCGACCGGCCTGGTGGGGCAGGGATGCCAGATCGTCGACGAGCCGGTCGAGCTGGTAGGTGAGCGACCGAGGATTGTCCCCGTCGAGCAGCATCAGATCGAGGAACGTCTCGAGCTGGGCGTGAGAACGGTACCGGCGACGGTAGGTGATGATGCTTTCGGCCACGGAGAGCACCGACTCCATCAGGAGGCTGTCGGCCGCCTCGTTGCGGTCGATCGTGACCGTGGCCCGTAGCAGCGCGGCCAGATGGATCCCCCGTTCTATACGCCGCCCGGCGTCCATCAACCACCAGCCGGGCTCGCGCACCATGCTCTCGGCGGCCAACCCTTCGAGCGCCAGCAGGCTGGCCAGCACCTTGCGGAGGGTCAACCGGCCGAGGGTGGGAACCTCGAGGAGGTCCCTATGAAGTGAGCTCACCACCAGCCACGTGTCCATCGACAACTGGTCGCGGGCGGCGTAGGCGGCGTCGAGCAGCCGGGCCACAGCGTAGGCCAGGGTTCCCGGGCGAGCCGTGTCGGTGGCGAGCGATTGGAGCTCGTCGCCGGGATCGTGCAGGCGGTCTTCGCCTTCGGGCCCCACGAACCCGGGGTAGCTGGACGTGACATGGGTGAGGGCGGCGAGCAAGGCGTGCACACACCAAGTGCCGGCCGGGTTGCGGCCGTCGGCAAATTCCGTCCGGCGGTCGTGCACCACCCGAAGCAGGCGCACCGCGCCCTCGGCCCGCTCGGCGTAGCGGCCGAGCCACACCAGATTCTCCGCCACCCGGGCCGACACCAGGGACTGGGGTTCGACCGCCGGCACGATCGGGCCGCTGTACTGCCAGTAGCCGTAGCCCCGCTCGGGCTCGGAGGCCAACACCCACGTGTCCTTGCTCACCGCCCCAGCCTGGTTCGACAACATCCCGCCGGGTCCGTCGGCCACCGTGGTGAGGCCGCCGGGCATGGCCAGGTAGGCGTCGCCGCCGACCACGGCGAAGGCGCGCATCACGCTGGGCCGGGCCTCCAACCGGTCGATGCCGAGCGTCGGCGCGGACGAGAGGGATATGGCTTCCTGACCGACCCAGGCATGGGGGCGGGCCGATATCTCGAGCCGGAGCTCGTCGCGCTGGCGGGAGGAGAGGGCCCACCCGAACCGGGCAGTCGGACCCGGGCCTCGCCCGATCGGCTTCAGGATCAGAGCGTCGAGGTGGGCCAGCACGTGACTCAGCCCGGTCGCCTCGCCACACCACCAGGTCGGAGCGGACGGAAGGGCCAACGGCTCTCCGAGCAGCCGCTCGCTCAGATTCGGTAGGAAAGGGAGGAGGCCGGGGTTCTCCAGCACGCCGCTGCCCAGGGTGTTGACCACGGCGACCGTGCCCCGCCGGCACGCTTCGACCAGGCCCGGCACGCCCAGGTAGGAATCCGGGCGCAGCTCGAGGGGGTCGCAGTACCACGAGTCGACCCGCCGGAGGATGACGTCGACCGGTTCGGGATGGCCGACCGACCTCATCCAGACCCGGCCCTGCTCGACCCGCAGGTCCGAGCCCTCCACGAGCTGGTAACCGAGCTGGGCGGCCAGCGATCCGTGCTCGAAGGCGGTCTCACTTCGCGGGCCGGGGGACAGAACCACGATCCGGGGCTCGGAGGACGGCTGGGGGGCGACGGCCTCCAGGCCTGAGCGGAGGGCGCGGAAAAAGGGGGCCAGCCGGTGCACCTGGGCGTCTCGGTACAAGCTCGGGAAGACGCGCGATAGCACCGAACGGTTGGCCGCGGCATACGCCGCACCCGACGGGGCCTGGGTGCGATCGGACAGCACCCAGCGCCGACCTTCGCGGTCGCGGGCGATGTCGACCCCGTAGGTGAACAGCTGCAGCGGACCCCTGATCCTGATGCCGTCGCACTGGCGCAGGAATCCCGCGTGGTCGAAGATCAGCTCGGGCGGAATCAAGCCCCGTTTGAGCAGATCCCGGGGCCCGTACAGATCCGTCAGTATGAGGTTGAGCAGTTCGGCCCGCTGCACCACCGCCGTCTCGATCCCCGCCCATTCGGCGCTGGTGAGCACGACCGGGACCGGGTCCAGCGCCCACTGCTGGGCTCGGCCACCGTCGCCGTCGCCGTCGCCGTCGCCATAGATGTTGTAACTGACGCCGTCGTCTTCGAGCAGGTTGGCCGCCTCGGCCTGCCGGCCGGCCAGCTCCGCCAGCCCGAGGCCGTCGAGAACGGAGCTCAGGTGGGCCCAGTGCTCCCGCACCTGCCCGTCCTCACTCACCATCTCGTCGAAGGAGTCCGGCACCGGCCGGTACGCGGAGACCAGCAGTTGCGGGCGAGAGGAGGTCACGTCAGGAAAAAGGTATGCGACGCAGATCCAAGGTGCGAGGGTAGCCGGGGCCCCCGGCCGGCGGGGTGATGCCGCCAGGGGGCGGGCAGATCGATCCGGGCGTGTGCCCGAAGGGTTGAAACCGGCCGGCCCGCCTGGCTTCCGCCTCGTTGCTGTTGACCGGGAAGCGCGTTTCGGCCCGCCCACCGGGGTGGACGACGTGATACGTGCAGCCACCGAGAGGCCGGTCGTTCCACAGGTCGAACAGGTCGAACACCAGGGGAGACTGCACGTCGATGGTCGGGTGCAGGCTGGAGGGAGGCTTCCAGGCCTTGTAGCGGACGCCCGCTACCCACCTTCCCGGCACCCCCGCTGGCTGCAGGGGCAGGGACCGGCCATTGCAGGTGACGGCGTGGCGGCCTTCGATCAGCCCGTCGACCTGCACCTGCAGCCGCTCGAGAGAGGAGTCGACGCCCCGGCTGGTGCTGGCCGCCGAGGCTTCCTCGCCCAGCACCGGCCACGGCTCGATCGCCCGCCGGAGCTCGATTCGGGTCGGCCCGACCCCTACTGCGCCGAGCACGGGGAAGCGGAACTCCATGAACGGATCCAACCAGCCGGCCTCGAACGGGTAGCCGTGAGCGGCCAGGTCGGCGGCGATTTCGGCGGCGTCGGCGGCCACGAAGGCGGGCAGGAGGAATCGGTCGTGCAACTCGGGGCCCCAGCGGACGAGGGGGTGACGGTAGGGGTGGCGCCAGCAGCGGGCAATGAGAGCCCGGACCAACAGGGCCTGCACCAGGGCCATGCGGGGATGCGGGGGCATCTCGAACGCCCGCATCTCCAGGAGACCGAGCCGGCCCCGCTCCCCGCTCGGGCTGAACAGCTTGTCGATGCAGAACTCGGCCCGGTGGGTGTTTCCGGTCACGTCGACGAGGAGGTGGCGGAGGAGCCGGTCGACGGCCCACGGGCGGAGCCGGTCGCCGAGGCGGTCCAGCTCGGCGAAGGCGATCTCGAGCTCGTCCAGGCTGTCGTGGCGAGCTTCGTCGATGCGGGGCGCCTGGCTGGTCGGGCCGACGAACATGCCCGAGAACAGGTAGGACAGCGACGGGTGATGTTGCCAGTAGGTGATCAGACTCTGCAGCAGGTCGGGCCGGCGCAGGAGAGGGCTGTCCGCCGGGGTGGGCCCGCCGAGGGTTATGTGGTTGCCGCCGCCGGTGCCGGTGTGAGTTCCGTCGAGGTCGAATTTCTCTGGGGCCAGGCGGGATAGGCGGGCGTCCTCATAGACACCCTCGATGGTTTCGACCAGTTCGGGCCATGACCCCGAGGGGTGGAGGTTGACCTCGAGCACTCCAGGATCCGGGGCCACGGAGATCATCCGGACCCTCGGGTCGGGGGGAGGAGGGTACCCCTCGATGCCGACCGGGCCGGCGGTAGCCGTCACCGCCTCCTCCACCGCATCGACGAGGGTCAGCCACCACTCCAGCTGTTCCAGGGGCGGGAGAAACACGTGCAGCCTGCCGTCCCGGGCCTCGACGCACACCGCGGTAGGAGGCGCGTCCGTGCCCGGGACGATCACCGCCGCCTTGAGCTGGGCCCCCGCCCCGAGCGGCGGACGGGGATCGAAGGTCGACCGCGGGGGTTCCGATTCCCCGGGCGACCACTCCAGCGACGACAGCGGCAGGCGCAGGCCCATCGGCGAGTCCCCAGGTGTGAGGAAAAGGTGCCGCCGTCGCGTCGTCCATCTCGACGTGCCCCAGACATCTCCGGTCGGGGGGTGGTGGACCGGGACGACCCAGCCGGCCGGTTCGGCCCCGGCGGCCGCGTCCAGGCGGTCGACCAGAGCGGCCCGCTGGTCACCGTCAGGCGGCGGGCCGGGCGGGAGGGAGGCCTCCTCCCACAGCAGGTGCACCGGGTCCTCGTAGGCGGGCAGGCACAGCTCGGGCGGTATGCCCAGGCGGCCGGCGATGGCGACGAGGAGGCGGTGGGCGTCGCGGGGTCCGGCGTCGCGGGGTCCGGCGTCGCGGGGTCCGGCGTCGTGGGGTCGGGCTTTGGGTGGGGCCGGCTCCTCGTCGGGTCCGGCTTTGGGTGGGGCCGGCTCCTCGTCGGGTCCGGCGGGGCGGGCCGGCGTCTCGCCGGGGAGCGGGACGGCCAGGAGGGTGGGGTCCTTCCAGACCGGCCGGCCGTCGGTTCTCCAGTACACGTTGCGCTGCCATCGGGGAAGTGTTTCGCCGGGATACCACTTGCCCTGGACCGACTGGATGAGCCCGCCCGGCGCGAATCGGCTGGCCAGCCGGCCCGTGTACTCCCACCCGAGGACTCGTTTGTGGTCGCCGTCGGCGTCGGTTCTCCACTCTTTTTCGTCGCGGGCGTCGACGGCGACGAACGTCGGCTCGCCGCCGATGGTCAAGCGGACGTCGGAGGCCACCAGGTCCTCGTCCACCCGCCGTCCCAGGCCGTCGATCCTCGACCACGCCTCCTCGGAGTAGGGCTTGGTCACCCTGGCCGTCTCCTTCACCCGGCGCACCTGGTTGGAATGCTCGAAGGTCACTTCACACTCCTCGACCGCACCGGTCACGGGCGCGGCCGAACCGGGGTCGGGCGTGCACACCAGAGGCAGGTGGCCCTCGGCCGCGAACAGGCCCGACGTGGGGTCCAGGCCCAGCCACCCGGCCCCCGGCACGTACACCTCGGCCCAGGCGTGGAGGTCGGTGAAGTCGGCCATCGGGCCGGCCGGCCCCTCCAGGGGAGTGGCGTCGGCGACCAGTTGCACCAGGTACCCCGACACGAACCGGGCGGCCAGGCCCAGGTGGCGCAGCAGCTGGACCAGCAGCCAGGCGGTGTCCCGGCACGAGCCGATCCCTTTGGCCAGTGTCTCCTCGGGCGAGTAGACGCCGGGGTCCATCCGGACCGAGTAGGCCACCTCCGAGTAGGTCCGCTGGTTGATCTGGACCAGGAAGTCGTTGAGCGGGGTGGGTTCGTGGGCGATGGTCTTCTTCACGTCGGCGAGCAGGGAGGCCGTCAGCGGCCCGGCCGGTCCGCTCTGCAGGTACGGACCCAGCTGCCGGGCCAGCTCCGCCTCGTAGGTGAAGGGGTAGTTCCGGGCGGAGTCCTCGACGAAGAAGTCGAACGGGTTGATCACCGTAAGATCGGCCACTAGATCCACCGTGATAATCAGCCGGCGGGCCGGCTCGGGGAACACCAGGCGGGCCAGGTAGTTGCCAAACGGGTCCTGTTGCCAGTTGATGAAATGCTGCTCCGGTTCCACCTTCAGCGAGTAGGCGAGCACCGGGGTGCGGCAGTGCGGGGCCGGGCGCAGGCGCACCACATGGGGCGACAGGCGGACGGCTCGATCGAACAGATAGCTGGTCCGGTGTTCCAGGGCGACGTGGATCATGATGATCGGTGCCGCCAGCCTTACATTCCAACCGTCTCCGGCAGATTTCGGTTGTGTTACAGATCAGATCGCTTCCTGGCGCCGCCGGCAGCCGGTTGGAAATTGCGGACTGCGGGTAGGCTCAAACCGGCGTCTCCTGTTTTCGGATCGAGGACTTATGGCCAGTCTCGAGGGTTCTTCCAGCCCCGACGAACGAACGTCGGAGCTAATGGCTGACTTCCTGACTACGGCGCAGGCCGTGTTCTCGGCCGGCAGCCCAGCGGACACCTTGAAGGCAGCGGTAGACCTGGCGGTGCACACGATTGACGGTTGTGACTTCGCCAGCATCTTTGTGCTCGATGGGGACGCCCTCACGACTCCGGTGGGCACTGACTCCGTCGCCGCCGACGTGGACGTGGCCCAGCACCGCGCCGGGGAGGGCCCGGCGTTTGATGCCGTCGGTCAGCGAGTAGTCGGTCCGGGAGTAGTCGGTCAGGGAGGAACGGTGTACAGCGAGGACCTGGCCGCCGATCCCCGCTGGGTCTCGTTCGGGCCGGCCGCGGTCAAGGCCGGGGTGCGGAGCGTGCTGACTCTACGCCTATCCGACGACGACTCACGGGGAGCGGCCTTGAGCCTCTATGCCGGCTATCCGCGGGCGTTCGGGGCCTTGGATCGGGCCAAAGGCGTGATCCTGGCGGCCATGGCGGGCCTGGCCCTCGTCGCGGCCGAAGCCCACGAAAACGAGATGCGCGACACCATCCAGGCCGCGTTGACGACCCGCGAGATGATCGGCCAGGCGCAGGGAATCCTGATGGAGCGCGAACACATCACCGCCGATGAGGCCTACGACAACCTGCGTCGCGCCTCCCAGCACCTCAACACCAAGGTCCGTGATGTGGCCCAAGCCCTCGTGGACACCGGGGAGGCCCCAGGGACCGACTCCCCGCCAGTCGGGCCATAGAGCCGGTCCTCTCCTGGATCCCACCCCGGGTGGTTCAGCTGCCGTGGTAGTCGGTAGCGGTTCGGGCCAGAGCGGTGGGGTTGAAGGCCGGGGCGGTTCCGGCGCTGAACATCTTGGTTTGGGTGCCTTCGATGCCCCGGTATTGGCTGAGCACGTGCCGGTGCTGGCCCGGCTCAGCAGCGGGCACGGCGCCAGGCGGAAAGGATACGGATCGCCGGTTAAGCCAGGCTGGGCCGAGTGCACTGTGGTCATTCGCAGGCATTCCGGAGAGTGCCGGCAATCGGCCCTGCGAAACCTCGGAAGCCGCTTCCGCCTTGAGCGCACGGCCGGAACCCATTCATTTGTCAGGTCCGGTCAGTAGGTAGCGCTCCTCGATTTCGTCGATCCAGTCTTCGCTGAGATGCTCCTCGCCTGCCCACACGCAGCCGCAGGAGATCGACTGTCGCCCGCAGGCCGGACAATCTTCCATGTCGCAGCCGTGATGGTGTACGCGGCCAGGCACGACATGGCAGTCGTGGCACCGACTGGTCACCCCCCTCATCCCCCGTTCCCGACCATGTCTGATCGGCTTGTACGCCTGGCCCCTGATCACTATCGGATCATCAGTACAGCCGTCGGACTCGGTCATCTCGAGCCCGCAGTAGTTGCATACCGCCACGGTGTCTCCTTTCACTAAGAGGATCATGGACCGGGCCTGTGACATCGAACATGCCGGACCCGATCCCTTGACAGGCGAACACATGTTCGACTAGAATGGGCAACACCGCCTCGTGGCCGGGCTTATGGCCTCCTCTTTTGATGCGTGTTTGATTGAGAGGAGGTGAAATGTCAGGCTCGCTGATCGAGGCGGCAGCAGCTTTGCGTCAGGCCTTAGCTGAGTTCGACCCGGCTTTGGTTTCGGCGGCCGACTGCGCGCGCATTTCAGATGAGCTGGCGGTCACGGAGAAGGCGTGCGCCACGGTTCGGCTGTTGGCCGCCACCCGGGCGGTGCAGGCGGGCGCCCATCGAGATCGAGGGTTCAAAGATGGGGCGTCGTGGCTGGCTCGTCAGTCCGGCACTACCGCCAGCCAGGCCCGCCAGGCGCTGGACACCGCCGATCGTCTGGCTGATTGCCCCGACACTCAGGCTGCCCTGCTCGCCGGCGATATTTCCCTGTCTCAGGCGACCGAGATTATTAAGGCCGCCGCCGAGGTAGCCGGGGCGGAGGGTGAGCTGCTGCCCCTGGCCCGCGGCGCGGATCTGTCTCAGCTGCGCGACCGTGCTCGTGAGCACCGCCAAGCCCATATGGATCCCGCCGACTTGCGCCGCCGGCAATTCGAACACCGCGAATTCCGGCACTGGCAAGACCGCGACGGCATGGTTCGTTTCAGCGGAGGTCTGCCGCCCGAGACCGGCCTTCCCTTCGTGCGCCGAGTGGAGGCCGCCGCCCTAAGAGCCCGGCGATCGGCTCGGGCAGCAGGGCGGGACGCCGAGCGGTTCGAGGCCTACGCGGCCGACGCCCTCGCCGCCCTGGTCGCCGGTAACACCACTGACACCCGATCTGTATCTCCGGCCGAGTTGGTCGTGGTCTGTGACCTGTCCGCCTGGAGGCGCGGCCACGCCCACCCCGATGAGGCGTGCCACATCATCGGTGGCGGTCCAATCCCCGTTGATGTGGCCAAAGAGCTTGCCGGCGACGCCTTCATCAAAGCTGTACTTCACGACGGCACGACCATCAGCACCATAAAGCACTTCGGCCGCCATCTACCCGCCCCCTTGCGCACCGCTCTCGATCTGGGCCCGGTACCCGAGTTCACCGGCCGGCAATGCTCGAGGTGCGGTCGGCGCTGGGGTCTGCAATACGACCACGTCAACCCCGTCGCCAACCGCGGTCCGACCGAATACGCCAACCTGCAAGCGCTGTGCTGGATAGACCACCACATCAAAACCGAGAACGACCGCCAAGCCGGCCTCCTCGGTCCCCGAGCTCCCGGGCCTCGCCCACCTGACACCTCATGATCCCCACCCGGAACCGGCGCGCCTGGCAATCCCGTGACCCTCCACCCGGAACCGGCCCACCCTGACACCTCATGACCCCACTCGGGGCCTCCCAAGCCTTGTTCAACTGTTGCAGACTGCTACACTAGCTACGGAAGGTATCGGAGGATCGGACCGAGATGAGGACTGCACCCACCCGAGTAGACGAGGACCTCTTCGCATCAGCGCAGATGGTTGCCTCGGTCATGGATCGTAGCGCCGCGCAACAGATCACCCACTGGGCCCGCATCGGCCGGGAGATCGAAGCCGGAGCGAGCATCTCCCATCGGGTCATAACCGAGGTTCTCTCCAACCAGTCCAGCTACGACGAGCTCACTGCCGAGGAGCAGGCCGTGGTGCGAGCCGAGTGGGGTGAGCGCATCGAAGCCCGGCGAGCCAGTCTCGACCTGGCCAAGCGGTTCGCCGCACAGGACGCATCCTTCGCCGAACTCGACGACGACGGTCACGTCGTGGTGCGCGTCCCAGCCGGCAAAGGCGGCAGACGACCCTCCTAGACCCCCGTAGATGGGAGATCCCGTCCTGCACCTGCTGGCCGGACCCAACGGCGCGGGCAAATCGACCTTCTACCACGAGATCCTCGGTCCGGCAACCGGTCTGCCGTTCGTAAACGCTGATGAAATCGCGTCCAGGCGGTGGCCCGGAAGTGAGATAGAGCACGCCTACCAGGCGTCCCAGCTAGCAGCCGAGGAACGGCAACGCTCGATCGATCTGCGGGAGTCGTTCGTCACCGAGACGGTGTTCTCACATCCGTCGAAGGTCCAACTGGTCGACCAGGCCAAGCAGGCCGGATACCTCGTGACCCTGCACATAGTGATGGTCCCGGAAGCCCTCGCCGTGGCCCGGGTCGAGCAGCGAGTCCAAGCAGGCGGCCATGCCGTACCCGAAGACAAGATCCGTGGCCGATACGCCAGGTTATGGACCCACCTCTCCAACGCCATCCCCATGGTCGACGAAGCAGTCCTCTACGACAACAGCCGGGCCCACCGGCCCTACCGTCCAGTGGCGCTGTTCAGAAACGGGCAACTCGTCGGACGCGCCGACTGGCCAGCCTGGGCACCAAGCCAACTGCGTTGAGGCAGGCCACACCGGGCGATCCGTGTACAGCGCGAGTGGCGACTGAGCGGGACGGTTGTGGTCCCACGGCGAAGGCACCCTCGCTCAGCGCGAAGTCGCTGTGCCTGGATCCCCTTCACGGTCACAGGGTGGGCATAACCTCGCCTCGTCCCTCGTCCCTCGTCCCTCGTCCCTCGTCCCGTCCCCCGCCCCCTGGCGCCATCTACGATTGGCTCTCTAGAGATATGAGATACACTGAGATAGAGCAACTGAGGGAGCGTCATCCAGCGTGGTCGCTCCTACGGGCCAATCATGCGGCTCTGGTGCTGGGATTCCTCGGGCGGGTGTTCGTCGAGCACAACGTGGCCGACCTGCCCGCCTCGGAGCTGGTCAGCGAGCTCGACGACGAGCTCTACGCCCTCAACCAACATCTGGGCGACGCTCGCTTCCCGAGGTCGGCAAGTGCCTATCTGGACGAGTGGGCCTCCCCGGAACGGGGCTGGCTGCGCAAGTTCTACCAGCCCGGATCTGACGAACCTCGGTACGACATCTCGCCGGTGGTCGAGAAGACCCTCCTGTGGGTCAAGGAGCTGCGTGGCCGGGACTTCGTGGGCACAGAGTCGCGGCTCAACACCGTCTTCGAGCTGCTACGCCAGATGGTCTTCGGCACAGAGGAGGACCCCGAGCTCCGCTTGGCCGAGCTACGCCGGCGCCGGGCCGAGATCGACGACGAGATCGCCCGGGTCGAGAACGGCCAGGTCTCTATGCTCGACTCAGCCAGCCTCAGGGACCGCTACCAGCAGTTCGCCCGGACCGCCCGCGAGTTGCTGTCCGATTTTCGGGAGGTAGAGGACAACTTCCGCCGGCTCGACCGGGAGCTGCGCCAGCAGATAGCCGGTTGGACCGGGTCCAAGGGGGCCCTGCTCGACGAGGTTCTCAGCAGCCGCAACAGCATCGCCGAGTCTGACCAGGGCCGCAGCTTCCAGGCCTTCTACGATTTTCTCCTCTCCTACCGGCGCCAGGAGGAGCTCACCGAACTCCTCGACCGGTTGCGCAGCATCACCGTCGCCATCCCCGACCGGGACGACCGGCTCGGCCGCGTCCATTACGACTGGATCGACGCGAGCGAGCGCACCCAGGCGACCGTCCGGCTCCTATCCGAACAGCTCCGCCGCTTCTTGGACGATCAGGTCTGGTTGGAGAACCGTCGGGTTTTCGACCTGTTGCGCAGCATCGAAACCAAAGCGCTGCGGCTCCGGGAGCACAAGGATCCCCCGCTTTCGATGGAGCTCGACGAAAGCCGGGCCTCGTTCTCCCTTCCCACCGAGCGACCCCTTTACCGCCAACCTATTGTTACCGCGCTCGACAGCGATCAGGCATCGCAAGGGTCTGACGAATTCGACACGACCGCCCTCGTCAGCCAGATCTATGTCGACCGCGACGAGTTGGCACGCCGGGTGTTCGGCACCCTCGGCGGCGGCGACCAGGTCGGCCTGCAAGAGGTGGTTGCCCGGGCTCCCCTGGAGCACGGCCTGTCGGAGTTGATCGGCTACCTCTCGCTCGGACACAGCAGCCTGGCGGTGGTCTTCGACGATGAACAGACCGAACAGATCAGCTGGGCGGACGATGACGACGCAGGGCGTCAAGCGGAGATGCCTCGGGTCACCTTCAGCCGGCAGCGCACGGAGGCTCGATGAGCGACGCGGCCGCATCTACCACCTTGACCACCACCGACCTGTCGTCGGTGGTCATCAACCTGATGAAGGGACCCCTGTACCGGGACACCAACGAGCGGCTCTGGAGCTCGCTCATGACGCTGCGCCGAGAGGTAGACGATTACGTAGCGGTGATGAACCTGCAAGTGATCGTGGACGAGGTAGAAGGGTACGGCTTCCTCCGCAACCGGCCCGTCGAAGACGATATCGAGCTGCCGAGGCTGGTGGCCCGGTATCCCTTGTCGTTCCACGTGAGCCTGCTGCTGGCCCTTCTCCGCAAGCGCCTCGCCGAGTTCGACGCCACCAGCTCCGACACCCGCCTCGTGCTCAGTCGGGACCAGATCGTCGAGATGCTCCGGGTCTATCTCCCCGACTCGCCCAACGAGGCCCGGATGGTGGACGGTATCGGCCGACACATCAATCGGGTCGCCGAAATGGGCTACCTCCGCCCCCTGCGCAGCCAGGAGGACGTCTTCGAGGTGCGCCGCATCCTAAAGGCGTTCGTCGACGGTCAATGGTTGGGGAACTTCGACCGCCGGCTCGACGAGTACCTGGACGAGCTCGCTAGCACCGGCCGCGAGGGGGGCGGCGACTGATGCCACCCACATTGATCAACCTCATGGACCTGGACTCGGCGTGGCCGGACCGCCTTCCAGGCAGCCGGCTCCAGCGACTCGAGGTCTACAACTGGGGGACGTTCGACCGAGAGGTGTGGACGTTGGACGTCGGCGGGCGCAACGCCCTCCTGACCGGTGATATCGGATCGGGCAAATCGACCCTTGTCGACGCCATTACCACCCTGCTACTCCCAGCTCACAAGATCTCATACAACCGAGCGGCCGGGGCCGACACCCGGGAGCGGGATCTGAGGTCTTATGTCGAAGGGCACTACAAATCCGAACGCAACGAGACGACCGGCGTCTCGAAACCGGTCGGCATGCGCGACGCCAGTACTTTCTCGGTGATCCTCGGCGTCTTCACCAACCTGGACTTCAGCACGACCGTCACCCTGGCCCAGGTGTTCCGGCCCCGCGAACCCGGCCAGCCGGGGCAGCCCGAGCGGTTCTACGTGGTGGCGGACTCGGCGCTGTCCATCCGCGCCCACTTCTTCGGCTTCGGCGCCGAACTGGTTGGGCTCAAAAGGCGGCTGCGGGCCGCGGGGGCCAAGATAAGCGATACGTTCCCCGACTACGGACGCGAGTTCCGGCGTCGTCTCGGCATCGAGTCCGAGCAAGCGATGGAGTTGTTCCACCAGACGGTATCGATGAAGGCGGTGGACGATCTCACCGAGTTCGTCCGCAGCCACATGCTCGAACCATTTGACACCAAGGCCCACATCGAGACTCTGGTCGAGCATTTCGAGAACCTGACCCGGGCCCACGAGGCAGTGGTCCGAGCCCGCCTTCAGCTGCAGATGCTCGACCCGCTGGTCGCCGACCTTGACGCCTACGACGGCGCCACGGCCGCTATCGGCCGGCTGGCCACCCAGCAGGCTGCCCTCCCGATCTTCTTCGCCGAACGCTCCCGTCACGTATTCGAGACCCGACTGAGCGAGCTGTGCGCACAAGTATCCCGGGTGGAGGCCGCTGTAGCCGCCCTCGACGACGAGCTGTCCGGCCTCCGCCGCAGCGAAAGCCGACTGCAGGTAGAGATCGCCGGTCACGGAGGCAACCGCCTCCACGCCATTGCTCAGGAGCTGGACCTCCTCCAGGAAGAACAACCGGCTCGACGACAGAAACAGCAGGACCTCAACCAGCGGCTCAAGGGTGCAGGGCTCGAGCCTGTGGCCAGCGCCTCCCAGTTCGCCGCGGCCAAGGAGCGCGTCGCCGGGCGGGAAGCCGAGCTGCGCCAGGTTCAGGCCGACGCCCAGAACCGGCTCACCGAGGCAGCGGTCGAGCTCAGGGCGGTGCAGGACGAGGCCCGGTCGGTCAACGACGAGCTGCGCAGCCTCCAGTCCCGAGTCAACAACCTCCCGAGCGCCAGCCTGGCGCTGCGGGCTCGACTCACCACCGACCTGCGGATCGACCCGGACGACCTGCCATTCGCCGGAGAGCTGATCCAGGTCCGAACCGACGCCACCGAGTGGGAAGGCGCGGCCGAGCGAGCCCTGCACAACTTCTCCCTCTCGATGCTGGTGCCAAACCAGTTCTACGACGCCGTGGCGACCTGGATCAACGAGCATCACCTGGCCGCTCGGCTCGTCTACTTCCGGGTTCCGGCCGCCATGGTGACACCGCCCCTCCCGGACCGGCCCGGAGGCCGCCCGCTGCTGCTCGACCAACTGGAGATCAGGCCGGACACCCCGTTCCACAGTTGGCTCGAATCCGAGCTCGGCCGTCGGGCCAACCACTGCTGTGTCGACACGATGGCGGAGTTCCGCTCCACGACCAAGGCCGTCACCCGGGCCGGTCAGATCAAGGAACGTGACCGCCACGAGAAGGACGACCGGCGCCGCATCGACGACCGCCGGGAGTACGTGCTCGGCTGGAGCAACGAGGCCAAGATCGAAACCCTCATCGACCATGGGACCGCCATCCATCACCGGGTATCCGCCGTCGAACAGCAGGTTCAGGAGCTGAGAAAAGAAGAAGCCGGAGTGGCCCAAAGCCTCCTTTCCTTGGCAGCCCTGGCCGTGTATCAGCGATGGGACGAGGTCGATTGGGAGGCGCTCGTCAATCGAGTAGCGACCCTCGAAGACGAACGCCGCCGGATACTCCGCGCCTCGGACCGGTTATCGGCCCTGACCGCCGAGTTGGCGACGATCCAGGAGTCGATCAGTGGCAGCGAAGCCCGGCAACGGCAGCTACAGGTCGAGAAGGGAAGCATCGCAAACCAGCAGGAGTCTGCGGAGAGAGAGCTGGTCCGGGTCCGGGCTCTCCTCGCCAGCAACTCAGCATCGGACCTACCGCCCGACGTCCGAGAAGCCATCGAGACCCTCGTTGACGATGATGACGACGGCCCCCAGGAGGACGCGGCGTCGCTGGCCCGGGCTCAGCAGGCCGTCCACGAGAAGCTCACCCGTGAACACCAGAAAGCCCAGTCAGCTCAAAACAGTCTCGGTCGACGTGTGATCGCGGCGATGGCGGAGTTCCGTCACCGGTATCCGCAGGAGACCACCGATGTGGACGACTCGGTCGAAGCGGGCGGCGATTACCGGGAGCTGCACCGGCGGGTGGCCCAGGACGACCTCCCCCGCTTCGAACGGGAGTTCAAGGACTACCTCAATCAAAACACCATCCGAGACATCGCGGGGTTCGCGGCCAAGCTGCACGGCCACGAACGGGATATCAAAGACCGGATCGAGACGATCAACCAGTCCCTCGAGGACATCGACTACAACGAGGGCCGATACATCCGTCTGATCGCCGAGACCAGTCCCAACACCGACGTGCGCCAGTTCCGGTCCGATCTCCGGGCGTGCACCGACGACGTGGTGAGCGCCGACCGCAGCGACCAGTACTCGGAGCAGAAATTCCTCCAGGTGAAAGCACTCATCGACCGGTTCAAGGGTCGAGAGGGATCCACCGAGATCGATCGCAACTGGACCCGCCGGGTGACTGACGTGCGGCAGTGGTTCGTTTTCTCGGCGTCCGAGCGGTGGCGAGACGGCGACGGCGAGTACGAGCACTACAGCGACTCGGCCGGGAAGTCCGGGGGCCAGAAGGAAAAGCTGGCGTACACGATCCTGGCCGCCTCGCTCGCTTACCAGTTCAAACTGGATTGGGGGACGGCCCGCTCCAAGGCGTTCCGCTTCGTGGTTATAGACGAGGCGTTCAGCCGGGGATCGGAAGCGTCCACCCGTTACACGCTGAGCCTGTTCACCCGGCTGGGATTGCAGCTGCTCATCGTCACCCCGCTGCAGAAGATCCATGTGATCGAGCCGCACGTTTCGGCCGTCGGCTTCGTCGACAATCCAAATGGCAACTACTCGAGGCTCATGTCGCTCACCATCACCGAGTTTCGCCGACAGGTGGAGCGGGTTGGCGCCGCCCGGGCCGGCGCCGTGACGGCGTGACCGGCGTGACGAGCGTGACGGCTGGGGCCGGCGCCGTGAGAGCGTGACGCCGTGAGAGCGTGACGGCGTGACCCGCGTGACCGGCCTGACCGGCCTGAGAGCGTGACGACCGGGGGTTCGCGCCTTGAGAGCGTGACCGCGTGACCGGCCCCGGCCGGCGCCCAGGCGCACCCGGGTGGACCGAGGTCGGCCAGCTGACAGCCATCCTGCGCCGGCGGTGGGATACCGGGCTCTACTTGAAGGGCCACCTGGCCCAAGAGCCATGGCAACCGGTCGAGCTGCCGGTGAAGGGCCCGACCGCGGGTGAGCTGCTCGACCGGCTCGACGAAGCCCGGCAGTGGTTGGGGCGATTCGAGCGGGGCACCGGTCAGTTCTACGTTGAGTACCGGGTGGTCCAGGGCCGTCACCTGGGCGCCAACCGCATCCCGGCCCGGGTCAGGGTCGAGTCGTTCGAGCAGCTGTGCCGCATCCTGCAAACCGGGCCCGAGGTGCAGAGACTCGACCAGCTGTTGGCCCGCACCCGTGATCGGCTCCCGGCCGCCGTGCCGTGGACAGTTGCCAACCCGCAGGCGGCGCTGCGCAACGAAGCCGTCTGGGACAGGGCGCTCGAGACGGTGCGGTGGATCTCCGGTCACGAACCGGACCGCCTCTACCTGCGCCAGATGGACGTGGAGAGTGTCGACACCAAGTTCGTGGAAAGGCATCACCGTTTGCTCGACCAGCTCCTGACGGCGGTCCTGCCAGCCGATCGGATGGATAGGGAGGCGGACAGCTTCGCGGCGCGGTTCCGTTTTCTCGAGAAACCCTCTTACACCCGCTTCCGGTTGCTCGACCCGGAGGCGTTCAGCTCACACTTCACTGAGATGACGGTACGGACCGACGAGCTCGCCGGGACCGTCCCCGCGGCCACCACGATTTTCATCGTCGAGAACGAGGTGACCTATCTGGCCTTTCCTCGGGTATCAAGGGCAATGGTCGTGTTCGGGTCGGGTTTCGCCCTAGCCGGCCTCACGGGCCCGGCCCGTCTGCCGTGGCTGTCCGATAAGGACGTCGTCTACTGGGGCGACGTCGACACCCACGGATTCGCCATTCTGGATCGACTGCGCGCTCGTCTCGGCTCCGTGCGATCGATCCTCATGGACCGTGAGACTCTCCTGGCTCATCCCCGTCAATGGGTGACCGAGCCCAACCCGACCTCCCGGACCACGTCGCACCTGACGCCCGAGGAGGCACTCCTGTATCGAGATCTGGTTGAGGGAACCTACGGGGAGTCGGTCCGCCTTGAGCAGGAACGGATCCGTTTTTCGATCCTCGAGTGCGCCTTGCAGCCGTGGACCGCGACCCAGAGCCTCAGGACTAACCGCTTGCGATGACCCGGTCGAGCTGCTCGTGCAGGTTCGCAATCGTCTTCTCGAAGCTGGGCGAGAGCCGGCTGTGCTCGAAGCTCGGAGAGTGCAGGCCGCGCTGCTGGCGCTCGATGTTGCTGAAGTCCTGCCGCGGGATCAGACCCCAGTGCTCGGAGTCCTCCTTGTCGAACACCCCGAGCAGAGAAGCCCTTTCGGGTTCCTTGCCGACCGGGTAGGTGGTCAGGGACCACACGTCGAACAGGCACCACTCCGGGTCGTCCTTGTACGGTCGCATCCGGTAGCACAGGCAGTTGGCGAACATCGGCAGCATGAAATAGTTCGGGAAAACGTAGAGCTCGCCGCCCCACTGCTTCAGATTTTCCGTAACTGGCGGCATCGGGATGCCGGCGCCCGCGGCGTACTCGAACAGCGCCTTCATGGCTTCGTCGACGAAGTTCGGATCGTCCTTGCCCACCTTGTTGCGCAGCGCTTCGAACACCAGGACGTCCCTATCGAGCGTCATCGCATCCTGACCGTCGGCCAGCAGCCGGCCGGCCTCGATGAACTGCTCGCCGTCCCAACCGGTCCGGTAGTCCTCGGCGCTGTAGAACCGCCCGTGGCCGCCGCGGAACGCATCGTACGCCGTGCCCAGGGTTTGCCAGGCCGCCCATTCCTCGCCGCCGCCCATGAGGAGCTGGGGGTGGGTCTGCATTACGTGATAGCCCTCGAGGAACGCCTCCTGGGTCAGCTTCCAGTTGGCGTTGAGAATTACCTGTTTCCACCACTTGACCCGCATGTTGCCCACGCCGATCGAGTCGGCCAGGTCCATGATCGGGGACAGCGCCTGCTTCAGCGGCGGGGCGTCGAGGTCCATGTTGATCCACACCATGCCCGACCACACTTCGACCAGGCACTCCCGCAGCCGCAGATCTTCCGGCTGCATGGACGTCGGGTCGAACGAGTCCTCCATGAACACGAACGCCGAGGACCCATCGAGGTTCCACCGCCACCCGTGGAAGGGACAAACTATCTTGCCCCCCGGCAACCGGCCACAACCCTTCGCCAGCTCCGTCGCCCGATGGCGGCACGCATTGTGCAGCGCCTTCACCGAACCGTCTTGCTGGCGCACGATCAGAATGGAGTTCCCCACGACTTCGTACTCAACGAAGTCGCCCGGATTGGGGATCTCCTCCAACCGGGCCGCCATCTGCCACGTGTGGGGCCAGAGATGCTTCTTCTCCAGATCGAAGAACTCCCGCGAGTAGTACCGCTCCTTGGGTACCTCCGTCGACGTCGTCATGGCGAACGGAACCTTGGCCTGAAGCTCCGGCGGGTTCGGGCCCGGCGCGAGCTGATCGTCGGGGAACTCGGCTGACTTGCCGGGGGAGGGCTGGGTAATCGTCATCGTGTTTTATCCCTTCGGATGATCCCTTCGGATGATCCTGTCGGATGATCCCTTCGGAGATCGGCTCTGCCGGTCGCCCTGTTAACCCTAGTAGGGGAGAGGAAGTAGCGGGGAGAGAAGGGCGATCTCGTAGTGTGGCGGAGATGATCGACCAGCATCTCGAGATCCAGACCACCGACGGGACGATGAACACGTTCGTGACCCGGCCTGAGAGCGATGGTCCGCATCCCGTGGTTTTCTTCTACATGGACGCTCCGGGCAAGCGGGAGGAGCTGCACGACATGGCCCGGCGGATCGGCACCGTGGGGTACTACGTGGTTCTCCCCAACTTGTACTACCGCGATGTCCGCGACTTCGATGCCACCCCGGACATGCCGGCCCACGCCGAACGGCTGATGGAGCTCATGAATGGGCTGGACTACGCCAAGGTGGCCACCGACACCGCAGCCATGCTTGCCTATGTCGACGCCGACCCCGCGGCGAGGTCAGACCGAATTGGAGCCGTCGGCTATTGCATGAGCGGGCCCTTCGCGTACGCCATGGCGGGAATGTTCCCTGACCGGATCCGGGCGGCCGCCTCGATCTACGGCGTCCGACTTCACGGCGAGGGATCGCCGCAGGATCTGACCGCGAACATCACCGGCGAGTTGTACTTCGCGTGCGCCGCCCTGGATCCCTACGCGCCCAAGGAGACGATCGATGGACTCGAGGCCCATCTCGGCGAGGTTGGGGTCAACGCTCGAGTCGAGTGGTATCCGGGTTGTGACCACGGCTTCGCTTTCCCCAGTCGCGACGGGGCGTACGACAAGCAGGCTTGCGAGCGCCACTACGAGCGCCTGTTCGACCTCTTCGATCGCAATCTCCGCAGCAATCCGGGAATCAGGTGACGACCACCCGTGCTCGCCCGAGGTTCTGGACCCGGCCGTACGGGGTCCGGGCGTCGCCGTCCCGCTGCGACGTGGCCCGAATGACCGCGAAGTACGTGCCGGGCTGGCCGTAGGCGTGGGTCTCTGACAGCCGGACGACCGGTTGCGGATCGTCGATCCGGGCCGGGTGGGGAAAGGTGCCGAGCCCCTCGAAATCCCATTCCGCCGCCACCACTTCGCCGGCGCCGGGAGGGACCTCGATGGTGGCGTTGAAGGTTACCGTTTCGCCTACCGAGACGTCGGCTCTGTTACTCCCGTTAGTGCTACTCCCGTTAACCGTCAGCTCCACGACCGGCTGTATGCCTCCTCGCTCGGCCGCCCCGGCAGGGACGTGGACCTGCGAGTTCACAACCTCATAGGTGGTGTCAGACGGTCGTTCGCCCTTCTCCACCCACGCGCTCAGGTCGCGCAACCCCTGCTGCAGCGCCCCGCCGTAGCTGACGGCGTGAGCGTGGGCCTCGACGCTGGCCGGATCATCGTGCTGGGCGTGATCGATGTACCACAGCGCGAACTCAGCCCCGGATCCCAGCGCCTGGTGCACCGCGGACCGGTACCAGTCGGCCTGCCACGGCAGCGCGTCGATGTCCATCAGCACCTCGAGCACGAGCGTCTTGGCGGTGATGCGACCGTTCATCTCGGAGCCTACGGTGTTGACCGCGGTCACCGGGCCGACGAGTACCTGGCGTTGCGGGTAGGCCGGCGTGCCGTCGGGCCGGCGGAACTGGTCCCAGCCGTACAGGTCCGGGCTCGGCACCTGATGACGCTGGTAGGTCTGCAGGGCCAGCGGCCAGGAGTTGTCGATCTGCACCCGGTCGCCGGCCTCGATGCTGCCCAGCACCCCGAAATCGACCGAGAAGGCGAATCCCACGCGCTTGCCGTCGACCCAGGCGATGGGGATGCTCCGGCCGGCGGACGGGCCGCTGGTGAGGACGAGGTGGGAGTCGGAGATGTCCCAATCGGGCACGCTCGCCAGCTCGAGCTGGGTCGGGAAACCCTCGATCACCGCGGCGACGGCCGTGTCGAACTGGGCTCGCTCGGCCCGGATCGACGAGGCCCGATCGCTCCCCAGGTAGCCCGGCTCGCTCCAGAAGTCCTCCACGTAGGTCGGGTCCAGCGCCGGCACCAGGCCGGCCACGTTGGAGAAGTAGCCACTGGTCAATGTCTCGTGGTTCCACCAGCCCCGCATCGGATAGCCGAGCCGCCACGCCTCGTAGAGCGCGGCCCGCTCCTCCTCGTTCAGATCCGCGAAGGGGTCGCCGCTGCCGCCCGGCTCGATGGCGTCGAGGACACCCGGGAACCGGTTGCGCTGCCTCAGCACCCGCAGCGCGTGCATACGGACCGTGAACATGCTGGGGACGGAGTTCGGCGTGCCCATGACGAAGGGGAGGAAGCCGTCCCATACGCCGGCGGTGTTTTCCGCCGCTCCGACGACCTGGTAGGCCCCACCGCTGCCACCGAACAGATAGCCGTAGGGCCGATGCTCACCGAAGAGCTCTGCCGCCACCACCCGCGAGTACTTGGCCGCCGCCGCATTGACCCGGTAGGCCGCGATCGCCGGGTCGCTGTCCGCCATGCGGTCGGCGCCGCCAAGGTTGGTCTGGACGTAATAGGCGCCGCTGTCGATGGTGAAACCGAGGTTGCCCGTCGCCACCGCGAATGCGATCGGGAACGGCCCGACGTCCTCGCTCAGCGCCATCGGGTAGGTGTTGTGGAAGAACCGGCCCTGGTAGAGATCGGCAGGGGGGAAATAAAGGGAGAACCGTGCGTCGGTCCCGGTGAATCCCCCGTGCACGTACCGATGAGGCACGGGATCGCTCCGGTCCTCGCTGACGTCGACGTACGGCTTGTCGTAGCGCGGGTCAATCGAGTCTCCGGTTATAGCCACAGTCACAGCCACAGTCTCACGGTCCGACATCAGCGCTCTCTCCTGTTCATCTCACGACTCGAGTCACGACTCACGTTACGATTACCCGCCGTCGCAATAGCTCCTCGATCACGCGGTTCTCGATACCAGCATCGTTGAGAGTTTCTACGGTGTCGCGGCCGGTCGTGGGGCAGAGGCCGGGCGCCACCCGCCCGCCATTCCATTCGCTATACGAGCGCGCAATGCGATAAGGCCCCATTTTCGGCACCGTCAATATCCGGGAGAATCCGTTGGCCGTCAGATAGGCGTCCTCTATCCCGATGGCCCGACGCAAGGCGGCGCCGACGGGAACCCCCACGGCCGCAAGCTCGTCGATCCAGTATCGGGACGGTTTATGAGAGAAGGCTTCTTCCAGTGCCTCGGTGATCTGGAAACTCTCGCCCTCGGCGAGGTCGGACCACTCGGGGTGCCCGACCGCATCGAAGAGAGCAGCGCGGGCCTCCTCCCCAGAAGCGGAGACGGCGATCCAACCGTCACCCGTTTGGTAAAACCGTTGCGTCGGCGAGTAACCGAGGCAATCTTCAACGCCGGGAAACGTCCGGGGGCTCCCTTCGTAGGCCGTCATCTCGCCGGATTGGACGAACACCGCGGCCGCCGCCAGCGAGGTCCGGACGTGCTGGGCCCGACCGGAACGGCAGCGAACCAACAGGGCGGCGAGTGCACCCAGAGCACCGAGCGAGCCGGTCGAGGCATCGACGACGGGAGCCGAAGACTGGACGGGGCTATCGACACCCCCCTGGGCGACAGCCAGGCCGGTGATGGACTGCAATACCGGGTCGAAACCGGGAGTGTCCGACCAGGCATTGCCGTTGCCGAAGGCGGACACGGAACAGCGGACGAGCCCCGGGTTTGTGGCAGCCAGGTCATCAGAAGTCAAACCGAGCCGCTCGAGGCTCTCGGGCTTGAAGTTATCGACCAACAGGTCGGCGCCGGCGACCACCTTCAAGAACGCCGCCCGCCCGTCAGGGTCCTTCAGATCGATGGCGGCCATCCGCTTCGCCTGATTGACGACCGCATGTGACACGGCGAAAACGGCGTAAGGGTCTCCGTCGACGGGTTCCACCTTGACCACATCGGCACCGAAGTCGGCGAGCAGCGACGATACGAACGGGCCGGCGACCATCGAGCACATGTCCACGACTTTGAGGCCGGTGAGGGGAAAGGACGGACGCTCGGCAAAATCGCCGGCGTCGCCGGTCACATCTCGCGCCAGCCACGCCCCAGAGAGTTCCGTGGGGGAAGCGCCGCCTTCCAGCATGGGAGTGTCCGGCAGAAAAATTGGGGGCGCCGGGGTCCTGATCGTTCCGTGTGTCGCGTGATCAAACTCGTGACGGGCCGCAGCCGGGACCACCTGGGCCTCCAACCACTGCTCGCGAGACCACACCGGAGCGGCTGGGACATTGGCGGCTCGGAAGAGATCAAGCCAGTACACCGCCGGCTCGGCCGCGATCGTCTTCTCCATTTCCTCGTTCAACCCGGCCATGACCTCGGGGACGAAAATGTTGCTGAACTCTCCTGCCACGTCGTCCCGCGCTAACAAGTCGAGCCGCCCTACCGCTTCGAGGGCACGGACGAAGATCCCCGGAGTCAAAGCCGCGAGGTAGAACCACGCACCGTCCCGCCCCTGATACATGCGGTAGTTGGGGGCGCCGGGGATGCCGCGACCGACCGAGCGCGGCACCTTGGGTTCCTGTTGTTGCATCATGAGCGTTCCCAGGACGGCGCCCATGGCGTCGAGTCCGCTGACCCGGGCGGCCGATCCCGATCCGGACCGCTCGCGACCAACCAACCCGGCAACCGCGGCTGCCGCCCCTATCGCCCCATGGAGATACAGGAACGTCGGGACCACCGGCGCCACCGGGCGGTCCCGGGTGGCCGGGTAATGGTCGGCATAGCCGCACACCGCCGCCAGGAGCAGCGGATCGGACTCGAGCGCGCTCCACCTACCCCGCGTGCCGAAGGGCGGCATCCACACATGCACGGCAGCCGGATTCTGCTCCCCCACCGTGACCGCGTCGAGCCCGAGGCGCTCCAACTCGCCCGGCCGAAGATCGGACAGCACAATATCTGCGCCGTCGACCAGCCCTCTCAGCCCTCCCAGCCCTCTCAGCCCTCTCAGCTCGACTAGCCGATCTCGCCCCACCCGACCCGCACCCTTGATCACTTTGCGGCGATCCGCCCATATAATTCCTGGCTCATCGAATAGAGAGTCGGCAGAGAGGCCGCCGGCCGGGAAAAGCACCACCTCGGCACCGAGATCAGCGAGCAGGGCCCCGGCCACTCGAGCCGCCAGCCCGTGTGACATCTCCAGGACCGTTATCCCCTCCAGGGCGCTGGCTCTCATAGTTAATCTCTGGTAGTTAATCTCTCGTAGTTAATCTCTCGTACTAGTAACTAGTAATTAACTAGAGACCGTAGAAACAGCGGGCGCTTCCACCGGCGACAACCCGCTGAGCGTCCGGGGGGAGAGGCGCCAGGGCCTCTCGCAGCTCCTTCACCACGCCGGGAATCTTGGCGTCGGGGTGAGGGTAGTCCGAAGCCCACAACACGTGGTCGGCGCCCAGATGCTCGACGGTAAATGGAAGGGCCGCCTCGTCGGGATCAAAGCTGACCACGCACTGCCGGGCGAACAGCTCGCTCGGCAGCATCTTTTGGTCGCGGCTCCCGAAGATCTTGAACTGGTGATCGAAGCGCTCGAGCATCGGAACCATCCAGCCGCCGGTGCCTTCGAGGAAAGCGACCCGCAGATCGGGATGCCGTTCGCAGATCCCGCCGAGCACGAACCAGGCCAGGGCCATCTGGAGATCGATGGCATTGGTGAGGCCCTGGCGCATGGCCAGGCCGTCCATGGGATTGGTCACACCCGATGCCAGCCCGAGCAGCCGGCAGGAGTTCGGCATGTCGGCATGCGGCGAGGGGTGCACGCCGACCGGGACGCCGGTCTCCGCCACTGCCGCCCAAAACCGGTCGTAGTCGGGATGGTAGAGCGGCTTGGTGTCCAGATATGGCGCCGGCCGGACCATCACCGCCTTGCAGCCGAGCTGGTCGACGGCGCGGCGCAGTTCCGCCTTCGCCGCGTCCAGGTCCTGGACGGGAACCAGGGCCACGGCGTACAGCCGGGTGGGGGCCTCGGCGCAATAGTCGTGGAGCCAGCTGTTGTAGGCCCGGCACGCCGCGCCGAAGAGGTCGGGTTCCTCCACCCACGTCAGCATCGACGTGGGATAGAGGACCGCCACGTCGATGCCCTCCTCGTCCATGTCGGCCAGACGAGCGCGAGGGTCGTACCCACCGGGCCGTTCCATGTGCGTCCGGACACCTTCCTTCCACGTCTCGGCCGCCTGGATGGCGTTCGGCCAACCAGCACCGTCAGTGCCGTCGCCGCGGTCGGAAGCCGTCTCGATCTCCATGTCCATTCCGACCGTGGCGTCTGGGTATGACCGGCTCATACCCAACATCTGGGCTCCGCCCCCCGGAACATCAAGCCGGTCACGGAAAGCCGGGTCGGCGTAGTCCTTCCACACGACGGCGGGCTCGATCACGTGCCCGTCAGAGTCGATTACCTCCATGCCGTCCTCATCGCTCATCGCTCGTCCCTCCCCGTGACAGCGGAAGCTCGCTCGTTATCCGGCGACTTCTCTCAACTCAGGAGCGTATAGCCCTCCCGGCCACCATGGCTAAGCCCGACTGGCCGCCAGGTCGCGCAGGCGGGCCCGGTCCGGTTTTCCCGCCGCCAGCAGCGGCAGGTCGAAGCGGGTCTCGACCCGCTCGGGCCACTTGAAACGAGCCATCCCGCTCGACTCGAGCCACGCTCGCGTTTCTGCCAGCCCGAAGGACAAGCCCGGTGTGACCACCACGAAAGCGCACACCCGCTCCCCCATTCGGTCGTCGGGATAGCCCACCACCACAGCCTGGTGCACGGCGGGATGAGCCTCCAGGGCCGCCTCGATCTCGCCGACGCTGATGTTCTCGCCACCGCGGATGATGACATCGCTCAGGCGCCCGGTGATCGTCAGCCAGCCGTCGTCCAGGGTCGCCAGGTCGCCGGTCCGCAGCCAGCCGTCGTCGGTGAACCGGCTCCGGGTGTCGTCGGCCGACGCGTAGCCCTGACAAACCTCGGGTCCTCGCAGCCACAGTTCACCGCCGGACGCGATCAGAAGTTCGACCGGGCCGGTCGCCCGGCCGTCGGTGCACCGGGCCCGGTCGGGCGGGTCATCCCGGAACGACGTGGTAACTGTGGGCGCCTCTGTCGATCCGTAGGTTCGCTTCACCGTGCAGCCAAACCCCGATGCGGTCGACTCCACGAACGCCGGCGTGACCCCGGTCCCGCCGCACGACAGGAGCCGGAGCGACGCCACCCGAGCCGGGTCGAAACCGGCGTCGTTGCGCATCCCGACGAAGAAGGTCGGCGGCCCGACCATGAACGACACCCGTTCGCTCTCGACCAGCGACAGGGCATGGCTTGGATCCCACGCCTCCATGGTCACGGTCGTCATCCCGGCGGCGGCGGGCACGAGGACGCCGTTGAGCAAGCCACTGACGTGGGCCATCGGCGCCGGCATCAGCACGACGTCGGAGGGGCGGAGGCCATGGACGCCGACCATCGAACGGGCCTTGTATCCGAGGGTAAGGTGGCTGTGGAGTACGGCCTTCGGCCGGCCCGTCGAGCCCGCGGTGAACTGCACCACGGCGACGGACACCGGGTCGACGCTGTGCCCGCCCCGGGGTACCGGGGACTCTTCCCCGGCGGTCGCCAGGTGCTCGACGTCGTCCACGTCGTCGATCCGGAGGGCCGGGTCCACCTGGGCCAGAGCGGCGTCGATCTCGGCCGGGCCGGCGCGGTGATGAACGGGCGCCGCCACCGCGCCGATGCGCCAGCACGCCCGGTACAGGCTTATGACGGCGACGCTGTTCGGAAGTCGCCACGCCACCACGTCGCCGGCCCTCACCCCGGCCCGGAGCAGACCCCCGGCGACCGCCCCCACCCGACCACCCACCATCTCCGCCGTGAGACGGGTGCCCGCGGTTGCGTCGACGACCGCCGGGCCTTCGGCGAGCCGGTCGAGCGGCGGGAGGTCGTGCCAGGCCCCATCTGGTCGCTTGTACTCCTCGGCCTTGGCCGCCACCCGGGTGGGTCGCAGCCGGACTCCGCTGCTCACCCGGGCCCGCCATGATCCGAGCCCCGGGCCCGGACTTCGGTCTCGGTCGCCATCATCGCCAATTTCTCGGCGTCTTCGGGCGCCATGTGGGCACCCCACCGCACGACCCGCTTGATAACACGGAGCGCAGAAGGGTTGCACTCGATCATCTGGTCGGCGATGGCGTCAGCCTCCAGCATCGAGCGCGACATCGTCGGGACAGAGGCGTTGGACCAGCCCGATCTCGTAGGCCCGCCGCGCCGTCATGGGCTGCGAGGTGAGTTGCATGAGGAGTGCCTCGCCGAGCGGGATGAGCCTCGGGAGCTGCTGCAGGCCGGGTCCGGCGGGCCCCCCGACGGTGCGGGGCTCGGGCTGACCGAAGGTGGAGCGCTCGGTAGCGATCCGGATGTCGCAGTAGTTGGCCAGCTCGAGCCCGCCACCGAGGCAGTAGCCGTCGATGGCGGCGATCACCGGTTTCGACGCCCACCGCAACGCCTCGAAGTGGCGCCACCCCGGCCGCTGGCCCTCGGGGCGCAGCCGGCCGGGCGATCCCGGGTCGATTTGCTTCAAGTCGGCGCCGCTGGAGAAGGCCCGCCCGCCGACACCGTGGACGATGCCGACCAGCACCTCCGGATCGCCCTCCATGCGTTCCACCGCGTCGACGAGCAACCCCCGCATCTCGTCATTCTGGGCGTTCATGACCTCGGGACGGTTGAGGCCGATATAGATCTTGTGGTTCCTGATCTCGACGACCACGGGGAGACTGTCGCTCACGCCGATTCTCCCCTGGCAGGTAGGAATCGATAAAGGGTGAGCTCCGGTGTGACGTCGTCATAGGCCAGCTCCACCGGCATCCCGACGCGGACATCGCCGGGATCGCACCCGCCGAGGGTGCTGATCAGGCGAGGCCCCTCGTCGAGCGTCACGTGGGCGATCACATACGGGGCCAAAGCCTGGTAGGCCGGGGTCGGCGCCCGGTGCACGACGGTATAGGTGTAGACGTCACCGGTCCCGTTGACAGGTGTCCACGTATATTCAGTCGAGCCGCACGGGCACCGCTCGCTCGGGATGAAACGAAAGCGGCCGCAGGTATCGCAGCGCTGCAACTCGGCGCAGTGGCGTTTCAGCGAATCCCAGAACGGCTGGTCCCGCGAAGTGATCTGGGGAACGAAACCCTCGTAGGTCAATCTCACGCCCTCCCCAGCACCGCGCCGTATTGCACCTGCGATACCCCGCCGACGCCGTGAACGTAGGCCAGCGAGGCGTTCTCGACCTGGCGGGGACCCGCCTCGTGTCGCAGCTGTCTGATGAGCTCGATCGTGGTGAACAACCCGCAGCTGCCGGCGTGGCTCCCCGACAGGAAGCCGCCGTCGGTGTTGACCGGAAGCCGGCCCCCGATGCGAGTCGCCTGGTTTTCGACGAAGGCACCACCCTCGCCTTTGGCGCAGAACCCGGCGTCTTCGAGCTCGACGATCACGTTGATGGTGAAGTGGTCCGAGATGCCGGCGACGTCGATCTCGTCACGGCGCACCCCCGCCGCGGCAAACGCGGCGTCGGCGGCGAGACGCCCGCCTTCGAAGCCGGCAAGGCTTGGCGCCGTGCACGGGTCGAGGTAGCTGTGGCCCTCGCCCCAGCCGAGCGCCACGACGGGTGCATGGCGGCCCAGAGCCCTCACATCGGCGGTACTGGTCATGACGATGCACCCTGCGCCCTGATTGATGAGACAGCAGTCGAGCAGTTTCAGCGGCTCGGCGATGGGCCGGGACCCCATGACGTCGCTGATCGTGATCTCGCCCCGCTTGCCGTTGACCGACAGCGGGTTGAGGGTGGCGCCGTGGCGCTGGGCGACGGCGATCTCGGCCATCTGTTCCTCGGTGGTCCCGAACTCGTGCATGTGCCGGCGGGCGACGACGGCGTAGTCGGCGACCCGGGTGGTGCCCCACAGGTACTCGTAGGGGCTTCCCAGCTGCGCCATATAGGCCACCGCCTCGTCGCGGTTGCCTCCTGCGTATCCGGCCAGCGCGTCCGGCGGCCACGTTCGGTATTACCACGACCGATGCCATGCCGTGGGCGATGGCGAGAGCAGCCAGGCCGACACCCGCGGATTGGCTCGAGGCCCCGATCGCAGTTGACGCATGGAATCTCAGCGGGTGGCCGACGGCATCGGCGAACGCCCCGCCCGGAAGCACACTGCGAAGGCCCATCCCCTCCGGAGCCGGACCGATGAGACCGTCCACGTCGCCGAGTCCCAGACCGGCGTCGTCGAGGGCGCGCTCGACCACCTCCCAGTAGACGTCGGCTGGATCACGGTCGCTCAGGTCGCCTTGCTGCGACATGGAGATGCCGGCAAACCCGGCATCGGCAAGTTCACCCACGCCGGGATCGTAGGGCACGGGGCGGGTTCCGACCACAGGATGGGCGCAAAAGCCTCAATCTCGAGCAAGGGCTAGCATGCCGGCAGCAGCGACACTCGAGACACACCATCAGGGGAGCGAATGAAGCGTCGGCGCATCGGCAGCCTGGAGGTCTCGGTCGTCGGCCTGGGTGGCAACAGCTTCGGTACCGATTTCTTCGGGGCCCGGTGCGACCAACGCCAGGTCACCCGCATCCTGAACGCCGCCCTCGATGCCGGCGTAAACCTCATTGACACGGCCGAGGAGTACAGCATCACGTCTTTTCTCGGCGAGGGTCACTCCGAGGAGTTGATCGGTGCGGCGTTGGGCCGCCGGCGCGACGAGGCCGTCATCGCCACCAAGTTCCTGAACAGCAGCGAGACCGACCCGCAGCAGCGAGGCCCGGCCCGCATCGTCGCCGCCGCCGAGGCCAGCCTGCGCCGGCTGGGCACCGACCGCATCGATCTGTACCAGCAGCATCAGCCCGACCCCGACACGCCGATCGAGGCCACGCTCGAGGCGCTCGACCGGCTCGGGCGCGACGGCAAGGTCCGCGAGATCGGTTGCTGCAACTTCACCGCGGACATGCTCGACGCCGCGACCGGTGTGGCCAGCCGCTCCTCCGTCGCGCCGTTTCGGTCGTCCCAGGTGCAATACAGCTTGCTCGAACGCCCGCCCGCCGATGTGCTCGGAGCGGTGGAACGAAACGACATGGTGATCCTGGCGTACTTCCCGCTCGCCAGCGGGTTGTTGACCGGGAAGTACCGCCGAGGCGAGCCACCGCCATTGGATTCGAGGCTGGCATCCGACGGGCCCGTCAGCGCCATGCTGCGCCAAGGCATTCTGGCCAGCCGGCCGCCCCTATCCGACGAGCGGCTGGCGACCGTCGAACGACTGTCAGGAATTTCGCAGTCGCGAGCGGCCACTCGCTGCTGGAACTGGCCGTGTCCTGGCTGGCCGCCCAACCCCTCGTGGCATCCGTCATCACAGGGGTGACCAAACCGGAACAGGCAGTCGCCAATGCCGGCGCCGCGGACTGGGATCTCACCGCCGAAGACCTCACCGCGGTCGAGAATCTCGTAGCCCAGGAGGCGCTCTCCGGCGGCCGAGCCGAGTAGGCACGCGGGTACGCCGACTTCGCCGACTTCGCCGACTTCCGTGACGGCAAGCCCCGTCGGGTCACCATTTCCGGCGACCCTCTCTTTCCCCCCGCCCAGGCGGCACAGGTGGGCGTCAACGTGCGAGGATGCTTGACGATGGCGACGACAGACTCTGACGACCGTGATCTGATCGGGTTCACCTCAGCCGATCCGTATCCGCGCTACGCCGAGCTGCGCGAGGCCGCTCCGGTGCACCGGCTCTCCGACGGGTCGTACTTTGTCACCCGCTGGGACGACTGCTGGTCGGCCTATCGCAACCCGACCGTGTTCTCCTCGTCGGGCGCGCGCGCCGGTGACTACGCATCGACGAAGTCGATCATCAGCATCGACCCGCCGGCCCACACCCGGCTGCGGCAGCTCGTCACCGGTCCCTTCCGCCCAGCGGCGATCACCGCCCTGGAGCCGGAGCTCCGCAAGATCGCCGAGGGCCTGGTCGACGAGCTCGTGGCGGCCAACCGGGCCGGCGAGGCCGACCTGGTGACGCACCTGGCCGTTCCGCTGCCCGTCATCGCCATCGCCCGGATGCTCGGCATCCCAAGCGAGCGATACCCGGAATTCCGGCACTGGTCCGACCACTCCGTCGCCGACCTCGCAGGTCTCGACGTCGACCCGGCCGTGGTCAAGCAGGCCCGGCGCGACATGATGCAGTTCTTCCTCGACCTCGTTACCGAGCGGCGGAAGTCGCCGGGTGACGACCTGATCAGTGCCATCGTCAGCGGACCGGAGCCGCTCGACGACCAGTTCGCTGTCGCCTTCTGCTTCACGCTCCTCGTGGCCGGCAACGAGACCACGACCAACCTCATCGGCAACGCCATGCTCGCTCTGCTCGGTCATCCTGACGAAGCCGAGCAGCTGTGGGCCGATCCCCGCCTGGTCCCGAACGCCCTCGAGGAGGCGCTGCGGTACGACCCGCCGGCCCAGTCGAATATCCGCCGGGCCGCGGTCGACACCACCGTCGCCGGCCACGACATCCCTGGCGAGTCGCTAGTCGTGCTGCTGATCGGGTCGGCCAACCGTGACCCCCGAAAGTTCCCGGACCCGGATCGCTTTGACATCACCCGGACCGCCCGGGACCACCTCTCCTTCGGCAACGGCGTGCACCTGTGCCTGGGCGCGTCCCTCGCCCGGCTCGAGGCTCGACTCGCCTATGAGACGCTGACAGCACGGGTCCACAACATCCGCCAGTCCGGCCCGGTGGTGCGCCAGTACGGCCAACTCCGCGGCGTCCGCCAGCTGCCGATCAGCTTCGACGAGAACTGAACCCGCTACGAGACGAGGAGGCGGGCATTTCTTGCCGCCACATGGCGCAGGTATGATCTCCGTCCAAATCGCTTATCGATGTACGAGGGGGGGACCCGATGGGCTTGTTGGATGGAAAGATCGCCGTCATTACGGGCGCCGGCTCGGGTATGGCGAAGGCGTCGGCCAAAGCGTTCGTGCGCGAGGGGGCCAAGGTCGTCGCCGGTGACATGAGCGGCGCCGAGAAAGACACCGCGGCGGAGGTCGGCCACGACGTGCTACCGGTGCACTGCGACGTCACCAGGGAGGAGGACGTGGCGGCCATGTTTAGAGCCGGCGAGGAGGAGTACGGCCGGGTCGACGTGGCCCTCAATGTCGCGGGCATCGGCATCGGCGGTCTGATCCAGGACTTGGACGTCGAGACCTACTTCAAGGAGACGAACGTCGACTTGCTAGGCGTGATGCTCTGCATGAAGCATGCGTTCCGCGCCTTCCTCAAGCAGGGCGGGGGCGGTGCGATCGTCAACTGGTCGTCGGCCGGTGGCATCAACGCGTCGTTGGGCAGCGGCGCGTACACGGCCGCCAAGCATGGCGTCGTCGGCGCCACCAAGACCGGGGCCATCGAGGGGGGCCCGCACGGCATTCGGGTCAACGCCATCTGCCCCGGTTTCATCCTGAGCGAGATAATGGGCCAGAACGGACTCAACTCACCGCGGGGTCCAGAGCTGCTCAAGAAGGCGACGCTCGGCCGCGCCGGTCAGCCGGCCGAGGTGGCCGAGGTCGCCGTATTCCTGGCGTCCGACCGGGCGTCGTTCGTCAACGGCGCCATCATCCCGGTCGACGGGGGCTGGTGCGCCCGGCTCGCCTGAATCTCTCGCTTCGATCTAGCCGTCGTGCCAGCCGTCGTGCCGTCACACCGTGGCCCTGACCAGGCGGTCGGGTTAGACGGCAAAGGTTGGCGCTCCTGTATCTTCAGATGAGAGTTGCTGAAAATCGACCGGGAGAAGTTCTGGCTTGCTGGATGTACGCCGCAAGGTCCGGGCGCTACGTCGGGCGAAGCGCCAGGTCCCTTCGAAGATGGCGAACTCATCTCGGAACACCACGTAGAAGTTGATCCACTCGCCCGTGCCGGTCTCCTCGGCTACCTCGAGAACGTAGCTCCGGCCCCGAGCCGTGCCATCAGGTCCAATGTCGACGACAAAGTTCAGAGGAATCTGCTGGAAGAAACTGAACCTCGGGTTGACTTCGAGATGAAACTGAACATACTCAGCGGTTCCGTTGCACTCGAGCGTCCTGCCGGACAAAAGAACATAGTGCCAGCTCATATCGGGGGTGGTGATGGATGCCACCTCATCCCAGGCCCGCCTGGTAGAAATGTCAGCGTAAGCGCGGTGCAGGCGCATGATGGAAATATAGGCGTCGTTGTCTTCAGTCATGGCCGCGTAGAATACAAGGGCGTATCACCGCGTTCAACCTCTCACAACCCTTCAGACTCCGCCCCGCGGCGCACCGAATAGGGCAATCAAACGAGAGTGCTCGTTCGTACGATTGTCATAATATGGCCAGGTTGAAGTCAGTGCCGCGTCTGGAGAATCGCCATCGTCCGTCAGTGATGGCTAGCCTTCAAGTAGTGAGAGATCCGAATAAGTAGTGAGAGATCCGAATAAGTAGTGAGAGATCCGAATAAGTAGTGAGAGACCCGAATAGGGGGGACGCAGGGTGACGAACTATTGGGACACCATCGGCGAGCCCGGGCCGGTCGGGTCGTACACCATCCATTCAGGTGACACGCACGTGGTCGAGCCGCCCGATCTGTGGACGACGAGACTGCCGAAGGGCATGCAGGACCGGGCGCCGCACGTCGAGCGCGTCGGCGCACGCGACTTTTGGTTTTGCGAGGGCATGAACCTGTGCCACACCGGCTACAAGGCTTCCCGCTGGAACCCTGAACAGTTCAGCGGGGTGATCGACGACCAGCGCCCTGGCGGCAGGCTGCCCGGACCCTGCGCCGAGGATTCAGACCTCGACGGCGTTGACGTGAACGTCTTTTTTCCGAGCCCCGCGATAACCTTTTACGCCGTACCCGACAGTGAGCTGCTGAAAGCCATCTTCCGGGCCTACAACGACTGGCTGGCCGAGTTCTGCTCCTACCACCCTCGCCGGTTTAAAGGTATCGCCGCCCTCGTTCCTTCCGACGATGTGCCGGCTGCTGTCGTCGAGCTCGAGCGCTGCGTCGACATGGGGTTCGTCGGAGGGATGATCCCGATGCTGTCCGTCCCCGACCCGACCTACGACGATCCGATCTACGACCCCCTCTGGGAGGCCGCCGAGGGTCTCGGCGTCCCGCTGACGATCCACACCGGTGGTATCCGCCACGTCGAGACGGCCGCCGGGCTGATCGCGGGCCAGAACGCCCTGCCCCGCCGGCCGATGTATATGGATGCGCACGCTAGAGAGAACCTGACGGCGATGATCTTCGGCGGGCTTTTCGAGCGCTACCCCGATCTCAAGCTTGGTGTTATGGAGATGGGCACGGGTTGGGTGCCTTTTTTCCTGCGTTGGCTCGATCGCAGCTACCTGGTTAAGCGCGAGGCTGGCCCACGGCCCAAAGAGTTTGGCGACGGCGTGGCGCCGAGCGACTTCATCCGCCAGAACGTGTTCTTCGGTTTTCAGGACGAGGACCTCGGGGTGGAGTTCCGGGAGTTCATCGGCACGGACAACCTGGTATACGCCAACGACTACCCGCACTCCGACTGCGTGTGGCCTCGTAGCCGCCAGGTGCTGGAACGCATCTTCACCACTGCCGGTTGCACCGAACAGGAGAAGGCCAAGCTGGCGGGCGGGAACGCCGCCCGGGTCTTCGGCTTCGACGCCACCGGGCCAGGATGACCCGGCCGCCAAGCCGGGCGGCACGGTGAAGAGGACGGGTCGGAGGCCCTACTGCAGCGCGGCCGCGCAACTAGTGAGCATGCCCCCTCCACCTCGACGACCCTGACTTGGCGAGGAGGGTACGGTAACCTTTCAACTGCTCCAGGAGGATTGTGTAAATGACCGACGTCACGGACCGTCCCTATGTGCTTATTTCGTGTGACGCCCACGCCGGTGCTGACCTGTTGGATTACAAGCCGTACTTGGAGAAGCAGTTTCACGATGAGTTCGATGCTTGGGCGGACTCCTACCAGGAGGACGCGTGGGGCAAATTTGACACGGAAATGATGGACACCGACGACCCTAATTTACGCATTGGTGTCTCATCGTTCGGGTCGATCTACAATTGGGACAGCCGCAAGCGACTAGAGCATATGGACGGGGATGGGATCGCGGCGGAGATGATCTTTCCCAACACGGTTCCCCCCTTTTATCCCCGCGGGATCATCAACGCTGCCGGCCCCGCGACCGCGGAGGAATACCGACTGCGCCGGGCAGGTATAAAGGCCCATAACCGGTGGCTAGTCGATTTCTGCTCGCAAGCCCCGGGACGGAGGGTTGGTCTGGCACAGATCTTCTTGGATGACGTCGCCGACGCCGTCTCGGAGGTGCGCTGGGCTAAGGAGTCGGGACTCATAGGGATGCTCATTCCAACCGACCATACACTGAAGCTGGTGAACCTGTACGAGCGGCGCTTGGACCCGTTCTGGGCCGCCTGTGTCGATGTCGGACTGCCCGTCACCCGCCATTCGATCTTCGTCGGGCCCCCCGAGACCGAAGAGACGGGGGAGGCGACCGATGCGATTGGCATGTACGAGTCGATACCGTTGTTCAGGCGGGGCCTGGCCCATGTGATCCTGGGCGGCATCTTCGAACGCTACCCCGACCTCAAGTTTATCTTCACTGAGACGACGACAAGATGGGTGCCGGAGGAGCTGCAAACGATGGACATGGTGTTCGCCCAAGCCCTCATCAAAGGAACACACCCCTATGCGAGCAGTCACCGAGCCGCTAAGGCCCTGTCCAAAAAGCCAAGTGATTACTTCCACACCAACGTTTGGATGGGCGCATCGGTGATGACGCGGATGGACATCGAGAACCGCCATGAGCTTGGCGTGGACCGCATCATCTGGGGCTCGGACTACCCTCATCACGAAGGCAGCTGGCCCTACACCAATCTCGCCCTGCGCTGGATCTTCTCAGGCGTGCCAGAAGGCGAGGTGCGGGCCATGACCTCGGAGAACGCGGCCATGGTCTACGGCCTCGACCTGGATTTCCTACAGAAGATTGCCGACAACATCGGACCAACCCCCGACGAGGTCGCCAGGCCGGTTACGGCCGAAGAGCTGCCGAAGTTGAGCATGTGCGGGGCGGTAGCGGAAGCCATCGGCACCGTAAATGGCCCCTCGGCCCGGACGAGATGACGGAAGGCGCCTCATCGGCAGTCTCATAAGTAGGCAGCAGCCGCACCTGGCCCAGCGCCGATTGGGCTGATCTGTCGGACCGCTTCAGCGGCGGCTAGTTCACCCTCCCGATGGTCACTACCTGGATGTCGGTTCCGTCGACCATGGCGCGGTGGCTTCCTCCGGTCTGCTCGCAGACGGCGAGGATGCGAAGTTCCTCGGCGTTGGTCTCGAACCGGTAGGCGCGCTGATCGCTGATGCCCCTGCCACTCTGCCCCCGAGAGATCTAAGTCGACGAGCCTTACCCGCTTGCCCGAGTAGCGAGGCAGCTACGTGCGAGCTTCGAGCAAGCGTTCGTTGTGGATCATGATCCACAGGTTGGGTCCCTGTCCCTACTGCGATGACCGAGATCGAGTCCGGACGGGTACTGTTGGTGAGTCTGGACAACAACGGGGGAGATCTATGAGGACCGGTATGACCCGTGAGCAGTACCTTGAGATCAAGGGGATGCTCACCACCGACATCGCCTGGATGCTGGAAACCTGGGGATACGATACCGACGACTGGGGCGAGATCATCATGGATGAGATCGATGAAGGCGTCTACGACGAGTTCGTCTTCGAGTTCGCAGCCAGGTGCCTGGTTCGCATGAACAAGCTGATCGACCAGCGGGGTGACAAGGAGGGGGAGGTGCGCTATCTCAGGTCGATCAACGGATGAAGACCGATACCGCCCGAGCATAAGACCGTAGGCGGGATCCGCTCGACGACTGACATTGTGGAGTTCAAACACCCACGCAGGCGCTTGGACGACCGCTACCGGGTGTTGCTCCAGCCCCAAAAGATGGAGAAGGTGTGGAGGCCGCGTGGAGACGGCATGGAGACCTTAGATGCTTTGGTCGACGGTCAGCCTTCGGGATGCGATAGATCGCCGAACAGCTGCAGCAGGACCGGGAGCCGGCGAGTGTCAACTACGTCACCGCCGGCGGTTTGGTCGCTTCGTGGAGATGGCGAAACTCGAAGGCTAGAAATAACTGGTCCACGCCGCGAAACAAGGCGCCCAGGCCGATCCACAGCACTAAGAGATTCACGGACCGTTCCAGGGAGCCGACAGCCCAGAAGGCTATCCCGACAGTGGCGACGCCCGCGATGAGCCGGAGCCACCACAGGTCAGTACGGCGCGAAGATAGCGATTCGACGACCTCGAAGGTGCCGAGGAAAAGCAGGTACCAACCGATTAGGCGGGCCAAGACCACGAACGTCTCGCCTGGCCAAACGAAGGCAACGAAGCCTCCAATCAGGAAAATCAGCCCCAACAGAATGTGCGCCCATCGCCACGATGGGACCATCGAGGCGAGCCCGAGCTCCGTGCCTGCGGCCATGAAAAGAACGATCCCGGTCAGGATTGCGATCGACCACACTGAGGTGAGATTGAACTGCAAGATCGCCAGCGAAAGAAGGATCCACACGGCGCCCGAAATGAGCAATACCCACCAGTAGCTGGTTGCGCCCGCTACCTCTTTCGCCGCCCAGCTCCGAGTGAACATGCGGTCACCTCCCGTCGGCCGGGCCGGCGAAGGCATAGCCCGGACGTGAATCCAGCTTTACACGGGTCATCGTCGCGCCCGGACTGGAAGCTCCACAACACCCATTTCAGGGCGGCTGCGGTCGGTGGACACTGGCATCAATCGAAACGTGAATCCGTCCCTTCCGGACCGAGACGCCCCGAAGACGCGATCGCCGCCCGTCGCCAAGTATCAAGTATCACGTATCAAGAGAAAGGAGGAACTTCGACGGATCTCGGACCGGCGACCGGACACAACCGTTTATCGAAGCTAAACAACGCATATTCTATCTCGAAGGTGAGACTGCTTGCATCGGGGCTGGGCCACGTGTATGGTTCGCGGAACTGTCGTTCCTATATAGGGAAATCGACGAGGGGGGTTGTGAAGATGGTCCGGAGCAAGTGGAGGATCCCGGTCGTGTTGGCCGCGGCTCTTGTTTTGGTGGCGGGGTGCAGTAGCTCTTCCAAGTCCGGTTCCTCCGCCACGACGACCGGGGCGGCCTCCAGTGGCACCAGTGCCTCTAGCAGCCCCGGATCCGCTGGTGGCACCACTAAGACCGTCACCGTCGGCGTGCTAACCGATTTGACAGGAGCCAGTGCCGCAGGCTTCGTAACCTTCCCCAAAGGCATCAACGCGGGGATAGGAGTGGCCAAGACCGAGGGTTACAACGTCAAGTATGTGGAGGCTGACACCGGGTCCACCCCCTCGGGCGCCCTCGTCGCGGCCCAGAGGCTGGTCGAACAGCAACACGTCTTCGCCGTCCTGGGTGAGTCATCGCTCTTCTTCGCCGCCGCTCCCTACCTCCTCTCGCACGGCATACCGGTCATCGGCGGAGGCATTGACGGGCCCGAATGGATAACAGACCGAAACATGTTCTCCGTCGTCGGAACTCAGGACTACACCAAGGTGTACAGCCAGTCCGGGGAGATCTTTGCGAAGCTGGGGGTGACCAATCTGGCGTCGATCGGCTATCCCATCCCGAGCTCAGAGGACACGGCCAAAGCGACCGCCATCTCGGCCCAGATGGCCGGGGTCAAGGTCGGATACCTCAACACCTCGCTTCCGCTCGGGAGCACAAATGTCGGGCCCATCGTCCTGGCCATGAAGGATGCCGGGGCCGATGGTTTGAACCCCGACATCATCAGCAATAGCGCGTTCGCCATAGTGGAGGGACTAAAGCAGCAGGGGATCCCACTCAAAGCCGCGGTGCTGGCACAGGGTTACGGCGGGGACCTGGCCCAGGGGGGTCCAGGTGCCGTACAGTCCTCTCAGGGTATCTATTTCGGCGTGGGCTACCAGCCGGTGGAAATGCACACCGCCGCCACCGAGATGTTGGAGAACGCCCTGAGCACCTACGCTGGCGTTACCGGCGATCCCACGGAAGCCGAATATCACGGATACCTCTCGGTAGATGCCCTGGTGCAGGGGCTCAAGGCCGCGGGCTCCAACGCCACCCAAGCGTCGTTCATCAATGCCATGCTCGCGATGACGAAGTACCAAGGCCTGGGACTCTGGGGTGGCCATTCGATCAGTTGGGCCATGGCCGACCGAGGCCAGGTTTCCGGGGCGGACAACTGCGAATGGATCACCCAGTACCAGGGCACTACCTTCCACGTAATCTCGGGCCTGAATCCCATATGCGGACAGACCGTCCAGGGCAAGAAGATCTCGTGACCGGTGTCGTGACCGGTGTCGCCATCATCGTCGCTTCACCCCACGAGTCGACGATCGGGTAGGAGAGCCAAAAGCTACGCTGGCGGCGCCATCCAACCGAGCAGGTGACGGGACCCGACGGTAATATAGGGTGTACCGACGAGACCGGCTGAGCGTGGCCCGGGACGGGGCTACTCCGCCCTCGACCGCACCGAGGGTGACAGCTACGCGACGCATTGATCGAGCCCGGCGGAGGTTACGGCGTGAGGAGTTGGTCAGAGAGCCGGCGTAGGTCGGCTGGAGGCATCCCGCCCGGCCCGCTGAGGTAGCGCCCGGTGTCCCCGTGCTCGCGGTCGAGGTACTCGAGCGCAGACGTCAGCACCCACCCAGGTGCGCTCAGCACCCGTGCAGCCGCCTCTGGAGTATCGCCCGGTGAGTTCATAGACGCTAGAACTGTCGAGTAGCGGGCGGCCATCCAGAAGGTGAACAGAAAGGAAGCTCCTCCCAGGGGGGGCGAACCCCGGCCGTGCCGACACCGTCAGCTTCGAGCTCTTTCTGGCCGATGTCAATAAAGCGTTCCTCACCCAGCGCCGCCCGATCTGCGGTGGCCTGTTGTATGCCATCGAAAAAGTGCTCGAGAACCTCTCGACCCAACGTGGCAGGATCGAAACTCCAGTTGGGCACCAGAAGCCGGCGTGCTGCCTCTACCACGCTACATGGCGAGGGGATCGCAGCGGCGGGATCGCGGTGGGTCATCACGAAGCGGGCACCGGGATAGTGGGCTGCGAACTCGCGCAGATAGAAGAGACAGGCCGGCGCCTTCAAGAGCCAATACTGTGGCCACCGCTGCTTCGTTAACCGGCCTTTAGGTATGCTTTCGAGGATGACCGAGTTATCGGGTGACTCAAGTCCTAGCCCATATTCGCAGCTGCCGCGGCAAGGACCCTTCGGCGTAGCAATTGGCTGCGCGCTTATCTCCCTTGTCGAACCAAACCAAGGTTGCGACCTGGAGTACAACCGATGGTATGAAGACGAACACATGCCTGCTGCGTTCACTCTGCCCTGGAAATTCGCCGGCCGGCGATGGGTCGCACCACGCGACCTCCAAGCCCTGCGCTACCCACAGGATTCACCACTGGCCCAACCGCTTTCGATGGGCAAGTACTTGTCCGTCTATTGGATCACACCCGGACGGTACACGGATCACAAACATTGGTCCGTTTCCAAGCACAAGAGAGATGCAGCCCAAGGGCGATACTATTTCAATTCCGACCTCCGGCCGCGATGAGCTCAAACAATGGCTTCGCGAGGAATATCTGCCTCGGCGCATTTCAGGATCACCCATAGCGATGACCTTGCTCTTCGAGCCTAACCCGTTGTGTGCAGCCGAAGACGCCGAAGGAGGTAAGGGACTGGAGCGGTTTCTCACTTTGCTCTCGTTCACCGAGGCGTCCCCTCCCGATTGCTGGGCGCCGCTGTTTGCAGCTGCCGGTGAAGCAATCGCTTCTAGCGGGCTGGGCCGCGTCGTACTAGCCGCTCCCTTTTATCCAACCTGGCCCGGCACGAATAAGTATGTCGACCAGCCCGGTGAGTACACCGACCCATCTCCTGGAAGGGAAACGGCATGATCCGTGAAAGAAAAATTCTTGTCACTGGCGCCACGGGAAACATCGGTCTGCCGCTCCTCGAGTTCCTGGCCGCCGAGAACACGGTGTGGGCTGTGGCCCGCTACAGCGACTCGAAGGTGCGTGATCGGGTCGCCGCTACCGGAGCCGTGACGCACGTGGTGGACATGGCATCCGGGGACTTTGCCGGGCTCCCCGATGACTTCGACTACGTCGTGCACCTCGTGACGTCTGGTAGCCGCGATTCCGATGTTGCGGTCCGAGTCGACGGCGAAGGCACGGCGTTATTACTGCAGCACTGTCGCCGGGCCAGTGCCGTGCTGGTCATGTCATCCGGCTCGGTGTACCGTCGCGCCGGCGAGCCGTTGCACCACTATCGCGAGACCGACCCGCTCGGGGAGGGCCTCGTCCCCAGTCTGCCTGCGTACTCGCTATCCAAGCACGTACAAGAGGCGGCGGCGCGCTCGGCCGCCCGTTTGTACGACTTGCCAGTAACTATCGCCCGCATGGGCACCGCATATGGCGGTAACGGCGGCCTTCCTGCATGGCATCTGGACTCGATTATGGCTGGACAGCAGGTGCCGGTCGGCGACGTCGACGCCAAGTTCGTGCCCATCCACGAAGACGATATTCATGACCAGCTCGAAGACCTGCTTGGCGCCGCGACCATCCCGGCGACCATCGTCAACTGGGGAGGTGACGAAATCGTCAGCCCCCGTGAATGGACTCAGTATCTCGGAGAGCTCACCGGTAAGGATGTTCGGTTCGACGAAACTGTCGGCTACCCCGGCTGCATCTTCGACGTTACGAAACGCCAGTCGATCACAGGTCCGTGTCAGGTGTCGTGGCGAGAAGGCATGGCCCGCGTGGTGGACGCCAGATACCCCGGCGCCAGGCAAACCTCTGCTCACTAACCGCGAGTCTTCACCCCGGCTTGAACCGCTTACACTGGTCGCGTCAGGGAGAGAGGGTGAAGATGCCGGCGACGACTGAAGAAGACGTCTACTACGACCCGTACGACGAAGCGATCTACTCCGACCCGTATCCCGTCTACCGCCGGATGCGGGAGGAGGCCCCGCTGTACTTTAACGAGCGGTACGGCTTCTGGGCGCTGAGCCGCTACGAGGATGTCGAACCGGCGTTCGCCGACCACGCGACCTTCAGTTCGGCTCGAGGTGATGTTCTGGAGATGATCACGAGCGGAGCCCCGATGCCGAGGGGTTTCTTCATCTGTGAAGACCCTCCCCTGCACACGGCCCACCGCGGCGTGCTTTCCCGGGTGTTCACCCCGAAGAAGATGGGCGCCCTCGAACCGCAGATCCGCGAGTTCTGTGCTCGCCATCTCGACCCGCTGGTTGGCCGCGAGCGCTTCGACTTGGTTGCCGACCTGGGAGCGCAGATGCCCATGGCGGTGATTGGCATGCTGCTGGGAATCCCCGAGCAGGATCAGCAAGCGGTCCGCGTGCAGGGCGACGCCCGGATGCGCCGCGAGTCCGGTAAGCCGAAGGACTATGAGGGCCACAACGTGGCTGATCCAACCTACTTCGGTGACTACCTCGACTGGCGCGCCGAGAACCCGTCCGACGATCTGATGACTCAGTTGATCCAGGCCGAGTTCGAGGATCCCGACACCGGTACGGTACGCCGATTGACCCGCGAGGAGATACTCACGTTCGTCAACATGCTCTCCAACGCCGGCAATGAGACCACCAACCGGCTCATCGGCTGGACGGGCAAGCTGCTGAGCGACCATCCCGACCAGCGCCGGGCGCTCGCCGCCGATCCCGCCGTGATTCCCAACGCCGTCGAGGAGGTTCTGCGCTACGAGCCCCCCGGCCACCAGGCCTGCCGTGTCGTCACCCGGGACGTAGAGTATTACGGTCAGACGGTCCCGGCCGGCAGCCCCGTGATGTTCGTCTCCGCCGCGGCTAACCGGGACTCGACGGCCTTCCCTCCCGATGGTGACGTCTTCGACGCTCTGCGCAAGCACCGCCTGCATCATCTGTCGTTCGGCTTCGGCATCCACTTCTGCATCGGTGCCGCCCTCGCCCGGCTGGAGGGAAGGATCGCTCTGGAGGAGGTTCTTCGCCGCTTCCCCGACTGGGAAGTCGACACCGACGGGGCCCGACTCGATCCGGCGGTGGTCCGGGGCTGGGCGACCCTGCCCGTCGTCCCCGGTTGACTCAGCCGTCTGCTGCCGTCTGAAGCCGTCCTGAAACAGCATTGAAGGGGAAGGCGTACCTCGGTCGGCCACCGGCTGTCCCGTCCGAGCGGCCTAGGACGGGCCTAGGACAGGGTCTTGTGGACGGCTTCGCTGATGCGCTCGACGTTGGGATAGAACCCTGCCTCCATCGGCGGGCTGAACGGAATGTGGCAGTGGGGAGCGGTGACGCGGGCGATGGGTGCCTGCAGGTGCCAAAAACCGCGCTCGGCCACGACCGCCGCGACCTCCGACGCGACACTGCCCATCTCAGGGCAGGGATCGGCGACCACGAGATGGCCGGTTTTCTCTACCGAGCTCAGGATCGTCGCCACGTCGAGGGGAACGATGGTTCGCGGGTCGACGACTTCACAGGAGATGCCCTCGCCGGCGAGGGCGTCAGCCGCTTCCAGCGCGGCCTGCACGGCACCGGCCACGGCAACGATGCTCACGTCAGAGCCCTCGCGCTTCACGTCGGCCAGGCCCAAGGGAATGAGATATTCCTCGTCGGGAACTTCTCCCGACACGCCCCACAGGGTGGAGTCTTCGAAACAGAAAACGGGGTCGGCGTCGCGGATCGCCGTCGCCAGCATTCCCTTGACATCATACGGAGACGTCGGGGCGATGAGCTTGATCCCGGGGATCGTCATCATGGTGGAAATCGGCCGATCGCTGTGTTGGGCCGCCATCGACCCCCCGTACATCATGGTGGCCCGCAAGGTCAGAGGAATCGACGCCTGGCCTCCGTACAGGTACGTCGACTTGGCGATGATCGACACCAACTGGTCGAAGGCCACATAGAAGAACACCGCCCCCAACTCGATAACCGGTCGCATCCCCACCATGGCCGCGCCCGCCGCCGTGCCCACGAAGCCCGCCTCCGCCAGGGGGGTATCGCGAACCCGGTCCGGGCCGAACTCCTCGATGAAGCCGTCGGTGGATCCGAGCAGGCTCTGCACCACGTCCTCGCCCATGACGAACACCCGCTCGTCGCGGCGCATCTCCTGGCGCATGACCGAGGTTATGGCCTCGAGGTAACGCATCGTTGTCATCGCGATCTCCTCAGTGCCGGGCCGGGATGGGATTGGTGAACAGATGATCGAACGCCGCGCCGGGCTCGGGGAAAGGACTGTCCAGAGCGAATTGCCAAGCCGCATCGATTCCCGCGCGCTCGGCATCGTCGAGCTTGTCGAGCTCTTCCTCGGTCGCCACCCCGTCGTCCAGGAGCCGCCGGCGGAACAGCTTGATCGGGTCGCGATTGGTCCGCCACTCCTCGACCTCGGCCTGGGACCGGTAGGTGGTCGGAGACCACGCGTTCGAACCGTCCGGGCCGCCGGCGTGGGCATTGAACCGGTAGGTTTTCGTCTCGACCAGGCTCGGGCCGCCGCCGGCTCGGGCCCGGCCCACCGCCTCGCTCACCGCCGCGAACACGGCCACGACGTCCTGACCGTCGACCACAATGCCAGGCATGTTGTAGCCCGCGGCCCGGGCCGCGATGTCGGCAATCGGGCACATGTCGGAGAACTTCATCAGCTCGCTGTACTCGTTGTTCTCGCACAGGTAGATGACCGGCAGATTCCAGATCGCCGCCAGGTTCAAACTCTCGTGAAACGTGCCCTCGGCCGCCGCCCCATCCCCGAAAAAGCACAGGGCCACCCGGTCCAGGCCCTGCATCTTGGCTCCGAGTGCCGCGCCGGTTGCGACGGGAAGCCCGGATCCGACGATGCTCGTCTCGCCCAGGCTGCCGACACTGAAGTCCGACAGATGCATCGAGCCGCCCTTACCCTGGTTGATCCCGGTCACCTTGCCCATCAGCTCGGCGAAAAGTCGATCGATTCGAGCACCCTTGCCTATCGGATGACCGTGAGACCGGTGGGTCCCGACCATGTAGTCGTCATCCCGAAGCGCCATACACGGACCGACCACCGACGCTTCCATCCCCACCGAGGTATGGATCACACCCGGAATCTCGGTACGGCCCTCCCACGCCGTGTTCTCGAAAAAGCGGATCCGCACCATCCGCCGGTACATCTCCAGTAGTTGGTCTGAAGTAGCTTGGACCGTACTAGCTGCCATTTGCACCTCTCATCCCACCTGAACCGATAGCCGGAATGCGGTTATCACCAAACCTCGGTGATTTATCATACTGCCGTGTGGTCTGCGGTGTAAACAGACCGGCTCTTCTTGGCCGGCACCCTCTTCTTGGGAGGCCAGGAATAGCAGTTCGGCATGGACCGTCGCCGGGCCAACGAGCACACCGTTCACCGGGACATCAATATCGAGGAGGCGCGGCGTGATGGGTCGGCCTTCCCACCAGTAGGTATCTATGAAGGCGCACCTCAGCGATTCCGTCTTCTCGCGAGATATCGACATTGCGGTACGACGCCGTCACGGTCTCTCTCCCTTGGCCCCGGTTACGACGACGAACCGTTCTCGCAGGTGGGCGCCCCGTTGTTCAGGAGGGTGGGCTGCCCGTTCTGGGCCCGGGTCATGAACCAACAGTTGACCACGTGAGGCTGGCCCGCCGCGAACGTGAGCGGCGCCGAAAGCCCGTCCAGGGTGTCACCTTTCAGCGACTCCAGACCCTTCACCACCTCCGCCGCGCTCGGAGCATCACCAGATGTGAGGCCGCCCGCCTTGATCGCGTCGGCCAGAAGCATGCCCGACGCCCAAGTGGTCACAGAGTTCTCGAACCACTGGGTCGTACTCTCGGCCAGGCCGGGATAGTACTTATCCACTCCGGCGTTGATGGCCTTTATAGCCGGGCTCTGGGCGAAGTACGGATAGTTACCCGACTCCATCCAGAGACCGTGCTGGAAATCCGGGGCATTCATTTCAGCCCGGGTTTCAGCCGTAAGCCCCCACGGATAGATCGGGTTGAACCCCTGCGTAGCGCAGTCGTGGGCAACTTCATCCAACACGGTAACGGCATCGGCTACGAAGAATGAAGTCAGGTGCTGCTGGTTGGCGGCTACACACTGCGCGGTGTAGTTCGGTGCGGTGGAGGAAATTGCCGCCTTGTAGACCTCCGGGACTCCCAGTTGCTGGCCAGCCGTCTTTATCAGACTGGCCGTCTGCTGGCACGCTGGTGCCTCGGCACAGTAGATATCGCCGATGTTGGTCGCTCCCGCCGCCTTGGCCTCCGCGGTGATCGCGTACATCTGCGAGCTGAATGTCTGGCCGGCAGGATAGAAGTCAGGGTTGGTGTCGAACGTCGAGTCGGACGTCTGGCCCATGCCGACAACCGGGATGTTTGCCGCCTGCACCGTGGACGCCCAGGGTTGGTCCACGACGGACGAATCGGTGATGGCAACCACGTGATCCGCGATGAGGGTTTGCACCTCGGTCTCCGAGGTACCGGGTACACCTGCGTCGTTTTCGTAGATGACATCGACGTTGTGCCCATCAATACCGCCCGATGCGTTGACTGTGTCAGCCCAGGCCCTGAAGACGTCTATGAGCGGAGCGTTGAACGTTCCCAGGACACCCGAACAGGTACAGATGAAACCGACCTTGATGGGCGCGCCGGTCGCCTGGGCGCTCGGCGTGGAACCCGCCGGGGCGCCTGACGAGGAACCCGCCGAACCCGCCGGGGCGGTGGTCGTAGACGTGCTCTTCTTGCTGCTTGACCCGCACGCGGCAAGAAGAGCTGCGATCGCTACGGCGCACACGACGGAAAAGACCTTTCGCCGAGTCCCAATCACTGAATTTCTCCCTCCCCGGTGTATCAAGCTCTACATATTCTACTTCAGGCACTCCGGCGCATGTCAATATCGACGGCGCATTTCAAACCGGAGCGAAACACACAGCAGGGACCGCCGTCCCGGCCTCCCGAAGACCCCTTCGCCGCTTCGGGATCAGAAAAAACAGGTCACTGCGCAGTGTGACTTCTCCGGAGGACAGCTAGGTTTCGCTGGCGGCCAATCGATCACTCAAACGGATGAACGCCTCCACTTCGTTCAGCATGCCTCGCAGCTCGGTGACCGTCGGTGCCAGCTCGTAGGGGTGAGCGTGGCATGCAGAGGACAACGCATACCAGCATTGTCGAGCCCGGTACGCCATCTCCCCGTCCTGAACATGAAAGGGAAGACACGCCAGCCGGGTGGCCATCGAACAGTCGGCCACGGCTGCGGCCAAGGGTCTGTAGGTCTGGGAAAAGTGCTCCGCCGCCCTTCGCAGTGTCCCCGGTACCGGGGAATCAAGCGTGAGCGCGACCCAGGCCTTCCACGCCCCTTCGACCGAGCCCCCGTCAATACCGAATTGCGGGGCGTGGCGAAGCGGGGCCGGCGCGGGGGCCACCATACGCGCCGCCGCCGTCAGAGCGGCTTGGGTTGCGCTCCGTGCCGCCTCCATCTCGGTCGCCTGGGCCCGGAGCCGTTCGATCTCCCCTTGAGTCTGAACCCGCCACTCGTCGGTCAGCGCCCCCGGCTGGCCGCAGACCGGGCCGTCGCCCGGCCCGTGGAGTGCGAAATGGGCCAATGCGGCGTCGAGCAGGTCCGCCGAGCTGGAGGCCATACCGGCGGCAGAGGCGGTGGCCCGCTCGATCCGATCGGCCGTCTCCAGGAGCGGAAGCTGGAGGTCGTCGACTTCGTCCGGGGTGGGCGACCTGCCATGATCTTTCAGTGGCAGCGGGATATGGATGGGCAGGATCGGCTTCCGCCTTCCCAAGTCATCCTTGCCCGCGAACTGGGTGCCTGCGGCCGTGATGGGGACAGGGGACAACCACGAGGTGGACAATCTGGCCAGTTTCGCCGAGCGGCTCCTGGCCGTCATCGATGAAGGGCGCCGCACCGCCACCTACAAGCTGGCTGTTCTCCTAGCCCTGATGGACTCTTGCGCCGAGGGCGCATCCGCGGCGGGGCTTTCTCCGACCGTAATCCCGACACGAGTCATCGCCCGTCACGTCGCCCGCCTCTACTGGCCTCAGCTAAGGCCGTTCCCGACAGCAACCGGTCCGGTACTGCTGCGGCAGATAACCAACAAATCCTCAACCATCCTCCACTCGCTACGAACAGCCTTCGGCGCCCTCCCGTATGTCCCGACGTGGGACACCGCGGAGTCCACCCTGCCCGCTGATCACGTCGACCAGGTACTGGACGTCGTGGAGTTGACCGTGGCCCGCTATCCGCTGGTTCGTCTGCAGACCGTAGATGGAGTTTCGCGGCCGTTCATCTATGACGTCAACTGGGGAGAGTCTGTAAGCCTGGCCCGGCTCGCCGCGGAAGGCGGAGCAAAGGTCGCCCTTCGACCCGGGGCGGGCGACCAGCTCATCCGCCTGGCCCCGCTCCTCCGGCCGCTGATTGAGCTTCACTGGGTTCGCATGGTGGCCGACCTGAACCGTCTGGCCTTGATGGAGGACGACCTCAGGAAGCATCTCTTCGGCGCCGAACGAGTTACGTTTCCGGGGCCGCTTCGGCGGGACCTCCTCGATCTACAAGCGGGTCGTTGCTTCTACTGCCTTGACCCGCTGGCTAACGCTTCGGCCGTCGACCACTTCGTACCCTGGTCCAGGTGGCCCAACGACGCGGTCGAGAACCTGGTGATCGCTCACGGCGCATGCAACAGCCATAAATCGGATCACATACCCGGACCGGCGCCGCTCGAGCGGTGGGTCCAGCGACTCTCGCTTCACGGGGCCGATCTGGCCGGCGTCGCACTATCGAGCAGATGGCGCAGCGAGCGAGGCCGCACAGTATCGCTGGCACGGAGCCTCTACGCCCACCTTCCGCATGGAGCCCTCGTCTGGAACTCGCCGGCGAACGTCGCCACGGCCGACCGCGCCGAGCTGCTCGGACTCCTGTCTGCGCTATGACGGCCTCGTCGAGTGCGCCCGACTGCGCAGACCGCTCGACGAACCCATAAGTGGTGACTACAATATAGTTGTGACTACAATGTAGTCGTGACTCATCCGATGTCCGTCCGCTTCCATGATGGTCGACTGGCCGAACGGCTCAAGTCCGAGGCTCAGGCGCGCGGTACCTCGGCCTCCGCCCTGGCCGAAGAACTGATCGACGAAGGCCTCCGAGTTCGTAGACACCCATTGGTGAGCTTCCGCGACGGACCCGCCGGCCGGCGCGCCTCCCTGATCAGCGGTCCCGACATCTGGGAAGTAATAGCCGGTGTCGTCGGCGGCGACGTCGCCCCCGCCAAGCGGATTGACAGAGCGGTCAAGTTGTTCGGACTACGTCGTGAGCAGATCGACGCGGCCCTCGCCTACTACGCCGAGTTCACCGAAGAGATCGACTTCTTGATCACGACCAACCGAGCCGCCGCGGACGAGGCCGAAGCCCTGTGGCGCCGCCAGCAAGACCTCCTGGCCGGGTGAAGCTGCTGCTCGACACCCACCACTCCCGCCTGGCAGGTGAACGGCTCCGACGCGACGGTCACGACGTCGAAGCTGCTGCTGACGATCAGATGCTCGCCTCCATACCCGACGAAGAACTTCTAAGAGCGGCTACCAGAGCCGGCCGGGCGGTGGTCACCGAGAACGCCAGGGATTCTGACCGAATCATCCGAACCTGGGCCATGACCGGCGAGCACCATGCCGGCGTCGTGTTCACCTCACCCCGCCGATACCACCGAGGTACCGGTGCCTACCCGGCCAACCTGGTCGCCGCGCTCAAGAAGTTGCTGGACGACGCCCGACCACTGGAACAAGACTGGGTTCTTTGGCTCCCGTAAGCACACCGCTCGTCTGAGCCGGCGGGCTACCGCACGACGTCCGGGCTGATGCAACGCCCGCCCACCGTCATCGCAGGGGTCGTCGGATTCCATTTACCGGCCCTTCCCAAATCAGTGGGAAGGGGTGCTTGGGGCTTGGGGCTTGGGTGGTGTGCCTCTGCATCGCACCGGGGGGAGCGGTCAAGAACGGACCGGCGATTGACGCTCCATAGGGCGATCGATTATCCTCAGGCGCTGCAAAAGAGTTCGTTATCCACCGACCTCCCAGGACTGCTCGGGGACGCATTTCGGCTGGATGCCTGGAGGATCGTGTGAGCAAGCAGGGAGCGCTGCTCGTAAGGATGCCACAAGACCTCAATACGGTTGCAAGGTACCAGTATCCCGAGTGGTCGTGAGACGATTATTGCAGCCTCGGAATTTGCTGGGAGGACGTGTCGTCGCAGTAGGAACTTCGTCGGCGGGCGTGACGGTGCCTGAGTTCGGGCGTGAGCCCGCAGCGGCCCATGAGTGCGCATCGGCGGCAAAGGATTCAGCGGTGGTCGAGAGCCCACGGGTTGTCGAGCAGGCCGAAGCTGGCGTCCTATCCAGTTGACGAGGGTTCGACCTACGACGTCGTGTACACCCTGCCGTCGCCGGCTGCACTGCAGACGAGTTCACCGGCAGGCCCGGAGAAAGCCCTCGGTCAGCTCGGGCTCAGTGATGGGAACCGCGAGAGAACGCCAACGGAAGGAAAAGGAACGTGCAGCCACTGCCCCCATTGGGCTTGGACCGGCTAGTTGTCGTCGACCTGGGACACGGCATCGACGGAAACTATTGCACCAAGCTGCTCGCCGACGCAGGAGCGAAGGTCATCAAGGTGGAGCCGCCATCCGGTGACCCGCTCCGGACACGACGACTGTTCGGAGACCATGTCGAGCGGGAGGGAACCGGGTCGCGGCTATTCCGATTCCTGGCCTGCTCTAAGGCGAGCGTCGTGGTGGATGTCGGACTAGAGGCTGACCGTGAGCTTCTCCGAGCCCTCCTTCGAGCGGCAGACGCCGTGTTATGGCAGCCCTGCTCTGCGTTGGGTGATGACCCGGAGTTCCATCCTCGGGCAATACGCACCCTTGCGCCCAGTGCGATCGTGTGTGCGCTGACACCCTTCGGGCTGATCGGAGAGCCAGCCCGACCGTGCAACGAGTTCACCCTGCAGGCGATGGCCGGCGGTCCAGACACCCGACGGGTGGCTGAACGCGGCCCGCTGGCCGCAGGTGGTCAGATCGGGGATTGGGTCGTTGCTGTATTCGCGGCGATTGGAATTCTGAGCGCGGTGCATCGCCGGGAGTCCACTGGGCGCGGTGAACTCGTCGACGTCGCAGGGCTGGACGCGCTTCATCTCACACAGGCCCAGTTTCCACCCACCTTTGCGGCGGCGGCGGGACGACCGTTTCACACCGGACGTAGCCTGGGTTGTCCCGGGATCCACCCTACCCGCGACGGCTATGTCGGATTCCAGGCCGTCACCGGACAGCAGTGGCAGGACTTTTGCACCCTGATCGGGAGAGACGAATGGCGAGAGGATCCCACTCTCATCCGCTTCGATACCCGCAGCGCCCGGGTCGACGAGGTAATGGAAGCGTTCGACGAGTGGACGAGCGCTCGTACAACCGACGAAGCTGTCGAACTGGCGACGCTCTTCAGGCTACCCGTCGCCCCCGTCGGTAACGGTGAGACCATTCCCCGCTTCAGCCAGATCGTCGAGCGGCAGTGGCTGGTGGAGCACCCGTCGGGTGAATTCCATCAGCCCGAGGTTTTCTACACTCTGCGCGGAGGAGCCTGCCGTCGCCTGCCGGCTCATCCTCCGTCCCTTGGCGCTGACACCGAGGACGTGCGGGCGGCGCCGCCGCCCCCCAAGGGTCCAGTGGCGACGGGGACCGCCAAGCCGCTGCCATACGAGGGCCTCCGGATCCTCGATTTCACGGCGATGTGGGCGGGACCGATCATCACCCACTTCTTCGCGATGATGGGTGCGGACGTCATCCATGTGGAGTCTCCCAATCGGCCTGATGGGTACCGGACTGTCACGTTGAAGTCCGACATGAGTGATAAATGGTGGGAGGCGGGTCCATTCTTTGCCGCCACAAACACCAACAAACGGGGTCTCGGCTTGGAGATGGGCACCGAGGACGGGCGTGACCTTGCGCGCCGGCTTGTGGCCGCAGCGGACGTCATCGTCGAAAACTACAGCCCTCGCGTCATGGACGCGTGGGGTCTGGGATACGAGGCGGTGAAGCAGATCAAGCCGGACATCATCATGGTGCGCGCTCCCGGCTTCGGACTGACCGGACCGTGGGCCGGCCGGGTCGCGTACGGCCCGACCATCGAGCAGGCCTGCGGCGCCGCCTGGGTGACGGGCTTCCCCGACGACCGACCCGTCGGGATCAGTGGCGTGATGGACCCGTTAGCCGGCAGCCACGCTGTGTTTGCGACACTCCTCGCTCTCGACCATCGTCGACGTACCGGGGAAGGGATGCTCGTAGAGGTTCCACAGTTCACCTCCGGTCTCAATGTTATGGCGGAGCTCGTCATCGAATACAGTGGGGCAGGACGGATTCTCGGCGGAGTCGGCAATCGCTCGTGGACCCTCGCACCTCAAGGGGCTTATCGCTGCGCCGACGTAGAACGCGACCTGCCGGGCGTATCGCCTGACGACTGGGTGGCCATAAGCGTCGAGAACGTCACTCAGTGGCTGGCCTTGTGCGGAGTCATCGAAGCCGATGACCTGCTAACTGACCCGGGTCTCATGACTGCGCAAGGCCGGCATGACCACCACGACGCAATTGATGCAGCCATAGACGGCTGGACGCGATCCAGACCAGCAGAAGACGTCGCCGCGTTGCTCTGCGCGGCCGGCGTACCAGCCGCTGTCGTAGCGGAAGCCCACCACCTCGACAGAATGGCCGAAGCCCAGGCACGACGGCTCTACGAGGTCGTCGAACATACTCTGCTTCCACCGCTGCCCATCGTTGGCTACCCCGTCCAGTTCGAAGCCGGACCATCGCAGTGGCACCGCCGGCGCTCACCACTACTCGGCGAACACAACCGGGAGATCCTTGAGGGGCTCCTCGGGCTGGCTCCTTCCGACGTCGATCGACTCGAGGAGCAGGGCGTCGTAGGATACACCGCACCCGTCGCGAGCACCCTCGGGAAGCAAAGCTCCTCTTGACCGCCTGGCCCGGCCCGTCCGGGCGTGAGGAAGACCTCCGGAGACCCCTATTATCTCGCTTACATAGGCCGTGTCCCAGCCCGAGCGGCGACCGAACAACCAGGCTTTGGCGTGCAAACGGGTGGTCCGGGTCTCATAGCTGATCTTCACCTCGGCCCCCATGGCCACCAGCTCGTCGAGGGCCCGCCGCTCGGTAGCACCGACATACGTAGTGGTGATCACCCTCAGCTGCCGGCCCGCCCGCAGATGCGCCGCAATCGGATCCAGCAGCAGCCGCAGCCCCTGCCACTTGATAAATGCGCATAGCAGTTCCACCTGATCAGCTGACGCCATCTCGGCCGCCAACTCCTCATGCAAGGCCGGTTCCTGGCGGGCGTTGATGAGTAGATCAGCCCGGCGCAGCGGATTCTGCGGGCGGGGCGGATCAGAACCGACCGCCAAAAGCAGCCGAGGCCCGGCGGAGACCAGATCCGCGCCCGTTGCCCGGGCCGTGGCCTCGATCAGCCGGGACAGAACCTCATTGACAATCCCGAGGCGCCGATCCGGCGTCACACTTTCCAGCGCCCGGGCCGTTACCTTCTCCAAATGCCTGGCGAGTATCTCGGGCGCTTCGGCGGGGTCGACAGCCGCCAGTCGCGTCGTCAGTTCGGTGAGATCGATCAGCTCCGTGAGGCCAGCGGTGACCAGCTCCTCGTAGACCCCCTCCTCTAGTGGCGCCGGCATTACCCGACACGGTAGCCATCAGCAGAGGCACCAACAGGGATCAAGGGTTGCCGAGCGAGGTGGCAGCAGCAGCCAGGGAGGCGAAGGTGGGACCGGCGGGATCGGCGGGATCGCTGCCCCCGGTGGACGCGACAACCTGCGCCTCGTCCATCCATTCGACGAGAACCAGGTGGAGAGACAGGGCCCGGCTCACCACAAGGTTGAGAGTCGACACCGAGCCGTTACCCGTGTTTTCGCCACCGAGGGGGATTGCCAACGACTTGTCGAGATATGCGATATAGGAGATCGGATCCTCGAGCTGAAGGGTCGGTTCGACTGTCGGGCCGTCAAGGTACGTGCTGTAGGCGACCAGCTGCGCGCGGTTGGGTAGCGACGGCAGGAGATCGGCCCAATCGAGGCCCTGGCTGAACTCGTCGTACCCGAGGGTCAGCAGGTCGGAGACTTCCTCGCCTGCTGCGCCGGGCCGCTCACCCCAACCGGGGAGCATTATCAACTGCCTGGTGTGGAAGTCGGCGGCCATCTGAGTATCGAGCCAAGCGCCATAGGCGTTGAGGTTGTGGTTATAGGCGGCCAGGAACTTGGAGGCGCTGGCCTGGGTGCCGGTACCCGGCTGCCACCCGGGCACAGGAGAGGCCGCTTGCGAGCTGGAGTCGTAGGCCCAGAAGGCGTCTGAGTGGCCGTTGTAGTCCCCGGTCGGATACCTGAGCTCTCCGTCTGGTCCGCCTCCAGTTCTCACCGCGTTCAGGAGTGTCCCGGGGATCTGCGCGGACAGGTTTCGCAGGTAGGTGGCTTCGGCCGATCGCACCGCTGTGTCGGTCACCGCGTTGGCGACGTCGTCACCGGAGCCGGCCGGTCCGGTGTAGACGTCTCCGAACTGGTCGACGAAGCGAGTCCCGCCCGGCAAGGTGAACACCCACGCCGGTGGATACTGCAAACCGGGATCGAGCACGACACTAAGGGATCGGGATCGGGCATTGGCGATCTCGGCCCGCACTGACGACAGATATGAAGTGTCGAAGCTTCCAGAGGTCGGCTCGGCGCTCGACCAGCTCACTCCGATAACGACCAGCTTCAGCCCTGCGGCGTGTTCGGCGGCAAAGTAGTTGCCGCTCACCCCGACGATGCCGAGTTGGATCGGCGGCGTGGCGGCAGCGGCCCCGGTGATCTGCGTCCAACCGGCGAAAGCGCCGAGCAACCCCGTAACGACCGCAACCCGGCAGCCCATGGCGACGGCCCGAACTCCCCGCTTGGTTCGCTTGCAGCACGTGGAGTCGAATCGGCCCGGCCCACCGATTTCCCCGCTCGCGGCGCGCCGAGCATCGGGTCGAGCGGCCAGAGGGTGTGCGTGGCTGGGGCGGGCCCAATCGTTGAGGTTCCGTCTTTTCTCCATGCTCTAGTCTGCGTGATGGGCGGTGGGCGCCGCACCGGCGTCCCGCAACCTCGGCCCCCCATCCGTCGGGGAAGGCCCGGAGGACACGGCCCAGGTAACCCCTCTCCCTAGGAACGGCTCGGCCCGGTCCAAGATCCTGGTGAACGCGGGCACGCGATCGACGCTCGGTGTCTCGAAGGTCTCGTGGAGATGGGGGTGGCCGCGGGGCCCGCTGAGATCGGCTGAACTAGAGGCGATGGCAAGGGACAAGCGCAGAGGGGGCCGGGTGACGCCCAAGGGGACTCGACCGCCGCACCTACGGCCGGTCGGCGACCACAGGGTCGACGGCTCGCCGGTCGACCAGATCATCGACTCGGGTGGCCGCGGCCTTCTCGACGGGGATGATCCGATCGCGGCCGAGATGTGGGCGAGCGCCATGGTGGCGATGTTCGAACGCGCCCGCTTGCAGGCCCGGCTTGACCGCGTGGACGTCCCACCCTTCGAGGAGGCGCTGTTCCAACGATGCCGGGAACGCCGCGACCAGCGTGCTGCGGCTGTCGCCGCTGCCCTCGGCGCGGTAATACCGCCTACCCATGACGGCCTCTCGCCACTGGTGATCGCTGAGTTGGGAGGGGTCATCGCTCGTTCGCCCGGCTGGCTCAGGACGGTCGGGCGGGTCACCCCGACCCGAGGTTGGATCGTCTCGGACGTGTTCGGCGACCAGAACTCTCTGATCATCGGTTTCCGCCAGGAGGGCCAGCCTGGTGAGCACGCCCTCGTCGTGCTCGTCGACCACAACCTCTCGGGCCAGGCTAAGGACGCCTGGGTAGGAGATGACCCCGAGGATGTCGTCGCGTCATGGAAATCCACGGCCGACCCGCACACGCGACTGAAGGAAGTGCCCCTCGCCACGGTGCTACGGCAGCTGCGCGACGCGATGACGATCTCGGACCTGTGGAACGGGGACTCCGAGTTGCGGACCGAGGACTTCGCCCGCCACCGAGCGTTGATCTGGGCCCGGCTGCGGCGAGCAGGCATCACCGGCGATCGTCCGGCCGATATCGAGGTCGCCGAAGCCGAACGGCAGGTCCTGGTGAGCGAATTCATGGCGTCGGCGGAGGGACGGCAACTGATCCGCCACTTGCCCGGGGACGACATCGAGCTGCTTACTCACTATCTGGTGGACCTCCGCTCCGATTACGAGGGCCGGCCGCTGCGGTGGAGCCCGACCGTGGTCTCCTTGCTTCTCGGCGACCTGGCACCGCGCAAGCTCCTCCTCGACCGCAACCAGGCGGCTGCCCTCCCGGGCGTCGTGAGGGCGTTCGTCCGGTTCAGCGGCGAGCGCACCGGCCTCGACCGCACCTTCGTCGCGGAGACCCTTGCGACAGTCGACGAAATGGAGCCCGCCTTCCTCGACCGGATCGGAGACCCCGGCGCCGCCGGGCCAGCCAAGACTGTCCTCACAGCCCTTCAGGCTCGCGGCGTGGACCTGACCGACGTGGATGCGATCAATGAGGCCCTCCAACAAAGCGGCCCTGTGAGGCTTCCCGGGGCAGCTCCGAAAGTGGACCGTAGCACCGCCGCGCCGGAGGACGTGGTCGCTTCAGCCGAGCGCGCCCCGGTGCTGGCCCGCTTCGAGATCCTGACCGGCTTCTACGGCAACGGACGCAAGCTGACGCAGACAGGCCAACCGGCGCTCGCCGACGCCAAACAGCTTGTATCGCTGCTCGGGACCCAGGACCGCTTCGATGAGACGATCGGTGATCGTACGTTCAAGACTCGGTCCGCCGCGGACTTGCCTGAACTGGGGTTCATGATCCGCTGGGCGCTGTCGGCCGGAGCGCTCCGCAAGGAGCACGGCAAGCTCCGCGCCACCGCGGCATGGGCCAAGCTCGAGGGCAAGCCTCTCCAACGGTGGATTAAGGCCACGGACGCGCTGTCGTCGCTGGGTCCATTGGCCGCCTATCACGTCAACAACCGGTACCGCGATCCGGACGAGATCCTCGACCACTTGGCGCCGGAGATCCTCAATATGCTCGAGCAGAGGCGGATCGCCTTCGATGAAATGCTCGACTGGGTGTGCGACCGCGCCGACGCCGAGTACGAGTGGCTCGCTCCCTACCTGCAAGACCCCAAACACCGTAGAACCTCGTTCAGGTGGGACTTGGACCTCCTCACCCGCATCCTCGGATGGGCCGGCGTCGCCGACCGGATCGACGCCAAGGTCGAGTCCGACCGCTACGAGCGTGAGCGTCTCGCCGGGGGCACGTTGCAAATGACGCCGGCCGGGCGGTGGTGGCTGGCTGATCGCTAACAGGCTCTCCTACCCGTTCGGGGTCAGGTGCTCGACCTTGTTCTTCAGCAACGACAACGGGACAGAGGAGGCTCCCGTTTCGTGGCACTCACCTGCCAGATCTGAGGAGAGGAAGGCGAGCCTGACGCCAGCGCTCAGCCCCGGCGAAGCCCTGGGGATGCAGGTCCTGCTCAGGGTGTGGTGGTTCATCAACTCTCATTGTTTAAGGCGGTCAACTCGCCGGCGTCCTGTGGCGGGGAAGGCGGTGGACGCCAACCTGCCGCCGTCTTGGTTTGGCCCACCTCGATCAGATGGCCATCGGAATCGCGGATATCAGCGGAACTCGGTCTGGTGTTTGTTTCGGCGGTTTGTGCACCAGCTCGACGTATGGCTCTCCCAGCTTTGGCTGGAAGCTCTCGTATCGGAACCCTCACGGACGTGACACTGTCAGCCCGCGACATCATCTTCCGAGCCGGCGCGACCGGGCGTCGTCGCTCACCACCGGTGAATGTGTCGATCCTGAGGTGAGCTACCCGCTGTCTCACCGCACGTGTTACGGAACGCACTAGTCCTGATCAGGAAACGGCCGCCTCCACCTGATCGAACCAGCAGTTGGCGCCCGGAGACCACCGTTCGCGGCATTCGTCAAACACCGCCTTTGCTCGGTCACCAGTCCACGAGACCGGGAGGAGCCGTCTAGGGATCTCGGGATCGAGGAGCGGAAACGGACCCCAAGAGAGCATAAGATCCACCAGAGCGCTGAAACAAGCCTCATAGGTCTTGGGGTGTATGTCTCGGAACGCCTCGATGAACTCGTCATACCTCCCGGCAAGAATGTCCAAATCCCAACCACGCCGAAGCAGTGCTTCGTCGTTGACTAGCTCACCGGTCTCAGCTCGAAAGATCACGGCCCCCGGAACCAGTTTGAGTCGCTCAAGGATCTCGTTCGCGATCGCCTCCCGATTGAGGTGGGGTGTCGCTGCCCAGCTAGACCCAACAAAGCCGAAACCGGCGTAGCCCAGTTGGAGGCGCAGTTGGTAGCGCTTAGCTCGTTGCTCCGCAGGCACCGAGCAGTCAACTATGAGCCATCGGCCGTCCCAGTCGTCTTCGGTTGCAAGGAAATGATTCAGCCGCTCGCTGCTAGTCGTGTAGAGCCATCTGCCTTGGTCAGTCAGGTGCCATCGAACATTCCGGCCATTCCTCTCGGAGAAGATCACCCCCTGCTCGGCTAGTCGATTCACCGCTTGGCGGGCGTTGGCCTCACTTACGCCGAAGACGTTGAGGGCGCGAAGAATCGTTGAGGTCCACACGGCACCTGTGCGCGGTGTTACGAACTGACCGAAGACCGTGCTAAGACGAGTCTTCGCGCTGAACACCGGACCGGGGACGCAGTCGTCGCTGAACCATAAGGCAAGAATCCTATCGGTCCGCCTCGCCCGTCTACTTCCGCAGGAGATGGGAGAGTACCAACGCCAGTCTCGGGCGCCGAACCCTGCTCGAGTTCCGGCCGCGACGGCAACTCTCCTGCGCCAAGTCGATGGTCGATCCAAAGAATAGGAGGGCGCGTACGACGATCGTCCCTCACAGTGGGCAATCGCTTCCTCCCCGGAGGCCTCGTTTTGAGCCAACCGCAGGCGCGTCTATCCGGCGAGCCGCCCGTCCTTGACACTTTGCTTGACAAAGGGTCGTGACGATGTAAAATCTGGTTGCCGGATGTTCGTGGCCGCATTTCTGGGGGTCCTTCGATTTCCTGTGTCGCCATTTTCCCTAGCTTCGCTCGGTGATCGGCCGTGGGCAGGGTGTCACGGAAGTCTGGAGGGACCTCTTGCCCATACCTGCCACCAGCGTCGGCGCCGCCGTCGCCCGGTGACGCCAGTCCACCAGTGAGACAGACAATGCCGGCGACATCCGTACGCCTCGAGGGCGTCGGGGCGCACGCAGTCCCGGAAGGGAACGGGGACTTCCTTTGCGCTCTAGCGGGGCCAGGTCCGCAGGCGAGGTCGTTCGATCAGCCTTGGACGGGAACAGGAGGGTTCCCATTGAGCCGATGCCGTGACTTATGAACTTACCCGAGGTGATAATGAGATGACGAATCAGCCATTGCCCTCCCGGGACGAACTTTATGCGTCGCCGTACATAGACATTGATGAATGGCGCGCTCGAGACGGTGCACCACCGCTACGTGCACGGCGGCTTCACAGGCACAGAAGCCCGATTCTCGTTCTACTTACCACCGGAAGGGCGCTACGAAGGACGGTTCTTTCAGCCACTCCACGCGATAGTCGGAAACGAACATCTCGCAGATGGCTCGACCGTAATAGCTAAGCTGAACGTCGGTTTTGCTGTCGCCAGCGGAGGCTATTTGGTGGAATCGAACCAGGGTTGGTCGGCTACTAACCGAGAGCCGGCTCAGTCGGCGATCCACGGCTATAGAGCCAGCGCGGCGGCTGCTCACTATTCACGTGTCGTGGCCGCCGACATGTACGGCGACCATCGACCCTATGGCTATTGCTCGGGAGGCAGCGCCGGCGGCTGGAGGACGATCAGCTGTCTAGAGAACTCGGATGCGTGGGACGGCGGGGTGCCTTTGATCCATCCACATCCAGCGACCTTTCCCACGATGCTTTCCGCTGATGCGCATGCGATCCGCCTACTCCGACACAAGGTCTCGACTATTGTCGACGCCTTGGAGCCGGGGGGCACCGGCAACATGTTCGATGGTCTCACCATTCCCGAGCGTGAAGCGTTGGCCAGGGTAACCCGACTGGGATTTCCGCCACGCGCCCTGTTCGCCCTAGAGGATACAGCTCGGATTCACGCGGGCTTTTGGGCCGGCTTCGCTGACAGAATGATCGAATATGACCCAGGATACTTCGACGACTTCTGGACTGTGCCGGGCTATCTAGGAGCCGACTTTCCAGACGCCCTCTCGCGAGCTCGCATTCAGCAGAAGACGACGGTCAAATCGGTTCTGCTCGCGCGGGACGCGGCAACTGCGGGCATACCCACGCCGCTGTCTAGTGGGTTTGGCTCACCGGACGACCCGATTGCATTAGTTCTCAGCGCCTTGCCCCGTAACCCCGACCTGCAGGGCGCGACGCTAACTGTAGCCGGCGGAAAGGCCTCGGGGCGCGTCCTGTATATAGTCGCTTTCGTAGGCGACACCGTCGCCGTCAGCGGTGCAGGGAATAACCTTCTCGATGGGATCGCCGCCGGCGACGAGGTTCTTATCGATAATTCGAACCACCTCGCCTACCAGACGTACCACCGCCACCAAGTCGATGCGGACTACCCCGAGTGGGACCAATTCTGTTCAGCCGGCACGCCCGTGTACCCGCAACGTCCGGCCCTACTCGGACCGCGAATGAATCGGGAAGTGACCGGCTCGAATTATACAGGGCGCTTCGCGGGCAAAATGATTGTCATCCAAAACCTGATGGACGAAGGCGCCTGGCCAAATCACGCGGTCTACTACCGCCGGCTTGTTCAGGCTGCGCTCGGCGCCCGGCTGGAAGATCGATACCGACTGTGGTTAACGACCATGCCATGCATGGGAGTACTTTTGTCAACCAGAGTGAGATCCGTCCAGCCAAGAGCACACGCATAGTCGACTACAGCGGTTCCGTGCAGCAGGCGCTTAGAGACCTGAGTGCGTGGGTCGAGCAAGGGAAGGAGCCTCCCCCGAGCACTGCCTTCGAGGTCGTCGATGGTCAGGTCCGGGTGCCGTCATCAGCCGCCATACGGAAAGGGATTCAACCTGTGGTCTCCCTGACAGTCAATGGCGGCCCTCGTAGCGACGTGGCCGCGGGCGAGACCGTGACGTTCACCGGTGTGGCGGAGCTCGTGCCGGGCTCCGGTACCATTGTCAGTGCCGAGTGGGATTTCGAAGGGGCCGGCGACTATCCTCTCGTTGCGCCAGGGGTCGATGGCTCCTTGCAGCGGGCCGTGTTCAATACTACGTACGTCTTCAAAAAGGCAGGGACCTACTTCCCTGCGCTCAGGGTCACTTCACAACGCCAAGGGGACGTTGCTGCCCTCTACGCTCGTGTCCAGAACCTCGGTCGAGTCCCGCGTTGTGGTTCGATAGCCGACCCGCGGAAGTGAAGAACATCTTCGGGGCGAAGGAAGATATCTCACTGCGAGGACCTTGTACAACCCACGATATGGACAGGGTTTCGCGACGCTGTAGCGTCCCAAGGGGGCTCGTAGATCCTACTAAATACCGGCGTGAACGGACGAGTGAGGAGAGATGTCGATGAGCCGAGCAGCGGTCATTTCAATCGACGGGCACGTCGGGGGGTCCCGGACGCAATATCGCGACTATGTCGAGAGGAAGTACCTCGAGACTTATGACGAGCAGGTGAGGGCGGCGGAGGAGGCCGGACTGCAGGACGCCGGGAACCTGCACCCTGAGTTCGCCCCTGAGGTCCAATGGGACTCGAACTTGCGGATAGAGAACTTGGAGAGCGTCGGCGTGGTAGCCGAGGTGTTGTTCCCCAACCGTCGGCCGTTCCAGCATAATCGCTTTGACGACTTCGCTCGCTCCGACAACCCGGAGCTCACCGAGGAAGGCCGGCGGTCCTACAACCGATGGCTCGTGGATTTTTGTGCCCAGGCTCCCGAACGGCGGAAGGGTCAGATGCAGATGAGGTTTGCGGACGTCGACCAGGCGGTGAAGGACGTGTACTGGGCAAAGGAGAACGGCCTCGGCGGGATAGCGCTACCTGCTCTCAACCCGGGGGACACGTTCTTCTTCAACCCGGTCCTCGACCCGATCTGGGCCGCCTGCCAGGAGGTGGGCCTGCCGCTCAGCCAACACGGCGGCGCCGGGCTGCCCGCTTATGACCCGCCCGGATTTGCCGCGACCATGATGGTCCTCACCGAAAACGCGTTCTTCGCCGTCCGATCCCTATGGATGCTCATCGTGGGCGGCGTGTTCGACCGCTTCCCAGACCTTCGGGTGGCCTACATTGAAACCCAGGTGCATTTCCTGATCCCCGCCATGTCCAACCTGGAACGCACAGTGACCTCCGAAAGCGACTGGCTGAAATTGACGCGGATGATGAACAGGGAACGATCCTTCCAGCGCTTGCCCAGTGAGTACTTTGGGACAAATATTTTCGTCGGAGTTTCTCCTTTCTCACCTATCCAGGTCCCAATCGACGACCTAATCGGCAAAGACGCCAATCAGCAGTCCCTGCCCGGATTCCACATAGGTGCCGACGCGGCCATGTATGGGGTCGACTACCCGCACTTCGAGTCAAACTTCAAGCGCAACATGGCCGAGGTCGCCAACCTCGTTACCACTTCCTCCGTGACCGAAACTGACGCCAAGAAGATCCTCTTTGAGAACGCCGCCAGGGTCTACGACTTCGACCTCACGGCACTCCAGCCCCACATCGACCGGGCCGGCTTCGATGTGGGCGACGTCGCAGCCAATGCCGACGCTCTGACGCGGGACCTCCCGGGCTCGTGGCGGGCGGTATTGCTGTAAGCCTCCCGGTTTGGGCGACCTACTCCGACATCCCTTTCTCACACCTGTCATCCTTGGCCATTTGGCTCGTTCCACTGCTTCCTGGTCATCCGGCGTCATGAGCCATCCGCCCGTTTCGCCGCACTCCCAGGCGAAAGCCGCTATGGGAACATGATATCCGCGTCTTGGGGCAGTAGCCACCTTTCGCGAATCATCTCGTCGAGCTTCCCTCTGATCAGACGCTCATATTCATCACGGGTTCCGTACAACGACGTGAACTGCTCATGGTCGAAGCGCTTCATTCCTGGTGCCATAGGGTTGCCGGGGGAGATGCGCGCCACGTAAGTTGCGTCGGGGACTTCGACCCAAGGAGTCCGCAAGCCTCCGAGGGCGTTACCGTGCTCGTCGCGAGCGATCCCGTCAGGTGCGTTCGCGATCGCGAGTGATCCTCGGCGCCCGGGGCATCGGCAGGCCCTCGTCGACCCAGTGGTACATGTCGTCCCACAGGGCCCAGACCATCGGCGTGTTGACCTTGTCATAGGGCTCGTACTCTGTTGATACGTCACGAGAGGAAAGACCCTGAATTTCCTGGGGGTAGCACGCGCGCGATGACGCTAGGGTCCCGGTCGCCGTGTGGGACGGCTGAGAACTTATGACCTGTACCGGCAACTTCGTAATAGCGGAACGGGGGGTCATCGGTGTCCTCGGGCAGGTCCCCGCCGTCAGAGATTTGCCGGATTGCCTCGGCCTCGGTCTGGAACACAGCCAGGATGGCGCCACGAGGGCGGTTCTTCGGCACTATGCCAACCATGATGAGGTAACCATCGATCAAGGAATGGCCGTCAGGAAGTGATCGTCCGTCATGGTGATACTCGATAAGCGGCGACAGGATCTGGGAGCCGCCGGACGCCCCCGAGCTGTACACCCGACGCACGTCGAATCCCGGTAGTACCGAGGCCCGCCCCGTACGCAGACCCTCGACTACGTCGAAGAAGATATCCGGGCCCTGCCCATAGCTCCTGAACAACTCCTGAATGAACACCTCCATCTCCGGGCTGGCTTCGGCGAAGTTGAGTCGCTCAAACGCCCGGCCCAGCGCCCCGGGCGTCAACTGACCCCAGTCCGCCTCAGCACCCCCAGTGATATACAAGTCCCCGTATCGATCAGGGTCGACCCGGCGCAAGTTGGCCACCCCACCACTAGGGATCTCCTCACGCCCGAAGCGTGTGCCATCACAGACCTCTATGCCAACCCACGCATCACCGCGGCGAACCAAGTGTCGTTCCACCGACGCATGAGCGTTCAGATTGTGGAACGGGACGGCATGTGCCACACCGGAGAACTCGACGGAGTGGCGCGGCCGGATAACCAACGCCCGGGTCTTGTAGGGGGCGTCTGACCACCTAAGGGTCGATAGTGGTTTTAGGACAGCGGTGGCCTCTCCTGACTCGAGCGGACGGGAAGACGTGGGGCCGTAGACGTTGGCCGTGCCGGAGACGAAGTACTCCTCCTCGATATAATCGAACTCCTTCAGCAGCTGGCTCTGCTCACCATCTCCCCCCATAGCTGTCCCAAACGGCATCGACTGCTGAGTCCCGATCGGTCCACTGACCTGCATCTTTCCGTCCCATCTATTGTATTAGTCGCTGTCGCCTTCGGACCCCTCGCGGGCTTTTTCTTCTACTGCGACGCCGTCAAGCTGACTCGCCCCCTTGGCATCAAGCTTCCAACTCTCGATCACGTTACTATCCGACTGCTCGCATAGTCCTCAGGAGCACGTTGAGCTAATGACGGCTCAGCGGAAACATTGCCGGCACGTCTTCGGCCAGCAACCATCGGTGGCGGACCATCTCGTCAAGCTTCGCCCTGACCCGGCCTTCGTACTCTTTACGGGTGCCATAGAGCGATTGCATCTTTTCATCGCTAAACCGCACCATCCCGGGATCCAACGGATTCGCGGATGAAATCCGCGCCACATATCGGGCGTCTGGCACATCAACCCAGGGCGTTCGCAGGCCACCCAACGCATTCCCGTGGGCATCTCGGGCGATCCCATCGGGCGCGTCCCGGTCACGTATAATCCGCTTTGCTCTTGGCATGGGCGTAGCTTCATCCACCCATCGGTACATGGCCTGCCACAGGGCCCATTCGATCGGAGCATTAAACTTGTCATAACGCTCATACTCGGTCGACAGGCTCGGACCGGTGAGTCCCACAACACCCGGGGGAAGCATCTCCGATACGGCTATCGAATGCCGATTTCCCTGGGGTACCGCCGAGAATCGATGTCCGGTGCCGGGGACCTCGTAGTACCGAAACGGCGGCTCATCGCTGTCTTCTGGAAGGTTCGAGCTCTCTCTCGCCTGGTGCGGTGCCTCCGCCTCGGTATTCAACACGACGACGACCGCACCAGTTGGACGATTCGAGGGGACGACGCCGACCCGGACGAAGTAACCGTCGACGGGGGCAACTCCGCCCGGAAGCAGATTCCTGTCGTGGTGATAGTCGATAAACGGTCTGAGGATCTGCGCCGTAGCTGAGGCACCCGATGTGTATATGCGTCGAACCGGCCATCCGGAGAGAATGCCTCCCTCTCCAAAGCGAAGCGCTCTAACCAGATCGAAGAAAATTCCTGGCGCCTGCGCGTAGCTCCTGAACAACTCCTGAACGAACACGTCCACCGCAGGGCCGCCCTCGCCCCAGTCGAGGCGCTCGAAGGCCCGGCCCAGCGCACCCGGCGTCAGCTCGCTCCAATGATCCGGATCGCCACCAGCAATGGCCAGATCGCCGTAACGAGCCGGATCGGTCCGACGCAAGTTAGCGACTCCACCTGTGGGAACCTCGTCACGGCCGAATCGAGTTCCCTCACAGAGCTCGACGCCGACCCACACATCACCATCACGGAGCAAATGACGCTCCACAGATGCTTGGGTACTGATCACATGGAAGGGAATAACGTGAGCAATGCCCGAGAAGCGGGTCGCATCTCGAGGGCGTATGACTTGGATGCGAGTCTTGTACGGGGCGTGGGCCCGGCGGACGGTCGACAGTGGCTTCACGCTCCAAGGATCCTCTCCGGGCTGGAGCGCCCGGGAAGACGCCGGCCCGTACACGGGTGCTACGCCCCCAATAAAATTCTCTTCTTCGACGTAGTCGAACTCCTTCAAGAGGACGGCCTGCTCACTGTCCTCCACCGCAGCGCTCCCGAACGGCACCGACCCCTGAACCTGAACTGGACCGTCGATGTTCACGTGAATCGTCGCCCCCGGTTGTTCTCCGGCAGGAGGCCTCGGCTGGTGCAGCGCGGTGAGGGGATGCGTTCCGAGCGTCCTGTACCGGTCTGCCCGTAGTCGACCAGTTCCAGCGGATCCAGCCGTCGATGCATCACCACCAAAAACTCCCAACGAAACGAATCAGAGAGACTCCAAGTCACATTCTACGGACTGGCGTCCATCTGTCAAGAAACGTGTCGAACGTGCTAGAGCGGCGAGACCTACGACTCCTCGACGATCGCGCCGTGCAGGCCATGCTCCCTAGCCGGGCGACGGGCCTCCCTGTGTGGTCCGGCGATGGCAATCGACCCGCTGCCTCCGGGAGGGATTCTTTTATCGTGATGAGCCCTGCGGGAACATGAGGTCGCGGTCCTCGTCCAAAAGAAGCCCCTGCTCGACCATCTCGTCCAACTTGTCTCCCACCCGCCGTTCGTAGTTGTCGCGGGTCCCAAACAGGGCAAGCATCTTTTCCTCACTGAACCGCTTCATGCCGGCGTAATTGGGATCGTCGTCGGACAACTTCGCCACATATGTCGCGTCCGGTACGTCAACCCAAGGGGTTCGCAAGCCGCCGAGAGCATTACCGTGCTCGTCGCGAGCGATCCCGTCAGGTGCGGTGCGATCGCGGGTAATCGGTTCGGTCCGAGGCATCGGTACTCCCTCTTCGACCCACCGATACATGGCCGCCCATAAGGCCCACATGATCGGTGCGTTGAACTTGTCATAGCGCTCGTACTGGGTCGTGGCATCTCCTTGTGTCAGGCCTTTCAGCCCGGGAGGCAGGACGTTCGCCAGATCTCGCGCCGCATGGTTTACGTCGCCCCGAGGGACGGAGAACACGTGGCCTGCTCCGGGTAGCTCGTAATAGCGGAACCGCGGATCATCCGTGTTCTCAGGCGGCTGCTCAATCGCATGCGCGCCCGCCCTCCAGTGCAGTACCTCTAACTCACTGTCAAAACCTACGAGAATGGCATCTCGAGGCCGCTTGACAGTCTTGGCCATGAAGCCGACGTATATCAGATAGCCATCGATCGGAGGTCGACCGTCAGCGAGCATATTTCGATCATGATGACCATCATTGACCAGTGAGTTGGGAATGAGAGAACTCCCTGATGCACCCGTCGTGTAGACCCGGCGCACCTCGAAGCCGGGTAGGACGGTTTGGTGCCCGAGCTTCAAGCCTTTGACGAGATCCAAGAGGATGTCCGGACCTTGTGCCAGTGTCCTAAACATTTCTTGCGACAATATAGACTGCTCAGGAGAGTCTGCTTGGATCTGCATGTTCTCCCAGGCTTTGGTAATGACGGGATCCGGAAGGCCCCAATCGTCGGCGTCCCCTCCCGTGATCCCGAGATCCCGATAGCGATCCGGATTGACCCGACGAAGATGGGCAATACCGCCGCTTGGTATCGCTTCGGTCCCATAGCGCGCGCCATCATTGACCTCCACACCTATCCAAGCGGCACCGTTGCGGAGGAGGTTGGGCTCGACCGCGGCTGTCGGCGCAAGGACATGTACAGGTACGGCTTGGACAACGCCAGAGAACCTGGACGTCTCCCGCGGCCTAATAACCAGCGCCCGTGTCTTATAGGGAACGTCGCGCTGGTGGACGGTCGACAAAGGTCTCCGCGTGATGAAAAAAGGCTCGCCAGGCTCGACAGCTTCGAACGACACCGGACCATAGACATTTGCCGTACCAGAGAAAAAGAACTCCTCCTCCACGTAATCAAACTGCCTCAACAACCGCTCCGCCGCGCTGCTTTTCACCCGCGCTGTCCCATATGGAAGTGAATCGTGCGCCTCAATCGGACCTTCCACCAACATGATCCTTCACACCTCTCTGGTTAGTCGGTTACGCCGTGGATCGCCTCACAACGCTGGCGCGTGATGCCTCCACGCCGCGTCAGGACGACCCGGACACCGTCTTGCCCGGAACAGTCTGTCCGCAGATGGGGTCCATACCGGCAACGAGATGGAACGTGGAGCCGGAGAACCGGGTGACCCACGAGCAGTTGTCTACACCGGCTACTTCACCGCGTTGCCCCAGAGCAAAGCTGAGGGAATGACTCCCGTAGAGTCCGTCCGCGGTGTAGTCGGTCAAGCCGAGCATTGCGCTTATGAAAGAGGCCTGGGTGGGATGGGGTCCCGCCGAATTCAGACCTTGAACGAGTGCGCCAAACTCCTCGTACCCCAGGTATTCAGCAGCGGTAGGGTCGCCTGTAACACCGGCATAGGTCTTGAGGGCGTCCTGAAGCTTCTGGGTCGCGGCCGTGTGCATCTCCACCGGCTCATCCGCCGACAGGAAATACAGACCCTGGGCGGTCCGTTCTCCTGCTGGGCCGCCCGAGTACAGATCGCCGCCGTAGCCTTGAGCCAACACCACGCCTCGCATGTTGACCCCCTCTTGCCTGAGCTGGTTGATCAGCGCGAACTCCGTGCTGGTGAGGATCTCCGCTGACATTCCATTCACCCCGTCGCTTTTCATTGCTAAAGCGAACGGTCCGACATTGGTGGTTCCGAACGGAACATTGGTGTTGAGGTAGCCTACCTTTATACCCAAAAGTTGCGCGGCGATAGCTATACCTTTCGCTGCCTCAGATGAAGAGGGCGATACGCCGTAGCCCAGCGCCGCCAGATTTGTGACCCCGAGGTTCTTGAATATCTGGCCGAATTGGGTGTAGACCTTCGTGTAGTTTTCGGTGCCGATCACGGAGAACATGTTCCTGTCTGTAACCCATTCGCTCGCATCGCCACTCTCGCCTACCACCGGGATTCCCTTGGATTCCAGGAACGGCGCAGCGGCGAAGGTGACTGCCGAATTTGCCATCACCGCGAATACGTGGTCTTGATCTACTAGCCGCTCGGCGGAGGCGAGCGCTTGCGTGGGCGAGGTGCCAGTATCAACGACGACGTATTTAATCGTGTAGCCCTCGCTGGCAGCCAACCCAGCCCCAGCCTTGAGCCCCTGCGTCAGTGTCAAAGAATTCACCGCGCCCGGGCCGGTAACATCGGCCAACACGCCGACTGTGTAAGTATGGCTGCTCTGACTGGCGCCCGTGGCGGTGGAACCGGTCGATCCGCTCCCCGCTGTCCCGGCCGGCTTCGTCGAACTACTGCACCCTGCAGCAATCACGAGCGCCGCAGCCAAGACGAACGCCGGCCTGAGCTTCCAATCGGCCATTATTTTCCCCCCTCTGACAGTTTCCCCACCTGGTCGCCGACCCCGACAGCGCGCAGCTACGCGGCGACGAACTCCTTACAAGACCCCCCATACAGGACGAGACGTGCAATTTCTGACAACACTCTACACTCGGGTGACAAAATGTCAAGATCGCTGTCGAAGGTGGATCAGCCACCAAAGTAGCTAGTCCGCAATTCGCTCGGCACGGGTGACTGCTCCAGTCCTTGACCGGATAGAACCGTGTCAGACCACACGTCGCAGAGCCGGCTCCCGTATCCGACGCAGATGCAGAGGCGGCCGGTGCCGATGGTGTTCGAGTGTCAAGATGAGCACCCGGTACCGTAGAAGGCGACCGAGTCGATCGCGAAGAGGCTGAACGTCAATCACGGGAGAGTCGCGCCAATGGGTGCGCCAGGGCTGATACCGACGCCACCCGCGGCGAGTTCCGGGAGTCAATTTATCCGGGCGTCTTTCCAACGCCATGCGATGATGCTCTACATCAAGAAGACAAACGCGGTCCGCAACTACCTGGCCGAACGCGAGCGCCTGGGCCAGTCCGGCCCAGTCACGAGGGCCGACCTCAACGCCCTACCCAAACGACCACGAGCTTCGGAGTGTGTTCGACTTCGGCAGATTGGTCGAGGTGGGTGGCTATCTCGAGGACTTCATCATGGACACCGCCACCCTCGAGGCGGTTGTGCGCGGCCGTTCCGTCGCCTCAGCGCAGGACCCTGGCCGGACCAAGACGGATGAGCTGACCCAGGCCCGCCGGGCCGCGTCGACGTCGGTGACCTTGCGGGAGATGGCGGCAGTGCACGAGTACACGAAGGGGACCGCGGCACTCGATGCTGAACGACGCTCTGAGCGGCAAGGCGGATCTCGCCACCAGGGACGAAGAGCAACAGCGACTGGTCCGCCTGACAGTGAGCGGTCTGCACAAGATGGGAAAGTTCTACCCGTTCAAAGGAACCGTCTATCGGGGCATCAAACGAATGAAGGATTACTTCGTCAACCCGACGGGCAGCGCGGCCAAGATCAAGTCCGGGGCGCTCAGCAAGTACCCTGTCGGGCATACCGGGCATGGAGCCAAGATCCTGACCAGCACGTCCAAGCGGGCCGAGACGTCCTTCGCGGCCAAGGACGGGTACAACGTCGCCCTCGAGATCTCCAAAACCGCTCCGGCGCCGACATCACCTTCCTGGCTCAACTCGCCGAAGCCGAACGCGAGGTGCTGTTCCCGCCCGGTGTCCGCAACCTGCTCGTGCTCAACGTGGTGGCCCTCGATCGTTTCATGCCGGGGATCCTGGCCGTGCTCGGTTCCGACCAGAACGCCGAGGAGGCGTTCAGCTGGTCTGAGCAGCCGCAGGGCCGCGATTCAATGTAACCGCGTGTGGTGGTGGGATAGTCAGCCAGGAATCGCCGCATCGACGACGACATTTCCGGTCGTGAGCGTCATGAGGCTCGCCTGGTCGGCATTGATCTCAGTAGTCAGGGTGTTCGCCTGCTGCATGTCAGAAGCCCGCTGGTTGGTGAAGTTCTGAATGCTCGAGCTCTCCTGTGGAGTCGGTTGAGCTGGAGGGGCAGGCGTGAGGGCCCCGATCTGAGCGGTTAGGTTGGAGAGTTGCTGGTTGAGAGCGGTCAGGTCGCCCTGGTACTCCGCGACCTGGAGGTGGAGAGCTTGACCCTGCACGGTCGATTGAACAGCTAGGAAGGCCTTGGCCAGGGCGTTGGCGTACTCAGCTGCAACGGGATACGTGGATGCCGTTGTGGTGATTTGCCCGATGGAATCACCGACGGAGGCGCCCTTGTAATGAGGCGCCAGCGCCTTGGGAGTGATGCCGAGGTGACCGTCGGCCACGGCTTTCGCTGCGACCTGATTGTTGATACAGCTGTGCCAAGAGTCACTGCCCGCTTGTAATGATGCGAGTCAAGGCCGCCCAGACGTCGGTCGCTACGGAGCAGGTGGGTGGTCTCGGCCAGCCGGTGAACCTCTATGCCTCTGCTTTCGCCAAGTCAGCCGGCGCCGAAGCCGTGTCGGCCTCCTGCATCTTGGTCCCGCCAACCCGCCCCCCTCGGACGAGGTTGGCCTCGAGCTTCTCCAGTACTTCGGCTATGGCCACGCCGTCGTCGAACGAGGGCGAGATCTGCCGCCCCTCGGACACCGCTCCCTTGACCTTCGTAAGCCATGGGATGAGCATGGGCCGGTGCGGCTCGTCGGTGGCTCGTGGCAATTGCATGATCAGCTCACCTTCCGCCGCGACCTGCGACCGAAGAAGTCGTTCGACACGCGAGATGGAGCGATCTTCGCCAGGCGCCCGCCGTAGGGTGAGTGCAGTCTCGCCCACCAGTTCGAGCGCCGCCTCGCTTCCCATAACAGTCATTCGCCGAGGCATAGGCACGCAGGCGGAGAAGGCCGTATCGACGGAGGCGGTACAGCCGTTCTGCATGACGAACCAGGCCGCGAAAGCGTCCTCTGCGGTGCATGCGATCTTCCCCCCGGCCCCGTCCGGCAGCATCCGGGATTCAATACGGGAGACCCCGCCGCAGTCCGCTACTTCGCTGTCCAGGAACCAGCGCAGCAGGTCGACAACGTGCGAGCCGAAGGCTCCGATCCATCCGCCGCCGAGCTCCTTGTCATTGAGCCACGCATGATTCCGGCCACGGAGGGCGTTGCTGACAACGGTGATGCTGACGTGCTCAACTACGCCAATCGCCCCCTCATCGATCATTGCCTTCATCTTGCTCCGGGCCAGGTTGCAGCGAAACTCGCAATTGAGGAAATGAAGGACACCGGCCTCACGTGCTCGGTCTCGCATGGCGCGCGCCTCAGCACCGTTTAGACCGAACGGCTTGTCGCACAGGACCGGGTAGCCGCGCTCAATGGCTTTCATCACGTGATCGTGGTGCATGAAGGGCGGCGAGTGGACCGAGACGAGATCGACTTTAGATGCCAGAGCGTCCTCGATCGCCTGGGGCTCACGTGGGCTGACGAGCTCAACATCAAAGCCGAGCTGGGTGTAGACCGGGGCCATCGCGTAGCGCCCGAATCCGGTACCGATGATGACAACATTCATCAGTTTCTTCTTTCTCACTGACCCCTTGGAGAGACCGGCTCCGATTGGACCTCTTGGCGTCGCCATTCGGCTGATCTCCATCTCGCACTTCCTCGCCGAGAAGACGACAGTCGGATCATGCGCGCGTCGGCGCCGCTGACGCAATAGATTCCGACGGTCGGTCACAGAGGGAACCCGGCTGCCGCTAAGTCCGCACCGCCGCGGGCGCTGGCTTACGAAGCTGACGGGTCAGCCATAAGATCCGGGCCGCCGGGACTGGAGACGATGTGTACCGACCGTTCGGAACTCACGGCTACGGATCCTAATTTCCTGGGAATGAGGGTTTCCCCGATGCGCAGCTGTCTTCCGATTGATTACAAAGACCGGGATGTCCGGAATTCGTTCTGTCACCTCCTCCCGCGGTCCGGAAACTCTAGGAGGCCGGCACGGTGACCGGTCTGGCGCTCCCGTGGGGAGCGAGGAAGAGGAGCTGGAGGCGCGCTGCCGGCTCGCCCACCGATCCGGCGACGGCTTCCCCGTATGCCTGGAGTTGCACCCGGTACCGCTCGGCCTTGGCCGTGAGTTCGGCTTCATTGCGCCAGCTGTCGGTCTTGTAGTCGACGACCACGAGGCCGTCGTCTCCTCGGTAGAGGAGGTCGACATAGCCTTCGAGCACGCCATCGCCGTAAGGGATTCCGACGTACACCTCCCGCCAGTGCGATCGACTTGCGGCCAAGCGTACGACGTCGGATGCGAGTGCCGACCGGCAGAACGCTTCGATCACGTCTTCTTGGCCGAGGACCCCCTCCGCTGCCGCCTGGGCCGCGCTGGCGCCCTCTAACCCGTCGCCGGTCGCCAGGTCCACCGTTTGCAGGACAGCATGGACGGCCCGCCCGATGGCGGTGCCGTAGCGGCCTTTCTGCCACGGCGGCAGATCGATGTCGCGGCCGTCCTTCTGCACCCCGGCCAGGGCTTCGAGCCTGGCCGCCCGGGCCGCTTCCTCGGCCAGCCGGGTCGCCGACACAGCAACTGGTCGGCGGGCCACGGCCAGCGCGGCGTCCCTTTGCTGCTGCCATTCCTCCAACGACAGCGGCTCCGGTCCGTCCGATGTGGCGGCCGGCGGCGCCACCAAATGTTCGTCGACGACTCCTGCCGGCGCGAGCGGCTCGACCAACCCCGGGTCCCACCCGGCCCGATAGAACAAGTCGGCGGCTGTGGATCCCGGCCTGGCGCCCTCCTTGCGATGCACCGATACGATCAAATGGTCGCGCGCCCGGGTGGCGGCCACGTAGAGCAGGCGCAGCCGCTCGTGGTGGTCCATCTGTTCTTCAATGGGTTGAAAATCGGCGAACTCCGCGGTCTCCAGATCCTTCTTTAGCCTTAAAGCCCAGCGGCCGCCGGGCGGGAAGAGGACCTGCACGCCGCCTCGGCGGGCATCAAGCTGAGTGGTCATCCCGGAAAGCACCGTGATCGGGAACTCGAGCCCTTTGGCCCCGTGGATGGTGAGGATCCGTACCGCCTGGTCGTCGGTCTCGGGCAGCACCGTCTCGATCACCCGGGAGCCCTCGGCTGCCTGCAGTCGCACCCACGCCAGATAATCTCGAAGTGTCACCCCGCCGGCTTCCTCCCACGCCCGGCATTGGTCCACCACGAACCGCAGCCGCCGCCACAGGTCGCGGGGACGGTTGTGCACGAACGCCAGTTCCATCAGCCGCCGCTCCCGCACGATCCGTTCCAGGACCCGGCTCGGCGCCAGCCACAGCCGCTCCCGGTGCAGGTCGCCCAGCCAGGACAGACCCTGGGCCACGACATGCTCCGCCGGGGCGCCGGCGGGAACCGACGCCTGGTGGTCCCAGCGTCCGCCGTGGTCGTGACGCCAGGTGTACAGGTCGTCGTCGCCGCACCCGAATGCCGCGGTGCGCAAAGCGGCCACCACAGCCAGCGAATCGGTTGGGTCCTCGACGGCGCGGGCAACCATCAGCAGGTCCCGAACTTCCCCTGTGCCGTACACGAGGGACGAGGACTCGGTCCGGTAGGGAATGCCGGCCCGTTCGAACCCTCGCTCGAGCGCTCGCAGTGAGGTGCGGGCGGGAAGCAGCACGGCCACGTCTCCCCATGCCGCCGGTCGCCAATCGCCGGTGGTGTGGTCAAAGACGGTCCAGCGATCGTCGACCGCTCGGCGAATGGCCGCGGCCACGTCGGCCGCCTCGGCCTCCCGCAGGTCGTCGGCCCGCCAGGTCTTCGGATGCATTTCACACCCAACGAACGACACCGGCGGTCCCGACGCCCCGGCGATCCGTACCGGGTCGAGCGCAACGTAGTCCGGTTGGGACTGGCCGTCAGCGCGGATGAGTTGATGAAACGTGTGATTGACCCACTGAAGGATCGGCTCGACGGTACGGAAGTTCGCCGTCAGTTGCTCGACCCGGCCGCCCATTACGTCGCGGGCCCGGAGGAACACGGCGATGTCGGCCCGGCGGAACCGGTAGATCGACTGTTTCGGGTCCCCGACGAAGAACAGACGGCCCGGCTCGACCCGGATGTCCCACCACGGCTTGGACGCGGCATCCGGATCATTCGACGCGATCAGCACCGCTATCTCGACCTGGATGGGGTCGGTGTCCTGAAACTCGTCGAGCAAGAGCCGCTGGTAGCGCCCGGCTGCCTCGGCTCGCACGGTCATCCCATGAACGGGATCGCGAAGGAGGGAACGAGCCACGACCAGCAGATCATGGAACTCCAGTTCGCCATCGGCCCGGCGCTCGGCCGCGGCGTCCACGGTGAAGCGGGCGAGCTCCTCGGCAATACGCTCGAGGCAGGCCTGCTGGACCGAATCACGCACCCGGTCCCGCATGGCTTCGACGGCCCGGACCCGGGTCCGCACCTCGCTGATGTTTGGCCAGTTCCCGGCCCGGCCAACCCCGGCAGCCAAGCTGGGCGGCCGTGAGAGACGTTCCATCCGACCGTCGTCGTCTGATGCCGCCTTCAGTTCGGCCGCCCACTCCCCCAGTTCGGCCAGACGGGACACGAGCTTGTCGGAGCTGTCGGCGCACTTGTCGCCCATGGCCACGACCTCATCTATGGCATGAAGCAACGGATCAATAACGAGTGGCCCCACGTCGGGGCCAGATCCGGTCATCCGTTCGGCGACCAGATCCCAGTTGTTGCCGAACTGGACGGCTACCTGATGGAGATGATCCACCCGGGCCCCCGCCGCCAGCAGGAGCCGGAGCGGTCGTTCGAGGTCTTCATCCTCGATGATCCGGTCGACAAAGCTTTCCCAGCGGGCCTCGAATGCCAGCTGAGATGCGATCTCCTCCAGAACCTTGACCCGAGGGGGGAGCCGAGCTTCGATCGGGTGCTCGCTCAGGAGGCGCAAGGCAAAAGCGTGGAGGGTGCAGATCGCCGCCCCGTCCAGGGCAGGCAGCGCAGCCCGGCACCGGGCGGATGTGGCCGACCTCCTCTGGAGCTCGTTGCGGACGCGGTCGACCAGCTCCCCCGCGGCCTTTTCGGTGAAGGTGATGGCGGCGATCCGGTCGGCCCCGACCCCGGACTCCACCAGGCTCACAAAACGGTCGACCAGGCAAGTGGTCTTGCCCGATCCGGCACCGGCCTCCACGAACAGGGTGTCGCCCAAACGGGTCCGGACCGCTTTGCGGGCCGCGGTGTCAGACGGCGTCATCCGGAGCCTCCGGTTCGACCAGTCGCACATACTCCGAAAGGGCCGGGTCCGATCGCTTGTGCTCCCAGTCCCGGCGAGCCTCCGCCGTGCTAAGTCCGTCCGGGGCGCAATACCAGCAATCCACCCACATGAAAGACGGGTCGGAAGGCGGTCGGAGCGTGAAGTTCCCGGACCGAATGCCGTCAACGATGGTGGCCACCGCCTCCCCTACTCGGGATTGGACGTCAGGGGAGAGCGGGTAGCCGACACGGGCGAATTTTGCCTTCTCCGTCACGAACCAGTACCCGGTGTCCACGTCCATCCGGTCGAGCAGCTGCTGGACCGCCAGCCCGTAGACCGCGAGCTGGAGGTGGCTGCCGCCCTGGTGCGGGTCATCTGCGCTGAGACCGTCGTAGCGGCGAGTGCTGCCCGTCTTGTAGTCGGTCACCCGGGCCGAGCCCGGCCCGGTGTCATCAACCCGGTCGATCGAACCCCGGAGATGGACGGCGCGCCCGCCGGCCAGCGGGTATTCGACGCCGGAGAAGCCCAACTCGGTACAGATGGGGTGGCCGTCATCCAGCACGGCGAACTGTTGCAGATCGGCCAGGATCCGGGCCCGGTCCCGACGCCAGAACATGGCTCGCCCGGTGGCGCCCCGCTCGCCGTAATCAGTAAAGACATCCTCGGCGATCTCTAGCAGCCGGGTGCGTTCGGTGCCTGACCAGGGCCCGGACCGGCCCGCGGCGATCTGCTCGACCACGAACCGGTCCAGGATTTCGTGAATCAAGCTTCCTTTGTCCAGAGGATCCATCTCCAGCTTCCGCTCGACGTCCTCCACCACCTCCACACCGAGCAAATACTCCAGCAAAAAGGCGTGCGGGCACTCGGCCCAGGCCTGCAGGCGAGTAGCGGAAGTGGCAGCGCCCGCCGTGTAGTCGGGCAGGGCGAGGCCGGCCAGGTTGCCGTCGAAGCGGGTGAACCCGGCGCGGCGCCGGCTGCGGGCCAGCTCCACCCCGAGAGCGAGCACCCGATCTGTGGCGATAACCCGGTTCGGGTCTCGGAACATGACGGCCAAGCGAACGTCCTGCGCCGTGGCCGGGAACGTCAGCCGGGCCAATCCGGCAGCGTAGGACGGGACGTGTCGAAACCAATCCGCGATCAGCCCCGACAGATCGGCGGTAAACACGTCGTCCTTATCTGACAGGTTGGCCGCGTCCGCCAGTAGCCAGCGGGACGCCGACCGGTCACCCTGACGGCGCAGATCCCCCCGAGGAAAAAATAGAGTCGTTTCCGCCGCCGCCGCCACGGCGGCCAGTAGATGCCGGTGGTCGTCGTGCACCCGATCGGCGCGGAGGGCCAGCTCCCCGGCGGCCGCCCGGCGCTCGTCGTCATGGAGCAAAGAGTCCTCCAACCGACGAGGAGGAAACGCCCCTTCCGCCAGCCCCAAGACTGCTATCCGGTCGAGCTCAATCCCGATTCCCATGGCCACGGGCCCGATGAGGACGCCGTCGCCAAAGTGCCCCACCCGCGGCAACGACACCTCCAGCTCACCGTCCAGGGTGCGCCGGAACACCTCAATGGTCGGTGGCGGGCCGCCCACCTCGTCGAGCCCGGCCAGCCGGTCGAGGATCTCCTCGACTCGCTCGGCCGCCTGCTGTTCCTCCTCCGGCCACCGCCATCGCTGCCGCTCGCCGCCCAGGTAGCGACCGATCAGACCGTGGGCTGCTTGTGCCATGTCCGCCCAGGACCCGGCTGACGCCAGAGAATCGGAATCGTGGCGAAGACGGCCCACGAAGGCCGCCAGCTGTTCGGCCCGATCGGCGTCGCGGCGCAGATGCTCGGCCCGCGACTCCTGCCCGTCGCGCTCGGCCTCGCCGGCCCGGCGCCGCTCATCGGCGGCGAAGACCGCCAGCCGGCGCTCCCAGTCCTCCCCATCGACGACACCCGCAGCCCGGGAGATTCGCTCCCACGCCCGGCTCGGAGCCAGCGATCCCCCGTCGTGAAGTGGGGCGCCGGTCACCACCGAGAGCACGTCCGAGCGACGGAACCGGCGGTCGCGGAGCGCGAGCAGAGATCGCAGCGTGCGCCCCAGCAGCATGTCGCCGATGCCGCGTACCGGCGCGCCCTGGTGGGGCAGACCCGCCGCCTCCATGTGCTCGTGCAGCAGGCGGGCATACGGGTTCGCCGTCCCGTACAACAAGGCGATCCGGCCCAGACGGACACCTGCGCGCATCCAGTCTGTCACCAGCCGGATGGCGTTGCGCACCTCCTCGTCGGGGTCGCTCACACTGATTACGGCAGAGCAAACCGGTCGGGTCACCGTTGCCGCATCTAGTGAAATGCCGGCCCGGGCATGAGCCTCCAGCACATGCCGGTCGGCGTCGGTGTCTCCCGTGATTCCAACGTTGACGGGGACGGACTGGCGCTCCCCCACCGCCTGCAGCAGCTTCCCCGCGGCGGGTGAAAGCTGCTGCAGCAAATGCACCACGATCGGTCCCACCGCGGCCCCGGCGCGCACGGCGCCGGCCGCGGCCTCCAGCAGATCGTGCTCGTCGTACCAGCGGGGCGCCAGTTGGCTCCGGACGGTCCGGGCCACCCGGACCACATCTGCGGTGCGCTGGTTGCACGCCGCCACTGCGTTCAGTGCTCCTTCGGTCAATCCGGCCAGTTCCCGGGTGGCTGCCACCAATGCCAGCTCCGTCGCCGGATGGTCCGCCACCGGTTCAAACACGCCGGGGGCAGCCACCAGCACCGAGCGCACGGCCTGGGCCAGCACCGGGGCCGACACCGGCCGGCGCCCCGCTTCTGCCAGCGTTGCCGCCCCCAAACGTTCGGCCAGCCGGAACAAGGTCAGGAACGACACATTGGCCAGCCCTTGCGGGCGCGCCGCCAGGGCCCGGCGGGTCGATACCGCCGCGTAGTTGGACGGGACGATGACCGTGACGGGGGCCAGCCGGTCGCCTTTCTTCGCCGCCTCGACCTCTTGCGCCAGCAAGTCGACCGCCGGTCGCCCGTAGGGAGTGGTGTACACCTCGAAATCGGCCATCGTTCTGCCCGCCGTCGCGTTTAGGGGGATCTTTTGATTGCTTCGGGGGTCATGCTTTGCCCCACCGGTAGCGCTGCCCTTTGCTGTCGAGCTTGCACACCATTGCCGTTCCCGCAGTCGTTACCCCCCGGGCTCCAGGCGGTGAGCAGTACGCCCCGGGGTGCACCACCTTTATCCCCGGCGAGGCGGGCGGGGGCAGTGAAGTCGTCGGCGGTTTGGCTGCGGTGACGGGAGGAGTGGGGGCGGGAGCGGGGGCAGGGACGGGCGCCGGGGCAGTGGGGGTCACGGTGGGCGGGCCGCCTGCCGGGAGGGTCTGGCCGGGACAGGTGGCTAATACCCGGGCGATGGCGGCGCGTTCGGCGGGCGTGACCCACAGCCGGTAGCGCATTTTGACCGCCACCTGGCGGGCCACATAGGAGCAGCGAAACCCCTTGTTCGGGGGCAGCCAGCTAGCGGCGTCAGCGTCGCCTTTTTGGTCGTTGGCCGGGCCCGACACGGCCAGCAGCTCCAACGGATCGTTCGCCAGATTGGTGCGAACCGTCAAGCTCAGCTGTTGGGCTCCGGTCTGCCAGGCGTCGCCGAGAGCGACGACATGATCGATCTGGACGGCTTCACTCGTGGTCACACCCCGGGTGAAGTGAATGGTGGCGCTGGTATAAGGGTCGTGGAGCACACCCGTGGCGACCACGCAGCCATGGGTGCCCGGTTTGAGCACCACCATGGTCAGGTCCCGGCGCAAAATGTCGTTACGGGTGTCGCAGCCGTTGTGGCCATCGGCCACACTGACATCATCGGTCCACGCCGGACCGAACTGGGCCCGGCTGTAGCCGGTCATCGGTGCCCGGCCCTTCACCGGAAGAGTGGCCAGTCCGGCCAGGGCGCTGCCCGATGTTGCCGGCGCTGGGGTCGTCCTGGGTACCGTGGTTGCCGGCGGCGCGGTTGTGGGGGGCCGGGTCGTGGTCGGCGGCGCTGTGGTCGGAGCGGTTGTGGTGGTCGGTGGGAGAGTCGTCGTAACGGGCGGGCTGGCCGGCCTGGCGTTGTGGCTACTGCTGGTGGAACCGCAGGCCGGCAGACCAAATGCCACAGCCGTCAGGGCGAGCGCGGCCAGCCTTGTCCTGATGGCCCCCACGATCGGCGCGTCAGTGGGCGAGGCCGTCACCCTCGCGAAAAGCCGCACAGGCGAACCATATCCCGTGGAAGGAGTCAGCGTTGAATGATCTCGTCCGGGGCGGACAAACGGTATAAACCGGGCGGCCAGAACGGGCCGGGTCTCGAATGAATGTGTCGGCCAGCCCCTTCCCCGCTTCCGGCAAGGAAGTCGGACAAGAAGCCGGACCACGGTCTACGGCTGCCAGCTGAGGCGCCGGGCCGATTTAGGAGGTTGAAACTTTCTGGCCGGGAACCGTCTGGCCACAGATCGGGTCCATACCAGGAACAACCCGGAAGGCCGACCCAACGTACTGGGTCATCCAAGTGCAGTCGTCTGCACCTGAGGTCGCGCCACGCTGGTCCAGGCTGAAGCTCACGGAATGGCTACCGAACAACCCTCCTGCGTTGAAGTTGGTGATTCCGAGCATGGCGTTGATGAACGAGGCTTGTGTCGGGTTCGCTCCCGTTGCCTGAAGCCCTTGGACAAGCGCTTTCACGCTGGCATAACCGTAGAACTCGCCGAATGTCGGGTCCCCGGTGACACCGGCTTCCTCGAGAGCCGCTTGAAACGCCGTGGTCGCCGCGGTGTGCATTTCCAGCGGCTCGTAACCGACTTGGAAGTAGAGGCCCTGCGCTTCTCGCTGGGCATTTGGTCCACCTAGCACCAGGTCCCCCCCGTAGCCCTCAACGATCAGCGACGCCTTAATATTGACACCTTGGTCTCGTAGGCCAGTAATGATCGCAAATGAGCTATTGGTGGCCAGGAGCGGCTCTATCCCATTCACTCCACCATTCTTCATCCCTAGCACAACCGGACCTACGTCCGTGCTTCCAAGGGGGAAGTTCGTGTTTATATAGCCCATTTTCAGGCCGTCAAGTTTCGCAGCCGCAGCCAACGAATTCGCGGAGCCGGCCGCAGAAGGTATAGGATTTGACACCGTACCAAGATTCGTAGCGCCAAGCTTTTTCAATATATCCGCAGCCTCGGTAAAGACGTGCGAATAGTCTGTAGCCCCGAGGACCGCAAACATATTCTTATCCGTTGCCCACTCCGACGCATCTCCGGCGGCGCCGATTACCGGTATCCCATGGGAAGCAAGGAAAGGGGCGGCGTCGAACGTAAAGGCCGAGGCACCCAAGACCGCGAACACATGGTCTTCCTCAACCAGCTTCTGCGCGCCCGAAAGAGCGCCCGCCGGGGTGGATCCGGTGTCAGCCAATACGTACTTTATGTTATAGCCCTTTGGAGCTACGGCGATCCCGGCCCGGACCCCCTTCTCAAAGCCTGCGTAGCTCGCAGCAGCTACTCCAGTGGCATCGGTCAGCACACCCACCGTAATTGTGGTTTGGCCGGTGGAACTCGCTGTTCCGCTGGACGAACCGGCTGTAGGACCAGACGAACTGGCTGCTCCGCCGGCGGAGCCGGCTGCACCCGTCGTGGAAGAGCTACTGCCCTTCGAGGAACTGCTACACCCAGTCACCACTGCGACCACCAAAGCAGCCGCCGCCAGAATTGTGCCGGTACCCTGTACCTTGCCTCGGATCACGTCGACGCCCCCCTTATCATGTGCGTTCAGGTTTTGTTGTCGGCTGGTGGAAAAGAGCTAGCCAGCGATTCATTTGGACTCGAATAAGTCTTTGGAATCGCACGGTGCCGCCTAGCAACTACCGTTTCAGCGAGCGTGGCCTCTGATACTCGGTTTGTTGCTTACGACCTTCAGCTTTCTGCCAGCGTTTGACGGCATTATACTCGCGCCCTCGTTGGGCGTAGTCAACAGTTGGTATTCGACAGCGAAGTCGGTTATATCTTCTCGAGTGCGATATCGGGCCTCCGGGCGTCGCTCAGCAGTCCGGGTAGAAATAGACCGCGAGGGGAGATGGCTAGCAAGCGTATGCGGTGAGCTCGCGGCGTGCCCGGAACAACGCACCCCGCGTAAAGGTCCTGAGAGTTGCGTTGGGTAGCCGAGACCAAGTACTCGAGCTAAGCGAGGCAGGTGACCAACTGCGGCAGATGCGCGGCGGGTCATGATGGGAAGGAAGTCGGGTGGGCGAGCATCCCCGCTCCGTTTAGGCAGTCCGGAGCACACCGTCGGTCTGACGCTAGGCTCAGGCCACGCAGGACCACGACGCGAGTCTCGGCGGGCGTCAGGGATAGGCGCTCCATGACATTCCTCCTACCCCTTGCATCATCAAACTAAGTTATATCTTGGTCCTACCAGGTGTCAAGCAGGCCACCAGGCCAGGTTCTCTCTTTTACCTACCGATGATCGTAAACCTGTTCAGCTCAACGATCGGGTTCCAGTTCTTCACTCCTAAACGAGCGCTGACAGAGTGGTCTGGGGATGACCCTGCGCGTTTCAGGTAAGGCCGGGTCGAAGCCTGGTTGCACTCAAATCCCGTTCCAGGTCTACGCGACCGGAACCCGAATCTGGACACTTCCGTTAGATTTGGTCCGCGGCCCGATCCACGAACGCCGTCCTCGAGAGAGGTCGTTATGCTGCCACGCCTACTCGCCCTGGCACGGGTTGGGCATAGAAGGAGCCTCGACGGTCGTTACAGCGGCTTCGGGTTGAAGCCTGAACGACTTGAACGCCATGGCCAGGCAGGTGTAGGTGCCGACCACGTAGGGTACTTCGATCAGTTGTTGTTCGTCGAGCTGCGCGGCCAGGGCGGACCAGGTCTCATCGTTTATCATGTAGCAGTCGATCAATTGGTCGACCGCTGTGAGCAGGTCGGTCTCCAAGGAGCTCCAACCTTTTGCTCCCGCCCCTTGGGTGATGGCCACGACTTCAGCTGAGCTGATCTTGTGTCGTTGTGCCATATGGACGTGCCACAGCCATTCGTAGTGAAACCCGGTACGCCAAAGCGTGCGAAGGATCAGCAGCTCTCGCCAGCGTGGCTGTAGAGCGCCTCCACGCAGTAATACCGCGCTGTATGCCATGAACCGGCCGGCCAGGCGGGGGTGGCGAAGCGGTGTAGTGACAGCTATGGGTAAGAGCGCCTCCAAGGCTTGCAGGTCGCCCTTCTCGAGCGCGACCTTCATCTCCTCGGCCATAAGATCGCTTCCGACCTGGAGCGCAGTTACGACCTCTTGGCTCCATTCCTCCGTCGGTAAGGGGGCTATCCGGGGTGAAAGGCCTCCCTCGAGCGGCGACGCTGCAGGGTTTGCGGACATGGTTCCCCTTGTTTATATGGTTAGGAGAGCAGATCCTCGAACATCGGATCTTCCGGGGTTTGGCATTAGTGCAGTGCCCCTTCGCACAGCGCAGGAAACTCTGCAAGAGAAGGTGCGCTCTTCAAGTCGATCGGTAAAATGCTCCGAACCGACAACTTGCTGAACGAGTGTTTATCATGGGCTAGCCTAACTCGCAAGCGGAGCTGACTCGGTTGCCGGACGTTGCATTCGACGGAGACCCAGAAACGCGGAAAGGGGTTCTGGACATGGAAGACGGGCACTTGGCGACGGTAGTAACCGGGGCCGCTTCGGGTATGGGCAAGGCCCTGTGTATACGGCTGGCGTCACGAGGGCAGCCGGTCGTTGCAGCGGATGTAGACGAGGCAGCGCTGCGCTGGACCGATGACCATCCGATGGTCGCGGCCTGTGTCGCCGATGTTGCCACCGAGGAAGGCAACTCATCCATGATGGCGCTGGCGCGTGACCGCTTCGGTGGGTTGGAGGCAGCTGTGTTCAACGCCGGGGTATATCCGCTAGGGAGAATCGAACACCTGCCGATAGAGGATTTCGATCGGCTCGTGGCCATCAACCTGCGCGGTGTGGTGCTAGGCATCCGTGAGGCCATTCCTTTGCTCAGGGCCAGCGGAGGCGGGGCCATCGTAGTCACCGCGTCCTCTGTTGCCATTCGCCCCCAGCCCGTGAACGCGGCATATGGTGCCACGAAGGCCGGGCTGATCAACGTTGTGCAGGCGGTGGCGCACGAGATCGGACCGGACAACATCCGGATCAACGCCGTCTGCCCGGGCCCAACCCTCAACGAGCGAAGACTGACCCCTGAGTTCCGCGAGCACCCGAGTTATGAGTGGAATCGTCAGCTCACCGCGTTGAAACGCTGGGCGGATCCCGACGAACTGGCGTCAGTCATGGAATTCTTGATTTCACCTGGCGCATCTTTTGTGACTGGTGCCGTGATAGCGGTCGACGGAGGCCATTCTTGCGCCGAACCACTCCTGCGGTCCATCTGGTAGGAGTGGACAGGAAGAAAGGAAAGCAATAGGAAATGAAAGAAGGGATCCTCCCCCCCATCGAACTATCCTCTTTATTGAAGCTGGCCGACTATGAAGAACGGTTCCGCGAGCAGCTACCACCAGGAGAGGATATCTATGGAACAGTCGGCGGATCTGATTGGCAGACCCTGACTGCGAATGTGACAGGATTCAAAAAAGTCAAGCTTCGACCTCGAGTGATACGTGGGGTGGATCAACTTCAGCTATCCACGAGCGTGCTCCGCGACCGGATCTCCATGCCGATAATGTTAGCGCCGCCCGGCGGCCATACCCGGGTGCATCCCGATGGAGAACTGGCTACGGCGCGCGCGGCTGGTGCTGCCGGCACGCTGATGGCTGTAAGCACGGCGGCCGGATACACCGTAGAGGACATCGCCGCAGCCGCAAACGGCCCCCTATGGTTCCAGTTGTATTACTTTCAGGACCGCCGGCTGAATGAGCGTCTGGTCAGGCGGGTAGAGGACGCCGGATATAGGGCATTAATGGTGACAGTTTCAATGCCACCGGTCCGCTCGTTCAATGTGGCTTGGAACGGCGAAGTCCGTGGACACGCTCCGGGAAGTGAGGGTTCCTATTGGGCTTCCAGGCCCGAGAGTACCCTTAGAGATGTTGAAGTGGCCACCCTGCTCGGTGAACAGGACCTCTTGCCTGAAGTGCCAAGGATCTCCACGTTCATGGAGCTAACCAAATCACTATCGTGGGCGGACCTCGACTGGCTCCGAGGTCAAACCACACTACCGCTGGTGGTTAAAGGAATCCAGACCGCTGAGGACGCACAGCTTGCAACTCAGCATGGAATAGACGGAATTGTGGTTTCGAATCACGGCGGCCTCGCGGTCGAGGGCGCCCTGGGCTCGATTGAAGTGTTGCCGGAGGTCGTCGACGCGGTCGGCAAACATAGCGAAGTCTATTTGGACGGGGGCATCCGAACAGGCGGTGACGTCTTAAGAGCTCTAGCACTAGGGGCAAGGGCGGTGTTGATCGGAAGGCCGATCTTCTGGGGTCTGTTATTGGGTGGCGAGTTGGGGCTCGCGAACATTCTGGACATCCTTCGCCGCGAGCTAATGCGGGACATGCAGTGGTCCGGCGTGGCTGATGTCAATGATGTCGACCGGTCACTGGTAGACCTGAGAGACTTCCATTTGTCAGGTTAACGTTTTTCGGAGATGATGCCCGCAGGACGGCTGATCTGCTCGGCGACGTCATTTCACCAGGAATCCTGCATCGACCGGAAGTGAGATACCGGTGACGTAACGGGCCTCTTCCGAACATAGCCACACTATTGCATTCGAGACATCCGAGGGCTCGATGACTTCGACGGGCATGGCGTTCTGCAAAGCGACGCCGGTTACGTCCTTAAGGACTGAGGCGAAATAGTCGTTGACGATGAACGGTGTGTTGACGCCAGTTGGATGAATCGCATTCACCCGGATGCTCAAATGGGCGAGGGATCCTGCCCACGCCTTCATCAGGCCTAAGACACCGTGCTTTGCCGCGGGATAACCTATGGAACCGATGGCGCCTTCGACCGAGTTGACGGGGCCGGTCATGGATTTCAGTCCCGCCGTCGAACTCGTGATCACGATAGACCCCCCTTCACCTTGGGAGATAAGTTTCTGGAGGGCCACCGCGACCGTGTTGACGACGCCGGTCAGCATTACGTCCACAGAATCCTGCCATGCCTGCATGATCGGCCCCATCTCGACCTTCTCGGCCTCCGGCATCAACGGCCCAAAATACGCTCCGGCATTGGCCAAGATAATATCTATACGCCCAAACTCGGCCACACCGTCCTCGAATACCGATCGGACCGCGGCAAAGTCTCTGACGTCCGCCTTTCGGGCTACGATACGGCGCCCTCGGTCCTGCACCAACTTGACAGTTTCATTGAGGTCGTCGATGGTCGCCAAGGGATAGCGAACCGAGGCGATCTGATCGCAAAGGTCGAAGCCAATTATGTCAGCGCCCTCTTCAGCGAGTCTCACTGCATGCGATCTCCCCTGTCCCCGGGCTACCCCGGAGATAAAGGCCACCTTGCCATCGAGACGCATCATCAAATGTTCCTTTCTCCCGACTACCACCGATACAGCGCTGCTTCTATCAGAGGGTTTGCAGGTCCCAAAACTACCAGCGCGGCCAGCCCCAGATCATTGGGTTCGCCGAAAAGGTGGGTTTCCGCCGGAGGCAACCCGCAAGTATGTCCCCGTATACCTCATAGTACCGACCCGTCCGCCGCCGTTCCTCTCCAAGCGCCATGCCCTCGAAGGTCGTCTGATGCATCATGAGCATCGTCTCCATGGCAGAGAGATCGATCCGACAGCCGAAACCACTCCGTTGCCGGAGTCGCAATCCCGCCTCCGCCGCAAGGGCCGCGGCGTACCCGTTCACATACTCGCACAGGTACTCAGGCCCGATCAGCGGCTCTCGGTCAGGTTCGCCCGTTATCGCCAAATATCCGCCCGCGGCCCAGGCGGCCAGCGGGCCGCCCCGCAATTTTGCGTAGGGTCCGCTCGCTCCAAAGGTGCTCGTCATCACCTCGACGCACTGGTCGGGGGGGCTAACGTCTGCCGCCAAACCGGTCCGGCGGCCGGAGTCAAAGGTGCTGAACACGACGTCGGCGCCCTTAAGCAGGTTCGGACCCGACCACTCAACCACCCGCTTGTAGGCATCCAAGTATCGAGCCAGCGCATCGGAGCGCCCCGGGTTCGCGGGGCGTTCGACATCCGCTCCACCCATCGCCAAGAGCTTGGCGGCCCATTGGCCGGCGACATCAGTGCTGAGGTCAACTACTTTCACCAGGGCTTCACTTTCTTGCGTGCGCCGCGCTGCGTCAGCTTGTCCTTGGCCGGTTGGTCCGCAGCAACCGCCCAGACGCTAACCCGGCACGACTCAGGGCAAGCGTCCAGTCACTGCTCAACTGAGATGGCATGCTCCGGACAGTTGGCCACCGCCCGTTCCGCCCGTTCCTCCCACCCGGCCGGCACCACTTCTAATCGCGCTGACGACTTCCCCTCGTCATCAACGTCGAATAACTCCGGGAACGCGCTGTAGCACCGATTGTGTCCTTCGCATTTCTGCTGGTCGACTCGCAACCGCAAACGATCCTCCCTTCCGTAACCGTAATCGGTCGTCTAACCGCCGACCTCAACTGCTTGCAACAGTACTTCGCGGGCCGGGTGTAAACGCCACGGGCAGCGACGTGAATCCACGGGTGATCGCATTGCCCACGAACTTGCACCTCGTCTCATCCGTGATGCGGTAATCCGGAATCCGTCGCAGCACCTCCTCGAGCCCGACTCGGAACTCCATACGGGCCAGATTTGAGCCAAGACACCGATGGGGCCCTGCGCCGAAGGCCAAGTGGGGGTTACGCTCCCGATCCAGAATGAGTCGATCAGCCTCATCGAACTTCGCAGGGTCTCGATTCGCCGCAGCAAAGTTGACCTGGATAAGGTCCCCCCGCTTCAATGGGCAGCCGCGGACCTCAGTTTCCTGGGTGACAACGCGGTTCAACCCGTGGACAGATCCCATGAACCGAAAGAACTCCTCGAGGGCGACTGGGATCAGCGACGGGTCGTCTATCAGCCGCTGCCGCTCGGCGGGCTGCCCGGCCAGATAGTGATATGCACTCGTTAACAACCCAGAAGTTGTCTCCAACCCGGCCGCCACGAGGATTTGCGCCTGCTCGCAAACCTCGTCGAACGACAGCCGCTCACCATTGATCTCAGTCGTGGTCAGAAGCATGTCAAGTAGCCCGTCACCTCTCGGCTCGGTCGACTTAGCGTTGATTAGCCAGTTCACATGTTCGTTGAACATCTGCGTTCCACGATCACGCTCCTCCTCGGTATCCGAGTGCAGAGCGCGTTCACTGAGCTGCACGCAAGTCGGAACTTCCGCAACCGGTAATCCTAGAATCTCGGCGAACAGGACCATGCCGGGAAGCCCCCAGGCGACCTTCGCCAGGTCCCCTTCGCCCTGCTCGACGATGTCATCCAGCAGGGCAGCCGCGGCGTCGCGGGCCGTCACTTCTGCCCGCTCGACGCGACGCGGCGAGAAGTAGAAGTTCACTACCTTGCGATAGCGCTGCTGGAGGGGTGGATCGAGCATGATGAAGGAGCGGCGGGGGGCAACGCCCCGATGCACCGTCGACGCGTTCGAAGTGAAGCGATCCCAGTCGTGAACTATCTCCTCGCAGACGTCGAACGAGACCGCTTCCCAGTGGCCCTCCGCATACTGTGTAAGCTCCGGAATCTGAGTTGGCTGATCTGAGTAGGCGAGTCCCCCTGAGTCGCGCATCTCGTCGTATACCTGGTAAATAAGCTCCGGATCGTTGAAATCCGGGTCCCGGATGTAGAAATGCTTCGCGTGGTAGTTCACAGACCCAGTCATGTGGCCTCGACCTCCTCACTCTGGACGACGACCGACTGCCCGATGGTGCCGACGCATCTTACGGCACTGAATCCACCCGATTCTATAAAAGCGCTTCCGAGCGACGTCCCGCCTCTGGCTACGACATTCTCCATGCTCATCAGACCGACAACGAGACCCGTGCGCACGGCGGGGGGACGCTACAGGTGGGATCTGTCCGGCGGCACAGGACGCCGCTGAGTTCGAGTTCCCGTTCGACCGGCAATGTCCTCGGAGCGTAAGAGGTCCCCATCCGCCGAACGATCAGATCCATTCTCGGGTTGTATGGGATTTGAAGCCCAGATCCGCGCCGAGACCACGTCGATTTACCCCCTCCGCCGCAGGCGAGTCGTCGCGACAAGGTCGTAGTGTCGACTGGGCCACGCTACTCCTGGTGTGCCTTGAGCATGGATCCGATCGTTTGTGGCGTGCAGTGATGGCTCAGGTCACCAAGGAGCGAAGAGACGTCGCGGCGAACCTTCAGCCTCCAACCCTCCCCGTCGTGCTCATACTTCTCGAAGTACTTGCCCGAGCAAGTGAGCTGCAGGGGGAAACCATCGGTAGCTTGGTAGACGAGAAAGTATGAGCGAAGGTCTGCCTTCGTACCGTCATCGTTGAACTGGATGTCCATATTGGTGATAACGTGCTGGGTGCGAGGCCGACCGTTATACATTATCAGTGACTCCGAATACATCTTTCGGACATCCTCGGCAGTAAGGGTCGGCAACTCATCCTCAGGCGTCGCCTCATCCCCCATCCTTATTCCGGCAAAAAGCCCGACAACACCCTCGATGTCACCACGGTCGACGTATTCCGGGTAGGCCAAGTGGATCCTCGAGATGTCTTCCACCGCTTTTGCTCTGTCAAATGTACTCATTTGGTGCTGACCTCCTCCTGTTTCTCCGGGTTGGTACAGCTATCCGACCTAACATCCTCGTGGTCATGGTTGGACTCCGCTGGTTAGCCTGGCTGCTGACACCCACACTCCTACACATTGCGGAGCTGAGTCCACAGCGGTCTGACGTCGCCGCACGAGCTATCGGCCGCTGGAATCGAGAACGCCGTAAATCTCCTCCCGACAACGTTCGAACACCCACAGTCCACCCCGTGCTGAAGACAAGCTCACGACCAATGAGCAGAGCCCCGTGACAGCGCTCGCCGTCACGCTACCCTTGGTCTGGCCAGTAGTCAAGCGGTCCAACCAATAGCGGCACCCCGGACACCGCCAACATACAGCGGGCCTGACCAATCAACACCAAGCGGGCGACCCCTGACCAGATTGCAAGACGAGGCGTCTTTACGCCCGCGCCCAGACCCTCCGCCATGCCCCACTCACACCCGGGCGATCGACTCCGGCCGCCCTGGCGGGTCTACTCAAAGGTCTGGGTTAAGAGCTAGGGGACCGGCGGGGTATTTCCGCCAACTTGACGGTATCCGCTGCCGCGGGTGATTCGATCGACGCCGGCGCCGCATCGCTCTACCAAGTGGCTTACCCGCCAAGCTCGGATCACCCACCCCGACTACATGGATTTCTTGCAGCCCCGACGCCGTCACCGACCTTTTGCCTGCCCTCGGATAGTTAGTTAGTAGTAGTGTGGTAGCGTGACAGGTTGTCTGACCAACAATCAGCGTGACACTGAAGCGCAAAGGCTCACATGACATTTCGCGGTGTGGTGCGCACGCCCGTGTACATCCAGGTGGCAGCCCAAGTAAAGGAAGCCATCCTCGATGGGCGGTTCGGACCAGGAGACTTCCTGCCGACGGAGCGAGACCTTTCGAGCCAGTTCGGGGTCAGTAGGGCAAGTGTCCGCGAGGCGCTTCGAGCCCTTCAAGCGCAAGGGCTTATCACAGCTGAGGGGCGGACGACGAGGACGACGGTCGCTCTTGCTGCGCCTGACGCCCTACGGGACGCGCTCGGCAACCTTGTGCGTCTGAGACGGATCTCACTCGCCGACTTGGTCGAGCTCCGTTGCGCGCTCGAGGGGGCCGCAGTCGAGAAAGCCGCCCGGCAACCCAATCATGAGCGTTTGGCCGAGGCACGGGACGCCATAAATGAGATGTCCCGTCCTGACATAACGGTGTCCGAGTTCTATGAAGCCGATGTGGCGTTTCACATCGCTATGGCCGGATCCTCAAACAACGAGGCCATCTACCTGGTGATGCTGGCGGTCCGCGATGCCATGGCTGAGCATCTACGGGGCGCCCTTGAAGGACTTGAGAATGGGCGGCGAACACTTCGGACTCTCGCGAAACAGCATGCCCAAATCCTCGATGCTGTAGCCGGTGGGGATGGCCCACATGCCGTTCGGCTATCCCAAAGTCACATTACGCACTTCTATGAGCGATTTCTGAGTCCCCCTTCCAATGACCCCGCCAGTCGACCGGGAACAAATGGGGTTCCCACGGTTTGACGGACATCCCTCGTTTGCTTGCGACGATCCGTCGCGCACCGTTGACCACGTGTGGCGCCGCCTCGGGGCGGCCCTGGGGCGAGCACCAGAGGGCTCCGTGCTCAGGCCTGGCCGTCCGGGTGTTCGACACCATCTTCCGGCGCCGGTGGCAAGTGTGGGAACAGGTCCTGGAACGCACCCTTGGTGATGCGGTGCCGGTCAGCCGGGGGCAGATCGTCGAACAGTTCGTGCAACGTCTTCTGTGTGTGGCCGTAGGTGCCCTCGACGTGCGGGTAGTCGCTTCCCCAGCAGACGTTCTTCCAACCCATCGCCGTCATGGCGGGGACCGCTGACGGGTCGTGCTGAAACGACGCATAGATATTGGTCTGGAGGTACTCGCTCGGCCGTTGAGTCAGGCGCGGCCAGATCTTCGAAGCGTGCTGACGGTAGGCCTCGTCGAGTCTGTCCCCCACGAACGGTCCCCAAGTGGCTCCTCCCTCCGACACGATCGCGCGTAGCGTCGGATGGCGGTCGAAGACCCCGCTGGTGATCATCTTTGCGACGGCGCGCTGGCCTCCGAAGCTGGCCTCGAGGTAGTTGAGCAGATGACCGCCGGGCCCACGGAAGTAGATGGCTGTGAAGTCTGACGCATCATGGGGTTCGCTGCCGATGTGGAACCCGATCACCATGTTGGTCTCTGCGAGCACAGACCACAGAGGCTCCCAGTCCCTGCTGTGCCAGTCGGGGCCGTCGATCGTAGGAGTGACCGGGAGTGAGACAGCGTGGAAACCCATGCCGGCAGTGCGTTGCACTTCGTCGGTGGCCGACTCGACTGAGAGCAGTGGGATCATCGCGGTGCACACATAGCGCGACGAGAAGCGCTGGAACTCGATGGCCCAGTCGTTTATCACCCGACATCCGGCAGTGATGAGGTCTGGGTCGCGGATCGACGACATCCACATCCCGATGGACGTGTAGACCAGCTCGCCCCAGATGCCCTCCTCGTTGAGGTCATGGATCCGCAGCGTCATGTCGTTGGCGCCAGGTGCTCGCTCCGTCGTCGAGAGACCGTTCTCGTCAACGATGTCGTACTTGGCAAAGGGGAGCTTGCGACGGAACGTGCGCCCGTCGACGTAGATGGTCTCCCAGAGCCCATCGTCGTCCTTCACGCTGCTGGGCATTCGCTCCGCGTATTCACGCGGAAGCGCGTCGATGAAGAGCGTCGGCGGCTCCATCAAATGGGAGTCACCCGAGTTCGCCCAAATCTTTCCCGTCGTCAAGGAACCCTCCTCGTTCTCATATACCAATTCCCTCTCAGCGCAGCTTCGGGAGAACTCTTTCAGCCGCTAGCTTCAGGCTTTCGAATCCTATCGCCGGGTCCATTCCACCCATCAGCGTCTTCAGCACGAGCGTCCCGTCGCGCTTTGCCAGCTCAATGCACTCGTCTGGGGTGAGGACTTGGTACGGTCCGCGCGCCCGAAGGTCGTCGACATCCCGTGCCGTTAACTCGATTGGTCCCCCCTCTTCCGCGATCCATTTGCCATACGCGTTGTTGTCGTAGAGCGCGTATGGCCCGACTCTGGCCCAGTCCGCGTCGGGATCTTCTGACACGAACACGTACGGTCCAATTGTCGCTTTACCGACATCGGCGCTGTTCGGCCCTGGCAGTGGTTTGCCGAGGGCGGTGAGCTCCTGCAGGTACTGGTCGTAGATCTCGGGGACGACGGGTTGGAACCCATCTGCAATACGCGCCGCACGACGGGCCGTCTCCGGTGCCCCGCCACCCATGATGATCGCGGGCCGGGGCTGTTGCGCGGGGCGAGGCAGGACCCGGACGGTACGACCCTGATATTCGAAGGGCTCCCCCGTCCAGGCCTTCTTGAGGGTCTCGACGCCCTCCTCGAGGATAGCCACCCGACGCTTCTTGTCCACGCCGAGCTGCAGGTACTCCCGCTCCCGGTAGCCGATGCCAACGATCAACCGCAGACGCCCGCCGCTAACCAGGTCGAGCATCGCCAGATCTTCCGCGAGCCGCAACGGATTGTGGAGAGGCAGTATCACCGCACCGAGACGGATCAGCACCTTCTCTGTCACCGCGGCAACCGCGCCGCCGAACACGACAGGCGACGGCATGTAGCCATCATCAGTCGCGTGGTGCTCGGTGATCGAAATGCTCGTGAAGCCGTGATCGTCCGCATAGGCCGCGTGCTCGACCGCGGCCTGGATGAGCTCGGTCGCCGGCCTGCCGCTCTCCGGCGAACGGATGTCGAACAGGATGGTGGTGTGAACCGGTGCGCCCACGGTCATCAGATCCGCCGGAACCGGGGCACCGCAACGTCGGGAGCGACGTCAGCCCAGACGACCTCGACCTCCATCCCGATCCTGACATCGTCGGTGTCCGCGTCGACGATGTTTCCCATGAGCCGAACATCCTCTGCGCCTTCGAGCTCGACGGCGGCCACGGCGTACGGCACGCTGTCGGCAAGCGAGGCCATGACAGGGTGATAGATGATCGTGTACGTGAACACGATCCCGCGACCACTGAGCTCGACCAAGTCGACCTCCGAAGCCCGACAACGCGGGCAGAACGGACCGGGAGGCAGCCGGAACCTCCCGCAGTTCGTGCAACGCGGAATCGCCAAGCGATGCTGGGCGGCCGCCTCCCAGAACGGGCCGGTCCACTTATCGCGGGCGATCTTGACATGCTCGTCCGGCGGGGTCTTCAGCTTCACGGTCAGCCCTTCCTGAGGATCAGTGCACTCATCGGTAGCTTGCTCGGGCCCCCGGTTACCAAGGATGTCTCAGCCCCTACCACCTGGTTGACCGCTTCTCCACGCATCTGACGGACGGCCTCAACGACGTGGGTCATCCCGTTGAGGTTTACGTGAGAGTTCGACCCACCATGCGTGTTGACCGGTAGCTGTCCGTCCAGCCGAATCCCGCCCTCGAGCGCAAATGGCCCGCTCTCGCCCGGCTTGCAGAACCCCAAGTCCTCGAGCTGGAGGAGGACCATTCCGGAGAAGTGGTCGTAGATTTCGGCAACGTCGATGTCGTCCGGCCCGATCCCAGCGGACTTGTACAGCTCGGCGCCGACTCCCCGGTAGCCCGACGCCGCGAAGTACGAATCCGGCATCTGCAGCGCCTCGGTGCCCTGGCCCCAGGCGCCCTCGCCGCCTTGGGCCGCCGCCCGGATCAGGACTGGACGCGGGCGCAGGTCCTTTGCTCGTTCCGCCGACGTGGTCACGGTTGCCGCTGCGCCGTCGCTCTCCTGACAGTAGTCGAAGAGGCAGAACGGATCGGAGATCATTCGGGCCGACATGTAATCGTCCATAGTGATCGGCGTCCGCATCACCGCGTTCGGCATCCGACAGGCGTTGGCGCGACTCGAGATCGATACCGCGCCCATGTGCTCGCGCTTCGTGCCGTAAAGGTGCATGTGACGACGCACAATCATCGAGCAAAGCTGCCCTGGAGCAACGATCCCCGTATGCGTCAGTAGGTCCCAATGGGGACCCCAGCCCGGCGGCGTCGCGAACGATGACGTGATCCGGAAGTTCAGCACCTGACTGGGCGACACCGTAACGACGACGGACGCCATCCCGGCATTGATCGCCGCCGAGGCGAGACCGATCGCACCTGGGCAGCCTCCTCCACCTCCCGTTACACAGGTGCTCCACCGCACCTGGGGGATCCCGAGCATCTGGGCGAGGTAGGCGGAGTCCAGACCCATGCCGAAGCCGTAATAGGTCAGACCGTCGACGTCGTCCATCGTCAGGCCGGCATCTTCGACTGCGGAGATGATCGCGTTCCCCGCCAATTCGTAGATGGTCTGGGGATAGGACTGCCCCCGCTTGTAGAACTCGGTCTCGCCCACGCCCACGATAGCTGTGGAGTCACGTAGCTCGGGAGTCACCTCCGGTACCCGCCTTCTGTCGGTGCATCCGACGCTCGTATTGGCCTGCTCATCCGATCACCCCCGCGGCGCGCAACGTGTCGATGTCATCTGTGGTGTAACCGACTTCTTGGAGAACAGCGTCTGTTGCGCTTCCGCACAAAACGCCGGGCTTTGCTTGAGTCTCCGATCTGGAGAACCGAACGGCCGGAGACAATCGCGGATGGTCTTCGAACACCGGGTGGTGAACGTCGACGATATATCCGGAAGCGCGGCCAAACTCCTCGCTCATCAGGAGTGGTTCATTGAAGTCTGCGGTCACCTCGACACAGGCGACGTCCGCGGCGAGGAAGTCACGCTGCCATTCGCTCCCCTTGCGCTTCACGAACACGGCGGCGAGGAGCTCCGTCAGGTCGGTGTCGTTGGTCTGCCGCCCCGCCGGTGTGGAGAATCGCGCATCGTCGGCCAGGCCGGTATATGGCTCGAGGATGTCGCCGAGGCTAACCCATTCCTTCTCCTGAACCGCGGCAAGGAAGATGTATCCGTTCGCCGAGTCGTACATGCGATAGAGCGCGTTCGGGCCACGCATGTCGCGCCCCGGCCCGATGCCGCCTGGGTTTTCCGGATACTCGAGCACGTGGTCAACCATGAGGTGAGCGGACGAGTTGAGCATCGAGGTCGACAGCTGCTGACCGCCGAAGCCGCGATCGCGCGGCATACAGGCCGAGCAACAGCGCCGTGGCAACGACCAGCGCCGACGTGCCGTCAGTCTGCGCATAACGCGAGATGGCTGACGATCGGATGAGGTTGCTGGTGTGGCGGACTTCATCAATGGACATGTTCGGATCTTCCGGGAGGATGCCCCCGAGATTGGCGGCTGCGATTCCGCTGGCCGCACCAAAACTGGTGCCGAATGCTGGTCTGTCAGCATACGGCCCGTTGGTCCCGTACCCGCGGGCGCTTAGGTAGACCAAGTTGGGGTTGATCTCGAGCAGCGCCTTCGCACCAAGGTTGTGTCGGTCCGCCGCTCCCTCACGGTAGCCCTCCAGCACCGCATCGGCGCGGCCCGCGATTTTCTGAACGATTTCGACACCCTCGGGTCGGGAGATGTCAACGGCGATGCTTTCCTTCCCCTGCGTCACCCGAGCTCCGGCCGCCTCGGGGAACGCCGCTAACAGCCGCACCGGGTCGCCGTCCAGCCGCTCGACCTTAATAACCCGGGCTCCGAAATCCGTCAACAGCGTCGCCCCGTACGGTGCGGCGATCATGCTGGCGAGCTCGAGAACGACGACCCCCTCGAGTGGGAGTCCTGCGCTCGGAATTGGTCCCGACTTCGCCGGTACGGACTCGCGCCGTTTCCAGACAGGTGCTCCATGTCCGAGCGACGGGGCGGCCCCGCCGATGACGGCCGGCGTACGCGACATGTTGATTAACGCAGCCGGTTGAAGGATGTCGCCCCGCTCTGGGTCGCTGATTTCGACCACAGCGTGATCCGCGACAAGTTGCGGATGCTCGAGCACTTCATGACCGCTACGATGTACCTCCGCGCAGACGTCGTGGTCCGCCGCGAAGATCTCCTCCCACTCGAGGAGGGGCTTGCTCCTCACGGCTTCGAGCATGCGAATCAAGAGTTCCACGCGCTGGTCCGGCTCCAACTCAAAAGGAATGCCGTTCCAGGCGGGATCGGTCAACATCGAGCCCAGCCCGATCGCACGCATGAGTGCTTCGAACAAGCGCGGCACGTGCTGAGCGAATTGCAGCCAACGACCGTCCTTTGTCTGCAGCACCGGCAGCGTGAATACAAGAGGGGTGTTCGGCACCCCGTCCATGTCAACCGATGGTTGCGGTGCGTAGGCATCCGGGTAGCGTTCCGTGACAAGGTAGAGGTACCACATCCACGAGTCCAAGACGGCGAACGCCTGGGCCATGCTGGCATCGATCCGCTGTCCCACGCCGCTTCGTTCCCTCTCGATCAGCGCCGAGAGGATTCCGTGGAGAGCAGTCTGCGAGGCGGAAAACGAGCACCATGAAACCGAGACGAACGGGGGGTGGTCGCCGTCGTACATGCCCTTGAAGGATTGCTGAACCCCGAGGATCGACGCCACCACGCCCTCGTAGCCCTTGATGTCACGCCAGGGTCCCCGGGCTCCGAACCCGGTGATCGACGCGTACACCAATGACCTGTTCGTCTCGGCGAGGTCCTCGAATCCGATCCCGAGCCGTTCGGCGACACCGGGCCGGAAGCCCTCGACGAGGACATCGGCGTCGTGGGCCAAGGCCCGTACGCGCTCGAGGCCCTCCTCTACGTGGAGGTCGGCGACAACGCTGCGCTTGCCGCGCGCCAGGAAGGGAAAAGCTGAGTCCCGTCGGAGGACACTGCCGTTAGGTGGCTCGACCCAAATCACGTCGGCGCCGAAATCGGCCAGCGTCTGTGTCGCTTGGGCGCCGGCGCGTGTTTGAGCCAAGTCGAGGACCCGAAGACCCGCAAGCGGCCCGCGCGGGCTGTTCATCGCCTCCATCCTACTCAGCCGTTGAGCGCGGCAACACGGGGTCCTGGCGTGAATCGGACGGGCAGAGCCGTAAATCCGCGAGTGATGTTGGTGCCGGCGAAACGACACTTGCTCTCATCCGGAATCCAATAATCCGGGATACGGCGCAACACTTCACCTACCCCGACCCTGAACTCCATCCGGGCGAGGTTCGATCCCAGGCAGCGATGAGGACCAGCACCGAAGGCTAGATGCGGATTCTGCTCCCGATCCAGGACAACCTGGTCGGCCTCAGCGAAGTAGCCCGGATCACGATTCGCGGCGGCAAAGTTCACCTGGATGACATCACCCCTCTTCAAGGGGCAGCCCGCCAACTCGATGTCCTCCGTGACGAACCTACTCAACCCATGGACCGACCCCATGAAGCGGAAGAACTCCTCGATGGCCGTTGCCATCGGGACCTCGCCGTTGAGAAGGCGATCTCTCTCTCCTGGACGTGTCGCGAGGTAGTAGTACGTATTCGTCAACAGGCTCGACGTCGTTTCCAGTCCTGCTGCCACAAGGATCTGTGCGTGCTCGTTGATCTCGTCCAGCGACAGGTTCTCGCCATTGATCGCTGTCGTCGTAAACAGCGTGTCGATGAGACTGTGCCCGCGCGGCTGCTTGCTCTTCTCTGCGATGAGGTTGGCCACATGCTCGTTGAAGGCAATAGCTCCTGTGGCGCGCTCGCCCTCATCCAGTGAATGGAACATAGCCTCACCGAGGTGGACACAGGTCGGGACCTCCTCCGGAGGTAGGCCGAGGATCTCCGTGAACAGTACGATCCCAGGAAGGCGCCATGCGAGCCGAGCGAGATCACCCGCGCCAGCTTCGATCATCTCGTCGAGGAGCTCGCTTGCCGCCTTCTGAGCTCCGGCCTCGGCCTGTTCGATCCGTCTGGGAGAAAAGAAGGTGTTAAAAAGCTTGCGGTACTGCTGTTGCAGCGGCGGATCAAGGAAGATGAAGTTCCGGTTTTCAGTTAAGCCCGGATGCACCTTCGGTGCATTTGAGGAGAAGTGCTCCCAATCGTGGACGATGTGATCGCAGATCTCGTAGCCAATCGCCTCCCAATGACCATCAAGCCTCTGCCGCAACTCGGGAAGCTGATTGAAACGGTCGGAGTAGACCAGATCGCCGCCTTCGCGCATCCTCTCATAGACGTCGTACACGAACTCGGGATTATTGAAGTCAGGGTGGCGAAGATCGAAGTGCTTCGCATGGTAATCAAGCGGCTGGTTCATTGTCATGATCAAAGCCTCCTCTACTCACACGAATTTACGCGATCCGGCAGCCCCCGGCCCGACTCCTCGAGGAATCCTCGCGACGACCCAGCCCCGTCGGGGGAGCAGGCCCTGGTGCTCTTCTAACTCGGGGAGACGGCTACTTGGACAGCGACCTCGGGCCTGCCGCAGGACAGGATCGCCAATTCGCCATGTCGCCACCGATACCTCCCTAGTCCTGGCTGGTTGGCACTGAGTATAGTTTGGTCTTACCATCAGTCAAGTGGGCCGCGCCGCACCTGAGGCCAGGTGGCGTACACACAAGGAGTTCTCGTGGCTTTCAACAAAGTTGCTCGGAACCCCCGTCTACCGTCAGCTGGCTGAGCTATTTTGCAGCACTCCTCGCCTTTTTGCCGGACGGCTCGCTTTACGGACAGGTAGCCCCCCCGCCGACCCGAACCGAGACGCGTCTTCGAGCACGCTCCACCGGTCCTGGCGGAGGTTCATCCAAATGCCGAGGCGCTCGCAGAAGAGCCTGTCGGTACAACCACCGATTATGTCGGACAGAAAACCTGGGGCGAAATTACATTCAATGTGGCTCGACGTTGGCGGTGCAGCGACGGACATGGTCGTGGGTGCGCCGCGAGCTCTTTCCGTCGCTGGATGATCACCCGCCTGACGTCCTTACGGTCTTGGCCCTTTTGGACTCAGGTCACTACGCGTCGAACGCGAGTCCGAGCTCTCCTATTGCTCGATCGGCAGCAAAGATGCGGCCCGTGTACTCTCGTGGATCTTCACAGGCCGCGAAGTAGGCCAACATCCGCGCCGGCACGTCCATCGAAATCAGCACCGAGGTGTCCAGGCCACCTTTCTTCAGGTTATACTCTCCCACCTCAGACGCGACAGCGCCGGGATACAGGGTGATGACGAAGATGTTCTTCCGGGCCAGCTGGGGGGCAATCACGTTCGCGAATCGATCGAGCGCCCGCTTGCTGGAGAAATAAGCAGGAGCTGCCAGGTTCAAATCTCCCCAGGACTCCCGCGCTGGCTCCTCCTCCGGCAACCTGAATGCTTCCCCGCTGCCTGTAGTCACATTCAGGATTCGTCCCCCACCACGTTCCTCCATGGTGGGAACCACCAACTGCACCAGGGTGAAGGGTGCATGCAGGTTGACTGCGAAATGATAGAGCCAATCCTCCCGGGGCATCTCCGTTATGGGAGCAGCCCAGCTGTGTCCAAGGGTCACGGCCGCATTGTTGATGAGGATGTCAACACCGCCGAAGTGCTCTATTGCTGATTGGACCAGACGCCGGAGTTCGTCTTCCTTCGACAGGTCCGTGGCCACGGCGAGCGTGTTAGCTCCAAGAGACTCAATCTCGGCAACCGTCTGGCCAATCGTGCCGGGCACATTACTGCGTGGTTCGACGGTACGTGCGGCGACGACCACGGTGACGCCTCGACGGGCCAGAAACAAAGCGGCGCGCTTTCCGATCCCGCGGCTGGCGCCAGTGACAATGGCTACCTTGCCTGACAGGTCCATTTCCTTTTGCCGTTTCATGAGCAACACTATCTTCACGATCCGTCTGATCGTCGGGAGAGGGTCAGGGTTCCGAGCCTGGCCGCCCGGGCCGCTTCCTCGGCCAGCCTCATGGCCGACACGGCGACCGGACGGTTGGCCAATGCCAGACCGACGTCCCTTTGCTGCTGCCATTCCTCGAACGACAGCGGCTCCGGTCCGTCCGGTGGGGCGCCCGGCACCGCCACCAAGTGTTCCTCGACAGGTCCTGCACGTGCAGATCTGTCCTCAAGACGCGGACGGCGGAGCGGCGGGCGCCAGCGTTACGGGGCCGGATTCCGGGATTCCGGGCCCGCCGGCGGGGCTGTGACTTCGCCGGTCTCCCTCACCACGTCGCCTGCGCGCTCGGGCCGTGGCCAACGACCCGAGCGGTGCCGTCCAGCCGGGCTTTGAACACCGGGTTTCTGAGATACTGGGACGGGTAGACGACGATACGGCCGTTACCTGCCTTTGAGTCCAGGGAGGGCAAGTATGGAGGTGAAGGCGAAGAGGAGCGCCTGGCGGGCGTGGCCGAGGGGTGGCGGCATAGCGGTGTGGTACTGGCTGTTCGTCGGCTGGTGGCTCGTGCCGTTTTGGTGGATGATCCTGGGGATCGCCTGGCTGTGCGGCTGGCGTTCCAAAGCTGGCGCCAAGAATGCCCAGATGGCGGAGCAGGCGCTATCGCCGGCGCCGGGCGGGACAGCCGCACCAGGCCCCGCTTCTCCCCCGCCCGCTTCCGTGACCTATGTGACCAACATTACGAACATTACGGCTCCTCCCGAGCCCGAGGTGCCGAAAAAGGTTCAGTGCCAGTGGTGCAAGCGCCAAACCGATGCGTCGGAATCCGCCTGCGAGTTCTGCGGAGCGCCGTTGTAGGGGCGCTCATGCGCCTGTCCGGTCCGGCCGGACAGATCAAGCGAGAGAGTCCTATCGAACCTCAGAGCAGGTCGGGGTAACGGTCAGCGAAGGGGCATGTGGCCTCGAAGGCGCGACACGCCCTGAGGACGGTCAATTCGTCATTGCGCTTGCCCAGGACTTGCAGTCCGACCGGAAGCCCGTTGTGCCAGCCGCAGGGTATAGACGCCGCTGGATAGCCGGCTTTGTTGGCCATCATGGTGTACTCGGTATAGGTCCAGGGGACCAGGTTCGCCTCCTCGCATACCGGTGCCACCTCGGAGATCACCGGGCTCAACAGTAGGTCGTAGCGCGTAAAGACATCCTGTAGCTGGTCTACTTCCCGCGTCCGAACCGCCGGGGGGATCGCGAGCGAATATTCGAACTGCGTGGGGTGGTTGTCACGGTGAAGGATGGTCGGCGCCAGCAGGCGCCGTTTGGCGGGATCGGCCAGCGCCCGGGCCAGTTCCGGCAGCGCCCCGTACTCCCCGTGCTCGGGTGAAGGCATGAAGGCTGCGTTGACCGGATCCTCGAGCTCCCTGGACATGGCCTCGTCGAGGTAGTGCGTCGGAGCAAAGAGATCCCACGGGTCTTCGAGTCGCAGCGCCGGCTCCTCCACCACCGCACCGAGAGACACGAACTTTTCCACGGCCCGGGCCACGACGGCAACCACCTCGGCCTGCTTCGGCCGGATGTAGCCGAAATCGGGCGTCCACGCCATCCGCATCCCCCCGACACCTTCGTCCAAGGCGGACAGAAAGTCGGGAACCGGGCCTTGAATGGCGCCCGGCCAGCGGCCATCTGGCCCGGAGAGCGCAGCGAGGACCATGGCGGCGTCCCGCACGTCCCGGGTGATCGGCCCGATCCCGCTTCCAAAGGTGGCGCCCATATGCCCGAACCCCGGGATCCGCCCCCGGCTGGGCAGGAGCCCGAACACCCCGTTCCATGATGACGGGATCCGGATCGAGCCGCCGCCGTCTGTCCCGATGGCGATAGGCCCGAGCCCGGCCGCGGTGGCAACGGCAGCCCCTCCGCTCGATCCGCCCGAGGTGCGGCGGATATCCCACGGGTTCAGGCATTCGGCTACCAGGAGGTTCATCGTTCGCCGGAAGAGGGCGAACTCGGGGAGGTTGGTCTTGCCGAAAATGATGCCGCCGGCGGACCGGATGCGTTCTGCTGCGATCGAGTCCTCTTCCGGAACGAAGTCCTGGTAGATGCGGGATCCATCCGTCGTTCGCATGCCCCGGGTCCAGAGAGAATCCTTGAGGGAGACAGGAATCCCGTGCAGCGGGCCCAGCTCCCCGCCCCGCTGGACTGCATCCTCGGCCCGGCGGGCTGCTGCCAGGGCATCTTCAGGCATCACAGTGATGAAGGCGTGCAGGGTGCCGTCGAGTCTGCCGACGCGGTCCAGGACGTCGCGGGTTACTTCTACAGGCGATACCTCCCGGGCCCGGATCAACTCCTCCAGGCGCCATGCCGGCAACCAGCTCAGGTTATCCATCCACCATCACCTCCGGACGATCAGGACGAGGGCTACACCCTTTGGCCGGGGAGAATGGTGCCGCACACCGGGTCCGCCCCGGAGACGAGGTGGAACGTGGTGCCCGAGTACTGGGTAACCCAAACGCAGTTGTCCGCTCCGGCCGCCTGGCCCCGCTGGTTCATGCCAAAACCGACGGAGTGGCTTCCGAACAGGCCCGCGGCGTTGTACTGGCGGATGCCGAGCATGGTGTTGATGAACTGGGCCTGGGTCGGGTGGGGTCCCGCCGCTTTCAGCCCCGTGACGAAGCCATCCACGGCGACGTAGGCGATGTACTCGCTGAGACTCGGGTCGCCGCTCACACCGGCATACTGCTGCATGGCTTTCTGGAACCGTTCCGTGGCCGCCGTGTGCATCTCCACCGGCTCGAAGCTGAGGGTGAAGTACGCTCCCTGCGCGGCTTGCTCCGCCCCCGGGCCCGCGGAGGTCAGGTCGGCGCCGTAGCCAACAGACAGGAGCGGCGCCTTTAGATTCACTCCTTGCTGGTGCAGGGCGCTCAGGATCAAGAAGGCGGCGTTCTCGTCGATCGCGGCGATAAAGCCATTGACCCCGGCGTTCTTCATCGCCAGTACTACCGGTCCCACGTTGGTGGTACCGAACGGCAGGTTGGCGTTCAAATAACCGACCTTGACACCCGCCTGCTGGGCCGAGATGGCGGCCCCCTTGGCGGCCTCCGACGAGCTCGGAGAAATGCTGTACCCGAGGGATGCCAGATTGGTTACGCCAATGTTCTTGAAAAACGTCCCGAAAGTGCTGGCCACCTTGGTGTAGTCCTCAGTTCCGAAGACGGAGAACATGTTGCGGCTGCCGATCCACTCGGTGGAGTCGTTGGCGGAGCCGACCACCGGAATGCCGTGCGAGGTCAAGAAGGGGGCAGCGGCGAAGGTCAGGCCCGACAGCGCCAGCACGGCGAAGACGTGATCCTGCAACACCAGCTTTTGCGCCCCGGCCAGCGCTCCCGCCGGTGACGAACCGGTGTCGGCGACCACGTACTTGATCTTGTAGCCCTCCGAATTGACGAGGCCGACCCCCGCCTTGATCCCTAGCGGCGTGGTCCTCCCTGCGCTCGCTATCGGTCCGGTCAGGTCCGTAAGCACCCCCAGCGTGTACGTCTGCCCCGACCCGCCGGACGCACCGGTAGGCGCATTCGCGCTGCTCTTGCCGCTCGCGCTGCTGCCGCACCCGACGGCGACCAGCGCCACACCGGCCAGGCAGGCCAACACTGCTCTCCTTCGCCTCATCTGTCCTCCCCTTTTTTACAGTCCGTGTCGCAGGCTAAACTGTCAGACGCTTCGCCTCGGCAGGCGTACCTTACCTTCAGTTGCCTGTAGTCAGCCCATACACTGCGGCGGCGTTACCAGCTAGCACTTTGTGCTTTGAAACCGGGTCGAAGCCCTCGGTGAGCTTCTCGATGTGCTGCGCCGAGTTGGGCCACAAAGTGACGCTGTGGGGGTAGTCGATGGAGAACATCACCGCGTCAGCCAGGGAGGGGTCCTGCCGAATGGCGTTGTAGCCATAATGATCATCGAGCGTGGTCACAAACACGTTGTGGCCCACGTACTCGCTCGGCTTCCGCTCAATGGGAAGGTGAGACCAGTGGCGTTGCTGCTCGAAGTTCTGGTCCATGTTTTCGCGCCAAAACGGAACCCATCCGCAGTTGACTTCTCCAGCCACGATCTTGAGATTGGGATGACGCTCGAAGACCCCTCCGAAGATCATGTAGGTCAGGGGTTCGACGGCGGAGAAAAACCTGACGGCAATGCCGCCCACGTTGATCCCGGGCACGTCCATGCGGAAGGAGCTCAGGTCGCCCTTGGGTTTGCCGCCATGATTGCGGTGGAACGAGAAGGGAATTCCCCTCTCTGAAGCGGCTTCCCACAACTGATCGTAGTAGGACTCGAAATACGGACGCTGCGGCGACCCGGGTAGGTAAAAAGCCCGGGCTCCCTTATCCTTCATCCTCTCGAACTCCGCCAGGCTGGCATCCATCCCGTCGTCCACGGGGAGGATGGCGAGGCCCACCATGCGTCGTGGATCGGCGCCGCAAAAGTCTTCGATCAGCCAATCGTTGTAGGTCTGCATGATCGCGTGAGCGAGTCCTCGATCCTCCAGGGTGAACGACGCCGCACCCAACCCCGGATAGAGCACCACTGCGTCGATGCCATCCAGATCCATGTCCTCGAGATGGGCCGCCCCGTCATAGTTGCCAGGGAGGATCTCATCCCACGTCAACCCCGCAGCAGCATAGGTACCCGTGGCCCGTTTCTGACCGGCCACCGCCTCGAGCCCGAAAGTGTGTCCCGGCGGCTTGCCGTCAAAGCTCCAGCCATCACCGCCGTCTGGGCCTCGCACCACCCGCGGCGCCCGCTCTCGGTATTCCTTCGGCAGCCGCTCCACGTAGAGGTCCCTGGGGTCGATGAGATGGTTGTCCGCCGAGATGACCGAATAGTTCATTTCCCCCCCGCTGATCGTCCCGAGTACTTGACCCTGCTAACGAAGCTACCGCATGTTAGCCCCCCGAGTCAACGGCTGAGGTCGCTCGCTTCCACAGACCAGGATCAGCACTCACCGACGTATCAGGTCGGAATGAATCATCCTCGCATCGGACTGCAGACCTTGTGGCGGCGGCCGTGGAGACCCGTCGTTACCCGCCAGTGCCGACCGCTGCACCGGCAAGTTGGCGGGCCCGATACAGGCGCCGCCGTCCTCGCTCGGAGGTCCCTCCCCACACCCCGTGCTCGATGCGATTGACGAGCGCGTATTCCAGGCAGGGTTGCTGTACCGGGCAGGTCGCGCAGATCTTTCGGGCGATCTCGACGCCGACGCCGTCTACGGGAAAAAACACGTTGGGCGGGTGTTCTCCGCAGGCTGCGAGGGCCATCCAGGTGGAGTCAGCGGTCATCGGGTCCAAAGCCCTTCCATCGGTCGTCGTGTCCGCTTCCACTAGACGTCCTGTGGCTGTGGAGACTATGAGATCGGCCTGAGAACTCCCGGCAGTCTGTGACGTTGGTCGAGCCCGTCACCTGAGCAGACAGAACGGCCTAGATTCCCCATGGGTCAGGCTGTGGTCAATAGTCGTTGAGGCGCCCAGGCAAAGAGTCCGCCTGATTCGATCCAAACCTAAAGGGGACGGCAGCTCGGCGGAGGAGGGCCGCACCGCTGGCCCAAGACCCAATCCCCGGGCTCGAGTGGCGCTCGAAGGGGAGCTGTTTGGCCAACGCTTCCTCGTCACGGACAAGCCCAAAGGCACACGCCTCTGTCGTCGTGGTCGTGGCCGACTTCCGCCCCCTGAAGGACCTACGGGTAGGGGCTCCACCGGATCGACGCGGCGATACAAACAAGGGCGAGCACGGCGGCGATCGCGGCAAAGGTCGCCGTGACCTCGTGGCGCTCCTTCTGCACCGTCACGTCTTTTGGCAGATTGGCAAACACCTTGCTGAGTTGCGACGCGTCCTGGGCGGTGTAGCTGACGCCGCCGGTGCGCTGGGAGACCTGTTGGAGGGTGGGCAAATCGGCCACCAGCGGTGAGCGGCCGCCGAACCCACCGCCGCCGAACCCACCGCCGCCGAAGCCAGCGCCACCGAAGCCGAACCCCTCCTGTCCTGTGTCGCCACCGAGCTGCTGCGGCGAGCACACCAAGGGCGCCGGGTGCGTTGTGCCGAAGCCGATGGTGTAGATGCGGACCCGCCGGGCGACGGCGTAGGGCACGGCGTCCAGCGGTTCGATCCCCTGTGTGTTGGCGCCGTCGGTCAACAGCACTACGACATCGGGCACGTAGCCGTGGGTGCCGGGCTTCGGCGCTGCGGGCGCGCCCTCGTTTGCACTGGCGCCGGCCTCCGGCGCGGCTGCAGCGCTCGACACTGCGTTGCCCACCGGCTGGACCTGCGGGTTGACCTCGGCGATGGCGTCGAGGGCCTTCAGCATGGCGGCGCCGATAGCAGTGCCCGTGCTGGTGGCGAGGTTGTTGATGGCGCTCTGCAAGGCCTTGTGGTCGGTCGTAGGCGGGACCGCGAGTTCGGCGAACCCCGAAAAGACGACCAGCCCCATCCGTGTGCCCCTCGGCTGTGCATCGACGAAATCGCGTGCTGCCTTCTGGGCCACGCTCAATCGGTTGGGCTGCACGTCGGTCGAGCACATCGACCGCGACTCATCGAGGGCGAGGATGATCGACGTGCGTCCGATCGGCACGTCAGAGGTGATCTGAGGCCGGGCGGACGCCAGAGCGAGCAGGCCGAGGCTGGCCAGTAACAGGGCGACAGGGAGGTGGCGCTGCCAGCGCGACCGGCGCGGAACGGCTTTGCGCAGGAGGGCGAGGCTCGAATAGGTGACCGCCTGGCGCCGGCGGCGCCGCATCGCCAGGAAGTAGACGCCGAGCGTCACAGGAACGGTGAGCAGGAGCAGGAGGGCGACTGGCCAGGTGAAAGTCAGCTCACACCACCCGACCGAACCACAGTATCGACAGCAGCGCTCCGGCGACGAGGAGCAGGGCGGCGGCAGCCGAGAAGATGCCAGTGATCTCGGTGCGCTGAGTGACCACCGTGAAGTGCAGGTCGATCGTCTTGGAGATGGCTGCCAGGCCGGCCGCGTCATTGGCTTGGTAGTAGGACCCGTTTGTCACGGTGGCCACCTGTTTCAGCACGTCGCTGTCCAGGGCCGTCGCAACAGTGAATCCCCCGATCTGAACCGTCGTGCCAGCAGTCGTACCGATCCCCACGGTCTGGACGTGGACACCGGCGACGGACGCCAACCGCGCCATCGTCTCCCCACTGGGCTGGCTTGTCTCTTCCCCGTCGGAGAAGAGCACGATCGTCGCCCCCCCGTAGTAGCCGATATCGACATGGCCGGAGTCGCTGCCCAGAGCGGCGGCGTTGATGGTCAAGGTCTTGCCTGCGATGGCATCGAGCGAGGTGAGGAGTCCCTGTCCCAACGACGTGCCACCTCCCAGAGAAAGACGATCGATGGCGGTGAGCACCTCGGCGTGGGCCAGCGTCGGCGGCTGCACGATCACTGCGGCCTGACCGAAGGCCACGACCCCGATGCGGACGGCCGACGGCTGCTGGCGGACGAACGCCAAGGCCGCCGTCTTCGCCGCCTCGATGCGGGTCGGCTTGACGTCGGTGGCCGCCATGCTATTGGAGACGTCGATGGCGAGGACAACCGTCGCTTGGCGCCGCGGGGTCTTCACCGTCGCCACCGGGCGGGCCAGGGCGACGACGAGGAGGGTGAGCGCGACAGCGAACAGCACGAACGGCACGTGCCGGCGCAACCCAGGCCGTCGACCGCCAGCAGTCGTGACGAGCCCCTGCCCGGCGAGGGCGGCGACTCGCCGCGCCCGCCATCTCCGTGCTAACACATAGGCGGCCACCAAGGCTGGGATGACCACGAGACCCGTGAGCATCCACGGCGACCGAAACGTCATCGGCGGCGCCTGTTTCCCACCCCGGCCATGCGCAAGAAGGCGCTCAGGAGATCGTCCTCGGTCGACACGACGTGGAGATCGACCCGGGCGCGCGCCACGGCCCGCCGGATGGTGTCGTCCTGCTCCGCGGCCACCGCCAAGAGCCGGCGGCGCAGCTCGGGATCACTGCTATCGACGAGCAGCTGCTCGCCTGACTCGGCGTCCTGCACGTAGAGGAGCCCGGAGTCGGGGAGCTCGTACTCGCGCGGATCCACCAGCCGGACGGCGACGACCTCGTGCCGCTCGGTGAGCCGCAGCAGCGGCCGTTCCCACCCAGGCTCGCTGATGAAATCGGAGATCAGCACGACGAGCGACCGGCGACGCACCAATCGGGCGGCGGTGTCGAGCAGCACGTTGAGGTCGGTCACCGAGCCCCCGGCCACCGGGCGGAGCAGCTCGCCCAACAATGCCAGCACCTGGTTTCGCCCTTGCCGGGGAAGGATCGTCCGCTGCTGGTCGCCGTCGTAGACGATCGCGCCAACCCGATTACCGCCGCGCACCAGGAGCTGACCGAAGGTGGCAGCCAGGTCGCACAGGACCCGCTCTTTTGTCCGCTCGACGGCGCCGAACGCCATCGATCGGGAGCGATCGAGCAGGAGCCACGCCGTCAGCTCACGGTCCTCCATGAACTCCCGGACGAACAGTTCGTCCATCCGGGCGGTAACGTTCCAGTCGATGTAGCGGACGTCATCACCCCACTGGTAACTGCGCATGTCCCGGAAGTCGGTGCCGTGACCGCGCAGCAGAGTGCGGTAATCGCCCTGCAGACGCCCGTCCAGACGCCGGATGACCTGCCACTCGAGGTGGCGCAAGACCCGTTCGGGGGTCAGGCCGGCGGTGGTGCCCACTGCCGCTTGTTTTGAGCCGTCGAGGCCACAGTTCGCAGCACAACTTCAGGGATCGGGACCCTCCTCAGGATGGCGTCGACGACGGCCTCCGCGGTCACGTCGTCGCCGAGCGCCTCATAGGAAAGGACCAGGCGATGGCGGAGGACATCCGGAGCGATCGTCTGCACGTCCTCCGGTAGAACGTACTCACGACCTCGCACCAGAGCCAGCGACTGCGCGGCAGCGACCATGTAGATCGACGCCCGCGGGCTCACGCCATAGGTGACGTAACGGGCGATGTCCGGCAGGCCAACCGACGACGGGTTCCTGGTGGCGGCCGCCACCCGGACGGCATATTCGATCAGGGCCGGGTCGACAAATACCCCCTGCGCCGCCCGCTGGAGACCCCTGAGCTGCTGGGCGTCCATCACCTCCTGCACCTTCTCGAGGCCTCCGATCATCCGCTCCACGATGACGAACTCCTCGGTGGCGGTCGGGTAATCGACCAGCACCTTCAGCATGAACCGGTCAACCTGGGCCTCAGGTAGCGGGTAGGTCCCGTCAGATTCGATCGGGTTCTGCGTTGCCATGACCAGAAACGGATCGGGCAACGGGTGGGTCTCGCGGCCGATGGTGACTTGGCGCTCCTGCATGGCCTCAAGCAGCGCGCTCTGCACCTTGGCCGGTGCCCGGTTGATCTCGTCGGCGAGGACCAGGTTGGCGAAGATCGGGCCAAGCGACACATCAAACTCGCCGAGCTTCTGGTTGTAGATTCTGGTGCCGACGATGTCGGCCGGCACCAGGTCGGGCGTGAACTGGATGCGCTGGAACTCGATGCCCAGCGCGTCCGCAAAGGTCTTCACCGCCAGCGTCTTGGCCAGGCCGGGCACGCCCTCGACGAGCAAGTGACCCCGGGCCAAGAGGGCAACGACCATCCTCTCGAGCAGCACGTCCTGGCCGACGATGACCCGCTTCACCTGATAGAGCACCTGCTCGAGCGACATCTCTGGTCCGCCGGTGGCGCCGGCCCCGGCGTTCATCGGGCCGGGGCGCCGGCTGCGCCGCCGGCCGTAGCGATCGGGACCGCGAACCCGATACCGGCGAACTCCTTAGCCCCCGCCGGATTGGCGAGGCCCGTCACGATCCCGATCACCTGTCCCTTCAGGTTGAGCAGCGGGCCCCCGGAGCTGCCCGGGTTGACGGCGGCGTCGAACTGGATCATCCCCGTCAGCGTGCGCCCGTTCGCCAGGGGAAACGAGCGGTCGAGTCCCGAGATCACCCCGGCGGACAGACTACCGACGAGGCCGAGCGGATTTCCGACGGCAAACGTCTGGTCGCCGATCTGGGCACTGCCGCCGAGCACCTCCGGCACGATCACTGACGGCAACCGCGCCGGTGTAAGCACGGCGATGTCGTGGTCGGGGTCGGACGACTTGATGGACGCGGCCGACGCGGTGCCGTCAGTGAACGTGACCTTGATGGTGGACCCGCCCTGGACGACATGAAGCGCGGTCAGTATGTCGCCCTGGGTGTCGATGATAATCCCCGTGCCCAGATCCTCCGTGTCGGGCGCGCCCTGGTGCTGGGATTCGATGACGACGAGCCCAGCCCGGACGGCGTCGTACACCTGGGTGCCGACCGGGGGTTGAGATTGCAGTTGCGAGATCGCCGCGTTCACCTTCTGGTTGACAACGCCATTGACGTCCTTGGCGGTGACGGCGGGCCGGCGAGAAAACCACAGGTTGGTGACCGTGAGGAAAACGAGAGCGGCGAGGACGACCAGCACGGCGCCGACCTGCAGCGACCGCCCGGGTCGCCACGGGCGACGGGGCGCGGGCGACGGATTCGGCGGCGTCCCGTTGTCGGGAGACAGATTGGACGAGACCCATTCGGTCGATACGCCCCTGTCCCTCATGGCGTCTACGGTAGTTCCGTGCCCGTTTTTGTGCGGGTAAACCTCGCGTCAGGGGCGTGAGTAGCACGGAAGGGAAATACGGATCAGGCTGACCCGAGTCGGGATGGGTCGCCGTGTGCCAGTAGAGCATGGCCATGCCGGTCGAGTTCCTTACCGATGAGCACTCGGCGCCATGGGCGGCTCGTGGAGGATCCGTCGCCAAACCAACTGAACCAAGGCGACCTCCATCTCCTCGGCCAGGACCTCCGCGGTCAGTGCTGGCGTAGCCAGGCTCCCGCCTCGTCGGGAACTGAGAACATACCTTTTCCTCGGTGACACCTTGTGGCACGCAGTGATACGATAACGAAGGTGGGTGATCATTACACCTTGCGATTGGCTCCCGGCACCAGGCAGCGACTCGCCGAGCGGGCCCGCCGGGTTCGAGTGGCTGAACGCACCCTGGCCCAGCGTTATGTCGAGGAAGGACTGCGCCACGACTTCCATCCGCTGATCCAGTTCCTCGATGGTCCCAGTGGACGTCGGGCGAGCCTGATCGGCCGGGGGCTCGACGTGTGGGAGGTCGTCGCCACCGTCCGGGACAACGACGGATCGATCGACACTGCAGCGGAATACCTACAGATCCCGACCGGGCTGGTAGAAGCGGCCGTCGCGTATTACGGCGAATACCGCGACGAGATCGACGAGGAGATCGAGCTGAACGAGGCCGAGTACGAAAGAGGTAAGGCGGCAGCCGATGCTGGTGAGCAGGCGATTCGTGGGTGAAGGCTCTGCTGGATGAGCAGCTCTCTCGCCATATCGCACTGCGGCTGCGTCAGGCGGGTTATGACGTAGTAGCGGTGGCCGAACGTCACGATCTCGTAGGAAGCAGCGACACGGTCCTACTCGATACCGCTAGCAGTGAAGCCCGGGCGGTGATCACAAACAACGTCAAGGACTTCCGTCCCCTCGCGGCGGAGCGTCTGGCGCAGGGCAGAACCCACCCCGGTCTTATTCTTCTTCCCTCCACTCGGACGCGCACCCGCGCTTCGTTCGCACCGCTTGCCAGAGCGATCGAGCAAGTACTGCGCGACCATCCCGGCGGGCTGAAGGACAGCGAACGTTGGATCGGTCCACTCTCCGAAACTTGACCATTGCTAGTCAGGGCGTGTTCGACCCCGCTTCGATCCCGTTTGGTTGTCACACCCCTGTAGGAGAATGGTGCCCGGGCAACGGAAGGACCCTGAGAGGGGTAGTACGGGACGATCAGTTGATGATGAACGGACATGAAGACGTGCAGAAGGGCGAGGGCCAGGGGGCGCTCGGGGTTCACCGGCCTTCGTCCAGTCGGCGCCCCGATTGAGTGCGCAGGTGCCAAGGCCGGTGCTGGACGGCCGTGTCGTCGAGAGGCGGCCGAGCCTCACCGAGCGCGAGTTGAGGCTGTACGCCGAAGCCGGGCTCGTTCGAGCTGACGCGGAAGTTTGGAAGAGTGCCGGCATCGAGCCCTATCAAGCCCAGGGTTACCGGTCGGCCGGATTGGCACTCGATAATGCGGTGTGGTGCTGGGAGGCCGGGTTCGGCGGGACAGAAACCGCCGGGATGGACCGTGCGACCCTGCGCTCCCAGGTCTATGCGACAATCAGGCGTCTCGCTCGCCTGGAGGAGGGGTGGCCACCGCGAGTCTGGTGGGGGCGTTCCCGCCTGATGATCTCGCCGTCATCCGGGGCACGGGGTCACGGGGCTGCATCCCGCCGTCTTCGCCAACTCCAGCCAGCTGCAGGTCGGCGACATCGACCTGGCCATCGGTAACCCGCTCGGACTGGCCAGCTCGGTGACCGAGGGAATCGTAAGCTTCACCGGGCGGACGGTCGGCGAGGGTAACGGTGTCGTCCTGCCCGACACCATCCAGACCAGCGCCACCATCAACCCGGGCAACAGTGGTGGCGCTCTCGTCGAGACCCAGGGCCGGGTCATCGGCATTCCCACCCTGGCCGCCACCGACCCCGAACTCGGTGGCTCGGCCGCCAACGGTATCGGCTTTGCCATCCCGTCGAACACCGTCGAGCTGGTAGCCCCGCAGCTGATCACGGCCGGACGAGTAGCCAACAGCGGCCGGGCCGCACTCGGCATCAGCGGCGCCACCGCCCTAGACCCGGCCGGAAACCCGGTCGGCGTCATCGTCGTCTCGGTCCAGCCGGGAGGCCCAGCCGCCCGAACCAGCATCAGCGGCGACGACGTGATCACCATGATCAATGGACAGCCCACCCCCACGCTGTCGGCCCTGCAGGACATCCTGGCCAACCTGCGACCAGACGAGCGAGCCCCGCTGCGGATCCTGTTGCCCGACGGAAGCACCCGTCAGGTCACCGTCACCCTCGGAAGCCTCGGCGGGTGAGCGGCTGTCCAGCTCACCCCCGAGGCCTAATCGAATCACTCGAGTAGGTGTCCGTGACACCCGTTTGGAAGCCGAGAAACGCTGTATCTGCGGGTAGCGGACCTGAGGCCGTCAGCAGTTTGCTGGACGTGGTTTGGGTATATATACCCCACAGAGCCTCAGAGGCCTCACTACCAATGCGCTCACTTTCGGATCCCTCCTGTGTCCCACGACGGCATCGAATACCTGGATGTGCTGCCACTCTTGCGCGGCGCAATCACCACCTTCGCCGGCTCCGTTGAAAGCGCCGCGGTCGATCCGGATAATGGCGAGTACGTCAACATCACCCATCTGGTCCGACACCTCATTGGGCGCCTCGCCGCTGAGCGGACCGAGGATTTCCCCGCAGTGTTCGCGGTCGCCGAACGTGTGCTCGCCTACGGTGACCAGGAAGCGCAGAGCCTTATGGTGGCTGGGTTCTTCGATGACCTGCTCAACGTCGATGAGTACACCGACACCATCTGCCAGCCGTCTCATTTCGGCCCCTGGCTGGGACCGCGGGCACGGCGCGTTCGCTCGGTCGCGTCAGTCCTCGGGATCGACCGTTAGCCGATCTCATCACCGTACACGAGGGGGGGCGAACGGTAGCCTCCGGGGGCAGGAGTTGAAGTCACGCCCAGCGACCTGTTCGACGATCAACTCGAATTGCTTTATGCCATCTCGGTAGAGATTGCCGCGTTGCGCGATCTCGACAGCCTCCCATCCGGATACAGATAAGCGAGATCGTCATCACGCACGATCTCATGGGCCATGATCGGCCAACCCCTCATAAGCGAGCCCTTGGTCACCAGATGGCGTCTCACATGCCGAGTCTCCCGCAGCAACCCTGGGCATCCAACGACCTGACAACCCAAGCGCCTCCGGGGAAGTAAAGGCGGAACTAAACCAATGTCATCCTCGCACGTCCCCGGCCAGATCGCGAGGCCCCAACAGACTTTCTGCTCGCTCACCTAGGCCTTCCCGATCGGGGGTCGAGGTTGCAGGTCCACCACTGGGTAGGGTCAGGCGATTGACTCTGTGGTTCCTTTCACAGATCCATGGAGACCATCACCGTGACCCCAGCAGACATCATCTACCACCGGCGTCTGGGCGTGTTGGAGCACGCCGCCCGATGCCAGAACGGGAGTGAGGCGTGCCGCACGGCTTCCCGAGGCGAACAAGCAGAACGAAGTCGTCTGTCAGAGCGCCAGCGGCTGCCGCCGGGCGATTCGCCACCGAGGGGTATGCGACCGTCTACGACGGAGTCATCGGCCCGTGGTTTATCCCGACGTTCGCCCAAGCGACCGGTCTCGACGGCCTCCAGTGCGTCGTCCTTCTGCCTGCCCTCGAGACCTGCGTAGCACGGGTGTGACGCGACAGGGGCACGGCTTCACCGATGAAGCGGCGACCCGGAAGATGCACGAGGAGCTCGAGCCGAGGTCGACCGCCGTTAGTACTCGCCGATCTGTCTGATGACGTTGAGACCGTGGTCGGGGAGGTCCTCATGCGGGTCGCCGCTGCATCGCTCAGGTATCCGCCGCAGGCGGTAGGGCGCCCCCAAACAATCCAGGGGACCTCAGGGCGGCCCGCCACCTACCGCCGGCTTGGTGACCCCCTTATCAACTGCCGGTCCCCAACGGCTGCTTGCGGGCAAGCACCTCGGGAGCGCCACTTGCGCTGCAGGAGCGAGCGTCTTCTCATAGGCCGAGTTCGGGCCCGCGAGGGCGTGGTGAGGAATCGATGCCGAGATGGTGCTCGGCCTTACGGGTTGGCGAGTTTGTCTGCTCGAAGGTCTGCCGAACTCTCAAATCTCTGAGCGCCTGCTCGCGGATCGTCGCCGCCTGCTGTGCGAGTTCGGCCCACTCGGTGGGGCTGAGGCCGCCGGACTTGGCTTCTAGTAGGCGGTCGGCGACCGCTATCTCCCGGCGGACCCGGTCTGTCTGTCGACTCCACCCTGTTCGCAGGCTGACACCGTCGTTGCGGTCGAGGGCGGCTTCAATGAGTAGGGCCTGATGGCACCACACGGCCCGACCAGCGAGCGATGCCGGCGGCTCGCCGAGACGCTTGACCAGATCAGGCGAGGGGTCCAAGGAGAGGGCGTGGACCCGCTGCGGGCGGGTGTGGTCGAGCCCGGCGTCGAACTGCGCGAGGGAGGTCTCGAGCTCCTTGCGTTCCGGGGCGCTGTCTTTGATCGCCCGCTGACGTTCCTGCTGATGACTGGAGATGCGGGCAAGCTGCTCGCGCAGGTTGTGCTCCCGGGCGACGGCGCGTTCCAGGTCCGCGAACATCGCCCCGGACCTCCCGGTCCGGCCCGCCCCAAAACCCTTCCCAAGAAAGACCCGCGACCGACTTGACAAACCGTTCCATACGAGAATGGTCTGCGTCCCCAGCCGGATTGACCCCTTCGCCACCCAATTATCTCGATGGAATCGACGGTGCGCTGCGAGGTTGGACTGACGCCACCATCGCCGAGCGAATCGCTTGCTACGACGCGACCCAGCCGCCGTCACCCCGGGCGGCGATCTCCCCAAAGGAAGTTGGGGACACAGGGATACCGCCCAGGCCACCCCGCCGGAGGCGGTAGGGAGCCAGCAGAGCGTCAGGACCTCGGAGTGGCTATTGTCGTCAAGCTGACGTAGTATCGCGACATGAGCCCGACATCGGTGGCTGTGGCAGATCTGGTCCCCCTGCTGGACCGGCTGAACGAGGCCACCAAGGCGTTGCGCCGGTCCAAGGATCATGTGCCCGACGAAGTGATCCGCTTGGTGGACAGCTTAGATACCGAACTGCGGGCCGACACACCGTTGGCCCTCTCCGCCGATCCGTATCAGGTGGCTCGGCTCTTCGGGGCCGCGCTCCGGGCTGAGAAGGCACTGCGCCGTCCTCTCCCGGAGGCTCAGCGCCGCGATCTACGGGTCCCGCTTGAAGTCGTACGTTCGGCCTTGGTGGACATCATCGAGGATCGACCGGTGGCCGCTGACGTCCCTGCCGTGACCGTGCTGCACGACCTGGTGAGCATGGTCAATGTTCCTCAGGATGATCTGGCCGCCGTGCTCGGGGTCGTGCCCCGGACCTTGCAACGCTGGCTGGTCCCGGGAGCAAAAGGGCCGTCGGGGGACGACGAGGCCAGGGTCCGGGTCGTGGCCCAGTTGGTTAACCAGCTTCGGCACTCCTTCACCGCTCCAGGAGTGATGAAGTGGTTCTGGCGCAAGCACCCACGGCTGGGCGTGCCTCCTATCAAGTGGCTCGGCGATCCGCTGCACTATCCGGAGCTTCTGTCGGTGGCCCGAAGCAGCCGCTTTGCCCCGTGACGCGTGATCGCCTATCGCAGCGCCCAGTACTTCACCCCACTGTGGGCAGACGCTAACGATCTACCCGGTCGGTTCAACCGGGCTGGTCAGGACCCAACCCAGTATCTGTGCCTGCACCCGCTGGGTCCGGCCGCCGAGGCCCTGCGCAATGGGATAGGCCCCGTGGCAGACGACGTTAGTGATGTTCGACTGAACTTGTGGGCCGTCCGGGTGCCCGATGGGGAGATCCTCGACGTCTACTTCGACACCTGCACCGAGCACGGCATCACAGCCTCTGAACTGGTCGGCGACGACTATTCCGCCACCCAGGATCTGGCCGACCGGTTGCGGGAGGGCGGCGTCGAGGCCATCAAGGTGCCCTCGGCCGCTCTCCCCGGTACCGACAATCTGGTTCTGTTCGGGCCCCGGGTGGCCGACGACTACCTCGGGGAGCCAGTAGAGTCCGAGGAACTTCCGACCGGGCACCTCACCGACTACGCCCACCCACCGCAAGAACTGTGGCCCTACGTCCGTTGGATCGGGACGCCGCACTCGGCCTTGGTCGCATGGCAGTCCACCGGCGTGTACGAGCACTTCCAGGACCCGATGCCGGGTCAGCCATAACTTCCGGACACCCCGGGGCGCTCCCGCCCTGAGCGGGGATGGTGGTGAGACGACCACCACGGGTGATGAACCGGAGTAATCACTTGACCAGTGCAATCAGCAGGGCTACCGTCTGCGTCAGCCGGGCAACCGGCCCGGGGCAAACCAGAAGGGGCAACAACTTATGAACCTGGTCAAACGAGGGCTGATCGCCCTGTCCGTGGTGGCTGCCGTCGGTGGTACGACCGGAGGGCTGTTGGCCAGCGCAGCCAGTGCCAGTCCCACCCGTGGGCCTGAGATCCTCACAGGCTCTCAGTATGAAGTGGGCGACGGCGTGGCCGTCGGTCCCTTCACCGAACACGGTGTGGTCCACAACCGCGGCAACGTGACCGACATTCCTTCCCTGCCTGCTGATCCGGCCAACAGCAATCGTCACACCCTGGTCGATCCGACCGGATCCTTTACCCTCCTGACCACCGGGGGAAGGAGTCCAGCAGCTGGTCCCAGTGTCAACCCGGTTACCTGTTTCGTCCACTTCACCATCCGTGACATCAACGCCAAGATCGTCTCAGGCACGGGTGCTTATGCCAAGGCCACCGGCAACTTCAAGGCCACGGCATCGATCAGCGGGTTCCTTATGCGTACGGCCACCGGGGCCTGTGACACGAACCAGAACGACCCGTCGGCGTTCTCCACTACGAACGTCGTAGCGAAGGGTTACATCAACCTGCACTGAGACTCGTAGTCCTGGTTCATCCCTTCGGGGATCCTCCAAGCCGGGATTTACGAAACGAGAAGGCCTCCCAACCGGGGGGCCTTCTCACTGGCAACACACATCTGGAGTCACTCGATGGACAGTGCCGACGGATTCGCCCTCAAGGCAATACGCTACGGCACGGTGGCGGCGTCAGGGTCACGGTTTGCTCCTTCCTAGTGCCAGCAGCGGAAATACTGCCGAAGGGAGCCGGAGAACCCTTGTACCTGTGGTCCCCGGGAGACCGGGGGGAAATCGGTCAGCAGAAACTTGACCTTGCTGTCGCCCGCCACTTCGGCCAAGGCCTCCTGCGCCCGGGTGATCAGTTCCGGCAGGTGGTCAGCCGCCGCCGAGAACCCCGCCACGGCGTCACTCTCTCCCCACCACACGAAGGCACGAGGCTCGTCTTGGGTCTGCTCCAGGTGAATCGTCACCACGATGGACATTGCCTTGTCTCCTTGGGGTGTTCACAGTAGATGGAGTGCATTCTGTTTGATCTCGGTGGCATGGTTTGTGTGATGGTCGAGGAACGACCGGCCGGGCTGCGCAGGCCGGGGTGAACACCGCGGATTGGGACGCGTTTGATCAGGCCGCCAGTTGGCGGATCTTTCTTTCGATTGGTCGGAAGTACTACGTCAAGTCAAGCTGCTAGGAGCTCGGCTCTTCCACCTGGGCGTCGGCCCACGCTCGTACTTCGGACGGCTTGTACTTCTCGACAATGCGGCGGGACCGAGGCTCCGGCCGTTCCCCATCCGGCCTCGCCGCTATCGCCCCCGAACGCCGCTCTATGCGACCACCACAGCCATCCACAAAGATGCATTCCTGAGGAGCTACATCCCCTACGCCGTCATCGCAGGCGACCTGTCTTCCTACACTCCAGAGGGCTGGAACACCAAGATGAGCTCCTATGGTTATGGCAACAGCTACTTCTACGATGTCATTCACGCCGACGCATATAGCTTCAGCGATGACAACAACTACATCGAGGTCAGTTGGACCCCCACAGGAGACAGCTCGCAGGCTTTCGAGACAGTTACCCAACACGTCACTGAGAACAGCTGGCATCTGACGTCTCGGCGTACGTTGGAGTCGGTGGAGGCGGGGGAATTGATTTCTTCGGCATGGGCGAGGAAATGAATTGGGAGCTGCTCATCGGCGGGGAATACTCGCATACCTCCACGGCCACCACCGAGAGCGGAACCGGTTGGGGCATCGACGTCGCAGCCGGCTACGGCCCCCCGCAGGCCACCGACCCAAGCGCCGTCTCGGCGTATACCTTCCGTTTGTACTTCTTGCCCCCGCCTCAGCAGGTCATTGCAGTTGGACCCCACCAGTGGGCCGCGAACGCATGGACCATCGAATTAATCGACTGCCTGAAACAGTCGACTCCGCCAGGCCAACGTCTGCCCTATCCGCCCGTCGACCCGCAGTGCATCGACCTCGGGGGGGCGGCTTGGAAGATCTGCTTCGTAGTCACCGACTCCCAGTCAGTTGACAACCAGCACCACCACTACACGGGCCCTGGAGCAGCCCCAGCCGGACGCACCTGAGGCGCTATAGCCGCAATCCGCCAGCGTTTCGAGCGGAGCGCAGGAAGCAGCCCACTCGTGACCCCCCGGCACGAGCAGTCTGGCAAAGTGCACGCAGGGTCCCGTACCGTTCGTCCAAATACACAGTCTGCCTTGGCCACTTATCGCCGGCTCGGCGGCGGGACGACTTGGATCCTTACCCGGGCCGCGATGAGTTGAAATTCTTCGTATCGTCTCGTCCTGTATGCCGTACGCCGATGTCAACGGGATTCATCTCTATTTTCAGGAGCACGGACTGGGACCGCCGCTCGTTCTCCTCCACGGAGGCCTGCTCACGATCGAGCTCAGCTTCGGAGCGGTCATCCCCGCCCTGGCCGAGCATCACCGGATCATCGCCATCGAGCTTCAAGGCCACGGCCGTACCGCCGACATCGACCGGCCCATCACCTTTGAGTATCTCGCCGCCGACGTGGTGGGCCTGCTCGACCACCTCGGCGTCGAGCAGACAGACCTGTTCGAATTCAGCCTCGGAGGCCTGACCACCTACCAGCTGCTCGTCGACCACCAGCGTCGTATCCGCCGGGCGGTGGTCGCCTCGGCTGACCACCGGAACGACCGAGGCGGCGAGATTCACCCAGAGCGACTCCCGACGGAGGCCGATTTCGCCGCCATGCGGGACGCCTACGCAGCGGTGACGCCCGACCCAGCCCATTTCGAGGCGTTCGCTGAGAAGACGGTGGCCCTGGTTCACGGCTTCGCTGGATGGACGGACGACAAGCTCCGGGCCATCAAGGTGCCAGTGCTGGTATTGATCGGAGACACCGATTTCATCCTCGTGGCGAACGCGGCCCAGGCGGCCGAGTTGCTTCCGCACGGCAGCTGGCTGTCCTACCGGGGACGACCCACATCGAAGTCACTCGGAGCGAGTTGGTCCCCGCGGTCGTCGAGGCGTTCCTCCGGCCGTGAGCCGATCGCTCGGCGGAACTGTCCCCGAAGATTCGGCACGTCGATCGGATCAGCGTGCGGCCTAACGCCGGGAGGCGGACGCCATCAGTCCTCGATGAAGGCTCTTCGAGGGGCATTGCGCTGGTGAAGAGAGATCAGCCCGTTCCGGTCTTACCAGCCTTCAGTTCCTTCCCAGGTCCATGAGGGCAGGGGAAGGTCGCTCGGAACGTCGTCGGGCGAGGCCCACCGGTGATTGAGCATGGCTGTCGCCCAGGTGAACCAGGCGACGAGCTGAAACCGCAGACGCGGTTCGGTCGAGATGCCGACGTCATCGAGCGAGGCCACGAACGCGGCGACTGCCCGACCGTCCATCTGTTCATGCGGTCCATTGCCGCTGTGAACACGCACGACGTGGGAGTAGTCACCGAGCGAGGCTGTGTATGTCGCAGGTCCGCCAAGTTGTTCGGACCAGTAGGCGGCGAGCCTCTGGGTATGTTCCGGGTGGATGCCGCCCTCGAAGGGGTGAGCGAGGATTGGGTCGGCCAGGCAGCGTCGGTGCCACGCCTCAGCGAGCGCCAGGAGAGTGTCGGCTCCACCCATAGCCTCGTAGATCGTCAGCTCCACAGGCGACGATCGTAGCTCACGAGTGGCCCGGCTTCCCGTTCCGGCGCTGACGGCCGGGAGCAGGCAAGCGCTGCCAACGGCAGCGCGAATCATGGCGCACCGTCAGCCCTAAAACGGGCTACTTAGCGACCGCGGTCGCCCGCGAAGCTGCCCCAATAACCCGCGGCGACAGTCAGGCAACCGTGCCAGCTACCGCCGGGTAGAGGGGGCACCCGAAGCCCGAGAACGGTCGCCGCTGCGTACTTTCTCATCTATGAAGGAGCCCCTTTTGTCAAGGGGCGCCGGAGGTTTTTTCCGGCTCGGTTGCGCCCCGTAGGGGCGTTGGTTGGGGGTGTTTGGGCGCGTTGAAGTAGTCCCCGCCGGGGGATGTCAGGGCGGTCAAGGCCGGCCGGAGGCCGCCCGGAGGGGAAGCCTTGAGGGCCCGGTCAGATTTCGCCAGGGATCATTGGATTACGAAGCCGGTTACGGCTTCGTTGGATGCGCTGTTCCCGGTGTTTGGGTGGGGGCGCGTTGCGGTTCGTTCTCCAGGTGAGCACTTGTTGCTCGGGGGCGTCAGCCGGTTTCCCGGTCGCCGGTCATCTATCCGCCACGGCGATGGTGGCATGGAGGGGTTCGGCCGCAGCCAGACGGGCTCAATCAAGCGGGCGACCACGCCGCCGCAGGGCGGGGGTCATGAGAAAGTACGAGCTCGCGTCCGGCTGCGCCGGCCGGGTCTCATCCCGCCTGGGCCAGGCAACGGATGTGTCCGTCGCGCAGGCCGTAGTAGACGAGGGTGAGAAGCTTGCGTGCCGCGGCGACCCGGCCGATGGGACGGCCTCGGTGCTCGGCGACACGGTGATGGAGCGCGGCGATGGGGGTGGCGCCACGTTGGCGGCCCACGGCCTCGACCGCCGCCCAGCGCACCAGCCGCGAGCCTTGTTTATCTGTGGGTCGCGTGAGTGTCAAGTGGCGTCCGTCGGTCGTCTTGGGTCGGTTGCACGCGTGTGATGAAGGGGTGCCGCCGCGTCGAAGTAGCTTGCTGTCGTCCGGGCGCGGGGAGGGCGGTCAAGGCCGGGCCCGGCGGCCCGCCCGTAGGGGAAGCCTTGACAGCCCCGGTCAGTCGCCACGAGGACGATGGTTTGAGAATCCCGGTGAGGGATTCGGTGGGCTGCCGCTCTTCGGTGGGTTGGGGTCCTCCTTGGGTTCGGTTTGGGCTGGTCCGGGTTGCGGGCGTCCCTGCTTATCTCGGCGCTCGGCGATGTGTGCCGGCTGCAAGATGGCGTTCGGGGTGTCCCGACGAACGTGGTGCGGCCGCTCGTTCTTGGTCGGCTGTCCAGGCGGGCTGGCAGCAACAAGGTTGCGGGAGCTGGTCGCAGATCATCAAATGTTGGACGCGACGCGACGGCCCGGGGTTGGAGCTCAGGCGGCGGCTGGGTAGGCGGCGTCGCCGACGTTGCGTAGGGTGTGGTAGCAGCGTCGGCCCAGTTTGCGGGCAATGGTGATCAACGCCAGGTGGGCGTCGAGGCGTTGGCGGAGCTGGCGGTAGTAGGCGTAGTCGGGGGAGGTGGGCCGGGCTGCGTAGACGGCGGCCTCGTAGAGGGCCCAGCGCAGGACCGGTGGTCCCTGTTTGGCTAGATGTCCACGGGTGCGTTTGCCGTCCGAGGACCACACCGTCACGTCCAGGCCGGTGTGGCGCACGGCGTCGTCGGAACTGGTGAACCGGCGGCAGTCGCCGAGCTCTTCCCAGATAGCAACCGATAGCAGCCCCCCGATCCCGTAGTGACCCTGCAACGCCTTGCAGCCTGGCTGTCGGGCCCCGATGGCGATGATCTGGCGGCGTAGAGGCAGCATCTCCTCGGTGAGCCGCTCGACTTGGCGCATCCCGGCGTCGACCGCCCAGCGCCCGGCGGCGGGCAGGTCGGCCGAGGCCAGCAGCTGGCGGCCGGCGTTGGTCATCAAGCTCCCTCCCGCCGCGGGGACGCCGTGATGGAACAAGGTGGCGTGCACCCGCTGCAGCCAGCCGGTCCGTTCATCAATCAGGTCCTTGTAGAGGCGCACCAGCACCCGGGCGTCGAGCACCTCCGCAGGTGGGATCCACGACTCCGGCACCCGGCCGTCCACCAACAGTTGGCGAAGATGACGGGCGTCAGCCCGATCGGTCTTAGCTCTACTCTTCTTTCCCCGCAAGGCGGCTGTTTCCGCCGGCTCTGCCACATGGGCGGTGACCCCGACCCCGATCATCTCCTCCACGACATACCGCCAGCCCGTGCAACCCTCCAGCACAAACTCGACCTCGCCCGACCCGTCGAAGCGATCCAACCATTTGCGCAACAGTTCCCGGTTGGCAGGAGCGATCCTGCCGGTGCGAACCTCCCCGGTGGTCGTGTCCACGTAGTCGAATGTCAGTTGAGCTCGATGGATGTCGAGCCCACCGATGATCGTCATAATCACCTCCCGATAGAAGCGAAGCAGCCCCCACCAGGCTGCCCGCCCCACATGCCATCTTGGTGATATGCCCGCGATACACATGGGTGTCGGACTCGCGGTGGCGTGGGGTGAGCCCCGACCACGAACACAACTGCGCGGCGCCACCGAAGCGGGCCACGTCGCCGATCTCGGCCACGAAAATAGCGGCCAGGACCGGTCCGACCCCGGGGATGGCTTGGATGGCGTGATAGCCGCGATGATCCTCGAGGATCTCCGCCACCACAGCTGCGAAGACCTCGATCTCGTCGTCGAACGCGTCGATCAAGCCCAGCAGCGAATCGACGCGTCGCCGGTAGGCGTCGCCCAGGGCCACCTCATCGAGGAGGCTGCGTCCCCCAACCCCGAAGAGGTGGGTGACCGGCACCCTCACGCCCTCCTTGGCCAGAATGGCGTGGACTTGGGCTTTGAGCCCGGACCGGATCGCCACCAGCTTGGCGCGGTGGCGGACCAGTTCGCGTAGTTCGCGTAACCCGGGTGGGGCGATGTAGGCCTCAGCCAGGCGTCCCAGACGTAGCATGTCGATCAGGTCGGTGGCGTCGCGTTCGTCGTTTTTCACTCGCCGGTTCCCCCAGCTGTTACCCAACGGGTGCGCCAAATGCACGCTGGCCCCGCACTCGGCGAGCACGTCCGCCGCCCAATACCACCCGTACGTCGCCTCCAAGACGACCTCGGGGGCCTCCCCGGCCCTCGCCATTACCTCGGCCAACCCGATCGGGTCGTTGTCGATCTGTACCGTCTCGAGCAGCTCGCCGGCAGCGTCTTTGCGCACGATCACGCTGCGACGACGGTGCAAGTCGACGCCGACATATTGTTTGTCCACGGGGGTCCTCCTTCGAGTCTTGCGTGTTGTGGAAGACCCAAGTTTCCCAGCCCCAGTGGGCTCGGGCGGAGCGGGGACCCCCGACCCCTTCGTCGACGCCGACACCTTCGCCACCAGCTTCTCCCAGCGGTTCGACGCCCGGACCGCACCACTACGGCCCATCGCGCAAGAGCAGCGCTGCGCTCCTGCATCCCATCAAGCGCTCTCGAATGTCCGGTTCCGGGCGGCCTCGAAGTAGTCGGGACAGTCGATATCGCCCCAACCAGGTCGACCGATTGGTCGAGCGTGGCCGTCGCCAGTGGCCACTCAGCGTTATTGTCACGCCGATGGCTTCCTCAAAGCTGGATCGCATAATATACGGGTGATCCGTGTGGTGCTGGGTTGGCATGGGGCTGTCGTGGGGGAAGGGGGATCCGGTGGGGTTTGAGCCGTGTCTGGTTCGTTGTGTGGGTCCTGGCGGTGGGGTCGGTTTCGTGTTGGGTCATCCGTTGTTGGATGATTATCTGCGGTTTGTTTCGGCGCGGTCTCGGCCGAATACGTTGCGGGCCACTGCGCATGATTTGAAGACGTTCTTCGCGTTTGTCGACAAGCCGCCTGGGCGGGTGACGGTGTTTGACGTGGTTGGGTTTATCACTTGGCAGCGGTTGGGTGACGGGGACCGCAAGATCGTCCGAATGGACGGCTCGGCGGGTGTTTCGGCGCGCACGATCCGCCGGCGGTTATCGAGCGTGTCTGGCCTGTACGCGTTCTTGTTGGCCCGGGGGACCAGGGGGGTGAGGACCAATCCGGTGCCTCGGGGTTTGGCCACCCGCCGGGAGCGGTCTCGTCCCCGCCAGGGTGTCCCGTTGATCCGCACGCCGAGGACGCTGCCCCGGATTCTTTCGCCCGGCGAGGTCGATGCTTTGATGGCGGCGTTGCGCCGGGACCGGGACCGGGCCATGGTCGAGGCCATGGTGCTGGGCGGCTTGCGCCGATGCGAGGTCCTGGGGTTGCGGTTGGAGGATTTGCACGTGGGGGAACGCCGAGTGTTCGTGGCGGAGGGCAAGGGCGGCCATCAACGCTCGATCCCGATGTCGTCTCGTTTCTTTGTCACCGTGGCCCGCTATCTCGACGACGAACGACCGGCGGGATCGGTCACCGAGCGGGTGTTCGTGGTGTTGAAGGGCCCGAACCGGGGGCGGCCGTTATCGGCCGAGGGCCTCGATGAGATCCTCGACGGCGCCCGCGGCCGGGCCGGGTTGTCGCATGGCACCTGTCACGAGTTACGCCATACCTGTCTGACCCGACTCCGCCAGGCCGGCATGTCCCTCGAGGCGGTCCAGGCCCAAGCGGGGCACCGCTCGATCGAGTCGACCCGGGTGTACCTGCATCTGGCCGACCAGTGGCTGGCCGACGAGTACCGCCGTGCCGCGGAGGCCATCGACGCCCAGACCTTGGGGATGGGAGCGTGAGCGCCCAGCCGACCCGGCGGGCCCGACCGGCCCGCAGTGCGACCGCGGCGCCGGCCCGCCGGCCCCGCTGGGCCCGTTGGGCGGCCATCTGCGCGCAGGCGCCGATCCTGGCGGCCACCATGGGCCGCTATATCGACCAGATCGCCGCCTGTCAGCAACCGGGCACCGCCATGGCGTGCGAGTCGGACCTGTTCGGCTTCGCCACCTTCATAGTTGGCGACGACCCCGCCGTCGCCTGCGCCGCCGATCTCGACCGGCGACACGTCGAGGCCTACAAGACCTTCCTGGCTGGGCGCGCCCTCAAACCGGCCACGATCCGCCGCCGGCTGCAGACGCTGCGCATGTTCTTTGTGCGGATCGTCGAATGGGAATGGGACGACGCCCCCAACCGGGTCCTGGTGTTCCTCGGCGACATGCCCACCCTCGACGACGCCCTGCCCCGATTCCTCGACGACGCCCAGTTCGCCCAACTCATGCGGGCCGTCGCCGCCGAAGCCGACCTGCTGCGCCGCCTGGTCATCGAGCTGTTGGCCCGCACCGGCATGCGCGTCGGCGAGGTGTGCGCCCTGCCATCCGACGGCATGGTGCAAATGGGCGACACCCACTGGTTGCGGGTCCCGGTCGGCAAACTCCACAACGACCGCTACATCCCCCTCCATCCCCACCTCGTCGAGCTCCTCGACCAATACCAACAAACCCAACACCACCCCGACCGCGCGCTGCTGGTGGTCAACCACGGCGGCCAGCCCCTCAACCGCCAAGTCGTGACCCGCATGCTCGACCGGGTCGCCAAAGCCGCCGGGCTGGGACATGTCCACCCGCACCGGCTGCGCCACACCATGGCCACCCAGGCCATCAACCGGGGCATGAGCCTCGAAGCCATCGCCGCCCTGCTCGGGCACCGCTCCTTGGACATGACCCGCCGATACGCCCGCATCGCCAACCGCACCGTGGCCGACGAATACGACGCCGTCTCCCGAGCGGTCGAAAATCTCTACAACCAGCCGCTACCGGCCGACGCTGAAGGCCCCAACATGCGCCGACTCCGCCACGAGCACCGCCGGATGCTCGGCAACGGCTGGTGTAACCGGCCCGCCCTGATGGACTGCTCGTTCGAATCGATCTGCGAAGGCTGCACCTACTTCTCCACCGACATCGAATTCCATCCCGTCATTTTCCGCCAACGCCAACACGCCCAAGACCACGGCCAGACCAAACGAGTCCAACTCTTCGACCGCCTCCTCAACGACACCCAACCATGACCCACACCCAAAAAAACCAAGCCAACCCCTTGACACGGATCACCCGTATAACGCCAGATACCGCATGCGTCAAGATGGTTCCGTCGTTGCTACCCGGCCTCGCCGAACGAGCGTCGCCACAGTCGGACGCTTGGGAAATCAAGCGTCACAGGGGCGCCCGCGCGGCACATTGAGGGCGCGGAAGCCGGCGGAGGACGTGAAGGTTAGGGGGCATCGGACCCGAAGGGTCGAGTTCTTGACGTCAGGTCCGACCGGTGCGGGAGGCGGTTACCTACCTCGACGACGACGACGGGAGCGGCTCGCCGCGATCCCAGAGGCCGCGACTGAAACCTATTACGAAGCGTCGAACGTTTGAGACACGACGTGCTCGCGGCTCCGTTCGGCGCCGCCGCGCCAAGCTCCAACCTTTGTCGGGGGTGAACGGCGAACCTCACGAAGTTGGGTCGTCGGGAGGTTGGCCTGGCGCGGCAGGAGGGTCTAGACGTGACCCATTCAAGCCGTCCGGATAGACCGCCGTGGATGCGGGGTGATTACGTTCAGCCTGCTGTCAAGTAGTTGTGTACGTCGAAATACTGGGTCTCAGGCTGCGCCTGGACGCCGACCGCCTGAGTGATCGGTCCGAGCTTCTCCTTCGCGAACGTCTCGAAGTCCTCTTGCCTGTCCCAGACGTCAGTCACCCTGATCCCATCAGGCGTCTTCGTTACCCAGTGGAACAAGCACCCTGGTGCGCCTGCACCTTGGGGCTCGAAACCCATCCGCTTGACCGTCTCGTCGTACTGGTCGAGCGTCATGCCCTTCAAGTCGACCTGCACTCCCACACCCACCTTGCCAGCCTTGAGCTGCATGCGAAGCAGGTCCTGAGCATCCTCGGAAAGGACCTGATACTCCACCTTGGCGCCACGGGCCACGGCGTCATCGATGAGCCCGGTGACGACTTGGCTGTTGGCCTGGTCAGCAAGCACGAAGACGACGGCGCCATAGTTCTCGATGGCCTGACCGGCTTGCTTGATGAGCTCGTCGGAGATCCCGCCGTCCCGTGCCCTCCCCACCAGCGCCCCAATACCGGCGCCCACTGCCACCGCCGGCACCAGCGGTGCGGCAATGATCCCGACGAGCAGACCGAGCCCACCGCCCTTGACGGCGCCCTTGGCCGCGGTCGCATCAGAAGTCTGCTGGATCTTCACCTTCCCTTTATCGGTCCTATAGACCATCGCCACATCCTCGACGTTGATCTCGCCAGTATCGGTCCCCGCATCGAGGCGGTCCAACACGCGAACACCATCGTCACGCGAGGTGACGTTGATCATGACCACGTTCAGGTTCCCCATGACTCCTCCTTGCTTGGAGGGCCGCATGGTAACCCACGGATTGGCCGATGTCGACAGGCTCAGCTGGTCCACCTAGCGACACGGCAGCAGCGGAGGGGGACTCGGACAGGCTCCGGGAGGAGGAGCGGGCGCCGGTTGAAGACGGCCGCGGACCGATTCGTCGTCACTCCCAACAACCTGACGATCGACGCCTACGCCATCTTGGACACGGCCCCAGGGGCCGGTGGTGACCCACGTGCCCAAACTCGACCAGGTGCGCTGGTACATCGGGCAGATCGTGACGCCTTCGACGACGTGATCTGCAATCTGGGCGGGACCCACTCCGGCGCTGCCGGGCTCCTACCTGATCACCGGCCCGACTATCACGGGCGGGTCCCCGGCGGCATGACCGAAGTGCGGATGGACGCCCTAGCCCCAATCTTGTGCCCGGGTATGGCGGATCCGAACGAGACGGGACCTCGCTCCGTTTGGATTCAACTCCGCCGGGCCTGGGTAAGTCATTGCCGTTAGGTTTCGACCTAGCTCAAAGGAGCGTTGTTGGATGATCCGCGAACGCCGTACCGTCGTAGAAGGCACGCCTCCACCGTTGATCCAGTGGGGCGGCGTCTTTGCTGGAACCGTTATCGGCCTTGCGGCGGGTGGGCTCCTTTCGCTGTTGTGGTTGGGCTTGGCCTATGGCTCGCACCGGCACCTGTTCTACCAGCACCTGGACTGGTGGCTCGGTGCCACGGCCATCTTTGCCATGCTGCTCGCCGGCGTCGTGGCGGGCGCTTCGTCAGCCGCCCGAGGCGTCACTGCCGGGATAGCCAACGGGGTCACGGCGTGGGGCCTGGTCGTTCTAGGCGTGGCCGCCTTCGGCATCCCGGCGTTGATCTCGACAAGCAACGCCACCGTTGTGCACGTCGGAGCCCAGACCCTTACCATCAAGACGCTCGGGTGGTGGCCAAGCTTCTGGTCAGTGCTGATCGGATTGGGCGCCGGTGCTATCGGCGGTGCTATCGGCGGGGCGCCGTCGAGGCGACGGGCTTCAGCGATCCAGCCAGCAGCGGTCACTGAACGTGACGATCATCTCCGCGAAGACCAAAGGATCCTACGGCCCGAAGACGAAAGGCGCCTACGGCCCGAAGACGAAAGGCGCCTGCGGCCCGAAGACGAAACCGCCAGTGCTCGGACGCAGCCACCGGACACCGAGGTTCCGCAGTAGCCGAACAGACGTCCGCACACAACTGGTGTGCGGCCACCACGCACAACTTGGGCCGAGCCCCGACAGCGACCGCAAGCTTCAGCCTAATGTGTCGGGCTGGCAACGTTTCTTGCGCACAGGCGCATAATGGCCGATCCGGCGGACCAGCCCTAGTTGTCACACGCTGCGCGACGCCGACCCCGGCCTCGTCCTCGCCCTCGGCGACCGCATCAACTTGCTCGCCCCTGCTCCCACGCATCCAGGTCCGCCCCAACCGAGCGACGAAGCGGACCGCTGATGCGCCCTGGCCGGCTGGTTGACACGAAGCGAGCGTCCAGGTCGAGACACCGCCCTCGATGACGGCACCCGCGCTCATCGTCGGTCCGACGCCCCAGGCCACGGCGGCCGGGGCCGGGGAGACGTTGATGTATTGTCTCGGCTGGCGAGCCGGGAAGCCCGGTCGGCATCATCTTCTGTGACGGACGAGGAGGCCGAGTATGAGCCGGTCGCCAGCTCACTTTGCACCCGGGTGTCGTTGCTGCCGGCGGCGGGTTTCTTCTTCGCGGGGTGATCCGCGGTGTCGCTGACGATGGCGGCGCCTGCGTTCGTGGTGGCGGCGGTGGTCAGTTTGGCTACCAGCTGGGTGTTGGTGTCGCGCCTGGAGCGCGTCGGTGAACGCCTCGGTTTCTCCGAGGCCCTGCTCGGCCTGGTGGCGGCCTTGGCCGCGGACGCGCCGGAGGTCACCGCGGCGGTGACCGCCCTGTCTCACCACCAGCAACAAGTAGGCGCCGGGGTGGTGGTCGGATCGAACGTGTTCAATCTGGCGGCCCTGCTCGGACTGGGTGCGGTGGTGGCGGGACGTATCGGACTGCACCGCAAGGTCGTCGTCCTGGGCGGGGCGGTAGCGGTGTGGATGGCGGCGGTATGCCTGGCGGTCGTGCTGGGCTGGATCCCGGCCCTGGCCGGGGTGGTGCTGGTCGGATTGGCCATGGCGGCCTATGTCATGGTCCTGGGCGGCGGCGGGCGAGGCCTGCGGTTACCACCCCGGTGGACCCGCTGGCTGGCTGCGGCGGTGAGCGAGGAAGAACAGGAGCTCGAAGGGGCGATCAGACCGCGGCGGGCAACCACCGGCGACGTGGTAGTCGCCAGCGTCTCGCTCATGGTCGTAGTGGTGGCGAGCGTGGTCATGGAGCGGGCCGCCTCGACGTTGGGCCGCCGCTACGGTGTCGCGGAGATCGTGGTCGGCGGGCTGGTGCTGGCTGCGGTCACCAGCCTGCCGAACGCGGTGGCCGCCGGGTATCTGGCAGCCCGGGGTCGGGGGGCAGCCACGTTCAGTACCGCCTTGAACAGCAACACCATCAACGTGGTGGTCGGTCTGCTGATCCCGGCCACGGTGATCGCCCTGGGCAAACCGTCAGGCCAGACCGTCTTGATCACCGCCTGGTATGTGGGCCTGACCGTTGTGGCGTTGGGCTTCGCCTACGTCGACCGGGGAATCACGCGGGCCGTCGGGATCCTGATCATCGGCGCCTATGCGGTTTTCGTGGCCTCGGTGCTGACCACTGCCGCTTCGCCGAACCTTCCGCTCGTAACCACACTGGCAGTGCTCGTTGCTATCGCGTCCGGCGCGGCTCTGGTCCTCAAGGGCCGTCATGGCCTGGTGCGCGGCGAACCGCAATCAGTTGAGGCCGGCCCCGACGGTCCAGGCCTGCCGCCACCGCGTTCCGCCAACGGTTCAGGTACGGCGTCGCGCCGCCAGCCAATCCAGCCGATTGGACGCTGGGACTTCGCGCCCAGCCGGTCGTCGGTGGTGCCGGGCTGGTCGGTCAGCCAAGTCTGGACGCTAGCGCTGATCCTGCCGACCCTGGTCGCCGGAGCCGACGCCGCGCTGGGTCATCGGGTCGTCCTCATCGGGCTGCTCATAGTCGGACCCTGCTGCTCGCTCCTGAGCGGACGTTGGAGCCCGACCGCGCTGGCGGGAGTATGGGCGACAGGTCTGGCCGTGCTGCTCGGCCTCCCCGACGGCATCTGGGCCAGTCGGACCCATCTGACCTTCATTGCCGCGGTGGCACTGGTGGCGGTCGTCACCACCGCGGCGGCGGTGATCCTGCAAATCTCAGACCGCTGAGCGCGCACCGTCCGAAATGCGCCCAATCGGGCTCGTCGGCCGATACCAACCTCACGATCCACGAGAACTGAAGGTGCGGTCAAAATGGACCCCAGCCGATCGCTGACCACCGCTCCGGCGCCGATGGGCCGCTCGGCAGGATCGGCCCTACAAGAGTTTTGCCGGTCGAGGGCGCCGTCGATGGCGCACTTGGGCCTACGTCGAGCGGTAGAGAACCCACTCACCGGTTGCGACACGGTCAGCGTTGGTCTGGTCATCTGGTATCAATGACGGTCAGCGTGGCTCACAGAAACCGGCGGTTGCGTTCCAGCCCGTCCTCCGATCTGTGGTGGGGATCGCCGCTAGCTGGGAGGCGACGCAAGAGCGCTCTCGAAGGCTTCTGTATGTCAACTTCGGGGAGGCCATCCTCCGACGGCGTGACCGGCACCGGGTGGTACCCTTGCGTAGGCGCGCCGGGAAGTCTGGTCGGCAGAAGTTGCTGCATCTCGATTGGGAGGCACTATGACCCGCGCCGAAGAAGTTCCCACCGATATGAGTGGTGTGTCTCAAGCGGTGCGATCTGCCGGCGCGGGCGTGCCGGCGCGGGTCAACCCCTCCCCGGTCCGCAGTATCGTTGTCCACGGCGGGCCGTGCTGGCCCGGTCACGGCCCAGGGCGCTCGTCGTACCGAGGCCCGGGGGAAGGTCCTTCACTCAGACGGCGACTTGGACACGCCCGCACTGCCGTCAATCGGCCTCGCCTGCCATCCACGAATGGAGTCGCTCCAAGCACTGGTTTAGCTGGCGCCGCGGACTCTCGCCTGATCGCCGAGCGGCTCGTGCTCGACGCCGACTGCTGGGGCGCGGACTTCATGGTTGTCGGCCGCCGCGGCCGGCGCCTCCGAGCCGTGCTGGGCGGGACAGGTGCTCGGATCGCTCGGTGGAGCGCCTGTCCTGTCGTGGTTGCCGGCCGCGGCCACCCGGGGACTGGTCGCCCGGCTAGTCAGCCCGAAGAAGAGCCGAGTTCGAGGAGGTTTCGGTCATGACGCACCTCGACAGTATGCAGAGCCGATATCCGGTCTGGCTGGCCCTGCTCGGACCACTCGCCGCGGCTGCGCTCATGATTCCTCTGCGAAGTCACGTCCCGAACACCGACCTGGCCCTTGTCATGGTCGTGGTGGTCGCTCTCGTGGTCCTACCGGGGCGGAGGACGGCTGCGCTGCTGGCGGGCCTGTCGGCCGGGTTGTGGTTTGATTTCTTCCTCACCAAGCCGTATGAGCGCTTCTCTATTCAGCGCAGTTCGGACGTGCAGACCACCGTGTTGTTGGCGATTGTGGGTGTGTTGATCGGCGAGATCGCGGTCAGACGGCGGCAGGCTCGAAGCGACACCCGGACCGCCCGCGACGAGGTGGTCAGTCTCTATGTGGTCGCGGAGATGCTTACTGCCGGCTCCAGGGCTGACGAGGTGGTCATGCTGGTGGCAGAGCAACTACGTGACCTGTTGTTTCTGGTTGACTGCCGCTTCGTCCCAGGCGACCGCAACGCCGACGGCCCGGTGCTGGACCGATCAGGAGAGCTGCACTACGGCCAACTGAACTGGTCACTGGCCACCGATGGGCTGCCAAATCGGGACGTCACTCTCCCCGTCGAGAGCGGAAAACGTCGCTTCGGCACCTACGTCCTGCGCGGTCCGGCCCTCGGGGTGGCCATCCCCCAGGACCGCCGATTGGCCGCGGTCGCGCTTTCTGATCTAGCCGGTGCGTCACTGGGCGCCGAATCGACCGGGCAAAGCGCGGCTCGCGGCTGGACTGCGTCAAATAAATGATGACCCGTCTGACGCCCTCAGCGAACTCTACTATCGGCGGCGAGGTTGTCGTCGGACCGGCCTGAGCCGTCGGAGCGCCTTCAGATGTCACCTGGTGGGGTACGAGGTCGACTGGGAGCACGGTATGGCAGTCAATCGAGGATCCATTCGACAGGACCGTCGCTGTCGGGCTGGTAGGTGCAGGAGGAGCCGGTGTGGATGGTGCGTTGGAGGTGGCGGCCGACTGACTGGTCCACGGCCGCGATGCGGTCGATGGCTGTGGTGAGGGCCTTGGTGGCGGCCACGCGGGCCCGTTCCCGGCTGGAGCCTCTGGCTCGCTGGCGCCCTCCGAGACCGGTCGAGGCCATCAGCTCGTCCACGATGGCGTCTCGCTCCGCCTCGAGCGCCTCTCGGCGAGCGGTATCGGACCAGTCCTCGGCCTCGGCGATTTCGGCGTCGAGATCCTTCAGCCGCTTCCGGTACGACTCGAAAGCGGAGACGTCGAGCCCCGACGCCAGTCCCGACTGTTCGACCGTGCCGAGGCCGCCCGTGACCAGGTGGATCGCCGCCACCGGTATGCCCGGCCGGCGCAGCAGCTCCCGGAGGTAGGAGTAGCCTTGAGGGTCTCTATGGGGACATACTCGTCAGTGGGGGAAGGTGACGGTGATGGTGAGTCCTCAATCGGGCAGGGGTGGGCGCGTGTCGTCCAACCCCAGTCGTCACATCAGACACCTGAGCAATCCATGATCAAACGCGCCCGAAAGGAGTTCCCATGAATCCCCGAGGTTCACTTGCGTAGCCGTTCCACATCAGTTAGGTGATGCGTCGAGACTCGCTGCGACCGATCTTCGGGGATGCTGGGGGGTGGCCTCAGGCCCGCGGTTCAGCGTCGGAGTTGGCCCCAACGCTCGAGGACGGCTCGCTCCCCCAGCACGTTCAGGGTTTCGGCGGGTTGGCGGTTGGTTAGCCAGAGGAGAAGGTCCGATCGGGTGCCGCGAAGAGCCGTGTCGGCCTTGGCGTGTTCTCGGCGGGCTAAGCCGTCTTGGTCGAGGTCGATCCACCATTCGGTGGGGCCATCGGTGGCGTGGAGGTGGAGTGTGCCGCTGAGGGTGTCGATGCCGACTTGGGTGAGGAGGCCGGGTAGGAATTCGATGACGAACTCTTCGATCCCGGCCGCTGCCACGTCCCCGTCGACGGGCGTAGGTCGGGGTCGGTCTTCGCCAGCGGCGGCGTGCTCGATGTCGAAGCGGTGGATGGTCACCTCGACGGCGAGTCGCCGGCACCACCATCTGACTCGGTTGTCGCCGGTGCTGGAGAACGTCCAGGTTTCAGAATCGGGGGGGGCGGAGCCGAGGACGTCGAGGGTGCGGCCCAGCGCCGCCAGGTACCACCCGGCCAGATCAACTGGGTTTTCGGGGGCTGGGTCAAGGGCGCGGCGGCTGACCCGTTGGTTTGATTCGACGACGGCGGACATCCACGACAGGATGCCGCCGGTGTGTCGCACCAGTTCGGCGGCGTCCCAGGTGGGGCAGTGCGGTACCGGTCGTTGCCAGTTGGCCGCGGCCACCGCCAAGAGGCGATGGCCGTCGCGGTCAGCCGCTTGGAGCTGCGCCGTGGGCTCCATGGTCAGATCCTCTCAGTCCGAAACAGCAAGGTGGGCCCGAACACGGCCGCTGGCGGGGGCGGAAGGTCGGGGCGGACGCCTTGTGCACCGCTCAGCGGTTCTTGGCGAGACCATCGGCGATCGGCCATCGACATGGCAGCTGGTTCGGTTCGTGCCGGATCGGCGGGTTATTTGACGGCGATGACGTCGACAAGGCGAATAGCAGGTCAGCTCCGATCTGGGCGAGGGCTCGGGGGATCTCGCCGCCGAGGTGGGCTTGGCGGGCGTCGTCGGTTTCGAAGGTGTCGAAGATGCCGTAGCTGGTGTCGGTGATCCTGAACGCGTACCAGGTAACGGTGCCCGGTTCTGCCGCGGCCAGGGCCCGACCGCTCTCGAGGAAGGCGCCCAGCTCACCTGCCTTGCCCGGGTTGGCCTCGAGGAGAGCGAGCACCCCCAGTCGTACCGTCATTGGCTGCTCCTTGTGGTCAGGGAGATGGTGAAAGGTCGGCGGTGTCGAGGGCGGCGAGGATGGCCGCCGGTTCGGAGCGGGTGGAGTAGTCGGGGTGGACGTCGATCCAGCGGATCACGTGGTCGGCATCGACGATGACGGTGGTGGGCATCGGGATGGCGGTGGTGCCATCCGCGTTGACAGTGGTGAGGTCGAGGCCGAGGTGGAGCTGGGCGGCCCGGGCCTCAGGCGATGGCGCGCTGAGAACGCCGAGGAACCGGGCCAAGGTGTTGCCGGGGTCGGACACCACCGGGAAGGTCAGATCGTTCTTTTGCTTCATGGTCAAGGTTTCGTCCGCGACCTGGGGGCTGACGGCAATCAGCCTCACGTCTCGTTCCGTCAATACCGGCAGGAGCTGGGCCTGGTAGGCGCTGAGGGCGAGGTTGCAGTAGGGGCACCAAGCGCCGCGATAGAACACGATGACCGCCGGGCGGCCGTCGGTGACGGCGTAGAGGGTGGTGGGGGTGCCGTGGGCGTCGAGCAGGTCGGCGTCGGGCAGGCTGGCGCCGGTGGCGGCGACGCCGCTCGGGGTTCCCCGGGCGGCCAGATCGGCCTGTTCGCGGGCGAAGGCACCCATGATCTCGTTGGGTGGTTGGTTGGCCAGGCCGGCGTGCATGGTGCTGACCTGCTCGGCAATGGTGTCAGTGGTGATAGTCGGCTCCTTCAACATGCCTCGTCCGGCGTCTCCTTGGTGTTGGTGTCATCGCACGGCCAGGTCTTACTTCGAAGAGCAGCCAGGTCCCGAACCGACGCTGGTGGCCGCCGTCTATGTCATTTGAAGAAGTGGGTGGTCGGCCGGGGGAGCGGCTCCCCCTCAAGGGTGATGTCGACCTTCTCGTTGTAGAAGGCGACCAGGCCGGCGATGGGGAGGAGCTGTCGGGTGGGGAAGTCGTAAGCCCAGGCCAGGTCCGGGTGGGTGGTGTCGCCGACCGAGACGTTCCAGTAGCCAGTGGTCTGTCCCTTGTAGGGGCAGGAGGTGACGGTGTCGGAGGGCCGGAGGTTGCCGAAGTTCACCTCGCTACGGTTGAGGTAGTAGCGGGTCGGGAGCCCGGTCTCGAAGACCATGACCGGTGATGCCGACTCGGCCAGCACCGTCCCGTCAAGCTCGATGCGGACGTGTCGGGTCGAGCGCAGCGCGTCGACGCGGACGTAGGGGTTGCGAGGGTGGACGAAGACCTGCTCGTCCTCTTCGAACCAGGCGTCGAGGGCGTCCCACTCGAAGCGGACCGTGCCGGCCAAGCCGTCGATGGCGTCGTCGCCGTAGAGCCGGGCTGCGCTGGGCCTGGTGGTCCCGTCGGCCCGGAGGCTGTGGAGGTGGGCGGTCCCGCGGTGGAGGTGCTGGGGGTGCTGCTCGTCGACGAGCAGGTCAGGGTCCACGTCCGCGATCGGGACGTAGTACTGGGGGTAATAGGGCCACTCCCACACGTACATGGCCCGGAGTGGTGTCGAGCACGGTGTGGCTAGCGAGGACGGCCCGGATGCGGCGGGGCACCGGTTCGACGTGGTCGACGGGGACGATCATCTGCGGGTAGTCACCCATCACGCGGTCCTTCTCTCGCTGACGCTGTCTCTCGATGAGCCTGTCTCTCGGTGATGCTGTCTGCGGGCCGGCGATCAGTTGGCCGCGCCGACCACGGCGGCGAGGAGACCGGCGAAATCCTCCGAGCATGGCCCGCAGGCAGCCAGGTGGGCGGCGACGCCGGGATAACGCTCGGCCGCGGCGATGTCGGCGGCCACCAGGTCGACGTAGACGTGCAGCAGCTCCATGGCCTGTTCGCATCCCACGTCGTGGGGATCGGTGTGCAAGAAGCGGTCAAGGGCGGTCCAGTCGTTCACGAGGGCCTCTGCGTCTCAGTGTCCAGATAGCCGTTAGCGACCAGCACGGCCCGTAACTTACGTCGGGCGTCGAAGAGCATCTTGTAGATGGCGTTACGGTTCGTGCCGAGCTCGGCGACCAGGGCGTCGAGAGGAACGCCGTTGAGGACGATGGCGACGAAGATCTCCCGCTGACGATGGGTCAACACCTCGTCCACCGCCCGATGAAGGGCCGGCCATCAGGTCTCGCCACTCCGACTCGCGGGCCGGATCGAGGCCGAATCGGTCAGGGAGGCGGTCCCAGTCCTCGGCGTCCATGGCCACGGTCGGGTTGCGCCAGAAGTGCCGGCCGATCTTGGTCGACACCTCGAAGATCACGAACTTGTACGCCCAGGTGGTGAAGCGGCTCTCACCGCGGAACTGGCCGAGCGTGGCGGTGATGGCCACCATGGCGTCGGCGGCGGCCTGATGGGCCATGTCGTCGAGCTCGGGTCCCCCAACGCGCAGATGAGAGCTGCGCCGGTGGACCTCGCTGCGGGCGATCCGCAACAGCCGGGCGTGCAATCGGGCCTGGGCGGATTGACGCTCGCTGTCAGTCCCGACCAGGGCGCCCAGCCACTCGGCGGAGTCAGGATCGAGGGAGTCGGGATCGACACTCGACGCTGGCGGAGCGTCCACCCGGCCGGTCTCGAGTAGGCCCATGGAGTGCATCCTAGAGAGCCGCCGGTCCGAAGCACTCGGGAAACGCGGCGGCCACCGAGCAGGCGGGCTCGGCTAGTGAGGCCGGGTACCAGGGACGCGTCCCGGGACTGGTGTGGTAACACGACCCCGGCTTTCGCGGCCCCGAGGACGGCCTGAGCGCTTGTGGGAAGGGCCGCCGACGATCGGTGGGTCGTGCCCTACGGAGCGGTCCTGGGGGGTTCGTTCGTCGAGGGGCCCGCTAGCCCCAGTTGTCGTTGGGCGGGGTAAGAGCGGACGGAAGGCTGTCACTAACAGGGCATGATGGCTTCGCTTGAGGGCAAGACGGCTCTGGTGACCGGGGCCGGACGGGGCATCGGTCAGGCGGTCGCGGTCGACCTAGCCGCGGCGGGGATGGCCGTGGCGTTGGTGGCCCGCTCGGAGGACCAGCTGGCCGAGACCGCCCAACGGGTAAAGCATCTGGGCGGCACCGCAGTGGTGGTGCCCGCGGACCTGGCCGATCTGCGCCAGGCCACCCGGGCCGTCCATGCCGTCAACGACCAGTTGGGGGCCGTCGATGTGCTCATCAACGATGCCGCCATGGTGGGGCCGCTCGGCCCGAGCGTCTCGGTCGACCCGACCGAGTGGGCCGTCACCTTCAACGTCAATGTGGTGGCCGCCGCCGCCCTCAGCTTCGCGGTGCTGCCCGTCATGGTCGAGCGCGGCTGGGGGCGCATCGTCAACGTGTCCAGCGCCATCGCGGCGCATCCCGGGGCCATGGTCGGCATGAACGCCTACGCGGCGAGCAAGGCCGCCCTCGAAGCCCACACCGTCAACCTGGCGGCCGAGTTGGCCGGCAGCGGCGTGACGGTCAACGCCTTCCGACCCGGCTCGGTCGACACCGCCATGCAGGCGGGGATACGAGCCCAGGACCCAGCGCGGATCGGCACCGGACTGCACGAGCGGTTCGCCCGGTCCTACGCCGAGGGGGCCATGATCACCCCCGAACAATCAGCCCGGTCCTTGATCCCGCATCTGTCCGCCGATACGACCGGCGAGGTCTGGGAGGCGGTCCGACTCGACCTGACCAAACCGGCTGTCTGCTCTGCGGGAATCCGCAGAGGTGCCTCCGGGACTTGAACCACCCGCCCCATCCTCAAACGTGCCAACCGACAAGGAGATTCACATGACATTGCTGCATCCGGGCGAGATGTTCCCCAACCTCGCCGTCACCCCAACCGACGGGGCCGCCCTGGAGCTGCCCGGCGCCCTGGCCGGCCATTTCGGGGTGGTCCTGTTCTACCGGGGCGCCTGGTGCCCGTACTGCAACGCGCAACTGCGGGCCTTCCAGCGAGCCGCCGACGGCCTGGCCGAGGTTGACGCACGAGTCGTCGCCTTGTCGGTCGACGACGAGGCCACCACCGCTGAGCTGGTGGCCAAACACGGCCTGACCTTCCCGGTCGGCCACAGCGCCGACGCCCAAGCGGTCGCAGAGGCTACCGGGGCGTTCGTCAACCCCGACCCGCAGTTCTTGCAGTCCACCGGTTTTATCCTCGACCCGACCGGACGGGTGGTGGTCAGCGTCTACTCCAGCGGGGCCATCGGCCGGCTGGTACCCGAGGACGTTATCGGCATGATCCGCTACATCCGCGAACACGCCCCGGCGACCTCGGCGTGACCACCACGACCCCGCCAGCGGCCTCCGCTGATGTCAACTTCTACTTCGACCCGGTGTGCCCCTTCGCTTGGATGACCAGCAAATGGTTGCGCATGGTCACCGCCCAGCGGAACTACACGGTGGAATGGAAGTTCATCTCGCTGCGGCTGATCAACGCCGAGATCGACTACGACACCCACTTCCCGCCCGGCTACGAAGATGGGCACACCGCCGGACTGCGCCTGCTGCGCGTGGCGGCCCGCACCCGAGCCGAACACGGTCCCGACGCCGTCGGCCAGCTATATCAGGCGATGGGCAGCCACATCTTCGACGCCAACAACGAAGGAGACAGAGTCGATCGGGGCAGCGTAGGGTTCGTCGAGCCGATCCTGGCCGAGGTCGGCCTGCCCGCCCGGCTGGCGGACGCCTTGGACGACAGCTCGCTGGACGCGATCCTCCGTGCCGAGACCGACGAGGCCCTAGCCTTGACCGGGAAAGATGTCGGGACGCCGATCATCCATTTCCAGCCTCCGACCGGAGTAGCGTTCTTCGGTCCGGTCATCAGCCGCTTGCCCAACCCCGACAACGCCGCCCGCCTGTGGGACCACGTCGTCGGCCTGGCCGACTTCCCGGGGTTCGCCGAGCTGAAACGCAGTCTGCGAGAACGACCCCAGCTGGCCAGCTTCGGCGTCGACCCCGACAGCGTCGGCGTGCAGGAAGACTGGCACGGCGGCAGCCGCCGCACCAAGAAATAGTCCTGCTTTGGCCTACCAAACCACGCCGTCGAAGCCGGATCTTTCATGAGCGGAGCGCCTGATGGACGTGCTGCGAACCCCCGACGACCGTTTCGTCGACTTGCCCGACCACGCCTTCGCGCCCCACTACGTCGAGGTCGGCAGCGGGGATGGCAGCTGCCTGCGGGTCGACTACCTCGACGAACGACGCCCTTGACGGCGAGGTCGTGCTTTTGCTGGACGCTGAGCCGTCCTGGTCGTACCTGTACCTCAAAACGATCCTCCTCGCCGCCGCCGACTTGCGGGCGGTGGCGGTGGGCCTGGTGGGCTGTGGGCGCAGCGACAAGCCCGCCCATCGCGACGACTCCACCTACCAAGCCCACATCAACTGGACCTGGGCCGCAATCGAGGAGATCGGCCTCGACGCCATCACCGTGGTCGACCCAAACCGGGATGGGCCTGCTCGGCCTGCGCCTGGTCGGCGAGCACCCCGACCGTTACGCCGGCGTGGTCGCCGCCAACACCTACCGCCCGCCGGGGACCGCCCGCCCAGTGACGCGTTCATGGCCTGGCAGCGTTACTGCCAGGACAGCCCCGAGCTCCGGTACGGGCGGATCGTGCACGGCGGCCGCGTCACCGACCCGCCCCCCGACGTCCCCGCTGAGCGACAACACCAAAAAGTCATCGCCGCCTACCGGCTGCAGTTCACCGTCCCGGCGGATCAGAAGGACCTTCACCTCGAGGTCTTCCACAACGACCTCTCACCCACACCGCCGATGGAAGCTGGGACCTTCTCGTCCCCGCCCCGTTGGTGATCGACCGCTCCGGCATCGTACGCGCTCGGTGCGGATCCGCGGACTACCTGACCCGTATGGACCCCGACGCCATCGAGGCGGCGCTCGCCGCGCTCGACTGGCCCGAGCGCCAATGCCTAAGACCCGCCATCTAGGAGGAAGGAGCCTGTCATGGACGTTGTGCGATTTCACTTCGACCCCATCTGTCCTTGGTGCTACCAGACGTCGCGGTGGGCCAAACGCGTCGAACAGCTCGGCGAGATCGAGCTCGACTGGGGATTGTTCTCCCTCGAGGTCGTGAACCTAAAGGACGGGGCCGATCCCCGCGAGTTGCTGGCCCGGTCGGGTCCCGCACTGCGGACCGCGACCCTCATCCGGCAGCGGAAGGGCGGCGGCGCGATCGGTCCCTTCTACACCGCGCTCGGCAAGAGGATCTGGGAGCAGTCGCCGCCCGAGCAGGACATGGCGACCGCGGTGCGCGCTGCGCTCGAAGAGGTCGGTCTCGATGTCGGGTGGTGCGATGAGGCACTTTCGGATCCGGGGACCTGGCAGGCCGTCCTCGACGAGCACCACGGACTGATCGAGAGGACGCGCAGCTTCGGAGTACCGACGATCGTCCTCGACGGGGGTAGCGGGCCGGCCATCTTCGGGCCCGTGATCAGCGAGCTGCCGTCGGATGAGGACGCGGTCGATTTGTGGCGACACGTTTCGTGGCTGGCCCGCTACGACAACTTCGCCGAGCTCAAGCGCGACCGCATCAACCCCCCCGATCTGCCCGCCATGACCTGGTACCGAGCCCAGCGAGAGGCCAATCAATCCACGTGAGACTTTTGGGGAGCCGCCTTCATCGCCCGGCGCGACCGGAGACGAGAGGAGCCGGCTCAGCCCGCAACCGCACTCGCCGGAAGCAGACAACCGAAAGGAAGGTGCCGCTGTGAGCGACGAGTCCGATAGCCCCAGGAGCGAGTCCGTGGTTGGCACCCTGCTCGAGGAGTGGGCAGTGATCGAGGACCTTCTTGGTGGACTAGATGCCCCGGATTGGCCGACGTTGACCGCGCTCCCGGGATGGACGGTGCACGATGTCGTCGCCCATCTCATCGGCACCGAATCTCGACTCGCCGGTGACGAGGAGCCTCCAGCCTCGATCCACGTGACCACCCTTGCTCATGTTCGAAATGCCACCGGGGCGGCGAACGAGCAGTGGGTCCGAGCGCTTCGCCCCGAGCCGCCCGAAGCGATGCTCCTCCGCTTTCACGAAGTGACCCGGCGCCGGGCCGAGTCGCTCAGCGCAATGGGTCCAGAGGAGTTCGACGCCCCCACCCAGACGCCCGTCGGGATGGCGCCGTATCGCCGGTTCATGGAGATCCGAGTCTTCGACTGCTGGCTTCACGAACAGGACATTCGCTCGGCGGTAGGACGACCCGGCCACGAGGACGGTCGATGCGCCGAGATGTCCGTCGACGAGGTGGTGCGTGCCCTCGGCTTCATTGTGGGAAAACAGGCCTCTGCTCCTGACGGCTGGCCGTCACCATCGAGCTCAGTGGCCTCGTTTACCGCACGGTGCATGTCGCCGTAGACGGACGGGCCGCCGTGGTCACCCACCTCGATCGACCCGCCACCGCCACGGTCCATCTTCCGTCGACCCTCTTCGTCAAGCTTGCCGGCGGGCGTGCCGATGCCATGTCAGGTCTCGACACGATCCGCCTCGTTGGCAACCTCGACCTTGCCCGCCGCGTCGCACAAAACCTCGCCTTCACGATCTGAATAGGCCGACGGGCCGACCACCTCGAAGTGGCTGATTCGGGTCTCGGCGTGCGATTCGGACCGCCAGCGCTGGTAGAGCTCGGATGAGATCGGCTCTTGGCTCGGGAGTCAAGTCCTGCGGCTCCATCGCACCGGTAGGCCGGATGGCCGTCCTGATGTGCTCCAGGTAGGCGCGGCAATTCCCGCAGCCACGCTGATGGGCCTCGAGGCGACGCCGGTCCCGACGTGACAGAGACCCCTGTTGCGTTGGCAGTCGTGTCGCCCCGGTGAACTGCTGGTCCACCCGGGAGGGTCAGATTGCTCGGGCGAGTTGGCCGAAGGCGGCTGCGACGCGAAGACGCCTGTGCCGGGCTTCGAGCCCGAGTTCATAGTGGCTGCGCCGCAGGTTCTGGATGAAGGCATGCCCTCCGATGTCCTCGCTGACCGAAACGTCTTTAGGCCGTGCATCGGTTGCAGCCGAGCCTTGAGTCTCCCATGGTCACATTCCATCCGGTTGTTCGGGTGCTGCTCGGTGACGTGAACAGCCGCCGGTAGGAGTTCAGCGATGACCGCAGCAAGAGTCGGGGCCCGGTCGGTAGTGACCTCCTCTGGGTCTTCCTGGACTGCGAGCATTCGGACAAAGAACCTTCGTGCGGCGGCGATATCCCGGCGGGCCGACACCAGCTTGTCGATCACCTGGCCGTGCTCATCGACCGCCCGGTACACGTGTCGCCACGCACCAGCGACCTTCACATACGTCTCGTCGACGAACCAGCGGACACCTGTTGTGTGGCGGCACGGGCCGGCGGCCTCGACGGCCAGAAGGGTGAAGTGCTGGACCCGGCGGTACAGCGTGACATGGTCGACCTCGATTCCACGCTCCGCGAGCAGCTCCTCGACATCCCGGTGCGACAGCCGCAGCGCAGATACCATCGGACGGCCAGCAAGATCACATCAGACGGGAACCGGTAGCCCCCGAGAACCGATCCTCCGACTTCGACCGGGTGGCAGTGGCGAAGGGCTCTCACGCCAAGAGCCTCACCCCCACCCACCCCGCCCAGCCAATGCAACAGGACCGTTTGGACTGATGTCGGCACCATGACGGGAGAGAATGACGTCTCCGAGCTCGACGCCGACGCGGCGGTTTGAGCTGAGCGCACCGCCCCACCTGTGCCGTAACGGACATGGGTAACCGCTCTTTCGTCGTCCTCAAACCAGTAATCCGTGGCGGGCGCCTCGGCAAACCTCCGCCGGGCCGTACCACCTCGGTCCTTCTTGCTTCGAACAAATCAGTCGTCATCAGTCGCCAGCATCGATGGTCCCTGGCCGCGTCCGTCGGCTGTCAATTCACGCATTTGCGCAAAAAGGCTGAGAAGCCTGACCTCTAGTTCTCGCCAGACGACTCGGCTCGAGCGGAGAAAAAAGGCCGCGTCTGGGGGTGAGATCGTCAGCGTCGGTGACACTCATCTGGTGTAGCCGGGAATGACCCGGCAGCGATCAGGGGAGGAAATCCATGAAACTACCGGCATTGCGCTCGCGTCGGGTCGTCGCCGGCGGGGTAGCTATCGCGGCGTCAGTCGCCGCCGCGTCGGGCCTGCTACTCAATCAGGTCGCCTTCGCGTCAACAACTCACGCCTCCGGGAGTCGTGGCGGATCCGCCAAGGGTCTCGGGCAGCTGAGCGGTTTCCTCTCACCGGACAAGTTCACCCTGGGCAGCGCCATCGACATCAACCTCAGCAACGAGACCGCGCGCCTCCCCATTTACCAAGGCACCGCCTACGCCGGGACACCGCAGGCCGAGACGGTGTGGTATCTCCTGCTCGACGCCTCCGACTCTGGACTGGCTGACGACTTGGGGGTGAACTTCGCGCCCAAGCTGGCCAACATGCCCATCCAGTGCCCCGCCTGCGTGCAGCATGTGACCCTCACCAATCCGACACCTGCCGAGAACCCGTTCGGGACGGCCAACATCAATTTCCAGGGAGCCCCCGACTTCAGCCCGACCCGCATCGCGGTGCCCGGACCACAAGGGTTCCCGCTCGCCAAGTTCCAGCCCGGCGCAGTAGCCGGCCCGGGATATAGCCCCTTCATCCAGATCGATGGATCCCCGGTCGTCTACAACGCTCCGATCATCGCCACCGGGAACGGGCCGTTCGACGTGGTCCATCACACCAACACCGAAGACCGGGTCCTCGGCATCCATATCGCTCCGCCTGCTGGAGCTCCCGGCGCCGCGCCTCAGGGTCAGTTCTTCGATTCGTGGGCCGACATGTTGTTCGTCAAGGGCTTCGACTCTGGTGAGCCCATCGTCTATCTGAGCACCGACGCCGGCCAGCCCCTCACCGCCGTCCTGGAGCGCTCCACCTACGTCCCGGCCCTCAACGACGTGTCGTTCAACGGTGGCGACGACTTCCTCGGATCGGCCCGCGAGCGCCTGTTCGGGTTCATCAACGGACAGACCGGTGCCGACAACCCGGAGGCCCAGGGATTCCAGCATCTGGCCCTCGACGGTTTCGTGGGCGATGACGCCTCGGCCGGCAATCTGCCCATGATCAACGCCTTGCGCCATGGAGGCGATCTCCTCAACGTGTTCGGAGACTTTCCCACCTTGAACACCCCTCGCCACGCCGACGCCTACAGCCCGCTCTGGGACGCCCAACTCGGTCTGTGGACCCCCAAGGCGGTCCGCGAAGGCCTCAACACCCGTCAGACCGACGAGAACACCGTGTTGAACCTCGCCGCTGACCGGCCCGACCTGATCACCGGTGTCAATCCGGCCACCGGTGCCGCCCAGCCGTACGGCTCGGTGGGAGTCGACATCAACTGCGCAGTGCTCGGCTACACGGCTACCGCCCCGACCATGGCCCTCGAGCCTAACGCACCCAACTCCCAGTTCCCGCCCCGGTAGGCGAACCAACACCCGGCTAACGGATAGCCAACTATCAGATGCGATCTACCACAGCACCTCGCTAGCAGGCGGGGCGACGGCGGGGCCCCATGTGGTCCTCTCGTCGCCCCGCCCGTTTCCGCGTCACGACAGCGCTGAGTCCAACCATCAAAAATCGGATACGGGCGAAGCTGAAGCAGGTGAAAGCCGAGCGAGGCCCGGTGGGACCGGGGGGGTCCTCCGAGGGGTGGACACGATGGTCGAGTACAGGCCCGGGCTGGGACGGTTCGATCGTCCAAACCGACGCGGACGCATCACAGTTCCGGATCTAAGGCCGGACAGACCACCGAGGAGCCGATTCACATGACGCCTACATCCGAGAGATGTCCGGAATAAATCATTGAGGCGCGAGTCTTCGGATTCGACCTGAGTTCGCAGAGAAAGAGAGGAACACGCCATGAACGGCGCGGCCGACTACTTTGACCAATACGAGAACTTCGTACTTGATCGCTCAGCGACGGGGGTGCTCACCGAGCGGTTTCACACCGACGGTGCGGAGCATACCTTTACCGGCACGACCCACCACGACTTTCCTCGGCTGGTCGAAGACATCGCGTACGACCGGGACAACAAGGTGCTCGTGCTGACCGGTACCGGCAACACCTTCGTCGACAGCATCGACGGCCCCAGCTTGGGGGATATCACCAAACCATGGACGGCCGACGTCATGTACCTCGAGGGCCGCCGTGGTGTTCAGCACTTGGTGGACCTCGAGATCCCAATCGTCGCGGCGGTCAATGGTCCCGTGTCGGTCCACAGCGAGTACGCGCTTCTTGCCGACGTGGTGATCGCCAGCGAGACCGCAGTCTTCTCCGACGTCCCCCACCTTGCCTTTGGCATTGCCCCCGGAGACGGGCTCTTCGTCGTCTGGGAGGAGGTCCTCGGACTGAACCGTGCCCGCTTCCTTGAACTCACCAGCGGATCCTTCACGGCCCAGGATGCCCTGGCCTCGGGGGCTGTCGGTGAGGTGGTACCTCAACAAGAAGTCCTCTCCCGGGCGCAAAGACTGGCGGAGCAGATGACTACCCGACCCCAGCTGACCAACCGCTACATCGTGCTGGTTTTCCGCCTGCGCATCAGCCGCAGGCTGACCGAAGGCATGG
>CAWAPS010000007.1:0-853594 GCA_963783945.1 uncultured Actinomycetota bacterium
AGTGTGAATTCCTATTTAAATAAGCTGGAAGCCTGGCCCGAAGTCCCGCGACCTCGCAACCGGGTCCTGACGTCAGGCGATCCAATGACGTTTCCGTCAGATGTTGACGAACTGGAAAAGAACATCCCGGATGTGGTGAATGGAAGAGATAGAGAAAGAAACGCGATTCGAGCCACGGACCAACCAGCATGGTAGTCGCGCAAGCTAAGGTCAGCTTCGCGACGGGGCCGGGCCGGGCCGGCATCACGCCGCACCGCCGGGAGGGGGCCAAGCGAGCGGGCCGCCCAAAGCTGCGGCGCTGCCTCCCAGAGATGACAACGGCCGACTCGCAACTGATCTCCTATACTATATGCGCCGATTTGGGCCCAACACATGGTGAAATCGCACTTTCTTGCGATGGCGTGTAAGCGCAACCTCAATCATCACAAGTGATTCAGATCGGAAGAATTTCATACTGAATTGCCCGTTCAATACGGTTTGAAAAGTCTAGTAGGGTGGGTGCAACCGACCGGCCGTAATGCGACATCGGGGGTGGCTTGCACCCACCCGACGGAGTGGTGGTCAGGCTTCAGCCTGACGACCCGGCCCGATAGCTCTTCTTATCCTCCATCTTTCGCGTTGAATTGCACGCCGCAAGTGAATCTCGCCGGTGTTCTCAGGTGGAGTGGAAATCGTAGAGGTCTTAGGCGAGCAAAGGGAGCCGCCCCCGCGCCAGCATCGCGCCGCCGACTCTCTCACGAGTTAATATGTGCCGATTTTCGGAGACCGGCAATAAAAGCCTCCAAAAAAAGTGCAATCACTCAACTGACACAACTGCAACGTCAGGGGTTACGGTTTGCGCGATTTCTTTGTTAATTGTGAACACGCGGTCGAATCAAAACGCGTGTCGTGGTCGCCCGATCGATCGATCGGTCGGCGAGGGCATCTTCCCTCGTTCCGACGCTCTGCGTCGGAACGGACTTTGTGCCGCTCCGCGGCGCGCTTGACGTAAATCGAAGGAAACCCCTCGTTCCAACGCTCCGCGTCGGAACGTTTTTGAGCCGCTCCGCGGTACACTTGGCGTAAATCGAAGGGAAGACCCTCGTTCCAACGCTCCGCGTCGGAACGTTCTTTGTGCCGCTCCGCGTCAGCTGACGTAAATCGAAGGAAACCCCTCGTTCCGACGCTCCGCGTCGGAACGGTCTTTGTGCCGCTCCGCAGCGCGCTTGGCGTAAATCAGAAAACCCGCGTTCCAACGCTCCGCGTCGGAACGTTCTTTGTGCCGCTCCGCGGCGCGCTTGACGTGAATCGGCGGAAGTTGTTTCCGACCTGTTCCCAACGCGGCATAGCCGCAAACAAGAAAATTAAGGCAAAAATGGCATTCATCCCACAGACTGGTTGGTGCTTACTTCCACCACCCTGGGGAGAATGCCATGAAGACGGTGTGGCGCTTTCTGACCAAGTTCGCCAAGCTCATCGTTTGCACCCTGCATTGCTTCGACCGCGTCCTCTTTAAAGGGCATCTTTCCTTGGCGGCTCCCCGCGAGCTCGAGTACTTTGTCGATTGCGTTCTCAAAGTTCGCCGCAGCTACTTCATGAAGACCATGGCGCCCCATTTTTCAGACCGCTTGGTCGAGCATGCCCTGGGCTGGGCCCGGAAGGCCGGACGGACGTACCAGTATCGCACTGGCCAGTTCCGCAAGGACGAGTCGGCGCAAAAACCTCATCCGCGATCAGGGTATCTCCGAAGGGCTCGTCGGTATTCTCGCCACCCAAGAAACGTGTTCTTCCTTCGCACTGATAGCTGGTCCCGATCGCCCTCGGTTCGTCAGTCGACTTCGGCAACAACGAGTCCTTTACTACTACTTCCTCGATCGACAGTTTGGACTAATCCACGTTCGTTTGCAGACCTGGCTGCCGTTCACCGTCCAGGTCTATGTCAATGGCCACGAATGGCTCGCCCAGCAAATGGTGCAGAAAAAACTGGGCTTCGTACAGCAGCACAACGCGTTCACCCAACTCGATGACCCTGTCCAGGCCCAACGCCTGGCCGACCGCTTCGCCCAGCTCAACTGGTCCAAAGTCTTGGATCGTTGGGTGCGGAAAGTCAATCCGTTGCTGCGCGAACAGTTCGCTGGCTACCCCGTGCATTGGGTTGCCGATCAAGCCGAGTTCGCCACGGACTTACTGTTCACCAGTCGCGCGGCGTTGGCCATTTATACCGTGCCATTTTGGATCACGCGGTGCGAAGTTACCCAAAGATATTCTGGGTTTCTCGGCCGCAAGTGGGATCGCCGCTTTGATGGCGAAGTGCATACTCACTACGAACAAGATCGCTGGTTCGGAACTCGTATCAAGCACCGCATGAAAACCAACTGGCTCAAGATGTACGACAAGTTCGGCGTGATCCTCCGGATCGAAACCGTTATCAACTCCCCCAAGGAGTTCTCGGTCTATCGCACGCGCTACCATCACGGAGGCACTTCATCGGTGGGATACTATCCCATGACCAAGAGTGTGGCTTCCTTGGTCCATTATCAAGAACAGGCGATGGCCTGCAACGAGCGCTACTTGGATGCCTTGGAGGTGGTGGACGATCCCGCGCCGGCCTTCCAAGACCTACGGGAGCTCACCGAACCTAAAGTCGTCAATGGCCGAAGCTACTCCGGTTTTAATCCAGCGCGGCGTGAAGACGCCCGATTGTTCGCGGCGGTGCTTGGCGGTGACCATGTCGCACGCGGCTTTCGCAACCGCGACATCCGAGAATTGTTGTTCGGCTGCCCGAAGCAGTTGCGCTTTCAACGTCGCGCCAGTGCGGCGGTGGGACGTTTGCTCAAGCGGCTCCACGTGCGCCACTTGGTTGCGAAGATACCGCGAACTCGGCGCTGGCGGATAACACAACCAGGCCGGCATTTGCTTGGCCTGACCTTGCAACTCTACAAAAGCTCCTGGCCAGAACTCGCTGCCTAAGCGGAAGTTATTGTCAAAAAACTTCTCCGCAAATTGCAGAGAAGTTCAGAAGCAAGAATCTAATTGTGAACACGCGGTCGAATCAAAACGCGTGTCGTGGTCGCCCGATCGATCGATCGATCGGTCGGCGAGGGCATCTTGCTTCATCCGTTGCACTTTCTTGCACTCCATTGCACTGATCTCGAAGAATTCTCGTTCCTCCCACTCGCGGTTCTGGGCCCAGGCCAAGGGTTTGCGTCGCACGCTCGCAGCGAGCCGCCAGCGATAGCGCCCATCCGCTCTACAAGAGCAACCATGTCACCCCAATGCTCCGCGCGTTATATGTCGTGCTCATTGTTGTGCACATTTGCCAATCGGCCTGAAAGGCCACAACAACATAGCCCAGGGCACCCGCCCTGGTTTCCCAATGCAACGCCTTGGGTTTCCGATGCATCGCACCGGGTTTCCTCGCTGGCCCCCCGCACCGACTTCAGTGTCGGCGATCGAGATGCCGCTACATAGAATATGCGACGGTTTTCCCCCATTTCGCGATTTCGTCGACTAAAAATCCCGGAAATTTTTTCACGCCGCAACGGTCATAACGACGAACTCGATCGAAATCGCAGGTTTGCGCACTCCGCGGCTAAAAAGCCCGCAAAGTAAGCCCCGCAAGTCCCTTTGCCCCCTTAAGAACGGGGGGCCAGGGGGGTGAGGGCCGCACCCGCCAGTGATCCGCTCGAAGCACCATGCTCCAGCGAAAGCCCCGCAAGTCCCTTTCCCCCCCTTAAGAAGGGGGGGCCAGGGGGGGTCGGTCCCGGCGGCCGCATTCTGAGAGTCGCTCGACCGCACTACTCCGACCCCTGCTCCTACTCTTACTCTTACTCCTACTCCTACTCCTACTCTGCCCCTCCGCCGGAATGACGCAAGGCGGGTCGATTCCGGAGGTCGCCATCACAATACGGTCGCGCAACAGAAAACGCCGAATCGTCCGCCTCGAAATTCGCCAATACGCCCCGCTTTTCATCAGCCCAGGGCCAGGGTGGCCAGTTGAAAACGTACAGAATAAGGAGGGAGATTTCCCGCCGCGAATGTTGCGCGGAGCTTCCCTCCCTTTAGAAGGGGGGGCCAGGGGGGGTCGGTCCCGGCGGCCGCCAGAACAAAACCGCCGCGCAACAGAAAGCGCCGAATCGTCCGCCTCGAAATTCGCCAATACGCCCCGCTTTTCATCAGCCCAGGGCCAGGGTGGCCAGTTGAAAACGTACAGAATAAGGAGGGAGATTTCCCGCCGCGAATGTTGCGCGGAGCTCCCCCCCTTTAGAAGGGGGGGCCAGGGGGGGGTCGGTCCCGGCGGCCGCCAGAACAAAACCGCCGCGCAACAGAAAGCGCCGAATCGTCCGCCTCGAAATTCGCCAATACGGCCCGCTTTTCATCAGCCCAGGGCCAGGGTGGCCAGTAGAAAACGTGCAGAATAAGGAGGGAGATTTCCCGCCGCGAATGTTGCGCAGGAGCTTCCCCCCCTTTAGAAGGGGGGCAATACTGTTCGGCACGAAATTTGCGCACGGCGATTTGGCATGATATTTGCACCGCTTTCATGCTTTCCTGTAAGATTGTCTGGAAAGCATGGAGGCATCGATGGCCAAACCACGCAGACGACCGGTGCTGCCCGGTGACATTGAAGGCTTGGATTACTTCGACGCGCTGATGCCCTTGCTGGCGCGACTCAAGGAGATCGGCACCAACCGTGATCGGGCCGGCAACCGCCAGTTGTTCTACGACCAGTATGTCTGCCTCGTTCTGCTCTACTTTTTTAGCCCTACAATTACGAGCTTGCGCGGCCTGCAGCAGGCTTCTACCCTCGAGTCCGTTCAACGTCGACTGGGCATCCGGGCGACGTCCCTTGGCTCTTTTAGTGAAGCCGCACGGTTGTTTGACGCCGAGGCCCTGCACCAAATCCTCCGAGAACTGGCAGCCAAGGCCGTGCCGCTGGTGCAAGGATCCGATGCGAGCGAGTTGCTCAATCTCACCGCCGTGGACGGCAGTATCTTTCGCGCCTTCCCCCGCATGGCGTGGGCCCTTTGGAAGGATTCCGAACATCGCGGAGTCAAGTTGCACCTGCATTTCGACGTCTTTTGTGGAATTCCCGACGATGCCTCCCTTACCCACGCCTCTGGCTCGGAAACGGATCAGTTGCGGGCCATGCTGCGGCCAAAACGGCTGTACGTTATTGATCGCGGCTATCTCGATCACGCGACTTTACCGGGCAATCGTCAAGGCGGGTTCGTCGTTCATTGGGCGTATCAAAGACAACGCCGCTTATACAGTGAAATCGCAACTCCCCCTCACCGCAGCAGACCGCGCGGCTGGCATCGTCAGTGACGAGCAGATCAATCGCTTGGGCACATCGCACCACAAGAACGAACTGAAGGGCCATGACCTTCGGTTGATCAAGGTGGAACGGACCAATGACGAGGGGAAAATTGAGGCGTGGTGGCTGCTGACAAACAGGCTCGACCTTTCTGCTGAACTGGTCGCTCTTGGATATCACTATCGGTGGACGGTAGAACTGTTTTTCCGCTGGCTGAAATGCGTTCTGGGCTGCAAGCAACTCCTTACGACTTCGAAGAACGGCGTTACTCTGCAGATCTACACTGCCCTGATCGCCAGCCTGCTCATCGTCCTGTGGACGGGGCGCAACCGGTCAAGCGGACTTGGGAGATGCTGCAGTTCTACTTCCAAGGATGGGCCTCGCTCGAAGAAGTCCAAGCACACCTCGAGAAACAAAAACTGATCGCGATCAAGAACCCGGAGGCCAAGGAACCCTCGCAGAAGACCTGATCAACTGTCGTTTTCCCGTTGAGACACACCACCATATTCGCTGTTGAACCTCTGGTGGTGTTTGCGCTGCGCACGCCAATAACAACTCGTAGCCTTCACATGCCCGGCCCCGCTCGCGGAAGGGCATGCGCCGCTCGCTTGACTGGCTCTCAACCCACCGATTAACTGCACACCAAAGCAGCACGCCTGCTCGAAAACCGGAGTAGCGACCGGCCCTGAGCAAACCTCGGGCCGAACAGTATTGGAAGGGGGGGCCAGGGGGGGTCGGTCCCGGCGGCCGCCAGAACAAAACCGCCGCGCAACAGAAAGCGCCGAATCGTCCACCTCGATATTCGCCAATACGGCCCGCTTTTCATCAGCCCAGGGCCAGGGTGGCCAGTTGAAAACGTACAGAATAAGGAGGGAGATTTCCCGCCGCGACGTTGCGCGAGCTCCCCCCTTTAGAAGGGGGGGCCAGGGGGGTCGGTCCCGGCGGCCGCATTCTAGAGTCGCTCGACCGCACCACTCCGACTCCTCTCTTACTCGTACTCCTACTCCTACTCTGCCCCTCCGCCGGAATGACGCAAGGCGGGTCGATTCCGGAGGTCGCCATCACAATACGGTCGCGCAAAGAAAACGCCGAATCGTCCGCCTCGAAATTCGCCAATACGCCCCGCTTTTCATCAGCCCAGGGCCAGGGTGGCCAGTTGAAAACGTACAGAATAAGGAGGGAGATTTCCCGCCGCGAATGTTGCGCGGAGCTCCCCCCCTTTAGAAGGGGGGGCCAGGGGGGGTCGGTCCCGGCGGCCGCATTCTGAGAGTCGCTCGACCGCACCACTCCGACTCCTGCTCTTACTCGTACTCCTACTCCTACTCTGCCCCTCCGCCGGAATGACGCAAGGCGGGTCGATTCCGGAGGTCGCCATCACAATACGGTCGCGCAACAGAAAACGCCGAATCGTCCGCCTCGAAATTCGCCAATACGCCCCGCTTTTCATCAGCCCAGGGCCAGGGTGGCCAGTTGAAAACGTACAGAATAAGGAGGGAGATTTCCCGCCGCGAATGTTGCGCGGAGCTTCCCTCCCTTTAGAAGGGGGGGCCAGGGGGGGTCGGTCCCAGCGGCCGCCAGAACAAAACCGCCGCGCAACAGAAAGCGCCGAATCGTCCGCCTCGAAATTCGCCAATACGCCCCGCTTTTCATCAGCCCACGCCAGGGGGGCCGTCCCGGCGGCCGCATACCGAGAGTCGCTCGACCGCACCACTCCGACTCCTGCTCTTACTCTTACTCTTGCTCTTACACTTACCCATACTCTTACTCACGCACTCGTTGTGCGACCGCTGAGCCCGGCTAGCCCGCGTACGACTTCTCCTCGACGATCCGCGACCCGAGCAGCTCGTTGATCTTCCGCTTAACAGCCGCGCGCTGATCGTTGTTCTTATACACCGACCGCGCCAGGTCGACAAATTTCGGCCCGAAGTCTCCGTCGCGCTCACAAACTCGGATCTGATCCTCGATATCCCAGAGAGCCTCGTTGACGCCGCGCAGCTCCGCCGTCAGCGCCCCCAGCTCCTCACGCTCGAAAATCGACCGCTCGCGCGCCTCGGTTAGCTCCGCCAATTCCGCGCCACGTGACGCAGCTTCTCCGGATCGCTGATCCGCTGCGTCTTGATTTCCAGAATCGTCATCTTGTCGAGCAGCTCGCCCGGGGAAATCGAGACCGTCACCGACGGCGTGCGCACCCGGTTCGGCACCAGCCTCCGCAGCTCCGCCGCCATCCGCTCAAAGACCGGCCCCCACGCCATGTGATCGGCCTGCCGGAAGATCCGCATCGTCGGATACCACGGGTTGTCTTCGCGGTTCGTCATCCACCGCCAGTCCGGTGTCGTGGACAAGGGCATCCACACCGGCACCCCAAGGGCACCGGCCAGGTGCGCCACCGCGGTTGTTGTAAACTTGCGGAAAATTCGGCTTCACCTCGATCGCCCGGCGGTACGACGCGATCGCATCATCAAATCGCCCCTGTCGCGTCTGGGTGATCCCCCGTTTCGAGGTGCCGGGCGACCCGCATGCCTCATTATTATGACAGGACCGACACGCTAAACAAGCGAGTTGGGAAAGGCGAAGACACGCATTGCAATCCTCGACGAGGAAGCACTCCTGGTCACCTGTGAGCGGATGGTGTCATGCCGAGAAGAAGAGCGAGACTTGGACCGAGTGCGGGCGAGCATCGAAAGAGGACGACCATACGGCGAAGAGTAGTGGGTGCGCGAAACGGTAAGAGATCTCGGCCTGGAGCAGACCGTTCGTCCTAAAGACTGCCCACGGAATTCGAGCCAATCGGCGAGCGAGACGAATAGCTGATTACGCGATTTCCATCCAGGGGTCAGATTCAGAGACAAACTCATCGCGGCCCTGTTTCCTTCCCAGGGGTCAGATTCAGAGACAAACTCATCGCGGCCCTGTTTCCTTCCCCCTGTTTCCTTCCCTCAAGTATCTGTCGAGGATGCGGGTTGACGCTGTGCTGATCCAGGGAATAGGTATGTACAAGGTTCGCAATGGTGCAATAGCCATACTGGAGAACGACCCGAGCACCGGTGTGCCGCGGGTTCGGTGCCTGACGTTCTGGCCCACCGCGACGTGGACGCGTGGGGGCTACGTCCCTGTGCTGCCTGTACTTGGTGTGTTGTTGTTTCCCTTGGGAAGTTGGGATCCATTCGGTGGCAACGGTGTTATCCCCGGCAGCGAACCTGCACCTACCGGTCGGAACGGTACGATCCCCGGTAGCAATATTGCCCCCGCACCCGAAAGGCATCCACCAACCCGCATGAACCAAAGCAAATCCGCCATGAACCATTAGTGCACCTTAGCCAACCGCCATTAGACTCCTTATCGTAATCCCGCAGGAATCACTTCGATGCTCAAATCCGGCTTCAGACCAGGCGATTTTCTGGCGGCAGTGATAGTGGCCATCGGATTGACGATCCTGCTGTTTCTAATCGAGGCGCACTTAGTGGCGGCTTTCGGTTACGTCGTCAGCCACGATCCGCGCGACGTCGCCCCGACGGGCGATCCGCAAGCCGATTTCGAACGTCTGCGGCCGGCCGAAGACATTGGCCAGATGGCCAAGCATTCTCTGATATTCGTCGGCTCGGCACTTGTTTCATTGGTTGGACTCGGCTTCGCGCTCGCGTGTATTCCGTCGCTCCGCTCGCTGATACATCGAATCGGCCTAATCCGCCCCAGCAACTGGAAAGCTAGCGCAAAACCTCCGAATCGAGCCTTACGCATTTACTTGAAAATGCTCGCGGTGTCAGCGATCCTCGCAACAGTCTTATACGTTCTGATGCTTATTGGACTTTGTCTTACAAATGACTAGCCAGAGGGGGGAGGGAAACAAGGACGCGATCAGTTTGCCGCTGCAACGAGTGCGACCTCGATTGGGCACGCGAGACGCTCGGCCAAAGCGCCACCATCGCCGGCGGCTCCGATTGCTTCACCGTAAACGACCTGGAATCGTCGAGCTATACAAGCGCCGGCCCCGGCCCCGAGAACTACAGTGACACCGCGAGCGGAGGCAGCGGCACGGCCAACGTCAGCGGCTCGGGTTCATCGTCCCAGGTCTTCGGCGACATTCTTGGATCGGGCGGAGTGATCGCCTCGGGCAGTCTGAGCTACACCGTAAGTTCCTCCGACACGGACGCCGAGTCCACGACCGATTCGGGAACGGAAACCCTCGCCGACGAGGTTTCCAGCGGCCCGAGTCAAACCGCATCGTACAGCATCACCGAGTCAACGCCCGACAACGAGACGGCCTACGAAACCGGCACCGAGACCCTCGGCGCGGGCGGAACGATCAGCAGCGGCTCCGCCTCGTTTAGCTGGGGGGACAGAAACCGGGATGCGATTAGTATAACGACAAAGACACGCATCGCAATCCGAGACCTACTCCGGTGCCGGTTTGGACTCACTGAGCTTCACCGACACCGGCACTGAGACGCTCGACGTCGAGGCGTCCAATAGCTGGAGCGTCGTGGCCGAGACCGATCAGTTCGACATCACCCAGTCGATCGCCAACGACACCGTCAACACGGGATCGTGGAGCACTTCGAACTCGGCAGAAGGAACGGCTACCGGAACGGGCACGATGTGTTGGGCCGAAGCGTTCGGCGGGAATGACACGGGCGAGGACAGCTTATCCGAGGGTGATTCGGACTCGATACGAATGGCACCACGTACACATGGAATGAGCACTCGGACGCTACGCAGGACTTCGGCAACTACATCGGCTACCCAACCGTCGACTTCGACGACATCTCCTCCGACAGCGTGACCTCGGGATGTTCCGTGACCTACGGTGTTGCCGAGGAACCGGTCGCCGCCTGGACAGAGGCCGCCGCTCCGGACAGTCTTCTGAGCGCGATCCAGAACGAGCAGGTGGTCCAGGGCGCAGATTACGATTGGTTATTACCAACAATCCGGCTCGGCCACACTCGACCTTGTCCAGACCACTGTGGGCGGCGCAGTACGAAGTTCCCCACTCCGCCCCCGCGTTTATCTCCGGCCGCCTGGGATACCAGGGCGCATTGCCGCTCGGTGCGTTCCTGACCGGAAACGGGGCTGATTCAGCGTTCGGCTTCGTGCCTTCCACAAGCTCGATGACAGCCCACGGATTGCCCGCTGAAAAGTACTGGTCACTCCAGCAAGCTCCAGCAATACCCGGCATCCCCGACGGCGTCTCGCGGACGGGCACCGCCCAGCCGGCCACGCCGCTAATCACGCTCGCCACCCCCGGCCGCGATCCCGCCGACATCACGATCCGCACCCAGGCCGGTACCCAGGGCTCGGGCGGGCCGCCCCCAACGACAGGTAGCCATGAGTCACCGAGCCAAAGCTGGGCAGGTTGGCTCTGGAGCGCGGTCACATACGTCCCCAAGAAACTTGACCAGGCGGGAGGCGCGGCACTTTCGTTCGTCCTGACGGGCAGCGCGAACACTGGCGAGTACGGAAGCTTCGTGGGGATCATCGGCCAGTATGAATTAGGCGGTCTTCAGGCGCCTCGAACAGCGCCAATGGCGTGGGCGACGCAGGCGTCGGGTTGATCAATCTCGGCGCCAAGGGCGTCAACTTCATCGCGGGCCACAGGGTCGTCTCTGATGAGAACCGCTCGCTCGACTGGTCTCGGAACAAGGCTGTCTACGAGGGCGAGACGCAGCATAATGTGGGCAAATTCCTTGGCGGTAATGGACTGATCACCCTGTTCACGGCCGGCGCAGGTGCAATCGGTACTGGGACTCGTGCGGCGGGGTCTGGTACAGAGGCGATGCAGGCGCTTAGGCTGGCCTTGCAGGCCGGCGGCAATTCGGCGGCAATACCGGCGACAGCATCGGCCGGTGCATCTGCCACCCGGGCGACAGTCGTGACGGTCGCCACGCTCGCCGCGCGCAAGGGCAGATCGCCCAGATGTCGGCGGCAGGTGGATCTCCCCCGGGCGGGGGAGGCGCACCAGGCAACCCGGCCGGCAAGAGGCTTGTTCGGTACGGTAGTCCCGACTCGGCAGCTAAACTCGCCTCAGATGCCGCCGCTGCCGAGGCAAAGCTCGGGTATCATGGTGTCTCCGCAATGTTGAGAAACCCGCCGAAATTCCCTCACGGCCAGGCAGATTTTGGCGAGGCTGCCAAAATCTTCCAAATCCTTAAGACCGGTGACAATCCGTCCCATTATACTGTGATACTTCCGAAGCCCGTGACGCAGGAGGTCGCCAACCTCTTCAATTCAGTATTCAAGCTGGCAGGACAGTGAGGCCATAAATGAAACAAGACGACCACCCGCTGAAGATGCTCGTTTACGACTGGTATGACGGACCTGCCGGCGGCTTTATGACTCTCGAGAATGGAAAGTCATTTTGCTTTTTTCTGCTCGACTGGGATTCGCAGCATCGAGTCCGTATCTTCGCCCTACAAGCGACCTCGGCGGCGATCGACGAAATGGTTAACCAGTTGACTTCCGAAACGCCGGAGTGGCCGGTCTGGTTTCCTGTGGAATTGGTTCATCCGAGCGCACCGATCTCGGGACTGGACGAATTTAGTAAAATCGTTGCGATACAACCCTGAGAACGTCGACGAAGTTCTCGTATGGGATACGACGGATGAACAACCAATCGCAATTCGAGAGCTTCCACCTGAAGCCAGTAGCCACGCACTGCCTTGGTTCGATGCTGTTGAATCCCCGGAAGGGCCGATAGATTGGTTCACACTCTTGAGCATAACCCGCGAGTGAGAAAGATCAGATACCGATTGTCTCCCCCTTGCATGCGGGGTCGTCGCCCCGCTTACACACCCCAGGGGGAACCAGATGCCGGAGCCAGGGGAGCCAGACACCCAATTTCTGGAAGGAGCCAGAAAGGGCGAAGTCACGCATCGCAAACCGAGACTTAGGGCAAAGACACGCATCGCAATCCGAGACCTACTCTCGTGCCGGTTTGGACTCACTGAGCTTCACCGACACCGGCACTAAGACGCTCGACGTCGGTGCGTCCAACACCTGGAGCCTCATCGCCGAGACCGATCAGTTCGACATCACTCAGTCGATCGCCAACGACACCGTCAACTGGGGATCGTGGAGCACTTCGAAACTCATCGCAAGGAACGGCCACTAGAACGGGCACGCTGTGTTGGGCCGAGGCGTTCGGCGTAGATGACACGGGCGAGGACAGCTTATCCGAGGGTGATTCGGACTCGATACGAATGGCATCCCGTACACCTGGAATGAGCACTCGGACGCTACGCAGGACTTCGGCAACTACATCGGCTACCCAACCGTCGACTTCGACGACATCTCCTCCGACAGCGTGACGTCGGGATATTCCGTGACCTACGGTGTTGCCCTGGAACCGGTCGGCGACTGGACCGAGGCCGCCGCTCCGTACAGTCTTCTGAGCGCGATCCAGAACGAGCAAGTCGTCCAGGGCGCCGTGAAGGTTGGTTATTACCAACAATCCGGCTCGGCCACGCTCGACCTTGTCCAGACCACAGTGGGCGGCGCGTACGAAGTTCCCCACTCCGCCCCCGCGTTTATCTCCGGCGGCCTGGGATACCAGGGCGCATTGCCGCTCGGTGCGTTCTTAACCGGAAACGGGGCTGATTCGGCGTTCGGCTTCGTGCCTTCCACAAGCTCAATGACGGGCCACGGACTGCCGGGAGAAAAGTTCTCGTCACTCCAGCAAGCTCCAGCAACACCCGGCATCCCCGACGGCGTCTCGCGGACGGGTACCGCCCAGCCGGCCACGCCGCTAATCACGCTCGCCACCCCCGGCCGCGATCCCGCCGACATCACGATCCCCACCCAAGCCGGCACGCAGGGCTCGGGCGGGCCGCCCAGCTCCGGGAGCAACCTCCGACCAAGCCCGCCGCCACAGCAGCTCACTTTCGCGGGTGCACTCAAAGCCTGGTGGAACTCGCCAGCGTACTTTGACCCCCTCAGGGCGACCGCGAAGATACTCTACACGGTCGGAGTCGAAGAGCCCCGGACCGTCTGGCAGAACACCGCCCACATGAGCGCACCGAACGCCTGTACGTCACCGCAGGAACGGTCGCTGCTGGTCTAACCGGCGTGCGTCAGATGTCGGACGCCGGCGCGACGGACACCGCCGTTGAGGCTCGCCCGCAGGGACCGGGAGAGCGCATACTCAAGGGCACGCTCGGGGGCGTACAAATACTCTTGATCGGAATCCCGGCTGCAAGCGCGGTCTCGAAGACACTTGGCCTAAGCGAAGGAACGGCAGCCAGCGGCGCGACCAACGCCCTCTCCCGCGCGGCGACAACAGCAGCAAAAGGCGAACCACTCGCCGAACTGGCGGCTGACGGAGCCGTTGCGGACGTAAGCGCGGTGCCACGTGCGGCGGCGGCTGAAGGAGCCGCTCCAAGCAGCGGTCTCCCCGCAGGGCTGCAGAATCTCAAGCCGGGAGATCCGATTCCAGACGGACTGGAAATCGTCGTGCGAGGTTCGAATAACAAGCCCGGCAACTTCATACTTCGTCCGGGCATTGATGATGCACCGTTGGGAGCCGTGACGCAGCCAGGAAAGTCGGCGACGATCGCCACTGACTTGCAACTCGAGACCGAGATTCCCAAAATGTTCGGACGCCAGCCCGTGCGTTTCGATGCTCTTTCGGGAGCGTTCGTTGAGGACGTCCGTGCTGCAGGATTCGACATCATATACGCGCCCACCACGGCGAATCCCTTCCATGTTCGGATCGTTCCCGATACCGCAGGATTCGATGCCGCCGGCGTGGACTGGTTGTCTACTGCATTCGACAATCTAGGAAAGGCAAAGCAATGACTCCTCTCTCGAAAGGTCGTACTCTTGATTCCTTTGAGCAATTGGAATCCTATCTGAGATTATGGCGGTCGTTCTCCGACCAAGAGGTTTATGATGCAAATGGGATGATGGCACTCATATGTGCATGTGTAGCAAATCTACGAGAAAGCGTCCCGGAGCAGGAACTCGCCGACTTATCGGCCATACTCACGGATGAAGAGCGGAGTTTTCTTCAAACACTGGCGTCCGTGAGCTTGAATTCTTAGCCTTAACCAGGAGTTTCCGGCTCTTTCATCGGGCTTCAGGTCGTTGCGGTTGTGCTCGAGGGAAACGGGGTCAAGTGAAACGGGGCCAGGGAAGGGGATTCGAGACATCGCGCAAGAAGCTCGGAAAAGGAGGATCATCTCAAATGTGAAACCTTTTATTGGAACCCTGCGGGTAACCAATCCCGTCTGGCAGAGCCGGGCCAGCAGCCGGAAGTGAGTTTCCGTCCCCCAGAACCGAACACTTCCGACAATGTTTATCACGTCCCAGTTTCCGCCCCCAGTTGCCGTCCGAAGACTTCCGTCAAGGGATTCCAGACATTGCGCAAGAAGCTCGGAAAAGGAGGATCATCTCAAATGTGAAACCTTTTATTGGAAGCCTGCGGGTAACCAATCCCGTCCGGCAGAGCCGGGCCAGCAGCCGGAAGCCAGTCTTGCGTGGGGAGAGGCGACTCTCACTGCGAAGCGTAGACAGCGAGATCAAACGCTGTGCGATTGAGCCCCGAAATATCCCTCTTTGTCCTGAGCCCTCGTCCTTGTCTGACGCGGGGGCCGAGCCGGGCATTAGCGACACCTGGACCCACTAGCGTGCCCGGTCAGACCGGGGTCGGAGAACATGGCGAATGATCAGTAGGGTTCCCCGGGAACTTGGGAGACCTTGCCGTCTCCATCGTGACGGCCGGCTGGAGCTCCGGCTTACCAACTCCAGGTTGATCCACAGCTCTGTCCCGAGCTGGTGGGGACGAACAGGGGACGAACGATGGTATCGCCAAGCGAAGGAAACGAAGCACGGCGAGATGGACGGCAAGGAGTCGGAGTGCCCCATAGTAGTGTTGAAGCGGGGGAACGGCCCTCCGGACCCCGTGGAGCGAAGGGGGCACCGCGTTGTGGATGGGAAGTTGGAACCACGCTGAGGACACCGTGCCTCACCAGCGTGTCACCGCGAAACGACCTAGTCGTGTGAGGGACAGTGATTCCCCAACGTGACGAGCCGGATGCCTCTTCGACGGGCAAGTCCGGATCTGTGGGAATTGCGAAACGAAGCTGCGGATGAATCTGTTATGACTGGATTTACAACCAGGACATAACCCGATGTACGACCACCGGAACCCTACCAGGACGTGCGGCCGGAGCAATCCGACCGTGCGAAGCTCTTGGGACAACGTAACCTCACCTTCGGGTGGTTGGATATCCCGTGAGGGAATCCGACGACTGCGAACGCCAATGCGGTCGGGGGCCAGGGGTGGATGGCATGGCTAATCCAGGTGAACTGCCGATAAACGTCGTGAGATCCAACAAGCCAAAGGCGCTGAGAGGCTTGAACCAAAAGGTACGTGGCCAGGAACAGTGGGATCTCCCATCCCCTGTCGTCGTCATCCGAGCCACCGGCGGAGAGGCAGAGCCTAAACCATCCGTGATTCATCCGTGGAACGTGGTAAGCCCGTCGTCCTCCCTCCGGGGTAGGACCGTCGTAAGGCGTCGCCGATGGGGCGGCGGGTGGAGGATGAGGGAGCAAGCCAATGCCGTTCGGTAGTCGATCGGATAGAGGGTGAGTCCTCCCACGGACGACATCCCCTCACCGCGAAAGCGGTGCCGACTTCCCTCAGGTGTTCCGTCACGAGAGAACCTTGGCCAACCGACTCAGGGAGACAAGCAGATATGTCGGCGGCAGAAATGCTTGCTGGTGCGGCTCCCGAGCTTACGCCCGACTGGCACTCCATCGAATGGAAGAAAGTCTGGCGCACGGTCCGTCGGCTCCAGGCGCGTATCGTGAAGGCTGTTGCGGAGGGCAGATGGAATAAGGTCAAGGCTCTGGTTTATCTGCTCACGCACTCGTTCAGTGGCCGGGCCCTGGCCATTTTGCGAGTCATCAGTAATTCGGGTGCGAAGACTCCCGGTGTGGACGGAGTTCTCTGGAACACACCGGAAGCCAAGTCGGCCGCTTTCAGCACTCTGCGCCGGCACGGTTACCAACCGCAACCGCTCCGCCGGGTGTACATTCCCAAAAGCAACGGCAAGCGACGTCCTCTCGGGATTCCCACCATGTCAGATCGAGCCATGCAGGCATTATACTTGCTTGGCCTCGATCCCATTGCCGAATCTCGAGCCGACGGCCATTCCTATGGCTTTCGGCTGGAACGCCGTTGTGCCGACGCCCTGGAACAATCTCATATTGTCTTGGGTAATCGGAGCGGTCCAGGATGGATTCTCGAAGGGGACATCAAAGCTTGCTTTGATCGCATCAGTCATGACTGGCTCTTGACGCACGTCCCCATGGACCGGCAGTTGCTCGGGCAATGGCTGAAAGTGGGTTTCCTGGAGAAGCACGCCTGGTTCGCCACCACGGAAGGAACACCTCAAGGCGGGATCATTTCACCCGTCCTGGCGAATTGGACTCTGGATGGACTGCAACGGCTGCTGGCGGAACAGTTCGCCGAGAAGCACGGGCGACAACGGAAGTTTAAAGTCCACCTGGTCCGCTATGCGGATGACTTCTTGATCACGGGCATCTCAAAGGAACTCCTCCGTGACCAAGTGCAACCCCTCGTGGCTCATTTCTTGAAGGAACGCGGTTTGGAACTCTCCCACGAGAAAACCCAGATCACGCATAGAGAGGATGGCTTCGATTTCTTGGGGCAGAATGTGCGACGTTATCGCTGCGGCAAGGTGTTTACCAAGCCGTCCTCGCGAAACGTGAAGACGTTCTTGAACAAGATACAGGAAACGATCGACCGCTCGGGCAGCCTGACGGCAGGAGAGATGATCCGGCGTTTGAATCAGCAAATCAAGGGCTGGACCATGTACCACCGTTATGCGGCGAGCAAGCACACCTTTACGTACGTGGATCACCGGATTTTCCAGAAATTGTGGCGTTGGTGTCGACGACGGCACCAGAACAAAAGCCGGAGGTGGATCAAGGAGAAATACTTCCAGCAAGACGGTTACCGCCACTGGGTCTTCACCGGTACGCTGTTTGACCAGAAAGGCCAAGGCCGGCCGATCCAGTTGATGGAAGCAGCCAAAGTGAGGATCATTCGTTATGTGAAGATCCGGAGCGACGTGAATCCCTACGATCCGAAGTGGGAACTGTACCTGGAAGCACGACTGGGTTGGCAACTGAGCCAAACGCTGGCAGGTCGGGGCCGGATCGAATACTTATGGAAGGAACAAGAGGGACGATGCGTGGTCTGTGGTCAACCGCTGCGGATCGCAGAGGAAGACTTGCATCTCCACCATCGCATCTGGCGCAGCCGGGGCGGTTCTGACACAGCCGACAACTTGGAGTTGTTGCATGCCAACTGTCATCGGCAGATCCATGTCCAAGAACGACTGACAAAAGCGGCCGCGTCCTGCGAGGGGCGTTCGTGAAGGCTTGAGCTGCATGAAGGGAAACTTTCACGTGCAGTTCTGAGGGGAGGGGGTACCGGTAACGTCACCTCCTTACCCGGCCCCGGGGCGGGCAACCGCCCTGGGTGACCCGGCCGCAATCTCCTGAGGTGAGGGGGTTCCGGCGGAAGCCAGACGTACGTGACTCGCCCCGGTTCACGTCACGTAGCGACATGTAAAGCTCCTGGCTGCTGGAGATCCCGACGCGCGAGTGACCGATGAGCACAGCCTAAAGCGAAAGTCGGCCTGGATCAAAAGCCGGTAATACGCCTGTACACCATTCGAGTGCAACCGCCCGCCGCGCTCTCCGTAGGGTGGGTGCAACCCACCATCCGATATAGCTTTATGGCCGGTGGGTTGCACCCACCCTAACGTCCAGCGATCCGTCGGATGGGGAAACGGCGGCTGGCACCTTTTCCTGGCGGCTCAGTTCAGCACGAGCCGATTGGCGAGTTCGTATCCCCCTGGCCGTAGCATCGCAAGTGCCCATTCATACGCGAGGTGATAGATCTCCTGCGATGGGTAGATCCCTGTTGAAATCGCCGGCAGAACAACAACTGTCGGCGCGACCGTCCGCTGTCCAAACGCAAGGGTCGACGCTCCTTCGCCCCCCGTAAAGTTCTTTGAATACATCGAACACCTCCACAGAGATATGTGGCCCCGGTACGAAAAGGAGCGGATACCTGACTATTATTATCGACATACTGAGGTATGGCAATGACACCGTCTTTTTCGCAACAAATGCGGGTTTCAGGCATCCAGTCGCAAAAACCGTTACCACAGACTCGAACGGCAAAATGAGTTAGGTCGAGTCGGTCCCGAACTTTAGCCAGCTTCCCCAGATTCTTTATCGGATGTAGACCTTCGTAATCCCCAGCCTCGGGCTCAAGTGCTGGCATTCAGCGCCCGGTTTGTTTATCAAATTGGTCATAATCACATTCCTACAAATTCTTGTAAAACGACTTGATTTTTCACCAGTCGCCGGTCAATCTTGGGGCCAGGAAAGTTCGTGCTTCGCGACAATGGGTTGTCATCAAAGGAGAGCAGGATGAGTTCAGCCGTCATGATGGAACGAGCCGGAGTGGGAATTCCGGGCATGCCCGTGTCGAATCCGAGTGGGCTCCTGAGCGCGCCGGCGCACAGCCGACCGGCATGAATGTGTTGATGGTCCCTCGCTGCACGATGACGTTCAAGAAGTGTGCCGGAGGGATGAAGATCGTCTGCGCGTGTGAGGACAAGGTCTCGGCGACCATGCTCCAGAATCTTTGCACGATGATGCCAGGCGCCCTGTGCAGTTGCTGCTGCATGATGAACGGCATGGTCGCGTGCTGTTGCAATCTGGTCATGGCGATGTGCAAATGCGAGCCCACCGAAGACGGGGTGTGCGTCACGTGCACGAGCGGTGATCCGGCATGCTGCGCCATGATCGAGGCCTGCTGCGCGTGCATGACCTCGATGATCAAAGCAGGTTGCACCTGCTGCCTGATGTTCAACAACACGCCGGTCTGTTGCGGCTGTTGAAATGCGTTGCCGGCGTGCCGTTTGGCGCACCGGCAATCGTGGGTTAGACGTCGGCTCTGAAGCCAACGTTGTGCCGGCCCGCGCTTGTCGGATCGGCGATCCTCACCGACGCCGGCCACGCCGCTCCCGGTTGAACGGGGCGAGGCTCACTGGCGCGCACAGCGCCCCAAGGTCAGCGTGCGCGACACCACGCGCCTCTGTCACCGGCCGATAATACGGCGATGAACGGAGTTTCTTGATCTCCGCATCACGATTGCTCACGACCTGCGTGGTGAGGTGGCCCAGCGGCGACTCTCCCTCCGTCGTGCAGCCGAACGACGAAATGCCCCCGATCACGACCACCAAAGCGAACAGGTATCGTCGTCTCATCGGAATCCCCCCTCTCTTGGTTCGAGCAAACCGATTTTATTGATCGTTTTAATCGAGATTGATTCGCCTGGTTGTCCGCTGAAAGAAGTCAGCCGGCCGATCGTCAAAGAATTGCGATAAGTACAGTGATGTAAAGAGTTAGGAAGATCTGCTCGACCGGTGGAACCACGCGGTCAACAGATCGATTCGGCCGACGCGGACAACTGGGACCTCATAGAATAATGTCTATCGGAATGATGGACATTGTGTCAAGAGCCTATTTCGAATGATGCGGGAAAAACACCCGTTCGGCGCCCCCACGTTTCCGCGGGACGACAAGTCACTCACGCGCGGAATTCAAAACGCAGCTCGCCCGTGGTTCCAGCGCTTGCCGTGACTGACGATGAGATCGATCGAGTGACCCGTACCAACGAGACAGAAAAGCGGATGCGCTCGGCTGTCCGTGGCGTGCCCGATCCGGCGGGATTATATTTGCCTGACCAGATCGAGGCCAAAGAACGCGGCGAGGTGACCAAGGATGCACGGTCCGATCGACGACCAGATCATCGCACTCTATTGCGGTCTGGTTCCCGCGCCGGCGGCACTTGCGATGCTCCAACGGCTAATTGCCCAGAACGACTCGCCGGGGATCGCCGCCGTCTTGGCGGAAGCCTACCTCACTTCGGGCCCGGAGATTCATCAGGACCGGGATCTTCGCACGCGCGTCATCGAGCGACTTGCGCGGGCCCCGGCGGCCGGGCGGCCCAGCGTACTGGCTCGCTTTGTCGCCGAGGAGGTTGCCGCGATCGCGAATTCCACCGTCGGGACGATCAGGACCTCCGACCTCGGCGTTAACGAATCTTGTCATTGGCTGCGCGACAACCCCGAGCACCTCGAGCGGGCCCGTCTGCGGGAGAGGATCTTCCAGCGAAGGACCGAGACTCCCGTCCAGCTCTTGGAATTGGTGTACCTCGCCTTCTTGAGGCTCGACGTCGAAACGCTCGCCCGTCTGGCCGACGACCCGGCACTTCTCGCGTCGCGCGGGCCGTGCTTCCGTGATTTCGAAAGTAAAGAAGGTCGTCGCTAGCCGTTACTGCTGCCTTGGGCCTAGGTGCACGTGCGGGGACGTCGGAACTCCGCTCGATCGATCGCATTCTCCTCCATGTATTGGACAAGGTCAACCGCGGCGAGCCGACTGCAGACGAGATTAGGCTGCTCTGCAGTTCCTTGAGGGACCTTCGCCAAACTCGATCGTTCTCTGTTGGGGACGAACTCCGGCCGAAACTGGCTGCAGCGATAGCGCGGCCGATCGGGAAGGGCGATGAGTTCCTCCGGACAAGCTCCACAGCCGACGGGAACCTTGAAAGCAGGCTGGAGTGGACGAGGGCTTGGGTGAAGGAACTCGACTCTAGCGTCAGCATCTTGTCCGCCGAAGGAAACGCCGAACCGCGCGCGCCGCGACCCCAGTCGGTCGCCCCCATGTTAGCATGAGGTTCCGATAATGACCCCGCCTCATGATCCCAAGGTTTCACCCGCCTTCCAGCCGTTCCTCGCCGACAGCGGCCCGGAGAACAAGCGCGACGCGATCGTCGTGTACAAAGCCCCGCCGCTGGAGGGCTTGCCGGTCCGGGGGCGTTTACGGGTGCTCAAGCAGCGAATGGCCTCGATCAAGGCGCATGCCGCCGCCCAGAGGGAGATTCACGCCCAGCTCGAGCAAGGCTATCGCAAGGAAGGCGCCAAACGGATGGATGTTAAGCAGCCCTTATCGATGGTGCCGATTGGGTCCAGCGCCCTGCCAGTCGCGGCAGTCGAGGTCACGCGCAAGACCCTCCCGGCCCTGGCCGAGCGGCCGGAAGTCGTCGCGATCCTGCCCAACCAGCACATCCACTTGATCCGGCCAAAGGAGGTCGAGTATACGAAGCTGGTCCGGCAGGAGGCCCGGGACGGGCTGACCTGGGGCCTTAAGCAGCTCGGCATTCCAGAGGTCTGGAAAACGACCAAGGGCGAGGATATCAACGTCGCAGTACTCGACACCGGTGTCCATGGCGACCATCCTGCGCTCGCCGGCCGGGTCAAGGAATTTGTTTTGATCGACCCGCTTGGGCGACGGATCGAGTCGAACCCGACGTTCGATGCCGGGCGGCACGGCACCCACGTCTGCGGCACGATCGCCGGCGGGACGACCAGCGAGGGCGTTGCAATCGGCGTCGCACCGGCGGCCAACCTTCTCGTCGCCGGCGTCCTCATCGGCGACTCGACGGTGCGCACTCTCCTCGAAGGGCTGTCGTGGGCCGTCGAAAAGGGCGCCGACGTCATCAATATGTCCCTGGGGTTCAGCTATTATGAACCACTCTTCGCCGAGGTCTTCGACATTCTCATTAACCACTACGGCATCCTGCCCGTAGTCGCCATCGGCAACGAGAACCACGGCAATAGCAGCTCGCCGGGCAATGCCTATAACGCCTTCTCCGTTGGAGCGGCCGAGAAGGTTCCGCGAAGGCGAGACCTGGAGGTCGCCACATTCAGTTGCGGGGCGAGCTTGGTCTTTCCCGGTGACCAAAAAAACGCCTTGGTGCACAAGCCCGACGTCGTGGCACCCGGCGTGCAAGTCTATTCGTGTATTCCACCGGTGCAGCGGAACGAGGGGACTTTCGAGTATAATTACATGGACGGCACGTCGATGGCGACACCTCACGTCGCCGGCTGCGCTGCCTTACTCATGGCCGCGCGGCCCGACGCGCCGCTGGAGGAGATTGTCCGGGCATTGAAGGACGCAGCCGCTCATCCCGGAGGTGCATCTCTCCGACCCGATAATCGTTGGGGATTCGGCCTGGTCCGACCGGCCGCGGCCCTCGCGGCCCTCTAAATGAACCGTAGCGAGCCCGTGGTATGCCTGCTCAATCGAGCAAACCGCCGATCCCGAAGATTAGCCCGGAGTTCGCCCGGCGACTGGCCCGCCTCGCGCCCGATTCGATGGCTCGCGCCGTCGTCCTGCTCGACACCGGCCCGTGCCAGCCACGGTTCCCGGTCGCCGCTCAAAGGCGACGAGGAAGACGATTGCCAACTCGATCCAGGCTAGTGCCGGAGGGGCTCTGGTCGGGCTCGATCGCGTGCTCGAGCGTTTAGGCGGCCGCCGCCTGGCGGCGGGCCCCGACGCTTTTGGGTCCATCGCCGTCGAGGCGCCCGCGTCTGCCTTGTTGGTTCTGGCAGGCTCGAAGCATGTTCGGGCGATTTTGGAAGATCAACCCGTATCCCTCATGCGTGACCTGGATCGGTAATCGGCCAGCGCGCGGGTCAGTCGCTCCCGTGTGCACCCGATTAATCGGCTTCAAGTGCTATCCACGACCGGTAGAAGAACATGATCGACCGGTCGCTTGCGGAGTGCGCCGCAATTTCGGAAGACACCGCGCTTGACTCCCCCATCCAAAACGCGGTTAGATAAGAGGACCTCCGTGCGATCGCCTCCCGCCAATCCATCCTCCGTGAAGAGGGTCCCACCCATGCGCTCGCTCCCGCGCCGAGAGTTTTTCGCAGACACGGCCAAGATAGCCGCGGCGATGGCCGCCATTCCGGCAGCGAAGGCCGTTGCGGCCCCCGACGACGGCGATGGCAATACCAAGCCGGCCGGGCCGAATGACACCGTGCGGATGGCGGTCGTCGGCGTCAACGGCCGGGGCAAGGACCACATCGCCGGCTGGAGCCATCTCAAGGACGTGAAGATCACGACGATCTGCGACGTCGACCTCCGCGCGGCTGCCCGCGGCGCCAAGACGGTCGAACGAAACTCCAAGTCGGCGCCCAAGATCGTCCAAGACATTCGCCGCTTGCTCGAAGACAAGACGATTGACGCCATCTCGATCGCCACGCCCAACCACTGGCACGCCTTGGCGACGATCTGGGCATGCCAGGCGGGCAAGGACGTCTATGTCGAAAAGCCCGTCAGCCACAACGTGAGCGAAGGCAGGCGGATGGTTGAAGCCGCGCGAAAACACGAGCGCATCGTCCAGACCGGCACTCAGTGCCGCAGCCACAAGGGCATTCAGGACGCCGTCGCGTTTCTGCGATCGGGCAAGCTCGGCCAGATCTACATGGCCAAGGGGCTGTGCTACAAGCCGCGCGGCTCGATCGGGCATGCGGCAGACTGCCCGCCTCCGGCTGAAGTCGACTACAACGTCTGGCTCGGGCCGGCGCCTGAGCGATCATTCAACCCAAATCGCTTCCACTACAACTGGCACTGGCACTGGGATTACGGCAACGGCGACCTTGGCAACCAAGGCATCCACCAGATGGACCTCGCCCGTTGGGGCTTGGGCAAGAACGAATTTCCCAAAGCGGTGGTGGCCTCCGGCGGCCGATATGGCTACTCCGATGACGGCCAGACTCCCAACACGCTCCACGTAGGATTCGAGTTCGACGATTGCGAGCTTCAGTTCGAGGTGCGCGGGCTTCTGACCAACGATGAGGCCAAGGTCAAGATCGGCGACATCTTCTACGGGTCAGAGGGCGTCCTCGCGATCTCGAGCTACACCGACTGGCAATCGTTCCTGGGGCCGAAGCTCGAGAAAGGCCCCGGCGGCTCAGGCGGCGGCGACCATTTCGCCAACTTCATCAAGGCCCTCAAGGCGCGTGACTCCAAGATCCTGGCGGCCGATATCGAAGAAGGGCATCTTTCGAGCGCGTACTGTCACCTGGGTAACATCGCCTACCGGCTCGGCCGCAAGTTGCGGATCCACCCCTCGACCGAGTCCTTCGAAGGCGATTCCGAGGCCGATGCGATGCTCACACGCGAATATCGGACGCCCTTTGTGGTGCCGGCGAAAGTCTAAGCAGCGCTGCTCACGAAGCAATGTCGGGCGCAGGATCTCCAGACCCCGCCCTCTTGAAAGGAATGTTGGGCGCCGGTCTCCAGACCCCGCCCTGCTCACTGAGATCTGTTGCCGCAAGGGCGCCCAACTCCGACTTTCAAGGAGGAATGTCATGAAGCGTCCGCGGTTCGCGATCGCCGGACTGATGGCTGCGGTCGCGGCGGTCGCCATCAACCTTGCGGTGATTCGGTCACGACCAAACTTCTTCTTTGCCTGCGGCGTCATGCCGATGGCGAGCATTCTCGTGCTGCTTGCATTGGTTTCCGCCCCGAAGTTCGTCCGAGGGGGTTGGCTATCCCCTTCCGCCCTCGGATTCCAATCGTTCGGCTGGCTGGCGGTGTTCGGCTTCATCGCCTGCCTTTGTCTCGCGCCGAGCGCGCTGCTCGGCTATTCGAGACTGTTTGGTCCATACTTGAGTCTGTTCTTCGCCCCTCTGATGCGAGGTGTGTCGCGATCAGGCGCGAATGCCTTCGAATTCGCCGCCTGTACCGTGATCTTCACGCTACCAGAGCTGGTCATCGCTCTGTTCGGCGGTTGTCTGCTCGCAAGCTGGAAATTGCGTTTCGGGTTAAAAGAGGCGCAGTGCTCTCAAGTGACGGAACTCATCCAGTAGGACCGACCGGGCAGCCGCTCCGGTCGGAATGTGGTGGCGCAGCTCGAGTCAAAGGAGTAATGTCATGAAGAGAGCGAAGTTTCCGATCGCCGGTTTGATGGCTGTCGTCGCGGCGATCGCTCTCAATCTGGCGGTCATTCGGTCGTTCGATCAGACCAAGACCGATTCCCTTCCGCACCTATTTTTCGCCTGCGGCGTGATGCCGATGGCGAGCATCCTGTTCCTGGTCGCCTTGCTCTCGGCCCCGAGCCTGCTGCGTGGGGGCTGCTTCTCCTCGTTTGCCCTTGGCTTCGAGGCATTGGGTTGGATGGCGGTCTTCGCGTTCGTCACGATCTATTCGATCGTGCCTTCGGCACTTCTGACCTTCACCGATTGGACCGGTAAATGGACGAGACCGGTCCTCATTCCGCTGTTTGAAGGCTCGCCGATGTGGGTTCAACTTTCGGCCGAGCTCGGATGCGGGGCCGTTCTGTTTTCGCTACCGGAGGTAGCGATCGCGCTCTTCGGAGGATGGCTGGCTCGACCGTCGGGATTACGCTCCACTTCGAACGAAGGAGCGTGCAGGACCCGGCCGCGGATGCGGCCAAGATGTCGAGTGAGGCCGTCACGGCCAAGCCGGCGCTGCTCGAATGGCAATGATTGTGCTATCCGAACTCCACTCGCCGCGACTGATCCTCCGCCGCTTGACGGGCGACGATCTCGGCGTCTTGTGTGCCTATCGGCCCCTGCCGGAAGTTGCACGATTCCAGTCCTGGGACACTTTCGGACCGGAGGATGCCGCAGCGCTTCTCAGGGAACAGTCATGCCGCGAACCGAACATCCCGGGCACCTGGCTCCAGCTCGCGATCATCTTGCGCGACAGCGGTGCGATGATCGGTGACTGCGGGATGCACTTCCCGCAAGACCATCCGCGACAGATGGAGCTCGGCATCACACTGGCGCCGTCGCATTGGGGGCGCGGCTACGCGAGCGAAGCGCTCTCGACCGTGATCGACTTTGCATTCACCGCGCTCGAGAAGCATCGAATCACGGCCGTGACGGACGCCGAGAACGCCGCTGCGGCGGCACTGTTCCATCGCCTGGGATTCCGCTGCGAAGGGCATTTCATAGAGAACGTGTGGTTCAAGGGGCGATGGGCATCTGAATTCGCGTTCGCCTTGCTTCGCTCCGAGTGGGAGCAGCAAACGGCCAGGCGAGGCACGATCTCGGGAGAATCACTTCGCCATCCATCGCACCTGGGTCTTGGATAACACCCACTTGAGCTCGTGCGAGCCCGTCCAGGTAATATCAGTGAAGGCCACCAGCAAGCTCTCGAGCCCGGTCAGGTTCTTCAGATGCTCCACGCTCGAGACAGTCGGCGGCCAAGATTCGGTCATTGCGACCAGTATCGACCCTGTCAGATGCCGGTCGATTCGTTTAATTCGGCCGGCCCATTTCGCTCGGGCTCAGGAGGCGGCTTTTCATGGAAGACGCCGATCTTGCGGTATTTCTCGTAACGGCTGTGACACAAGTCGATCGGTCGGGAATCTCCTTGAGCTGGCGGATGGAGTGGATCGAGGAAGGTCTTCAAGCTGGCGGCGGCCTCGCGGTGGTCGCGATGGGCGCCGCCGGCGGGCTCGGCGATGATCTCGTCGATGATGCCGAAGCGGAGCAGGTCGCGGCTGGTCAACTTGAGCGCGGCCGCCGCCTTGGGGGCGTGCTCGCTTCCTTTCCACAGGATCGAGGCGCAGCCTTCGGGGCTGATCACCGAGTAATAGGTGAATTCGAGCATGGCCAGCCGGTCGCCGATGCCGATTCCCAGCGCTCCGCCGGAGCCGCCCTCGCCGATCACGACGCCGACGATCGGGCGTGCGGATCTGGCTCATCGCCATCAGGTTCTCGGCGATGATCGCGGCCTGGCCACGTTCCTCGGCGGCGATCCCCGGATAGGCGCCCGGCGTATCGATGAAGGAGATGATCGGCAGGCCGAATTTCTCGGCGAGCCGCATCTTGACGAGTGCCTTGCGATAGCCCTCGGGGTGAGCACAGCCGAAGTTGCATTTCTTGCGCTCGGCGAGGTTTTTGCCCTTTTGATGGCCGATGAACATGACCTTGATGTCGTCGAGGTGGGCCAGTCCGGTGACGATCGCCTTGTCGTCGCCCAAGGCGCGGTCGCCGTGCAGCTCGAGGAACTGCTCGAAGATCAGCTCGATGTAGTCGCGAGTTTGCGGCCGCTGCGGGTGGCGCGAGACCTGGACGATCTGCCAGGGCTCGAGGTGAGAGTAGATTTCGCGCTTCAGCGCAGCCAGCTCGCGCCTGAGCCGGCGGATCTGTTCGGCGATCTTGGGCAGAATCCCCGCCGGCGCGGTTCTTGGCGTAGTGTGCCTCCAGCTCTGAGAGGCGTGCTTCCATCTCGTAGATCGGGGTCTCGAACGGCAGCCGCGGTTCAGACGGACTGCGGGACGGCGGGGGGTCCTGGGCCATGCCTTGGCTTCTCGAATTGGCGTTTGACTTGCGGAAGGAAGCGTCTGTGCGCGACGCTGGCACTCAAGGAAACGCGCGGGCCGGGCGTTCTTACGTCATCGCGCCGTCGCGTTCCGCGAGTGGGTCGGGGTCGTCCTGAAAGATCCGAATCGTCCGGAACCGGCTCAGCACCTCGTGGAGGCTCGCAATACCGATCTGCGGGCTTCTTGCAGATCATCTTCAGGACCATGTCATTGTATTCGGGCGTCACCAGCTTGTTATGCGTCGTCAGCGGAAGCGGCCGCTCGGCCAGGTGTTTCTCGAGCAGCTCCTGCGACGAATTCGCGCGAAACGGTGGCCGGCTGCAAGCTAATTCATAGCAAGTGATTCCGAAGCTGTAAATATCCGCCAGCGGCGTCGGCGAATCGCAGCGGATCTGTTCGGGTGACATGTACGTCTTCGTTCCCTGCCGCGGGATCCGCCCCTCGAACATCTTCATCAGGCCGACCGCCATCGCGCCTCGCCAGCGCATAGTCGATCACCCGAACCTCGCCCGACTTGTTGTACAAGATGTTCTCGGGCTTCACGTCACGATGCACCCAGCCGCGATCATGCATGTATGCAAGCGCCGACCCCGCCTGCTGGATGATCCGATGCAAATTCTTCTTGGGCATCGGGTAAATGCTGGGTCGAGCAATCGGCATCTTGAGATGAAGGCCCGTGAAAAGCTCCATCACGAAAAAAGGCTGAAGGGGATCCTTGACGAGCTCGTAGACCCGGATCAGGTTCGCATGCCGAAGCTCCATTCCAAGCTTGGCTTCATGCATGAATGCTTTGTAGTCTTCTCTTTCTTCGGCGCGCGAGGCGAGCAGTTGTTTGAGGGCGAACCGTTTCTGTGTGCCCTCTTTGAGCACTTCCATGACGACGGACGTGGCACCGGGATGGATGGTCCGGACGTAGCGATAGTCGCCAATTCGATCGTCGCTGATCGCGTTGATCTCAGTCGCCAAGGCCCCCTCCGAACCGGGCAGGTACGAACGGACGGCTCAGATTGCCTCGCCGAGCGGTTCGGCATCTTCGTCAGAGGCCCATCGCTTCGACCTTCACTACATCAGATGATCTTACCAAAAGCCGAAGCTTCTGAGAACTTCCGGCGGCGTCACCAGATGTCAACGGGCAGGTTTCTTCTCGGACGCTGCGCTCAAGCCCGATGCTTCCCCCACCGATGAAATGGTAGCGAAGACGCATCGATGCGCCACGGCTTTGCACATCCGTACGGTTCGCCAGGGCATGATGTGACGGTTGCAGTAATGGAAGGGAGTCGGCTCGGCGATGCAGTCCGATTACGACGGATCGACCCAGCGTGACTCACCGGCCAAGCCGGTTGGCTGCATCCACTTGGTCGCCAGCCGCCGAGAGGCCCTCGAATCCCTGCGAAGGGCGGCGTGCGCGACACCGCCCCGGCCCGTTCTTATCACCGGTGAGCCGGGTGCCGGCAAGACCGCGCTGATCCGCGGTTCGCAGCCCAAACCGAAGCGACCTGGCGACATCGCGAGCGTCGATCTGGCCGCGGACATGAACGCCATCGAGTTCCTTCGCCTGGCGGACATCCGCTCGGCGTCTCGGCGAGCAACCGACTGGGCAAGGCGCGAATTCGCATTCAGGACGCCTTGGCCGACGAATTCACCGACGGTCGCCGCTGGCTGCTGGTCATCAACGAAGCGCATCGCGGCCGCTCGGCGGTCTGGGACGAGGTGCAGGCCATCGCGAATCAACTTGGGACGGCCGCGGGGGTTTGCCGCGCTTTTCGTCGTGGGCGACAACCGATCTGCCGCGATCGCTCGTCCGGCGCGCGCAGCTCGATCGGCCTGGCCGCCCAGATCTCGTCGCACATCCATCTCAAGCCAATCGATCTCGACGAAGCACGCGAGTTGCTCGAGGCCGCCGGCACGATCGGCCGGCGGACGAACGCGCTGCTCGAGGAGCTGCACCGCAAGTCACACGGCAACCCGGCCATGCTCCTGCGGCTTGCGCAGAGCTGTCGGCTCGAACGCGGCGAAGCAATCCAGGGGCAGACTCAGTTCCGTCGCGAGGGCCGGACGGTCCGCAGCATCGAGCACCGGCGCCCGTGGCTGCCGCGACTCTTCGACGCGACCTCGACTCCGAGGCGCAGCCGGATCTGTCCGACGAAGTCGTGAAAGAGCAGAGCGGATCGACTCGGTCCGCGCCGAAGAGGCCCGCGCCGAGCCGAAGCCGCCGGCGCTGATCCCCTCAAAGCCCCCGATCCGCGATGAGGAGGGCTGGTCGAGGTGGGATGGGAAGGCGACCTGGAGGACGAGCTCTCCACCCTGGAAACGGGCGCCGAGCGATGCCAGCCAGCTTCAGTTCGCACGAATCGCCGCTCGACCGAAGAGTTGATCGAAGACCGTTACGCGGTGCTTCAGGCACTCTCGAGCAGCGCGAACGAGCCTGGTTGACGACACGGTCGAGCCAGCCAGGGATACTGCATGATCGGTCTGCCGACTATGCGGCTGAGCCGGGTGACAGAGCGGAGCCAGCGGCCGCAGGACGATCTTCCGCCGGCGCGCATGCCGGCGGGGGGCATCCGAGCCGAGGGCCAGCACGAATTCGCCCCGTACAGCCAGCTTTTCACGCGGTTCCGTCAATCGAAGTAGCCGCGATGCGCTTGGTTTCAACTGCCGAATCGGCGCAGGCACGCCGTACGGATCCGGGAAGCCGAAAACTCGAGGAAACGACTGATGAAATTGCCGTTCCAGCGTCGAATGGTCTCTTAACGGCCTTGCCACGGCGCTGATCGGCGTGCGGGGAACGTTTTATTTTCACTGACGAGCAGGTGTCGCCGACGCAGATCTTGGTGCTCCCAGCCGTTCTTCTTCCCGGGAGGTACGGCGACCGCGGTCGACCTGGTCCAGACGTTCGCAAGACGTTTTGGGGCAGGAGCTTCCGGAGGCGGCACCTGCTTTTCAACTACCGCTCGCGTCGAGGTTGACCCGACTGTGTCCGACTCATCCACGACCGTGTTACCGGAGGCCAGCCGGCTTCTGATTTCGCTGGCAACGTACAACGAAGCGGGCAATCTTCGGCCGCTGGTGGAAACCATCCGGCAGTTTGCACCGGCGTCTGCGATCTTGGTCATCGACGACAACTCGCCGGACGGCACGGGCCAGATCGCGGACGAGCTGCGAGGATCCTTGAGCGAAATCCACGTGCATTCATCGCGCCGGCAAGCTCGGCCTGGGGACGGCGACTCTGGCCGCGATGAGGTTCGCGATCGAGCACAAGTATCGACTATCTGCTGAACCTCGACGCCGATTTCAGCCATCCGCCGCGATTCATCCCCGCCTTGATCGCGGGGATGGCCGACCACGACGTGATGATCGGGTCGCGCTACGTTCCGGGCGGCGGGGTCGAGGGGGGTTTCACGCTCAAGCGCCGGCTGATGAGCGGCGGAATCAATGCGCTATGCCCGGCTCTTGCTGGTCTGACCAGCAAGGACAACAGCGGCGCGTTTCGCTGCTATCGCGTCAGCAAGCTGGCCGAGATCGATTTCAGCCGCGTGCGCTCGCGCGGGTATTCGTTCCAGGAAGAGATTCTGTACTGGTGTCAGAAAGTCGGCTGCCGGATCGGCGAGACCCCGATCCTGTTCGAGAACCGCCGCGCGGGCAGCTCGAAGATCAACATGCGCGAGGCGGCGTCGGCGCTCTGGATCTTGCTTCAGCTCGGCGTTTCGCGATGGATGACACGCAAGTGAGAGCCGTGCGGCTCAGAACGTGACTGCGAATTCAACCAGCGGCACGATCTGATAAACCCGGGAGCCCGAAGCGACGACTCAGGGCTCCCTCTCCCTCTGGAAGAGGGCTGGGGTGAGGGCCCTTCCGCGCACGACCACAATTCGCAGTCACGCTCTCAAATCAGCTCGCGTTCCCGGACGGTCACGTACACTTCCTGGCAGGCTTCGGCGATTTTCTCGCCCAGGCCTTGGTGCTTGCTTTCGAGCTGCCCCGAGTACATTCCCAGCACCTTGCACAAGAACGAGCTGTGGCAGGCATCAGCCTCGCTCTCGAGCTGTTCGAGCGAATCTTCGATTTGATCGGCCAGATAGAGCAGGAACTGGGCCTGTCCCTTGATGTCGGCGAGCGAGCGCTGAAGCGCCGCGGTGGCGGCGAGGCTGGTCTCGGCTTGGAGAGCCGGTCGGCAGTGCGTCGGCCGGCGATGGCGGAATCGTCGCCGTCGCGCGGGCCGGTTGCCTGGAGCATTCCGTTCTTTGCAGTGCTCATGGCAGGTCTCCCTCATCGTCAGGCCAATCAGCCGATCCGTCGACGATGGCCTCGAGAGCCTCGCACACGTCACCGACCAAGCGCATGTTCTGGCTCTCGAGTCCGCAAGATTGGCCGCGTGCATCTCGACCAACTGCCTGATGAAGATTCGCGTGCCGGGGTCCGTTTCGGCCCGGTAGCGGTCGGCATCGGCCAGGGCGGCGCGGACCAGATAATCCATGAACTGGAGCTTACCGCGGATCGCGACACACAGCCTGGAAAGCTGGGATTGATCGGCGGTGTCTGGTTCCGAAGTGAGTTGAGACATCCTGATTGCGTCCCCAACCAATGGCTGGACGCCAAAGTCTGCAAGAGCGTCCGTGCCGGGTGTCCGTTCCGTGCAGCAACCCCTGGGTTCGCAGAGGGCCACCGCGTGCGTGAGTTCCTGCCGCGCCTTTGGTCCGGAAGGCGCAGTTGCGTTAGATTACTCGCGTTGCCACGAGTCCGCAAGCGGAAAGCCGCCCTCGGCTATGCGGTTTCCAGCTTTTCGCTTTCTGGCGCACTGCTTCGAGCCTCTGGACGCTCCGACCGCTGCGCAGAATTCCTCATGGCCAAGCACGTCTCCCGCTCGAATCTGTCATCGTGATTCCTCAAGCTGGCTCGGAGACGCGGTGAATACGCCATCAGCAGCCGCTCGATCTCGTCCTCATCGGCGACGCCAACGATGAGCGCAACTGGCTTGCCGTTCCGCGTGACCACCACCGGGCCACTCTCGCTGAACTTGAGGCAAGCACTGAGCTGCATCTGCCCGGTTTCTTTCACCAGCCGCTCGGTGTAAAAGAAGGGGAACCTGGAACCATCCCTCCCCACTCGAACCTGCCCACAGGAGGCAACTCGATGTCGTTCGACCTGAATCGTCGTGATTTGTTGCTGGCCGGTGCCGCAGCGTGGCTGGGTGGCCCGTCCCTGGCTCGCGCCATGGCCCCGCAGCCCAAAGGACCGACCAAGAAGGTGCTCTTCTTCACCAAGAGCTCGGGTTTCGAGCACTCGGTGATCGCCCAGAAGGCGTGGCAAACCGTCGCACGCCGGGAAGATCCTGGCCGACATCGGCAAGGACGAACGGCTTCGAGGTCGTCGCATCCAAGGACGGCCGGCTGTTCGAGCCCGACCAGATCGGCCAGTGGGACGTCTTCGTCTTTGAGACCACCGGCGACCTGACGGCTCCCGGCAGCGACAAGAACCCGCCGATCTCCGCCGATGGCGAAAAGGCCTTCTACGACGCCATTCGCGGTGGCAAGGGCTTCATGGGAATGCACTGCGCGACCGACACCTTCGGCCACTTCGCACCGCGCAACAAGGGAGCCGACGATCCCTACATCCAGATGATCGGCGGCGAGTTCATCACCCACGGCGACCAGCAGGAGCTGCAAGATCGAGATCGCCGATTCCGAGTTTCCCGGGGTCGCCGCCGGCTTCGGCAAGGAAGGAAAGTCGTTCGACGATCAACGACGAATGGTATGCGCTCAAACACTTGCCCGACGATCTGCACGTCATCATGCTATCAAGTCACCGAAGGGATGACGGGCAACATGTACCAGCGGCCCAACTTCCCGATGACCTGGGCGCGGGCATATGGCAAGGGACGCGTTTTCTACACCTCGATGGGCCACCGCGAAGACGTCTGGTCGAACCCGATGTACCAGGCACTGCTGCTCGGTGCTCTCGCCTGGTCATCGGGCCGCGCCGAAGCCAACATCGAGCCCAATTTCAAGCAGGGTGACTCCCAAGGGCAACGAGCTTCCCACTTGAGCCGCTCGCTCTAGAGCCGGACGAACAGCCTGTGTCGGTCGAGGTAGGCAGTTGAACGCGACGCAGATCGCGAAATAGACGCTGAACCCAAGCGCCAGGTACCAGAACGGGCTGTCGTTCGGCAAGTAGGGCTTGACCGCGTCGCCACGATCGGGTGGATCACATAGGCAACCAGCGCATTCTGGCCGAAAATCCGGAAGAGAGCGGTCTGCCAGCCTCGGCGATCACAAAGCTCGAAACACAGCGCGTAGACAGCCAGCGAGAAACCAGCGGCGAACGTCAGATACGACACGCTCCCGGTGCGCTGGCTCATCGTCCAGAGCCGGTGAATCTCGATCCCGGGATCGACAAACGGCGGAGCCGCCAGGCGACCGCCGCCGCAGGAGAGAGCGTAGCCCAGCAGCATCAGAAGCGACCGACCAGACAGGCGAGCCTTCGGCGAGCGTCTTCGCCGGAATCGGCTGCTCTGCGACACGGCGTCGCAGGCGAGTGAGCCGACGAGCGTCGGAATCGACCACGTCAAGAACCCGAGCGGACCGCCGTCGATCACAGGGGCATTCCACGCCCAGTCGAGGTAGAACCGCGACGAAAGCCAGAGATGCAAGCCCGCCGAAGCGATCAGGAAGGCCACCCGAATCGCCTGGTCCGCCGGCGATCACCGGCAAGATCCAGATCGAGGTGATGGCAATGTGCACCAGGGTCTGAAAGAGCTCGCGCCGGAAGGCCTGCGCCAGGAACCCCGACAGGCCGAGCCTCTGGAGCTCTGCCCAGTGCTTGACGCTGCCGTCGAGGTGGTAGATGACGAAGCCAAGCAAGAACAAGCGCCAGCGCGCGACGAGAGCGCGCACGGATCGCGGCCCAACGCGCCGCTGGTCTGCAAGCCGACGCAGGAACGTCAGCCGAAAAGCGAACCCCACCGCGAAGAAGAACTGGGGCATGATCGTATCGGCGTAGCTGCAGTAGGTGTTGTGATGCTTGAAGACCGGCGGGACGACGGCAAAGCCGCCCAGGAAGTTCACGAACAACATTCCCACGACGGTGTAGCCGCGAAACTGGTCCAGCGAGACGATGCGGCGCTGCGGGCTCGCAGGTTCAGACATCAACGAAACCTCACTTGTAAGAATGAAACAGGACGCAGTGCGCGTGTCTACTATGGCGTCTCGCCGCGGCCGTCCTATGGCTCCTCGCAGGAGAGCCACCAGCAGACAGCGATACCAGAGGGCAGAGGGCTTGAGTCTGCCATCGCCGAGCAAGGAAACGCAATCGATCGCTTCTACTGCGCAGCGATTCTGGCCGAGCGTTCCGTGCAGCCGCGCGGAACGCGACGTTCCGGCAATACCGCGGGCCTCGACTGGACCCTGCGATGCAAGTCGACGCTCGGCGGAAGCCTGACTGGCGAAATCCAAAAAAAACTTCAGAGTGGGTTGACTGCCGCAGGAAATCGTCGTATTTTGTGCACTCGACAATCGACGCGAAGCTCAACGATGTTCGCACAAATGATCATGATGCACCGTGATTCTATGTTGATTCGACTTTCACTCTCCGTCTGATCTCCGCCGGGCGACGAGTTCACGGTGGTCCGGAATCAATCAACCGAAAAAAGAAAGGCTCCGATTCCAGGCGGCAGGGATGCCAGTGCCTGGTTGGGCCTTGTTGCTGGTGGGGCGAGTCTGCGCCTGCGTGGACTCTTCGCCTCACCATCTGGCCTCACGGTCCGCGGTCTGATTCGGCAAGGATGCTCGAATCGCCGCGGGCCGCGATTGGCCAAACTAAACGTAAAGGTGCGACGAAGCGCCTTGCCAGAATGTGCCGTTCGGCGGTTTCGGCGAGCGCGGGAGCTCTACGGACCACCCGAGCGATCGCGGTACGGGGCCTCGATCATGTCGCGGATCCATGTCGTCCTTGGAGGTGGTCGCGCAGCAGGAAGGGATTGGGCGCCGGCGAACTGGGGGGTTTGTCGGGGATCGGGGCCGGGGGAAGGAGTTCCAGGCGGATTCCGATTCGCTCCAGGATGGCCTTGGAGAGAGGCTCGTCGCCGAACCAGCCGACGCGGCAGCCGACGCGTGATTGATCCTGGTGGGGGCGCACGGTCACCAGGACCGGCGCGGTCGTCCTCGGTCTTGGCTTCGATCTTGAAGACGGTGCCGTCGCGCGAGCGTTTGATTGCGGTCATCTTGAGGTCTTCGAGCGACTCGGCGACGGCGGCGCTGACGGTCGGTCGGATCGCGCGGGAAATCTTGAACGGCCCGTCCCCCGCTATAGCCGCCGGCAGGCGCGCTGGTGTGTTCGACGCTCGGCGCGACGGTCGCGCAGCCCGCAGTAGCAGCAGCAGGCAGCCATCGTGCCAGGGCAATCCGCGAGTTGGTCGCGTGTCGTCCAATGCGGGTCTGATAGTCCATTCTCGACCCACCGGCCTGACATCCGGTGCGCGTAGCGTTTCGCCATGCAGCCGCGGAAGGCTATCCGGGCCCTGAGATTCGGTCAATAGCGGGATCGGCAGCGGAGTCGATGAGCCGCGATGGCCGAGTGCGTGTTGTTTTCAGGAACGCGGTCTCTATAATAGCTGTTTGTGCCAGTGCGCTCCTTGCGTTGAGGAGCGGCGTTTATTTTTCCATCACAATGGCTTGCGTCAACCAATCGCCCAGGAACGCGAGTAGCGGGAACCGCGGAACCAGGATGGTTTCGCATTCGTTCGTCTCCGAATCGAAAGCGGAGATTGAGTCGATGCTCCGCTGCCGCTGGTCTTCTGGCGGGGCGGAAGAGAGATGAAACGGGAACATGGTAGATCGTAATCTGCTCCGCGAATTCGATGTCAATGAAGACGAGCTCACCGCCCTGGTCACGGCGGAAGACGGCTCGAACACCCTCGATCAAGTCCTGGGCGAAGGTCAAAGCTTCGAGATCGGCCGAATTGTCTCGGGAAGGGTCGTCGAGATCGTCGGCGACCAGGTCGTCGTGGATGTCGGCTACAAGTCCGAGGGCCTGGTTCCCCTCGGCGAGTGGGAGGATGAGCCGCCGCCGGTCGCCGGCGAAACGTCGAGGTGCTGCTGGAGGGCATGGAGGACGAGACCGGCGAGATCGTCTTGTCGCGGAAGAAGGCGCACCGGATGCGCGCCTGGGAAATGGTCATCACCCGCCACCACGAGGGCGACGTCGTCAAAGGCAAGGTCACGCGCAAGATCAAAGGAGGCTTGCTGGTCGATATCGGCGTGAACGTCTTCCTGCCGGCCAGCCAGGTCGATATTCGCCGCCCGTCGGATATCGCCGACTACATCGATCAAGAGATCGAGTGCATGATCCTCAAGATCGATGAAAGCCGCCGCAACATCGTGGTCAGCCGGCGCAAGCTGATCGAGATCACGCGCGAGCACCAGAAGAAGCAATTGCTCGAGGAAATCACCGTCGGCCAGGTTCGCAAGGGGACCGTCAAGAACATCGCCGACTTCGGCGCGTTCGTCGACCTGGGCGGCATCGACGGCCTGCTTGCACATCACCGACATGAGCTGGGGCCGCATCAACCATCCCAGCGACATGCTCAAGATCGACGATCAGGTCGAGGTGATGGTGCTGCACGTCGACAAGGATCGCGAGAAGATCGCGCTCGGGCTCAAGCAGAAGTCGGCCAGCCCGTGGGAAAACGTCGAGAAGAAGTACCCGGTCGGCACCCGGGTCACCGGCGAGGTCGTGAACGTCATGACCTACGGCGCCTTCGTGAAGCTCGAGGAGGGGATCGAGGGCCTGGTGCACATCTCCGAGATGAGCTGGACCAAGCGCATCAACCACCCGAGCGAGCTGGTCAACATCGGCGACAAGATCGAAGTGGTCGTCCTGGGGATCAACCGCGACAAGCAGGAGATCTCCCTGGGAATGAAGCAGACCCAGGTCAACCCCTGGGACCAGGTCGCGGGCAAGTACCCGCCCGGAACCATGGTCGAGGGAACGGTCCGCAACCTCACCAACTACGGGGCGTTCATCGAAATCGAAGAGGGGATCGACGGCCTGTTGCATATCTCGGACATGAGCTGGACCAGGAAGATCGGCCACCCCAACGAGATCCTCGAGAAAGGCCAGCGGATCTCGTGCCAGGTCTTGAACGTCGACCAGGAGCGCAAACGGATCGCACTCGGGCTCAAACAGCTCAGGGACGACCCGTGGGAGACCGACATCCCGGGCCGCTACGAGCCCAACGACATGGTCAAAGGCAAGGTCACCAAGCTCACCAACTTCGGCGTCTTCGTCGAGCTCGAGCCCGGCCTGGAAGGGCTTGCTGCACATCTCAGAGCTCGCCGACCACAAGGTCGACAGCCCCGAGGAAGTCGTCAAGGTCGGCGACGAGATCGAGGTCAAGATCCTTCGCGTCGACCGCGGCGAGCGCAAGATCGGCCTGTCGCGGAAGAAGGCCCACTGGAACAAAGCCCGACGGCGAACGCGAGGAAGGCGCAGCACCGAGCGAGCCCTCGCCGAGAGCCTTCCAAGGAGCTCAAGGGCGGCTTGGGCGGCGGCGGCCCCCTTTTCAGCATGGGGGGTCGCCCAACTCCCGCCGAAACGTCCGAGGAAAGACTCCGAGTCATAGACCGGTCACAATCCGACCCAAGCCGTCTCTGAACCGCTACGCCAACCCCAAAGCCGCCGCCTGCACACTCGTCCGGCAGGCGGCTTCTTTTTTTGCCCGCCATCAGCAAACGCCCTCTTCGGCCATGCTGCACATCCTTTCTCGATCAACATTAGGACAGCCGCACCGTCGCACGAACTATCGCATTTCCCATGATCCGCAGTATCTTCGTTATTCCTAAACTTCTCAAATCCCCAATATGCCCTAGATTTACAGGACGCCTTAAGTTATCAAAGGGTATGGTCCGATACCTCGTGTGTGAGAGCGTGAGCGGCGAAGGGAGTTGAAGAGGAGCAGAGGGTTTTGGCCGGGGACACGACTTGTGGCTTCGGAGCCAGAGCTTGACTCGCCCTTTCGGCCGGTGAGTCGCGTCGACGACCGCACCGATGGCGGCTGCTCGGACGCGGCGAAAGGGCTGAGCTTCGGCTGGGATGCCGAGACTTTGCCGGGAAAAGTCACAAGCCACGGTTTGGGGGTGAGAGCCGAGTTACGGACGACCGGCTCCGGATTGGTTTCCGATGCGGGCGAGGGCGGCCGCGTCTGGATGCACGCCGCCATGAGTGCGGAGCGGCGGTCCGGCACGGTTGTTATCGGTCGAGCCCAACCTGACGTGAGCGAACCCCTGTTTCGACCGACTCAACGAGGACTTTCATGGCTCGGATTCGCCGACACCGACGTGATACTGTGCAGAGCCCCCTGGAGACCTATCTCCGGGAAATCAACGAAGTGGCTCTGCTGACGGCCGACGAAGAAAAAGAGCTGGCCTACCGGATCGCAGATGGCGACAAGCTCGCCCGCGACCGGATGGTGCGGGCTAACCTGCGTCTGGTGGTCAACATCGCACGCGGCTACATCGGCAAGGGACTGTCGCTCCAGGACCTGATCGAAGAGGGAAACCTCGGGCTCTTGCGTGCCGTCCAGGGTTTTGACCCGGCGGTCGGCACACGGTTCAGCACTTACGCCAGCTACTGGATCAAGCAGTCGATCAAGCGGGCGCTGGTCAATACGGCCAAGCCGATCCGAATTCCCGCCTACATGGTCGAGCTCTTGTTCAAATGGCGAAGGATGGCCTCTGACCTCACAGAGTCGCTCGGCCGCTCGCCCAGCGTCGAAGAGATCGCGAAGGCGCTCGAATTGCCCAAGAAGAAGCTGGCGATCGTCAAGAAGGCCATCAAGGTCTACAACCTCGTGCCGCAGACCGACCAGCCCGAGAACGGCTGGAGCCTGGGCGAGATGCTCATGGACGAGCGTACGCGTGCACCCGACGTGATGATGGTCGAAGCCGACAATCTGCGGCTGGTTCTCGACCGGCTCGACGAGATGGACAAGCGCGAGGCGACGGTCTTGCGCATGCGATTCGGCTTGAATGACGCTCCACCCAAGACGCTCAAGGAGATCGGCGAGTCGCTCGGCCTCACCCGCGAGCGCGTCCGCCAGATCGAGAATGAAGCACTCGGGAAGCTGTCGGCGTCGATGCAGGCGGATTGATCGAGTTCAATCGTGGTTCGCGGCGATCGCAATCGGCGCGACTCCGGTTCGGGGCTGCCGCATCGCCGCGACGCTCGGGCAGCCGGCCGGCGGCGCAGACGGTAGACGATCACGGCCAGCGCCGATGGTCAGGAATGTGATGAGCGCGGACGGCTCGGGAACGGCCGCGGGCATGCCCGGTGCGCGACGGCCGCAGGTTGGTCAGCGGCTTGTCGCTCGAGAAGTCGATCGTGAACCGGCCGTCGAACGTGCTGCCCGCCTGAGGCGTGATCCGCAGGTAGGCCTCGCTTCCAAACGCCTCCTTCAGCTTGCCTTCGGTGATCTTCATGTTCAGGTCGAACACTTCGCCGTTCTTCCGCCCGGACGGTGAATCATCGGGCGTCACTGCCCCGAAAGCGGTCGGCGTTCCTTTGAGCAGCACACCCTGGTAAGTCTGGTCGCCGATCACGACCGTGCCGCGAATCTCGAACGTGTTGGCCGGGCTGTTGATCAGCCTGCCCGTGCCGGTCGAGCTTCATCTGGAGCGATTGCGTGAGCGTGCCGTCATGGTCGGGCAGCATCTGGACCATGTCTTTGAGCGACGGACCCAGCGAGATCAAGTGAGGGGCATTCACGACCTGGAACATGCCGGTCTGGGTGACCGGGTCGTACGTGTAGGTCTGGATGCCGACGATGTCGCCGGCGATGTCGGGAAACGAGCGGGAAGGGCTCGAGCGGATCAGGTCGCCCCGCGCATGTGACGAGAGGATCGCAATGGCAGCGGCCACCAGCGCGAAGGCAATCCGTTTGCTCAAGCCAATCCGTTTGTGAGCCGTACATCCGTTGCATGGGAACGTCCTCTCGGCCGTTCACTCGAGATCCCTCGCCATGCGTCAGCAGTGGCCGGTCATCGGCACGCCGCCGGACGGCACGCGACGAAGCTTCCGCGACAGGATCGCTGACCCACGCGGAAAGCGCCGCTTGCGGGGAGTGAGAGCGGGACGAAGTTCTCGGCTCGGTTGGGATGGGCAGGTAGTCGAAATGTAGATTCTTGGATGTGGCCCGAAGCGAAGGAGCACGATCAGTCGACCCGAATTCCTTTGCTCTCTTGCGGTTGAACGTTCGTAAGGTTGATCAAAAAGCGCGGCCGGGAAGACTCAAAAGTCGCCTGGAACCCGACCGTGGCGGGGACTGTAGCGGAGGACCGGAAATCTGTCAATCCGAAGCGGTTCGACGGGTTGGCATGTGATCCGGTGCCGATCACGGTTCGGGCGGCATTCTTTTCGATCGCATCCAGACGATCCCTTGCCATGCCGCGCGTCGCGCTTGGCCAGAATCGCCGCCGCCTCATCGAGCTCGGCGGCCGCGATGCCGCGTTTCCTGGCTTGCTTCCGAAGTTTGTAGAGCCGCAGCGGCAGGCGAAGATCGGCCGGTTGACAGGGGAAATCAGGCTCGATGAATTGGCGGCGAAGGCGCTGAACGACTTCCAGATCGCGGTAGCCGAACTCGATGGACGGCTCGATGATGGTCCCTTCACCCCAGTCATTCCAGGTGCTGATCTGGACGAGCGGCAAGCCGCTCTTGAGCGCTGCTTCGAGTGTTGTCGCGAACGTTTTGCCTGCGTTGTCGTCGATCGCGCCCCAGCTCTTGTGGACCTTCGCCTGCTCGTAGATATCGTGGAATCGAGGGAATGCGACCGCCATCGCCGGCGGGCCAGGTGCTTGCTGTTTTGTAGAATGAGTCTTGCGCCTTCAGTGCCGACCTGGGGTACCGGCCAATCGAAGGCACCCGAGGCGGCACCGCGCCGGGCGTGTTCGCTGAGATAGAGCAGTGGATTTGCAGACCCTTTGAGCGCATCGGTCCACTCCGCGTCGGTCAAGCCGTCACGTCCAAACGAGAGCAGTACCGGCCAGTTGTCGAGCTTCAGGTATGCGGGCTCGCCGAACCAGTTCTTTCGGAGCCATTCGATCTCGCGCCGTGCGTGCTCGACGCGTTCGCGTCGATTTCAACTACCAGCCTCGACGAGCTTGGGAATCGTCTGATCTTCGTAGCAGACGGCGAACTCAAGACCGGTCTTGACCGCCTGGCTCACGAACGCTGACGCGTGGCGGTGGATGCTGGCGTAATCGAAGTGGTCGACGGTTCCGTACCAGTCGAAGATGACGCCATCGATGCCCGCCAGTTTCATCAGGAGAGCGTGGTACTCGATCACGTCCGGATCGCCCGAGTCGTACGGCCCGATCAGCGGCCGATAGTGTGACGCGATCGTCGGCTTGCCCGACTCTTTGCGTTCCGGGTCAAACGCGCCCATCGTCCAGTGCCAGCCCCAGTGCGGGCTGTGCGGCTTCGCCTCATACCACGGCATGTAGTGGGCCAGGATGCGAGCCTGGGGTTTAGGATTGTCCGACGATTTCGGCGGTTGGGCGGTTACGGCGTCTGGGACGACAAGAATCAAGAGTGCCAGGAGCACGGATCTGAAGAGGCACGGGCCGATGTCATGGGGCATGGGAGATGGCCTCACGGATTGCGCATCTGATCGTCTTGCATCGTTGGGAGATCGGGTACCTTGGTCAGAACGGAATCGAATGCCGAACGACTTGCACGTGCGGCACGTTCTTCGAGGTATTCGGCCGTCATGAGCGCCGACATCTTCTCGGCGACGGCGGTCGTGATGAGCTGATTGATCGAGACGCCTTCACGCTCGGCGACCTCCTTCAACTGCTTATGCAACGACTCGGGCAGTCGCAGGCTGAGCGTGCTCATTGATTCTCTCCGATTCTGGACAAGAATTCTCGAGGTGTCATGACCCAGAGACCAAATTGTTCGACCCCGACAAAATCCTTGCGATTGAACGTGACGATACCCTCACAGTTTGCCGCGACCGCGAGTTCGAGCAAAAGATCATCCTTCGGGTCTCGAAGGATTGGGCGCCAGAGGTAGTAAATGCGCTGGCGACGCCCCACAAGACAAACGTAGTCAATCACGGGACAAGGTCGGCGGAGTTACCCCGCCAGTGCATTCCGCAACCGCGAGTCCAAACCGCAGGAATGAACTCGCCCGGCAGGATTAAGCACTCCACGTCACCAAGCATTTAGCGGGACATCAGACTAAAGTCTGACCTACGGGTCTTTCCGCAACGGGTCTTGCAAGTGATAGACGATGATTTTCGCCTTCGAAGTCTTCTTCGACGAAGATGAGGTAGGATCCGTCGTCCAACCGCGTGGCGCGGAGGGCGTCGCGGAAATCGACCCAGCCGCTTTCGCGATGAACTTCGGGGCCGGGTGCAAGCGTGCCCAGGTGGCGTCCTGTTTCCTTGTCATAGACGAAGACGTTGGCACTCTTGCAATCGACCGTGAAAAACAGGTCTCCCGCGACACAGAACGATACCATGAAACGCTCGCCTGCCTTGTACGGTAGGTCGAGCGAAACCGTGGCTTCAGAGGGACCTTGGACCAGCGTCGAATCGCGCGACGACCGTTCCGGCTGTTCCCCATTCGCCGCCTGTGATGGGTTGTCTGCGGTCTGGCCCGTCAGCCACATCACGTCGGAGGCCGGTTCGTACTCGGTGCGGAGCAGCTCAGTAAATGGGGCAGGCATCTCCAGATGCTCGGGCTTCGGGTCGTACGAGGGTTTCCATGCGAATCGAGGCCAAGGAACTTCCACCGCCAGATGCCGGTTTCACGGCCGGCCTGCCAGAGGTTTCCGGCCAGATCCACGTTGCTCGCCCAGTATTCGCCGGTCGGACCCTCCGTGCCGGCATATTCGCCGGGGTCGAATCCGCCGTTGCCGTTGGCGTCTCGCCAGAGCCAGCGGCCGCTTCAGGCTGGCCGGCTGGCCGCCAGTCCGATTTCTCGGCCTTCAGCGGGCCGGCAGCTGAGGACCACGCTGGGCATCGCGATATCGCCCTCGAGACGATAGAGGCCAAGCACACCCTGCCACATTCCGCGCTGGCACAGAAACGTCTTGCCGCGCAAGCAGGCGCACGCTGGTGCCGCACTGAAGGGCGGGCAGATGCAGTCGCAAGTCATCAGGAAAGCGAAATGGGTCGAGTGTGTGGGCCACCCACTTCCAGCCCTGGCCGGGCGCCGCCGAGGGATCGAACGCGTAACGATCATCGGCAGTGAAGACGTCGCGCCCGTCGCTACCGGCAAGACTATCCGCGACATCCAGAAACTCGAGACCAAGCACCTCCCAGTTGAGCGTGTGTTCGTGGCGAAAACGCGCGCAAGACCGTGCCGCCGCGGGGAACGTTGCAGGCGACGTAGAAGTTGCCTGCAGCGTCAAAACCCGCTCCGGCCGGCCCGGCCAACCGATACGGACCGGCGCGGCCCGGATTCGGCCCGGCAAAAATCCCGCCCTCCTCACCGAAGGTGTCGACCAGCTTCGCTGCCCGATCGCCCACATCAAAGAAGAGAACCTGCTGCCTGGGGCCATTATCCGTGACGATCAGACGCCCGTCTGTGGGCGAAGCTCGAGTGAGGTGGCGACAGATGTCTCGGGAAGAGGAACGCTCATCTCGCGGGCTGCTCGCCTCGGCCGTGAACGAGAGCACGTTCTTGCCGCCGTGCTGGATGGTCCAGACGTTTCCCGACCGATCGAGGGCCAGCCGTTCGGGCATCGTCGCGGCGAAATCACGCACTGGCGCCATCGTCTGGACATCAAACACGCGAATCCGGTCCCGAGAGCGTGTCGGCCACGTAGAGAAGTTTGCCGTCGCTTGCCAGGCCGCGCAGCGATCAGGTCATGGTTGTCCGGGGCTTCACGGAAGACGACCATGTTTTGTGAAACGCGTTTTGCCGCCCGGGAACGGTGCGACCTTGCCGTCGATGCGTGTAGCGGGAGACGCCGAACAAACACATCGGCACATCCCTGCGTGTCTCTCCAGCGGCGACCTCGGGCTGATCCTCTCGCACGCAGGTGTGTGCATAAAAGAGATATTCTTCATCCGCTGCGATTGCCTTGCCGCCGCGCATGTGAGTGTGATCGAGCTTCGCAACCGGTCTGCCTTCCTTGTAGAGCCCTACCTCGCGGCCCGCCTCGTCCCAGAAGCTGCCTACGACACACGTGCCGTCGGGCAGCACGCACAGGCTCTCGGCGAAATTCTGGACCCAATCCGGTCCGCCGCCGAAGGAATTGCCGAGCCAGGAGGTTGTGTAACGCAGCGGCGCAGGCTCGTCGGCCACGGCGGATGATGTCGGGCAGCCAAGCAGAGCCAGGAGCCCCACCAACCGGCAAAGTGGCCCGTGCGATGCTTTGCTTTGTCTCATCGTCGCTGCCTCGAAACGGAATTCTCGCCAACTGGCGGTCTGCACGGCTTTACGGCAACCGGCTATCTTTCCCATCAAACTTCTGTGCAAAAAATCGATTGGTGCTGCCTGCTCGTGATACTACTAGGATGATAACACAATCGCACACCATCTTTGCGGAGGTGTTCAGGGCTGTGAGCGGCGGATCATCGGGCTCGGCAAGTGAATATCTGACGGCACTATTCCGAGCGGGCACACTCTCGAACAAGAGCGACTCCGAGCTTCTCGAGCAGTTCATTTCCGCGAGCTCAGAGCGAGATGAGAGCGCCGAGCTCGCGTTCTCGGTGCTGCTCGAGAGGCATGGCGCGATGGTGCTCCGGGTTTGTCGCGGCGTGCTGGGCAATGAACATCAAGCGGAGGATGCGTTTCAGGCGACGTTCCTCGTTCTCGCCGGCCGGGCCAGGTCGATTCGCCGGCAGGTGTCGGTTGCATCGTGGCTGTATGGCGTGGCGCTGCGGGTCGCGGGAACGGAACGATCACGTGCCGCACGGCGAGAGCGACACGAGCGGAGACATGCCATGATGAAGCCTGGGCCGACGGCAAGCGCGCGGCCGGATGACGAGTCTGCGCGGGCGCTGCACCAGGAGATCGGGCGACTACCGGAGCGATATCGCTCGGCCGTAGTTTTGTGCTACCTGGAGGGTCTCACGCACGAGGCGGCGGCCGAGCGGCTGGGACGCCCGGTGGGCACCGTGCGCAGCCGTCTGGCCACAGCCCGTGATCGCCTGAAGGCTCGCTTGACTCGCCGCGGTCTGGCGCCTGCGGTGATTCCGGCATTCTTGTCGCCGGACGCGATCTCGACCGTTTTGCCGGCGGCCCTTGAAGAGGCCACGCTACGAGCGTCGATCGGGGTGGTCGTCGGAAAGACGTCGATCACCGGTGTTGCTTCCGCCGATGCCATCGCATTGATGGAGGGAACGATGAAGAACATGATGATCGGACGAGTTGTTGTTGCGGTCACGACTGTTCTGGCCGCGGGGTTAGTCACCGCGGGCGTGGGGGTGATTGTGTATGCGGCGCTTGCACGTGAGAACAACACCGCGCCGGTCCGTATGCTCGACGATGCGGCCGTGCCGCGAGAATCGGCCGGGCAAGAAAATGGTGCCAAACAAGAGGCCCAGCGCGGATCGGCACCGATCGCAAAGGATCGGGAAGCGGTGGGCAAGACGCCAATGAAGCGTCCCGAGCCAATCTTCATTCAGGTGGAAGCAATCGACTCGCATGGAAAGCCGCTCGCGGGAGCGCAGGTCGGCGTTTCCGTTTCCTATTCGCCGCGGCGTACGCGGGAGTTGTCGAGAATGCACAACTCCGTGTCGGATAAGCACGGTCGAGCGTCGTCGAGCATACTTGATCTCGCGCCGGAGAACAAGCGCAGGCGGCAACCATCTGGGCCTACAAACCCGGGCGGTCCCTGGCCTGGAAGAGCTTGACGCTCACGGCGGAGTCGCCGGCGCCGGTGCGGTTAACACTCGAGGATCCCGTGAATCGCACGATGACCGTGGTCGGGCATGATGGCCGGCCGATCGAAGGCGTGTGGGTTGTTCCACGTGTGCTCCAGATCGGCGGGACTCGCAGTGCGGCTTCGATACCTGACGAGTGGCTCCAGGAACTCGCACGGACCACGGACGAAAACGGCGCGGTGGCGATTACCTGCGTTCCCCGGAGCATGAACATGCTCACGTTTAACGTTGTCGGGGCGGGAATTGCGCAGCACACACTCGAAGTTCCCCCGCCTGAGGGCAAGGACAAATACGTGGTCAAGCTGGGACGGATCGGGCGATTGGTTGGTGTGGCGCAGAACGAGTCGGGTGACCCTGTGGTGGACGCGCCGGTGAGCGTCTGGGTTCGCGCGTCGGGCACCCGGTCGCCGGGGGTTGGCGCGCCTCGCGGCCGGCGCCGTGCCACGCGAACGGAAGCGATTGGGCTGGAGCGCGAGCTGATGCGCACAGGCCCCGAAGGGGCGTTCCGGACTCCGGCGGCTCTGCTTGGGGGAATGAGCTATCGCGTGTCGATCCGCCACGAAGGGTATGCGCCGTTTGTCTCCGAGTGGGTGGTGCTTGATGGCGAGCGCACGGCCGTCTCGGCGATCCGGCTGCGGGCGCTAAGACGTTTGAATGGCTTGGTCCGGGATAAACAGGGCCAGCCGGTCGCCGGTGCCAGAGTATTCCTGCCGTCGCGTGGTCCATCGGCGACTACAGATTCCTTGGGGCACTTTGAGCTGGGCGGGATCGAGCCCGAAAAGACGTTTCTGCTGGTGCAGAAAGCGGGTTTCCGATTCCAGGGCTGGCCGCTTGATGCCTCGGTGACCCATGGCGAGATGCGGCTGACGCTCGCGCGTGCAAGCGAGCCGCCCGAACAAGTCATCACTCCGTCGACTGACCCACTTCCCGCCGCCGAAATGAAGGCCCTGGGCGCGCGCCTTCTTGAACAGTCCCTGAAATCGGTGCTGGCCGGCGACGACGATTTCGCCAAGTACATGCCGCTCATGAGTGTGATGGAATTCGAGCCCGGCCGTGTTCGCGAGATTCTGAACGAGGGCAAGATCAAGAACGCCCGAATCGTGGAGCAGTTGCGCGGCGAGCTGGCAATCCGGTCGGCTGGGAAGGACGCAACCGACGCTCAGGCTCAAGTGGCGGCGATCTCGGAGCCGCGTTTAAAAGTGAACTTGCTGGTCCGGCTGGCGGCAGCGCTTCCGAAATCGGCCCAGGATCGCAAGCGAGCGCTGCTCGATGAAGCGATCGTCCAGGCGCGGGCGATCCCGGCGGTCCCGGTCAAACTCAGCACGCTCGGACCCGTCATCAAAGAGCTGCTGGATCTTGGCATGCGTAAATCGGCGAAGCCGCTCGTGGAGGAGGGGCTCAAGATCCTGAATTCGAGGCCGATCGGCAATCCAACGTTCGCGTCCGTTTTCATGGACCAGGCTGCACGGCTCGATCCCGCGGAGGCTCTGGCACGAATCCAGAAGATGCCGAACCCGGGCGACCGAGACATGCGATACGGCAACGCCGCTGTCGAAATGGCGGCTTCTCACCCGGCCGAAGCCGAACGGTGTTTCGGATTGATCGAAAAACGGAGCGGTTTCTTGATGTACGGAGCCGTCGTTCGGCTTTGTCGGCGGCTGGCCGAAGTCGATCTGCCGCGCGCCCGACGGATCGCCGCCGGCATCGAAACGCCGGGGTCGCGTGCGTGTGCATGGGCGTCCACCGCGATCGGCGTGGCCGCCCATGACAAAGCGGCCGCCCTTGAGTCGCTCGATCGCGCACTCGAGGCCATCGACAGCATGCTGGAATCCGGACCGGGTGTTGAACCGATCACGAACCTGGATGGCATGGATACGCTCTATCCGACCAACCCGGCAGCCGTGATCTTGCCGGTCGTCGAACAGGTCGCACCGGAGCGTTTGGCCGAGTTCTTCTGGCGAGCGGTGGCGCTTCACACGCGAATCGATGCTGACGACGAAGACCGGCTTCAGAGCTCCGCAATCGGCGCCGAGTGCATGTTGCTTTCACACTTTAACCGCGACGCGGCAGCCGTTTTGTTCGAGCCGATGAATGCTTATGTTCAATCGGTCGTGGCGGAAAAGAGTCGAAGCGGCGAGCTGACATCGAGCGTGCTCACCGCCAAAGCCTGCCTGGACCCGAAGGCCGGCGTGCAGTTGCTCGAGCAGTTGCCCGCAGCCGAGGTGCTATCCCCCGCTGAGGGCTGGAACGAGGCCCGCCTGCTTATAGCAGAGGCCTTTTCACTACCTCACGATTTACGGTGGCGGCGGCTCTGGCGATCAATCAGGGCGCAGCTTCCACTTGAAGTTGAATAGCGTCGTGTCTCTATCAGCGGTACTCTGGCCTCAGTGTAGATTCGTGGCAGGCCAGAGACTCCGAGATGAAAACACAACGTCGTTCATTTGCCCGCCAGATCGGCCTTTCGTTCGCGATCGCGGCATCCATTCCCGGCTTCGCACAGCAAGTCAAGCTGGTCGAGCGGCCGCCTGGCCCGCACGGCAGCCCGCGCCCAGCGCGCGGTGCCCGCAACGTGCCGCTGCGCACGAGCATCTACTGCGAGCTGGAAGGCGCCCAGGGTGCGCAAGGCGCAGAGGTTCGGCCTGAATCCGTCTCGGTCAGCCTTCAGCCGGAAGGCGGCGCTCGAGTCGAAATGCTCCGATCCGGCGGACGCTTTGCGGAGGGCTGTCGCGGCTGGCTGCGCCCGAAGCAGGACCTGCAAGGCAAGAAGTCACTCGCCGTGTACGTCATTCCTCTTGTTTCCCGAAAAAAATCGAAGGTAACTCTTCCCTGGTGATACTACTAAACGATCGCACGACCACGCCCCGAACTTTCCGGAGGGGATTCGACCGTGAGCACCGGACCATCGGGCTCGGCGACTGGATACCTGACAGCGCTGTTTCGCGACGGGACGCTGGCGAGCAAGAGCGACTCGGAGCTGCTCGAGCATGCGGTGATCCGCAAATCCTCGATCGGCCATATCGCTTCGGCGGAAGCGATCGCATTGATGGAGATTACGATGAAAAACATGATGATCGGGCGAGTCGTATTCGCGATCGGGTCGGTTCTCGCCGTCGGCTTTTGCACTCTGGGCGCGGCGGTCGTTGCGTACGCGGCACTGGCGCACGGGCGTGATTTTGGCCGGAGTCGTATCGCTGATCCCGGGGTTGCCACACCAGAACCCAGCCCACGGGAAGAACGTGCGGCTCAAGCTGCTGGTCAGAGGACGGTACCTGTCGTGCAGAAGCAGGCTCGTTCGGGCCAGAAAAGGCGCGCTGATTCCCAGCCGATCGTTATCCTGGTCGAGACAGTCGATTCACAGGGAAAGCCACTTTCGTTTGTACGCGTTGGGACGTCGGTTTCCTATGCGCCTCCGCGCACTGGGCTGCAATCAGCAATGATTCAGTCCGCAACCAATGAGCTTGGGCGCGCGCAATCGGCCCGAGTGGACGTGACGCCTGGGGAGCACGCCCAGTCTGCGGATATCTGGGCCTACAAGCCTGGACGGGCGCTGCGCGCATCAGCCTGTCGCTGTCGGGAAAGGTGGCGAATCCAGTACGACTCACACTGGAAGACCCGGCACCTCGAACCATTCGAGCGGTGGGGCACGACGGCAAGCCCATCGAGGGTCTGCGCATCGTTCCTCGCAAGCTCCAATTCGGCCGTCGCAGCGTTGTTGCGATTCCCGATAAATGGCTCGCAGACCTGCGCGGATCACGGACGAGAACGGTGCAGTGGCGATCACGACTGTTCCGCGCAACATGAATATATTGACGGTTCACGTCATCGGGCGCGATATTGTGCAACACGAGCTCGGAGTCCCGGAACCTGAGGCGCCAGGCAAATACGTCATCAAGTTGGGAAAACCGGGGCGATTGGTTGGCGTCGTCCGGGATGAGTCTGGCGAGCCCATGGTTGATCTGCCTGTGAGTGTCTGGGTTCGCGCTTCGGGCGACTTGCCCGCGGCCGTTGGCATGCCGCGCGGCCGGCGCCGGGCCACACGAACGCAAGCCATCGGGCTTGATTCCGCACGGATGCGCACCGGCCCTGAAGGCGCTTTTCGGACACCGCCGACTCTGCTCGGTGGAATGAGCTATCGCGTGGCGATCAGCCAGGATGGATTTGCCCCGTTCGTGTCGGAATGGGTCAAGCTCGATGGCGAGCGCGCAGCGGTGGGTCCAATCAAGCTCCGTGCTCTGCGGAAGCTGGCGGGATTCGTTCGCGACCGACAGGGCCAGCCCGTCGCCCATGCCAAGGTCTTTCTACCCTCACAGGCTGCCGCAACGAAAACGGATGCGACCGGGCGGTTCGAGCTCGCGGGAATTGAGCCCGAGAAGACCTTCGTGCTCGTGCAGCACGCTGGGTTTCGCTTCCAGGGCTGGCCAATCGACCCGGCGAATCCCGCTGCCGCGATGTCCCTCACGCTTGCGCGCACGACTGAGCCGCCTGAGCAAGTTATCGCCGCGCAGCCCGATCGGCTTTCCGATGCGGAATTCAAAACGTTGGGTGAACATCTGCTCGAGTCGTCACTAAAAATCGTGATGGCCAGGCAGGGCGATTCGGGCAAGCAGTTGCCGCTCATGACCGTGGTCGAGTTTGCGCCCGACCGGGTGCGTGAGATTCTTGACAAAGGGGAGATCAAGGAACCCTGGCGTGTTGCGCTCCTGCGCGGAGAGGTGGCAATTCAGGCCGCTGCGAAGGACATGATCGATGCGACCGCTCAAGTGGCGGCGATCTCCGATGTACGATCCCGGGTGAATTTCCTGGTGCGCCTGGCGCGGGTGTTGCCGAAAACGGCCGGAGATCGCAGGCGGGCGCTGCTGGAGGAGGCGATCGTTCAGGCGCGGGCACTTCCGGCGCTTCCTCCCAAGCTCATGACGCTTGCCGTTTTGGTCAAAGGATTACTCGACGCTGATATGGTCGAGCAAGCCAGAATGCTCTCAGGCGAGGGGATCAAGATCATGGACTCTCAACCGCCAAGTCGGGCGAGCCGCACCCGTGATTTTCTCGCGCAGTTTGCACGCGTCGACCCCGCGCAGGCGCAGGCGCGAATCCAGAAGGTCTCCGAGCAGGACGAGCGAGACGCGTGTTACGGCGATGCTGCGATTGCGATCGGTGTTTCTCGGCCCGACGAAGCTGAGCGGTTTTTCAACCTCATCGAAAATCGCATCGGAATCCAGATATTCTCCGTCGCGAATCGGCTCTGCAAGCGGCTCGGCAAGGTCGATGTCGCGCGGGCCCGGAGGATTGCCGAGGGAATTGAAGGGCGCGGAACGCGCGCATGTGCGTTCGTCTCGATCGCACTTGGTGCTTCGGAACGCGATCAGCACTCTGTTCGAGCGTTGCTGGACCGTTCGCTCGAGACGATTGATCAGGTGATCGAATCGGGGCGGGGAGCCGAGCCCCGAGTGCTCCTTTCCGGTGTGGTTGCGCTTTATCCAACCAATCCCGCGGCGGAAGTGCTGCCGATCGTCGAGCGCGTTGCGCCGGATCGATTGGCCGAATTCTTCTGGCGCGCCGTGGCGCTTCATGAGCGCATTCGGCGCGACGACGAAGACCGGCTCCAAGCGTCCGCTGTCGGAACAGAGTGTTCTCTGCTTGCTCACTACGATCATGATGCTGCGGCCGCGCTCTTCGAGCCAATGAATGCTTATATTCAATCGGTCATGGCAGAGCAGAATCGCGGCGGTGAAGTCACGGAGGCTGCTCTCAGAGCCAAGGCGTGCATTGATCCCGCCACCGGCGTCGCCCTGCTCGACCAGGTTCCTCCGGACGAGCTGCAATCGCCCATCGACGGGTGGCTCGAAACACGTCTGCCGCTGGCGAAGGCGTTTCTTGCGCCGCGTGAAAAGCGGTGGGCGTATCTGTGGCAGGGTGGGACTGCGCAGTCGCTGATTGAAGATGATTGGTGAACACTCGCCACACGGCGCACGACTGCTGCAGTACGGGCAACGGCAGACCCAGTGCCAACCCCCCGAAAAGTTGAATGGTTGTTCGCGACCGAGATCGGTAGGCTGGTCTGCGTGAAGCTCCATCGCTCCCCAGAGCCACCGATATGATCACGAGAATGCGGGCTTTCCTTTGGCTGATTGTCACGCAAGCTGCCGCCGCCGGTTCCATGCCGTGCACCGCACAGCAAGTCAAGCTGATCGAGCGCCTGCCTGACCCGCACGGCAGCCCGCGCCCGGCCCGCGGTGCCCGCAGCGTGCCGCTGCGCACGAGTATCTACTGCGAGCTGGAAGGCGCCCAGGGAGCGCAAGTCGCTGACGTTCAGCCTGCTTCGGTCTCGGTCAGCCTGCAACCGGAAGGCGGCGCTCGGGTCGAAATGCTTCGATCCGGTGGCCATTTTGCCGGGGGCTATCGCGGCTGGCTTCGTCCAAAGCAGGACCTTCAAGGCAAGAAGTCACTCGCCGTGTACGTCGAGCCGGACGGACCATTGGTCGCAAACAAAACCTACAACGTGATCGTCACGGCGAGCGCGGGCGAACCCGCGCTCGCCGCCACGCACGAGTGGACCTTCACCACCGAAGCAGCACCGTCGAATCGTCCCGTCAACTTCACGCTGGACATCAATCGCGAGTCGCTGCGCTGGCACGGGCGGTTCTTCTCGGGCATTTGCAACGTCATCTTTTGCACGCAGGCCGCCAATTATGGGCCGACGTTCGAGCTGATGGCCGAGGCGCGCAAGCAGCACCCCAGGGCCTGGAGTTATCAGCGCGATTTCTGGATGACGGGTACCGAATATCGACCGCCCGGGTTCCTCGCGGTGAATCTGCCGAATCTGGTGCACGAGCGCGAGACCCGGCGCATCTCGGCAATCGAGCCGCGCGAGAAGGCTCTGCTGCTCCGCGTGGAAGATTTCTTTGGGCACCGGCAATATGGAATCGCCGATGGCCGGCCCGTGGGTGACGATTACCACCCAGGCGACGAGGTGTTGATCGCTGACGGTATTCATGATGTGCGCACGAAAGTCGTATCCGCCGATAGCGTGGCTGGCACGGTGACGGTCGAATCGATTCCGACTCCGCCAGGTGGATGGAAGATTGCATACGAAGGGCCCCTGCCCCAGCACGAAGACTCAGACGCGCCCGGGCTCTTCGCCCAGGGTGGCTGCTACCTCCGCAAGTTCAAGCCGCACGGCACGGCGTGCTATTACTGGGGGCGGCTCGACAAGGAGTGGGATCTCGCGCATCGCCGCTTTGGCCGCCGACTCTTGCCAAACCTGGCGGACGCGCCCGGCGATCTTTCCCGCGACGGACGGAGCTGGACGACGGTCAAGGATTATGCGCAATGGCATGAGGTTGCCCGCACCATTGCCGGCCACGTCATCGATCGTTACGGTCCAGACGCACTGAGCTTCACGTGGAGTGTCTTCAACGAGCCCGATCTGGGGCCGCTGTTCTGGCGGGCTGACTGGAATGAGCTGCAAACGTTCTACGACTACACGACCGACGCGCTGTTGCGAGCCTTTGAAGACCGCGGATATGCATCCGACAAGGTGTTCATCGGCGGGCTCGAGCTGGGCGGTATTTTCGGCGTGCACCTGCGACTCAAGGAGTTTCTGGCCCACTGCTCGCCCACTGCAAGCGCACAAGGCGCCCTGCCCCGTAATGCGGCTTTCGCCGACAGCCGGCTCGATGGCAAGCGGTCGCGCCGGGTCGAGTTGCTGTGCAAGGAGCACTCTGGCAAGGGAACCCCATGTGATTTCATCTCGATCCATTCGTACAACAAAGCCGAGCTGATGGCCGCCAAGCTGATCCGGGCCAAGGAGATGGCACTCGAGATCGACGCGGACTACTACCGGGCACTCTGGGTCAATTCGCACGAGGCATGCCCGGACTGGATGCCGCCGCCGGACGAGGCCGCGTCCGATTCATACCTGGGAAATGGATTTTTCCCCGCGTGGTGCCTGGACGTCGTGCACCGCCAGCTTTCGCATGCGGCCAAGGATGGGCGCTTCGCGTACGGCGAAACAATTCTGACAGTGTGGCCGCCACCGGCGAATTTTGCTGGGATCAATGCCGTCTCGCGAATGCTGCACGTCGACGAAAACGGCGATGGCCGGGGCGACGAAACCGTGACCGTGCCGATGCCGGTCTTCCACGTCTTGGGGCTGCTCTCGGATCTCGGCGATGGCTACTGGGTGCTGCCCGCGCAGCAGGCCGGGGGGCATCGCGTTGGCGGATTCGCCTCGCGCGACGACGCAGGCGTGCTTCGAGTCGTCCTCTACACCCATCAACCCGGGGATACACAGTCACGTTCGGAGGCAACGTTCGACGTCACCCTCGAACTCAAATCGCTGGCCGGCGAGGCGCCGGTTCGGGTGGAGGAGTTTCCATTCGACCGGGAGCGTAACTCCCCGTTCAAGGCAATGCGTGCTCTTCGCGACCGACCATCGGCCGCCGGCGAGCACAGCCCGGCGCGTTTGGCGGAATTGATCCGCGGTCTCGAGTCCCGCGACCACGCCGCACAGCGCGCGGCACTGGAGTCGCTGCACACGCTCGACGCGGCCGCACGCCAGGCGGCTGTGCCCGCGCTGCTCAAGCTGGCCGGGCAGACGCAGGACCAAGCCGCGCGTGAGCTGGCGAACGACGTGATCAAAACCGTGTTCGCCCCGAAGGCCTATTCGCGCCCCGAGATCGAGGCGATCCAGAAGCAGTGCGAATGCCGTTCGATGGGAACGGCGAGAGTCGCACGCGAACCCGATGGGCGGGTGCAGATCACCACGCGGCTGGCCGGTAATGGCTGTGTTTTTCTGAAGATTGAGGCGGACGACGGGCACGGGCCGACTGACAAGTCAAAGCGGTAAGCAAAGTCGAATTATGCGGCGCGATTTCGTAGAATGTTCGAGTGCTTGACCGAATCGTCGTCTGGAGAATGTCATGTCGTCAGCCGCGCTGAAAACGCGTTTTACTCCGGAACAGTACCTCGCCGCGGAGCGGAAAGCCGCGTTCAAGAGCGAGTACCTGGACGGATACATCACGGCAATGTCGGGCGCGAGTCGCGAGCATAACCGAGTCGCCGGCAACTTTTACTACAAGGTCAGAGAAGGGCTCGAGAATCGCCGAGTTGAAGCTTTCATCAGCGATCTCCGCGTCCGCATCAGTTCGACTGGGCTGTGCACGTACCCAGACGTCATCGTCGTCTGCGGCGAGCCAGAGTTTCTGGATGACGAGTTGGATACGCTCTTGAATCCCACCATGATCGTCGAGGTGCTTTCACCGACAACCGAGTCGTACGACCGTGGGGCGAAATTCGCGCATTACCGCCGACTGCCATCTCTGAAAGAATATGTGCTCATCGACAAGAGCCAGGTTCTGGTCGAGCGTTATATCCGCCAGGGCGATGATTGGGTATTTTCTGCGCTGGATGATCTCGACGCCGTGCTCAAGCTCGTTTCAATCGACTGCTCGCTGCCGTTGCGTGACATCTACGCCAGGGTCAATTTCTCCGAAGAGCAGATGGGAAAGGCGTGATGGTCACAGCCGATTGGGTGTGTCGTCGGCGAGCGAGCGTATCAAAGCGGAAGGGGGCGCAATCCTATCTCCCTCTCCCACCGGGAGAGGGCCGGGGTGAGGGTCCGCCTGCGAGGCGGTCCTACGCAGCGATCTTATCTCCCTCTCCCACCGGGAGAGGGTCGGGGTGAGGGTCCGCCCGCGAGGCGATCCCACGCAGCGATCTTATCCCCCTCTCCCACCGGGAGAGGGCCGGGGTGAGGGTCCCCCCGCGAGGCGATCCTACGCAGCGATCTTATCTCCCTCTCCCTCCGGGAGAGGGTCGGGGTGAGGGTCCCCCCGCGAGGCGATCCTACGCAGCGATCTTATCTCCCTCTCCCACCGGGAGAGGGCCGGGGTGAGGGTCCCCCGTCGAGGCGGTCTTACCTGGCGACTCTTATCACAAGGTAGTGTGCGATTGCGCATCATTGAGTTGGTCGGCCTCTCAGACAATCGCAATTCCCAGCGCCTTGAGCAACCCCAGAACAACCGACTCCGAGTCGTTCAAGACATCGTCATTTCCGAACCGGATGACCTGCAATCCGGCGGCGGATTCCAGGTAAGCCTGCCGTCGACGGTCGAAGTCGCCACGATCGTCATGGCTGCGACCATCGAGGCTCGACAACCAAGCGGTGGGAATGACAGTAGAAGTCGACGATGTACGGGCCGACGCAGTGCTGGCGGCGGAATTTGACGCCTGCCAAGCGGTGGTCGCGAAGCAAGCCCCAGAGGATTCGCTCGGGAATCGTAGAGTTCTTTCGGAGCTCACGTGCGCGGTTCTTCATGTGAGCCGGCGTCGAGCTGGAATTCGTTGGGTCTTTCACGGTGCCCATCCACATCGGGCCTGGTGTGGTCGTGACGATTAGACTGGTCGAGCACATAATATCGTCGGGGCGACTGCATTGCGATCAGCTAGTGCGGGTGACCCTCACCCGGCCCTCTCCCGGTGGGAGAGGGGGAGAAGCAGAGGACCTCACCGCGCCCTCTCCTGGTTGGACATCGAGCAGTCAAGCACGCTCAAAACCGTGCATTTTTTTCGCCGGTCGACTATCCTGGTGCGCGTCAAACCCGCGCGCGGCTGGGTCGGATGGACGCAACTGAAGCGCAGTGAGGGTTGATCGTTCCACAGAGGACAAACTCCGAATGGCATTTTTGAATTCGTCGACGATCGATCGGCTTCGCGATGATTTCGACGCTCGCGAGGAAGTCTTGCGGCAAGGTGGTTGCAGACCGGCTGGGCGAACGGCCTGCACCGGAAGTGCCGGACCACGTCGTCGCCACGTATTACTTTCATTTCCGGTCGGGAACGCTCGAGCACGCGATCGAGGAGATCAGCTATCATGCGACCAGCGGCGTCAAGAACCCGCTGCCGGGGCTCGCTGCTGGCGCAGTGCTCTGCTCAGCAGGCGGGCGTCGACGCGTTTGACGCGTCTGGAAGGGTCGGGCTGTTGCACGTCGCGTTTCCGCTCAAGATGATGCGGCACCCGAACGGGCGGCTCACGTCGACCGATATCCTGCACACGATCGCCGGCGCGGTCATGTTCGACGTCTACGAGAATCAAGACGCCCGGCTGATCTCGATCCAGATTCCCGACGACGTGCTCGCCGGGTTCCCCGGGCCTGCGTACGGGCCGATCAACATCCGCAAGAAAACAGGGTTCGCCCTCGACCAGCCCGCGTTCGGCACGATATTGAAGCCAACGGCCGGAATCACGCCGGAGGACGTCGAACGCCTGGTGGGCGAGGTCGCCGGCAGCCCGCTCTTGATGTTCATCAAGGAAGACGAAGACCTCTACCCCGACCTCGATTATTCGCCCGTCCAAGAGCGAACCAAACGCGCCATCGCGGCGATCGAGCGCGTGCGCGAATCAGCGCCGCGGGCTGGGGCTGGTGTACTCGCCTCACGTCACCGCCGGCCCCGAGCAGATCGTCGAGCTGGTGCTCGCCGTCGTTGAAGCCGGCGCTTCCGGCGTGATGTTCAGTGAGACCTACGCAGGCGGAACCGTCAGGATGGTTCGCGAGGCGACCAGCCAGCTGAAGAATCCGCCGGCGATCTACGGCCATAACGCCGGCATCGGCGTGAAGACGCGAAGCATCTGGCGCGAGGTGATCGACTTGCTGGCCCGGCTCGACGGCATCGATTTCCGCCAGACGGCCCCGCTACGGCCCGGCTCGCCGTTCATTCGCCCCTATGGAGCCGAGTGGCATGCTTCGGAGGAGGCACTCACGCGGCCGATCAAGGGAATCAACCCCACCATGATCACCCGCGCAGGGGCACTCGACCAGGGCAACATCATCCTCAACCTCGAAGATCTGGAATCAAAGGGGAATCGCGCAAAACGTGCTCTTCCTCGCCGGCTCGGCGATTAACTCCATCAAAGGGCAAGGACGGCAAGCCCGACCCGCGAATCGGGCTGGAAGCAATGATTCAGGCAATTGACATTCATCAATCGGGCGAAGCTGAAAGGGATTCCGATGGACGAGCATCTGGCGGCTCTGGCGGCCGTCGCGCCGCGCAAGAAGCTGGCCGCGCTTTCCGAGGCGCTCCGGCAGCGATATCCGGGGAAGATCGCATGATTGTCAAGGATGATGACTGCGTCTCGATCGGCGTGCTCGGATGCGGGCCCATCGCGCAGTTCGCTCACTTCGACGCCTGCCGCAAGGCCAGGAACGCCGAGCTTTATGCCATCTGCGACCTGGCCGATGATCTGCGCGAGCGAATGGCCGAGATTCACCAGCCGAAGGTCGCGTATTCCGAATTACGACGCGATGCTCGCCGACCCGAAGGTCAAGGCCGTGATCATCGCAATCGCCGACCAGTTTCACGTTGCCGCGGCCGCAGAAGGCGATCGAGGCCGGTAAGCACGTGCTGGTCGAGAAACCGCTGGGCACCACGATCGAGTCGTGCCGCGAGCTGCGCGATCAGGCGGCCGCGGCCGGAGTTAGTGTGCAGGTGGGCAACAACCGGCGGTTCGACCCGGGAATCGCCTTCGCCCGCAAGTTCATCGCCGAGGAAATGGGCCAGCGCATCGCGCTCAAATCGTGGTACTACGATTCGGCGTATCGTTACACCATGACCGATAATCTCCAGCCAATTCCATTCACAAGCGCCAAGGCTTTGCGTCCAGAGGGGAACCCGAAGTCCGACCGCCGTCGCTATTACCTGCTCACGCACGGCAGCCACCTGGTCGATACAGCGCAGCTTCCTGGGCGGGCCGATCACAGCCGTGCGTGCGCGGCTGCTCGAGCGGTTCGATTGCTTCTGCTGGTTCATCGACGTCGATTTTGAAGATGGATCACTCGGCCATCTTGATTTGCAAATTCCGATCAAGCGGCGACTTTCAAGAAGGCTTTCAGGTCTTCGGCGAGAACGGCAGTGTTTCGGGCCGCGTGCATCTGCCGTGGTTTCACAAGTCGAGCGACGTCGAGTGCTTCCGGGCAAGCGATCGACAGTTTCATCGCGTGCTCGGCGAAGACGCCTATACCTACAAGCTGCAAATCGAAGCTTTTGCCGAGACCATCTTGCGCGGTGCGCCGCAGGAGGGCGCGAGCCTGGACGACGGCCTGGCCGCAGTGCAGGCGATGGTGGCGATCGCGCGCTCGGTGGAGACGGGCGAGAAGGTCGAGCTTGCCGGATTGAGCGGAGGTGTCTGATGGAGCTGGGGATCTTCGCCAAGACGTTTCCGCGGCCGACGCTCGAGCAGACGCTGGACGCGGTCGCTTCGCATGGATTGACACAGATTCAGTTCAACATGTCGTGCATGGGGCTGGCCACCCTGCCGGATAAGCTCGACGAAGGCTCGTGCGTGTGGATCGCCCAGACACTGCACGAACGCGGGATCACCATGGCGGCGATCTCGGGCACGTTCAACATGGTTGATCCGAACAGCGGACGGCTGACGAACAACCTGCACCGGCTCGAGGTGCTCGCTGAGGCCTGCCGCTGGCTCGACACACGGATCATCACGCTTTGCACCGGGTCGATAGATGCTCATGACATGTGGAAGTGGCATCCGGAGAACGCGAGGAAAAATACGTGGGAACGACTGATCGAAACGATGCGGGCGGCCGCGACGATTGCGGACCGGCATGAGGTGACTCTGGCGTTTGAGCCGGAGATCAATAATGTCGTCAGCTCGGTGATGAGGGCGCGACCGGCTGTTGGATGAGATTGCCTCGCCATGGTTGAAAGTCGTGATCGATCCGGCGAATTTGATTCAACCGGCGGACCTCGCTCACCTGCGAGAAATGCTCGAGCATGCGTTGCATTACATCATCGAATCTAAAGTCCAAGTCCTGTCCAGGGCTACCGAAAAGGGAAAGTTCATCGCGATCCTGGACGAGGCGTTCGACTGGCTTGGGCCAGACGTTGTCCTTGCCCACGCAAAAAACCCTCCCGGCCTGAACGATGCTTTTGATGTCGACGAGGCTGAGACCCGGATGCGGGCGTGGACGGGATCAGACGCGATTGGCCGGAAAAGGGACGAGTTTCTGGCGAAGCTGACGACGGAAGAGGGAAGGCAGGAATTCCGACTACGGAACACGCTTCAGCTCTTTTATCAGCCGTATCTCAGTAGCTTGGTTCGAGCGGGATTCCGCGGGCGTCTCATCATGCACGGATTGAAGGAGGATGACGTTCGACCCACGACTCCGATCCTTCGCGAGATGCTGCAATCGGCTCTTCCGCAAAAGGGTTGACCTCATGCTGTTTTTCGAGCGCGACAATATTCGCTTCAATTACCGCGACGCAGGCGACGGTTTGGCTTTTGTTTTCCAGCACGGCCTGGGTGGTGACATCCCTGCCGCGCTGGCTGTGTACGAGGCGGCGGCCGGCGTGCGATTGATCGCAATGGATTTCCGCGGCCACGGAGAGACCCGTCCTCTCGGTAACGAGTCGAAACTCAGGATCGAGTGCCTGGCAGACGATCTGGTCGCGCTCCTCGATCATCTCGAGATCGAGCGAGCCGTGATCGGAGGGATCTCGCTAGGTGCGGCGGTTTCGGTGAACCTGGCGCTGCGACATCCTGAGCGTGTGCTCGGACTGGTGCTCTCTCGACCAGCGTGGATCGACCATCCGCTACCGGAGAATGTGTGGCTGTTCACGACGATTGCCGAGCTGTTGCAGACGGTGGGCGCGAAGGAGGGCCTCGAGCAATTTCACCGGACGGAGCAATACGCTGCCGATGGAGCGTGATTCGCCGGATTGCGCCAAATCGCTGATCGGCCAGTTCGAACAGCCGCGAGCCGAGGAGTGCGCCGCCAGGCTGGCACGACTGGCTGTCGATACCCCCTGCCCTGACCGGGCGATGCTACAAGACCATCAAGGTCCCGACGCTCGTGCTCGGCAACCGGCAGCGATCCGATTCATCCGTGGGAGCTGGCTGAGAGGTTGGCCGGGTTGATGCCAGGATGCGAATTCTGTGAGGTGACGCCGAAATCGGTGAGTGTGGACCGGCATGCGGCGGATGTGAAGAAGGCCATCGATGGCTTTTTGCTCGGGCGGTTTCGTGTGGACGAGCGCCGCGCTGACCGTCGCTGAATCATCCAGGGGGGGCGTTCCATGTTGAAATGTTCTGCGTCGTTGTGGTCGGCGGACTTGTCGAATCTGGGTGCGGAGATCCGGCGGGTTGAGCAGTATACGGAGCGGTTCCATCTGGACGTTGCCGACGGGCATTATGTGCCAAGCATGCTGTTTTTTCCTGATCTGGTGAAGGCGCTGCGCAAGCACACGGAGAAACCATTCGAGGTGCATTTGATGACGACAGATCCCTTGGCGTGGGTCGAGCCATTTATCGAGGCGGGTGCCGACGGCGCGATTTTTTGTTTTGACTCGCTCAAAGATCCGGCGGCCGCGATCAAAAAGGTGAAGGACCTGGGAAAGTTCGTAGCGATCTCACTGCTGGTCACGGAGCCGGTGAGCGTGCTCAATCCCTACTGGAATCTGATCGATCAGGTCACGATCGTAGGTACGCCGATGGGGACGAAAGGGACGACCATGCAGCCGGAGATCTTTGCGAAGATCCGCGAGGCACGGAGTGCGATTCAAAAGCACGGTGCGAAGGTCGAGATCCAGCTTGACGGGGGGATTCGGCGGAATACGGTGCCGCAGATCGCCGAAGCCGGCGGCGATTGGATCGTGCCGGGGTCATTGATGTTCGGGGAAGATCCGGCGGCGATGCGGGAGTGGCTCTGCCAATTTTAGATTTTGGATTTTGGATTGACGAGGGATGAGTTGGGTTCGCTCAGCGAGTAGAATGCGCTCCGATTGGTGCTTCCACCCGCGCGTTGTGCGCTTCCTCGCTGGAGGGGTCATGAGTCTCGAACTGGAACGGTCGCTGGCTGAGATTCCGATTCTGGATATCGCACACGCACTTGGTCGGCGGCAAGCTGGCTGCGCGCGGGCTGCACGACTTGTTGCTCTACCACATGGTCGTCAGCGATCTCTACGCCGCGGGCTGCCCGAACGGAGCGCAGGCTGACCCAGTTTCCCGGCTGGCCGTCGAAAGCCGAAGCCACAGCGCGGATCGAAGAGGCCCTGCCTTTCTTGCCATTCATCCAGAACACGTCTTCTTTCTGGGGGTTGCGGATCATTCTCCGCCACCACTACGGATGGTCGGCACCGCTGGACCATTCGAACTGGAAGAAGCTCGACGCGATGATTCGCGAGCGGGCCGACGATCGATCGTGGGCACACCAGGTGCTGGACCGGGCAGGAATCGAGCGCACCGGCACGGAGCTGGCCCGGCGAGGGAATGGATCGGACGACAGCCGCTTGCAATACTCGCTCGAATGGGGGTTCTTCACTCGCTGCCAGTGGGGCGAATTCGATACGGCGCTCTACGAGCTGGAGCGTTGCTGGGGAAAAACGCCCGAGAGCCCCGCTCCGATCGGCGCAGGCCCGAGACCGGCCACGGAGCACACGATCAAGTGCCTTGATGACGTGCACCAGGCGGTCGAGCACTATGTCGACAGCATCCCGTACGATCGCATCATCGCCACGGCGACCCACCTCTCAACCGACATCGACTATCGCATCGTGAGCGACGCCGAGATGACGGCTGCGATCAAGCGGCGCAGTCACGCAGGGCCGGCCGAGCGGGATTGTTACGCGTCTTATGTGAACGAGCTCTTCCTGACGATGCTCGAGGCACGCGGCGAGCAACTGATCTTTCAGTTCAGCTTCGGGGCCGAGCCGCTTCCGTTCGAGACTGCAAGCCGGCTTTCACAGCGCACCATCGGGCAAGTCGCGGAGATGATCGGGCGGCATCCCAAGCTGAAATTTCAGTGCTTCCTTGGTTCTCGCCACGCCAACCAGTCGATGTGCACGCTGGTGCGCGAGCTGCCGAACTTGAGCTTGGCCGGCTTCTGGTGGCATAACTTCTTTCCGTCGACAATCGCCCAGGTCATGCACGAGCGGCTCGAGATGGTGCCGGCGAACAAGCAGGTCGGGTTCTTCTCCGACGCCTATTGCGTCGAGTGGTCTTATGCCAAGGTCGTGATCGCGACAAGGTGATGGCGAACGTGCTGGCCGAGCGGATCGAGCTGGGCCATCTGAACCACCAGCAGGCCATGGCCTATGTGCGCGAGATTCAGTATCAGACTCCGCAGACGCTGCTGGGGATGACGCCGCGACCGCCAAAATCGAGGTAAGGAGCCGATAGGGGACGCTCGATGGAAACCGCACGAATTGCCCAGATCATCGATGAGATGGGGACACTGCTGGAGATCAAGGGTGAGAATCCGTTCCGTTGCCGGGCTTACCACACGGCGGCCCAGTCGCTCGGGAATCTGCCCGCCGACTTGCGCGAGATGATCGCCGACGGGAGCTTGAAAGAGGTTCCCGGCATCGGCGAGACGATGTATTCCAAGATCGTTCAGCTCGCGACGACGGGACAGCTTGCGTCGTACGACGAGCTGAAGCGCAGCATGCCCGCAGGGCTGGTCGCGCTCCTGCGCATTCCCGGACTGGGACCCAAGAAGATCAAGATGCTGCACGATGAGCTCAAGATCGACAGCTTGGCGGACCTGCGGGCGGCGGCCCAGTCGGGGACGATCGCCAAGATGAAGGGATTCGGCGAAAAGACGCAGGCTAATATCGTCGCCGGGATCGAATTCGTCGAGAAGGCGGGCGAGCGTATCTTGCAGAGCACGGCGCGGCGGTTGGTGGCGCCGATCGTGGAGCGGTTGAAAAGTCACGCCGACGTGATCCGCATCGAGGTGTGCGGCAGTTTGCGGCGGCGGGCGGAGACGATCGGCGATCTGGACATCCTGATCAGCTCGGAGAAGGTTTCGGCGGTTCTTGACGCCTTTGTCAAGCTGCCCCAGGTGGCGACAGTGCTGGCACACGGGCCCACGAAGGCGAGCGTGCGGCTGGCTGAGGGAGTGCAGTGCGATTTGCGAGGCGTCACGGATGCGCAGTTTCCGTTTGCGCTGCATTACTTCACCGGCTCGAAGGCCCACAACATCGCCATGCGGAAGCGGGCGATTGCGCGCGGGCTTTCTCTGAATGAATATGCGCTCTCCGGAGAGAAGGGCGACGTTCCGTGCAAGACCGAGGCGGACGTTTTCAAGGCGCTGGGGCTCTACGACATTCCGCCCGAGCTGCGGGAGGACAGCGGCGAGATCGAGGCAGCCGAAGCAGGTAAGCTGCCGGAGTTGATCGAGTTCGGCGATCTGACGGGTACGTTTCACTGTCATACCGACTGGAGCGACGGAGCGGCGACGCTCGAGGAGATGGCTCAAGCGGCCAGAGACCGGGGAATGCCGTACCTGGGAATCGCCGATCATTCGCGTTCGGCCGCCTATGCGGGTGGGCTTTCGATCGAGCGGGTGCGTGAGCAATGGGCGGCGATCGACGAGCTCAATCGATCGTTCGGAGGGAAGTTCCACCTGTTCAAGGGGACCGAGTGCGACATTCTGCCCGATGGCTCGCTCGACTATCCGGACGAGCTGCTCGAGGGGTTCGATTACGTTGTCGCGAGCGTTCATTCGAATTTCGGGCTGTCGCGCGACGCGATGACGCGCCGGCTGGTGCGGGCGGCGTCGAACCCGCGTGTGACGATGCTGGGGCACCCGACCGGGCGGCTTTTGCTGGCGCGGGACGGGTATGACGTCGATCTCGACGCGGTGATCGATGCGGCCGCGGCGGCCGGAACGATGATCGAAATCAACGCCAATCCTCACCGGCTGGACCTGGATGCGGTGCACTGCCGCCGGGCGCGGCAGAAGGGGGTGATGATTGTGATCAATCCAGACGCACATTCGACCGGGGGTTTGGACGATCTAGAATATGGGGTGACTGTGGCTCGCCGCGGCTGGCTCACAAAGGCCGACGTTTGGAACACCGTGCCGCTTGCAACCATGACGCGGCACGTTGCGAAATCACGTCGCCGCAGCCCGTGATCGAGTCGATAGTTCCGAGCCGTGACTCGGACCAGCACTTGCGGGGGGTCGGCGGCATCCTATAATAACTATGAGCGAACAGGGATGAGTGCGTGGATCATACTCGCCCTCGTCCCCGCGGAACGATTCCGCCGTCTGAAGGTTCTGGAATGCAAAATGCGGCTATGACGACAATCCGGGTGCGGTGGTCTTGAACAGGATGCTCGGTTCGGACTAGCGTGCAGCCAGGAGGGGGGTTGTTCGTTTTCCAGGAGGGGATCTTGTCGGATTCATCGCTCTCATCGATTTTCCAGGGGAAAAGATATGGCCCCAGCCAAGCCGTCCGCCGGGAAGAAACGGAAGTACTACACAGTCGAGGAGGCCAACAAAGCCCTGCCGCTGGTCAAGATGATCGTCAGCGATATTGTGCGACAGGATCGGATCGTTGAGGATTTGCAGCAGCGGCTTTCGACGCTCACCAAGGAACGGAGCCGCCCGTCGAACGATCTGTATGCGGAGGAGATCGCTCAGTTCCAGGCCGAGCTCGATGCAGAAAACAGGAAAGCTCGTCGCCTATTTCGAGGAATTGAGGAAGCTGGGCGTGGAGTACAAAGGGCCGGACGGCCTCTGCGATTTCTATTCGATGATGGATGGCCGCGAGGTTTTTCTGTGCTGGCGCCTCGGTGAGCCCGAGGTGTCGTTCTGGCACGACCTCGATGCCGGTTACGCCGGTCGACAGCCCCTGCACCCCAGTCGCAAACTTCAAGAGATCGTCGAGTAGGCGCTCTGCCTTCAGACAACCAACCTCATGCACCGCGTCGTCACGATCGACGGACCGGCCGGCGCCGGCAAAAGCACCGTTGCGCGGAAGTTAGCCGACCGACTGGGCTGGCGCTTCCTCGACACCGGCGCGATGTACCGGGCCGTCACGCTGGCGGCGCTCCGCGCGAATGTCGACCTCGCGAGTGAAACGGACCTTTGCGAACTGGTCGAGAAGCTCGAAGTGCAGCATGCCGCCCGGAAAAGTCGTCCTCGGGTCCGAAGACGTGACGGAACTGATTCGCAGCTCGGCGGTCACCGAGTCGTCACGCTTCATCGCCGATAGTCCCAGCGTGCGCAGGCGGCTCACGGCCTGGCAGCAGGAATTCGCCGCCACGGAGAACGTGGTCACGGAGGGTCGGGATCAGGGGACGCTCGTTTTTCCGGACGCGTTTCGCAAGTACTACTTGACGGCCAGCGAGGAAGAGCGGGCTCGCCGCCGGCTGGCTGATTATGCACAGAGGCAGGAACCACTGGATTTCGAGGCCGTGCTGGAAGAGATTCGTGCGAGAGACGCTCGCGACGCAGCCCGCGCGATCGCCCCGATGAAACCGGCGGCCGATGCGATTGTCGTCGATTCGACCGGGTTGACCATTGAAGAAGTCGTGGAACGGCTGGCGGCCGACGTGCAGAGCGGAGTGCGAGAAGACGGCCTGCGAGAAGAACGAGGGGGCAATGCACCGGAGGCGGTCGGCGAGTGCCCGCCGGTCGGCTCGGCCGCCGCGCCGCGCGAGCAAGCGCCGCGGGAGGAGCCGATACGCCGCGACCGTTCGCGCGGGAGCTTGATCTGGTACCGGTTCGTCCAGTGCGTCTGCGCGAGCTTGGCTCTTTGCGTCATGCGCTGGCGAGCGAAGGGCAGGGTAATATTCCTGCCGCCGGCGGAGTGCTTCTGGTCTGCAATCACGTGAGCTTTCTGGATGTCTTTTTTCTGGGAATACCGCTGCGCAGGCCGCTCAATTATGTGGCGCGGTCGACGTTGTTCCTACCGGTGCTGGGAATGCTTATCCGCTCCGTCGGCGGGTTTCCGATCCAGCGCGAAGGGATCGGCGCCTCGGGCATGAAGGAGACGCTCAAGCGGCTCAAGGCCGGCGGCATCGTGACCCTGTTTCCGGAAGGGACGCGCAGCCCCGACGGAGAGCTCGGGCCGCTCAAGCCGGGAATCGCGGTCCTGGCGGCGCGGGTGGGCGTACCGGTGGTTCCGGCCGCGATTGCCGGGTTGCACGAGAGCTGGCCGCGGTCGCGGCCCGTTCCGGTGCCGCATCCCGTCAGGATTCACTACGGACCGCCGATCATGCCACACGAGTTGGCCGGTCTGGATACCAAAGGTCGTCACGGAGTTGATCCGCGGGCGCATGAGGCGATTCATGACGAAGCCAGGCGAGCGCTCCGGAATGACATGGCGTACCGGGGGTAGCCTGTTGCGAGCCGGACGGAGATGTGATAACTCGATGCTGATACTAGCTTATGTGTCGAAAAGGCTCGCGGTTCCCCGCGGCTTTTCGAGCGGGAGGGTTTGACGTGGCGAATGGGCTCAAGCGGCGAGATTTGATTGTGGGTGGGGTGGCCGGGCTGGTGGCAGGGGCAACTGCGCATGGGGGCGGCGTTTGCGCGTCGGAGGGGCGCGCAGTGGCCGGCCAGGGTGATCGGGCCGCGGGGATCAGCAAGGGCCAGTTCCTGCTGGGGCTCAATACCAGCACCATTCGCGGTCAGAAGCTCTCGATCGTCGAAGAGATCGAGCTGGCGAAAAAAGCAGGGTACCAGGCGATGGAGCCGTGGATCGACGAGCTGCGAGCGGTATGCGCAGTCGGGTGGGTCGCTCGACGACCTCGCGAAGCGATTTCGGGATGCCGGCATCAGCGTGGAGAGCGCGATCGGGTTTTTCGACTGGGTCGTCGACGATCCGGAACGGCAGGCGCAAGGGGTTCGAGTCTGCCCGTCGCGCAATGGACCTGGTGAGCAAGATCGGCGGCAAGCGCCTGGCCGCGCCGCCGGCCGGCGCGACCGATCGGCGGATGGCCGACATGCTGCCGATCGCCGAGCGATATCGGAGCTTGCTCGAGCTGGGTGACCAGTGTGGCGTGGTTCCTCAGGTGGAGGTCTGGGGGGGCTCAAAGACGCTGAGTCGCCTGGGTGAGGCCGCCCAGGTGGCGATCGAAGCGCATCATCCCAAAGCGTGCATCCTCGCCGACGTCTATCATCTGTATCGTGGCGGGTCGGGGTTTGATGGGGTCACGCTTCTCGGGCGGGAATCGATCCACGTCTTTCATTTCAATGACTATCCGGCCGATCCGCCGCGTGAAAAGGCGACCGATGCCGACCGGGTTTATCCCGGGGACGGGGTCGCACCACTGAAGCAGTTGCTGCGAAACCTCGCTTCAGGGCGGTTTCCACGTCACGCTTTCGCTCGAGCTATTCAATCGCAAGCTGTGGAGTCAAGACCCGCTCGCCGTCATTCAAACGGGTCTGGAGAAGATGAAGTCCTTGGTTCAAACGGTGTGAGCGGGCCTGGATCAGGGTGAGCTAGCGGAATGAGCCGTGGTGCCGGCATGGTCGCGATCACGCGGAATTCGCGATCGTCGACTCGAGAGCCTCCTGGAAAAGCCGGGCAATCGGTGTGACAATCTTGAGACAGTTGAATGTTCGACTGCACTCAAGAAAGCGGTGGCGACCACTCGACTTTCGATCAGTATTCTCGGTCTTTACGCGGAGATCAGGATCGTTCATGAGACGCATGCCATGGCTGTCCGAAAGTTGTCGTCGATCGGCTCTGTTCGCCGTATTGCTTGGGTTCATCACCGCAACCGGCTGCGGTTCCAGTGACAACGAGCTGACACTGCCAGAAGGGGGTGCACCAGCCGAGCCGGCGAAGGTCAATACTCCCAAGCCCAATCCGAAAATAAGCTCCCGGCAAGAGCGCGAAAAGGCTCCGCAGCAATAGTCGGTTCCCGCTTCGTAAGCAATTGTAGATCTTCAGCTTGCCGCGGCAGCGGCCAGCCTATTAGACTCGAATGAGAGTCGTGCGCCGAATCCAATTCTGGGTCAAGCGGCCGAGTGGGCCGGAGACTCTTGTATATCCATTCCGGAAGGGCCCGACATGAAACGAGTTTTGCGAAGCGATTCCAGAGGCTTCACATTGATTGAACTTCTCGTCGTCATCGCGATCATCGCGGTCTTGATCGCGCTTCTTCTGCCGGCAGTTCAGGCCGCGCGGGAAGCGGCCCGGCGGAGCCAGTGCACCAACAATCTCAAGCAGCTCGCTCTGGCTTGCCATAGTTATGAGAACTCGTTCGGATGCGTGCCGCTTGGCCGTACTTCTCAGATGTACATCGGCACTGGTGGTTCGTTTCAGCAATTTTCCGACGGCTGGGGGCAGTTCGCTGCCCTCTTGGCTTACACGGAGGAACGGCCGGTCTACAACGCGATCAATCAATCACTCGGCCCCTACCAGGTTCGTAACGCCACAGTACCTCCCCTGGGTCCTGGGCTTCTGACGTGCCCGAGTGATTCGGTTTCGCGGAACTTGAAATTGACGGAGACGGGAACCAGCCTGGACGGCTCGACGATTGTCACGGCATGCACCAGCTACCGCGCCATCGCAGGCACGTTCATGTACCTCCCGATCAATAACCAGGTATTGTCCGCAGAAACGGGTATGTTTCCCGACATGGGTGGGCCTGGCTGGATCCCCAACACTCCCAGTCAGACCCCCGTCACTTTTGCGGCTGTTACGGACGGGCTCAGCAACACGATCATGCTGGGTGAGAGCGCCACGGTAAGCTCAGCATCAGTTTCCCGGTTCCCTGCAACGCGTCCGGCGGGTGTACTTTCACCACGCGCAGGCTGGTGGGCTGATTCGGATTTCGGCGACGGCTTGATGTCCACTTTCTATCCGATGAATCTGGCCGGCGCGGATCTCACCATTCTTCCCGGACCGTGTGACGCCGGCGGCTCGATCGTCGCCATCTCGGCTTCGAGTTACCATGGCAACGGTTGCAATTTCGCGATGGGAGATGGCTCGGTCCGCTTCATAGCCAACTCCGTGAGTTCGTGGAACTCGCTTCAGGTCGGGCGCGATGCGAACTGTATCCCGGTCATGCCGACGGGGATGCAGATGGGGATCTACCAAGCCCTTTCGACTCGAAACGCCAGCGAGATGGTTCTCGGACAATACTGACAAGACTCGGAAGAGGGGCCGTCGGGCGGCGTGAAAAGCTGGGCCTTCGGCCCCCCTTCTTGAGGCGTTGCATCACTCAAGCCAGGTATTCGCGGTCTGTGACAATCCCGGGTTGTGGGGCCGGATAGCGCTTGGTCAGCTTATCGACCTGCAGCGGCGCCGGGCTGGTCATGGTCAGTTTATCGACTTCGGGGGCAAACTCGCACTTGCAGTTGAGCATGTCGTCGAACGTGACGATTTGCCCCGTATGGGCGGCCATGCGGCCCATCGAGGTGACCAGGCTGGCCTCGGCTCCGCGCTTGACCTCATTGTAGAGCTTGTCTTTGCGGATGGCGTGGATCAAGTCGTCCCATTCCACCTGGTACGGGTTCGGCTCGGGCTGAGGGAACGCCCAGGTCATGTCGCTGCGCCGCATGTTCTGTCCCTTGTAGATCCGGCACCTCGCCGGGCTGTGCGAATTGGACGAAATGACCGCCGAGCCCTTGGTTCCATGCGCATAGCTGGCGAACTCTTGATTGCAGCCGTCGATATTCCGCCCCTCCAGAAACATCTTGCTGCCGTCCGCAAACGTGTATTCAACGGAGTAGGTATCGAAGTTCTGGTCGATATAGTCGCCGCGATAGCAGCGAGCGCCGGAGCCCTTGGCCGAAATCGGCCAGCCGCCCTTCATCCAGCAGCATTCGTCGATGTTGTGGATCAAGAAGTCGCTGAAACAGCCGCCGCTCGCCCACAGAAACGCGTGGAACCGCTTGATCTGGTAGAGCAGCTCGCTGATGCCGTCGGGCTTTGGCCCGGTGAGGGCGGACCCGACCGGCCCTGTCTGGCGATAAGCCCGCAACATCACGATGTCACCGATCGCGCCGTCGTTGATCCGGTTGAGCAGCTCTCCGCGCGCCTCGCAATGCCGGCACATGAGCCCGACGCCGACCTTCAGGTTCTTCTTTTTCGCCTCTTCCCCCAAGGCGATCATCCGGCGCGTGGTCGGTCCATCGACGGTCACCGGTTTCTCCATGAACGTGTGCAGCCCCTTCTGGATCGCATAGGTGAAGTGCACCCAGCGAAAGGCCGGCGGCGTCGCAAGAATCACCACGTCGCCCGGCTTCAAGGAATCCATCGCGTTCTTGTAGGCGTCGAAGCCGATGAATTTGTGCTCGCAGCTCACGTCGACCTTGTCTTTATATTCCTTGACCAATGTCTCATAGCTCGAGGAAAGCCGATCCTCGAAGACGTCAGCCATTGCCGTGAGCTTGATCGGACCCTGCCGGGTCGAAAGTGCATCACCGGCCGCCCCCGTGCCTCTTCCTCCGCAGCCGATCAAGGCCACGCGGATCGTGTTGTCCTCGGCCGCATGGACCGCCGGAATGGCGACGCCTGCCAGGGCAGAACCCGCGGCAGCCAGGCCCGTCGTTCCCAGGAAGCCTCGGCGCGAAGTGGTCGGATTCGGCTCGGTCATGATGTCAGCTCCTTAGCAGGCAGGTAGGAAAATCTGGCAGGATCTGCAAGGCTGGCTCGCCGTCACGCACGATGAGGGAGCCTTTGACGTTATTAACTAGTTTAACATCCGCGCCGGTTATCTCAAGCGACTTCCCCGCCGGTGCTACCCGGAGCAACCGGTTAATCCGTCAATTTCACGACCGGCGAAACCTCCGTGCGTGCACGGTGCCAGTGCAAGTCCCCCATCCAAAGCCCGTTGCACGCCGTGTATTGCAAACGCCGGCGGAAATGTCGAACTTAGAGGCGTCATCGTGGCCAGTCGCGCGTTTCTAGCTGCCTGTCGCGCTACTGGCGGCGGCTGGTTTATGGAGGTGGGCGACATCCATGCGGATCGAGCAGGTCGAGCTCAGAATGGTGCGCCTTCCCCTGGTCCGGCCGTTCCAGACCAGCTCGAGCCGAAAGGACTACCTCGACCACATCATCGTGCGGGCTGTCGCGGACGGCGTGACCGGATGGGGCGAATGCGCCAGTCCGTCTGACCCGTACTATTGCCCCGAGACCACCGAAACGTGCTGGCACGTTCTCCGCGATTTCCTGGTCCCGGCCGTGATCGGTCGGGATTGGTCAACCATCGAAGAGCTGACCGCGTTTTTTGGGCGAGTCAAGGGTAACCGCTTCGCGCGCGCCGGGCTGGAAATGGCGTGCTGGGACCTCCTGGGCAGAAAATGTGGCCAGCCGTTGAACGAGCTTCTGGGCGGAACCCGCGTGGAAATCTTCTCGGGGGTGAGCCTGGGCATCGAATCCCACGTCGAAACCCTGCTGGACTTGATCGGTTGCTACCTCGATCAAGGCTACCGCCGCATCAAGCTCAAGATCGCGCCGGGCTGGGACGTCAAAGTAGTGCGCCGGGTGCGCGACCGCTACCCGCACATTCCGCTCCAGGTCGATGCGAACTCTGCTTACACGCTCGAAGACTTGCCGACTCTCAAGCAGCTTGACGATTTTGGCCTGCTCTTGATCGAGCAGCCTCTCGCCGACGACGACATCATCGATCACGCGCAGGCTTCAAGAGTCCCTGAAGACGCCCATTTGCCTGGACGAAAGCATCCATTCCGTGGCTGACGCCCGCAAGGCCCTCGACATCGGAGCCTGCCGCGTGATCAATATCAAGGTCAGCCGCCTGGGAGGCTTGCTTGAAGCCAAGCGAGTTCACGATCACTGTTATGCGCGCGGAGTGCCCGTCTGGTGCGGAGGAATGCACGAGTTCGGCATCGGCCGGGCTGCCAACGTGGCGATCGCATCCCTGCCGGGGTTCAGCATTCCCGGCGATATTTCCGGTTCCGACAAGTATTACGAAGAAGATCTCGTGGCACCGCCGATTCTCGCCAAACGAGGGGGAATCGGCGTCTCGAATTCCGCCGGTCTCGGCGTCGAGCCGATCGAGGCCCGCATCCGGGCACGCACGATTCGGCAGTTCCTGCTCTCGGTGTAAAGGAGATGATGTGGCCGTCGGGGAACCTTCTGCATTCGCCGGGGATGTTCAGCAGGCGATGATTCGTCGCCTGGCGGAGCTGGTGAGCGTCGAGTCGCCGAGCCATCACAAGCCGGCTCTCGACGCTCTGGCAATGCTCCTGGCCGGCCAGTTGCGTGATGCCGGCGCGGCCGTCGAGGTCGTCTCCAACATCCACGGAGGAGACCACGTGATTGGCCGGATATCCGGACCGGCCGAACAAAGGCCGGCCCTCGTGCTCGGTCATTTCGACACGGTCTGGCCGATCGGAACTCTTGAGCAAATGCCCTTTCGCCTGGATGGGGCTGGTCGAGCCTCACGGCCCCGGTGTCTTCGACATGAAGGCCAGCCTCGTCGTGTGTCTCACGGTCCTGGAACAGCTCAAGAAATATGGGCGCGTCCTGCCTCGGCCTGTCTGGGTGCTTTTCACTTCGGATGAAGAGATCGGCAGCCCCACGTCGCGCGAGCTCATCGAAACGCTGGCGGTTGACTGTGCCTACGCCCTGGTACTCGAGCCGGCTCTGGCCGACGGTGGGCTCAAGACCTCGCGCAAGGGCGTCGGCCGGTTTCGTCTCGAGATCGAGGGCAAGGCCGCGCATGCCGGCGTGGCGCCGCAGCAGGGTCGAAACGCAATCGTGGAGCTCGCTCGCCAGATCCTCAGGCTCGAAGACTTGCAGGACCTGGCCGCCGGAACCACGATCAATGTCGGTGTGATTCGAGGCGGCACCACCACCAACGTCGTTCCTGCGCACGCCTCGGCTGAGATCGATGTCCGTGTAGCGACGCGGGCTGAAGAAATACGAATCGAATCGGCGCTTGCGGCACTCTGCCCGGTCAATCCCGATATTCGTCTGACACTGCGCGGATCATTCAACCGCCCTCCCATGGAGCGGACGAGCGCCAACCGGTCTCTCTTCGAGAAAGCCCGCCAGCTCGCCCGATCCCAGCCGCTCTGCCTCGAGCTGACCGAGGGATCCACCGGCGGCGGCAGCGACGGCAACTTCACATCCGCCCTGGGAATCCCTACTCTCGACGGCCTGGGCCCCCGCGGCTCCGGCGCCCATGCCGACGACGAGCATATCTTGATCGACTCGCTCCCGGACCGCGCCGCTCTCATCTTCTGCCTGCTCCTTGGTTTGTAGGTAAGATCATGTCTCTAGAGACGTCGTATCGAACCGTGGGCGACCACATCACCATTCGCCGCGCCCGCTCAGTTGCCGACTACCGCACCTGTCAGGAAGCTCAAAAGCGCGCCTGGGGAATCGGTGAGGACGGCTATCTCATCCCCGTGGCAACGATGGTCGGCGCCAATCTGCATGGCGGTCTGGTCCTGGGAGCTTTCCTGCCCGGTGGTGAAGCCGTTGCGATGTCGTTCGCATTCCTCGGCAGGATCGACGGGCGCCTGTGCCTCTACTCGCAACTGACCGGCGTTGTTCCCGAGTACCAGTCGCAAGGCCTCGGCTTTGAAATCAAGCTGTTTCAGCGCCAGGTTGCTCGTGAAGAGGGCATCGAGCGAATCGCGTGGTCGTTCGACCCGCTTCAAGCCGGCAACGCCCATTTCAACCTCAGTCGGCTCGGTGCCCACGCCACGCGCTATATCGAAAACATGTACGGCGAGCGCACCGACCGGCTGAATGCAGGCGTGCCCTCTGACCGGCTCATCGTCCTCTGGAATGTCGAGGCCGAGCCCCCTGCCCCGCTATCCTTCGATGCCGCCGGCGAGCTTCCCCGCCTGATCGAACTGCAAGAAACCCCGCGCCATTGCCTGGTTCCGGTTGCCGTGCGACCGATTTGCCCAGCCGCCGAGCTGCGGCTCTTGCTGGAGATTCCCAACGATATCGTAGCTCTTCGCAGTGAAGATCCTGTCCTCGCCGAAACCTGGCGATCGCTGGTCGCTCAGGCATTCGAGCAAGCATTCGAGCAATCCTATCGGGCCGTGCACTTTGTACGTGACAATTCCTCGGTTCTCCGCAGAGGCTTTTACGTCCTCGAGCGAATATAATGACGCGGCCCGGCTATTCCTGTCTTTCCGTCCACAGACGCCCCTGACACATGAATCGATACCCCAGCGATCGACCCCGTTATGACGAGCTCCGGCGCGGCCGGCGGACGCTTGCTTTGCTGGCTCCGCTCGTTCAGTTGGGGATCCTGGGGCTCGGCCTGGGGATCTTCCTTGAGAAGGCTCAATCGCTGCTCTCGGACACACAGTTCACGTGGGGCGAGCGACAGGTGATCGGGATCATCGCCCTCATCTCGCTGGGTGGCAGCGCCCTTGCCGCGTGGATCGTCGGCCGGTTGATCAAGGTGGCGGCGCAGATCGTGGATGTCCTTGCCGACGGAGCCGAGTCCGCGTGGCGCACCAATGAGTTGATCGAGCAACATCTGATCCCGACTTTGGCGCGCGTCGCCAAGGCGCTCGAAGCCAAGGAGCCCGTACGCGATCGAACGACTTCTCGGGAGCGACCCTGACATGAGCGGACCGATACCTGAGCCTCGCGAAACACCGTCGACTTTTGTCCCTTCCGGCCGCGGCAGGGAAACGCCCCGGGTGTGGCCATTCTTCGCCGTGGCGGTCCTGGCGGTGGCGGCGTTCGCAGCCGTGGGCGTGATGGTCGCATGGCCTCGCGTCAAACCTCGGTCGCTCGACCCGGTCGAAACTGTCGCTGCCGACTACTTGAAGGCCATGTCGACGCAGGACTCTGCCACGATCAAGAGGCTCGGCACCGTCGAAGAGCCGCCCGCAATCCGCTCGGTTGGAACCGTCACCCGGAATCCCGCCGGCGATCGACAGCTCAAAGGCTCGTTCGCACCCCTGGGCAAGCTTCATGCGCGCATCGAGCGCGACTTTGACTACGATGGCATCGCGGGCCGGTTCAAGACGAAAAACGAGCTGGCGCAGCGGCCGAGGTGCTTGATGTTGCGCAGGCGGCCAAGGACGAAGCCGAGAAATCCGGCCTGTACAAAAAAATGCAAAGCGGTGACCCGAACGATCTCTTTGATAGCGCCGAGCAGCTCGGCAAGGTCTTCACGAAGCTCGCGGAAGGCGCCCTTTCGCCCAAGAAACTCCTCCCCACATACAGAATGCTCGTGCTGGAGGCCAAACCTCCGCTGCCCGACGATGCGAAGTCGCTGGCTCTGGAGGTGAGTGCCGCTCCGAACGACTGGGCTGCCCTGCTCAAGCGGTCGTTTCACACATTGAAGGCCGACGGCCCGTTCATCCTCGAGCACGCCGAGGTAAATGCAACGGCCACCGACCGCCTGGCGTCCTCCGGCGATCCCCCGACGCGGCTGAGCCTCACGCTCGTCCGGTTCAGGCTCGAAGCGATCGATTCGGGATGGAAGGTCGTCTCCGTCCGCCGTCTGTTGCCCGGCGACGATGGGAAGCAACTTGCGCCGCCGGCGGCAGCAGGCTCATCAACTCGAGCGACGCAAGCTCACTCTGCGGGCGAGCCCACGCGCTCGCTGAGCGAGGCTCCCGCCCAGCAGTGACCACGAAATTCGTTTTGGGTTAGAATCCGGTTTCCCGAAGGACGTTCACTCGCGAAGGAAGGCAACAGACTCGCGTCACTCTCCAAGGCGATTAGCTCAGCGGTTAGAGCGCCTGCTTTACACGCAGGATGTTGGGGGTTCGAATCCCCCATCGCCCATCTAACTGCAAAGAACAAAAAGACTTGTAGCGCCCAGGTTGCGACCGAGAGAGCCTGCGAGCGAGGTAGGCGTACGGCTAATTTGTCAGATACTCGCTTCAGGTCGTCGATGGGACACCGGATTTGAGAACGCCCCTCTTTTCCGCGTTATCGGTCTGCTCAGCGAGTTCACCGGCACTTGAGGACGGCGCTGCGGCAGTATTTGGTGACAAACGTGCAGGTTGTTTTCCTCGCTCAATCGAATTCGGATGGGTAGGCGGGGGTAACTGCATCCACTCTTTTCGCGATGCAGTTGGTTTTCTCGCGTGGGATATCATGGTATATTAAGAAAACATGGAATAGTTTTCGTCAATAGATGGATTTTCCCGCGTGAGAAATTGGTCGTGATTAAGAAAATAACCGAACGAGAAATGCTGGAACGGCTTCAACCTGGAAGCACTCTGCTGCCACCGTTGATCATTCGCTCGAAAGGAGTATTGAAGCGGGAGGATAAACGGCAGATGGACGCTCTCATTGAAGCGGGACTACCGGGCGAGCATAGCGTGTTCCGCTTCGTCGTTGAGGCGAAGTCCCGGCCAACGCTTGAAGCGGTGCAAACTGCAGCTGCGCAGGCCATGGCGGCGGTACGAGAGAGCGAGTGGCCGATGATTCAGGTTCCCTACCTCGCGCCGGATCGCCTCACCTACCTCACGAGACTAGGTGTAAGCGGCGTAGACCTGTGTGGAAACGGTGTGATCATAATCCCAGAACGTCTATATGTGGTTCGCTCAGGCCAACCTAACAAATATCGCGACTCGCGGCCGCTGAACAATCCATACCGCGGCCGGTCGAGCCTGGTCGCGAGAATCCTGCTAAGCGAACCGTCGTGGCCAAACTTGAGCAAAATGCTTCATCGGATCAATCGAGAGGGAACCGATTTGTCATTAGCACAAGCGTCGAAGGCAATTCGCGCGCTTGAAGAAGAATTAATCGTTCGGAAGGTCGGCGGCACCATCAAGCTCCAGGACCCAGCACGCCTGCTCGATAAACTGGGTTCTGAATGGAGCCCAATCATCCGCGAGCGAAAGGCGTTTCGATTAGGCGAAAATGACGCGAGATGGGCCAGCAGGTTCTCATCCAACCCCGCGCTCCGATGGGCGGTGACAGGCGAATCGTCCGCACAACAGTACGTAGTCTTCTCGCACGGATCACCTCTTCGGATCGCAGTCTCCAATTTGTCACAAGCCGAATCGCTACTGTCTGGCTTTCCCGAGTCAGTGCTCGGCTTCGCCGATTTGGAACTGCTAGAGACGGACGAGCCCGGGTATTTTTTTGAGACGTTAACAGACGAGACCGGCGTTCGGTGGGCCAGCCGGCTACAGACTTGGCTCGAACTTCAATCAGGGGACGCGCGACAGCAGGCAGCCGGAAGAGACGTGAAAGGCCAGGTACTTAGAGGGTTGAGTGATGACACATGACGACCCAATGTGGAGGGAGTTTCAGCCGCTATGGAGCGAGTTGCAGCTCTTTGGAAACCAAGCTCACTTGGCCGGTGGGTACGGTCTCTTTCTCAAGCAACGGTGGCTCCTTGCTAACCGGGGTTATCCCACAGCAATTCCGTTGGAAAACTGGCTAGATTCTACGCCGCGCGCGACGAACGATCTGGACATCGTCATCGGCCTCGCCCTGCTTGCAGACGTCGAGGCCCAACGAAGTATTGTTCAAGCGCTGGATCGCAACGATTTCAAGGTCGTTGCCGAGCATCCTCGATGGCAATTTGAAAAACAGCTAGATGCCGACCGGCGAGTGTTGGTTGATCTGCATGCGGAGTTACCGGAGTCTGAAAATCAAAACCTCGCGCTCGATAAACTGCGGGTTAAGCACAAGCCCTCGCTGGGAGAGCAAGGTGTCCACGGCAGACAGAACCCGGAGGCTGCAGGCTGCAGTCTTCACCCGTTCTTGTTCCAGATCGGTGACATTGTGATCTCAGTGCCGAACCCGGTCACATGGTCCGTGATGAAGCTGATCTCAACACGAGATCGCCGACTGAGGTCTGAGGATTCGGAACGGAACGAAGAATACCGCAACTTTCATAATTACGAGGCAATGAAACATGCGCGAGACGTGGGACGGATAATCGCGATGACGACCCGCGATGAGATGGATAGTGCTCACGAGGTAGTTGCGGAAATTCGGGGGCGTGCTTACTTTGCGGAAGCAGTCGCAGCGTGCGATCAGTTGTTTCTTCAGGAAGACGGCTGGGGCGGACAGGTCGCCGCTCGCCACTGGAGGGCGGACGACTTCAGGCTGATCCGAGGTGTCCTTGCGTCTTGGTTCCGCTAAGGAATTACGAGAGTTTTGGTTGCAAGGAACTAAAACCCAGCCTATTTCGCACGTAATTGGTTGCGGCCCAGATACATCCCGCTGAACCAAAATCCGCCTGCGCCGGAATAGTTCGCCTGCGATTTCGGCTCGAAAAGCCGCTGCGCAAGCCACCGATAAAACAAAAGAGCGTGGCACTTCCATCCGTCGAGCTGGGCGCAGCAGCCGACGTGCTTGATGTTGCGAAGACGGCCAAGGACGAAGCCGAGAAATCCGGGCTGTACAAAAAAATGCAGAGCGGTGACGCGAATGATCTCTTTGATAGCGCCGAGCAACTCGGCAAGGTGTTCACCCAGCTCGCGGAAGGCGCCCTTTCGCCCAAGAAACTCCTCCCCACATACAGAATGCTCGTGCTGGAGGCCAAACCTCCGCTGCCCGACGATGCGAAGTCGCTGGCTCTGGAGGTGAGTGCCGCTCCGAACGACTGGGCTGCCCTGCTCAAGCGGTCGTTTCACACATTGAAGGCCGACGGCCCGTTCATCCTCGAGCACGCCGAGGTAAATGCAACGGCCACCGACCGCCTGGCGTCCTCCGGCGATCCCCCGACGCGGCTGAGCCTCACGCTCGTCCGGTTCAGGCTCGAAGCGATCGATTCGGGATGGAAGGTCGTCTCCGTCCGCCGTCTGTTGCCCGGCGACGATGGGAAGCAACTTGCGCCGCCGGCAACGGCAGACTCTGCGCTGTCGAAGACGCAACGTCGCTCTCCCGGCGAGCCCCGGCGCTCACTGAGCGAGGCTCCCGCCCAGCAGTGACCTCGAAATCCGTTTTGGGTTATAATCGGGTTTCGCGAAGGATGTTCACTCGCAAAGGAACGCAGCAGACTCGCGTCACTCTCCAGGGCGATTAGCTCAGCGGTTAGAGCGCCTGCTTTACACGCAGGATGTCGGGGGTTCGAATCCCTCATCGCCCACTTAAGTGAAATAATCCAAAAGAGTTATGGTTCTTAACTTGTGATCAAGAGCGCCTGCGGAAAAGTCATGAAAAACTAGGTGCGTCCCAGTTTCCGTCCCCGCCGCATCGTGACGGGTCAGCATCGTCATGGCTGCGTGGCGGGGAGCAGGTCGAGTTGCCAGGGGGCGGTCCTTTCTTGATTCCGACCCACTGCCCAGCAGCCGGGAGCGGTCACTTGCCACGATCGGGCCCGCGGAGCGATGATATGCGGTGGTGTTCTCGTGGATTCCGACGAGCCCATTGAGGAGGGCATCTTGATGAGACCGATCCGGATTGCCGTCCTCGGCGTGCTGGCCTTCGTGCCGGCATTGTGGGCGCTAGACGAGCCACCGGGGGCGCCCGGCGCGAAAGCAGGTTCGCTCCGGGCGCGGCTCGAGGTAATTCAGCGCGAGTACGCGCAGGCCCAGCGGGCATCCATGGCAGCCTACCTCAAGGCGACGACCGACGACGAACGCAAGAAAGCCGTCGCGTCGAGGCCCGATGCGAAGAAGCATGTCGCCCGCCTGATGGAGCTGACCGAGTCGGCCCCCCACGACCCCGCGGCCGTTGACGCCCTGCTCTGGGTGGTGAACTTCGGCGGGCAGACCAAGGAAGTCGACCAGGCCATCGAGCGTCTCGCTCGCGACCACGCGCAGGATCCCAAGATCACGCGGATCGGCGGCACGCCGGCCAATAGCATATCGCCGGCCGCCGAGCGCCTGCTGCGCACCATCGTCGAGAAGAGCCCTGACCGCGCCGTGCAAAAGCGGGCAGCCTTCGCCCTCGCCCGGTTGCTGAACAACGAGGCCGATCTCGTCCGCCGGGTGAAGCAGAACAAGCATTCGCCGCCTCGGTCACGCAGTTCTTCGGACCGGAGCGCACCGAGGCTCTCCGGGCGAAAGACCCTGACGCGCTGGCAAGGCAGGGCAAGTCGCTGTTCAAGGCCGCGGTTGAGAAGTTCGGTGATGCGCCCGGGAGCCGTTCGAGGTGATTCGGAATGAGTACGAGCAGGCCCAGCAGGAGTTCCGCGCAGCCTACCAGAAGGCAACGACCGAGGACGAACGCCGAAAAGCGGACGAGTCAAGGCCTACGGCGGAGAAGTATGTCGCCCGCATGATGGAGCTGGCCGAGTCGGCCCCCGCCGACCCCGGGGCCGTCGACGCCTTGGTCTGGGTGGTGGAATTCGGCGGGCAAACGAAGGAAGTCGACCAGGCCATGGAGCGTCTCGCCCGCGACCACGCGCAGGATCTCAAGACAGGGCAGGTCATCGGCCGGCTGGCCCGTCACATGTCGCCGGCCGCCGAGCACCTGCTGCGCGTTATCGCCGAGAAGAGCCCCAATCGCGCCGACCAGGGCCGGGCATTCTTGGCCCTCGCCCGGTTGCTGAACAACGAGGCTGCGCTCGTCCGCAGAGTGAAGCAGAATAAGGAACTCGCCTCCCGGCTCAAGCAGTCAAACGGACCTGAGCGCACCGAGGCTCTCCTGGCGAAAGACCCCGACGCGCTGGCGAGGCAGGCCGAGTCGCTGTTCGAGGCCGTGGTCGAGAAGTTCGGTGACGTGAGTATCTCCTGGCGGCGACCCCGCCAAGGCCGCCGAGGCCGAGCTGAACGAGATCCGCAATCTCGGCATCGGCAAGACGGCCCCCGAGATCATCGGCGAGGACTTGAACGGCCGCCCGATGAAACTGTCCGATTACAGGGGTAAGGTGGTGGTGCTCGTCTTCTGCGGCGACTGGTGCGGCCCCTGCCGGGCCATGTACCCGCACGAGCGGTCGCTCGTGAAGCGACTCGAAGGCAAGCCGTTCGCCCTGGTTGGGATCAACAGCGACCGCGATCCGCAGAAGCTCAACGAGCGGATCAAGAAAGAGAACATCACCTGGCCCTCCTGGCGGGACGGCGGCAGCACCCAAGGTCCGATCGCCACTGCCTGGAACGTCAACGGCTGGCCCACGATCTACGTACTGGATCACAAGGGGGTCATCCGCTACACCGGCGTCCGCGACAAGGCGATGGACAAGGCGGTCAACACGCTCTTGAGGGAGATGGGCATCGACGTGGAGATCGACGCCACGTCTGAGCCGAAATGATGGCCAACCCGGCCGACGTGGCCCCCGTGGTGTTCCTGGCACGAGGATCGCCTGGATAGACCGCAGAAACCCATCGGCAGCGAACAGGGTTGAGGCGGAGATGCCGTAGGCGATGACCCGATCCACGAACGAAAGGAGAGATCAGAGCCCATGGCGACGTTGACCCTGCTGCGGGAGGGGAACCCACTGTCCGACCCCGCGAACCAGCTTCGTGTCCTGTCGGGTGGACCACATCGCCCGGTCGAGGACACGTTGACAATCATCGATTAGAGGCACAAAAAAACGAGAAGATGCGAGAAATGCCTTGGTGCTTGCTCGGGCAGAAATCGATCATGCCATCGCGGGGCGACTCCGAACCGCAGATTTCGTAGACATTGAGGAATACTATGATGCGAGCGGCAAGGGGCACGCAGGCGTGAACGCGGACGAGAAGAGCACCAAAGTGGGTATCGGAGGCGAAGGTCAAAGAATCGTTAAGCGTAGAATTATCTTGAAGGGATCGGTATCCGACGGCCAGGTAAACACTGAGAGTGAATTGCAATCTCTTGAAGCTGCAACGAAATGCGAAGAAGGATTGATCTCCGTCGACGGTCCGGCGAATCCGACACACAAGTAATCACATAAAGCTCTGCCACGGCAGAGAAACGGCGATAAAAGATGTAGATTCCCGCGAATTCCTGTAAATTCCCGGAAAACACATGGCTTGCATGGCCATGACGCAAACCGTTACAGTAGCGCTAGTTGTGGCGACAAGATTGGACGCGTCGGTCGAGCAGACCGAAGCACGCTGGCCCGATTTCGTCCGATGGCAATATCAATCGGACTCGAACGTAGCGTCCTGGTCGTCCCGCCGGGCGCCTCTTGCTCTTCGGTGTCGCGGGCGTTAACTTAAGCAGATTCCCCCATCTGGCCGTGGTAGGCGAGGGTACCGGGAAGATCCGATCGATGCCGCTTTAGTCCGAAGCAGGGCTCGGCGCTTTTGGCCTCTGGTGATTCCCTGGCGATGAGCGAAGTCACAACAATCCTTTCAGCAATCGAGCAAGGCGATCCGGGGGCTGCCGCGAAGCTCCTTCCGCTGATCTACGAGAAACTGCGAGAGATGGCCAACCAGCGGCTCGCCCTTGAGGCGCCGGGGCTGTCCCTCCAATCGTCCGACCTGGTCCACGAGGCCTATCTCAGGCTCGTCGGCGAAGGTCACGACAAACAGTGGGACGGCCGCGGTCACTTCTTCTCCGCGGCCGCGGAGGCGATGCGCCGGATCCTGGTCGAGAAGGCTCGCCGCAAGAAACGTGTCAAGCACGGTGGCGATCGCTTGCGTGTCGACCTGAACGCAGTCGGTTTCCTGGCGAAGGGACCATCCGTAGACCTCGAAGCCCTGGACGAGGCCCTCACCAAGCTCGCGGCCGAAGACCCTGACAAGGCCGAGCTGGTCAAGCTCCGCTTCTTCGCCGGCCTCACCATGCCCGAGATCGCCCAGGTGCTCAAGATCTCGCTGGCAACCGCCGAGCGCCACTGGACTTACGCCCGCACCTGGCTCTATGCCGAGCTCAAAGACCGGGACGATTCCGCGAATTCCTGAAAACGAGTGAGTGCGGCTATGCCGAAACGACGTTGTGGTTTTACACTCATCGAGCTCTTGGTCGTCATCGCGATCAGCGCGGCAGAAAAGATCGCCTCGACCTGCGACGGAGTGGACGGCGAGCCTTCGCCTTTGACGTAGGACAGGTTTTTCGCCTCATCCATCGTTCGGTCCTTCGCACCCGACCGGTCGTGTCAGCGGGGCGAACGGGGGTGTCAGCCCCCTGTCTGCAATCGGCAGTTCCGGGTCATCGTTTCATCCGAAGTGGACATGGACAAGAAGGTTACGCTCCGCACCTGGCTCTTTGCCGAGCGCAAAAACCGTGACCATTCCGAAAGAATCTTGAGAATTCCTCAAGAGGAATGAGGGGTTTCGCGCACTTTTGTCGCGTTGAGGAAGGCAACGTGAACGCGCTGACTCGAGCCATTGGTGTCCGAGCCCTTGAGAAAAGCCCCAGGTCGCTGAAGGCCGACTCTGTCCGTCCCGTACTGTGTCGTCCCGCATCGCGGCCGTTGTTCCGGCCGCGGGAGTGATCGTTTCCCACGCCGCGGATCTCGAGCCCGGTCCGTCCGGCCCGGCGCCGCAGTCTCCCGTTCGACCCTCACCGGGGATCTCCCATCGGAGTGACGCCATGAGCAATTCCTCGCAGGTGGAATCGATCTTCTTCGCCGCGCTTGAGAAGAAAAAGGCGGCGGAGCGGGCGGCTTATCTGGACGAGGCCTGCGGCGGCGATCCCGCGCTGCGGCTCCGGGTGGAACGGCTGCTGGACGCCCATCCGGAAGCGAAGGATTTCCTGGCCGAACCCGCAGTCGAGCGAATTTGGGGCGACGCAACCGAGCGTGAGCCCCACCCGCACGGGTTACGACCCGACCTCGACTCGACCTGTGACCTCGTCTCCTCCGGTGCGGTCAGCACGAAACGCACCTCAACCCGCCCGGCACCAGGACCCGAAGCGACCGATGAGTTCGACCCCGACCTGACGGTCACCAAAGAAGGACTCGGCCAGAACGACGACCGGACGGAGGCGCTCGGCCGTCTTCCCTCGACCCTCCCCGATCCCGGCGCCGGGCCGGGTTCGTCTCAGGCCTGCTGGCCCAGGATTCCCGGCTACGAAATCCTGGGGAAGCTCGGCGAGGGGGGGATGGGCGTCGTCTACAAGGCGCGGCAGCAGGGCCTGAATCGCCTGGTGGCCCTCAAGATGATTATCGGGGGGAGCCAGGTGCGGGAACATCACCTGGCCCGGTTCCGGATCGAGGCCGAGGCCGTCGCCCAGCTCCGGCACCCGAACATCGTGCAGATTTACGATATCGGCGAAGTGGACGGCCTGCGTTCGTATCACTCGAGCTGCTCGAAGGAGGCGACCTCAAGGATCGACTGGCGGGCACGCCGCAGCCGGGCATCCCGGCCGCCCTGCTGGTGGCGACCCTGGCCCGGGCCGTTCACGCCGCCCACGAAGCCCGGATCGTGCACCGCGACCTCAAGCCGTCCAACGTGCTGTTGACCGCTGACGGTGTGCCCAAGATCACCGACTTCGGGCTGGCGAAGCGTCTGGAATCGGACAATAACCAGACGCAAACCGGCGACGTCATGGGCACGCCGAGCTACATGGCTCCCGAGCAGGCCCTGGGACGCACAAAGGACGTCGGGCCGGCGGCAGACATCTACGCCCTAGGGGCGATCCTTTACGAAGCTCTGACCGGTCGTCCCCCCTTGAAGGGGGAGACGGTGATCGAGACGATCCGCCTGGTCATCCACACCGACCCGGTGCCGCCGTCGCGGTTGGTCCCGCGGATCGCACGCGATCTCGAGACCATCTGCCTGAAGTGCCTGCACAAAGATCCGCAAAAGCGGTACGCCTCGGCCGCCGAATTCGCCGACGACCTGGATCGGTTCCGGGAAGGCAAACCAATCAAGGCCAGGCCAACACAAGTGTGGGAGCGCGGGCTCAAGTGGTCCAAGCGCCGTCCCCTCGCCGCCACGTTTCTAGCCCTCGGCCTGGTGGCGTTCATCGGAATGACCGGCGGCGCCATCGGCTACCAACGTCACGTCCGGATCGAGAACGACCGGCGGAACTCCTGGGTCCTCCAGCAAACGAACCGGGGAATGGAGCTGCTCGACCAGGCGGACAAATCCAGCACATCGGTCGCGCTTCAGAAAGCTCAGGTCGATCTGGCCACGTTTCTTTCAGACGCCAGGGACGAGGATCGACTCAAGGTGATCTCGGGCCGGATCGCGGAAAAGAAGAAGAAGGTGGGCGACAAGCTCGAAGTCCTCGACTCGCGCGATACCGCCCAGAAGCAAGTTCGCCTGCAACGCGAGCGCTTTCAGAAGTTCCTGGAGCTGCGGCAGGAAGGCCAGTTGTACGCGGCGGGCTTCGGGGTGCTGGATGCGACCGACCGGCTCAAGTAGCTCCGGGGGAGCGCCGCATGCCGCGCTGTGCACCTATGCCCAGGATCCCAAGGCGTCCGACGAAGCCTGGACGCTGGCGCAGCCGTTGCCGGCCGCGTTAACGGAGCCCGAAAAGGCCAGGGTGGCCGACGATTGCTACGACCTGCTCTTGATCTTGTCGCAGGCGGCTGCCCCGGCCGAGGGACTGCGCATCCTCGACCGGGCGGTCAAGCTTCGCCCGCAGACCACGGCTGCCTACCACCTCCGCCGCGCCGATTGCCTCGAGCGTGCGAGCGATCTCGCGGGCCGCGACCGCGAGAATCGAGAAGCGGGCCGGATCAAGCCGGCGACCGCGCTCGATTTCTTTCTGAGCGGCCGCGAGCTGATGCTCCGCCGCCGGTTCGCCGATGCCGTTCGTCCGCTCAACTCAGCGCTGCAACTCGATCCCGAGAAGACCTCGGCCCACCTCCTGCTGGCGGTCTGCTATCTCAACATGCAACCGAAGGGGTTAAGCCAGGCCTGGACCAGCCTGACCATGTGCATCAAGAGCCATGGCGACCTGGTGGGCCTTTACCTGATGCGTGCCCTGGTCTCCGGGGAGCAGGGGAGCGAGGCCCTCGCCAAGATCGCTCAGACGCACCCCGATGAGGCAGACGCCACGCGGCTCCGGCAAGAAGCGACGGAGGCGATTGCGGCCGCCGAGGAGGATTACCGCCGGGCCCTCGACCTGAAACCCAACGACGATCTTCGATACGCCTTGTTGACCAACCGCGGCCTGATGTGGCTCCAGTCGAACCGCCTGGGCGATGCGGTCGTCGACCTGGAAGCGGCCATCCGGCTCAAGCCGGGCCAGTACCAGGCTCACGCCATGCTGGCCCAGGTCTACCAGCGTCAGGGCCGGCCGGACGCCGCCGCGGCGTCGTTCACTCAGGGGATCGCCTGCCATCCGCAACCGATCGTGGCGGCCGGGCTCTATCGCAGCCGCGCCTTGCTCTATGCCTACCGCGGCGACATCACGAGGGGCCAGCACGATGCGGCACTCCGGGACCTCGAGGAGGCGATCCGCCAGGAGCCGGACAAGTTCCTCAAGGTGCGGGACCATGTTGACCGTGCCAAGCTCTTCTTCGCAGTCAGAGAGTCCCAGCAGGCGCTTGCTGCCTGCGACGCCGCCCTGGCGCTGGTCCCCGACGACTCCGCAGCTCATCGGGTGCGAATCTCGGCCCTGATGGAGATGAAGCGGTACGACGAGGTGCTCGCCTCGGCCGACGCCTACATCGCGCGTGGCAAGCCCTCGGCCGAGGTCTTCGAAATCCGCGGCCTGGCCCGCGAGGGGCGGAAGCGCTACGCCGACGCGGTCGCCGATTTCAGCCGGGCTCTCGGAGCTCACGCCGGATGCTCTGCCGGCCCAGCGGAGCCGGATCTTGAACCTGCGCGGCTGGGCGTACCATTTCGCCGACGCACTCAAGCTGGCCCTGCGCGACTTCGAAGAGTCGCTGCGCCTGGCCCCCGACCAGAGTGACGCCCTGGGCGGTCGCGGGCTGGCTCGCATCCGTCTGGGCCAGTGGCGACTCGCAGTCACTGACGCCGAGGCCGCCGTCCGGCGCGAGAGGGCCGTGGCTCTCCCCGCGGGGGCCGACCGGCAAGCGCGAGTCCAGGCGCTCGCCAACGCCGCCCGGATCTATGCCCTGGCCGTCGAGTTTGCCGCGCAGGACGTGACCCGCCACGGCGAGCGTGCCCTTGTCCTGTACCGCAATTATCGCAGCCGCGCCCTGGACCTGCTGGATGAGGCCCTCAAGCAGGTCGCCGACCCGGAGGGCCGCGACGCGATCCTGAACGACCCGGCCCTGCGCTCGCTCCGCCGCAGAGGAAGCCGGAGCACGGGTGTGCGCTTCAGTAGCCTGACGCAGGACCAGAGCGCCCGTTGACCCGTCGATCAGAGCCGATCTCGATATCTCCCGACCGACCACCAGGTCCGAACGGCCACCATGAGCCACGCCCAGTCGCAAACGTTTTCGCCACGGCGGCGACGTCTTCATCGGCAGTCCCCGTCCGGGTGCTCGAGGATCGGGTCCCGTTACCGGCCCCGTTTTGATGTGATGGAGGAGCGAACCCTCCTGTCCGGCTTCGTGGTGAGCAACACCGGCGACAGCGGCCCCGGCTCGCTCCGCCAGGCGATCCTCGATGCCAACGCCCAATCGGGTGCCAGCGACATCACCTTCGACCCGACCGCGTTCGCAACGCCCCAGACGATCAGCCTGACCTCCGGCCAGCTCGAGCTGAGCGAGACGACCGGGACCGAGACGATCACGGGACCGGCGGCGGGCTTGACGATCAGCGGCGGCAAACAAAGCCGGGTCTTCCAGGTGGACCAGGGCGTCACGGCGTCGATCTCGGGACTGACGATCACCGGCGGCGGCAACGCCTCCGCGGGCGGCGGACTGTTCAACCTCGGCACGACGACTCTGACCGACTGCACCGTCCGCGGCAACTCCGCCGGCAACGACGGCGGCGGAGTGTACAACAACGGCACGGTCAGCGGCAACTCCGCGTACGGGGGCGGCGGCATGTTTAACGGTGGAGGCGGCACAGCCACGCTGACCGACTGCACCGTCAGCGGCAACTCCGCCTCCTATGGCGGCGGCGTGTATAACGATCGGGGCGGCACGGCCACCCTGATCAACTGCACCATCAGCGGCAACTCCGCCGGCAACGGCGGCGGCCTATACGCCGTCGGGGGCACGAGCACGCTGACCAACTGCACGGTCAGCGACAACTCCGCCAGAATCGGCTCCGGCGTGTGGAACGGTGCTAGCGACTCGGCCACGCTGACCAACTGCACCGTCAGTGGCAACTCCGCAGACAACCCTTTTGGTGCCCTGTACAACTACGGCACCGCTACGCTGACCAACACGATCGTCGCCGGCAATAGCGGCGGCGACTTCTGGGGGCGGGTCCCCTACTCGGGCAGCCACGACCTGGTCGGCGGTGACCCGCTGCTGGCCCCGCTGGGCAATTACGGCGGGCCGACCCAGACCATGGCCCTGCTGCCCGGCAGCCCGGCCATCGGCGCCGGCATCGCGGCCGACTACCCCGGCACCTCCACGCCGATCACCACCGACCAGCGCGGCGAGCCGCTCGCCGCACTCCCCGACATCGGCGCTTTTCAGAGCCAGGGCTTTACCCTCACGCCCGTCGCGGGCAGCACCCCGCAGACTTCACCCATTGGCACACCGTTCGCCAACCCGCTGGCCGTGACCGTGACGGCCAACAACCCGATCGAGCCGGTCAACGGCGGCTTCCTCAGCTTCGTCACCAATCGCGTCGGTGGCGCCGCGGCGATCCTGTCGGCCCCTTCGGCCGTCATCGCAGGCGGTCAGGCCGCCCTCACCGCCGGGCCCGACAACGCCCTCGGCAGTTACATCGTCGTCGCATCCGCCGGGGGTGCGTCCTCAGTCTCGTTCGCTCTGACCAACACTGGCTCGATGTTCCCCAGCCTGGTTGTGAATACGACGAGCGACTCCCTCTTCCCGGGCACCGGCCTGTTGAGCCTGCCTGAGGCCGTCGCCTTCGCCAACCTGGTGGATTCCGCGGGGCTCGCGACCATCACCTTCAACCAGCAGGTGTTCGCGATGCCGCAGACGATCACCCTGACGGGCACCCAGCTCGAGCTGAGCAACACGAGCGAGGCGGAGACGATCACGGGCCCGGCTGCGGGCTTGACGATCAGCGGCGGCAAACAAAGCCGGGTCTTCCAGGTGGACCAGGGCGTCACGGCGTCGATCTCGGGACTGACGATCACCGGCGGCGGCAACGCCTCCGCGGGCGGCGGACTGTTCAACCTCGGCACGACGACTCTGACCGACTGCACCGTCCGCGGCAACTCCGCCAGCTACGGCGGCGGCGGGGCCAGCACCGGCGGCGGCACGCTGACGCTGACCAACTGCACCGTCAGCGGCAACTCCGCCGGCCACCTCGGCGGCGGCGTGTATACCGATACGGGCGGCACGGCCACCCTGATCAACTGCACCATCAGCAACAATTCCGCCGGATCGGAGGGCGGGGGATTGGACGTGGCTCGCGGCGCGATCACGCTGATCAACTGCACCGTCAGCGGCAACTTCGCCCTCACCAATGGCGGCGGCGTGTACATCAACAACGGTGGCACGACCACGCTGGCCAATTGCACCATCACCGGCAACTGGGCCAGCGACGGCGGCGGCTTGAACAACCAGGGCACGGCGACGCTGAACGGTTGCACGATCAGCAACAACGCCGCCGCCACCGGCGGCGGCCTGCAGAGCTCCCGCGGCACGCTCGACGCTGACCAACTGCACCGTCAGCGGCAACCACGCCGACGACAATGGCGGCGGCCTGTACCTCGGCACCAGATATTATGGCTATCCTGGCACGGCCACGCTGACCAACTGCACCGTCAGCGGCAACTCTGCCTCTGAAGTTGGCGGCGGCTTCGCCACCCCGTGGGGCGGCGCCACGCTGACCAACTGCACCGTTAGCGGCAACACCGCCGTGGGTCGAGGCGGCGGCGGCTTCGGCGACAACCTGTCGCTGACCAACTGCACCGTCAGCGGCAACTCTGTCCTCGGCTACGCCTCTGTCGCGGCGCACACCGGCGACGGCGGTGGCCTTTATGGAGGCGGCGTGTCCAGCGTGACCGACTGCACCGTCAGCGGCAATTCCGCATTCGGAACTGGCGGCGGCCTCCAGGTCGGTTATGGCTACATCGCCATCGCCAACACCATCGTCGCCGGGAACACGGCCGGGACGGGCCCTGACGTCAACGGCGGTATCACTTCCCAGGGCAACAATCTGATCGGCAAGACCGACGGCAGCTCCGGCTGGGTCGGCTCCGACCTGACCGGCACCGAGGCTACGCCGCTCGACGCCCTGCTGGCACCGCTGGGCAACTACGGCGGCCCGACCCAGACCATGGCCCTGCTGCCCGGCAGCCCGGCCATCGACGCGGGCAACAACGCCCTCATTCCCGCCGGCGTCACCACCGACCAGCGCGGGCTCTCCCGCATCGTCAACGGCACGGTCGACATCGGCGCCTTCGAGTCGAGTGGGTTCGCCGTCACTTACACCTCGGGAAGCGGCCAGACAGCCTCCGGTGTGTTCCTCGCTCCGCTGGTCGTGACGGTCACCGCCATCAACCCGATCGAGCCCGTGGAGGGGGTAAGGTCACATTCACCCCGCTGGGGAGCGGAGCGTCGGCGGAACTGACGGACAACCCGGTGACCATCAGCGCCAGCGGCACGGCCAGCGCCACGGCGACGAGCGACGCCGTCGGCGGCAGTTACACCGTCTCGGCCACGGCGAGCGGCGCGTGCAGGCGCGGCCTCGTTCAGCCTGACGAACGTCGCGGTGGTGTCGATCGCGGTCTCCCCGGGCAACCCCGAGCTGCCCGTGGGCGTGCCGGGGCAGTTCACCGCCACGGGCACCTTCGCCGACGGCTCGACCCGGGACATCACCCGTTTCGTCACCTGGGCGTCGGCGACGCCGTCGGTGGCCACGATCAGCGGCACCGGTGTGGCCTCGGCCCTGGCCCAGGGGACCAGCGCGATCACCGCGTCACTGGCGGGCGTCACCGGCCCCGCCGACACCTTGACCGTGATTCCCAGCTCCGTGGTCAACACCACCGCCGACAACTTCGGTTTCTCTCACGGCACGATCAGCCTTCGCGACGCCATCGCGGGCGCCAACGCCGTCCCGGGCCAGACGATCACCTTTGACCCGACCGTTTTCGCCAGCGCGCAGACGATCACGTTGTCGCTCGGCCAGCTCGAGCTGAGCGACACCAGCGGGACCGAGACGATCACGGGCCCGGCGGCGGGGGTGACGGTCAGAGGCAACAACACCAGCCGCGTGTTCCAGGTCGATAGCGGCGTCACCGCGACCATCTCGGGGCTGACGATCACCGGTGGCAAAGCCGTCAACGGCGGCGGCGTCTACCTCAACAACGGGGGCACGGCCACGCTAACGGACTGCACTGTCAGCGGCAATTCCGCCAGTAATAACGGCGGCGGCCTGGCCAACAACGGAGGCTCGCTCACGCTCATCGGCTGCGCCGTCAGCGGCAACTCCGCCAGTAATAACGGCGGCGGCCTGGCCAACAACGGAGGCTCGCTCACGCTCATCGGCTGCGCCGTCAGCGACAACTCCGCCAAGGACAACGGCGGCGGCGTGTTTACCGACGGGTACGGCACGACCACGCTCACCAACTGCACTGTCAGCGGAAATACGGCTCTCAAGGGCGGCGTGTTCACGAACCAGGGCACGACTCTGATGACGAGTTGCACCGTCAGTGGAAACTCCGCGAGATACGGCGCGGGGGTGTACACCACAACTTACGGCACGGCGACCCTGACCAATGTGACCGTCAGCGGCAACTCGGCCTCGGTAAATGGCGGCGGCGTGTACAGCAGCGGCACGACCACGCTGACCGACTGCACCATTCGCGGTAACTCCGCCTCCGCTCACGGGGGCGGCGTGGAGGCGACCTACGTCGGCAATCATACGACGACGCTGATCAACTGCACTGTGAGCGGCAACTCCGCGAGCGATGGCGGCGGTGGGTTTACCAATGGGGGCGGCGCCACCGACCTGACAAACTGCACCATCAGCGACAACTCCGCCACCAACAGTGGCGGCGGCCTTTGCGCCGTCAACGGCTCTGATGGCACGGGCACGACCACGCTGGCCAACACCATCGTGGCGGGGAACACGGCCACCACAAGCGGGCCGGATACCAGTGGAACCTTTGTTTCCGAGGGCCACAACCTGATCGGCGAGACCGACGGCAGCAGCGGCTGGGCCGCCTCCGACCTGACCGGCACCATCGCCAAGCCGCTCGACCCGATGCTGGCACCCCTGGGCAACTATGGCGGGCCGACCCAGACCATGGCCCTGCTGCCCGGCAGCCCGGCCCTCGGCGCCGGCACGGCCGTCAGTGGCATCACCACCGACCAGCGGGGCCAGCCGGTCGACTTCCCATTTCCCGACATCGGTGCCTACCAGGACCGCCCCAGGCCATACATCGTCGCCACCGCCGACGGGCAGCTCCAGGGCTGGCTGGGCGGAGCGCGCCGGACACGACCTTCCGCATCGATGTCTTCGCCAGCTCCGCCTACAACGCCGACGGGACCGGCGAGGAACAGGACTTCCTCGGCTCGCTGATGGTGACCACGGATGCGGCCGGGCAAGTCCGTTTCGCCATCCCGTTCGCCGTTCCCGCCGGGCTGCCGGACCTCACGGCGACGGCCACCGACCCTCAAGGGAACACCAGCGACGTCTCGGCGCTGCGAAGGGCCGTCTTCCAGGTTCCCATGCAGTATGTTCGCGAGGTACCCGGTCAGCCGGTCATCTTCTCGTCCGCGTCGGGCGATGCCCTCGCACTGCAAGATCCGGATGCCGGGCCGCTCGACCCGGTTTGGAGCCTGACGCTCTCGGTCGGGGCGGGCACGCTGACGCTCTCGAGTACTGCTGGCCTGACCGGCTCCGGCGATGGGACCGGATCCTTGTCGTACAGCGGTCCGCTCTCGGCGCTCGAACGCGGCGCTGGCGGGTTTGACCTTCACGCCTGTTCCTGAGTCCCCCAGCGACACCGCGCTGAGCCTGGATGCCGAGTCCCTGGGAGCGAGGTCAACCCAGGCCCAGGTTTTTCTCGTCGACGGCCTGGCCGTGGTGACGACGACGGCCGACAGCGGCCCGGGCTCGCTCCGCCAGGCGATTCTGGATTCCAACGCCCTCGTCGGCGGCACCAACACGATCGACTTTGCCATCCGCGGCTCCGGGCTCGAGACGATTGCACCGATCACCCCTTTGCCCGCGATCACGACGTCGGTACTCATCGACGGCACGACCCAGCCCGGCTTCGCCGGCACGCCCCTGGTGGCACTCGGCGGCCCGTCGGCCGGAAACCCGGGCCCGCTCGTGATCGCCGCCGGCGATGTCACGATCCGTGGCGTGGCCACAGACGGCGTCATGATCGATCCGGCTTCCGAGGAAGGCCTGGTTGCGGTCCTCCACGTCCCGGCGCCAGTGCCACGCTGGCGCTGCACGATGCCCAGGGCCAGGTGGTGGCACAGAGCGATGGGCTCTCGACCGCGGACCCGGACAACGTGATCGACGAAGTGCTCGCTCCCGGCGATTACCCCCTCAGGGCGGCAAGCACCGCAGCCGCGGGCGCGGAGACATGGACGGTGATGCTGACGCCGGCCACACCGCCGTTCCAGCCGCTGGCCGTGGCAAACGTCGGGTCTACGCCGTGGTCCTCCATCGCGACGGGCGATTTCACCGGCGACGGCAAGCTCGACCTCGCCATCGCCAACGCGAACGGCAGCTCGGTCTCGGTGTTGCTGGGCAACGGCGACGGCACCTTCCAGCCCCAGGTCACCTATGCGGTGGGGGGAGCCCGAGTGTCATCGTGACGGGTGACTTCACCGGCGACGGCAAGCTCGACCTCGCCGTGGCCGACGCTCTTGGCATCCAGTTGCTCCTCGGCAATGGTGACGGCACCTTCCAGCCTGCGCAAACGGTCGCCAAGGGAAGCTTCACGTGCAGTCACACGAGTCTGGTGGCCGGGGACTTCACCGGCGACGGCAAGCTCGACCTGGCCGTGTCCATTCCAACCAGTTCCCACCAGACGGTGTCGGTGCTGCTGGGCAACGGCAACGGCACGTTCCAGCCCCAGGTCAACTACCCGGCCGGGGGGATCCCAGAAGCCATGGTGGTGGGCGACTTCACCGCCGACGGTCGGCTCGACATCGCCGTCGCCATCGAAAACCCCAATAACCAAGAAGGCGCCGTGTCGGTGCTGCTGGGCAACGGCGACGGCACCTTCCAGCCGCCCCAGGTCAGTGACGCCGTGGGGGAGTTTCCAGAAGCCATTGTGGCGGGTGACTTCACCGGCGACGGCCGGCTCGACGTCGCCATCTCCGTTGATAACATCGCTGAATCCGGTACCGTGTCGGTGCTGCTGGGCAACGGCGACGGCACCTTCCAGCGCCCGGTCGACTATGCGGTGGGGGTGCTCCCAATTGCCATGGTGGCGGGCGATTTCACCGGCAACGGCAAGCTCGACATCGCCGTCGCCTGCCAGGACGGCGGGTCATCACTCCTGCTGGGCAACGGCGACGGTACGTTCCAGCCCCAGGTCACCTTCGACGCGGGGACCCAACTAGTAAGGCTCGTGGCCGGCGATTTCAACGGTGACGGGATGCTCGACCTGGTCGCTACCACCTATGATACCGCTACGGGTGCGTGGGTGTACATGCTGCTCAACGAAGGCGGCGGGAACTTGCAGCCGCAGGTTCAATCCGGGACTGAGGTGACGGCAGAATCAGGGCCCATCGTGGCGGGTGACTTCACCGGCGACGGCCAGCTTGACCTCGCCATCGGAACCATCGCATCCGATACCATCTCCATTCTGCTGGGCAACGGCGACGGCACGTTCCAGCCTGCGGTCACCTACACGGTGGGGGACGGGCCAACTTCCATCGTGGCGGGCGACTTCAACGGGGACGGCCGTCTCGATCTGGCCGTCAAGAACTCTGAAGACTACACGGTCTCGGTGCTCCTGGGCAACGGCGACGGCACGTTCCAGCCCCAGGTCACTTACGCCGCCGGCTTCAACCCGGGGATCCTGGCCGTCAACCCATCGGGGATCGTGGCGGGCGATTTCACCGGCGACGGCAAGCTCGATCTGGCCGTCACGAACTATTACAACAATACGGTGTCGGTGCTGATGGGCAACGGTGACGGGACGTTCCAGCCCCAGGTCGCTTACCCCACCGGCTTGGCGCCATCGGGGATCGTGGCGGGCGATTTCACCGGCCGCGGCGTGTTCGACCTGGCCGTCACGAACTCTGGCAGCAACACGGTGTCGGTGCTCCTGGGCAACGGTGACGGCACATTCCAGCCCCAGGTCACTTACGCCACCGGCTCGAGCGGGGGCAGCCAGAACCTACAGGACATCCAGGACATCGTGGCGGGGGATTTCACCGGCGACGGCCACCTCGACCTGGCCGTCGTCAACGAGTATTCGGACGACGTGTCGGTCTTGCTGGGCAACGGCGACGGCACCTTCCAGCCCCAGGTCACTTACGCCGTGGGGTCGAACCCAACTTCCATCGTGGCGGCCGACTTCACCGGCGATGGCAAGCTCGATCTGGCCGTCGCGAACTCTGGCAGCAACACGGTGTCGGTGCTTCTGGGCAACGGTGACGGCACCTTCCAGCCCCAGGTCACTTACCCCACCAGCTATAACCCATCGGGCCTCGTGGTGGGTGACTTCACCGGCGGCGACAAGTTCGACCTGGCCGTCGTTAACCAGAGCCCGGGCAGCTTGTCGGTCCTGCTGAGCAACAGTGACGGCAGTTTCACCACGTCGGGACAGGCCGACCTCACCTCGAGGTCCAGCCCGCTCGTCGCCGACGTCACCGGTGACGGCACAGACGACGTCCTGGTGGTGGATGGATCGGGGAATATCCTCTACCGCCAGGGCATCCCTGGAGAGCCCGGTTCGTTTCTCCCACCCGTCACGGTGAACTCCGGCTATCCCTCGCGCGACATCGCCTGGCTGCCGGACACCAATATCGGCCCCGTGCTCGCCAGCGTGGACGCCGAGGACAACGCCATCTCGTTCTACGCGTACCGCGACGGCCGTTTCGTCCGGCTGAACGGATCGCTCTCCACCGGCCAGTTCCCGGCGCAGATCATCGCGGCCCAGCTCGACGGCAACGGCCTGGACGACCTGGTCGTCCGTAATGCCGGCGACGGGACTCTTTCGGTGTACCTCGGCAGTCTCAGCAGCGGGGTTCCCGGCCCCCCGGCACGCTTGATCGCCCGAGCTTCACGGCGGCCTTCATCCTACCGGTCGGCCTGGGCGTCTCCGACGTCCAGGCGGTCGATACCACGGGCAACGGCGTGCTCGACCTCGTCGTCACCAACAAGCTGACCGGCCAGGTGAGCCTCCTCCGCAACCTCGGTGGCGGACTCTTCGCCCCGCCCGTGCCCTACCGCGCCGGGACCGGGTTGCTCGGCGATCGATCCCGGCAGCACACCCGAGGTCACCAGCCTGGATGCGACGGTGGGAGTCACCGCCGGATCCTTCACAACCGGTGGTCCGACCGACCTCGTGACGATCAATCCGGGCTCGGACTCGCTCGATGTCATCACCGGCCTCGGCGGCGGCCGCTTCGCCAACCCCGTCGCGATCCTGACCCCGGGCCCTGCCCAGGTGGTCCGCGTGGCCGACTTCACCGGCAACGGCATCCCCGACCTGGCCGTGCTCACCTCGACCGGAGTGAGCATCTATCTGGGCAATGGCAAGGGCGGCTTCTCGTCCCCGGTGACTTACAATGCCGGCGTCGATCCCACCGGCCTGACCGTCGCCGACCTGCTGGGCAACGGCAAACTGGACCTCCTGGTCGGCAACGCATACGGCGACGTGCTGATCCTCGTCGGCAACGGCGACGGCACGTTCCGCCCCTTCGAGCCGGTGAAGGCGGCCATCGCGCTGGCCGTCGCCGACCTCACCGGCAACGGCGTCCCCGATTTCGTCTTCGCCGACCAGTCGCTCAACCAGGTCTCGGTCGTCTACGGTACCACGAGCCAGGACGCCAATAGCCCGGCGGTCATCGGCAACCAGACCACCGGCGTGCTCGCTCCCGGCGCCGTCTTGCTGGCGGACATGAACGGTGACGGCATTCCCGACCTGATCGTCGCCAATAGCGGCGGCAACAACGTGCTGGTTTACCCCGGGCTGGGCAACGGCCAATTCGGCCCGCCGGTGGGCGGCACCAAGGGTTTCCCGGTCGGCACCGACCCGACCGGACTGACGGTCGCCGAACCTCAACGGCCAGCCCGACCTGCTGGTCGCCGACACCGGCTCCAATGACGTCTCGGTGCTCCTGGGCCAGGGCAGTGGGTCGAGCTGGACGATGGTTTCGGGGGCGCGAGTCAAGACCGACGCCGGACCCGGTCGCCCTGGTCGTGGGCGACCTGCTGGGCGGCACGCAGACCGACCTGGCCGTGGCCAACAGCGGCGCCAATGACGTTCAGATCTTCCCCGGTGTCGGCAGCGGGTTCTTCAATGACCAGACGACGGCGACCAAGACGTATGCGGTCGGCCAGGCGCCGTCGTCGCTGTTCCTGGGCAATTTCAACGGGCTGGGCCAGGGATTGGCCACGCTCAACGCCGGGTCAAACAACGGCACGCTGATCTCCGAGATCGGCTCGGCCAACCCGGTGACCCAGTCCTTCCCGACCGGCGGCAACTCGCCGACATCCGGCTTCGCAGGCGACTTCACCGGTGATGGCTACACCGACCTGGTGGTGGGCAACAACGGCGACGGTGCGACTGGCGCTGTTGACGGGCGGCTCGGGCGGACTGAGCCTGTCTCAGACCCTGACCAGCGCGGACGCACCCAACCCCACGGATGTGAGCTTCGGCGGGGTCTCGGGCGGTTTGCTCAATTTCTATGTGAGCACGGCCGGTCACGAGGCGGCCACGAACCTGACTTTCGACCTGAACGCGAGCCCCGAGTCGGAGGGAGGGGGGGCTTCATCGGAGGGAGGGGGGACTTCAGTGGCCGTCACTCCGTCCGCAGGCTTGTCGGTGGGCGGCGTGCTGTCGGAAGCAACCAGCGGCGCGGTGGAGCAGGTGGCGCTGCTCTTGAGCCTGACCGGCGCCGAGCTCGATCTGGCCGCCACCTTGCTGACCGTGTCGGTCGTCGAGACCGAGTCAAGCGGCGCCCTTGGGCTCTCCGCCTCGTCAACAGCACCGGGACAGTCGCAGGCCAAGGGCAACGGCGGCGGCTCAGACGCGTCGGGAGACGAGCTCGCAGAGAATCCCGAGGGTCTCGAGCCGGCAGTCCAGTCCCTGGTGGAGAAGATGCCGCCGTGGCAACGGCAGGCGATGGGATTTGAGCGAGCATGGGAACGAGCCCGCGAGTGGATTCTGAAGCTTGAGAGCCAGTGCGCCGGCTGGGAAGGATCAAGCGCCGTCAGGTCGACCAGCGGCCAGCCGCCCGCCCGAGCGACCTGCTCCGGCGTCCGCGCCACGCAGGACCGACGTCCAATCCAAGCCCGCCTCGCCGTCGGACACCGCAGCCGTCGATCCCACCGCGCCAACAAGTAGCAAGTCTGATCGGGGACAAGAGGGCACGCCGCGTGCGATCGACGCCGCATTGGAGGATCTGGCAGCGGACCGTGACGCCGGCGGGCCGTTGGCCGGCAGGGGGTTCGAATTCAGGGACGGGCCGGCCAGGGCCCAGCCTCCTGACCTGACTCGAGCAGTGGTTGCTGCGATGGTGGCGTCGGCGGTGGCGCGAGCGGCATGGCCTGTTGGCGCGAGCGGCACAACTGCGCGTTCCGGCGGCCGACACCGCATTGGGTGGGACGAGCCACGCCACCGGAGCATCCCATGAACGACCGCGACCTCTCACCGAAGCCCTGAACTCCTGAATGAGGCCTTGAGCGTTCTGTTTGGCAAGGGGCGAGGGCACGGGCGGCGGCCTCTACGTCGCCACCGGCGCGGTGGTCACCCTGCACAAATCGACGGTCGCGCAGAACCTCGCGTGGACCAGCAACGCCGACATCTATGGGACCGTGATTTACGAGTGAGTGCTATCGCGGCGAGCGGGGGGCGTCAGCCTGGGCTGTTGAAAAGTGGGCCGAATTGGCGAATTTCGAGGTGCACAAATCGGCGTTTTCTGTTGCGCGACGGTTTAGTGTGATGGCGGCCGCCGGGACGACCCCCCCTGGCCCCCCCTTCCAATACTGTTCGGCACGAAATTTGCGCACGGCGATTTGGCATGATATTTGCGCCCTGCTTTCATGCTTTCCTGTAAGATTGTCTGGAAAGCATGGAGGCATCGATGGCCAAACCACGCAGACGACCGGTGCTGCCCGGTGACATTGAAGGCTTGGATTACTTCGACGCGCTGATGCCCTTGCTGGCGCGACTCAAGGAGATCGGCACCAACCGTGATCGGGCCGGCAACCGCCAGTTGTTCTACGACCAGTATGTCTGCCTCGTTCTGCTCTACTTTTTTAGCCCTACAATTACGAGCTTGCGCCGCCCTGCAGCAGGCTTCTACCCTCGAGTCCGTTCAACGTCGACTGGGCATCCGGGCGACGTCCCTTGGCTCTTTTAGTGAAGCCGCACGGTTGTTTGACGCCGAGGCCCTGCACCAAATCCTCCGAGAACTGGCAGCCAAGGCCGTGCCGCTGGTGCAAGGATCCGATGCGAGCGAGTTGCTCAATCTCACCGCCGTGGACGGCAGTATCTTTCGCGCCTTCCCCCGCATGGCGTGGGCCCTTTGGAAGGATTCCGAACATCGCGGAGTTAAGTTGCACCTGCATTTCGACGTCTTTTGTGGAATTCCCGACGATGCCTCCCTTACCCACGCCTCTGGCTCGGAAACGGATCAGTTGCGGGCCATGCTGCGGCCAAAACGGCTGTACGTTATTGATCGCGGCTATCTCGATCACGCGCTTTACCGGGCAATCGTCAAGGCGGGTTCGTCGTTTATTGGGCGTATCAAAGACAACGCCGCTTATACAGTGAAATCGCAACTCCCGCTCACCACAGCAGACCGCGCGGCTGGCATCGTCAGTGACGAGCAGATCAATCGCTTGGGCACATCGCACCACAAGAACGAACTGAAGGGCCATGACCTTCGGTTGATCAAGGTGGAACGGACCAATGACGAGGGGAAAATTGAGGCATGGTGGCTGCTGACAAACAGGCTCGACCTTTCTGCTGAACTGGTCGCTCTTGGATATCACTATCGGTGGACGGTAGAACTGTTTTTCCGCTGGCTGAAATGCGTTCTGGGCTGCAAGCAACTCCTCACGACTTCGAAGAACGGAGTTACTCTGCAGATCTACACTGCCCTGATCGCCAGCCTGCTCATCGTCCTGTGGACGGGCGCAAACCGGTCAAGCGGACTTGGGAGATGCTGCAGTTCTACTTCCAAGGATGGGCCTCGCTCGAAGAAGTCCAAGCACACCTCGAGAAACAAAAACTGATCGCGATCAAGAACCCGGAGGCCAAGGAACCCTCGCAGAAGACCTGATCAACTGTCGTTTTCCCGTTGAGACACACCACCATATTCGCTGTTGAACCTCTGGTGGTGTTTGGCGCTGCGCACGCCAATAACAACTCGTAGCCTTCACATGCCCGGCCCCGCTCGCGGAAGGGCATGCGCCGCTCGCTTGACTGGCTCTCAACCCACCGATTAACTGCACACCAAAGCAGCACGCCTGCTCGAAAACCGGAGTAGCGACCGGCCCTGAGCAAACCTCGGGCCGAACAGTATTGCCCCCCTTTGCAAGGGGGGGAAAGGGACCGGCGGGGCTTTCGCTGGAGCGCGGTGCTTCGAGCGGATCACTGGCGGGTGCGGCCCTCACCCCCGCTGGCCCCCATTCTTAAGGGGGGAAACTTGTGCAACAAACGCGGAGGGAAACTGCCGCTCCTCGGATCGTGAGTTTTCAACAGCCCACGCTCGCCCCTCCCAGCGTAGCGAGGTCATTGTTTCATCCGAAGTGGAGATGGACAAGAAGGTTACGCCTGCACCTGGCTCTTTGCCGAGCGCAAAAACCGTGGCCATTCCGAAAAATCTTCAGAGTTTTTCAAAGCGAATGAGGGGTTTCGCGCGCTTTTGTCGCGTTGAAGACAGCAGAATAAACGCGCTCTCCTGAGCCATCGGTGTCCGAGGTCTCGAGACAACCCCTAGGTCGCTCTAGGCCGACGCTGTCGGTCCCGTTGCGTGTCGTCTCGCGTCCCCGGTCGATCTTCGGCCCGCCGTAATGATCGTTCCACGCGCTGCGGATCTCGAGCGCTGTCGGCCGGTCCGTCCCGGCGCCGGGACCTACGTGTTTCGACTGTCAGGAAACTCGAAGGTAGTGTCGCAATGAGGATAGGGCCCTTCGGGATCGGAGCGATGTCATGAACACCCCGTCACCGGTCGAGTCGGTCTTTTTTGCCGCGCTGGGCAAGAAGACAACGGCGGAGCGAGCCGATTATCTCGATCACGCCTGCCGTGGCGATGCCGAGCTGCGCCGTGGGGTGGAACGGCTCCTGATGGCCTATCCCCAGGCGGCGGAAGTCATGGCCCGGCCTGCCGTCGAGCGTCCTGGGGGCGGCGCACCCGACCGTGAACCCCACCCGCCCGATCGCTACCCGGAGTTGGCCCAGGAGATCCGCGAGCTGTTCCCGGCGATGGTCCAGGTCGAGCAGGCCGAGGGCGGCCGACAGGTCGAGGAGGAGAAGAAGACCGGGGATTCCCGGACCGCGAATTCCCCCCTGCGCCAGATCGGCGACTACCGGATCCTCCGCGAAATCGGCCGGGGCGGGATGGGGGTCGTGTACGAGGCCGAGCAGATCTCGCTGGGCCGTCGCGTGGCGCTGAAGGTCCTGCCGCGGCAAGTGGCTGGCGACCGGCTGGTCCAGGAGCGATTCCGCCGCGAGGCCCGCGCTGCGGCACGACTCCATCACACCAACATCGTGCCGGTCTTCGAGGTGGGGCAGGACGAGGAAGTCCGCTTTTACGCCATGCAGTTCATCCAGGGTCAGGGCCTGGATCGGGTCATCATCGAGCTGCAGCAGCTCCGCGACCGGGGGGGTTCCGAGCACAAGACCAAGGCAGCCTCCCTGGGCAAGTTGCTCCGGCCCCGCCGCCACCCAGAGCGCCTGCGCCAGGACATGGTGGCCCCGACAATCGCCGCAGGAGCCGAGGTCAGTGAGGTGTTGCGGTCCATTCTGATCGGTCGGTTCGAACCTGGCAGCCGAGCCTCGGAGCCGGAGCAAGCCGCACCATCAATGCTGGGCAGCACACGCAACGGAAACCTCGCAACCGCGACGCCGGGCCAATCATCGCGCGACCCAATCCGACGTCGCGCCGGCGGACACCCGGACCGAGTGTATGACCGCAGGCGAAATTGACGGCCTCGATAGCCAGGCAGAATTCCACATCGGCGCGCCTCAAGGCGAGCCGGACGCTAACGGATCCGGGACGAGGCCTCGGCCTCACAGAGCGACGATAAACCATCTCCTTGGTTCATCGCCCCTCTCCCCGTCGTCCAGCTCCGCGGTCCTGCCCGGGGGTAGCCAGCTCTCGTCGGTCGACTCGGGCCGGCTTGGGTTCTTCCGCAGCCTGGCGCAGATCGGCCGGCAGGTCGCCGGGGGCCTGGCCTACGCCCACGCGCGAGGGATCGTCCACCGCGACATCAAGCCGGCGAACTTGCTCCTCGACAACGACGGTGTGGTCTGGATCGCCGACTTCGGCCTGGCCAAGGCGGAAGACGAAGGGCTGACCCAGAGCGGCGACATCCTGGGGACAATTCGCTACATGGCCCCCGAACGCTTCCGGGGTGAAGGGGATGCTCGGGCCGACGTCTACGCACTGGGGATGACGCTCTACGAGCTACTCACCCTGCGCCCGGGATTCGACTGCTCGGACCGGCTCAAGCTGATCGAGCAGATCAAGGGCGAGGAACCGGAGCGGCCGCGGGCCATCGATGCTCGGATACCGCGGGACCTGGAGACGATCGTCTTGAAGGCGATCGAGAAGGACCCGAAGACGCGGTACCCATCGGCCGAGGCGCTCGGCGAAGACCTGGGACGGTTCCTCGCCGACGAGCCGATCCGGGCTCGTCGCGCGACCCTGACCGAACAAACCGTGCGGTGGTGCCGGCGAAACCCCGCCGTTGCATCGCTGGTCGCGGCGGTCTTGCTCGCCACGCTCATCGGGGCCGGGTTTGCATCGTTCTACGCCGTTCGCGCGGAGAACGAGCGCGGCAAGGCGGTTGACCGGGAGCGCGACGCGACTCTCGCGCGGAAAGAAGCCGAGACCGCCTCGGTCCGAGCCATCACCGCGCGTCGGGCCGCCGAGGAATCGGCCGAGGAGGCGCGGAAACGACTGACGCGTCTCTACGTCTTCTCCGGGGTCCGATACCAGGACGACCGCGACATCACTGCGGCCCTCCTCTGGTTCCATCGAGCGTGGGAGCAGGATCATGCCGACCCCATGGCCGACGCCGCGCATCGGACGCGGATCGCCGGGGCTCTCGCCGAGATGCCGGACCTGATCGGGGCGTGTTTCCACAAGACGAAGGTGTGCGACGCCGTCTTCTCGCCGGATGGACGGCGCGTCCTCACCCGGACGGACGGGAACGAGGCTTATCTGTGGGATTACGAGCTAAGCCGACTCGCCGCCCCGCCCCTGTCGCACGCCGGCCGGGTGCGGCACATCGCGTATAGTCCCGACGGGAAGTCGGTCGCCACGGCATCGGCCGATGGCACCGGGTGCGTCTGGGATTCGGCCACCGGGGCCAGGCGTTACACCCTGAAACACGACGGCCCGCTGACCTGGGTCGCGTTCCACCCGGACGGCAAGCGACTGGCGACCGCCGCCGAGGACAGGACGGTGCGGATGTGGTCCGCCATCGACGGAAAGCCGATCGCCTGGCGGTTGCCCGTCGACATGGTGATCGAGCATCTGGCATTCTCCCCCGACGGATCCCGGCTCCTCACCGCCGGCCGGGATAAGCTCGTGCGGGTATGGGATGTCGATCCGCCGAAGGCCATCTCGCCAACGCTCTCCTACCGGCAGCCGACGGACACCGAGCGTTACGCGTTCAACCAGGATAGCTGGCCCAAATTCGCGCCCGATGGCCGGGCCGTGCTCAGTTCCGACGGCAAGGGATTGGAAGTGTGGGCCGGCGGCGAGAAGGACGCCGTGCGGAAGATCCCCTTCGGCTCGAGATACTGGGTGGTCGAGACGTACTTCGTGCCCGGTACCGACCGGGTGCTGGTGACCGGAAATACCAATGTGGCGTTGGTGGTCGAGCTCGAGCACGGCCAGGTCGTTCACGAGTTGTCTCATCCGCGGGAAGCCAACCTCGGCGCGGTCAGTCCGGATGGCAAGTGGCTGCTCACGTGCAGCAGCGGGGGCATGGTCAGCCTGTGGGACGCGGCCACCGGTCTGCGTGCCGGCCCGCCTCAACAGTGCGGCGACTTCTGTAGCGCGGTCGTCTTCACCGCGGACAGCTCCCGGTACCTGGCGGCCAGTCAGGATGGCACGGTACGGGTCTGGACGACAGGGCCGCGCACTCCGCCCTCCCACCCCTATCGATACGACTGCGGACGCGCGAACCTCCTGGTGACGGTCATGACGGACCAATCGACATTCCGGTCTTACAGCCCGGACTCGCGGCGCTGGGTGGAATGGACGAATGATGGGAAAGCGTGGTATGGCTCGGGGCCAAACGCCGCGCCGCGCCCGATCTCTCACCCCGGCCCGGTCGACGGGGCTCGCTTCAGTGACGATGGCTCGCGGCTGGTCGTTTCCGGCGGTCGAGCCATCCGGGCGTGGGACCCTGAAACCATCGCCCCGGCCGGGCCGGTCGTGGCGGCAGCCACGCTGATCGATCCGCGCTGGCGCTGGAACACTCGCATTTCGTCCAGTCCGCCGGTCGCCGCCGCGATCCCGGCCGATCCGCGCGAGAATACCAGGTTAACGCCGGAAATGCTCCGGCCGGTTAACCTGTCCCGGGACGGGACGCGGATCGTCTGCCTGGATGACGAGAAGACGCTCTCCGTGTGGGACCTGACGGCCGGCCGGCGCGTGTTCGGCCCGGCCCGTCATCCAGACCCTGGCCCGCGGATCTTCGAGCAGCCGAGCCGTGCGGGATGGGTGAGCGATGCGTCCCTCTCTCCCGACGGACGCCGCTTGGCGGTCGCGATCGAGTCGACCGGCACGCTGACCGTCTGGGACGTCGACACCGGCGCGATCGTCCACCACAACCGGAGGTTCCGTGGATATCTCCGGAAGGTGCAGTTCTCGGACGACGGACGACGGGTCCTGCTGGCGTCGAGTGACGGTAAGGCTCGGATGTATGACGCGGACACGGGCATCCCGCTCGGCCCGGCGGTCAGCCAGCCGGGCGGACAGTTGGCGATCGGCGCGAGCCCAGATGGCCGGCGGTTGGCGGTGTACGACGACCACGCCCGGGGCGATCGGGTTGCTGGCCGCCAGGCCGTCCCGGATAGCCGGCGGCTGGCGGTAGTCGACGACTACGTCTACGGCTTCCGCATGTTCGACGTGGAACGGGGCGAGCGGCTCCTGACCATTCCCTACGGCAACCGAACCAGGCCGGCGGCCCTGTGGTTCGACGCCGCCGGTCGGTCGTTGAATGCGGTCGTGGGAGCCGAGGTGCTCACGTTCCCGCTCCCTCGGTTCGACGTTCCATTCGACGACTCCAAGGCGCTGATGCGGTTCCTGACCGGGCAACAGATCGACCCCACCGAGGGTGTTGAGTTCGTCGATCAATCCACGTTCCGGAAGGACCCCGACCACTATCGAGACGTTTTCCTGGCCTGGAAATCACTGCCGGTGGATGGGAGGTGAAAGGTCCATCCACGACCGACCTTGTCTGTCCGGAGAATCAGCCGTTTCTCTTTTGTCCCGTGCGTCCTGCCGATCCCGATCGCAATCGGTATCGGGAAGTACGTGATCCCCTACCGTGAGGAGCCCGGATCCATGACCTCCACTTCGACGCGCCGTCTCGTGCGTGGTTTCACGCTGATCGAACTCCTGGTCGTGATTGCGATCATAGCCGTCTTGATCGCCCTCTTGTTGCCGGCGGTGCAAGCGGCCCGTGAGGCCGCCGCCGCTCCCAGTGCACCAACAACTTGAAGCAGATCGCCCTGGCCGCCATGAATTACGAGTCGACCAACGGCTGCTTCCCCGGCGGATCATATTCGGGCACAGTGTTCAACCCCCCTCACTGGGCCACCTATCCGGAGAACTTCAGTTGCTTCGCTCGCATGCTGCCGTTCTTCGAGCAAGCACCGATCTACAACGCGGCCAATTTCAACCTCTGTTCAGCCGACCCGGGCAACCTGACGATTGCCGGCGTGCAGATCAACTCGCTGATCTGCCCGAGCGACACCCAGAACCAGACGATCTCGCTCCCCGCGACGCAGGCGTCCACTGGCGTCACGCCCGGATGGAGTTTCAATGAGGTGTATCCGTTGCCGGCCGGCAACTGGACCCAGGCATACACCAGCTACGGCGGCAATGCGGGCACCTGGACTTTCGGCTTCTCGAATCTGATGCCGCCCGCCCCACTCCAGTATTACACCGGCGTGATCTACAACGACAGCTCCGTCAAGATCGCGGGCATCACCGACGGCACCAGCAACACCTTCCTGTTTGCCGAGCACAGCAAGGCGCACCTGTTCATCGTGGATCCGACCTATGCTATCTCGGACAACGCGTGGAACTCCGGCCGCTGGTACGACACCCTGTTCGCGACGCTCTATCCTCTCAACATCGGGATCGGCAACAGTCTGCCGATCGGCAGCTCCGGCTACGGATACTTCGGCCCGACGGCGGCAGGGAGCTTCCACCCCGGTGGTGCGAACTTCGCTTGCTGCGACGGTTCCGTGCACTTCATCAAAAATTCCATCAGCTCCTGGACTTTCAACACCGGCAATAACGACGGCTCCGGCGACTCCATGCCGGACGGCACGCTTTACCAGTCCATCGCTGCGACGGCACCTTACTCGAAGACGGGCCACTACCTCGTCAACACTGGCGCGACGCTCGGCGTCTACCAGCAGCTCTCGACGCGAGCCGGCGGCGAGGTGATCAGCTCCGATTCGTACTGAGGATCGCTACCTCGAAGCCAGCGGATCTCGTTGCTCCGCGGATGAAGTGAGACTCCTCCGTCCCCGAGACAATGCTGTTTCCATCATGCTTCCGCCTTCCCACTGAAACGGTTTCATTCGCCCCCTGCGGTGAGAGGACTTTCTCGATGTTCAAGATCGCGCGCTCGGGTTGTTTCGTGTTCCTTGGACTTCTCGCCGGTTGCGGTGGGGGAGTTCCCTCGACGTCAGATTCGGGACCGCCTCCGCCCCACCAAGGGAACCGGATCGCCATTTCAGGCGGCCAGGGATACGTCGAAGTCGTCAAGAAGGAGGTGTCGGGGAGGTCCCCGATCAGCGCCGAGATCTCCTTCTACTTCCTCAGGAATGACGGCACCACCCCTATTTCGCCATCGCCCGCTGCGGGAACCCTCACCGTCGGGAAGAGGAAGGTGGATCTCAAGGCCGAGGGCGACGGTTTGGTCACGCCGACGGGGCTTCCCCTCTTCCCGAAGAGCGGCGTGGATGGGATGCTGAGCGTCAATTTAGATGGCAAGTCGATCAACATTCCCTTGGGGCTCCGTTGAAGCGATTCGAGCTGGCAGAACAAAGGGGTCAGGAACCTTTGTTTCAGATTCCCGCACATGTGGTAGAATCCGTCCCTCGCTCGAGGGGTTCCGAGGGAATTCGTCGCATTGAGGGCAGGCCTTCCGGGATCGGAGCGATACCATGAGCAGCCCTTCGCGGGTCGAGTCGATCTTCTTCGCCGCGCTCGAGAAGAAGGCGGCGGAGCGGGCGGATTATCTGGACCAAGCCTGTGGAGCTGACCCGGCGCTTCGCTTCAAGGTCGAACGATTGCTGGAGTCCCATCCGCAGGCGATGGATTTCCTGGCCGAGCCCGCCGTCGATCGCGGGCAGTTCGACTCGGACGCTGCCACTGCCGACATGACGAGTCTCGCTCCCGCGAGCGGCCAGGAGGAAAGAGGCCCGCGCGATCGCGGGGCAAGGACCGAGCTGAACGAGATGCTCGGCCAAGAGCGAGGCGACGATGTGGAGAGCGCACCTGAGCTTCCTGCAGGCCTCGGAGAAGCCCGGCTCGCTGGGCCGGCTGGCGCAATTTGAGGTGCTGGAGGTTCTCGGAAACGGCGGCTTCGGGACGGTGGTGAAGGCGTTCGACGAGAAGCTGCATCGGCTCGTCGCCATCAAGCTCATGTCCCCGCTTTTGGCCGCGACCTCGGCGCCTCGCAAGCGGTTTCTGCGTGAAGCGCGGACGGCGGCGGCCGTCCGCCACGAGAATGTAATCGCCATCTATGCGGTCGAGGACCAGCCGATCCCCTACCTGGTCATGGATTACATCGCCGGGCGAACCTTGCAGCAGAAGCTCGACGCGACCGGTCCTCTGGAGCTCGCGGATGTGCTCCGCATCGGCCGGCAAATCGCCTCCGGTCTCGCCGCGGCGCATGCGATGGGGCTGGTCCACCGCGACATCAAGCCGGCCAACATCCTGCTCGAAGACGGCTTCGAGCACGTCAAGATCACCGACTTCGGCCTGGCCCGCGCGGCCGACGACGCCAGCATCACGCAGTCGGGAATCGTTGCTGGCACGCCTCTGTTCATGGCGCCCGAGCAGGCGCAGGGCGAGCCGATCGACGAACGGGCCGACCTGTTCAGCCTGGGCAGTGTGCTCTACACGATGTGCAGCGGCCGGCCGCCGTTCCGGGCCGCGAACACGATGGCCGTGCTCAAGCGCGTCGTGGAAGACACGCCCCGCCCGATCCGGGAGATCATCCCGGAGGTCCCCGAGTGGCTCTGCGAGCTGATCTCGGTCCTGCACGCCAAGAACCCGGCGGACCGGATCGCCTCGGCACAAGACGTGGCGGACCTCTTTGCAGAGCGCCTGGCGGAGGTTCAGGGATCGGGGAAAATCCCATACGTTGCGCTTGGCCCGAAGCCCGACGAGACGAGGCCGCCGCCGGCACACGAGGTCCCCAAACTCGCGCGGTCGATTCGATGGCTCAGATTTTTCAAGCGTCGCCTCTCGGTCGCGGCGGCCGTGCTCGTGATGCTCTTCGGATGCCTGGGACTGGCGGAAGCAACCGGCGTCACCGATTTCCACGGCACCGTGATTCGCCTGCTCTCTCCGGAGGGCACCCTGGTCGTCGAAGTCGACGACCCCGGTGTCAGCGTCAAGATCGACGGGTCGGATATCGTCATCACGGGAGCGGGTGCGAGGGAAATCCGCCTGACGCCCGGCAATTACATGGTCGAGGCCACCAGGAATGGCAAGCTCGTGCAGCAGGAACTGGTGACGGTCACGAAAAACGGCCGGCGAGGTCGTGCGAGTGAGCCGGGAGCCGGCGACGCCCGTAGCGAAGCCCGCGCCGCGGGTCAGCCGACGCGCTGGCTTGGGAGCGCGCGGTCGCGGCGCTCTCGGCCGGCGAGCAGGTGAAGGCTTTGAGTGTCCGCCTGAAGGAGCTCAATCCCGGGTTCGATGGCGCTCTTCGGCCCACCATCGAGAACCGCGTAGTCAGGGAACTGGAGTTCGAAACGGATGCCATAACCGACATCACGCCATTGCGCGCGCTTTCAAAGTTGAGGTCTCTCAAGCTTTCCGGAACGGGAGTTCAGAAGCAGCTCGCTCACGGACTTCTCGCCCCTGTCCGGGCTGCCTTTGAAAACGCTCGTCGTTGTCAAGGGACAATTGTCCGACCTCTCGCCGCTGCGAGGGATGCCTCTCACGAGATTGTCGACCTATGACACGCTGGTCTACGATCTGTCGCCGCTCGAGGGGATGAGGCTGAGGTTTCTCCACATTGCCGCGCACGAAGGTTGCCGACATCTCGCCGCTCGAGGGAATGCCGCTGGAAACCCTGGACATCGGCGGGACGAAGGTCGAGGACGTGGCGGCTCTCAAGGGCATGAGGGTCGAATCATTGGGCCTCGAGAACACGAGGGTGGCCGACCTCTCGCTCTTGAAGGGCATGCCACTGACTGCGCTCAACATCGTTGCGACGCCGGTCTCCGACCTGTCGCCGCTTACGGGCATGAAGCTAACCAATCTGCACGCCAGCTTCACGAACGTGTCCGACCTCTCGCCGCTCAATGGGATGCCGCTCACTCATCTCAACTGTTATGGCACGAAGGTGAGCGACGCGAGCCTTGCGCAGATCAGAAACTGCAAGGACCTGGCCGTTCTCGTCCTCAGTGACACGCCCGTGAGCGACGCGGGTTTGGCCAGCTGGCGGAACTCAAGACCTCAAGTCCCTGAATCTGGTACGGACCAAGGTGTCCGACCTGACGCCGCTACAGGGCCTGATGCTCGAAGAGATCCGCCTGACCCCCAGGAAGATCACCGCGAGGGGCTTGGATGTCCTCCGCCAGATGAAGACCCTCAAGACGATCGGCACCGACTGGAACTATGTTTGGCCGGCGGCGGAGTTCTGGGCTCGCTACGACAAGGGGGAGTTCAAGAAGCAGCGTGGGAGCCTCCCATGAACGAAGCACGACCTCTTCACTGAAGCCCTGAATCGGACCGATCCCGCCGAGCGGGCCACGTTTCTTGACCAGGCGTGCGCCGGAGACTCGGAACTGCGGCGCAGACTGGAGGAGCGGCTCGCCGCTTACGCCGAGAGCCGCAGCCCGCTCGACCACTCCCCGTCGCGCCGGCCGAGTCCACGGCGACCGCCGACCAGCAGACCCCAATCGCGACCGGAGAGCACCGGCCTGACTGGGCGACCGAGGCGCTCGCCCGCCCTGATCCCGACGCCACCACGGCACGCGAATCGGCGTCCCCCGCGCCCTGCGCAGCCGGCGTCCCGACGGGCGAAGGGATCGGCACCGTCATCGCCGGCCGATACACGCTGGTCGACGTCATCGGTGAAGGTGGAATGGGCTCGGTCTACCTGGCCAGTCAGACCGAACCAGTCAAGCGTCAGGTGGCGCTCAAGCTGATCAAGACGGGGATGGATTCGCGGGGCGTGTTGGCCCGGTTCGACGCCGAGCGGCAGGCCCTGGCGCTGATGGATCACCCGAACATCGCCCGCATCTACGACGGCGGCGTCACCCCGGCCGGCCAGCCCTTCTTCGTCATGGAGCTGGTCCAGGGCGTGCCGCTCGCTGAGTACTGCGACGAGCAGCGGCTGACGGTCAAGGCCCGGCTGGAGCTGTTCGTCTCGGTCTGCCAGGCGGTGCAACATGCCCACCAGAAGGGAATCATCCATCGCGACCTGAAGCCGGGTAACGTGCTGGTGACGGAGGTGGACGGACGCCCGACTCCGAAGGTGATCGACTTCGGCGTGGCCAAGGCAACCGAGGTCAAGCTGGCCGAGATGAGCTTCGCCGATGTCGGGGTGATCGTCGGCACCCCGGCCTACATGTCGCCCGAGCAGGCCGACCCGACGTCGATGGACATCGACACACGAACCGACGTTTATGCGCTCGGTGTGATACTCTACGAACTGCTCACCGGGTCGCCGCCGCTGCAAGCCAAGGATTTCCAGCGAGGCGCGATCCTGGAGATGCTGCGGATGGTGCGCGAGGTCGACCCGCCCCGGCCGAGCACCAAGCTGAGCACGGCCGAGGCCCTGCCGAACATCGCGGCCAACCGGAGCATCGAGCCGGCCAAGCTGGCAAAGCTGTTGCAAGGCGAGCTCGACTGGGTGGTGATGAAGGCGCTGGAGAAGGACCGCACCCGGCGGTACGAGACGGCAAACGGATTCGCCCGCGACATCCAGCGGTATCTCGCCGACGAGGTCGTCGAGGCCCGCCCGCCGAGCCGCGGCTACCGGCTGAAGAAGCTCTTCAAGCGCAACAAGATCCAGGTGATCGCGGCGAGTGTTGTTCTGCTCACGCTCGTGGCCGGGATCGTGGGGACGTCGTGGGGAATGTGGGATGCGAACACCGCCCGGGCGGCTGAGCGAAGGCGCGCCGACGGCGAACGAGATGCCAGGATCGACGCCCAGCGGGCGCGAGACTCGGAAGCCGAACAGCGCGGCATTGCGGTCGCCGAGCGCGACAAGGCGGTTGCCGCAGAGAAGCAGACCGCCATCCAACGTGACAAGGCGCTCGCGGCCGAGGCCAAGACCTACGCAATCAACGAGTTCCTCGGCAATGACCTGCTCACTCAGGCCGAGCCGGCGAATAACGCCGTCGAGGACAAGGTTACGCTCCTCGAAATCCTCGACCGCGCGGCGGTGAGGGTGGGAACCCGGTTCGCCGGCCAGCCGGAGCTGGAAGGCACACTCCGCCGGACGATTGCGACGGCTTACCACAGTCTGGCCTCCTGGGAAAAGGCCGAAACTCAGTTGCGCACCGCGCTCGACGCCGAGGGGAAGCGCGATCCAGGATCGTCCGCGGCCTATAAAGCTCAAGGCGAACTCGCGCACATTCTTGAGCACCGCGGTCGACGGGGCGCCGAGACCTTGAAGATGGCCGAGGAGGCCGCCAGAGGACTCGAACGCACGCTCGGCCTCGACCACCCCGACACCCTGGCGACGCTCAACAACCTCGCCGGCACATACAAAGTCGGCGGCAAAGTCCCCGAGGCGATCGCCCTGCTCGAGCGCGTCCGCGACGCCCAGAGCACAAGCTAGGCCCCGACCACCCCCAAACCCTGGTCACGCTCCATGACCTCGCCACGGCGAACCTTACAGTCGGCAATTCTCAGGAGGCGATGGCCCTGCTCGAACGCGTTAGCGATGCCCAGATCGCCAAGCTAGGCCCCGACCACCCAGACACCCTGTCCACGCTCGGTAGCCTCGGCGCGGCAAAGGCAAAAGCCGGCAAGGTCCAGGAGGCAATCGCCCTGCTCGAGCGCGTCCGCGACGCAACGATCCGCAAACGCGGCGCCAACCACAGCGAGACCCTGGTAACACTCAACAACCTCGCTGCCGCGTACTTCGCCGCCGGTAGGGTCCCCGAGGCGACTGCCCTGTTCGAGCGAATCCGCGATGCCAGAATCGCCGCGCTCGGCCCCGATCATCCCGACACCCTGAGCACGCTCACCTACCTCGCCGCGGTGTACCGTTCCGCCGGCAGGCTCCCCGAGGCGACTGCCCTGTTCGAGCGCGTTCGCGACGCCCAGATCGCCACGCTGGGACCCGACCACCCCGACACACTGATCGTACTCGGTAACCTCGCCGAAACGTACTTGGCCACCGGCAAGTTCCGCGAGGCAACGCCTCTGCTCGAGCGCCATCCGCAACGTTCAGGTCGTCAAGCTGGGGCCCGACCACGAAAACAGTCTGACCACGCTCCACAACCTCGCTGGCGCGTACCTTGAGCTAGGCAGGTTCCCCGAGGCGATCGGCCTGTACGAGCGTGTCCTCGCCGCGAAGACCGCAACTTCGGGCCGCGAACACCCCTCCACCTTCATGACGCTCGATAGCCTCGCCATCGCGTACGGGAGAGCAAAGCAATTCGACAAATCGAGCGCTCTGTTCAAGGAGGAGCTCAGACTTCTGGAGGCCACCGTGGGCCGCCGGCACCCGCGAACACAGACGGCGCTGGCCAGCCTCGGGATCATTTACAAGGATTCCGGTCGGCTCAAGGAGGCCATCCCACTTCTCGAAGAAGTTCATCAGGCGGCAAGGACATTCCCGGCGCTTCGCGCGGTCGTCAACCCATTGATGGACGCGTATATGAAGGCGGGCGAAAACGCCAAGCTCGCCGAGTTGATCCAGCAGGAATTGACCGACGCTCGAAAATCGCTGCCGAAGGACAGCCCCGAGCTGGCCGGCATGCTCGCCCAGATCGGTCTGGGCCTTCTCCATGAGAAGAAATGCACCGAGGCCGAACTGCTCGTGCGCGAGAGCTTGGCCATCCGCGAGCAGAAGGAGCCCGGCGACTGGCGGACCTATAACACGAAGTCACTGCTCGGCGGTGCCTTGCTGGGCCAGAAGAAATACGCCGAGGCCGAACCACTCTTGCTGAAGGGCTACGAGGGGATGAAGCAGCGGGAGAAGACGATACCCCCGTCAGGCAGCACCGGCGACGCAGGTCTAAGCACGCCGGCCGCGTGATTTTCGCGCTGGGATTTCCTTCATCTGACCAGACCAAGCAGCCAGAGGGGTTGTCGAACTCGTGAGTACGCGGCCAGAGAGAGCCTGCAACGCAGGGGTGGGGAAACACGCAGTTGGCCGCGCTCACTTTCTCTGCGGCGGCAGAGAAACGCCGGTAAAGCTTTGAAAAACTTTGGAGAACTTTCGATTCCCCGAGAATTGACGTCCGGAAATGGCGATCCCTCGATAGTCGGTCCCGTAAAGAGTTACGCCGCCTGATCGCATAAACGTTTGCCTGTTTTACACGCAGGATGTCGGGGGTTCGAATCCTTCATCGCCCATTTCAGATCAGCGTGAAGGCGCGTTCTTTACGTAGGTGTCGAACCAGCGAAGCATCTCGTAGACCTCCTGCATATTGGACTCCATGGCGGTATACCGATGCGGCTCATGCGGGAGCATTACCAAGCGGGCGGTGCCACCGTTGCCGCGAACGGCTTCGTAGAGCATCGTGGATTGCAACGGAGTGGTGCCGGGGTTGGCGTCCTCGCTGCCGTGCATGATGAGAATCGGCGTCTTCAATTTGTGGGCGTAGAAGAACGGGGAGACTTTGAGGTACACGTCGGTGGCTTCCCAAACGCTGCGACGCTCGTTCTGAAAACCGAAGGACGTGAGCGTTTTGTTGTAGGAGCCGCTCGTGGCGACACCGGCGCGGAAGAGATCGGAATGAGCGACGAGATTCACGGTCATCAAGGCGCCGTGGCTGTGACCGGTGACACCGATGCGGTCAGGGTCGACCACACCAAGGCGCACGCCTTCATCGACGGCGGCCTTGGCGTCGGCGACGAGTTGCTCCAGGTAGGTGTCATAGGCTTTCTTGGGATCACCGACGATCGGGAACGAAGCGTTGTCGATGATGGCATAACCGGCGAGCAAGAGAAGGCGATACGCGCAAGCGGGTGAAGGTTTTCTGAGAGCCGACAACCTGGCCGGCAACCGAGGCCTGGGCGTAATCGAGCGGATAGGCATAAAGAATGGTGGGGAGCCGCGTGCCCTCCTGGTAGCCGGGCGGAGTGTAAAGGGTGAAGGACAAGTCCAAACCGTCGGCGCGCTTGTAGGTGACGAGGCGCTTCTGGATGCCGCGCACTTAGGGGGGTGGGGTCCGGGAGGCGCGTCACGGCGACGGCGGTGGAAGTGAAGACGGCTTCGCCGTCGGCCGCATCGCGAGATGGGCCGAGGGTGCGCGTAAAGGCGTTGGGCGGATCGGTTGGGGATTCATGCCAGGTGAGGAAGGTTTTTGCACCGGGTCCGGTGAAGGAGAGGAAACGCTCGAAGCAATTCTTGTCGCTGCGGAAGAGACGTTCTGTTTTCAGCGTTTTGAGATTGAGTTGATCGAGGAACGGGCGATCACCGTCAGGCGAGGAGCCGATCCCCGAGAGGAAGATGGAATCGGCGTCCTGGCGGATCACCCGCGCCCGTTAGAGAGTAGGCGGTAAACCGGATAGCCGGGGTTCTTGTAATGCTCATCCTCGGATAAATCCCAGAGCAGGCGGGGCTTCGCTTGGGGATTGTCGACATCCACGATGAAGGTGCGGGTCCAATGGCGGTTCTCGTCGTGTTCAACCAATAGAGCAATGCTCGGTTGCTCGCTCCACCTGAAGCCGGCGTAACGTTGTTGGGTGCGCCCGATTTCAGCAGCCGGGGAAGTGAAAGGCGCTTTCTCAAGGAGAATCTTGTCGCGATTGGGGACGCTAACCTTCCAGTCGCCGCCGTCGAGGGCTTCGGCCCAGATCAGTGTCGCGGGCTCCGTAGAGCGCCAGGAAAATTGGCGTGGACCTGTGGGAACGCCGCGGATGGGAACGCGATCGGCCATCGGAAGCGAGGCGATGGTGGCAACGGTAACGTTCGACCGGTCGGAGGTGTTCCAAACTTCGACTTCGCTGGGGAAGCGATCGTAGGTTACGAGATAGGAGTAAGGCTTGTGAATGGTCGTCACGAGGATGTGGTGTCCGTCCGGGGCGGGATCGAGTGATTTAAAATTGGCGGGCTTACCGAAGGGCGTGACGGTGTGGGTGGCGGAATCGACGAAAGCGAGTTGCGAGAGCGCGAAGTAATCGAAAAGGTTCTCGTCGCGCGCACTGCGGAGGGTGTCGCGAGCTTCGTAGGTACTGCTCTGGCCTTTTTGCCCGATGGTTTCCTGGATACTCGGACCGGAGAGCTCATTTACCTCTTGCGGTGCGGCGTCGTTGGACTCAGGCACAAGCTTGACGAGAAGCGTTTTCTGATCGGGCATCCATTGCATTTCTTCGTTGAACATGGGGTTGAGATGAACACCGGCAACCTGTTTCACGCTGCCGGTACTGGCGTCGCCAATCCAGAGCTGGACGCAATCGGCAGCAATGTTGACGAAGGCGAATCGCTTCCCGTCGGCGGCCCAGACAGGATTCCCGGGGCACATGCCGGTGGGAAGCGGGACGGGAGTTTGCCTGCCATCGGCGACTCGAACCAGTTCAAATCCCGTGGCACAGGGAGTAATGCCATATCCGCCGCGAGTATCGTGCCTGCTGTGATTCTTGGGCTCGACACGGACACCAGCAAGGCGCAGGAAAGGCGTAGCCACGCGAGCGATGGAGGGATACTCCTGCCAAGTGACGAGGAGCATAGTCTCATCAGTCGGGCCGACGAGCGCGACGGGCGGGGAGGGCGAGCGCATGGCGGACAAGATGTTTTCCGGGGGCAAGTTGTAGCCCAGGGAATCGGTACGGGCAGGCGAAGGCGCGTTCGTTTGAGCGCTGATGGGTGCTGGGGCTATCCAGGCAAGAAGCACGCCAAGGAAAAACCTGATCAAGGTCTTCGGACCGGACATATGCTCCCTCCACGGCGAAGAGTCAGGGAAAAAATCGTCGTTAAGGCCCTGTCCGGTAGCGAGTCACCCGTACCGGCCGCATGACCGTATAGGTTTTCCCCGTCTGGCCCGTCTGGCTGACCCGCCGCATGACCGTATACACGGCGGGCTTGAAGCTTCGGGAGCCCATCCTCGCCCTCTCGATTTGCATCCCGACCCAGAGCGAGAGGGCGATGACCGCGATCAAGGCCATGATCGAGCGCAAGCGATACTGTCGCATAGCTTCATCCCGGCGAATGTTTCGAGCACCACGGCGATGTCAGAATCGTATCGACAATCCAAATCCGTTGCGAGCCGAAGCTCATTTGTGATCCCATCGGTGTTTGCCGCGAAAACGTCAACATCTCGAAACCGAACCCCTGAAAAGTCGAAGGCACCGCGAAATTCGGGTGCCTCCGACTTTTCTTGTCATCTGACTACGAGCGGGTCGTCATACCGAAAACGTACCGTGCACGTCATTGTCGGTGGTTGTCGCACTATTTCCCGTAATGGTTGTGTTATCGATAACGACCGTTCCGCCGGTGATCAGGTCAAGCCCGCCGCCTACACCGGTACCCGCGGTTCCGGCGGTGCCGAATTTGCCCGGGAAGCTCGTGCCGGCTGCGCCAGACGGGCTTCCGCCGGTACCTGCCTGAGCGACGCCCAGGTTGCCTCCAGCGCCTCCAGGCCCCGCGTGTGCGGAATTACCGGTGATGACGTCGGTGGCCTTGGACTGTTTGGACCCCTTCTTCGCACCCAACCTGGGATTGATGGTCAGAACGCCGGAAGCCAAATTGTTGATTGCTCCACCTCCGGCGTTGCCGCCATTTCCGCCAGATCCGCCATTACCGCCGAATGCATTGCCGCCGTTGCCGCCGTGTGGGGAGCCATTGGCACCGTCACCGCCGATGCCTTCGGCCCCAACTCCGCCAATGCCTCCGAATCCGCCGTTGGCTTGGTTTGACGTGAAATTCGCGGTAATTCCGACAAATGAGGCGGTACCGGCATTGAAGAGAGCACCGCCGTTCGCGCTACCCGCGTTGCCGCCAGTACCGCCGCTTCCCCCCTGGCCGAAGTTCCCGACTCCGCCGATGCTTGACCCTCCGTTCCCCTTTCCACCGTCGCCGCCTGCGCCGAGGCCGCCTTGATTGCCATTGCCGCCAGAACCACCCGCGGCCAGATTGTTCGAGAAAGAACTCGAAGCGGGAGAGTGGGAATGCTTGTCAGCCGTGAGCGTAAACGTTGAGCCGGTGAAATTCGCAAGTCCTCCGCCGGAACCGTCGGCTCCCGCTCCAGCCGTCCCACCGAGGCCGCCAAACGCGAAGCCTCCTTCGCCCCCAGCGCTCGGTGAAGACCCCGATCCGCCCGAACCCGCGAATCCGGCACCGGCCGGGCCACCGTCGCCGCCACGCCCGCCGAGTGCCTCATTGGCTGAGAAGACGAGTGGCGCTGTGCTCGTGAATATTCCGCCGTTCGCGACGCCGCCGCCGATCCCTGGGAGAGCACCTCCACCGCTTCCTCCAGCACCGCCCAGGCCATCACCTCCTCCGGCACCTTGGCCACCGGACGTATTGTTACCGCCAGCCGCCAGCGTTTCCGTTGCCGCCGACTCCTCCCTTTCCACCGGCACCGCCATCGGCCTGATTCGATGAAAAGGTTGTTGTCTTATCCGTCACGGTGACCGAGCCGAGATTGAAGATGCCGCCACCCTCGCCGGTGCCGGCAGCGCCGCCGTTTCCGCCGTTGCCACCCTTGCCGTCTCCCCCTCCGCCCACGACGGAAGCACTCACACTGTTGCCGCCATTGCCGCCGAACCCGAAGCCGCCAAAACCTCCCTGGCCACCCGTGCCGCCTTTAGCGACATTGGACGAAAAGGTCGTGTCGGATATGGAAAGGCTCGTGCCTACCGCGGTGAATACGCCGCCGCCAAACGCCGACCCGGCAGAACCGCCCGAGCCGCCTGCACCACCGGTACCTGACTGTGCCGTCGGTGCCTGCGACGTTCCCCGTGCCCTGGCCGAATCCGCCTCCTCCACCTTGGCCGCCGTTACCACCGATCGCCTGGTTCGACGAAATGGTGCTTTTCGAGATGATCAACGAACCGGTCTGGTTTGCAATCCCTCCTCCAAACGTCGATCCGCCGCTGCCGCCATTACTACCAACGCCTCCAACGGCTCCTCCACCTGCGCCAATCACGCCGTTGGCTCCGGTGGTACCGACGGCGACGTTGTTTGCGACGATCACGGACGTGAGCGTGACCTTGCCACCGGAATTCAACAGCCCGCCCCCCTCGTTGGAACGGCCATGTTGAATGGTCACGCCTGAAATTTGAACTTTTCCGCTCAAGACCTGGAAGACGCGATCCAGGTTGTTGCCGTCGATGATCGTCGAGCTGGCGTTCTTGCCTTTGATTGTCACGCTTCCATTGATGTCAAGATCGCCGGTCGCATCAGCGTCTTCGTTCGCGCCGGGAATCGTCAGTGTGAACGTTCCTTTGGGCACGATGATCGTGTCGGAGTTCGGCTTCGCGTTGGCGGCCTGAATAGCCGAACGCAGCGAGATATGACCCGTCGCGTCCTTCCCCGTCTTGAGGTTAACCGCCACCGTGTCCAACGTTGTGTTGACCTTGAAGGTTGACAGCAGAACGCGATCGTCGAGTCCCTCGAGTATCGGTCGTGCAACCCTCGGCGTTCTCTTCTCGATTCGGTGTCGTTTTGAAGAGCCAATCATGGTTCACTCCCCAGGGCAAGAAAACATGTTTTGGTATCGAACGAACGGCTGGTTGTCGAAACCAGTCGTGCGGCTATAAGTGACGACCACTTTCAACCGCGCCAAAGCCGAGCCACCGAGATGTTTACGCATCTCCTATGGCACAGAAACCTTAAGAGGAAGGGCCGACTTGAACGGTTTGCTGTGTTCGATCGCTTCCTACAGTGTTTATCATGCTCAGTGGGCAGACCGGACAAAAGGTCGGAAAAAAAACAGATTTCGATGCGACATCGGATCGGTAGCTTGAACCGGCCTGACAACCGGGAGTTGAACCTTACCATCTTGCCAGCGACGAAAAAAATTCGGACACTTGTAATACAGTGCCGTCTGCGGCCGGCATAGCCGGCCACATGGTATGGTGTCGTCGCGGGTTTCCGGCCGGCGATGCTGGCCCTGCGAGGACGCCCTGATTCCTGGCTGAAGAGGAGCATCCCATGCGGAGCAAGCCGAGCGCGATCGGATTGGTCGTCGGTCTGGTTGTCAGCGTTGCGGTGCTGGCGCAGGCGCCCCGACCGCGCCAGCGCCACCCTCCTACTCGCTATGGGAATTCGGGACGATGCCACGTCCCGCGTTCAAAGAGGTCCTCCTGGGAAATCCCGCCGTCCAGGCGGAGCTGAAAATCACCGCGGCCCAGAACAACGGCCAACGACGAGAAAGTACAGCGTCTACGCGAAAAGATTCAGAAGGCGCACCGCGAGATCACGGACAGGGCAAAATTCGTGGAAGCTCGCGACAGTATCTCCAAGGAGATCGAGGCGGCAAACCTCGAGAATCTGGACGCCCCAGCAGCGCCAACGGCTGGACCAGATCCAGCTCCAGTCACAGGGCCCGATGGCCTTCGAACCGCGGGAGCGCTCCCGCGTTCGCTGCGGAAGGTCCCGATCCGATCGAACGGCTCAAACTGACGGACGACCAGATCAAGCAGATCAGAGCGATCGCCGCGGAGGGAGACGCCGAGATCAGTAAGGCGGCCGAACTTCCGATCGTCCTCGACCCCAAGGATGGGCACCGACCCCCGAGTCGATCAAGAAGCTGGTCGAGACCCAGGAATTCAAAGCGGCCAAGAAGAAGACCCGCGAAGCCGCCCGGAAAGCCTGGGATTCGGTCATCGCGCGCCATCGAGCAAGTCTTGACCGAAACCCAGCGCACGGCCTACCGCGAGATGCTCGGCCCACCGTTCGACTTGTACAAGATTCGCTTCTCGGACGACGAGACATCGGAGGACGCCGGCAACGTGGCAAGTGCTCTGAACATGGGCGGACGTGGTGGTGGCGGCGGTGGTGGCGGCCAGCAGTCCGACCCAACCTTTGATACGAAAGTCGCCCGGCCATCGTTATACGACGGAGCACCCTCGTGTCCTTTTCGACGAGGCACACCACAACTTCCACACGGCCGACGGCCGCTACAAGCCGTTCGCCGAGGTCATCGCCAACGACGGCTTCAAGGTCATCCCGAACAAGGAGAAGTTCACGAAAAACCTGCTGTCCAAGGGAGAAATCTTGATCATCGCCAATGCGCTGGGTGCCGACGGGATGGGCGCCGAACGGCGCATCGAATTCCGCGTTTACCGAGGCCGAGTGCAATGCCGTTCGCGACTGGGTGCAGGAGGGCGGCTCGTTGCTCTTGATCACCGACCATGCACCGTTCGGCTCGGCCGCCCAGTCTCTGGCCAACCGATTCGGGGTGGACATGAGCAAGGGCTACACCGCGGACCCGTCGAACTCGGAGGGCGGCGAGACGAGCCTGGTTTTCACCCGCCAGAACAACCTCCTGGGCGATCACCCGATCATGAAGGGGCGGGACGATTCCGAAAGGATCAATCGCATCCAGACCTTTACCGGTCAGTCGCTCAAAGGGCCGGCCGGGAGCGTCGCCATTCTCAAGCTCGGCGATACCGCGGTCGACGCGGGAGAGGATGGCAATCCCAGGTCCGCCGCCGGACGGGCCCAGGGGATCGCATTCCCATTCGGCAAGGGCCGGGTGGTCGTCATGGGCGAAGCGGCCGAGCTATCGGCCCAGCTCATCGGCAACGAGGCGATTCGGCATGAACGTGCCGGGTCTGGATAACCGCCAGATGGCCCTGAACATCATGCACTGGCTATCGGGCCTCTTGGAGCCGCGCGAGAAAGGGCTCAAGAAAGCTGGGTAGGCGCTGCGCGACACTAACAGGCTCTACCTACCGCGGGCGTGCCGCTTTGGCTCGGTCGTTGGACCGTCGCAGCACGGCGCGTAACGCGGCGTTTCTGAGCGGATCGCTGAGCGATCGATCCGAGCGCAAAACCTCCACAACCTTGGCCGCATCGGAACCGTTTCCCTTCGATAGCGCCGCCACCAGGCGGTCGGCCTCGGGGCGCAGGGCCTCCGCCTCGCGACGGGCTCGATAGCGCGGGGCGGATGGCTCGGAATCCCAGAGCCTCACCGTGCCGTCGCCAGAACCGGAGACGATGCGCGTGCCATCGGGGCTGAAGGCCAGGGAGAAGACGTAGTTCGCGTGACCGCCCAGCCGGGCAACGTCCAAGCCGGTCGCCAGGTCCCAAAGCCAGACGGCACGGTCGCGCCCGGCCGACGCCATCCTCTTCCCGTCCGGATGGAAGGCGACTGAGTACACCTGATCGGTGTGCCCCGTGAGCACGGCAACGCATTTCACCGTGGCCGCGTCCCAAACGCGGACCGTTCGATCGCTGCTCGCCGAGGCGAGCAAGCGGCCGTCTGCGCTGAACGCGACGCCGCAAACTGCCCCCGAATGACCTGCAAGCCGGGCCAACCGCTCGCCTTTCCGCGTATTCCACAGGTCAATCTCCATGATGTCCTGGCCCGTGCCCGCCAGAAATCGTCCGTCCGGGCTGTATGCCAGCGCCTTCTTGTCGCCGCGCGAGGTCATGCGCAACGAGTGGACGACCGCGCCGGTCGCGGTTACCCTGATCGTCGCGTTGCCGTCGCCGTCGGCGGCCGCGATGTTGGCCCCGTCGGGGCTGACCGCGACGGCTTGTATCGTCGTCCCTCCGGGCCCGGGGAAGTCCTTCTCGAGCTGCGCCGTCGCGGTGTTCCAGATGTGCAGCGATTTGTCCCCAGTGCCCCCGGAGACCAACCACGAACTGTCCGGGCTGAATGCGAGCGTGCGCACGGCTCCTGCATGAGGCAGGTTCGCACATTCTTCCCCCGTCAAGGCGTCCCACAAGCGTACGGTGCGGTCCCAACCGCCCGATGCGATCCATTTCCCATCCGGGCTGTAGGCAACGGGATAGATGTAGCTGGTGTGGCCGGCGAGTACCGACGTGCCGGACCGCTCGCCGACGTGCCAGACGCGCACCGTTTGATCCTCGGTGTAATTGCGCTTCCCCAAACTGCTTGATGACGCCAGCCGGCGGCCATCCGCGGCAAATGCCACCTGGCTGACGGCGCCGGTATGGCCGTCGAGGACTGCGAAGTCCTGCCGGTTGCCCGCTCCCCATACGCGGACTGTCCGATCGGTGCCTCCCGAGGCGACCCACTGGCCGTCGGGGCTGTAGGCCGCAGTGAGTACCTCTCCTGTGTGGCGTTCATACGGCGGGCCCACGTCCTGGCCTGTCGCGGTGTCCCATTGCCGCACGGTTCCATCCGCCGAGGCCGACACCAGCCGCCGGCTATCTGGGCGAAACGCCAGGCCCAAAACCTTGCGCGCGTGCCCATGACATTCGGCGTTCAGTTTGCCGGTTGCAGTCTCCCACAATCGCACGATTCCATCCTCGCCCCCGGTGGCGAGAAGCGAGCTATCGGGGCTTGCGACGATGACCCAGGTGTCACCGATGTCTTGTGGAGAAATCGCGATGATCTTGCCCGACCTGGCGTCGTAAAGCGCGAAGTCCGTCCCTTTTGGCCCGCTCCACGTGACGGCCACTCGCGCCCCGTCGGGGCTACCGGCCACCAGGTAGGACCGCGCCCCAGGAGGCTCGTCCAGCGGCGCTCGAACGCACCCCCCGGAATCTCTGAGCGGCCAGACGTCGCCACCACGGGCGCGCTCTTGCGCTGCTGCGAGTGGGCCTGTCCCGGGGTCGCCCGCGCAGTTGACGAGCTGGAGCCCATGCCAGCTCGGCATTGCGGAATGAGCCGACAAGCGACTGCCGGCAGAGAACGTGTGCGTCACGAGAACGTTGCCTTCGAGGTCAAGGAGGCGAAGGCCCTCCGGCCTGACCGCGGCGATCTGAATGTCTGCCCCTTGATTGCTGAGGAATAGAGACTGCCCCGGGGCCGCACGAAAGACGGACGTGCTGTCGTCGAGCCGGGCGCGCCAGGTGCTGCCATTCCCACCCGCGCAGAGCCTGCGGGGCCGCCTCAAGCTGGCCCGCGGCGTCGGCGACGTCGTGGTGCGCAAGCGCTGCCACCGCGGCCCCGATGCGGGCCTGGTAGGTCTGATAGGTGGCGACGCGTTCTCGTTCGCTCGCGATCCGGGCGTTCTCCGCGGCGCGAACTGCAAAGAAAATCGAGACGGCTGTTCCAATCAAGAGCGTCGCGAAGATGCCGGCCACGCTCGCCACGACCGCCTTGTGGCGCCGAGCGAACTTGTGGAGCTGATAGAGGGCTGACGGAGGCCGGGCCAGGATCGCCTCGCCGTGCAAATACGCGCCTGATGTCCGACGCCAGGTGCGCCGCGGTCGCATACGCGCCGTGCCTTGTCTTTCTCGAGCGCCTTGGCCGCGATGATCTCGATGTCGCCGCGGTAAAGCGTATCGATTGAGCCCAATCGTGATGGCTCTTGTTGCTGGATCACCCGCGCGACCTCGTGCATCGGCAAATGCTCGATACTGTACGGCAGACGATACGCCAGGAGCTCGAAGAGAATCACTCCCAGGCTATAGACATCCGAGCGGCCGTCGAGAGCGGACGGATCGGCGGCGATCTGTTCCGGACTCATGTAGCTCAAGGTGCCTAGTAACTGGCCGGTCTGGGTTTGACTGATGGTCGAAAGCAGGTCGGGCGCGGTCACGTGGGCGACGCCGAAGTCGAGCACCTTGGGCTGGCCGGATTCATCGACCAGGATGTTGCCGGGCTTCAGGTCGCGATGAACGACCCCCTTCTCGTGGGCGTGTTGCAAGGCGTCGCACACAAGCGCAACAAGCTCCAGCCGCGCCGCCGTGTCCAAACCGTGCGCGCGAACGTAATCGTCCAAAGGCATGCCATCGATGAATTCCATGGCGAAGAATGGTTGGCCCTTTTCGTCCAATCCCGCCTCATGGACCTGGGCGATTCCCACATGCTGGAGCCGGCCCAGAATCTGAGCTTCATGGTGAAACCGCTTGACGACCTCAGGTGAGATCACGCCGGGCCTGATCACCTTGAGCGCGACCGTGCGCCGCGGGTTATCCTGTTCGGCCTCATAGACCGTGCCCATGCCGCCTTCGCCGTGACAGCGGAGGATGCGATAGCGGCCGATATGAACGGGCAGCCCAGACTCTTCTGCTTGGGGCGGAATCGACGATCCGGCGTGCGCTTGCTCCGGCGCCGAACCACCGGGCTTTTCAAGAAGCCGTCGTCGTCAAGATCGCCTCCCGAGGCGGCGTCATATGCCAGTAGTTCTTCGACTTCGGCGCGAAGGCCGGTTTCGCCGCGACAGGCGTCGTCGAGGAAGGCGCTGCGCTCGTCCGGTGCGAGCTCGGCCGCTTGCGTGAACAGAGACCTGACGCGCAGGTTATGGGGCTCATTCATGGGTTCGCCGGTCGCTCGCGCGATTCCGAATCAGTCTGCCGCTCAAGGGGGGTTTTCGCCGAGCCGCCGCGCGAGCCAGGCCCGCGCGAACCGCCAGTCGCGCTTGAGGGTGCTCGCCAACGCGCCAAGCACATTGGCGGTTTCTTCGATGGTGAGCCCGGTGTAATAGCGGAGCTGGACGATCTCTCCGAGCCGCGCGTCTTCTGCCCGAAGCTGCTGGATGGCCTCATCCAGGGCGAGCAGATCGCCGCTCGGCGGCTCGATCCAGGCCATTCCTTCGGCCATGTCGATGCGCCGAGCATGCCCTCCGTGTTTGAAGCTCGCCTTACGGCGGGCCTGCTCGATCAGGATCTCACGCATCGCCTGCGCGGCCGCGCCGAAAAAATGGCGCCGGCCGTCCCAGCCGGGGTCCTTGCCCTTCACCAGGCGGAGATAGGCCTCGTGGACCAATGCTGTCGGCTGGAGGGTCTGGCCGGGCGGCAGCCGGGTAGTGAGTGACGCGGCCACCCCGCGCAGCTCTTCGTAGAGGACAGGCAGCAATTCCGCCGCGGACAACTTGTCTACGGCAGCGTGATCGTCATTTAGCTGCGCCATGACTGGTCTTTCGGGAAGCAGTTGGCCCTTGACAGCGCCTTCCAATCGATCAGTGCCTCGCCGCACGAAGGAATCGATCTCGCGGCATACAATACGGTGATAGCTAGCATGCTTCCATTATATTGCCTGGGCAAGTCCCATGTAGACGATCTAATTTTCCTAGTTTATTTCAAACATACATGAGCGTAGGGTGCCCGGCAAGAAAAGTCGCTTCGACGATTCCGCTCGGGGGATGGGAGTCTTTCATCAGGGAAGCTGCACTCGGAGTGGCACCGGATCGGGCGCCGCCTGCCGGTGTATTGCGAGAAACCATCGCGAGCTTTTTGGTCCTCGGAGAGCGCCTTTTTCAGATGGTTATGTAGCGGCATGAAGAAAGGAGCGCTCCAAGATGAACACCAACGCTTGTCGATCGCAGCGATCAAAGAGGCGCAACCGGAACGATTTTCGGCCTGCGGTTCTCGACCTTGAAAAGAGGGTGATGCTCTCGAGCGGCGCCGGCGAAGCAGCCGCCCGAAGAGCCGCGCGGGCCGCGACGCTTTCGGGGCCGTTGCACGCCCGGAATTTCGATGCCCGGCTCAGAAACTCCGACGCGCACTCGTCTCGGATCTCAGGCCGGCACGACCGGCGTCTTTTGAGTCGGGATGTTTGACAGGACCGAGCGGTCGATTTTCAGATTCGCCTGCACCAATTCGAACGGTGTGAACGCCAGCAATTGCCGGAGCGAAACGTCTGCGAACTTGTCGCTCCTCCACAGTTCGAGAAACTTCAGTTTTGTCTTGCCGGTGTTCTCGATGTAGTGGCCCATATTCCGTGGCACGAAACCGACGTCGCCCGGCTGGTAGTCAAAGGTGCCCGCGGTGGCATCGCCGGCGAAGACCGTCATCCGTGCCTGGCCGGAGATATAGTACTGCGCCTCGTTCGCGTTCGGGTGCCAGTGCAGCTCGCGCATGCCGCCGGGCTCGACTTCGACGAACGCGGCGGCGATCGTCGTCGCCACCGGGAAGGTCGTCGAGTCCGAGATGCGGACCGTTCCTCCCTTCGTGCGGATCGGCTCCTGGGCCAGCAGCCGGTAGCTGAACGACGACGGCAGCGGCCCGGCGCCCTTGACCCGGTCGGCCGCGAGCGGGCCGGGCACCTTCGACTGGAAAATGAATAGCTCCTTCTCGGGGATGCCTGCAAAGGCGCCTTCGGGCACGCCGAAGTTCTTGGCCAGAACCTCCCGGGGTGTATGGGCGAGCCAGTCCGTGACCGAGAACGTGCTGTCTTCACTGAAGCTTCCGTCGTCGAAGACGAGCAGAAACTCGCAGCCGTCGCCCTCGAGGCCCTGGATCGAGTGCGGGATTCCCGAGGGGAAGTTCCAGAGGTCGCCTTCGCCGACATCATCCTGAAACGCACGGCCGTCCGCGTCGATCGCGGTGATCCGCGCCCGGCCTTTGAGCATGAAGGCCCACTCAGCCGGCTTGTGCCAGTGGAGCTCGCGAACGCCGCCGGCCTTGAGCCGCATGTTGACCATGGCGAGGTCCGTCGAGACCGGTATCTCGCGGATCGTCGTCTGCCGTGACCAACCCCCTTCCCGCATCTTGATGTGGCTGTCGGCGAAGGACCATCTCAAGGTGGGCAGCGTGCCGCTGTCCGTCGCCGGCGGACTGAGCCTGTCCGGGCTCTGGGCCTCGCGCGAAGGGTTCGACGGGCCGATGATCGGGGCCCCCGCAGTGCCGCGAACCGGTCGTGGCGGGTTGTCATCGGCCGGGGCCTGTCCGGCCCCGGCACGTGTTGCGGTTGCGGTCGCGGCAATGGCTGCTGCCCCGGTCAAGAATTCCCGGCGCTGGAGTTCGGACATCATTGCTCTCCTCTTGATGTGCGGAAACGTGGAACGGCCGTGCCTTCCCAGAAATCGGTTCGGCACGGTTCAGGATACGCGGCCGGGCGTCTCCGAGCGAGAATTCGACACCACCCGCCGCGACTTGTCCAGGGGGGAAGAGAATGGTGCTGCCCGTCGCGAAGCCGATTATGGTGTCTCCATGTTGTTGCGCTACTGGATGCGATGCAGTAGTATCGGGTGATAGATTCTCGGTTCCTGACACCTTTTTTCCGAGGCCCGAATGATGCGATCAAATCGTCGCGAATGGCTGCGGATGCTGCTGGGCGGGGCCCTGGTGGGCGAAGCTGCACTCGGGGACGGCGCGGGAGGCCCGGCGCGGGAGGCTTCACCGCTAAAGATCACGGGGATCAAGGTGACACCGATCGCGCTGCCGGATCCGCCGATCCTGGCGGCCAGCGGGTGTCATGGGCCTTATTTTCTGCGGAATATCGTCGAACTGCAAGCGGAAGGCGGAATCGTCGGCATTGGGGAGACCCACGGTGGGCAGGCGGTGACGAAGGCGCTCGAGCAGGCGAGGTCGACGCTGCTCGGCCAGAACGCGTTCGGGTACCGAAAGCATGCGCGTGCGCTGGAAGAGACGAACATGGCTGCATATGCGGCAGTGGAGATGGCCTGCATCGACGCTTGTGCCCGTGCGACCGGCCGTCGGTTTTGTGAGATGGTTGGGGGGCCGGTACGGGAATCGGTTGAGTTCGCGGCCTACTTGTTCTTCCGATATGCGTCCGATCATCCGGTGATTTTGAGCGATCCGCACCTCGTTGATTCGCGCGGACGGGGCGACCGCGCCCTCGACTCCTGGGGCGAGGTGCGCACGCCGGAGGCAATGGCTCTTATGGCGGTGAAGTTCCGCGAGACGTGGGGGTTCCGGGTGTTCAAGCTCAAAGGCGGCGTGCTCGCCCCGGACATCGAGCTGCAGGCGATGAATGAGCTGGCTGCGCGGCTGGGGCCGAAGGCAGTGCTTCGAATTGATCCCAACGGCCGATGGAAACCCGAGACCGCGGTGCGGATCGGCAAGAAGCTGGCGGGCGTGCGGCTGGAGTACTATGAAGATCCGGTCAACGGCCAGAAGGCGATGGCCGACGTTCGGCGACAAACGGGGCTCAAGATGAGCACGAATATGTGTGTGACTCGTTTCGAGCATATTCCATCGGCGCTCGAGCTCAAGCCGATCGATGTCTTGCTGTGCGACCATCATTACTTCGGGGGATTCGCGGGCTGCCAGGCGAGCTTGGTCCGATCTGCCGGGCGGCGGGGTGGTCGATGAGCCAGCACAGCAATAACCACTCCGGGGTGACGATGGCCGCGATGATTCACCTGGCAGCCTCGATTCCGGAGCTGGTGCTTGCGAGCGACACCCATTACCCATGGCTGGTGGAGGCAACCGACATCATCGAGGGGCGGAAGCTCGAGATCAGGGACGGGATGATGGCGGTGCCCGCCGGGCCTGGACTGGGCGTGGCGCTCGATCAGGACAAGCTGGCTCGTGCGCGAGAGACTTACGGCAAGTGCGGAATGCGCGGCCGCGACGACGCTTCGCTGATGAAGCGCCTCGAGCCTGGCTGGACGGGGGGGTTGTTGTGAGGGAAGCCGTGCACGAACGATTTCATCACCGCAGGTTGAGAACTCGCCATTGCCGATCCCTCCACACGTCTCGTACGCCACTTTACTCTTCATACTGGCTCCAAGCTCCTCGCGTATTCCCAAATTCTCCCGGACCCGCGCCGCAAGATCACCCGCCAACAGGATGACTTCATCCGCCAGTGTGGTATCATGAGCGACGAAGATGTTCGACAACCCACCCTCACCAGGAACATCCGCGATGTCACCCGCCAGACGCTTCTCCCTCGCACTCGCCCTCGGGATCGCAACGATCTACGGCCTTTCCACTCTCGCCGCCGCCCACGACGGCCTCGGACCACATACCCACAAAGCGCCGGCCGCAAAGGCTTCCCGCGAGATGGCCGGCGCGGCCAGGAACCTCTGGTCGTCGCTGACTCCGGACCAGAAGCAGAAGATCACCTTTGATTTCAAAGACGCGCTCCGCTTGGACTGGCACTTCATACCCCGGCCCCGCAAAGGCCTCCCCTTGAAGGAGATGACGGGTGAACAGAAGGCCTTGGCGCATGCTCTGCTCGCCAGTGGCTTGAGTCAGAGCGGCTTCATGAAGGCGGAAACCATCATCAGCCTGGAGCAGATTCTGGCGTCGATCGAGAAAGGGCGAGGGCCCGTCCGCGATCCGGAGCTCTACTTCTTCAACATCTTCGGCAACCCGGAAGCACTCGGTTCCAAGGAGCCTTGGGGCTGGCGCGTCGAGGGCCACCACCTCGCGCTGAATTTCACGATCGTCGGTGACAAAGGCACAGTCGGCGGACCAACATTCATGGGCAGCAACCCCGGCGAGGTCCGAGCCGGACCGCGCAAGGGCCTTCGCGTCTTGGGCGAAGAAGAGGACCTGGCGCGTACGCTCGTCAAATCCCTGGACGAAGGCCAGCGCAAAAAGGCGGTCGTTCAAGAAGAGGCTCCCAAGGAGATCCTTTCCCTCGCCGCCCGTAAGGCCACGCCGCTGCAACCAGCCGGAATCATGATGTCGGACCTGAATGCGCAGCAAAAGGAGTTGTTGAATTCAATCATCGTCCTCTACGCGGAACGCCTTCGCCCGGAGATCGCCGGCAACGACCTGGGCAAGATCCTCAAGGCAGGGGTTGAAAAGATCGGCTTCGCCTGGGCCGGACCATTCGAGCGCGGACAACCCCACTACTACCGCATCCAGGGACCGACTTTCCTGATCGAGTACGACAACACCCAGAATGAGGCCAACCACGTGCACAGCGTCTGGCGAGACTTCGAGAATGATTTCGGTGTCGACTTGCTCAGAAAGCACTACGAAACGGCAACCCCCGAGCACGGCCACTCGAAGTGACGCGCGGGGAAGAACGACCCTACGCCGCATCGATTGCCTTGTGGAGCGCCGGCATGACTTCGCGGGCGAATAGTTCAAGACTGTGAGCCCACCGAGTGCGGTCATCCCAGTCGTGTGCGGTCAGCACCAGCGTGCCGAACGGGCCGATCTCCTCGCGTAACCCGAGTAGCCGGCGCGTGACATGATGCGGATCGCCCGCGATGATCACCTCGTCCAGGAAGTAATCAAGCGTGCAATCCGAATCGGCCTGAAGCTCGTCACGCTTCCACATCGAAACGCCGCCCGGCGCGGTCGCCCGCGTCAAATCCAGAATGTACTGAATGCACGAGCCCAGCGAATTGCCTCTCGCCAGGCGCTGGGCTTCTTCCGTCGTGTCCGCGACGAAAACGTTCCGCGCCACGGCCCAGTCCGACGGAACCGCCACGCGGCCTGCGGCGGCCGCGGCCTGCGAATACGTCTTCCACTGGGCCTGCAAGGCGCTTGCGTGGATCATGTGGTGACTGATGAACCGAAAACCGCGTTCGGCCGCTTTCGAGAGCCCGGACGACGCGCGGCTGATACTCGGAACATGGATCGGCGGGTGCGGCTGTTGAAACGGTTTATGCAGATGCCCCACGCCGAATCTGGGATGCAAGTTGTCTTTTATTTTCACGTTCCAGAACCGCCCTTGCATGTCGATCGGCAGCTCGCCCGACCACAAACGCATGATCATGTCGATCGATTCCGCAACACGCGCCGCGGTCTCGCTCGGGTGCGCCCCGAATACCTCCATGTCCGTCGGAATCGCACCCGGCCCGAAGCAAACATTGAGCCTGCCCCGTGACATGTGGTCCAGAAACGCCAGCCGCCCCGCGACGTGCGCCGGATGGTGGTATTGCAGGCACACCGGCGCCGGTCCAATGCGAATGCGCCTGGTCAATCCCAGCACTTTTGCCAGGAAGATCTCCGGCATCACGATGTTCTCGACGCTCGAGGAATGGTGCTCGCCGACCCAGAAATCGTCAAAGCCCAGCTCCTCGCACTGCACGGCCAGATCGAGGTCCTCGTCGATGCACTGGGCGAGCTCCTTGGCCGGATCATGAATGGGCATGACGAACATACCCAGTCGCAGTGGTTGAACGGAGCTCATGCGTCGCCTTCCCGATCGAGGAATTCGTGGACGTCTACTCCCAGCCGTTTGCCATGCTCCTGCATCTCTGCGAGCGCAACGGCGTCAATCGGAATGCCCTCCTTCTGGCGCGTGAGCAGCGTGCGAAACTCCAGCTCGCCCGGCACCAGTACTTCGTCAATCCCCGGCGCCGGGCGTGACGACTTGACGTAGCCGATGGTTTCGTCCATGAGCCGCCGGAACTGTTCGAGAGGGCAGAACGCACTTGGATCCACAACGACAAAACACACGCCGTTCCCGAAGGCTTGCGGATCTTCTGAGCGTACTCCTGCCAGCGCGCTGCCGAGGATTTCGACCAGCAGACCGAGCGCAAAGCCCTTGTGTCCGGCACCGGCCCCCAGCGGCAGAATGCCCCCGCGCGGAGGACCGTAGAACGCATTCGGGTCATTCGTGGCGTTGCCGAGGGCGTCGAGAATCCAGCCGGCCGGCACGGTTTTCTGCTCGTTGCGGCAAAACCGGATCTTGCCCTCCGGAGCGACCGACGTCGAAAAGTCCGCCACCACCGGCAGTCCGCCGGTCGGCACGGCGTAGGCGATCGGGTTTGTTCCCAGTCGTCCATCGCGACCCCCCCACGGCAGAACATCGTGCCCGTGAATCGGCGAATTGCATGTCGCCAGCGCCAGCATGCCTTCCTCGGCTGCGAGCTGAACATAAGCGCCCAGCCGTCCGACATGATTGCACCGCCGCGTGATCACACATGCTGTCCGTTGCCCTCGCGCGATCTCGATCCCTTCGCGCATCGCCCTCTCGGCGCCGACCGGACCGAAGCCGCGCCCGCAGTCCACAACCGCTGTCGTCGGGCTCGTGCGCTGCACGTCGAGCGGTGCATTCACAACGATCGAGCCGTCGGCCACGAAACCGAGATACTCCGGAATCCGGATCACTCCGTGTGAGTCGTGTCCCATCAGGCTGCTGGTGACGAGTGACTGCGCCGTCGCGCGGGCCTCAACTGTCCCCGCTCCGGCCGCTGTGAGTAGAGCGGCTCCGAGGTGCGAAACGGAATCTGGTCGATAGAGAAGGCTCATCGGTTGCTCAGCGAATGGCGATCGGGTTGCCCGGAGAGCCGGTCGCGCCTTTGAGTCGCAACGGGCTGAACACAAAACAAAACTCGCGCACTCCGTCCGCGGCCAGTTGTTCCAGATCGAGGTTTTCGAGGTGGTACACGCCGTTTTTCGTGAGGTCCCACTGATGCACCGGGAACGCCACGTCCGCCCGCTCGTGCGGAAAAGCTTCGATCGCCCAGTTATCGGCCCCGATCAGCGCGACCTTGCGATCGGTCAGGAATCTGGCTGCATCCAGACCGATTCCCGGTTCGCCGGCGCCGTAGTTCGCGTTGTCTTTCATCCAGAGCTTGCCGTGGCCGGTGCGAATCAATACGACATCGCCTTCCTGAATCTCCAGACTCGCATTCTTGAGGCACGAAGCCAGCTCTCCAGGAGAAATGACATATCCCGCCGGAAGCCGGTCTTTGCCCAGAGCGCGCACACATCAAGCAGAATCCCGCGAGTGAAGAAAACGCCGGCGTTCTCGACACCGAGCTTCTTCAGACCGTAGGTATCACCGAACTCCGAAAGCTTATTGCCGTTGTAAAAGTAGTCCTCCTTGTCGATGCGCACGCCCACGTGCCCCAGTCCATCGAACTGCGTACCGACCTGGCCGATCTCGCCGCTGACCAGCTCATCGTTCGAGACGATATTGTTGGATCCGGCGGGCGACCCGGTCGGCAGCCCCGGGATCGTCAGGCTGAAGTGCCGTTTGCCCGGAATCGGCATGCCCTGTTCGTAGAGCCGTCCCAACTGGTAGATCTGTCCGGTTTTCACGAGCCGTGCTGCGCCGGCGACCTTCGCGGGCGTGATCCGGTTGGCCGCTCCGCGCTGGTCGTCCGCACCGAACTCCGACGGCCAGAACTTCTCGGCTAGCGGGCCCTGCGCAGCCTGCTGCGAACCCCGGCTCACCCACGGAATGCCGCTGACAACAGCCGCCCCGGCCAGCCCGCCCAGAACGATCTTCCACCAACTCGAAGAATGCAGCGATTGTCGCACGATGTATGTTCTCCTGACGATGAATTCGGGTTGGATGCCATCGCAAATGGATTCGTAGCGATCATCGCGCAAAGTACCCACGAAAGAAAGATGTCACATCCCCAGGCGTCATGCCGCTGCCGATCGTCGCCCCGCCTTGCAAAGGGTGGCCAGCGTGGCCTGTTGAAAACGTGCAGAATAAGGAGCGGAGATTTCCCACCGCGAATGTTGCGCGGAGCTTCCCCCCCTTTAGAAGGGGTGGCCCGCGTGGCCTGTTGAAAACGTGCAGAATAAGAAGCGGAGAATTCCCGCCGCGAATGTTGCGCGGAGCTTCCCCCCCTTAAGAAGGGTGGGCCAGCGTGGCCTGTTGAAAACGTGCAGAATAAGGAGCGGAGATTTCCCGCCGCGAATGTTGCGCGGAGCTTCCCCCCCGTTAGAAGGGGGGGCCAGCGTGGCCTGTTGAAAACGTGCAGAATAAGGAGCGGAGATTTCCCGCCGCGAATGTTGCGCGGAGCTTCCCCCCCTTAAGAAGGGGGGGCCAGCGTGGCCTGTTGAAAACGTGCAGAATAAGAAGCGGAGAATTCCCGCCGCGAATGTTGCGCGGAGCTTCCCCCCCGTTAGAAGGGGGGGCCAGGGGGGGTCCGTCCCAGCGGCCGCATACTGAGAGTCGCTCGACCGCACCGCTCCGACTCCTGCTCTTACTCTTACTCTTACTCTTATTCGTATTCGTCCTCTCAGTCCGGCCCTCCTCTAGAAGAGGGGATGCATCCCGGCGGCCGCCATGACAAAACCGTCGCGCAACAGAATTCCCCGAATCGTGCAACTCGAAATCCGGCAACACCGCCCGCTTTTCAACACCCCAGGGCGAGACGGGTAAACGGCCCCACCCGCCAGCGATCCGCTCAACGCGCACCAGCGCCCTCATTCACTCACGGCCCCCGCACATCACTCCAGCGAAAGCCCCGGTCGTCCCTTTCCCCCCCTTGCAAAGGGGGGGCCAGGGGGGTGAAGGGCGCCACCCGCCAGTGATCCGCTCGCCGCGCACCAGCGCCCTCATTCACTCACGGCCCCCGCACATCCTGTGACCCGGCCGCCCCACCCGACTCCGCCGCGGCGTTCCGTACCCCCGAATTCAACCTCGCCAATCGCCCCCGCTCGCGCGCCTCTTTCTCCGCCCGCGACCGAATCCACTCCCGCCGCCTGATCTCCTTCCACGCGTCCCACCGCTCACGGTCCGTCAGCGGTCGCGCCTTCGGCGCCGTCGAACCTCCGCTTCCACCCGCTTCCGGCCCAACCGCCGAAATTGGCTTCGTTTCCAAAAAAATTGGCTTCGTTTGACAGCCGTCAACTTCCGAAACGCCGCCGGAATTCGCCGGAACTTCAACAGCCTCTTGAGGTTGTACAATGCACACGTCATCACACAAATTGGCTTCGTTTTCGCATTTTTCCGCCGTTTTTCCGGCGTTGTCGCCCTCTTGGGTGGCAGTGGCGGGGCGCTCGCCGTCGACCCGAGCTGACCAATCCCCAGCGCCATCGCCCACCCCTTCGTCGCACCCAAGATCACCACCTTCCGCCCGCACCTCATGCGTGACTTCACCCACACGCTCCGCGATTGTCCCGCCTTCCTCAGGATCTGAGCTCTTGGCTTCATGCTGCGGCACTTCGTCCTCCAGCCCAGCCGCAGTCTCGGCCTCGCAGTCGCCGCCGCCCGTAATCGCGATGCACCTCTCCGGCAAATACCCCCCACAAGCAACAACATCCGATTCCTCGACCACCACCGAATCCCACCCCCTGCCCATTCCGACTGGTGTAGCAGGCACACTCCGTGTGCCGTCCGCCGGAGTCTCACGCCCGCTTTCAACTACAGCGCCCGAACAACCAGCCGCGATCGCTCCCCCGCTCCCACACCCACCCGAATCCGCCCCTCCGCCCTCCGCCCTCCGTCCTGCCTTCCCGTCCCCCACGCTCTCCCTCCACCAAGACGCCGGCCGCCCGTCATAAGGGCTAATATCTTTCCCGGGCACCGGGGGCAAGGCTTCCCCATCGCTATCCGCCTTCCGCGCGCCGTTTCTCCCTCCGAACCGCCACGAGTCCTCGCTCCAGCGAGCCCTTGTATTTCACATACTCTCGGCGCATGCGCCACAGCCTTCGGGCTATTCGCGAACGCCTTGACGGCCCGTATCCGTACAGCATCCTCCCCGGCATTCTGTTCGTGCTCCGCGGCAAGCGCCCGGATCCGCTCGATCTCGGTCTGCACCATGTCGATCAGGCTCTGCCTGGCCTTCTCCGGTTCATCCTTGTGCGATAGGTCGCGCCACTTCACCTTGATGGTCCGTACATGGGCCTCGAGCACCGGCTCGCTCATATCGCTTTGTAGATCATCAAACGGTTTGCCAACCGGCCGAATCGCATGACTTGCCGCGAAAACCTCAGCGACGCGCCGGTCTGCAATGCCGTCCACAGGATTCCGCCCCAGCAGCCGGATCATCCGCAGCCGATCTCCCGCGGCCCAGAAATGCTTCTGCGCGTTTTCAAGCAGTTCTTCCAGCACTCCGAGCATCCAGAAGCAACCGATCGCGCTCGATTCCAGTTTCCCGACGAGCTTATCGGGCTCGAGCGCAGGCGCAGTTTCGCTGCCCCACGACGGTCCCCCCGGTTTCCTGTTGTTAAAGCGACTCGTGCCATACAACGCCAACGGAATCCCTCGCGGATCCGAGAACAGCAAGTTCCCCGTGTCGTATGTCTCGTCGATCTCGACGTCCACGGCCTGATCGATCGCGCTCTGAGCCTGTTCGAAGTACGCGCGCTCCGCGCGGTCCATCTCCCCTGCCACGAACAAGTTCGCATGCACCAGAAACTCCTCGGGGTCGGTCTCAGGCGCATAAGTCCCGGCCCAGAGTATATATCGCGATTCATAAGCAATGCTCTCGTCCCGCCCGAGCTTCTCCTGCTCCGAGCGAATCGCGCGTTTCCGACTATTCATCGAGCTTCTCGAGCGCCCCAACGGAGTCGAAGGTCCAGTCGAACGCAAAGCATTGAGCCGGTTCGCATTGATTTGTGCATCAGAGGCCATATCAGTGTGAATTCCTATTTAAATGAGCTTGAAAGCCTGGCCCGAAGTCCCGCGACCTCGCAACCGGGTCCTGACGTCAAGCGATCGAATGACGTTCATCAGATGTTGACGAGTGGAAAAGAGCATCCCCGATGTGGTGAATGGAAGAGAGGAGAAAGAAACGCGATTGGAGCCACGGACCAACCAGCATGGTTGGTTAGGCGCTGCGCGAAATCAATTGTCGCCTTTCGCTCCGCGAAAGGAGGTCTTGTTCGCGGAGAGAAAACAACTTTCCGATCAGTTATTTTCGCGCAATTCCTTACGCAGGCGAAGGTCATCTTCGCGACGCGGGCCGGGCCGGCATCACGCCGCACCGCCGGGTGGGGGCCAAGCGAGCGGGCCGCCCAAAGCCGCGGCGCTCCGTCCCCACGACGACTGACAACGGCCGACTCGCAATTGATCTCCTATACTATTATGCGCCGATTTGGGCCCAACACATCGTTAAATCGCACTTTCTTGCGATGGCGTGTAAGCGCAACCTCAATCATCACAAGTGATTCAGATCGGAAGAATTTCATACTGAATTGCCCGTTCAATACGGTTTGAAAAGTCTAGTAGGGTGGGTGCAACCGACCGGCCGTAATGCGACATCGGGGTGGCTTGCACCCACGCGACCAAGAGGTGGTCAGGCTTCAGCCCGACGACCCGGCCCGATAGCTCTTCTTATCCTCCATCTTTCGCATTGGATTGCACGCCGCAAGTGAATCTCGCCGGTGTTCTCAGGGGGAGCGGAAATCGTCGAGGTCTTAGGCGAGCAAAGGGAGCCGCCTCCCGCGCCAGCATTGCGTCCGCCGACTCTCTCACGAGTTAATATGTGCCGATTTTCGGAGACCGGCAATAAATGCCTCCAAAAAAAGTGCAATCACTCAACTGACACAACTGCAACGTCAGGGGTTGCGGTTTTGCGCGATTTCTTTGTTAATTGTGAACACGCGGTCGAATCAAAACGCGTGTCGTGGTCGCCCGATCGATCGATCGGTCGGCGAGGGCATCTTCCCTCGTTCCGACGCTCCGCGTCGGAACGTTCTTTGTGCCGCTCCGCGGCGCGCTTGGCGTAAATCGAAGGAAACCCCTCGTTCCGACGCTCCGCGTCGGAACGTTCTTTGTGCCGCTCCGCGGTGCGCTTGACGTGAATCGGCGGAAGTTGTTTCCGACCTGTTCCTAATTGTGAACACGCGGTCGAATCAAAACGGGTGTCGTGGTCGCCCGATCGGTCGGCGAGGGCATCTTGCTTCATCCGTTGCACTTTCTTGCACTCCATTGCACTGATCTCGAAGAAATCTCGTTCCTCCCACTCGCGGTTCTGGGCCCGGCCAAGGGATTGCGTCGCACGCTCGCAGCGAGCGCCAGCGATAGCGCCCATGCGCTCCACAAGAGCGACCATGTCACCCCAATGCTCCGCGCATGATATGTCGTGTTCAATGTTGTGCACATTTGCCAATCGGCCTGAAAGGCCACAACAACACAGCCCAATGGCACCGCCTTGGGTTTCCGATGCACCGCCTTGGGTTTCCTCGCTGGTCCCCGCGGCCCCGACTTCAGTGTCGGCGATCGAGATGCCGCTACATAGAATATGCGACGGTTTTCCCGGCTTTCGCGATTTCGTCGACTAAAAATCCTGGAATTGTTTTCACGTCACAACGGTCATAACGACGAACTCGATCGAAATCGCAGATTTGCGCGCTCCGCGGCTAAAAAGCCCGCAAAGAAAGCCCCGCAAGTCCCTTTGCCCCCCTTAAGAAGGGGGGCCAGGGGAGCCAGTTGAAAACGTGCAGAATAAGGAGGGAGATTTCCCGCCGCGAATGTTGCGCGGAGCTTCCCCCCCTTTAGAAGGGGGGGCCAGGGGGGGTCGGTCCCGGCGGCCGCCAGAACAAAACCGCCGCGCAACAGAAAGCGCCGAATCGTCCGCCTCGATATTCGCCAATACGGCCCGCTTTTCATCAGCCCAGGGCCAGGGGGGGTCGGTCCCGGCGGCCGCATTCTGAGAGTCGCTCAACCGCACCACTCCGACTTCTGCTCATACTCATACTCTTGCTCTTACTCGTAGTCTTGCCCAACGACGGAATGGCGTAAGGCGGGTCGATTCCGGCGGCCGCGATCACAAAAGCGTCGCGCAACAGAAAACGCCGAATCGTCCATCCCATAATTCGCCAATACGGCCCGCTTTTCATCAGCCCAGGGCCAGGGGGTGAAGGGCGTCACCCGCCAGTTCTCCGCTCGAAGCACCACCGCTCCAGCCCCGTCCCCTGATCAAATCACTGCCTGAGGCGCCGGCCCAGAACAGTTATCGCCTTCGCTCCGCGAAGGCATGTCCCCGCGCAACGAGTCCCGTCTATCCGGGAACGTTTACCCCCCGATAAGACTTCTCCTCCAGAATCGCCGACCCGAGTACCTCGATGATCCGCCGCTTGATCGCCGCGCGGTGGTCATTCTTCTTGTACACCGACCTCGCCTGCTCAACAAACCCCGCACCAAAATCACCCTCGCGCTCGCAAGTTCGAATCTCATCCTCCACGGAAGGCGAGACCGGCTCCGACAACTTCTCGCTCGGGAAAACGATCACCGGCACGCTGAACGGCGCGGCGCAGATCAGCACCAGCTTTGGCTCAGCGAAAACCGGCTCGTGCGCGGGCAGCTCCTTCTCGTACCAGTACGCACCCTCGACATACGCCTCTCCATTGCCAGATGGCCGCGCAGTGGCGTATACGTGGGTGATAATTTCCTTCGGTCCGCTGACGAACTTGGTGAGCCGAATTTGAAGCCGGTGTTGGCGATGGAAAGGTGGGACGAGCAAATGCCGGTCACTCTCGCGGCCATTGAAGACGCACGCCAGCGGATCAGCGGGACGGCGCCTGCGCACGCCTTTGGTCCGCTTGAACGGGTTTGACATTGCGGCAGAGATTTATTTGAAGTTGGAGAATCTCCAGCCGATCGGGTCATTCAAGATTCGTGGGGCGGCAAACGCGATGGCTCATCTATCGCCTGCCCAGCTCGAGGGTGGGGTGCTGACGGCGTCAGCCGGGAACATGGCACAAGGCGTGGCTTGGCGCGCGCGAGAGCTGGGCATCCCGTGCACGGTCGTGGCGCCGGATACCGCGCCGGAAACCAAACTCCAAGCCATCGCGCGGCTCGGCGGCAATGTGATCAAGGTACCCTTCGAGCGCTGGTGGCGGACATTTGAGGATCGCGCTTATCCCGGGGTTGATGCGACATTTATTCATGCCTTTGACGATCCGCACGTGATGGCCGGTAATGGAGTAATCGGGCTCGAGATTCTGGAAGACCTGCCGGACGTGGATGCGATTGTCATTCCGTGGGGCGGCGGCGGGTTGACGTGCGGCATCGCGGCCGCCGTGCGGGCAAAGAAGCCAGCTTGCAAGCTCTATGCGGCGGAGGTAGCCACCGCGGCGCCGCTGTCCGCGTCTTGGTCGGCGGGCGCAGCTCAGATCGTGGAGTATCATCCCTCGTTCGTAGACGGCATTGGCAGCAAGACGGTTTTTCCCCAAATGTTCGACCTGGCCCGCCAACTGATCAACGGTGCGCTGGTTGCGGAGCTGGAGGACGTGGCGGCCACAGTGCGCCTGCTTGTTGAGCGCAACCGCGTTATCGCCGAGGGCGCCGGCGCCTGTCCAGTGGCGTGTGCGCTGTCGGGCCAGGCGGGTGCGGGAAAGATTGCCTGCGTCGTATCGGGTGGGAATCTCAATGCGATGAAATTGTGCGCGATCCTCCGCGGAGGATTGGGTTGAATCTCACGCACTCGTTGCGCGACCGATGAGCCCGGCTAGCCCGCGTACGACTTCTCCTCGACGATCCGCGACCCGAGAGAAACGGGGTCAGGTCCGGTATTGGCAAAATAGGTTGTCTATTGGAGAAACGGGGTCATGGAGAAACGGGGTCAGGAGAAACGGGGTCAGGAGAAACGGGGTCAGGCCCGGTATTGGCAAAATAGGTTGTCTATTGGTAACTTGAATCGATGCCAAGAACAGCACGGGTCGCCCCGGGCGGCATGGTCTTCCACGTCTTGAATCGAGGCGTGGTGCGCATGCAGTTGTTCGAAGGAATTCCAGACACCCATCGTTTGGACACGGAATTCCAGACACCCATCGTTTTGACACGGCCGCCCGCATCCCCTCATTCGCGGCCCGCTCGTTCGGCGCAAAACCAGCGGATTCCAGACACCCAGCCTTCTGTTACGGTCCCCCACATCCATTCATTCGCGGCACGCGCGTTTCGCCGCCCCCGCGTACATCTCCGGTCGGCCACGGAAACGGGGTCACAGGGAAACGGGGTCAGGTCCGAGGGAAACGGGGTCAGGTCCGGTATTGGCAAAATAGGTTACGATGCACGGCTGAAGGAGACACGAGCGGCTGGTACAGCTTCCGCGAGGGTTGGCGCGGGCATCTGTAGCAGGGCCGATTCGCCTCGTAAGTGTTGGATGAACGTGACTTGCTAACTGCCGCGCGGTACGTTGAGATGACCATCCTGAATGTCGTCGTTCCACCAGTGTTCGACCCGGCGGAGGAATGGTTCGTTTGCTGGGCAGAAACGGGGCAGAAACGGGGTCAGGTCCGGTATTGGCAAAATAGGTTGTCTATTAGTGACTTGGGTCGATGCCAAGAACAGCACGGGTCGCCCCGGGCGGCATGGTCTTCCACGTCTTGAATCGAGGCGTGGTGCGCATGCAGTTGTTCGAAGAGGCGACGGATTACGAGGCGTTTGAGCAGGTCTTGCGGGAAATACTCGACGAATCGCCGATGCGTGTTTGTGTCTATGCGCTGATGCCGAACCACTGGCATCTTTTGGTTTGGCCGGCGAGCGATGGGGAGTTGGCGGCGTTCATGCAGCGGCTGACGGTCACCCATGTGCGACGGTGGCAACAATATCGGGGCTATGCGGGGCTGGGCCATGTTTACCAGGGTCGGTACAAATCGTTTCCGGTGGACACCGACGAGCATTTCTGGGTTGTGGCGCGGTACGTGGAGCGCAATGCATTCGCGCGAATCTGGTCTCGCGAGCGGAAGATTGGCGGTGGTCCAGTCTGTGGCGACGGTGCCACGGAACGCAGGCGGAGCAGTCGTTATTGGCAGCTTGGCCCGTCGAAGTGCCACCGAATTGGGTCGAGCGAGTCAATCAGGCCGATGACGGGCGGGAATTGGAAACACTTCGCCGGAGCATACAACGAGGGCGTCCCTACGGCCGGCCAGAGTGGCAGAAGGATATCGCGAAGCGACTTGGACTGGAGTCGGCTTATCGCCCGGCCGGGCGGCCGCGGAAGGCGGGGAACGATCCGAGCAAGCCTCGGGAAGTTTAGACTGGTTGTCTAGATTGCCATAAACGGACCTGTCCCGAATGGCTTTAAGCCAATTGATATAAACCAAATGCGGGAAATGAGTTGAACAAAGGCAGTACTCTCCTTCGTACAGGTGGTATACGGAGACCAGCTCAGCAGGGAGTACATCATGCAGCACCACCGAATCGTAAGCGTCCTTCGCCAGTTCCGGCGGGCTCCCGCCAAACAACTCGACCGACCCGAGATCACGGATGCCTGCCGCCAAGTCAATCACACCTGGCGCAGCTGTCGGCTCGACCCCGTGGCGATCGTCCACTTGTTCCTTACCCAGATCCTGCATGGCAATACCGCGATCAATCATCTGATTCGAATCAGCGGTCTGTCATTCACGGGCTCGGCCTACTGCCAAGCCCGCAGCCGATTGCCCCTGGCATTGTTTCAGGAGTTGCTCCACCGCGTTGCCGAGCGGCTCAGACCCCAGATCGACGAGACCGGAACCTGGCATGGTCACCGCGTGTTCGTCGCCGATGGTTCGAGTTTTTCCATGCCCGATGTTCCCGAGCTTCAGAAGCACTTCGGCCAGCCCAGCGGCCAGCGGCCGGGCTGCGGTTTTCCCGTCACACATCTTCTGGCGTTGTTCCATGTTGGCACAGGGATGCTCACCGAGGTCCTAACCGCACCGCTGTGCACGCATGACATGTCCGGCATGGCACGGATTCATCCCAAGCTCGGAAACGGGGATATACTCCTGGGCGACCGCGGACTATGCTCGTTCGCCCATTTGTCGCTACTTGTTGCGCAGGGGCGTGCACGGCGTCTTCCGCATCCACCAACGTCAGATCGTCGATTTCACACCGCATCGGCTTCATGCCCGACCGAGCCATAAGAAGGGCACGAAGGGACTTCCTCATTCGCGGTGGGTGCGTGGTCTGGGTGCGACCGACCAAGTTGTCGCCTGGCTCAAGCCGACACAACGTCCCGAATGGATGACGGCTGCACAATATGCATCGCTGCCGGATGAGTTGATCGTGCGTGAGTTACGATATCGGATCGCAAAAGCCGGATTCCGGGTTCGCCAGGTGACACTGGTGACAACGCTTGTGGATGCCGAGTTGTATCCACTCGAGGAATTGGCAAAATTGTACCGCAGGCGGTGGGAAGTCGAAGGCCATCTGAGATCACTCAAGACGACCATGAAGATGGATGTGTTGCGTTGCGAGACGGTCGCCGGTGTGAGCAAGGAACTCTTGATGTTTGCGTTGGTATACAATCTGGTGCGACTGGTGATGCTGGAGGCGTCGCACCGCCAAAACGTCCCCGTCGAGCGCATCAGTTTCGTGGATGCGTTGCGCTGGCTGACGGAGGCTCGTCCAGGAGCCGCGTTTCCCAAGCTTGTGGTCAATCCCGACCGAGCTGATCGCGTCGAGCCTCGTGTCAAGAAGCGCCGACCCAAGCAATATTCTCTTATGAAAAAGCCACGCTCTGAACTACGTAAATCCCTTTTGACTCCAAGAGTTGCGGCTTAGCTTAATGCCATTCGGACCTGTCCGCATTGTGCCAGTTGGCTTTCGGAGCAAAAACCCCTAGTGTACAGATTGGGTTTCACTCCGGAGGCGCATCTCATGATTCGAACCAAGTCCATCGAGGATCGACTCCGCCAGGGACGGCTCGATTCCAAATCCCTCGACAACATGTTCCGACGCCGGATCGAACGAGGGGCCAACTGCGCCCCATTCGTGTCCAACGCGATTCTGGCCACCGTCAAGGAGGTCTTTCCCATTGGCACCGATGAAACAGACCACCAGCTCGGCCTGGGTCAGATCCAGCTCCTTGTCGTCTCTGCCCTCGAACCTGGTGGCAAGCCCTTGGAGGAATGTCAGAAGGTCACTGTCCGGCTCACGCTCGACGCCGGGCAAGAAGATTTTCAAATTCGCATGGTTCACGGAGTCGAAGGCCTGCGCCGTGCCCGCATCCTCCGCGTGACTGCTGAGGCACGCGACCAAGGGGGGTTGCTCAGCTACGAAGACCTGGCGTACCGCCTGTTCAACTGCGGCGTCCGTACCATCGTCCGTGATGTTCAGGACCTGCGCCGCCGCGAGCTGGAAGTTCCCAGCCGCGGGCAACAGCAAGATATCGGCCCCGGCCAAACCCATCGTGTGCAGGCCGTGCGTCTCTTTCTCCTGGGTCACCAGCCCAATGAGATTGCCCGACGGTTGTACCACACACTCGGTTCGATCGAGAACTATATCACAACATTTGCACGTGTCGTGCTGCTCGTTAACAAGGGCTATGCCGACGACGAGATCGCCTTCGTCATGCGCCGCTCCACCCCCTTGATCGCCGCCTATCGCAAGCTCTACGGCGAATTCCAAGACAAGCACACCGGGCGGCGGCGCATCAAAGAGATCCTCTCACGTGTGCAAGCCCCGGCCACTCCTGTCAAAAAAGGGGGGCGCTAACCATGGGCATCCGCTCTTCTCAAGGCTGGAACCCGTACGACTCAAGCGGTCGCAAGACCTTCAAAAGCGCATTATGTCATCTCCTCCACACCGAGTTCCCGGGAATTTTCGGTCCGACCATCAGTGGCCTTTTCGCCGACAAGATCGACGAACTGTTCGAACAGTTCCACCCGCCGCGAAGTCGCTTCAAAGCGGGGCAGGTTCTTTGGACGGGCGTCGCTATCGACGATCCGCCTTCCCGGGACAAACGCATCGAGCACACCCGACTGGTTCCAGTCGTCCTCGACTTGGTCGCGGTCCAGGACATCGAGACGGCCAAGGCCAAGGAGCGGCGATCGATCACTCGCGGTACGAAGATCGTTCGTCTCTTCCGTCAGGCCTATGAGCAAGGCGCGGTGCTAGGCCACGCTGATGTCTCGCTGCTGCTGAACATGTCCATAAGCAGGTTATCAGCATATGTCATAAGCCATGAACGCGCGACCGGCGAACTGATTCCGCGCGGGGGACCATTCACGACATGGGCCCCTCAGTCACCCACAAGGCGATCATCTGCTACAAAGCGCTCGTGGAAAAGAAGCCAACCAGCCAGGTTGCCGCCGAGACTTTCCACAGCCCCGAGGACGTTGAATGCTACGTTCAGTGCTTTCGGCGCATCCAACTATGCCGTGACAAGGGACTGTCACCGGAAGAGATTGCCCAGGCCACGGGCCACTCCCCATCCTTGGTCCAGGAGTACCTGGATCTCATGACGAAGTTTCGTATCCCAGCGCTCGGCAGCTCACCAGAAGAGGAGGATCACCGCTCCCATTCAAAGCCGGCAACAGAGAGAGGCTAGCAGGGGTCCGGGGGCGGCAATGAGCCCCCGGTCGCCGGCACGAAGCCGGCGAAGTCTTGCATGGACGCTTCCTCAAGCGAAAGGATAGTGTACAGACCAACGACCTCCGAAGGCCAAATGGCCGGAAGCTCGGTGCCACCCGACACTATTCCCGGTTTCTCTCTCCGCTCACCGGGGTTTCCGCTTTACGCCTCAAACAAACTCCGAAGTCGCTTTGCACAACCTTCTAGTACGGACCCATGAAAGCTTCTACGTTAAATATAGCGTTCCGTCAGATTTCCAATGTAAAGTCTGGACTAGAATTGAAAGTTGACACCTACTGAAGCAAGGAGGCATGGGCAATGCCGCTACCAACCCCGGATTGCTCAGGGCGCAACCACCGATTTCGCAGGCTAACACTCCGGTCGGCCGTCTTCCTGATTGCCATCATCGCTTGCGGGCTCGCGGCGTACCGGTACTACGAGAGGCATGTCAGGAAGAGGACCATAGCCTACCAGGTCGGAGAACTCATCCCCGGTCGAGTTGCACCGACGATGAGAAGTCTGGACGATTTTGCACCGCTGGTAGCCTTGATCCGCTCCAAGGTGGCGCCGGGGAGTTGGCAAGGCCAAGGCGGGTCGGGCACCATCGCCGAGTTCTTCCTGAACGACTCGCTCATCATAAACAACAATGAGGTGACTCACGAACAACTCGCGGCGTTCCTGCGGGAGCAGCGAGCGGCTCGTGAGGGCACCGACGCACCAGACCCGGCACTGCGGCGGACCCAACCCCCCGGGTAAGCTGTCAACGGTGATTCACCCCGATGTCCTGGCCTGGGCCGCCGCAGAGGACCGAGTTCTGATCACCAACGACCGGAACACGATTGTTGATTTCGCAGAGGTAAATGGGACGTAGCTAATTATCCACTCCCAAATCGCACGGCAAAGGCCACCCTGGTAAGGCACGGCTGCGGCGAACCAGATCACCGGGGCCACTTCTAGCTCGTCGGCGTGATCGTGCGCCCCTTCTTCGCGATCGCAAACACCGTCTTGCCGCCCAGCAGAACGCCGGTCGCACCCTCCAGTCCGCCCGGCGGGCGGTTCACGATCGTGAGCTGGCCGCCCGTCGGAAACGTTTGCTTGCCCAGGAGCGTCAAATTCACCAGGTCAGCCGACGCGCTGTACGACACCTTGAAGCTCTTGATCGGGTGCAGAATGGTCGTGACCTTCTTCTTCACCTTCTTGGTCGTGACCGTATCCAGCTCGTAATTGGCCGCATTCATCGCCGTCGTCTGATTGAGCGGCGCACTGAACTCGAGGCTGAACCCGGTCAAAACGGCGCTCCCGACCGGCTTGCCTTTCTTGTTCGTCTTGCGGGTGAAGATCGCCTTTTCACCGATGATGGTCGGAGGCACCGGCGGCGGAGGCAGCGCGCCGATCACGGTGGTGGTCGCCTGAGCGGTCGTCGGTGTTGGCTGCACAAGTCCCAGATTGTTGGTCGCCACGCTGAAGAAGCCGTACGTATTACCGGCTACGCCGGTGAAGGTCAAGGAGGTCAGCGTGATGTTGATCAAGAGTGGTGTAAAAGGTCCGCCGTTCACCGAGAAGAAGATGTTGTACGAAACGATCTTGCTCGCACCTGCCCCCGGTGAGCCGCTCCAGCTCAGTGCGAACGTTGTGGTCGTTGTTACAGCCGGCAGCGGGTTCACTGTGCTGATCGGCGCGGACGCGTTGCTGCCGGCCACGGTCGTCGTCGCCTGGGCGCCACTCGGGGTCGGCTGCACAAGTCCCAGGTTGTTGGTCGCCACGCTGAAAAAGCCGTAGGTGAATCCGGCCTCACCCGTGAAGGTCGTCGAGGTGTTGGTGGTGCTCTGGATCAGGGGCGAGAATAAACCCCCATCGACGGATAAAAAGATCTCATACGAGGCGATGCTGCTTGCCCCCACGCCGGGTGAGCCGCTCCAGCTCACCGTGAAGCTCGTGGTCGTGCTCACCGCAGGTAGGGCACTCACCGTGCTGCTGGGCAGGCCCGGGTTGGCCGCAGCCACGGTCGTCGTCGCCTGGGCCGCCGTCGGCGTGGGCTGAACCTTGCCGGCCTTGTCGGTCGCGACGCTGTAGAACCCATACGTGTGGCCGGCCGTGCCGGTGAACGTGGCCGAGGTCTCCGTCGTGTTCGTCTTGAAAGCCGTGAACGGTCCGCCGTCGTCACTGACGAATACATCGTAGCTGACGATGCCGCCGCCACCCGAAACGTCAGTCCCCGACCAGCTCACGGTGAACGAAGCCGACGACTCGGTCGCCGGCAGTGCATTGACGCTGCTCCTCGGCAGCCCAGGGTTGCTCTGCACTTCCACGGTGACGGTGACCGTCGCCGTTCCCACGCCGCTCGAGCTATCATCGGCGGTGTATTCAAACGTATCTGTGCCTGTGAATCCCGGCGCGGGCGTGTAGTTGATCGTATTGTTGGGATTGATCGTCGCGCTGCCGTGGGCCGGCGTGGTGACTGCGGTCAAGGTGAGCGGGATGGCGCCGTTGTCTGCTGAGAGTGCGTTGATCGTCACCGCCGTGCCGGTCGTCGTGCTTGCCGTGACCCCGTTCAGGCCAGAGACCGTCACTGGCAACGTCACCGAGGGATCAACGAACAGGCCGTTGTTGCTCAGAAACTCAGTCCCTTCGAGCGCTGCATAGGCTGCGGCTCCGAGTAGTGACGCTTGCCCCAGGATCGCCGCGTCGTAGGTCGTGTCGTTCTGGAAGCCGGGCGACGAAATTGTGATGTCCTGCACGTCGCCCGTCCCGGAATCGCCAATGCCCAGTGTGCCGGCCACGACCTGAACCGGAATCGCGCTGCCACTGATCTGGAGCGTGCTGCCGGCGGCGGTCCGAATACGGTTGACGACGTTCGTGACGTCCAGGTCATAGACAGCGCCCGCGTTGTTCGTGGAGTTCACATTGATCGTGTAAACCTCGCCCGCCGTGGCCAGAAGGTCAACTCGGGTCGCGCCGTTGTCCTCGCTGAATATAGCGGTCGAGCCGGTGTTCGAGTCGATGAATGAGTCGCCGTTTGGATCCGTGACCGTCAGAGTCCAGGTCGCCGTGAAGTTCACCACCGGAGTGACCTGCACGGTCAAGACTCCATTCTGCGCAGCGATGTACCGGTAAGTATCGCCATTCGACGAAATCGGCACGCCGTCGTTTTCGAAGAGCCCGCCTGTGAGCGTATCTCCCTGGATGTCGAGGACCGCCCTTGGCTGCGCACCCAGGAGAGCTCCGGGCGTATTACTCGAAAGCGAGAGATTCACGGTCCGCTCACCACTGAACCCGCTTTGACTGAGAATGGGAATCGTAACCGTCTCGGAAGTGGCGCCTGAAGGGAATGTGACACTCTGCGAGCCACCGGTGAAGTCTGAGCCTGACGTCGCCGTGCCGTTGCTCGCCGTGACGGTGACGGTGGCCGCGCCCTGAGCTCCGAAGTCGCGATCGATGGTGACCGTCGCGGCGCCGCCATTCTGCAAGACGGAATAGGTCGGCGAGCTCAAGCTGAATTGCTGTAGCTCGGGTTCGGTGTTGTTGAAGATGTAGAGCACGCTGCCGTTCGGGAGACTAACGCCAGGCAGGAGATTGGAAGCGTTACTGTTGAAAACAACGGCGTTGCCTTCCGCGCTGATCACCGGCAAGACGGAGTCGCCATTTCCGCCGGTACCTTGAGGGGTGGTGCTGACCAAACTGATCGCGCCGGTGATCGCATTGTAGACATAGACGTTGCTCGTCGAGCCGCTCGAGTTCACGCCCGGGACCAGAGCCGAGAAGCTGTTGAAGACCAGCTCGTCATTGCCGCCGAAGGAGTTACCGAAGATGATCGAGGCGTCGTTTGTCGTTGCGTCGCCCGTGGTGGTCAGCAGCGTCGTCTGGCCGGTTTGCATGTCGCGGACATAGAGGCCACGGGAGGGTGCCTTCGCAACCAGATTGGTCGCTGTGCTCCAGAAAGCAACGAACTGGCCATCCGGGCTGACGGCGGGCGAGTCCTGGAAGAAACCGGATCCAAAATCATTGTAGCCCGAGTCTTCGTTGCCCGCGGCCGTGCCGGCGGTATCGACGCTGACCAATGATGTCACGCCCGTTTCCAGGTTGCTAAGGTAGACGTTCGCCGTACCGCTGGGATTGCTGATTCCGGGCACCACGTTGTTAGCTTCGCTGACCCAGACCACGAATTGGCCGTTCGGTGTCATCACCGGCGGGGAAAGCAGTTGGGGAAAGCCGGAGGAGTCATTCAGGCCCGCGGCGTTGCCCGCGGCCGTCACGTCGACCAGTTGCGTTACTCCGGTCTGCATGTTGCGGACGTAGACGTTGGTCGCTTGACTGGTTTCGATGACTCCGGCGACGAGATTGGTGGCTTGGCTCACGAACATCACCTGGTTGCCGTCGGCACTAAATTGCGGGGCTGTGAAATTAAACTGCGGATCCGCCGTTTCAGCGTTTCCGGGGGCCGTGCCGGCGCTGTCGACGCTGACAAGCTGTGTCACGCCCGTCGCCAGATTTGTGAGGAAGACATTTGTATTGAGATCATTGAAGCCCGAGATACCGGTCACCAGGTTGCTGGCGTAACTGACGAACGCCACAAACTGCCCATTGGCACTGATCGTGGGGAAGAGAGAACTGTCGTTGCCTCCTCCAGTGCCGGCGGCGTTTTCGCTGACCAAGGTCACGACGCCCGTGGTCATGTTGCGCACGTAGACCTGGGAGATTCCCGGAGACGTGAATGAGACATAAGCCACCATGTTGCCGTCGGCCGAGATCGATGGGTCGGCTCCGCCCACCGAGGTGCCATCAGGTCCGGCGCTCACCAGGGTCGTCGTGCCGGTCTGGGTATCGCGAACGAAGACGTTCTCGTCCGGCTGGACGAGGCCGCTCGTCAGGTCACCGCCCGAACTGTCGAAGGCGACATAGCGACCGTCTGCGCCTCACGGCGACCTGGGGCTCTCCGACCACGGATTCCTCGACGGAGTCGGCGTCGCTGCCGTAGGGCGCCGGCGCGATGGCCTGAGTTTGCCCAACCGCCAGATTGCGGACGAAGACGCCGCCGTTCGGCGCATTGGCCACCACGCCGCCGGCGCTCGTCGCGAAGACGACGTACTGTCCATTGCTGCTGATCGCGGCTCCGCTCGCCTCGCCAGATTCGAACTCGACCGGGCTGCCGTTGGGGCCGACATCAACGTAGCTCGTCGTGCCGGTTTGCAGGTCGCGCAGAAAAACCATGTCGGCCGCGAGGTTGTCGTAATCGCCTGGCACGAGCTCGTTCGATGCACTGACGAAAACGAGGTAACGCCCGTTGTCGCTCAAGGTATCGGTCGCAGGGAAGGCATCGGGATCGCTGCCGCCGGTTGTGGTGACGGTTGCCAGCGACGTGGTTTCGGTCGTCAAATTGCGGACGAACAACTGCAAGCTGACAGTGGGCCCGCTTTTCGGTAACAGGTTGGTGGCATTACTCCTGAACACGACCTCGTTACCATTGCCGCTGATCTCGGGCAGGTTGGCAACTTCGTTGTTCGCTTCCGTGCCTGTGGGGTCGATGCTCACAAGCTGCGTGATCCCGGTCTCCATGTTGCGAACGAAGACGTTTTCCAGGAACGTCGACGAAGAAGTGTAACTGATGTCGCCGGCTACCAGATCGGTAGCGTCGCTGAGAAACGCGATGAGATTGCCATCGTCGCTGATCGATGCGTTGTCCGCATAGGTGCCATTGCCGGCGGCTGTGCTCGAGAAATTGACGTTGACCAGCTCGGTCTGGCCGGTGAGCAGGTCCTGTCGAAACACGCCGCCGTACGAGTCGCTCACGCCCGAGACGAGGTCACTCGCGCTGCTGTCGAACAAGACAAACTGGCTATTGCCGCTGATCTCTACCGGGAACGACGACTCATTGCCGGCGCCGTCACCCGCGGCGTTCTCGCTGACTAATCGCGTCGTCCCGGCTTGGACGTCAAAAGCGAAGACCTGGGTCGCGCCGGGCGTGCTGTTCTCGCCCGCCACGAGATCGGCGCGCCGCTCTCGAAAACGACGAACTGGCCGTCGTCGCTGATCAACGGGTCAGACGCCGTCCCCTCTAGACTCGTTGTCCCATCCGGCGTGGCGCTGGCCAGAAGTGTCGTGCCCGTGATCAAGTTGCGCACGTAAATGTTGATGGCAGGGCCGCTTTGATCGAGACCTGGAGCCACCAGGTCATCCGCGGCGCTCTGGAACGCCACAAACTCCCCATTGTCGCTGATCGAGGGAAAGCTCGAAGCGCCGTCGCCCGTGCCCGTGCCCGCGAAGTTTTCGCTCACCAGTGTCGTGGCGCCGGTTGCAAGATCTTCGATGTAGACATTATCATAGCCACCCGTGTCGGCCACGCCCGCCACCACGTCGCTGGCTGCACTGACGAAGACCATGTACTGTCCATTCGGCGTGATCGCGGGCAGGCCCGTGCTGGTGTCGATCTGGGCGGGAACGAGCAGGTTCGGCTCGCTGCCCGAGACAAGCTGCACTGGAGAATAGGGAGTCACCGGAATCGACAACGTGGCCGTGCTTTCTTGCGGCGCGGCGTCCGGCTCGTCTGCGGTGGCCGAGAAATCGGGTGCGAATGTGCCTGGATTGGTGGGTGCGGCGGTTATGGTCACGGTTGCCGACGCGCCGACGGCGAGCGAGCCCAGGCTCGCGGAGAGCGGATCGGTGACGCTCACGGTTCCCTGGCTGGCCGTCGCCGTGATCAAAACGCCCTGACCGGCCAGCGAAGATTCCGTGAGAGTCACTCCGGTCGCGGCCGACGGCCCGTTATTCTTCACCTGGACCGTGTACGTCACTTCGCCGTCAAGCGCCGCGCCTGAGGGCGGGTTGGGGATGCTCACCGCCAGATTCGCCGCGGCAGCCACGGTGGCATCGATCGTCACTAAGTTGTCGCCGGGAATCAGTTGGGCTCCGCTGGCGGTGACCGACGCGGTGTCTTGCAAGGTGCCGGTCGCGGAAGTCGTCACAATCAGGGTGAGCGTTGCCTGCTGGCCGCGAATCAAGTTGCCGACGGCCCACTCAAGCGACGTCGTGCCGTTGACCGAGCCCTGGCTCGGGCTACTCGAGACGAGTGTGACGCCCGAGGGCAGAGTGTCCGCGAATACCACGCCGGTGGCCTCGAACGGACCGTTGTTGGTGACGGTGAACTGGTAGGTCAACTGCCCGCCCTGGGCCACGGGGTTTGGTCGGGCGGTTCCTGTGAGCTTGAGATCGACAGTAGCACCGGATGGCAGTTGTACCGGCGGAACGACGGCCTGCACGCCGTAGTCCGACGTGTTGCCGCTCGAATCGGTGGCGGTCGCAGTGTAGACCACGTCACCGGAAACGACCGTCAGATTGGTTGCGGAAAATGTGGCCTCGCCGCTTGCATCCGTGGTCACGGAAACAGGCGTCGCGTTGAGCAGAATTGCGGACTGCAGGGAAGCTGCGGATTGCTCTGAAGCGGGAGTTGCGAAGAACTGGAGCAGGAAGGTGGTCTTCGGCAGGCTCTGGAGCGTGCCGTCGATCTCGAGGCCGCCGGTGTCGGTGAAGACGAAGTTGCTGAGCTCAGGCCCCGGCTCGCCCTGATTGGGCAACGTTCCCGTAAGCCCGCTGTTGCGCTTGAAGTTGATGCCGGGGCTCGCGTTCGAGAAAATGGAGTTGGAGAGAATCGTGACCTGCTGCGGCGTGTTGGTCACGCTCGTACCGCTCGTCGTTCCATCGAGCGAGATTCCCGAGCCGGAGCTGAAGGCAATCACGTTGCCAGCCGCGGCCGTGGTTCCTCCGATCGTGTTGGCACCGGCTCCGGCCGAGATTTCGATGCCGGTCTGCTGCGCGGTCGACAAGGCATTGCTGCCGGTCACGTCGGTGCCGATCAAGTTGCCTTCGATCTGGTTTCCTGTGGGGCTGTTCAGACTGCCGGCGATTGTGAACGTTTCCAGCAGGACGCCGGCCGTGCCGCCGGAAGAGATCAGGTTGGCTGGGCCCGAGGCTATAATGCCCGATGTGACACTGGACTCGCCGCCGATCAGGTTGTCGACGGCGCCTCCAATCAAGACTCCGGCTTGAGCGTTCGAGATCGGTTTGGATCCAGTGACATCAGAGCCGATGAAGTTGCCAAGAACGACGTTGCCGGTCGACTGCACGCCCAGCAGGGCGACGCCGCTTTCGAGGCTGCCCGAGATCAGGTTGCGCTCAGCCGCCGTCGTGCCGCCGATCTGGTTCAAGGGCGCATCGACCAAGACGATGCCGTCGTCACTGGTCTGCACGTTCATGACCGGCGTGACCAGGGCCTTGGTTCCGGATAGATTCGTGCCGATATAATTACTCTGTACCACGTTGTGCCGCGAAGCGCTTCCCTCGATTTCAATTCCGGGCTCCAGGACGCCGGCGATCAGGTTACCGCCGCCGGAGAGCGCTCCGCCGGGGCTCGCACCCGATGGCGAGCCGATCACGTTGTTGGGTGAATCGATGATCAAAATCCCGCCGCCGAAGTTGGCAGCCGTCGAGCCGCTACCGAGCTGGATGTCGTTCGAGAGCTCATCCGCGTCGGTCAGGTTCCCTGCGGGGTCGGTAAAGCTGCCGGTGCTGTCCGTGCCGATAAAGTTGCCAACCACGACCGTGCCGGATGATGCATTCTGGATCGCCACGCCTCCCCCGCGGTTGGCCGAGATCAAATTGCGTGCGGCGGCCGTGGTTCCTCCGATCGTCGTGTTCGTGGCCCCGTCAATGGAAATGCCGGCCCCGGTGACGTTCGAGGTTCCGACCGTTCCGTTCGAGATCGGCTTCTGCCCCGTGACATCCGTGCCGATAAAGTTGCCCTGGATGACATTGCTGTCGGGAATTGCGTTGCCCAGCGAATCGGCGACGGTCGCCAGAGCAATCCCGTTGGCCAGATTACCCGAGATCAGATTGCCCACGCCGGTGAGCTTTCCGCCGGGCGTTGTTCCGGTTGTTCCGCCGATCGTGTTGGCGGAGACGCCTTCGAGCAGCACGCCCGAGCCGGCGTTGCCCAAGCTCGAGCTGCCGGCGAGATTCGTGCCGATCAGATTGCCCTGGATGCTGTCATCGGTCTGGCCGCGCCCTGTGTTCTCGATCCCGTTGCCGGCGTTGCCGGAGATCAGATTGCCCGTTCCCGGCACGTTGCCGCCGATCAAGACGTTGGTCGGACCAAAACTCGAGGACGTGCTCGATTCACTTGCATCCGGCGTGTCGACGATGAAAATGCCGTCCGCCGAATTGGCCAGCGCCACCGTGCCCGTGACGTCAGTCCCGATGAAATTGGCCTGGATCGTGATCTGCGCGGCGCCTTGCCCGACGATCTGGATACCGCTGCCGAAGTTGCCTGAAATCAGGTTGCCGCCGAGATTGATCGGCCCCGGGCCGCCGGCTAGCGGCATGCCGATTGTGAGCTGCGGCACGCCTTCGACGAGCACGCCGTCTTGCACGTTGCCAAGCACCGTCGTAACTGCTGGCCCGGAGCCCGAAGTTGTTGTGAGCGACGTGGCCGTGCCCTTGTCGTTTGTGCCGATGAAGTTGCCGATCAACAGATTGCCGGCCGAATTGGCGGGCTTGTTGGGATCGGCACGCAACTCGATCCCGTTGAGTCGCGTTGCCCGAAATCACGTTGCCGGAACCGGCCGTGACGCCGCCGATCGTGTTGTTGCCGGCGTTATTGATGAAGACTCCGTCGCTCAGATTTCCGCTCACGGCCGTGCCGGTAAAGCCGATCCAGTTGCCCTCGACCTGATTGCCCCTGGCAGACGGGTTCAAGATCTCGACGCCGTTGCCGACGTTGGCCGTGATCACGTTGCGCGACGCCGGGCTCGAGCCGCCGATCGTGTTGTTCGCGGCCGTATTGATCGACACGCCCGCGGCCCCGTTGCCCGCCGCCAGCAGGTCGTCGGTGACGCCGATGAAATTGCCCTGAACACGGTTGCCCACGGCGCCGGTGCTCTGCGAATCGCTGATTCCGACGCCATTTCCAGTGTTGCCCGCGATGACGTTGGCCGCCCCGGCTGTGGTCCCGCCGATCTGGTTGTCGCTAGGCGCTGTCGATCTGAATACCGCTGCCGCTGTTGGCCAGCGGATTGGGCTGACCATTTATCCGCGCGCCCAGGCCGATGACGTTGCCGCTGACAGTATTGCCGGTCGCCAGGGCCCCCTGGATGAAAATGCCGTTTCCGCCGTTGCCCGCGATGGCGTTGCCGGGCGGGTTGCCGACCGAGGTCCCTGGTGCCAGACCCCCGATCAAGTTGCCCGACGAGTTCAGAATGCCGATGCCGTCGCTGCCGTTGCCCAGAACGATTGAGGAGGTAAGATCGGTTCCGATTTCGTTGCCGCTCACGACGTTGTTCGTCGCCGGGGCGCTCGACGAACCGAGGATCTGGATGCCCCGACCGCCGTTGGACGAGATCAGGTTCGACACGAGTGTGGTCTTGCCGCCGATCGTGTTGTTCGATCCGCCGGTGATCGTGATGCCGTTATTCGTATTGCCGAGAGCGTTCGTCCCGCTCGCGTCGGTACCGATGAAGTTGTCTTCGATGATATTCATCACCGGCGCATTCGGCGGGGCGCCGGCGATGGTCGGGCTCTGGGTGAGAGTGATACCGTCTCCCACGTTGCCGGAGATGATGTTGCGCGTCGCCGGGGTCGTGCCGCCGATTGTGTTGCTATTGGAGCTGATCACGATGCCGCCGTTCCGGTTGGGGAGCGGTCGTTTGCCATTGACGTCCGTGCCGATATAGTTGCCCAGCACCAGGTTGGCGGTGGAAACGGTGCTTCCGGGTTGTGAGATCAAGATGCCTTCGGCGTTGCCGGATATCAGATTGCCTGCGCCCGCCAAGGCCAGGGTCGGCGTGGCTACGTCGGCCCCGCCGATCGTGTTGTTTGAGCTGGAGAGGATCGCAATCCCCGCGCCGACATTTCCGAGATTCACACTTGCCGAAACGAACGAGACCCTGCCGGTGCGGTCGGTGCCGATCCAGTTGCCAAGAACGGCATTGGCAGACGCGCCGAGATCGAGAGAAATGCCATCCCCGGCATTGGCTGAGATGATGTTCGTCGCCGCGCTCGTGCTGCCGCCCAACGTATTGCCGGTGGCGCCAGAGTCGATCGCGATCCCGTCGGCCCTGTTGCCCAGCGGCTGGGTGCCCGTGGCGTCGACGCCGATGTAATTGCCCAGGACGACGTTGCCGGACGAGCCTGACGCACTGATCTCCACGCCGCGCAAGCCGTTTCCGGAGATAAGATTGCCCGCGCCTGAGAGCCCGGAGGCAGGGTCGGTATCGATCGTGCCGCCGATCGTATTGCCGGAACTAGCCAGGGCGATCAGGATTCCGTCCTGGGTGTTCCCGATGGCAACCTCGCCGGTGATGTCGGTGCCGATGTAATTGCCCGCGATGACATTGTTATTTGCGTCGCCGCTGCCGCCGAGTGTTAGAAAGCCGGTGATGCTCCGGGCGCGAGGAACGTCACCGTTCCGCCCACGACGATCCCCTGCTAGGCGCTCGCGGCTATCACGTTGCGATCGGAGGAAAACGCGCCGCCGATGGTGTTGCCCGCGGTGAGAATGGAGATGCCGCTGCCAGCATCGCCGCTGGAATCCTGGGCACCGACGGGCATTGCAACCTTGCCCGATTTGTCCAGGCCGACCAAGTTTCCCTGGGCTACATCGCCGGTACCGGCGATGACGACGCCAGTCAGCCCGATATTCGAGAAGATATCGCCGTTACCGGGTTGATCGCTGCCGATTGTGTCATTTGAACCCGTGACGACGATGCCGACGCCGCCGATGGGGGCCGCCACTTCTCCGGTCGTGTCGACGCCGAAGTAGGAATCGTCGATCGTGTCGTTGTTACCCGAAATAAGCACCGGGTTACCCGCAAAGTTCACGAAGTCGACATCGCGGATGGTGCTGTTGTTCGCGACCAGGTTGAATGCGTCGCCCAGATCCTGTTCGGGCGCCATGAGCAACATTGCTGCCGTCAATGACCAGCATGGTGCACGTTGGACCCGTCATGCCGTACAGGTAGATCGAATGAACGATATTGGGCAACGGCGAGGTGAGCATGATCGTCGGGTCTGTGAGTTGAGAGAAGTCGATCTCGACCGGCCCGGTCGCGGTCGAGGCGTTGGCCTGCTGGATCGCCGCACGAAGTGTCACGCCGCTGCCGCTGTCGCCGTTACTGGTCACGAAGATCACGTTCGGAAGGCTGACATGGGACCAGGCCACTGGCTGTGCGGGGGGAACAGGCGTGCTGGAAGGCTTCGTGGCCTTGTGGCCGGCGCAATCGGCAATTGCTTGCTGGAGCTCGGTGATGAGATTCTGCGCGTTCTTCAGATCGTTGAGGTATGTCGTCTTGTCATTCAAACACTTGATTTCCGCTTGCATGATCGTTTGGCCGTTGTTGAAGGCGTCGCTCATGATCGTCACAATGGCGGTGAGCGGGCCCACGAACCCGACGAGGCCACTACGTTTCTTCATGAAATCCAGGACGGCCGGCAGGCTTCCGATGTGGCCGTCCGAAATGCCCGCTGCCGTTGCGAGCGAAGAGGCGAATGTATTGACAATCGTGACCGCGGCGCTGCTGAAACTGGCAGGTGGATTGCCGTTGATGATGTCGATTGTCAAATTCGTAAGGCTCTGTACGACCGTCGACGCCGCGTCAAGGAACTGACAAACGAACTCGAATTCCTCAGGGGTAAGTGCCGCGTTTTTTGCAGCACTCATCTTGTTTGTAAGCGGCAACAGCGCGAGGCCAAGTTTCGCGATGTCCGCGAGCAAATTACCGACGAACTGATCCTCAACGACGATCAGTTTGAAGTAATCCGACTGCCACTGGGAGTAATGCGTCTGCATGGTAACCAGGAGCAAGTGCAGAGCCTGGCTCGCATTAACCTCCGGGAGACAGAACACCGGGTCGTTGTCGGCGGTGTTGAATAGATTCGTCACACTGTTTCTAACTTGACTGGGGCTCTGCTGATTGGCCGGATTGAATTGAGTGAGCTGGCCATCGACGATGTGCCCCGCGAATACGGTGATGCCGACGGCCAGCTCGCTAAAGGGATTTCCGTCAATGCCGGCCTGGGCCAAGCTGAATTGAGGGCCGGCAACGCTCCCGGGGCCGGTGAGCGTCAGGCTCTTGGTCGCCGAGACCGAATACCCCGCGGTCATGACCTTGACGCCGTAGGTCCCCGCCGGAAGCGTGGTGATCGAGTACGCTCCGCTCCAGTCAGTCGTTGCGATGGTGAGCACATTGCCCTGGGAATCGAGGATCAATACGTTTGCACCCGATATGGGCCGGCCGGCGGCATCGCTGACTGTCCCTTGCACGTTGATGGTCGCGGCAGCAAGCTCTGCATTCACGACAATCGGCGCGGTTCCGATCACCACGTTCGAAATCTCACTGAGGGCGTGTGCGCCCGAGGGGTCTGCGAACACCAGGTCGTAGGTGCCCGGCGCGACATCGGTCTCTTCAAAATCGCCATTCGAGTCGGCCTGGACCGTTGCGACATCCAGCCCGCTCTTCGTCGAAATCAAGTCGACGGTCGCGTTTGCGACGGCGGCCGACGTGGCCTGGTCGGTGATCGTTCCGGAGAGCGTTGCTCCAACTGGAAGCTGCACTGTGATCGGTGCCGAGCTGGCTGAGACCGTCACTTGCTCGACCAGAGCAGGGAAGCCGCTCGCCACGACAAGAAGCGAATAGGTACCGGGATTCAGGTTCGAAAGTGTGAAACTCCCGCTCGAGTCGGTGGTTGCCGTCAAGCCAAGTACGCCGCTGGACACAGGTCCGGAGAGAAGCAGGACGATTCGCTCCGCTGACCGGATTGTTTGAGGGGTCCAGGACCTGGCCCGACAACTGCGCTGCGCCTAGCTTCAAGACGGGCACCGAAAGGCTCGCCGAGCCGACGGTGATGGATTGCGAGGCGGCCGTGCCCGTTGGGCCACCCGTCTCGACTGTGTAAGATCCCGGGGCAACGCCTTCGAATGTGTACGCGCCGGTTGAGTCGGTCTGGGCTGTCACGAGCACCACATTCCCTTGCTCGAGCCCCACTTCGGCGCCTGCCACCGGCGTGCTGCCGTCAGACTCGACGAGATGTCCGCTGATGATCGCGCCCGACAACGAGAAGTTAACTGTCTGCGCGAGGTCGCTCGCGCTCAAGACCACTTGTTGCCGGTCAATGCCTGGCAGCCTCGCCCACGGAAAGCGCATAGGTGTCGAGGTCGAGTGTGTCGAACTCGTAGCTTCCATTGCTGGCGGTCGTCGTGACCTGCTGCGATCCGTTTTGGTCCAGGAGAAGCAGCGGTACATTCGCGAGCGGGTTCCCGCTGCCGTCTGTGACCACCCCTTGAATTTCGCCCGCGGGCGCAAGCTGGTCAGGAGCGCGAGAGCGTTTGACCGGCGCTCAACGTGAATGAGTCAGTCGTCGAGAGCAGGTCGCTCGCGTCGACCTCGAGCTGGTAGCTTCCAGCGGCTAGCCCGGAGATCGTTGCCTGCCCCGTCGAGTCGGTTTCGGCCGTCGTCACATCCGTGCCATTCTGCTCGAGCTGGATCAATGCCGACGCGACGGGAGCATCCGAGCCGTTTGTGACCGTCACCGTCACGTCCGCCCCGGGGGCAAGTGATACTGGCGCCGTCACTGTGCTCCCCGCGGTTAGCACGACGGTGGATTGACCTGTTGCGAAGCCTGGTGCACTGACCGTAATGGCGTAGCTCCCGGGGTGAAGGTTGCCGATCGCAAACGCCCCGGTCGCGTCCGTCGTCGCCGAAAAATTGACGCCGCTCGCATCAACCAGCAGAACAGTGGCTTGCCCGACCGGCGCGCCGCCAGGGCCGGACTGAACCACAGTGCCATCGAGTGTCGCCGCGTCGTCAAGTGCGAAGTTCACCCCGCTCTGGCTCTGGTTATTCGCCAGTGCGATGCCGCTTTGCGCCTGCGAGTCGAAAGCTGGCGCCGCTGGCCGTGACGGTGTAGGTCCCCGCGGGTAGGCCGGCGAGCTGATACGAGCCATCAGCTGCTGTTGTCGTCGTGAAGCTCTCGTCCTGATCGCTCTCTGCCGTCACCGTGACCGCATCAAGGGGGGCATTGGTCCCTGAGTGGTCGACCGTGCCGGCGATGATCGCGCCGGTCGAGACCGTGATATCGAGCCCGCTCAGCGACCCGCCCGCAGGCACCACCACCTCCAGCGGCGCCGTGAGGAGATAACCGCTGACGGTCAGGCTGTACGTTCCCGCGGGCATCGCCGCGAAGGAGAAGCTGCCGTCGTCGAAGGTAACGGCCGTATCCCCATTCGACTGGTCTGACGAGACGATCGATAGCGTTGCATTCGCAAGCGGGTTGGAATCGTCATTCAGAAAGAGCTGGCCGGTAATCGCACCATTGACCGCTGAGCTCGCGTCCCGGATCGCCTTCGCGAAGAGGTCCTGGCCTGAGTCGATGCTGCCATTACCCTGGCTGGAGCCCTGCGCGCCGATCTCGGTCGCGGTCTTTGCGAGGAGCGCGACCAGCCCGCCGTAGGTTGGGCCGGCCTCATTCTCGAACTGCTGGAAAATCGGACCGAACTGGGCCGGGGTTGTCCCGGCGGGCTCGATCTGCTGCTCGAGCGTGGTGTAATCGATCGGCGTGGTGTCGCTGGACGTCTCTTGCGCGAGGCCGATATCGAGCGCCCCTCCGCTGCCGGTTGTGGGAAGGGCCTCGAAGGTGATCTGGCCTTGCTCGCCCGGCCGCAGAATGCCCGCCGGGCCCGAAGAGCTGGCCGCGATCAGAAGCAGAGGGTTATCAGAATACGGATCGGACGAGTCGAGCCGCATCGCGGCCTGACCGTCGCTGTCGAGGTCCAGGAGCGGGGCGACTAAGTCGGTGCCCCCGGTGTTGCTGTAGGTGATCACGCCCTCGGAGGGGCCCGCCGAGGTGGCCTCGGCATTGGAAAACGAGAATTGGACCTGGAAATTGCCCGCGGTTCCCGACACAACAGAGAAAGCTGCGGGAAGGCTGGCCGACTGCCCGGCCACGGTGACCTGCACGCCGTAAGTGCCCAGCGCCGATGCGAAGACAAGTTAAATGTCGCATACGCTTGCGTCGGGGAAGCGATGTAAACCGATACCGCCGCATGCGAGGCATTGTTCGTGCCCACGAGGCTCGCCTGGAGTCCTGTCTGAAAGAACGTGCCGAATAAAGGCACCGTCACTTGCCCTGCATTACTTCCAGAAGTCCCGCCCAAACCGGTGAGCGACAGCGCCGCCGGCTTGGCGGTGAGCGTGAACGATGTGCTGGAGCCGGCTGCCGTCTGTCCTTCGAGCAGAACGAAGTACGGGCCAGCCTGGGCGCGAAGAACTCCACCGACTGAGTGGCCTGGCCGGCGTTCGAGGCCGACTGGTCGAAGGTCGTCGTGGTGGGAACGGTGCCTGCACTCTCGAACACGGCCGCGAATCCGGCGACGCTGCTCGAGGCCACCACGGTCACGTCTTCGCCGGCAGTCGGGCTCAACCTCGAAGAGGAGGTTTTGACCGCTGCTGATCGTTCCCGAGAGCGGAGTCCCGATGCTCAAGGAGGGCACGGTTACCGAAATCGCCGCGCTCGAAGCCAGCGTGCTGTTGCCGCGGTTGGTATCGGGCACGACATCGCCGCTGTCGGCCTGGACGATCACGAAATACTGGCCGGGCGCAAGCGCGGGCACCGGAGCGGTCACGGTGTCCTGGTAGCTGCCGCCGGCAGCAACAGCACCCGGCCTCGTGACCTGGCCCAGCAGCACCGCCGATGTCGCCGAGCGTCGAAGAGGGCGACAGGTACACGGAATCGACCCAGCTCGACAGCGGGCGTCTTCTGCGTCCCTTCATTCTTGACCGTGAAGGTGACGCCCAGGCTCTGCCCGACCGTCGCTGTTGTTTGAGTGATGCTCTGAATGGAGACGGGTGTCAGGTTCGTCTGTGTGGCCAGGGCAGTCACGCTGGTGCCCGTCGAGCTCGCGGCGGCCTGAAAGTATCCGGTCGAGGCATTGGGCAGATTCAGGGTGGTGAAGCTGCCCAACTGGCTCGTAGTGGAGAGCACCTGGAAGCTGTCGCCGGAAGCAGGAGCATAGCCGCCCACGATGTCGGCCTGGAGCGTGCCCGCAAGCGTCGCCGAGCCGGTGACAGCCAGCTTGCCGAACCGGCGGCTTGAGGGAGGCCACGCCAGTTGCACGTCGAGCGTGCCCGAGGAAGTCTGGAGTAAAGTTGCCGGTGACATTCAAGGTGCTCGCCGGACCGATCGCGAGGGTGCCGTTGTTCGTGAGATTTGCGCTTGTGCTCAAGTCAGCGCCGGAGAGCAACTGCAATGTGCCTGCTGTTGGCCTCAGCGTCGAGAAATTCGTGAGGGTCGAACCGGAGCCGGAGAGGGTGACATCGGCTTGGTTGCCCAGCAGGCTGCCGGCCTGGGTCAATGTGAGCGATGCGCCGCCGGAGACGACCCAGGTGCCTCCGGTGAGCGCCTGGTTCAAGGCCTCGCTGAGGTTGCCGGTCTGCGTGAGCGAGCCGGCGCCGACCTCGAACGTGCCGAGGTTTTGGAGGTCCCAGCTCATCGTGGTGCTGCCGCCTCCGGCGGACTTGTCGAAGGTGCCTTCATTGACCAGTACCGGGTCGCCGCCGCCGCCGCCCGATTCGTTCGTGCCCAGCGTGGCGTCGGTCAAGAGGTCATAGCTGGCGCCCGATTCGTTCAGGATCGTCGTGTTGACCTCGAGCGAGAGCTGCCCGCCGGATTCAACGATGGTGCCGGTATTGTCGAGCACGCCCGGGCCGAAAGACTCGTCTCCGCTGCCGGAGAGGGTGATGGTTCCCTGGTTGCTCAGGCCGCCGTTATTCGCAATTGTGCCTCCGGTCCACTGGAAGAGGCCGGCCGGGAAATTGAAGGTTGCGCCCTCGGCGCCCGTGCTCAAGAAACCGCTGGCCAGGAGCACGGTGCCTGAGCCCGAGCCCGTAAAGGTGCCTTCGAGCGTGTTGGCGGCGCTCGGGCCGCTCAAATTGAGAACCGCACCGTGAGCCACGGTGAAATCCGCCCCCTCGTCGCCGGTTCCGGCGGTGCCGCTCTGTTCGATCGCCACGGTTCCCGTTTCGACGTCGACGGTGCCTTCTGCGTGCTCGAAGGTCACGCCGGTGGCGACCGTTGACGGGCCAGTGCCGGCCGTTTTCTGGAACGTGCCGGCGTTCAGGAACTGCGCCCCGTCGCCAGGCCCGGGGAGGGACGTCATTCCCGCGTTGGACTCCAAATCGTAGACGCCGCCCTCCTGATTCGTGAACGTTGTCCCCGAGACAATGCCGAGGCTGCCGGCGCCGGTCTGCGTGATCGTGCCGGCATTATCGAAGCGAACACCGAGGGCGAGCGGGCTCGTGGCCGACGTGCCCGCCAGGCTCAGCGTGCCGGTGTTCGTCACGCTTCCCGTCCCGTCGAGCACGCCACCGGTCCACGTGCTCGCTCCAGCCAGTGTCATCACAGCGTCGGTTGTGAACGTGCCTCCGCTCAGATCGAGGTTGCCCGAGAGTGTCGAGGTGCCCGCAAGAGTCAGCGACCCGGCGGTCACGTCAAGAACCGTCCCACCGGCGGTGGTCAAGGTGTCGGCGTTTTCCGAGCCGCTCACCGTGACGGTGACGCCGGTTTCGTTGATGCTCACCTGGTCAGCCGAGGTGGGCACCTTCGCCCCGCCCGTCGTGGTGTCGAGCCAGTTGGCGGCGACATTCCAGTTCCCGCTGGTCGCCTCGTGCCAGACCACGGCATCCAGAACCACCCGTTCCTCAAGGCTCTCAAGGGTCGGGCGGAAAAGACGCCTCGCAAGTTTCTTTGACAGCTCGAGAAGCGGCTGTTTCTTCTTGGCGGCACAGGCGGCGGGCGCGCACTGAGACCTCAGACGAGATCGGCACGAAGACATCGGGGCGACTCCACGTCCTGGACGACCCAGGCTCAAAGCAGAACACTCTTCTCGCGTTGACGCGTGCCCGCCATCTCGTCTTCAAGTGCATGCGCGAGTCCGACTTTGAATGCAATTGTTCGCACTCGCGAGCACGCAAGCTCCAACTATAAATAGCCGGCGTACCGAGCGACCTTTCGTGGGTGCTTACAAAAATGCTCGAATTATCCTCCGCGTCGAGGGAGTACGCCGCTCATCACTTCCCGGCTTTCGACCCGGCGGCCTGACGTGCCAGCAAAGCCTGGAAATCGCTTCGCGAGCGCAGTGGGTCCAGGTCACGATCGTCGGCGAGCAGGTAGCGAGTGCTGGGAGACGACAGATAAGCCATCGATCGGGCTTTCTCCAGCCGCTTGACCGCTTCGGAAGCGTGCCTTTCAGCAAGTTCTTCACGCCGTGCCGCGGTTAGGGAGCGATCGTTCCGGACAACGAAAGCCAGATAAGCCGCCACAGTCGCCGCCTCGTAAACATTGCTGCCGATTCCGCTTTGCGCAAGGGTCTGCGCTGTCGACTCGGCCGCCGCATGATCGCCTTGTTGCGCCTGCGCAAAAGCGACATAAGCCAGATTCGCCGTCTCTACCTTGCTGTTGTCGACAAGTGCTTCGCGATAGCGACCCAGCAGACTGTATATCTGCGCACGCTCAAGATAGCAGCTTGCGATGCGCTGGTCGACACGCGTCTTGGCAGGCGTCTTGGCCTCATGTTCTTGAATCTCAGCCGTGAAAGAGTCGCGAAGGGTGGTCAGCCGAGCGGTGTCGCCAAACCAATCTCGAAGATCGCGGAGGAGGTTGCCTAGATAGAAGCTATACTCGATCGCGCCGGGGTAGCTCTTGCTGAGCTTCAGCTCGATATCGAGCGCCTTCTCCAAGCGAGCCCGCGCCTGAACGGGCTCGTTGCGCTCATGAAACTCGACCGATGCCAGACTGTAGGCGATATCCGCCACCAGATGCTGATAGTAGCCATTTGCAGGATGCACGCGCACGAGGTCTTCGGCACAACGGAGTGCTCGTTGCAGCGTCGTCTCCGCTAGATCCGGCTTCCCCAAGCGTCGATATGCCTCGGCCAGCTCACTGAGCGAATCGGCAAAATAGCAGACGTCATCGGGATTTCCGTCGTGAGATCGCGCCAGCGGTTCAAAGGCGGCAATCGCCGCTTCCGCCGCGGCGCGATGCTCTTCGGGACGATCCGTGTGAGCGTAAAGCTTGGCCAGAGTCGAGAGCGTCCGCGCACGGTCGTACTGAACTCTCGGCCGCTGTAAGTAAGTCGGCGGTAATCGATCGTAGACTTCCCGCCCGGCAAGCAGAGCTTCTTCGGCCTTCGTGAACTCATGAGTCATGTAAACAGCGATCTGCCCCACGCTTCGCAACGATCGGGCCAGGTCATGACGATAGGCAGGCTCTTCGGGATGGGTGCGGACAAGATCCTCGTTCAGCGAGCGGCTATGCTCGAATGCCACCACGGCCTGATCAGTCGTCCCGCCGGTTCGTAGACAATCGCCCAGCCACAGATAGCTCTCGGACAGCTCCTCTTGATAGGCGGCGTTGCCGGGATACTGCGCGTGCAAGCGCTCGAAGATCTCTCTCATCTTCTGGAAGTGTGCCAGCGCTTTCGGTGTCGACTCAAGGATGGAAGTGACTTGCCCTAGCCGCCCGTGGGCCTTACCCAGCTCGGCCTGGAGATCTGGGTCGTCAGGTTCTTGCTGCACGAAACGCTCGTAGAAGTCTCGTGCCGTTCGCAGCAGATCCCGGCGCAGCGGCTCGAGGTTCTGCTCCTTGAGCTCCCGTTCTCGCTGACCTGCGTCAAGTAAGTATCAACGGCTTCCCGCGCCTGCCGGAAATTGCGCCGGGCGCGGTCGCGCTCGACCTCCATCCGCCGCCGCTGGCGCACGGCCTCCGCCCAGTTCCAGGAGATTCCCGCCACACCACCGGCGATCGCCAGCGTCAAGGCAAGCAAGAGCCCCGCAACCAGAGGCCGGCGCCGGCACCAGCTCACGCTTCGCTCGAGCCGCCCCACCGGTCGGGCGAGGATCGGCTCGCCGCGCCGGTAGCGGCGCAGGTCGTCGGCGAGCTCACACGCCCTCTGGTATCGCCGGCCCGGTTCCTTGGCCATCGCCTTCGAGCAGATCGTTTCCAGATCGCGCGGCACGTTGTCGTTGAGCCGGCGCAGCGCGAGCGGTTCCTCCGAGAGCACCTGCTGAAACACCATGTGGGGCGCGCCGTGAAACGGCACCGTTCCCGTGAGTGCCTCGTAGAGCGTGACGCCCAGACTGTAGATATCAGACCGGGAATCGAGATCCTTGACCCCGCGGGCTTGCTCCGGGCTCATGTGCGTGGGCGTGCCGGCAATCCCGCTTTCCTGCGTCAAGCCGCTGGCCTGCTCGGTCGAGCGGGCCAGGCCGAAGTCCGTGATCTTGGCACGGCCCGATACGGCGTCGACCAGAATGTTGCTCGGCTTGATATCGCGATGGATCAGCCCCGCCGCGTGCCGCGGTTTCCAGCCCGTCGGCTACCTCGGCCACAATCGCTGCTGCCCGTTTCGGATTTAGCCGGCCCTCCGATTTGATCAGGGCGCCAAACGTGCCCCCCTGAACGTGCTCCATCACAAGATAAGGCGCATCATCCGGCGGATTGATCACCGCGTGCAACGTGACAACATTGTCATGCCGCAGCTTCGCCACCGCCTGGGCTTCATGCACCAGTCGCGCATGCGCCTTTCGATCGCTCTCCTGCCAGCGCAACACCTTGAGCGCCACCACCCGGCCCAGCAGCTCGTCATATGGCGCAGAACAACGCCCATCCCGCCGCGGCCGATTTCCTCCAGGATGCGATATTGACCGAGCATGCGACCGGCGTGCCAGTGACTTTCCCGCCTTCCTATGTTTTCATGCAACGGCCGATCGCCATCTGCCGAGCCGAGCTCGGTCAGGAGCTGCTTGAGCACCGAGTCTTCGGCCATTTCGGTCGGCAGCGCCACCGCGCGTTCCACCCAGCGTTTGAGCTCTGGTTTGTCCGACCGTTGATCGAGGGCCAACCGGCAAACCGAGCACACCGAAACGTGGGCCTCGACCGCCGCGGCGTCCGGAGAAGAACCGCAAAGGAACCGTTCGATCGCTTCCACGGAAAGACAGGTCATGGTTTCGTACTGCGCCAGTGGGAAGTCTTCCGCCAGAGTCAGCACCTCTTCTTCGAGCCGCTTCAACACTTTGGACTTGGCCACGTAGACGGCTTCGAGCGACACGCCCAGAGCAGAGGCCGTCTCCGCCGCGGTCCGATTCTCCAGCCACACGCTGGCGAACGCGTTCCACGTTGCGGGCCCGAACATAGGCCGAGCTTTTTCAAGTGCGGCCCGCAAAATCTCCGCATTGAACTCGGCACTCCAAACGGGATCTGCCTCGATGACTCTCGGGTCGTGAAGGGCTTCGAGCGTATTGCTGCCTCCACCGCCAGAGGTGCCCAGGTTTCTCTTTGTCAAATGACGGTTCACCTTGCGTCGCGTGATGGTGCCCAGCCAGTCGCGAAAGCGGCCGCGCTCGGGAGCATAGCGGAACGATCGCATTGACCGCGCCACCTGGGCCATCACTTCCTGAGTCACATCCGCGGCGTCCGCGTCTTGCAGCCCGCGCAGCCGGCAATATCTCAGCACCGGCGGCGTGTACAACTCGACGAACGCGCGCCAGGACACCGCGTCCTGCGGATCGCGAATGCCTACCAGCAAACTCGGCCGCGTGTGCAACGAGGAGGCGTCGTTGTCCATGAGTATATAGCGTGCCCCTAAACAAACCTTTCCAGATTCTCCGACAAAGACGGCCAAGTCGCAAATATTTCCCGCGGCGAACCTGCCCATGTACGGTCTGTGCGTGGTTTTTTGCTCGAAACCATCTTGCGTTGAGGCTCAGAACTCAGCGCGTTACGGCAACGGCGGCTCGAGTATAGCGGGCACTGCGGATCAGATTGGATGAATCAAGCGCAGACTCAAGTCGGCGGTTCTCCTCGATCGGCTGCCGCCGGATGCACGGCGAACTCTTCGCGGGCCACTGCATCACCTGCCATGACCCCGTCGCGAACAAAGGCGGCCTCAACCTCCTCGATCTCGCGTGGCAACCCGCCGACCCGGAGACGTTCAATCGGTGGGTCAAGGTCTCTGGTCGGCGAAAACGTGGGTGGCACGCAGACGAACGATCTGGTCGATCCCACCGGTTCGGGCAACGTAGTCGCTGCCTACAACGGCAGTGGCCGGGCAAGCCACAGTGCAGGTCGTCCCCCCTGCTCCGCTGGTCACCGTGGATTCGTTGCGGTTGGAAAAGATCCGGGTCGGGAAAGGGAAGAAGGCAAGGAAAGAGACAGTACCGGTTCTTCAGTCAAATTGCAGTTGGCGGCGTCGCCTTGCGCGGACAGGAGCGGAGTCCACCGGCGCTTCGCGTGTGATCGAAACTCTGCGGGCTCGTCGGGCGCTTCGCGAAATCACGCGGCCATTTGCGCAATCGGTGGGGGCGACACGAGATTGAAGTTCTGGGTGTGCGTCGCTCTCCAAAGTCGGCACCGCAGGCATCGGCCGCAAACCACAGCGCCCCGTCCGCGCACGTTCACGAGGTACTAACGGCCCGCCTCGTTCTCAACGTCAAGAGGCACCCGGCCCCGGTCAGACTACCGACGCCAATCACGCAGTAGACGATACGGATGGCCACGAAGTCCGCCGGCTCAAACGTCGCCAGAAACCCAAAGACGCAGAACGCGGTGACGGCGAGCAGAAAAACGGCTCCGACCACGCGACAATGCCCCGGCGCCTGCGGCCCGCGTGTCACTGCGGCGACCAGGCCGACGGCCAGCACGAACGCGAATATGCCAACACCGAACGTGATGGGATCCATGGCCTTACTCCAAATGGCACCTGACCGGACGTCTCCGCGCCCTCGTCCTTATGAACATTCGCCCTCTCGCTGTGCCACCGAAGCTCAAAAACTCTGTAAAATCACTTTCTCAAGAGCTATCCTCAAGACAACGTTGGTCCAGGAACACCCAGAGCTTGCGCCATGCGATTACCCTTCCACAGAAAGTTCGATGAGGTTTTCCGTAGCGATCGATCGACGTGGCTCAAGGCTGTCTGCGGGGTTGTCGTCGCGGCCTACATCACAGGAATGGTATTCCTCCGGCAAGGAAAGGCCGCAGATCGCACGGCGCACTGGAAACTGGGGATCATCGGGGTCGTGTTCGCCGCGGTTGCGGGCGGACTGATCGCATTGCTGCTCCAGATGAAAGATCGCGTCAAACAAAAGATCGCTAAGGGCGAACGAATCAATTTGTTCGCGCGCTGCCTACCTCGGCATGGGCATCTGGTCGCTGCTCCTGTGGTGCCCGACCATGTTCTTCCTCGGCATCGCGACGATCTGTTCCATCGCTGTCGTTCAGAGCATGTTGAAACACTGAGTGATCAAGCGCTGTCCACGATCACGTCCATCGTTGGCAGGCTCTCGCCTTTCAGGGACCAAAGCCAGCTCGCAACGAGATTCACGAGATGAGGCCGGTTAGCATCATCACGTCTCGTCTTCGATTCCGGCGAAGAGCTTCCGGATTCTGCCGGCGGGGTCCTGAAGGAAGGCCCTGGTCACTGCGTAATGCTCAGTGTCTTCGTATCGCGTTCGGTGAATTCCCGCCTGATCGAGGAGAAAGATGGTCGAGGCTCGGGTAGGCAAGCAGGATCGGCGAATGTGTTGAAACGATGAGCTGGCTGCCACCCTGCACGAGCTGGTGAATGCGAACCAGAAGAGCAAGCTGGCGTTGCGGAGAAAGGGCGGCTTCTGGCTCGTCGAGAACGAAGAGGCCGCCGTCGCGGAACTTGTTGACAGCAACCCAAAGGAACGCCTCCCCGTGGGACATCTCGTGAAGCTCGGCCCAGCCGTACACTCGATACTGCTCGGCTTCGGTCGACACGTTGAACATCGTTTCCGCGCGCAGGAAGAAGCCAGACTTCTCGTGACGGGCACCGCGCGCAAGGCGGACGCAATTCTGCAGAGGGGATTCGCTCGGCCTGTGCGCTGAGCTGAAATTCTTCGTCCCACCCTCCGCATTAAAACCGGCCAGGATGGCTATCGCCTCGATGAGAGTCGACTTCCCCGACCCGTTCTCACCGACGAGGAAGGTAACCGCAGGGCCAAACTCCAACTGCTCAAGCTGAGCGATCGCCGGAATGTTGAACGGGTACACCTTCCAATCCGGAACCCTGTCACGCACCAGCTCCAGGTAGCGAAGGAAGGGTTCCGCTGTCACGTCGCTCCTCATCTGCCCAACGGCCAATTTCAGCGGCCCGCGGAGCGGGTCACGCGCTTCCGAATCCAAAGCCCGAATGTCAAGAAACGGTCCTCGTCTTCGGAGTAGTCGGGATCGGAATATGTGATGGCCAGCGGATCGCCGAAGACCGTCGCAGCCTCCGCGAAGCCGACCCCATGCTTAACGACATTGGCCTTGGCTTTTTCGGGATCTCACTCGATCTCCATTGGATCAGCGTAGCCTAATCCGATCGGCCGGGCAATGCCGGCTCTCGGCCTCGGCCTCAGTCGTGTCTCGAAGGAATACAAACACCGATCGCACCGGCGCCTCCTGAGCCGCTCGTGGCCGAGAATCTCTCAATCCTTCTTGCCTTCGCGGTCCGTCTAAGCTTTGATGAACAGCATCAACCGCGCATCCGCGACATCATAAGCCGGCCGCGGGCGAGCTTGCCAGGAGATCGTTGCTCTTACGAAAGGTCGCGCAGATGGCCGACGGGGCGGAAGCTGCTCCCATCGCACCGCCGCATGTCGGAGAGCCGGGAGACATGGAATTCTTCGACGTGCTCATCGTGGCGCAGGGCTTTCTGGAATCTGTTCGGCCTATCACCTCCAGACGAAATGTCCGGCCAAAACCTACGCAATTCTCGACAGCCGAAGCGCGATCGGCGGAACCTGGGACTTATTCCGCTATCCGGGGGTTCGTTCCGATTCCGAAATGCACACGCTCGGCTATAAGTTTCGTCCCTGGCGACAGAAAGGCCATCGCCGACGGTTCCAGCATCCGCGAATACATCGCGGAAACGGCCAAGGTCTATGGCATCGACCAGAAGATCCGTTTCGGGCATCAGGTCACCCAAGCGTCATGGTCGTCGCGTGATGCAAGCTGGACCGTTGACGCGACGGACCCCGAAGGGAAGGCCGTCCAGTTCGCCTGCAAGTTCCTTTGCATGTGCAGCGGCTACTATGACTACGCCGAGGGTTATATGCCCGGCTGGCCGGGCATGGAGCGGTTCCGGGGCCACGTCGTGCACCCGCAGAGCTGGCCCGAGGATCTCGACTTTGAAGGCAAGCGAATTGTCGTGATCGGCAGCGGCGCGACCGCGGTGACGCTCGTGCCCGCACTGGCCCAGGCCGCCGCACACGTCACCATGCTGCAGCGCTCGCCGACTTACATCGTCGCACGCCCATCGGACGATCGGGCTGCCGACTTGCTCCGCCGATTGCTGCCGGAACGGCTCGCACTCCGGCTCGTCCGCTGGAAGAACGTGCTCCTGGGGATGTACTTTTATAACCTCGCGCGGCGGAAGCCCGAGCAGGTCAAACAAGAGATCCTGCGCCTCGTGCGCGAACAACTCGGCCCCGATTACGATGTCGAAAAGCACTTCTCGCCCCGTTACAACCCGTGGGACCAGCGCGTTTGCCTGGTTCCCGACGGCGACTTGTTTGTCGCCATCCGGGCGGGCAAGGTGTCGGTCGTCACGGACGAAATCGAGACGTTTACCGAAGAAGGAATTTGGCTCAAGTCAAGCGAACTTCTGCCAGCGGATATCATCGTCACGGCCACAGGCCTCAAGCTGAAGCGTCTTGGCGGAATCGAGATTTCGCTCGACGGCACTCCGATCGATCTGACGGCAAGGATCAGCTACAAAGGAATGATGATTCGCGGCGTCCCGAACTTCTCGTTCACCCTGGGATACAGCAACGCGTCGTGGACGCTCAAGTGCAACCTCGTGGCCGAGTATGTCTGCCGGCTTCTCAAGCACATGAGTGCGCACGGTTATGATTGCGCCACACCGGTTGGAATTGAGCCAGCCATCGTGGAGAAGCCGGCGATCAACCTGAATTCCGGCTACATCCGCAGGGGAATCGAGCTTCTTCCAAAGCAGGGGTCGAAAAAACCGTGGAAGTTTCATCAGAACTACGCCCTGGATATGCTCGACCTCCGGTTCAGCGGCCTGGACGACGGCACGATGCAATTCAGTCGTCTTCCGAACGCTAAACCCGGCGGTCGGCTCCTGAGGACGGCAATCCACAAGCCAGCGGTGCCGGGGACCGAGCCAGCCGCTCGGCACGACACTGCAACAGCGGGGTTCCATCGATCGGGCGATCTCGGCCCTGGCACAAATCCAGCCGCGGAAGCACAATAGCCATGAGAGGCCAGCTTGCTCCACTCGCCGGCAATCGCCGGCGTACAAGTCTGGGGAGGATAATGACCGTGCCGACGAGACGACCGAAGGTCCGATTCGCGATCGAGGGAATGCTGCTGGCCGTGGTGAGCCTCACGCTCGCGCCGGGGCGATCACCCGCGCAGGCCCCGCCACAGGAACCTCGGCCGTCCGCGCCCTCGGAAAAAAAGGCGCTCGCCAAGCAGGGAAGTTCGCCCGAATCGCAGATGCGGCACCCGCTCGACCCGCTCGAGCCCGATGAGATCCGGCTCGCCGTCGACATCGTCCGCCGCGAGAAGAAGCTTGCGGACAGCGTTCGTTTTGTCACCGTCACGCTCAACGAGCCCGCCAAGGCGGCCGTTCTTCATCCCGAGGCGGGCGGCTTCATTCCCCGCGAGGCCTTCATGGTCTTGCTCGACAATGGCACCGGGCGGGGATACGAGGCTGTGGTGAATTTCGCCAAGCAGTCGGTCACGCGGTTCGACGCGCTTCCGCCGGGCGTGCAGCCGTCGATCACGCTCGACGAGTTTGTGGAATGCGAAGAGGCTGCCCGCAAATCGCCTGCGTTTCTGGAAGCACTCAAGAAGCGCGGAATCACCGACTCAAGCCTCGTCATGATCGATGCCTGGTCGGCAGGCCATTACGGAAACGAGCCGCTCGAGGACCTGGGCAAAAGGCTCGTTCGCTCACTCTCCTGGGTTCGGTCAGACCCGATGGATAACGGCTATGCCCGTCCGATCGAGGGGCTGGTCACGATCATTGACTTGAACCGGAAGGAAGTCGTCCGGGTTGAGGACTTTGGTGTCGTTCCCCTGCCTCCCAAGGCCGGAAACTGGGTCCGCACGGCGTTTCCCAAACCGCGGGCCGGCTTGAAGCCGCTCGACGTGACGCAATCCCAGGGGCCGAGCTTCACTGTGGCCGGCCACGAAGTGCGCTGGCAGAAGTGGACTCTGCGCGTCGGATTCAATCCCCGCGAGGGCCTGGTGCTCCACACGGTCGCGTACGACAACCGCCCGATCATGTACCGCGGGTCGATCGCCGAGATGATCGTGCCCTATGCCGATCCCCGAGAATCGTCGTACCGCAAGAACGCGTTCGACCTGGGGGAATATGGCGTCGGCATGATGGCGAACTCGCTCGCGCTGGGATGCGACTGCCTGGGAACGATCCAGTACTTCGACGGACATATGGCAGATGGCAAGGGGCGAGTCGTCACGATCAAGAATGCCGTTTGCTTGCACGAAGAAGATTTCGGTATCCTCTGGAAGCACACGGACTGGCGCACCGGCCAGTCCGAAGCTCGCCGCGCCCGGCGGCTGGCCGTCTCCATGATCGCCACCGTGGGTAACTACGACTACGGCTTCTACTGGTATTTCTATCAGGACGGCACGATCCAACTGGAGGTCAAGCTCACCGGCATCATGAACACCATGACGCTCAAGCCCGGCGAGTCGCCTCGCTACGGAACCGAGGTCGCGCCGCGACTCTTGGCTCCCAACCATCAACACTTCTTTGGTGCGCGCCTCGACCTGGATATCGACGGCGAGAAAAACACGGCCCTCGAGGTGAATACCGTAAGCGTTCCTGCCGGCTCGGAAAACCCGCACGGCAATGCGTTCTACGCGCAGGCCACCCCATTGCGCACCGAGGTCGCCGCCCAGCGCAACACGAATCCGCCTTCGTCGCGCTTCTGGCGCATCGTGAACGAATCGCGAAAGAACGAGCTGAACGGACCGGTCGCCTATCGCTTCGTTCCGGGAGAGAATGTTCTGCCGTTCGCGCAGCCGGACGCGGCGATCCTTGCCCGCGCGGGCTTCTTGACCCGGAACCTGTGGGTCACACCCTATGAACCCGGCGAACGCTACCCGGCGGGCGATTATCCCAACCAGAACCCCGGCGGCGACGGCCTCCCGCGCTGGACAAAACGCGACCGCAACGTGGCCGGCACGGACGTGGTCCTCTGGTACACGTTCGGCCAGACGCACATTCCGCGCATCGAGGATTGGCCGGTCATGCCGGTCAGCTCGGTCGGCTTTCTCCTTCGGCCCGACGGATTCTTCAGCGCCAACCCCGCACTCGATCTTCCTCCCCCGTAAATCTGAGAACCGAGAGCAAGCATATGCGAATCAAACGCCTACTCATCGCGTCCGCCCTGGCCTCGTTGCTCCCATCAGCAGCTCGGGCAGACGACAACATCGCGCCCGCGGGTTTCACGCCGCTCTTCAACGGCAAAGACTTGACCGGCTGGAAAGTACCGCAGGGCGACGGCGGGCACTGGAAGGTATTGGATGGGGTCATCGACTACGATGCCGGCAGTCTGGCTTCCGGAGACAAGGCGCTCTGGAGCGACGTTGAGTATCGCGATTTTGTCCTCCAGATCGATTGGCGGCTGAAGGAGGCGCCCTTCACCAACAAGAACGTCCCCTACATCCTGCCCGACGGCACCCACGCCAGGGATATCGATGGCAAGGAACTGAAACTCGCGCTGCCGGATGCTGATTCCGGTGTCTATCTGCGTGGCGACGGCCGGTTCCAGGCCAACATCTGGTGCTGGCCGATCGGCTCGGGCGAGCTGTACAGCATCCGCATGGACAAGAAAAGTTCGCCGGACCTCCGTGCCGCCGCCACGCCCAGCACTCAGGCCGATAACCCCGTTGGGCAGTGGAATCACTTCGAGATCACCGTCAAAGGCAAGACCATCCGCGTCGCCTTGAACGGCAAGATCGTCATCGCCGGGGCGACCGTTCCCGACCTGCCCGACGCCGGCCGCATCGCGTTGCAGCACCACGGCAGCAAGAACCAGGACGGCGCCTGGACCGGCCCTCCCAGCCTGGTCCAGTTCAAGAACATCTACATCAAAGAGTTGAATGCGAGCGCTTCCCGCGGGTCGAAAGGATCAGTAAGAGGATTGCTGATCACCGGCGGCCACGAGCACGAAGCCGCGTTTTACACAATCTTTGATGGATGCAAAGGCCTCGTGTCACTGCCGGTCACGACCAGCGCCACCGCGTTCAAGACCGACCTGCGCGGCAAGTACGACGTCCTGGTCATGTATGACTTTACTCGCGACATGGACGAACCCTCTCGCAAGAATCTCCGCGACTTCGTCGAGAGCGGCGGAGGGGTGGTTGTCCTTCATCATGCGCTCCTCGACTACCAGAAGTGGGACTGGTGGACCGACCAGGCCGTCGGCGGCAGCTATCGCCTGAGCCGGGAAGGCGATCGGCCGTCGTCGAGCGTGAAGAACAATCAGCAGATTTCCGTCAGTCTGCGGAAGAGCACCCGATCACATCGGGCATCGCACCTTTTCACATTGAGGATGAAACGTACAAGAATATGAAGTTTGCACAAGGCGTGCGTCCCCTGCTCTTGACTGACAATCCGGCGAGCGACAAAAATCTCGCGTGGATCGGCCCCGACGAGCGATATCGGGTCGTCGCAATCCAGCTCGGCCACGGCCCCACCGCCTTCGGCAATTCCTCGTATCGCACGCTCGTCCACAACGCGATCACCTGGGCGGCGAGCGGCACGCATCAAAAGTAGGTCAGGCTTTAGCCTGACAATTCTCCCGACGCTAGCGCGCCGCGGGCCGGCACGACGGACGTTCCCACGCAGAGCGTGAGAACGAGGGTTCTCGGACTTGATCTCAAAATCGGAAAGTTAGTCCCGACCTGTTCCTCAAGAGGATTCTCCCCATGAAAATCGGCCTCTACAGCATCACGTACCTCGGCCTCTGGTATCGCGGTGAAGCCCTCACGCTGCACCAGATGATTTCCCGGGCCAGGGAATTCGGCTACGACGGAATCGAAATCGACGGCAAGCGTCCGCACGGCAACCCACTCGACTGGCCGCCGGCGAAGTGCCGCGAGCTGCGGGCGCATGCCGAGGGCGAGGGCATCGACATCTACGCCGTGGCCGCCAATAACGACTTTTCGAATCCGGTGCCCGAGGTTCGCGAGGCCCAGATCTGCTACATGCGCGAGCTGATTCGCATGACCGCCGACCTGGGCGCACCCAACCTGCGCGTCTTCCTCGCCTGGTGGGGCATCACCCGCCATCCCCAGCTCGCGACCTACGACATCGCCGAAGGCTACTGGCCGATCGTCCACGAAAAGTTTTCGACGGAGGAGATCTGGGGCTGGTGCCGGGAGGCCTTGATTGAATGCGCCCGCTACGCCGGCGATGCCGGAGTCACGCTGGCGCTTCAGAACCATAAGCCGCTGATCAAGGACCACCACGATATTCTGCGAATGGCGAAGGAAGTCGGGTCACCCCATTTGCAGCTCTGCCTCGATGCGCCGTTGATGCCCGATCGCAGCACGGAAGGCATCCGCGGGGAGCAAACGCGGTCGGCAAGCTTCAGGTGCTGTCGCACTTCGGTGGCGAATTCGACCGCCGGCCGGATGGCTCGATCCGCGGCTTCGAGCGCAACGACGGCGTGGTGGGAGAAGACACCGAGCGCTACTACCGCGACTTCGTGCGCTCCATGAACGAAATCGACTACGACGGCTATATCGGCTACGAGCTGTGCCACCAGTTGCCGGTGCAGAATGGCCAGACTGTCGGTGTTGAATACGCCGATCACAATGCCAAGCTGGCTGCCGAATTCATGCGGGCTTTGATCGAGGCCGAAAGCCCCGCTTTGAGCAAGGCATAAGCAAGTCGCTCGGATTACCGCGGGCCGTTGATGCTTCCGGCGCGATCTGGTCGGTCTTCCCGACAATTCGGCCCTGCGGTACGATGCGCCGGAAGGAGCCCATGCCGACGGTCACGCTCTCCGATGCCGCTCTGGCCCTGCTCCGCCAGCACGCCGAGCAGCAGGGTAGCATACCCGTCGATGATTCCACCCGCGAGCCTTACCGGGAGTCTGCGCGGGAGGGGTTGATGACGGTCGGCCATTCGTTTACCGGGGGACGCGAAACCTTCTACGCCCTGACGGAAACGGGTAAGAAGCTGGCTACCGTCCTTGACCGGCATGGCGTTCGATCTGGAGAGGGCCGATTGGCTGCGTTGGGAATCTCACTGGAAGGACAGGACGTGAGGTCGTGCGTCGCTCATCACTCGCTTACCGCGGCCCGGAGTAATTCACTGCATATCCAGGTGCCGAAATCCCAGCCGGCAACCTGAGATCAGGCACAGGCTCCAAAGCCGCCATCTTCAGCGGAACAACCCCTGCCCACACGTCCAGCTCATAGTCTTCCTCCTCGTCGATCGGCGGCCCGACGCGAATCTTGGCGGATGCTTCGTCAATGGGAATGGCCAGGACGAGCGTGCGCTTCAGCTCTTGCGCGCTCGGCTGCCGGATCTCGCCCCAGCGTCCCGGAATCAAATGGTCCGTCAGGGCATGGAGCGCGGTGAGTTTCTCGGCGGGATCATTCACGAGCGTGGCAGTCCCAAACAATACGACCGAGCGATAATTAATGGAATGATGAAAGGCAGACCGAGCCAGCACGAGCCCGTCAACCAGGGTGACGGTAAGGCAGGCGGCGACTCCGCGCTCCAGCGTCTGCAACATGCGGCTCGCCGGCGACCCGTGCACGTAGACCCGTGCGTCGACCCGCACATACGTCGTCGGGATCACGAACGGTTGGCCGTCGACCACGAATCCCAGATGACAGACGATCCCGGCGTCGAGTATCTGATGGATGACGGCCCGGTCGTAAACGCCGCGTGCCGGAAGTCGCTTGACGGTTGATCGTTCGCTCGAGTTGCTAAGCTCAGCCATGAATGGTCCTTCCCGGAGTACGTTAAGAATACATGAATCTCGCAAAAAGTCGGCTCTGCTGGCAAGCCGCGACGGGTAAGATCTACCGCGACGTGTTCAGCCTGAGTTCAACCGAGCGCGGGAGCCGATCGGGTGAGTGAGCGCGGCGAGAGTGCATCGTCTGGCACCACGAACGGCTCCAATCTGAGGCCTGGGAAGGCGTCCAGGTTCACTGTCGGATCCTGGCTGACGTCCGCAATCGCCGCGGTCGCCGGCTGCGGTGTGCTGTTCTGGGTCTGGACGTCGGTCGGCGATCAAGGGCATCGCGAAACGACGGCCGCGGCGCGCGCGCTGCAAGTCGCGGCGAGACCCGCCGATCGAGTGAACGCAATCCACGATCTCGTTCGGCATGGAGCGAATGATGGGCGCGTCACGATCCCGGCGCTCGTTGCCTGCTTGAAGGATGCCGATGGCTCCGTCCGGGTCGAGGCGGCCCGAGCGCTTTGGCCAGTGGCCAGCGCGCTCTGCGCTTGGCGGCGTCAACGGCGGCGAGGTCAAGTCCGCGATCGAGGCGCTGGTCCAGGCGACTCTCGATCCCGCGGCGGACGTCCGATCAGCCGCCGTGATTGCCCTGGGCTCGATCGCGATCCCCGAGAGCTCCTCGCGCATGATGGAACCGAATCGACTCATCGTGGTTTTTACTCGGATGCTCGACGATCGGGATGCGACGGTTCGTGCCGGAGCGATTGCCGCAATCGGCCTCGCAGCTCCAGCTAGAATCAGCGATCCTCCGGCAAAGTTGATCGAGCTTCTTGATGACGAATCCGTTCCGGTTCGTTTGATCGCGATTGACGTGCTTACGAGGTTTCGCGGTGGCATCGACAAACTGGTCCCGCATCTGATTCGAGGACTTGAACGCTCGGATGCCGGCTCTACCGAGCGAATGGCTTATGTCCAGGCATGTGTAAAGCTGCGGCCGCCGGCGGCCACGGGCGCGTGCGTGCCGGCGCGTCGTCGCCGCGCTTTCGAGCCCGGACATCGAGATGCGGTTCGTAGCGGCCTCGGCCATCAACTCTTTCGGCGCAGAACGGCGGACTGCCGTTCCCGGTTTGATTGCGATTCTCGAGAAAGAACCACTTGATCTCGAGAGACTCGGCCGTGGCAAGCGGAACCCTTCGACGTGGGATCCGGCGTGTGTAGCCGCTTGGGTATTGGGAGATGTACTCGCGACGCTTGGGGATGGTCGACTCGACGAACCGCAATCCTCTGAGATCGTCGCCGCGCTACTCAAAGTACTGGAGGCCGGCCATCCAGCGCGGAAGTTTGCAGCGATTCATGCGCTCAAAGACGGCCGCTCCATCGCCGCGAGGACAGCCGCGATCCCGGCGCTCATTCGTGTCATGAAACAGGCGGAATCGGTTGACGATCTGTGGGAGAACGGGCCGGCCGCTGCCAACGCATTGAGCTTCATCGCCGACCGAACTGACGCTGCCCCCAAGGTGATCGAGCTCTTGAGGGCATCCATCTCGTCGCGCGCGAAAGCGCGCGCTGGGCAATTGATGCCCTGAGGACATTTGGCCCCAGGGCGGAAGGCGCCATTCCGGACTTGATCGCCGCGCTGAAGCAACCAAACGGTGACAAGGCGCAGCTCGAGAACGGAAAGGCCGCCGCTCGAGTCCTGGGCGAGATCGGCCCCGGCACGCCTTCGAGTGACACCGTGGTCACCGCGCTTGCACAAAACGGTCTGGCATCGCCATCAAAAGACACGCGTCTCGCCGCGTTCATGGCCCTTGCGCGGTTCGGGCCCCGCGCCGCGTCAGCGATCCCTGTGATTCGCACGCTAAAGGAAACCGACCCCGAGCCCGAGGTTCGCCGGGCGGCCGCCGGTGTTCTGAAGAAGCTCGAGGATGATTCAGCCCGCCCGTCGAGCGTTCCGCCACGTCGGTCGTGACGAAGGAAGCGCGAGTTATTTCGTTCAGTTCGCCGCGGTTCGCCGCGGGAACTCGCTGCAAGCCCTCACCGTGCCGCCCGGGCCCGGCGCCGTCACCATCCGGGCTAGCAAAGCGATGAAATCCGGCCGACCCCGCAACGAATCAAATCCTTTGTCCTTCCGAAGGGCATCGACGTCGCGATAGCCCTTTCTCGCCGCTTCGCCTACGAGCTCGATCGCCTGCTTCGCATAGGCCTCCGCCAGCTCGGCTCGCCGTGAGCCCGTAAGCTCGAGATCAGCCGTCGCCAGCGGCACGCATTGAGCCATGAACGAACCGGCACGCAGGGTTTCCTTCGCTGAGTCGTGAACCAGCGGCGCAAACTCGGCGGCACACGTGGTTGCCTCGTCATGTTTCTTGAGCGAGATCAGTGTCTCGACGAGGCTGGCGCATTCCGCGGCAAGAAGCACGCGGAAATCGGTGTTCTCGGGGGCAATCGCCAGGGCCGCCCGGGTGGCCGCGACGGCCTGCTCTCGCAGCCGGCGGGCTTCCGCAAAGTCGCCGCGTTGGATTTGCAGCCTGGCCAATCCGCGGTGAGCCTCCGCCAGTTTCAGGAAATGCCAGGGCGTGTTCGGGAAGTCCTTCGTCAGCGACACTCGCAGCACGGCGGTGCGCCGGGCGCTTCGCTCCGCCTCGCTGATACGGCCGGTCTTCTCCAGCAGCATCGCCAGGTTGGCCTCCGAGAGCGCCAGCTTGGATCGGTAGTCCACATGTGCGGGTTCACCGGCGGCCAGAGATTCCCAGAGTTTGATGCTCTGCCGGTAGATCGCCTCGGCCTCTTCAAGCCGGCCGGATTCTTCCAGCAGAATGCTGAGGTTGTGCCGGCACACACCCGCACGTGTCCGATGCACGTTCTCTGTCGGGAATCGCTCGGCCAGGTCATCGTACAACTCGATGCCCTTGCGATAATCGGCTTCGGCAGCCTCGCGCTGCCCCATGTCTTCGACAACCATTCCGCGCATGTTGGCCAAATCGGCGCGCTGCGATTGGTAGCTGCCGTTGGTGGGATCGGCGGCGGAGATTGTTTCGACCAGTGCCGTCGCCTTGCGCAACGACTCGAGCGCTAGAGCGGGCTGGCCGAGGTCGCGCGCGAGCCTGGCCATCTCGATGCGGGTATTAACAAGCTCATGCCCATAGGCCGCGATCGCCGGGGCAGCGGCCACCAGCTTCTCCTGGATCGCAAGCGCCTCGCGGACACAAGATTCGGCCTCGCGCAGCCTGCCGAAAAGATGGTAGGCTCGCCCGAGCCTGAGATACGCCCGGCTCGCCTCGAACAGAATCTCCGGGTCACCGTGGGCGTCGCGCGCGAACTCCCGGTAGAACTCCCGGGCATCTTCCAGCAGGGCGCGCTGCACCGGCTCAACCTGGGGAATGTTCTTGAGTCGTTCTTCACTCACCCGAGTCAACATTCGGTCCACGGCCTGGCGGGCCTTTTGCAGATTGGCCACGGCCTCGAGCCGGCGGCTCTCGGCCAGGTCTCTCTGGTGTTTGAGGCGGACGGTGGCGATCACGATGATCATCGCAATCGCCAATGCGGCCGTGGCCGTTGCGCCGCCAAGCGCGCTGATCGCCGGATGGCGGCGAACCCATTTGACGGCCCGCTCAACGGGGTGCGTCGGCCGCGCGCGGATCGGTTCACCGGCGAGGAATCGCCTCAGGTCTTCCGCCAGCTCCCCAGCCGCCCTGTAGCGCGCCTGCGGCTGCCGGTTCAGGCAGTGCAGACAGATTGTTTCGAGGTCGCGTGGCAAACGCTGGCGGAGCTTCGAAGGGGGCAACACATCCTGCGTACGCACCAGCACAAGCGTATCCAGCACCGAATCTCCCTGGAAGGGCGGCCGGCCGGTGAGCACCTCGTAAAGAATCACGCCCAAGCTGTAGATGTCCGCCGCCGGGCCGACGGCGCCGCGCTTTCCTTCGGCCTGCTCGGGTGCCATGTAGCTGGGGGTTCCCACGAGCATTCCGGACTGCGTCGGGTTGACTGGTGCGCCGGAGCCAGCTCGTCGTCCAGAAGCTTGGCCAGCCCGAAGTCCGTCACGCGAGGAACCAGATCGCGGATGTCGGCGTCCTCTTGCCGACCTTCGGCGCCCTCGGCGGGCATCTCGAGCAAGACATTGCTCGGCTTGAGGTCTCGGTGCAAGACCCCGCGCCCGTGTGCATGCTCGACCGCCTCGGCCAGTGTGGCCACCAGCTTTGCAGCCATCCGGTGCGGCACCACCGTGCTGCGGCCTCGGAGCCAGGCCGCCAGCGTGATGCCCGGACAGTACGCGGAAGCGATGAAACAGCACGGCCCTTCCTCGCCTGCCTCGTAGACCGCCACGATATTGGGGTGGTCCAGGCCCGCGGCGGCCATCGCCTCGTTACGGAACCGCGTGCAGCTCGCTGGAGAGCAGCACCTCGCCGCGCGGCACCTTGAGCGCCAGCTCCCGTCGCAGCCGTGGATCATACGCCAGGTACACGACCCCGAATGACCCGCGCCCCAGCTCTCGCCGGATCACGAAACGGCCCAGCTCCTCCGGCGGATGTTCTCGAGTCGTTGTGCTATCCCAGCCCCATGATTCATTCCCAGGCGTCGCCGCCTGGGAAGAGTGAGGCCAGATCCGGCGCACAAGCTGACACCACGCCGCTTCGACTTCCAGCCGCGGCTTGAGCGCGGCCGGAACCCCCACTTCGTCAAGCGAAGCGATCGAATCGCCCGACGCCAGGCGCTCGTCACACTCCGCCAGCCACGACGCAAAGTCGTCATCTCCAGGGAGAGCGGCGGGCCCTCGGGCGTCACAACTGTGCCTCCCATTCCTGTCGGAGCCTCGCCATTGCGCGCGCCGAGACCTTGCGGGCCGCCGCCGGGGATCGATCGGTCAACTCACCGATCTCCTCGAACGATCGACCTTCGTCAAAGCGAAGGCAGACGATCCGCCTGTAATCTTCCGGCAGCAGCGCCAGCGCCTGCCGCAGCGCCGCGGACTGCTCGCGTTCGATCGCAACCTGGCTGGGCGACAGATTCGAGGCCGCCTTCGGCTCGCGCGGCCCCGCGGAAGATGTTCCAGCCTGGATCGCGACTTCCAGTCCTATCGCCCGCATGCTCGTCTCGCGAAACCGCCGCGTGAACGCCCCGAGGTTGTGAAGCAATACCTGACGTAGCCACGCACGCAGCTCCTCGGGCGAAGACCCCTGGAATCGCGCGAAGTCCCGCTGCGCCTCCAGAAACGTCTCCTGCACCAGGTCAGAGGCCCCTCCTTTGGCCCTGAGGTCCGGATCCAGCTCGCGCGATGCGATCGCAAGTAAATATCGCCGGCATGCCTCAAGCGCATTCCCCAGCGCTTCACGTGACCCGCGCCGTGCCGCCACGAGCAGGCCATCATCGACCTCGCCGCGCTCCGCCATCGGTCAAGCCCCTAGCCAACAACCCGCCGTCGGGGTTCGCTTCGCCGAGATGCCAGTCTACCGCGCCGGATAGCATTCGATCAACGCGTCACGATTAAGTGAATCATTGCATGAACGCCGGCGCTTCCTTTTCACACCGTCGTCCGCACACCCAACTATCGCACACGTTCTCGGCATCGGACATGATTTGTTCGGCGCACGCGGCTGCGGTCGGTGATCGCTGCCGCACTCAGAGTGAAATTGAGCCCGTTGACGCTCCCATTCTGAACGACCGTGACCGCGACGGAGTTCGACGGTTGGTAACCGCTGGCGGAGGTCTTGAGTGAGTACGTTCCGGGTGGGAGGGTGGTGATCGCGTAACTCCCATCGCTCGCGCTCGTGGCTTGCCCGATTGTCTGGCCGTTCGCGTTGGTGGCGGTGATGACCGCGTTTGCCAGGGGGCCGGAGGAACCACTCACCGTGCCGCTCACCTGCGTCGAGGCTAAAGCCAAGTTCACGTTCAAGAGTTGGTTCTGGACCGCGAGAACCCGATTGACGAGCACCGCGTTTTGATGATCCGTGGAAACGACGACGATCTCGTAGGTACCCGCGGGAAGGTTTGGGATCTGGTAGTTGCCGGAAGAATCCGTCACGGCGCTTCCCCCGACCGCCGGATCGCTCGCAGAGACGGCTGTCACGATGACGTTCGCAAGGGGCGTCGCCGTGGTCGCATCACGGACGGTGCCGTAGAACGTGCTGCCCGCGCCGAGCGACAGGTTGGCGGTGGCGGGCGTGCCCGCGACCACCGCGACCGTGATCGACTCGGCTCCATCTCCTGGAGCCGGCCCCCACGACGTCGATCGCGCTGACCGGCACATTGGCGACTGGTCCACCGGTCAGCGCGTTGGTCGCGGTCCCACTGACCGTACCCAGGGGCGAAAGCGACGTCGCGAACCTGGCTGTCGCCCCGGCCGTCACGGTTACCGGGGTCGATGCACTCATGAAAACGCCCGCAATCGTGCTTATCTCGTAATTCCCGGGCGCAAGGCCCGCGAATGAAATCTGCCCGTCGAGGTCGGTGATGCCCGCGACGTTCACCCCGTTTCCAGTCAACTCGATTTGCGCACCGCTGACCACCGAGCCATCGACCGCCGAAGTGATTGTCCCGGAGATGCCGCCACCGATCGTAAGCGTCGCGTTCACACCTGAGGTCGTCTCGCCGGCCGCGACCGAGACTGAAGCGACGTCGGTCGTCACCAGGCCGTTGGCGATCGCCTCCACGTCGTAGGTCTCGGCGGTCAGCCCGCCGATGGAATAATCCCCGGACGGATTGGTAGTGGTGGAGGAACCCGACGCATCGGCACCGGTAGCCGTGACGGTGGCACCGACGACCGGTCCATCCGGTCCGATGATCCGTCCAGAGATCGTGCCTGCGGCGTTCGCGACCAGGTTGACCTGTGCCAGCATTGCCCCGGCCTGCAACGTCACGTCGCCTTCGGATGCCGGAGCGACCGAATCGCCGCCCGTCTCGACTTCGTAGACGGCCGCGGGCAACGAGGTGACGCTGTAGAAGCCGTTCGAAATCAGTCAGGGCGGGGTAGAAAATGCCGTCGGCGCCGACCGCCGACACGGTCTCGTCAACGACCGGGGCACCATCCGCGATGGAGACGGTCCCTGAGATGGTGCCGGCCTGAGATGCAATCAGTCGCACGCCGCTTGCCCCATCCGCACCCACCACGACCTGCGCCGACGTGAGATAGCCGTCGAGAGTCACGTTGATAGGTGCCGGGTTGAGCTTGAGGGATCGCAAACGATCCGTCCGTATTCGAGACCGCGTACGTCGCAATCGATTTGGTGGGATCTTCGAGGTGGATGGTGACGTTTGGCAGAGGGTTGCTGGTGTTGTCGAGGAAGAGCGTCCCCGTGACTGCCGGGCCGACGAGAGCTTCTGCTTCGCCGACTTCGAACTGATAGACGTCGCTCAGCGAGTAATTGAGACCTTCCGCGGGTGAAAGGAGGGTTGCGTCGTCCGCGATCGTCTGCTGGTAGTCCGCCCAGCTCGAGCCCACGTCGGTTTGCAACCGTTTGAAGATGGGATCCCACTGAGCAGTGGTGTCTCCCGCAGGCTCAAGTGTGGACTCGAGCGCCGCCCAGTCGATTGGCGTGGTTGGGTATTGAGCAGCCGAGAGTTGTAGCGAATCGGGTCCGGGCACGGAACCGGTGCCGTACACGACGATCTGTCCGGACTCGCCGGGTGCCAGGATGCCTGCGGGTCCGGTATCGGCGACCGCGACGAGATCGAGCTCGCTCGATGCATCGCTCATGTCCGACGAAAAGCTCAGTGAGTCGCCGGCCAGATCTTGCAAATACAACACGGGGGCAAGCAAGTCCGTATCCCCGGAGTTGGTATAGTCGACGTCGATGGTATAGACCCGGCCGACACGGACGCTGCTCGAGGTCACCAGACTCGTCACCAGTTGCCCTGGCGTGCCCGAGATGACGCGGAAGCTTCCAGGCAACGTCTGGGTCGCGCCGCCGCTATTGACTACCTCCACCGTCGCGGCACCAGCCGGTGTGCCCGCCAGATCGAAGGTCGCGGAGATTTGTCCGGGATTGCCGTAGTACGCGTTAACCGGCTGCATCGTCGTCCCGGCGCTGTCGATGAGTTCCGGCTGTGAGCTGGCGTTGAACTGAGCTCCGTCGATCGTAATCGTCACTTGACCCGCATTACTCCCCTGTGATGGGCTGACGCTCGTCAGCGAGAAGGCGGGCGTCGTGGCGGTCAGCGTGAAGCTCTCGCCGGAGGGGACGCTGGCGCCGTAGACCAGCACGTATTAAGTCCCTGCCTGCACGTTCTCCAGGGACACGGCCTGGTTCGCCGAGTTCACCTGAACGCTGCGCACGTCGAACGCCTGCCGCGTCGGGGCGTCGCCGAAGGCGACGTACAGCTCGTTGGTGTTGCCGCTGGCGCCCGTCAGGGCCACGTTGAGATTGCCGCCGGCGGTGGTCGCCACCTTGTACAGCTCGCTCGAACCCGTCGCCGCCAGCGATCCGTCAAGCGGTGTCCCGATGGAGAGCGCCGGCAGGTCCATCGCCACCGTGGCGCTTGCCGCCGCATTGTTGGCCAGGTTTGTCCCCTCGAAGATCTCATTCTCCGAGTTGCAGCGGACCAGGAAGTAAAAGTCGCCCGATGTTACGCCCGGTAGCGTGAAGGTGCCCGAGGCGTTGTAGCTCTGGCCCGGTCCCAGGTCGCCGGTGTACTGCACCTCGCCAAGCAGAATGGCTTCGGGAGTGAACACGGGGCTGGCCGACAAATAGATGGCATCGTGCCACGAGCCGGTCGCCGTGCCGGTGCCCACGCTCTGGACTGTCCAGTTGACCGTCGCCTGCTGATCCTCCAGCCCCGTCGCCGGCCCGGCGACGACCGTGGTGGCCAGGTCGATGTTCGACGTCGCGGTCTGCTCCACCCAGATCGCGCCGATGTCGACACCTGAGCCGTCGCCGCGCCCGGTGATATTGGGGTCCTGGAACCGCGGATTGCCCAAAAAGTCTGTGGTCGGAGCGCCGGCGCCCATGCCTGCGTCTTCGGCCGGGGAGCCGTGGTGCAATTCGTACTCGCCATTCGCGAGAGCTTGTTCGTGGGCCCCGCTAATCACCAGGCTCCAAACCAGTCCCAAATTGGACACAATTCTCTTGCGGCGGCGGCTGAGGCTCGTGAACACGAATTGCGATCGAGGCTCAGGAGGGCTGCGCAGGTCGCGCTTATCGCTGCAAATATTTGCAACGAAAGGACATCGGTTTTGTGCAGCCGATCGATCGTCCGTTCGACGGCATCGGCCAGTGTCATAGCTTCATCGCTGGCAGTACGGGCTCGGCGCTGGAGTCGGATCCTACGAGCTTGCCGGGAAATCTCGATCCAATCGAGATTGGAGTGCGCGGCTGTTCGTTTTCTTGACCATCTGCGCGAGCCGTTCGCACAGCTTTTGATCGTAACGGTGGAATTTGAGCGCAGTCATGGCGGAAAGCGCCGACGCTTCCGAATCCGACGCAACCAATTCGAGCAGAAAGTCAATGGCCGCGGGCAGCCGCATCATCGAAATCGCCAGCAGAATCTGGTCCCAAAGCGCCTGCTGATAGGATCTCTGCCAGCATGCTTTGAGCGCCTCAGTGCGCCGGGCAATTTCGTCTTGCCCAGCGCCAGTGCGGCCGCTTCGCACCGGTCGGCGCAAGCGGATTCAGGAATTCACTCACGAAATCGAGGTTTGCCTCGGGCGCAATCGTCATCAGGCCCGAAAGGCACTCGGAGAGCACGTCGGCTTCGTCATCGCCCAGACGGGCTTTCAAGCGGAGCACCAGGGCCGCGGCTTCGGTGCCGACGTACGCCGGCGCCTGCGCCGCCGCGATCCGAACGTCCTTCTCGGTGTCGGTCAATGCGTCGACGAGCAGGCAGTGGTAGTCTGACCCGCCGATCCGGGCGAGTGCAAAGAGAGCTGCGCTGCGCAACGGCGCCGCAGTGTCGACCGGTGGGCCAAAGCTCGGCTCGAACTGGATGTGACGGGCAGCCTTCTCGAAGACGTCTCGCTTGAAGTGTTCGATCTTATCGAGCGCCTGGACGATGGCGATCTTCGCGCGGCACAGCTTGTCGTTCTTGACGGGATCGACGAGAAAGCGATCAAACGCGGCTTCGATGTCGCCGGCAAGCTCGAGAAACGCTCGCTCGCCGGCGAGCGTCGCCGCCGCGGCCACGATCAGGTTTGAGCGGTCGCCGAGAAACCGGCGCAGCTCCATCTCGTCGGTGGCGCTGGGAGGCTGATCGCGGATCGCGCGAATCGCAGCCAGCTTCTCTTCGAAGGATAAACGCCGCGCCATGGTTTGCTCCGGGACAGGATCGAGCATACCGATCCGATGTCGGTAAGTCACCTTTCCCGGCGCGATCGTCGTCACTGCCTCTTTTCAAGCTCGAGCCGGATCACGGCGTCGACGGAATTTGCACTCGCGGTCACGCGGCCGATCCGCCGCGGCGGCGTTGCCAGGCCGGTCAGCGAAAGTTTCCCTGGGAAATGGGCCCGAATCGGAACGTGCCGTCCTTGGCTGTGGTCGTGGTTCGAGTGAGCTCGAGCGCCTCGATCTCCTGCCCGCGTTCGTCGATGGGTTTGGCCCAGCCCACGGCGGCGCCCTCGACAGGCGAGCCGTCTGGTCCGATCACGCGGCCGCTGATGTATGAGCTTGGTCCCACGACGAATTGACTTTCCGCGGGCCGATTTGCGGATGCCACGATCGTGCCGTGGACCGGTGCCTGGCGCAATGGCTGGACGACCACTGTCCACCGGCCCGGACTGACGTTTCCGAACCGGAACCGACCGTCGCGGTTTGTGCGCATGCGCGTCTGGCAACCCGCGGCTCGACGGCGATCGAATCTGAACGTCGGCACCGGAAATGGATCGGCCGGATTCGTCAACGACGACACCCGAAACCGAACAACCGGCCGCCAGCTTGAGCGTCATTGATTCGGCGGCAGACAAGAAGTCGCCACGGGAGGTGACCGTCTGGAACTCATGATGCCGAACTTCCCACCAGCTTATGCGCAGACCGCGCGGTATGCCTCGCATGACGAAACGACCGTCCGCGCTGGTGTTCACCTCGATCGGGACGGCGATGGCGGGTCCTGGACCAGCACGCCCGGCGTTCGGCATGCGGAACTCGGCGTGATCGACCATGGCCCAGACCGTCGCCCCTTTGACCGGTCGGCCGTCTGGTCCGACCACCAAGCCACCGATCAGCTCCTCCCTGCCAAGCGAGATCCGCACGTCAGCCTGCTTGGCCGTGCCAGCGAGTGCGGGATACTCGCACAGGGCAAATCCTTCTGCCTCGACCCAGATCATCCCCTTCGCCTGAGGAGCCCTCGTCTCGAGTTGAAACTTGCCCGCGGCGTCGGTTCGCGCGCAATCCGTCGGACGAGTAGACAATGGCGCCTGCGACCGGCTTGCCCGTCTCCTCTTCAATGACGGTTCCACGCACAGTGATCGCGGCTCTTTCCCTGTCGGCGCGCCAACGGGTGATCTTGGACCGGACGGCTTCATCGTACCAGCCGGCGCCATACCCAAGCGCCCCTTGGAAGACTGTCAGCGAGTCGGCGGGCTTACCGGTCAGGCTGCGAGCAATCTCGTCGATCGAACTGATCATCTCCTGTTCGCCAAGGGCTTCCCGCATCTCGTTGATGTTCGCGCGCCCCTGGAATTGCGGGCGGGTAAGAAGCCAAGCCTGATCGACCATTTCGGGAGTGACGGGACCTCGGCCGATTTCTCGTAGGACGGCCTCGCATACGGACCGGGTCGGTGCCACTGGCTGATATGCGGCCGCGCCAGGAAGCGGGGTGATTTGAGCACGTTCTGCTGCTTTCACATTTTTCTTGCGCAGGACAACGTCATCCATCTCAATCGGATCAGGCCCGCGCACCACTGCGTGCTCGACATTTACATATCCCGAACGATCCACGGAATCTTCATCAATCGGAACGACCACTTGGACGTACGCTCCGACCGGGATGCCACGGAACTCGTAGCGCCCGTCCGCGTCGGTCGCCATACGCAGGTGAAAGCGACTGGCTATCTGGAAATCCGGGCCGGAATCAACGAGAAGCTGGATGCGCCGGCCAAGAACCCCTCGGCCGTTCGAGTCAAGCACTCTGCCCGATATTCGCGAGGCGGGCGCGGCGTAGGCTTTCACTTGCTTTGTGTCGGGGCCGATGCGCGTGAAACCCGCGACTGCCCTGTCAGGTTCGCGGACAAGGATCGTTCGCGATCCTCCACGCGCGAGCTTCAGCTCGAATTGCCCTTGGGCATTGGCGATCGCTTTGCCGTCGAAGCCGTTGCTGCCAATGGGCGCGACTTCGATCAATGCGCCGGGAATGGGCCGCTCGCCCGTTGGCGTCTTCTCGATCGCCGTTCCCGTGATTGACTCTCGCTCCAGCGACTCGCTGACGCGAAGATCGCGCACGATCTCAGCCTGGGCCTCAACAATCTGCTCGTCTGCGCCGTCTCCGCCGATGATCCGATATCGGCCCGGCCCGACACGGAATCGATACCGGCCGAGATCGTCGGTGGTGATCCACCGAGGCAAGCTGCAATCGCCCTGCCCCGCCAAGGGCGCCTTGAACGCCGGCGGGAGATCAGGACCCTGCTCGACCAGTGTGATCGTCGCGCCCTGCACCGGCGGCCCGCCCGCGCCTTTGGTAACCACGCCGTGGATGAGCGTGCCGGCGACGAGTGTAAGGTCCAGACCAGTCTGTGGCTTTCCTTCCCGGACGATCACCCCGGAAAGTGTCCTGGCCGCCCAGCGCTCGTCGAGCACGGCGATCATGTACGATTGCTCCGGATAGACGTCGAGTGCATATGAGCCATCTTCCGCAGTTCGCGTGTGCATCCGGCAATAATGATTGGTTGCGGCGTGGCCTTCGGCGCGGATCAGTATTCCCGCCGCCGTCCGTCCGTCCGCGTGTCGCACAATACCCGCGATGCGCGTGCTGCGCAGCAATCGTGCCTCGAGGACCTTTCCGTCATCGCCTGAGCGATAAATCGGCGACTCCGGACACGAGTACTCTCGCGGAAAGATCAAGAATGGGACGTCTTCTTCCAAGACCGGCGAGAGCCAGTCAAACGTCGCTTCGCCGGAATTATCCGTGCGTGCGAACATCCCCGGGCGCCTCCGATGTTGGCCTGATACGCGCTTTGCCGGCTTCGCGATCGTCCAGGGCGCGAAATCGACTCCGGGCACTGGCCGGCCCGCGGTATCCACGGCCTTGATGCGCACCGAGCCGCACCGTCGAGTATCAGTGTCACATCCGGCGGCAACGGCCCGATCTTGCCGGCGCCATTGGAGCGATCATTCACGAAGTAGTCGAACCCCACGCCCCCTTTTTGTGCAACGAGCCAGCGCACCTGAGCGTCGGCCGGAACGCGCAGCAAGGCGTCACCTGCCTGATCAGTCGTCGTCTCGCCGTCGTAGTCGAAACCCACGGCGGCCACCTTTGCCCCGATGACCGGCTGAGCTTTGGAATCGCGAACATGCACTTTCGTGACACGGCTCTGCTTGAGCACGATTCGAACCGGCTGCGCGAGGTCGGAACTATTCTTCGGCTCGACGTGCGTGCCCAGCCCCATAAGCCGGCCCTCATCCGCGGAGGCGGCGATGTCTTCCTCGAGAAACATCAAACCTCCCAGAGCCAGCCGGAATGAGCCGTGCGGCGACGTCGTCGCGGGCTCGATCATCTTCTCCCAGCGCACCGGGAATACCCTGGCGTTTGCCACCGGCTGGCCTTTCTCATCCACAACGATGCCTCGAACAGCACGTTCCGGAGCCTTCGCCGAAGCCGTTTTGTCGGAAATCTCTCTCGCTTGCGGCCTGGCCGAGATCGGTCGGGCCGCACCGATCAGTATGCAAATCGACGCCAGTCCGAGTGCCAGCAAAGCGGCCGGCCATGGTTTGACTGCCGTCACCGCGTTCCTTCCTGGATCCAGGATTCCCGAGATGCGATCGCGGAGCGTCCAGCGCCCTTCGGCCAGCGCAAGCCCCACGCTCTGCGCCTTCGCGGCAAAGAGGCCCTCAGATAACCGGAGCAGTGTGCGCGCGTATTCGCAGGGATCACCAACGCGGAGCACGAAATTGTCGCAAACTTCTTCGCGAGACCGCGCCAGTCGCAGGTTGAGCCAATGAACAAGCGGATGCGGCCAGTACACCACGGCCGCAATCCGCTGCAAGAGCGCGACCAGCGGGTCCCGGCGAAGGACGTGTGCCATTTCGTGAACCAGCACATCCCGAAGCTGGTTTGGTGCCAGCGATGTGGCGAGCGTGCGGGGCAGCACGATTCCCCCGCGGAAGATGCCGATGGCAACCGGCCCGGAAACGTGCCCAGAAGTGTAGACATCCGGAAGCTGGAGAAGCCCGAGCGCCTGACGAACCTCGCTGAACACAGCCTCGTGGTTGTGAGCGTCGAGTGTCTCAAGTGAACGACGGAGCCGGCTGAGCCTTCGCCAGGCGAGCAAGAGCCGCACCGAACCGATCGCGACGCCGACCGCCCACAACAGCACCAGACCACCGAGCGCAACCTGCCGCATGTCGGTTGCAACGCCGCGCTGTGCAGCCGTCGCCGGCGATTTGGGGAACGCAGGCAGCCGCTCCATGGCCATGGCTTCAATTGCAGGCGTTGACGCGGGAATGGAGCTCGACAGGTCGATTGGTTTCTCGGCCGGTTCTGTCGTGCCCGGCGCGGGTGCTTCGTGTACGTAGGCTGCAACCTCCCACGCTGGACTTGCCGAAGCATCCGGTTGCAGATCCCCGACAGTAGCGACATTATTCTCCGTTGCGGAAACCGAGCTCTGCGCCCAGGGAATCATCTCGAGGGCAATCCCGAAGCGATCGAGGACGACGGCGAATGCCGGGCTCAGTAGCACGCACGCGAGGCAGCAAAGCCAGAGACGATGTCGCACCGCCGCCCTCCGCTTGAGGACTGTCGCCGACAGGACGGCCGCAACCAGAATCACCCCTGTGACCTGGGCAATTACCTGAAGCGCCAGCCGGCCGAAGTAAGATCCGGGCGCAAACTGTTCAATCCAGTTCATGGCCTTCGCCTCCCTCGTTTTTCGGCCTGATCGATCATCGCGCGAATGCGTGCTGCCTCTTCCTTCGAGACGCCCCGGTCTTGCAACAGAGCGACCAGGAGGCCCTCGGCCGATCCGCCAAAGGCTGTCTGGACCAGCCGGCTGAGTATCGTTCCGAGCGTGGCTTCACGTGGGACCGCAGCCCGGTACCGATGCGCATGCTCGACCGAATCTCGCTCGAGCCAGCCTTTCTCCTCCAGCCGCGTGAGCATCGTCAGAACGGTGTTTCGAGCAACTTTCCGATCTTCGGAAAGTGCCTTCCACACATCTGCGACCGTCACCTCGCCGCGGTCCCAGACGACGTTCATGATCTCGAGCTGCGCCTCCGAGAGCGGGGGCAGCCCATGCGGGGCGTCCATGACGTGATCCTCCAGACAAATACCTACGACTGTCGGTAACAATACCGACAGTCGTAGGTAATTGCAAGAGAATTGATTATTCGAAGAATCGGGTGGTGAGCGACAGGCCGCCGTCGCAGACCAGGATTGCCCCGTTCACATTGGCGGCCGCGTCGCTGAGCAGGAACAAGGCCGCGTTGACGATGTCGCCGATCGCGCCCAGCTTTCGCGTCGGGATGACCTGGCGCATTTTTTCGGCAGCCTCGCCGGGCAAGAGCCTGCGCACGCCTTCAGTGTCTCCGATCGGGCCGGGGGCGATGGCGTTCACTCGGATGTTTTGAGGGCCCCACTCGACGGCCAGCGTGCGAGTGAGCGCGTCGACGGCCGCCTTGGCGGCGGCGACGTGCCGCCTGGCCCGGTGTGCCGCCGTAATGCAACGTGGCGCTGATGTTCAGGATTCCTCCGCCATGCGCGCCGAGCCAGGCGTCATACGCGGCCCGCGAGACATTCCACGTGCCCTTGGCGTCAATGTCGATCACCGTGCCGAAGCCGTTGGGGCTCAGCTTCGCGGATGGGCAAAAGAAATTGCCGGCAGCGTTATTGATCACGAGATCGAGCGAGCCCAGCTCCTGCACCACGCGAGTCACGGCCGCGCCGACCGCTTCCGGCTGTCGAACGTCGGTGACGATCGTCAAGCATCGTTGTTTTGTCGATTCCCGGATCTGCCTCGCGGCGACCTGAAGGTTTTCTTCATTCCGGCTGGCAAGCGCCACGGATGCGCCATGATGTGCCAGCGCCGTCGCGATGCCCAGGCCGATTCCCGTCGCCCCGCCGGTGACCAGGGCAACTTTTCCCGAAAACAGATTGTCACGAAAAACACTCATGTAATCCCGCTTTCCAATAGCACTCGAGGTTCATTCGTCTGATTGAATCGGTCGAAGGCGGCCATCGCGCGTTTCAATGCGAGATGTCGCTCATCCTGCTCGCAGTCGTGGCCTTCATCCTGCCATCCGATGAAGACGTTCGTCTGCGCCCCCATCGATTTCACCAGGTCGCGCGATGGCCGAAGCCGCGGCAACCGTTGTTTCGACCGAGCAGCGCCCGTGGTCCGGGAAAATCGCCTGCCCGCGCGCTCCACTATAGTACGGGTGCAGATTCAGGTCGACGCGCACGCCGTGCTCGGACCCCGCTCGCAATGCGAAGGCTGCCGTTTCTGCGGCATCGACCACGACTGTCTCACGCGTGGTTCCGGGACTGCCGATGACGATGTTCACATCCAGCCCAATGCGGTTGGCCTCGTATTCAGATGCAAGCTCGCCGAGATCGCGGAAGACGCGGATAATCTTCTCGCGCGGCATCCCCTTTCGCAGGATTTCATCGCGAATTCGATCGTCCGATGACTCGATTCCCAGAATTGGTCGCACCGCGATCCGCTCACCTGCAACATCCAGAATCGGTCGAAGACGCTCGCGCTTGATAAAGGCCTCGCGTGAGTCAAGTGAAAGGACGCGGCCGGCCGGCAAGGATCGCGCGAAGGCGACGATCTCGTCCAGAAAGTCCGGCGGCATTTCCCCGGGGTTCAGCACGGAGCCGGAATTGTAGATGACCAGGTGGCTTACCGAGCCCAGGATCGCTCGATAATAGCCGGCGAACCACGCCAGTCGACCGCGGTTCGACCCGAGATCGAACGCTGCTCCCTCCCCAGCCCCGATGTCGCAGTGCAAGCACCGGCTGCCGACATAGTATGGGCACATTCCGCCCCGCGCGTGATTTCCGAAAACGAGCGCCAGCCGCAGGCCATATCGATCTCGCACCGGCTCGAAGCGCATCGCTTCGGGCGGCTCGATCTGGACCCTCGATGCCGAGACGCTAAGTCGGCCGGCGGACAAGGTAGTCTCCCATAAATAGGACGTCGATTTCGGAACGCGCAAATGTCTTGAGCGCATCATCGGGAGTCGCCACCAGAGGCTCCTGGTCGTTGAATGACGTGTTCAGAACGAGCGGCACACCGGTGAGTTTCTCGAATTGACTGATCAGCGAATGGAACAGCCGGTTCTGTTTCGCGTCTATCAATTGCACACGGCACGTCTCGTCGCGATGCAGCACGGCGGGTATGCGGTCACGCTGCTCCAGGTGGACCGGATAGGTCAGATTCATGAAATTGCGGCACAAAGCAGCGCCCGGCCGCTGACTTGGCATCTTGAACCAGCATTCGGCCTCTTCGGCGAGCACCGACGCGCCGAACGGCCGGAATTCCTCGCGGTGTTTGATTCTGCGGTTGAGCTCATCTCGAATCGACGCCCAGCGCGGATCGGCCAGGAGGCAGCGGTTGCCTAGAGCTCTCGGACCGAATTCCATCCGACCTTGAAACCACCCAACCAGCAACCCCTCGCCAATCAAGGCTGCCGCTACGCACGCGGGATCGACGACCTTCTGAACGGGACAGCCCCACCGCACAAGGGCCGATTCGATCTCGGCAGCCCGATACTCCGGACCGAGGAACGGAGTGTGCACCTCTGGCTGGTAGGTTCGGATCTCTCGAGCGGTCACGTCTTCTTCATAGCGCAACGTCGAGTGCCGCTCCGATCGCGGTCCCGGCATCGTGAGCAGCACACGGCACGAACAGCGATCGAAAAGGGCCCTCACGCTCGAGCCGGGCGTTCGAGACGCAGTTGAGCGCCAATCCTCCCGCGAAAACGAGATTGCGTTCCTCGGTGGCACGTGACAAGCCGCTTGTGCCAGCGCAAGCACCGCCTGCTCGGTTCGGCGTTGCAAGGCCGCGGCGACGTCGGCAAACCGAGCGAGCGTGGGTGATTCGCCCGGGCTGCGCCTGGGTCCGAAGAGTGCCTCGAGCCCCGACACGTCATCGGCTCGCAGCCGTGCAATTTCCGGGTCGATGCGGAAAGGCGGCGCGTCTTTCCCGATCACGCCCCCTCGTTTATCCAGAATCGGAAAGAGAAGATCAAGCTCCGCTGCGAACCGCGTCTGGTCTCCATAGGCGGCCAGCCCCATGACCTTGCAGGCGTCGAACTCGGTGAAGCCGAGATACACGGCCACCCGTTCCCAGAGCATTCCGATCGAGTGCGGATACGGAATCTCTTCGAGCAGCTCCAGTCCCTTGTCCGTGCCTCGGCCGAGCCACGCCGTCGCGGCTTCGCCGATGCCATCGATCACCAGAATGGCGGCCGACGGAAACAGCGATGCATAGAATGCGCTCGCCGCGTGCGCGCGGTGGTGAGGAACGAAGTGAAATCGATCCACGACGGCCGGATCGTTCGCCTCGCGTGCGAGCAGGCGCGGGATTCCCAGCACTCGTGAGTTAAACTCCGATTCGCCGTGCGACGTGCCGAACCCGGCTCTGTCGTCTAGCGGGTAGGGATCAAGCCCAACCATAGCGAGCCGGCGGCCCGGAGCAAGCGAATAAGCGATGGCGTCGAGCCGAGAAAGCCTCGATTCGGGAACGAATTTGAGGCATTCACGAATCGCATTCCACGGAAGCTCATCAGGGTTCGTCACTCGCGCATGCTTCGCGTGCTTGATCCGGGTGAAGCGCTCTTCCTCGACAGCGAAGACGACCTGATCGCCGCGCACGAGCGGCTGCCGAGCTCTCGTGATAGGCGCAGTTGATTCCCAGCACGAACCGTTTCTCTGCGAGAGCCATCGAGCGCCCTCGAGGTGACCTCGTATCAAAGGAATTGAATCTCGTCCTGCGCGCCGTCGCGGCGAAGCCTGCTCCACCTGGGCTCCTCCGCCAACCTCGCGTGAGAGGATGTTCGGCACCGTCAAGTCGAACGATTCGCCGCCGGTGGCGAACCCCAGGTCGTTGATCGTCTGCTCGGTGCGGACCAAGCCCTGCGTGATCTGCTCGACCTGCCCGGTGATGGCCTCGGCATCGCTGCGGTTGATCGCCAGCTCGGTGATCGACTGGATCTTTGTCTCGAGATTCTCGATCTCGGCCTGAAGCAAGTCGTAGTTCTCGCGAGCCTTTTCCAGATTGGCGAGCCGTGACTTGCCGGTCTCCAGGTTGCCTTGGAGAGACTGCCTGATCCGCGTGCGATTGGCGGATTCGGGTTCCTTGTCCAGCCGGTGAATCCGTTCCTCGAGGCGTTTGATCTCTGATTGAATCTCCTGCATGCTGGTGCTCTGGAAAAACCGCTCGAGCATGTGCTGCGTGTAAAGTGTGCGGAGGTAGATCCAGAGTAGACGGTCTAAATCGGCGAGCTGAAGCTCGTCGAGTGACCGCAAGGGCGCCTCACCGTCGGCGCGCGCAACTGCTCGGCGATCTGGCGCACGGAAAGGCAGCGTTCCTTCAAAGCCTGAAATCGGCGAAGCTGCGCGGGAGGCAGCGCTCGCATCAAGCGAACGACCGCCTCGGCATTGGCCTTGCGCGGGTCGCCTTGTGCTCCTGGGCATCGACGTGCCTCTGGAAGCGAGGGTGTGTGCCGAGGAACCCCAGGTAGGCGGTCTCAGCCGCCAGCACCACAGGCGCGAAAACGTCTGGGTGCCCGGAAAGGAAGGCGAAGCCCATGCCGCCTGCGAACGCGAGCAAGTTCCAGTGAAAGAGGAATGCCTTCTTGATGTATTTGCCCAGGCCCACTGCTCTGCTGGTCCTCCCGAAATTGGTCGGCCCCGTTATTCAGGTGCCGGCCCGGCGACTTTCTTCGAGCTGGCTGATCAGGTCACGCAGATAATATACCGTCTGCTGAAAGCGTTCCTCTCGTTGCATTTCCTTGGACGGCCGGTCCGAAGGGTCGATCGTCAGCTCGTGAAGGATCGTTCCGGGCGAGTTGGATACGACATAAATACGGTCTCCCAGGAACACGGCCTCCTCGATCGAATGCGTGACGAAGAAGACGGTTGCCTGAGTCGTGCGCCAGAGCTCGAGCACCAGGTCCTGCATCGCCATGCGAGTCATCGGGTCGAGCGCTCCGAACGGCTCGTCCATCAGAATGATTCGCGGGTGCAGGATCAAGGTGCGAGCGATCGCAACCCGTTGCCGCATGCCGCCGGAGAGCTCGTGCGGGTATTTGTTTTCATCTGTGGCCACATCGAGGCCGACACGAGTAATCCAGCGCCGGGCGTGGTCGTAGCGCTCCCGTCGCGGCACGCCCTGGCATTCCAGGCCAAATGCCACGTTATCGAGGACAGTGCGATGGTCAAAGCTGGTGTAGTCCTGGAAAACCATGCCGCGGTCGGCGCCGGGGCCGAGGACACGTTCCCCCATCACGAGCACATCGCCCATTGTTGGCGGATGCTGGGGGCGCAGCCCGGCGATGAGCCGCAGGATCGTGCTCTTGCCGCTGCCGCTGGGGCCGAGCACGCAGATGAACTCGCCCTTGCCGACGAGGTCTTCAACAACGAACGTGACGTTGTGAATCGCGGTGAACTCGTTCGATTTGCCGGCGTTGAACGTCTTGGTCACGTCGCGAAACTCGACGACGTGCGGCTGCCGCACCTCGCCCGGCTGGCGCACGCCGGCGAGCACCCGGCCGATGCCGACGGCCTGCCCGCCTGGTGCGGTCACGACCGCTCCCGGTTTTGGATCAGCATCACTCATGGTGTCTTGCCATCGGCTGGAGCAGTGGCCGGGACGGGTGTCTCGTCCGCTTTCCGCCAGAGCTGCCCCGTGACTGCTCTCCACGTCATCAATCGCAGGTCTTCCCAGGCGTGAAGCACGCCGCGAAGCAACCGGTCGAGAAGGCCCATGCCGCCGTATCGGTATGGAAATAGCTCGGCCTGCACGAAAAAGAAGAACCGGTCGATGCAGAGCGCGACAATCGGAATGATCAGCAAGATGAGCAGGACGTGCTCTTTTTTTCCTAGCCGCTGTGAGGTGTTGATCAAATCGCCCAGCCCGCCGGCTTCCGAGCCGAACTTCACCACCTCGGCGAGCATGATGTAGCCAAACGCCAGGCCGAAGAGCAGCCTCAGGGAGTTGAACACGCTGGGAAGCGCCAGGGGCAAGAGCACCTTGCCGATGGTCTGCCACGTGCCGGCGCCCAGCGTGTAAGCCGTGTCGATGTACTGACCGCCGATCTCCTCGATGGCACGGGTGGTGTCCCACACCACGAATGCGACGCAGGCGATGAAGATGAACATCACCTTTTGCATCTCGCCGATATCGAAGAGTGAGAACGTCAGCGGAATCAGCGCCGCGACCGGGATGTTGCGACCGAACAAAATCACGGGCATGAAAAAAGTTTGCACCCGATCGAAGCAGCCGCAGAGCACCCCCAGCGGCACGCCGACCAGCGTGGCCAGGCCGAACCCCAGAGACAGCCGCCGCAGGGTGATCAGCAGGTTGCGCGTGAGCGCTCGATCAAACCACAGACTCGGAAAGCTGGCGAAGGTCTCCTTCGGGCTCGGCAGCCCTTTCGAAGGCGAAATGATCCGCTCTTCGACCGGTCCGGAGGTCACAAACCACCAGACGGCCAGGCAGGTGCCCACGCCCAGAATGCCCATGAGCACTGCCTGCCAGGTCGGTATAGGCCGCCGCAAGGCAAAACGCAGATCCTTCATCAGTTTGCCTTCTCGGCCGTGAGCACCTTGATCTCGACGCGTCGATTCTTGGTCTGGTTGAGCGGGTCGACCGGCTTGTCCCACCCCAGGCCGTCGACGTTGAATCGATTGGGGTCGAGCTCGCTGTACTTGCTGATCAGGGCTTCCTTGATGGCGTTGGCACGCTTGAGGGAAAGGTCCTTGACGGCCTCGACCGGCACCTGGCCCTTCATCGAGGCGTCGGTATGGCCTTCGATGATGATTCCGCGGTGCCGAACTGCCCGGCCAGTTGTGCGATCTCCTTGAGAACGTTCTCGACATTAGGGTCATAGCGTTCCTCGACCTTCTTGCCGTTGACCGTGCGTTCGATGGTTGACATCGGATCAAAGCTGTTGGGGAAGAAGTGGATGACGACCGTGTTCGTCAGAATCTCTTCTCCCTCGGTGCGAACCGATTGGACGTCTTTGGGAGCGACCCTCGATTCGTACTCGACCTTCGACTTGGCGTACTTCTCCTCTTGCCCCAGCTTTTGAATGACGGAGTAATCCATCACCTGGTCGAACGGCACGGGCCGGTGCGAGATCGAGCCGATCCGGCGATAAAGCATGTACGCGCGTTCCCAGATGACCTGGAAGTTCGTCGGATTGTTCTGGTTGATGAAGAACTGGAAGTTCTCGGCCCAGTTGGTGCTGTGGGCGTCGCCCAGCATGCCGAGCGCATCGGCCTCCGGAATGGTATAGCCGGCAGCCATGAGCTTGGAGACCTTTTGCTTGTTGGGCTGCTCCTTGAGCTGCTCCATCGCGTCGAAGATTCCGCGAACCAGGCCCTCGATGATCGGCCCGTGATCGCGGGCGAAATCGGCGCGGGCGAACCAGACGTCGGCGATCAGCCGGTTGGCAGTCTGGGTGGTCACCAGCATGCGGTTTCCCTTGATCTTCGCCAGGTTGTAAATGTCCGGCGCCCACGACACGCACGCCGAAATGTCTTTTTGCCCATTGAACGCCGCGGCGGCCGCGAAAGCGTCCACCGTGTAAGTCATGTCTACTTCGGGCGGTTGCACTCCGCCTGAAACCAGCATATTGAGCGCAAAGTAATGCGAGGGCGAATTCTGTGCCAGCACCATCTTCTTGCCGCGCAGGTCGGCTACGGTCTTGATATTCTCGCGCACGACGATGCCGTCGCCGCCGTTTGAGAAATCGACCTGCTGATAGATGCGCGGCATGATCCGGCTGTCGGTCGGGTTGCCTTCGGCGTCGACGAATCCCTGAAGGAAGAGTGGCACCATATCCAGCGTGGCCCAGCCGATATGCACGCTGCCGGCGGCGTACGCGTCGCGCATCGCAACTGGCTGGTCAATCAAAACCAGATCGACCTTGAACTTCTCTCCGCCCGGCGCCGTCCATTCTTTTCCGGCCTTGAACCCGTCATTCGCAAACACGATCGGTGCCCAGCCTGCCCATATGTTCAGAGCGAATCGCACGGTGTTGTTGACGAGCGGCTTGTATGCGGCGGTTCCTTTGACCGGCGGCAGCTTCTCGGCCGGCCTGAAGGTGTATTCCTTGACGGTGGTCGGGCTCGACGTATCCTGGCTCGACTCGGCCGGTTGGGCGATTTCCTTGGGATCGATCTTCGCTTGCCCGGCACCGCCGCCAGGCGGGGCAGCCGGCGGGGGAGCGATCACATCCCGGCCGCGATAAACTGCAAAGCCAATCAGCGCAGCGACTACGAGCCCGACTGCAATATAGAAACCGCTTTTAGGTTGTTCGGCCATCTTTCGGAACTCCGTCGATCGGGGTAGCGGAGAGGTTCTATCTTCTCTCGAGTTGGTCCAGAAGGGTTTTCCTCTACGACAGAGTACTGCCCGTCCCCCTTCCGTTCAATGAACCGCCCCCAAGTGAATCGCCACGGAAAGTTGTTTATTGTTTCGATTCGACTCGCCGGAATTGACGGCGAAGATGGTTGAAGTCCGCCCGCTCCGCTTATATTCTCGTCTTGGCAGCGCAAGAGCGGGTGGCCACCAGGTGCCGCCAGGTTGTCGCAAGCCGAGCTCGCACCAGGACGTGATAAGCATATGATCATACTCATCCTCTTTGCCAGTCGAGCCGGCGCGGCCGCGAATCTATCGATCTTCGATCCGAGCTCGCCCGCCGCGCATGCGATCCGCTCGCTCTTCATCCTGGTGCTGGCGATTTGCGGCGTGATTCTGCTTATCGTCGAAGGTGTGCTCATCTACAGCATCGTGCGCTTCCGGCTGCGCAGCAAAACAACAGCCGAGCCGCCCCAGGTGTATGGCAGCATGCCGATCGAGATCGCCTGGACGGCGGCGCCGGCACTGACCGCCTTCGTGCTCGCGCTCATCCTCACCCGCACCGAGTTCCTGGTGCGCGTCGACCCCCAATCGCCGCCCGCGGGCGCGAAGCCGCTGTACGTCACGGTGATCGGCCATCAATGGTGGTGGGAATATGTCTACGAAAAATATGACGATCAGAAGCTGGGCTTCATCACTGCGAACGAACTCCACGTGCCGGCAAGCGATGACAAGACACCGCGGCCAGTTTACTTGACGCTTCAGTCGGCCGATGTCTGCCACAGCTTCTGGGTGCCGCGCTTGGCCGGCAAGACCGATCTGATCCCGGGCAAGACCAATCAGATGTGGTTCCAGACCAATGCGACCGGCGTTTTCCTCGGCCAGTGCGCCGAGTACTGCGGCACCCAGCATGCCAACATGCTGCTGCGGGTCAACGTCGAACCCGAGGCCGATTTCAAAGCGTGGCTCTTGAACCAGCAACGGCCGGCTGTCGAAGATCCCGCGGTGCGTGAGGCGCGAGCGGAGTTCCTCTCGCAGTCATGCGTGAACTGCCACCGAGTGAGGGGCACCACGGCCCGCGGAACCTACGCCCCGGATCTGACCCACTTGATGAGCCGGCAGACCATCGCCGCCGGGATGACCGGCAATACACCCGAGAAGCTGCGCAAATGGATGAATGATCCCCAACGGATCAAGGATGGCTGCCTCATGCCTCGATTTGGTTTGAACCGAAGAAGCGTGGATCTTCTCGTGGACTACTTGACGACTCTAGAATAAAACGGATCGACCGGTCTGCGACCAGAAGCTGCGCAAGATGACGATTGCTGAGCAGGAACCCGCACTATCGCGCCCGCCCTGGACCGGGGTGCTGCACGACTGGGTCACCACCGTCGATCACAAGAAGATCGGCATCATGTACATCCTGGTGTCGATCGTGTTCCTGCTGGTGGGCGGGGCCGAAGCGCTCTTGATGCGGATGCAGCTTCTGTGGCCCGGGGCGAAGGTGATCTCGGCCGATCTGTTCAATCAGATGATGACGATGCATGGCACGACGATGATCTTTTTCGTCGCCATGCCGATCCTGGCCGGCGTGGCCAACTTCATCGTGCCGCTTCAAGTCGGTGCCCGCGACATGGCATTTCCGCGGCTCAATGCGTTCGGCTTGTGGGTCACGGTCTTCGGCGGGGTGCTGGCGTACCTCAGTTTTGCCACCGGCGGAGCGCCGGCCATCGGCTGGTTCGCCTATGCACCGCTCACGGAGCGCACCTTCGCACGCTCCGCGGCAACCGACTTCTGGATCCTCGGCCTCCTGGTCAGCGGCATCGGCAGCGTCTCGGGAGCCATCAACCTGGTCGCCACGGTGCTTTCGCTTCGGTGCCCCGGAATGACAATGCGCAAGATTCCCCTCTACACCTGGATGGCGTTCTGGGCCAACATCGAGATCCTCTTCGCGCTGCCACCGCTGACTGCGGCGCTCGTCATGCTCTGGTTCGATCGTAATCTGGGCGCCCACTTCTTCGACGCTCAGGGCGGCGGTTCGCCTTACCTCTGGCAGCACCTGTTCTGGTTTTTCGGTCACCCGGAGGTCTACATTCTCGTCTTGCCGGCCTTCGGGATGGTCTCGGACGTGATCCCGGTTTTCTCGCGCAAGGTGATCTTCGGATATGAATTCGTGGCGGCTTCGACCGTGGCCATCGCCCTGCTGAGCTTCGGGGTCTGGGCGCACCACATGTTCGCCGTCGGGATGAGCCGGACCGTCGACGTCTATTTCGCCGCCGCAAGCCTGCTCATCGGAATACCAACGGGTGTAAAAATGTTCAATTGGCTCGCCACGGCCTATGGCGGGCGCATACGCATGGCCGCGCCGATGCTGTTCTGCTGCGGCTTCCTGTCGATGTTCGTGATCGCCGGTTTGACGGGCATCATCCTCGCCGTCGCGCCGATCAATTACCAGCTCACCGACAGCTACTTCGTGGTTGCGCATTTTCACTGGGTGATCGTGGGCGGCATTTTGATGGGCCTCTTTGCCGGACTTTATTACTGGTATCCCAAGGCCACCGGCCGGATGTATTCCGAGCGGCTGGCGCAGTGGCAGTTCTGGCTGTTCTTGATCGGATTCATGCTCACCTTCGGGCCGATGCACATCTCCGGAATTCTGGGAATGCCGCGGCGGATTTTTACCTACCCGGCTGATCGCCCCTGGCAGCTCTGGAACGTGCTCTCGAGTGTGGGTGCTTTGATCCAGGCACCCAGCTTCGTGATCTTTGTCTGGAACATTCTGATCTCGCTCAAGAACGGCGCTCCTGCCGGTGATGATCCCTGGGATGCCTGGACGCTCGAATGGGCTTCGACTTCGCCGCCTCCGTCGTACAACTTCGAGCAGATCCCGACGGTGCGCAGCCGCCGCCCCCTCTGGGATCTGAAGCACCCGGATGACCCGGACTGGCACTACGAATGATCGAATCGATTCTGGCACAGCACGCAAGAGGCTCAGTTCATGTCTGACGCGTTCGAGGCTTCGTTATCGCATCATCACTCGTCTGCTGCGCCTGGCGCCGGCGAAGTCAGGGATGATGGCGTTCTTGCTCAGCGAGGCTGCGTTTTTCGGCACGTTGATCATGGCCTACGTATATTTTCTCGGGCAGACCAGCACGGGAGATCCCACGCCCCGCCAGGTCTTTCATTTGCCCCTGGTCCTCGCCGCTTCGGCGTGTCTCTTCTCCAGCAGCGCCACGATTCACCTCGCCGAAAAAGGGCTCCATCGTGGCCGGCAGCGTGCTTTTCTCACGTGGTGGGGTTTAACAATCGTGCTGGGTGCCCTCTTCCTCTGCGGCACCTTCTGGGAATGGAGCGACCTGATCGGGAATCGGGGCTTGACCATCAGCCGCAACCTGTTCGGGACGACCTATTTTACTCTCGTGGGGTTCCACGCCTTGCACGTCACAGTTGGTCTCTCCGTGATGAGCATCGTCTTTGGCCTGGCGCTGAAGAACCAGATCACGGCCAGCAACCAGACCGGCGTGCAGGTGATCGCGTGGTACTGGCATTTCGTGGACGCTGTCTGGCTGGTGGTCTTCACCCTGGTGTATCTGATCGGGCGCTGAGCTGGATATCACATGAACAACACTGATTCCACAAGAGGCGATACCGCCGTTCCAGAGCCAGCAAGAGCCCCGGGCCTCGAAATGCCGCAGGCGACGATCTGGCCGATCGTGGTGTCGCTCGGAATCACGATGCTGGGCGCGGGATGGGCGACGAATCTTGCTCTATCCTTCGTTGGTGCAGCATTGTTTGTGCTGGGGCTCTGCGGCTGGATCGGCCAGTTATTACCCGGGCGTGGGCACTTGCACGAGCCGCTGGTGTCGCCGGAGCTTCGTCCGGGCCCCATCGTCGGCAAGCTCGGCACGGTGGACCAGCTTCGTCCCGGCATGGCGGGATATCGGTTTCAGCTTCCCGAAGCGTTTCATCCCATCTCGGCCGGCGTCAAAGGCGGCATTGTTGGTGGGCTGGTGATGCCCATACCTGCGCTCCTGTACGGTGTTCTGAGCGGCCACGGGATCTGGTACCCGATCAACCTCCTGGCGGGCATCGTCGTTCCGGGCATCACCGGCGAGACCGTCGCCCAGCTCGAGCAGTTCCAGTTGGATGCACTGATCGTCGCGATCGTCGTCCACGCCATATTCTCCACGACATTTGGCCTTCTGTTTGGTGTCGTGTCGCCGACCCTTCCTCCCGTGCCGGGCGGCCCGGTGATCGCTGGCGGTGTGCTGATGCCTCTACTGTGGTCGGGCCTCTGTCACGGGTTCATGGGGATTATCAACCCTGCGCTTCAGAAACACGTCGACTGGTTCTGGTTTGTCGTTTCCCAGGCGGTTTATGGGTTGGCCATGTCGATCGTCGTCGTACGGACGCAGAAGGTCCTCGTGCCCCCGGCCGGAAGCGGGCCGAGCTCGCTGCCACGTTCACCGGCGCCCGCTTCAGGTGGAGGTGACTCGTGAGCTCGAAGACGCGAAAGTCTCACTGTCCCCGCCATCCATTCCGCTCCTGGCGTGTTCCATGCGCACTCCTCTTTATCTGCACAACGGGATGTGATCTCCCGGGCCGCCCCAAACCGGAAGGCCAATCTCGTGCGGCGCAGGATGCACGGTCGTTCGACGTGCTGTACCGTCGAAATTGTGCCGGCTGCCATGGGCGGAGCGGCGAGCTCGGACCGGCGCCGCCGCTCAACGACAAACTCTTCCGCAGCCTGATCTCTGAAGACGACCTCCAGCGAGTCATCGCGGCAGGACGCCCCGGCACGCTGATGCCGCCATTCGCCCAGAGCAGCGGAGGCCAACTGACGGCCGAGCAGGTCCTGGTTCTGGCGCAGGGGATCAAGTCACACTGGGGGACAGTCGAGCCCGTGCCGGCGGGCACGCCGCCACTTCGAGCGGAATCGGGCGGGCCCGATCGCGACAAATCGACCGACGCCGGATGGAAGGTCTTTGCGCGAGCGCTGCGCTTCCTGTCACGGCGATCAGGGCGAGGGGAGCAAGACCGCCGGCGCAATTCACGATCCGGACTTCGTTGCGCTCTTGAGCGACCAAGCCGTGCGCCGGCTGATCATCACCGGCCGCCCCGATCTGGAGATGCCTGACAGCAGCGACGGCACGGGCCGGCCGGATGGATTCAAGCCGCTGACATCTCAGGAAGTCACGGAACTGGTGTCATTGCTGGGTTCGTGGCGAGAAAACGTCGGGCCGACGGTCAAACCGACAGGGAAATGAGACATGACCCAAAACTCGAACAGCAGCAGGCGCGGGTTTCTCAAGTGGATCACATTCGCGATCGGCGCCATCGGCGGCATTCTTGTGGCGATTCCCTTCGTCGGCTATCTCTTCGGAGCGATCAGGAAGCGGACGATCGAATGGATCAACCTGGGCCCGGCAACGGCATTCGCGCTCGATGAAACGCGGCTGAAGACATTCGACAATCCGCTGGGAACACCCTGGGATGGAATGGCCGCTCGCATGGGCGTTTACGTGCGAAATCTTGGAAACGATCAGTTCCTGGTCTTCGCGATGAACTGTGCGCACCTCGGCTGCCCGGTCACGTGGTTCCCCCAATCGGGCCTTTTCATGTGCCCGTGCCATGGCGGCGTCTATTACGAAGATGGCCAGCGCGCGTCCGGCCCGCCCACGCGCGGGTTGTTCACTTGCGCGTGGCGAATTCGGGAAGGAAATCTGGAGATCCAGGCGCCCCACCTGCCGACTTTGCAGAACACGCTGGGGGACAAAGCCGAAAGTTGAAATCCGAAATCCGAAATCCGAAAGTTGAAATCCGAAATCCAAAATCCGAAAGTTGAAATCCGAAATCCGAAAAAAGACAACTCTCGGAGGTGAACGTGGACGCTGAGAAAGGCCCGCAGAAGTATGATCTGGAGGAACGGACTTTCCAGTTCGCTCGTCGAGTTCGGCGCTTTGTGAAGCAAATTCCAAAGATGGTGGGCAACTACGAGGACAGTAAGCAGCTCATCAGGGCATCGGGGTCTGTCGGCGCAAACTATATCGAGGCCAATGAGCCGCTAAGCGATAAGGACTTTCTGTTCCGCGTGAAAATCTGCAGAAAGGAAGCAAAAGAATCACGCTCCTGGCTGCGATTGCTAGACCTTGAGGAGAACTCACAACTTGAAGTTGAACGTGCTGCGTTGGTTAATGAGGCCGAGGAGCTGACGCTCATCTTCGGGGCAATTTTCCGCAAGCGATCCGTTTGACCGCCGAGACGGATAACTAATCACCGGCGTCCACCTTCGGTTTTCGAGTTTCGGATTTCGGATTTCGGATTTCGAGTTTCCAGTTTCGGGTTTCGAGTTTCGGATTTCGAGTTTCCAGTTTCCAGTTTCGGATTTCGTATTTATGCACAAATTGTTCCTATGGTTTGAATCTCGATTGAGTCTCCGCGAGACGGTTGCCCCGATGCTTATGCATCCCATACCGCGCGGGGCTGCTGGCCCGATGGGCTGGTGGTATGTTTTCGGCAGCGCTTCCATGACGTTGCTCATGATTCAAATCCTGACCGGCATCGGGCTGGCGCTTGTCTACGTTCCCTCGACAAGCGAGGCGTATGCAAGTCTCGTTTACTTGAATGAACACCAGCCTTTCGGTTGGTTTCTCCGCTCGCTGCATTACTGGTCCAGCTCGGCCATGGTGGTCATGGTGGTCGTGCACATGACGCAGGTTTTTCTGCATGGGGCTTTCAAGTACCCACGCGAGTTGAACTGGGTCTCGGGCGTCGTTCTGTTGTTGCTGACGGTGGGAATGGCTTTCACCGGTCAGGTCATGCGGTGGGATGCCGACGCGTATTGGGGCGTGGGAGTCGGAGCATCGATGGCGGGTCGAGTGCCGGTCATCGGTCCCTATGTGGTCGATCTGATGCTGGGCGGTCCGATCATCGGCTCGGATACGCTGAGCCGGTTCTTCGCCCTCCATGTCTTCATCATCCCTGGCTCTCTGCTCGGCGATGCTCGGCCTGCATCTCTGGCTGGTTTTGAAACGTGGAATCAGCGCACCGCCGGTGCCGGGCGAGATCGTCGTTCCTGCGACCTATCAGCAGGGATACGAGAAAGAACTCCACGAGCGCGGGGTTCCCTTCTTCGGTGAAGCGATGCTCAAGGACGCGCTCTTCTCGGCTTTGACGACGATCGTGGTGGTTTTGCTTGCGGCGATCATCGGGCCCAAGGGGCCGGGCGACTTGCCGGAGCCAGCATTGACTGGGGCGAATCCCAAACCCGATTGGCCGTTCCTGTGGTTATTTGCTTTGCTTTCCCTGAGCCCTCCGAGCGCGGAGACCCTCATCATCCTGGGGATGCCAGTGGTGTTGCTAGGCGCCTTGTTCCTGGTGCCGTTCGTCTCCAATCGCGGAGAGCGCGCTCCGAGCCGCCGGCCGGTTGCAGTCCTGTCGGTCGTCGTGATTGGCACCGTGCTCGCGGTGCTCACGTACTACGGTGCCACCGAGCCCTGGTCGCCGGTGATGGGCGCGTGGAGCAGTAACCCCGTGCCGGAAGACCTTGTGAAGGCGAGCTCGCCGCTGCAGCTTCAGGGGGCGGTCGTGCTCCAGAACAAGCAGTGTCGAAACTGTCATGCGCTCGAGGGCTCGGGCGGGCGTCGCGGGCCCGACTTGAGTGGCGTCGGCACGCGGCTCACCCGCGACCAGTTGATCGATCAGATCTCGAACGGAACGCCTGGGGGTGGCAACATGCCGGCATACGGCAAGCAGATTCGCCCGGCCGAAATGACCGCGCTCGTCGATTTCCTGGTGAGCTTGCGGCCGCCGGGTCGCGACGCGGCCCAACCGGCCGCCGTGGCCCGACCGTAACCGGATCGAGGCTCGTGATGGACCCCATAGTCGAAGCCATCATGCGATCCTGGCCGTTCGAGCCGTGGGTGCTCGCCTCGCTGCTGTTGACGGCCGTCGTGTACCTGCGCGGCTGGCTGCGACTCCATGCCCGTGATCAGGATCGATGGCCGGCCGCCAGGCTCGTTGCGTTCGGCCTTGGCCTGGGCACGCTCTTTCTGGCAGTCGCCTCGCCGATCGAACCGTTCACGGCACTGCTGCTGCAAGTGCACATGCTGCAACACGTGTTGCTCATGATGATCGCGCCCCCCCTGCTCTGGCTGGGCGCACCCCTGTTCCCTCTGCTACTGGGGCTGCCACGATCGATCCGGACATTTTGGCTCGGCCCGTTCTTTCGCTCGAGACATTTTGCGCCGTGCGTTTCAGTGGCTCACGCAACCCCTGACCGCATGGCTGCTATTCGCAGCAGCGACCTGGGTTTGGCACCTTCCACCGACTTACCAGCTTGCACTCGCGTCGGACGGATGGCATTATGCGCAGCACATCTGTTTTCTCGTCACGGGGCTCTTGTTCTGGTATCCGGTCATCCGGCCGTTTCCCGAGCCGCCCGCGGTGGTCGCCTTGGCTGCTCGTCCCGTACCTGATCCTGGCCGACGTGCAGAACACGCTCCTTGCCGCATGGCTGACCTTCTCGGATGCACCCCTGTACCCGTATTACGTCACCCGGCCGCGGCTTGGAAATCTTTCTGCGATCGAGGACCAAGCCGCCGCCGGGGTGCTGATGTGGGTGCCGGGATCGTTGGCTTACCTGCTGCCGCTCTTCGTGATCGGTGTCCGGCTTCTTTTCGGCGATGCCCGCAGGCTGCACGGGCGAGTGAGCTCAAAGCCGGAGCACGCCAGACGGCGCTCGGCATTACCAGCTCGCCGTGCGCTCCCGATCATCGGTCAGCCCGCTCATCGGCCCGGAGCGGCGCCGTTCGACCTCCTGCGCGTGCCGATACTCGGTCGCTTTCTCAAGTGGCGGCACGCTCGGGTTTGCCTACAGCTTCCGCTTCTCTTGCTCGCGATTGTGATTGTCTTCGACGGAATCTTCGGACCGCCGGTCGCCGGCATGAATCTGGCGGGCATCCTTCCCTGGATTCACTGGCGCGGACTCTTGGTGCTGGGGCTGCTTGTCTGTGGCAACGTCTTCTGCATGGCTTGCCCGTTCACGTTGCCGCGGGCGATCGCTCGGCGCTTCAGGACCGCGACTCTCTCCTGGCCGCCGTGGCTCAGGAACAAATGGCCGGCGATCGTGCTGCTCGTCGTTTTCCTGTGGGCTTACGAGACATTCGCTCTCTGGGACAGCCCTTTTCTCACGGCCGCGATTGTTGTGGCTTACTTCGTCGCTGCGTTCCTGATCGACGCCCTCTTTCGCGGCGCATCCTTCTGCAAATACGTCTGTCCGATCGGCCAGTTCAACTTCGTGCAATCGCTCGTTTCGCCGTTGGAGGTCAAGGTACGCGAGCCGGATGTTTGCTCATCCTGCCGCACCAAGGAGTGTATCCGCGGGACCGAGCGAAATCCCCGGCTGCGAGCTTGGCCTCTATCAGCCGCGGAAGTCGAGCAACATGGACTGCACGTTCTGCCTGGATTGCGTTCATGCCTGCCCGCACGAGAACGTCGGTATCATCGCGGGCGTGCCCGGCTGCGGCGCTATGGGTTGATCCGCGCCGATCTGGAGTCGGCCGGTTCAGCCGGCGGCTCGATCTGGCCGCGCTCGTTGTCGTCCTCGTCAGCGGTGCATTCGCCAATGCGGCATTGATGACCGCGCCGCTCTCGGATCTCCAGAGTCGCTTCGCGGCCGTTATCCCGCTCCGTTCGAGTTTCGTTGCAACGACCGTTCTTTGTTTGCTGGCACTGGTGGTGATACCACTCTCGATCATTGGCGCCACGACGGCTGTCTCTCGCTTGTGGAGTGGTTCAAACGAGTCATTGATCGCGCTGGCGACGCGATTCAGCTTCGCGCTTGTTCCACTGGGTTTTGGTATGTGGCTGGCACACTACAGCTTCCACCTCGTGACGAGCTACGAAGGCCTGATTCCGGCAGTGCAGCGATTTCTGGCCGAACGGGGTTGGACGGGTTTCGGTCCCGTCGATTGGAGCTGCGCCGCGTGCATTCCAGCTCCGGGCTGGCTGCTGCGGCTCGAGATTATCTGCCTCGACTTCGGTCTCCTGCTCTCGCTGTACACGGCCCATCGCATCGCGCACTCGGAGGTGCACCGCGTGACGCGACCATTCCGTGCGTTCGCGCCCTGGGCGATCTTGATCGTGCTCTTGTTTGCCCTGGGGATCTGGATTGTTTTTCAACCGATGCAAATGCGTGGAACGATGCCGATGACGGGGTGAAGGGATGAAGAAGCGGAGACTGGGCATCGGCATTACGGCTGTCTGGCTGAGCCTGGCAGTTGCGTCGGCGCCCGCGCTCGGTGACGGTGGCACGCTGAGGTTTTCCGGCCGGCGCGGCGACCGGTCGATCACTGTGTTTACCGCCCCGGCTGTGCTCTCGGTGGGGCCGATCGATGTGAGCGTGCTGTTGCTGGAGGCCGAAACCGGCAGGCCGATCACGGATGTGCCGATCGAGGTGCGTGCGGGACGGGTTGACAGCGGGGAATTCGAGATCCGGATGCCCGCGACGATGGAAGCGGCCACCAACAAACTCTTTCCGCGGCGCGGCTCAAGCTCAAGGAGCCGGGGCGGTGGCATTTTGACGTGTCGGTGGGTGGGGTCGATGAATTGGAGCCCATTGAATTCGACGTCGAAGTTTCGCCGCCGGCGCCGCCTTGGTTGGAGATGAGTCTGTGGATCGCCTGGCCGCTCGTGCCGATCGGCTTCTTTGCCATTCTCCAGTTGAAGCCACGGCGACGGCCGGGGCCTTCTACAGCGTGGCGACCGACAACGTGGGCCATATCCAACCGACGCCCACCGCGGCAGAGGCGATGACCCAAGGTGATCGCAATCCCGCCGCCGGTAACCGTCACGAACGAGTGCACCGTGCACTCCTTCCCAAAAAATAATTTCGCTTTGGCACATCTCGTTCGTCGACGTCGCATTGGGTGGCGAGTCATGTGATTGATCGCGGGTTGTGCTCACGTTCGTGTCCGACGTACGTCCGCGCGGTCTATCGCGAATGGCCGTCATCAGTTGCAGTGCGCCTGGCCTCGCGCCTGGTCCGATATCCGTCAAGTGTCTCTCGCAGGCAGCCCAAACTCAGGATTCACAACGATGTACGATCCGCGAAGACGACGGCGGCACGCGACTGGCCAAAAGCGGCATTGTCACTCGAAGAGGCGGGCGCAGCGCTTGAATCTCTCGAGGGACGCATTGTCCTGAGCACGCTGACCGTGCTCAATAATGCTGACAGCGGGGCGGGGTCTCTCCGCGCCGAGATTGCCGCTTCCCGCAGCGGCGACACGATTGTGTTTGCGCCCGCGGTCTCGAAGCGGACCATCACCTTGACCAGCGGAGAGTTGGTCGTCAACAAGAGCATCAACATCGCAGGAGTTGCTGCCCAGAACGTGACCGTCAGTGGCGATCACGAGTCGCGGCGTGTTTCACTTGAGTGGCGATGCCGTCGTGACGATCAGCGGGCTTCGCATCACCGGCGGCTCCTCGAGCTCGGGTGGCGCCGTGCTGGTTGAAAGCGGGTGTTCCCTCACGCTCGCCCAATGCTTGCTCTCCGCCAACGCAGCGCTGGGCGACTCAAACGGCAACGCGCTCGGAGGCGCGATCTGGAACCAGGCCGACGCGAGCCTGAGCATTGTGCAGAGCGGGCTGTCTGGTAACGAGACGGATGGCACGAACGAGAGCTACGGAGGCGCCGTGTACAACCAGGGCAGTCTCAGGGTCACTTCCTCGAGCTTCTCAGTCAACCAGGCTCTGGGCAGCACAACGTCTTTCAACGAGCTTTCGCTTCCGGGTGGTAGTCTAGGTGGCGCGATCCTGAATGACGACGGTGCGACCATGACCGCAAGCCAGAGCAGCTTCGTTCAGAACGAAGCGCTCGGCGATGCGGGTGGGGATGCTCTTGGCGGCGCGATCGACAACGAGTCTGCCTCGGTATCTTCCGGCGTGCACGTGTCGATCTCGAATTGCACGTTCGTCAGCAATCAGGCCATCACGGGCATCAACTTGAGTAATGGCAACCAGGGAGGCTTCGGCGGAGCGATCGAAGACCTGGCCGGTACGACGATCCAGATCACCGGCAGCACGTTTGCGAAGAATGAAGCCGCTGCCATGGCGCCTGCCACTACATTCGCGAGTTCCTACGTGAGTGGAGGGGCCATCGATAACGGAGCCTCCGCCTCCAGCTCGTTGAGCGTATTACTCACCGTCGACGGTTGCACATTCACAGGGAATGCGGCGAGTGGCGGGCAGGATCTCGCGCCAGGGTTCGGCAACTTTTCCTATGGCGGCGCCGTGAGCTTTAACATTGTGTTCGGGCTAAGCGGAAGTCTCAGCTTTAGTAATTCCACCTTCATCAGCAACCAGGCCGTCGGTGGAGGAGCAACTGATGGCGAATTTGGGCCCGGATTTGCCGGCCCTGGGTCAGGGGGCGCCATCTTTGCAGGCAGCCCGATGACCGTCACCAACTGCACATTCATCGGCAACCAGGCCATCGGCGGGTCTGCCGACGGCAGCGCGGGCTACGGCCAGGGCGGCGGCATTGATGCTACCGGCGGTCTCACGGTCATGGGTAGTGTCTTCTACGGCAATGAGGCTGTGGGTGGTGGCGGCGGTACGAATTCAGGCGTGGGTCGTGGATTCTTGTCCGGGTATGGCGAAGGCGGTGGAATCGCTGCTTTGGACGGGGTAGCAACCATCTCGGGCAGTACCTTGATCGCCAACCGGGCCGTCGGTGGCTCCAGTTCGTCTGGTGTAGGCGGATTCGCGGTCGGCGGCGGCATCGAAGGCTATTACTCGACGCTGAATCTCGCGAAAGTCACACTCGCCTCAAACACAGCGCTGGGCGGCCAGGGTGGCCCCGGCGCCCAGGGAGGCGATGGAGCCGGCGGTGGAGTCGACGTCGAAGTGTATTCGAGCGCGGACATGACCGGATTGACGCTCGTGAACAATAGCGCTGCCGGTGGAGTTGCCGGCCCCGGAGGCGAGGGAGGAGTCGGGCTTGGCGGCGGTATCTCGGCCGGGTTCGAAGTCTTCCTGATTCCTATTTTTGCGCCAGATGGCTCGACCCTCTCACTCAGCGCGAGCACACTCTCGGGCAATCGAGCCGTTGGCGGCGCCGGTGGACCGAGTGGGTTCGGCGGCGACGCCCTGGGCGGCGGAATTGCAGTCGCCGGTGAAGACACAGCCACTGTCGACGGCAGCAAGCTGAACCTCGACTCGGCGAGTGGTGGCTCGGGCGAGAGCGGTGGTAACGGCCTTGGCGGCGGCATCTACGTGGATGCCGGTTCGGGTGCCGGTGTCACCCGAAGTATGATCACGGGCAACCAGGCGAGCGGCGGCCCCGAGACCGGTGGCAGCGTCGGCCAGGGAGTCGGCGGCGGCGTTTATTACCTGGGCACCTTCACGTTCGACGGCACGACCGTCATCCGCATGAACCGCGCTTCGACGAGCAACAACGACATCTTCCCGTCGTGAGGCGAGTGTGCCGACGCGATCGGCATTCTCAGGCGGGCCCTTGACCGGCTCGCTCGTACCGGCCCTACGTTGGTAATCGCTGCTCGTGGCGTTCAAGGACCCTGCCTGTGTTGAGTGTTGACAATCCGGATGTGAGATCGAGAATCTCATACCTCTTCATGGCGTCCACGCGGAAAGACCTCGACCTGGCAAGCACGGAAGTCACGCGGGGCATCGATGCGGTCCTGAACGGCGAGCCCGGCGCGGCCGAGCAGCTCTTGCCGCTCGTCTATGACGAGCTACGCCGGCTGGCTGCCGCCCGGCTGGCGCAGGAGGAGGCGGGCCAAACGCTCCAGGCCACGGCGCTCGTGCACGAGGCGTATCTGCGTCTTGTCGGCGCCGATCCCGAGAAGCCCTGGGACGGTCGCGGGCACTTTTTTGCTGCGGCGGCTGAGGCGATGCGGCGGATCCTTGTCGAGAACGCCAGACGGAAGCGGCGGCTAAGGCACGGCGGCGGTCGCGGCGCGTGGGCCTCGAACTGGAACTGCTCGTGCCGGCCGGGGAAGGGGCCGCCCACGACGTACTCGCGCTCTCCGAGGCCCTCGACCGCCTGGCACTGGAAGAGCCGGCTGCCGCCCAGGTCGTCAAGCTCCGCTATTTCGGAGGGCTCACAACTCTTCAAGCATCGTCGGTCATGGGTGTCTCGCTCCGCACCGCCAATCGCCACTGGGTCTATGCACGCGCCTGGCTCTACCACGAGCTCAAACCGCACGGAGATGAGCCAGGCTGAAAAAATCGCGGCGCTCGTGGCACAGATCGACGCCAGACGTCGCATTACGAAGCGAGTCGTCCAACTGACCGAAGACGGAGAGCCACGCCGTGCCCAGCGAACGTCCCGGCGGTAACGTGAAAGCGATCTTCGACGAGGCTGTCGAGATTGCGTCGACCGAGGAGCGAGCGGCGTATCTGGATGGCGCCTGTGCGGGCGATCAAGACCTGCGGCGCAAAGTTGAAACCCTGCTTCGGGCTCTGGGTGAGGCGAGTGGCTTTCTCGAAGGGTCGCCAGACCTTCTGGCAACGGCTGATCCGGAGTCGGTCGCGGCGGCGATTTCCACCTCGGTGTCTGGTCCGGTGCGGCACGAAGAGAACGTGACCGGTACCGGCGTTGCGTCCGCTGGCGAGCCTGGCGGCTCGGGCGCTACGCGCCTGGTCGAGGGCCCCGGTACGCGCATCGGTCCGTATAAGCTTGTGCAGCGCATCGGTGAGGGAGGCATGGGGTCGGTGTACCTCGCCGAGCAGGAGCGGCCCGTGCGCCGTAGAGTCGCGCTCAAGGTCATCAAGCCGGGCATGGATACGGAACAGGTCGTCGCGCGGTTCCAGGCTGAGCGGCAGGCGCTGGCGATCATGGACCACGCCAGCATCGCGAAGGTGTTTGACGCCGGCGTTACTGACAGCGGACGTCCGTATTTCGTGATGGAGCTGGTGAAGGGAGTGCCGATCACCGAGTATTGCGACGCGGTGCATTTGACACCCAAGGAACGACTTGAGCTGTTCATCCCGGTTTGCCAGGCGATCCAGCACGCCCACCAGAAGGGGATCATTCACCGCGACATCAAGCCGTCGAACGTGCTGGTCGCGATGCAGGACGGCAAGCCCGTTCCCAAAGTGATCGACTTCGGGATTGCCAAGGCGATTGACCAGCGGCTCACCGAGCAGACGTTTTTTACACAGCACGGAGCCATCATCGGCACGCTGGAATACATGAGCCCCGAGCAGGCCGAGATCTCGGCGATGGACATTGACACCCGGGCCGACATTTACGCGCTGGGAGTGATGCTATACGAGTTGCTGACGGGCTCGACGCCGCTGGAGCGTGTGCGGCTGAGGGAGGCCGGATATTCGGAGATTTTGCGGCGGATTCGGGAAGAAGAGCCGCCGAAGCCGAGCACGCGGCTGAGCGGGTCGCGCGATACATTGGCATCAGTAGCGGCCGTGCGGAAGACCGAGCCGGCGCGTCTGAGCCGGCTGATGCGGGGCGATCTCGACTGGATTGTGATGAAGGCGCTGGAGAAGGACCGGACGCGGCGCTACGAGTCGGCGAGCGGCTTCGCGCGAGACATCGAGCGTCATCTGGTGGGCGACCCGGTGGAGGCGGGTCCGCCGAGCGCGGTGTACCGGTTGCGAAAGCTGGCGCGCAAGCACCGGACAGGCCTGATCACGGCGGGTTCCTTCGTGCTTTTACTTGTCGCGGCGGCGGTGGTGAGTGCGGGGCTGGCAATTCGTGCGCAGCGGGCCGAGAAAAAGGCGCTTGCGGATCGGAACCGAGCCGTCGACGCCGAAGGGCTAGCGCTCGAGCGCCTGGAGGAGACCCGTGCGGCGAAGAAATCGACCGAGCAGGCGCTCGTGCAGTCGGAAGAGTCGCGCAGGCAGACTGAAGCTGTCAGTGGGTTTCTCACGGATGCGTTCCGCAGCCCGGACCCATCTCTGGACGGTCGAACCGTGCAGGTGGCCGACCTGCTGGATCGCGCTGCTCTCAAGCTCGAGCAGGATTTCAAGGGATCGCAGGAGACGAAGGGGGCGCTTCTCGATGCGCTGGGCGAGACGTATCGTGGCCTCGGGCTTTATGACGAGGCGGTCTCGACGCTCACAAAGGCCGGCCAGGTGCGGCAGGAGGCACTCGGCTTCGACCATCCTGCTACGCTCAGCAGTCGCCATAACCTCGCCAATGCCTACCGCGCCGCCGGCCGCACGGCTCTTGCGATCAAGCTGCATGAGGCGACATTTCAAACGCGAGAATCGAAGCTCGGCCCGGATCACCCCGACACACTGAGCAGCCGCTCCGGGCTTGCGGGCGCCTATCTCGACGCGGGCCGTACCGCCCAAGCAATCAAAATGGATGAAGCGACGCTCAAGCTGAACGAGCGACTGCTGGGCGCCCTTAACCTCGAGACACTCATGGCCCGCAATAATCTCGCTCAGGACTATCTGGCCGACGGCCAGACAGCGCGCGCGATCGAGATGCATGAGGCCACGCTCAAGATGCTCGAGGCGAAGCACGGCCCGGACCATCCTCGAGTGTTCACCAGCCGCAATAACCTCGCTCAGGCTTATGAAGCCGCCGGACGCACGGGCGATGCAATCAAGCTGCACGAGGCGACGCTGGTGATGGAAGAGTCGAAGCTCGGCCTTGAGCATCCCGACACGCTCGTTACTCGCAACAACCTATCGACCTGTTATAGCGCCGCAGGACGAACTGCCGATGCGATCAAGCTCCTGGAGGCGACACTCAAGTTCCGGGAGGCGAAGCTCGGGCCGGAGCACCCGCACACACTCAACAGTCGCAATAACCTCGCCGGTGCTTATCTCGAAGACGGGCGCACTGACGTAGCGATCAAGCTGCACGAGTCGACGCTCAAGGTGATGGAATCGAGGTTAGGGCGCGATCATCCTAACACTCGCAAGATCCGAAACAATCTTGCCCTCGACTATCTTCAGGCAGGTCGAATCCGCGAGTCGATTGCACTGTATGAGGCCGTACTCAATGAATCGGTATCGAAGCTCGGGCCCGAGCACCCTGATACGCTCCTGTTCCGCAACGGGCTGGCCCAGGCGATTCTCGCTTCAGGCCGCACGGCCGATGCGATCCACCTGCAAGAGATGACGCTCAAAGCTCGCGAGGAAACGCTGGGGCGCGGTCACCCGCATACGCTTCGCAGCCGCGGCAACCTCGCAGCCGCTTACATCGCCGCCGGCCGGACCGCGGAAGCCGTGGCACTCTATGAGAAAGTGCGCCCGGATCTGGAATCGAGCTCGGGCCGCGAACATCCTGACACGCTCGTCTTCCTCAGCGGCCTCGCCGACGCCTACCTTGCCGCAGGACGTACGAATGATGCGATCAAACTGCATGAAGAGACACTCAAGGCGCGCGAGTCAAAGCTCGGGTCGACTCATCCGGCAACGATCGGAAACCGGAACGAGCTGGCGAGGGATTACCTGGCTGCCAGCAGGATATCCGATGCGGTTTCGCTCTTCCGGTCGACTCTCAACCTCACCGAAGCCGCGCTCGGCGCCACCCACCCGAGCACGCTTGTCAGCCGCCAGAACCTGGGGGCAGCACTTCACGATGCGGGCAAGTTTGACGAGGCAATTGCCTTGCTGACGTCAACCAGCAAGCTCGTGGAAGCGAATCTCGGGCCCGAACATCCTGTCACATTCGCCCATCACAATCATCTCGCGCTTGCCTACAAGGATGCGGGAAGAACGCAGGAAGCGATCGGGCTTCTGGAGCCCGCGCTCAAGCTTCAGGAGGCGAAGCTCGGGCTCGATCATCCCCAAACGCTCAGCACGCTCGTTAACCTGGCGGCATGCTACAAAGACGCCGGCAACGCGCCGCGAGCGGTCGCGCTCCTGGAACCGGCATTGAAACTCCACGAGGCGAAGCTAGGGCCGTCGCATCCCGACACGCTGACGACTTGTCTCAACCTCAGCACGGCATACGACGAGACCGGCAGGATCGCTCTTGCGCTGGCTCTCAATGAACGGAGCGTGCCCCTCGCGGAGTCGACGCTGGGACCGGCCCACCAGATCACGCTTCAACTCCGCAATAATCTCGCTCTCATTTACCTCGCCGTGGGGAAAATGCGCGAGGCGGTCGCAATGCTTGAATCAATCCTCAAGATCGAGGAGTCGAAAGTCGGGCCAGACCATCCCGAAACTCTTCTTGGCCGCAACAACCTTGGCAAGGCCTATCTCGACTCCGGCCGGGTTGCCGAGGCGACGGCGATGTTTGAGAAAACACTCGAGGGACGCGAACGAACTCTCGGGCATGCGCACCCCGACACGATCATGAGCCGGAATAATCTCTCGGCGGCCTATTACGCGGCGGGCCGGATTTCGGATGCGCTCCCTTTGGTTGAGAAAGCACTCAAGTTCAACGAGTCGACGCTCGGGCACGATCACCCGGCCACGCTCCTGAGCCGAAACAACGTCGGCTCGGCCTACAGACGTCTCGGCAGGGTGGCCGAGGCGGTCGCGCTCCACGAGGCAAACCTCAAGCTCCGCGAGGCGAAACAAGGGCACGACCATCCCGACACACTGTTCAGTCGCTCGTCGCTCGCTCTCTCTTATTCAGCCGCCGGACGCCAGCGCGAAGCGATTGCTTTATTTGAGTCGACGATCAAGCGCATGGAGACGATCCTGGGTGCTGACAACATGACCACGCTCAGTTGCCGTAAGGGTTTCGCCAATGCTCTGCTCACCTCGGGCAAGATCGCCGAGGCGGTCGCGATGCATGAAGCAAACGTCAAGCTCGCGGATTCAAAGCTCACGCCGGACCATCCAGAATCGCTCGCGGCCCGCCAGGATCTTGCCGATGCGTATCTGGCCGCCGGCAGCTTCGCGCCCGCCGAGCTCCTGGTCCGGGATAGCCTGCCTCGCGCTGGCGAACGATTCGGCCCCGAAGATCTCCGCACGGCGACGATGATCGCAACGCTCGGCACTGCTTTGCTCAAGCAGCAGAAATGGGCCGAGGCGCAATCTGTCCTGGAACAATGCCTTGCGTTGCGCGAAAAGGCTCAGCTCGATGAGTGGTCGACTTTTTACGCCCGCTCCCTGCTCGGTGATTGCCTGATCGGGCAGACCAACTTCGCCAAGGCCGAGCCGCTCATTGTCGGCGGATATGAAGGCATGAAAGCTCGTGAGGCCAAGATCCCGGTGCTCTCAAAACACTGCCTCGGCGAGTCAGCCGAGCGAGTCATTCGGCTGTACAAGGCTTGGGGCAAGCCCGATAAGGCGGCGGAGTGGACTCAAAAAATCACGCATGAGACTCCGGCCCAGATCGATCTGCCCGACGACGTCTTTGTCCCGCGCTGAACTTGTTGCATTTCGCACGGTGTTCCACTCCGGGCCGAGCCCGCGTTGAGCAACTCAGGCCGCCTTCAGAAAATCGACGACAGCTTGGACGACCTCGCCCGCGAGCATGATCCGCCGGTGGCCGAACCGCTCGGTGACCAACATCGTCGCCCCGGGCCAAGCTGCCGCGACGGCGAGCCCTTCCTCGAGAGGGATTTCCTTGTCGTTGCGGTCATGGACCACGAGCGCGGGGGTTGCGAGGAGGGGAACGATCTGCGTGACATCCATGAATTCGACACCTTCGCCCACTTCCGTTTCAACCAATCGCACGAACGATGGTATCTCGCTTTCGGAAAGGCCGTGGCGCCGCCCCCAGCGCTCGATGACCGCGACAATCGAACTGGGGCCGCTGATGAACGCAGCCCGTTTGGCTTCCAAACCGCGATGCAGGGCGATCACAGACGCGCCCGCGCCGAAGGAATGGCCGACGATGCCGGCGAGCGGACCGAGCTCCCGACCAACCTCAACGAGCATCTTGCCATAGAGCAAGACGTTGGCCTTGGTTCCGGGCGAACCGCCGTGAGCGGGCGCATCGACAGCCACGGGCCGGAAACCTGCCTCGAGCAAGGGTGTTAAAAACGGACCCCAATGCGTCCGGCGGCTTTCCCAACCATGTGCGAGAAGAACTGTCGGGCCTGTTCCCCATGAGGTCGCCGCGAGCCCGCAAGCCAATTCAAGATTGGAACCGCGGCCGAGGAGGTCGGCATCTCGAGCAGTTGCCACGCTCGGCCGCGGGGTCAGAAACCGGTCGACTGCTTCGCTCAAAACGGCTTTCACGGCGTGGAATTCAGCTTTTCCGCTTCGTGTACGTGATCTCCATCCCCTTGGAGAATTCCTTCTTGCCGTCTTCCTGCATATACAGGCTGAAGGTCCGCGTTCCATCGTCGTTGAATCGGGTCTCGAGCCGCATTTTCATCGGCTTGCCGTCGGGTGTCTCGCTCTCGGAGTTCAGGGTCAGAGTTTTGGTCTTCTCGTCGTACGTGCCTTCCATTGTGTCGATGCGTACGGACATCGTATCGACCCAGGTGGCGATGTACTTGTTCTTCTTGGCATCGTAGCCGTTCGTGCCGTGGCCTTCGAATGTCGACCCGAACATCTCACCCTTGAAATCGCTGATCAGCCATTTACCCGCGAGCATCCGATTGGTCTCGACTCCCTTTGAGGTCGTGGTCTCTACTTTTCCATCGGCGCCGGGCATCATCATCTTGATTTCGGCATCCCACACGCCTTCTTCTTTCGCCAGCAGTTTGTAGGGCGACTGGTCGTCTGACTTTGAATCCTGCGCTTTGACCGCGAGCGCAAGGCACGACACGACAACCCCGACTCCAACGAACATCAGTCGTCTCATGATTCTAATCCTCGATTGTTAACTGACACTGTGATCACGAAATGCCGAGAGGCTCGGGTCGAGCGGAAATGCGATCAATCATGTGCACGTCGCGTGCACGATGAATCGACCCTGACCTTTGCGAGATCATAGCAGCGCGTCGGGTGCGCAGGCCATTGGCGAGTGTGTTGATTTTCGGCGCGGCGATGGCCCGCTCAGTCGACGGCAGGAGTCGAGAGAAGATACACCGCGAACGAGGCCAGCCAGTGCTCGCCCGCATAGTCGCCGCTGGCCACGTGCTTGAGGGCAGACTCGGCATGGCGGGTAGCCGCAGCCGCCAGGGCTGCGCGGGCTGCGTGGCCGCGGGGAAGAGCGCCGGCGATGCTCATCATGCACCACGCCGCGGCTGAGGTTCAGCCCGTCGAGGTGAACGAGTTGCGGGTCGGTACGATCGGTGACCGTCGCGGGTACGAACAGGGCAACCGGCTCACCCCGGGAGGCCAAGGGCAGGAACTTCTCGAACCAGGGGCGGAATTCAGCCGGGGAGAGCACGCGCCGCATCAGGTCGGCCTCGATCAGACTCGGCGAAAAGAAATCGGCGCCGCTTGGCTCCCAGGCCGCGGGGATGCTTGAATCGGCACTGAAGTAGGCGCCGCGCCCTCTCCTGCACCAGCGCCAGAAGGCGCTTGTCGCCCAGGGCGCGAGCATAGTCGTGTGCAAACGCCAGGCCGAAGGCTGTGTTGGGATGCACGCCGGTTCGGATCGGGTAGGTCTGCTTGGGGAAAAAATCGAGATATCGCGCGACGATCATGCCAGCGAGCGGTTGGAAGTTTTTGGACCAGACCCTGGCGTCGGGGTCGTCCCAGTCGTGGAGCTCTTCCGCGAGCTTGAGCAGCCACGCCCAGCCGTAGGGCCGCTCGAACGACTTGCTCTCCTTTCGGCCGAAATAGTCGGACTCGGTCTTCAGATTCTCTGCGGTGAAATGTGCGGCCAGGATGGCGCGGGTCTCGATTCCCTCCGGCAGGTCGGGGAAAAGTCGCAGCAGGCGCACCAGCATCCAGTGGCCGTGCACGGACGAGTGCCAGTCGTAGCAGCCGAAGAACGCGGGGTGAAGCGCCTTTGGGTGCGGCCACGTCCGACGGGCCGGCCATGACGTGCTCGGGCTTGTTGGGATATTCCTTGTTCAGGCCCTTGAGCGCCAGCCGAGCGAAGGCCGAGGCCTGTTCTCTGGTCAAAGCCGGCCGCGGCTCGTCTGCGTGAACGTGGGCCGCCATTGAGAGTAAAACCACCAGGGCAAAGCCCGCAGGGGCGGACGGCGGGGAATTCAGCACGCGCACTCGCTTCATGGGGCTTCCTATCTATCTGGGCTGGAGAACATTGCTGCAAGTGGTCGGGCGAGCTTGTAGAATACCGAGATTGTGCGTCGGCTACAGACCAACACTCTTCGACGAGACAGTCTTTCCATGCAAAGCAAAGCGACGACCGTTGAACAGTACCTCGCGGAATTACCCGAGGATCGACGCAAGGCCATCGAGGCGGTTCGCCAGGTTGTGCTCAAGAACCTCGACAAGGATTACGAGGAAGGAATGCAGTACGGCATGATCGGGTACTACGTGCCGCACCGAGTGTACCCGGCGGGATATCATTGTGACCCCAAGCAGCCGTTGCCGTTTGCCTCGCTGGGCTCGCAAAAGAACCACATGGCACTTTATCTCATGTGCGTCTACGGCAGTACAGACCACGCGAAATGGTTTCAGGAAGCGTGGGCCAAGACCGGCAAGAAGCTCGACATGGGCAAGTCGTGCGTGCGGTTCAAGAAGGTGGAGGATCTGGCGCTCGACGTGATCGGCGAGGCGATCAAGAGAGTGCCCGCGAAGAAATACGTTGCGCACTGCGAGGCCGGGCTCAAGGCGGCCAAAGAGCAGGCACCGGCGCGGAACGCGGCGAAAGCCGCGAAGTCAAGTGCTCCTGCCCGCAAGAGTGCACGAAGCTCGAAGTAACGGAGCCCGTTCGACCGCGGGGGCCATTCCAGCATGAACTCGCCACGAAGGACCGCGATCGTCACCGGCGCAGGCTCGGGCATCGGCCGGGCGGCGGCCCTGGCGCTCTTGAGAGAAGGGTTTTCCGTTGTCCTCGCCGGGCGGCGGAGCGAAGCGCTCGAGGAGACTGTGGCTCGAGCGGGAGAGCGATAGCTCGCGTGCGCTAGCCGTTCCCACCGATGTGACGGACCCGAAGTCGGTCGCGGCGCTGTTCGAGGCGGCCACGGCGGCTTTCGGGCGCGTGGACGTCTTGTTCAATAACGCCGGGACCGGCATCCGCCGGTGCCGCTCGAAGATCTGGAATTCGACGCGTGGCGACGCGTCGTGGACGTGAACTTGACCGGTGCGTTCCTCTGCACTCGCGAGGCATTCCGGGTGATGAAGGCGCAAGATCCTCGGGGAGGACGCATCATCAACAATGGATCGATCTCGGCCTACACTCCGCGGCCGAACTCGGCGCCTTACACTTCGACCAAGCACGCGATTTCGGGGCTGACCAAGTCGACGGCCCTGGACGGTCGCAAGTACGACATCGCCTGCGGGCAGATCGACATCGGCAACGCCGGCACGGAGATGACCGCCCGGATGAAGGAAGGGATTTTGCAGCCGAACGGTGGAATCGTCGTCGAGCCCACTTTTGACGTCGAGCACGTGGCGCGGGCCGTTGTGTACATGGCGAGCCTTCCGCTGGATGCCAACGTGCTGTTCATGACGGTGATGGCGACCAAGATGCCGTATGTCGGCAGGGGCTGATGTGGCGGTCGCACAACCGGGCGATTGATCCGGAACTGCCCGGGTGTCGGTAACGAGAAAAAGCAAGCGCTGATGCGACGGGTCAGAGTCCGCCGGCAAGGCGCGATCGTCTCGAGAAAGATCCTGGACGAACGACAGCCTATTCGCTTCGCTGAACGACTTGAACCGACTCGCCCCGAAGACAGCGGGTGGTTCTTCAGCGCGGGAACCGAAACTGAGGAATGTCTTCCATGCTTCGCACTCACCGTGCGTATGATTTGGACGCAGAGCGTCTTGAACTGGTGTTCCCACGCGGAGCGTGGGAACAAGGAACCGGTCACTTATGCGAGGCCGCGCCCGAGCTTCCCTCGACCCATTCAATGGTTTGATTCACAGGTACGTCGGTCTTCACTTCCACTTTGCCGGAGGGCCAGCGGATTTCCAGGCGATCGATCCGCTTTGCGTCACCGAGTCCGAAATGGACGCGAGGGTCACTCGAGGAGATATAGCTTCCGCCGCCGTCGACAGTGCGCACGAATTTTCGCGGGCCTGCGTGAGCGACGAGCCGCGCACCGATGGCGTCGCGATTTGCGCCGGAACCGCGCAGCTTCACGAACACGTAATTGCCCCTGCGTGGGGACTCATTCCAGAGCACGGCGCTTGGCTTGTGATGGTGAACGACGATGAAATCGATGTCGCCGTCGGAGTCGAGATCACCGGCGGCCAGGCCGCGGCCCATGTGGAGTGCTGTGAAGTACGGGCCGGCATCCGCGGTGACGTTGGCAAAGCGCCCGCTGCCGAGATTTCGCCAGAGGATCGGCGGGTTCTCGTAGCGGTAGAGCTGCGAAGGCTCGCGGCGGATATGGCCGTTCGTCGTGAGCACGTCGAGATCGCCGTCGAGATCCAGGTCGGCCAGCACCATTCCCCAGCCTGTGAGCGGCCGGGAATCGACGGCCAGACCGGCCTCGCTCGTCTGGTCCTGATACAGGATTCCGTCTCCCGGTCGGCCGGTGGCGCGCCAGAGTGTTGTGTGCTCGTTATATAAGTGACTGATCAAGACGTCGGGAAGTGTATCGCCGTCGGTATCTCCGAAGGCGATGCCCATGTTGGCCTCGGCGAGCCCCTGGCCATTCACCGCCAGTCCGATCGGGTCAGCCACGTCCTCAAAAGTTCCGTCGCCGCGGTTGCGCCAGAGCGAGTTACTTTCGGCATCGTTGGCGACGAGCCAGTCGAGCCGGCCGTCACCGTCGACGTCACTCGCGAGGACTCCCATACCGCGTCCGGTGCCCGCCACGCCCGCCGATTTCGTGACGTCCGTGAACCGGCCGTTGCCTTCGTTCCGAAACAGAACGTCGGGCAAGCCGGTGAAATCTTGGGGCAGGCCGTAGTCTGCGGCGCCGGTGGCCGGGTCGCGCCGGAACGGCGCCTTGGATTCGTCGAATTTGAAGTAATTGGCGACGAAGAGATCGAGGTCGCCGTCGGAATCAAAATCGCCGAACGCGGCGCCCAAGCTCCAGGTTCCGCAGCTTACGCCAGCCTCTTCCGTCACATCGGTGAATCGGCCTTGTTTGCGGTCGTTGCGCCAGAGCGTGTTTCGGCCGTAGCGCGTCACGTAGACGTCGGGATCGCCGTCCCCATCGTAGTCGGCCACCGTCACTCCTTGGCCGTAGCCCTTCGCGGATAGACCGACACGCTGGGACATGTCTTCGAATCGGCCGTCGCCGGAGTTGCGCAGCAGCACATCGCTTGACGCGCGGGGATCCACGGGGCCCTTGAGAGGGCCCCCTTGTGCCAGGAAGATGTCGAGCCGGCCGTCGCCGTCGAAATCGAGCAGGCCCACGCCTCCCCCCGTGGTCTCGACCGGCCAGGCTTCGCCGGTTTCACCGCGGTCATATTGAAAGGGAAGATCCTGTGCGCGGAAGACGAGTGGGTCGGGCTGGGCTGACGGCTTTGGAGTCGGGCGGGCTGCGTCGTTTTTACAGCCGGCGTTCGCGGCAAGCGAGATCACCACGACCGTGGCGACGAGTGCACGAAGGGAACCCAGGGCGATGCATTGGAAACCCAGGGCGATGCCCTGGGCTTTGTTGTTTCGCCCCTTCGGGGCTTTAATTTTTTGCAGCGCGGTTTTGCGGGATAAAGCCATTTCAGTCCGCTTTCGTTGGCTTTTCCTTCCCGACGAGCCGCGGTTGCTTGGTCGCACCGAAACCGACGTTGGACGTGGTGTCGAGGAGTAATTCCGTGCCGGTGAACTTCAACGTCATCGTAATGCAGAATGGGGTTTCGTAGAAACAGATCTTGGCGGTGAACGTATCGTCGCTGGTCCATGCGCCGCTTGCGGCGACGGGCTGCGCGGGGAACATTCCGTAGGCCAGTCGTCCCATGTCCCATTTACCGCTGCTGCACGAAATCTTCTGATGTACGCCCCCTGATGTGATCTCGAGAATGACGGCGCCTTCCTTGTTGTCGCCAGGGAGCCCGATCGATTCGAGCTTTCGGTCGTTCGCGGGGAACTCATACAGTCCGCTCGGGCGTTTCGCCGCACCCGCGGAGCTGAGCGTCCCCTTTATCGGCGGCAACATAAGATTGGATAGCTTCTGGGTCAGTTTCGCGTGGGCCTCCTGATCCGTGGCTACTGGCGCCGGCTTCATTGCGGGGAGGAGCTGATCCCAGACCAGATTGAGCACAGCCTGCATGTCCCTCACGCCGCTGGTGATGGCGATCACGGCGTCTTGTTCGGGCAAGACGATGCAATACTGGCCGAAGGCACCGTCACCGCGGAAGGCACCGTTGCGGCAGCGCCAGAACTGGTAGCCATAACCCTGGTCCCAATCACTCTTGGGGTTGCTGCCGTTTGAAGTCTGGCGAGCGGTGGCTGCCTCGACCCAGGCCGCTGGAACGATTTGCCTTCCCTGCCACATCCCTTTCTGGAGATAGAGCTGGCCGAAACGCGCGATGTCTTCGGTGCGGATGCTCAATCCGTAGCCACCCAGGCTGATTCCTTGCGGACTTTCTCCCCAGGTCGGGTGTTCAATGCCCAGCGGCTCGAAGAGTCTCGGCTTCAAGTAATCGAGCACCGTCATGCCCGAGACTTTTTGAACGATGGCCGAGAGCATGTACGTCGCGGACGTATTGTAGAGGAAGTGCGTACCCGGCTTGAAAGGCACCGGCTGCGCCAGAAACGTCTTGGTCCAGACCGCGCCCGGCTCGCGCTGCGGCTCGGCCCGGTGGCCGGTGGACATGCGCAAGAGGTCGCTCACGCGCATCGCTTTCAGGTTCCCGCTCGGCTGTTTGGGAGCATCGTCAGGGAAGAATTTGAGCACTTCATCATCGATAGTCAGCTTTCCTTCTGCGATGGCCAGGCCCACGGCCGTGGAGGTGAAGCTCTTGCTGAGCGAGTAAAGTTCATGGCGCGATTCTGCACGGTACGGCGACCACCACGCTTCGGCCACGACGTGACCGTGGCGGACGAGCATGAAGCTATGCAGCGCATCGATTTTCTTCTCGGCCTCGTCGACGAAGGCGAGAATCGCGGAGGACGATATGCCCTGTGCCTCCGGTTGGCTGCGCGGCAGCGATGACTCGGCCGCGCCAGGGCCACACTGAATGTTCCACTGCTGGCGACCAGTGCAACCACGATGAAAGTTCTCATTGCCTTTTTCCCGGAGAGAAGAGGCGAATCGGTTCGCGGGCGGGTGGGTTCGGTTGATCTTCCAACCGTACTCGAAGCGCGGTGGAAGTGCCAGACGGCCCCGGCCGGTCCATTGTCAGTTGCTGGTCGTGCCCCCTGCTTCTCGCTTTACCTGGAGCTCTTCGCAACGCACAGCCCGTCCATCAGGAGATGCCACACGTCGTTGTATGCCGCGTCGATGTCTGCGTCGGTCCACGCGGCGGCGTGGGCCGGGTGGTGAAACCGAGACGTGGCGAACAGCACCGCGCGGCCGGTGGCCACGGGGTCGACCGCTCGGAATGTGCCTTCCTGCGCACCGGAGCGGATAATTGCCGCGGCGAGCCCGACCAATTCGTCGACATGGGCGGCGACGACGGACTGGGCATCGGCGGCTAGCGTCCGGTAGGCGAGAAACAGCTCAGGGTCTTCGGTGGCCCGGCGGCGTTTGATCGCGATCAAGGCGTCGACCAGCCGTCGTAACCGCCGGAAAGCCGGGCCCGGCTTTGCGGCGATGGCCCGCAGCGGCGGCAATGTCGACTCCAGCCACCGGCCGACGACCAGGTCGCGCAGCTCGGCTTTGCTCGCCACGTGCCGGTAGACGGCCGCGTGGCTCACGCCCAGCGCCCGGGCGACATCCACCACGGTCGCCTTGGCTGGGCCGAACCGGCGGATGACGTCCTCGGCCGTGTCGAGGATTCGATCGCGGGTCAGCGGGTTGTCAGCGGGGGGCATCAGGTCACCGGCAAAGTCGCGGCGGCGATGGTATCCAGCTCCGCCAAGATCTGCGGCGACAAGTTCAACTTTCCGGCGGCCAAGTTCTCGCGCAGGTGTGCGAGTGACGCGGTGCCGGGGATCAGCAGAATGTTGGGCGAGCGGTGCAGCAGCCATGCCAGAGCCACCTGCATCGGGGTGGATCCGAGGCGGTGCGCGACGGTCGAGAGAGTCGCCGACTGGAGCGGCGTGAAACCACCGAGCGGGAAGAACGGCACGTAGGCAATGCCGCGGCGCGCCAGGTCGTCGATCAACGCGTCGTCGTGGCGGTGGGCCAGATTGTAGTTGTTCTGCACGCACACGACATCGGTGATGGCTTGCGCCTCGGCCACCTGGGCGGCCGTGACGTTGCTCAGGCCGATATGGCGGATCAAGCCTGCGCGCTGGAGATCGGCGAGCACCGTCACTTGCTCGCCAATGGACCCCTCCGCGGGGCCGTGGACGGACCCCATCGCGCGGTAGTTGACGATGTCGAGCGCGTCCAGGCCCAGGTTGCGGAGGTTATCGTGGACGCCGGCAGTCAGCTCCTCGGGTGAGATGGCTCGCTGCCACGACCGATCAGACGGGCGGCGTGCACCCAGCTTGGTGACGATCACCAGTCCCGCGGGGTACGGGTGCAGCGCCTGCCGGATGATCTGGTTGGTGACGTGCGGGCCGTAAAAGTCGGACGTGTCAATATGGTTCACGCCTGCCGCCACGGCCTCGCGGAGGATGGCGAGGGCACCATCCGGATCGCTGGGCGGCCCCCACACACCGGGGCCGGCCAACTGCATCGCGCCGTAGCCTATCCGATGGACCGTCAATGACGTGCCGGGGAAGGTAAACTGACCTCCGAGATTGGCTGTAATCATTGGCTTGCTCCTTTTGAAAAAGCTGATCGACGCGAGGAAGTGTATGCGATCTGGTTACAGAAGTCAATATTTGAAATCTGTAACAGGGGAACCTGGGTGTGACGTGATTCGGGGCGTTCGAAGCGTACGAGGTGTTCGAGCGCCAAGGGCTGAAGCCCGTGGCTATTGACCGCGGCCGCGTTGCGGCCATGGACGAGGCCGGCGGCCGGGCTACAACACCTTTCGGCCGATGGTGATGGCCGCCGTGCTGCTCGAGTCGCCGTAGGTGACGTCGATGGTGTAGGACCCGGGCTTGAGAGCGTGGAAGGCGGGCTGGTTCGGCCGGCCGTTCCACACCGTCGTCAGCCTGACGGAATGGCCTGCCTTGAGATGCTTTAACTTGGAGGCGGGGATGCGGCGGGTGAGCCGGGAGACCACGTGCGTGCCGTCGAGGATGGTGATCTGTTCGCGAGACGAGACTCCTTTGGTCGCGCTCGTGCCGGGGATCGTCACGTTAACGCGGACGGTCTCGCCAAGCGTGTAAGCCGAATGGTTCGTGGTCACCGGACAAATTGCCGGACGTGGACGCGCCCACTACCTCGAATGTGGACGTATGGCCGTTCAGGTCGAAGAAGTTGGAAATCTTGACGGTGTAGGGACCCGACACCGGGTCAACGACCGGCCACGTCTCGGTCTGTGTCCAGGATTGACCGGGCTCAAGAGTCGACCATCCCGTCATCGTCGGCCCGGGTAACAACGGGATACCCGAGTACGACGCGGGCAAGACTTGATCGAACGCGAAGCCATTCTGTCCCGTGGGGACCATCACGGCCTGGTCACTCGTGTTCGTCTCGGTGAAGGTCATCGTGACCGTCTCGCCGGCTTGATAGACGGGCTGGTTCGTGGTGACACTCGACACGATGGCCCCGGCAGGCTGGGGCCGCGATCTGGAAGTCCGCGGTGAATTCGCCTGGAGCGGCCGCCACATCGTAAACCTGCACGGCGAATGAGCCTGTCAGGTTTTCCAGGGTGCCAGAGCCACCAAAACTCGGCTTGCGATACAGTGAACTGGTGTTGCGCCGTCTGCCCCGGGCCGATCGTCTCAAAGTTTGATCCGAGCGGGTCCATCACGGGCGACACTTGCTGACCGTTACGAAGGAGCCGGAAGAGAATGGGATCCAGGATCGTGGACCGTGACCGCCTGGTCGGAGGTGTTCGTCTCGGCGTAAGTGAGCTGGACTGGCTGGCCCAACTGGTAGATTGCCTGACTGGTCGTCAAGTTGCCCTGGAGCGGATTGGTGATCTGGAACGCCGCCGTATCCCCTGGCGGGGCGTTGGGATTAGAGACCGTGAACGTGCCAAACTGGTTGACCGCGTAGCTCGTGTTGGTGCCTTGCTGGGAGGCGGTCTGCGTGACCGTGCCATCCCAGGAGGCAGTCTGGGACACGGACTGACCCGGTTGGAGCGTCACCGAGCGTGGGCGGCTGACCGTCGTTCTCCGGGTTCGACTCCCAGACCGGGCTGTGAATTCCAGGCTTTGCTCGGAGACGGTGAAATCGGTCGGGCTGAGCGAGACCGTCACCGGCTGGGTGCCCGTGTTCGTTTCGGTGAACGCGATCTGGATCGGCTGCCCTGCCTGGTAGACGGATTGATCCGTCGTGAGAGTGTACGCGATGCGATAAAAGCGTGCGGCGTTCGAGATCCTCAACACTCACGCCAAACTTGCGCACCATGGTGTGTCACCCTCCGATTGTCGCCCCGTGTGGGAAGAAGCAACCGCCCGGACATTCGAAAACAGGTCGGGCGCCGCGTCGTCTCGCCTGAAGGTGAAAAGATCTCATGCGGCGGTCGTCGCTCGAGCCGTCCAACCTAGCGCGGAATGTAACAGTCGACGCGCAAGAAGTCAATGCCAGCATGCAAGCAATCTGAACAGGTGCGTTGGCTGCTCGCAAGCGACGCGGGCGGTATGGAGGATCTCGAAATTTTCCCGACGAGATCAGGATGGGTGCGCGGGGGCAGTGCCCTGCAGGAAGAATGGCGGAGTGTGCCCTGCGCCCGTTTGAAAAAATGTGATCGATGAAGGTGGATGCGGACGGTGGGCTCACGGCGGGCGACGTGCGTTGCATCGACTGCGCAGCATTCGTTGATTATCGAGCAGGGCATCCGGCGAGGTTGGCCTGCGGGGTATGATAGGAATCTGGGACTTCATAGCTCACCGGTGCCCCGCTGCTGCTGAGATTGGTCGTCAGGCGGCTTTCCGGTATTTCATGGCAGCCAGCGTTACAGAAGCGTGAGCGATCGGAACGTGCTACGCCTGACCGCGTGAGTCGGTCGAGTCGAGTATGGCTTCGAGTTCCCGGATCGCGGCTTGTTTCTCCGAATCGCACATTCGATGGTCGTTTTTTAGAAGATCGAGCTTGGCGAGGACGAAGGCTCGTTGTGCGCTCTTGTCGAGTGATTGTTGCCGGGTGATTTCCGCGAACCGATCCCGCTGGTCGCGATGCTCTCCCCGGCGGCCTGGTCGAGCGTGAGTGTTGCAGGCGGGGGACGATCCGGATCGGGGCGCTTTTCGTGTCCATCGTGCGAGTCATCTCTGGCGGGGCGTTTTCAATGGACGGCGAAGCTGCTATTCGGGTCGAGGAAGAGAAGATTGAAGCCCATTGTCGCGCCCGAGATGTTGCTCTGCGACGACGACAGCAGACCGAACGGTCCCCAGTTGTTGGTTGCGTTGCGAATGAATGAAGGTGTTCGAGAATCCGATTGTGTTCAGGCCGGTGTAGGCAGTCTGAAACGTCTCCACAATCGGTGCCCATGAGCCGACCCAGCCTTGCTTCTGATCGGCCGAAGTCGAGGTGTAGTCGAAGCTGTAGATCAGGTCATAACCGCCGTGTGGGTGGTGGAATCGCGACCAGCGGTGAGAATAGAAGCAGTACGAAGGCTTGGGAGATCAGGCCGGGCTCTGGTGGCTGCGGTCCGATCGAGCGAACCGGGTAGTTGCCACGTCGCCCCGATCGAGCGAGACGTGCTTCCGTCGGGGCACACGGGGACAACGGACACCAGAGGACGAGTGCGACCGACCATGCCATCGACGCAGCATCCCGCACCGTTGTACCGGTACATCCTGGCCTGGGCCCTGATGGTCGGCGGTCTGGCCGGCTTCTGGTGCTGCCGGCCCTGGCTGGGGACGAGGACGTTCAATATCGGACAGGCCCTTGTCCTCGGTCGTCTCGTGGAAGGCGGCCTCGCTGCTCTGCCTGCCGCCCGAGGCGTGGGCTCGGTTCACTCTCTTGAGGTTTCTGGCCTACTGCGTCTGGTTGGGGATGCAGCCGACGCAATTCCTCAAGGGTCAGCGGACCACGCCCGGGGCCCGGTTCCGACGGTGCGCGGGTTCCTCCTGAACATGGCCACTGGCGCGGCCCTCCTCTGGCTCGTGCCGCGCCTGCTGCCGGCCGCGACCCCCTTTCCGGTCCGGTTCTGGATCGGCCTGGTGGGCATCTGCTTCCTGAGCCTCATCGCGCGGTTCGACTTCTATGCGCTGATCTTCCGGGCGATGGGCTTCGCGGTCGAGAAGCTCTGGGACTGTCCCATCGCCGCGACGTCGCTCGGCGACTTCTGGGGCCGGCGCTGGAACCGCCTCGTCTCGGGGTTGTTGCGCGAGGTCATCTTCTACCCGGTGGCGCGCCGGGCCGGCGCGCGGGCCGCCCTGCTGGCGGTGTTCCTCTATAGCGGGTTCTACCACGAGTTACTCAGCTTCATGGCCGGAGATGGCTACGGCAGGCCCGCCCTCTACTTCCTGTTGCAGTACCTCGGAGTAGCGGCCGAGAACACCCGCCCCGCCCGCCGTCTGCTCCGGAGCCAACCCTGGCTTGGGCGAACCTGGACCGCGGCCGTGGTCATCCTGCCTGTTGGCCTGTTCCTCCACCCGCGCTCGTCAACGGCTACATCGTGCCGATGCTGGTGCTGGCCGGAGTGCCGGGACTCGAACGCTAGAAGGCTTGGTTGGGATATGGCCAAAGGCGACCAACGGAGCGAAACTTAAACCCGGCGGAACGTCCCTTTCCGTCTCTCCTTTTCCCCAGACAGTCGAAACGAGGCGAAGCGGCCACCGATGTCGAGTCGAACCCAAGTTGGTCCGTTTGACGACGACAGCGGTAGATGACTCTATCATGGGCCGGATGCAGTCGCGGATTGCCGGTACTTGTCTTCGGCTGAGGATCCTCATGCTGGAGTGAAGACCTAACGCCCGGTACACTACCGTACGTGCCCACATGCTCGAGTGTTCCGACGCCGGGCACGGCGAGTCGGTTGGCGCCGGCGATACACGGTTCCAGCCGCGCTTCGAATACTCAATACTTGCAGCGCCGGCGATTTTTTGAGATGATTTTGGTTTTCTCCGCAAGTCCGCCACGCCCAAGACGTCTTTGTGTTTGAGGCGGGCCCCGATGGCCGGGACGACCCGAAGCGGGAGATCTCCTTCATGGACGCCCAAGCTTCCCCTCATCCGATGCCTGAGACTCTACGCGCTACGCGCTGGGTGAGCTCGACGGCAGTACGGCCGAGATTGTGCACGACCACCTTGAGCACTGCTCCGATTGCCGGCGTTTCGTCGACCGGCTCTGCCGGGCCGCGGAAGGAGCGGGATGCCTGCTATCGGCCGGCCAGTTGGCGCCGACGGAGGGGCCGAATCGCCAGTCGCTTATGACGTCACGATAGACTCCGCCGATCGTCCTTGCATGTCTGAGACGGGCCTTGTCGACGGAACGTCCGCGGCTCAGAACAGTCCGAATGTGTCTCCCCTCCAAGCGAGGACACTCGTCGGCTACTTCGGCGACTATGAGCTGCAGACCGTGCTGGGCGAAGGAGGCATGGGAATCGTCTACAAAGCTCGACAGCTCAGCCTGAACCGCCCGGTGGCCTTGAAGATGATCAAGTCCGCCAGGTTCGCCGGTGCAGAGGAGGTCCGCCGGTTTCAGAACGAATCCGAGGCAGTCGCGCAGCTCGATCATCCCAACATTGTGCCGATCTTCGAGGTCGGTCAGTTCGAGGATCAGCATTACTTCAGCATGAAGCTGATCGCGGGTGAGAGCCTTGACAAGCGACCGAGCGAGTACCTGGCGAACCCGAGGGCCGCAGCAGATCTGGTGGCGATTGTGGCAAACGCGGTCCACCATGCTCATCAGAGAGGCGTCCTCCACCGCGATCTGAAACCGGCGAATATCCTGATCGATGCGGACGGGCGGCCGCATGTCACCGACTTCGGCCTGGCCAAACGCGTCGAAGGGGACAGCGAACTGACCCGCTCGGGCGCGATTCTCGGAACGCCAGCCTACATGGCCCCCGAACAAACTTCCGGCAAGCGAGGAGCCGTGACGACTGCGACCGACGTCTACGGCCTGGGGGCTGTCCTGTACGTGTTGTTTACGGGAAGAGCGCCGTTCGGCGGTGACTCGGTGCTCGACACGCTGGAGCAAGTGCGTGAACGAGCACCGGAGCTTCCTTCCAGGCGGAACGCAAAGGTACCGCGCGACCTGGAAGTGATCTGCCTGAAGTGCCTGGAAAAAGACCCGCGCCAGCGGTTCGCCAGTGCGGAGGCGCTCGCCGAGGATTTGAGGCGTTGGCTGGCTGGCGAGCCGATCGCGGCGCGGCCTGTGGGCAAGGCGGCGCGGCTGTGGATGTGGTGCCGGCGAAACCCCACGGCTGCGGCCCTTGCGGGGACGTCGCTCGTCGCCTTGATCGCGATGATCGCGGCAGGCTTTTTCATCGCGTACAACGGTGAATTGAGGCGGGCCAATCGCCTGATCGCGGAATCGCGGGCGAAACTTCAGACTGCTTATGCGTCTGAGGCGTCCGCACGGAGGCGGGCGGAGGCAGCCGAAATCATCGCTTCGGAGCAACGCGAGGTCGCTCTGGAAGCTTTCGGCGAAGCCGGAAATGCGCTCGACCTGGCGAGCACCTTCCTACAGGCAATGCAGCTCACAGATGAACAATTGCTGGCGAAAGCGTCGTTGAGTTTTCCGGCAGACCGCTTTGAGTTCGTGACCGCGATGATGAAGAACCAAGAAATCGCAGCGAAAGTAGCCTACACCGTGGACGAGGTCCTGGAGCCGATGGTCCGCGGAACCAGATTGACTCAGTTCGCCGCCGCGGTGTTGGCCCGTGCGGTGAGTTCTCGTTGGAGCCGATGATGCGAGGGGACACGGTGCTCGACCGTGAAACCTCGCAAAACTGGCAGGCGCATTATGACCTCGTTCTCGGCCGCCTCTTGGCCATCAAGGTCCGCTGTTACGAGTACAACTGGGCTTGTGCGGCGTATGAAGCTCGATTCCCCCAAGTTTAGCAACAAGAAGTTTAATGCGTGGCGGCTCGTCCCCGATGAGAAAGTACGATATTCAGTCGAGGCAGCAACGGCGGCACGCGAGGGCAAGTCGCTCTTGAAACGTGTCGTCGATGAGCGTCCTGGAAGTCCTTGGGCTCTCCTGCGCAGCGTGAGCTCAGTAGCCCGTTCGGATTCAGGTGGGAGGAGACCTACGTCGATCCCGCCACGCGCGAGATCCCTTCCTCGGCTGAGGCGAAGGCGATGGATCACGACGTGGATAAAATCACATTTTATAATTATCGCTCCTGCGGTGGATTCTGGCCGCCCTCTTTGCGCAGAAAGTATGGCTTCGAGCACTCTCCGACGGAACTGATTGGGGGGACTGTGCCGATGAGCCGAGACGAATAATCGTCAGGGAGCTCGGGGCCTCACGTGGTTATCGGCCCCGGTCATGCCAGCGGGGTGCCATAAGCGGTTTTCCACTCCGGCGTACCGGCGAGATCGAGGCCGATCCGGGCGAGATCGAGGTTCTCCTCTGGTGAAAGGGGATTTGCTCGGGCGACGACCGATGCGGCCTTTTCGATCTCGGCGATGTTCTCCAACCCGATCACGGCGACAGCAATGCCCGGGATGGATAGCGCGTAGCGTATCGCCTTTTCGTAGTGCTTCTCATCGATCTTGAACCCGCCCTGTTCCCGCGCCGCGCCTCCGAGCACTTTCATGGCAACGAGGCCGACGTTCATGTGCTGGGCTCGGCTCCAGACCTTGTGCTCGAAATCGTAGGTGTGCTGGACGACGAAGTTGACGGCGTTCATAAGGACGTCGATCTCGCCACTATCGAGTGCCTGGTGAAAGCGTGTCGGGTGGAGATGGCCGCTGGCGCCGATGAACCGGACGACGCCCTGCCTCTTGGCCTCGCGCAGCGCGCCCATCGCCCCGCGCTCGCCGAAGACGAGCTTGTGGTCGCCCCAGACCTTCTCGTCACCGAAGTTGTGCAAGTGGACGAGGTCGATCCTGTCGGTCCGCATCCGCTTGAGGCTTTGCTTGATGAGCTTCCAGGTCCCATCGTAGCTCGGCTCCTCGGTCTTGGTGACGAGGAAGATCTTGTCGCGGATCTCGGCTATTGCCGGCCCCATCTTCTCCTCGGCGAAACCGGTCTCGGCGTTTCCATAAGTGGGCGCCGTGTCGAGATAGTTGATTCCGAGCTCCAAGGCGCGGTGAAGCGCGGCGCGCACGTCGTCCGGTGTGACGTGCTTTCGCTGAAAGTAGGCGCAGCCGATCCCCAGGCGGGAAACCCGCGCCCGGTGCGGCCAAGCACGGAATCAGGCACTTTCAGGACCGCCGGCGGATCGGCGTTCGCGCCCGGTGCCGAAGCTGCCGACGCGACCAGGCCTCCGAGCAACAGTCCGCCCCCTTTCACGAAGTCGCGTCGAGAACAAGCACGATTGTGGTCGGTCATGTCACTCTCTCCGTGTTGAATGATAGTCCGTAGTCCTTGCACTCAGCGTACCAAAAGGTGACTTCGGGACCAGAGCCCAGGAGAACGGTGGGCGGGTGCGTGGCGAAGCACCAGTACCTGCGGAAAGCGAACGACGACTTCGTCAGCCAGTGCAGGTGTCACAGGGGCGACGCTCTCATCTCGTCGCCGGCGAGATGGATTGCCCGTTGTGCGGGAAGCGAGACCCGCATCCGTCTGGGCGGACATTCCCACGCTCGGGAGTCGCGATCAATCAGCCGGACGGTCGGGTGATTCTTGAGCTTGGTCCTTGGCCCGAGTGACTCCTGGCGGTTCTGGTGGCGGCTTGGCGGCTGGGAATCCGTGGGACTGGCAGAACAACTCCGCGTTCAGCTCCAGCAAGGCAGTATAGGCTTGGTCGATCGAGTGGTAGATTGCGCCGCTGCGGTCGAACCCAAGTTGCTCCATGCGGCAACGACAGCGGTACACGAACTCCATCATGGGCCGGATGCGGTCGCGGGTCGCCTGTGCTTGTCTTCGGCTGAGTATCCTCACGCGGATAGTGTATAGCGGAACACTATTTGCTCGTCAACGTCAACCGTCTGTGCTGTGGATTACCCTCCGGCCTGCTTCCTTCGGCTTGCTTCGATCGCGCCTAAACCGAGTACTCCCATGCTGAGCAAGACTATTGCGTTTGGCTCGGGTACAAATGAGGGCGTGACAGTGACTTTGTAGGACGCGTTGGATTTTATGTTGCCTTGGAGACCGAAGGTAGGTCCTGATGCACCCTGGCTTTTTCCGGGTGGTAATGGGGTGAATTTGCCAATGCCGGAAAAATCAACATCGCCCGTCGCGGTATTGCGGAACGAGATCATGACGTCGTTGATTGCAGGGGTGTTGGCGGCGTAACCGTTCGTGATGTTGAACATGAACTGGTAACCGGTTGCGGGGCGATTGTTATCGGTCGAGACCGTGAATGTCGAATTGGGTTGTGCCGCGTTGAAAGTCACTGTGTCTACCAGCTCGTCTGGCACACCATCTACTTTGGCGATAGTGACCATTGATCCCGCGGATACGTTCCCCACATTTACAAAACCCGCATTCACTTGCGGTGTCACGCTGGCTCCCAAGCATGCCAGCACCAGTGTGCGGAAGATGCGATTCATGTGCCTAATCCTTGTGCATGTAAGGGTCAGCAAACGAAGCAAAACGGGCCATTATCTCGCCGCGTCGGGTGCATTCTCATATCAAGCTGGGAAGACCAGTCGACACGGGGCGCAATTTGTGTCACTTGTTCTCATCGTGTATTCCTTCCACGATGCATGCGACGACTCATGATTACGTTCACGCCTACATATTCAGAAGACAATACAATTCTCTGGGATATTTAGCCATCCAATGTTTCAAAAAAAAGGGCATAGTCCCGCAATGTTGCCAAAATCCAACACGCATCGCCAGGCCAGCAATGGGCACAACCCAAGAATGGAACCCAGAGACAAATGTCGCGCGGTTAAAACAAACGGAGTTTCCCTAAGGATCGCTCTGCTCAAGTCATCTCCTCACCTCGAATCCCCCCAGCGACCCCCGGAGACTAAACCGAAATCCGCTCGACGACCTTCCGGGTGACTTTCCTGCGGCGCCGGTCATAAAGCCTTGTTGTTCTGGGGTCGGCGTGGCCGGCTGGCCAGTTCGAGTTGTGGAGGCATTGTTCCATGGTAAAAGACCACGGGGCGGTTCGCGGCCAGGGGGTGGCACTCCGCCGCCGAGTCCGTCGATGTGACCTAGCGACGCTGAATCGCCCGCGCGAAGCGGGGCGGACGCGTCGGAGCCGAGGTCGAACAAGACCTCAACCACTTGATGTCCACGGTTACCGATCCGCGTGAGGCCATTCTCGAGGCACTCCGCGAGTTGTGGGGCGGTGAGATCCCGCCTGGTTTTCTCAAGTGAGGGGAAAACCGCTGTTCAGCAGTAGGGGGTTGGATAGAATGTAGCGGGTCGACCTGCGGGAGCGATCCGCCAGGTGACCCGGCGTCTAATACCTGTCCTCTATGAATCACTCGTCTCGGATGGCCGCATGATTCGACACCGCCCGATGCGGCACCTCGATTGATCCAGTCTAATCCAGACACGCACGTTGCACAAATCGCAAAGCGAGCATCTTCCCGACCAAGTGTGGCTACTTTACAATTCTTCTGCACACATTGCCCGTGTCAGCCCAATGCGACTACAATGCGAGCGACGGCCGAAGGCTATCGTAAACCTCGGCAAAACCCCTGAAATCAACATCAATCCAACATCAGCCCAACATCAGACAGATGGCAGACGCGCCGGACTCAAAATCCGGTCCTCGCAAGAGGGTGTGGGTTCAAGTCCCACCTTCGGTACTATATACTTAGGGCAAATCGCAACATGCCGATTCGCCTTGAGTGGGAACAAATTGGGAACAGCGTTGCGGTGATATTGGAGCCGCAACGATGGCTGCAATTGAGGAGCGGGGCGGACGATTCCGCATCCATTTCCGTTGGCATGGCAAACAAGAAAAGCTCCCCCTTGGCAAGGTGTCAGCTGAGGAAGCCGCGAGCAAAGCAGCACAGGTTGATTACCTGTTGATGCGGCTTAAGCAACGGCTGATCGAATTGCCGTCCGGCGTTGATATCGTCGAGTTCGTCCAATTCGACGGCAAGCCACCGGCCGACCTGCAAGAAGTATCCGCCGAATCGCGGGAACTCACAATCGCCGGTTTCCGCGACCGCTACCTGGCGACGCACAGTGAGTCGCTGGAAGATCGCACCATCGAGGGGATCGGACTGCACTTCAAGCACTGATCGCCGCGCTCGGCGAGCGGTTTCCCGATCCGCGAACTGAAGCTCGCCGAACTGCAAGGCTATGTTGACCGCCCGCACCAAATCCAAGGGCATGGGGGGACGCACGCGAGTTTATTTACGCAACTCAGTCACCTCGGACCGAAGTTGGCGAACCAAGTCGCACAGATCAGGTTGCCTGATCGCAGGGCGTGGTTTGGCAAGCGTGTCTTCCACGACACCGGCGATCGTAACCCCAAGCCGACCTCGATCGAAAGATCACCTCCCTGACCGTGACACGTTCTTCGGAGCTGTACGACTGAGAACGTGGAAATCCAACCAGATCGCCGAGATCTTCCTGCGATCGAGCTTATCGTTCGTGCCGTCGGAAAATACTGATCTCCACTGCACGAACGGCCCGATCAAGGGGATGTATTCGAATTCGCCATACTCGGGCTGGAGATGGAGGTCGCCGTCCGTGCCGTCGTGCAAAGCCATGCAGGATTCTTGACGTGGCCCTCCTTGAAGTTCCAGTCCACCTTGGACCAATTGTATTCGAATTGGATACCGTGCACCGGTTCGTGAGTGAGCTCGATAATGGCCCCGTCTTCTCGACGAAACAGCTCATTCCCCCATCTGTCTCAGATCGACATGGCACGAAAAGTCGTCTGTCGAGACGCCCGACACCCAGGCTCTCACCTTCAAGATTCGCACCTAGGCAGGTCCCGTCGATCGGGTTCGTCTTCGTCGTGGATTCCCAGAGCGACGGCTGATCGAGGATCGAAGCGATCTGGTTGATGACCTCTTCTTCCTCTCTTGCGGTCAACGACGGACGGCCCCAAAGGGGACCAAGACGCTTCTTGGACTCGTCGATCCGCGTGCCAAGAGCTTTCTTCCGAAGTTCCGCCTCGGGGGCGTCCACGACCAGTCGCCCCGATCGTTGAAGACCCGGACGGTGAACTGGCCGGCCTCCGGCCCGCGGGAGAAATTCCGCCACGACTCGGCCACGACGATCAGGTTCTTCCGCGGCTCTGCCTGCGGGCCCATGATCGCGGCGAGCCTCCTCGAGGATCCGATCCATGAGGAATCGGTCGACGATCGGGACGACGGCGGCGACGACCCGGTTCTTCTCCTCACCGGTCAGCTCGTGGTCGGGCCGCAGGAGCTTGAGCAGCTCCTTGAGTTCATTCACCTTCTCGGCTTGCCCCACCACCAGCTCCTTTTCATCGGCTGCCACGACTACCGTGCCAGTGGCGGCGACGACGCGGATATGGAGGCCGTCGCCGCGGCGGCCAGGACGATCAGGTCCTTGACCCCGACGGCCGGTCGCTCGGGCCGGCCGGCGTGGACCGCAATCGGACGTCAAACCCGAGTGAGGTTCCGGGATCCTCGCTCGGATCAGGTGGCGGAGGTACGGGAAGAGGGACAGGAGCCGCTCGTTGAACGCCTTGATCCGCCGGGCCCTCCAGGCCGGCGTGCCCTCGCCGTACGGATAGAGAGGCATTCGATTCATGGGACCTATAAACAGATCGAACATCTTACTCGCATCACTATGTATAATAATGTGAAAAATCTTGTCGGGATCTGCTTCGTCTTTTTGACCCTCCGGGTAGGAGAACGGCGCTGGCATGCCGACGGATTGAAGAAGTAGGTGAGCGGGAGCCGCCGGCGAGGTCGTCGACCGCGACGAAATCGATATCTCGATCCGAGGGGACGAGGCGCAGGCCGAATCGCGCGAATGCCGATCCGCGGGAACGGCACCGGGAACAGCACACCCGTCCTTTTTTAAATTCTCGAATTCGTGGGGATATTGGTCCTCTTTGAGTATGACGGTGATGCCGTTTCCTTTGTAATCCTCCTGTTCGGCCGGCGTGCGACTCACCTGGCTCCTGAAGCCGCGGATGTCTTCATCCATCTTCTTCCACTTCAGATTCAGTTGCGTGCCGCTCAAGAAGTTGTAATCGATCACCCCGGGGGAGCCGAGCTTGAAGGTATCGTAGAGGGCGCGGTCGGGCTTGAGCGCCAGCAAAGCGCATGGCCCGCAGGCGTCATAGCAGCAGCGGATGCACCTCTCGCGGCGCGCGATTGTAGAGGGCCGAAACGAAGGCCGTTTCGGCGAAGAGGTGTGGGTTTGCGTTGGCGGTGATGAGCGAATTGAGCTGCTCTTGCTGGGCCAGCGTCGCCCGATGCTCGCCCTGCAGGCGCAAGTACTCGGTCACGAGGGCGTTGTACTTGAGGAGGGTCGCGTTGAGCTTTTGGACCGCCTCGACATACTCGTCCATGGCATTCATGGCCGCCCGCGCGTCGGCCCGGGTATAGAACTGCTGGAGCATGGAGTTGAACTCGTTCTGATCGACGAGCAAACGGTACGAGTCGTCGTCGTTCAATTCAACCAGGCCCGGCTCGCTCGGGTTGCGCCGACTGGATCATCTCCCACGCCTTGTCGAGCTTCGACATCTTCTTATCGAACTTATCGACTCGGAGCAGCATGTGTTGCCGACTGACCGCCTGGCCGTCGTCGTTGGGGATTGTGTTTTCGGCCTTGTCCATCAACTTGATGCTCTGGCTCATCAGGGTGGTGAACGCCGTGAATTCCGAACTGATGAAGGCCATGTTGAACAGACAATCCGCATAATCCTGGACGGTCAAGCCAGAGCACTCCTTGACCCAAAGCTCGAGCGCACCCAACGCTTGGATCAGGGCCACCTTTTTCTCGTCCTTCTTCGCATCGGCCGCCGGGATGTCGGCGATGATGTATGCGTTGAGTCCGTTCCGGCGTGCCTTGATGTCGTCGTCCTTATTCTTCGAGCTCCTCGCCGGCGGCTTGCACGGCGGCGAGCCGCTGCTGGCCGACTGACTTCTGTTGGCTCAAGTTGTTGCGATAGTCCAGATAGGTGTCCTCGCGCAACTTCAAAGATCCCACGGCGTCCGCGAACGGCCCCAGGTAGAATTCGGGCGAACCGAGCGGCACGTAATTCTCCGCGTGGCCGAAGTAATCCCATCCCCGTGCCAGGTTGATCATCAAGGTCCCGAGCGTGGCGTGGATGCCGTCCCGGATGCGTGTGTCGGTCAACGAAAGGTACTTGGGCAAGAGGCTCGAGGCGAGCATCACGAACTCGAGCCGCGCTGGAGTTCCTCCCGGATCGTGCCAGTCTGGCTGTCGGCGGCGAACCGGTACGCATCCCACTTGAGGTAGTACGCCCGGGCCGCCTCCAGCAGCATCTGCACGAAGCTGACCCGCGAGATGCCCCGTAAACCCTCGAACGAGGACGTGTGATCGACAATGGATACAACAGCGTCGATGATCGAGCCCTTCTGGCTGGTCGTCGGCTTCTTCCGTTTCCATGCGGTCTCGAGTAGCGTCTTGAGATCGCTGATCTGTTCGTCTCGTCCCTCAAGCTCGTCCTCGTCCTTATCGACGACCATCTTGCTGTTGCCATCGAAGATGCGGAAGTGGAGCACTCCCATCACGTCGGCCACGATGATCAGACTTTTGCCGTCGGGCTGGATGCCGCTCTTGGCTGGCACGTCGGGCATCAACTTCAGGTCAAACCCGAAGAGGCCGTTCTGATCGATCGCATCGAAGTTGTGGATCACCACGAACCGGCCCCAACGTCCGGGGGGCGGCGGCGCGAGATCCGGCGGCAGCGGTGCATTGGCCGGCTGCAGGCTCTTGAAGCGCTCCGCTCCACTCAAGGTCGCGACAGCGACAGCCTGGGTCTTCATCGCGTCGCCGCTATAAGCCGATAAACCGGCTCCGTTATATGCCGGGGTCGCCGATCCCGCCTGCGAGACCGTGGAAGCCACGCGGCCCCTGCTCGCCCGGTTGCGACGTGTTCTCGATCGTGGTGCCCGCGTCCACGGCCTTGTTTACGATGATCGTGCAGTTGCCACACGGCCCGCCGCGGCCGCCCGGGCCGCCGATCCCCCCATGGCCACCGGGCCCGCCCGGGCCGCCCGGCATGGCGCGTACGGAAGTCGATTTGACCAATTGATGAAAGGTCTTTATGTACCTCGTAGTTCAGGCCCGGTCCCCCTGTTCCTCCTTTTCCGCCGTTCTCTGCCTGCTTGCCGCGCGGACCGCGCCCCCCCGAGCAGCACACGGTCAGGTCGGAGTAGGCTCCCAGAGAATCGGCCACGATGAAGACGTCTCCACCCGCGGGGCCGAACGCGTCATCACTCCTCCCTCCATTCTTGCCGTCGACGCCTTTCCCCCCTTGACCCGCTTTTTCGTCGGAGCCACGACCATAATCCGTGCTCTTGATGCTATAACTAAGCAACTCCTTGAAATTAATCCAAATTCGATCATGACGCACCGCTGGCCCCGTGGGCCCGGTTGCGGCCGTGTAGTCTTGCCGCACGGTATCGTCTCTGCTCGTTGCACTCGTGTCGATCAACGCCTTCTGATCGCCAGCGGCGAGCGTCCGCACCTCGCGCCAAAGATCACGACGTGCGTGCCGGGGACCACGATCTTGCCGCGGATGGTCACCACGTCCCCGAAGACGATCAGATGGCTCCGGGGCCGCACGTCAAAGATGCCCTTGGTTTCGCCCGGTTTCACGGTCGGCGCCGAAGCGCCGGGCGTCGAGGACTCGTCGACGGTCTGCATGAGCACGAGGTGCTCCGACGACTCGACGACCGTGACCTCACCGCGCACGGTGGGCAGGGTCGTCGGGTACTCGGGCGTCATCTCGTCATCGACCTTCGGCGCTTGATTCCCCGCGGGCCGGAACTGCCAACCCTTCATGTCGAGCTGGCCGTGGGGAAAACCGATCGCGCCCGATCGCCCGGCCTCCTTCATCGTTTCTTTGACGAAGCCGGCGATCGTGGCCTCGCAGTTGACCAGTGCGTCCGTGAAGCTATGCGGGTCGAAGCGAAAATTCTGATCCAGAATCGACATCGTCCTTCCCTCCGCGCTTGAGCGGCGCACCACTCGTCGACGAATTCCCCACGCTCTTCAACGCCGCCCGCGGCCCTGGAGCCGCGCGTCGTTGCGCTGGCGATCGATGCGCCAGCGCGGGCCCGACGGACGGCGCGGTCAGGTTGTGCCCCGGTAGTCTTCATCCACGTCCACGGCGAGTTCCGCGCTGTACGCATCGAAGACAGTGTCCAGGTAGTCGTGGCACTGCTGTTCGAGCTGCGAACCGCCCTTGAAAACGTCGGCTGCGGAGGCCTTGAGCTCCCTCAGCTTCGCAAGCAGTTCCCACGCGCGTTTGTAGGTCTCATTCGGTTTGCGCCGGCCCACCCATCCAGCAACTCGGCGAGACCAGACCCGCCAAACCTTTTGTCAAACTCTTTCGCCACTGCCTTGTCATAGCCCTGGGCGGTTGTGTCGTTGAGCTTGCCGTCTAAGTACTTGTACCAAGGACGCCACTTCGCACCGAGCTGCACCACCATGGAGTGCCGTAGATTTGTAAAATCATCTTTGACTTCGCGGTAGAATGAAGACTCCGTTTCCCGAGCAGCATCCTTCTGATGGAGCTTGCCGATCGCCTGCGTCAGGTCAAGTACGGCCTTACTGCCCTTCATTGCTTTCTTAGTGGTTGGGTTGACAATCCCCTCGGCCAGTCTTAGTGTTTCGTGGTTCATCGCGTCTGCGAGCGCACTCATTGTCGCTCGAAGCTGGTCATATCGGGACGGATTCAGGTTCAAGAAGTCGGTCGGGTCTTGCGGCGGGTCCCATTTCGCTACCCCAGCGAGTTTTCCCACCATATCCGCCGCGGCTTTTTCGAGGTTCTTGACCAATTCGGCCTCTTTGACTGTATCGACGTCGATTACGCCGGCGCGGGCGAAATCATGGAGTTTAAGCGCCTCGACATGCCAGATCGCCGCAGAGCTGAGGATTGCCTGGACCCTCGGGTCGTTGCGCAGGGACACGGGAAGCTCCGCCTTGCACGCTTCCTGCAGTTTGTGTTTCTCGGGGAGTGCATCGCGCAGCCTAATCGGCATCCCCGCGCGGTTCTTTGCCCCCAACCGATCTCTGACCGCGAAAAGCTCGTCGCCGCGGACCTTTCTCGAGACAACGACCTCGCCGATCTGCCGTGAGATTTCAGATCCGATCGCGTCGATTGCGTGCGCGAGCTCGGTTCCCAAATGCTGCCCCTGCGGGGAAAGCAGCTCCAGATTGTGGTCCAGCATTTTCAGGGCAAACGTGACGGATTTGTCGATGCCGTCGGCGGCGGCCCCGACCTCGTCCCAGCTCGGTTGGTCCTGATCGACCTGGTCTTTCCAGCGTTCCAGCCAGGGCGCTCATTCCGCCCTCGCGATCGGCCAACTCCAGCCAATCCAGCGCCTTGCCGAACAGCGCGACGTCGGTCGCGTTCAAGCCCGCGCCGCCGACGCGGACTCCGATCTCGTGTCGCACATCATTCCAGTAGCCCGCGAGATCCGCGCCATACAGCTCGGTTTTCCTCCTCCAGGGCGGCGCCTCTTTCAGGAAGTCCGCAGGGCTCACGACGAAGTTGCTGGGGCGAGCCGCGATCAGGCTCTGTGCCGCCGTCTTCAGCGCTTTGCTCAGAGGGTCCGGCGGCACCGGTTGATGAGCGATCGGGTTCGGCTTTGGCTCGTGTTTGGGAGGCTTGCTGTTGAGGATATTCCCAACTGCCAAAAATTCCTTCTTCGCCTCGTAGTCTTTGCTGCTAGTTTTGCCCTCGACCTTTCGACGGGGAAGCTCGTACGGTTTCGGCATGTTGGCCCTCGATTCGTCGGTGTGTTTCGGGGAGTTTCCAGCGCCTGCGGCGTCTCCGCCCGCGGTAACCAAAACGCGAAGGCGGTCAGCAATATGCAATGCGTGTCCTTGCCCTTTCAGAGGTCCCAACCGAATGGGGCCTGGGACTCCTCATCGGCCCTTCGCGATGACTCGGGAGTCCGGCGAACCGGAACCCCCGGGCGCCTTGCAGGGACCGCGGCCCGGGAGAGTCGAGCCGGCGATTCGTCGTCAGGCGAGGTGCGTTCGCCTCGTTCGCGACGGGCTGACAACCAATGAATCTGGTTCAGGCGGTCGAACCTGTCAGGACTTCCGGGGTTTGTCTAGAATGGGACGATCGCGGCGGGCCGGCGGGACGGACCGGCGGCCACCCCGGTCGCGGAGGCCGACGATGGAAGTTACCCGATCGAGCTTGTTGATTCGTGCCCGGGCCGGCGACGCGGGAGCCTGGGAAGACCTCTGCGAGCTGTACCGCCCGCTGATCGCCGGCTGGCTGCTCCGGCAGTCGGTCCCGAGCGGCGAGGTCGACGACCTGGTGCAGGAGATCTTCCTGGCGGTCGTTCGCGGCCTGCCGTCGTTCGACCACTCGGGGCGCCGCGGGGCCTTCCGCTCCTGGCTGCGCACGATCGCCTCCAACTACAGTTGCGACTACTGGAAGTCGCCGGCCCGCCGGGCCGCCGCACCCCGAGACGACGCGGCCGCAGCCGCCCTCGCCCTACTCGAGGATCCCGACAGCCCGCTCAACCGCTACTGGAATGAGGAGCACGATCGGTACGTGCTCCGCTGCCTGCTCGAGCTGGCCGAGCTGGAGTTCGAACCGACCACCATGCGGGCGTTCCGCCGCATGGCGCTGGAGGGCGCCTCCGGCTCGGAGGTGGCCGGAGAGCTGGGGCTGTCCCCGGGCGGCCGTCTACACCGCACGATCGCACGTCCTGCAAAGGCTGCGGGAGCTGGCCGAGGGCCTGCTCGACGACTTGCCGTGAGACTCGTGACAGGCCGGCGGCGTCGAACCAGATTCCTTGGTATGGGCCGGATCGGCCCCGGGAGGGATGTGTCTTGACCGCTGACGGCCAGAATCACCCGGAAGCCGCGCAGCTGCGCCAATTCGCGGCAGGTGCGCTGCGAGGCGACGAACTCGGCCGGATCGCCCACCACCTGGACGATTGTGAGGCCTGCCGCGCGGGGGTCGACGCAATCCTCGCTGACGACGGGTTTCTGGGACGGCTACGGTCGGCCACGACCCTCGGGGGCGATGTCCCGGAGGGCCAGGCCGAGCGGCGTCAGGCGGCCTCCGCCCTGCAGTCGCGAGGTCCGGCGCCTCTAGGCCGACCGTGGCGGATCCCGCCGGCCAGGGACCGTCGCCGCCTTGCGAGGTCGGGCAGTACATCGTCCTCGGCGAGGTCGGGCGCGGCGGGATGGGGGTCGTGTACGAGGCCCGGCATCGCGAGCTGCGGCGGACGGTGGCCCTGAAGATGATCCTGGCCGGCGGGTTCGCGTCGGAGGTCGCAGCGGCAGCGGTTCCGCCGCGAGGCCGAGCTGGCCGCGCGGGTGCAGCACCCCCACATCATCCAGGTCTACGAAGTCGGGCTTCACGACGGACGCCCCTTCCTGGCGATGGAGTGGGTCGGCGGCGGCAGCCTGGCCGACCGGCTCGGCGGCGACCCCTGGCCGCCGCACGCCGCCGCCGGTCTGATCGAGACGCTCGCCCGGGCGATCGACGTGGCGCACCAGAGCGGCGTCGTCCACCGCGACCTGAAGCCGTCCAACATCCTGCTCCAGACCGGCGCCGGCGCGGCCGCGGAGGGCCCGCTGGCCGGGGCGATCCCCAAGGTCGCCGACTTCGGCCTGGCGCGGGCCATGGACGCCGACGGCAGCCTGACGGCCACCGGCCTGACGCTGGGGACCCCCGAGTACATGGCCCCGGAGCAGGCCGCAGGCGCCGAGGCCGGGCCGGCGGTCGACATCTACGGCCTCGGTGCGATCCTCTACCGGCTCCTGACCGGGCACCCGCCGTTCCGGGGCGATACGCCGATGGAGGTGCTCCAGGCCCTGGCCTCCGCCGAGCCGATTGCCCCCCACCGGTTTCGGCCCGCCCTGCCGCGCGACCTGGAGATAATCACGCTCAAGGCGATGGCCCGGGAGCCGCAGCGGCGGTACGCGACGGCCCTTGCGCTGGCGGAGGAGCTGCGGCGGTTCCTCGCCCACGAGCCGATTCAGGCGCAGCCGCCATCGGCACTGTATCATCTTCGCAAGTTCGCCCGGCGGCACACCGGCCTGGTGGGCGGGGTGGCCGCGACTGTCGTAGCTCTGGTCCTGGGGCTGGTCACCACCGCGCTCTTTGCCGTTGGCGAGGCCCGGCAGCGCGACCAGGCCGAGCAAAACGCCCGCCAGGCGTCGTATCAGACCTACCGCGCCCGGCTGGCCGCCGCGGCCGCGTCGCTTCAGGCGCACGACGTGCTCGATGTCCGGCGCCAGCTCGAGGCGGCCCCGGCGGAGCTGCGCGGCTGGGAATGGTGGCACCTGCATAGCCGGCTCGACGACAGCTCCGCGGTGATCACGCTGCCCGACAGGAGATATCCCTTCCTGATCAGCGCCCCGGACGGGCTCCGGGTCGGGGCGTTCACCCCCGCCGGCCTGCGCCTCACCGATCTGGCGGGCGGCGAGCACGAGACTCTGCAGATCAGGACCGGACGCGGGCGGGATTTCACCGCAGGGCAGACTCGCCGCGGTGTTCGCATCGCAGTGTGGACGTCGAACACGGCCTTCGACCTGCTGGACGAGGCCGGCAAGGTCCTCTGTCGCGTGGAAATACCGGAGGGAAAGCAGCACTCGTTCGTCGCCATGAGCCCGGACGGCTCCCGGCTGGCGACCTGTTGGGATGATGGCAAATGGCGGCGGTTAGCGGTGTTCGATGCGACTTCCGGCAGGCGGGTTGCGGTTTGCGATGGCCACCGCGACGGCATCTGGGCTCACACCTTCAGCCCGGACGGTACGCGCCTCGCCTCGGCCGGCGAAGACCAGACGGCGCGGCTGTGGGACCCGGCCACCGGTGCGCTGCTGGCCACCTGCCGGGGGCATATCAGCAAGGTCCTCGGAATCGCCTTCAGACCGGACGAGGCGCGGCTCGTGACGACCTCGGCCGATGGGACCGTGCGGCAGTGGGACGCCGCAACCGGCCGGGAGGTAGAACCGCCCTACGACCGCCATGCCGGCGAGGTCGCTGCGGCCGTGTACAGCCCGGACGGCCGTCGGCTGGCCTCGCTCAGTATCGAACGCGGGCTCGGGTTCGCGGGAGACGACACGGTGCGGGTCTGGGACGTGGACCCGCGGGCGACCCTGCCGGCTCCGCGGCCACACCAGCTACGTCTACCCGGTGGCCTTCAGTCCGGACGGCCGCTGGATCGCCTCAGGAAGCTGGGACAGCACCGTGCGGCTGTGGGATGCGGCGACCGGCGAGCCCTGCGCGACCTTGCCTCACCCGGGCGTCGTGACGTGTCTGGCCTACAGCCCGGACGGTTCGTGGCTTGTGACCGGGACGTACGCGGACCAACGGCTGCGGATCTGGGACGTGGCGACGGCACGCGTTCGCAAGGAAATCGAGGGTCCCGCCGGGGCACTGCGCCACGTGGCCGTCAGTCCGGACGGGAGGAGAGTGGCCGCAGCGGCGTATCTCGAACCGAGCCCTCGCCACAATCTCAGCGTCTGCGACGTCGCGTCTGGCGCGCGGTTATTCACGGCCGAAGCCGTGGCACTGGCCTATAGCCCTGACGGCCGCTGGCTGGCCGCCCAGGCTGCGGATGAGAAGACCGTGCTCCTCCTGGATGCCCGGACGCATGAGACGGTCGCCCGATTCGGTGGCCATGAGGATCAGGTCATGTCGGCCACCTTCAACCCCGACAGCCGGATGCTCGCCACGTGCAGCATGGACCGCACCGTCCGCCTGTGGGAGCTCGACAGCGGCCTATGCCGGGTGCTGCGCGGGCACACGGACGAGGTCTTCGCGGCGGCCTTCCACCCCGACGGCACGCGGCTGGCCACAGCCGGCCGTGACCGGGCCGTCTGGCTGTGGGACCTGGCCACCGGCCAGGAGGTGGCGCGGCTTCAGGGCCACACCAGCTACGTCTGGTCGCTGGCCTTCAGCCCCGACGGCGCGACGCTGGTCTCGGGCTCCGGCGACTTCACGGTCCGGCTCTGGGACACGGCGCCGCTGAAGACGCGTTACCAGGCGCGCCGCGAGGCCCTTGCCCTGCGGCCCGAGGCCGAACGGCTGGTGGACTCGTTATGGCGGCAGAAGCACGACCCGGCCAAGGTCGTCGAGTTGCTCCTGGCCGATAAGGCGCTGAGCGTGCGTGAGCGCCATGCTGCCCAGGTTGCCTTACTGCGGCGCGCTTGCGCCACGGGAATCAGAAAAGTGAGTGCGCAAAAGGGAGCGGATCTCGAACACTCAGGGCCACTTTTCGCACGTCGCAAGTGGGCGAGCTCATTGAAGTTAGATCATCCCATGCAGACAGGGCGGCGGACCGCCGCAGCCCGCGACCATCGAGGTCTTACCCGAACGCTAAGCGTAGCGCTGTGGGGGCATTTTGGGAACAAAATGGGAACGGGACCGGCGACATCAGCCCAATGCGGCTGCAATATCAGAAGATCAAGATAGCATCGTAACTGGCTTGGCAACAGAGACTTTAAGCACCGCTGCAACCTGTTTCCAATATCACGTGTGTGGCAGACGTCCCGGACTCAAAATCCGGTGGAAAGTAGTAAGTAGAAAGTGGACCGCAGGAGACCCGGCGAAGCGTATTCCTGCTCTCCTCACTACTTTCTCTGCTCTCCTGCTCTATCGCGGCGACGCCGCGATCGGTGTGGGTTCAAGTCCCACCTTCGGTACTCATTTTGCTTGCATGGAAACTGCTCGAAATACGTCGCCGACGGACTTGAGGTAGGCGACATCGCCTTTCTCGGCACGACGGGCGACCTCGTCAAGCCATCGCACCGTGGCCGGCTCCAGACACGCTTCGGACGGATCTCCGGCGGGATAAACCACATCGACCTCAACCTCGACGGCGTATTGCCCACGACGCACCCAGCGCTTACGCTTCTCACGCCGTTCCTTCATCTTCGTCACTCCACGAAATAAACAGTAACGAGCTTGGCCTGCCTCGCCGCACCTAACCAGGACCAGATCACTTCGACCGCAGTTCCGTCCTCAAGGGATTGCCGCACCACCACGGACGGATTCGGTTTGCCCCTCGGGCGCTCTCGGATCAGTTCGGCCTTTTCGAGACCCGCTACCAGTTGCCAAGCAGTGATGCCACGTTCTCCGCACCGCTCATCGGCATGCCAGGCGACGAAAAAACGATCGCTCCCCACCGCCGAGCGAATCTGCTCAAAGAGCTTGCCCATTACCGCATCATAGGGTCACCGGGCCCTCAGCGAAAGAGCCGCCAGGTTCAGGCAGCCGGTAAGTGTGCTACGGCAGGCTGTTCGGTGCACGGTTCCTGGCGTTGCATGTTCAATACTGTCTTGATTCGGCTCGATTTCGACAATCTCATTGCTCGAGACGGCTTTGGCGGATGCCGTTGGCGGTCGTCGCGGTGGCGACCCAGCAATGCCTTCGAACCCCGTGGCCTACCTGACTCGCCGGGCCGGGGTGTCATTTGGCCGAACCGACTTGCGACGGCCCGACACTGGACGGCACTGGAATATGGACCTTGGCGCGCTTCGATCGTTTCGCCCGCCGCGTTCCGGCAAGACAAGGTGCTCGCCAATTCGGGGGCCGCATGGAGCCTTCGACGCGGTCATCCGACCGGCTACCAGCACCATGCGGCGTCTGGGTTTGATTTCGCCGATCAAGCCGAAGCCCGATCAGACTGGGAAACGATCTGTTCCATCAGGAGTCTCAGGGCAATCGCTCCCTCACCAGCGGAATTCAGGGCCAGGCGAAAGCCGTTGTTGTTCGTGCGGTTCGTCGGTTCGTTCGTGTTGCGGTTCGCCGTCCGGCAATTCGCCGCGTCGTTGTTCCAACTGCCGCCACGGTTCACCCGGTTCGAGCCCTTCTTGATCGTCCACCACCGACCGTTGTAACACGGACTGCCGAAATCGCCAACTCTTGACCCCGGCGCCTTTCGCAAAAGCGGTGAGCGCCGACAGACGCACCTGCAATTCCGATTCGGAGATCAGCCCCAGCCGCTCAGCACGTGCCAGCACCTTCACCCGAGAGCGCCATCGTCGCTTGCTGCGTCGACTCAGCTCCACGTGAGTCGGCCAAAGGCGGCATCCCAGAAACTCCATTCCCGCGGAGGTCCGCCTGACGTCGCACGATTTGAGTTCCAACCCCAGCCCGTCCCGCGCGAATTCGCTGCAACGCTGCTGAATTGCTCGCAACTGGCCGGGGTCGTCATGCCATCGACAAGTTGGGATTGCGATTCGTCTCGCCCGGCGCATGGCTGAGGTAGTCGACGCAGATCGCCCAGAATGAGTTAACGCCCTGGTCGATCAGGTGCCGGTCGATCGACACGACCTTGTGGCTGGCAAGGAAACCGTTGAGCTCCTGCTCGAACTTGCTCGAGTCGTGCACCGGAACCGCGAAGAACCGTAACGGCATGCGATTGCACCCTCGCGCGAACTCACCAAGACTTTGCGCGAGCAGGGGGACACCCCCTGCACCCCCGTTTTTCATCCCAACCCGCCGCTACGCCATCAAGCTACGGCAGCTCCGGTCGCTGCTCCGCAGTCGCGACCTACGTGCCTCCGCTCGATGGCTCCGCTCACCTATCCTTCTCCGACGAGACTCCAGACGGACTCAGGGCCAGGCGAAAGCCGTAGTCGCTCGCGCGGTGCGTCGGTCCGTTCGTGTTGCGGAACGCCGACCGGCAATACGCCGCGACGAGGCCCCAACTGCCGCCACGGTTCACCCGGTACGAGCCCTCTTTGGCGCCCAGTGGATCGGTGATGGCCCCGACACCATAGTCCGCGTACCAGTCGTGACTCCACTCAAACAGATTGCCGTGCAGATCAAACAGGCCGCGAATGCTCGGGCGCAATCCCCGCGGCGGATGGACGTGCTTGCCGCTGTTCTCCGTGAACCAGCCAAATCGCCCCAGCAGACTCTCCTCGCTCCCATAGCCGTAAGCCGTCCGTGCCCCGGCGCGGCTGGCCACTTCCCACTCCGATTCCGTCGGCAACCGAAATCCCCGTCGACCCAGCTCCACGGGCCAGCTCCGCGGAGCCCAGTTCGCCTCGGGATTCGGTTCGCGTGGAAACTTTGACTTGTCCAGGTTCTCCGGAGCCGGATACGACTGATCCGTTTCCGGCAAGCCCGATTGCCGGCCCAGCCACCGGCAAAAGCCCACTGCGTCGTACCAGTGCGCACCGTACCCCGCATCCGCGGGTTTCGCATCGAACTGCCGCATGTCTCCAGCGTATTCTTCCGGCGAAAAGGCGATCAACTCCTCAAAGGTGATCTCTCGATCCAGGAGCGCGAACGGGCGCGTCAGCGTGATGCTGTGCCGGACTTCGCTCTTCTGCCGGCCGGGTTCGTCCTTGACCGATCCGATATCGTACGCGCCCGCCGGAAACACGACGAAGGTAAAGTAAAACGTCTTCAGCGGCAGCGACTCGGGGGGTGATTGGAACGTGCTCGGCACCGGCGACGTCCCGGACTTGGCTGTTTCGCCCGCCTTCGCCGCCTCACCTTCCTCAGACTTGGGTTTCTTCGGAGACGGCGGTGGCGCCGGTCCCGGCTTTTTCTCGGCTGGTGTTTCCTTGGGCTTGGGCGGTGTCGGGGCCACCGTGATCGCGAGCGTGAACCATTCCCGGCCCGGGGAATAAGGCACGGCCGTCTGGTCCACCTGCCGCGCGACCTCAGCCTGCCCCCATCGCCGCAGCAGCCAGCCCGCCGCCCCATGCACGCCGGAGCTGGGATCGCTCCGATACCAATCGGCCAGTTGTTTCAGTAACGAGTCCCGACGCGCGTCCGGGATCTCCGCGAGCGTGAATTCCCCCAGCGCCAAGAGCAGCGCGTACCGGGCGCCACGGCGATCCCGCTGGGCCGGACTTTCGCTCACGATCCGCAAGCATTCCAAGAGCGGCTCCGCGCCCACACCACGCGACCGACAGCGGAATATGAATTGCGTCAGTGCTTCCGGGTCGTCGGTCACTTCCAGGGCCGGCAGCACCTTCTCGCGCTCGCCCAGCCGCAGCAGCGTCACCGCGGCATTCGCGCGGCGCTGGCCATACGCCACACGCTCTACTGATCCCAACTCTGATGGCGGTGGCGTGGCCGCGATCTGAGCGAGCTGCTCGACCGCGGCCGGGTCGGGGTTCGCCGCCACAATCGGATACAGCACGGCGTGCTGCTCAGGAGTCGCGACCGTGAGCAGCCCGGACAGCTTGGCGATGTCGCCGGCCGCAAAATCCGCGAAGGCGTTCGCGGCGCTCAACCGCTGGCCCTCGGTCGCTTTCGGGTCGGCGAAGATCCGCTCCAGATCGCCTAGCAATCGAGCGCGGATCGGCCGCAGCCCCTCGCGCAAGAGCGGCTGAAACTCGGCATTGGAAGCAACCAGTTGCTCGGCCACGAGCTTGAGATCCTGGTCGGTCCACGACGCTCTTTCGGACTCGGGGACGTAATCCGCCAGAGCCAGTGCCGCCCGGAATCGCCGCTCGCGGTTCGCTTTCTCGTCGCGCAGGATCGCGCGGAATTTCTCCGTCAGTTGGGGTGCCGCTGGGCGCAGTTCCTGGCGAATCGGCGCGACGTAGGTGACCTTGCCACTGAGCAATTCCTCGGCCAGCGGTAGGACGAGCGATGGATCGCGGGAGACCATCGCCAGGCGGGCGTGGAGTTGGTTCCGTTTTTCGTCCTGCGTCGTCGCGGGCTGCGAGACGAGCGGTGACAAGAACGTCGAAGCCACCTGGGGATTCGCATCGAGTTGTTTCACGATGTCAGGAATCTGGGTCGGCTCGGCGCTGACCAGGCGGCCGACCAGGCCTTCGATGCGAGTCGCTTCCTGGTCCTTCGCTTTTTCGGCCAGCAGCGCGAGTCGATTTTGGTCGACGCGATTCCAGATCCAGAAGCCAGCCGCCGTAAAGAGCCCCATGAGCATGACCGCTGCCGCCAGCCTGGATAAATGGAATCGATCGGCGCGCCGGATCATACGCTGCTGCGGTTCCTTCCACTGTTGCCTGTCTGTGAGCGCAGCGGATGCTTAGCCATTCCAAAAGCGACGGCAAAAACCGGTTTTCCGGCTTGGAATTCCAAGCGACCGAAGTGTCGACCAGTTTCAGTTCCGCGCGGCCGGAACGGGTTTCGCGTTGTTTGCGAGTGAGCCATTCGCGCAGGGAGTGAACAAGGTAATCATGCGTCAGTTGGAAGTACTTTTGCCCGGGAAGCGTGCGCGTGGAGGCGCCGTCGCTCGAGTCTTTGCCTTCCGGGTCGGTCGGGGTGATGAGCCGGATTTCACTGTCCAGAATCCGAACTAGATCGTCGAAGTCCCTGGTGCGACTTACCATAGCCAGAGGCTTCCAGCAACTCGGCATAGGAGCGCATCGTTCCCTTGATGTCCGTGCCGGAATCGGGCAGCAAGTTTTTCAGAACGGCACGGGCCGCTTTCTGGTGATAGCGATGCTGGGGAGGTGATGTCGTCGCACTGAACGTCTCTTCGAGAAACGTCACACCCACGCCCCTAGTACCGCCAACCTCCCTGAGCGACGCTGGGGTCCAGGCCTTGCTCTTCATCATTTCGGCAAACAGTGCCAGACGCACGGAGATGACTTTGCCCTCCTCAGCCAGACCGGCGACCGATTGCGTCACGAAGGACTTCTGTCCCGGGTCTGTTTCGCCGAGATTGTCCGGCAAGGTTCCAAACGCCCGGCCAAAGGCCGCCAGCACTTTTTCGGCATGGCGGATGGGAAAGAGATCGACGGCCGCGGAGTTGACGGCTTCGACAAGCCTGACTTCCAGCGCTCGCATGAAGCGAGTTGCCGCCATCCAGAAATCGTCCCGCACCATCACGATGCACTGGAGTCGGCCTCCATCGCACTGCCTGAGCGCTTGAACGAGGTCCGTATCCTCTTCTTCCTTTTTCGCATGGAGCCATTGCTCGAACTGATCAAGGACGATCAGCACTTTCTTGCCAATCGGGATGCCCTTGCCTCGTCGCAATGCCGCCAGCGATTCTTTCAGGCTCAACTTGTCTTCGACTGCCGGGCAGCGTTTCCGCAGTCCATGCAGCAAGCGTGTCTCGGTCTCTTCGGGCGTGGCTTCGATGTAAACCGCGATCACACCTTCGGATAGCCGGGGCAACAGGCCCGCCTTGACCAGCGACGACTTGCCGCATCCCGATGGCCCATAGATCAGGCCCACCGAAAACGTGTGGTCGGGATCGGTTTCCTCGATGCGCAGTCTTCCAGAACCTTACGCTATCGGGAAGTCCTTCGCGATCACGGGGACCCGGCAACAGTTCCAGAAAGAAATCGGCGTCATGAGCGTCAAAGGACCGCAAGCCCTTGGGCACGATCTTAATGTGCCGGCTCTCGGCAGCGGGCGCGGCGGCTGGCATCGTCCCACGAGGTATAGCGCTGCCCCCGGTGGCCGACACCGCCGACTGTGGTTCAACTGGTTGCGATTCGGCCTGGCTCGGCCTGCGTTCCGCGCTTGTTGCGCCCAGCCAGTTCCGCAAATCGTTCGCCATGTCAACGGCCGTGGTGTAACGATCCGACGCTCGTCTTGCCATGGCCTTGAGACAGATGCGTTCCAGTTCCTTCGGGATTGCGTCGTTGATTTGCCGTGGCGGGCGAACCTCGGCGGTGGTGATTTGCTCCAGCACTTCGGTTATCGATTCTCCCTTGAACGGCCGGCGACCCGCCAGCAATTCGTAAAGCACGACGCCCAGGCTGAAAATGTCGCTGCGACCATCAACCCGATGCCCCTCGCCTCGGGCCTGTTCGGGACTCATGTAGGCCGGCGTCCCGGCGTAAATTGGTCCCTTGCCGATGTTCTCTTCTCTGAGCGCCAACCCGAAATCGACGACATAGGGCTTACCGTCGTTGCCGATCAGGATATTGCCCGGCTTCACGTCCCGATGGACGAGTCCCTGCTTGTGGGCGTAATGCAGGGCGTCGGCTACGGTCGCCGCCAGTTCCGCGGCTTCCCGGTATTGAGGCCGTTGTTGTTTCAGCCTCTTCGCGAGGTCGGTCCCATCGATAAATTTCGAGACAATGTAGCAGGGGTAATTCTCCGTGTTGCCGACATCATGCACCGGGACGATGCCGGGATGGTCGAGATTGGCGACCGTGCGAGCCTCAGCCAGATACATTTCCGCATCTTCGGGATGCGAGATCAGGCTGGCGTGCGGCACCTTGACGGCGACGGGCCGGTTCAGTTGCTCGTCCTGAGCGAGATAGACAAGGCCGAAGCCCCCCTGGCCCAGCACTTTCTCGATGCGATAGCGGCCGATCCGCTGGGGATGCTCCTCACGGGCAGCCTCAGTTTGCGGGTTCGGTTTCCCATCGCGGTCGTGCGTCACATCGACTGTGTTCGATTCGTTCACGGCTGGCGTCGCCTTCCTCACCCATGCCCGTCAATTTCGTCACCCCTGAGTCAGTCCGATTTTACAGGCGTGGCCCGACATCGGCGACTACTCGTCAGCCGATCACCCACGACCAAGCCCGTTCGGGCCTCCATTCGGACGCGATTTGGCAACAATTTGGCAACAGGATTGGCAATATCAGCCCAATGCCGCGACAATGTACGTTGTTCACGCTGGCATCGTAACTGGCTCGAAATCAACGGCTTTAAGTGTCGCTACAACGTGTTTCCAACGCCACGCTGATGGCAGACGTACCGGACTCAAAATCCGGTTCGCCTGCCAGCAGCTTGATCCCCTACCTGGGGTTGGCGTGAGTCATGTCACACGTGATTCCTGAGCAACACAAGGGTCGGTAAGGCGCCGGAAATGGTCGTGTCCGGCCCGACCACAGCATCGCGTCTCCAGGCCCGAGGGTGGCCGCAGATCCGGCGCAGCGCTCGCGCAGGATCGCCTCAAGCCCGTCCGGGTAGGCTCGTCGGGAGGTGCCAAGAAGTAGATCAACCAAGTCCTGAACTCAATTGTCGAAGATGCGGTACCGTCGGTTATTGATCGGCGCGAACGGCGGCAAACGCGGGCGCGGGATCCGAGCCTGGATTGGTGAGCGTGCCCACGATGTACGCCGCGTCCGGAACTACTGGGCACACGAACAGGATGCGGCGCCCCGCACCTCACCGTCGACGAAGGCCGCGACCGATTGCAGGCTTACCTGCACGAGCTACCCGACGAATGGGGCTGATCCCGCGATCGGTGGAACCACATCGATTCCGGCATGCGTGCTGGGTGGCCCCCACCTCACAGGGTGTTCCAGACGCCCACTCATTCTCAGGTCGGAGGTGGGAATCCAGGAGGTTGACTCGACCGAATGAGGCTGAACCGCCCGGGCATACTCCCGGCGGGTGGTCGCCTCAATGCGAAGGTCATGTCGACGGATGCGCACCGGGTGGCTGAGGCCGGTGGCATCTTCAGGCGCAAAAAGTGGGTGTCTTAGCGTCATTGAGCCGCCACTCGACCCAGCTCTCCGAAACCGGCAACGGCCGCCGCGACTTATCGCGAGGTGGAAAGAGGGCCCCCCAGCGCCGTACGGCTTGCTCGTCCGACCAGCCTTTCGCGACGTCGGGATCGAGACGCACGAGCACGTGCAAATGATTGTCCATCACGGAAAACCCGCCCACGGCGACGGAGAAAATTCCCACAAGTTCTTGTAGTCGAAGCTCGATCCATTCTTTGCGGTCATCCGCGCCTTCGCCAAGCAAAAACGCGCGTCGCACACAACGCGTCACGCAGTGGTACCAACGAGTCACGGAAGGGTCGACGAGATGCGCCCGAGCCATCGTCATGGTGAATTCTCCAGGAGTGATCGGCCCAAGCGACCTAAACCGTTCGACCGCGTCAACATTGCATTGCCTGTCCTTGCCTTTGCACCGCCCTTGCCCAGGACGGTGCCGTTCGCCTGTTTATTGCCTTCATGTCACGACGCCCGCAAACGGTCCTCCCCCCGGGCGCTGATGGTGCGCCCGAGGGAGAGAGAGCCGGCCAGGGAAGATCGCGGCGGCACTCAGACGTAGGTCACCGTGCCATAGATGTTGTTGTTGCTGAAGGAGGCGAAGTTCAGCGCGACCGTCGATTTATGGAGGGTGACCACTCCGCCGGAGGTGACGTAGAGACCGCCGCCGATGCCGTCGCCATTGGCTCCGCCGCCGTAACCGAGGCCGCCCAGGGCCAGGTTCAGGAGGATATCCGTCTGGTCGAGGGCCGCGGAGCCGGCCGCGCCGACGAAGGCGCCCCCGCCCTCGCCGTTGCCGCCGTTGGCTCCGGAGCCGCCCTTGCCGCCTTGGGCCACGTTAAGGCTCAGCAAGCTGTTGCTGAGGCTGACGGACGACGTGTCCGAGGCACCACCGATAGCCACGGCGATGCCGCCACCGATGCCGTCGCCGCCGTTGGCCCCGGCGCCGCCGGCACCGCCTTGGGCCAGGTTGCCAAGGAAGTCGGTGTTGGTGATGGTCGCCGTCGAGTTATTCTCAAGAGCCAGACCGCCGCCGATGCCATCGCCGCCCGCAACGCCGCTGGCCCCGGGGCCGCCCGTTGCCGTGTTAAAGCTCACCCCGCTGTTGCTCGAGCGCGACACTTCCGCCGTTGCTCAGGATGCCGCCGCCGATGCCATTGCCACCGGCGCCGCCGCGGGCCTGGTTGACGCTGATATTGCTGGAGGCGACGTTCAGCGTGCCCTGGTTGAAAAGGCCGCCGCCGGCGACGGCGGAGTTGCCGCTGACGGTGCAGTTGCTCAGCGTGGCCGTGCCGGTGTTTTTCACGCCACCGCCGCTGTTGTTGGAAGAGTTGCCGCTGACGGTGCAGTTGGTCAGCGTAATCGTGCCAAAAGCGTTTTGCACTCCCCCTCCCCCGAAGAAGATGGACCCGATGCCGCCGGTGGCGGAGTTGTCGGTGAGGCTGGAGTTGGTCAGCGTGATCGTGCCGCTGCCGTAGTTGAACACGCCGCCGCCGCCCTTGGCGGAATTCCCGGCGACGGTGCAGTTGGCCAGGGTGACGGTGCCACTCCCAAACCCAAAGTTATATAGGCCGCCGCCGTAGGAGCCGGTGTTGCCGCTGAGGTTGCAGTTGCTCAACGTGGCCGTGCCGGCGTTTCTCACGCCACCGCCGCCGAAGGCTGGGTTGCTTGCGGAATTGTCGCTGACGGTGCAGTTGGTCATCGTGAGCATTTGCCCTTGGTTGGAAAAGCGCCCGTTGGCAACGCCGCCGCCGATAGGGGCGGAGTTGCCGCTGACGGTGCAGTTGGTCAGCGTAAGCGTGCCGCCATTGTACAGGCCGCCGCCGGAGGACTCCTCGGCGGCATCAGTGACCGGGTACGGATTGTTGACGGAGTTGCCGTTGACTCTGCAGTTGGACAGCGTGAGCGAGCCATAGTTTTGCACGCCGGCGCCATTGCCGGCGGGCACGCCGGCGCCATTGCCGGCGGTCTTGCCGCCGGTGATCGTTAGTCCCGAGATGGAGGCAGTAACCAGCCCATCGACCTGGAAGACCCGGCTCAGGCCGCCGCCGCTGACCGTAACACCCGCCGCCGGGCCCGTGATCGTCGCCTTCCCGTTCGTGCTGCTCAGCTCGAGCTGGGCGCCGGTCAGGGTGATCGTCTGCGCCGTCTTGAACACGTTCTTATCGAAGGTGATGCCGATGTTTGCCGAGGGGGCGGTGTCGTTGAAGGCGATCGCCTCTGGAAGGCTCAGGAGGCCTGCGCCCGGGACGAGAGAACCGCTCGTGGTATTCACGACCAGGCTGGTGTAGACCGGGCCGGCGTTTGTCAGATCGAACGTGGTGGAAAAACCCGTGCTGGTGGCGACGACGGTGTAACTGCCGTCCACGTTGTTGGGCTCGGCGGTGACCGCGGCTTGGCCGCCGGCGATGACGGCCGGGGAGGCCGACAAAATCGCCGCGGCGCCGTTGGCCGCCGCATGGGCGACCATGGCGACGCCGCCGCCGTTGACTGGCTCGAGCGGGTTGTTGGCCGTCACCTTCACGGCGAGCGGGTTGGCGAACGGCGTGCCGATGTTGGCCGTCTGTGGGGTGTCGCCGGGAACGACCGTGAAGTTGAAGCCCTGGCTCTCAAAGGCGCCGATGTCGACGCCGCCAACCCGGCCCAGGCCGCGCTGGTCGGTCGTGGGGATGCCGAGGCCGTTGGTGCCGGCGTTGATCGCCGGGCTTCCCGGCAGCAGGGCCGCCGTCTGGGTGGGGCCGCCGTAATTGCCCAGCGGGGCCAGCAACGGGTTGGTCACGCCGACGAGGTTACCGTTGACCCCGTTCGCTAGCCCGCCCGCGTAGCCGGTGCCGATCAGGTTGTTCGTGCCCGACAAAGAGAAGGCGTAGATGTCGCCCTGGACTCCCCTTTCCCCGCCAGCGACGATCGTGTTGGTCAGCGTGGCCGGGCCCGGCGCAAACAAGCCGCCCACGCGATTGGCGGAGTTGGCGGTGACAGTGCAGTTGGTCATCGTGAGCGTGGGCCCTTGGTTGGAATAGGTCCCGTTGGCCAGGCCGCCGCAGCCAAAGTTGCCAGTGGCGGAGTTGCCGCTGACTGTGCAGTTGGTCATTGTGAGCGTGCCGCCGTTGTATAGACCGCCGCAGCCAAAGTTGCCAGTGGCGGAGTTGCCGCTGACGGTGGAGTTGGTCAGCGTGAGCGCGCCGTCGTTGGACAGGCCGCCGCCGTCGTAAGCGGAATTGCCGCTAAAGGTGCAGTTGTTCAGCGTGGTCGTGCCGAAGTTGGCCAGGCCGCCGCCATCGCCAGCGGTCGTGCCGCCGGTGATCGTTAGTCCCGAGATGGACGCGGTGACCAGTGCATCGACCTGGAACACCCGGCTCAACCCGCCGCCGCTGACCGTCACGCCCGCCGCTGGCCCGGTAATCGTTTCGGTCTCGCTGGCGTTGCTCAGCTGGACCTGGTTGCCCGTCAGGGTGATCGTCCGCGACGTGGCGAAGACGGTGCTGCTAAAGGTGATGTTCGAATTTCCCGAGTGGTCGAAATCGGCGAAGAGGATGGCTTCAGGCAGGCTCAAGAGGCCCGCTCCAGGGAAGAGAGAAGGGCTCGTCGTATTGACGATAAGGTGCGCGAAGACCGGGCCGGTGTTCGTGAGATTGAAGGTGGCCGGTGATGAGCCCGAGGCCGCGGTCACCGCCACGACCTGGTACGATCCATCCATGTTGTTGGGCGCGGCGGTGACGGCGGCCTGGCCGTTGGCGATGACGGCCGGGTTGGCGGACACGAACGCAGCCGCGGCGCGATTGCTCGCGAAATTGTCGACGAAGGTGACAACACCTTCGTTCACCGGCTCGACCGGGTTGTTGGCCGTCACGTCCACGGCGAGCGGGTCAGCGAACGCCGTGCCGATGCTCGCCGTCTGCGGGGTGCTGCCGGCGACCGGCGTGAGGGTAAAGCCCTGGCTCTCGAAGGCGCCGATGTCGACGCGCGACAACCCGGCCCAGGCCGCGCTGGTCGGTCGTGGGGATGCCGGGGCCGTTGGTGCCGGCGTTGATGGCCGGGCTTCCCGGCAGCAAGGCCACCGTCTGGGTCGGGCCGCCGTAATTGCCTAGCGGGGCCAGCAACGGGTTGGTCACGCCGACGAGGTTGCCGTTGACCCCGTTCACTAGCCCGACTTCGTAGCCGGTGCCGATCAGGTTGTTCGTGCCCGACAAAGACGTGGCGTAGATGTCGCCTCCCGTCGGCGACAGCGCCACGGAAAACGCCGCGTTCCCGGCGACGATCGTGTTGGTCAGCATGGCCGTACCCGTCGCCACCAAGCCGCCCCCGTAACCGGCCGAGTTGCGCTGATGGTGCAGTTGTTCAGCGTGAGCGTGGGCCCGTAGTTGGAAAAGCTCCCGGAGGACACTCCGCCGCCGTAGCCAGTGGTGGAGTTGCCGGTGGAGTTGCCGCTGACGGTGCAGTTGGTCATCGTGAGCGTGCCGCCGTTGTACAGGCCGCCCCCGTAGGAGTAGTTGGCCGCGGAGTTGCCGTTGACCGTGCAGCCCGTCAGCGAGGTCGTGCCGAAGTTGGCCAGGCCGCCGCCGCTGCCGGTGGTGTTGCCGCCGGTGATCGTCAGTCCCGAGATTGACGCGGTGACGCCCCCGTCGATCTGGAACACCCGGCTCGCCCCGCCGCCGCTGACCGTCACGCCCGCCGCCGGGCCCGTGATCGTCACCGATTCGTTCGCTGTGCTCAGCTCGAGCTGGGTGCCACCCAGGGTGATCGTCTGCGGCGTGTTGAAAAACGAACCGAACACGATTGTGTTCGCCCCCCCGGCTGTATTCGCCAGGCCGATCTCGTACGGCAGCGAGCCAGCGCCGCCGCTGGCGTTGTTGGTCACGGTGAACATGGACAGCAGACGGCGGTCCTCCAGGACCACCACCGTCGGCCGCATCCGCCACCGCCGCCGTTTCCGGGGCTCGACCGTTCCCCGCCCGCTCTTCCCCTGATCCCTGGCTGAGCTGTGAAACATGGTTCCTTCGCTTTCTTGTTGTGAAACTAACTCGATTGATGAACAAACTCTCTGACGCCTTCACGAACGCTCGCGCGGCAGTCTCCCGTTCCCGGCCGACCCCGCCGCGCCGCGGGTCGGTTCGGCAGGCGCCCGCATCGCCGGCGACACATCGGCCAGCGCCGCGTCGGGCACCACGAACGAGTTCTCCAGCAGCTTCTCGTCGTCGTTGATCAGTTCCGGGTACCTGCGTCCCGGCAGCACCGTCACGGCGAAGACCTCCTGCACGGCGGTCTCGAACCGCAAGAGCGCGACCACCTGCCCGGTGATCAGGTCGATCGCGCAGACGCCGCAGGTCCGCTGTTCCTCGGTGAGCCGCTCGGTGATCGCGATGCCGCTAGAGACGGCGCTCTCGCGCACCTGAGAGAGCCCGACAAACGCCAGGACCCTGCCCTCCGGCGGGTGCCCCCCGGCGAAGTCCAGCCCCCGGGTGAAGCCCGGCACCTCGGCGATCGGCACGTACTTGAGGCTGTTCGGGTCGATGAGCCCGAGCGTCCCTGCGCTCGACTCGCAGACCCAGAGGCGGCCGCCGTACCACCGCGGCGAGTGGGGCATCGGCAGCCCGTGGGTGATCACCTTGCCCGAGGCCACGTCCATCACGAGGATGATCCCAACGGAGACGCGGCGAAAGAGGCCATCAACGAGGAAACGCTCGCCCCGAATTGTGTTTGAAACGATCCAAAAGTCTGCTGCAAACCTGAGGTGACACCTTCAATGTCGGTCGTGACGGCGCCCAGGAGTTGTGTGAACGCCGAGCCGAAGACTTCAGAGCCAGGCAGAACGCCGGCGCCGGTCGTGGCTGTTGCCGGATTTCTGAGGAGAGCGTTGAGCGCAGCCGATCCATTCGAGAAGGTGGTCGCCACCGAAGTCAATGCTCCCGAGATCTCATTGGAAAATGCCGTCGAAGCGGCCTGGATGTTGCCATCAAACTGAAGCGCCGGTGCCGCGAACAGCGTACTCGCTTGTTCAAACTCACTTGAAAGGGCAGACATCTGATTCTCGAAGCCGAATGTGAGACGGATAGCTTTGGTATTGAAGAACGCCTCCTGGTGGGCGAATTCCGCATTGAACAAGGGACTTATCGCGGGCGTCCTGAGGATTCTTGACTTTGCTCCAGGCTCGAGCGCTCGCTCAACGCGTGTACTTGATGACGTGGCGCCGCTGACAAGGAGCCCCTGATAATGATCGATTCGTGCGATGAGAAGGTTAACGAGCGCCTGGGCTTGCCCGATAAACTCGTCATTCAGCCTTGCCATATCGGTCTGGAACGCCTGGATGACCGTCGAGCTGACTGCGGGGGGCAGAGAGATTGATTGAACGTTCGATGGAACGGGCGTCACGGGCGCAACCGGCACCGTCGTCAAGAGCACGCGCTGGTCCAGAGCCTCAACTGATCCGATCAATCTGCGCCGATTCGATGAATGTGTTCTGTTGTTCATGGCCGAGCCTCTCAATGAATTTGCGGAAGTAGCTCATGATGGTGCAAGTAAGAAACACCTTGTCCGCGAAAGTGACGTTTGAGGATCTCCAGCGCGCAGGGACGCTGCCGGCGGTTTAATCGCCCACAAAACACGTGACGACTTGCGCCGATCGGCCCGCTAAATGGCATCACTTAATTGCGGGGACATACGCCTCACCAGTTCGGCAGGCGCTTCCGGCCGTCCCGGAATCGTACGAGGCCGTTGAGATGAAGACCAAAGTTCAGCGAGTCGGCGCGTGCTCGCTTGAAGTTCGGCCCGGTTCCCGCCTCGCCAGATCAATTTCCTTGAAGGCCAACTCACTGATCGCCCTAGTGAAAGACTGCGCACGACGTGTTGTTCGTGACAGCCGCCTCGAGAAAAATCTGCGGCCTGGTCTTTCCGCCGAGTTCATCGATGGGCCAAGCCCACATGCACACGGGCTTTACAGCCGAAACAGTCAGAAGTACGGGGAGCATGGAGAAACCCATTCTTTGAAATGTATCGGGGAATATGAGACACGAGAGTGTGAGATACACATTCTTCGCTGTTTGAGAGACCTACCTTTCCGGTTTCGGTCGGCCTGGCGTGGCTAACCGAGCCGCTTTGAGACGCCATCGCGGGAAAACACCCATTTGGTTGTCCCGAGTCTGTGGCCGCGCGCAGTCATAGGCTATGGGCAACGTCATGAACGATCCACCGAGCGAGACCGCCAGCCTGGTCGAGCGGTTCCGAGTCGGTGATTCGCGGGCACTTGCCGACCTGTTTCAGAGGCATCGCGACCGCCTGCGAAGGATGGTCGAGCTGCGCATGGACGCACGGATCCAGGGTCGGGTCGACTTCACCACCAGAGGTTGTTCAAACAGAGGAGCGAGAGAACCATGAGTCGCACAGTCTCGAAGGCGGATGCAGGGGCGGGTGGGGAACGGTAGCGGGCCGGCGATTGCAACGGCGTCGGATGCGGCCGACGGTGTCGGCGCTCGAGCCACGGACCTTGCCGTCCAACTTGTACGTCAATTCGGCTAATAGCGGTACGGCGGACGGGTTAACGCCGGCCACCGGCTTCACGACGATTCAGGCCGGGATCTCCATCGCCAGCACCGGCGACACGATCCTTGTGGAAACGGGCCACGGCTACAACGAGTCCGACACGGTCGGGGTTGCCGGCCTGACCATCGAGGCCGACACGGGGCAGCATCCCGTCCTCGACGGCACCACTCCCATCGCCCAGGCGTCTTCAGGCTTCACGATCATCGCGACCGGCGTGACGATCGCGGGCTTTACGATCCAGAACTTCTCGGGTCCATCCGCCGTCCTGGTCCAGGGTGGTGCCTCAATCACATTGAGCGGCGAGACGATTCAAGATAACTCCGCCTCATCCTCCGGCGGCGGCATCGACAACAGCGGCGAGCTCACAGTCACAGAGTGCACTCTCACGAACAACACGGCCGGCCGCGACGGCGGCGGCATCTACGACGAGATGAGTGGCACCGTCTCGGTCACGCAAAGCACTCTCACGAACAATACGGCCGCCAGCAACGGCGGCGGCATCGATAGCGAATCGAGTGGCGCGGTCTCGATCACCGACACGACCATTGCGAGCAACTCGGCCGCCGGCTCCGGCGGCGGCATCTTGTGCGATGTTGACACGCTCTCGATCTGCGACGCGGCGATCACGAACAACACGGCCACTATCGTCGGCGGCGGAATCTTCATCGGGCCGGGTGCACTGACAATCCTCAACACGACCATCGCGAGCAACTCGGCCATCAGCGGCGGCGGAGTCATCAACTTCGGCACGGCCAATCTGACCGATTCGATCGTCACCCTGAACACCGCCGATGCCGAAGGCGGCGGCGGCGGTGGCCTGTACAACAACGGCACGACCACGTTGAGCAATTGCACCGTCAGCGACAACTCTGCCGGTGAAGGCGGCGGCCTGTTCAACTTCTACAGCGACTCGCTCACTTTCTCTGGCGGCAACTTCGAGGCGAATCATGCTTCCTCGTCCGGGGGAGCGATCTTCAACGGCGGGCATATCGAGTCGTTCGATAGCGGTTTCACGGGCAACTCGGCCGGGAATGCCGGCGGCGCCATATCGAACTCCATGGGGACCGGCTCGATCTCCGGCAGCAGCGTCTCGGGCAACTCCGCCGGCTCCTATGGCGGGGGCGGTATCTGCGTCTCTTCCGGCGCCTTGACGATCGCCAACACCTCGATCGACGATAATTCCTCCGGGAACTTTGGCGGCGGCCTCCTCGTCAACGCGGGCGCCTGGCTCGCGGTCGAAACCGACACGATCTCAGGCAACTTCGCCAGCAATGACGGCGGGGGGATCGATGATTTCGGAACGACGACGTGCTCGAGCAGCACGTTCACGGGCGACGGTACGTTCACCCACGGCGGTGCCATCAACAACGCTGGCTCGCTAACCGCCGCCGCCTGTAATTTCTCGGACGACTACGCCTACGGCGCCGGCGGCGGCTACTTTGGCGGCACCGACAACGGGGTTGGCGGAGTGGCAACACTCACCAACTGCACCTTTTCCGACGACTCGGCCTTCGACGGCGGCGGCGGCGGCCTGGCCAACTACGCCACGCTGACGACCAATGACTGCACCTTCGCGGGCAACTTCGGTCCCTTCGGCGGCGGTGTGTACAACGCCGGCGATACCACGATGACGGCCGATGGCTGCACCTTCTCGGGCAACTCGGCCAGCAACGACGGCGGCGGCCTGGACAACTACGGCACGCTGACAGTCAAGGACAGCACCTTCTCGGGCAACTCGGCTTCCAATGGTGGCGGTCTGAACAATTTCTTCGGCGCCACGCTGACGGTTGAAAGCAGCACGTTCTCGGGCAACTCGGCTTTTGACGGCGGCGGCCTGCGCAATGCCGGCGGTGGCTCGGCGACGGTCGAAAGCAGCAACTTCGACGCAAATGTTGCTGATGGCTTTGGGGGAGCGCTCTTCAATGCTGGTCATGTCGACTTGCTCGATAGCGGTTTCACGGGCAACTCGGCCGGGGCCACCGGCGGCGCCGTTTCGGACGCCTCCGGGGGGACGGGTTCAATCTCCGGCTGCAACCTTTCGGGCAACCACGCTGGTTCCTTCGGCGGCGGCGGCATCTGCGTATTTGGCGGCGCATTGACGATCGCCAACTCCACAATCGCCGACAACAGCTCAGCGTCCCCGGGTGGCGGCCTCCTCGTCGTGAACGGGTCGTCGCTGAGAGTTTTCGATGACACCGTCGCCGGCAACACCGCCCCGAGCGGCGGCGGCCTTGACAACTCGAGCGGAACGGTGACCATCGGCAACACGATCGTGGCGGAGAACACGGCCGTCACCAGCGGGCCCGATGCCCTGGGAACGTTCGCCTCCCAGGGGAACAACCTGATCGGCCAGACCGACGGCAGTTCCGGCTGGGTCAGCTCCGACCTGACCGGCACCATCGCCAAGCCGCTGGACCCCCTGCTGGCACCATTGGGCAATTACGGTGGCCCGACGCAGACGATGGCCTTGCTGCCCGGCAGCCCGGCCATCGACGCGGGCAATAACGCGCTCATTCCCGCCGGCGTCACCACCGACCAGCGCGGCCTCCCCCGCATCGTCAACGGCGTCGTTGACATTGGCGCCTTCGAATCAGGTGGGTTCACCATCAAGGTCACTTCCGGAAGCGGCCAGTCAACAGGCGTGCTCACGGCCTTCCCGGCCCCGCTGGTCGTGACGGTCACCGCCAGGAACCCGAGCGAGCCCGTGGCGGGTGGCGTGGTCACATTCACCCCGCCGCCCATTGGGGCGTCGGCAACCCTGAGTGGAAGCCCGGCAACCATCAGCGCCTCCGGCAGGGCGAGCGTCACGGCCACGGCCAACGGCATCGTCGGTAGCTACACCGTCTCGGCCACGACCAGCGGCATCACGACCCCCGCGAGATTCAGCCTGACCAACCACCAGTTGATCATTGCCCTCGACCCTAAGGCGCCAGGAGCACTCAGCCTCGCGGGTAACGCGAGCATCAAGATTGCCGGTGTTGTCTATGTCGATTCCAGCTCGTCGAGTGCTCTTTCGGCCAGCGGCAACGCAAAGGTCACGGCCGCGGCCATCGATGTCCACGGAGGCGTCAAGAAGAGCGGCAACGCGAGCCTCAGTCCGACCCCGGTCACGGGGGCCGCGGTGCTCGCCGTGGCCTCACTGCCGTCACCGAGCACCATGTCGATGACCAATTATGGTTCTTTCAGCCTCAGCGGGAATTCGTCCAAAACGATCCAGCCGGGCATCTACAGCCAGATCAGCGTTTCCGGAAACGCAAAGCTCACGATGAGCAGCGGCATCTACATCATCGAGGGTGGCGGCTTCTCCGATTCGGGCAACGCCAGCGTCAACGGCTCCGGGGTGATGATCGTGAACGGAGGCAGCAAGTATCCCGGTACAGGCGGCACATACGGCAGCATCACGCTGAGCAGCAACGTTGCAATCAACCTGAGCCCAGCGACGAGTGGGACTTATGCGGGGATCGTGTTCTTCCAGCCGCGGGATAATACGGCGGCGCTTTCCGTGACCGGCAATGCATCGGGAATCACCGGCACGATCTACGCACCGGCGGCCGCGCTTTCCGAGAGCGGCAATGGATCGCTCGATGCGTCTCTCATCGTCGATACGGTCGCGATCAGCGGCAACGGAGTCGCCGACGGCCCGGCCGTCGTTGCGCCCTCGGCCGTGGTCGGCTTGACCGTGACGACGCAAGGCGTCGGCACACCCAGCTCGCCCGCCGCTAGCCCCTCTCCCTCCAGCTCGAGCGCTGGTCTCATGGCCCTGGACGTCGCCCTGGACGATCTGAGCACGACCGCCGGAGGCACAGCCTCATGGGTCAAAAATGCCTCGAATTTCAGGATCATTTCGTCGCAGCTACGGCAGCCAGCGTCAGCTCGGCCGTCGATGACTCGAGGATAAAAACCGCGTTTCTTCGAGAGCGTTTGGCTCGATAGACGGCCTCGTCCGCGTGATGGTGTCGCCGCTGGTGGCGGCGGCGACGGCAGTGCGCAGCGAGCCAGAGCCACTGTCCTGGTTGTTGATGACCGTCAAGGTGCTGAGCAACGTATTGAACGTCAAAGCAAGAGAGTGCTTCGCAACGCGCTATCGCTCGCCGGCGAAGACATTTGCCGGCAGCTCTCCATGGCGTTCCTCAACAAGTTCGCGGGCCTCGCGGAGCAGCAGATGGAAGAGGATTCCTTCGCGAAAGTTCCAGCCCTCGGGGATGGCGCGGTCGGGCCACCCGGGGCGGTCGCGCATTCGGGTGTTAGCCCACCGCTGGTCTCGATCGAGCCAACGCCGGGCCTCGTCGGTCCGGCCGAGCTTGTAGTGGGCCATTGCCAGGACGAGCGAGTTCACGACGGTTGTTTCGCTTCGGCCTGGCTCGCGTTTGACGCTGTTCTCGAGCACCGCGATGGCATCGGCAAAGCGGCCGGCGCGGTAAAGCGCCAGCCCGAGGACGTGGTCGCACCAGGGTGTTTTGAGAATGGCCTGGCGCCGCTCGGCAAGCCGAAGGGCCTCATTCGCTTCCGCGGGTGGGCCCGACGCCAGGACGCAGGCGTGTGCCGTGAATTGCAGCCAGGTTAGATCCTTGGTCTTGCCAAGGGTGGCGAGCATGAATTGGCGGGTCGAGCGGTACCCCTGGGCGTCGGCCACCGCCAGGAGCAGGATGGCGTACTCGAAGCAGAGCCATGGTTCGTTCGGCGGCGTGTCGGCAAAGGCTCGAGCAAACTCGGCAGCCGCAGCCTCCCATTGGCCTCGGCCGGCGAGCTCTGACCCCATGCTGATCGCGCGCCTGCGCAACTCGGTGTCGCGGGGAGCGGTCACTCGGGGCGGACCATAGTCGACCCGCAATGGGGGTAACGGCTGCCGCGAGCGATCGGCTGCCTCCTCGTCGGAATAGGGCGGCGCGTCAAAGTCCAGACCCATCTCCGTGAGATGTTTCCGAATGGCCCGCAGGTCCCACACGTGCACCGCCGGGCCGTCGGGCGTGGTGACCACCAGGCGCGAACCGTCGGGGCTAAAGTTCGCGAGCCTCTGCGGCGCACAGGTCAGGGCTTTCCAAACGCGCGAGGGTGCGGCCGGTCGCTGACTCCACGAGGTGGATGATCTTGCTCGCGTCCAGGACCGCCAGCAACCGGCTATCAGCGGAGAAGCAGTAACCCTCACCGCCGATCTGGCGCGCTTCGCGCCACGAACCCACGGCCCACAGCCGGCAGGGTGTCGCTCCAGTCAGCAGCCATTGGCCATCAGAACTGAAGCGAACTCGCCCGCCGAAATCGATGGGTAGCTTGAATGCCTCCGTTCCATCGGACGTGCGCCAGAGGTGAACGTGACCGGTCGAGTGACTGCTTGTGGCTATCCATTCGCCGTCGGGGCTGACGGCGAGTCTGCGAACGTCGTTGAGGGGCCCGACAGTGAAGGCACGACCCGGTGTCACGACTTGGGCGTGTCCGCTGGTATGCCTCGGCGACGACTCTGCCTGATCGGTCCTCGGCAATGTCACAATGGCTTGGTGGCAAAGCGAGAGGACCTGGAGGGCCCACCTGAAAAACGCCCCGACCCTGGTCCAACTGAAACGGCCAGCGCAACGCGCCGAGATCGCCGGTGGTCAGTAAGTCTCCCGACTCTTCGAACAGGCAAACCCTCGCGTACCCGATACCCAGAAAACCGAGCTCGGCGCCGCGCGCCAGGTCCCAGAGCACCACACCTCGGTCCGAGCCGACGACCAGTATCCGCCCATCATGCCGGATCGAAGGATTCCCATATTGGTTGGGCACGCTCGTGGCGTGGGCCAATGTACGGTATTCGAGGGCCGGATCGACCTGGTACGTGGTCAATTTGTCCACATATTCCAGAACGATTCGTCCGTCGTGGCTGAAGTCGCGCGAAGCGGACGCGCCGGTCAAGCTCAGCCAGGGTCGGCCCAGGACCGGATCCCAGAGCCGCAGCCGGCTTTCCCAGCCGTTGCTCGCCAGCAATGTTCCGGCGGGGTGAAAGGCGATATTGATTCCGCTGTTCGTAGAGCCTTCGAGGGTCGCCTTCTGCGTGCCAGTGGCGGCGTCCCAGAGGTATATCTTGGAATCAAGGGCAGCTACTATGGCCAGCGTGGCGCCGTCGGGACTCCAGGCGATCGATGCGCCATGGTCTAATTGGTTACTCCAGAACCGGCCGGGCGGCGTGGCGCCGTCGGGACGCCAGGCGATCGATGCGCCTCCCCCACTCGGCAGCGGAAATGACCGGATGAGCCGGCCCGTATCCGCGTCAAGGATCCGGCATGTGTGGTCTTTCTGGTCGTCGTACTCGACCGCGATCTGGGCGCCATCCGGACGGAAGACCGGCGCTCCCCCTGGCGCAGGTCCGCCCCAGCTATGGAGGACCTGACTTGTCGCAAGGTCGTAGACGAGGGTTTTCGCCGCGTGTTGCACCGCGATTCGTTGGCTGTCCGGGCTGAACCGAGCCGACCAATCGCCCGGCACGTGCAGGGCGACCGCGTGCCGCTCGATGTCCCGCACCGTCAGAACACGGACGTCGTGATGCGCGGTCGCGAGGTAGCGGCCGTCGGGGCTGAAGCCGAAGACGAAGATCTCATGGTCGCCCCGGACCTGGAAGTGGTCGACTTCCTGGTCGTCGGCGACGCGACGGACCTCGATCGTGCCATCGCGAAACCGCTGCGCGTAGCGGGTCATGGTCGAGTCGAAGGCCCTGGCGACGACTCCGGCGGACTTGTTGATAAGTCGCCCGGTGGGTTTCAAATCGGGCAGCGCCATGCAGGCGATCGCTTCGTCGCGCAATGGATCCAGCCGCTCGCCTTGCAGCTTCAGCTCACTCGCAATCGCGGCCGCCTTGGTCAATGCGGCGAGGCCGTCGAACCGTTGCCCCATCCGCCGACTGAAGCGACCGGCGCGAGCCTGAGCCTGCAGGGCCTTGAAGAGCTGCTCACGGGTTTCGCCCTGCGCGCGCTCGATCCGGACGTTGTCCCGGACCGCTTGAAAGTTCCTGTCGCGGTAGATGAAGGCCGCGATCGTCGAAACGACGGCGAGAACTGTCGTCAGCGTCGCGGCGGTGACGTTGGCCGTGGCCAGCCAGGGGTTCCGCTTGCACCACCGCCAGAATTGCTGGTAGTAGGGGATCGGCCGGGAACGAATCGGCCTGTACTCGACAAAACGCCGCAATTCGGCCGCCATCTCTTCGGCGCTGGCGAACCGGTGGTTCGAGTCCTTGGCAAGGGCCTTGAGGACAATCGTCTCCAGGTCGCGGGGAATCTTGCGATCGAGCTGACGAGGCGGCACCGTCGGCTCGTGCACGATCTGGTCGATCAACCGCACCCTGTCCGCACTTTCAAACACCGGGCGCAGCGTCAACAGCTCGTACAAGGTCGCGCCCAAGGCGTAGATGTCGCACCGGCGGTCCGAGACGCCCCGAAACCGCTCGGGGGCCATGTAACGCAAGGTCCCAACCACGTCCTGCGACTGAGACAGGTCCTCCCCCTCCTCGAATTTCGCCAAACCGAAGTCGGTAATCCAGACATTGCCGAACTGATCCAAAAGCAGGTTCGACGGCTTGATATCGCGGTGCAGCACGCCGCGCTTGTGGGCATACGCGAGGGCGTCGGCCACCTGGGCGCCCAGGCGTGCGACCTCGCGGTGATAGCGGTCCTCGCCGTGACCAGCCAGCGAAGAGGACGAGGGGCTGGACGCGGAATCACGGTGATTTCGGTCGCCGACTGTTGTTGAGGGCAGGGTCGGCGCCCGTGCTGGGCCAGGCTCGAGCTCGATGTTGAATGTCATCGCCGGGCTCGAGTCCTGCTCGGGCGCGATCGGCTCGGTGGCCGGGAGCGGGCTTTGCTCGAGGTCGAGAACCACGCTGGTGCCCTTAGCGAACTGCCCCGTGAAAAGCCCGTGGGTGACGGTCTGCATCAGAGGATCGGCCGCCGCCTCGGTCTGGGCCGCGTCGTGGACGGCCTGAGGCAGCGCGGGGTGATTCGTCGGGTTCGGGTCCGGTCCGGCCTCGACCGGCGCGGCCTTCCCTTCTACCTGATTCGAGCGAAGTCGGCGGACGTCGGCCAGGATCTCGTCCAGGCTGTGACCGACGATGAACTGCATGGCGTAGTAGCAGACGCCGTCGTGCTCGCCGTAGTCGAAGACGGACACAATATTGGTGTGGTGCAACTGGGCCGCCGAGCGGGCTTCGTTATTGAACCGACGGAGGTAGTCGGGGCTAGCTCGGAACCGGGCGTGCATAACCTTGAGCGCCACGCGGCTGCGGAGCGATTCCCGCACTGCCTCGTAGACCACCCCCATGCCCCCCTCGCCGATGCAGCCAATGATCCGGTAGTCACCCAGCCGTTCGGGCCATGTGCCAGCTCGGACGCCAACGGCTGCGGCAATACCGGCCGCACCCAGTGCCCTCTGTGCTCCGCGCGGGTCTCCCAACTCGGCGTTTCTGGGGCCGGCCAGTTCAGGCGCGCCACTCACCGACCCCAGTTGCTCGATTTCGACGAGCGCGGGGAGCAGCTCGCGGATGTCGTTGGCCAGCGCGGGGTCAGCGCCCGACGTACTCGGTCAGCGACGGCCGCTCTCCGTTGCGGAACCGCGCCAGGAATGACTCCAGGATCGGTCCTATCGGTTCGTGGCCTGAGGTCGGCGCGCTATCGACCTCGGGTTCGCACTCGCGCTTGTTCTCTCGATCCTTCTCGTCTTGCGTCTCGCCCGTGCTCATCTCCAGGACTCCTTGGCACCACCCGGCAGGCCGGTCAAGGTCTCCGTCAGGCATTGTCTTTGACCATGGATCTCACTCGCCAGAGCGTCGACTTCGTTGTGGCGGCCGTCACGGCCTTTTTCTGCGTGACTTGGGCGCGAACACGTCGGCGGGTAATTCAGCGCGGGCACGCGCTAGAACCTCTTCGGCCTCGGCGCGGAAGGCGGTCAGCTCCGAGATATACTGCGCCGACAGGTTCTTGCGCTTGTTCCACCACAGCACGGCGCGGTCGAACCTGTCTCGGGCCTGGGATGCGTGGCCCAGTTTTTGATGGGCCATCGCCAGGAAGAACAGGTCGAAGGCGTCGAATTCGCCTTTCCCCGCGGCGAGACTTTGGTCCAGGACCGAGATCGCCTCGGCGTACTGCCCCGCGCGATACAGAGCCACACCCAGGGTATTGAGAGAAACCTGCTGGCCGGGAGCCAGTGCGACGGATCGTCGCGCGAGCGCTATAGCCAGCTCGGGGTCGCGCTGGGTGATGGGGCCGGTCGCGTAAGCCCAGGCCCGCTCGTTAAGCGCTCTCGCGTCTTTGGGCAGCAACGCGCTGGCCTTCTCACGGTCGGCGCGGGCTTGCTCACGATCGCCGAGGGCCTCGCGGATGATGCCGCGGAGGTCGTACAGGTTGTCATCCTTGGGGTATTTCGGAATGAGAATGTCGAGGTCGGCCAGTGCCTCGCGGTGCTTGCCGAGCCGGACCAGGGCCTGCGCCCGGCGATATCGCGCTCGGTCCAGATCCGGCTCTGCGACGAGGATACGGCTGAAGTCTGCGATCGCCAGGTCGGGCTGGCTCAAGGCCAGGGCGAGCAGGCCACGTTGAAGCCGGGCATCGCGATCATCGGGCGTTCGTTCGAGCACCCGGCCGAAGACCGCGAGCGCGCCGGCCAGGTTGCCCGTTTCCTGGTACGCCTCGCCCAGCAGCCAGGAGGCATCGGAATCGTCCGGATGAATTCGGAGCCGATGTTCGAGGTCGGCGATCGCGTCGCGCCATTTCTTCTCCTGGGTGAACAGCCAGCCGCGGTGGATCAGGGCTTCGGCATCGTCGGGCTTGGCGGCGAGCCGGCGGTTCATCTCGGCCAGCTCAGCGGCACGGCGAGCCCGGGGCTCGACGACTTCGCCCAGGACCCGAACCAGCCTTGGCGGGGGCAGCGGACCAGCGGCGTCGCTCGCGGCCGAAGCGGTCGGATACGGCGGTGCGTCCCAGTCCAACCCCATCGGCTTGAGCTGCTCGCGGATCCGCCGCAGGTCCCACACCAGCGCGGTCTTTTGGTTCGTGCTTGCAACCAGTTTCGTGCCGTCGGGGCTGAAGGCGAGCGGTGTCGGGGTCACCGGCTGCAAGGTCGTCAGCCGCGTAAGCTCCCGGCCGGTGGAGGCGTCGGCCAGCAGCACTTGATCGGGCGCGATTCCCAGGGCCATCAGCCGGCCGTCGCTGGTGAACGCCGGTGGCTGGTACCCACTGTGGCTCTGGTCGATCCGATGGTCCAGGTCCCACGTCCCGACGCGCCAGAAGTCGTATGTCCGCTTCCCCCCATCGGGGTACGTGCACGAAACGAGCCAGCGGCCGTCGCGGCTGAAGACGCTGAAGAATTTCGTCAGGTTGACGGCATCCTTCGGTCTCAAGGTGCGCTCGAGCCGGCGCCGGCGCAGGTCCCAGACTCGTACCCCAGCCTCGTACCAGCCGCCGACCGCGAGCCAGTGGCCGTCCGGGCTCACGGCGACCGTGGACATACGGTGATTCCCGCCGCTGTCGAGGGACGTTGCCCGGCTCCAGGCCGGGTGGGGACGGCTGGAGTCGATGAGCAAGACTCTTGCATTGGCGTTGTCGCCCAAGGCCAAAGTCCGATGATCAGGCAGCCAGGCCGCGCTTTCCCAGCCGACGCCCACGTTTTCCCTCAGCAGCTCGGGTGGACCCACGCAGATTGCGTCCGGCCCGCGCCCGGAATCCAAGCGGATCGGCCAGCGATGCAAGCCCCACTTGCTCGAGGTGATGAGGCTCTGCCCGTCGGAGTGAAACAACACGGTATCGCTGTGACCGGCCTTGAGGTGGGCCAATTCGCGGCCCGTGTCGGCCTCCCACAGGCGGACGTCCCCACCAGCGGTTGCTAGCAGCCTGCCATCAGGGCTGACATCAGCGCAGTGCACAATCGTCGCGTCCCGCGCCTCGGATCGGTTGCCGAGCATGCCGGGGTGAAGGGTCCGGCACTCTGAGGCTGCGGCTACGTCCCAGACGCCGACCTTCCCATCCGCAACGAAGGTCAGTCGGCGGTCGTCCAGTGAGAAGCGTTGGAACCAACCTGGAGCGATCGCCAGGGGCTCCCCCGAGGCCGCGTCCCAGAGTCGCCCCGTGCCGTCTTCGCTCATGGTCGCCAGCATGTAGCCCGTGTGCGCGAACCAGGCGGCGCCGATATGGGCGGTGTGTCCCTGAAGTATCGATGACAGCGCCCCGCGGCGGACGTTCCGGACGTAGACGCGGCCGTCATGACCACCGCCGCCGACCGCCAGCAACTGTCCATCGGCGCTCCAGGCCATAGCACCGTTGCCGACCTGCGACCGCCAATCAGCCAGCACGCGGCCGGTTTCGAGCTCCATGATCACGACGCGCGGCGCCGCCTCGTCGGTGTTGCTAACTGCGAGTCGCCGGCCCTCGGGATCGAGCGCCGAATACTTCGGCACGAACTCCAGCGGCAACCGCCGGACCACCCGGCGCTCGACTCGGTCCCACACAGCGATCCCCCCTTCCATCGGGCGGAACAGCAGCCGGCGGCCATCGGGGTGGAATTGCAGTAATGTGCAGCTCGACAGGCTCCCGAGCAGCTCCCGACGTCCCAGGTGCCATACCCGCAGTAGCTCGCCCCCGCCACCCAGGCCGCAGGCCACGAGCAGCTCGCCGTCAGGGCTGAATACAGACCCGGCGTACCCGAAACTGCGCTGATCCGGACCCGGCAGGCGGAAGAGCTCACGGTCGTCGTCCAGCTGGCGCACGACGACCGTGCCGGAGTGCTCCGTGACCGCGTACCGCTGGAAAGTGTGATCGAAGTTGATCGCGACGACGTCGCCGCAGTCGCGCTGCCAGCGCGGCCGGAGGTCAGTCAGACCCAGCGCGGCAATGGCCTGGTTGCGGATGTCGGGCAATCGTTTCCGGCCCTCGGGGTCAGCGCCCAAGACCTGCGCGGCCTTGCCGAGCCGGTCCAGGCTGTCGAACCGCTGGCCGATCAACCCGGTGGCGCTGCATGCCGCCCCCTCGGAGACCAGTGACGCGCCCAGCGCCAGTTGGGAATTGTGCTCGGCGTTCTCGGCCCGGGAAAGGCTCGCCTTGGTCCGGCTTTGCTCGAACCGGACGTCGTCGCGTTGCTCGCGGAATGTCCAGGCCGCCACGGTCGCGCCAATCGCGATGAAAACCGTCATGGCAGCGGCCAGGGTGGTGAGGCCCGCCACCAAGGGGTTGCGCTTGCTCCACCGCCAGATCCGCTCGGACGCCGAGATCGGTCGCGAGCGGATCGGCCGGTTCTCGATGAACCTCCGCAGCTCCTCCGCCAGCTCGTCGGCCGTGGCGAACCGGTCGTTCGGGTCCTTGGCCAGCGCCTTGAGGATAATCGTCTCCAGGTCGCGAGGGATGCGATGGTCGAGCTGCCGCGCCGGCGCGGGCGGCTCGTGTACGATCTGGTCGATCAACCGCACCCGGTCTGCACTCTCAAACACCGGGCGCAACGTCAACAGCTCGTACAAGGTCGCGCCCAGGGCGTAGATGTCGCACCGGCGGTCAGAGACGCCTCGAAATCGCTCGGGGGCCATGTACCGCAAGGTCCCAACCAGGTCCTGCGACTGAGACAGATCCTCGCCTTCCTCGAATTTCGCCAGGCCGAAGTCAGTAACCCAGACATTGCCGACCGCATCCAGGAGCAGGTTTGACGGCTTGATGTCGCGGTGCAGCACGCCATGCTTGTGGGCGTGCGCCAGCGCGTCGGCCACCTGGGCGCCCAGGCGTGCGACCTCGCGGTTATAGCGATCCTCGCCGTGACCGGCCAACGAAGAGGACGATGAGCCGGGCGCGGATTCAGACTGCTTTCGGGCCTCGTCTCTCGTTGAGGGCGGGGGGGAGACCGCGCTGGACCAGGTTCGAGCTCGATGTTGCCTGTCATCGACGGGCTCGAATCGTTCTCGTGCGCGATGGGCTCGGTGGCCGGGTGCAGGGCTTTCTCCAGGTCGAGAGCCACGCTGGCGGCCGGGGCGAACTGCCCTGTGAAGAGCCCGTGGGTGACGGTCTGCATCAAGGGATCGGGCGAGCCTCGGTCTGGTCCGCGCTCTGGATCGCCTGAGGCGGCGCGGGGTTCTCGTGCGTGTTCGGGTCTGGTCCGGCTGCGACCGGCGCGGTCTTCTCTCGGCTTTGGATCGATCGCAGCCGGCGGACGTCGGTCAGGATCTCGTCCAGGCTGTGACCGGCGATGTACTGCATGGCGTAGTAGCAGACGCCGTCGTGCTCGCCGTAGTCGAAGACCGAGACAATATTGGTGTGGTGCAACTGGGCCGCGGAGCGGGCTTCGTTGTGGAACCGCCGGAGGTAGCCGGCGCTAGAGCGGAACCGTGGGTGCATGACCTTGAGCGCCACGTGGCTGTGGAGCGATTCCCGCACTGCCTCGTAGACGACGCCCATGCCCCCTTCGCCGATGCAGCCCAGGATACGGTAGTCGCCGAGCCGCTGGGGCCACGGTCCGGCTCGGTCGCCAACGGGTGCCGTCAGCCCGGCCGCTGGATCGTAGATGTCGGTCGCGCTGGAGGCGCCGGCCTGTGCGACCGCGCCACCCACGGAGCCCAGTTGCTCGATTTCGACCAGCGCAGGGAGCAGCTCGCGGATGTCGTTGGCCAGCGCGGGGCAGCGCCCGACGTACTCGGTCAGCGACGGCCGCTCTCCGTTGCGGAACCGCGCCAGGAATGACTCCAGGATCGGCCCCAGCGGCTCGCGGGCTGAAGTAGGCGCGCTATCGGCGTCGGGTTCGCGCTCACGCTTGTTTTCTCGATCCTTCTCGTCTTGTGTCTCGCCAGTGCTCATTTCCAGGACTCCGCGGCACCACCCGGCAGGCCGGTCAGGGTCTCCTTGAGGCGTCTCAGGGCACGGACGTAGCGCTTGGCGGCGCCCGACTCGCTCAGCTTGAGAACGCGGGCGCACTCGCCGTTGGTCAGTTGCTCGAAGTGCCGCAGCGCGAGCACTTCGCGGTCGATCGGGTCCATGCTGTTCAAGGCCTCCTCGAGGCGGAGCTTGCGCTCGGCGCGGATGGCCACCTCGCTGGCGCGGGTGTCGTGGCCCAGGAGCTGGGCGGCCAGGGCCGCCGAGGTCGCATGGGGAATGCGGCCGCCGTCGATCGAGATTTCTCGGCCGGCGTCACGGCCCTGGACGCCCAGGTGGCGCCGGTGCAGCGCCTGGAGGGCCTGGGCGGTGAGAAACCGAAGCCAGAGAAAGAGCGGCATGGGCGCCGACTCACGGATATACTCAGGGAGCCGGCGGGCGGCCTCCAGGTACGCGTCCTGGATCACGTCGGAGGGATCAACCCGCCCCTGGAGCCGGCGGTCCATGCGCAGTGCCACCATCCGCCGCAGTCTCTCTCGATGCTGAGCCAGCACCGCGCCCCACGCCGCGTGGTCACCCCGCGCGGCCGCCTCGAGCCGCTGGCGCTCTCGCCATCGCCATCGCCATCGAGTCGTGCCGGGTCGGTCGTGCCCATAAGAGAGTAGACTGCACGCGGGTGACCGTTCGGGACAAGCCACCGATATTTTTCTTGGAAGTCGTATCACGATTTGACTTAACTTCTGATTCGACAGTCAAGATTTCAGGTTCGTCCGGTTTTCGCGCACGCCGAACGGGAGCAGTCGGCTAACGAGGGGAATATCAGACACCCAGTTTCGGATGTCAGGCTAAAGCCTAACCTACCTCAGCGGGATATCAGACATCCAGTTTTCGCGATTGAGATGCGACCGTCCTCCGCCACCCGTAGCACTACCGTCACAGCTTGCTCGCATTGTCGTTGAGGATCAACTCGCGAAGCCGGGCTTCCGCTCGCGCTGCCTCCGCGGGCGAAATGTGCTCGAGTGAGCTTTCCAACGCAGGCTCATCAATTGACGATGTGCCGTTTTGTGCCGAATCGGAAAGACTCGCCGGGAATGACCGGACCCGAATAGTGGGTGTCTTAGCGTCATATATTCTGAAACCCAATCAGCCCGGTCTGGGTTCGCACGTGTCCAACGCCGCCTTTATGGTCTCGCCGTCGGCTCGTGGCCTCGGCATCGGCCGGGCTATGGGTGAGCATTGCCTGGAAGAGGCACGGCGCCTCGGCTATCGGGCGATGCAGTTTAGCTTCGTGGTCTCGACGAACGAGGCCGCGGTCAAGCTGTGGGAGCGGCTCGGCTTTACCATCGTCGGCACCCTCCCTGGTGCCTTCCGCCATGGGACCCGCGGTTTCGTCGATGCCTACGTCATGTTCCAGACACTCCTCTGAGCGAGCACAAGATGTTCGTTTACCTTGGTTCGACGGCTCTGGTCACCGGGGCGTCCAAAGGGCTGGGGGAAGTCTTTGCGGATGCTCTTGCTGCGCGTGCCATGAACCTGGTTCTGGTCGCCCGCTCAGTTGCTGCATTACGGGGGCTCGCGGACCGGCTCACGGCCAAGTACGACGCGCAGTGCATCGCCCTCAACGCCGACCTCGCCGATCCAGACGCCGTCAGCCAGGTCGGGGCGGAGCTCGAGCGACAAGGGATTCAGATCGATCTTTTGATCAATAATGCAGGTTCTTTGATGGAACTGCGACCGCCTTGACTGCGAGGGACATGGACAGTTCGGAAGTGGTCGTTCGAGAAATGTTGAGGGCTTTCGATCGCGGGAAAGCCGTCGCCTATCCCGGTCGGCTGAGCGTGCGTGCCGCCACCTGGTTGCCTCGTTAGCTGTCTCGATCTCTTATCGTACGAATCGCGAGGTCTACACCGTCCCGAACATGACGTCCCGCCGCTCTTCCGGTCCGAAAGACGAACGCGTTGTCGGCGCAGTGCGCGTCGACGAAGCGGACGGCGGCCGTGGCCCCGCCGCGCCCTTCAATGTGGTAGCAGTGGGGTGAGAGTTTTGGCAGCCAATGGGCGGTGAGAACGAGAGCGGTCGCCTTCAGTACCAGGGCATCGAGGGCCGACCAGACCTCGATGGTCTCGTCGCCGGCCGGTAATCGCTGCACGGCACCGATCCGACAAACCTCGGCCTGCAACTACTCCTGAAGTTTTGGGCGGAGTTCCTCCGGTCGCCAGCGGACATCCCAGACGTCATCATTCGGGGAGTAGTCGAGGCGGCGCTCACACAGCCAGGGATAGACCTGGTTCAGGACCGACTCGGAAGCGATCTCGTCCATCCAGTCCGTCGGCGTCGACGTCAGAGCCCTGAAATCGAGGGCTTACCCGACCCATGAACTCCACTCCCTCTCCGGAAACGTGGCCCGATTGGGAACAAATTGGGAACAGTATTGGCAACGTCAGCCCCATGCGACCACAATGCGAAAATACCAAGGTGGCGACGTACGAGCCTTGGATTCGCAAACATTAAGCACCACCGCAACCTGTTTCCAATGCGACGGCTACGGCAGACGTACCGGACTCAAAATCCGGTCCTCGCAAGAGGGTGTGGGTTCAAGTCCCACCTTCGGTATTAAAGCAACTTCGCCACCCAATTCGCGCAAGGGTCGAGGCGCGGGCCAACTGCGGCTCAGCGAGGCGTACCACGGATGGTTCCTTTGGAGTGGCGCATTCATCGATCGATTCCTGACGATGATGGGCGGTTAACCTCGGCACTTCGGGAGCTGGTCAGCAATCGATGCGTGAGTTCGCCAGCAGTTGAGGGGCCTCGAGGAGGAGTGGGATGAATCCGGAACATCCAAAATAACTTGAAAATGGGTCTGACCCCCTGGGTGACGTCCAACCGGACGATCGATGTTAACATCCCACACCGCGGCAACGCTCCTCGAGCAGCCCCTGGGTGATCGGGATGCCCTGAAGACGGCGCTCTGCCGTACGCATGGCCATTCCGCCAGGCAGAGTTGCGAGATAGGTACGGTATCCCCGGAATTCAGATAGGTATGGTGGCCCCGGTATTCCTACGTCTTGCGAACGGCCTGATAGTCCCAGCATTGAAGTGCCGGACCACTCGTTTCTCGATTCGGCGACGACCTCACCCGATCGTATGAGGGCAAGGGTACTGCGATCGTGTGATAACGCTACGCGGTGGATTGGTCGTAGGCCGGCTGGCTCCAGGAGTACCTCGGAGCGTCTGGATGGGAATTCGATAAAGTGCACACGTCCGCTTTCACCCGCGAAGAGAATACGGCCGGCGCGGGGTCGAACGCGATGTCATAGATGTAAGCGCCCCGAGTGCCTGGTATTTGCGCGGGGTCGACGCCAGCGATTGGATCGGGAAGGACCCCGTGGGAACTTGCGATCTCTTCCCACAAGTACACGCACAAGCCTGTCATGGTTCCCAGGCATAGCCGCTCGCCCGATGAGTCGAACCGCATGCAGAAGATACCCCCGGGTGGGCTGCTATTAGTGGCTGCGTCGACCATCATATGAACGAGTTGGGCACGGTAGTCCCGCTCAAACTGTTGCGTGAACTCCTTGACCGAATTTGACCCCGCGGGCAGTGCGGTTTTCTTCATAATCTTGCGCATGGCACTCATTTGTTTGCGTATGGCCGCTTCCATTCCTGGCGCTTCGAGATAGCGACGACCTGCCTCCTCGGCGAACTTCGCTGCCATTTGATGCGTGACCCGGCCGGTTGATACGTCGACGACCAGGAAGCGATCAAGGCTGTCAATCACGACGAGGCTTGCCCCGGATGGATGAACCGCAGCTAGCTTGACGTCGCTTAGTGAGATGAAACGAAAACCCACGCGATCCACGGGTGGAATCCGATCCTGCTCACCTACCCGGCCGGAACTGACCGACACCATCGCCAAATCACCCGCCGCAAAGCCGAGCCAGTGTGCCGAGTCTGTTTTGGGCGTCTCGGCGACGAGCCGGTTCTCTCTGGTGTCCCAGAGTGCCACCCGCGAGATACCAGCCGGGGAAGTGGAAGCGACGGAAAGATATCGACCGGAATCGCTCAACGCGAGGCTGTCGACGTGTGCATCAACGGCCCAGGGGGTCGGCGTCGGAGCGCTCGCCCATGGGAGTCCGTATCGCTCCAACGGCCGGGGCTGTTGTTCCGCGTTCGCGAGACGGCTCACTGCGACCAGAAATCCCTGGCCATCGGGCGCGGGGCACAAGCACGGGCCAGGAGTTATCGGGCTGTCGGGCGTACTCCATTCGGCGATGAGTGATTCCCCGGAAACCAACGGGAGCTTCGGTATGTGGACGAACTCGTCCCATCCCTCGATGTCATTGGTTTGGTTGTTTTCCAAGAGGTAATCGTAGCTGGTGATGGCATTCCGAAAGCCGAGCGCCTCGGCGAACGCCTCAAGCAGCTCCGTCGCCAATAGGTCACGTTGGGTACCCTGCGTGAGAAGCCGCTGATTGAGCGATTCGAATCCTGCCTGGTCGCTGACCAAGTGTGCGAACGCTTCGGGGCGTGAATTCGGTTCCAACGGTTCTTCACCGACGGCTTCATCGCCGTTGACGAGGGCGGAATCGTACGCGTCGACCAGTTCTCCGCCTCGGTAATACTCGTAGGCGAAGAAATCATCATCGTGAACACGAACTGCGAAGACCTCGCCCGGAAGGCACCGGGCGAGGTCGCCAGCAAGCCCGAGGTCTTGCCCGCAATCGTCCGGATAGATGCCGATCCAGCCATCGAGAGAGGGCCCAAGGAGGAACTTTCTTCCTGTCTCCCGGGATAAATTCTCCACCGCTGGTCGGATCGCATCGCGATCGTCGCCACGGACCTGCACCGAGCCGTAGAATCCCCCCATCCGTGCGCTCCGTTGAGAATGCTGGCGGACGATCATCGAATATCGTCGAGCGCGCCAAAGGTCGCGAGCCCCGGTCGATGAGAGACGCATGCCATGCCAACTCTGGCGTTCGCCGGACGCGTCGTGGGCTCGCGGTGGACGCGGTTCGCTGGACGGATACCGATTTCCGGCAACCCGCCACACGGTTGTAAGACGTCAGGTGCGGCGCTACGTGTCGCCTGAATTTGCGATCGAGCAACCTTTGCAGGAGACTCCTTTTTCGGAGGGGCTGCTTTTTTCTTAGTCTTTTTAGCGGCCGCCGTTTTCGCTATCGCCTTCTTAGCCGCGGCTTTCTTCTTGCCCATTGTCGCTCCTGAGAGCCTAACCGAGAACCAACTGAAACGACTGGCAAAACAGGTCGTCCAAAGCTAGCAAAAAAGTCTTGGGATGGGCTTTGCATCACAATCAGGTCACGAATATATGCCTCATCCATCGCGAACGCCAGCAATCTCCTTTGGGTTACTGAACGGGTTCGAGAGCACACTCACCTCATCGAAATGGGCGAGCCTCGCTAAACGATTTCAGGACGCCGCGTACGGCGACATCGATGACCTGGTCAAACGGGGCATCCTGGCAAGGAGAAACGGAAGGTGGTCTCGGAGGCAGGCCACGATGGCCGTCGGCCATCCCCGCCCTGCCCGAACGCAACGGCCAGCGAGACCGATTTGGGAACAAAATGGGAACAGGACTGGCAATATCAGCCCAATGCGGCTTCAATGTACGTCCTTCAGGGGAGTATTCTAACTATCTTGCAATCAAAGTCTTTAAGTATCACCACAACGTGTTTCCAATACCACGAGTATGGCAGAGGTCCCGGACTCAAAATCCGGTGCTCGCAAGAGCGTGTGGTTCAAGTCCCACCTTCGGTGCTGAAGCAACTTCGCCACCCAATCCGCGCAAGGGTCGAGGCGCGGGCGAACAGCGGCTCAGGGAGCCGTACCACGGATGGTTCCTTTGGAGTCGCGCATTCGTCGATCGATTCCCGACGATGACGGGCGGTTAACCTCGGCCCTTCGGGGGCTGGTCAGCAATCGATGCGCGAATTCGCCAGCAGTTGAGGTGCCTCGAAGGGGAGTGGGATGAATCCGGAACATCCGAAATCACTTGAAAATAGGTCTGCCTCCTGGAACTTGGAACTTGATAGCGTTCCAGCGTGAATTGACGGTGTGGCTTTGCGAGACGGCGTGCTCTCCCTGACGGGACCACCGGCCACGACGGGATCATCATCGCGGGGATTCACGCCACTTTGAAGATGTGGTTCACCGGACGGACACCAATGGTTAACCGGCTTGTCGGTTCCAAGAAGGCTCCAGAAGGACACGCAACGCAACGTTGACTTATCAAATGAATTTGGGTAAGTTGTGCCGATCACGCTGAGGAGAAGCACCGATGACAATGGCTCGCGCACACTTGGTCGATGTTTCTGTTACCCGCTGGTATCACTGCGTCACTCGCTGCGTGCGCCGGGCACTGCTCCTGGGCGAAGCGCCCTGGAACCGTAAGGAATGGATCGAACGCCGGCTCCAGGAACTTGCAGAAATCTTCGCTGTGGCCGTCGGCGGGTTCTCGGTGCTCGATAATCTACTGAGGATTTGATCTCGCGCAGCCGAGATCAAGTCCTTGGTTCAAGAAGCCCGGGGCCGAACGCGAGGTCGCGCGTGCTAGGGTAACGGTTCGCTGTGAAGTTCCGCCCGTAGCGGCGGCGGTGGGCTCAGCGCGGGTGGGAATCGGCAGGCGACTGTGGTTGTCGGCTGAGGTCGAGCCAGTGGGAGCCGATTTGATACGGAATTCGTCGCGGGCAGCAGCGCCAAGGCCGTGGTTCGGCGCCCCAAGCGCGCAGCGGCCTGGGACTTCGACTGCGCGAAGTCGTGTCGCACCGACACAAGTCCGTGAGAACGGTGGCCATGACTAACTCGTATCGAAGTAGGTGGAGGGGGAAGCCGGCAGAAAGCCAATGAGGCGCATCGGGCCACCGCAGTTGGGACAACGGACCGGCGGCCCGGTGTGGACCTCCACCGCGACTGCACGGCCCAACACCTGGATCAGGCCGCTGTGCAACTTCACCAGCCACAGCACCATTTCGAGCGATACCTGGCTGTTGGGGCTCAAGAAGCCGAAGTGGCGGACCTTCTGAAAACCGCTGGGCAGTACGTGCTGCAGGAAGCGGCGGATAAACTCGAAGGGATCAACGGTCATCTTCCGCCAGCGGTTGGAACCGCTTCGGCGATAGGAGAACGTGACTTCGCCCTGCTCACAAGAAACGATCCTGCGGTCGCTGATCGCGACGCGAAAGACGTACGGAGCGAGATACTTCAACGACGCGTGCCCATCCCCTACGGCCTTCGAGTGCACCACCCAATCCTGCCGCCACACCGCCGGATCGACCTCCGACAGCAAGCCAGCGCGGGCCAGGGCATCGCGGAACTTGGCTCGGAAGAGGACCGACAAGGCCCGAACCGGGACGAAGAAGTCAGCGCGGGAGGGCAACCATTGGCTACCATCCGCGCTTATCCCGCCCCCCGGCACGACATAGTGAACGTGGGGATGATAGTCGAGGGTGCGGCCCCAGGTGTGGAGCACCCCGAAGAAGCCGCATTGCTTCGCACCCACGTACTTCGGGTCGGCCGCCAGCGTCTTGATCGCGGCGCTGGAGGCATCGAACAGCGCCGGATAGGCGATGCGCTGGTGACGGCGCACCAGCTCCCGCAACCCGGCCGGGACGGTGAAGGTGATCAAGAAATAGGGGCACGGCAGCAGACGCGCGGTTTGCTTCTCGAGCCAAGCCTTGGTCTTGTCCTGCTGGCAGGTTGGGCAATGCCGGTTGCCACAGGAACGTCCCATGGCGTGCATCGTCCCGCACGACTGACAGGCGTAGACCACGGTGCCTAACTGGCCGGTGCGGCACGCGCAAATGGCGCGCAGCACCTTCTTGTGCTCAGCAGGCATTGCCGCTCCGAAGCGCTCGAGATAAGCCGCGCCATACCGCCGCAGCACGTCGGCGACGGTCGGCATGGGACTACTCGGACATCAGACTGTTGATCGTGTCCCGCGCCTGTTCCTGGCCCAGCGACGTCAGATGGAGGTAGATCATGGTGGCGTTCAGGGAGCTATGGCCGAGATACTGCTGGATCAGGCGGAGGTTGATCCCGGCTTCGAGCAAATGGGTCGCGTAGGTGTGTCTGAGAGTGTGGATCGAGACCCTCTTCTTGATGCCGATCTCCCCGACCAGTTGCCGCAGGGCGGCGTTGACACTCGAGGGTGCCATCGGTCGCGTGGCGAAGCCGGCCAGGTCGTGGTCACGTCCTCGGGCTGGAAACAGCCACTCCGGGTGTCGATGGGTTCTCCAGTAGTCACGGAGCACGGCGAGGGTACGTGGTGGCAAGGGGACGAAGCGGTCCTTGGCGCCCTTGCCGCGATGGACATGGACGACCATGCGGGCGCTGTCAATGTCGCCGACCTGGAGATTGAGAGCTTCCTGGACCCGCAGGCCGAGGGAATAGACGGTCCAGAAGAAGGCCTTGTGGTGCGAGGTGCGAACGGCGTCGATAAGGCGGCGCACCTCGTCGATGCTGAGGACATCGGGCAACGTCTTGGGTCTGGGAATGGAGAGGGTCTTGAAGGTGGGCCAGTCGCGTGGGACGGTGTGAGTGAAGAGGAAGAGGATGCCGCTGGCGGCGACCCTCAGCGAGCCGGCAGAGTAGCGGCGTCGGTTCTTGAGGTAGAGCAGGTACTCGCGGAACTCCTGCTCGGAGATCTGATCGGGGGACTTGTGGAAGTGGGCGGCGAACCGCCTGACGGCCTGGAGGTAAGCCTTCTGAGTTCCCTCAGCGAGGCCGGCGAGCTGGAGATCCTCCTGCATGCGCTGGTGAAGCAGAGTGGTCATGAGCGGAGCCTTTCCAAACGGGGTGAGGAAGAACCGTCAACCGTCTGGAAACCACTCTGGCACCGCCCTCACGACATGTCAGGGAGAGCAACGGATGCGACCGACGCACCACGGGAGACTCGGGACTGCGCGGCGCGACACGAAAGGCCGAGCCTCTTCCTGCCGCGTCAGCGGCTTACTTGAACCACTTACACCTGCTCGTGCGCCTCGACCCGGACGTCGCCAAGACCTGGTCCGACGAAGACGTCGTCCGGCGCTGGGGAAAGCTGTTCGCCCCACGAGACAAATCACGCAAGCCGCTGCCGGTCTCGAAGGACTGGGTGGAAATGCGGCTGAAAGACTCCCGCTGGGTCGCAGCCGCACGCGAGCGACTGCAAAGCCTGAGCTGGTTCATGAAGTGCTTGAAGGAACCACTCGCACGCCTTGCCAACAAGCAAGATCAGACGCGCGGCGCCTTCTTTGAAGAGCGGTTCAAGAGCATCGCGATCCTCGACGAGGAATCGCTGCTGGCCACCTGCGCCTACATTGATCTCAATCCGGTGGCCGCGGGGATTGTCGAGGTCCCTGAAAAAAGCCCCCACACGTCGATTACCCAGCGAGTCAAATCAGTCAAATCGCAAGGCCGAACTCGCGACTTGAAAGCAGCCGAGCGTGGCAGCGTCGCCGGATCAACTGCGGCGGCCGGTCTGGAAGAGCCGCTCTGGCTCTGTCCGATCGAGGATCGACGAACAATTGATTCTGGGCGTGAAGGAATGCTTGAGGGATTATCCCTGGGAAGCTACCTGCTCCTGGTCGATTACACCGGCCGGTTATTCCGTACGGGCAAGGCCGTGATTTCAGCCGAGCTGGCGAACATCTTCGACCGCCTCGGCAGCACCGCGGATAGTTGGTGGTCGCGCCTGGAGAAACTCAGCCAAGGCCGCCTGCTAGGCCGCTATTTCGCGGCGAAACGCAGAGCGCCTTCGCGAAGTCGCGCGCGATCTGGGCGTCCATCATCTCGCAAACCTGGGCGGATGCCCGGCGCGATGAATCGACGCACCAGTTGATTCCATCTCCCTCGCCTCATCACGCGGGGGAGTGGATTGAAACAGAAGGTTGGCAACCCTTGTGTTTCAATCAATCGCGAAGCCACGCAGCGCACGATCTCGGCGCGGGCGGTCCGGATCACGTCTGCATTGTTCGAGTTCTCCCACATCACCCGTTCTTCGATGAAGTTGAACAAAATCGGCCCGCTTGAGTCCCGCCCGGTCCTCGTCGACGCTCCCATCGGCCTTACGGAACGCCGGATCGCTGTCCGGATCATCCACGAGCGAAGAGAACAAAACGGCTCGACAGGCTGCAAGCGGCAGCCGCGCCCACCAAAGATGCAGTGTGCTGGGATGCCTATGCCGGATGGACTTCTTCCGCCGACTCGGCATTGATTGCGATCAACGGCAGACCGACCTCAATCAGCTTCTTGTGGTATGGTGCGGTTATTTCTTGCGGGCTCGGGCTGGAACTCGTCAATTTTGAGCTCGAAGAGCACCAAGCAGTTGAGCCCCGGTTGAAGAAGAGCAGGTCGAGGACGAAGTCGCGCCCGCCGACCTGGAGAGGGTACTGGCTGCCGGCGAAACAGAAATCGCGGCCGAGTTCAATCAGGAACTGCTTCAAATTTTCGACGAGCCCCTGCTGAAGATCGCGTTCGGAATGGTCCCGGGGCAGGTCGAGAAACTCGACCAGGTAGCTGTCCTTGAAGGCCGTCGCGGCCTCGGGGTGCAATTCTCTCAGCGGTGCCGAGAGTTTTGTCGGTGACAGGACCACGCGCTCGAAAAGCGACCCGTTGAGTTGGCGTTGAAGCTCGCGGAAAGACCATCGCTCTTGGGTCGCCATCCGCAGGTAAAACTCCCGCTCTTCATCTCGCTTGCTGCGGCTCATGATCGCCAGATTGTGGCTCCAGGACAATTCTCGCGACAGTGTTGCGAGTTTTGGCTGGCCGCGGTACGTCTCGACAAATTGCATCATTCGCCAGAGATTGCTGGCGGAAAAGCCCCGAGCATTCGGCTGGCGTTTCTGAATGTGATCCGCGAGGGCCTCGACGGTTCCCTTTCCCCAGCCGTCCTCGGCGGTTTTTCGCGTGATGTATTCGCCGATGCTCCAGTAAAGCTCGATGAGCGTCGTGTTGACGGCGGCAACGGCGCGTGTCCGCGCCGCGTCGATCAACCGAACAACTTCGTCAAAGTCGCCTTGCGCGGGAGCAATCGCGATCATTTGCCGGTCAGGGCTTTGTTGAGTGCCCTTCTTGCGTGCTTGCTCATGCCGGCTCCGCGCCTGGGCCAGCAACTTGACCAGATCATAGTTGATGCTGGTCGCCTTGAAGTCGGGCTCCCTTTCGAACGGAGTGAGGCAATACCGAACGTCCGTCGTGTCCTGATCGATGATAACCACCGCCAGATCGGACCACTTGGCCACGCACTTCGCGCTCGGCGGTCTGGGATGTCTGAATAATCCGGACTCCTAAATAGCCTTGCCGAAATTTGGGACGCGTCGGTTCATCGCTCAGGGCGGCCTCTGCGCGAAGTCCCAAGTTTACCGCGTCGCGGGGCGGTTCATCACCGTGGGTTTGACAACTGGCCGTCAATCGCAAGTGACGGCCAGTCTCAAGAGACGTGGAGCCCTTGTCGTCGTTGCGTCGCTCACTGCTCTGAAAGCCCGGAAACGGCGAACGCCGACCCACTCGCCGGCTTCGCCGCTCGCCTGGCCTGCGAACGCTGCGTCTCGCTCAGGGCCGTTCCATCTGAAACAAATCGCCAGTCCGGCAATAGTCGCTGCCACCCAGCCTGGCGATCGCTCGCAGCTTGCGCGGATCGACCTGCCCGGCCGCATCGAGCACGCTCTCGTCGATGTGAATCAAGACGATCTCGCCGATGACCAGGTTGGTCGCGATCGGCCCGTCGCCGATCGACATGAATCTGTCTCACGCGCCCTTCCATGTGAACCGGCGACTCGGCCACTCGCGGCGGCTTCACCATGTCCGACGGCACGAGCGTGAGACCGGCATATTCGGCCTCGCTCTGCCCGCGCGGCAAGCTCGGCCGACGTCGCGTTGACTTGCTCGGCCAGGTCTTCCACGGCCGCGTTCACCACGAATTCGCCGAGCGATTCCAGGTTCAGCAGCGTGTCTTTCTTCGAGCCGTCGCGCCGCAAGGTCGGCGAAAACACGACGATCGGCGGGTTGGCGCCGAAGGCGTTGAAAAAACTGAAAGGCGCCAGATTCACTCGACCCGCTGGGTCAACCGTCGTGACCCAGGCGATCGGCCGCGGCACCACAATGCTCACCAGCGCCCGGTAGACCGACACGACGTCTGAGGACGCAACATCGATGATCATTTCAGTCGATCCAGCTCAGCGGATACGCCGGGTCGTCGAGCTGCATCGCCTGGCGGCTCAATTGCAGCGGCTGGACGGTATCAACCATCACGGCCAGCTCGTCGGTCGATCGCACGTCCCGGCTGGCCACGATCGTGCCCGGGTGCGGCCCGTGAGGAATGCCGCGCGGGTGCAGCGTGAACGACGATTCCTCCACGCCCCGCCGGCTGCCGAAATGCCCTCGCACGTAGTAGAGCACCTCGTCGGCCTGCACGTTCGAATGGGCAAACGGCACCTTGATCGCCTCGGGGTCGGTATCGAGCATCCTTGGCGCGAACGTGCACACCACAAACCCGGGCGCATCAAAGGTCTGGTGCACCGGCGGCGGCAGGTGCACCCGGCCGGTAAGCGGCTGGAAATCGTCGGCGTTGAACGTGTAGGGATAGAGCATCCCATCCCATCCCACGACGTCGAACGGATGGCTGCGCCAGCGTGTATCGCGTCAGCCGGCGGCCATCCTTGATCAGGACCGACGTTTCCTCTTCCGCGATCGACGACGGCGATCTCTCGCGGGCCGTGAAAATCACGCTCGCTGTACGGAGAGCCCATCTTCAACTGGCCGTCCGGGTTCACATACCGCGCCGGAATCGAAAGCGTCCCGCTCGACTCGATCACCAGCAGGTCGGGCCCGCAGCCCGCCTCGAATTCGAGCCGATACGTCGTGCACCGCGGGATCACGACGTAATCGAATTCGCGAAACGGCAGTGGCCCAAACATCGTGTGCAGCACGCCCCGGCCCCGATGCACGAACACGACCTCGTCGGCGTCGGCGTTGCGGAAAAGCTCTTCCTGGGCCCGTTCCGGACGGCAGCGCGCCGATCGTGACGTCGTCGTTGCCGAAGAGCAGCACGCGCCCGCTGATCGGGTCGCCCGACCGCGGCATCGCGCCGGTCTTCAAATGGTGATGCCTGAGCATGGGCTGATCGCCGAAATCGCGAGGGAATCGTGCCGGCCGGCTCGAGCCGCGTCACCCGCGTCGGCGGCCGCAGGTGATACACGACGCTGTACGCCCGCGTGAATCCGGCCGTCGTCACCACCTCTTCATAGTAGATCCCCTCGTTCTTGAATCCGGGCACTTGCCGGTGGGCGATGTGATGCTTCCGCGGAATCGAGCCGAGTCGCAGATACTGTGGCATGGACGTTGCTCCGAGACCGGTCTCGTCAAGGGATGCGCGCACGACGCGGTTGCAAGGTTCCCAGCCGCTCGATCGAAAGCTCGACACGTCGCCCGGCTCGAGCCAGCCGCCGGCGACTTCCGGCGTCAGCTCGAGAATGCAGCCGGTGCCGACGGTCCCCGAGCCAAGCACGTCGCCCGGGCGCAAGGGTCGCGTCGCGGCTGGCGTGTGCGAGCAGTTGCGGCCACGTCCAGTACATCGAACCCGAGTTTCCCCGCGATAACAACCGGCCGTTCCTGGACGCCGTCATCTCGAGATGCAGCCGGCCGTCGCGGTAACATCCGGCCAGCTCGTCCATGCCGACGACCTCGGGTCCCAGCGACGTGGCAAAGTCTTTGCCCTTGCTCGGCCCCAGGCCCGACCGACATCTCGAGTCGCTGAAGGTCGCGGCGCGCTCCAGTCGTTCATGATCGTGAATCCCGCGACGGCCTCGAGCGCCCGGTCGTCGGCCGGCAGGTCGCGGGCATCACTGGCCGATCACGCAGGCCAGCTCGAGCTCAAAATCGAGCTCCGCGCAGCCGCGCGGCGCCAGACGTCTTGCTCGTGCTGCACCACGCTCGCCGGGTTCGAGAAGTAGAAGACCGGAACCTGGTACCAGGCCTCGACCATGCCCAGCCCGCGCTGCCGCCGGCAGGTCATCACGTGCTGCTCGAACGCATAAAAATCGCGGATGCTGGCGACGTCTAGCAGGCACCGGGCTCGTCTCATGTCTCAAAGCGTTCCTCGCCGCGCCTGTTCGCGCTCGATGGCCTCGAAGAGGGCCTTGAAGTTTCCCTTGCCGAAGCTGCGCGCACCCTGGCGCTGAATGATCTCGAAGAAGAGCGTCGGCCGGTCCTCGACCGGCTTGGTGAAGATCTGCAGCAGGTAGCCCTCGTCGTCGCGGTCGACCAGAATTCCCAGCTCGGCGAGCTCGTTCATGTCTTCCTTCACCGTCGCCCACCCGATCCGGCAGCATCTCGTAATACGCCGGCGGAACCTTCGAGAAACGACACGTCGTTCTTGACCATCGCGCGCACGCTGCCGACGATGTCGCCCGTCGCCATCGCGATGTGCTGCACGCCCGGCCCGCCATAAAAATCGCAGGAACTCGTCGATCTGCGACCGGCGCCGGCTCTTGGCCGGCTCGTTGATCGGAAACTTGATGCGCCCGCGCCCGTCGGCGACCACCTTCGACATCAGTGCCGAGTAGTCGGTGCTGATGTCCTTGTCGTCAAAGCTGGCCAGCACCGAGAAGCCCATGATCTTGCTGTAGTAATCGACCCAGTCGCCCATCTTGCCCTTCTTCGACGTTGGCGACGATGTGGTCGATGGCCTTGAGCCCCACCGGGTGAAACGAGTCGGGGCTGTACCGATCGGCGTCCATCGGCTTGAAGCCCGGCGCGAAGACCCCCTTGTACCGCGATCGGTCGACAAACGCGTGGGTCGTATCGCCATAGGCTTTGATCTCGGCAAATTCGTAGACGCCGAATTCGTCTTCGATCGTTTGCGGCGGCCGGGCCGGCTTGTGCACCGCGGGCCACCGCGCGATTCAAATGCCGCGGGCACATTCGCCGACCTCGAGCGCGATCGTCTGCACGCCGTCGCCATGCAGGACCAGCCGCTGCGGCGTCGGGGTGACGCCGGAAAGGGGCGAGGCCAGCACGAACGTGATCTGCCCCTGGCGCAGCACGTAGCAGGCCTCGTCCCGCACGCCGGTCTCGAGCCCCGCATAAGCGACGACCTCGAAGCCAAACGCGTTCCGATAAAAATACGCCGACTGCGCGCGCATTGCCCACGAACATCCGCACGTGGTCAATGCGCTTCAGCGCGATGTCGTCTGTCGCCATGGCAAGCTCGCCTCTTCAGTTCACCACGCCCCGCAGCCGGTCGTTCTTCGAGTCCGTCCCAGAAGACGCGATGGCGTCGAGCACCTCGTTTGCCCCCTGGAAGAACCGCGCCTGGTCGAACTTCGGCGAGAAGAAGACCTCTTCGAGCTCTTCCATCGTGTGCCCGGCGTGCTGGGCCTCCACGCGGTTGTGCCAGGTGAAGAACGCGACTTTCAGGTTCGGCATGCCGGGTCGCCTTGATGTGCAGCAGCCCGTCTTCCAGCTCTTGCCAGAACCCCGCGGCCGCCCAGTTCTCGACCGCGAAGCTGGCCCCTTCGGCGAGCCGGTCGTCTTCACTGCCGAACAGGCGAATCAGCTCGTCGCAGAACTTGAGCGTCGTACGGCCGGCCTTGCTTGCGCTTGCCCAGGTTGTGAAAGCCCAGGCCGAACGCCTCGCCCACCGCCAGCAGCCACTCGAAGTGGGCTGCCTTGAATCGGAAGATGCCGCCGTCGACCGTGCCCTCGGTGCTCACCAGCTCGGGGTCGCCCTCGCGGTCTTTCGATTCTTCGTCGATCGCCCGCGCCGACGGCCGCCTCGCCACTGGTCGCGCCGATAGATCACCCCCAGCTCGTTCAACAAAATCTCTTTGGCCGACCGCGCCTGCTGAAAGCGTCGGGGCGTTGATCACCCGCAGCAGGGCCGCCACCAGGAACTGATTCGAGAAACACCGAGAACTGCCTGATGAAATGCACCAGCTCGGGGTCGCTCGCCTGTCCCGCGCGGAACCAGCGCGTGTACGCGTTGTCCGTGATGATGCGATGATGAAACAGGTCGCGGTCCACCTGCTCCAGAAAATCGCGGAAGTCCTCGACTTGCTGTTCGGTGAGCTGACCCTCGCCGCAGCCGCTCGAGAACCCGCGCGGAAACCATGTCGTTTTGAAGCGCCGTCGTCATGGGAAAAACCCCCTGAAATCAGTGGAAAGGAACGGGGGACTTGACACTTTCATCCTACACAAATCCCACCCCTCCGGTCGACCCCATGGGGAAAAGGAAGAGATTGTTTATGAGGAAGGCAGGAACGCAGGAAAAATCAATGACGAAGTTGGGAAAAGACAATGACATGAAGATCTATAAGTTTTCGGATTGTTGGACCATCGACTTGGCAACCTTCAGCAGGAAACCCTCTCTGACCGACGCGATGAATATCCATTTCGTCCTCTTCCTGCTTTCCTGCGTTCCTTATCGAAACGCATGGGCCGTTCCGTTTACATACGGTGTGACACGGTTTAAGATACGAAAAATCACGAGCGGGAGCTGATCCCGAATCGAACCCAAATATGCCAGAACGCCGCTGCGCGCACGCGGTCGAAAGTACAAGAACTTCTATGACACAGGGCGGCCGTCCCGCTCACGATCTCCGCCTTGATCGATACCTCCACCCGGCATTGCCCGGACGGCCTGGCACTCCTGGCTCCGGGTCGGCCTCCGCTCTCCTATCGGCGCCTCCGGGACCTCTGTGACGTGGTCGCCCAGCAACTCCACACCCTGGGAATCTCCCGCGATGATCGCGTTGCCCTGGTGCTTCCCAACGGCCCGGAGATGGCGACGGCATTCTTGGCGACAACGTGTGCGGCGACATGCGCGCCCTTGAACCCCGCCTACTGCGCAGAGAGTTCGATTTCTACCTGGCCGACCTGCATGCCTCCGCAGTCTTGGTCCAGCGCGACGTCGAGTCACCGGTCCGCGAGGTCGCTCGGGCACGAGGCATCACGGTGATCGAACTGCTGCCTTCTGGCGACGCAGAGGCGGGGACATTCCGCCTGGAAGCCCGGCAAGCAGCCCGTGACTGCCGAGCCAGCAAGAGCTGACGATGTCGCCTTACTGCTGCACACCTCGGGCACCACGCGTCGCCGAAGCTCGTACCGCTCTCGCACGCCAACCTGTGCGAATCGGCGGCCAACATCGCGCGGACTCTTGGCCTCGGTCCGCTTGACCGCTGCCTGAGCGTGATGCCGCTGTTCCACATTCACGGACTGGTTGCCGCGCTCTTGGCCAGCGTTTGCTCTGGCGGCAGCGTGGTCTGCACCCCGGGATTCGACGCGACGTTCTTCTTCGCTTGGCTGGAAAGCTTCGACCCGACTTGGTACACGGCCGTCCCCACGATGCACCAGGCCATCCTGGCTGCAGCCGAAGAGCGAGAGCTCGCCAGCGCGACACCGTCTGCGATTCGTACGGTCCTCATCGTCGTCGTTGCCACCGCCGGTGATGCGGGGCCTGGAGGCGGCGCTGGGCGTGCCAGTCGTCGAAGCGTATGGCATGACCGAGGCCTCGCACCAGATTTGCAGCAATCCCCTGCCCCCCGGTGTCCGCAAACCGGGCGCTGTGGGCCTGCCCGCCGGCCCCGAGGTGGCGATCATGGACGAACAGGGAAACTTGCTGCCAGCCGGCGAACGCGGCGAGGTCGTGATCCGCGGCCGGAGCGTTACGGCTGGCTACGAAAACAACCCGGAGGCAAACCGGTCCGCCCTGGTCGACGGTTGGTTCCGCACCGGCGATCAAGCGTCTTTCGACGCGGAAGGCTACCTGTTCCTCTCAGGCAGAATCAAAGAGTTAATCAACCGCGGCGGCGAGAAGATCTCCCCGCGAGAGATCGATGAAGTGCTGCTTGAGCACCCCGCCGTGGCTCAGGCCGTGGCGTTTGCCGTGCCGCATGCCACTCTGGGTGAAGATGTCGCCGCTGCCGTTGTGTTGCGCCGAATGTCGCGGCGACTCCAACCGAGATCCGCCAGCTGGCATTCGAACGCCTGGCCCCCTTCAAGGTCCCCAGCCAGGTCATCATCGTCGCTGCCATACCCAAAGGCCCGACGGGCAAGCTCCAGCGCGTCGGATTGGCAGAGAAGCTGGCCCACGAGCTGACCAGCCCTTTCGTCGCGCCGAAAGACGAAATCGATGGCCTGCTCGCTGACTTATGGCGCGAGGTGCTCGGCGTCCCAGCCGTCGGGATGCGCGACAACTTCTTCGCCAAGGGAGGTGACTCCCTGCCATGACGAGGTTGATGGTGCGGGTCAACGAGCTGTTTGATCTGGATCTGCCGCTGACCGCCGTCTTTCGATACCCGACGCTCGAACAGTTCAGCCATGAGATCCGCCGAGCCACGGCGGATGAGCGGCTAGAAACCATCACCCAGACCATCCGTGAATTGCAGGCGATGTCGGACCAGAAGACGCGGCGGATCTTGGATTTGGAGCCAACCTCCGCGCGTCTCGATCCTATCGGATAATCTGGCGAGGCCGTTCACCAGATCGCCGATTCAGGGCTTGTCCGCAAGCTTGTATAGCGCCCAGCCCTCGGCCGTCGATCGGAACTCGTAGACACCCGGCGAGATCCGATACCGGCGCTGGCCGAGCGATCCGCCAGCGTCGTACGTGATGTGCGAGTCGGGGGCCACGGCCAGCTCCTGGCGCGAGCCGGCGGGGGCCTGATGGGTGACGCCATCGATGGCAAAGGCGACGCCGTCCCCCGCCGGCTCGGCATTGACGATCGTGATCGGGATCGTCGGGGCGGCGGCCATCGGTCCCGGGGTCGGGACAGGCCGCGGGCGGTAGGGAGATGTGCGTCGGGTGGATGGCCTGAGCGATGGCGGCGGCCGACACGGCATCGGTCCGGATCGGGTAGAAGCAGGGGTATTGGCGCGAGTTCCACCGGATCAACCATTCGTCGATCGCGATGCGATACTTGACGTTGTCGATCCGACGGACGTCGCAGTCCACGGCGGCCATGTCGCCCTGCTCGGCATCGCGCCTGAGCTTCGCCTGAAGTTTTTGGAGGCGATGCTCGGCCAGCGCCAGGTTCACAATGTCATACTCAACCCCGGTGATCACGGCGTTCAAACAAGCCTCCGGGTTCTCGGGGCGGGCCCGGGTCGACGCCGACTTGCGCGTTGGCGGGCCTTGACGAGAGCAGGGCGACCACAACGACCGCCCCAGCGATCGAGCCTTTGCATTGAAGCCTGGACATGCATTCCTCCGCCATCGAGTCCATTCGAGATCTCCGACGGGAGTCTACCACACGAATTGGGCGGCATCCCGGACGATGCCAATTTCGGCTGGACCGGCGACCGGCCCGGGATTCTCGTCCGCGCCCATGACTGGATATAAAAATCTACTTACCACTCGCCGCGTTCCACGCTACTATCGTGGTAACCGTCAAGATCGCTATGGTGATGCGGCAGGGTTCGCACGGCCAGTGCGTGTGTGCCGGTCACGGGCGACGGGCAGAAAACGATTGGCCGCCTTGGCCGCCTCGATGTCTTGTAGTACATCGAGCTTGCCCAGCGATCGCTTGATGGCGATTTCCCAAACCACGGCCGCAGATATCGTATGCGTTTTTGCCTCATCCATCAGCATGTGATCAAATCTTCGTAAGGTTATGCTACTTCGGACCGCTCTTTCCGATCCGCAATACCCAGACCCTACATGCCGCGGCCGTTCCGTGCTGACGGAGCTGTCGAGCGCGAAAATATCCGTGGCTTCCATCACCGATTCCTTCCGGTGATATTATCAAAAGCGACGGCGGTCCTCGATCAAGTCGCCACCGAGATGTCATCGCCCAGACTGTTGCCCTTGGCAGATCTCGGGTTCGAGTGCACTGCCACTCTAGTCAGCCTGAGACCTATACCTGGCTGGAAGTAAACCCGACAAAGTAAGATGGCAGGAGACCGTTCGGGACTCTGGAGGAGACGGCAATGAACGACTTGACTTTGGAATCGCTTGCCAAACGGGTCGAGGCCTTGGAGAAGGTCATCGCGACGAAGCGGCTCGATCCCGCTCGCAAGGATTGGCGAAGGTCGTCGGCATGTTCCGCGACAGCGAATTCATGCGTGAAGTCGACGAAGAATGCCTTCGGATCCGTGAGGCCGAACGAAAGGCTGCCCGGCAGGGAGAGTTGGCCGAATGATCCTCCTTGACACGGACCATACGACGTTTCTGAAATACCCCGACAGCGAGCGTGGCCGTCGCATGATTGATCGACTCAATACGGTGGCGGCATCCGAAGTCATCGGCGTGGCCATCGTCACGGTCGAGGAACGGATGCGCGGCTGGCTGGCCGTGATCGCCAAGGAGAAGTCGGCGATGCGGCAAGTCGTCGGTTATCGCGAGCTGGCCTTGCTGTTCGAGTTCTACCAGGCGTTCGAAATCGTGCCGTTCGATGAGGCCGCCGCCCAGCAATTTGATGATCTTCGCCGGCAGAAGCTTCGAATCGGCTCAAGGGATCTGAAAATCGCGGCGACGGCGCTGGTCAACAACGCACTTCTCTTGTCCGCTAACCGAGCGGACTTCGACCGCGTGCTGGGCTTGCGAGTAGAGAACTGGCTGGACTGAGGGCGCGGCCTCGACCCCAACAACTGGGCGCTGTGATAAAGGCTGACGGAACGATCCAGAGTCCGCGATCCAGCCACCGGTGGCGCTCACGGTTGCTCTATAATCCGTCGCTTACTCCGCCGCGAGACCAGTCGCGCAATCTCGGCATCCACGTTCGGCTCCGGAGTGCGAAGTACGCCGGTGCTCCACGATGTTCCATCGTCGAAGTGAATGACATGATGAGGCCGCTGGACTGTGTTCCTGATCGGTGCCCGGAACGTTGCGCGGTGCTCGACCAAGGGATAAATCATCGCAAAACCCGATCGGGCCCAAGCTCGGCAAAACCGCGGGAATCAACTACTTACCGCCGATCGTGGCGGACTGACTCGTAGCTGGCGGCCATACTCGGTCTCGACCTTTCAAGAACAACGGACCGCGTATCGCAGCTTGGCCGCCGAAGAACGCGGGTTATCGCGCCTCTCTTCGGGAGCTGGCGCGGATGACTTCCATTGCGATCGAGGCATAAGTGCCGTCCCGCAGACCCTCCCTGAACGCGGATTTCACCCGCCGGTCCTCGCCCGAATGGAACGAGAGGATGGCGACTCGGCCTCCCGGCTTGAGGCAGGATGGCAGGCTCCGAAGCAGTGCCGTGAGCGACCCCAATTCGTCGTTGACCGCGATTCGCAGCGCCTGGAAGACGCGTCGCACCGCATCGTCTTCCGAGCGAGCTGAGTTACGGGACCGGCGAACAACTGTCTCTTGCACGATCGCGGCGAGAGATCCGGTTGACGTAATCGGTCTGCTGCGTGTGCGAGGAGGATCGCGCTTGCGAGCTCGAAGGCGTCAGGCTCATCGGAGTTTTCGGCCAGGATCCGTGCCAGGCCAGTCTCGTCCACCATCGATAGAAGGTCCGAAGCGGTCCGCCCGCGCGTCGGGTCCATCCGCATGTCGAGCGGGCCGTCAACCTTGAATGTGAAGCCTCGCGCGGGGTCGTCGATTTGCATCGACGACAGGCCCAGATCCGCGAGCACGACATCCGCGCCGTCGGGTGCGACGTCGCCGAGCAACCGCGCCACGCCCGCGTAATTCATTCGCCGCACTATCGAGCGCTTCCGGCGGAAATCCGAGCGCACGCAAGCGTGCCTCTGCCTTGGTCAATTCGATCGGGTCGGCGTCGATGCCCACCAGCCGGCCGCCGGGTTGCACGGCCGCCAGCAGCTCGCTGGCGTGGCCGCCGTATCCCAGCGTGCAATCCACCGCGACAGCCCCCGGGCCTGGCATGAGCACATCAAGGATTTCACGCACCATGATGGGCCGATGCGTGCCGACGGGCGTCTGGCCTCTCGCCATCACCCTCGCCGCCAACTCCGGATAACGGCCCGGCTGATGCTCCTTGTACTTCTCGTCGAACCGTCGCGGGTTCTGGCCGCGATAACGAAGACGACGCCTGGGCTTTTTGGGTTCGGGGTCGATCATGCTTGTGTCAACAGCTACCACATCACAGTTCGCAGCACAATGAGCTCGATGATACCGAACCACGGCCAGCTTCCCCCGGCGCGGAAATCTCCAACAATGACTCGCGCCTCCGCTGGTAAGCGCTCGCCCCCCGGTGACGCCCAGGGCCATCGCCAAACGCGTCAGACCGAATAATGAACGCGCACCCGCCGCGGAAAATCGTTCACGATATCCGGAGTGATCCCAGGTCCGGATACCCTCAGCTCTTTCAACCGCGGCAACCGGGACAAATGGGCCAGCCCGGAATTGGTCACACCCGCGCACGCTGAAAAGGTGATCCGCTCGAGCGATGCCATGCCCGAGAGCAGCTCCGGCGTGCGGTCCGTGATGCGCGTGTAACTCGCGAAATACGACTTCAATTGCGGCAACTTAACAATGTGCTCGGTCGCCGCATCGCTCGTCTCGCGGCAATACATCAATACTAGTGATTCAAGCTCTTCACAGCGCGCGATATGGCGATAGCCTGGGTCGGGCACGTCCATCGGCATCAGCTCACGCAGCGATCGGAACTTCGGCAGCTCGGCGATTCCGGCATCGTCGACATTCTTGCAACTTACGGAAAGCCCGCGCAGCGCAAGCATTTGAGCAAGCGCCGTGAAGCCCCGGGTTCCCAGGTTGTGACATCGCCGGCCCCAGATATATTCGAGTGATTGCGACTGACCCAGCGCCGCAAACCCGTCGTCGCCGGCGATTGTGTCCTGACAGCTCAGGAACCGCAGCCGCGGCATCCGGGCGATCAGTGGCATATGCATGTCATTGGCATCCGCGGCCAACCAGCCCAGGTTCGGCAGCCCGACCAGTGGCGCCAGCCCCGCCGCCGTGATGCCCAGCTCGGAAGCATCAATGTTGAGACGCAAACAGCCCATCCAACCCCGCAAGCCGCGTCATCCCGCGGTCGGTAACGGGCCCACGCAGCAAGAGATAATTCGGACCGGCGTCATAGCTCAAGAGACCCATCGTCGGCTCGCCGCCATGCCAGGTCTTGAAAACCGGTATCTCGTGCAAGAGCGCAGCCCCGCGTCCGTCACGCCGTTGCCCGTTCTCAGTTGGCACAGATACGCCTTCCCCGCCAGCGCTCGCAGCGCACCATCACCCGTTGAAGTGCCCTGAAGATTGACGTTGCGCAGCCGCTCGCACCCCGACAGGTGCGAAGCGCCAAGGTCCGTGACTCGCGTCCACGCCAGCGACACGCTCTCGAGCGCCGGCAGTGGCGCAGGACTTCGAGTCCGCCATCGGTGATGCCGGTGCCGCTCAGATCGAGATGACGCAGCCGCGGCAGCCGCGCAAGATGCTCGAGCCCCGCATCGGTCAGTTCTTTCGAGCCGCCGAGTGCCAGCGCGGTGATGTGCTCGAGACGCGAAGCGTGGTCGAGCATCGCGTCGGTCATCTGACCGGATGCGTCAATGCCCTGCGAATCACTTTCTTTCAGATAGGCCAGCACCGCCCCCCAATCGCGCGACTGCCACCGCGGCGCCTGGTCGCTTTCGCTGTCGTCTCCGGCCGCGAGCACCCCGACTGGCTTGCTCGTCAAGCGCGACGCCTCTCCGGGCAGGCTCGCATAAAAGCCCACCAGAGCATCCCAGTCTTCAAACCCGTGCTCGCGTGCAACGAGGAAGCGTGCGTCATCGAGTGTGATGTCATCGTCTTGATTCGCCGCTCCAGCCTGGCGACCCAGGTCAAGTCTGCGCATACGTCCGCATCGCCTGGTGATTCCGGCGGTGCCACGTCAGCCGCCCAGTGACGTTCCATCGCCGCCGGCGTCCCCGTGTGATATGCGGCCAGAAGCGCCTCGGCCCGGTCCTCAAACTGCCGCACTGTCCGGGCAGGCTCTTCAGCCGCGGCCTCGAGCTTCTGCTTCAGCTCAGCCCAGCCCGCGAATCCGTGCTCGAGCGCCATCGCGTGCTGCACGTCTCGCAAAGTCGGTTTTCGTGAAAGCCCAGGATGCACCCGCTCGAATCGCTCGCGGGCCTCGGAATCGTTCCGCGCTCACGCGAGAAACCACCGCTTCACTTCTTTTTTCAAGCTCAGCAGGCTGCGGCGAGATGGAGACTTGTCAGGCATGAAACCCTTCCTCCGTTGTGCCTGAAGTCCGCTGAATACAGGCGGGAAGAAGGTTCAACGATCGAGGCGTGAACCCGATTGGGTGGGAGAATTCCCTTGCCGCGGACAGGAGGCGCCCCAATGCGCTCTGAAACGATGTTCGCGCGGAGCACCCGTTCCGTCAAGCGGTCGATGGCGATTACTCTTCAGGCACGAGCGCGATCGCCCTGCACCAGCCTGCCGCTCGCGCTTCGATTTTCACCGGCAGGCAGCTCACCAAGAAACCGTGCGGAAATGGAATCTGATCGAGATTCGCCAGTTTTTCAATCTGGCAGTACTCACGCGAGATGCCCGCGAAGTGGGCCGGCCAGATGAATCGGCCGTCGCCCGTTCGCTTGTAGTCCTTCACCATGCTGTCAAACGGCCGGTCGAGCGTGTAGGCATCGATCCCGATCACCTTCACCCCCAATTCCAGCAGCCAGAGCACTCCCTCGCGACCCAGGCCGGGCTGTGCAAAGTAGTCGAGCGAATCCAATCGCCGATCGGCGCCCGTTTGCAACAGGATGATGTCCAGCGGGCGTGGTGTGTATTCAATTCGCCTGAGGGCCGCTTCGAGGTCGGCGACTTCGATGGATTCGCCGGCGGCTTTGTGCCGCATATCGAGCAAAACGCCAGGCGAAAGCACCATTCGAGCGGAATCTGGTCGATCGTCTTGGCCGGCGACCGCCCGAAGTCGGGCCATAATGATAGGGTGCGTCCACATGAGTTCCGGTATGCGTGATCGCCCGAACCTCTTCGACGGCCCATCCTTTTCCGTCCGACCAGACCAGGTCTTCCGGCTTCACGCCGAAGAATTGCCTCATCTGGCGCAGGCCCTCGTCTTCGTGCCGGACGTAATGGATCTCGGCAGGAATGGGCTCGCTCACGGCGTTGTGCGCCAGCGGAACGCTGAGGTCGATCATCCGGAACTTGCCAAACACGGCTCTCGCCCTCACTGGTCCCGTCGCAAACGCTCGATCGCTCGCCCGCAACGCGTCCATCTTCCCGCAGCGGGCCCGTCGTGACAACGGCGCCGGCGTCGACCAGAATGGGCGCATCGGGCGCACGCCAGCGCGGCGCCGAATTGCACATCGTCTGGTACTCGATCAAGGCGGTTCGAGGCTGAACATGCAGAATAGGCCGGATGATTCGAGGAACACGCCATGAGTCTTGAGCAGTATCGCCACAAGCGCAACTTCCGGAAAACGTCCGAGCCCCGTGGCGCCCGCACAGCGAAATCGCACGCGACTCTGGCTTATGTCATCCAGAAGCACGACGCGTCGCACCTGCATTACGACTTCCGCCTCGAGTTGGACGGCGTGCTCAAGAGCTGGGCGGTGCCCAAGGGGCCGGATCTCGATCCCGCCAACAAGCGACTGGCCATGCAGGTGGAAGACCACCCGCTCGAATACGGCGGCTTCGAGGGAATCATTCCCGAGGGCGAATACGGCGGCGGAACCGTGATGCTCTGGGACCAGGGCGAGTGGGAGCCGATCGGCGACCCGGCCAAAGGTCTGCGGGAAGGCCATCTGAAATTCATCCTGCACGGCGAAAAGCTTAAGGGCGGCTGGATGCTGGTGCGCAAAGGAGGCCGACAGCGCCGAGCACGGCGAGCGGCACTGGTTCCTGTTCAAGGAGCGCGATGAATTCGCCCAGCCCGGGTGAATCGATCACCGAGGAAATGCCGCTCAGCGTCACGACCGGCCGAGACCTGGACGAGATCGCCGCCGAATCCGACCGCGTCTGGGGACCCGAGCGGCGAGGTCCAGAACAACGCCAAGAAACCCGCCCGCAAGCCGGCGGCGGCGAGCCAGAAGCGCGGCACGAAAGCGGCCGACCGGCATACCAAAACCGCGCCCGCGCCAGACGCGGTCGCAAAGGCGCCGGCCGAAGTCGCGTAGGAAAGGCAACGCTGAGGCCGGCGGCGCTCGAAGCGGTCTTGAAAGACTCCGGCGCGCCCGCGCGCCGGCATGCCCGCGCATGCAAGAGGTCGAGCTGGCGACGCTCGTCGAGGCCGCGCCCTCGGGGGAAGAGTGGCTGCACGAGATCAAGTTCGACGGCTATCGCATGTTATGCCGCGTGGAAAAGGGAAAGGCACGCTTCATCAGCCGAAACGGCCACGATTGGACCGCCAAGTTTCCCGAGCTCGCCCAGGCCGCCGCCGGGCTGGCCGTCGAGCAGGCGATGCTCGACGGCGAGGTGGTCGCCCTCAATTCCGACGGCACCACCAGCTTTCAGTCGCTCCAGAATGTCTTTCAAGCCGCGCCGAACCCGGCGAGCTCGTCTATTACGTCTTCGATATCCTTCACTTGAACGGGCATGACATCAACCGATTCCGCTCGAGGCGCGGCAGAGAGATCTTGAGGCTCGCGGTTGCCGGCTGCGACACCACTCGATCCGATTCAGCGATGCGATCCAGGGTTCGGGCAAAGAGGTCATCGACAAGGCGTGCCAACTGCACCTGGAGGGCATCATCTCCAAGCGCCGGGGTCGCTCTACCGGCCGGGGCGGGGCCTCGACTGGCTCAAGGTCAAGTGCTCGAAACGCGAGGAGTTCGTCATCGGCGGCTTCACCAAGCCCAGCGGCAGCCGCTCCCATTTCGGTGCCTTGTTGCTGGGCTATCACGACCGCGCGCAAGAAGCTCGTCTATGCGGGCCGGGTCGGCACGGGATTCAACGAGAAGACGCTGGCGGCGCTGCACCAGAAGCTGACAAAGCTCTCGAGCAAGCACGTCGCCCTTTGCAAACCTCTCGGGCACGACCGGCGAGCGCGAGACGTTACGTGGGTCAAACCCGAGCTCGTCGCCGAGATCGAGTTCTCGAACTGGACCGACGAAGGGCTGCTTCGGCATCCGTCGTTCCAGGGGCTTCGCGAGGACAAGCCGGCCAGCAAGGTCATCCACGACGAGCCCGTTTCGCTCGAGCGAGGTCAAAGCGATGCGAAGACGGCAGCGGCCACGCCGAACACCGGAAGACGTCAGAACGGCAAACTTCGCACCGGCAAAGCCTTCGCGCGACGGCAGCCAACGGCTTCGGCCGCCACTGACGACGAATTCGCGGGCGTGCGCCTCTCTCATCCCGACAAGGTTCTGTATCCCGATCAGGGGATCACGAAGCGCGATCTGGCCGAGTATTACGCCCAGGTCGCCGACTGGATGTTGCCCCACGTCGTCGATCGTCCGCTGGCGATCGTTCGCTGCCCGGCCGGCAGCGGCAAAGCCTGTTTCTTCCAGAAGCATCCCGGCGACGGGCGATCGGAGCACTTGCGGCAGGTGAACGTCGCGGAGGACGGCGCAGCCGAATACAACGTGGCGATCGATGACGTCGCCGGGCTTGATCTCGCTGGTCCAGATGGGCGTCCTCGAGATTCACGTCTGGGGCTCGCACGCCAAACAGCTCGAAAAGCCGGACCGGCTGATCTTCGACCTCGATCCCGATCCGTCAGTCGAGTGGCCGCAAGTCATCGACTGCCGCCCGCGAGGTGCGCCTGTTGCTGGAGGAGCTTGGGCTCGCCTCGTTTCTCAAGACAACCGGCGGCAAGGGACTGCACCTGGTCGTGCCCGTTCAACCTCGCGCCGAGTGGGATGAGGCCAAGGCGTTTTGCCGCGCCGTCGCCGATTTCATGGTGCGAGCCGCCCCCGACCGCTTCGTCGCGACGATGAGCAAGGCAGCCCGCAAGGGAAAGATCTTCATCGACTATTTGCGAAACGGCCGCGGCGCCACCGCCGTCGCCCCCTACTCCACCCGGGACAAGCCCGGCGCAACCGTCAGCGCCCCCATCGCCTGGGAAGAGCTCACCCCGAGCCTGCACTCCGATCACTTCACGATCGAGAACCTTCCCGCCCGCCTGGCCAGGCTCAAGAAGGACCCGTGGGCCGACATCGCCAAGACCAAGCAATCGATCACCGCCGCGATGATCAAGAAACTCGCCCAGGGCTGAAGATGAGTCGCCCGGGGTTGAAGCTGAAAATGCTGGTCACCGGCAGCGCCGGTCATTCCACAAACTTTGCCGACGGCCCATATCCCGTTGAATGAATCTTGCAACATACAACGGATTTACGGCTCAATCTCGACTAAAAATGCAGAGCTTAACGTATCAGCTCCAGGCCGCGCGACGAAACAAAAACGGGCGATGTCGCAGTTCAGACGATAAACACGAATGATATCATGGAGTATTAAGGCAGAGGAGCTCACCAGATATGGCTTCACATCCCCGCGCGCCCGATCGCGCGGCGATCGGCGTGGCCGGCAGGTTCGTCCGTTTTTATTGCCGCTTGAGGACCGCGTGGTTCTTGCCCTGACCTTTCCGGGCATCGGCGGTATCACGTTCGACGCCACCGGCGACGTGTTCGTCAGCTACGACAATACCACCAACTCTTCCGGCCAGCGACAGTCCGTCGCTGAGGTCGATGTCACCGTGACCGGCCAGACTGTCTCACAGCAGCGTCTCGTAAACGCCAATGTCTTCACGACCTCGGGCGGATCGGCGTTTCCCGGCACGATGACCACGGTCGGTCCGTCAGACTCGCTCCCCTCGATCACCGGCACAAACGATGACTCAGCCCCCATTCTCGAGCTTCAACCCAACGGCCAGCTCTTCGTCTTCAACCCGGAGAACGGCAACGGCTCGCAGTACGACGACATCGCCAACTACACCCCGAATGCATCGAATGTCTACAACGCGCAGACCGCCACCTCGGTCAATTTGACCGGCCAGATCAGTCTGGCGAGCGCCACCTTTGGCGATTTCGGCGTTTATCAAAACTCGCTCGTGATCGCCGGCGAATCAAACAACTGGGACTTCGTCATGCGGGTAACCTACGGCTCGTCCGGCGGGGTTGCCACGATCCTGGCCGCTTCGCCGATCACCCTGGGGCACTCAACGACGCCCGAGGGCGTCGCCGTCGACTCGCTCGGAACTGTCCTCACCACTTTGCCTTACGTGGCCCCGGGATCCGACACCGCGACAGACATACCCGTAGGATTCAGCCTCACTTACGATTCCGGCGGCACCCCAACGCCGGTTGTCCCGGAGCTTGGCCTGACCGCCGTGCCCGACATCGCCGCCGGCGCCATCGCCGTCGATTCGCAGAACAATTTCATCATCGCCGCCACCAACTCGTCGCTCTACGGAGGTGGTCCTGGAATCGTTCACGTCAATTCGGCGCTTACGGCCTTTCTCGCCGATCCGACCGCGTACTCTCAAGAAATGCCCTCGGCAATCGCCTGCCAGACCGTCTCGGGAACAAGTGAACTTGTGTTCGCTGACGCGAACTTCAACCAATTCGTCGACCCCGCCGCCGATACCTTCACGTTTGCCGGAGAGCTGCCGCTCTTCAGCGGGCAAGTCAGCGCCGCCCAGCTTCGCCAGGCCTACGGCATTAACCAGATCAGCTTCAAGGGCCCGGGCGGCACGACCGTCGCCGGCGACGGCACCGGCCAGACCATCGCCATCGTCGAAGAAGGGGTCGACCCCACGCTCGCCGCCGATTTGGCCACGTTTGACCAGTTCTTCGGAATTCCGGCTCCGCCGAACTTCGCGATCATCGATCAGAACAACGTGACAACCGAGAACAACGCGATCGTCGGCGAGGCCTCGCTCGACGTCGAGTGGGCGCATGCCGTCGCACCCGGAGCGTCGATCATCGTCTACAACGCCGCCTACGACCCCACCAACGGCACCACGACGTCGAGAATTTGCTCGCCGCCATGCAGCAGGCATCAAAGCTGCCGGGCGTTTCGGTCGTCACGCTCAGTTATGGCATTCCCGAATCGGCTCTCACCCAGGCCCGGCTCTCCGAGAAATCGTTCGACTCTGGCTTCACCACGCCCGGCGTCACGTTCCTGGCCGCCGCGGGCGATACCGGAATTTTTGGAGCTGGCGGCAACCAGGCTGTCGCTGATTACCCGGCAGCCTCGCCCAACGTCGTTTCCGTCGGCGGTACCTCGGTCGTATTCGACGCTGCCGGCGACTATCCCGGCACCGGCCCTTCCGGCGAAGTCGCCTGGGGCGAAGAGATCGGTAACAGCTTCGAAGGCGGCGGCGGCGGCGGCTTGAGCGACATCGAGCCCGAGCCATCCTGGCAATCGACCGTCGTCCCCTCGAGCATGGACCCCACAGGTGCCCGCGCACTCCCCGACGTCTCGATGGATTCCGGCGCTGCGCAGGAATACGACGTCTTCACCAGCACTCTCAGCGGCTCGTCCGACTCGGCCTCTGCCGTCGGCTGGCTCGGCGACGCCGGCACCAGCGCCGCCTCTCCCATCTGGGCCGGCCTGATCGCCATCGCCGACCAGGGCCGAGCCTTGGCCGGCGAGCACGCCGCTGACCGGCAACACCCAGACATTGCCCGCCCTCTACTCGCTGCCATCCACCGACTTCCACGACATTGTCAACGGCAGCAACGGCGACCCCGCCGAACCCGGCTACGACCTCGCGAGCGGCCTGGGCACGCCGATCGCCAACCTCCTGGTTCCCGCCCTCGCCAGCTACGACCTGGTTAGCGAGACCAGTACATCGATCGCCGTGACTGCAGCTCCCGAGCGCGCTGTATTTGGCCAGCCGCTCACGCTCACCGTGAGCGTCACCGCCGGCACCGATGTACCGACTGGATCTGTCACCTTCGAGCAGGGTTCTACCGTCTTGGGTACGGCAACGCTCGACAACGGCGTCGCCACCTTCGAAACGACGCCCACCGCGGCGGGTCCTCTTGCACTCACCATCGCTTATGGCGGCGACACAAACGACAAGGCAACCAGCACCAAGTTTTCCGTTACGGTCGGCCAGGCCGCGGCGACGCTCACTCTCGGTAACTTGAACGCCACGTACAACTCACTGCCCCACACCGCCTCGGTCACCACCAACCCCGCCGGGATCGCCGGCGTCACCGTCGCCTATTCCCAGAACGGCGTGGCTGTCACCAACCCCATCCAGGCAGGCGACTACACCGTCACGGCGAGCCTCTCCAATCCCAACTACACCGCGCCCGAGGCGACGGGAACCCTCATCATCAGTCAGGCAGCGGCAACGCTGGGCCTCAGCAACCTGAGCGTCAGCTACAACGGCTCACCGCAATACGCCGTAGCCACCACAAACCCCGCGGGGCTTTCGGGCGTCACGATCAGCTATGCTCAGAGCGGTGTGCCCGTAACCAACCCGACCCAGGAGGGCGACTACTCGGTCACGGCCACACTCTCCAATCCCGACTACACGGCGCCTGCCGCGACCGGAACCCTGGTGATCGGCCAGGCCACCACGACGTTCAAATTCAGCGGCTTGAATGACACGTACGATGGTTCGCCCCAGTTTGCCCAGGTGACGACGGGCTTGGGAGCACTCGCGGGCATCACGGTCACGTATGCCCAGAACGGCGTGGCGGTCGTCGCCCCGACCCAGGCGGGTGACTACCAGGTGACGGCCACCCTCACCAACGCGAACGTCACAGCGCCCGCCGCGACGGCCACCCTCGTCATAAGCCAGGCCACGCCTGCCGTCACCTGGTCGGCCCCTGCGAATATCACTGTCGGCACCGCACTCAGCTCGACCCAGCTCGACGCAACTGCCTCGTTCGACGGAGCCTCGCTGCCCGGCGCCCTCGACTACACTCCCGCGATTGGCACCGTGCTCCCGGCTGGCAACAGCCAGTCGCTCTTGGTCAGCTTCACGCCGGCCGACACGACGGACTATAAGACCGTGAGCGCCTCCGTTCCAATCACCGTCTTGCCGCAATCGACGACGCCACCACCACCGGAACAAGTGACGATCATTGGCGAAGTGCCGGTCTTCAGGCGCAAGCTCAACAAGAAGGGCAAACCCACCGGAAAGGCGATACTCACCGGCTTCACCCTCGAGTTTAACACGCCCTTACTCGCATCGGCCGTATCGAATCCGGGGAATTATCTGGTCGACACCGTCACCATCAAGAAGGTCAAAAAGAGTCTCGATCGCCTGGTGCGCCCGATCAAGGGCTTTACTGTTATCAACACGCCTGCAACCGATTCCGTGACGATCAAGCTCTCCGGCGCCCAGTCGTTCCCAAGCGGCGGCCAGATCACCGTCTTGCCCGGCGTGACCGACCAGTTAAGTCGCCGTGCTCAGCGGCCCGACCGTCTTCAAGGTCACACGCGGCGGCAAGAAGATCCAGCCGACTTAGAGCAAAGCCAGCCGCGCCAGTGTTCAAGTTCGATTCGAACCCGAAGCGTCAGTTCTGGTGTTCTGCCTGCTCTGGACTTGCCCCGAAGGGGCGCAACAAAAAAGCCCAGGGCAACCGCCCTGGGAACACGGATTTCGACCCTGACGCCCGAGCCCTGTAAGGGCGAAACGTGCTAACGTTCGAACACGTTTTGCCCTATCCGACTCTCTACGGCGCGACCGGATTCATCGCCGCATCGATCGGCTTCTGAAGCACCGCCACCACACTCAGCCCCCACGGCAGGCTCATCCACCGCAAGACCCCAGTCTCGAGCCGCTGAAAGCGGATCAAGGCGGCATTGAGCCAATCAGGAATGGGCTTGATCTGCGCCTCGGGTGGACGATCGCTCACTTCCCGGCGCTTGAGCAGCCGCCCAAGCGCCAATGGAAACAGCAACGAAAGCGCATAATTCAAACGGACCGCCCGAAAGCCGGCGCGGCCCGCCAGCTCGGCCACTTGCCCGGCGACATACCGGCGTCGGTGCTGAAGCGCCAGGTCGTGCTCGCTCCAGAGAAATTGATACGCCGGCACAGTGAGCACCACCTGGCCCCCTGGCTTGAGTATCCGCCGGAATTCCGAGAGCGCCGCCAGGTCGTCGTCCAGGTGCTCGAGGATATCCGTGGCGACGATCGCATCGACACTGCCTGAGGCCAGCGGAATCGCCTCGGCACGGGCCCGCAGCAATTCGGGCAGCCCCCGGCTCGCGCACGCTTCGAGCGCCAGTGGCGAAAAGTCCACGCCAACCACGCGGCCAATCCGGCCCAGCGCCGCGCCGTCGCGCCCGTGCCGCAGCCGACGTCGACGATCACCGGGTGCGCGGTCGCCACGTGCCGCCTGATCAGATCCATGACCAGCTCCCGGCGGCTGACAAACCACCAGTAGCGGTCCTCGTTTTCAAACATACGAGCATATTCGGCGGTGTTCATCGCGTTCCTGTTCGGGTGCTCTGGTCAAGAAGACGCAACCATCTCGACCGCGTCACGGCCTGCCGGCACCGAAGCCGACGGCGCAGGCACTGGTACAGCCGCCTCATGCCGGTGCCGGAATCGCTCCCGTGGCGCGGCGATAGGCGCGGCCGATCGTCCATAATTCAAAGAAGGCACGCAAGAAGTCGGTGGGCCGCACCTTCGACCCGGCGACGTCCCGCCAGCTGCTCGAGCGGCGTCTCATGGATCAAGTCGCTGGCGGTTTGCGGGCGCGGCTCGCCAGAAATCGGGCGACGATCTCGACGTCGAAAATCCAGCGCGAGCGAAACGGGGCTTCGAATACGCCGACGATTTCCGGAACCATCCGGAAGAGCTTGGCGCCGCACTGGGTGTCGTAAAGTGGCACGCCCAGCACCAGCGACGCCGTCGTCGCGAATAAGCGGCCGAGATAGTGCCGCGTCGGCCGGCGGTCAATCTGGCGACCGAGCAGCCGCACCCGCCGCCGAAGATCATCTCAACTTCCGGATGCAGGTCGAGATGATCGACGAATTCCGGAATAGCCTCGAGCGGCGTGGCCAAGTCGGCATCCCAGAAACCTGCATACTCGGCCCCGATCGCGGCCGCTTCGAGCAACCCCCTGCGCACCGCCTCGGCCTTCCCGCTGTTATGCTCCAGGTGCAGCACGACAAGCCGCTCAGGATTCCCCAGGGCCGCCTCTTCGAGAAGCTCACGCGTTCCGTCGGTGCTTCCGTCGTTCACAAACAAGAAACCAATGTTCTCATGATCGAGTAAAAATTCGCGGAAAGCTAGAGCGTCAAGCCGGCGCCGTTCGTTGTAGCACGGGATCACGATCACGCATGAGGAAGAGAGCGTTCCCGTCGTCACCGAAGTGCGCCGGTGCGGACCTCGGATCGGGGGTTCCCCGTTGCCGGCGGCCAGCACGGGCGCGGCTATTCTGCTAGGAGAGAGCACCTGTGTTCGCCGAGCATCCATTTCCGGCCGCCTTTCCAGATTTGCCGTTCGCCCGGGCTTCCTTCCGCGGCGTGAGACTCGTTTCCTGGCTAACGAGTCGGCCGCCTGACTCCTTCAGACCGTCCGATGCGCTCAGCGTAGTCCGCGCTCGCTTCCGCGATGTGACGGTTCGTCTTCCGCCAGATCTGATAGCAGCTCGGGTCCAGCGACGCGACTTCCATCGCCTCGAATCCCAGACTCTCGAGCAGCGCGTCGTCGACGTTTTCACCCCAGTATTCGCGGATATCGACGACGAAATCAGCCTTCCGCATCTCGTCGAGGATCAGCTCGGGCATCACCTCCGGCCAACTTCCCTGCGACGCTCGTGCATCCTTTTCCGAAAAGAGATTCAACCCGACGTAGCCGTTTCCATAGAAAGGAATCGTGGGATCCTCCGGGCAGACGACAGTCCCCGGCAGCTTTCCCGCCACCGCCAGCGTCTCTCGATAGTCTTTGTCCCAGCGCGACCGCTGCACGATCAGGGCGTTTTCCCATTTCAGGTGCGGATACATCGTCATCAAGAGCAGCACTGCCAGAAATGACCCCAGCAAGAGCCTGCTGCGAAACCGGCCGCGCACCGCCCTCCAGCCGCTTGAGCAGATCTTGGCAGCCGCATCACGCAAAAGGCCGTCATCGGCAAGAGCGCGGGCAGCAAACAGTTGGGCCAGCCGCCGACCTTGGCGTGCGCAGATCGCGCTGAACGGAATGGCGATCGCCATGATCGCAAACAGCCACCGCAGCCGCGGGTCCTCGCGATTCAATCCTTTCCCGAAAACGATCAGCTCCGCGAGCAGCACCAGAAAGAGCGGCGAATCGAGCAACATCTCCCAGAGAATACTTGCCGGCCCGCGCCCAGTTGATCGAGTACGTCGCGTGGCACAGCGATCATGTAATGGTGAATCGCCGGATTGAAAGGCCTTAGACAGAGGATAACGACACCGAGCGCGACCAGGGGAATTGCGGCCGGGATCAGCTCCGATCGCGCGGGCCGCCGCATCCGCAAAAGCAGCGCGATGAGCGGCACGACCGCGAAGATCGCGACCGTCTGCTTGAAAAAGAAAGCCACCATCAATACGCCCGTTCCCGCAACCACCAGCGGCCACCGCCGGCGCTCGATTCCCCGCGCCGAAGAGCAGCACGGCCATCGTGCTGAGCAACAAGCGCCGTCATGTCGGGGCGGTTCTCGGCAAAGTAATGGCCGCAGCGATGATCCAGGCCCAGCAACGCCGCCCACGCGATCACGAATGCCCACGCCGATCGTTCGCCGGCGAAACAAAATGCAATGATCGTCACCAGTCAGAAGCGTTGAAATGACCGAAATCAACCGCCCTGCTAACATTGTTCGGCCCGGTCAAGCGGAAGATCTCGCCCTGAAACCAGGGAACGAGGCCCCGTACATGTGCGTCGCATGCCCGTCGGGTGGAAGCTCGTAAACCGGCGTTCCCCGCAGGCTTGCGCCACGCCTCGACAACCTGGATCGCCTCCCAGGGATTCCGTGGCGCCGCCGCACTCGTCAAACGATAAAGATTGATCGACGCGATCGTGCAAATCAAACCGCTCCGCGATAGAAGAGCGGCCATCGGCCAGCCGCAAGCACCTGCGCGGGTACGTGTCGTCATGCTGCGTCTCATCCTTGAGTGGCAACCTCAGCCGAAAAACTCCATGGGAGGCCGTTATACTTAATCCAAATCGAGCCAGACGGCAATGCCTGATTTACACCCAACCGTGACGCTTTCGCAGCCACCACTCCAGGGTCAGGATGGCGGCGAAGATCAGCAAGAAAGGCCAGTTGTCCCAGACCTGGTAACGCGAGTTGCTGACGTACTCGGTATAAGCTGAGCGGTCGATGCCCTTAGAGTAGCGTGCTCAGTTTTTCCGGCGGTGACCAGCTCGCCGCCGGTCAGCTCGGCGATTTCGCGGGCCAGTTTGAGGTCGGCGGATGGGTTTTCGAGCTCGCGGTCGTCCTGGTAGACCAGGAAGCGTGCCGAGTCGTGCCCGATCTCCTTGCCGTTGCGGCGGGCGACCAGCGTGGCCGTGTAATTGCCGGGAACGCTGAGATGCTCGGTGGCGTATTTTGTCGCCTTCGCCTGTTCGCCTTGGGGGTAAAGCTCGACGGGCTCGGTGACGGCCTCGGGTCCTTCGCGCACGATCTTGCATTCGTAGGTGGCGTCGAGAATCGCGGCCCCCTTGGGGTCGCGGGCCGTCGCGGTCAGCTCGAGCTTTTCGCCGACGCCCACGCGCGCGGCGGTCCAGGTTCAGCTTGACCTGGTTATCGCTGTCGTCCTCCTTGTGCGAAAGCCAGAAGATCGCCTGCCTCCAGAATTTCCGATGGGCCAGCCGGCTTTCCTCGGTCTTGCGTGCCCAGACCCAGGTTTCGCCGCCATAGGCGATCACCCGGCCGGCGCCTACCCCATGCTCATCATCACCGGCTCGGCGTCGGGAGCCGGAGTGGTCGCCAGCACCGCGGCGCCGGCCTTCCGAGCGGCCGAATCGATTCGTTCCCAGAATCGGCGGCATCGATTCCCAGATCTTGGCCGTCTCGAGCGGGTTTGCTCCGACCTGCAAGATGAAGCTGCCCAGGCCCAGCGGCGTGGGGACGAGCTTGATCCCGTCCGGAGGCTCGTATTCGCCGTCGCCCGGATGAATCGCGCATGGCAAGAATCTCGGCGACGGGAGTGTCGGCCCAGCCCCCGGGGCCAAAGCTCGAGTGGCCCCCCAGCATGATGAAGCCCGCGCCCCTTCTTCACCGCCTCGACCAGAAGCTTGTGCTGGTTCGGCGTCAAGTAATCTGCGGACAGGTTGCTGAAAACGTAGACGTTGTACTTGTCCGGCGGCAAACTCGGCGTCGTCGATCTGGCTCTTGTCCCCCTGGGCAGGCGACCTGATGGCAACTCCCTCCATCTGGATGGCCGACGAAGTCATGATCGACCGCCCCAGAAAGAGATAATCCCAGCCCAAATTCGACCCTTGCAGGAACAGGACGTTCAAGCCGCCGGAGAGCACCGAGACGAAGGTGCTGATCTCGTTGTTCGTGACCACCAGCTCGCCGTCCTTGGGAATCACCTTGAGCGTGAGCCGTTTCTCGCCGGGCGTTTGCGGAACGTACTTCATGCCCGTGATCGGTGATCGAGTCGGCACCCTCGGGGACCTTCACCCTGGTCTTGGCGACCGGCGTCGCCTGCCCTTCGACATAAAGCTCGACGTCCAGATCCTGGTTGGCAAACCCGCGCGCGACGACGGTCGGCCGGACTTCGAGCTGGTTCTTCACGAACACGGTCGGGCTGCTGATGATGTCCCGCACCGAGACATCTCGATGATTGGTTCCCGCCGCCTTCCGTTCCCAGGCCCACGGCGACGATCTGCGTCCCTTGCTCTCGCCCTTTGATCTGGCGCGGCTGCCTCGAGGGGGTCCGGGCCGTTGTTGGACGTGAAGTCCGATACGATCACCATCCGCGCGATCCGCTTCGAGTTGTTCTGCTCGACCTTTTGCGCCTCGAGGATGGCCGAGCCCAGCTTCGTCTCACGCCCCTCGGCTTGCGCGTATTCCCCTTTTTCGTCCGCCTTGGGTGCCGACGAGCGCCGAGTCGAAGAAATGGATCTTGAGTCAAGGTCCGGCCCCAACGTCTTCGCCGAGATCCTTGGCCTGCTTGAGGATCTCTTTGGCGACATCCCACCGCGATCTGCCCGTTGACCTCATCGCCGATCAGCATGCTCGTGCTGGTGTCGATCAGGTAGACGAGCGAGGCGGCTTGCCGCTTCTTCTCATTGAGAGTGACCGTCGGCCGCAGGGCCGCCAGCAGGCAGAGCAGGATCGCCAGAGCCGAAGCGCCAGGCAAACCATCGCCAGCGGCCGGTCGTGCCCTTGCAACCGCCGCGAATACGCCCAGAGCGTCAGCACCGTCACGGCCGCGACGGCCAGTGACCAAAAGCGGCCACGACCCGCCGATCGGACTGAAGCTCACGCTAAAGCCATGGTTCATCTGTGTTCGAGCCCGATCCATTGAGATAGCGCCGGTCAGGCTTTCACAGCCGCCGCGACCTTGGTCTTGTCCGCGGGGGCTTCTTTGTAGAACGTGTTGGCCAGAATGTTTTCCAGCGTGACCACGATCAGGATCAAGAACATCAGCCAGGGAAAGACCTCGTAGCCGTAACGCGTCGAGCTTTTCCGTTTCCTGTGTGCGAGGCGGCATCCTCGGCCAGCAGATAGCCGTCCTTGCCGAAGATGATGTCGAGATCGCTCTTTTCCAGGCGCGGTGAACCGGCTTTCGCCCGTCGGGGCGGGTTCATGCTGAATCCGAGCGTCGCCGTGCGATTGTCGGCGGCCGTCGCCTTGACCGTCCAGAGGCCCAGCGCCGGCGGTGCGGGCACCTCGAGATACTCGCCGCTGGGTGAGGGGAGAACTTTCGGCTTGGTCTTCTGGTCGCTGCTGGCGAGGACAAAGTTCGTGAGCCGGGCCGTGGGGTCGAGCCGCAGGAGCACAGTTCTCGACCCGCCTCGAAATTGAGCTGCTCGTTGGATGTGCCGGCCAGGTAAGGGACGGTCTGATCCATCAGCCCGAAGAACGCCCAGCCGAGATGCGTCCAGAGGGAACTCGCTCCAGGCGGCCTCGGATTTGCGCGATGGCTCCGCCCTGATCGGGCCGGCGTGCAAGCGGGGTCGTCCAGAGCAAGACCTTGCCGACCTTGGGCCCCTTGAAGGTTCGCTCGATCAGGGCCGGTGCTCCGTCGCCATACTTGAGCAGGACCAGCCCGGCATCACCGGCTCCTCGTAACGGCCAGTACTTGTACACCGGCATCGTCGGCGAGCATGCTCGCCAGGTCTTTGCCGTAGCGCTCGAACAACGGATGTGTGAGGTTTGCGACGTTGCCCATGTTGGTCGGCGGACTTGGCGGTATGCGGCCGCTCGCCGAGCTGTGCCGGCAAGAGCTGGGTGGCGATCGGCTTGTTGTAGTTCTCCGGGTCGGCTCAAGTGCCCCGGCGCGACCACCAGCCCGCCCCCTTCGTGAACGTACTGGTTGAGGGCCGCCAGTCGGTGATCTCGTCCAGCTCCTTGACGTTGAGCAGGAAAATGCGTCGCGAAAGCTCTGAAGGTTGCCGCCATATTTCGTGGACCTAGCTCGGCGGCCCGCACTCGCTCGACCTGGATCGGCCGGTGGCCGCGTTGCGCCGGGTCGGGGTCGATGGCGGCCGCGACGAACTCGGCCTCGTAACGGGTTGTCGTAGACGAGCAACACCTTGAGCGGCGGCCGGACCTTGAACGTGAAGTACCGCTCGTCGTCGTCCACGAATGGATCGGGCGTGCCGCTCAGCTTGATCTTGCCCTGGTGCAGGTCGGTCTCCTCGGCCCGCGGGGCGCCGTGAAGCTGACCTCGTTCTCGCCCTTGGGCGGGATCTCGATCGTTTTCTCGTCTTTCTTCTTGCCGTCGACCTCGAACTCGACCACGCGGGTCACCGGCTTCGTGCCCTGAGAGCGAATCCGGCCGCGGATCTCGATCGGCTCTCCCTGGGTCGCAACGATCGACGACGGCTCGGCCCTATCGACCGAGACGTTCATGATATCCTTGGCGGCCACGCCCAGGATGAACGTGGCGATCTGCGAGCCCTTGCTCGTCTTGAGCCGCGTGACCTGTCGAGACCCTCGGCCGGCCGTTCGGGATTCCACGAGGTGCGGCAGAGGTCGGTCAGCACATACACGACGTGCAGCGGCCGGTCGCATTCGGCGACCGCGGGATAAACCTGGCCCATCGCGGAATTGAGCGGCCGGTTCACCGGCTGGACCGTCAAGTGATTCGATCCGCTTCAGAGCCGCCGCCGGCGACAGCCCGACCGGCACCGGCGGCTCGGCCGAGTCGACCACGAAGACCAGGCTCGAATCGGGCAGCTTGCTCGATGATCTCGCGGGCCCGCTCCTTGGCCTCGTCGAGCCGGGTCTTGTCCTTTTCCTTGTAGCCCATCGAGAGGCTGGTGTCGAAGACCAGGCCCAGCGCCGTCGGCTGCGATTCGACCCCAGCGGGACCTGCGAATAGAGCGAGGGCCTGCGCCAGGGCCAGCGCCATCAAGGCCACCAGCGCCATCCGCGCCAGCAGCAGCAGCCAGTTCTTGATCCGCATCCGCTTCTTCGACCGCTTCTGCCGCTCGCGGATCAGTCGCAGTGCCGGAAAGATCACGTGCTTCGGGGTCTGCCGCATGAACAGGTGCAGGATCACCGGCAAGGCCGCCAGCGCGGCCCCCGCGGCCAGACCCGCATGCATCAGCGACATCTCCATGGCGTCGTCACTCCGTCAAGCCCGGCCTTGCCGCGTCAGCAGGTAGCTCATCAGCGCCTTGTCGAAAGGCATGCCGGTGTGCAGCGGAACATAGTCGATTCGCGTCCGGACGCAGTCGTTCTTGTAGGTCGCCCGGAACTTGGCGACCTCATCCAGATAATCGGCCTTGATCGCGTCGGCATCGACCTCGAGCGTCTCGTTGGTCTCGTTGTCTTCCAGGCGAAGCATCCCCTCGAACGGAAATTCGGCCTCGGCCTCGTCCAGGATGTGAAAAATGATCAGGTCGTGCCCGCGGAACCGCAGCCGGTGGATGGCCTTCAAGATCGTCTCGGGGTCGCCCAGCAGATCGCTGAAGAGCATCACCAGGCTGCGGTGCCGGATCATGCTGGCGACCTGGTGCAGGCTCTCCTCGATCATCGTCGTTCCCGCCGGCTTGAGCTTCGCGAGCAGCGACAGGATGTTGCCGAGCTGCGACCGCTTGCTCGCCGGGGCCAGGCTCTGGCGCACCTTCTGATCGAAGGCGATCAAGCCGACCGGGTCTTGCTGCTGGATCATCAAGTAGCACAGAGCCGCCGCCAGGCTGATCCCGTATTCGAACTTCGTCAGCTCCTGGCGATAAGTGTATCCCATCGAGCCCGAGAGATCCATCACGAGATAGCCCGTCAGGTTGGTCTCGGCCTGGAATTTCTTGATGTAAAACCGGTCGGTCTTGGCATAGACGTTCCAGTCGATGTCGCCGATGTTGTCGCCGGCCGTGTATTTCCGATGTTCGGAAAACTCGACCGAAAAGCCCTGAAACGGGCTGGCGTGCAGACCCGAGATGAAGCCCTCGACGATGAACTTGGCGCCGCAGGTCGAGCCGCGCGACCTGGCGGATCACCTCCGGCTTCAGGTATTTTTCGGCCGTTCCCGCCACGCCGAGCCTCCGCATCCGGATCAAGTTGCACATGCCGCTGGTCGATCGATCGACCGATAGCAAAGCGGCGGCGGCCGTATTCGTACTTGGGCGTGTCGGGCTCGCGGATCTCGGCCACCAGCCGCTGGACCAGGGTCTCGGTCGACTGCCCTTCGGCCTGGGCCTGGAAGTTGGTGCTGATGCCGGTGCCGCAGCACCGGCACGGCCACCTTGCGGACGTCGTCGAGCGACACGCTGAAACGGCCGTCCATCGCGGCCATCGCCTTGCCGGCCAGGATCAGGTTCTGGCCGGCGCGCGGCCCGGCGCCGTAATCGACCAGGTCCTTGATGAACTGGGGCGCTTGCTCGTCGGCCGGCCGCGTCGCCCGGACCAGCCGCGTCACGTAGTCGACCGTGTATTCGCGAAACCGGCACCGACATCACCAGCTTCTGCAAGTTGACGATCGCCTTGCCCGAGAGCACCTTCTTCAAGTCGGGCTGCTCGCCCCTGGTCGTCGACATCAGGATCTTCTTCTCTTCCTCCAGCGTCGGATAACCGACCCGGATGTCGAACATGAAGCGGTCGAGCTGGGCTTCGGGCAGCGGGTAGGTTCCTTCCTGCTCGATCGGATTCTGGGTGGCGATCACGAAGAACGGATCGGGCAGGTGCATCGTCTCCTGCCCGACCGTCACCTCGCGTTCCTGCATCGCCTGCAAGAGCGCCGCCTGGGTCTTGGGGGGCGTCCGGTTGATCTCGTCCGCCAGGATGATGTTCGCGAAGAGCGGCGCCGGCCACGAATCGAAACGCCCGCCGGCCCGCTTCGGGCTCTTCGAGGACGTTCGTCCCCGTGATGTCCGAAGGCATCAGGTCGGGCGTGAACTGGATTCGCTTGAAGCTGACGTCGAGGATCTTGGCGATCGAGCTGACCATCAAGGTCTTGGCCAGCCCCGGCACGCCGACCAACAGCACGTGGCCGCGAGTGAAGATCGCCGCCAGGATCAGCTCGATCACCTCGCGCTGGCCGATGATCACCTTGTTGAGCTCGTTGACCATCACATCGCGCGAATGGCGGAACTCGTCGAGAAGCTGCGTGATCCGATCGCCCGGCAGTGGACATGCGCTCTATCGACCTCTTTGTCGGAGTGGTTCGGCCGGTGAAGGGAGGATCCCGAGCGAGAGGACAAAATCCGCCTGCCGCTCCAGGAGACCGCCAGCAGAACTTGAAAACGGGCATTCATTCTAGAGGCTGCGAGACGAACGATTCAAGCACGCTGCCGTTCTGCTGTTCCGTACGCACTGGAATAATCGATCGGTACAGCAGATTCCCCCAGACGCCAGCACCCCGCCCGCCCGGCGAATGCCCGTAAGTGCTCATCGGAACCATTGAAAACAACCGTTGTAACCGGCGCCCCGGCGGCATGCCGGATTCGCGCGAGCACCGTGCCCGAAGCTGCGTACACCCGGACCGTACTCGAAGACTCCCTTCCCCCCTCTCGCAGGAATGTCGGAATTCGCTCGCCGGCCTTGACGCTCGCGAGTGGAACTCTTTTCACCAGAGCGGGCAGTGTACGGATTGACTTGCCCTTCGGTGCCTAGATACCCGACGCGGCTACGTTCGTGCCGCGCACGGCCTCGAACTTGCGTTTGGAAGTGGCGAAGAGGATAAAACGATGATGAATCTCATGAATATGGTTCGACTATGTGGCGTGGTGGCGATCGGATGGGCCGTGCTGCGCGCTGGGAATCGGGAGTGATGGCGATAAGGGACGCCCGATCGGGCCGGCCGCGGTTCTTCTTGCCCAAGCCGGCCGTTCACGAGGCGTTCGCGATTCTCACGCTGGGCATGCGGGGATGGAGGAGTATCGTCTGGTCGATCGATCGACCGGTTCCGCCGAGCCGTTGCTTCCGGAGGACGAAGCTGGATCGTGCTTGAGCGTCTCGCCCTGGCGTGACCAGGAAGGAAACCTCGAAGCTGTCGGAAGATGGAACCGCGTCAAATCGCGACGACGAGCAGAGCCTTCTGCGGGCTTGGCTTGTTTCGCCTTTGCGAACGACGGTCGTGGTTATCGCGTTGACCTGGACGTCCTACCGACCGGGCGGCCCTGCTGGGTTCCGGATCGGCCGGGCGACTTGCTCTTTCCGGCCGGCGACGGCCTGCTCCATCGATGCCGTCTTTCCCGGGATCAAGAAGTTCAACGAGAGCGAGGCATCGGACCGGCAGCGGCCGGATTCTGAACGCTTGTCAGCGCACCGGTCACCTGGCGGTGCAATGCCCCGGGATCGGGCAACACGTTCCTCGCCGATCCGATGTGGCCGTCGGAAAAGGAACTTCGCCGATTTGTGTTCGTCTCGTTGAGCGTCCAGACGCGCACTGAAGCAGAAGCAGGACTACGAGCTTCGCAAGGATCTGGTGGCTCGAGATGTCCGAGGGCGGCGATGAAATCGTGGACGCGGGCCAGCTGACTCGCAGGAGCCGAACCCCACGACCGGTCGATCGACGGTCCGATGCGCATGCCCAACGTCACGGTCGGTCCGTCTGGTGGCCTTACGCTCGGCTATCTGACTCGCTAGAGCGGCGAAACATCATGGAAGCTCTGCTCGGCAGCCATCTCGCTTTCACGCACAGGCAAGCCCATGATCGCCTGCGCCCCGAGCGAACGACCTTGAGTCGCCAACGATCTTCTACCCGTGCCCCCCTCATTCTCAACCGACGGCAGGCGATCTTCGCTTCAGCCGAAGGCGGGCGGATCAAGAAGTACTCCCTGCCTCGCTAGGAACAAATGCTCGCGAATCGACTATCATGTCCAGCTCGAGCCTTCGCGTTCGAAGCCGCAATGGTGTCGCGGTGGTCATCTCGCCATCGGGGGCAAGGACGGCCGGGTCATCGAATCGGCCACGCTGTCCGAAAGGATATTCGTCTGGACGTTGTAGAACAGCCCAACGTCATTGTCGGCAAACACGAAAGGCGGAGTGCGTGTCGGGCGTCGCAGTGCTCGGCTTCAGCTCCGGGCTGACATTGAGAGCGACATTGAAAGCGCTCGAGTGTGACCTGTTCGTCACTCGTGTTAACAACATCGACTTCGATCCGGTTGTCAGTACTTCAAGGCTGAACGTGCTCTTGCGTCATCCGGAACTGCACGCGAAGCGGCCTCGCCTCCACCGGCGCCCCCGTTACCAAAAGCAAGACCCCGGCCCACATGCGAAGACGAATTGACTGGTTCGGCACCGAGAGTTTGCAAGTCGCCTATGCTGCCAGTTACGCGGACGCATCGTCTTGTCGCTCGGCAAGGAGCTATGGCATGCTGAATGCAAGGAAGCCGTCTTGCTCGTCGGTCGAGGACCATCGGCCGTGGGAGGCCTTCAGTGTGGCCAGCTCTTTGCCCGATCGTTCCGGCACGTTCTGGGTCACGCTCATTCTGATCGCGGCCACCTTGACTGCGTCTCGCCGTGCCGCGGCGGCGGTGACTCGCGAGGAGGTCGAGCGGGCGATTCGCGAAGGCGTCCGGTATCTTGAAGAGCCAGCAGCGCGCCGACGGCTCGTGGTCTGACGTCGAGAACGAAGCCAAGACCGGCACCACGAGCATGGTCACCCTGGCCCTGCTCACGGCCGGCGAAAGGCCCGACTCGCCGACGATTCGCAAGGCGCTCGAATACCTCCGCGGCTTCGGCCCCAACGACCTGCACAGCACGTATGCGATCGCGCTGCAGACCATGGTCTTCGCCGCGGCCGAGCCCGCCAACGACCAGTTGCGGATCGCCAACAATGTCGAATGGCTGGAGGAGGCCCAGATCAAGCCCGGCGACCCGTCAACTGGCCGGGCTCGTGGAGCTACTCCGACTCGAAGCGCGCCCGGCCCGGCGACAACTCGAATACGCAGTACGCGCTGCTGGGGCTGCACGCCGCCAGCGAAGCGGGCGTTCCCGTGAAGCCGACGGTCTGGGAGCTGTCGCGCAGCTACTGGGAGCGAAGCCAGAAGCACGACGGCGGCTGGGCCTATACTCCCGACTCCAACAACCCGACCGCCAGCATGACCTGCGCCGGGATCTCGAGCCTGATCATCTCCGGCCTCCGGCGGTTTCAGGGCAGGAATTCCTCCAGGGCGAAACGATCCAGAACTGCGGCAAGGGAGGCATCAACCGCAGCCTCCAGCGCGGGCATCAACTGGCTGGCCAGCCACTTCCAGGTCGGCCAGAATTTCGGCAACGGCCACGCAGTGGAAGTTCTACTATCTCTATGGCCTGGAGCGCGCCGGCCGGCTGGCCGGCGTGCGGTTCTTCGGCCAGAACGACTGGTATCGCCTGGGCGCCGAGGAGCTGGTTCACGAGCAAGACAAGCTCAACGGGTTCTGGCGCGGGCGCTGGTCGAGGCCGACCCGGTGCTGGCGACCAGCTTCGCGCTCTTGTTTCTGGCCAAGGGCCGGGCGCCGGTTTTGATCAACAAGCTGCGCCACGGCCCCGCCGGCGACTGGAACAACGACCCCGACGACATCCGAAACATCGTGAACATCGTCTCGCGCAACTGGAAGAGCCTGCTGACCTGGCAGGTCGTCGATCCCGGCATCGCCACCGTTCCCGAGCTGCTGCAGGCCCCGATCATCTTATTTCAACGGCCACCAGGCCCCCGAGTTTCAGCGCGCTGGCCAGGCAAAACCTCCGCGAATTCGTCGAGCAAGGGGGTTTCATCTTCGCCGAGGCGTGCTGCGGCAGCAGGGAGTTCGACCGGGGCTTCAAGCAATTGATGAAAGAGATCTTTCCCGAGGAGGAGTACAAGCTGCGGCCCCTCTCCGAGGACCATCCGGTCTGGCGTGCCAAGCACATGCTCACTCCCGACATCCATCCTCTCTGGGGGATCGAGCACGGCTGCCGCACCGTCGTCATCTATTCGCCGACAGACCTGTCTTGCTACTGGAACCAGTCCGAGCGCAGCCCGACCAACACCGGGGTGATCAAGGCGATCAAGGTCGGCCAGAACGTGATCGACTATGCGACCGGCCGCGAGATGCCCGCCGACAAGCTGACGGTCCGCGAAGTGCACAATTTCAAGGCCGACGCCGCCCAAGCAGAGGCGCCTGCGGATCGCCAAGCTCAAGCATGCCGGCGACTGGAACATCGCCCCCCAGGCCATCCCCAACCTGATGGACGCCCTCCGCAAGCCCCCCTATAACTTCGACGTCGTCGTCGACCAGAAAGACCTGTTCCGCGCGATCCCAACCTGGTGTATTACCCGCTCATCTACATCCACGGCCGGGCGTCGCTGTCGTTCCCCAAGGAAGACCTCGACGCCCTGCGCCAGCACCTCGAGCCCGGCGGCGGCACGATCTTCGCCGACGCGGCCTGCGGCAGCCCGGCCTTCGACGCCGCATTTCGCCGGTTCGTCGCCGAGCTGCTGCCGAACAATCCGCTGGTCCCGATTCCGCACGACGACGACGCTCTACACCGATCAAGGTCGGCGCCGACCTTTCCAACGTCCAGTACACCAAGGGGGCCGGCGGCGGCCGCGATTTTCCTCAGCTCGAAGGGGTGAAGATCAACGACCACTGGTCGATCATCTACTCCAAGTACGACATCGGCTGCGCACTCGAGCGCCACACCGGCATCGAATGCAAAGGCTATACCTACGAAAGCGCGATCAAGATCGCCGGCAATATCGTGATCTACTCGACACTTCCCTGATCGATGGCGGCCGGCGTCGAGCACCCGTTTCGATCGCGACGGTTGATCGTCCGGCTTCGTCGGGCCATAATGGGTGAGTTGTGTGCGGCCATCGCCGCCGGGCAGTCCCGCGGCACGCCGTTCGCCGCAGTGCGGTATCGGCCTCTGCATCCATCCCGCCCTCCCATCGCCCAATCAGCCACAGGTTCCTGCCATCATGACAGGTCATCGCGTCGGCCTCTGGTTAATCGGAGCTTTTGGAGGCGTCGGCACGACGATCACCTGGGCCTGGCCGCGATGGCCCGCGGTCTGGCCGATCGCACGGGGCTGGTGACCGAGCTGCCGCTGTTCGACGGCTTGCCGCTGCCCGAGCCCGGTGATTTCGTGATCGGCGGCCACGACATCCGCGAGACTTCGTTCGCCGAATCGGCCGAGGAATTCCGGCGCGACTCGGGCGTCTTCGAGGCCGAGTGGCTCACCGCCTGCAAGGACGAGCTGGCCGCGGCCACCGCGCGGGTGCGGCCCGGCACCCATTTCGGCGCCGGCCGCGCGATCTCGCAGCTCGCCGACTGGGGCGACTGCCAAGCCTCCGCGGACGGCCCGGCAGGCCGTCGACCGCATCGCCGCCGACCTGGCCGCGTTCGTCGAGGCCGAATCGATCGACCACCTGATCGTCCTCAACGTCGCCAGCACCGAGCCCCCTTCGCGCTGGGTGAGGCCCACCAGCGATGGGACGCCTTGAACGCCGCGCTCGCCGACGGCGGGCCCGAGCTGCTCCCCGCCAGCTCGCTCTACGCGCTGGCCGCCTTCGGTGCGGCTACACGTATATCAACTTCACGCCCAGCCTGGGCGCCTCGATGCCCGCACTCGACGAGCTGGCTCGAATCCACGGGCTCGCTTTACGCCGGCAAGGACGGCAAGACCGGCGAAACCTTGCTGAAAACCGTCCTCGCCCCCATGTTCGCCGCTGCGCAATCTCAAGGTCATGAGCTGGGTCGGCCACAACATCTTCGGCAACCGCGACGGCCTGGTCCTGGACGATCCGGCCAACAAGTCGTCCAAGGTCGAGACCAAGGACCGCGTCGTGAACCCAGATCCTGGGTTACAAGCCCCGAGCTCGATCGTCACCATCGAGTACCTCCCCGACATGGGCGACTGGAAGACCGCCTGGGACCACATCCATTTCCAGGGGTTCCTGGGCACCAAGATGGCCCTCCAGTTCACCTGGCAAGGTTGCGACAGCCTGCTGGCGGCCCCGCTGGCGATCGACCTGGCCCGGCTGGCCGACCTCGAAAAGCGGCGCGGGCGGCCGGGGCCTGATGCAACACCTCGCCTGTTTTTTCAAGAGCCCCGAAGGGCACGACGAAAACGACTTTTTCAAGCAATTCGACTTCCTGACCGAACATCTCAAGGGCGAGGCGCCTCCGGCCAGGATCGGGGGAGTGATCTCGCCTCATGCGTCTCGCCTTCAGCACCAACGCCTACTTGAAGCATCCCTTCGACGAGGCGGCTCGGCGCATCGCCCTCCTGGGCTACCAGGGGCTCGAGCTGCTGGCCGACGTGCCCCACGCCTGGCCCGCCGGCCTGCTCGAAAGTGCAGAAGCGCAGCGATCTTGAAGGCGATGGAGCGCACCGGACTGGCATTTTCGAATATCAATGCGTTCATGATGAACGCGGTGAACGACCACCGCCAGCCTTACTGGCATCCTTCGTTCATCGAGCCCGAGCCGCACTACCGCCAGGTCCGGATCGATCACACCCGGCGAGCGCTCTCGCTGTGCGCCGAGCTGGGTGCACCGCACATCACGACCGAGCCCGGCGGCCCGCTGGCGCCCGGCCAGTCGCGGCAGGAGGCGATCGACCTGTTCGTCGAGGTGTTGAAGCCGCTGGCCGAGCATGCCGATGACCCTGGGAGTCTTGCTCTTGATCGAGCCCGAGCCCGGGCCTGCTGCTGGAAACGACCGACCAGTATCTCGAAGTCGCCGAGCGGCTGAATGCCCCTTCGATCGGCTTGAATTTCGACGTCGGCCACGCGTTCTGCGTCAGTGAAGACCTGCCCCGAGCATCGCCAAGCTCGCGCCCCACATCCGGCACTACCACCTCGAAGACATCGCCGCCAGCCGCGTGCATCATCACCTCGTCCCCGGCACGGGCGCCATCGATTTCGCCGAAGTCGTCACGGCCATCCGCGCCACCGGATACGACGGCTGGCTGACGGTCGAGCTTTACCCGTTCCTCGACGATCCCGATGCGCGCGGCACGCACTGCGCTCGAAGTGTTGCAGTCCGCTGTTAGAACCGCAGCCCCGCCCGGCGTAGCCACCTGCGATGCCCAAGACAATCATCGCCTATCTCCAATTGATGCGGCTGCCCAACGTCGTGACCGCCGCGGCCGACAGCCTGGCTGGCTGGCTGCTGGTCACCGGTTCACTCGCGCGAGCCGGGCGATGGCTTCCGCTGCTGGCCTCGTCGATGGTGCTCTACGCTTCGGGAACGATCCTGAACGACGTTTTCGACTTCGAGATCGATCGTCGCGAGCGGCCCGGCCGGCCGTTGCCCTCGGGCCGGGCTCGCGGCGCACGGCCGCCTGGCTCGGCGGGCTGGGATTGTGCGCTCGGACCGCTCTGGCCTTCGCCAGCGGCTCGGTCGTCAAGCGGTCTGGTGGCCGTCGGTGCCTGGCCCTCTGCGATCCTGGGCTACGACGCCGGGCTCAAGCGCACCTGGCTCGGGCCCGTCTTCATGGGAGCGTGCCGCGGGATTGAACCTGCTTCTGGGAATGTCGCACGCGGACGCTCTGGGCGGGCCGATCGCCTGGTTTGCCGCGATTGCGCTATGGAATGTTCGTCACCGGAATCACCATCGGCAGCCGTTCCGAGGCCGTCGGGGGCGGCCGCGCAACGCTGGTCGGCGGACTCGTTGTTCCAGATCGACGGCCATCCTCGCTCTGGCGGCCGTCGGCTGTCTCGGCCGCACGATTTCCGAACCCCAGCCACCGACGCCCGGTCATTCCGCTCGAAGGGATTGCTCGTCCTGGCGATGGTCGCTCTCGTGGTCAGCGTGGCCGCCTCGCGCGCGATCGAGCGGCCGATCCCCGCGCTCATCCAGAAATACGTCAAGACCGGCATCCTCAGCCTGGTCTGGCTTCACGTCGGCGTGGTCGCCGCCGTGCGCGGGCCGGAGCTGGCGCTGCCGATCGCGGCTCTCTGGCTGCCGGCGTTCATCCTGGGCCGGTGGCTGTACTCGACTTGAGCGACAGATGGTAGTCTGCCCGCGGGATGCTCGGTTGCTCTGGCCACAGCCGAAGCATTCCCCGGGATAATCGATGGTGTATGGTGTACGGTAAGTGCGAACCCAGTCGACCGAGGTCTCGACGACCATGACGACAGCGATCCAGCTTTCCGAAAAGCCGGAGATCGAGTACCCCGACGACGACGGCGAGCCCATGGCGGACAACACCCTGCAGTTCAAGTGGATCGTCTCATCAAGGAAAACCTCGAAGTCGTCTTCCCGCACGATCCCAACGTCTTCGTCGCGGGCAATCTGCTGTGGTATCCGGTCGAAGGCGAGCCGACGATTCGCACGGCTCCTGATGCCATGGTCGCCTTCGGCAGGCCCAAAGGCCGCCGAGGATCTTACAAGCAATGGGAGGAAGGCAACATCCCTCCGCAAGTCGTCTTCGAGACCCTTTCGCCCGGCAACCGGCCTGGCGAGATCGACCGAAAATTCCGGTTCTATGAGCAATACGGGGTCGAGGAGTACTACATCTACGACCCCGATAGTGGCTCGTTTGAGGCATGGCTAAGATCCGCCAGCCGCCTGGTGAGGGTCAGAATGTTTCCGGTTTTGTGAGCCCCCGACTGGGAACGCGATTCGAGCCGGGAAGCGGTCCCGACAATTTGACGATTCTCCGTCCCGACGGAAGGCCGTTTCTGACCTACTCCGAATTGACGGCACAGGCAGACGTCGATCGACGACGTGCCGATAAACTGGCGCGCGCGGCTCGCGAGCTCGGCGTCGATCCCGATACCATATGAAGCCCGCTTACATCTTGCGTGCTCGGCCCAACGTGGTGTCGCCATCGCCACTTTCTGCTTGCCGGCTTATCTCCTCGGCCGCTGGCTCTATTCGACGTGAGCTCTGCGGCCCTTGCCATGGATACCTTGGCGTTGCGACCAGGCAATCGAGTAATCCTGTCATGACAAGCTGCTGCCCCAGTCGAGCCGTTGATTCCCCAACGGCCATCAGACTAAGAATGCCGTCTGGCGCATTGTCGACCTCGATTTCCACAAATTCGTTACGAAGCCGTCGACCCCCGCGATCCAAGCTTGTCGATGTCTCGATTACAACCTGATATCATTGCATCCCCCGATGCGTTCGCCGCTGAGTTTCTGTGCGGTGGAGAGATTGGGCCTGGATCAACACGCAAAGCACTTACCCTGGTACATTGATGGAGGCATCGAATAACGGCGGTACGATCGGAATACAGTCGCAAATGTCGAAATGCCCCGAGGCTTGGAACTTACCACCAGCGAGCGCGATGAAGAGGATCAAGGACGAGTGGGTACGCCTTGGGCCGCGATCCGGACATTGGAGAGATCGCATGGTTTACGCTCCCTATGTCGGAAGGCCAACTCGCATCAAATTAATGAGCGTATGAACGAAGGATGAAACAAACGAAAGTGCCACGCACGAGCAGCGGCCAGCCCGAGCACCCAATTAGCCGAACGGCCATGCGAGCAGTTGGCCGGCCCGCAGATTATGAACTACGTCCCGAACAAGCAGATCTCTTCACAGTCGAGAACGATCGGCGCAATCGTACGCGGTCAACACAATATATAGTATTGTGCAAACCACCAGCCTTACAACGGATCGAAAGCAAACCGCTCTGACATCGTGACAATTCTCTTGCCCCGATCAGCTCGACGGTGAAAATATGCTCCGCCGGCAGCAATACGACCTGCCGGCGCGATGCTGCCGACAACAGTTTTCAGGAGTTGCCGATGCCGGTTGATACAGCCAAAGTGGAAGGCCGCCGCACGGTCGAGTACCACTCGCTCGATGACGTCGTTGCCGACGCCGGCCGCTTGACCTCCGGGCCGCTGAAAACCCTCGGCAATTGGTCCGCCGGTCAGATCTTCCGACACCTCGCGACAGCCGTCAACGGCTCGATCGATGGATTCAAATCGGGCTTTCCCTGGTTCATTCGCGTACCGGCCAAGCTTTTCAAGAAGAAGCTCTTGAATGGAGCGATGCCCCCTGGCCTGCGCGTGCCACCGAAATTCGCCCAGGAAGTGATGCCCCCCCGACCACCACCGAAGAGGGCCTCGCCGAGCTCGCCGCCGCGTCGCGCAGCTTCAACCGCGATCCACACCTCGCCAAACACGTCGTCTTCGGGGAATTGACCAACGAAGAGTGGAATCAGGTCCACTTGAACCACGCCAGCTCCACATGAGCTTCCTGGTTCCGCAGTAGCGAAATGACGCAGCGCCGCGGGGTGTTTCCACGTTTACTCGTGCCTGCGGATGCCCCGCTTCCTCTGGCCAAGCCGAAGGTTCGCTGAGATAATCGATGATGTAAACGTGCCGGGAGAGCGACCCCCAGAACGAGGTCTCGAATACGATGACGACGTCGATCCAGCTTTCCGAAAAGCCGGAGATCGAGTACCCCGACGACGATGGCGAGCCGATGTCGGACAACACGTTCCAGTACAAGTGGATGACTCTGATCAAGGAAACCTCGAGACTGTCTTCCTGAACAATCCCAACGTCTTCGTCGCTGGCAACTTGCTCTGGTACCCGGTCGAAGGCGACCCGACGATTCGCACGGCCCCTGACGCCATGGTGGCCATCGGCCGGCCCAAAGGCCGTCGCGGATCGTACAAGCAATGGGAGGAAGGCAATATCCCTCCGCAAGTGGTCTTCGAGACCCTCTCGCCGGGTAATCGGCCTGGTGAGCTCGACCGGAAATTTCGGTTCTATCAGCAATACGGGGTCCTGGAGTATTACATCTACGACCCCGATAGCGGCTCGTTTGAGGCATGGCTAAGAACCGGCAACCGCCTGGTGAGGGTCGAGAATGTTTCCGGTTTTGTGAGCCCCCGACTGGGAACACGATTCGAGCCCGGAGTAGGTACTGACAACCTGAAGATTTTCGATCCGACGGCAGCCCGTTACTAACCCACGCCGAAGTGACAGCGCGGGCAGACGCAGATCAAAAGCGTGCCGACGCCGAAGCCAAGCGAGCCGATGCCGAGCGCCAGCGTGCCGACGCCGAAGCCAGACAAGCCGCGGCCGAGCGCGAGCGTGCCGACGCCGAAGCGAAGCGCGACCGACGATGCCGCAGAACGCGCCGCGGCCGAGCGCAAGCGCGCCGACGCCGAAGCGAAACGTGCCGAAAAACTGGCCGCGCAATTGCGTGAGCTGGGCCTCGACCCCGATTCCATATGAAGCTCGGCTACAACACCAACGGCCTGGCGCATCACCGGCTCACAGACGCCATCGAGCTCCTGGCCGACCTCGGCTACCAAAGTGTCGCGATCACCTTGGACTCGGGCGCTTGGATCCCTACGATGATCCCGCCTCGCTCAATCGGCAGCTCGGTCTGGTGCGGCCGCTGCCCTGGCCCGCACAGGCATGGAGTCCGTGATCGAGACCGCGGCCGCTACCTTCTCAACCCGCGCAAGAAGCATGATCCGACCTTGATGGACCCGGACCCGGCGCAGGGCCATTCGAACCGACTTCTCCGCAGGGCAATCGACCTGGCCGCGGCCATGGGCTCGCAGGCCGTGTCGCTCTGGTCGGGCTGCCCCACGGCCCCGATCGAGGAAGGGCCCGGCATGGACCGGCTCGCCGATGGCTTGAAATCGCTTCTCGACTACGCCGAGCAAGCCCACATTCCGCTGGCCTTCGAGCCTGAGCCCGGCATGTTCATCGACACGCTCGACCGGTTCTCCCGGCTCGATGAACGGCTCGAGCACCCCCTCTTCCAGCTCACCCTCGACTTGGGCCACGTCCACTGCCTCGATGAAGGTGACATCCCGGCGCTCTTGCGAAGCTGGAGCGAGCGCATCGTGAACATCCATATCGAGGATATGAAGAAGGGTACTCACGAACACTTGATGTTCGGTGAAGGCACGATGGACTTCCCCTCGATCTGCGCCGCGCTGGGCGAGATCGGCTACTCCGGCCCAGTGCACGTCGAGCTGAGCCGGCACAGCCATCTAGGGCACGACGCAGCCCAGCGAGCAGCTAATTTTCTGAAGCCGCTTTTATTGGCCACGCCATCTCGCGGTTGACTGCGCCTTCCGTTAGTCACCCGAGCGATCGCCGCCCGGCCGATTAAAAATTTGTACTAATTTGTTCGGCGCGATGTGCCTTCGGTGCGCGAGCCTGTAGTTAGCGGCACATACCAGCCGCAGCTTTGCAGCCACGGAGATTTCACGCGCGGTCACCGACGGCAATCGGTGAGACGACAAACGTCTTGAAAAATGTATGAGGGAATTAAGGCGCGTTTCGTCGTCGATCGATCAAGTTCCAGAGGGGAGATTCGAGATCCATGACCTCACGCCGATCCGTTTCGATCGTTGCGGCCGCGTTCTGCGCCTGCGTTTTATGTTTGGGTGCTTGTTTCGTTGCCGGCTGTAGCTCGGACACGATCGAGGCGTCGCCTGATCGAGCGGGTCAGTTGGAAAGCGCAGGAAGGGGGTCGACCTGTCGGCGAAAAGCAAGTCCGGCAGGAAGACAGGACCACCGATCGTCGTCAAGAGCGTCAAGGGCCTGATCAAGAAAGACGCACAACAATAGCTGCCGACGAGCCGGCTCAGTCGGTCGAGCTTGGATCTGGAATCCCCGCCCGAATCGTTGTCGTCATCGCTTCTGTTGTTTGTTTGCTAGAGAGGAGACTGTCCATGAATCTTCGTGTTCGTCCCAAGAGCTTGAAACGCGGTTTCACGCTTATCGAGTTGCTTGTCGTCATCGCGATCATCGCGGTTTTGATCGCCCTCCTTCTGCCAGCCGTTCAATCGGCGCGCGAGGCCGCGCGCCGCATCCAATGCACCAACAATCTCAAGCAGATCGGGATCGCAACCCACAACTACATCGCGGCCAACAACGTGTTCCCCCAGGGGATCATGTACCAGATCAACCCCAGCCCCTGCCGGCGCGTGCTTCACAAGCGGAAGCTGGTTCCTGGCCATGTCGCAGTACTTCGAGCAGGGAAGCGTGTACAACGCCATGAATTTCTCCATTAACGTTTACACGCCGCAAAATGCGACGGTTTCGGCGCTGGGTCAGTCGACGCTCTGGTGCCCGAGCGATTCGGTGATCACCAACCTCAGTTCACCTATCCTGCCGGCGCCGTGATGGCGACCCCGCTGACCATTTATTATTCGTCGTACGCCGGCAACACGGGGCAGTGGTACCAGTGGTTCGGCCTCACGGCGAGCACGGCTGCTGCCGCTGCTTGCCAGTTCGGCACGAGCTATCCCGACACCCAGACCAACGGCTTGATCTACATGCTAAGCAACGTCAGCATGGCGAGCGTCACCGACGGCACCAGTAACACGTTGCTTTCCGGCGAGCGAGCCCACGGCAAGTTCCCTCGCAAGATCTCTATTGCTGGAACTGGTGGACCTCCGGCAACTTCGGCGACACCCTGTTCACGGCGTTCTACCCCATCAACCCGTTCAACAAGATCCCCGACTTTTGCTGCCTCGATAGCGGGCCTGACGCCTATGTCGCCGCGGCCGCCAGCTTCCACCCCGGCGGGGCCAATTTCGGCTTCGCCGACGGGTCGGTCAAGTTCCTCAAAGACTCGATCAGCAGTTGGAAGATCGACGCCACTGGCGGCACGATCATTCCCGGGACCGCCGCCGGCCCTTCCGGAGGCAATCCCCCAGCGGGGGCCGGCTCAAACGGCTACCCCGTCGGCCTGTCTCGCGATGCCAGCGGCGGCTACGCTTACACCCCCAACATGTTTATAGGCGTTTATCAAGCCCTCGCGTCTCGCAACGGCGGCGAGGTCATCAGCTCTGACCAGTATTGAAAAGGTCGCAGGCGCACCAAATCGCCTGCCGCCCGATGCAAACCACCAGCGATCGCAGAGCCCAGGCACCGCCTGGGCTCTTTTTCGTTCGACAGTGACTCGAACTCGCGCGCAGGGCGCGGCGCCGGTGTCATCATTGACGCCATCCGCCGCCGCGAGTAGCTTTTAAGATCGAGCTCTTGACCCTGATCCTGGCCGCTTTATCGTGGGATCGTGAACCGCCGTTTCACATTGTCGTTCACCTTTGTTTCCGCGCTGGCCGCGATCCTCGCGGTCTCGGTCGGATGCGAAAGCGGGCAGAAATCCGCTCAAACTGGCCCGCCGGTCGTCAGGCCGCCTGATGCCGCTCGGCCCAGTGCCATTGAGCACTTGAAGCCCCCCGCCCGAAAAACGCCGGCGGGTGAGCCGGGCCCATTCCGGTTCGCCGATATCGCTGCCCGGCTCGGGCGTTGATTTTGTCCACGTCTCGGGGATGACTGCCGCCAAGCAGTTCCCCACCGCCAACGGCTCGGGGGTGGCGATCTTCGACTTCGACAACGACGGCAAGATGGACCTCTATTTCGCCACCGGCAACGCCCTTCCCGCTGGACCCGGCGCGATCGGTGTCTAACCGGCTCTACAAGAATCTCGGCGACGGCCGGTTCCGCGATGTGACCGAGCCGTCGGGCCTGGGCTTCCGCGGCTATTGCCACGGCGTTATCGCCGGCGACATCGACAACGACGGCGATCCGGACGTCTTTCTCTGCAATTATGGCGGCGACGCCCTCTTCCTCAATAACGGCAACGGCACGTTCAGCGATATCAGCCGATCGGCCGGAGTGAGCCGAGCCCGAGACCTGGTCGTCGAGTGCCGCCTTCCTCGATTTTGACAACGATGGCGACCTCGACCTCTACGTGACGCCGTTACGGCGACTGGCAATGGCCGCGCGACGATCGCTTCTGCGGCGATTCTGCCCGGAACATCCGCCGATACTGCTCGCCCAAGGAGCTGCGGCCGGTCCGCCACGCCCTCTTTCGCAACAACGGCGACCGGACGTTCTACTGACGTCACCCACGCGGCCGGGATCGAGCCGGGCGGACGGCCACGGCTTCGGGGTCGCCGCCGCCGACCTGGACGGCGATGGCCGGGTTGACCTCTATGTCGCCAACGATCAGGACCCGAATTTCCTGTTCCTGAATCGCGGTGACGGCACGTTTCGCGACGCGACGGACGAATCCGGCGCCGGCCTGAATATCGAGGGCCGGACGTCGGCCGGCATGGGGGTCGACGCCGAAGACCTGGACGGCGACGGCCAGCCCGAACTATTCGTCACCAACTTTCAGGAGGAATACAACACGCTCTACAAGAACCTCGAGCCGGCTCCTTCCTTGATGTCACCGCCATCTTCGGCCTTGCCGTCGATAGCCTTCCCTGGATCGGCTGGGGCTGTCCCTGGCCGATTTCGACGCCGACGGCTGGCCCGATATCGTGGTCGCCAATGGCCACATCGACGATAACGCCCGGCTTTTCGGCCAGCCGTCGAGCTACGCCCAGCCCCCGCTGCTGTATCGAAACCTCGCGGGCAAGCGATTCGGGCTCGCAAACGCCGGCGCTGGCGCCTACTTCCAGAGCGATCACGTCGGCCACGGTCTGGCCGTCGGAGACCTCGACGACGACGGCGACCTGGACGTGGTCATCAGCCATAAGGACGGTCCGCCCGCAATTCTTCGCAACGACACGCCCCGGGTCGGGCCGCTGGATCGGTCTCAAGCTCGTTGGTACGCGGTCGAATCGAGACGCGATCGGCACGCTCGTGACGGTCGAGTCGAGCGGCCGGACAATCCATCGCCAGCGCAAAGGGGGAAGCAGCCTCATGTCCTCACACGATCCCCGCCTTCTGATCGGGCTGGGATCGTCTGCCGAGTTCGTCCGGGTATCGATACGCTGGCCACGGGGAGCGACCAGCCGCTTTGACCGCCTCGCCACCAATCAAACGCATGAGATCCGGGAGCCGGCCCAATGAGGGATGCCCCGCCAGCCGGGCCCCAGCCGGATCGAAGAAGGGATCACACTCGTGGACCTGGCTCGTCGCGGTGCTCGTCGTTTTGGCGGGGCTTGCCGTCTTCGCGCTGGTTCGCCATTTCCCGAAACCGCCGCCACCAGACCCGCAAGAGCTTTTGAGCTCAGCAAAGGCTCATTGGTCAAGCGGGCAATTAGACAAAGCGGCAGCCGAGCTGAATGAGCTTTCGAGATCCACTGGGCCCGCGAGCGTTGCCGAACGTTTGCTGCGCGCCGAGGTTGCCAAGGAACGCGGAAAACTCGATGAGGCGCTCGCCGCACTGGAGGGTGTGCCCGACTCTGATCCCGACGCTGCCGTGATCTGGCGCAGCCGCGGGTTGGTCGAATTCGAGCGCAATCGCGCAGGCCGCCGAGGCGGCTCTGCTCCATGCCGTCAGTCTGAAGCCAGACCTGCCCGAAGCGCGCCGTGGGCTCATCGACTTGTACGCGATCCAGGGTCGAAAGGCCGATCTGGCCGCTCAGTATAAGTTGCTGGCGCGATCGAGCACCCTCAGCTTCGACGACCTCTATCTTTGGTGCCTCGGCAGGCGCAATGACGTCGGCCCGGCTGACTTGGCGGCCAAGCTCGAAGCGATGCTGCAGAACGACCCGGGCGATCGAACGACCCGGCTGGCACTCGCTGAAAACCATCGCCGGCTCGGCAAGCTTGCAGAAGCCGAGGCCGACCTCGCCTCTTTTTCGGCCACCGACCCTCTCGCGCGGGCGGCCCGCGCTCGCCTGGCGATCGATCGCGGGTCCGTCGAGGAAGCGGAGCGGCTGCTCGCGGAGGGCCCGGCCGATGACCCAGGGTTGGCCCGGCTCCGCGGCCGCCTGGCACTGGGCCGCGGCGATGCCTCGGCCGCCGGGCATTATAAGAGGGCCCTTGCGGCCGACCCCGACGATCACGACACGCTCTTTGGCCTGGGCCAATCCCTGAAACTCGCAGGCGAAGCCGCCGCGGCAAAACCCTACCTCGATGCCGCCCGCGCCCGCGAGCACCTTGAATGGCTCATTCAAAACGCCCGATCCAGTCTCCAGCGCGATGATCCCAAGATCTCGAGCCGCAATTGGCGACGCCTGCCTGTCCCTGGGCCGGTTTGCCGAAGCCCAGGGGTGGCTTCGACTCGCTCTCGCCCGCGACCCACTCGCCGGCGATGTTCAGAAACGGCTTTTCGAGCTCGACTCCAAGCTAAACGGAACCGCGAATTGATCCGGGCACCAAGATTTCGCCGTGATGGAGCCCGCCGGCGCATCATCTGGCGTCGTCGCACGAGGAATCCTAGAATGGTCCCAGCACGCCTTTGTACCTTATCATGTCTGCCTCAGGCAGATTGCTTGCCGCAAAAGAGGAAGATCGAATGAACATCAGTGGAACGGGCAACAGCGATTCGGATCGCGGGGAATCCTCATAAAGCATCGAGTTCCGGGAATTCACAGCTCCGGACCGTCTTGCTCTCGCTCTTCGGCGTGGGGGTTTGCACGCTGATCGTCGTGATGTTGCTTCGTGAGTCCCCGGCGAAGCCGGATGCGGCCGTTGCAGGCGCCTTGGAGGCCATGCGCTCTGCTGATCCGGCGGCGCGGAAGAGCGCGATCAAGAACGTGACCCAGGCTGGCCTTTCCGACAGCGCTCGTTCGATTCCGGCCGTGATCGAGGCCCTCGCTGACCCGGATGTAACCGTCCGCGTCAGCGCAGCCGAATCGTTAGGTATCCTGGGATCTTACGCGGTATGGGCCCGCATGACCGGCACCGTGGGGGAAGGCCAGGACCAAGGTACGATCGATACCGCGACCAAGGCGCTTCTCGGTTCAATGGCCAGCGATGCGCAGCCCGTCGTTCGGGCGGCCGCGGCCCGCGGGCTCGGGAATATCAGCGCGACTTCGCCGAAGCCTCCAAGGTCGAGGCGAGGCTCGAAAAAGGCCGAAGCCAAAGGCAAAGCAGAAGAGGAAGCTGCCCCGTCTCCGTTCGATTACAAGGCCACGATGGCCGCCTTGATCGCTGCCCTGGCTGACAAGGACGAAGATGTCCGTGCATCCGCCGCCGCGGCCTTGGGCGCCGCCGGCCCGAAGATTTCGGCCGAGCCGCCGCAGCCGCTGGTCGCGGCGCTCAAAGACGAATCCACCGCCACCCGGGCAGCGACCGTCAAGGCTGTCTGCAACTTTCCGAACGGCCTCGATCCCCTGATGCCAAGCTTGATCAAGCTTTCCGTGGAAAAGGATCGCACCGTCCACCAGGCCTGCGTCCAGGCCCTTCAGCAGATCAAGCAATCCGCAATCTCATCCGCTGCCGTCCCGGCCCTGGTTGATGGGCTCAAGAACCCCGACCGCCAGGTTCGGCTTAATCTGGTTATGCTCCTCGCGCGGCTCGGGCGCGAGGCGAAAGACGCCCTTCCAGCCTTGATCACCGTCCTGAATGAGCCACTGAGCTCCGATAGTACCACGGGGGGTGCAAGTGGCGGGCGCTTGTCACACTTTACGTCGGTCCTGCTCACGAAGCAGCCAAAGCCCTCGGCAAAATCGTGCCTGGAACTCCGCGATCCGGCGAGGCCGTCGCCGCCCTGGCAAACGTTGTGCGCTCAGCGCCCGCCAGCGCCGGGCTTCGGCAGCCACCGCGCTCGCCGAGTTCGGCGCCACGGCAAAGCCGGCGATCCCCGACTTGATCAAGATGCTCGAAGATGCCGATACCGACAAGATTTCGGCCGCCAGCCGCGATGCCGACGTCGCCGCCAAGACCCTCGCCGAGATCGCCGCCGACCCCCCTTCATCTGATGCGGTCATCAGCGCTCTCAGAAACTCGCTGCACTCGGGCGCGAAGAAATCGCGCGCCGCCGTCGTCGGCGCCATCGCCCAGCTCGGGTCCAAAGCCGCAACCGCCGCTCCCGACATCCAGGCCTTCGAAAAAGACCCCGATCCCAACGTCCAAGCCGCCGCGGTCAAGGCACTCGAAGCACTCGGTAAACAATAGTTTGTGACTGATCCGTACGCGATCGTGCACATTTCCCGCGCACTCCGAGCTGCCGGTAGAAAAATGCATGCACCGAATTCATTAAGAAAGAGAGAAGCGTCCGCCCTGTTATACCAATGGCTTACGGTTCTCCGAATTCCTTAGTTCATATGAGCGTGGCATTCCGTTTGCGTTATGTCGAGAAAATACGGGTGACAAGACTCTTGACGGAAGCTCTTGACGATTTGTATTTTGAAATGCCACACAAATGTCACATAATCGTCTTGCATGCATACTTCCTCGTTAGCTACCCCCGGCGACTTCTCGCTCAGCAGCTTTTGATCATAGCGGTGGCATGGCGGCCAGATCCGGTGTGGATCGACGGTTGCTTGAGTTGAGGCCGGATTGACTCGCAAGTGCGTTTTCGTTGACGGCCGGTTCGCGGTCAGAGTTTGACCGAATTTTTGGTGCTGAACCGCTGATCGTCTGTTTCGATGACTCTGCTCATTGCACCCAAAACAATGGGCTTTTTCCTTGGAGATGCTCGTTCAATGCGTCATCATCTTAGAATATCCAAGTCGGCTTGGGCGTTGACCTACCCGATCGTGATGCTCTCCGCGATGATTGCGGGGTGCGACTCAAGTGCCGACCCCACCACGCCCGAGGCAAAAGCACAGGCTCAAGCCACTCGGGACAGTATCGCGAAAGTGGACGAAAAAAATAACGCCGATCTGAAGAAAAGGAACAAGAATGCACCCGTGTTGCGAGCATCAAGGGCGGTCTCAAGCCAGGCGGCGAGGAAGCAAAGTAATTAAGTGATTCGTGGTCTCGTTTTTAGTCGTTTTTCCCGATCGTTTTTTTCGAGGAGTCTACTCAATGAATCGTGTCTCCGTTCGCTGGGCGAAGCGTCGTGGCTTCACCCTCATTGAACTTTTGGTCGTCATCGCGATCATCGCTGTTCTGATCGCCCTGCTCTTGCCTGCGGTTCAAGCGGCGCGGGAAGCAGCTCGCCGTTCCCAGTGCGTCAACAACCTGAAGCAATTGGGGCTGGCGACCCATAATTACCTCTCGTCGAATAACACGTTTCCCCAGGGGATTCAGTGGCAGTTCGACTCGCACGGTACCGGCTGCTGGACCAGCGGAAGCTGCTTGGTCCCGCTCATGCAGTACGCCGAGCAAGTCCCGTTGTTCAATGCGACCAACTTCAGTTGCAACATGTACAACGAGCAGAATCTGACGATCTCGGCCACTGGCATCGCTACGCTGTGGTGCCCCAGCGACCCGAAGGTCCCGGACCTGTACACTTATCCGGTCGGCGCGGTTCCAACGATCGCGGCGCCTTTCCAGCTGGCAATGCACTTTACCTCGTACGGTGCCAATTCCGGCGAGTTCTTCATCTTCGACCAGACCAACGCCATCATCCAGGCGAACTGCCAGGCTTCGGCCGATGCGTGCGCCCGGTGAACAGCAGATGAACGGGCTCATCTACTACCTTAGCCACGTCACGCTCGCCGGCGTCACCGATGGCACCAGCAATACCTTTGCCTTCGCCGAACGCGGCCACGGTCGGTTTCCCGCCAGTGACGTGAACTGCTGGAACTGGTGGACGTCTGGCAACTACGGCGATACGATGTTCAACACGTTTTACGGCATCAACGTCTGGCAGAAACCGCCGTTCAACGTCACCAGGGGCCCCGTCTGCTATCAGAACACCGGCCCCGACGAATTCGTCTCCTCGATCGGCAGCTTCCATCCCGGCGGCGCCAATGTTGGCTTCCTCGATGGCTCCGTCAAATTCATCAAGGACGCCATCAGCTCGTGGCAGATCAATCCGTCCAGTATCGGAACACCGGGCACTCCTCGCTCGCCTGCGTGCCTTACGGTGTCACGACCGGAATTGGTTCCGATACGCAAGGTTATACGTTTACGCTGGGAACGACAATCGGCGTTCTCCAGCAGCTTTCAACCCGCAACGGTGGCGAAGTGCGTCAGTGCCGATTCATACTGACCGACGGCTTTGAAATCGACCCGTTGTCAACTCGGGTCCGAGAGAGCCAAGGTCATGCCTTGGCTCTCTCTCTTTTCATTGCAGCAACCACCGCACTGTGCTCGGCCTTCCGCGTTCGCGGACTCTCTCTTCGGATCGTGATTCGCCCGTCTCTCGGGCAGCCGATCCCGGGGCTACGCTCAGAGCCATTCATGGTCCGGCAACCTGCGAAGACTTCGTCAAACGCACGCGCACGGCAGTGTGGGCCAGAAACTTCCGAAGCTAGGGCGGCCCACGTGGCTCTGGATTGCCGGCGCCGCGATCATTGCATTGGTCCCGGCTTGTTGGGTGGTATGGCGGCTGATCTTCCCGCAGCCAACCCCCGACGCGGTTTGGGAGCGGGCGCAGGCAAATTTCCACGCCCGCCGTTACGAAGAAGTCGCATTCGACCTTGGCCGCCTCGATCGGATGCGCCGGCCGACCCCCCAGGATTGGTTCCTGCGCGGCCAGCTCGCCGCGATCCATGAACAGCTCGAGGAAGCCAGCGCCGATCTGGCCAAGGTTCCCGATAACCACCAGATGGCAGCACAGGCCCGACTGATGGTCGGTCAGATCGAGGGCCGGCGCGACCGCGTTCGGCTTGCCGAAGCGGCATTGCTCGCCGCATTACGGCTCGATCCGTCACTCGTGCGAGCGCACCGAGAGCTGATCACGATTTACGGCATTCAGCTCCGCCGCCCCGAATTCAAGGCCGAGTTCCTCGCGCTAGAGAGGCTGACTACCTTGAGCTTCGATGACGTCTATCACTGGACGTCGCTGCTCAATAACGCCTGGGATCCCACCGACGTCGTCGAAACCCTGCTTCATTATGTGGCGGCTGACCCGAGCGACCGCCATTCCCGCATTGCCCTGGCAGAGATCCTTCGGCGGATGGGTCGCGACGAGCTGGCCGAGTCGACTCTGGCCGCTGGCCGCCGACGATTCCGAGGCCAACTTGATCCGCATTAAAATTGCCCTCGACCGCCGAGAGACTGAACAAGCCGACCGACTTCTCGCGCAGGGCAAAGCAGATGATCCCGTGCTGGCTCGCCTCCGCGGTGCCGAAGCCTTGGGATGCCGGAAAATCCAAACGGCCATCGAGCAATTCCAGATTGCTTATGCTGGTAACCCCGATGATCACGAAGCGGTTTTTGGACTCTGGGCCGCACTCGAGCTGAACGGCGACAAGCAGAAAAGCACGGCCACTCCGAGAAGCGGCCCGCAACCTCGATCGGCTCAACTCACTGCTCCAGCGCGGTCGCACTCCCACAGCCCGCCAGGATCTCGCGTTGATCCGCGAGTTCGGGCGCTTTGCGAAGCATTGCACCGCGACGATGAAGCCCGTGCCTGGTTTCAGCTCGCCATCGCCGCCAACCCCACCGACAAGGAATCTCAGCAAGCCCTGTTTCGGCTAACGTCTGCTCGCTCGCGAAAGAAGTCGACGGAATAGCGTAAGTAATAGCAGCGAAACTATTTCCGTTCAAACAGATTCGACCAGCACCCTGTATGGGCGGCAGCAGCTTGGGCGAAATCGACCACGACTTGTTTACATGCATCGAAACCCTTCAAGCACCCGCTCGTCGTCCCCGCTCATTTCGGTTAACCTTGATGTGTCGCACACCGCTGACCCCGGCTTTTCGCAGCGAGTCGGGACTCGTCTTGTACAATTGTCATTTTGCGATAGAATCCCGCCGCCATCTCTGTCAGAATAGAGGCGGACGTCTTCGGGCGCAGGGTCGACTCCTCGGTCCCTTCGGTCGATGATAACGGGAAGCCGAATGCCGGCGATTCCACGTGCGGTCGGACCGCGCTGACAGCGGCGCGGTTCAACAAGACGGTGGAAATGGCAGATCGCGGCGCTCGCCGCGATCGCTGGTCACCGCTGGCTGTACGCGCGCCTACTACCACGATTATGCCGACAGCGATGTCTACGGCATCCTCAAGGAGCGGCTCTTCGACTGGCGCTGGCGGGTGCCCGAGCGGCCGGTCGAGGCTGCGCCGCATCTCGCGAATGGCCGACCTGAACGACCCCAACCACGTACCGATCGTCCCCGATGAGGTGGCCGCGCGGCAATTCCAGGTCTCGTCGCGGTTTCCGTTCGAGTATCACGGCTGGAAGAAGCGCGGATGACCCCGATCGAAGACCTGAGCTGGCAGCCATACGTTCCCCTCGAATCCGACGGCAAGATGCTCTCTGAGCAAGGATTCGATCATGCGGATCGGCATGGTCAACAGCCGCGACTACCAGTTCGCCTACGAAAACGTTTACCTATCGGCCCTGTCGCTGACCCTCGCGCGGTTCCAGTTCATGATCCAGGGTTTCAGCAACTGGGGCGTGTTCTACTCGCCCTTGACCGGCAGGCGGGGCTCGCTCGACCAACCCGACGACGACCGTCGGCACGATCCCTTCGTCCGGGACGGCCGTCGATCACGCGACGCCGCCACGCGCCGCGGCCAACGACTCGCCGAACCTCAACAACCAGCTTCAGTTGGCCGCCGCCAACGGCTTCATGCTGAACCTGATGTCGGGCGGCCAGCTGCTGGTCAACCTGGCCAACAGCCTCGTGTTCGAATACTCGAACAAGGGCGTGCAGGTCATGAGCCCCAACCTGACGATGAGCTTTGTCCAGCCGCTGTTGCGGGGGGCCTGGGCGCGGATCGTCACCCAGAGCTCTCGCTGCAGGAACGCAGCGTGCTGTACACGCTCCGCGTCATTCGCCGAGTTTCGCCGCCAGTTCTACGTCGGCCTGGTGACCGGCTCCGGCTGGCGACGCGTCGTTCGGCTCGTCGACCGGCTATCTGGCGCTGCTCAACCAGCTCCAGTCATTCGCAACCCCGAGAACAACCTCAAGTCGACCCGGCAGAACCTCACCATCTCGAGGCCGAGTTTCCGCCGGCTCGCAGAGCGCCTCGAGGTCGACCAGCTGGTCGCCAACCAGTACCAGACGCCAGGCTTCGCTGCTCTCAGCCAGGCCGGGCTTCAGACGACGCTCGACGGATTCAAGATCAATCTCGGCCTGCCGACCGAGGTCGAGGTGCGGATCGACGACTCGGCCCTCGACCAGTTCGAGCTCAACGACGAGCGGCTCGACGGCATGCGCACCCGCACCGAGGCGCTGTTGCTTACAGCTGCTCCAGAGCGACGAGCTTCCGCGCTCCGAGCTGGCCGACGTCGGCGCAGAAGGCTCGCAGACGATGTACGGCGAGCTCGAGACCATCCACGACAAGGTGGTCGGTCGAGCTGCGCAACGGTGGAGCAAGAGCTCGACGGCAAGAAAACAGGCTTCTCGGGCCCCGAGGCCTCCACACGAAAGAGATCTTCGACCGGGAGCGCACTCTCTCGCGCAAGCTGAAGCAGACGCTTGATCGAGACCAACGAAGACATCGATGACGGTCAGGACAAGTGGCGACCTATCTGGCCAAGCTCGACGACACGACCCCCAAGGAGGCAACTCAAAAGCTGCGCGACCTGGTCGGCAAGGAGTTCCGCGCCCGGTTCTCGGAAGTCTCCGTGGCGCAGACCCAGATCCGCGTCTTCCTGATCGAGCTGCCACCGGTCGACCTGACCGTCAACCAGGCGATTCAGATCGCGCTCGGCAACCGGCTGGATCTTCAGAATGCGCTGGCCCCGGTCACCGACGCCTGGCGGACGGTCGAAGTCGACGCCAACCAGCTTCAGGGGCTTCTTGAATTTCGTCTACAACGGCAACTTCAACGAGTCACCCAACCACAACGGATTGTTCCGCTTCGATGCCGCCAACAGCATCCAGACCTTCGGCTTGCAGTTCGATGCGCCGATCAACCGCCGGGCCGAGCGCAATCAGTATCGCGCCGACCAGATCCAGTATCAGCGCGCGCCGCCGTGCTTACATGCAGACCCGCGACACGGTCGTGCAGCAGATCCGTCTCGACATGCGTAATCTCGCCTGCTCCAGCGCACGTTCGAGATCAACCGCGAGCAGATTCATCATCGGCCGCGCCAGCTCGAGCAGGCCGAGTACGACGTGCGCGTACGCCGCTCGACGCCGACCACGTCCGTGACCCTGAACCTCCTGAACGCCCTCAACGCGGTTCTGCCGGCTCGCAACTCGCTGATCTCAGACCTGGGTCTCGTACGAGACCGCCCGGATGAGCCTCTATCGCGACTTTGACCTCATGGACATCGACGCCAACGGGGTATGGACCAATGAAAACGACCCGACCGCCATCAACATCGCCCTTCGACATGCCGAAACCGCCCCAGCCTTCAGCCTCGCCATTCCCGCACGAATCCCCGACCTCTCACCCGGCGTCGCTTCCGACAGCACCTTCTACATCGACGTCGAGCCCGGCGGAAGACCCAATCGAGCCTCCCGACGCCGCAACCGATCCCCTTCGACGACGACGCCAGCCCCTCAAGCCCTCCGAGCTCGGAGCGCGCTCACCGCCGAGCCTGCTCGACCCGAGTCGTCCCGGCCCCGCCCGCCCCACCGGCCGCTCCCAGTCCCTTCGCCCCGCCCGGCCCGCGTCCGTAGACGATCGCGGCGATCGCCAGCACGGCTGCTGGGCGTCGTCGCGGGCATGGCGCATTGCTCGGCGCTCCTGGGCTACTTCGGGCGTCTTGTCCGCCTGGATCGGCTCATCCGGCGGCGACGGACCGCTCTCTATCGCAAGTGCGCAAGGCCACGCTGCGGATCACCGTCACCGAGCGCGGCAATCTCGAAAGCTGCGTCACCGTCGACGGCATCTGCGAGGTCAACGCCAGACAGATCAAGATCATCAGCCTCGTCCCCGAGGGGACCAAGGTCAAGAAGGGTGACATCGTCTGCAAGTTCGACTCTTCGGAGATCGACAAGAACATTGCCCAGCAGGATATCAAGGTCAAGCAGGCCATCTCCAAGATCGAAACCACCCAGCAGGAGCTGGAGATCCAGCGCAACAAGGGCGAGAGCGACATCATCGCCGCCAAGGTCGAGATGACGCTGGCCAAGCTCGACCTGGAAAAGTATCAGAAGGGCGACTACCCCGCCGAGACCACCAAGCAGCGGGGCGAGATCCGCCTCAAGGAAAAGGACCTCGAGGAAGCCAAGAACAAGCTCGAGCAGTACCAGGCAGCTCATGAAGAAGGGGTTCAAGTCTCAAGCAGCTCGTGGTCATTCAAGAGACGGCCGTCGCCCAGACCGAGCTCCAGTACGAGAGCTGCCAAGCTCGAGCTCAAGGTCAAGGAGAAACTACGACTACAAGCAGAAGACGACCGAGTTCATGCTCGAAGGCCGACCAGGCGGAGAAGAAGATCGAGCAGGCCGTGGCCACCCTCAAGGCCCAGATGTCCAAGGCGACCAGCGAGTACGAGTCCGCCCAGGCCACCGCCGACATCGAGCAGCAGCAGCTCAAGGAGTATTCATGAAGCAGAAAGACAAGACCGTGATCCGCGCCGGCCAGGACGGCGTCGTCGCCTACGCCAACGACGCCTGGTACGACTCCAGCCGCCAGATCCGCGAAGGCGCGACCGTCTACTCGCATCAGCGGATCTTCACGCCTGCCCGACATGACCAAGATGCAGGTGAAGCTCAACATCCACGAGTCGTTGATCAAGAAGATCAAGGTCGGCCAGAAGGCCGAGATCCGCATCGAATCGTTTCCCGAGCATCGTCTTCGTCGGGACGGTCACCATCGGTCTCGCAGCTCGCCGACTCGACCCGCCCCTGGCTGACCGGCGGCGTCAAGCAGTATCCCACCGTCGTCAAGCTCGACGACCTGAAGGGCCAGGAAATCAAGCCGGGCATGACCGCCGAGGCCAAGGTGCTGGTCGGCGAGCTCGACAACGTGCTGCGTCGTGCCCGTGCAGGCCGTCGCCGAGCACAAGGGCGAATTCTACGCGTTCGTCGACAAAGGACGGCCAGATCGAGCTTCGCAAGGTGAAGATCGGCGAGAACAACGAGACCCACGTCCAGATCCTCGAAGGGCTTGGTCGAAGGGCGAGCAAGTCGCGCTCGACGCCCGGCTGCGGGCCGCCGCCGAGTTCAAGCTCGACGACCAGACAAGACCGGGGCCCAAGCCCACGAAGCCACGACGATCGGCGGCACCGCTGGCCGAGCCGGCTCGCCAGACCGGCGAAACGCTCGAAAATCGCATCGCGAGATCGCAGATTCGCTCGGCGGAGCACGGAATGACGCATCATGCACCGCCTCTACACCGCCGTCCTCCTGGCGATTCGCAACCTACCCTGCACAAGCTGCGAGTGCTCTTGACGATCCTCGGGACTGATCTTCGGCGTCGCGTCGGTGATCGCCATGCTGGCCATCGCCGAAGGGGCCAGCCTCGAGGCCCAGCGGCAGATCGCCTCGCTCGGGGCCACCAACGTCATCATCCGCAGCAGCAAGCCCCCCGATGACATCAACCCGTCCAAGCAACAGAACAATGACAGCTATGTTCTTCAACTATGGCGTGACCTACAAGGACTTACGAACGGATCGTGGCGACGATGCCCACCGTCGTCGGCGCGACGCCGCTGCGCGAATTCCGCAAGAAGGTGCGCCACCTCGAGCTGGAGATCGAAGGCGCGGATCGTCGGGGTCAATCCCGACTTCCTCAAGCTGACCGGCCAGCAACATCGAGACAGGCCGATTTCTTGACCGACGCCGACCTTTTCTATCGCGCCAACGTGGCCGTGCTGGGCGTTCAAGGCGGCCGAAAAGCTCTTCCCGTACGGCGATCCGGTCGGCAAGACGGTCCGGATCGGCGAAGATTACTACTTCCGGGTCGTCGGCGTGACGTCGTACAAGGCCCCTTCCGCCGGCACGCGGCAGCAGCCTGGCCGCCCAGGATTTCAACAAGGACATCTACATCCCGCTCACGACCGACCGCGCCCGCTTCGGCGACGTCATCGAGAACCAGAAGCAGGGAAGCTTCACGGCCGAGCGGATCGAGCTCTCGCAGATCACCGTCACCGTCGACTCGATGGAGAACGTCAAGCGGACCGCCGCCGCGCTCGACAGCATGCTCGGCCAGTTCCATCCCAAGAAAGACTACGTCATCACGGTCCCGCTCGAGCTGCTCGAAAAGGCCGAGGCGACCCAGAGGATCTTCAACCTCGTGCTGGGCTCGATCGCCAGCATCTCGCTCCTGGTCGGCGGCATCGGCATCATGAACATCATGCTGGCGACGGTCTCGGAGCGCACCCGCGAGATCGGCATCCGCCGCGCCATCGGCGCGCGCCGCCGCGACATCATCGAGCAGTTCCTGATCGAGACGACCGTGATGTCGGCCTCCGGCGGCTTGATCGGCGTGCTGCTGGGCGTGGCCGCTCCGCCCTTGGTCTCGTACCTCTCGGGAATGCCGGTCGTGATCCGGCCCTGGTCGCCGATCATCGCGTTCTTGATCGCCGTCACGATCGGCATCGTCTTCGGCGTCTACCCCGCCCGCCGCGCCGCCATGCTCGACCCCGTCGAGGCGCTGCGCAGACGGAGATGAACACTCACTGTGCCGCTGACTGCGTGCCCATCGGGCTGCCGCGGATCGTCATGCCTTCGGGGAGCGGGCGGCCGGCCACGCTGAAACCGTGCTCGGTAAGCTCGCCGCGAATCTGCCGGAACAGGGTGAAGCTGTCGGGATACACCCAGAGCGTGATCGTCGACCGCTCCGGATTGAGCCGATTGACCGCGCGGGAAAACTCCGAAAGCGGGTCCCTCGTCGCCTCGAAGGTCTCACCGCGAGTGTCAGATTCCGGTACCAGCTCCCAGCCGCTGAGCTCGAACCGCAGGCTCTTGCGCCGAGCAGCTCTTCCATGCTTCCGGGAACCGCACGAACGAGCTCGTATTCAAGTGAGAAGGCACCCACGGGACCAATCTTGTTGCAGAGCGCCGCGAGCCCGATCCGACATGCGGATCCGAATCTGGGCGTCGTTTCGCGTCAAGTCCATCAGCCGGTCCAGGTCGATGAACGTGATCCGGTTCCGCTACAACTCAAAATGATACTCATTGCTGAATGCGGGCTTGGCGACGGGCGCTCTTGGAGAGAATCGAAGCCGACTTGGGTCGCGGAAGCTGGCGCAGCGTCGACAGCTCTTTCTGGACCTTGTCGCGCTCGCCCTTCAGGAACCCGCCCCGGGTCGAGGCCTGGGCGATTCGCGTCGACGGGTCGCGAACCATAAAAGCCAGCTTGCGTGCCCGCGCGGCATCCGTGGCAGCTTTGGCGTGGCGACGCTCGACCTCGCGCGCTGCGGCGGCGGCTCGCTCGTCGGCCCGCGCTCGATCGCGACTGGCGGCGTCGAGCTCGGCCTCCGCCTGCGCCACCGCCGCGCGATCGATATCCGGCGGCGCCGGCGCAGGAGTTGGTTCGGCCACCGCCACCGGGCCAGGCTCGCTGGTTTTCTCTTCTGGCGCCGGCAGCTTGGCGGCCGGCTCGTTCACAGCGAGAGGCGCTGGCGGCTGCTGAGTTTTGCGACTTGACCCGAGATGCACGAAGGCGGTGATCGCCGCCACGCAGGTCAACACGCTCAGCACCTGTGCGATCGAACCCGCCCGCGAGCTCGAATCGAGCATTTGCCCCCGGGATCTTGGACGTCCGGCACCGACGGCCGCTTGCTCGCTCGGTCGCACAGACAGGGCTCCGGAATCACGTTCCGCTCTACTCATCACCAGCGGTTCCTGCTGAGAATGCTCGTGTTGTCGCACTCCGCGACCTGAAGCGACACGGGCCAGTCCGGAAGCGAGAACAGAATCTGCCGCCGCGCCAGCGCGAAGGTATCGGCGCCTTGCGTCTCCACCAGAAATCGGATCGCCGGCTTCTGGCGGATGAGTGGGTCGATGATCTCTCGGTTTCGAACCATCGCGCGGATCTCGCGAGCCAGCATGCAATCCGATGCCTGGCCGCCGTTTCGCAGCGCGGCGCCGGTCAACCGATAGTTACCCGGTTGAAGAATGACGTCGTCCTTACGGCAAACCACAACGATCTCGAACCCACGGCGCCCTGGGCTATTCCGTCGAGCTCGGGCTGCTGCCCGCCAACCCCACGGCCGGCGGCGCTGGCGCGCACCGAAAGCCGCCGTGGCCGTCAGCCCGCGACAGGCGGAGCCTGGCGCAGGTCGCGGTGATCCTGGACCAGGTTGCCCGGATCCGGCCGGAGCTGGCCGTGTTCTTCGGCTGCCTGTACTACGCGGCGCTGCGCCCCGAAGAAGCCGTCGCCCTGCGCCGCGACGACCTTATCCTCCCGGCCCGCGGCCGCGGCACGATCATCCTCACCGCCGCCTGCCCCCGCACCGGCGCCGCCTGGACCAGCACCGGCACCCCCTTCGAGCCGCGGGGCCTCAAGCACCGCCCCGACGGTACTATCCGCCTGGTCCCAATCCCGCCGGTCCTGGTCAGCATGCTCTGCCGTCATCTCGGCGCTGACCATGGCACCACGCCGGACGGAGCAATACGAGAAATGAACCAAGGCATGCACAGAAAAATGACCAAGTTTGGTTCGCGGGACCGCTACGGCGCCAATTCCCGCTCTCAGAAGCTGAAGTACCACGTCCAGACATCGGGCCGCTCCCTGCACGCTCAGGAGATGGCCTTCAACGACATCCGCACCACCCTCCAGGCCCTGTGCGCCATCTACGACAACGCCAACAGCCTGCACACCAACGCCTACGACGAGGCGGTCACCACGCCGACCGCCGAGTCGGTCCGCCGGGCCCTGGCTATACAGATGATCATCAACCACGAGTGGGGCCTGGCCCGCAACGAGAACCCCCTGCAGGGCAGCTTCATCGTCGACGAGCTCACCAACCTGGTCGAGGAGGCGGTCCTGGTCGAGCTCGAGCGGATCAGCGATCGCGGCGGGGTACTCGGAGCCATGGAGACCGGCTACCAGCGGGGCCGCATCCAGGACGAGTCCATGCTCTACGAGTCCCGCAAGCATGACGGCTCCCTGCCGATCATCGGCGTCAACACGTTCCGCAACCCGGTCAGCGACGCCGTCCCCGACCACCTCGAGCTGGCCCGCTCGAGCGAGGACGAAAAGCAGAGCCAGCTCCGCCGGCTGCGCGAGTTCCACACCGCCCACTCCGCCGAGCGGCCCGCTCTGCTGGCGCAGCTCGAGGCGACCGCCCTTGGCGGCGGGAACGTGTTCGCGGTTCTCATGGACGCGGTCACATCCTGCAGCCTCGGCGAGATAACCGACGCCCTGTTCGAGGTGGGGGGGCGCTACCGCCGCAACGTCTGAAGAGCCCGGGACCGGGCGCCGTGGCACTCGAATACCGACCGGACTGGTAATAAATGACGTCGATCCGCCACAATGGGAGCGATGAGCGTCACCTACGAGCTGTCACACCTGCGCACCCTGGAGGCGGAGGCGGTCCATATCGTGCGGGAGGTGGCCGCCACCTTCGAGCGGCCGGTGCTGCTGTTCTCCGGGGGTAAGGACTCGGTCGTCATGCTGCATCTGGCGGCCAAAGCCTTCTGGCCGGCCCCTCTCCCGTTCCCCGTGATGCACGTGGACACCGGTCACAACCTGCCGGAGGTGATCGAGTTCCGGGACCGGACGGCGGCCCGGATGGGGCTGCGCCTGCTGGTGGCCAGCGTCCAAGACGACATCGACGCCGGCCGGGTGGTGGAGGAGACGGGGCCGACCGCCAGCCGTAACCGGCTGCAGACGGTCACTCTGCTGAGGGCCATCAACGAGCACCGTTTCGACTCGGTGTTCGGCGGGGCCCGGCGGGACGAGGAGAAGGCCCGGGCCAAGGAGCGGGTGTTCAGCTTTCGTGACGAGTTCGGGCAGTGGGACCCGAAAACCCAGCGGCCGGAGCTGTGGAATCTCTACAACGGAGGCCACCGCAAGGGGGAGCACATCCGGGTCTTCCCGATCTCGAACTGGACCGAGCTGGACATCTGGCAGTACATCCTGGACGAGGCCATCGAGCTGCCACTGCTCTACTACGCCCACCGCCGGCCGGTGTTCGAGCGCGACGGCATGCTGCTGGCGGTCTCCCCCTTCGTCACGGTGCTCGAAGGCGAAGAGGTCTTCGACGCCACCGTTCGTTTCCGCACGATCGGCGACGCCACGTGCACGGGGTGCGTGCAGTCCAGCGCTTTCACCCCCGAGCAGGTCGTGGTCGAGGTGGCCGCCTCCCGCCTGACCGAGCGGGGGGCGACTCGGGCCGACGATCGGATATCGGAGGCGGGAATGGAAGATCGCAAGAAAGAGGGGTACTTCTGAGGTGTCCGAGCTTTTACGGCTCGCCACCGCGGGCAGTGTCGACGACGGCAAGTCCACCCTTATCGGCCGCCTCCTTTTCGACTCGAAGTCGATCTTTTCCGACCAGCTGGCGGCGGTGGAACGGACCAGCCGGGACCGGGGGGACGGCTACACCAACCTGGCGCTTCTGACCGACGGGCTGCGAGCCGAGCGCGAGCAGGGGATCACCATCGACGTCGCCTACCGCTATTTCGCCACCCCTCGCCGCAAGTTCATCATCGCCGACACCCCGGGCCACGTTCAGTACACCCGCAACATGGTCACCGGGGCATCGACCGCCGACCTGGCCCTCGTTCTCATCGACGCCCGCCAGGGAGTGCTGGAGCAGTCCCGCCGCCACTCGTTCATTGCCAGCCTCCTCGGGATCCCCCACCTGGTGGTGTGCATCAACAAGATGGACCTGGTCGACTTCTCGGCGGACCGCTTCGAGCAGATCCGGGACGACTTCCGCAGCTTTGCCATGAAGCTGGAGGTGCGAGATCTGGCCTTCATCCCGATGTCGGCCCTGCACGGCGACAACGTGGTGCAGCGCAGCGACAACATGCCCTGGTATGACGGCACCCCGCTTTTGCACCACCTCGAGAACGTGCACATCGCATCCGACCGCAACCTCATCGACGCCCGCTTTCCGGTGCAGTACGTCATCCGGCCGCAGCGCGGCACCGATCACGAGTTTCACGACTTTCGGGGGTACGCCGGCACCGTGGCCGGCGGGGTGTTCAAACCGGGTGACGAGGTCGTGGTCCTGCCCTCCGGCTTCAGCACCAGGGTGGCCGAAATCCGCCTGGCGGGAGGCCAGGTGGTGGCCGAGGCGTTTCCTCCCCAGGCCGTAACCCTGACGCTGGCCGACGACATCGACGTCAGCCGGGGCGACCTGATCTGCCGGCCCCACAACCGGCCCTTCGTCAGCCCCGACGTCGACGCCATGGTGTGCTGGTTCTCCGACCGCTCGTCGCTCTCGGCCGGTTCCCGCTATCGCGTCCATCACACCACGAGGTCGGTGACGGCCCGGGTGGAGCTGCTGGAATACCGGTTGGACGTCAACACCCTTCACCGCGACGAGGCCGCCGAGTCTCTGTCGCTCAACGAGATCGGGCGGATCAAGCTGAGCGCCCAGTCGCCGCTGATGTTTGATCCCTACCGGCGCAACCGGGCCACTGGTAGCTTCATCCTGATCGACCCCGGGACCAACGACACCGTCGCCGCCGGGATGATTCTCGGTGCCGACCAGGGCAACGTGACCGACCAGGTGGTCTGGCACCCCAACTCGGTCGAGCGCAGTCAGCGAGCGTCCAAAGGGCTGACCGTCTGGTTGACCGGCTTGTCGGGTTCGGGCAAGTCCACCGTCGCCGCCGAGCTGGAACGCCGCCTGGTCAGTGCCGGCCGGGCCGCCTACCTCCTCGATGGCGACAACCTGCGCCACGGGCTCAATGCCGATCTCGGTTTCGGCCCGGCCGACCGGGCCGAGAACGTGCGCCGGGTGGGGGAGGTCGCACAGCTGTTTGCTGATGCCGGTTTGGTATCGGTGGTGTCCCTGGTCAGCCCCTACCAGGTTGACCGGGACCGGGTCAGGGCGGCCCACGAGCGCTCGGGGTTGCGCTTCGTCGAGGTGTTCATGGACACCCCGCTCGACGTGTGCGAGGCCCGTGACCCCAAGGGCATGTACGCCCGCGCCCGGGCCGGCGAGATTCGCGGCTTCACCGGGGTCGACGACCCCTACGAGCCCCCGCCCCAAGCCGAAATAACCCTGAGGCCGGGGCATGGCGGCCCTTCAGCCATGGCCGACTGGGTCCTCGCTCAGCTCGATCTCGAACCATGACCACGGACGCCCGGCTGGCGGCCAGCCTGGCCGCTGACGCCGCCGAGCTGCTGCTCGGCATCAGGGACGCTTCCGACGGTCGCGATCCACGCCAGCTCGGCCAGGCCGGGGATCGGGCCTCCAACTCACTCATCCTCGAACGGCTGGCCACCGAACGTTCCGGTGACGCGGTCCTGTCCGAGGAGGCGGCCGACGACCCCGCCCGCTTGGCCGCCACCCGGGTCTGGATAATCGACCCCCTGGACGGTACGCGCGAGTTCACCATGCCGGGTCGGGCCGACTGGGCCGTGCACGTGGCTCTGTGGGAACCCGGCTCGGAGATCACGGCGGCAGCTGTGGCCCTGCCCGCGGCCGGCGAGGTCTACGCCACCGACCGGGTGGGCTCGCAGGGACCGGCGGATGGGGATGCGTCCCGTGACCATCCGGTCGTCGTGGTGAGCGATAGCAGGCCGCCGTCGTTCGCCGGCGCCGTCGCCGCCGCCATCGGGGCCACGGTGCAGCCGATGGGCTCGGCGGGAGCCAAGGCCATGGCCGTCTTGCGCGGCGACGCCGACGCCTATGTGCACGCCGGGGGCCAGTGGGAATGGGACTCGGCGGCTCCGGTCGGCGTACTCCTGGCGGCCGGCTTCCACGCGTCGAGAATCGACGGATCGCCCCTCGTCTACAACCAGGCTCACCCCTACCTCCCGGATCTCCTGATGTGCCGCCCGGAGTTGGCCCAACCTCTGCTTCGTGCTCTCGCCGCCGCCGCGGCCGGCTAATGGTTAGCTCTCAGTCCGAACCCTGGACGGTGAACGAGCCCAAGGACTCGGGAGTCTCCTCCACCACCTGAAGGGACACCACCTGGGCCCTCGGGGGGCCGTGCCGGCACCATTCGACCATCGCCGCGACGCGGTCCTCGGGGCCTTCGAAGACCGCTTCCACCCTGCCGTCCCAGTTGTTGCGGACCCACCCGGAGACCCCGGCCATCGTCGCCTGGTCGCGGCAGGTCTGGCGGAACCACACCCCCTGGACCCGGCCGCTTACCCATACGTGCCGGCGGACCACGAGCCGTAGCGTAGGCAAACCCTCGCCTGGACTCGCTCGATGGGATCTTGCGACCGGAGAGCCTGTACGAATAATGTAACAGAGCGTTTCTATTTGCGAACGGCCCCGTTCCTCGGACCGGCCGGGTGGGTTTCGGGTCGATAGGGGGGCCAAGCGTCCCGGAGGGTCAGCATGCTCGACTCAATAATCGCCAACGGGCTCGTTGTCGACGGCACCGGCGCCTCGCCTGTGCGCGGTGACATCGGCATCAAATCGGGAAAGATCGTCGCCGTTGGAGATGTCGATGAACCGGCGGTCAAGACATTCGATGCTGACGGGCTGATTGTCACTCCCGGGTTCGTCGATCCTCATACCCATTACGACGCCCAGCTTTTCTGGGATCCCCTGGCCACGCCGTCCAGCTGGCACGGGGTGACGACCGTCATCGGAGGAAACTGCGGATTCACTCTCGCCCCATTGAAGGAAAGGGACGCTGACTACACCCGCCGCATGATGGCGCAGGTGGAGGGTATGCCGCTGGCCGGCCTCGAGGAAGGTTTGCCCTGGAGTTGGGAGAGCTTCGGCGAGTACCTGGATCTGCTGGATGGATCCGTTGCGGTCAACGCCGGCTTCATGGTCGGCCACTGCGCTCTCCGCCGTTATGTGCTTGGTGACGATTTCGGCCGAGAGGCCACTGCCGACGAGCAAAGCCGGATAGTGGATCTGCTGGCCCAGTCCCTTGCAGCCGGGGGGTTGGGCCTGTCCACCACCCGGTCCTCGACCCATATCGACGGAGAAGGCGGTCCGGTTCCCAGCCGGTGGGCGTCGGTGGAGGAGGTGCTCGCGCTGTGCGAGCTGGTCGGGACGAGGGACGGCACGTCGCTCGAGATGATCAACGACGGTTGCATCAACCGCTTCAGCGACGAGGATGTCGAGCTGCTGGCTCGTATGAGCGCCACCGCCAAGAGGCCGCTCAACTGGAACGTCCTTTTCGCGTCGAGCGACGATCCCGGCCGGGTCGATCACCAGTTGCGGCCTTCTGTGCGGGCCCGCGAAATGGGCGGGCGGGTGGTGGCCCTCACCATGCCGGTGATGCCGGACAGCAACGTGAGCCTTCTCGCCTTTTCCCCGCTATGGCTCATCCCGGGCTGGCGGGACGTCCTGGCGGTCGACCTGCCCGAGAGGATTCGGCGGCTCAAGGACCCGGCGGTTAGAGCAAGCATGGTCGAGAAGGCCACGTACTCGCCTGACAGCCGGCCGTGGTGGGCCCGGCTGGCGGATTTCTCCCACTACCGGATCGGCGACGTCTACTCAGAGGAGAACGCGCCCTACCGCAACCGGATAATCGGCGAGATCGCGGCCGAGCGGGGGGAGGATCCCTTCACCACCGCAATGGACATCATGACCGCCGACGATCTGCAGACCACCCTGTGGCCGGCTGCCCCGGCAGACGGCGAGGCCGATTGGGCCCTGCGCCGTAACCTGTGGGACAACCCCGACGTGCTGCTCGGAGGCTCGGACGCCGGCGCTCACATCGACAACATGCTCGGGTCGCCGTACCCCAGCCGATTTCTCGAGGACACGCTGCGGGGTCGAAAGCTGGTCTCCCTCGAGCGGGCGGTCCAGCTGATGACCGGTACACCGGCCCAACTGTTCGGGCTCCGCGGCCGGGGCCGGCTGGCCGCCGGCTATCAGGCCGACATCGTCGTGTTCGATCCCGAGCGTATCGGGGCCGGTCCTCCGCGTATCTGCCACGACATGCCGGCTGGCAGCAAACGGCTGGTGGCCGACTCCGAGGGAATTCTCCGGGTGCTCGTCAACGGCCGGGAGACGATCGTGGAAAGCCAGCCGACCGGGGACCGGCCGGGAGTGGTATTGCGATCGGGACGCGACACCACCGTCACTCCGCAATAGTCAGCCAATCGTCAGGCGCCTTTGAGGACCCGCCGCATCTCCTCGAAGGTCATTTGCTGGGCGATCCTGGCGCCGTCGAGTGCCGCATCCATGCTGAAGAACCCGTGGAACATACCGTCGGCCCGGTGGATGACCACGGGTACGCCGGCGGCTTCCAGCAGTTTGCCGTAGTGCTCGCCCTCGTCGCGCAAAGGGTCGTATTCAGCGGTGAGGACGAACGCCGGCGGCAGGCCGGTCAGCGTCGGCGCCCGGTTCGGTGAGCAATACGGCTCCTCGCCCGCGTCGTCATCCGGGAGGTACTGCTTTCGAAACCACTCCATCGAGTCCGTGTGAAGGAAATAGCCAGTGGCGTTCTCGGATTTCGATGGGTAGTCGTTGCGTCCCGCCGTGCTGTCGATGACCGGGTACACCAGGACCTGGAGGGCCACGGCCGGGCCGCCCCGGTCTCGCGCCATCAGTGCGGCGGCGGCGGCCAGGTTGCCACCGGCGCTGTCGCCGGCGACGGCGACCCGGGTCTGGTCGATCGACAGCTCGTCGGCACTGGCTGCCACCCACGCCAAGGCCGAGTAGCAGTCTTCGGCCGCCGCGGGGTATTTGTGCTCCGGGGCTTTCCGGTAATCGACGGAGACCACCACGGCGTCGACTTCGTTGGCCATGCGCCGGCAAAGTCCGTCGTGGCTCTCGAGATCAGCCATCACCCACCCACCGCCGTGGAAGAAGACCACCCCTGGCCGAAGGGCCTTGTCGTCACTCGGCCAGTAGACGCGTACGACCACGCCCATGCCGTCCGCGCCGGGGGCGACCCGGTGCTCCACCCGGGCCACCGGATCAACCGGCGGTGCTTCGAAAGCGATGGCAGCCATCGCGGTGCGCAGGTCCTCGGCTCTCTCGTAGTGTTCGACTCGGGGCATTGATTGGTCGAGCATTTCAATCAGGCCCTTTGCTGCAGGGTCAAGTGCCATGTCTCCTACCCCCTCTTAACCGCGTTCGACCTACCGGAATGCTCGGCAGAATAATAGGGACGGTTGCCCCGCTGCCACCGCGAGTCGCGTCGCCGTCACCGGCGGAGCTATAGGCGCGACGCCCATGAGGTACTGTCCTGCCCGACAGTGTTCGAATGAGTCGACGAAGGGGATGAACATGTCTCGTGATGTGAACCTGTTCTTTGAAGGGCTGGGATTCGGCGAAGGTCCCCGATGGCACGAAGGCCGGCTGTGGTTTTCCGACTTCATTCTCAACCATGTCGCGAGCGTCGACCTCGAGAAGAATTTCCGCGTCGAGGTCAAGCTCGATGACCGGCCGAGCGGCCTGGGATGGCTCCCGGACGGTCGCCTTTTGATCGTGTCCATGTTCAACCGGCAGATCATGCGGCAGGAGCGCGACGGGCAGCTGGTGGTACACGCCGACATCTCGCACGTTGCCAGCTTCGGCGCCAACGACATGGTGGTCGGCCCGGACGGGACGGCTTACATCGGCAACCTGGGCAGCGACCTGATGGCGGGAGAGCCCCTCACGGAAGCCAAGCTGGCCATCGTTCGCCCCGACGGGAGCGTTTCGGCCCTCGAGGAGGGCATGTTCATCCCGAATGGCTCGGTCATCCCCCCGGCGGGGGACACCCTGATCGTCGGGGAGTCCCACAGCCGTCGTTACCGGGCGTTCCCCATCAGGTCGGATGGCTCTCTCGGGGAGAGCCGGGTTTGGGCCGACCTGGGCGAGTACTCGCCTGATGGCTGCTCTCTCGATGCCGAGGGCGGCATCTGGTTCGCCGACCCGGGCTCGAAAAAGGTGGGTCGAGTGCTCGAAGGCGGCAAGGTCACCGAAGTGGTCGACATGCCCGACACGCCGTATGCCTGTGCCCTCGGCGGAGTGAACGGCACCACGCTCTTCGTGATCACGTGCCCGTCGTGGCCGACCAGCGACCTCGAGCCAGGCAGCGCCCGGATCTGGACGATCGAGGTCGACGCGCCGCACGCCGGCCTGCCGTAACCCGGACCGCCCGGCCGCCCGGCCGCCCGGCCGCCCGGCCCCCGCCGGGGGCGGGGCATCCATCCGGGACGGGCGGTTTGAAAACGCCGTGGTAACGTTTTCCCCGACCTCGTGGCAAACGGTACGGGTGTAGGGGAGAGAGTTTTGATATGACGCTTGTACAGGATCTCATCATCGATGCGGACAGCCACATCACCGAGCCCCCGGATGTTTGGACGACCCGCGTGCCGGCCAAATACCGCGACGCGGTACCGCACGTGGTGCGGCAGGGCACCGCGGACACCTGGGTGCTCAACGACGAACAGTTGGCACCGGTCGGCGTGACCGCGCCAGCCGGTTGGCCGACTTTCCCGCCGGAATACCCTCAGACATACGAGGACTGTCACCCGGGCGCATATCAGGCCGATGCCCGGCTCCGGTATATGGATGAAGCAGGCATCTGGGCCCAGGTGCTCTATCCCAACGTCGGCGGTTTCGGAAGCGAGAACTTTCTGAAACTCGGCGATGAGGAGTTAAAGCTGATATGCGTCTCGGCTTACAACGATTTCCTGCTCGAGTGGGCCTCTGCAGATCGTCGACGGCTGCTGCCGGTGGTGGCCACACCCTTCTGGGACATCGAGGCGACGGTGCGGGAGTTGGAGCGGGCCGTCCCGATGGGGGCGAGAGGCATTCTGTTCACCGGTGAGCCACAGCGCTTCGGGCTTCCGGTGATCGGATCTCCGCACTGGGATCCGCTGTGGGAGATCGCCGAGAGCGCCAATCTTCCCATCCACTTCCACATCGGCAGTGCCGGCGATACCCTCGAGCATTCGACCCCCGAGCGATGGAACCTTCACGGCAGCGCCGGCACCCAGTCCTACACGGCGGTCAGCCTGTTCATGAAGAACGGAGTGCAGTGCTGCGACCTGATCACGTCGGGCGTCCTGAACCGTTATCGGGGCCTGAAGTTCGTCTCGGTGGAGAGCGGCATCGGCTGGCTCCCGTTCATGCTCGAGGCAGCCGACTACAGCTGGCTCGGTGCGTTCCGACCCGGCCGGCAGCGCACTGCTGAGGACATCCTGCCCTCAGAGCTGTTCCGCCAGAGCGTCTACGTGACCTACTGGTTCGAGTCGGTCGCGCCCAAGCACTTCCTCGACCTGGTGCCGATCGACAATGTGCTGTTCGAGACGGACTTTCCTCACACGACGTGCCTGTTCGGAAATATCCAGGAGACGATCGATTCCGGTCTGGGCCATGTGGACAAGAGCGTCCGCCGGAAGATCCTGTGGGAGAACGCCGCGGCGTTGTATCACATCGAGGAGCCGCCCGAATCGTGGCGCCATGCGTCGCTTACCGGTAGCGCCGCGACCTGACTGACCAGTTCCAGCCGGCCCGGCCCGCTCAGCTAAGGAGCGGGCCGGGCAGCCGTTCTCGTCTCATTGGAAGATGGAGGCTTCGGACTGGTGGGAGCCGCCGGCGCCGAAGGGGAATTTGGATGCGGCGCCGCCGTCGACCAGGAGCATTTGTCCGGTGACATAGTCGGACATGGGGGAGGCGAAGTACAGCACGGCCCGGGCGATGTCTTCGGGTTCGCCGGCGCGTTGGAGGGGGAGGTTGCGGCCCAGCACTGCCTTGTTTTCTTCTGACATGTTCGTGGCGGGGGTGGCAATGGAGCCGGGGGAGACGGCGTTGACCCGGATGCCCGAGCGGCCGTATTCCACGGCCAGCGTCTTGGTGAGGTGGATCAGGCCGGCTTTGGCGGCTCCGTAGGCGGCGTGGTTGGGGGCGCCGAACACTCCGCTTATGGACGTGACGCTGACGATCGACCCGCCGCCGCGAGCGATCATGTTGGGGATGACGGCCCGGCACAACCAGAACACGTAGCGCAGGTTGAGGTGGACGATCATGTCCCACTCGGCGGTGCCCCACAGGTCGAGGTGTTTCCATTCTCCGTACTGGTTCATGCCCCCGGCGATGTTGGCCAGCACGTCGACGCCGCCTAGTTGGCCGACCACGGTCTCGACGGCGTGCTGGCACTGTTGCTCGTCGCGCAGGTCGGCGATGACGGGGATGGCGGTTACGCCCTGGGCCCGCAGGGAGGCGGAGACCGATTCGGCTCGTTCGCCGACCAGGTCCAGGCAGGCCACGGCGGCCCCGGCGGCGGCCAGGGTGCGGGTGGTGGCTTCGCCGATGCCCCGTCCGCCTCCCGCGACCAGGGCCACTTTGCCCTTGAGCAGGGGGTCTCCGGGCTGCCATCGGGTTTGGGCCAGGGGCGGGGAGTCCAGGTCGGCCTTGGCCTGCTCTTCGGCCTCTTGCTGCTTCCTGGCCTGATCGCGCAGGATCGACACTAAATCCATGAAACAAACCCCCTCGCAGGTCCTAAAGAATGATCACTGTGCGAGATATCGGTCGAGCTCTCGGTGCATGTTGGCGATGCCGTCCTCGTAGTCCCGTGACAGCCGCAGGGCCCGGAAGGCAGGCGAGTGCAAGCCGCGCTGCTGGCGTTCGATGTTGCTGAAATCCTGGCGCGGGATCACCGGCCACCCATCAGCGTCTTCTTTGTCGAACACGCCAGCGAATTCGGCACGCGGCACGGCCTCATGGGCCGGCTTCAGGCTGACGGCCCATATCTCGAAGAAGCAGGCCTCGGGGTCGGTCCCGTCAGGCCGGAAGCGGTAGATCGCAGCCGCTCCGAACATCGGGAGTATCACATAGTTGGGAAACATGAAGAATACGCCGCCCCACCGCGGGTACGCCTCTGGTTCGAGCTCGGGCAGCGGCATGCCTGCGCCGGCGTAGTACTCGTACAGCTTCGTCATGAATTCCTGCTGGAGCGCCTCGAGGTCGGTGAACTTGTAGCGCAAGCCCTCCATGATCCTCACCTCAGGCGGCAAGGGATAGACGTCGTAGGTCTCCCCCAGGATCGCAAAGGATTCGACCGTGGACCCGATGACGTCCCCGTCGGGATCCACATCGGTGATCAGCGGCGACCGGTTGTAGTAGTGCGAGTTTCCGTTGTCATCAGAGAAGTAGTCGCTGAAATTGTGGGGGAATCGCTCGTAGAGCCCGAGCGTCAGCTGGGGGTGGGTCTGCATGCTGTGCCAGCCTTCGAGGAAGGCCTCCTGGGCCATCTTCCAGTTGGCCTTCAACCGCACGGCCTTCCACCAGCGGACCTTCATGTCCCCGATGAGCAGCGGATCGAGCATGCCGGCCACGGGGGCGAGCTGCTCCCGAAGCGGCCGGGCGTCGCGGTCCAGGTTGATGAACACCGCCCCGCCCCAGGTGTCGACCAGGCACTCGTGCAGGGCCAGCTCGCTGTCGGTCACACACGACGGCCGGAAACTCTCCGCCCCATACACCAACGACGACGTCCCGTCGATGTTCCAGCGCCAGCCGTGGAACGGGCACACGATCTGACGACCCCGGAACGTCCCCGACCCCACCGCCAGCTGGGTGGCCCGATGCGGGCACACATTGTGATACGCCTTGATGTCTGCGGCTCCCGGCCCGTGCCGTACCACCAGCACCGACAGGTCAGAGATCTTGTACTCCACGTAGTCGCCCACCGCGGGGATCTCCTCGAGCCGGCACGCCATCTGCCACACGCGCGGCCACAGCCGGTCCCGCTCGGCGTCGAAGAACTGGCGGTCCAGATACCGTTGTTTCGGGATCCAGCAGGAATCCTCGATCGGGAACAACGACCCTGACGAGACCGGAGCCTCCGGCTCCAACAAATCGGTCACGGAACATACCTCTTTCTCATGGCGAGGCGGGCCGGCCCAGACCAGAAACCCCTCGTGCCCGTCCAACCTACATAATTATCGTTGCTCGGTCCCTTAGGCGAGCCCGCGCCCAAGCAAGCCAACGGGTCAGCGAAGACGGTCGACGTAGGTCTCGGTGCCTGGCAGGGTGGGGTAGAAGGGGGAGGCGAACACGACCCGGCCCCGGCCATTTGCCGATATCCGCTCTCCGGCGCCCGCGAACACCGCAGGCCAGCACTCAGGCGGGGGTACCTCGGTGAAAGAGACGAGCGTCACCAGCCGTTCGAGGCCGGGAATGTGGTCGGCCATCCGCTCTTCCATCTTCCGGAACCTTTCCGGCGTCGCCCCCTGCTCCGGCCCCGGTTGCTGCTCCGCGGGCCGGTCGGCGCGACCCTGGTCGGATTCGAACAGCAAGGTCATGGCGACCGGGGATCCGGCCAGGCGCTCGGGGAGAAACTCGTCGCGCAACCACCGCTCGAGGTCGTCCCGTCTCTCGCCTGCGTCCACGACCTCGACGACGAGGCCCTGGTAGGGATAGTCGAGAGCGTGAATGTCGCGCGGTCCGTGCTCATCCCGATACACCGGGCCGGCGTAGACCTGAAACGAGGTGAAGACACTCGCCCAGCCGGAGTCGACACGCCCATCGGGCATGCTCCGCACGTGGGTGGAATAGGTCCAGGCGAAATGGTCCTCGTAGCGACCGGCGGTGATCCAGTAGACCGAGATGTACTTGCCGCGGGACAAGGGTTGGGCGATGAGCGAATTCTCCGGGTAGCGCAGCGCTTGAAGGTCGCGGGGGGCCACCCAGCGGCGACCGGCGAACAGCCACGGCATCGCCATGGCGCCGGAATAGAAGTGTTCGTCCTCGTACCAGCGGTTGTACTCGGCTTCGTGACCCTCGTCGGGCTCGACCAGCGTGATGAGCGACCGGCCGATCGCCACCTCATAGGGTCCTTCCATCGGTAGCGCCGAATACGGGTTCACGCCCGCAATTTCCGTAGCTCCAGAGGTCATGCCGCGACCGTCATTGTGTTGACCCGGTCGCCTCGGGCCTCCAGCGCGGAAACCACCTCCACCGAGTCCGACACTGCGTACTCGGCCGCGGCCTGGTCGAGGTCATCGCAGCAAGGAACAATAGTGAAAGCTAACACTTTCGGACGTACAGACGGCAAGAGAATCCCGGCGGTGGCCGGCCCCGGCTGCGACTCGAAAGCGATCGAGTCAGGCCGGCGGCGTGTGCTCCTCCAGGAATTCCCGGACCAGCGCAGCCGTGGCATCCTGGCGTGCCGGTCCGGACCAATCGGTGACCAGCGTGGCCGTCGGAGCCAGGGCGGCTATCTCCTCCGCGACCGCTCGAGGATGGTAAACGTCATTGCCGGCCAGCACGAGGAGAGGGACCGGGCAGGAGCGAACGAAGTCCCGGGACACGTTGAACACGAAGTCACCCCCGAACATGCTCTCCCTCATGGACTCGAGTGAACGTTCGTCCACCTCGGCCCCTTCCGAGCGGTAAGCCGCCCGGATAGAGGACGCCCACCCATCGAACAGTTCGTAGAAATGGTCACGGTTGTCGGCCGAGAGCCCGATCGGGTTCTGCAGCACCGCAGCGGTGACCCGGCCGGGTGAGGCGTGGCACACCCCGAGGCAGAACGACGACCCGATACACCCGCCCATCACATGGGTCGACCCGATACCGAGGTGGTCCATAAGGGCGAGCTGGTCCGAAGCGTAACTCGCCCACCCGTCGCCCGGCCGGACAGGCGCGTGCGATCCGCCGGCGTTGCGCTGGTCCATGGCCACCACCCGATACCGGTCCGCCAGCACTCTCCTGGGATCGAGCCACGGCATCGGTTCCCCGGGTGCATCGGGCCGCTCGAACCACAGCTGGGCTACAGAGTTCATGCCTCCGGGCGCGAAGAGCACGAGAGGGTACCCGTCCCCGTGGACCTCGTAGTAGATCGAGACCCCATCCTTCTCCATTAAGGCCATGGCCCCAAGGTAGATGGGCACAGGCGACCGGGGCACGCCAGCCGGGCGGCCACTGGGGCGGGCCCGCGGCCCTCGGGGTCGTCGGGGCCGCACCCCTACCCGGCCGGTCCGGTCTCTACCGGGTGGTCGCCAAGGTGGCTGTATTCCGACCATGAGCCGGGGTACAGCCGCCCCGGGGAGAATCCGGCCAGCTCGAGAGCCAGCAGATTGTGGCACGCGGTGACCCCTGAACCGCAGTACGACACGACCGGGGAGCTGGGGGTAACCCCGGCCGATACGAAGCGGCGGCGCAAGTCGGCGACGGGTAGGAACAACCCGGCAGGATCGAGGTTTTCCCGGCACGGCAGGCTGCGGGCGCCGGGAATGTGCCCGGCTCGAGCGTCGACGGTTTCCGTTTCACCGCGGTAGCGATCGGGACTGCGAGCGTCGAGCACCACATTTCCCGGGTGGGTGGCGTCGTTGACGTCGGCCAATCGCTCGGCCGGCCAAGGCCGGGGGGTGAAGGACGGCGGGTGCATTGCCGGCGGGTCAGCGGCCGGGGCCGGTCCCGTCTCCAGCGCGCCCCCATACGCGGCAAGACCGCCGTCGAGGAGGGCGGCGTCATGCCCCGTAACCCGGAGCATCCATACCAGGCGGGCGGCGATGACCCCACCCATATCGTCGTAGGCGATCACGGTTGAGCGGTCTGCGATCCCGAGCTGCGACATGCCCTCGGCGAAGGTCTCGGGCGAGGGAAGGGGATGGCGCCCCTGGAGCGGGCTCGGCGGCCCGGCCAGCCAACGGTCCAGGTCGACGAACACCGCGCCCGGCAAGTGCCCGCTCCCATACGCCTGTCGGCCGGAACGACCGTCCAAATACCATCGCACGTCGCAGACGACGGTGCCGGCCGGCCGGTTGGCCAGCCAGGTTCGATCGACGACAGCAGGTATCACGGTGTCGACGGTAGTCCTCGAGATCACGCCCGCGGCTACTGACCGAGGGTCCGAAGGGCTTGGATTCCGCCGGGCCGATTGGCCTGGCGCAGCTCGGCGAACAGAGAGATGAGGTCGGGCAGCTGATAGCGAGCCTGCAGGCCGCTCGGGTTCGGGAGCACCCATATGCCAGAGTCGGCGATCTGCTCGTCCTGGCGACCGATCCTGGCCTGCGGCCGCCGAAACGCGCTGCGATAGGCCTGCACCCCGAGCACCGCCAGCCAGACGGGCTGCAGCTCCGCCATCCGCTGCTGCAACTGGTCTGCTCCGGCGCGCAGCTCGTCGGTCGAGATGTCGGACGCCGCACGCGAGGCCCGGGCCACGATGTTGGTGATGCCCAGGCCGAAGTCCAGCAGAGACCACTGTTCGGAGGGGGCGAGAACCCGATCGGTGAACCCCGAGCCGTAAAGGGCTTTCCAGAACCGGTTTCCGGGGCGGGCGAAATGCTGAGCCAGCCGGCCCGACTCGAGCCCGGGGTTGATACCGCAGAAGATCACCCGGAGACCGGTGCGCACGATGTCGGGAACGCCTCCCACCGGGTTTGGCGGCGTCACGGATTGAGGGCAGCCAGCAACTCGGAATGGATGAGGCCGTTGCTCGCCAAACCAGAGCCACCGCGGAACGCCCCGGCGGCGCCGCCGACATCGGTGAACCGGCCTCCGGCCTCGGAAATGATCACCGGCATCGGCGCCAGGTCATGGGCCGCGGCCTGAGGATCGACCATGGCGTCCACCCGGCCGGTCGCCACGAGCAGATACCCATATCCGTCGCCCCAGGTCCGCAGGTGAGCGCCGGCCCGTTTGACCCGGAGCAGAGGATCATCGGCCCAGGCGTCGTAGCCCGAGGTGCTCACATACGCGCCGGCCAAGGTCACCTGGCGGCTCACCCGGGCCGGCTCGCCGTTCAAGAAGCACCCGAGCCGGCGGCCGGCCCAGACCATCTCGCCAATTGCCGGCACGTTGACCACGCCGAGGGCGATGCCTGCGTCGTCCTCGACTGCCAGCAGATTGGAGTACAGCGGTACGGACCGGGTGAAGGCCTTGGTCCCGTCTATGGGATCGATGATCCAGCGCCGGCCCGACGTGCCGAACTTCTCGGATTCCTCCTCGCCGGCTATGCCGTCCCCTGGATGGAGCCGGGCGATTTCGTCGCGGAGGAACCGCTCGACCGCCCGGTCCGCCTCCGTGACAGGCGTGCCGTCGCCCTTCTGGTCGACCCGCAGGCGCCTCGAACCGAACCACGTCAGGCTCAGGTCACCGGCCCGGCGGACCAGGTCCACCGCCTCCTCGAGCAGGTGGGGGTCGGCCGCGGGGGCATGGCCGGCGGTGCCCGCGCCGGCGGTCTCCTTGGTGTTCACAGCCGTCCGTCCTTTCTCGATGTCCTGTCGCGGTCACCGCGCTGGATCACGCCGATCCTCCTCCGACCGGGCTGCGGTTGACCCGGGCGAACATCCCCTTCTGGGCCCGGTACAGCCGGGGAAATTCGGCGTGGATCCCCTCATAAACGGCCCGGGTGGACCGGTCGGGCCGGAAGACCCGGTCCACTTCAACGAGTGAACGAACCTCTTCGGGACGTAGCTCACCGAGGGCGACCGCGGCGAAAAGGGCGGCGCCCCGCATCCCGGCCTGCACCGGCTCACGCACCGTCTCGATCGTACGGTCGGTCACGTCGGAGATGATCTGACCCCAGAGATCCGACTCGGCTCCACCGCCGATCAGCCGGATGGGGTCGAGTCGGCGGCCCGCGTGCTTCTCCACGAACCCGAGCAGCCAGCGGCTGTGGTGGGCCACGCCCTCCATCACGGCCCGGGCCAGGTCGGCGCGGGTCGTCGACAACGACAGGTTGTGGAACCCTCCCCGGGCCCGGCGGTCGTCAACGGGCGACCGTTCGCCCTTCATCCACGGGGTGAAGAGGATCCCCCCGGCCCCGGGCGGGGCGGAGGCGGCCAACTGGTCGACAGCCCGGTAGTCGACCGCGTCCCCCCCGGTGCCGAGCACGGTGTCGCGCAGCCATTCGAGACAGCGGCCGGCGCTGTCGACGTTGTTGGCGATCAAATAGCGCCCGGGCGGCACCCCCGGGACACTGGCAATCGAGTGCCGGGCGTCGGTCTTCTTGAACGGCACCGGGGCGCTGATCCACGACGTGGTGCCGATGGCCATGTGAGCCTCGTAGTCGAGGACGGCGCCCGCCCCGTAGGCCGCTGAGTGGAGATCAGGCAGACCCGTCACCACTTTGACCCCGGCCGGCAGCCCGAGCTCCGAGGCCACGCCGGCCAGCACGGTCCCGATCACCGATCCGGTGGGCCTCAAGGGTGCCAGTTTGGTTGCGTCCAACCCCGACATCCCCAGCAGGACCGGGTCGTAGGCCATCCGGTCGAGCACACGGTTGTCCGTGAGCCAGGCCGCGGTCATCGAAGCGGGCGACGCCGCCGCCACCCCGGTCAGGCGCATGGAGAGATAGTCGACCGGCTCGAGGAACCAGCGGGCCGACCGGGCCACGTCGGGCCGCTCGTGCTGCAGGAACAGAATGTGGCCGACCGGGTCGTCGCCGAACAGTGAGGGGACCGCCCCGGCGCGACGGACCCATCGAAGGGCCTTGGTCGGGGCGTACCCGGCGACCGGCCCGGCGAGGAAGCGCCGGGTGTAAGGCGCTCCCCGCTGGTCCATCCACATGAGGCAGTCGCCCACTGGTCGGCCCGCGGCGTCGACGGGCACGGTGCTGGCCCACTGGCCGGTCAAAGACACGGCTACCACCTGCTCCGGCCGGACCGCCCCGCTGGCCAGGCCGGCCCGAGCCGAGCGCCGGACCACGTCCCACCACTCCTCAGCGTCTTGCACGGCCCCTTGACCCTCCCAGCGGGTAGTCAGCGCCACCCGGTCCCGCCAGGCGATGCAGCCCCGGAGCGAGACCAAGCCGGCCTTGAGCACGCTCGTCCCGAGGTCGACCGCCAGGACGTGACTGCCGTCAGAGGTCACGGCGGGGGCAGGCTCTGCTGGGCGTCGAACATGTCGGTCATGACGGCCCGGATGACGGCATCGGCCTCGGCGGTCATGCCGCCCGCGACTCCCCCGTATATGGCTCCGGTGAACGGCCGCTCTCCCGAAGCCTGCCGGCGCCTGGCGTAGGCGACTGCGGCCGTCAGGTCCGCGGTCCAGGCCTCGACCACTCCGGCCTGGGTCTGCGGCCTGGTCACCGCCATGTGGATGGCGTTCGGATACTGCTGGCCGTTGAGCCGCCAACCCCTCGGCTGCAGGGAGTCGTTGACGTGGTACACGTCGAACTCGTCGGAGGTGAAGCTGAAGCAAAACGTCGGTTCACCCAGGATCCGCAGCTCCCGATGTGATCGAACGGCCGCTTTCATACGGTCCGCGGTACAGAAGATCTGTTCCGCGTAGCGCCGGTATCCGTCGCGGCCGAGCTGCACCATGGCCGCCCAGGTGGCCGCCAGCAGCCCGCCCGAGCGGGAACCCTCCATGCCCGGTGAGCCGTACTTCCCTCCACTCCAGTCGGTTACGAAGAAATACTGGCTATTGCGCAGGTTCCTGTCCCTGAACAGCAGGGTGGAGGAACCCTTGAAGGCATAGCCGTACTTGTGGGTGTCGGCAGAAACGCTGGTCACCCCGGGCAGGCGGAAATCGAAGACAGGAATGGGGTAGCCGAGGTCCTGGCCGAAAGGGAGGATGAAGCCGCCCAGGCAGCCGTCGACGTGGAGTCCGACGTCTCGCTCGAGCGCCAGCGCCGACATCTCCTCGATCGGGTCGATGGTCCCGTAGCCGTAGTTGCAAGCCGAGCCGACGATGGCGATGGTCTGATCGTCGATGTGGTCCGCCACCCACCCGACGTCCACCTGAGTGGTGACCGGGTCTATGGGTGCCCGCCGCAACTCCACGCCGAAGAGGTGGCAGGCCTTCTCGAACGCCGGATGGCCGGTTTCGGGCTTGACCAGGTTGGGGCGGGTCACGCCCGCCGCCGCGGCCCGCTCTCGGTAAGCGAGAACGGCGTGCAGGATGCTTCCCGTCCCTCCGGTCGTGACGAGGCCACCGGGCGTCGTCCCGGTGATGGCGTCGGCCCGCATCAGGTCGAGCGCCATAGCGATGATCTCCCCCTCGAACCGGGTGGCGCTCGGGCACATGTCGCGCTGGAGCACGTTCACGTGGGCGAACAGGCCGAAGGCCTGGTTGAGGAAGTCGTAGTGCTCGTGATCGCCGCAGTACATGGTTCCCGAACACCGGCCGGACTCCCAGAAAGCGTCCTCCTCCGCGGCCATGGCCCGAAGCTCGTCGAGGACGTCCTCCCGGCCCCGGCCCCGATCCGGCAGGGCCCGGTGCACATCGAACCGGCCGGCGTACGGGTAGGTGCTCATATCAGGTACGGGCCGGCAGGCCTAGCTCCCGGGCTATGAGCATGCGTTGAACTTCCGAAGTCCCTTCCCCGATCTCGAGGATCTTGGCGTCGCGGTAGAAGCGGCCGACCGGTGTCTCGTTCATGAAGCCGTACCCGCCGAAGATCTGAGTGGCCTCCCGGGCGTTGACCATGGCTGCGTCGGAGCTGACGAGCTTGGCTATGGCCGCCTCTTTTTTGAACGGCTCGCCCGCCATCAGCCGGGATGCCGCATCGCGGTAGGTCACCCGGGCGGTGTGGGTCCTGGCCTCCATGTCGGCCAGCTTGAACTGCAGCACCTGGTACTCGCCGATCTTGTGACCGAAGGCTTCCCGCTCGCCCACGTAGCGCAGGCACTCGTCCACGCAGCCCTGGGCCAAGCCGACCGACAGGGCGGAGATGGCGATCCGTCCCTCGTCGAGGATGCTCAGGAATTGGGCGTAACCCCGGCCCTGCCCTCCGAGCAGGTTGGCTTCGGGCACCCGGCAGTCGTCGAATGACAGCTCCCGGGTGTCGGACGCCAGCCAGCCGACCTTCGAGTACTTCTTCGACACGGTGAAGCCGGGCGTGCCGGCGGGGACGATGATCGCCGAGATCTCCGGTCGCCCTCCATCGGCCCGGCCGGTGACCGCAGTGACGGTGACCAGCCCGGTTATGTCGGTGCCGCTGTTAGTGATGAACGACTTGGTGCCGTTGATCACCCAGGTGCCGCCCTCCAGCCGAGCTGTGGTGCGGGTGGCCCCGGCGTCGGTGCCGCCCCCTGGCTCGGTCAGCCCGAACGCCCCGAGGATGCTCCCGCCGCACAGGCGAGGGAGCCACGCCTGCTTCTGGTCCTCGGTACCGAAGCGATATATCGGCATGGCGCCCAGGCCCACGCCCGCCTCGAGGGTGATGGCGACCGACGAATCCACCCGGGCCAGCTCCTCCAGAGCCAGGCAGAGGGCCAGGTAGTCGCCGCCCATGCCGCCATACTCCTCGGGGAAGGGCAGTCCGAACAGTCCCATCTCGCCCATCTTCGCCACGATCGAGTACGGAAATTCCTCCCGCTCGTACAGGTCGCCGATCACCGGCGCCACCTCGGAGCGGGCGAAGCGCTCGACCGTGGATCGCAGCGTCTCGTGCTCGGCCGACAGCCTCATGTATCGCTCCCCTCCGACGGCTCCTCGAGTGCTCGCACCACCCTCGACGGACTGGGCCGGCCGAGCTGTCCGGCCATCCACGCGCTGGTCGCGACCAGCGCCTCGAGATCCACGCCCGTGTCAATGCCCAGCCCGTGGAGCATCCACACCAGGTCCTCGGTGGCCAGGTTGCCGGTTGCGACCTCGGCGTAAGGGCAGCCACCGAGGCCGCCCGCCGAGGAATCGACGGTGCGTACGCCGGCTTCCATGGCCGCCACGGTGTTCGACAGGGCCTGGCCGTAGGTGTCGTGAAAGTGGACCGCCACGTCCTCGGCCCGCACTCCCGCCGAGCCGAGCCCGTCGAGTAGGGCGTGGACGTGTCCCGGGGTGGCGACGCCGATGGTGTCGGCCACGCACAGCTCGTCGCAGCCCTGGGCCAGCAGCCGCAGCGCCACTTCCACCACCTGGCCGATCGGCACATCACCTTCCCAGGGGTCTCCGAAGCACATGGACAGGTAGCTGCGCACCCAGATCCCTTCGGCGCGGGCCTGGGCCACCACCGGGGCGAACATGGCGATGGCCTCGTCGAGGGTGCGGTTCAGGTTGCGGCGGGAAAAGGTCTCGGTGGCGGCTGCGAACACGGCGATATGGCGCACGCCAACCGACATGGCCCGCTCCAGCCCGGCCAGATTGGGAACCAGGGCCGGGTACCGGACGTCCTCCCGCTCGGGCAGCTCCGGGAACAGCTTCTCGGCGTCGCCCAGCTGGGGGACCCACTTGGGTGAAACGAAGCTGGTGGCTTCGACCGTCGTGAGACCGGCGGCCACCAACCGGGAGATGAACTCCGCTTTGGTCGCGGTGGGTACGATCGTGTCCTCATTTTGCAGGCCATCCCTCGGCCCGACCTCGTATATGCGAACCCGGGTGGGCAGGCCGGTCAGCGGATGAACATTGGGCGCACGGACTGTCATGCTTTCTCGCCTTCCTCTACGGGGTCCACCAGTACGGGGTCCACGAAGGCCAGGGGCTGATCGAGGCGCACCGCGTCTCCGGGCTGGACCAGCACCTGCCTAATCCGGCCGGCGACGGCGGCCGTCACCACGTGTTCCATCTTCATGGCCTCGACCGACACCAGAGGCTGGCCGGCGGACACGTCGTCGCCCGCTCTGACGTGCACGGCCAGCACGGTGCCCGGCATGGGACTGGCCACCGGGCCGTCAGCCGCCCGGGCCGGGCCGGTGCGGTCTATGGTCTCGCGCTCGAGGGTGAGGGCCCACGTGTCGCCGCCCCGGGACAGCCATGTCCTCTCCTGTTGGCGCGCCCAGTCGTAGACGGCGGCGATGCCGCCGTGGTCCACGAGCACCCGCCCCCGGCGGCCGAGCACAGCTCGGCCCGGCCGGGGAGGACCGGATCCGACGCTGATGGTTCCGGCGGAGCCGTCCACCGCCACGTCGACGACCTGGCCGGCGATGGACCATTTGGTGCGCCGCGGCGCCGGGCCGCTCGGGCGCCAGCCGTCCCGGATTTCCCAGGGGTCGACGACCGGGCCTGCTGGATCGTCGAGGACCCGATCGAGCAGGGCGGCCGCCGCCAGCACCCGCACCGGGGCCGGATCCGGGTGCAGGTCGGCCGCGATCCGCTCCACCAGGCCGGTGTCGATACGCCCCGCGGCCACGTCGGGCTGCTCCACCAGCCGGCGCAGGAATCCGACGTTGGTGGTCACGCCGACGACGGCGGTGTCGGCCAGAGCGGCCTGCAGCCGGGCCAGGGCCTCGGGCCGGTCGTCCCCCCACGCGATCACCTTGGCCAGCATGGGGTCGTAGTCGGTTCCCACGACGGTGCCCTTCTGCAACGCCGAATCGACCCGGATATGGGGACGGCCGGTCGGCTGGCGCAGGCCCAGCACCTGTCCCGACGACGGGAGGAAGCCTCGCTGGGGGTCCTCGGCGTAGATCCGGGCCTCCACCGCGTGCCCGTTGGGTCTCGGCACCGAATTCTGATCCGGCCACGGGAGCGCCTGGCCTGCGGCCACCCGCAACTGCCACTCCACCAGGTCCAGCCCGAGGACCTCTTCCGTCACCGGGTGCTCGACCTGGAGGCGGGTGTTCATTTCCATGAAGAAGTAGTGGTCGGGCCGGTCTCCCGCCACGATGAACTCGACAGTGCCGGCGCCCACGTAACCGCACGACCGGGCGGCGTCGACCGCGCTGGCCGACATGGCGGCCCGAGTGGCCTCGTCGAGCAGGGGCGAAGGGGCCTCCTCGATGATCTTCTGGTGGCGTCGCTGGAGGCTGCATTCGCGCTCGCCGAGAGCCACCACGCCGCCGTGGGTGTCGGCGAACACCTGAACCTCGATGTGCCGGGGATTCTGCATGAACCGCTCGACGAGCAGCGTGGCGTTCCCGAACGCGCCGAGCGCCTCGCGACGGGCCGCCGCGATGGCCGGGCCGAGGTCAGCCGGGTCGGTGACCATGCGCATGCCCTTGCCGCCGCCGCCGGCGGACGGCTTGAACAACACGGGCAAGCCGATATCGAGCGCGGCCGCCTCGAGCTGCTCGTCGGTGAGCCCGGCTTCGTTGCGACCCGGCACAACCGGGACCCCCGCCGCCTCGACCGTGCGCTTGGCGTTGATCTTGTCGCCCATGAGCTCGATCGCCTCCGCCGGCGGCCCCACGAATGCGATCCCGAGGCGGGCGCATCCCCGAGCCAGCGCCGGGTTCTCGGACAAGAACCCGTACCCGGGATGCAGCGCGGCCGCACCGGTCGCTTGGGCTGCGTCCAGCACCCGGTTCACGTCCAGGTAAGCCTGGGCCGGGCCGATGCCCACCGCCTCGTCCGCCGTCCGCACATGCAGGGCGTCCCTGTCGGGGTCGGTATAGACGGCCACGCTGCGGATGCCCAGGCGCCCGAGAGTGCGCATGACCCGGACGGCGATCTCACCCCGGTTGGCGACGAGGACGCTCTCGAACATCGCCGTCACATCCGGAATACGCCGTAGGCGACGGGGGCCAGCGGGGCATCCCCGCTGCACGCCAGAGCCAAGCCGAGCACCCGCCGGGTGTCGGCGGGATCGATCACCCCGTCATCCCACAGCCGGGCGGTGGCGTAATAAGGGTTGCCCTGGCGTTCGTACTGATCGCGCAGCGGTTGCTTGAACGATTCCTTCTCCCCCTCGCTCCACGTCCCGTTGCGGTCGGCGACGGTGGCGAGCACGGAGGCCGCCTGCTCCCCGCCCATCACCGAGATGCGGGCGTTCGGCCACATCCACAAGAAGCGGGGCGAGTAGGCCCGGCCGGACATCGAGTAGTTGCCGGCGCCGAAGCTGCCTCCGACTATGACCGTGAACTTGGGCACCCGGGCGCAGGCGACGGCTGTGACCATCTTGGCCCCGTGCTTGGCGATGCCCCCCGCCTCGTAATCGCGCCCGACCATGAACCCGGAGATGTTCTGCAGGAACACCAGGGGAATCTTCCGCTGGTCGCACAGCTCGATGAAGTGGGCGCCTTTCAGGGCCGACTCGCTGAAAAGCACCCCATTGTTGCCGATCACCCCGACGGGGTGGCCGAAGATGTGGGCGAAGCCGGTCACCAGGGTCGGGCCGTACTCGGCCTTGAACTCCAGGAAGCGGCTGCCGTCCACGACCCGGGCGATGACCTCGCGAACGTCGTACGGCGTGCGGGTGTCCGACGACACCACCCCGTACAGCTGGCTCGGGTCGACCACCGGGTCGTCGATCGGGATAACCGGCCACGGCGGGTCGGGCGGCGACGGGAGTGTGGCGACGATCGCCCTCACCATGGCCAGGGCCTGGCGGTCGTCGGAGGCGAGATGGTCCGTGACGCCCGATCGCCGGGCGTGCAGGTCCCCACCACCGAGCTCCTCCGCCGTCACCACCTCGCCGGTAGCGGCTTTCACCAGGGGCGGGCCGCCGAGGAAGATGGTGCCCTGGTTGGCCACGATGACCGCCTCGTCGCTCATCGCAGGCACGTAGGCCCCGCCGGCGGTGCACGATCCGAGTACTGCCGCGATCTGAGCGATGCCGGCGGCCGACAGGTTGGCCTGGTTGTAGAAGATGCGGCCGAAGTGGTCCCGGTCAGGGAACACGTCGTCCTGGGCCGGCAAGAACGCCCCGCCGGAATCGACCAGGTATATGCACGGGAGGTGGTTCTCGCCGGCCACCTCCTGGGCTCGGAGGTGCTTTTTCACCGTGACGGGGTAGTAGGTGCCCCCCTTGACGGTGGCGTCGTTGGCCACGATGACGCAGCGCCGGCCGGACACCCGGCCGATCCCGGTGATGATCCCGGCCGCCGGGGATTCGTCGTCGTACATCCCGTTGGCGGCGAGGGGGGAAAGCTCCAGGAACGGCGTTCCCGGGTCGAGCAGGTGCTCCACCCGGTCGCGCGGCAGAAGCTTGCCCCGCTCGGTGTGCCGTTTCCTGGAAGCCTCGGGCCCGCCGACGGCTGCGCTGCGCAGCCGCTCGAGCAGGTCCTCGGCCAGCGCCCGGTGGGCCGATTCGTTGCGACGGAAGACTTCCGAAGCGGGGTCAGCCGAGGTGCCGAGAACGGGATATTCCCGGGCTGGCGCTCCTTCCGTTCTCATGCCCCGGCATGTTACGGCCGGAGTTGCGCGACAGGTGGAGGCATATCAGGCGCAGGGCCGCGGCGGCTACCAGGGCGGCGACCGCCAGCCGACGCCCCGGGTCATATTGAGCAGGCGTCCCGCGGGTCCGGCCCGCTTTCCCCCTCCTAACCACTTCGCGCCGCGACCTCTTGACCAAACCCTGGGTCGCGACGCGTTTGGGTCGTCCAGGAGCCACTTCGCGTCGCGACCTCCCGGCCAAAGCCTGGGTCGCGACGCGAAGTGGTTCGAGGTAGCCGGATCGAGGGCCGGGCCGGGCTGTGCGGACCACGGGGATCAGCACCGCCGGGCCAGGGGGACGAGGACCGCCGGCCCGCGGGGCGAAATCGCCGAACACTAGTGTGATCCCCCGGATCAGCCAGGGGAGCCGAGGGGATCCAGGGGAGCCGAGGGGAGCCCAGCAGATGTATCCAGGTCGTCACGCCATCGAACACCCCGAAAAGCCGGCCGTGATCATGGCGGCGTCGGGGGAGACGGTCACCTTCGGTGAATACGAGAGGCGGTGCAACCAGGTGGCGCACCTGCTGCGAGCCATGGGGCTCCAGCCCGGCGACCACATATCGGTATTCATGGAGAACAACCCCTGGATGCTCGAGATCGAGGGAGGTGCCGAGCGGGTCGGTCTCTACTACACCCTGGTGAACGCCTATCTGGCCCCTGACGAAGTGGCCTACATCGTCTCGAACTCGCAATCGCGCGTCTTCTTCAGCTCCGTCGCCAAGCGGGACGTGGCGGAAGCCGCGGCCCGGGCGTGCCCCCAGCTCGAACGGCTGTTCATGGCCGGCATCGAGGTCGAGTCGGGGAAGTGGGAGCCGCTGGGCGAGGTCCTCGACGCCTTGCCGGCCGGGCCTGTACCCGACGAGACGCTCGGGGCAGCCATGCTCTATTCGTCGGGGACGACCGGCCAGCCGAAGGGGATCCTGCGCCCCCTGCCCACCGGCCGTCCGTCGGAGCCGCTGGCCGTGATGAAGTTCGCCCAGGGCATGTTCGGGATGCGCGAAGGCATGGTGTACCTGAACCCGGCGCCCCTCTACCACTCGGCGCCTCAAGCCAGCGTTTCGTTGGCCTTGCGCCTCGGCTCCACGTCGGTGGTGATGGAGCACTTCGACGCCGCCCACTGGATGGCGCTGGTCGAGCGCTATCGCGTCACCCACTGCCAGATGGTTCCCACCATGTTCAGCCGCCTGCTGCGCCTACCCCCCGAGGTGCGCGACCGCGCCGATCTGTCTTCCCTGGAGAACATCGTGCACGCCGCCGCACCCTGCCCCGTTCCGGTCAAGCGGGCCATGATCGACTGGCTGGGCCCGATCATCACCGAGTACTACGGCGCCACCGAGAGCAACGGGTTCGCCTTCTGCACCTCGGCCGAGTGGCTGGCCCATCCCGGCACCGTGGGCCGCGCCATCCTCGGCGAGCTGCTCATCCTCGACGACGAGGGCAACGAGTGCCCCGCCGGGCGGGACGGCACCATCTGGTTCAGAGGGGCCACCAACTTCGAGTATTTCGACGATCGCGAGAAGACGGTCGCCAACCGCACCGCCGACAGCAGCACCAGCACGGTCGGCGACGTGGGCCATGTGGACGAGGACGGTTGGCTCTACCTGACCGATCGCAAGAGCTACATGATCATCTCCGGCGGGGTCAACATCTACCCACAGGAGACGGAGAACCTGCTGATCACCCACCCGGCTGTGGCCGACGCCGCGGTCATCGGGGTACCCAACCAGGACCTGGGCGAAGAGGTGAAGGCCGTCGTCGAGGCCCTCGACCCGAATGCGGCCGGCCCGGAGCTGGCCGAGGAGCTCATCGCGTTCTGCCGGGCTCATCTCGCCCATTTCAAATGCCCGAGGACGGTCGATTTCGACGCCGAGCTGCCGCGGCTCCCGACGGGCAAGCTGTACAAGCGGCTGCTTCGCGACCGCTACTGGGAGGGTCACCAGACGTCGATTCTGTGAGGTGCCCTGAGGCGCTCTGAGCCGCTCTGGGGCGTTCTCAGGTTGCACCACTTACAATGATGACGATGGCGACAGGCGCCGGCCGCAAGAGTGTGGTGGCTTCTGCTCGCTGGTGGTTGAGGGGCGGGGCGCCGGCCAACACCACCCGACATCGCGACATCAAGGGTGGGGGAGCCCGAGCGGCGGTGCTGGGGGCGGGCGACGGGCTCGTAACCAACGTGTCGCTCATCCTGGGGGTGGCGGGGGCCTCCGTGAACGCTTCGACGGTGCGGCTGGCGGGGGTGGCCAGCCTGCTCGCCGGGTCCTTTTCCATGGCGGCCGGGGAGCTGGTCTCGGTCCGGGCCCAGCGGGAGCTCGAGGAGCGAGAGCTCAGAGTCGAACGGCAGGAGCTGGCCGACGAGCCGGATGCGGAGCGGCGGGAGCTGGCTGCCATGTACCGGGCCCAGGGCGTGTCCGCCGAAGATGCCGAGACCGTCGCCCGCATACTGTCGGCCAACGAGGGGGTGGCCCTCGACACCCACGCCAGATTGGAGCTCGGGATCGACCCCGAGGCTCGGGGAGCGGCCGGGAGGGCGGCTATCGCGTCGTTTCTGGCGTTCGCGTTCGGGGCCCTCCTGCCGCTTCTCCCCTGGTTCTTCACTGAGGGAGGACCGGCGGTGGCCGCGTCGGTGATCATTGGCGCGGTGGCCGCCCTGCTGCTCGGCGCGGCGATCGGATGGTTCGCCGGACGCAGCGTGCCCCGGACCGCCCTGCGCCAGCTCGCACTGGCCGCGGTGGCTGCCGGTGTCACCTATGCAGTCGGAGCCGCCCTCGGGGTGTCGGCCGGGTGACCGAGGCCCGAAGCGCCGACCTCGGCGCCGTCCACCTGGCCGGCCTGCGTGTCGGCGAACTGCTCGCCGAGGGCGGCGAGGGCCGGGTATACGAGCTGCCGCTGCAACCGCACCTCGTGCTGAAGGCGTTCCGCCGGCCCGCTTCGCGGGAATTCCTCGAGGACCTGGTGGCCTGGCCGGCCGTGCTCGGTGAGGGGGAACTGGCCGCCCGGGTTCGTGCCGCCGCCGCTTGGCCGGCCGCCGTCGTGCTCGACGACGTCGCGTCGGCTGCCGGATTGTTGCTCCCAAGGTCACCGCGCCGCTTCGCCCTGCGCCATCGCGACGGCACCACCCGCCTGGCGTCGCTCAGCTACCTGACCGCCGACCCGCAGCACCGGGCCGTGGCCTATGGCCTGACGTTGCCTCCGGCGGTAAGTCCAGAACGCCTCGGCTTGGTCTACGCCCTGGCCTGTCTTCTGCAGGCGTTCGAATGGGCCGAGCCGATGGTCGGTCACGGAGACCTCTCGACCAAGAACGTGCTGTGGTCCCTGCAGCGAGGACCCGAGGTGTTCGTCCTCGATTGCGACAACTGCGAGCGCTACAACCAGCGACGCGAGCCTCTCGGCCCATCCGATCGCCGCCGGGCCATGACCCCCAACTGGGACGACCCGGCGGTGGCTGCCGGCCGCAACCCCAGCCTGGTCTCCGATCGCTACTCGCTCGCTCTGATCTTCTTGCGCGTCGTGGGGGCCGCCAACTTCCCGATTCAGGCCCGCCAGCGGGAGGGAGGCACTGTGACCGTCGACTTCGCCGTGCCTCCGAGCGCGTTCGCCTCCGAGCTGCTCGGCCCCGGTGCCCCGGTTTGGGATCTGTGCGAGAAGGGTTTGAGCATCGCCGATCCGGCCGGCCGCCCCCCCGCCTCCGCCTGGGTCGCCGCCCTCGAGCGGGTACTCGAGGACATGGGCGCCGGCTCGGTACTGCGGGGGGTCCGGGCCGGCCAGGGCGGTAGGACCCGGGAGCGACCGGCCCATGTCGCCGCCGGGCCGGGGCGGTAGCGACCGGCCCATGTCGCCGCCGGGCCGGGGCGGTAGCGACCGGCCTACCTCGTACGAGCCCGACCCCGCCCCGGTCACGATCGCGCCGGATGCCAGGCGGCGGGACGTCGAGATCCATCCGGTACGGGGGGCCGCCCGTACCGCGCCCAAGTGGTCCATGAGCGTGGCCGAGACGCCCCATCCCGTGGCCTGGCGGCGACCCCAGGGCGCCGGCACCACATTCGCGGGCGGACCCGGAGCGACGGGCTCAGGTGGGGCGGCCGGCGTCGCCGCCGGTAGGGCGGCCGGGAGCGCAGTGGGCGGCGTGGCCGGGGGCGCAGTGGGCGGCGGCCCGGCGGGACAACCGAGCCCTGTGCTCCCTCAAATCCTGGCGTTCATCCGCCAGGCCCTCCGTTTGTGGACGGACATGCATCGCCGGGCCGGTCGGGCTCTGGTCGGCCGGCAACCGGGCGAACGGGTGCGGAAGGTGGCTTTCTGCGCCGGCGTGGACCTCCTGCTCGCGATTGTCACCCTGTTCGTGGTGGCCATGCTCGTAGCCCCGTTACTTGGCATTTGACCGGTAGCGTTACCGACCGATGACGAGTCCCAACGTCGGAGTCGAGGAGCGGTACGCGGTCTTCCCGTTCTACCTGTGCCTGGACGTGTCGGCGTCCATGTCGGGGTCCCCGATCGACAGTGTCAACCAGCAGTTGCCTCTGCTCAGGGCGAGCGTCGGGGAGGACCCGGCGATCGCAGAGGTCATACGGATGGGAATCGTGACGTTCAGCGATGTGGCGCACAGCGTTCTTCCGCTTTGCGATCTGAGCCTGGTCGAAGCCGTGCCCGAGTTGAGCGCTCAGGGCCGCACGTCGTACGCCGCGGCGTTCGACCACCTCCGGCACGTGATCGAGAGCGACTACCAGAAGAGCCGGGCCGGGGGCGACCGTTGGTACCGGCCTGCGGTGATTTTCATCTCCGACGGCCGGCCGACGGACGAGCCAGAGAGGTGGCGGGCCGCCCACAACCGCCTGACGGATCCCGAGTGGAAACGGCGTCCCAACATCCTTGCTTTCGGGTTCGGAGACGCCGACCCCGCAGTCCTGGCTGTCGTAAGCGAGTCCAAACCGAACCGGGCGTTCATCGCGGCCGAGGGGGCCGAACCGAGCAAGGTGGTTCCTGAGCTGATGGCCGGGCTCATACAGTCCATTGTCAGTTCGTCGGCGAGCGTGTACACCGGGGCGGCGCAGCTGACACCGCCCGAAGTGCCGAGCATGACGCCCATTTCGGTGGACCGGCTGGACTAGGCGGTCGTTGACGGTGGAGCCGCCGGTGTTCGGGCGGCACTCGCCGGCCGCCGCGGCCGAGCCGGTGCTGCGAACCTCGGGCGACGCCGCTGCTTCCACCTGGCGGGCCGAGGGGGGCAGCACCCCCTGGTGGGCGGTCAGGGCCGTGTCGGTGACGGGTGTGCGCCACCGCTTGGCCGGGGCGCCCGGTGAGGACAGTTTCGCCTGGCGCCACGACGGATCGCGACTGGTGCTCGCCGTCGCCGATGGCCTCGGGTCGGTCGAGGGGTCGGGCCGGGCGGCGGCCCGAGCCGCGGCGGCCGCGGTGGAGACCGCGCTCGGCGTAGCGGAGGGGGGTGCCGGTCCAGGCGACGCCATCAGCGAGGGGGTGCGGGCCGCCAACCGGGCGGCGGCCGGCGGGGGAGCGACCACCCTGGTCCTCGCGGTGCTAGACCGCAGTGGGCGGGTCAGCCTGGGCCGGGTCGGCGACAGCTCAGCCTTTCTGATCGGACCGGGGGCAGTTTGGTCGGAGTTGTTCGCCCCACCCGAGGACGACTCTGTCGGAACCGAGACCGCGGCCCTCCCGAGCCAGGAGCCCGACCCGGAGGTGGCCTGCGCCATGGTCGGGCCCGGCGACGTGCTCGTGCTGGCTACGGACGGAGTGGCCGATCCGTGGCGGGACGGGCCGGAGACCGTCGCCCCGTCGCTCGCCGAAGCGATCGTCTCGCGCCCGCGGGCCCTGGAGCTGGCCCGGCTGGCCGATTTCTCCCGCCAGGGCTGCCACGACGACCGCACCATCATCGTGGTCTGGTTGTCGGGCCCGGTCGATCAGGCCGGCGACGGCGGATAGGCGGCGGGCACCCGGTCAGGTGCCAGGGCCCGGGTCAGGCGGGTAGGCCGGGGTGGCAGGGCCGGGTCGGGCGGTAGGTCCGGCGGGGTCAGGCGGTCAGAGCACGTCGGCCAGGCGGTCAGAGCACGTCGGCCAGGTCGACCCGGGCTTCGCTCAGGGCCTTCATTTCGACCACGTACCCGCCGCCCGGTATGAGCCCCGCCACCAGGATGCTGAGGGTGGTGAACGCGCTCCAGCGCATGCGGGACCGCACGAGCAGCACCAGGAACAGGTAGGCGGTGAAGACACATCCGTGGCTGAACCCGACGACGACCAGGGCGGAGTGCCAGGGCCCGGTCAGTTTGTAGCCGGTCAGGCTGACGACCCAGGCCACGCAGAGGACCACGAAAAAGGTGGCCTCCCAGAACGCCACCTTGCGCAGCAGCTTGATCATCCTCACCGGGTCCAAGCGTAGCTGTGCTACGAGCCTGACTCCCATCCAGACGCAGTCGGTCTACGGGGTCCCGCGCTGCGCCCGGGTGCGGTTGTCGGGGGGTCGCCCCGCTCCCGCCTCTGCGCCGTGTACGGTCGGGGCCCGTGCGGATCGCGGCGTTCGACCTCGGCAGCAATTCGTTCCACCTGCTCGTGGCCGACGTTCACCCCGACGGCACCTTTGAGGCCGTGGTGCGCGACAAGGAGATGCTCCGGATCGGCAGCGTGGTGGCCGCGACGGGTGAGATCGGCGAGGCCGGGGCGGATTCCGCGGTCGACGTGGTGGCGCGCTTCAAGGCCATGGCGGAGTCCCAGGGCGCCGACGAGCTGGTGGTCTGTGCCACCGCGGCGTTCAGAGAGGCGCGTGACTCCTTCGCCGCGGTCGATCGAATCGAGGCCGAGACCGGGGTAAAGGTTCGGGTCATCAGTGGCCGGGAAGAGGCTCGCCTCATATTCGACGCAGTGCGTACCAGTGTCGTGATCGACCCTGGGCCGGCGTTGGCCATGGACCTCGGCGGAGGCAGCCTCGAGCTCATGGTCGGCGGGGCGGGCGGGCTCGAATGGGCCACCAGCTTGAAGCTCGGAGTGGCCCGCCTCACCGCCGAGTTGGTGCGCGGCGATCCTCCGACTGGGGGGGACTGCCGGCGCATCACCAGTTCGGTCACCAAAGCAGTGGGTCGGGTACTGCCCGAGATCGCCCGCTTTCGACCCCGCACCGCCATAGGAAGCAGCGGAACCCTGGCCGCCCTGATTCGCCTGGCGGCCGGCCGGCGCGGGGGGGCCGATCCGATGTCGGTGAACCAGTTGACGGTTACCCGTCGCGAGCTCGACGCTCTGGCCGGCTATCTCATCGACATGACCGCCGCCGATAGAGCCGCCCTGCCCGGTATCGACGCCCGGCGGGCCGACCTGCTGCCCGCTGGTGCGCTTCTGGTTACGACCGTCCTGGACCTCACCGGCATCAGCGAGCTGGTGGGCTGTGATTGGGCTCTCCGCGAAGGCATGGTGCTCGACGCCATCGGCCACCACAGCCGCGCCGAGTGGTCGAGCGACCCCAACGCCATTCGGCGGGAGTCGGTCCTCGCGTTGTGCCGGCGGTGCGGCTGGAACGAGGAGCACTCCACCAAGGTGGCCCGGCTGGCGGCGGAGCTGTTCGACGGCACGTCGTCGCGGCATGATCTGAGCGACACGGACCGGGAGCTGCTCGAGCTCGGCGCCCTGCTCCACGACATCGGTGAGCACGTGACCAAGGATGGACACGAACGCCACTCCGCCTACCTGATCGAGAACGGCCGTCTTCGTGGTTTCAGTCCCGGGGAGGTCGCCGTCCTGGCCTGCCTGGGCCGCTTCCACAAGCGGGGAAACCCCAAACTGTCGTTCGAGCCCTTCGCCGGCCTGAGGCCGGCGGACCAGAGACGGGTGACCCAGTTGATCGCCCTCCTCCAGATCGCCGACGGGCTCGACCGAAGCCATGGGGGTCCGGTCCGCGACGTGGAGGTGTATTCCAACCCTGACGTGGTGGAGATCGTGGTGGAAGCGGACGACGACATCGATCTCGAGCTGTGGGGCCTGCGCAGGAAGCGCGATCTGTTCGAGCGGGTGTTCGGGTGCCGGCTCGACGTGGTCGATGCCCAAATGGAGCTGGCCCTCGAGGAGGGTTGGGTCACCCGGGTGGGAAGCCGGTCCTGATCCCGGGCCTTCTCGGACCTCGGCTGGCGGCGGTTATTCCGGCCTTCTAGGACCGCCGGCGGGCCGCCTTGAACAGGCCGGCGCCATAGGGGCGCCAAACGACCATGGCCAGCGCCGTCGCCGACCGCAGCCAATTCTGCGAGCCGGTTCAGCCGCCCTGCCACTGTCCGACGGGACCCTCTGAGTAGGCTGGCTGGCGCGTGCCCGCCCCTACTTTCCCCGCGCCCGCGTGACCTGGCTGCTGCGGCTGATCGCCATCGTCGCGGCTGCGGCGCTGGTTGGAACCGGAACCATCGTCGGTCTGGTCCTGCTCGGGGACGGGGTGGTCCATCATGCGGCCAGCGCCACCGAGCTGCCGCTACCCGCGCTCGGCAGCAGCCTGGCCGAGGGGTCGACGGTCTACGCGGACGACGGGAAGACGGTGCTGGCGGTGCTGCACGCATCCGAGCTGCGCAAGCCGGTCCGGCTCAATCAGGTGTCCAAGACCATGATCACCGCCGTGCTCGACACCGAGGATCACCGCTTCTTCGTGCACGGCGGCTTCGATATCCCCTCGACCATCCGGGCCCTGGCCAACGATTCGTCAACTGGAAACGGTCTTCAAGGGGGGTCGACGATCACCCAGCAGCTGGTCAAGCAGCTGTACCTCACGCCGGAGCGGACCGTGGGCCGCAAGATCAAAGAGGCCGTGATCGCCGATCGGCTCGAACGCCAGTACAGCAAGGATCAAATCCTGCAGGCCTACCTGAACATCATCTATCTCGGTAACGGGGCCTACGGAGTGGAGGCGGCCGCCGACACCTACTTCGGTGAGCACGCGTCGCAGCTCACGCTGCCCCAGGCGGCCCTACTGGCCGGCCTGATCTCCAACCCGAGCGGCTATGACCCCATCCTCTCCCCGGCGGCGTCGCGCCAGCGCCGGGCTGACGTGCTTTCGCGTATGGTCCACTACGGCGACATAACCCAGGCTCAGGCCAACACGGCAAACCGGGTTCCCCTGCCCACCTCGATCGTCGAGCCCCCCGTGGCGGGCGACAACATCACCGACTATTACGTTCAGGAGGTCGTGACCGAGCTGCTCGGATCCGGCAGCCCGCTCGGGTCCACCTACGACGAGCGCTACGAGACCCTGTTCGAGGGGGGGCTGAAGATATATACCAACCTCGACCCGGGGATGCAGAGCCTGGCCGAGCAGACCATCGCTCACGACACCCCCGCCAACAACCGGGGGTTCGAGGAGGCCATGGTGGAAATCGAGCCCGGGACCGGTTATGTCCGGGCCATGGTTGGGGGTCCGGGCTTCAGCACCTCTCACTTCGATGTGATCACCCAGGGGACCCGCCAACCGGGGTCCGGTTTCAAGCTGTTCACCCTGCTGGCCGCCTTGCAACAGGGCTACTCGATATACGACACCGTCGACGGCCAGTCCCCCTGCGCCATCAAGTTCCCCGGTGACGACGACCTGGTCCAGAATCCGGCGCAAAACGACGAAGGTGACGGCGGCGGGGTTCTGACCCTGCTGAACGCCACGGCCCAGTCGACCAACTGCGCATATATCCGACTGGCCCATGAGGTCGGGTTGCCCAACGTGATCGACATGGCCCACAGTCTCGGCATCAGCGAGACGTTGCCCGCCTACCCGTCGATCGTCATCGGGTCGATCGCGGTCCACCCGATAGAGATGGCCGCCGCCTACGCCGCGGTCGCGGACGCCGGGGTGTACCACGCCCCGTCGTTCATCAACCACATCGTCGATCGCTCGGGCGACGACATCTACAACGGCAAGGCTCCGGGACACCGGGTGGTGTCGGCCCAGATCGCCACGGAGGCGACCACCGCTCTGCAGGCCGTGGTGAAAAATGGCACGGGAACGGCGGCTCAGATCTTCGGTCGCCAGGTCGCCGGCAAAACCGGCACGACCAGTTCGAACGTCGACGCCTGGTTCAACGGCTTTACCCCACAGATGGAGGCCACGGTGTGGATGGGCAATGGCAACGCCGAAGTCCCCATGGTCGACGTGGGCGGCTATGGAGCGGTCTACGGCGGCGACTTCCCGACGGCAACGTGGCGTGACTTCGCCGCCGCCGTGCTCGGCCCCCAACCCGTCGTCAATTTCCCGCCGCTCAACAACGCCCTGCTGCCGCGGAGCAAGTACGTGACCTCGCCATCGCTCGTGGCCGATGATGTGCTCGACCACAACGGCGGGTACTACTCGTCATACGGCAACAACCAGCCCCGCTACGGCTACACCCAGCCGACCTACTCCTACCCGCCCCCTACAAACGCCCCGCCGACTCCCGCCTTCACCCCGGCGCCCACGACGAACACGCCCCCGCCCACTACCCCGGTGACCGCACCACCGAAGCCATCACCAGGCACGAATCGGGGCAGGGGCGGAGGCAACGGCACCTCCGGATGAGCGCGCCGGAGCTCGACTCTCTGCTAGCCGTCCAGGACCTCGATCTGGCCATCGATCAGCGCCGCCATCGGATCGACCACCTTCCGGAACGGTCCGAACTCGCCGCTCTCGATGCCGAGGCCGACCGGGTCGGCCGAGAGCTTCGGAACGTGACCGGCGTGCGGGACGAGGTCGCCGGCCGGCAGGCGGAAGCCGAGGCGGACCTGTCCGGCACGGAGCAGAGGGCCGCCGCGGTGAAACGGCGGCTGTACGGCGGAGAGGTCTCGGCATCACGCGAGCTTCAAGCCATGGCCAACGATGTCGAAACCCTCGAGGCCCGGGCGTCCGACCTCGAAGACGCGGTACTGGCCCTGCTCGACGAGCGCGATCCACTCGATGCCGAGATCGACCGTCTCGCCGAGCAGCTCGAATCGGTGGAGGGGCGAAGGAGGTCGGTCGGGGCCCGCCTGGACCAGGCCGCCGCGGGCATGGCAGCAGAGATCGCCACCCTCACGCGCGATCGGGAGGCGGCCGCGGCCGGGGTGCCCGCCGGCCTTCTCGGGACCTACGAGCGCCTCCGGACCCGCTTGGGAGGTATCGGAGCAGCCCGGCTGGTCGGTAACCACTGCGATGGCTGCCACCTGGTCCTGTCGGCGGTCGAGCTCGACCGTATCCGCCGCCTCCCGCCCGGCGAGGTTGTCACCTGCGAGCAATGCGCCCGGATCCTCGTGGCCACCGGAACAAAAACCCGCTAGACTTCGTTAGCACAACTAAGAGTTAGTCGGGCGGGCGGTTGCCCAGGTGACAGACGGAGAGTTTCGGACGGGAATGCGGAGACTGCGTGGAATCGTGACGAAGACGTTCTCGTCGTTGCGCGTCCGCAATTTCCGCTACTACTTCTTCGGCCAGAGCCTGTCGCTCATCGGGACCTGGATGCAGAGCGTCACCCAGTCCTGGTTGGTGTTCGCCATCACCCGGTCCGGACCCCAGGTCGGCCTCATCGTGGCCGTGCAGACCCTGCCGGTCCTGGTGCTGGGTCCGGTGGGCGGGACCCTGGCCGACCGGTTCGGGAAGTACCGCATGTTGTTCTGGACCCAGGCCTTCGCGGGCGTCCAGGCCCTGGTTCTGGCCGTGCTCGACCTTTCCGGTCACCTCCAACTCTGGGAGCTGTACGTGATGGCGGGCGCCCTCGGAGTCATCAATGCCGTCGACAACCCGACCCGGCAGACCTTCATCGTCGAGATGGTCGGCCGTGACGAGCTGGCCAACGCCGTAACCCTGAACTCGGTCATGGTCAACGCGGCGCGTGCTATCGGCCCCGCCGTGGCCGGGATCCTCATCGCCTCGGTGGGTAGCGGCTGGTGTTTTCTCATAAACGCCGTGTCCTTCGTCTTCGTGCTCCTCTCGCTTCACGCCATGAACCGAGATGAGCTGGCCCCGGCCCCCCGGGTCGACCGCATGCGAGGCCAGATAAAAGAGGGCTTCCGCTACGTCGGCCGCACCCCGCTTCTCCGTGACGCCCTCATCATGATGGCGGTTATCGGCTGCCTCACCTACGAGTTCCAGGTGACTCTGCCCCTCCTGACCGGCACCACATTTCACGGCGATTCGCGCACTTACGGTTTCATGACCGCCTGCATGGGTGTGGGGGCGGTCATCGGTGGCCTGGTCGCCGCCCACCGTCAGAGAAGGGGTGCTCGAACCCTTGTCTTCACCGCCATTGCCTTCGGATCGGTCGTCCTGGCCGCGGCGTTGGCGCCCTCGCTCGTCACCGAGGAGATCCTGCTGTTCGGGGTCGGCGCCTGTTCGGTGACGTTCCTGTCGGTTGGCAACTCGACGCTGCAACTCGAGGCGGAGCCGTCGATGCGCGGCCGGGTGATGTCCCTGTGGTCGGTGGCGTTCCTCGGTTCTACCCCGATCGGCGGACCGCTGGTCGGTTTCGTGGCCGGCGGAATAGGCGCCCGCTACGGTCTCGGTCTGGGTGGAGTCGCGGCCCTGGCCGCCGCCGGCTACGGGTGGGTCGCCCTGCGCCACCGCGAGAGGCTCGACGGGGCCGAGACCGCTGAAGGGTCCGGGCGAGTGCAGGTTGCCGCCATGGCGGGGGGTGGGGAGTAGCGTCCCGTGGATGCTCTACCTGGTTCGCCACGGGCGCACCGAAGCCAATGCGTCGAGGCGCCTGCTCGGCCGGTTGGATGTGCCTCTCGACGAGTTGGGACGCCGCCAGGCCCAGGCCCTCGGGCGAGTGTCGTTCCTTCGTGAGGCGGAGCGGGTCGTCACCAGCCCGCTGATGCGGACGGTTGAGACGGCCGAGGCGCTGGGGCCGCCCGTGAGTGTGGACGACCGGTGGGTCGAGATCGACTACGGCGTACACGATGGGGCCGACGTGGATGGCGTGCCCGAACTGTTCGCCCAATGGAGGGCCGACCTGTCATTCGCCCCGGAGGGTGGGGAGTCGTTGGCCGCTGTCGGATCTCGGGTCCGCCAAGCTTGCGATGATCTGTGGAGCGAGGCGGGGGAGCACGACGTGGTTGTGGTGACCCACGTGTCCCCCATAAAGGCAGCAGTGGCCTGGGCTCTCGGCGTGGGCGACGAGATCCTGTGGCGGATGTTCGTCGACCCGGCGTCGGTCAGCCCGATTGCCTGCGGACAGGGATCGCCCACCCTGAAGGGCTTCAACGACACGTCCCACCGACCTTCGCAGTAACGAGGATCTATGGTCGTGATCATGGCGAGCCCCGCGACCAGAGTTCCTCGAGCGAGACGGTTGATCACCGAGGTCCCCGGTCCCCGGTCCCGCGAAATGGCGGCCCGAAGGGTAGCGGCGGTGGCGCCAGGCGTGAGCACGCTCCTGCCGGTTTACATCGATCGGGCGGAGGGAGCCGTGCTGGTCGACGTCGACGGCAACTCCTTTATCGACTTGGGATCGGGAATCGCCGTCACCAGCATCGGCCACAGCGTCGGCTCGGTGATCGGCGCCACCCATGAGCAGATGCAGAGGTTTTCCCACACTTGCTTCATGATCGGCGCCTACGAGAGCTACATAGCGGTATGCGAGAAGCTCAACGAGTTGACGCCGGGAGAGCACGCCAAGACCTCGGCCCTGTTCAACTCGGGAGCGGAGGCGGTCGAGAACGCGGTGAAGGTGGCGCGCCACGCCACCGGGCGCCAGGCGGTCGTCGTGTTCGATCACGCGTACCACGGCCGCACCAACCTCACCATGGCTCTCACGGCCAAGAACATGCCCTACAAGGACGGGTTCGGGCCTTTCGCCCCGGAGGTGTACCGAGCCCCGATGTCCTACCCGTTCCGGGATCCCACCGGCATGAGTGGACAGAACGCGGCCGACCGGGCCATCGACATGATCGACAAGCAGGTGGGCGCCGGCAACCTGGCGTGCGTGCTCATCGAACCTATACAGGGAGAAGGGGGCTTCGTCGTACCGGCGCCCGGGTTCATCCCGGCACTGGCCGCCTGGTGCGCCGCCCACGACGTTCTCTTCGTGGCGGACGAGGTGCAAACCGGCTTCTGCCGCACCGGCGACTGGTTCGCCAGCGCCCACGAAGGGGTGGTGCCAGATCTGGTCGTCACGGCCAAGGGCATAGCAGGAGGCCTGCCCCTCGCCGGCGTCACCGGCCGGGCCGATGTGATGTCGAGAGTGCATTCGGGGGGCATTGGCGGGACGTTCTCCGGCAACCCGGTTGCTTGCGCGGCCGCCCTGGCGACCATCGACATCATGGCCAAGGAGGATTTGTCGGGGGCGGCCCGCCGCATCGGGGAGACCGTCTCCCCCTGGCTGGGTCGGCTCCGCGAGGAGCTGCCGATCGTCGGAGACGCCCGGGGGCGAGGTGCCATGCAGGCCGTCGAGCTGGTTGAGAGTGGCACCGACACGCCGGATCCCGCCGCCGCCTCGGCCGTCGCCACCGCCTGCCATCAGGACGGGGTCGTCGTCCTCACCTGCGGCACCTGGGGCAACGTGATCAGGCTGCTTCCGCCGTTGACCATCGAGGAGAACCTTCTCGCCGACGCGCTCCACGTGATCGAGGAAGCCCTTCGGTCGCGGCGGTGAGCCGCTGGAAGCCCGGGCGACCGGCGGCTGCGTTCACATCAGCCTGGTTGATCCATGCAGCTCACCCTGCAGAACAGGACGGTAGGGTGGCCCGAGGAGAGATACGACCGGAGGATGCAGATGCGAGTCGTAGTCGATTACGACCTTTGTGAGAGCAATGCCCTGTGCATGGCCGCGGCCCCCGAAGTGTTCGAGGTTCGCGACGACGACTTCATGTACGTGCTGGATGAGAACCCGCCCGAAGAGCTCCGCGCCAAGGTGGAGCTGGCCGTGCAGCGCTGCCCCAAGCAGGCCATCAAGCTGGAGGGCTGATCAGGCGGGCCGGCCGATCGCCTCCTCGTTGGCGATCTCCAGGGGGGCGTCGTCTTCCCCGGTGCTGTCCGGCGCCGGAACGAACCCGAGCACCCGTCCGTAGAAGGCGAGTTCGGCCGCGGCGACGGTCACGATGGTCGAGGCCATGCGGAAGCCGTGCTGTTCTCCTTCGAACTCCATGTAGACCGTGGGTACGCCCCGGTCGCGAAGCGCCTTGTACATCAGCTCCGACTGGGCCGGGGGGACGATCTGGTCCTCGGAGCCCTGGAACAGGATCAGCGGGTCGGTGATCTGATCGACGTGGTGAATAGGGGACCGGCGCCGGTATTCGTCGGCCTCCGCGGGCCAGGGTCCGACCAGGCCGTCGAGGTACCTAGCCTCGAATTTGTGGGTGTCACGGGCGAGCAGCTCGAGATCAGCGACGCCGTAGTGACTGGCTCCGGCGGCAAAGGTGTCGGTGAAGGCAAGGGCGGCCAGGGTGGTGAACCCGCCGGCGCTCCCCCCTCGTATGACCGCCCGCGCCCCGTCGACCCGGCCTTTGCTGTCCAGCCACTTCACAACAGCCGAGCAATCCTCGACGTCGACGACTCCCCATCCCCGGTCCAACCGGCGGCGGTAGGCCCGGCCGTATCCCGAACTGCCCCGGTAGTCCACGTCGACCACGGCAAAGCCTCGATTGGTCCAGAACTGGGTGGACATATTCAGCACCGCCGTGGCCGACGACGTCGGCCCGCCGTGGAGGATCACGATCAGCGGGGGCCGGTCCGCGGCAGGGCCTTCGTATTCGGCGTGCGCGGGGAGGTAGAACAAGGCGTGCGCCACCTCGCCCCCGCAGGTCGCGAACTCGATCGCTTCCGGTCGTGACAGATGGTCGGCACCGATGGAAACGTCTCGGCTCCGACGCAAGATGGTGAAGCGGCCGCCGGCCGGGTCCAGACGGGTGATGGCGGGCGGATCAAAGGGGGAGGCAGCGATCACGATGACTCCGCCCTCGGTCGGCGCCACGCTCTTATAAGAAGAGAAAGGGAATGGCGCGTCTTCGCCTCGTCCCCTTCTGACCAACCCGATGCGGCAGCTTCCCTCGGCCGTCCATGTGGCGATCAGCTCTCCATCCGGGAGAAAGCCGTACGACGAGTTTCCGAACACCCAATCGGGCTCGCCGAACTCGGCCGCCAGTGGGCAAAGGGCGGCGCCCTGCTCGTCGTACAGGTTCCACCAGCCACTCCGGTCGGACAGGTAGTGGAGAACGCCGCTCGGCGACCATCGCGGTTGGATCACCGACTGACCTGGGCCTCCCGTCATCACTCGGGCCGCCCCCAGCACCATGTCCCGGCCTACCTCGGCCGACCAGAGCTCGGTGGAGTCCCACGGCATGTCGGGGTTATCCCACGCCAGCCAGGCCAGCCGGGACCCGTCGGGCGAGAGGCGGGGGGCGCTGTAGAAGTCGTGACCTGAAGTAATGACCCGGGGCGCCTGATCCGGGGCCGGGCGGTCGAGGGGCACGGCCACGAGGTCGTTGATCACTTCTCCGCCTGACCGATGTTGCTCGTGCACGCAGACGACCCAGCGGCCGTCGGGGCTGATCACCGGATCGGCGTAGCGCTCCGATCGGGGCGGATCAGGTTCGGGGGTGAGCGCCGAGGGTTCGCTTTCACCTGTCTGCTCCCATAGCCGCTGATCGCTCCAGTTGGAGAACACCACGGTGTCGGCGTCCGCCCCGGGAGCGCGATGGGTGGCGTAACAGAGGCCGCCGTACTCGTGCACCTGGGTGCGCACGGAGAAGCCGCTCGCGGTGACGTCGAAGGGATGCCCGCCCGGGTCCATGGCTACAAGCACCTCCCTCCCGCCTTCGGCGGGGCGTCCTTCCACCCAGTAGACCCGTTCGCCCCGGACCGACGCGGCGGTCAGCCTCACTGACTGCTCCACCAGCGACGCCGCGGAGATTGGTGACGGCCAGGTTCCGTACGGAGCGATGTGGCGGGCCATGACAACAATCTATGGCCGCGCAAATTGCATTATTCGCGTGCCGATAGTCCCGACAGGGGGGTACGATTCGTCCTAGCGGCGCGTAGTCACAACAACTCATCACCGCCAAACAACAGAGCCCGGCCTCAGGGGTCCCACCCACCACCTGGCCGGGCTCGTTGCGTGTCACCACCCGGTCGGTATTCTCCGTTCGTGATGAGAGCATGGGAGGTGGCCATTCCCCCCGATCGATTCCGGCCCCCTCCGCCTGATCGAGCGGCCCCGGCCCGAACCCGGTCCGGGTGAGGTCCTGATCCGGATTTCGGTATCCGGCGTGTGCCGCACCGACCTGCACCTGTCAGAGGGGGACCTTCCCCCGCGCCGGTCAGGGATGACTCCGGGCCACGAAGCGGTCGGCCGGGTGGAGCGGCTCGGTCCCGGATGCGGCCGGTTCGAGCCGGGCCAGCGGGTGGGCGCGGTTTGGCTGGCCTCAACCTGCGGAGTTTGCCGCTACCGCACCAGCGGACGAGAGAATCTGTGCATCCGCCCCAAGTCCACCGGGTGGGACATCAACGGTGGGTTTGCCGAGTACATGGTGGCGGACGAGCGGTTTCTGTACGAGCTGCCGGACCGCTTCGACGATGTGGACGCCGCCCCATTGCTGTGCGCCGGCATCATCGGGTATCGGGCCCTGCTTCGAGCGGAGCTGCCCCCCGGCGCTGGCGGCCCTGGACCGTGGGGGCACGCGGGCGGTGGCAGGCATATACCTGACCGACATCCCGAGCTTCGACTACGAGGGTCACCTCTTTCAAGAGCGAACGCTGCGCCGCGTCACGGCCAACACCCGGGACGACGGCCGGGGTTTCCTGGAGATAGCCGAGCGCATCGGGATACGCCCGACCACGACCGTGTATCCGTTTTCATACGTCGACCGGGCCTTGTCCGATCTGGCTCACGATCGGTTCAACCGGGCGGCGGTCATCTGGATCGAAGGCGGGTGAGCGAACGGTTCGACCGGATCAACGGGCGGGCACCAGGCGGTAGACGGCTCCGGCCGCGTCGTCCGTTATGTACAGGGCGCCGTCGGGACCGGCAACGGCGTCGACCGGCCGGCCCCAGCGACTTCCGTCCGGGTTCTGGAACCCGCTCACGAGCGTGATCGACGGCTGCAGGGAGTGGGTTTCGGCGTCCCAGGGCAGCCACAGCACGGCGGGCGGCCGCGGCGGCGTGCGATCCCACGAGCCGTGCACTGCAACTACCGCCCCGCCCGACCAGGGCGCCGGCAGCCCGCTTCCTTCCAGGAAGCTCAGGCCGAGAGGAGCGCTGTGGGCAGGCAGTCCGACTTCGATGGGGGGCAACGCGGCGCAATCGAGACGGGCGCCTCCCGGGTTGGTCACCGAGTCGGGGACGAGGGGGATACCGGCCAGCGATCCGGCGGGCCGGCTCTCGTCCTGATCCGGATTGCAGTAGGGCCAGCCGAGGTCCCGGCCGGGGACGACGGGAACCACCTCGTCCGGAGGGTGCTCGTCGACATAGGCGCTGATCACCTTGCCGAAGGCGTCAGCCGTTCCGGCATAGGCCGAATGGAACGGATACGGGACATTGTCCCGCTCGTTGACCGCAGTCCATACCGAGCCGTCAGGGGCGACCGCCAGCCCCTCGCCGTTGCGCACGCCGGTCTCGACGACGCGCAGATCGCTGCCATCGGGATTGACCGCCATGATGGTGGCCCGAGGCGGATTTGCGGTGCGGTCATCGGGGTTGGCGTTCGACGAGCTGCCAACGTCGAAGTAAAGAGTCCCGTTCGCGGCCACAGCGATGTCCTTGTCCCGATGGTCGTCGTCGCCGAGCGGATCCACGTCCGGCAGGTTGACAGCTATGACGGTGCGCGGCCCGGCGATGCCGCCGGCGTTCCAGGGGTAGCGGTCTATCTGGTCGGACTCGCCCACATACAGGAACCATTGCCCACCCGCCCGAGCAAACGCCAGGCCCTGCGGGAGGGTCAGACCGGACAGGACGGTATGCCAGCTCTTCGCGCTGTCGGAGCCGGGTATCACCTCGACGATCCGCGAATAGTTGGGCTCGCTCACGAGCAGGTCGCCTTCGGGAGTCCACGCTTCCATGCGGGCGTCGGGGACGGGTGCCCAGACCTGAACCGTCCATCCGGTGGGAACGGTCAACTTCCTGGGGAAATCGAACGGCCCGCCCCCGTAGCCGGGCGGAACGGCCACTTCCACGGTCGACCGGCTGGTAAGCGCAGGGTTCGGTGTGCTTCCCGGCGCGGATGGCCGGGTGGTCGGGTCAGACGCCGCGCCGTGAACAGCGGGCGGCGCGGTCTCGGTCGGCGCCGGTCCGGCGCGGGCCGACGCCGTCGAGGGGCTGCTCTCACCATGCCTCGAGGAGCCGCAACCCGCCCCAATCGCGACCAGCGCTGAGACCAGGGCAAAGACGCGGCGCCGGCGCATCGGCCCAGTTGACCACGCTCGCGTCCCGGGCGGGCGTCGCGACCGGGGCCCGTGCCGTCAGTCGGCTGGTTCTGTCTTCAGCACCCAGAGCGGGCCGTCGCCACAGTCGACCCGGACGGCTTCGCCCACGGGCTCGCTGAGTGTGGTGCGGATGACTCGTACCGTCCGCCCGTCAATCTGGCCGAACGGACCCGGGACCGAGTCGGTGCCCGGCGTGAACGACCACGCCCGGATTTGGTCATGGACGGCCCGGACCGGCAACGACCAATCGATCGTCGCATAGTCCTCCTTGAAGGGCGGGGCCTCGGTCACTCCCTCGTCGGTTTGCAGATCGCCCAGATCGCCCTCTGCCATGCGGTCGAACACCCCGCGCAGCATCCGGAGCCCGAGGCTGCCCATCCGGGGCCCTACCTCCGAGTTGGTGTCTTCGAGGAGAACCGGGGTCGATCGCTGGGCCAGGATGGGACCACTGTCGAACTCGGCCACCATTCGGTGCCAGGTGAGCCCGAAGTCGCTATCGCCGGCCCGGACAGTCCACGCCAACGGATTGGGACCTCGATGGCGCGGTAGGAGAGAGGGATGAAAGTTGATCGACCCGACGGAGGGAACGGCGAGGGCACCGTCGGGAATGCGCCAGGGAAAAGCCCACGACACAGCCAAGTCAGGATCGAGGGATTGGACAATGGCTTCGACCGCGCCTTTGTCGGGCGCCACGACCACCTGGGTGTCGGGTATCTCGGTGCTCTCGTTGAGAACCGTCAGACCGGGAGTCGGCTTCTTGCGATGGGCGGCTACGACGGCTACCGGCTTGTGCCCCAGGCGCTGAACGGTGGCCGCGGTCAAAGTGGCGATGCCGGGGGCGTTCGACAGAATAACGACGCGCCATCCACCCTTCGACATACGCAGAAAGTCTACCCAGCCAAACGGGCGGGCGGCCGTCGACCAGCCGCTGTTTCTCGTTTGTTCCAACACCAATTTCCCCGCGCCGCTACGACGCAATAGGGCCCCGGTGCGAAATGGGAGTTTTGCTGTCTTGCCCGTTCTCGAGCGTCCCCTATTTCGTGAGGGTCAGGGCTGGACGTGGCGTCGGCCGCCCGTCTCGAGCGCTTGGTGAGGCCAAACACCCTCAGCGCGTCCGGTGAGAGGTGAAGCTGATCGAGGGATGTCTGAATCGCCTAGGAGCCTGATCGTACGGACCTGGGCGCACATGCCAACACGGTCCGCGCTTATTGTTGGGCCCGACGGGAGACTGCCATGTTCGGAAGCAAGCGCCGGGCCGAGAAAAAGGCCGCCGAAGTCGCGGCCGAGAAGGCCAGGGCCCAGGCGGAGCTTCGGACCAACCTGGTCGACCTCATTGCCATCGCTGAGGGCGGGGTTGGCGATGCCACAGACTGGCCGCTCGTGCTCAAGCCAGGTGAGCGTCTGGTGTACGCCATCCAGGGCGGAGGGTTGTTCGAACCTCGCCGGTTGCCCGGCCACTGGGAAGGGCGCTCGGCCGGTGTGTCGATACCGGTCGTAGACGGGATCCGGGTACGGGTCGGCAAGTCCGCAGGCACGCTCGTACAGGGTGACGAGGTACCCACCACGATCGACACCGGCGATGTCAGTGTCACGACGCAGCGCGTTGTCTTCCAGGGAAGCAAGTACTCCCGGGAGTGGCTTTACGCCAAGCTCCTCGGGATCATGCACTACGCCGACCAGCCCAGGACCGCCATCCAGGTGTCCAACCGGGAGAAGACCTCAGGGATCGTCTATACCGACCCGGTTTCGGGGACGGTGCGGCTCAGGTTGGCGGTAGCCGTCTCCATCTTCAACGGCGAGGGCCAGCAGACGGCCCGGCACCTACGCGACGAGCTGGGGAAACTGGATTCCGGAGAAACAGCCGCCACTTTGGAGGTCGGCGCGGGCACGGACTCCCCACCTGAGCCGCGGGAGACTGCGGTTACGAGTACATCCAGGGCGGATGGCACCAGCGAACCGACGGGCCCTGACTCCTCCCCTCAGCCGTCTGCTCACGACCCGCCCACCTTGGCCCCACCACCCCCGCCGCCGCCCGAGTGGGCTCCGGACCCCACCGGCCGGCACCAGTTGCGGTACTGGGATGGCAAGGCCTGGACCGACCACGTATCCGATCAGGGCCGCGAGTCTCGTGACCCTCTGCCCACCGAAGCGCCATGAACACCAGGAGAAAGCGGGGTCCAGCTCGTTTTCTCCGATTTCAGGACGGTGAGTCGGTCTGTAGGTGGGATTTGGTTTGGTAAAGGTTAAACACCCACCCTCACCTGCGGTTCTATCCCTAGCGGGTGCGCATGGTCACGACCAGATCACGACGGCTCCCCGGGTGGGGAGTCCTGCTCGGTGCCCCCGGTGTTGTACTGGCTCCACCCACCAGCCCGGGAGACAACCGTCACATGGCACCCACCAAGAAGCAGGCACGGCAGGTTCACCTCACCACCTCGGGTTGCGAGGTCGTTCTCAGTGGGGCGCTGTGTTCTCCCTACGACACCGACCCTTCACTGGTGCCCACCCAGGACCGTCACCCCGAAATACGAAGATTAGGCAGGGGTATACGACCTCACCCTGGCCCGGGGGGCTTGGTACACCCTGGACTTCGAGCGGTGCGACCAGGCGAGAACCTCACCCATAATGGGATATTGATCTGTGATCGCATCTCGGTGCCCGAGCCGTTCCGGGGCCGCAAGTTCGGGTTGCTACCCGAGGCGCTGGTGATCGAGCAACTGGGAGGCATCACCCGTCTACCCGTCTGTACCTCCCCGCCTCCGAGGTGCCGGGAAATGGTCCGGAGCGGGCCGCGGCTGATCGAAGAGTCGCCGGGAAGTGGAAGGCCTTCGGGTTCCGACTGCACACCAAAGAGGCTTTCTGGAAACCCCGCCCACCCGCCCTGAAAAGGAACAATAACCACCATGGACAACCGCAAATGGCTCTGCCACCTGGAGAGCCACCAACCCCACATCGTGGGAGAGTTCGAGAACCAGTTGGGCGAGCGGTATGTCATCTACCGCAACAAGAACGGGGACACCCCCTACATCACCGGCGACGAGTTGGACTGGCATATCGGTCACCGGCTCCTGTGGAACAACGCGGAGTTCATGTTCGCCGCCGAGGAGCGGGACCAGATCGTCCGCATTCTGTGGCCCACCATGGAAGAGCTGTACCTCAAGGCCAAGGAGATGACCCCCGACGCCAGGGAGGAGCTACTCCAGCAGATGGCCGCCGAGACCAAGCGGACAAGAAAGCCCCGCGGCTGACCCTCGAGAAGGTTCGCCTCCCTGGGGCGAATCGGTGCCCCCGGAGCCCCTTACCGCCGCCACAGCGGCCCCGGGGCCGTACGGGAGGCGGAGACCTCCTCCTGATCCTTTCTCCAGTCGGAGAAAGGATCAGGGCTCAGTACACCGGAACACAGGCCACCGGAAACCTCCCGGCTGCGCCACCCCTTCGCCTCAGGGCTCATTCGGGACGGGCGACCGATCAACGAGGCGGCCAAGCTCATGAGGCACAAGGACTCCCTACTACTCCGACATAACCGCAGGTGGGAGCGGGTGTTTGCGGAAACCGCAGGTAGGTGACGGTGAGCCGGTCTATAGGCGGGATTCTGTCGCCAGGCCCGTCGCCGGAACTGGCGGGTGGCCATCCATCTGAGCGGTCCACCTGGGGACATGGGCCGGGCCGGCCGTCCCACGCTTGACCTTGCTCCGGGTGGGGTTTACCAAGCCGCCCGGGTCACCCCGGACGCTGGTGCGCTCTTACCGCACCGTTGCACCCTTGCCTGTGGCGACCCCCGCAAATCGAGGATCGCCCATCGGCGGTCTGCTCTCTGTTGCACTTTCCTTCGAGTCACCTCGACTGGCCGTTAGCCAGCACCCTGCCCTGCGGAGTCCCGACCTTCCTCGACCGGGTCATGCCCGGCCGCGACCACCCGACCGACTCACCGTCGCCACCAGTCTGCCAGATTCAATGTTGAGCCGGCGGGCTCCCGATGTGGGTCCGCGGCGCCAAGCTTCGCGTGAGCCCAGCGGTCTGCTGGCGAAGTGTGGCGCGCCGGGGACACCACGGCCAGCGAGAGCCGGGGACGGGTCATCCGTGCGGCCGACCACATCTGCCACCTGCCTTCCCAGCTGCCCCGAACCGTCGATGGCCGCCACCTACACTGCCGCCCGGTGCGAACCCGACGCCCCGACCGGCTGCTGTGGCTGGTCCTCGCCGCGATCTGCTACATCCCGCTCCTCCTGACCAAGCCGGGACTGGTCGCGGCCGACACCAAGGCGTACCTGTATATCGACCCGTCCCGCCTGACCACCGGCGCGGCGTCGATGTGGGACCCCAACACCGGGCTGGGCACGGTGACCCACCAGAACATCGGCTACCTGTTCCCGATGGGCCCGTACTACACCTTCGTCCACTGGCTGGGTATCCCCTACTGGGTCGGCCAGCGCCTGTGGATGGGCTCCCTCATGTTGGCCGCCGGTCTCGGAGTCGCTTATTGCGGCCGGCGCCTCGGTCTGACCGGGCCCGGGTTGGCCGTGGCTGCCCTGGCCTACACCTTGAGCCCGTACCTGATCGACTACCTGGCCCGCACCTCCGCCATCGTCATGCCATGGGCGGCCTTGGGTTGGATGATCGGGCTCACGGCTATGGCGGCTCGACGGGGCGGGTGGCGCTACCCTGCTGCGTTTGCCGTCGTGGTGGCCCTCGTCGGGGGGGTGAACGCCACCTCGATCCTGTTGGTATTGCTCGGGCCTGCCCTGTGGCTCCTTTACGCGGGGTGGGGAACCCGTGAGGTCACAGGCAAACAGGCGGGCCTCGCCGCGGCGAAGATCGCCGGGCTCAGCGTGCTGGTGTCGTTGTGGTGGGCGGCGGGCTTGTGGGCCGAGGGCAAGTACGGGCTGAACATCCTCGCGCGTCACCGAAACGGTTCCGACCGTGTCGCGCACCTCCTCCGCCGCGGAGGTGCTCCGCGGTTTGGGCTATTGGTACTTCTACGGCTGGGACAGGGTGCAGCCGTGGACACTGGCCGCTGTCGGCTACACCCAGTCACTATGGCTGCTGGCGGTCTCCTTCGCCGTTCCGGCAGTGAGTGTGGCCCTCGGGTTAATAGTGCGCTGGCGCTACCGCGGCTTCGCCGTGGCCCTGGTCGGCCTGGGCACGGTGATCGCCGTCGGTGCCTATCCATTCGCCCACCCGTCCCTCTTCGGCTATCTACTGGAGAAAGCGTCCGGCGGAACCGTGGGCCTGGCCCTGCGCTCAGTGGACCGCATTGTGCCGCTGGTGGTCCTGGGCCTGGCTCTGCTTATGGGCTCCGGCATCAGCGCCCTTCAGCTGCGCTCGCCGGGCGTGGGCCTGGTGGCGGGGGTGGCCTGCCTGGCCCTGGTCGCCGCCGACCTCCCACCGCTGTGGACCGGCAACCTGGTCGCTTCCAACCTGGCCCGCCCGAGCACCATTCCCTCCTACTGGCAGCAGGCTGCCGCCTACCTCGACGCCGCCGGTTCCTCGACACCGCGTGCTCGGGATCCCCGGGGAGGATTTCGCGGCCTATTCGTGGGGCGTGACCCAGGATCCGATCGCGGCCGGTCTGCTGAACCGTCCCTACGTGACCCGCCAGGTCGTTCCGTCCGGAACGCCAGGCGCGGCGAACCTTCTTCAAGCCCTGGACGAACCGCTGCAGGAAGGCACCCTCGACCTTCAGGCGCTGGCCCCCGTCGCCCGGCTCATGAGCGTGGGCCAGGTACTGCTCCAATCTGACCTCCAGTATGAGCGCTACGACCTGCCCCTGCCGCAAACCCTCTGGAACGAGTTGGTCCCCCCACCGACGGGCCTGAGCCAGCCGGTGCCCTTCGGTGCCCCCAACCCGGCTCCCCAGATCCGCTACCCGGTGGACAGCTGAGGCCCGGCTCGGTCTGCCGGCGGGGGAACCGCAACCGCCCGCCCTTGCGGTCTTCAACGTCGCCGATCCTCGGCCCCTCGTCCGGACCGAGACGGCCAGCGCCCCGATGATTGTCGCCGGTGACGGTCGGGGAGTGGTGGAGGCAGCCGGCGCCGGGTTGCTGGGGGGCGACCCGACCATCCTCTACAGCGGGTCCTTCGCAAAGGACCCGGCCGGGTTCGCCCAGGCCATGGACGACGGCGCCAGCCTCGTGCTTACTGACACCAACGCCCTCGCTGGCCAGCGGTGGGGGAGCCTCCGCGACAACCTGGGCCAGGTGGACCAGCCGGGCGTTCCTGCGCTCACCAGCGATCCCTCGGACTACGTGCTGCCCCTGTTTCCGGGGGCACCCACGGCCAGCAACACCGTGGCCGAGGTCAGCGGTGTCACCTCCGTGCAAGCCTCCGCCTACGGCGACACCCTGACCTACACCCCGGAGAACCGACCGCTCAACGCGGTCGACGGCGACCCGTCTACGGCCTGGACCTTCGGCGCTCGCTCTCCCGTGGCCGGTCAGCGCCTCCAGATAGACCTGAACCGGTCCGTCACCGCAGATCATGTGACGCTGCTGCAGGCCCAGGAGCCGCGACCCAACCGCCGGATCACCAGGGTCACCCTGAGCTTCGACGGGTCCCACCCGGTGACTGTCGGACTGTCGGCCGCGTCCTATGCAACCCCCGGGCAGACGGTCAGCTTTCCGGCGAGGACTTTTCAGCACCTGGAGATCACCGTCGACGCCGCATCCGGCGGCGCGGACAAACGCTATGACGGCCTGGCTGCGGTCGGTCTGGCCGAGGTCGGCATCCCTGACGTCGGGCCGGCATCGGAGGTGCTGCGCCTCCCTACCGACCTGCTCGCTCGGGCCGGAGCGGCGTCGATCGACCATCCGCTCACCATCCTCATGGCGCGCGACCGAGTGTCCGGACCGCCGCGGAGCGACCCGGAGCGCACCCTGGCCCGGACCTTTACCCTTCCCACGGCGCGCACGTTCTCGATCGGCGGCACCGCGGAGATCAACGCAGGCGACTCCGACTACCTCATCAACCAGGCGGTCGGGGTGGACTCGCCCCGGAGCCCGCCAACCGGCCCCCCCGTGGTCGTTCACGCCAACTCCTCGACCCGCCTGGACGGTGACCGCCAGGCCCGGGCCAACGCGACTGTCGATGGCAATCCGGCCACCGCGTGGATCACCGAGACCGGACCTCAGGCGGGGGCCTGGATGAGCCTCACGCTCAACAAACCCCTAGCCATCGACAACCTCAACCTGCAGATCGTCAACGATGGCCGCCATTCGCTGCCGACCCGGCTTACCGTGAGCACGGAGGAAGGCAGCCGGGTGGTGGACCTTCCGGCCGTGCCGGTCGGCTACGGGCGAGTCGAAGGGTCGACCACAACTGTTCCGGTCAGCTTCCCGGCGCTGGCGGGCAAGCAGATCAAGGTCACCATCGACGCGGTGAACCAGGTTCGGGCCCGCGACTACTACTCCACGTTCTCAGGGGCGACTGACATCCTGCCCGTGGGCATTGCTGAGCTGGGTCTACCGGTCGTACAGCCGTCCCCGCCAGCCCGGCTCCCTGTCACGTGCCAGTCCGGCCTGCTCCGCATCGACGGCCGCCCCGTCGACGTCGAGATCACAGGTACCACGGCGGCGGCTCTGGCCGGCAACCCGGTGACCGTCCGTGGGTGCGGCAACTCCGCCGGCGGCCTCCGGCTCAGTGCCGGCTCGCACCTGGTCCAGACCAGCCCCCGTCTCCCAAGTGGATGGTCGATCGACACCTTGAACTTGGCGTCACCCGCAACCGGACCAAACCCGGCCACCCCGGCCAGCTCTCCTGAGGGACCTCCGCCGGCCCTGCGGGTCGACCATCAGAATCGCACCTCGGTGACGGTCACTGTGGATGGCAACGGGCGCCCGTTTTGGTTGGTGCTGGGCCAGAGCCAGAGCGCCGGGTGGCAGGCCACGATGCCGGGAGGCCACAACCTGGGCCCGTCGCGTCTGGTCGACGGATACGCCAACGGCTGGTACGTGCCGGCCGGCGTGATCAAAGGCCCGACCGTCATCCATGTGAGCTGGACGCCGCAGCGAATCGTGTGGGCGGCCATCGGGGTATCTGCGGTCAGCCTGTTGGTGGCCACCGTGCTGGCTGTCTGGCCGGGGAGGGTGACGGTGAGGAGACGTCGGGCCCGTTCCCGTCCAGCTCCGGCACCCCCCGGCAGTGGCCCTGAGCCCGTGTCGCGAGCATCAGTGGCAGGTACCACAGGTGCGCGGCCCAGCGGGTTCCACTTCGCGGTCGCCGTGATCCTCTCCGCTCTCGTCGCGGGGTCCGTGAGCCGTCCGGTCATCGGCCTGGTCGCAGGCGCGGCCGTGGCCGCCGGCTGCTGGTGGAGACGAGGCCGGCTGTTGGTCCGCGTCCTGTCCGTTCTCAGCCTCCTCGGCCTTGGTGTCTACATCGTCGTCGAGCAGCTCCGGCACCGCTACCTGCCGGACATCAACTGGCCCGCCAACCTGAACCGGGCCAACGACCTGGCCTGGCTGGGACTCACCTTGCTGGCCGCCGACGCGGTCGTGGGGCTGGTCCGCTCCCGGTCCGCAGTGATCCGCTCCCGCTCCTCATAATGCCCTAGCCCCAGCTGGACTAGGGCCGGCAACAGCGCTCCTTGCAGCCATTGGCCGCCAGCCTCCGAGATGTGCTCGTCGTCGAAGTCGCGTACCCGCACTCCCCCCAGGGACGAGACGTAGTGCCCCTGCGGGTCAAGCATCTTGTTGAGGTCAACGACTGAGGCTTGGCCCGGGTGGCGGGCTACCGCGGCCCGTACGTCGGCGTTGTAGGCGTCGGTCCGGGCTGGGAGGTCCATGTCCCAGGGTGAGCCGTTCGGCTGGTCGGTCGTCTGAGCGATGTAGGGAAGGGTCAGGAAGGCGACCCTCGCCCCGCGGGAAGAGGCGATGTCGATGACCTGGCCGAGTTCATTCTGCAGGTGTGAGTCGAAGGCGGGCTCGCCGACATGAGTCCAGCGGCCGTCGTAAAGGCGGTCGAGGCTTTCCCAGCGTCCGAGGAGCACGACGACCACATCCGGGTTTGTCTGGGCCACCAGGGAGGCCCAGGTCGTGCGCCACTGTGGGCATCCTTGGGCGGCTTGAGATACCGTTCCCATGACGTTGACGATTGTCTGAGGGTCAAGGTCGCATCCCACGACGCCCCGGTTGTTGACGGTGATCCCCCAGGCCGCGGCGCCGTGGCCGAGGCCGTTTCCCAAGGTCAACGCCATCGAGTCTCCGATGAGCAGAGCCCGCTCCGGGTGGGCCGCGTCCACTCCGCCTGGGGGGGCATAGCGCCGCGCCGCCTGCCTTGAAGCTGAGAGCGATGCCGACGCCCTCGTACCCGGTGTGATGGTGACCGCCAGCACCGCCACGATGAGCACCAGCGTCAGGGACGGGAGGGCCACTGAGACCATCACCCGTCTCCATGGACGGATCGGATCTGACGACGAGTGACCGGCCAAGAGAGTTCCGCGGCGGATGGGAAGCTCGACGAACCGGGCGGAAAGATCGGCCGCGACGAAGGTCACGCCGAAGCGGAGGGCCAGGAGGGCCGAACCGTGCAATCCCGTCCTGGTCTGATCGAGGAGGAGAAAGAGCGGCCAGTGGTAGAGGTACAGCCCATATGAGATTCGGCCCGTATAGCGCAGCGGACCCCAGGACAGGGCGGTGCTGAGAGGGTCCCGTGGAAGGCGTACCGCGACGACGACCACAGCTGCGGTGGCCAGGGCAACGAGCAGGAACCCGCCTTCGTAGAGGAAGGCTCCGTTCCCCTGCACGGAGTGGAGGCAGATGGCCAGGACCCCCGCTCCTACCAGCCCGGCGGTCCTCAGGAGCCGTCCGGCCCCGGCGTGGGCCTCGGCTCCTGGAGCGGGGCGAGCCGGCTCCAGTCCGGTCCTCCCGGGGCCACTTCGAGGCGAACGTCTCTCGGTCATCGGCACCAGGAGCGCCAGGGCGGCGCCGATCATGATGGCTTGAGCCCGGGTGTCGGTGCCGTAGTACAGCCGGTTCGGAGACGCTCCGGCGAGGTACAGCGCCGCACAGAGGCTGGCCGAGAGGACGGCCAGACACCCCGCCACCCAGCCGAGGGTGCGGCGGCCGAAACGCCTCAGTACGAGGAGCACGATCAGGGGCCATACCCAGTAGAACTGCTCCTCCACGGCGAGGGACCAGGTGTGCAACAGCGGGGAGGGGGCGCCGAAGCGGACGAAGTAATTCTGACCAGAGGCGATGTAATGCCAGTTGGCGACATACCCCAAGGTGAAGAGGGCGTCGCCACGCAGTTGCTGTGGTGAAATGCCCGTGCTCTCCCAGCGCCCGTAGGCGCAGACGGCGACCAGCACGATGAACAATGCCGGCAGCAGACGGCGGGCCCGTCGGGCCCAGAAGCGGCGCAGCCGGAGGGTGCCGGTCCGAGCGTGCTCGGCTACCAGAAGGGAGGTGACGAGGAAACCGGACAGGACGAAGAACACGTCCACACCGAGCAGTCCGCCCCTCGCCCAGGTCACTCCGGCGTGGAATGCCATGACCGTCAGCACCGCTACTCCGCGCAGACCGTCGAGGCCAGGAACAAAGGGGACCCTCGACGTCTCGCCCGGGTCGGATGGAGGCTCCCGAGCCGGGAGCCGGCGGTCTCTGTCCCCCACCCCGGTGAGCCTGGTCTGGATCAGCCCTTCCTCCCCCGACAGGCGCCGAGCCGCGTCAGCCGGCAAGACGCTCTGGCTCTCGATTATCCCACAAGACGGTCCAGCCCCCGAAGCGGCTCAGGGGGCGTCGGTCAGCCGCGACCGGGCCTCATGGCCGGGGGGGTCCCCACCGGCCTCAAGGGCGGGGGCGCATCAGCCTAGAGTGACCGGCCATGACGCCAAGGGGGAGGCGCCCCGCCGCAAGCTGGTGGCCGGGGCCGGCCATCGGGAGCTGGTGGCCCTGGCTCGCCTTGTGGACCGCCATGGGTCTCGGCATCCGCGTAGCCGCTGTGCTCGGGCGGCCCCATCGGGTAGCAGGCGGAGACGCCTACTACTACCACAACGCGGCCAACCTGCTCGTGGCCGGCAAGGGCTTTATCAATCCCTTCCTGTACTACGGGGGGGCCCACCAGGACGTGCCCACGGCGTCGTTCCCACCTGGTTTCGTGTTCGTGCTGGCGGCCGCATCGCTGGTCGGCTTCAAGAGCTTCTTCGCCCATCGGATCTGGTGCTGTGCCATCGGGGCCGGCGCCATCGTGGTGTGCGGTCTGACCGGTCGGGAGATCGCGGGCCGGCGGGCCGGCCTCATCGCGGCCTTTCTGGTCGCGGTGTACCCCAACATCTGGATGAGCGACGAGCTGGGCCTGTCCGAAACGCTCACGCCCCTCGTGGTGGCGTTGGTGCTGCTGACGGCGTACCGTTTCTGGAAGCGTCCGGGCTGGTGGACTGCGGCCTGGCTCGGCGCCTCGATCGGTGTGGCTGCCCTCGCACGCGACGAACTCGGCCTGCTGCTGATTTTCATCCTGGTGCCACTGGCGCTGACGGCTCGGGTGCTGTCCTGGGGGCGGCGTATGACGGTGCTAGCGGTCGGGGCCCTCTCGGCCCTGCTCGTGGTGGCGCCCTGGGTGGGCTACAACCTGACCCGCTTCCAGGACCCGGTCTTCATCAGTTCAGGCTTGGGCGTCACCCTCGCCTCGGCCAACTGCAGCATCGTGTACAGCGGCCCCTTTGAGGGGTACTGGGCCTACGACTGCGCTTTGGCTACGCCCATCAACCACCAGGCGGACGAGTCCGTACAGGGCGCGGAGGCCCAGAAGTACGCCCTTGATTTCGTGCGGTCCCATGCCAGCCGCATTTTCCCGGTGGAGATGGCCAGACTCGGCCGGGCCTTCGGGTTCTTCCGTCCGATCCAGCAGATACAGCTGGATTCCACCGTAGAGACGCGGCCCTACCGGTGGGCCCTGGTCGGGTTGGCGATGTACTACGCCATGCTCCCTCTGTCGATCGGAGGGGCCATAATTCTCCGGCGCCGCCGCGTCCCCATCATGCCCCTCCTCGCCATCGGTGTCGACGTTGTCCTGTCGACCGCTATCACCTTCGGAAACACCCGGTATCGCACCGCCTTCGAGGTCTCGCTCGTGCTGCTGAGCGCGGTGATGCTGGCGTGGTTGTGGAGCTTCGTCGGCGGCCCGGACAACGGTGGCACCGAGGGCCGGGGCCGGCGGCCTGAAATTGGTCGGACGGGCCCCGATCGGAGACGATCCGCCGGGCCGGGACCCGATCACCCCGACGAGTGGCTCGGGGACCCGGTCGGGGCCGCAGACAGTGGCCCTTCCGAGGTCAACGGCCCGGCGCGGACGGGATAGGCGGTAAGCCAGCGGTGGAACCCGATTCCGACGTCCTCGTCGTGATTCCGTCCTACAACGAGGCCAGCTCGGTGGCGTCCGTGATCGCCGAGGTGCAGGCGTCGGCCCCGAAGGTTCATGTGCTCGTGGTGGACGACGCCTCCTCAGACGAGACCGGTGCCCGGGCCCGTCAGGCTGGCGCCGCGGTGGTTACCAACGTCTTCAACCTCGGAGTGGGCGGGGCGATGAGGGTCGGGTTCCGTTATGCCGCCAACCGCGGGTACCGGGCGGTGGTCCAGGTCGACGGCGACGGCCAGCACGATCCGCACGACCTCCGGCGACTCCTGGGTCCGATCGAGGACGTTGCCCCCCCTATGGTGGTCATAGGGGCCCGGTTTGCGGGCGAGGGGGCCTTCCCCGTGCCACGAGCCCGGCGCTGGGCGATGCGACTGCTCGCCGCCTACCTGTCGCGCATGACCCATGTTCGTCTGACAGATGTCACGTCGGGGTTCCGGGCGCACAACCGGTCGGCCGTCGAGCTGTTCGCCCGCACGTATCCGGCGGACTACCTCGCCGACACCGTCGAGTCGCTAGTGATCGCCGCCGAGGCCGGCGGGGTGGTCATGCAGGTCCCCGTGGCCATGCGATCTCGTCTCGGCGGCACCCCCAGCCAGTCGCCCGTTCGAGCCGCGGTCTACCTGACGCGGGTGATTCTCATGCTGGCTCTGGCCATCTTTCGCCGCCGTTCCGAAAAAGCCACGATCATGGAGGCATCCTCATGAGCGGAGTTCACCTCATCGCCCTGATCAGCGCCCTCACTACGCTGACCGTCATCGTGGAGATGTCGCGCCGTCGACAGCTCCGGGAGAAATACGCCCTCCTGTGGTTGGGTGTCGGTGCCGTGGTGGCGGTCTTTGCCATCTCACCAGGGCTGTTCAACAGCCTGGCCCACGCCATGGGGGTCATCAATCCACCTGACTTGCTCGCCGTCCTGGCCGCCCTCTTCCTGCTCGTGGTCTGCGTGCACTTGAGCTGGGAGCTCGGCCGCCTGGAGGACAAAACCCGCCTGCTCGCCGAGGAGGTGGCGTTGCTGCGCACCGACCTCGACGAGACCCGCACCGACGAGCCCACGCCCTAGGTGGGTATGCGTTGAGGGAGGACCTCGGCCGCCCCGACCGCCGAGGTGGTGGCGAGCGGCACGGCCCGGACCCGATCTACGCTCCGGATGGAAACGGTCAGCTCGAGAAGGGGTTCGCTTGGTGATCACAACCGATTCGGCCGCCGGTGCGGGCCAGGTGGGCTTGGGTGTCGCGGTGGCCTTGGGCGCGGCGGTCGCCTACAACACCGGGTATCTCCTGGAGAAGCAAGCTCTGGTGTCGATGGCCCGCTTGCCGGCGCGGCCGGTCCCTCTGCTCCGCACCGTCGTCCGCTCCCCCAGGTGGGTCGCCGGATTCGTAGCCATGCTGGTCGGCCTGGGCCTGCAGGTGCTGGCCTTGACGCTGGCCCCGATCGCGGTGGTTCAGGTCGTGCTGGCGGCTGGCGTCGTGGCCCTGGTGGTGCTGGCCCGACTGGTTCTGGGAGAGAGGTTAAGCTCCCGGGACTGGGCGGCCCTCGGGCTGGTTATGGCCGCGGTGATCGCCATCGCCATCTCGGCCGGAGCCGGCGCCCGGCTGGCCCATACCGCTCCCGCAGACCGCTTCGCTGCTGTCGTGGTTCTGGTGAGCGTGATGGCCGCCGGATTCGGGTGGCTGGCGCTACGAGATGGAAGTAGCGGCGGGCGCCGCGAGGCCGCCGGCCTCGCTCTGGCCGCGGGGTTGCTGTACGGCGTCGGGGCGCTGGCGGAAAAGGCAACGGCGACCCGCCTGGTTGGCCACGGCATCGTGGCGGGGAGTGTTGCCTCCTTGGGGACGGCCTACCCGTGGGTGTTCGTGGTGGCCACATTCGCAGGTATGTTGGCCTTCCAGCTCGGTCTGCAGCGACAGCCGGCGTCCGTGCTGGTGCCTCTGTCGAATGGGGTCTCGACCGGCTGCGTCCTGATTGGGGCCTCGGTCGTGTTCGGTGAGGTGCTGGTACCGGCCGGGTGGTGGTCCGTGCCCCGCTTGTTGGGCTTCGCGGCCGTGCTGGCGTCGGTAGCCGTGCTGGCCGCGGAGCCCGACTCCCGTCGGGCCTCGGCGCTGGCCTGAGCTTTCGAAAACGAACTACGGGCAGGGGGGCACCGGGCCGGACCGCCGGGTGGGTTCCGGCCCGCCCCGGGCGTCCGAGGCCAGCACCTGGAGCGTGTCGAACGACGTCTGGTCCCACGTCAGCGACCGGGCCCGTTCCCGGGCGCCGAGCTGGAGGCGGCGCCGGATGAGCTGGTTGCTCAGCACCATGTCGAGAGCCGCCTCCATCTCGGGTCCGGGCTCCGCCAGTATGCCGCTTTCGCCGTCGACGATGGCATCGAGGTGCCCGTCGATGCGGCTGGCTATAGCAGGAGTGCCACACGCCGCCGCCTCGGTGATGGTCAAGCCCCAGCCTTCGTAGGCCGACGTTGACAACACGGCCCAGGCTCGCCGGTACAAGGCGACGAGCTCGTCATCGCTGACATGGCCCGGCAGTTGCAGCCAGTCCTGGGCCCCACGGGCGGCCACCAGAGCCTCCAGCCGGGCTCGCTCCGCCCCTTCGCCTGCCACCACGGCCCGCAAGTGCGGGTGGCGAGCCCGGACCCGGACCAGGACCTCGACGAGCAGGTCGAACCGCTTGTAGGAGACCAGGCGGCCCACGGCCACGACCAGCGGAGCTTTTTCCCGTGGGCCTCCGGGCCGGAAGCGAGGGTCCACGCCCGGCGGCACCACGGACACCCGGGAGGGTGGTAGCCCCAGGGTCTCGATGATCGTGCGCCGGGACGACTCCGACAGGGTCACGACTGGCGTGTCGGCGTATAGGGGTGGCGCCAGCCGTCGTTCGATCACCTTCCCCACCCGGGCCAGCTTCGGAGGTAGCACCATGTCCCACATTCCGTCGTGCACGTGGTGGAGGAAGACGACCCTCGGGTGCCGGGCCCACAGGGGTGAGAAGAACGGCATCCCGTTCCAGATCTCGACCACGGCATCGGGACGCGGCCGACGGTGGAGGAGGCGGGCGGCCGCCACCGTGGGGAAGATCAAGTAGCGACCGGCCGGTCTCCGGGTGCGGTAGCCATCTCGTTCCGCTCGGCGGGGGGCGCCCGGCGGGCGGGACGTCGTGAGTTCGACGTCGAGCCCGGCGGCGGCCCAGCGTTCGGCGATGCGGCCCGCGTGTACCTCGGATCCACCGGCTTCGGGGTGGTCCAGGTCGCGCCAGGCCACGATCTCGATGTGACGGAGGCCGACGTTGGCGGCCAGTACGGCGAGCCGCTGGGCGGGGTTCGGCGGCGAGATGTCGAGGCGGGGAGGGCCTTCGCCCGCGCCGGGGGTGGTTGGCCCGGCCGGGACGGTCGTTCCCGCCGGCAAAAGGACGCCACCCGCATCATCGACGCCTTTCATGATCGGGCGGCCGTCGAGGCGCGGGCGACCGGCGCCAACGCGGGCGTTGGTGGGCGGATCGGACCAGAACGGGGCGCCGAGCGGCGGGGCAGACGAATCCGGGCGCGCACAATTGACCTCTCGATCAGGACGTAGCTCGCCGTGGCGGCCACGATGGCCAGGGCCGTGACGACGCTCGCCAGCTCCCACAGGGGAATGGTGAACAGCGGATCTCCGGTCCAGCGGAGGAACAGGGCGATCGCGGCCTCGTGCCACAGGTAGACCCCGTAGGAAACCACGCCGATCAGGGCCAGCACCCGGGTTTGCAGAAGTCCCCGGATCACGCCCCGCTCCTGGGACCCGAAGACAGCCGGCGCCACCACGAAAAAAGCAAAGAGGCCGTACCAGGTCTGCCGGGCCAAGCTCAACCCGAGGGGGGAGGGCGTCACGGGCGTCAACGGCAGCCCGATGTTCGAGACGGCCACCAGGGCGCCCAAGGCCAGCGCCCAGCTGACGAAAGGCAACGCCGGATGCCACAGCCAGCCGGGCCGGCGATCGGTCGCCTGGAGGTAGGCGCTGCCTACGGCGAGCAGCATCCCCAGGGCGAAGAGGTCGATGTAGGCCGGAAGCCAGTTGACCATGATCATGGCTTCGCGGGTGTGCCACTGCAGGACCCAGATCCGGAAGCCGAAGCTGAGCCCCGTCAGGGCCGCCAGCCCAACCAGCTCGATCCGCAGCTGGGTGTCCGGCGGCCGCCTGCGCCGGCCAACAAAGGCCGCCCAGAGGGGCAAGGCCAGGTAGAAGCTCATCTCGGTGCACAGCGACCAGGCCTGGGTGATCCCGGTCACAGCGTGGGACGGCGAATAGATCTGGGCAAACCCCAGGTAGATGGCCAGCGATCCCCAACCGTGGTGATAGGTGTCAGCGTGCAAGACGTAGGTGACCACGAAAAAGGCCAGCCAGTAGGCGGGGACGATCCGCCGCAACCGGCGCCCCCAAAAGGTCGGCACGGAGGGGCCCGCCTTGTCGACGAAATGGGCGACGACAAACGGTCGGTAGAGCAAGAAGCCGGAGATGACGAAGAACACCGACACGCCGATCTCCAAGCGGGACGTGAAGTTGCCGACTCCGCTGCGTCCCGTGAAGCCGGACACGAACGTGGTGTGGACACCAATGACCATCAGGGCGGCGAGCGCCCTCAGGCCATCGAAGCAGGGGAACCGGGTGGTGGTTCCGGCTGGTCGTCGATCAGACGTCGGGATGGTTGAGATGAAGGAACCCCCCGGTGAACAGGTCCAGGTCGGCCCGGACCGCGAAAGCGTAACGGTACACAACACGACCGAACCTGCGGGGGGAGATATGCCCGTTATCGGTCGGAGCCGGGCCCTGGTCCTTTCGCCGGCTCTTGCCGGGGCCTCGTTTCACTCGCCCAGCACCCGGGCGGTGGCCCGCCGGCCCGGGAGCTTGACCACCTCGATGGCGTTGGGAAGCTGTTCTTTGATGTCGGGATCGTGGGTGACCACCAGCACCTGGCGGAACCGGCCCCGTAGGCGCTCGAGGGCCAGCAGCATGCGGGCCTTGCGGTCCTCGTCGAGGGGACCGAACACCTCGTCGAGCACGAGCAACCCGACCGAGCCGCCGGACTGGAAGTGGATGTGCTCGCTGATCGCCACCCGCAGGGCCAGATTGGCCAGGTCGATCTCCGACCCCGAAAAGCGGTCCAGCCCGTACCACCGTCCACCGTCCCCGATCTGGATCTGGTAGGTCTCGGGATCGACCTGGAGGTTTTCGTACTCGTGGTCGGTGAGCTCCCCGAAGAGCTCGGCCGCCTGGATCGCCAGTCTCGGGCCGACCGACGCCACCACGGTGTTGCGGAACTCACCGAGCAGCTCGGCCACCCTCGACACGTGGCGGCTATCGCTCTCCAGGCCGGCTAGTCGGGCGTGTTGTTCCCGGCCCCGCTCGGCGCCCTCCGCCGCGGCGTGGGCCCGGGCCCGGTCGCGGATGGCGGCCCCGTCGGCCTCCTTGGCCCGGTGGGCCGCCAACTGCGCCGCCTCGTGGGCCGCCTCCTGGGCCTGCGCCGCCCCGTCGAGGGCGGCCCGATCGAAACCCACGGCCCGGAGCTTGTCCCGCAGGGCCTGGACCCGACCCTCGGCGGCGGCCGCCCTCTCCCGGTTGAGCGCCAGCGACACCTCGAGACCTTGGCGCCGGTCGAGCCGGCCCCGTATCCGCTCGCCCTGGGCTGCCGCCTCCCGTTTGGCCCGCAGCGCAGCATCGATCTCATCCACCATCCGGTCGAGGTCGGCCGTGGTGGGAACCGGACCGGCCGCGGCGGCCGCAGGCGACCCGGGGCCGGCTGACGCCGCCGCCCTCCAGGCCTCGTCGAGGGCGCTGAGACTCTGGGCCCGCCGGCCCGCCGCCTGTTCCCAGGAGGTGCGTTCGAGGCGGGCCGCCTCGACCGATCGGGCCAGGTGGCTCAGCCCGGCTTCGGCCTGGTCGGCCTGTTTACGGGCCGACTTCTGGTCCAGCTCGAGCGCCTTCATCCGGCGGCTGGCGTCCTCGACCTCGGCCGCCCGGTGGGCCTGCACCCGCTCGAAGGCGTCGCCCAGGGCCTGTCCGCACATGGGGCAGTCGCCCTCCTCGGACAGCGCGGCCGAGCGCGACGCCAGCTCGCGGGCCCGGCCCAGCTCGGCGGCGGTGGCCGCGGCCAGGGCATCGACGGCCGCCCTCCGCTCGCCCGCCTCCCCGGCCGCCCGACGCGCCTCGTCGAGGGCGACCTCGTCGGGCAGGACAGGCTCGGGGGGCAGCGTGGACTTGTCGACCGCGGCGGCCGCCGACGCCGCCGCGCTCAGGAGCTGAAGCAGCCGAGCCGCGTCTTCTCTCCCCGCGGCCGCTTCGTCCAGGTCCTCCAGATGGGCGGCCACGGCCTCGAGTTCGGCCAGCTCACGGATCTGCTCATCGGCCAGCCGGACCAGCGAATCCATCTCCTGGCGGGCCCCCCTGCCCTCGGCCACGAGCATGTCGTATTCCTGACGCCGGCGATCGAGGTCGGCCCAGGTCTCGGTTGCCCGGGCCGAGCGCTGCTCGGCCACCCGGAGCGCCTCCTGCTCGTCGCCGGCGACTCTTTCCGCCGCCGCCGCCCGGGCATCGGCGTCGGCCGCCTCCGTTTCCAGTGCGGCCAGCTCCGGCAGCATCCCCCGCAGGCGGTCGTGGTCCGAGCCCATCTGCCGGGCATCCTTGCGGGCGGCGTCGCGGGCCAGATCGAGCGGGGTGATGCCGAGAAGCTGCAGGACCAGCCGGCGCCTCTCGGCCGGGGCCTGATTGGAGAAGGCAGCCAGCTGCTTCTGCTCGGTGAACACTGAAGCCCGGAATGCCGCGTCGTCCATCCCCAGGATCGACTCGACGTAGCGCTCGGCGTCCCTGGTGCCGGTCGACATCAGGGCGCCGTCACAGTGGGCTTCGACCGTTACCGCCGAGTTGACCCCTTTGAGCGTTCGCCGTACCAGGTAAAGGTGGCCTTCGTGCTCGAACTCCACCTCGGTAACGCACTCACCGCCGACGCCGGCCGAGCGGACCTGGTCCTTAGTCGTGCGAGACTTACCCCACAGGGTGAACAGGATGGCCTCGAGTAGCGCCGACTTGCCGGCGCCGTTGGGGCCGAAGATACCGACCAGTCCCGGCGGAATCTCCAGATCCAGCTCGTCTTCGTAGACCCGGAAGTTACGCAGGTACAGGCGGTTGATCAGCACCCCGGGCGGTCCTCGCCGACGATGGCGCGCTCGAGGTATCCGTGTCCCAGGTCTCGGACCCGCTCCCGCTCCAGCCCGGTCAGATCCTGGCCGGTCAGGTAGCCGTCCCACTGGGCGCCGAGCCCGCTGACGGTCGGCAACTCGGCGTGGAGGGCAGCAGAGACGTAGAGGGGCTCCAACTTGAGGTGAAGACCAGCGCGGGCGGAGTCCCGAACGGCGTGCAGGTCAAGCAGGCCCCACACGTCGGGATCGACGCTCTCGACGTACATGCGGGCGACCGCCCCCTCGGGAATGGTCGACGCTCGCTCCATGACCCGCTCCTGCAGCTCGGAAGGAGACAGGCCGAGGCCGTACACCGATTCGAGGGTGACCAGGGGACGCCGGCCGGGCAACGGGATGTGGGTGCAGTCGCCGGTGTCGGTGTCGAGCACCACGATCCCCTTGGCCTGGTCCGGGTCGTCGGCAAACGTGAACGAGTCCGTCGCCCCGGCGTACCACGTCCCCTCCGAGACCCGGGCGAACGTGTGGTAGTGGCCGAGCAATACCAGGTCGGCCTGCAGGCGGCCGGCGTCCACCTCGATCTCGTTGATATCGGCGTAGCGAGGCTGCAGCTGCACCAGCCTCGGGTGGGTGAGCAGCAGGTTGGTCCGGCCCGCCACCCGCTGGCGGGCTGCCTCGTCCAGGGCGTCGAGCGCGGCCTCGACGCTCATCGTCTGGGGTACCGCGTGCACCACCAGGCCCGGCAGGTCGAAGCGCTCATAAGCCAGGCGGTGGGCCGAGTACATCTCCGGGAAGGTGTCGGCGAGCGCCGAGTAGGGGCTCCCCTTGCCCGGCAGGCGGGGGGTGTCGTGGTTGCCCGTGATCAGGACGACCCGGACACCATGGTCCCGAATGGTGGCAAGCGCCCGTTGAACGACCCGATACGACCGGTAGGTCGGCCTGGGGTGGTCGAATATGTCGCCGAGCCATACGACCAGATCAGGAGCCTGAGCCAGGGCCAGGTCGACGGCCCTCTCGAACGACTGCTCGAAGTCGAACTCCCGCTGGTTGATCCCGGCCTCGGTCGTATGGGGCAGGTAAGAACGACCGAGGTGGGCGTCACCTATGGCGGCTACTCGCATGCCGTCAAGGAAATCAGAGGGGTGCGACGAATACCAACGACGTGGTTTATCCTCCCGGGTTGTGGACGCGCGGCCAGGGGTTTCGGCTGTCGAGGGCTACCGTGGCGCCCGCAGGTGGCGCCGGCGGGCGGCCGTCCTGGTCGTGGGCCTGTTCGCGGCGGCCGCCGGCGCCGGTTGGGTCGCCGTTTTCGCCGGTGGGGGGCGGTACCGGGCCGTCGCCGGAATACTCGCCGCTCTCCTGCTCTTGGGCGCGGCGGGCGCGGCCGGTGTCAGGAGACGGGAGAAAGACCCGGAGAGGTGGTTGCGGGGGGCGGCGGGAGAGCAGGCGACCGCAGCGGTACTCGCCGGGCTGGCGACCCGGAGGTGGGTCGTGCTGCACGATCGGGCCGTGCCCGGGACCCGGGCCAACATCGACCACCTCGTGATCGGTCCGACCGGCGTGTGGCTGATCGACAGCAAGACCAGCCGGGCCCCGGTACGGGCCGCCTGGCGCTCGGTGTGGCTGGGCGAGCGCCGTCTTGATTCCGGCCCGACCAGATGGGAGGCCGAGGTGGTGTCGGACCGTCTCGACGTAGAGGTCCGGGCCCTGATCGTCATCCACGGCGTGGGCCTTCGCCGTAGAGGGGGCCGGGCCGGCGGGGTCCGGGTGGTCAGACCGGACCGCCTTCTACCCCGGCTCAGCTGGGGGCGCCGCCGGCTCCGTCGCGACGAGGTCGACGACCTGGGCCGGCTGGCGGCGGAGGCTCTGCCCGCCGCGGGCGGCGACCGGAGGAGGAGACGGGCCACCAGTGTCTGAGCCGTCGCCTCGACCGGCGGCAGTACCGATACCGGCGGCTACCGTCGTTCCCCTGCGCGACGGCGATGCGGGACTCGAGGTCCTGCTGTTGCAGCGCAACGCCCGGGGGGAGTTCGGCCACATGTGGGTGTTCCCCGGTGGTCGGGTCGACGCCGGCGACCACGACCGCGGGCCGACGGAGGGGATCCGGTCGGACCGCAGCACACCTGCCTCGACCACGTCAGGCCGGACCCCGCCGGCCCCGACCCTGGCGGACTACATCCGGGGCGAACCGTCACACATGGCGGCTGCTCGGCGGGCCGCCGTGCGTGAGGCCCGGGAGGAGTCGGGGCTCGAACTCGACGAGCAGCGGCTGGTCACCCTGTCGTTCTGGCTTCCTCCTCCCGCCTCCCCCCGCCGGTTCGCCACGTGGTTCTTCCTGGCTTCTGCCTCCCGGGGCGGGGCGATCAAGGTGGACCGGGGCGAGATCCACGATCACCGCTGGCTGACGCCGGCCGCTGCCGTCGGCGCCCGCGACGCCGGAGAGATCACTCTGGCCCCACCGACGTTCATGACTCTCTGGTGGCTGTGTCGGCGGGCCGGAGTGGAGGATGCGCTAGAAGCCGCCGCGTCCCGAGAGCCAGAACGCTACGAAACCCATATAGCGGGAGGCGGAGAAGGTCCGCCAGCCGCCCTGTGGAAAGGCGACGCGGGCTATGACGACTACGACGTCGACCGCTCCGGCCCCCGCCGCCGGGTCGTACTCGACCCCGCCGGCTGGCGGGTCGAGATGGACCCCTGACTCCCCGGTAACCTCGGGCCGTGGCCGGTCCTCGACCTCTGTCTTTCGACCCCATCCTCGAAGCCCGCCGGCAGTGGGAGGCACACGGCTGGGAGGAGGCCTCCGGAGGCATGGCGGCGGTCACTTCGCTCATCCGCGCCCAGCAGATCTACCTGGCCCGCATCGACCGGGTCTTGCGGCCCTTCGACCTGACCTTCGCCCGCTACGAAGTGCTCATGATCCTGAGCTTCAGCCGGATCGGGTCCCTGCCCCTCAACAAGATAGGCGCCCGCCTGCAGGTGCATCCCACCAGCATCACCAACGCGGTCGACCGCTTGGAGGAGCAGGGCCTGCTCCGGCGGCTGGCCCATCCCACTGACGGCCGGACCACCCTGGCCGAGATAACGGCGGCGGGTCGGGCGCTGGCGGGGAAGGCGACGGAGGCGCTCAACAGCGACGTGTTCGCGACGCCGGGGCTGGACGACGACCAGGTGTCCACTCTGATCGACGTGCTCCAGGTCCTGCGCCGCTCGGCCGGCGACTTCGAACCGCTCGAGGCCTGAACCGGCCGGCCGCCGAAGCTCCCGCCCCACGGCCTCAGTCACCGGGAGAGCCCTCGACGCGTCCGTGGGCACCACCCTCCTCGTCCTGGCGTCGCTGAGCGTGGTCGTACATGGATTACATTCAAAGTTTGTGCGCTTAGCCCGCTCAGAGCGGGTTAAGCGCACAAAGTATGAGGGCGGGAGGCGACGAGGGGGATCCGGTTGCGGCGGAAGTAGCGGCGCAGGCACCGGCCGGCCTGCCGTCTGCTGGCCGCCGCCCGCCCGCCGCCGCCGCCCGCCCGCCCGCCGCCGCCCGCCCGCCGCCGCCGCCCGCCGCCGCCGCCCGCCCGCCCGCCGCCGCCGCCGCGCCGCCTGCCGCCGGCCGGGCGCCGGCCGGGCGCCTCTCTAGTCGACCAGAGCGGAAACGTTGGCCGGGCGGGCCGGCCGAGGCGCCGGTGGCGGCGGGGTGTAACGCGCCAGCTCGGAGTACAGGTAGGCGTGGGCGGGCACGGCGAAGGGGGCGGCCAGGTTGACGATCAGACACTCCCCGGGCATGAGGGTCTGGATCTCGGCGCTCTGGGCGCTGATGTCCTGCTTGGCCGAGGCCCGCAGGGTGTTGCGGTCCTTCTCGTCGGCCAGACCGAGGATGAAGAACGTGTTGAACTGGCTCAGCAGCTCGTCGTCGAGGAGCTTCGGCTGCTGGGTCACCGCGCACAGTCCCACCCCGAACTTGCGTCCCTCCCGGGCCACTCGGGGAAAGACGTTGGAGTCTCGGTCCTTGCTGCCCCCGAGCACTCTCTGGGCCTCTTCCAGGGCGATGGACACCACGGGCATGCGGCTGTGCCGGTCCGGGTCGTCCAGATAGGCCCCCTGCCAGGTCTCGAGAACCCGCCGGGCCAGGAACGACGCCACCAGTACCTCCTCGGTCGAACCGAGCCCGCTGACGTCGACCAGGACCACCTGACCGGCGAGCAGGTCGTCGACTATCCGCCCGCCCACCGACAGACCCGGATCGGTGGCTATGCAGCGCAGGGCCACGATCCGCCGGGCCCGCCGGTGCACGACCTGCAGGGTGTTGAGTGCCACCCGGGACGACAGCTCGGCGTCGCGGAAGCCGGGCAGGTCCTCGAGCCGGGCGAAGTCGGCCAGCCAGGCCAGCCCGTCAGTGCCGTAGTGTCGCTCGAGCTCGTAGAGCGCCTCCTCCTGGGGGCGGCTCCAGTCGTAGGCGGTCCGCAGGTCGTCCACCGAGAGCTCGGCCAGGCTGATGCGTAGGGCGGAGCACCCGGGGAGGGAGCGGTTGGCGTACACCCGCAGCGAGGTCTCGGCCCAGGGATGCCGGCCGAGGGCCGATCGGTACTCCCCGTGGGGATCGACGAGCAGCAACGAGTAGCGGCCGTTGGCCTGCATGATCCCTGCGGCCAGGACCTGCATGAGATTGGATTTGCCCATACCCGTGGTGGCGAAGATCCCGACGTGAGTGGCCAGGCTGGCCCCCGGTATGCCGACTTTGAACGGCACCACCGTCTCCCCGCTGCGCAGCTGGCCGATCGGGAGGTCCCCCATCCGCTCGGCCAGGAAGTCGAAGTCCTCCGGGGTCGGGGCCACCACGGCCGAGAACTGGGTGGGCAGGCTCTTGGGCTTGCGAAACACCGACCGCCGGCCCCCCGATCCTGGCTCGGGTGCAGCGAGGTAGCCGAGGCAGCGGCACTCGGCGATGCGGTAGGTCCGGCGGGCTTGCTCGTGCAACGGGTGCATACCTGGCTCTCCCCGGGCGTCGTCGGCGAGCAGGGTGCCCGCCACCCGCTCGGCCCAGCCCAGCTCGCGGTGTTCGGTGCCGTAAGTGACGTCCACCACCCGGAACAGGTACCGGCGGTCAGTCGCCTCGTCCACCGCCACGAGCAGCTCGCCGATGAACAGATCCTCGTCGGGGGCGGCCCGGAACGTCCCCTCCAGCACGTTCCTTCCGTAGAGGCGGCCTCGAGGGGCGGTGGCGTCGTTCACCTCGCCAGTGTGGCAGGCGCCTGCGACTCAGTAGCGCTCCATGAGCCGGTGGCGGTCGGCGAACGCCCGATCGCGGACGTCCTCGGGAACGCCGCTGCGGTCGAGCCGTTCGGTGATGAGGCTCCAGACCTCGTCGCGCACCCAGGCCGGGCAGGCGGCCAGCCGGTCGGCCACGCTGAGCGGGTAGGGATAGCCGGGGAAAGCGGCGTCGTCCGCGAGCGCCGATAAGGCGCCCAGGGCCGGCCCGGGTTCGGTATCGCCCGGAAGATCGACCCGGAACGAGAACCGGGCGTCGGGATCGAGCCGGGCCACCACGACCTGTATGCCGGGGCCGGCGTCCGGCCGGGTCCGGGCGATCGGCACCCACCAGCATTCCCGTTCGCCGAGCTGGTCCGAGGCGATCCGCTCCAACTGGCCGAGGAGGGGCGCCCCGCCCCACGACAACGAGGTGTGCTTGGTGATCCCGACGAGCGTCACCTGGCGGGCGGCGGCCGCCGCCAGCAGGTTGGCGAACCAGGCCGAGGAGATCCGCCAGTCCGGCTGAAGGTCGCCGTCGAGGAGCAGGAGTGCCCCGGGATCGGCCTGCTCCAGGCAGGCTGCGGCCATTTCCCACTCCGCCCAGTCCCGGAGCAGGTTCACGTCGAGCGGGGAGTCCGCCGCAACCGGCGCGCCGAGCGCAGCGAGGGCGTCGCGGTCCTCGCCGAGCCCGACAAGGTGGGCTCGCAAAGGGCCTTCCTCCTCCATCACGGCGCTCCCGGCCTGCCAGCGGACGCGGGCGGCCCGGGTGGCGTACACCTGCAGGCAGCGGGCGTCGGCCACCTGGATCTGACCTCCGTCGACGGCCCACACGTCGGCGGGGGCGGTCACCCGGGTCAGGGGGGTCAGAGACAGCGAATCCACGAACACCAGGTCGCCCAGCGCCGGATCGCGCAGCTCCCCGCCCCGGCCGGCGAGGAGGTCAGCCAGGCGGTCGGCTGTCTCCTCGATGGATCCGCTCGCACGCGGTAGGTCTGCCATCGGGGAAGAATGTTCCCATGCCCAGGGCCATTTGGAGCGGATCAGTCAGCTTTGGCTTGGTCAACGTGCCGGTCAAGCTCCTTTCCGCCACCTCGTCGAAAGACGTCCGCTTCCACCAGCTGCACGACGCCGACCACGGCCGCATCAACCAGCGCAGGGTGTGCTCGGTCGACGGCGAGGAGGTCGACTTCGCGCACATCGTCAAGGGCTACGACCTCGGCGGAGGCCGTTACGTCGTGGTCGAGCCCGAAGAGCTCGCGTCGGTCGACGTGGAAGCGACGCGGACCATCGACATCGAGGAGTTCGTGGACCTGGCCGACATCGACCCGCTCTACTTCGAGAAGTCGTACTACCTGGTGCCCGACGGGCGGGCGGAAAAGCCTTATGCCTTGCTGGTGGAGACCATGTCGAGGACGGGAAAGGTCGCGGTCGGCCGGTTCGTCCTGCGGACCAAGCAGTACCTCGCCACTCTTCGCGCCCGCGACGGCGTGCTCGTGCTGGCCACCATGCTCTACGCCGACGAGGTGATCGAACCCGACGAGCTCGAGGTGCCCACGGTCTCGAGCACCGCTCCTTCCGAGCGGGAGCTGGACATGGCCGCCCAGCTGGTGGAGTCGCTGGCGGGGCCGTTCGATCCGGCCAAATACCACGACGACTACAGGGAAAAGGTCCTGGCGCTCATCGAAGCCAAGGCCGACGGGGAGGTGATAGCGCGGCCTGAGGTCGAGACCCAAACCGCCCCCGTGGTGGACCTCATGGCCGCGCTCGAGGCCAGCCTGGCCCGGGTAAAGAATTCGGCCTGACCGTCCGGCGCCCGGGGTGTCGCCGCCCGGTGGTCAGAAGCTGATCGCGCTCAGTTCCGGGTACCACTGGGCGGCCCGCTCGACCGCCTGGGCCCACCGCTCCCGCTGGGCCGGCCGGCCGCTCGGCTCGACGACGGCCTTGGGCGCCCACCGCGCCGCCACCTCCTCCGGCCCCGTCCAGACACCGGTGGCCAACCCGGCGAGGTAGCCGGCCCCGAGGGTTGTCGCCTCCAATTCGGCCGAAACCTCTATTGGGCGATCGCACGCGTCGGCGAGGGCCTGGACGAACACTGAGTTGGCGGTCATCCCGCCGTCGACCCGCAGGCGCTCGACCCTCCGCCCGCTGTCGCGCTCGGCCGCTTCGAGCAGGTCGGCGCCCGAGTGGGCGACCCCCTCCAGCACGGCTCTCACGATCTCTCCCCGTCCCGATCCGCGCGTCAGCCCGAAGATGGCGCCCCGGGCGCCGAAATCCCACTGTGGCGTGCCGAGCCCCAGCAGCGCCGGAACGGCAACCACCCCGCCGGTGTCGGAGCACGATGCGGCCACCGCCTCCGACTCGGCGGCGTCGGATAGCAGGCCCAGGTCCTCCACCAGCCAGTCCACCGCGCTACCAGCGGCCAGCATGATGGCCTCGATCCCCCAGGTGATCTCACCGCCGGTACGCCACGCCACGATGGGGAAGCAGCCCCGTTCCCCCCGGCGGGAAAATCCGGGTCGGTCACCGCCGAGACACATGTCGAGCATCCCGCCGGTGCCGAAGGTGGCCTTGGCCTGCCCGGCGCTCGTGCACCCCTGGCCGATGAGCGAGGCCTGTTGATCGCCCGCTATGGCGCACAAGGGCGGTGACCCGGGGAGGGCCAGGGCCTCACCGAGATGTCCGCTCGAGTCGACGAGTTCCGGAAGCCCGGAGCGAGAGAGGCCAAGCACCTCGATGGCGTCGTCGCGCCACCCGCGACCGTCGCCTTCCAACAGCCCGGTAACCCCGGCATTGCTGAGGTCCGTCACGTGACGCTCGCCCCGCGTCAGGTTCCAAGCTATCCAGCTGTCGACCGTGCCCAGCCGGGCGTTGTCGCGGACGCTCGGTTCGACCTGGTCCAGCAGCCAGGCGAACTTGGTGGCCGCCTCGCTCGGGGAGAAGTGAAAACCTTTGGCCTGCAGGTCGAGGCACGTCCCGACGGTGCGCAGGTCCTGCCAGCCGAGGCCGGGTCCGAGAGGCTGGCCGGTGCTCCCATCCCAGACGATGGCCGATGAGCGTTGGGCGCATATACCGACGGCCTCGATCCCGCCACCCACTTCGTTTCGCGCCGCCGTCGCCACCTCCAGGGCGGCGGCTGCCATAGCTGCGGGGTCGAACTCGACCAGGCCCGGCATCGGGATGCTTGGGGGCAGAGGGCGCCGGTGGACGTGCTCGACCGCCCCGCTGTCGGTGACCACGGCGGCCCGAACGCTGCTCGTCCCCACGTCGACCACCAGGATCCCCATCGGCTAACCCTCCTGGCCTTCCCAGCTCGGTCCGAACGGAGAAGGCAGGCCGAGCTTGCCAGGGTTGAGTATCCCCCGCGGGTCCAGGGACGTCTTCAGGGCGGCGAGCACGTCGAACGCCTGGCCGAGGTAGCTCCTCATGTATCTCCCCCGGTTGAGCCCGATCCCGTGATGATGCGACAGCGCCCCCCCGCACTCCGCCGTGGCCGACATGACCGCGTCGAATGCATCGCGGTAGTAGACCTCGGCTGCCGGGCCTGCGCCGGCCGGCCGCCCGGCAAACGTGAAGTAAAGGCAGCCCCCATCGACATAGGAGTGCGATTGGTGGGCTGAGGCGGCGATGGTTGCGTCGATGGCGGTGAGCCGGGTAATCGCCCGCTTGTAGATCTCCGGCAGGGCGCGCCACGAACCCGAAACCTCGACGGTATCGGCGACGATGCCGCCGCGCACCAGTTGCTCGAGCGGAGGTATTTCGTTGCGATGGTCCAGCCAGACGCCCGCCAGCTCGGTGCCGCGCGGTTCGCCCTCGCCGCACTCACTGGCCACGACGGCCATGACCGCGTCGACCAGGGTGGCGTCGCCCTCGTCGATCACGACCAGAATCGCTCCGGCCCTGATTGAGAAATGGCGGGATGATTCGGCCGGGTCGTACAGGCGGAGCACGGCGGGGGTAGCGCCGCGGCGCAGGATACGCCGGCAGGCCTCCAGCCCGGTTCCGAAGTCAGGAAAGGCGAACACGGCGCGGCGCTCAGCCGGTGGCTCGGGGTGAGCTCGGAGACGGGCCTCGGTAATGACGCCGAGCGTCCCCTCGCTGCCGACGAAGACCTGGGTCAGGTCGGGCCCGACCGCGGCGCGCGGCGCCGCGGCACCGGTGCGGATCAGCCGGCCGTCCGCCAGGGCCACCTGGAGGCCGACGACCATGTCCTCGATCTTGCCGTAGCGGGTCGAGTACTGCCCGGCCCCCCGGCAGGCCAGCCAGCCCCCGACCGTCGAGATGGCCATGGACTGAGGCCAGTGGCCGAGCGTCAGATGGTGATCGGCGCGTAGGGCGGCTTCGAAGGAGTCTCCGAATGTCCCGGCCCTGACGTCGACCAGCAACGACGGCTGGTCGACGCCGACTATCCCGTCGAGCCGGGTCAGATCCAGGGCGATCCCCCCGAAGAGAGGGATGCTACCGCCCGAGACCCCGCTCGCCCCCGCCACCACCGTGACCGGAACCGCGGCCTGGTGGCACAGCCGCAACACCGCTGCGACCTCCGCCGCGGTGGCGGGCCGGGCCACGGCCGCAGGCAGAGCGGGCACGGTGCCGTCGACCGCCCACACCACCGAGAGCGGCCACCAGTCCCGGCCGGCTGCTACCCGGTCCTCGTCGATCGTCGATACCTGGTCGCAGACGTCGGCCAGGCTCGTGACGAACCCGTCGCCGACCGCGACCTCGCGACCGAACCGCGTCGGGTGGGCGGCTGCTTCCGCCCCGAGAGGAGCGGGGCCCTGGCGCCGGGAAGTCACGGGGTCACGGCCGTTTCGAGCGCTGACCTCTCCGAGTCAGCCTCCGCCTGGAACAGGAGCACCTGGCGGTACTGCTCCGCTTGGTCCCACCCCATGTCAGCGGCGATCAGTTCCGCCACCGCGGGGGCCGCCTGAGCGGCCGCGTCGCGGTCGAGGATCCGGGCCCGGGTGCGCCGGGCCAGGACGTCGTCGAGCGTCCGGGCCATCTCGAAACGGGCGGCGTAGATGGCTTCCGCCTTCAAGTACGGCAGCCCAGGTATGAGTGGGCCGGCCAGGCTGGCGTCATCGCGGCACAGGGCCAGGACGTCGCAAACCAGGTCGCCGTGCCGCCCCACCAGGTGTTCGAGAATGTCCGGGCCGATGCCCAGGCGTTCCGCTTCCTGTGTCGCGGCAGGCAGATATGACTCCTCGGGCCTGTCCCCTCCGATCAGGACCAGCCGGCGGGTGGGTGAGGGTGCCCAACGGCGAAGCCTAGAATGGGCCGGGCGGCCGCCGTCATCCCGGGCCGCCGTCTTTATCATTTGCCCGAGGGCGCAGTCGACGGCATCGGCGGCCATCTTGCGGTAGGTGGTCAGTTTCCCCCCGGTCACGGTCACCAAGCCGTTGGGGGACGTGATCACGGTGTGGCGCCTCGACAGGTCCGCCGTTCTGGCATTCCGGGCGTCGCTTATGAGCGGCCTCAGCCCGGCCCATGTGCCCGAGACATCCGCCGGGGTGAGGGCGGCGCGGGTCCAGCGGTTGACGGCTCGCAGCACGTACTCGACGTCGTCGGCGGTGCACTTGGGGTCGTCGAGCGGCCCGGAGTAGTCCGTGTCCGTGGTCCCGAGATAGGTGTAGCGGCCCGGGGCGAGCGGGCCCGTGGCCTCGGCGGCGGCCCAGGGGACCACGAAGATGGAGCGTCGGTCGCCCGGGACGGCGAGCACCGAAGCGAAGTCGCAAGGCAGCCGGTCTGATGGCACGACCAGGTGAATGCCCTTCGCCGGCCGGATGGAGACGGGGCTGACGCTTCCGGGAGCCAGGCCGGCCACCGCGTCGGACCACACCCCGCCGGCGTTGACGACGACATCGGCGCCCACCTCGGTGCCATCGGATAGCCGGGCGCCGGCGACCCGGCCGGCGTCCTCGATCAACCCCTCCACAGGTGAGTAGTTGGCCACGACCGCCCCCTTGGCGGCTGCCGTGCGGGCCAGGGCGAGCGTCAGTCGGGCGTCGTCGGCCTGGGCGTCCCAGTAGAGGAAGGACGCCACAAGAGCGTCGGTCCGCAGGACCGGGAAGTGGTTGAGGGCTTCCGATCCCGCGATCCGGCGGTGAAGCCGGCCGATGCGCATGCCGCCGGTCAGGTCGTACATCCACAGAGCGGCCGAATAGCTCTTGACCAGGCCTTTGGAGAGAACCCCGTCCTTTCCGAACAGGGGGATCAGGAACGGGAGGGGGTGGACCAGGTGGGGGGCGTTGTGGAGGAGCCTCTGTCGCTCGTGGAGAGCCTCGTACACGAGAAGGAAGTCGCGCTGTTGCAGGTAGCGCAGCCCGCCGTGGACCAGCTTGGAGGACCTGGAGGAGGTGCCGGATGCGAAATCCCGGGCCTCGACCAGGGCGGTGCGGAGGCCTCGCGCCGCGGCGTCGAGGGCGACTCCGCAACCGGTGACGCCGCCACCTACCACGAGCACGTCGAAGTGCTCCGAACCGAGGCGCTCCAGGGCCCTCGCACGGTCGAACGGGCGCGACGACACGGCCGCCCAAGGTACCTACTCGCCGGTCACTAGTCCCACTCGTCTGACTGGAGGCGCCTCGTCCATACCGGTTCACGGGTGGCTTTCGGGTGGCTTTCGGGTGGCCGTCGGGTGGCTTTCGGCCCGCATCGAGGACGCGTCGGGCGGTGGCCAAAACGAAGCTCGAACCGAGAGAAGCCGGCCGTCCGCCGGCAAATCTCATCTGGTCTCATGAAGTCATGAAGACTTGCGCAACAGCGGGACCATTCGGGCTAGACAGCCTGTGCCGGGTGGGTCAAACTGGCGGCCTCCGGTTTGCCGCTCCGGGTCCGACCCGGAGGAACCCCGGGTGACGGTCTGACCGCTCCCGGGCCCGGGGTGGGTCGAGCGACACAAGATCTTCAATGGGACGACTGATGATGGATACCAAGAAAACCAACACCCTGGTGTGGCGCCAGCGGGCAGCCTGCCGTGGGGTGGACCCTGACATCTTCTATCCGATGTCCGACGACGATGCTGAGGACGCCAAGGCCATATGCGCCCTGTGCCCGGTGAAGGGAGCGTGCCTGGAATGGGCCCTGACCTCCCGGGAGAAGGAAGGCGTGTGGGGTGGGGCTACCGAACGGGAGCGGCGGCGGATCATCCGGCGCCGCCGGCGATCGGCCTGAGCGGTCCAGGCGGGCCGGCCCGCACGATCCACCGGGCTCGGGTAGCGGCTTTCTGGATGGGCGCGAGATGTTGAAGGTCCCGGACCCGACGCTCGACGGGCTGGGGGGGTGGCCCGCCGTTCTGGCCCGTCTCGTATCCGGTGGCCATCTGGCCCAGCAGGAGGCCCGGGCAGCCATGGCGGACATCCTCGATGGCAACGCCACCCCGGCCCAGATCGCCGCGTTCATCTTCGGGATGCGGTGCAAGGGCGAGACAGTTGAGGAGATGACCGGGCTGGTCGGCGCCATGATCGATGCCGCCGACCGGGTCCGGGTGCCCGATTCGCTCGCGGATCGCCTGGTCGATACGTGCGGCACCGGGGGAGACCGAAGCGGGACGATCAACGTTTCGACCATCGCGGCCGTGGTCGTGGCCGGGGCCGGTGTTCCGGTGTGCAAGCACGGCGGGCGGGCGTCGTCGTCCAAGGCCGGGTCCGCGGATGTGCTCGAAGCCCTCGGAGTGGCCATAGATCTCGGGCCGATGGGTGTCGCCCGGTGCATCGAGGAAGCGGGGATCGGGTTCTGCTTCGCCCCCCGGTACCACCCGGCCATGCGCCACGCCGTCCCGGTGCGGCGGGAGCTGGGGGTTCCCACCGCGTTCAACTTTCTCGGGCCGCTGGCCAACCCGGCGCGGGTCCGCCGCCAGGTCGTCGGAGTCGGCGACCCGGCGATGGCGGAGAAGATGGCCCGGGTGCTGGCAGCCGGCGGGTCGTCTCACGTGCTGGTGGTGTTCGGCGCCGACGGGCTCGACGAGCTGTCCACCACCGGACCTTCGACCATGTACGAGTACCGGGCGGGTGCGGGGCGTGCGAGTGGTGGCGGGGGCGCCGGGGCTGGTGGCGGCGGGGGCGCCGGGGCTGGTGGCGGCGGGGGCGGTGGCGGCTGGGGGCGGTGGTGGCGGCGAGGGGGAGTCGACGGGTCGCTCGAGGTCAGAGAGGTTCTTCCCGGCGAGCTGGGCCTGGCCCCCGCCCGGCTGGCCGACCTGCTCGGTGGAGATGCCCACACCAACGCCGAGATGGCCCGGAAGGTGCTGCGAGGGGAGCGCGGGCCTCACCGGGACATCGTGCTGCTGAACGCCGCGGCCGGCCTGCTGGTCGGAGGAATCGCCGGCGACCTGGCCCAGGGGGTGGCCCTGGCGGCCGAGTCGATCGACGGAGGGGCGGCGGCGGCTTGCCTCGACCGGCTGGTGTCGGTGTCGAGCGCTCTGGCCGGGTCGTAGTCAGGCTGCTGGGCGCGCGGGGCCCCGCGGCCGGCGAGACCCGGCTGATAGGGACCGGAGAGCCGGCTCATCGCCGCGGGCAACAATTTCTCGTAGACAATTCGTGTTCTCGTAGTCAATTCCGACGATATACGTGCCATTCTGCACCGAGAATCCAAATTGTCGCCGAGAAATTCACCCCGCAGGGGCTGTCGCCACAACCAGGCGCGAACTTGAGGTCGGCCCTTCGCCGGCAAACCCCATGAGTCCTCATGCCGTCGTGACGTGACGATTGCTAACAGTTTTTGCGACAGCCTCCGGGAACACCGAAGTACTACGACAAGTTCCTGGCGGGTGTCCTAAGAACCCAACCGGTCACGCGGGAACGCCCCGCCTACTCCGCCCCGAGGTCCCAGATGGCGTCCAGATCGTGGCGGCTGTAGGCCTGAAAGGCGATGAGGGTTCGAGTCGCCACGATCCCCGGCAGTTTCGAGATCCGACGGGTTACGACGTCGGCCAGCTCCTCGTGTCGCCGCACACGTACCACCGCGACGATGTCCGCATGCCCGGCGACCGAGTACACCTCGCTGACCCCTTCGAGCTCGGCCAGCTCCACCGCCAGGTCGGCCACCCTGGCCGGTTCACCGTCGATGAGAACAAAGGCGTGCACCATGTGACGCCACGGTATCTGGTGAGCCTGGCGCTCACGTTGGCGGACCGCTCTGCTTGTACGATCCCCAGGTGACCGAGCCTTCGCTATCGGCGATTCGGTCGCCGGATCCGGACCGTCCGGCGGGCGGCGCCTCCGTCGCCGGCGATGGCCAGGATGAAACGCCGGATGGCGTGGATGGCGCCGGTCCTCCGTCCGCCCCCCGCCCAGACTCCTCGGAGTCGCCAGAATCCAGCGTGTCGCCGATCGCGGCCCCCGTCGACTCCGACGCGAAGCCTTCTGCCAACGAGGTGGCGCCAGCCCCCGGCTCCGACGATTTAACTTCAGGCGTTTCGTCCGGGCCCCTCGGCTCGCGGCATGCGACCCCGCCGGTCCGGCAACCCACCGTGCCGCAGCTCCGCCCCGCGCTCGAGTTGGCCTGGTTTGCGGCCCGGGTGGCCACCCAGGCCCGGCCCCCCCAGCCGGTGCCCGGTCGTATAAGACCCTTGCTCCGCGCCGCCAAGCTGGGCGACCGGATGCTCGCTACGGTGCGCCAGGCGGTGGAGGACGACAGCGAGTTTCGGGGGCGGGTAGCGGAACTGGCGGAGGAGGAGCGGCTGGGCCGGCTTCCGTGGCTCTGGCTCGTGCGCCCGGATGGCTGGGCACAGGAGGTCGATTCGCTGCTCGCGGCCTCGGCGGCGATGGCCGAGCAGCTTGCCCAGGAAAAAGATGCCCGGCTGGCGCAGCAGCGCATCGCCGCCCTCGACGAGGAGCTGGCCCGGGCCAACGCCGAGCTCGCCGTGCTGAGGCGGGTCAACGAGGGATCGAGCGGGGAGGTCGAAACCGAGCGAGAAGCCAGGAGGGAAAGCGACTCGCAGCGACAGCAACTCGAGTCTTCCCTACGGGCTGCTCAGTCACAGGTGGCTCGCCTCCGGGCTCTGCTCGAGGACCGCGACGTTCGGATCGCGGCCCTTGCTTCGGACCTGGCCGGCGCCACGCGCGAGGCCGTCGCAACCGGCGCCGACCGGGACACCTGGCGGGCCCAAGCGGCCCGCCTCCAAGAGGAGCTCGCCGGTTCTGCCGCCACGGCCGAAAAGGCCAGCTCCGATGCCGAGTCCACCCGGGAATCGGTCGCGGACGCAGTCGGCCGAGCGGCGGCCGCCGCCTTTGACCTGGCATCAGCGCTGGGCGACGCCACTGTGGCTCTCGGCGGATCGGAAACGGCGCCAGGGGCTCTCCCCGAGCCGGGTGGCCGTCTCACGGAACCGCAGCAGGCGTCGTCGACGCCGGGTGCACGCGGTCCCGACCCGTCCGAACCGAGGCGCGGTGGCTCGGGCGGCCGCCGCCGGCACACGGCGTTTCGGTTCGGTACCCGGTCCCGAAGAACACCCGTCACCTTGCCGCCCGCAGTGTTCGAGGAGTCAGTCCAAGCGGCGGAGCACTTGGTCCGGGTTCCGGGTGTCCTGCTGGTCGTAGATGGATACAACGTGACTCTCACCTCGTGGCCGGAGCTGGAGTTGCCGGAACAACGCCGGCGCTTGGTCGACGCGCTGGCTGAGCTGGTTTCCAGGACCGGCGCATCAGTCGAGCTCGTATTCGACGGGGTGGAGGATGGCGGCTGGCTGCATCCCCCGCCCGCGGTGAGGGGCCGAATGAGGGTCGAGTTCTCCCCCTCGGAGGTGGAAGCCGACGAGGTGATAATGGAGTTGGTCAACCGGCTCGATGTCCTGCAACCCGTCATCGTCGCCACCGACGATCGCAGGGTCCGCACCGAGGTCAGCCGAGCGGGGGCGAACGTGATCTCGGTGGGCCAACTACTGGCTGTCCTCGGACGACGGTCCAACGCCGTGCGCTGACGGGTGGGGCGCGGCACTGGCGGGCTGGGTCGATGGCCTGCCGATGGTCCGACCCCGCTGCCGAGGCGCTTGGCGCCCTCGCCGTCACACCCCCCTGCCATCATCGTCGCATGACCTCATTCACGATCAGCTGTGGCGACTGTGTCATGCAAGGCAGCAGCGCATGCGAAGAATGCATCGTCACGTTCATCTGCGACAGAGAGCCCGACGACGCTGTCGTTATCGATGCCGGCGAGGCCCGGGCCCTTCGCATGCTCCGACGGGGTGGCCTGCTGCCACCACTCCAGCACCGGCCAGCGATGACGGCGGGCTGACACCGCATCCCGGCGGGCGGGGGGCTGGGCGCGGCATTAGCTGGTAGCTTGCCCGGAGAGCCCGGCAGGCGGGCTCGGGCGCACCAGCGACTGTGCAGACGACTCCGTCTCGAGGGTTCCAGGGCCAATCACCGATGGCGATCGAGGAGCGAGCATCGACGCCCGACACTTGCCGGTGAGCGATTCCCGGGATGCGAGCGAAGCGCCGCGGCAGGACGTCAGGCGACCTTCGGACCGAAGGAGACTTGGGCTTTCGACCGCCGGTGCCGAGCGCACTGTGGCCGGCGCTCGCCGCACCTCGAACGCTCAACTCGCCGACGAACTGCGCGCCATCGGCCGGCGGGCCGGCCTCGACAGCGTCGGCATATGCGACGCCGAACCGTTCTCCGACACCCGAGCGGTGATCGAGGAGCGCCGGCGGCTCGGCTGGTCGGCCGGTATGCAGTTCACCTATCGCAACCCGGCCCGTTCCACCGATCCGAGGGCGACCCTGCCGGGGGCCCGGGCCCTGTTCGTCGGGGCCCGCAGTTACGCCCGCCAGGAGTGCCCTCCGACACCAGGTGACGGCGTGGCCGGCCGGGTGGCTCGCTACTCGTGGGTCGACCACTACGCCCCGTTGCGCTCAGCGCTCGGCGCGGTGGCCGACCGGCTGCGCGCCGAGGGCTGGAAGGCCCGGGTGCTGGTGGACGACAACGCCCTGGTGGATCGGGCCGCGGCCGTACGGGCCGGCATCGGCTGGTACGGAAAGAACGCCAACGTCCTGGTCGCCGGCTCCGGCTCCTGGTTCGTTCTCGGCTCGGTCGTGACAGACGCCCCTGTCGCCCCGTCGCTGAGACCCGTTGAAACCGGCGACCGGTGCGGGTCGTGCCATCGCTGCATCGACGCCTGTCCGACCGGCGCCCTGGTGGGTCCGGGCCAGGTGGACGGCCGGCGCTGCCTGGCCTGGCTGGTTCAAGCGCCCGGGGTGTTTCCCCGTCAGTTCCGTGCCGCCCTCGGCGATCGCTTGTACGGTTGCGACGAGTGTCAGGATGTATGCCCCATCAACTCCTGGGCGACCCGCCGCAGCCCGCCGCCGGCGGCCGAGGGCGGATCGCAGCCCCGGGTCGATATCCTTCGCCTCCTGTCCTGCCCCGACGAGACCCTGCTCGACTGGATCGGCCGTTGGTACATACCCGGCCGCGAAGTGCGCTACGTGCGGCGCAACGCCTTGGTCGTGCTCGGCAACACCGGTGATCCCGGCGATCCCGCGGTGGTCCATGCCGTGTCAGGCGCGCTAGGCGATCCCGACCCGATCATCCGGGCCCACGCCGTCTGGGCGGCCGCCCGCCTCGGCCGGCGCGACCTCCTCGCCGCGATGGTGGCGGACCCGGATCCGCTGGTTTCGGCCGAGCTGTCCGATCTCCCGGATTCCCGCCCGTGATCAAGCACGTCCTGGTCACCAACGACTTCCCGCCGAAGATCGGCGGCATCCAGTCCTATCTCTGGGAGCTGTGGCGTCGGCTGCCGCCCGAGGACGTGACCGTGCTGACCAGCCCCTACGCCGACTCCGAAGTGTTCGACCAACAGCAGCAGTTCCGCATCGACAGGGTGCGCGAGCCCGTGCTTCTGCCGTCACCGATCCTGGCCAAGCGGGTCAGGCAGCTGGCTGAGGAGGTGGGAGCCAAGGCCATCGTGCTGGACCCGGCAGTTCCGCTCGGGCTGCTCGGCCCGCGCCTGGGGATGTCGTACGCCGCGGTTCTGCACGGATCGGAGGTCACGGTGCCGGGACGGCTACCTGCCACCAAGCAGTTGCTCGGGCGGGTCCTGCGTAACGCGTCCCTGCTGGTGAGCGCGGGTGGATACCCCGAGGCGGAGGCCCGCCGCAGCGAGGCGGTGCTGCCGCCGATCGTCCAGGTCCCCCCGGGCGTCGACACCAACCGGTTCGTGCCCCTGCCCCCGATCGAGAGGGCCAGCACCCGGGCCCGCCTCGGGCTGCCGGCGACCGGCCCCATGGTGCTGAGCGTCAGCCGGTTGGTGCCCCGCAAGGGGATGGACGTGTTGATCCAGGCGGCGTCCCAGCTCCGGTCATCGGGCGCCCACCCGGACCTCTCGGTGGTCATCGCCGGCCACGGTCGGGACCGCCGCCGTCTGGAGCACCTCGTGCGCAAGACCGGAGCCCCGGTTCGACTGCTCGGCCGGGTGTCCGGCGGCGACCTGCCCGCGTTGTACGCCAGCGCCGACGTGTTCGCCCTCTGTTGCCGCTCCCGGTGGGCCGGGTTGGAGCAGGAGGGATTCGGGATCGTCTTCCTCGAGGCGGCGGCGGCCGGCGTACCCTCGGTGGCCGGCGACAGCGGCGGGGCGGCCGAGGCGGTGCTGGACGGCGAGACGGGGCTGGTGGTTCGCGACCCTTCGGATCCGACGGCGGTGGCGGGCGCCCTGGATCGGCTCATCTCTGATCCCCGCCTGGCCAGCCGCCAGGGCCAGGCGGCGCGCCACCGGGCCGAATCGCTCTTCGGCTACGACGTTCTGGCGGCCCGGCTGATGCAGGCTCTCGACGGGATGGTCGTGTCCTGAGCCCATGATGGGGCTCGGCCGACTACGGTCCCATGGGAGATTCACGTCGCAAGGAGGTTCTCTGACGTGGAGGAGCAGGTCGCCGAGCGCATGATCATTCGCGGTTCGCCGGAGGATTGCTTCGGCGTGCTGACCGCGTTCGAGCACTATCCGGAGTGGGCGGCGGACATTAAGGCGGTGGCGGTCGACGAACGCGACGACGAGGGCAGAGCCTCGCTCGTGACATTTCGCGCTGCTGCCTTCGGTCGGAGCACGTCCTACACCCTCAAGTACGACTACGCCAAGGCGCCGGACGAGCTGTCGTGGGTTCAGATCAATGGAGATATCACCCGCCGCCTCGACGGGTCCTACCATTTGACGCCGTCGGGGGACGGGACGGAGATCGTTTACCGCCTGGTCGTCGACCTCAAGGTGCCCCTGCCCGGCTTTGTCAAGCGCCGGGCCGAGGGACGGATCATGGGCACCGCCCTCCGCGAGCTCAAAGCCCGGGTGGAGGAGTCCAACCGGGGCCGCCCCGTCGCCGAGAGGTAGCCGAGCCGCTCGGCACGCCTCGGCACCGAAGTTCGTGATACCGGCGACCCCAGCAGTCGGGGGCGGGAGCTGATCGAGCTCGACGATCCCGAAGACCCCCGGCTGGCGGGTTATCGCAGCCTGACCGACGCCGATCTGCGCCGGCAGATCGAGTCGGAGCACGGGGTGTTCGTGGTCGAGGGCGAACTGGCGCTACGCCAGCTTTTGGTAACCGACTGGCCGCTGCGCTCGGTCCTGCTGCTCCCGGGAAAAGCGGCCGAGATGGGCGACGTCATCGAGCAAGCGGCCGGGAGGGGTGCCGACGTGTACGTGGCGGGACGGGCGGTGTTCGACCGGGTGGCCGGTTTCCCGGTTCACCGGGGCGTGCTCGCCCTCGGTGCCCGCCGCCCCGCCCTTGACCCCATCGAGCTGGCCAGGCGGACCGACCTCATGGTGGTGGTGGAGGGGGTCAACGATCACGAGAACCTGGGTGCGGTGTTTCGTAACGCTGCCGCGTTCGGCGCCGGCGCGGTTCTGCTCGACCCGCGTTGCTGCGACCCCCTCTACCGGCGGGCGGTACGGGTCTCGATGGGCCAAGTACTCCGGGTGCCCTTCGCCCGATTGAGCCCTTGGCCGGCAGCCCTGCGGACTCTGACCGCCGAGGGCGTGGCCCTCGTGGCCCTGGGCCCAGCGGTTGGCGAATCAATCGAGACGGTGGCGGTCCGGGTGCCAACCCGGGTCGCCGTGCTCGTCGGCGCCGAAGGTCCCGGCCTCAGCCCGGAGGCTCTGGAGGCCGCGACCTTCCTGGCCCGGATTCCCATGGCTCCGGGCGTCGACTCGCTGAACGTGGCCACGGCGGCTGCGATCGCGCTGCACCGACTGACCCGACTCTAGGGGCGGCGATCCTAAAGTGAGCCTGGCATGAGCGAGTTCGATTTCGACGGGGCGGTGGCGGTGGTAACCGGGGGGGCCGGGGGGATCGGTCGGGCCCTGGCTGCCGCTCTGGCCGCCCAGGGCTGCCGGCTGGCCGTGGTCGACCTCGACCAGGCAGCGGCGGAGGCGGCGGCGTCCGGGCTGGCGGGGGCGGTCGGTCTGGCGGCGGACGTGGGCGACGGCGCCGCGGTGGCGGCCATGGTCGCGGAGGTGGAGGACCGCCTCGGGGTTATCGACATCTACTGCTCCAACGCCGGCATCGCCACGGGACGGGGATTGGCCGACGATGCGGCATGGGAGGCCAACTGGCGGGTTCACGCCATGGGTCACGTGCACGCCGCCCGGGCGGTGGTGCCCGGCATGGTCGAGCGCGGCCGCGGCGCCTTCGTCGTGACGGCGTCGGCGGCCGGCCTGCTCATGATGATGCAGTCGGCGCCGTACACCGTGACCAAGCACGCTTCCGTGGCGATCGCCGAATGGCTCGCGGTGAACTACGGCCATGAGGGCGTGCAGTTTCACTGTCTGTGTCCCCAGGGCGTTCGTACGCCCATGGTGGCGAGCAACGCCCGGGGCGAGGCGGAGCTGGCGGCCAGCGGGCGGATTCTCGAGCCGCCCGAGGTGGCCGACGCCGTCATCGAGTCCGTCCGGACCGGCACCTTCCTGGTTCTGCCCCACCCCGAGGTACACGGCTACGAGATGGCCAAAGTCGACGACCGGGACCGGTGGATCTCGGGGATGCGCCGCCTGCTGGCGCGCGTGTCCGGGCCGGGGCGAAGGTGAACGGCCAGCAGGCCGTCGGGATCGATATCGGGGGAACCAAGCTTCTGGCCGTGCGGATCGACACCGACGGCACGGTCACGGCCGACCCGATCCAGTCCAGCCCCCAGACCGGCTCCGACCTGAGCCGCGACGTCGTCGAGTGCGCCGAACGGCTGTGCGGCGGGCAGCCCGGAGCCCTCGGGGTCGGGGTGCCGGGGTTGGTGGACAGCGCCGGGCGGGTCCGTTTTGCCCCCAACCTTCAGGGCATCATCGGCACGTCGCTCGGCGACGCTCTCGCGGCGGCTCTACCGGGCGTCCCCATCTGGATCGGAAACGACGCGACCGCCGCGGCGTGGGGGGAGTTCGAGCTCGGGGCGGGCGTCGGCACGTCGAACCTGGTCATGGTCACTCTCGGGACCGGGATCGGGGGCGGATTCGTGTACCGGGGTCAGCTGTTCGAGGGGGCCGACGGATACGCCGGAGAGTTCGGCCACATGGTTGTGGACCCCAACGGTCCACTGTGCCCGTGTGGCCGGCGGGGGTGCTGGGAGCGGTTCGCATCCGGACCCGGTCTCGGGTCCCTCGGGCGGGAGTCGGCGATGACGGGGCAGGCCCCGCGGCTGGTCGAACTGGCTGGGGGAGACCCCGAGTCGGTGCGGGGCGAGCACGTCACCACCGCCGCGACCGAGGGCGACGGTCCGGCCACGGACGTGATGGCTCGCTTCGGTTGGTGGGTGGCGCTCGGGCTGGCCAACCTGGCCGACGCCCTCAATCCCGATCTCATCGTGGTCGGGGGCGGTCTGGCCGATGCCGGTGAAGTTCTGATGGAGCCGACCCGCCGGGCGTTCATGCAGCTGCTCGGGATCGAGGGACAGCGCGCTGCGGTGGACATAGTGGCGGCCGCGCTCGGGCCCAAAGGCGGGGCGATCGGAGCCGGCCTTCTCGCTCGCCGCCGCTGACTCGCGCCGCACCCGGCTGAGTCAGAGCGGTGCCCGGGCCGGCATCCCGCCGAGGGCGTAATGTCTCCGGGCCGCCCTCCGGGGGGCACTAACCTCGGTCTGTGGAGTTCCGCCGTATCAACGGGCTGCCGCCCTACGTCTTCGCCATCATCAACGAGCTGCGCGACGAAGCCCGTCACGCCGGCCGCGACGTCGTCGACATGGGCTTCGGCAACCCAGACATCCCGAGCCCCGACATCGCGGTCGAGAAGCTGGCCGAAGCCGCCCGCAATCCCCGCAATCACCGCTATTCGGCATCTCGAGGCATCCCCAAGCTACGGCTGGCCATTGCCAACCTCTATCTACGCCGGTTCGGTGTCGAGCTCGATCCCGACACCGAGGTGGTCACCACGATCGGGGCCAAGGAGGGACTGTCCCACCTGATGTGGACCCTGGTCGGACCGGGCGACACCGCCCTCGTTCCCACCCCGAGCTACCCGATCCACATCTACGCCCCGCTGTTTGCCGGGGCCGACGTGCAGCAGGTGAGGTTGGGACCCGACCAGGATTTCTTCGCCAACCTGATCGAGAGCTGGGAGTCCACGTGGCCCCGGCCGCGGGTCATCGTCTTTTCCTTTCCGCACAATCCCACCACCGAGTGTGTGGACCTGGATTGGATGCAGAGGATCGTCGATTTCGCCCGCGAGCGAGGAGTCGTCCTGGTCCACGACTTCGCCTACTCCGACACGGCATTCGACGGTTATCAGCCTCCTTCGATCCTCCAGGTGCCCGGGGCCAAGGACGTGGCCGTCGAGCTGTACACGCTCACCAAGAGCTTCTCCATGGCCGGGTGGAGGATGGCGTTCATGCTGGGCAACCGCGAGATCGTGGCCGCCCTGACCAAGCTGAAGAGCTACCTGGACTACGGGACCTTCCAGCCCATCCAGATCGCCTCCATAGTCACCCTGAACGAGGCGCCGGACTATCCCAAGGAAGTGACCGAGATCTACCAGTCGCGCCGCAACGCACTCTGCGACGGGCTGCACCGAATCGGGTGGGATCTGACCCCGCCGAAGGGGACCATGTTCGTGTGGGCCCCCATCCCTGAGCCGTACCGCGAGATGGGATCGCTCGAGTTCTCGATGATGCTCGTCAGAGAGGCCGAAGTGGCGACGTCTCCCGGAGTCGGCTTCGGGAAGGGTGGCGAGGGCTTCGTCCGCTTCGCCCTCATCGAAAACGAGCAAAGGATCAACCAGGCCGTTCGTAACCTGCGCCGAGCCCTGCCCAAGCTTGGATAGCCGACGTGGCCTACTGGATCCTGAAGGTCGTATTCACCCCATTCATGCACATCGCCTTCAGGGTCAGGGCCAAAGGCACCAGGAACATTCCCCGTCGGGGCCCGGTGATCCTGGCGTCCAACCACCAGTCGTTCATCGACAGCATCTTCATGTCTCTGGTGGTCCACCGAAGGCTCACCTTCGTCGCCAAGGAGGAGTACTTCGAGAACCGGAAGATCGCCTGGTTCTTCCGGGCCATGGGCATGATCCCGATAAAGCGGGAAGGCGGTACGGCGTCCCAGCGGGCCATGATCGCGGCGCAAGAGGTACTCGCCTGCGGAGGAATGCTGGGGATCTATCCCGAGGGAACCCGGTCGCCTGACGGGCGTCTGTACAAGGGCCACACCGGCGCCGCCCGCCTGGCTCTGCTGTGCAACGCTCCAGTGGTGCCGGTCGCTCAGTTCGGTACGGCCGACGTGCAGCCCATCGGCGCCAAGTTCCCGAAACTGTTCCGGGGGGTCACGGTGGAGATGGGGCCACCGCTGCGGTTTGACCTCGCCCGCTACTCCACCCCGACGGGAGGGCGGCCCGATCTCCGTACCTTTACCAACGACATAATGGCATCCATCGCCCGGCTCTCGGGCCAGGAGGTCGTCGAGGTTTACGCCAAGCGGGACAAGGGGCGGCTGGCCGCCCCGGGCTCGGAGGCGGAACCGATCCCGGCTGACGCTCGCGACTAGCGGCGTCACGGATCCGCCAGGGGGGTGCCGCACCCGAGCGGCTCGTAACCGGGTGGAGCCCATCCGGAAACAGCCGGTTCACACGCGGCTGGTAGCGTCCACGTCGTGCCACTGTTCATCGTGCGCGTCTGGGTCCCCGATCGTCCCGGGGCGCTGGGATCGGTGGCCAGCCGGATCGGAGCCGTTCGCGGCGATCTGGTGGGCATCGATATCCTCGAGCGCGGCGGCGGCCGGGCCATCGACGAGCTGGTGGTGGACCTGCCGTCGGAATCCCTGGTGGAGTTGCTGATCTCAGAGATATCTCAGGTCGACGGCGTCGATGTGGAGGACGTCCGGAGGGTCAAGGACTCCCTGGCCGATCCCCGGTTGGACGCGCTCGAGACGGCGGCCACCCTGGTCGCCCAGATGGCGGTCGAGCCCCTGCTCAAATCGCTGGCCCGCAGCAGCGTCCGGGACTTTCAAAGCGACTGGGCCAGCATCGTGGAGCCGGAGCTACCGGACCACATCGTTGCGGTCGGACCGGCTCCCCCCGGGCAATGGCTGCGGGCCTTCCTGGCCGGAAGCCGGGCGTCCCTCGCCCCCAGGCCGGGTGAGACGGCACCTGACGACGTGGCTTGGGCGGACATGGACGCCGCCGGCCTGGTGCTGATCCTCGGTCGCCGGGGTCGCCCTTTCCGGATCCGTGAGCGCCGCCAGCTGACGGCCCTGGCCCGCATCGTCGACTCGCGATGGGCCGAGCTCACCGCCCGGAGCGGGCGCATGGCTCACCCGAGCGCCACCCTGTAAAGCCGCAGGCCCGGCCGTCGGATCCCGGGACGGGCGGGCGGGATCGAGCGGTCAGAGGGGGATGCTCTGGGAAAAACGAAAGGCGCCGTCCGGGTCCCACGCCTTTTTTACCCGCTTCAAGCGGGCCAGATTGGACCCGTAGTAGGCCGTGGGCCAGTCTGACAGGGCCGGGTCGATGTAGTTCTGGTAGGCCTGGCCGTCCATGTAAGGCGTCAATGAGCCGTACCAGCCGTCGAGCCACTGCTGACTCGAGGCCAGCTCGGACGGCGGGGTGCCGGGCGTGAAGGGGACGTTGTACTGCACCGATGCGATGGCGGATCTGTGCACGAAAGCCGTTGCGGCCGCCGGAACCCGGTTGATAGCCCCGCCGTAGGCGTCGAAGCCGGCCGCCCCCTGGGCGCGCGAGGACTGCCTGGCGTCGATGCCGGCAATGAGCGCAGCGACGCCGGCGTCGTCGAAGGGGCGGTCCAGATAGCCCGACTTGGCCAGACTCGGTTGGCGGGTGAGTATGCCCGCCGGATTCTGGGTGGGCAGGTGGCACGCCGCCTGGCTGAACGTGGCGCAGCCGCCCTCGACGTACATGGCATGCGAGAACGGGACGGTCTCGGTGTAACGGGACGAAGGCGGGGTGCCGACCGCCGAGACCAGAGCCGACACCTGCACGTCGATCCCGCCGGGGGGACCCTGCCAGACCACGCCGACTTGAAGCGCCGGTGCGGCGCCCGATGGTGCGGCCTCCAGCAGGCAGTTGGACCACAGCTGGTCGGGTCGAACCGGCGCCCAGGTCAGCCAAGCTGGAAGCACCTGGGACGCCGCCGACCACGGCCATGACAGGAACACGAGGGTCAGGGGAGCAGTAGGAAACGTTTGCAGGGTGAGGCTCGTGACGATGCCGAAATTGCCGCCGCCCCCGCCCCGGCAGGCCCAGTAGAGGTCCGGGTTCGTGGTCGAGTTCGCCGTCACCACCCGGGCGTCCGCGGTGACGACCTGCAATGACTGTATGGCGTCGCAGGTGAGGCCGTAGGCCCGGTCGACGACGCCGACCCCGCCGCCCAGGGCCAGGCCGGCGATCCCTACGGTCGGGCACGAACCGGCGGGGATGGACACGCCCGCCCCGTTCAGCGCGCTGTACGCGTCGATGAGGCGGGCCCCGGCACCTACCGTCGCTGAGCCTCCGGACCCCGATCCGGTGGATAAGTGCACCGCTGACATTTGGGTGACGTCGACTATCAATCCGGTCGACGTGGAATAGCCGGCGTAGCTGTGACCTCCGCTTCGCGCCGCGAAGGGCAGATCGTGCTCCCGGGCGAAGTTCAGCGACCGCTGAACGTCGGTGACCGAGGCGCAGTACGCGATGCCCATGGGCCGCACCGAGTCGAAACGCGAGTCGTACAGCTGCAGGTCGGACAGATACCCGGGGCTGCTCGGGCGGACCAGGCGGCCGGACAGCGACCGGCCGAAGGCCGACCATTCGGCGTTGTCGACCTGTCCTGCCACCCCGTTGGTTGTCGGGGCGGCGGGCGGGGAGGTGCTACTGGCTGGGCCGGTCGTGGTGCTCGCCGGTCCGCCGCCGGATGGGGAGCCGTGGTGACGGGAGGATGAGCACCCGGCGACGAGGCCCGCGGCGACGGCGCCGGCGCCGAGGCCGAGCACCGAGCGGCGGGTCAGCGGCTCCCGTTCCGAGCCCTCAGGTCCCGGCACAGACACAGATGCGGAGGCCGGGCCGGATGGTGGGACGGGCCGCGCCGTTTCGGACGGCGGGGAAGACTACTGCAAAGATCATGAGCGAGAAGTCAAGCCGAGCCTCGGGGCCGGAGCCCGGCAGCCCGGTAGGTTTCGTCGATAACGCGCATGTTGGCGATCGAATCGGCCGGGGGGGTGAGGATCGGCTCCCCGCGCAGAACGGCCGCGCAGAATGCTTCCAGCTGGTAGTCGTACGTTCGCCTCCGCGGGAAATGCTCGATTCTCCGACCCCCGTTGGCCGATACCCACAGCCGGTTCCAGAGGTTGGGGGTCAGAGGGTTGTACATGACGAGGCGGCCCTGCTCGCCCCGGGCTTTCGCCGTTATGCGCACGAGAGACGCCGACCACAACGAGGCGGTGATCCGGCCGGTGTGGCCACTCGGGAAACGCAGCTCGGCGGTCATGTACCGGTCGACCTGGTCGGACTGGAGCTTCGCCGACGCCCGTACTACCTGTGGTTCCTCGCCGCCGAGAAGGCGGGCCAGGTGTACGGCGTAGCATCCGGCGTCCATCATGGCCCCTCCGGCCAGGTCCAGCCGGTACCTGATGTCCGAGAACTTGGGGAGGGGAAAGCATATGGCCGCCTCGACCCGCCCCAACCTTCCCAGCTCGCCCGCCTCGAGGATCTTGGCGACCCGCCCGGCGAAGGGGTGGTAGCGGTAGTGGAACGCCTCCATCACCACCAGGTCGGGGTGGTGGGCGGCGGCTTCGGCCACGCCTGCCGCCTCGGCCGCGTTGGCGGTGAAGGGCTTCTCGCACAGGACGTGCTTGCCCGCTTCCAGCGCGGCGACGGTCCATTCGGCGTGAAGCCCGTTGGGAAGGGGGTTGTAGATGGCGTCGACGTCGGGATCCTCGAGCAGGGCCCGGTAGCTCCCGGCGACGCGGTCGATCCCGTGCTTTCTGGCAAACGCCGCGGCCCGCTTCCGGTCGCGGGCGGCGATTGCGACCACCCGGGCGTCTTCGATCCGGCTGGCCGGGCCGACGACGGCGGACGGCGCGATGCGCGCCGCGCCGAGCACCCCGATGCGGACCACCATCAGTGCTGCGTTCCTGGGGACATGCGAACCGACTCCCGGTTCGTCGCGGCATTCGTCGGGTCATTCGTCGCGTCATCCGGCGCGTCGTTTGTCGCGGCCCAGGCTCTCGATCGCTCGACGGCTCGTCTCCAGCCCTCGAGGCCGGCCTGCACCGGCGGGTTGTCCTTGTGCGGCTCCACCCTCGCGTCCGAGCTCCAAATGGCTGCTATCTCGTCGAGTGAGGTCCACACTCCCTCGGCCAGTCCGGCCAGGAAGGCCGCGCCCAGGGCGGTGGTCTCTTTGACCGCGGCTCTGACGACGGGCACGTCGAGCAAGTCCGACTGGAACTGCAGCAGCAGGTCCATGACCGACGCCCCGCCGTCCACCCTCAGCTCGGTCAGGTGCTGGCCGGTAGCGGCGGCCATGGTGTCGACCACGTCCCTGGTCTGGTAGGCCATGGCCTCGATCGCGGCCCGGGCCAGCTGGGGCCGTCCCACTCCCCGGGTCAGACCGACCAGCGCCCCCCGGGCGTCAGGGTCCCACCACGGGCTGCCGAGACCGGTGAAGGCCGGGACCAGGTAGGCGCCGCCCGTGTCGGGGACAGAGGCGGCCAGGGGACCGATCTCGGCCGAGTCCTCCACCAGGTGGAGCTCGTCGCGCAGCCACTGGACGGCGGCGCCGGTGATGAAGATGGAACCTTCGAGGGCGTAGGCAACCGAGCCCCGGCCCAGGTCCCAGGCGACCGTCGTCAGCAGCCCGTCCGCCGGGGCGGGGCAGTCGGGGCCCACGTTCATGAGCACGAAGCTGCCGGTGCCGTAGGTGTTCTTGGTCATCCCAGGCCGGAAGCAGGCCTGGCCGAAGAGGGCTGCTTGCTGGTCGCCCGCCATCCCGCTGATAGGGACGCCGCCGGGAAGTCCGGGAACGGCTCCCGCCGCCGTGGTCGCCAGGCGGCCGCTCGACGGGCAAACCTCGGGGAGGACGGAGGGGGGCACGCCGAACAGCTCGCCCAGTTCGGCGTCCCATCGCAGATGCCTGATGTCGTAGAGCAGCGTGCGGGAGGCGTTGGTCGGGTCGGTGGCGTGCACCGCGCCCGCCGTCAGCCGCCACAGCAGCCAGGTGTCGACGGTGCCGAAAGCCACTTCGGGACCAGTGGAGACACCTGCGTCTTCGAACAGCCATCGCAGCTTGCTGGCCGAGAAATAGGGATCGAGGATGAGCCCGGTCCGGCTCCGCACCACATCGAGATACCCGGCGGCCCGCAGAGAGTCGCACATGGCCGCGGTCCTCCGGTCCTGCCAAACGATCGCCCGATGAAGCGGCCGGCCGGTGGACCGATCCCAAACTATGGTCGTCTCGCGCTGGTTGGTGATGCCGATGGCTGCCACCGGTTGGCCCGCACCGGCGAGGACCTCGCTGAGGGTCGCCGACACCGCGTCCCAGATCTCTTCGGCGTCGTGCTCGACCCATCCGGGGCGGGGAAAGTACTGGGGGAACTCCCGGTAGCGGGCCCCGACGGGCCGTCCGTCCTCGCCGACGGCCATGGCCCGGACGCCGGTCGTCCCGGCGTCGAGGGAAATAACCACGGCCATCCACTGGAGGCTAGAAGATGTGGTTCCCTGGCGCGGCCCCCCGTCGAAGGGGCGGGGACTAGGGGGCCGGCGCCAGGGTATAGACCGCCGAGGGGGCAGCTTCGGCGGCTCCCATGCATCCTACCTCCAGCGGGCGAATCCGAACACTGCTTTTCGGGCATTTTTTCAGGACATCCTGGGAATTTCCTTAGGTACCGGGTCCTGCCATTTCGTCTCGCGGTTCGCCGTGGATGTTCACAGGTTGTTCCCTCTGTCGGTCCACAGGCCCTCCGCCCTAGCGTTCCCGGTACCGACTCCGGGAGCAAGTGGGCGGGCCGGGATGCAAACCTTCGCGAGCACCGTTTGACCTGCACTTTTGCTGGCCCGAGACCATTGACACGGGTGAAACTACGGTGATGTAATTCACACCTATGTTGTGGTCGACTGCTGGTCTAATGGGTCGATGACCACAACAGGTTGTGTTGTCAGTAAATCCTACTAGGGAGGTAGCGGGTCGTGGCCATGGCTCCAGAGCAGACCGGGATCGGAATCCGGCGGCAATTCACCCGGGCCGGTGAGGACCCCTACGACACGGTCTCCTGGGAGCGGCGAGACGCCCGGATCGTGCACTTCGCCACCGGGGCGGTGGCGTTCGAGCAGCTCGGCGTCGAGGTTCCCGCCGGCTGGAGCCTCAATGCCACCAACATCCTGGCCCAGAAGTACTTCCGGGGCACCCTCGGCACACCGGACCGGGAATGGTCCCTCAGGCAGGTCGTGGACCGGGTAGTCGGCACCATCGCGGAATGGGGCCGGTCCAACGGCTACTTCGTCGACGATGACGAAGCCGAAGTGTTCAGCGACGAGCTCAAGTACCTGATCATCCATCAAAGGGCGGCCTTCAACTCCCCGGTATGGTTCAACATAGGGGTCAAAGGAGTGCCCCAGCAGGGGTCGGCCTGCTTCATTCTGGCGGTCGACGACTCTATGGACTCGATCCTCAACTGGTACACCGAGGAAGGGATCATCTTCAAAGGCGGGTCGGGCGCCGGGGTCAACCTGTCGCGCATCCGATCGTCGAAGGAAGGGCTACGGGGCGGCGGGAGCGCGTCGGGTCCGGTCAGCTTCATGCGGGGCGCCGATGCGTCGGCCGGCACCATCAAGAGCGGGGGCAAGACCCGCCGGGCGGCCAAGATGGTGATCCTCGACGCCGACCATCCCGACATCCAGGACTTCGTATGGTGCAAAGCCATCGAGGAGCGCAAGGCCCGGGCCCTGCGCGACGCCGGGTTCGACATGGACCTCGACGGCAAGGACAGCCACTCCACCCAATACCAGAACGCCAACAATTCGGTGCGGGTGACCGACGAGTTCATGCAGGCCGTCCTCGACGACGACGACTGGCATCTGCGCGCCGTCACCACGGGCGAGGTGGTCGAGACGCTCAAGGCGCGAGAGCTCTTCCGTCAGATCGCCAAGGCGGCGTGGGAGTGCGCCGACCCGGGAATGCAGTTCGACACGACCATCAACAGGTGGCATACCGCTCCGGCGACGGCCCGCATCAACGCCAGCAATCCGTGCTCGGAGTACATGCACATAGACAACTCGGCCTGCAATCTGGCCAGCCTCAACCTGCTGACCTTCCTGGGCGAGGACGGAGCGTTCGACGTGGCCGGCTTCAAAGCGGCTACCGAGGTGATATTCACCGCCCAGGAGATCCTCGTCGGCAACGCCGACTATCCGACTGAGAAGATCGCCGACAACTCCCGGCGGTTCCGCCAGCTGGGTATCGGCTACGCCAACCTGGGCGCCCTGCTGATGGCTCAGGGCCTGCCGTACGACTCCGACGGCGGAAGGGCCTGGGCGGCCGCCATCACCGCCCTGCTCACCGGCCACGCCTATGCCACCTCGGCCCGGACGGCGTCGCGGATGGGGCCGTTCGCCGGTTACCAGGAAAACCGTGACCCCATGCTCGGTGTGCTGCGCATGCACCGTGACGCCGCGGCCGCCATCGATGAGGAGCTGGTCCCGCCCGAGTTGCTGTCGGCGGCCCAGGAGGCCTGGGACGACGCGGTCGAGGTCGCCGACCAGCACGGCGTGCGCAACTCGCAAGCCAGTGTGCTGGCTCCGACCGGGACGATCGGCTTGATGATGGACTGCGACACGACCGGCATCGAGCCCGATCTGGGACTGGTCAAGACCAAGAAGCTGGTCGGTGGGGGCACGATGTCCATCGTCAACCAGACGGTTCCGCGCGCCCTGGCCCGGCTGGGCTACCGGCCGGCTCAGATCGACGACATCGTGGCCTACATAGACGAGCACAAGTCGATCGTCGGCGCTCCCCACCTGCAGGCGGCCCACCTACCGGTGTTCGCCTGCTCGATGGGCGACAACCCGATCCACTACCGGGGCCACATCTGCATGATGGGTGCGGTCCAGCCGTTCCTGAGCGGGGCCATCTCCAAGACGGTGAACGTGCCCGAGGACGTGACGATCGAGGATGTGGAGCAGATCCACATCGAGGCGTGGAAGCTCGGTCTCAAGGCCGTGGCCATCTACCGGGACAACTGCAAAGTGGCTCAGCCTCTGGCCACGGCCAAGAAGACGGCGGCCGATCCGAGCACACCGGCGGCCGAAGCTCACGACGCCGAGCTGGCCATCAAAGTGGCCGAGCTGGAGCAAGCCCTCCAGCGCCAGACCGTCGTGGTCAAGCAGCCGATCCGGGAGCGGTTGCCCCGCCGGCGCATGTCGACGACGTTCGCCTTCCGGGTGGCCGACTGCGAGGGCTACGTCACGGTCGGCGAGTACGACGACGGCCGGCCGGGCGAGGTGTTCATGAAGGTCTCCAAGCAGGGGTCGACCCTCGCCGGGATCATGGACGCCTTTTCCATCGCGGTCAGCCTGGGGCTACAGCACGGGGTTCCGCTGGCGACCTACGTCCGCAAGTACATCAACATGCGCTTCGAACCGGCCGGCATGACCGACGATCCCGACCTGCGCATCGCCCAATCGCTGGTCGACTACATATTCCGGCGCCTGGCCGTCGACTACCTGCCGTACGAGGAGCGGGTGGAGCTGGGGGTCCTCACCTCGGCCGAGCGGACCCAGCAGACCCTGCCCGGAGTCGAGGAGGCCACGACCCGCAACTCCGCACTCGATGCCGGGCCGGGGGCGGCAGGCGCGGCGGGCGCGGCGGGCGCCGCGGGCGCCGCGGGCGCCGCGGGTGACCTGAGTGGGCCGGCCGGCCCCGGGGCGGCGGGGGTGGCGGGGGTGGCGGCTCGCCCGGCGGCGGTGGAGTCCGACGCCCCGTACTGCTTCCAATGCGGTGTGCAGATGTTGAGGGCCGGCAGCTGCCACGCCTGCCCGTCGTGCGGCACGACCAGCGGCTGCTCGTAACCGAAGCCGCCAGGGTGGCGGGGGGCGAGGAGTCGCCGTCGGTCGGCCAGAGAGGAGGGCGGCAGCCCGGGCTCTTGCTTCTGAGCGCTCGGCTCGCCTCTCGCCTCGCCTCCCGCCTCCCGCCTCTCGCCTCCCGCCTCTCGCCTCGGCCCCGCCTATCGGCAAACGCTTGCGCTGGCGCCTGCCCCGCCGGGATCTCGATATGGGACGGTCGAGGCCCGTGAGCCGCGCGAGGAGACACCATGTCCGTTGGCGGGCGGCGGGTGGAGATATTTATCCCTTTTATCCAATCTCACCGGTCTAGTTTGGGAAATTTCTCGTAGTAGTTTCGTGTTCTCGGCGCGAAATCGCACGATTTCCGTGTGTTTTGTCGCCGAGAAACCAAAATGTCTACGAGATTCTGAGCACGAGCCGACAACTGGCGAGTTGGCTGACCCCACGCTCCGGCCCCGGCTGTCCGGCCGGCATTTCCCGCCGGCTACCGGCCGTCCGCCCGACCCGCGGCATGGGCGAACCCGCCGGACGGGTAGCGCCTCGCCTTTGTCCGCGAGCATGATGAGCTATGGCTGGAACCTGGTTCGAAACCGTGGCCGAGGCTCAGCGCCGGGCCAAGAAGCGGCTGCCACCATCGGTGTACAGCGCGCTCGTGGCGGGCTCGGAGGCCGGCACGACCGTGAAGGACAACACCGCGGCCTTCAGTGAGCTCGGGTTCGCGCCTCATGTCGCCGGCCTGTCATCCAAGCGCGAGATGTCCACGTCGGTCATGGGCCAGGAGATCTCCCTCCCGGTGTTGATCTCGCCGACCGGCGTGCAAGCGGTCCACCCCGACGGCGAGGTGGCAGTGGCGAGGGCGGCCGCGGCGCGCTGGCACGGCGATGGGGCTCAGCTGCTTCGCCAGCAAACCCATCGAGGAGGTGGTGGAGGCCAATCCGAAGACGTTCTTCCAGACCTACTGGATGGGCACGCACGAGGCGATCAGCTCGAGGCTCGAGCGGGCTAGGGCGGCCGGGGCGGTGGGCTTGATTGCCACGTTGGACTGGACGTTCTCCTACGGGCGGGATTGGGGCAGCCCGATCATCCCCGAACAGCTCGACGCCCGGGCCATGGCCCGCTTCGCCCCCGAGGTGCTGACTCGGCCGCAGTGGCTCTGGAGCTTCGCCCGCACCCGCCGGATTCCGGACCTGACGGTGCCCAATATGGCGCGGCCCGGCGAGCCGGCGCCGACTTTCTTCGGCGCCTACGGAGAGTGGATGCAGTCCGAGCCGGCCACCTGGGAAGACATCCGGTGGCTGCGCGATCAGTGGGACGGCCCGTTCATGCTGAAGGGTGTTTCCCGAGTCGACGACGCCCGCCGGGCGGTGGACGCCGGTGTCACGGCCATATCGGTATCGAATCACGGCGGCAACAACCTCGACGGCACCCCCGCCACCATCCGGGTGCTGCCCGGGATCGCGGCGGCCGTCGGCGACCAGATCGAGGTCGTTATCGATGGAGGAATTCGCCGCGGCGGGGACGTGGTCAAGGCCTTGGCTCTGGGGGCTCGGGCGGTGATGCTGGGGCGCGCCTACCTGTGGGGTCTGGCGGCCAATGGGCAGGCCGGGGTGGAGAACGTGCTCGATCTCATGCGGGGTGGGATCGAATCGGCGCTGCTGGGGCTCGGCCGTTCGTCCATCCACGAGCTCTGCCCCGACGACGTGGTGGTCCCTGCGGCCTTCGAACGGGTTTTGGGCGGCGGCTGATCGTAGGACCGACCGCCGGCCACCCCGCCGGCCGCGGGCCGCGGCCGCAAGGGTGGGCCCCGGGGTCCTGGCGCCGGCCTCGATAGCAAACCCGCGACCGCCGGCCTCAATCGCCGGCCACCGGATACGCCGCCGCGCTCGCACCGCGGCTCGCCGTGAGCTTCAGCCGGAGTGGGACTGTTGGTACGCCAGGCGGGCCCGGGCCGCGGCGATCTCACCGAGGGCGGCGTCGCGCCCCTCGAAGCCGGTGGTGGACGTGGATTTCCCCGGCTCGAGCGTCTTGTAGACGTCGAAGAAATGGTGGATCTCGCGGCGAAGGTGTTCCGACATGTCGTCGAGGTCGCGGACGTCGACCCATCGGGGATCGTCCAGCGGGACGCAGAGGATCTTGGCGTCGGGCCCTTTCTCGTCTTCCATCCAGAACACCCCGATCGGCCGGGCGGATACCCAGCATCCCGGAAAGACCGGCTCCTCCAGCAGCACGAGGGCGTCGAGGGGGTCACCATCCTCGCCCAGGGTGTCCGGGATGAACCCGTAGTCGGCCGGGTAAACAGTTGCGGAGAAGAGGCGCCGGTCGAGCCTCAGAACGTGATGCTCGTGGTCGAACTCGTATTTGTTGCGACTGCCCTTGGGGATCTCTATGACGATGTCGATCGACACCGCTGGTTCGTCCACTTCCGGATATGCCGGTCCGGTCGGAACCGGCTCGCTGGTGCGCGCCAGCTGAGTGATCCGCTCCGCCGGGATGTCGGGCCACAGCCCGCTGAGCAACCGGAAGAACACGTCCTCGCTCGATCCCACGCCGTTGACCACCAGTAGCAGGTCGCGCTGACGGAACCAGTCGAGAATGGGTTCGGCCTGATGGTCGTAGATCTCCAGCCGGCGCCTAACCGTCTCCTCCGTGTCGTCGGAGCGACGATGAACCTCGCCGCCGCAAGCTCCGCACGTCCAGGTTTCCAGGCCTCGGGCCTTTTCGACGCTGTACATCCGCCCGCAGCCGGCGCACACCCGGCGGGCCAGCAGTCGAGTGGTGGCCACCCCAATGGGTACATCGATAACCACGGCCCGGTCGAGGCCGTCGTCCCCCAGGATGTCGGACAGGGCGTGAGCCTGGGTGATGGTGCGAGGAAAGCCGTCGAGCACGAACCCGCCGGCCCGGGTATCGGCCCGTCCGAGGCGATCGGAGATCAACGGCACGACCACCTCGTCATCGACCAGGTCCCCGCGCTCGATGGTCTCTTCCAGTGCCGCCCCCGCTTGGGTACCGGAGTGAGCGGCCTGACGAAGGAGGTTGCCGGTCGAGATGTGGGGCACGACCAGGAGGCTGGAGAGGTGGACACCCTGGGTTCCCTTGCCCGAACCCTGACGGCCGAGCATTACCACCCGCAGGCCGAACAGCATTGCTGGGTCGTGCTGCCGGTTGCCGCCGTCGAGAGCGCTCACACGGAAACCCCCCGGTTGCGAGGATCGGCGACGTGATCGAACGTTGACGCCGCACCGGCTCCGGTCACAGCCGTCAAGGTATCAGCCGGGCCATCCGGCGCGGCTTTGGCCGATGAAGGCACCCACCGGTAGCCCGCCTGCCCCAATGGCCGGAGTCGCCGGGGCACGGGTACGATTCCCAGGGGTGTCGGTGTGGCAGGAGACGGACGATCGCCCACAGGGAGAAGGCTGGGATCGGAACGAATGACGGTAAGTGACGCCTGTTCTCCATGGCGGCACCGGCGGCGTCGGGACGGACCGAGACCCGCCGTCGGAGCGCCGGCAACGTGAACGCCGAGGGTTCCCCGCGCCACTCTGCCGTCCTGCCCCGGCTGCCCCGCCGGGACGTCGTGGTCGGGCAGGTACGAGCGCTGATCCGCGCCATCAGCGACGGAGACGAGGCTCGGGTGGAGCAGGCCGTCCTGCAGCTCAGCCGGTCGAAGCGGTACCTGGCTCCGCTCACCTTCGCCATCGGCGCTCTGGTGATGCTGTTCCAGGGCGTGAAATTGCTGTTCTCCGACTGGCGGCTGTCGCTCTTGCAGGTCCTGCCGGCCATGTGGATCTGGGCCGCCATGCTGGACCTGAAGCTGCACGTCTTCAAGCGCCGCGAGCTGCGGGTGTGGGACGGTTCTCTTGCCGTGGCCCTGGTCATCGCCATCGTGCTGGTGACCGCGGCGTGCTACTACCTGAATGCCGTTTTCGCGTTCGCCATCTCCAGTCCCGGCAAGCCGCAGATCCGATCGGCCTTCACCCGTTCCCGGCCACGACTCGACGTGATTCTGACCGTTGGGCTGATCATCGGAATCGCTCTCGGAATCTCGATCATCGTGACGCCTCGCTGGGGTTTGTGGTGGTTCGCGTTCTCGCTCAGCGTGGTTATCGGCGTCATGATGCTCACTTACGTTGCGATTCCGTCCCGGTTGATCGGGATGAAGGCCGTCGGGTCTCCTCGGGACAAGTTGACGGCGACCGTCGTCGGCGGGGCTATCGGGGCCATCGTCTGCACCCCGCCGTACATAGTTGGCCGTGTAGGCATCTTGCTCCTCGGGTCGAGGGTGTTCGTTCTCGGGGTCATCCTGATCTCGCTCGGGTTCACTCTGCAGGCCGGGGCGACGGGCGCGGTGAAAGCCATAAAGATGAGCGCCAAGCTGGTGGCCGGCAACGTGGCCCGACCACCAGGGCCAAGCACGGATGCTCCGGCCACGGATGCGGCAACCGAGCGACCGGAGCCGGGCGTATCTCTGGTGCCTGGCTCCGGCATCGGGACCGGGTCCACCCCGGCCGGCGTCGATAGTGCTGCCGCCAGCGTCACCGCTTCGGCTAGCGCCGGCGCGACTGCCCCCGGGGCCACAACGGTCGAGGCCCTCGATCACACAGCCGCCGACCCCCCAAGCCCCTCCCGCTCCTGAAGCGGGCCCGCGCCAGCCGGCACCACATGGCGCCGGGGCGCCGCGCGAGCCCACCCGGGCCCGACCCGGGCCCCACCCGGGCCCCACCCGGGCCCCACCCGGGCCCCACCCGGGCCCACCCGGGTCCACCCGGGCCCGAAACGCCGACCGGCCGGAACCCGCGATGAAACGGATTCCGGCCGGCCGGGGAACGAATGCACAGGGGAGGGCACGGGGAAACCCCGCCTCACCCGGGGTAGGGCCTGATCAGCTGGCGAGGACCTTGGCCTTCTGCTGCTGGAACTCCTCCTCTGTGATCACGCCTCGGTCGCGCAGGTCGGCCAGCTTGTGAAGCTGGTCAGCGGAATCACCGCCGCTGGTCGAGGCGGCCTGCTGGACGTAGTCGCGGAAGGCCGCGTCCTGGGCCTGGGCCGCCTGCAGTTGGCGCTCCTGCATGGAGCCTCCCCGGGCGATCAGGTAGATCAGCACGCCCAACCAGGGGATGATGATGACGAACAGGCTCCAGAGGGCTTTCCCCCAGCCGCCCAGATCGCGGCTGCGGAAGATGTCGGAGAACACGACGATCAGAAGCCAGATCCAAATGAAGAAGAGAAAGATCCAGAGGATGGTCCAGAACGCGTCCAGTAGAGGGTATGACGAAGCTATAAACGACAGCATCTATAAACCTTTCGTAGGCTCAATGAGCAGCGGATAGAAACGGTCCGTCCGCGTGCCGCGATAAAGATACGCGCGGCGCGTCGTCAGGCGGTGGACCAACGCCATCAGGCGCCCGGCGTTACCCGGATCGATAGCCCCTCGGTCCCCGCAGGACCACGACTGACCGGGGCCCGACCCCAACGGTGTCCCCGACGGACCGGGGGGACCCCACGGGTGATGGCGTCAGGGTGAAAGTGTCGATCTCGCCATGCCACTGCTGGCCCGGGCGGGCAGAGGGAATGACGAAATCAAGCGCCTCCCACCAGGCGTTCACCAGCACGAGGAAATCGTCGTCGACCAGCAGGGCGCCATCGACGTCCCGGTCGGGATCGTCGCAACCGTCGAGGTACAACGCCAGGCTGCGAGCGCTCGGATCGGCCCAGTCGGCCGCCGTCATCGGTGCTCCCGAAAACGTGTACCACTTCAGTTGAGCGCTCTCCGCTCCAGCGAGAAACCGGCGGCGGCGGAAAACCGGATGAGCCTGGCGGTAGGCCACCAGCCTTTTGGTGAAGGCGAGCAGGGCGCCGTCGGTACTGGACCAGTCGAACCAGGTTATGGCGTTGTCCTGGCAGTAGGCGTTGTTGTTGCCCTGCTGAGTGCGTCCGAGCTCGTCTCCGCCGAGCAGCAGGGGCACGCCAAAAGAGAGAAGCAGCGTGGCGAGCATGGCCCGGCGCTGGCGGGCCCGTAACACCACGATATCGGGGTCTGTGGTGGGCCCTTCGGCCCCGCAGTTCCAGGACCGGTTGTCGTCGGTGCCGTCCCGGTTGGCTTCGCCGTTCGCCTCGTTGTGCTTGTCCTCGTAAGAGACCAGGTCGGCCAAGGTGAAGCCATCATGGACCGTGAGCAGGTTGACAGAGGCGGTGGGCCGCCTACCCGGGCGGGCGAACAGGTCCGACGAGCCGGTGAAACGGGTGGCGAATTCGCCGAGCAGGCCGTCGTGGCTGCGCCAGAAGTCCCGCATGGTGTCGCGGTATTTGCCGTTCCATTCACGCCACAACGGAGGGAAGCGGCCGAGCTCGTAGCTGTCGGTCTGGCCCACGTCCCACGGCTCGGCGATGAGCTTGGCCTGGGAAACCACAGGGTCCTGAGAGACCAGGTCGAAGAACGCCGAGACCTGGTCGAACCCGCCGTCCTGACGCGCCAGGCTGGGGGCCAGGTCGAACCGGAAACCGTCGACCCGCATCTCGGTCAGCCAGTACCGCAGGGAGTCCATCACGAGACGGAGGGCCACCGGGTCCCCCGCGTTGAGGGTGTTGCCGCAGCCCGTCGTATCGACGTACAACCGGGGATTGTCGGGACTGAGGCGGTAGTAAGCCGGGTTGTCCAGGCCCCGAAAGCAGAGGGTCGGCCCGTGGTCATCAGCCTCCGCGGTGTGGTTGAAGACGACATCGAGGAGCACCTCCAGGCCGGCGCGGTGTAAAGCGTCGACCATGCCCTTGAACTCCGCCACCTGCCCACCGGGCCGCCCGGCCCTTACGGCAGCCGAATAGGCGCCGTGGGGAGCGAAGTACCCGATGGTGTTGTAGCCCCAGTAGTTGGTGAGCCCCCGCCCGAGGAGGAAGGCTTCGGGCACGCTGTGGTGAACCGGCAGGAGCTCTACCCCCGTTATCCCGAGGTCAACCAGATGGGCGATGACGGCCTCGTGACCGAGCCCGGCGTAGGTACCGCGCAGGGCCGGAGGTACGTCGGGGTGGGTCATGGTAAAGCCCTTGACGTGCATTTCGTAGATGATGGTGTCCGAGTACCGGCGCGCCGGCCGGGGGCTGGCGCGCCACTCGAAGCTGGGGTCCACCACCACGCTTCGCGGTACGAACCCGGCCGAGTCCAGAGGGCTTGGGGCGTCACTGTCCCCGGAGGCGTAGCCAGCGACTTCGGGGCCGAAATGCACGTCTCCGGTGATAGCTCGAGCGTAAGGGTCGATCAGGAGCTTCGCCGGGTTGAAGCGCAGCCCCCTGGCCGGATCGTAAGGTCCGGCGGCCCGAAAGCCGTACTCCTGCCCGGGACCCACGCCCGGCACGAAAGCGTGCCATACCCCACCGTCGAGGTCCGGTAGCGGAATCTGGGTCTCCCTGCCCGACTCGTCGAACAGGCACAGCGTCATGGCGGCGGCCGACCCGGATGCGACGGCGAAGTTGGTTCCCCCTGTCCGGGGTGTGGCCCCGATCGGGAACTCGCTGCCGGGTAGTGCCGTGCCGTCGGCCGCGAGCGTGCTCATCGAGGCGGCGTCCGGTCGGGTGCCGCGTCGCGCAGGAGCTCGCCCAGCGGGGCGACGTCTCCGTGCTTGCGGCGGATGAGGTCGGCTACCACACCCGTCCAGCCGGTCTGATGGGACGCGCCCAGACCGGCCCCGTTGTCGCCGTTGAAGTACTCGTTGAACATCAGGTTGTCCTTCCACGCCGGATCGTTCTGAAGCCGGTCGGTGGCACCGAAGCAGGGCCGGCGCCCGTCGGGGCCCACCAGGAATATCGAAATCAGGCGGTGGCGCAGGTCCTGGGCGATCTCACCCAGCATCAGCCGCTTTCCCGAACCGGTGGGGTACTCGATCGTGAAGCTGTCGCGGAAGAAGCGGTCGTATCGTTCCAGAGCCTCGACCACGAGGAAGTTGAGGGGAAACCACAGCGGACCCCGCCAGTTGGAGTTGCCGCCGAACATCCCGGTGGTGGACTCCGCCGGCTCGTAGTCGATCGAGGCCCGGAAGCCTTCGATGTCGAGCTCGTATGGGTGATCCATGTGAAAGGCGGAAATCGCCCGCAAACCGTGGGGCGAGAGGAACTCCTTCTCGTCGAAGAGCTTGGCAAATATCCGCTCGAGTCGTTCGGTGCCCACGACCCCGAGGAGCAGCTGCCGGTTGCCCGGTTCCCCGTGGAGCAGCCCGGTCTCCGCCAGTTTCTCAGGATCGTCGAGTCCCTGGTCGCGGAGTAGACGGGGAAATTGCTTGGCTATCTCCATGCTCTGGTCGAGCATTTGCTCGTCGATTACGGCGGCCGCCAGCACTGGTATGACGCCTACCATCGATCGCACCTTTACCGGCACGACCGAGCCATCGGGCGTCACCAGCCGGTCATAGAAGAGCCCGTCCGACTCGTCCCACAATCCCTGAGCGTGCATGGCGTCGCGAATAGCAGCGAAATGCTCGATGAACTTCAGCACCAGGTCGCCCGCCGGCCGCCGGCCCGTCCGGTTCAGGACAGCCGATATGGCAGCCAAGGCGAGGGCGTATGAAGCCATCCAGCCAGTGGCGTCGGACTGCTCGAGGGTGCCGCCGACCGGCAGGTGGGACCGGTCGATCGGTCCGATGTTGTCCAACCCCAGAAAGCCGCCCTCGAACACGTTGTTGCCGCCGTGGTCCTCCAGGTTCACCCACCAGGTGAAGTTGACCAGCAGCTTGTCCAGGATCCGGCTGAGAAAGTCAAGGTCGCGGCCTCCGTCGATGGTGAAGACCTCGAGCGCGGCCCACGCCTGTACCGGCGGATTGACGTCCCCGAAGTCCCATTCGTAGGCGGGCAGGGCCCCGTTGGGGTGTTGGAACCATTCACGGCACAGCAAGATGAGCTGGTACTTGGCGAAGGCCGGGTCAACGTGGGCCAGCGCCACACAGTGAAAGGCGAGGTCCCATGCCGCGAACCACGGGTACTCCCACTTGTCCGGCATCGACATGATGTCGAAGGAATCGAAGGTCCGCCACCTCGAGTTGCGCCCGGACAGCCTCGACGCCGGTGGGATCGGCTGAGTGGGGTCTCCCTCGAGCCAGCGGGCCACGTCGTAGTAGTAAAGCTGCTTGCTCCAGAGCATCCCGGCCAGAGCCTGTCTCAGGACCATGGCCTCGTCGGCCGGCGCCTTGTCCGGCGTCAGCTCGCGATAGAACTCGTCGGCCTCGGACTGCCTGCGAAGCATCACTTCGTCGAAGTCGGCGCCGAGAGCGTCCGGGACCTCTGGACCGCAGCCTTTCGGGCGCAAGCGCAGGCGCAGCTCCACCGTCTGGCCCGGTCCCACTGTGGGCTGATACCAGAAGGCACACTTGGTGCCGCGCCGCTCCGGATTTACGCTATCGCGGCCGGCGACCACCCGGTCGTTGATCGCGTCCTTCGGGTAGGGAGCACCGGAAGTCACGCCGTACAGCCGCCGATCATTGGTCTCGTTGTCGCAGAACAGAAGGGTCGGGCCGGACCCATCCGGGGCCCGGGCCGCCACCAGCTCGAGCTCGCCGAGGAACGGATGCCGGATATCCACCGTGGCGGCCCCGCCGGCGGCCAGTTCGGGTTTCGGGGCATCCACGTCCCACGACCAGGTGTTACGAAACCAGGCCGTCGGCAGGATGTGGAGCGGCGCGGCGTCGGGCCCGGCGTTGGTGCACTGGATCGACATGAGAAGGTCGCTGGGATCGGCCTTGGCGTAATGGACCTCGACGATCCAGTAGCGATCCTCGTCGAAGACACCCGTGTCGAGCAGCTCGTACTCAGGCTCGGTCTTGCTGCGCCGGCTGTTCTCCTGGCGCAGGTCCTCGTAGGGAAAGGCCCTCTGCGGATAGTGGTAACGCCACCGGTTCCACGCGTGGCTGGGCAGGGCATCGAGGTACCACCAGTAGTCCTTCGCGTCCTCTCCGTGGTTGGCTTCGGCCCCGGTCAGACCGTAGGGCCTCTCCTTGAGGATCGGATCGTGCCCATTCCACAAGGCCAGTCCGAGGCACAGGCGTTGCTCGACGTCGCAGAAGCCGGCGAGGCCGTCCTCGCCCCACCGGTACGCCCGGGACCGGGCGTGGTCGTGGGGCAGATAGGCCCAGGCCTCCCCGTCCGCGCTGTAATCCTCTCGCACCGTGCCCCACTGGCGCTCGCTGACATATGGTCCCCACAAGTACCAATCGCTGGCTTGACGGAGTCCGTCTTCCAGCTTTCCGAACCCCTTGACCCGCTCCGATTCGACGCCCACTGTCGTGCACCGGCCTTTCGTGCCCACCCGCAGCCAGCCAGGAAAGCGGCCCCGGGCCGGAAAAACTATCCCTGACAGGCCCCTATCCTCAACAGCAGACCCCGATTTGGAATCACCTGTACCGGGTGATGGCGATTACTGTCGCACTAGACCACGCTCTGAACGTCCCGACCGGGAGCAAGGCCAGACCGTGGTCCTTGTCAGGAGGCGAGAGCGTGAAAGCACACGGAGCCCCAGCCGGCTTCGAGATCGACGGGGGACCGCTGATCTTCCCGGCTCCGCTCGTCGGTCTGGAGGGGCTGGAGGCGTTTATCGGCATGGCCATCGGTACCAAGACGGCGGTGACCCACGGCCGGCGTTACGTCGCCGCCGACGCCTGGAAGACCTCCACCGCCCCGGTAGCGACCCTCAGCTAGGAACCAGGCGAAGGCAGCAGCGACGGGTCGCGCTCTGTGCGAGGCGGGTATGCCGCGGAAGCGATCGGCGCCGTGGGTAGGGCCGTGACGCCCGATTCGGGCTCCCGGGGAGGCTCTTGACGTGCCCGAAGTGCCCGAACCAGAGATAGACATCCAGGGCCTGCTTCGGAACCGGGCCTACGTGGTCCTACTGGTGTTCGCCGCCATCATCGGCGCACCTATCGCGGTCGGGGCATATTGGTACCTCTACCTGGTTTCCGACCTTCAGAAATGGCTGTTCGACCCGGCCTATCTGCTGAAGGCGCTCGGCTTCCACGGAGAGCCCGTCTGGTGGCCAGTGCCGATGGTCGGGTTGGCGGGAGTCCTGGTCGGTTTGACGATCAGGTACCTGCCCGGCCGGGGAGGGCATTCCCCTGCGGACGGCTTTCATCCCGGCGGTCCACCCCCGGCCGCTTGGATCCCCGGTATCGCGCTGGCGGCCCTCGCCGGCTTGGCCATGGGTGCGGTCATCGGGCCTGAGGCCCCCCTGATCGCCCTGGGCGGCGGGCTGGCCGCCGCCGCCCTACGGGTCATCAACCGCGACGCGCCACCGCGATCGTTCGAGGTGATCGGGGCCGCCGGAAGCTTCACGGCCATAAGCACCCTGCTCTCCTCGCCGCTGTCGGGGGCGTTCCTTCTGATGGAGGCGTCCGGACTGGGTCCGGCGACCGGGCTGGTGCTGGTGCCGGGCATTTTGGCTGCTGGTATCGGCTATCTGATCTTCGTCGGTTTCGACGCCTGGACCGGGCACGGGACGTTCTCTCTCGCCGTTCCCAATCTCCCCCCCTTCACGCATCCCGATGGCGCCGAGCTAGGATGGGCGATCCTCATCGGGGTGGCGGCGACGATCGTGGGGGGCTGCATCCGCTGGCTGGCCCTGTACCTCAAACCCTTTGTCGAAAAGCGGATAACGCTACTGCTGCCCGTGGTCGGGCTGGCTGTCGGAGGTTTGGCCGTGGCCTACGCCGAAGGGACCGGCAAGCCTTCGTCTGATGTTCTGTTCTCCGGTCAGTCGGCCCTGCCCGGCTTCCTGACCAACACCGCCTCCTACTCGATCGGCGCCCTGCTGCTTCTCCTGGCCTGCAAGGCCCTGGCCTATGGGGTGTCCCTGAGCGGCTTTCGGGGTGGGCCGATATTTCCTGGCATGTTCGTCGGGGCGGTTGGCGGAGTGGCGCTGTCCCACCTGCCCGGGCTGCCGATGGTGGCCGGCGCGGCCATGGGAGTTGGGGCCATGACCTGCTCCATGCTCGGCCTGCCACTTACCGCCGTACTGATCACGACCCTCTTCATGGGTACCGACGGAGTCAACGCCATGCCCCTCGTGATCGTCGCCGTCGTCGTCGCCTATGTCGGCCGGGTCCATTTCTCGCCCCGGCCGGCGTCGGCTGCCGAGGCGACCGCGGAGGCGACTCAGGCCCAGCCGGCTGCCGGAGCGTCGCCCGCAGAGCCACCGGCGCCCCAGACCGCAGTTGTAGAAACCTCGACCGTTCCGCCACCCCCGGCCGCCGAGTGAGGACCCGACGTCGACCCGGTCCAGGACGCCGAGCGCCCCGACCTCTGCAAGGAGAGACCCATGCCGATCATCGCTGACGCCACAAGCGGCCCCCTCGTCGCCCTCTGGGCGGTCATCTATTTCCTTTTGATCATCACCCTTGGGGTCATGTCGCTCAGGAAGGGGCACTGGGTGATGTTCCTGATAGGCATATTCATTCCCCTGTTCTGGTTCATCGGCGCGCTACTGCCCTCCCGGCGCATGCGGTAGGCCAACCGGGGAACGGCAACGGTCCGGGTCGTCCAGACCGGTCAGTCGTCCAGTCTTGGAGGGGCCAGCCCGGGTTCATCAGGCTGCTCCGGCTCGGACTGTTGCTCCTCGGCGGTCTCGGCCAGACCGAGAAGCCAATGGACCGGCCACGAGGCTGGTACCCACCTAGGTGACCGGGATGCCGAGATAAAGGAGGCGGCGGACGACCCGCTGGCTGTGGCCTTCGAGGTCGCGGAACACCAGGTCCAGGTCGGAGCGGGGCCCGGTAACCCCGGCAAACCTGGTTCGCCCCACCCCGGCCACCTCGGCGCGCTGGTATTCTCTCGCCGTCAGCCATCAACTGAACCGACCATCGATCGTCGGCCCGATGTACACCGGTCACAATCACCTCATCGGGATGACGGCCGACAGGACTGCCGCACAGTGAGGTAGAGGCGTGTTTTACATCATCATCTTCAGTCTCCTCGCTGTACTTCTGGTCGTGGCCGGCATCATGACGATCACCCGGCGGCGCACCCGGCTGGAGGCCGAGGAGAGGCGTAGCGCGGTCCACACCGCGCCGGCGCGGCGCAAGCGCAAGGAAGCGCGGGCCCAATCCCGCAACGATCGCCGCAAACGCCACTGAGTGCCCGGCGGGCACTGACGGCGAACGGGCAAGCGGCACTGAGGGGGTGATCTCCTCGCAGGCCTCGGCGGGACCCGGCCACCCTGAGGTTCTGACCGTCTATGCGATCGGCCTGTTCCAGGGCCTTAGCCTGGTGGTCTTTCCCGCCGCGGCCGGGTGGCTCGTCGCGGCCTACCGGCCGGGGTATGGCCTAGCGGCCTTCGGGGCGGGCGTCCTCCAGCGGGTCACCTCTCTGTCTGCGGTGTGCCGGGTGGCCGGGGTCGCCGTCATCGCGATGTCGGTTCTGGCCATAGCCGTCGCCCGCCATCAGCGCCCGGCTCCTGCCCGCCCGTCGGTTGAGGCCGCGACCGGATCCTGACCTCCACCGGGTGATCCATCCGAGCCCGTCTCGGGTCCGGAGCTCCTTCGGACCCACCGGCTCAGGGTTCGGCGTCGGTACCGTCGGATGGCGGCTCGAGCGGATCACGGTCCGCCTCTGATGAGAAGACGACCTCGAGCTCGGTCTCAGGCCGGCGTATCTGCATCTGGGCCAGCCGTTCGAACACCGCTCGGTCAGCCCCGGTCAAGGGGGGTTGCACGATCGACCGGGGCCACAGCCGATTCCACATCACAACATCCACCTCGGCGGCCAGGAGGAACAGTTGGGCTCCGAGGTATATCCAGGACAGCAGCACGATCACCACCGCGAAGAAGCCATAGGCCTCGCTGTTGTGCTCCAGCCCTCTCGCCACGTACCAACTGCCGACCGCCTGGAGTGTCTGCCAGAAGAGGGACGCCAGCCCGGCGCCCAGGGCAACCTGGCGCCATTGGAGAGGCGCCGCCGTCATCACCTTGAAGGCGACCAGGATGAGCACGAAGTTCAACACCAACGACCCCACCAGCAGGAGCAACTTGGCGCCCATGCCGTGGGCGGCGAGAGTGGCGAATCCGGTTACCACCGTCGAGCCGATCGTGGACAGGGCGAGCAGGACCAGAACGCCTAACGCCCGGGCGTAACGCAGCAGGAAGTTGGGGCGGCGGACGTACGGGACGTTCCACACCGCATTCATCCCGGCCTGGGTGGCCTGGCCGAGTCCGAGCGCGCCGTACAGCAGCAGAATGGCCCCGATCAGCACGGCCGCCCCGCTGCCTTCGAGGGTGTGGGTCTCCGACTTGAGTTGAGTGCCGAGTATCGGGAAGCTGCCCAACGCGCTGTTGATGAGCTGAGCTCTCAGCTTGGCGTTCCCGTGGAGCACATAGCCGAGGATGGTCGTGAACAACAAAAGGAGCGGGAAGATGGCGAACAGCCCGTAGTAGGCGATGAGGGCGGCCCGGCTGCCGGCCTGGTCGTTGCCGAACTTCTGCATGACGGCCCAGGGGAACCCCAGGACGGAGTGAGCCTGCTGAAACTTGTCCGCCCGCCGGACGGCTCTTTCGATCGGGTCAAAGACGCTCACAAAACCCACGGCAAACAGTGACGCCGGCCGTTCGGCTCAGGGATCGGTTCCCTCCTGCACTGAGGACGGTAGCCGCCTGAACGCCCGACCTCCGTCATACCGGATACGTCTGCGAGCCTCTTCGGGCCGGTCTTCCGTCCCAACTACAGTTCCTGCCCTGGTGCCTGCGAGGTTCACCCTAACAGGGTGGACCCGCGACCTTCAGCGCGTGACCAGAGCCGGAGTGTCCTGGAACATCACCGAAGCTGCGGACTCGTTGGATATCAGGTGCAGCCGGGCTGCGTTGACAATGGCCTCATTGCGAGATCGAGCACCCAACTTCTGGTAGATGTTCTTCAGGTGGGTCTTGACGGTGTTCGGTGAGATCCCGAGCCGGGCGGCGATTTCTCCTGTCGACAGCCGCGTGGGGAGGTAGCCGAGAACATCGACCTCCCTGGTGGTCAGCGAACGATCGGATCTCGGGCGCCGGGACGACCGGGGTTCGTCACCGGGCGGAGGATCGCCTGTATGCCTTCCTCCCTGCACGAGTCCTCCTTCGCGGTCGTCCCCATCTCATATCTCATCCCGTCTCGTGAACCCACCCGATCAGGGTGAACCGCTTCCCGGAGCCCACCGATCCACGGCTGGCGACACCCCGGTCGTCCCCCCGTCGACGCGGCGGTCGGATCCCCGGGATCGGGGCGACCGCTATCCCCCTGATGGGGTGACGAGACCGGGTCGGCCGAGACCTACTGTCTCTTTCGGGAGCTATCGGCGCAGCCGCACAAGAGCGGCCCGGCAAGAGGAGGAACGCGATGTCGCTCAAAGGCAAGGTGGCCATCGTGACGGGCGGCAACTCGGGAATAGGTAAGGCCATCGTCCTGGCATTGGCGGGAGCGGGGGCGAACATCGTGATCGACTACGTGGCTGACGAGGCGGCAACCGAGGACCTGGAGAAGCAGATCGCGGCTCTCGGTGACCAGGCCATAGGAGTGAAGGCCGACGTGAGCAAGGTCTCCGACCTGGAGATGCTGATCGGTCGGGCGGTAAAGGACATGGGCCGTTTGGACGTCATGGTCAATAATGCCGGGGTCGAGAACGCGTACCTCGGTCCTCGATACGACCGAGGCCCAGTACGAGAAGGTCATGGAGATCAACCTCAAGAGCGCGTTCTTTGGCACCCAACTGGCGGCCAAGCAGATGATCGCCCAGGGCAGCGGGGGGCGCATCATCAACATCAGCTCGGTCCACGAGGACTGGCCGATGCCGGGCAATGCTCCTTACTGCTTGTCCAAGGGGGGGATGCGTATGCTGACCCGCCAGGCCGGCCAGGAACTCGGGCCGCACAACATCCAGGTGGTCGGCGTGGGCCCGGGCGCAGTGGCCACCCCGATAAACACCTCGACTATGACGGATCCGGAGAAGATGAAGACCCTAGACGCGGCCATACCGCTCGGGCGCATGGCCGAGCCGTCGGAGATCGGCAGCGTCGTGGCCTTTCTGGCGGGCGACGGGGCCACCTACATCAATGGCACCACGATCTTCGCTGATGGTGGGCTGATGCATTCGAGCCCCGGGCTGTGACCAACCTCTAGCTGGGAGACACCCGTGCCTGAGCACTATGACGTCATCATTATCGGAACCGGCGCCGGCGGTGGGACCCTGGCTCACACCCTGGCGCCGTCGGGCAAGCGCATTCTGCTCCTCGAGCGGGGCGACTTCCTGCCCCGTGAGATGGACAACTGGAATCCCGACGCCGTCTTCGTGGACGGCAAATACATCTCGCCGGACACCTGGTACGACAGCGCGGGCACGCCGTTTCAGCCTCAGGTCCACTATTTCGTCGGCGGGGCCACCAAGCTGTACGGAGCCGCCCTGTACCGGTTACGGCCCCAGGACTTCGGGGAGATCCAGCATGCGGACGGCGTGTCGCCGGCCTGGCCCCTCGGCTACGACGATCTCGAGCCGTGGTACACCAAGGCCGAGTGGCTCTACCAGGTGCACGGCAACCGCAACGAGGACCCCACCGAAGGTCATTACTCGGGGCCGTACCCGTGGCCGGCCGTCAGTCACGAGGCCCGCCTCCAGGAGATCGCTGACGCATTGACGGCCGGGGGCTACCACCCCTTCTCGGCGCCGGTTGGCATCATGCTCGACGAGGCCGATCGGGCCCGCAGCCAGTGCATCCGCTGCGCCTGGTGCGACGGCTACCCGTGTCTGGTCCATGCCAAATCAGACGCCGAGATCATCGGCGTGCGCCCCCTATTGGACCGCGAAAACGTCACCCTGCTGGTCAACTCCAAGGTCATCAAGCTGGAGACCGACCCGGCCGGTGGAACCGTGACCGGGGTCGTCGTCGAACGCCCCGGCGACGGCGAGGCTTACGCCCAGGAGGTGTACTCGGCCGACGTGGTGGCGCTGTGCGCCGGCGCTTCCAACAGCGCCAAGCTCCTGCTCCAGTCGGCCAGCGACCGCCACCCCGGTGGCCTGGCCAACGGCTCCGATCAGGTCGGGCGCAACTACATGTTCCACAACTGCAAGGCGGTGGCCGCCCTGTGCAAGGAACAGAACGAAACCGTGTTCCAGAAGACCCTCGGGATCAACGACTTCTACCTGAGCGGGGACGGCCGGCAATGGCCGCTCGGCAACATTCAGATGATCGGCAAATCCAACGCCGGTGCCATGAAGGGGGAGGAGCCCAAGCTCACCAGGCTTGCCCCCCGGCGGAGTCTCGACGAGGTGGCACAGCACTCCGTCGACTGGTGGTTGACCACCGAGGACCTCCCGAAGCCGGACAACCGGGTCACCGTTGACGACGCCGGGCGGGTCCACCTGGCCTACACCTCGAGCAACGACCAGGAGGCCCAAGGCCTCTACGACGAGCTCAAGAAGATCCTGAATCACGTCGGCATGGCCCAGCACCACGTGTTCGACAAGAACTTCTACATGTGCATGAACGTCCCGCTCGCCGGCGTCGCCCACCAGGCCGGCACGTGCCGGTTCGGTGACGACCCCGCCACTTCGGTGCTGGACGTCAACTGCAAAGCCCACGAGCTGGACAACCTCTATGTGGTCGACACCAGCTTCTTTCCGAGCATCGGCGCAGTGAACCCGGCATTGACGGCAATGGCCAACGCCATGAGGGTCGGCGAGCACCTGATCGAGCGTCTCGGATGAATGGCGGCGAATCCGGGCGTCACCGGGTCGTCGTCGTCGGCGGGGGGTTCGGCGGCCTTCCGGCCACCCGGTACCTCGGACACATGCCGGTCGACGTGACACTGGTCGACCGGCGCAACCACCATCTCTTTCAACCTCTTCTCTACCAGGTGGCGACCGGTCTGCTGCCGCCCGGCCAGGTCGCTCCGGCCCTCCGTCACATAGTTCGTAAGCACAAGAACGTGCGGGTCGAGCTGGCCGAGGTCACGGGCTTCGATCTCGAGCGACGGATCGTGCACGCCCGTATTTTGGGGGCGGATCCCCGAGAGTTCCCGTACGACAGTTTGATCGTCGCGGCCGGCGTCAACCAGTCGTATTTCGGCCATGACGAGTTCGCTCTGTACGCACCAGGCATGAAGACCATCGACGACGCCCGGGAGTTGCGCCGGCGCATCTTCGGCGCGTTCGAGATGGCGGAGATGGCGGAGGACCCGACCGAGCGGGAGCGCTGGCTCACGGTTGCCATCGTGGGCGCCGGACCTACGGGAGTCGAGCTGGCCGGCCAGGTCCGGGAGCTGGCGGTACGCAGCCTGAGGGGCGAGTTCCGCAACTTCGAAGCGTCTTCGGTCCGGGTGGTCCTGCTGGACGGTGGCAAGGAACCACTCGCCACCTTCGGCGACCAGCTGTCCGGAAAGGCCGGCAAGGAGCTCAAGAAGCTCGGGGTGGAGCTCCGGATGGGCGCGCGCGTCGTCGGGGTGGACCCCCGCGGCGTCGATTTCATCGGTGAATCCGGGACGACGGACCGTCTTGATGCGCACACGACCGTGTGGGCGGCGGGCGTGGAAGCGTCGCCCCTGGCGGCTGAGCTGGCGAAGGCGTCGGGCGCCGAGCTGGACCGGGCCGGACGCATCTCGGTGCTGCCCGACCTCACCATTCCCGGCCATCCCGAGGTTTTCGTAGTAGGCGACATGACGACGCTCGACAAGCTGCCCGGTGTGGCCGAGGTGGCGATGCAAGGAGGATTGCACGCCGCCAACACCATCAAGCGCCGCCTGAACGGCGACCCTTCGGTTCCCTTCAAGTATCGGGACCTCGGTAGCGCGGCCACAGTCGGGCGGTTCCGGGCCGTGGTCGACTTCCGCGGTCTGCGCCTGAGCGGCTTTCCCGGATGGGTGGTCTGGGCCTTCGTCCACCTGGCTTTCCTGACCGGGTTCGGCAACCGCCTAACGACCCTCCTCAAGTGGACCCGCTCGTTCATAGGCCGGGGCCGGCCGGAACGGGAGTTCAGCGTGCTGCACACCGGCGGGGACCTGAGCGTCCCTGATGCCGTCAGACCGACGATCCAGCCCGCCCCCCTCCCGGTCTACGACGCGGCCCGGTTGCAGGTGACAAGCGAATCCCCGGCGCCGGACGCCCAGTAGGTCCAGGACGCCGGCTGGTAGACCGACCCGCCGTCGTCATTCCGTGCCCGGCGAGTCTTGACGAGCCCGTTCCAGTCCTGACTTGGCGGCGTTGATGAGGACCCGGACCACCACCCCGATGATGACCAGATCGAGGAGCATCTGGGCACTCACGATGATCCGGGCGGTATCGGTCCTCGGCACGATGTCGCCGAAGCCGACGGTCGAGAAGACGGTGATGGTGAAGTACAGCGCGGACGAGTGGTCGAGTTTCTCACTGAACGTTGCAGGTGAGGTGCTCGACAGCGACAGGTAGAGTGCCGAGAACACCAGGAGAAACAACGGGATGAGCACGGCCAGCGAGACGACGGCCCGCAGCGCCGGCAGCTCGGCGTGCACGATCCGATGGGTCTGCCAGGCAAACACCCCGAATACCAGCAGGACGCCTACGGCCAGCCGTGCTATGGCCGCTGAGCTGCCGAACGTCCCCTGGGGGAAGGCGTAGTAGACGGCCACCAGCAGCACCCATGTGAGCGCGATTCTCATCGCCGCGCCCAGCACAGCCAGGCGTCTGTGGCGAAGATCGAGGTCGGAGAGACGCTGGGCTTTCACGAGAGCCGGGCTTTGACCGGGGTGGGCGGGCCGGCGGTCTTCGGGCCGGCTTACTTCGGCCGACGGGCCGCCGGCGACCGGCGTAGCACCCAGTTACCATCCTGCCCGGTGTGCGGAACCATGCCGGTCCGGACCCGCCACGCTTCCTCCCAGTGAGTCAGTCTCTTTGGACTGTCCTGCCGACCCCCGCCGGCTGTTGCGGCCATGGCGTCCGCCACGTCGGCATACGCCGCGTCTTCCTCCGGTTGTGCCATCGCTTCGGGCGAGCCGGCGAACGGTCCGAGTGCTGCTGGGGAGGCCGCGCCCGACAGGCCGGCGTCGCCCTGGCCGTCGGCGAGGTCCAGGGCCCGGCGGGCCTGGGCGACCGCCAGGTCCCGTTTGGCCAGGGCGTCGACCCGTTTGGCGGCTCGCTCGTCGGATTGGACCCATTGCCAGAACACCGGCATGAACCCGATGAACACCGCTATCTCCGTCGTGATCCACAACAGAGCCCCTCCGGCGTGCGTGCTGGAAAGGGTGTACATGGAAGCGATGGGGGTGCGGGCCGAGAGAATGGCGAGCCCGAGGATCACCTCGGGTGGACCGCCCAGCAGAATGTTGACCATCCGGGAGCCGTAGCCCATCTTCCAGTGGACGATCGGGTCGAGTCCCACCATGGGCCACCAGTACAAGGTGCCGCCGAAGAGGAAGAGGACGTTCAGCACGTCCATGAGCGCCATGTGATGCATGGCCAGGTTGATGAGCGAGCTGAGGAAGAACGCGAACATGACCCCGAAGTACAAAAACCAGACCACCACGGGGTAGGTGAGGACGGCGACCGGCCGGGAGCGCAGCGCGGCGAGCCAGCGGCTCTTGGTCCGCCGGCCGGCTGTCTGCAGCAGCAGGGTTGATGGGGCGCCCAGGGCGAGCAGTGGGGGGGCGACCAGCATGAGAAGCAGGTGCTGCACCACGTGAGCTTCGAAGTACTCTCCCGTGAATGTCGCGACCGGGGACTGGAGAGCGAGGTCGACCGCAACCAGCCCGGCGAGGAAGGCGGCGGTCCGGTGGCGGGGCCACCTCCTGCCCCGTTGAGCGAGCATCCAGTCGGCCCTGAGGTACCAGTAGGCCAGGCCGATGAGGACGGCGACCACGCAGAGGGCGAAAGGCCCGCTCTGCCATTGGGTCAGGGCCGAATGGACGCTGAACGGGACCCTCCGCATCCCCGGCATGTTCGGCATGCCTTCAGCTTTCCACGTCAGAGGTCGTTGCCAAAACCCTCCTACGAGCGAGGCCGGCCGTTCGCACGTCTTGCTGACCAGTCAACTCGAAGACCCGTACTCGATCGGCACTTGAAGCACCTGACCCTTCACCCACGCGGACCGGCCCGGCGCGAGATTCCAGACGGTGAGGGTGGCGGTGTCGACGGCCAGCGCCTGTGCGGCACCATGCGAGCCGAACGCCACCGTCGCCGTGCCGGCCGGCGGGTCCGGCAGCGCTTGCCAAGGGTCTCCCGGGCCGCCGATGTGCTCCAGCACCGGGGCGCTTCCCGGGCGGGAGACGAGCACGAACACCCCTCCGGTCCCGTCGCCTCCCACCGACTGGATCTTGGCGGACCCGGCGACGGCCACCGCCGGGGAGAGGCTCCACGTCCGGCCGCTGTCCCGGGTCCAGCCGGCCACCACGTCTGCGCCTGCTGCCCCGCTGACCTCGAGCAGCGCGACCATCCCGGAGACGGTCGAGGTGAGAGCGAGGACGGCGACGGCGTCCTTGTGGAACGGACCCGGCAGCGGGGGACCCACCAGCCGCCACTCACCGTCGGCGTAGGTCATGACGCCCGCTACTCCGGGCCGGCTGCAACTCGCACCGGCCACGGGCGCCGCTCCGGTGAAGGCGACGGCGTCGACCGAGGTGACGCCACAGGCCTGTCCCGCAGCCGTCGACGCCAGGGCGTCCTGGGTCACGAGCGGGTTCCACGTCGACAGCCCGGCGGGCGTGCTCAGCAGATCGTTGCCGTCCCGGCCTTCCACCAGGGCGAGCGACGCCCCCTCCCCGTTTGTCGCCAGGGCGTCGACGCGAGGAGCCAAACCCCTGGGGAGCAGACCGTTCGTCCAGGTCCGGCCCTGGTTCGTCGAAGCAATCAGGGGGGAGTAGGTGAGCAGGTTCGAGGGCAGGAGGCCGGCGGCGAAAGAACGGTCGCCGGGCGACGCCATCACCAGCCCGCCGTTGGTGGCGACGCCCGTGGCTTTGACCTGGTCCGTCCACGTCGAGGAGCCGGGCGGCCGGAACAGCAGTTGCCAGAACGTGTTGACCGGATCGTCGAGGTGGCCCATGGCGAGGGTGGCCCAGGTACCGCCGGCGGTGGTCAGGGAGGTAGCCAGCGGAGCCGGCGCCGGACCCGGCCCTGTCTTCTGCTGTCCCCCGGGAGAGGTACCGCCTGGCCCGCAAGCGGCCAACCCGAGCGAACCGAGGGCGGTAACCGACGCCAGGGCGGCGGCGGCCGCCGGCCGGGACCGCCGGGCCGGCCGCCCGCTCAGCCTCCGCTTAACGAAGGGTGGGCGCCGGCTCACCACCGGGCGCCGGCTTCGGCGCCGGCTCACCACAGGGCGCCGGTCACTGGGCCCGAAGGGCGCTTCTCAACGAGCCGGCGAGGGTGACGGCGAACGAAGAGGCGGTGGCGTCGGTCGCCGGTCCCGGATCGGCGTTCAGCACGTACCTGGTGTGACCGCTCGGGTCTATGACGTAGGCGATGTTCGAGTGGTCGATCATGCCCCCGCCCGACTCAATGGCCACCTCGACTGCGAACGAGCGCCACACCCCTTCCAGTTGCGGGAGGGTGCCGGTCAGGTACTGCCAATTTGGCAGGTCTTCCAAGCCTTCCTGGTGGTCGAAAGCGGCGAGGAAGTCTCGGTTGATATATATGGGATTGGCATCGATAGCCATGAACACGACGTTCTTGGCGGCGGAGCCGAGCAGGTTGTCCGCCGACTTGAATTCCTGGGCGATGATCGGGCAATCGTTTGTGCACACCGGGTCGAGGAACGTCATGGCGACGGCCTTGCCATGGAGGCTGGCGAGGGTGACCGGCTGACCGTCCTGGTTGAACAGCGAGAACGGGGGGGCCACGATGTCGGTGGCGGTCGGCGGCCCGTCGGTCGCCCGGGCCAGGATGGGGTCGGCGTTGGGCTTGGCGCTGTCGACGGCCATGGGCGCCGCCCCGACCAGCACGATCGCCAGCCCGGCGAGAGCGGCGACGGTTCGGAACGCGTATGTCGGATCGGCCGTGGCCCGCACGGACAGCGGTCGGGCCGCAACCGGTTCGATGGCGGGCGCGGGGGCCGACGCCGGCAGCCGGGTCATCGCCACGTAGCCGGCGATGAACAGGAGGGCCATCGGGATCATGCTGTTGGGGTCGGTGCCGACCCCGCCGAAGAAGCCGAAGTCCTCGATGAGGACCCAGTCGGCCAGGCCCAGGACCACCCCGGCGATGACCCCCATCTTGACCAGACGCGGTCGGGCCGACAGGAAGGCCGCTCCGATCGCCAACAGGGCCACCACGACGAACAGGTTGACGGCCCAGCCATGGTTGGCGTCGAAGGCGGCGAAGCTCGATACCCAGGACGACAGGAATCCCGGCTGCGGGGTCTGAGCCATGTCCTGAACCATCGACGTGAGCGTTCCCGGAGTCGCAGCGTGATGAGTCTGGCCCTGCCAGAACCCTCGACCCGGCCAGGCTTGGAGCACGGCCATGCCCACGAGGAACCCGCCGAGGACCCGGACCAGAATCCGGCCCAGGCGGGGTGTGGCCCACCATGCCTCGGGGAAGGCTACGAGGACGCCGGCGACGCAGTACAGCAGCACCGCCCCGGGCGCCCCGAACAGCCATGTGAGCCCGGGTGCGAAGATCCCCCCGAATGACTCTCCGAACACCCACACCACCAGGCCCCACGCCACACTGGCGACGCCGGCGAGGCGCGACCACAGCCCGCGCTGGGCCGCAAGCAACCAGAAGCCCAGTCCCACCTGGATCCACACCGCCGAGGCGGCCGCCGAGATGGGGTGGTAGGTCCAGATTGTCGTGCCCGTGTTGACGACGTGCTGAACCCAGTCCGGTGAGGCTGACGCCGTCGGTTGAACGCCTTCGGGCACCATGCCCAGAGGCATCGATGCCTGGCCCTGCAGTATGCCGTCGAATATCCAGAGGAGGCCGAAGCCGATCCGCAGCAGACGGCGGGCCGGCGGCTCCGCCACGGCAGGCGGTATGGCCTGGCCCGCCACGGCCCGCCTCAGCTGCATGGACCGCAACGCCGTCCACGCCACCGAGACGACGAGCAGCAGTCCCACCACGATGAGTCCCTGATGCAGCAGGGCGGTGTGGAAGGCCGAGACGATAGTCGGGTCGTTGTTGCTGAGGCCGGAGCTCATTCCGCCCATGGCTTCAGGCTTCTGCCTTTTCCCGGTTGCCGGGTGTACAACGGCGGCGGGGAGAGTGGCAGGTTTGGTCGTCCGGTGGGGCGCTAACCATCCGGCTACGACTATACGGTTGGTGTCCCTTTTTTCCCCAGTCAGGCCTCCTCGCCTGCGACCAGGACGGGTTCGGCTCGAACATGGTTGACTGGGCTCCCGCCGGGCACGCCGCCCCGTTGGACATCACCGTCAACCCAGGGGGTCGGTCGTGGAGCACCCAAGCTGGCTCGGGAGCGTGGTGGGTAGCACGGCCCTGGTCGAGGTGGACCAGGTGGAAGCGCCGGGTACCGTCGTCGAGGCGGACGGGGCCTGCGTGGCCATCGTGTGCGACCAGGCGCCCTGGCCGGGCGGATGGCGCCAGGTCTCGGTCAGCATTTTCGCCGACGATGCCCTCTACCGGCTGTCCGGGCCGGCCCGCGCCGACCGTGAGCGCGTCACGTGTGATCCTGGCATCGAGGTGGAGCGGATACAGCGCCGGCGCTGGCCCCGGCGACGGCTGGAGCTGCGGGTCACCCTCTGCCCGGTGAAGGGCACGTCCCGGTTGGAGGGAGTCCCCGGCCGGACGGTTGACGTCAGCGTCGGCGGATTGTGCGCGGAGACCATCCGCCCGGTGGAGGGGGACGGAGACCCCATGGTGATCCTCGACCTGCCTGACGGGGGGAGGATCGTGGCCGCCGCCGCCACCGTGGCCGCCGATGACCTGGGCGACGTCTGGCGCTACCGGCTGGCGTTTCGCGACCTCGATTCGGACGACGCCGAGCGGTTGGCTGCCCTCACTGGCGCCGGCTCAGCAGGTTGACGTGGTCGGCGCGGGCGTCGCCGTGCACTCGGCGAAACTGGCCTCGGACCAGGTGGGCAGGGTCGGCGACGTGAAATACGGGGGCTGCTCGTACTTCAGGCGGCTGTCGTAGACATAATCCTTGCCGTAGCCGTTGGTCAGGGTGTTGCCGTTGTGGGCCCCGACCGGGCCGCGGTACTCCTGGGCGATGCTGCCGGTGATCGCGAGCGAGCCGAGCGTGCTGTTTGAGCTCCAACCCGGAAGCCACATCGAGTGGTTGAGGGCCACCATGGCGGCATCGATCTGCAGCCCGGATACCGTGCTCAAAGCCTTGCCGGTGGCGGGGTTGGTGCTGTTGCTGTCCGGAAGGACGATGTAGTTGGTGGCGGTCAAGCCGATCATGTTGGATGCGCTCACCCCGCCGGCGTCGGTCAGGCTTTGGGTGATCGTTATGTTGTTCTGCGAGCCCACGGTCACCTGCCCCGTAACCGTGCCGGACACGTACACATCGGCTTCGCACGTCGAGGAGTTGCAGCCAGATGGGTTCTCGTCGTAGATGAGCCCGTTGGGGGGGAGCGACACCGTGGCGGCCACGTTGGCTTTCGTGCCGGCGCAGGTAGAGGGAGAGGCGCTGGAACCGGTCGGCAGGGTCACCGTCATGTTGCCGGTCGTCCCGCTGGTGTTGAACTGGATGACAACCGGACCGGTATAGGCGCAGCCTCCCCCCTGGTTGCTGGCCGCCAGATCGTTTTCGAGACTGGTGTTGGTGGCCGGGAACGGCTCGTCCGTACCTCCCGCCGGCTGGCTCCCGGTCCCCCCGAAGGTCGGGGTTCCGGTGCACCCGGACGGATCTATGTAGGTGCCCGGGTTGCCGTAAGACGTGCTTCCGTTGCCTTTGCCGGCGCTGGCGCCGGTGCCCTGGTCGTAGGCCGACGTGGCCCCGTCAGGAAAGGAGGCGGTGCCACAGATGCGGAACTCGTCGTTGGAGAAGATAGGCCCGTCGAGGGTGTCGTTGGGTACGAAGTCGATGGCGTATCCGCTGCAATAACTGGGATCCGGCCCATATCCCCCCGTCACGCTGTTGTACTGCCAGGCGTGGTAAAGGCAATCCTGGGTATACGTATCGCGACCGGGGCCCGAGAAGCTGGACACGATGGCCGGGTCGTCGACCTCGTAGTCGGTGAAATACAGGAAGCTGGTGAATCCGCTGAGTGAGACGCCCACCTTGATGGTCCGGTCAGAGTACTTGGCGCCCGAGTTCGCGGGGTTCTGGCCGGCCGCCCCGGTGACGGTCAGATAGACGATGCCGGTCTGCGCCGTCTTGGTGCTGTTGACCGCGTAGCGGAACCATTCGTTGGTTACATTGCCGCCGGGCAGCGACGCCCAGTTCGTCCATTGTCCACTCGGGGGCGCCAGGGCCGGGTTGGTGGCGTCGGCGGTCTCGGTGTAGTAGGTGGAGTTGGTGTCCAGCCGGTTGATGTAGTCCTGGACGCCGGCCTCGGCTGCCTGCAGGGCGTTCTGGTAGTTCTGGGCCCCACTGGCAAGGGGGAGCGTCTGGATGCCCTCGTTGAAGATCACGGTGATGAGGATCACGATGATGAACATCACCATGACCGTCATCAGGAGGGCGATGCCGCGGTCGCGCTCCTGGCCGGTGGGGCCCAGCCGCTTCCGTGCTGCCGCGAGGAGGGTCCGCCTATGTCGTCGGTGTGGTGTATTCATCGCTGTAGTCGTAGTTGGGGAAGGTGATCTGGAGGGTCGACGTGGCTTTCGGGGACGTTTTGGCGTAGAGCGCGTCCTGGGTGGTCAGCGTCACCGTGATGTTTTCGAGTCCACCTGTGCCGGATAGCGCGCTCGGCATCGAGTGCCGGTGTCGATTCGGTCGTGTCGAGCTTTAGGCAGGCGCCGGTCGCGTTGTAGTACTGGAAGATGCCCGGGTTGGAGGTCGAGCAGTCCTGGGCGTTGGTCCCCGACAACGTGGGGGGGACCAATCCTGTCCCCAGCACGTAGGTGCTGGAGGTGGACCCGTAGGTCGGCAGCCCGCTGGAAGTGAGGGTCGGCGGGGTGACGTACTCCACCAGCTTGTAGGTCGATCCGCTGACCACCGGCTTGATGTCCAGCCTGGTCGGCCCGTTGGCGTTGCCGAGATTGGCGAATAACTCCAGCTCGTTGGCGGTGGCGACGACCGTGGTGCATCCGGTCGCCTGGCTCGACCCGGTCGGGGGCGGTTCGCACACCAGCGAGGACAGGCCCGAGGGGATGGCCGCGGCGTGGAGCTGGCGGCTAAGAACCCGTCCCATGACCTGGGCCTGGCCGCCGGCGTTGTCCCGGCTCGACACCATGGCCTCGTCCTTGACCACCGAGTCCAGCAGGCCGTAGATCACCGGGACGATCAGTCCGAGCAGCAGCAGCACCACTGCCATCTCGACCAGGCTGATGCCGCGGTCGCGATCGCGGTCTCTGTCCCGGGAACCGGGGCGCCGAGGTCGCCTTTGATCTGGTCGGGTCCTGATCACAGCTTCACCGGAACGGTGCACGAGGAGCTGGGCGGGGAGGCGGGGCACGAAGCGAACGAATAGATCTTCGTACCGGTAGTGGTGTACACCCCATCGGGCTTGACCCACACCGTGGCGGTGGCGGGGGAGGTCTGCCCCACTAAAGAGGCGGAGACCTGCAGCTCCCCGAGGCCCACGGCCGTAGAGCTGACACCGGCCACCACCGCATTGAGGGTGTAGGTAGGTGTCCCCTGGTTCTCGCACACGCCGGCGCCGCCTGCTACGGCCGTCGGTGGGGTCAGAGCCGTGCTCACGGCGGTGAGCACGGGAGCTCCCGTGGTGGGGTTCACGATCTGGAGATTGAGAGGGTAAAGCGGGACGGTGGCGGTGCTGGTTGCGCCCTCGCTCACCACCACAGCCGAGGGTGAAGCGTTCGTGTAGAAGGGGGACGGGTTGGCGCCCGTGCTCTCGCCGTTGGGGTCGGCGTCGGTGCACCCGCCGGCGAAGATGGTGTAGGTGTCGGGGTAGACAGGCGTGACCGTGCCCGAGGTGGCCGCTCCCGGCGGGGCGGCATAGGCGTACATGTTCTGACTGAGCCCCTGGCTGGGATTGTCGATGGAGACCGGCATCCCTTCAGCCGGGATGAGTGGTGTCGGGCTGTACGGCTGGGTGTAGGACCAGGTGACGGTGCCGCCCGTCTCGTAGTAGATGGCGCCAGTGCCGGCAAGTGACGTGTTGACGACCGACGACGACACCTTGAGCGACGAGGCCGTCTGGTATGTCGATCCCTCTCCGATCGATACTCCGCCGGCGCTGGAAACGCTGACGTTGTAGTTGCCCGGAGTCAGCGAGTCGAAGAAAGCGCAGCCGTCGCTCCCGGTCGTGTAGCTGGCAGCGTTGTTGGTCGAGGCGTTGGTTGCCGTGACTGTGGCGCGGGAGAAACCGGTTCCCCCGCTCTGGTCCACCTGGACGGCTAACGAACCATCCCCGCTCGTCCCGACCGAGCCGCTCGGGGGGGCCACTGACGTGCTCTCGCTGACGGACTCGCCCCCGTATCCCCAGGTCGCCTTGACCGTCACGACGAGGACCAGGTTGGTGTCGGTGCCGCTGCTGCACACCGAGCTGGTCGCCCCCCTGGACTCCCACTCGTTGGTCTCGGTGAAGTGGAAGGTGGTGTTGCCGACGGTCTGGTTCGGCAGGGCGGCGGTTCCGATGGCCGCGGCGACAGTGTTGAACCCGGTGGAGTTCAAGGTGGACGTCTCGAGCTTTTCCAATACGCCGCTTATCAGGTTGGAAGCCACCACTCGCTCCTGGCTGTCTCGCGACAACCCGAGCCCCTGCAGGATGGCGTAGAGGGACGCCGACATGAGAATGGCGAGGAGCAGCAGGGCCACGACCAGCTCGACGAGGGTGAAGCCACTCTCGGCCCGGTTGGTCGGACGACGCTTCAGCCATCGGTGAAGGCGATCGAAGGCACGCACGGGCCGCTGCTGCCCCGAACCGGCCGTTGGCAGCAAGCGACGGGCTAAGAGCGCCCTCGTAGCACGGCGGGTGCAGGCTGCCCTCATGGCCGTAAGGATCGGTGCGGCCGATCGGCTGCCTGAGCCGATTTCCGACTATTCCCCGGGCCATGGCGCGTCCCGGGTTCGTCGTTATGGGGAGGCGCCAGGCGAAGGTTGGCGGAGGCGAGCGCCCGCCAGATCGGGGCCCGCCAGATCGGGGTGCGGGCGTGCGACCCTAGCGCAGGGTGAGGTTCAAGAAGGCCAAACGGTCGGTGGCCTCGGCAATCATCTTGGCCGTCGGCTTACCCGCGCCGTGGCCGGCGGATGTCTCCACCCGCAGCAGGACGGGGGCGTCACAGGCCTGGGCCTCCTGCAGGGTGGCGGCGAACTTGTAGGAGTGTCCGGGCACGACCCGGTCGTCGTGATCACCCGTCAGGATCAGCGTCGGCGGATAGCAGACCCCGGCCCGGACATGGTGGAGAGGGGAGTAGGCCCGCAGCCACTGGTACTGCTCGGGGTCGCCGGGATCTCCGTAGTCGGATTTCCAGGCCCAGCCAATGGTGAACTTGTCGAAGCGGAGCATGTCGAACACTCCGACGTCGGCGATGGCCGCGCCGAACAGCTCCGGGCGCTGGGTGATGCACGCCCCGACGAGCAGGCCCCCGTTTGATCCTCCGTATATTGCGGTCAGCCCCGGACGGGACCAGCCCGACTGGGACAACCACCGGGCGCAGGCGCAGAAATCGTCAAAGACGTTCTGCTTGTTGGCCAACCGGCCGCTCTCGTGCCAAGCCCGCCCGTACTCGCCGCCGCCCCGGAGGTTGGCCACCGCCAGGATTCCCCCCCGGTCCAACCACGCCGCGAAGGTGACTGAAAAGGACGGGGTCAACGAGATATCGAAGCCGCCGTAGCCGTACAGCAGGGCCGGCTGATCGCCGGACGGGGCGGCGTCACGGGCCCGGGTGAGGAAGACCGGAACCAGTGTGCCGTCGTCGGAGGGGGCGAGTATCTGCTCGGTCACGAACCGCGCCGGGTCGACGACAGCGGTGGACGCCCGCAGGCAGGTCGTCTGGCCCGTGTCGACGTCGAGCGCCCACAGGGCACCCGATTCGGTGAAAGACCCGATCTGATAATGGACCACTTTGCTGTCCGGCCGCCCTGCCAGGGCCAAACCGGTGAACGGGTCGGGCAGCAGCGAGACGAACCCGGGGAGGTCCACCTCGAAAACCATGGCGCCACCCAGTTCGTGGACCCGAAGGGCGGAGTGGGCGTCCCGGAGATAGTGGCAAACGAGACGGCCGCCGTAGAGATGGGCCTCCAGCAGGGTTTCGCCGGCTTCGGGCACCACATCCCTCCAGCCGTCCGGACCCGGTCCGAGCTCGGCGGCCACGACCTTCCCTCGCTCAGCTCCCCGGTCGGTCAGGAGGAAGAACGTGCCTCCGAGGTTTCCGACGACCAGAGCCTTGCCGGAAAAATCGGGAACGAGGGGCTCCAGCCCGGCGGACGGGCCTCCCTCGAGGTCCTTGACCAGGACGCGCGACTCCGTCCCCGTGCCCCGGTGAATGGTGAAGATCAAATAGCGGCCGTCGTCGCTGACTGTCGCCGATGGCAGCCAGTCAGGCTGGTCCGGGGACGAGAATTCGAGGGAGTCGTCCGCCTGTGGGGTCGACAGCCGGTGGAACATGATCTTGGGCGTGCGCACCTCGTCGCGAAGCTCCCGGCCGGCGGCGGGCTGGTCCATCGCGCTGTAGTAGAAGCCGACGCCGTCGGACCGCCAGGCCGCTTCCGAGAACTTCGACCACTCGATCAGGTCGCGCCGGTCCACCCCCGTCTGCACGTCGCGCACCCGCCACGTCACCCAGTCGGAGCCGGCCGCGCTGGTGGCGTAGGCGACTAGCCGCCCGTCCTCGCTCACCGCCAGCTGACTGAACGCGATCGTCCCGTCCGTCGAAAGGAGGTTGGGATCGATCAAAACCCGCCCCGGCTCGCCGGGTGACGGGGCCACTCGTAGCACCGGCTGGGCGAGCAAGCCGGGGTTCCGCCAGTGAAACCACCTGCCGCCGCGCTCGAACGGCACCCCGGATTTCGGATGGTCCCATATCTCGGTGATCCGGCGGCGCATGGCATCCCTGTCGGGCTCGGTGGCGAGGAGCTGCTCGGTGATGGCGCTCTCGGCGGTCACCCAGGCGACCGTGGCGGGATCGTCGGAGTCTTCCAGAGCCCGGTAGGGATCGGCGATCGGCTCGCCGTGATAGGTGTCGACGGCATCACCGCGGGGAGCCGGGGGATAGGGGAGCCGGGTCATCTGCCCGTTCTAGCGCGCTCCGCCGTATCCTGACGCCGATGCCAGTGACCCGGATGAACCACGCCGTTCTGTACGTCCGCGACGTCGCCCGGACCGTCGATTTCTACCGGGAAGTCCTGGACTTCCGGGTGCGCCAGGAGATCCCGGGCCAGGCGGCCTTCCTGCAGGCGCCCGCCAGCCAGAACGACCACGACCTTGGGATCTTTCAGATCGGTGAAGCCCGCCCGTCGGAGGCCGGCCGGGGCATGGTCGGCCTGTACCACATCGCGTGGGAGGTGGATACCCTCGACGAGCTCGAGCGCATCGCCGGCAGGCTGCGCCGGGCCGGTGCTCTCGTGGGCGCCTCCGACCATGGCACTACCAAAGCCCTCTACGCCCACGATCCCGACGGCCTGGAATTCGAGGTGTGCTGGCTGGTCCCGGCGGATCAGCTCCCGGAGGACGGCGGTCCGATGACCGCGCCTCTTGACCTGGAGGCCGAGAAGGCTCGCTACGGAGGCTCGACCAGGGGCGGAGTAGGCGTTTCGTTTCCCGCCCTCGTGTAGCTGAGTGACCCCCACGGTCGCACCTATAACCGGCACCGTCACCTCGGTGCTGGTCGGCCCGGGGGACGCGGTGCGGGAGGGCCGCGCCGTGGTCGTTCTGGAGTCGATGAAAATGGAGCACGAAGTGGTCGCCGCCTCGACCGGCAAGGTGGACACGGTCGCGGTCAGGCCCGGCGACACTGTGACTGCCGGCGATCAATTGCTCGTTGATCGAAGACGGAGACGTCGCCGGCACCACGGGCGCTGAGCACCTGAGCATTGACCCCGGTGCCATTCGCGGCGATCTGGCCGAGGTGCTGGAGCGGCATGCGCTGACCGGGGACCAGGCCCGGCCCGATGCCATCCGCCGCCGCCACGAGCGCGGGCATCGGAGCGCCCGGGAGAACATCGATGACCTCTGCGAACCGGGGTCGTTCGTCGAGTACGGCGCTCTGGTTGTCGCGGCCCAGGGCGACCGGCGGACCGAGGAGGACCTGGTCCGCAACACGCCGGCCGACGGGTTCATCTGTGGTCTCGGTCAGGTCAGCGCCGGTCTGTTCGGAGCGGAGGCGTCGCGTGCCGTCGTGGCGTCCTATGACTACAGCGTCCTGGCTGGAACCCAGGGTGTCCAGGGCCATAGGAAAAAGGACCGGCTGTTCGAGCTGGTGGAGCGCTTCCGGCTGCCTCTCGTGCTCTTTGCCGAGGGAGGTGGCGGCCGGCCCGGTGACACGGCTGCGCTCCAGGTGTCAGGGCTCGAGACCATGGCCTTCGCCCTGTTCGGACGGCTGAGCGGACTGGTGCCGCTGGTGGGCGTGGTGTCCGGTCGGTGCTTCGCCGGCAACGCCGCTCTGCTCGGATGTTGCGACGTGATCATCGCCACCGAGGATTCGAGCATCGGCATGGCCGGGCCGGCCCTGATCGAGGGCGGCGGTTTGGGCCGGTTCCACCCCGAGGACATCGGCCCGGTGGGGGTGCAGAACGCCAACGGGGTGATCGACGTCCTGGTGGCCGGCGAGGCCGACGCGGTCGCGGCGGCCAAGAAATATCTGGGCTACTTCCAGGGCTCCCTTAAGACCTGGAGCTGCCCGGATCAGAACCTCCTGCGCGGTGCTGTTCCCGAGGATCGAATGCGGGTCTACGACGTCCGCTCGGTGGTGTCCGGACTGGCCGACGCCGGCTCCGTGCTTGAACTGCGAGCGGGCTGGGGGGCCGGCATGATCACGGCCCTGGCCCGGCTGGAAGGCTTGCCGCTGGGTATCGTGGCCAACAACCCGGCTCACTTGGGCGGCGCCATCGACGCCGACGGGGCGGACAAGGCGGCCCGGTTCGTCCAGCTGTGCGACGCCTTCGACCTGCCTTTGCTGTTCCTCTGCGACACGCCCGGTTTCATGGTCGGGCCCGAGGCGGAGCGAACGGCCCAGGTGCGGCATTTTTCCCGGATGTTCGTGACGGGAGGCAGCATCACCGTGCCCCACGTCACCGTTGTGCTCCGCAAGGCCTATGGGCTGGGTGCGCAGGCCATGGCTGGCGGCAGCTTCCGGGCCCCGGTGCTCACCGTGGCCTGGCCGACGGGTGAGATCGGGGGCATGGGTCTGGAGGGCGCGGTGCGGCTCGGCTTTCGCAAAGAGCTCGAGGCCGAAGCCGACCCGGAGGCCCGCCAGGCTCTCTATGAGCGCCTGGTTGCGAGCGCCTACCGCAACGGGAAGGCCCTGAACGCGGCCACCCAGTTCGAGATCGACGACGTGATCGACCCGGCGCAGACAAGAGGCCGAGTTCTCGCTGCCCTGCGGTCGGCTGCTGGTACACCGACCGGGGATCTGCCGCTTTGGCGGCAGCGGGCGGGAAAGAAGAGGCCCTGTGTCGACACCTGGTGAGGCCTACCATCTGAGTCATGGCGCATGAGGTCGAGAAGTCGGATTCGGAGTGGCGAGCGGAGCTCAGCCCGGAGCAGTATCACGTGCTCCGGCAGGCAGGTACCGAGCGGGCCTGGTCCGGGAAGTATGTCCACAACCACGACGACGGCACCTACCGCTGTGCCGGGTGCGGAGCCGTGCTCTTCGACTCGACAACCAAGTTCGAGTCCGGCAGCGGTTGGCCCAGCTTCTACGAGCCTGCCGTTGCCGAGGCGGTGGAGACGGTCGAGGATCGGGCCTACGGGATGGCTCGGACAGAGGTCAGGTGCAGGCGGTGTGGGGGCCACCTGGGTCATGTCTTCGACGATGGGCCTCAGCCGACGGGGCTGCGCTACTGCATGAACTCGCTCGCCCTCGACTTCGAGTCGGCCGGGGACTGACCGGCCGGGCTAGTCCCCTTCGACGAGGCGGCGGGCCTGGGCGTTCCTTGCCGCCCACATACTGCGGCGCCGCTTCCAGAACGGGGTCTTCCAAACTTTGAAGCCCGAACGACGGCCGGGCTTCTGCTGCTTCTTCGGCCGGGGCGACGACTTTCGGCCGAGGTCGTGGGCGGCCTGCGGGCACAGCAGGTCAGCATCCTCGAGCGCCTCGTCGTCCCCCGCGATCACGTGCAACCGCGTCCGGGAGACGTGCCTGACCTGCCGCGACGTGCGCTTTCGCCGGTCGGGCGGGGGCTTGACGGTCTCTTCTGCTGACCGGACGGCTGGTTCGCTAGCCCGCTGCTCGCTCACTGGGCCTCCCTGCTGGTCCTGCCCGGCAGTCTCGCCGACGCCGGCTCGTTGCTCAGTCATGGTGCCATGGTCGAGTAGGTTGCGCCAGGGTTGCCGGGAAGTTTCACCCGTCTTTCATGGGACTTTCACATACCGCACACGCGGGGCCGATCCCCGGCTAGCTCGGGGGGCGGAAAATGGCTTCGCGGTAGTACGACAGCTCACGAATGCTCTCGAGGATGTCACCCAGAGCCCGGTGGCTGCCCGCCTTTTTCGGGGCGTCGGCGAGAGAGGCGGGATACCAGCGCCGGGCCAGTTCCTTGACCGTCGAGACATCGATCGATCGGTAGTGGAAGTAGGCGTCGATCTCAGGCAGCCACCGGGCGAGGAAGCGGCGGTCGGTGCCGATCGAGTTTCCGCACAACGGAACAGTGGCGACCTCGGGAAGGTGCTGGCGAAGGAAGGCGAGGGTGGCCTCCCCGGCGTCGGCCAGGGTGGTGGACGAAGCTTCGATCGCCCCCAGCAGACCACTCTTGGCGTGCATGGCCCGCACCACCGCATCCATCTCGGCCAGCTCCGCTTCCGAAGCCTTGATGACCAGGTCGGGCCCCTCAGCGACCACCTTGAGATCGTCATCGGTTATGACCGTGGCGATCTCCACGATGACGTGGCGAACGGGATCTAGTCCCGTCATCTCCAGGTCCATCCAGGCGAGCACCCCCGTGACGATACCCAACCCCCATCTCGATCCGGTCGGTCGCCGCTACCTTGGAACCGTGCTCGAGATCCCGGTGATCGTGCTCGACCCCGACCTACCCCTGCCGACCTACGCCCGGGTGGGCGACGCGGGAGCCGATCTGGTGGCTCGCCAGGGGGCGGTGCTGAAGGCCGGCGGGGGTCGGGCCCTCGTCCCCACCGGGATCCGCCTCGCCATCCCGGCCGGGTACGCCGGCTTCGTCCAGCCCCGCAGCGGCCTGGCGCTACGCCACGGCGTGACGCTCGCCAACCCCCCGGGACTGATCGACTCGGGCTATCGCGACGAGCTGGCCGTCATCCTGATCAACACCGACCCGAGCACCGATTTCGAGGTGCGCCGGGGCGACCGCATCGCCCAGCTGGTGGTCCAGAGGGTCGAGCAGGCGGAGTTCGTGGCTACCGCCGAGCTGCCTCCCTCGGCCCGGGGTCTCGGTGGCTTCGGCCACACCGGCAGGTAGCGATGCCCGAACTGCCCGAAGTTCAAGCCCTGGCCTCGTTCCTGCGCGAGAGGTGCGTCGGCAAGCAGATCGAACGAGCCGAGGTGGCTGCTCTTTCCGCCCTGAAGACCTATCAACCGCCGATGGAGTCTCTCGTGGGGCAGGTCATCCACGATGTGTCCCGGCGAGGCAAATACCTCATGATCGGCGCCGGGGAGAGCTGGTTGGTGATGCATCTGGCCCGGGGTGGGTGGGTGCAGTGGCGGGACAAAGCGCCGCCGGCCCGGGCCCGCCCCGGCAAGGGTCCGTTGGCCCTCCGGGTGCAGTTGTCCGGCGGGGCGGGCTTCGACGTGACCGAGCAGGGCACCGAGAAGCGGCTGGCCCTGTGGGTGGTGCGCGACCCCGCCGAGGTCCCGGGCGTGGCCGGACTCGGGCCCGATCCGCTCGATCCTCCGCTGTCGGTAGAGGAGCTGGCGTCGCGGCTCGCCGGGCGGGGCGGCAACATCAAGACCGTCCTGACCGACCAGTCGGTGCTGGCCGGGGTCGGTAACGCCTACTCCGACGAGGCCCTCCACGCCGCCAACCTGTCGCCGTTCAAGTCGGCGGCCAAGCTCACGCCCGAGGAGATCACTCATCTGCACGACGGCCTGATCCGCGTTCTGTCCGACGCGGTCGAGCGCTCGGCCGGCTTGCCCGCCGGCGGTTTGAAGGCGGAGAAACGCAGCGGCCTCGCGGTGCACGGGAAGACGGGTGAACCCTGCCCGGTCTGCGGCGACACCATCCGGGAGGTGTCGTTCTCCACCAAGTCCCTTCAGTACTGCCCGACGTGCCAGACCGGCGGCCGACCTCTGGCCGACCGCCGGCTGTCCCGACTGCTCAAGTGACAGCTACCAGCAAGACCGGCGAGACCACCCACCGGGGGATCCGGTGGCGGCGCGAGCCGGGAGGTGACATCGCCTTCTACGACCCCGACGGGGGTCGCTGGGTCCACTGGGAGCCCGGGGTGGACGCCCCGCCCCGGCCGCCGGGCTGGGGGGGACGAAGACCGACGAGGCCGCGCTTTCTCACTCCTTGGCGCATAGTGCCCCTGGTGCTCACCGTGGTGATCGTGATCCTCGCTGTTCTGCAGGTGGTCCGCCCGTCGAGCGACGAGGCCAAGAAAGAGGCCTCGGCCTCCGCAGCCATGCTCGGAAAGTGTCTGGCGCAGGACGGTAGCGCCCTGGGGCACCCCAAGTACTCCTCCACCGCCGTTTCGTGTAGCTCCCCCAAGGCGGCGGTGAAGGTGGTCAAGGTCGTTCCCAGCACCCCCGGCAGCCCTCTCTGCCCCCAGGGTACGACCGGCGTCGAGCTGCCCTACGCCGGCGTTCAGTACCCCCACATCGAGTGTGTGCAGCCGGTCCGCTCGCCGCCGGCATCCGGTCCGTAGGCCCGTCGGACGGTCCCGTCTGCTACGGTATCGGGCCGCTGCGGACGTGGCTCAGCTGGTAGAGCACAACCTTGCCAAGGTTGGGGTCGCGGGTTCGAATCCCGTCGTCCGCTCCAAGAAAAGCCCAGGTCAGAGGTCATCTGAGCACTGAGTGCCCTCGAAGATCCTCGCTCAGCTATACCAAGTAGCTATACCATCGTCAGCCGTGTGAGAAGCGCGCTACCACGAGGCGGGTGATGGGAATGAGCACGCGTAGGTCTCGAGGCACCGGCGGAATGACCCAAATCGACCAGGGGACATGGCGGGTTGACATCGAAATGCGACGGGCTCCCGGCGAACCTCGACGCCGGCTGTCCCGGACGGTCCGAGGGAGCCACTGGCAGGCGGAGCAGGCCCTGGCCGACCTGCGTGCTGACGGTCCGCCTGCCGGACAAACCTTTGGCGTTCGCGTTCCGCCAAGCTTGGCCGCTGCGCTTCGACGGCGAGCCGAGTCCGACGGAATTTCCGTGGCCGAAGGGATCCGTCGAGCGCTGGCGGCCTGGTTGGAGTCGAAACAGTGACGGCCAACCCTTCGACTCCGGCTCGGCGACCGCGGCGCAGAGGGAGTGGGGGCGTCTTTGCCGTTCGCGACTCCGTTTGGCGCGTCGATGTTGAAATCGCCCGCGATCCCGTCAGCGGAAGACGGCGCAGGATATCGAGGTACGTGCACGGCACACAGGAGGACGCAGAGGTGGCCTTGGCGCGCCTGCGGGTCGCCGATCATGAGAAACGCTTGCCGAGCGGCGGAACCAACGCTCGCTCGGTACGTGCGGCCTTCCAGCTGTACCTCCAGGCGGTCGACAGCGGGCTGATCGAGTTGGCGCCGGCGACGGTGGTCACCACTCGTTCCGCGGCCAAACGCATGTGCTCGACGGAGCTTGTCGACGGGAGGACGTTTGGCGACATCCGACTCTCCCGGCTGACGTGGAGCGACATCGAACTTCTGTACGCAGCGATGCGGGCGGGCGGTCACGGCCAGGCTTGGGTCCGCCGGTGTGCCACCGTGCTTACCCGCGCTTTGGAACTGGCCCGGAAGCGGGGGCTGATCGACGCGAATCCATCGAAGGACGCGGCCCGGCCTCGCACCGTGCGGTCAAAGCCATTCGCCCCAACGGCAGCCGAGGTACGGCAACTTCTGGCCGCAGCGGCCAAACGAGATGCTGAGGCCACGGACGCGGCGGTCGTGCTGGCGAGCACCGGGGTCCGTAAAGGCGAGTTGCTCGCCACTCGCTGGGCCGATGTTGACTTGGACGGGACTGAGATGCATATCTCAGCTGCGATTTCAGATGGCGGGCGCGGAGTGGGGGTTGTCCGCAAATCGACGAAGCGATCCGATTGGCGGGATGTCCCGCTCACCGCAACCGCCGTGGCCGCGCTCAGGCGGCAAGCGGCTCGCCGCTACGAGCTGATCGGCGTCGAGCCGGCGGGATCGGAGTACGTCTTCCCCGCTGGTATCAACGGCACTGTGCCGATGCGGCCGGATGCGTTGAGCAATCGCTGGGCGGCCGCCCGGGGAGCTTCCGAGCTCAAGCTCCAGCACCTCCGCCATTACGCGGCGACCGCAATGCTCGACGCCGGCGAGTCCTACCGCACGGTCGCCGACATTCTCGGTAACAGCGAGTCCACCCTCCGGCTTCATTACGACGGCCGTACTGACGTCGGCAAGCGAAGGGCGATCGCGGCGCTGGAACTCGGATCACCCGACCGTGGTGACGGTTGAAGTGCACAGGCATTGGGAGCGCTGTCTTAGTCGCCGCGCCCCGGTGTTGGGGCGGCCCCTTAGCCAAGATGCACCGAGGCCAACCAATCGCGCCCCTGGAAGGAGCTCCATTCCATGACCGGCGGCGGTAAGGCAACGAGGCGGCCCGACGGTTCGACGATCTCCGGGGGCTGCCTTTGACTCCGATCGACGACGGCCTGACCGAAGAGGAGCGACTTAAGGTGTGGGCCGCGTGGGACGCCTAATGGGATCGGTTGCCCGCCGTTGAGATGGACGTGAGCGCGGCTGAGACGCTCGCTGAGGCTCGCGCCTTCGGTGAGGCCTGAGCCTGCCTGCTCCTGCGGCCGTTGTTATTGATCCCGGGCGCGTGGTCGCTGATGCGGCAAGGTTGACCACTCGTGCGCCAGCCGTCGTCGTGTTCCTCACCCGGTTCCCCGACGCTGTCGGATGCGGGCGCGAACCGGGTACCCCACGCGATGCCCCACTGGGCTTCCCCACGATGTTCGTGCCGCGGTTAGCGGCTAAGGAATAGTGGGGGGATGGTCGCAGGCAGCCTCTACCCTAGATGATGATGTCCAGCGTGCATCTTCCCGACGAGCTGGTCGACCGACTCGCGGCGGAGGCGACCCGTCGCGGCATCAGCGTGGACGAGCTGGCCGCTGAAGCCCTCTCAGCTCGTTTCCCCGAGGAGCACCCTGAGAACGTAACGCGGCGGCGTTTGGCCTTCGTCGCGTTCGGCGCTTCCGGCCAGTCTCGTGGCGGTGCTGAGGCTGACGAGCTGTTGGCCGAGGGTTTCGGGCAAGAGTGAGTGCTGCTGGTCGATCGCGGACACCGACGACGCCCTGGGCCAGTACGTCGACGTCGTGGGCGCTGTTTGGAAACTCGTCGCTGTCTTCGACGTGGGCGGGCGGAGGGTGCCGATCCGTCTCGGCGGCCCCAACGACGAGCCGACCGTCCAGACCGAGTCAGTGCCGCTGCTGCTTCGCGGGCTTGCTCGCCGATTCGGGCGGGTACTGGTAATCGGGGTCGTTGAGTCGTTCTGCGACGAGGCCTCGGACGCCAACTTGGCGGAGGTGGTCGAAGAAGGTGCCGATCTCTTCGGCGGCGCGGTCGACGTCGTCGGTGTATTGGTCGAGGAGGGCGAGGAGGAGTTGCTTGCGCCGCTCGCGGTAGCTGGTTTGGCGGGCTCGGCTGGGCCGGCCGGTTAGGTTCTCGATGGTCCGGTCGACTTCGGTTGGTTCGTCGATGCCGAGTTGCCGGAGCCGGTCGTAGACGGGCTCGAGCTGGTCTTCTCTGCCGAAGACGATGCCGTAGAGCTCGCTGACGATGTTCGTGGTGTGATGCAGATTGCGGCGGTCGCGGGGCGGGGGGAGGAAAAACCACAGGAGAGGGAGGTCGAAGGCGAGGGCGAAGGCGAGGATTTCGTGGGCGTCGAACTCCCGGTGGCGGTCGCCTTCGTAGGCGCGTTCGATGGCGGAGATGCTCGCTTGGGGGAGGCGCTGGCCGAGGAGCCCTTCGAGGGCTCGTGCCGTGTCGTCCTGCGTCCAGCCGCGTAGTTCTCGGGCGGCGCGGAAGTTGTAGGCGACAATCTCGTTGAGGTCGGCCTGGCCGGGGCGGCGGCCAAGGTCGGGAGGTTTGGCGTCGGTGGGTTTGGCGTCCGTGGGTGTCCGTCTGCGTCCGACCATGCGCTGGAGCTTAGCTATTGCGTACCGATTATTGAAGTATTTCCGATGGACACTCCTATCTGTTATAATCCCAACGTTGTGGTTCCACATCCGGGAGGTGCTGTGGTGAGGACTGGAGAGGCTGCGTTCCTGCGGGTACGGGAAGCGGCGGTGGTGTTGGGGATCTCGAACTCCGCGGCCTACGAGCTGGCCAACGCCTGGCTCGCCACCGACGGCCAGACCGGACTGCCCGCGGTGCGTATGGGCCGCCGCATCCTGATCCCTCGGGCCGCGATCGACCGGCTGGCCGCCGTGGGCGGCAACAACGGCCACCCAATCGGGGCGGCTGGCTGACCCGCCGGTGGGCGTTTCCGACAGCAACGAGGACGCCGCTGTCGTGGTTTCGGCGGCGAGCCGGACCCTGCGCCGGCAGCTGCGGGCCCTGGCCTGGATGACTTTGGAGGAGGTCGCCCTGGACGCCGTCGCCGAAGACGACCGCCTGGTGGCCCGGACCTCGGCTCGACAGGTCGCGGAGCGACTCGGGGTCGATCCCGGCACCGCCGCCGGGGCTCTGCGGGTCCTCCGTGACCGGGGTTTGCTGGTGCTCGAACGCGAGCAGGGACCTGCGGGCCGCTTCGGCCTGTCCGTCTACGTCCTCGGCCCGCTGGCGGGGCTCGCCGTCGTCCCACCGCGTGCGGGCCGCCCACACGTGGCATCGCCATCGTTGGGGAAGCCGCACGTGGACAGTGCTGATCGTCGGGGTATGGCCCGGCCACCCGCGGACGAACCACACACGGACGGGCCACCTCCGCCTCCGTCTCTGCGGTGCCCCGGCTCGGAGACGCTTGACCTTCGGAGGGCGTCTTCGTGAGCGCGCTGCGGTTGCCTCCCCCGAGGGGTGGCAAGTGTCTGTGCCTGGTTGGCCTGCTGTGGTGGAGAGGTGGATCGTTGCTGGGCTGTTGGCGTTGGGCGTGTTGGCGTTGGGGTGTTGGTCGTGGTGGTGAATGGCGTTGGGGGTGGTGGCGGGTGTTGACGGTGACGGGGTTGTCGAATGCGGAGTATTTGATTTCGTCGGTGGCGTTGAGCGTCGATGAGTACTACGCGGGGGTGGGGGAGTCGCCGGGGGTGTGGGCGGGCCGGTGGGCGGAGGGTTTGGGGCTGTCGGGGGTGGTGGAGGCCGACCAGTTGCGGGCCTTGGTGGAGGGGAAGCATCCGACATGCGGGTGTCGATCTTTTGGCCGGGTGTCGGCCCCGTTCGGTGCTGGCGTTCGATCTGACGTTCTCGGCTCCGAAGAGCGTGTCGTTGTTGTGGGCGCTTGGTTCGGGGCCGGTGGCCGAGGTGGTGGCCGCGGCGCACCGGGAGGCGGCGGAGGTGGCGTTGGGGTTTTTGGAGGAGCGGGCTGCGCTGGCCCGGGTGCAGTCGCAGGGGGTGCGCCGGCGGGTGGGCACTGGGGGTTGGGTGGTGGCGGGGTTCGTGCATCGGACGAGCCGGGAGGGTGATCCTTGTCCGCACGATCATGTGCTGCTGGCCAACGTGGTCGAGATCGCGACAACCAGGGCGGGTGCCAGGCCCGGATAACGGCGTTGTAGGCCGGAGCACTTGGACGCGGCGACCACGCTCGCCGGGGCGGCCGCTGCCCGAGTGGCGGTCGAGATGGCGGTGGCCCGGTGAGTTATCGGCGTGATGTCTATTCGGATAGCCTTCGCTGCTGGGAGGCGGTCGCTTTGGTAGCCAGTACCAACGAGGAGGTGGTGATGTCCGATTACGCATGGTCGGAGGCTGACGCGGCGAGTAAACGAAGGCTGGCGGCCATCGCTGCCCCCTTGGACCCGGGCACGATCGGACTCTTTAACACGATTGGTGTCAGCGAGGGCTGGCGGTGCGCCGAGGTCGGAGCAGGTGTCGGGACCGTCGCTCGCTGGCTGGGCGAACGAGTCGGGTCGTTGGGGCATGTGCTGGCCACCGACGTTGACACTCGCTGGATGGCGGATCTTTCATCCCCTGGATCGAGGTCCGAGAGCAGAACATCACCGAGGAGGCCCCTGGCGACGGCGGCTTTGATCTTGTTCACGCCCGATCAGTCCTGACCCACCTGGGCGAGCCCGAACGTGCCATAGATCACATGGTGGGCGCATTGCGGCCCGGCGGTTGGATTCTGCTCGAGGAGCCTGACCAGGGACCGCCCATGGGCCGTGCTATCCCCGAGGAGCCAGCCTTGGAGCGAATCGCGGAGGGCCTGCGGATGCTGACCGAGAAGGGTGGAGGGGACGCTGATTTCGGTAGGCGCCCCCCGTACTTCTCCGCGACGGTGGGTATACCGAGTTGGGCGTTGATGTTCGCATTGCGCGTATGCCGTCAGAGGTGTTATTGAGCACGCTGGAGGCGTCGAGCGGGATGCTGGTTTCGTTGGAGATTCTCACCGAGGGCGACCTCAATACGGCACGGATCTACTGCGAGAATCCCCTCAACGTGGTGTACGGACCGATCTTTGTCGCCGCTTGGGGTCGCAAACCCGTCTGAGCCACCGCGGAGTTTCAACGTGGCGCGCGGGTTACGGAATGTTGGCTCTCTTCAACCCGTGGTTAGGTGGTGAGTAACCTCGTCAGCGGGACGTTTTCGACCGTCTGTTCCGGTTAGTGTGCTTTAATCCGGGTTTCGGTGATCCGCAGTTGCATTCGCATTTTTTGGTGTCGAACCTGGTGCAGCGGGCGGGCGATGGCCGCCATGTGGCTTTCGATGCGGGGCCGTTGTTCGAGTGGGCCAGGGCGGCCGGGTCGGTCTACCAGAATCACCTGCAGCGAACCCTGTCGAGGGAGTTGGCGGTGGTGTGGGGGCCGGATAGGAACAACACCCGGGAGATGGAGGGCTTCACCCGCGCCCAGCTGCGGGCGTTCTCCAAGCGCAGCGCCCAGATCGAGGCCGAGCTCGAAGCAAAGGGGGCGGTGTATGAGTCGCCGGCGTTGCGCATGCAGGCCGATGATGAGGCGTCGTTGGCGACCAGGACGGGCAAGGATCACTCGCTCACTCCTTCGCTGCTGGCCGGGCGGTGGCAGCGCGAGGCGGAGCAGGTCGGGCTGTCCGCCGGGGTCGACCTAGAGGAAAGGTTGTGTCGGGGTGGTCCACGGTTGGCGCGGCCCGGCTGGGAGGAGGTCACCGCGGCTCTGGTCGATCCGGAGGTCGGGTTGTGCTCGAGGTCGGCACGCTTCACCCGGGCGGATGTGGTTGAGCATGTCTGCGCCATGTCGGGGGGCCGGCTGTCGGTGGAGGAGATCACTGCCATGGCCGACCGGTTCGTCGACTCCGACCTGGCGGTTCGCCTGACCCCGGACCCTGAGGCGGGCCGGCGGCGATCCGCTGAATGGTCGACCGCGGCGCATCGGGGCCTGGAGGACCGCACACTGGCTTTGATGGACACCCTGGCGTCCCGGTCCGGCCCGGTCATCAGCGAGGCGGCGGTGGAGGCGGCCTTGGGGGCGGCGCCGGGGTTGGGGGAGGATCAGGTGGCGGCGGTGCGGGTGCTGGCCGGTGAGGGTGGCAGTCTGCGGGCGGTGCTGTCGCCGGCCGGGTATGGCAAGACGACGATGTTGCACACCGCGGCCGAAGCGGCCGGCGCTGACGGTCAACTGGTGGTGGCGGTGGCTACCACGGCCAAGGCGGTGGCGGAGCTGGCCGGCGCCGGCCTGGACGCCAAGACGATCGCCCGGCTGCGCATCGACCTGACCGACGGGCCTTTGGCGGCCGGGACGGTAATGGTGCTCGATGAGATCTCCCAGACCCCTACCGCCGAGGTCGAGGCTGTGCTGGCGGCGGTGGACGCCTGCCCGGGCGGGTCGATCTGGGTGCTGGGCGATCCCCGCCAATCGCAGCCGGTGGGGGCGGGCGGAGCCGCCGACCACATCGAACAGCTCGCCACCGCTGGCCTGATTGCGTGGGCCCGGCTGACGGTCAATCGCCGCCAGGTCGACGCCGCCGACCGCGAAGCCCTGGACCTGCTGCGCCGCGGCGATCCTGGCGGATCCCAAGCTTTGCGGGCCGGGCAGGGGTGGGAGCACGAGCACGCCAGCCCGGCCCAAACCCGCCAGGCCATGGCGGAGGCGGTCTGTGCCGACATCGACCGTTACGGCGCCGAGCAGGTGGCGGCGCTCGTTGTGTCTCACAGCGACGGCGAGGATCTCGCCGACCGCATCCGGGCCCGCCTGGCAGACAACGACGCCTTGACCGGGCCGACCATGACCGGCCCCGGCTGGACCGGCGATCGCGAGTATCGGGCCGGGGACCGGGTGCTGCTGCACGCCCGGTGTGGCCCGTCGGGCAGCCGGCTGGTCAACGGCACCACGGCAACGGTCACCGGGGTAGGCACCGATGGGCTGACCGTTCGCCTCGACAGGGGCGGCGGTGGGGAGGCGCTGCTTCCGGCCGCCTTCGTGAGCGGCGTGAGAAAGGACGGCGCACCCAACCTGTCCCACTCGTGGGCCCGGACCGTCGACGGGGCTCAGGGCGGCACCTGGGAGGCCTGCCATCTGCTGGGCAGCTGGCGCCTGGACGCCTACCGTGGTTATACCGGCCAGTCCCGCTCGCGCCGGCCCACCCACACCTGGAACACCGCCCGGGTGACGGTGGTCGATCACGGCGGGATCCTGGCCGATCAGCGTGACGGGGCCGGGCAGGTAGCCGACGCCCAGGCCCGCCAGCCCGATCCGTCTCTGGCCGCCCGCAGCGACCCGTGGGTGGTTGACCGCCAGCTCCGCCAGCTCATCGCCGAGCACGAAGGTAGTTCCCGGCCGGCCCGCCAACGTCCAAGAGGCGCTGGCTGTCGCCACCGACGAGATGTCATCGGCGCGTAGTCGGCTGGCGGAAATGGACGCCGCCGCTGCCCGCAGCGCAGCCAACTCGACGGACTGGGCCCGTTGGCCGGGTTGAGCCGCCACGGCCGGGACCAGCGACGGTTGCTCCACGACAGGTTCGAGGGCGACAGGAGTCGGGCTGCGGCCGCCCGAGACCGCTGCCAGGAGATCGCCGCCGGGGTGGGGCGGCTCCGCGACGAGCAGGACGCCTACGGGCGGTTCGAGACGGCCGAAGGCTGGCGGCGAGCCGACCTGGTCCGCCTGCTGCACCGGCTCGATCACCACTGGGCCGAGGTAGTCGCCGCCTGCGTGGGCGCCGACGACCCGCTCGCGTACGGGATCGGCCAGCCTCCGCCACGCCCGCAGCACCCTGGACGCCGAGAGACGGGCCGCTGACGCGGGAATACCCGACGACCGGGCCGACCAGTGGCAGCAGACCCGCCTACAGCTGCCCGAGTCCGTCAGTCAGCGCCGCCAAGCCGAAGAGCTACTGGCGGACAGCCCGGCCCGGTTCCAAGACGCCGGTCGGCGGCGGTGGGGGCGCCTCGACCATCACGCCGTCGCCGACGCCCAGGCCCAAGTCGACGCCGCCGAACGCCGGGTCGAGCAGGCGGTAATCGCGGAGCGCGAACTTCGGGAGCGTCTCGGCGCCCTGGCCGAGCACCAGGAGCGACGTAAAACCCACATCGCAGACATCTCCGTCCGGCGCAAGGAACTCGACACCACCGTCGCCCAGATCGACGCCGACTTGGACCGCACCCGTCCCAACCGGGTCGCTGCGCTCGCCGACGACCCGCCCGAACATCTGGTCTCCTGGATCGGACCGGCGCCGGACACACCGGCAGGCAGAGCCGTATGGTGCCACCACGCCCTCGACATCGAAGCCGACCTCGACCGAAACGACGGCCGGATTCCGTCCTGGAGCGGACGGAGCCCGCGCACCGACCGGGCCCGCCACCAGATTGTTATCGCCGACCGGGTGCTCGAAGCCAGCAGCGACCGGGCCGGGCCTGGCGAATGGGCCGAACTCGCCCAACAAGCCGGCGTCATCCTCGACCAGGTGCGCCGAGTCGAACGCAACCGCGCCACCAGACAGCGCACGCCAGGCCAATGGCAACAACCTCAGCCATGGATCGACCATGCGGCCGAACGACCGCAGCCGGGTATCACCAGGTAGCGGAGGGGGACTCCCACATCATCGACGTCATTGCCGCCAGTACCGCGGAGGAGACGGCTTCGCCGATTCGTGTGAGAGCGGAGCGAATCCGGACAGCTTGGGTACTGATGACAATGCGATCCGGTTTCTACGGGACCTTTTCGAACCGGGCAAGCCGGTAGCCGTGATCCGTCATGGCCTCTGGTCCCTCAAAGAAGTGGACGTCGTCCGAAGGCTGTCACGGGCGGCTACTGAGCTACTCGTTACACCCCTGGTGGCAGTCGCGGGAGCGGAACGGGACGCCGCGGTAGCTCAGCCCGTTTGTGACTACGGGAGCGTGTGGGGGTTGAGCCTCCCGCGGCGACCGAATGGGTGTACCCCGAGCCGAGCCGCCTAAACCGACCAATCGGACTGGGGCCGTGCCGGGACCGCCACCCTGGCGACTTGGGACTGCGCACCCTGGTCCAAGCCTGTAACAGCCCAGCCCCCGAGTCTTTGCGCGCCCTGAGTGACCGCTTAGTGACTGTACGAGTTGCGGCCCCCTGGCTGCGATCCCAGGCGGTTGGGATCGCCGGTCGCAGGGGGCCGCTGGCGACCGACGCAGCATTGAGGAGTGCGTCGGCGGCTCTGCCAACCAGACTACGCGCTCCGCGAAGACGGCGTTGGCCGCCGCGGCCTCCGGAGAGCTGCCCCGCCGATGGAACAGTTGCCGACCGCGACGACCAACGACTCAGATCTACCCAGCAGGCTGCGTCCAAATCCGTCTACTGGAGCGCACCGACCGGATGCCGCCTAGGTGTTTTTGGTAGCCTGCTCGCTCTAATCGACGCCATCGAGCTTTGGGTCGAGCACTGGAACGACGACCCCAAGCCGTTCAGCTGGCACTCCGAAGCTGACAAGATCATCGAAAAATCCGCCGCGGAGGGACAGCACTCACCGAAGCCAGATCCGCGACGCAGGAGGCAGCCCTCGCTGCTGACGCGGCCGTCCGCGAGCACGACGCTGAACGTCCGAAGAAACTTGCGGCCAGGGCCACTGCCATACAGGCGGTTCTCGATAAGGGGACTGTATTGACGGAGCCCCGTGAACGGTTCGGGCTCAACTCGAGCCCTTTCCACCAGATGGCACGTGAACCGGCGCGGCGGAACACTACCCACCCCAAGAAGCCGTGACCCCATGATCGGATGAGCCCAGGGGTGCTGAGTGCCGCAGTAGTGGGTACCGCTGGCTATTAGCGCCACCGTGATGTGGTGACTGGGCCGCTAACTGTCGAGGCCCCTCCTCGAGTTGTCAGGTTTTTTGAATGTTGATGTTCGTGGGTGGGCCCGGCAGCGTTGGCTGGTGTTTCCCGAGAGTTGCGGGCGGCGCCTCGCTTGTCGTTGGCCTTACGAGTTGGCCCCATGCCGCGGTCGAGGTAATCGAATGTGGCGCTACCGGCCGCCGAGGAGCGGGCAGCTAGGGAGTAACGGACCCGCGTCGCCTGGCCGAGTTGTCTGTCCGCGGTTACACAAATGGGGTGATCGCCTGGAAGCCGTCAACACGGGGCCCGCTTCGAAGGGATTGGGCCCGCTCGTCCTATAAGCCGGGGTCGTCGAGCGGGAGAGATGTCCATTGGAGGCTGGCTGTCGGATCAGGGTGGTGCTAGTTCGTCGGCGTAGGCCAGGGGATGGTTTTGGGCGAGATCGGTAAAGCGTTCGTTGAGCGCTTGGACAAGCACGTCGTGGTCGTGGTCGCCCAGGGTGATGGCGCCGGTGAGGGCGGCGCCGAGGGCGGCAGGAGGGAGGTTGCCGCCCAGGCCGAGGTAGTCGAGCCACAGCTGGGCCACCGACAGGCCCAGCACGTCTTGGGCGGCTGCTAAGGCGACAGCTCGGGACGGTGGCATGGCTAGGTCGGGCTCTTGCGGCGGGTCAACTCCGGCGATCAGCTGGGCGGCGATGTCTCGGAGTTTGCGGCCGCTGCGCTGCGAGGCCCGACGCAGGATGTCGAACGCCTCGTCGGCGCTGATGGATTCGCGGGCCATGAGGATGCCTTTGGCTTGGCCGATCACATCTCGGCTTTCCAGGGCGGCCTGGAGGTGCTGGTTGGTCATCTGGGCGCTCATCAGGGCCGTTGCGTTGGCCAGCACGACCGCGGCTTGGCGGGCCAGGCCTCGGGCCGCCCCCGCGGCGGCCTGCTCCCAGGATTCTCCGGTGAGGGAGTACAAGTTCAGGGCGCCGATGCTGCGGTCGCGCACCGCCAGGGGCAGGGACCACACCGATTGCACTCCCGCCCGGGCGGCCTGGTCGCTGAAGGTGGTCCACTGCGGGGCGGGGATGGCCACGCTGACTTCTTGGCCGGTGTGGATGGCGGCCACGCAGGGACCGCCGACGCCGTTGTATTGGGCTTGGTCGATGTCGCGGATCACCTCGGAGCTGGCGTTGCTGGTCTCCATTTCCTGGCCGTCTCGGATGACCAGGGAGACGCTGGCCCCGGCCACGCCCTCGACGCCGGAGACGGCCAGGTTCACGATCACGTCCAGCAGGCCCGAGACGGTCTCTTCAGAGAGCAGCAGCCCGGCCAGCTTGGGCAGGATATCGCCGGTCCCGCCGCCGCCAGCGGCGTCGCTCATCCGAGAGGCCCTGACGTAGGGCCTATCCAGGCCCAAAATGCTGGAGCGCTCACGGGCGCCTCCTTCGCTCGAGCGAAAAGAGGCGACAGAGCCTGCACGGGGCGACAGGCTCATGGCCGTCTCGCCCAAACCGAGGCGTCCCTTCTCAGTGGGATTTCCCGACCCACCTTACAGCTCGAAAGGTGGGGCCTGCTGTCGGCATTTTTGGGTTTACCGCTCGGCCCGGTTGGTGGCGCCTATCGAGGCGGTCGAGGAGATGACCGTTCGCCCGGCGTAGTCGATCACGGGGCCTTCGACCACGCCCTCGATGGTCAGGTCCCCTCCGTCGTTGACGACGGGACCGAGACAGGCGCCAGTCAGGATGGCCCGTCCGCCGACGGCGACGGTCAGACTGTGGGTTGTCCCCGAGATGGTGGCGCAACCACCACTGGTCACCACCACCCCGTCGACGGCCTCCCCGACCAGGTCCAACACGGCACCGCTGGGCACGTGAATCCTTCCCCGAATGGTATCGACGATCCGTATTCGGCCCGTGACCTCCAGGTTCTCAAAACGAAATGCGGTCACAGGCGACTCCTTCCGCTCCTCTCCGAGGAGCCGGGCCGGACCCGAGGCGCGCCGACATGGTCACCTGTCCGGCCGGTTTCGATGAGGGTTTCTCCCGTCGAACCGCGACCGATAGGCGCCGGCGACCAGTCGACGGCGGACATCCCGGACCAGCTGGCCGGGCCCGTCGGGGGGGCTGGGCGCGGCTAGGGCTTCGAGTTCCGCCGGCAGGAAGAGCTCGGCTTGGATCCGGGCCGCCTCGGCCTCGCCGATCCGGCTGAGATCCAGGGCCATGTCGACCACGGCGTCCGCCCGGGTATCGTTGGGCTGGTCGCACGCTATCCCGACCAGGTCGCTGAGCTCGCCGACGGGGGCCGTGAGCCAGGGCGTTCAACCACCCCCAGACAGGGATGGGCTGACCGTCAGCCGATACTTGGTCCAGCACCCGGCCCTCCACCACGGCATTGGCCTCTGCGATCAGCTCCGCCTCAGGTTCCGCCGCCGCCGATTGAGCTGACTGGCGGGGGTGCCTATCGTGGTGTCGAGGCCACACGCTGCTCCTCCTTGCGGTTCGGGTTCCAGGGTCGCTCGTGCAGGCAGATTTCGGTGGCGATTTCGGCCAGTCGCGCCAATATCGCCAGCTGATGGTCATCCCAATCGCGGGCGGCGAAGTCCATCACGCACAACGCGGCGAACCCCCGGCCGTCGGGATGGATCATGGGTATGGCGGCGTAGGCCGTCACACCCGCCTCCCTCACCCTACGGCTGGCGGCCAGATCCAGATGGGCCCGGGTGTCGCCCACGATCAGCGGCCGACCCGACAGCACCGCGTATCTGCAGATCGAGCAGTCCAAACTGGCACGGTCAGCCCCCGCCGGCCTTTCAGGTAGGCCGCGGGCGGCCAGAAAGAACTGCCGGTCGCAGTCAACCACGGCGAGCCGACCGGCCGGCGCCTCCAGCAGATCGCAGGCCAGTCGGACCAGTCGATCCAGGCTCGCTCTGGACGCGGCGTCGACGAACTCCAGGCTCGACACCAGCCCCCGCCGGTAGCGGTCATCCACAGCTGTGAGGTCCACCACATCCGGCCGGGACCATCCCGCCAGCGGACAAGACCCCGACCGGTCGGAATCTTCCGCTGCGGGTCGCTGCGCTCGACCGGGCCGATCTCGATCCCGGAAGGCGCCGACGCTCTTCAATGAAAGGGTCGTATCAGGGCGGGAGTGACCATAAGTCGAGGTTTGCTCAGCAGCCAGGAGCTGCCAGTCCACACTGAAACCGACGCCCGCATGGCGGGCACCGTCACTCACGGCATCGCCTGGACTCGACAGGCGCGGTCCATTCCGGTCAGCTCGATCACCATCCGAGCCAGCCGGTTGGGTGAACGAAGTACGATCTCACAAGCGGGCGGAACCGCTCGGCGGGCCCAGGCGATGGCATGCATCCCCGCACAGTCAATGAAGGTGGTGTCGGCCAAATCCACCACCAGCTGGTCGGGCCGGCCGGCGACAGCCTTCTCCAGACCGGCTCGCAACTCGGCCACCGTGGCCATATCCACCTCACCGCACACCGTGACCGTGGCCGTGCCGGCCGCGACATCGCTCCCCACGTCCACAGCCAGAACGGGCGAAACTCCCACCTCCACCGGCCTCCTTCACACCAGACGCCCGATGACCGTCCCGGAACCCGTCTGCGAGGCGCGCTCCGCGGAGGACTTCCTCCCGGCTAGCTGCTCAGCCGACGGCCAGGTTCGTTTTACCCCTGTGATCCCAACCACGTCAAGCACCGCTCGCCGCCCTCCGCCCCGACAGCGACCATCGTGCCGCCGACAGACCCCGTAGTGTGCGGGACCGAGGGCGCTAACAGGCGGGGCCAACTGGCGGGGGGCGCCATGTCGTTTCGGTCTTCGTAGTGTCACGTGTTTGGGTGGCCGGTAGATGTTTTGTCGGAGTCGCCCGGTCGAGGTGAAAGGAGCCGGCTGCCGCCTGGCCTACCTCGACGCGGAGGCTTACGGCCGGGATACCCGGTACGTCGGGCTCAGACCAGGGCTACGTGGGTAGGGGTAGACGGCGGTCGATCCCGGGTAGGACGTGCTCGGGAATCGCGGTCGCAAGGGAGGGAGCAGGTCATGCCTCAGGCGGCTTGGTCAGAAAAGCGGGAACGGCAGTATGAGCACGTGAAGGAGGGGTTGGAAGAGCGAGGTCGCTCAGAGAAGGTGGCGAAGGAGATCGCGGCCCGCACGGTCAACAAGGAACGGGCCCGGGCGGGGGAGGCCCATCAGGCCAGTCGGATGTCCACCCACGACCTTTCTTCCGGGCGTCGAGGTGGTCTTCGTTCCCATGGTGGCGCCCGGGGCCGAACCCGCGACCAGCTCTACGAGGAGGCCAAACGCCGCAACATCCGGGGGCGGTCAAAGATGTCGAAGTCGCAACTGGAGTCGGCCCTGGGGCAACGTTAGAACGCCCAGCTCCCGCCACGGGCGGATCCGGCCCAGCGGTTTGGCGCCGGGCGGGGGTGGGTATGCCGTGAGCGGTCCACGAGGAAGAAAGAGAGGAGACAGGCATGTCGACGGTGAGTTCTCATACCGATGTCATCGAGTTGCTCGAAGCCGATCATCACCAGGCGGAGCAGCTGCTAGGCCGCTACGAGACCACATCGGCCGAGGGGCGTGCCGGCTACTTCTGCGAGGTGGTCCACGCCCTGGTCGCACACGAGGTCGCCGAAGAGATGGCGGTGTACCCGGCCCTACGCAACGACGTCCCCGGCGGCGACACCGAAGCGGACGCCCGCATCGCGGAGCAATCCGAGGCCGAGAGCCAGCTCAAGAAAATGGAGTCGATGGACCCCGCCAGCTCCGAGTTCGACACCAGTTTCCGGAACCTGCGTCAAGCCGTGCTCAGCCACGCCCACGCCGAGGAGAGTGGCGCTTTCCGCCTGCTGGCGCAGTCCGAAGACGCCGAGACCCGGGCCCAACTAGGCCAGCGCTACGAAAAGGCCAAGCGGGCCGCACCCACCCATCCCCACCCCCACGCCCCTGACAGCCCACCCGGCAATGTGGTGCTGGGTCCGATCGCGGCGCTGTTCGACCGGGTCCGCGACGCTATCACCAAGATCTGAGCCAGAAGACCATGCCCCGCTACGGGTACTTCCTGTCTTCAGAAGAGCTGTCCCCGACCACCATGGTGGCGAGCGCCCAGCAGGCCGAGTCGGCCGGGTTCGATTCGGTGATGGTGTCCGACCACTTCCATCCCTGGCTGGAGTCTCAGGGTCAGAGCCCGTTCGTGTGGGCCGTCCTGGGGGCCATCGCCGCCACCACCCGACTGCGGATCACCACCGGTGTCACCTGCCCGACGGTGCGGATCCACCCGGCCGTACTGGCCCAGGCGGCCGCCACCACCCAACAGCTGGCCGCGGGCCGATTCCGTTTCGGGGTCGGCAGTGGTGAGAACCTCAACGAACACATCCTCGGCCACCGCTGGCCGCCAGTGGCCACCAGACTGGAGATGCTCGAGGAAGCAGTGCACATCGTCCGACTGCTGTGGGCGGGCGGCTTCGTGACACACCACGGTCGCTACTACACGGTGGAGAACGCCCGCCTATTCACCCTGCCGTCCGAGCCGCCGCCCATCTACGTTTCCGGTTTCGGGCCCGACGCCACCGAACTGGCCGGCCGTATCGGCGACGGGTACATCAACACCTCCCCCAGCCACGAGCTCCTCGACCACTACACCAAGTCCGGCGGCCAAGGCCCGAAACTGGCCGCAATGAAGATCTGCTACTGCCCCGACGAAACGACCGCCCGCAAACTCGCTCACCGACGCTGGAAAACATCCGGGCTGGCCGGCCAGCTCAGCCAGGAACTGGCCATGCCCTCACATTTCGAGGCCGCCTCAGAGCTAGTGACCGAAGATCTGGTATCGCAATCCATCACCTCCGGTCCCGACCCCGAACAACACCTAGCCGCCATCCAGAAATATGTCGACGCCGGCTACGACGAGATCTACATCACCCAAGTCGGCGACGACCAGGACGGCTTCCTCAAGTTCTTCGCCAAAGAACTCCAACCACGACTTCCCTAAAGCCGCGCTCGTTCCGGTGATGAGCTTCATCCCGACCCGCCGGGCAACGGGGTCCCGCCGGGGGACGGAAAACCGCCTATCCCAAAACCCCCAACCCGATCCACCCACCGCCGGTTGAGAGCACTCATCCCTGACCGCGAGGTTGCCTGGAGTCGCTGCTCCCGCTGCGACACATTGGGGGGTGTTAGTTGTCGGCTGTGGGGGGTTAGGACCGCGCCATGTGGGTAGACCGCTACCCAGGCCTGGTAGGCGACCTGGTCGGCCGGGTCTCCGAACGGGCTTCATGTGAAAGGAGTGAATCTTGAACTACACACTTCCTGACCTGCCATACGACTACTCGGCTCTCGAACCTCACATCTCGGGGCAGATCATCGAACTGCACCACGACAAGCATCACAACACCTACGTCCAGGACGCCAACGCCACCCTGGAGAAGCTGGCAGAGGCCAGAACCAAGGACGACTACGGGGCGATCGTGGGGTTGGAGAAGACCTTGGCGTTCAACGTGTCCGGTCACGTGCTGCACTCGATCTACTGGCAGAACATGACGCCGGGGGGCGGCGGCGCCCCCGACGGAGACCTCGCTGAGGCCATCGCGGGGGAGTTCAAATCGTTCGAAGCGTTTAAATCCCAGCTCAGCCACGTCACAACGACTGTCCAAGGCTCAGGGTGGGGGACACTCGCCTGGGATCCTCTCGGTAGGCGCTTGCTGACCGAGCAAATCTACGATCACCAGGGCAACGTGGGCCAAGGGGCCTTGCCTCTACTGGTGATCGACATCTGGGAGCACGCGTTCTACCTGCAGTACAAGAACGTCAAGGCCGACTACGTGAACGCCTTTTGGAACCTGGTCGACTGGGAGGATGTCTCCCGCCGGTTCGACGCCGCCAAGTCGTTCGTCCCGGTCGCCGTCTGACCAGCCAACGCGGCCCTTACGTTCGTGCAAACCGGGCCGCCTGGACCCGCTCGCCAAGCCCCGGTTGGGACCTACTGGATGTCCATGCCCGAGCTCGTCCAGGCGATGACCAGGTGCTCGATCTCGCTTGCCCCTTCGAAGATGGCGAACCTCCGTTTGTAGGTCTGACTAGAGGGCTTTCGCGTTCCGCTCGTCCGCTAAGTCCAAGGATGTTTCCGTCCTGTCGCTTCCCGTCCAGGCTGTTATGGCGACGGTAGCGACGCCCGATATGGACGGATAAGAGGGGGCGCTCGAACGCGCCACCATAAGCCCGACGGCTCGGAGGTGGCGAGTACCTGGCCCTGACCGACGCCGTCTCGGCTACACCCCGCGGACTGTCTAGGGATCGAGTTCAGTTCGCTTGCGTCCCGCCGAAAACCGATAGCATCGGCATCTGACGGCGATCCTCAACAGGGCCGGTCTGGGGTGGCGACGAAGCGAAGTAGACCGCTCTACAACAGAGCGGAATCGGCGCTACTGGCCGGACGAGTGGGCGGACAAAACCGCACCTCAGAGGCTTGGAGGACACCGGGTGGAGGCCATTCAGGACCTTGCCAAGGTTGGGGTCGCGGGTTCGAATCCCGTCGTCCGCTCCAGAGATCACCAGGTCAGATCGGAGAGGGTCGGAGCCGGACTTCCTCTGCGCTTTGCCCCTCGGCGTCGGCAGACCGGAAATTACTCAGGGGATTGCAAGTCAAGCGCCGGCATTACCTGCGCGAGCAGCGTGATCGAACGGAGACGGTCCGCGCTGACGGGAGCCGGGTGGACCGTGACGATCTCGTCGGCCCGGGTGTCACGGAGGAAGCCGAGGAGGTATCCGCGGACGTCACTCGGCGTGCCGGCGGCGGTGTAGGTGAGCATCTCGTCGACATGGGCGCCAGCGCCGGCGGCGAGCAGGCGGTCGGCGTCCTCGTCGCTCACGTCCCGCCCGGGTGCTATACCGAGCTGTCGTCCGAAGAGCCCGACGGCCCGCGAGCGACGGATGCTCTGCCGTTGCTCTTCGGCGGCGGAGGTGGTGTCGGCGGCAATGACATTCACGCCGACCATCACGTAGGGGTGGTCCAGCTGCTCGGATGGCCGGAACTCCTTGCGGTAGGCGGTGATCGCCTGACGGAGGGCAGCCGGGGCGAAGTGGGAGGCGAACGTGTAGGGCAGGCCGAGCGCGGCAGCGAGCTGCGCGCCGAATAGCGAGGAGCCGAGGATGTAGAGCGGAACGTGGGAGCCGCCACCTGGGACGGCCTCCACTCCCGGGACTTGGCTCTGTCCGGCGAGGTAGGCCTGCACCTCGACGACGTCGTGGGGAAAGGTGTCCGCCGCGCCCGGGTCACGACGCAGCGCGGCTATCGCGGCCCGGTCGGTTCCCGGCGCTCGGCCGAGGCCGAGGTCTATCCGCCCCGGGTACATGGCCGCGAGCGTGCCGAACTGCTCGGCGACCGTCAGCGGCGAGTGGTTGGGGAGCATCACGCCGCCCGCACCGAGGCGGATCGAGCGCGTCTTCGCGCCGATGTGGGCGATGAGCACGCTCGGGGCCGAAGACGCGATGCCGGCGAAGTTGTGGTGCTCGGCGTACCAGACGCGGCGGTAGCCGAGCTCCTCGGCGCGTTGGGCGAGCGCCACGCTCGCGGCGATGCTGTCGGCCGCGGACCGCCCTCGGGCGATCGGCACGAGGTCGAGTATCGAGAGTTCCGTCGTCATTCAGATGTGTTCCTTTCGGCGTCGACGTTCGTCCCAGTGACGTCGACGTCGCTGCTCAGCGAGCATTGTGGACTTCGCCCCGAGAGCTCGGATTCGCTGACCGACCCAGGGCCTACCATCTTGACGCGCACAGCCGCCCTAAGGAGACGCCGTTGGGCGTGGCCCGGGCAAGGACGTGGAGCGGCTCACCGCGAGGGCGCGTCGGAGACGGTCAAGGCCGTACTGATCCGCTCGGCGTTCTCGTCGCGGAGCCGGAAGATGGTGTCCTGGAACTCGTGGTGGTTCTCCCGGCTGTCCGAGTAGACGACTTCCACCCGTCCGCCGGTGAGGAGGTCGATGGTCGCGAGTTCCAGAGGGGTTATGTGGCGGTTTTGTTACTCCGGGCGACGGGGTTATGGAGATCGGCGACCGTAACCTGGCTCAGCACGGTGGAAATGCTTGCGTTGAGCTCAGTCCAGAGGTTTTCGAGGCCCGGAAACGCTTGGTAGTACTTAATATCGTTGGGGCCGGCATCCCCTATGAAGGTCGGCCCGTCGATGAGTTGGATGACTTCCTCCACCGTGATCTCTTCAGGCGGACGACGGAATTGGAATCCGCCGTCGGTACCTGAGCGAGCAACGAGCAACCCAGCGCGACTAAGATTCCACAAGATGAATTGGAGTGATGTGCGCGGTATACCCTGTTGTTCGGCCAAATAGGCTGCCTTGACGAAGCGGCGGTCTGGTTGACGAGCGAGTTCGGCTAGCGCTCGTAGAGCGTACTCCGCCCTGGTCGATATGCGCACGAGCTCTCGCCAGTATCAGTTAGAGATGAGCCCTCGCCGCGTCAGGACGGCCCGTTCGAGTTGGCCAAATACAAGTGAGTCGAGTACCAAGCCGATAATGAGGATTGTGACCATTACCCCTATCATGTCGGCTGTTAGACTCTGGTCCTGGTAGTTGGCCAGCAGGTTGCCGAGAGCGGGGTGACCGGCAATCTGATCGATCAATTCGGCAGCCATCACGGACCTCCACGCGAACGCCCACCCTTGCTTCATACCCGTTACGTAGCCTGGGAGCGCGGCCGGGAGCACTATGTAGCGGTAGCGGTTTATCCCTCTGGCACCGAGTACCTTCCCGGCCCGGTGCAGTGTGGGTGGTATCGCATCTATGCCGGCCATGGTTCCGATTGCTAGGGCCGGCGCCGAACCCACGACCGTGACGAAGATGATTGCCGAGGGCTGTAAGCCAAAAAGAATAATTGCGAGAGGCACCCAGGCGACGGATGGCATAGTTTGGAAGCCCGTGATGAGTGGACTTACTGCCCGTCTTAGTACATCTACTCTTGTGATAATAATGGCAATGCAACTACCGATTAGCAGCGCAACGACGTAACCAATAAGGGCGCGCTTCAAGGTTGTGATTGAACCTTGAACTAAAACATCCCGGTCGGTTGCCATGGCGTGGAAGACCGTGAACGGACCCGGCAGAAGGTACTCAGGCTTCCATCCTGACCAGACAACTAATTGCCACAGTCCGATCGCGATGAGTGCTGCAGCGACCTTTGGCCAAGTTGCGGTCCATAGTCGCTTGGCAAATGAAGGGCGCTTGGGAAGCTCGATCTCGAGCCGGTCGATACCAACGAGTTCCAGACCGAGATCGTCCGATATTGCGTCAATGTTGCTGGGTGCCATGACGGCGAACCTCTTCCCTCAACCGGTCCGTTATCTCGGCGGAGGCCGTTGCTAGGGCAGTCGCATCCCGCCGCGGCCTGGGCACGTCAATCCAGAACTCGTCTGCGATCCGGCCGGGTCGACTGGTCAGCATCACGACCCGGTCACCCAGTCGCACGGCCTCTCGCACATTGTGGGTAACGAAGACGATAGACAGTCCGGTGTCCTGCCACACTCGCTCGAGTTCATCGTGTAGGAGGTCACGGGTGATGGCATCAAGGGCGCCGAATGGCTCATCCATCAGCAGCACCTCACGGTCCTGTGCCAGTGCCCGCGCTAGCGCCACCCGTTGACGCATACCACCGGAAAGCTCATGTGGCCGTTTCTCGGCGAAATCCGCTAGGTGTACGAGTTTCAGGAGTTCGTCCACTCGTCGGCGACGCTCGGCCTTCGATAGGCCTGCAAGGCGAAGCGGGAGTTCCACGTTTCGTCGCGCTGTCAGCCACGGGAAGAGCGCGGACTCTTGGAACATAAGGGCGCATCCGTCCGAGGGCCGATCGATCTGGCCGGTCGTCGGACGGTCCAGTCCGGCGATCAGGTTCAGGAGGGTGGTCTTCCCACACCCGGACGCTCCAATAAGGCAGAGGAACTCTTTGGGTCGTACCTCGAGACTTATCGTGTCTAGGGCTCGAACCGTGTCGCCGGCGAAGCCGAAGACCTTGGACACGCCTTGCAACGATATTCGCGGGTCAGCGCGATCCAGAAGGCGCGGGTGGGTTGGCGGGTCGACCGTTGTCATGACGAAACCGTTGGCTGGCCCTTTGCGCTGAGCACGGCATTCAAGGGACCGAGATTGAAGAGCCCTGTAAGGCTGCCGGGATCCTTGAGCAGACCGACCGCGACTGCGTGGTCAGTCTGAGTTTGGATACTGGCCTCTAAGGGATCAAGTGTGAAAGACAGATCGGACCAGGCCGCAGCTAACACGCTTGGTGACAGCGCCTTGGAAGTGAGCTTCTTGAGCTGCGCGTTAGAAGCTGATTGTGCCGCCGCGGGATCAGACCTGATAGCCGATAGGGTGTCGACCAGACCGGTCAAAAACCGTTGAACGGTGGCGGGATGCTGGCTCAAGAAGGCCGTACGCACGATGACCGCCGTCGTGGAGAACTGGCCACCTGGCCACAACGACTTCTCATTCACCAAGATATGCCCTCCATCAGCGACCATCTCGGCGACGTACGGCTCAGGCACCCAGGCCCCTGCGATTGCCCCGGCTTTGAACTCAGTGACAATGGTGCCGTTACCAGTCGTAGACGGCTGGACGGTGACCGATCCCGACAGGCCTTGAGTCTTAAGCCAATACTTCAAGGCGACATCCTGGGTGTTGGCCAGCTGAGGAGATGCCAGCGTCTTGCCCTTCAGGTCCGACGGACTCGTAATGGAGGACTTGACAACCAAGGCTGCGCCGGCCGACGCCGCGCCGGAAATGATCTGCACCGCCCCGTGTGACTTGACGAAGCCGTTCACCGCTGGGCTTGGTCCAATAAACGCAATGTCTATCGACCCGGCCAGCACGGCTTGGATCTCGGTCGGACCGGCGGTGAACGTCTGATCCGCATCCAAGGTGTCGGGAGCGAGGTCCTTGGCAAAAATTCCCTCTTGGACTCCCACCAGAGCGGGGGCATGTGTGATGTTGGGGAAGTAGCCGAGGTGAACTGTTACCGGTTTCGACGAAGCCGAAGTTCCTGAGCTGCTCGTGGCCGAGCTACTCGCAGTCGGGGCCGCACTCGATGATCCGCTCGACGAGCCGCACGCGCCGGCCAGGATGACGAGTCCGGCAATCATGACGAGACCGAGTCGCGTCGGGCTCTTCCCAACGTACTTGGTATAGTTGATGTACTTGATCGACATTGGTGAGTACAGTACCTGCGTCGGGCTCCAAGAATCAAGGCGGAAGTGGGGGCCGCTCAGGTGCATCCGCACGAGCAAGGCGGCGCCAGGTACCCCGGCAGCTGGCGCTCTCGGTCTCCGAAGGGGACTGGCTGGGGTCGGGCGCCCAGGCCCGCCCCGGTGGGACCGGCGGGAACGTTGCTGGCCCGGGCCCAACTCCAAGTGGCGCCCGGCGAGGAACGGAGGTAGACCGCTCGACAACGCGGCGGAAACGAGACTGCTCGACGGACAACGGTATGGACAAAAAGCCAGGTCAACGGGCTGCAGGGCATCGGCTGGAGGGCCGACGGCCTACGAGCACCGAAGCTGGGTCTCGGCATCCCAACCTGGCCTGGTTCGCCGGGCACCAGGTCGACTGGCTCGAAATCGCCGTTCTCGAACCGCAGCGCGGCCCACTGCCACTGGCGGTCGGGCCAGACCACCCGATGGCGTACGAGAGGGAGCTCGGCCGGGGCTGTCACGCCTGGGCGAAGCCCGCTGGTTTGAAGGCGGTGGTGATACCCGCCGAGCGGGTATGGCAGTCATTCGGGTGTGATCTCCCGTCACAACTCGGCCCGCTCAGGTGTCTCAGTGGGTGGAAAGCCCAAGGAGGAAAGCCCATGCAACCGAGAATCCAGAACCCCGCCCAGAGCGCCCCCGGAGCCATGGAGGCCCTGCTGTCTTTGGCCAAGGTTGCCAACGAAGCAGCCACCAAGGCTGGCGTGCCGCAATCGACTGTCGATCTGGTCGAGACCCGGGCCAGCCAGATCAACGGCTGCGCCGTGTGCCTTGACATGCATAGCCGCGCCGCCAAGAAGCACGGCATCACCGACGAGCAGCTCCACACCCTGGCCGCCTGGCGTGACTCGCCCTACTTCGATGAGCCGCAACGGGCGGCCCTGGGGTTAGCTGAGGCCGGCACCCGTCTGGCCGACCGGCCGGGTGCCGTGCCCGACGAGGTGTGGGACGTGGCGGCCAAGCACTTCGATGAGCCGGCGCTCGTCGCCCTCGTGCTGAACATCGCTCTCATCAATACCTGGAACCGGCTGAACGTCATCACCGGCCAGGTCGCCGGAGAGTGGACCGCTCAATACGTGGGCTAGGTCTGGGCTACCACTCCGCCGACCGCGGGATGGGCATCGCCGCCCCGCCGCGGTGGAACGCATCCTGAACCCGGTTCGGTTAGGCGTTGCCCGATCAAGGAGGCAGCGCGTTTTACGATGCCGAGCCCCTCGATCCGTTGAGACGGCTCATTGGAGTTTGCTTCGTCTGGGGCGCTCCCACCTGGAATGATGGCGGTGGGCGCCGGCACTTTCCATCAGGTTCGGCTTCCAGGGGTGGGCTTCATACCACTTGGCGTACCGGGCGGCAAACGGCGCGGCCGTCAGCCCGTGGAGGAAGACGCTCGACAGCACGGTCGCCGAGGCGATCACGCTGATCTGCGAGGCCCCGGACAATGCCGGCTCGCTGGCGGCGATCACGACGAACACGATCGATGCCAGCCCGCGGGGCCCGAACCATCCGATGAACCCGACGGTCGGAGGTCGGGCATGGCTGCCGAGCAGCGCAACGGTGACCGGCAGCATCCGGACGACCGTGAGGCTCAGAGCGGCGTAGATGACCACCGCAGCGTCGACGCGGTGCAGTAGAGGGCCGACCACCACCGCTCCGAACAGGACGAAAGTCAACGCCGCGAACAACTCGCCCCCCTCGACAACCAGTTCGGTCAGGGCGGATACCTCCCGCTGGTTGAGCCAGCCGAACACCAACCCCCCGATGAACGCGGCGATGAAGCCGCTCCCACCGGGCGGCACGGCTAGCCCGTAGCAGGCCGCAGCGGTCGCCAAGGTCGCGACCCGCCGCCACTCCGCCGACATGTACCCGTGCCGGCTGGCCCAGGCCATAACCGTCGAGCCGACGGTGGCGGCAACCACTCCACCGAGCAGCCCGTAACCGATCTGTTCGAAAATTATACGGACGGCTGCGGCCGCATTGGTGAAGCCTTCGTCGGCGCTGGTCGCGGCCAGCAGAATCAACAGAAGCGGCACGCAAATCCCGTCGTTGAGCCCACTCTCCACGTTTAGACCCTGGCTGACGCGGATCGGCAGCCGCGGGTCGCTGACCACCGCTTGGCCCAACGCGGCGTCCGTGGGCGCCAGGATGACGCCCACCAATCCGGCCTCCAACCACGTGAGCCCACCGAAGAGCGCCTTTGCTGTCACCGCGCCCAACCCGATGGTCAGTGGCAGCCCCACACCGAGAAGCCGGACGGGCAGGGGATAGTCCAGTCGTAGAGCCCGGAGGTTCAAACGGCTGGCGTCGGTGAACAGCACCAGTGTCAAGGTGAGCTCGGCCACCGCTCGCAGTTCCTCACCGCCGACGTCGAGATGGATCGAGCCCGTGCCCTCCGGACCGAATAACAGGCCGAAGGTAACGAAGAACATGGCCGGCGTCACCACGCCTTGTTCGAGCCGGCGGGAGAAGGCGGCCCAAGCGAACAACCCCGCGGCCAACACCAGAATCGTCCAGTTATGCACCAGTCACCGATCTATTCCGGAGCCGCTGGTCGGCCCTGGAGCTTCCTTCAGGTGGCGGGGCCAAGCGTCTCTCGCTTCTCCATCTGGGCCGCGACGGCCCGGTAGACATTTCCGTGGTTCTTGTCCGGACCGATGCGGTCGAGAAACCCGTCGCGTCTGAGCAGCTCCTGGACCGCCGGCTTCAGCCGGGCGAACCGCAGGGTCACGCCCGCTTCGTTGGTGAGGTCGAGGATGTCGCCCAGCTTCGCCGACCCCTGCGAATCGATGAAATCGATGCCCTCGCAGTCGAGCACGATCCCAGTGATACCGGGGGTGGACAAGGCCACTTCGCGGATCCGGTCTTCGAGAGCATCGGAGGTAGCGAAGAACAGGCCGCCGTCGAGGCGGAGGACTACGACCCCAGGGAACTGCTCGTCGCCCGGATGTTCGTCGAGGTCCCGGAAGACCTGCGTGCCCGGTTCCCGTCCCAGTAGCGGCATGGGCGGGCGAGTGGCGACCGAGACAAGCCACAGCAGAGAGAGGCCGATCCCGATCAACACCCCGGCGAGAACGCCGAACACGAGTGTCCCCGCGATCGCCGCTGTGGCGATCCAGAAGTCGAAGCGCTGCACTCTGGCCAGCCGGCGCATTTCGGGCAGGTCCATCATGCCCATGACCACTGCTTCGATGATTAAGGCGGCCAATACCGGTTTGGGCAGCTTCGAGAACAGCGGCGCCAACACCAGAAGGGTGAGCAGCACGATGACGCCGGAGGTGAACGAGGCCAGGCCGGTGCGGGCTCCTGAGTGGTCGTTGAGAGAGCTGGCGGAAAGGCTGGTGGATACGGGCATGCCTTGGAACAGGCCGGCGCCCGCGTTGGCCATTCCCTGGGCTACCGATTCTTGGTTGATGTCGATGCGATAGCGGTGCTTGGCCGCGAACGTCCTGGAGTCGCCAGCGGTCTGGGAGAACCCGATGAGCACCAGCGCCACCGCCGCCACGGCGATCACGCTGGCGTGATCGCCCACCAGCTGCCACTTGGGGAGCTCCACGCTCGGCAGCCCCCTTGGCACCTCACCCACCAGGGCGACCCCATGCCCGCCCAGGTCGAAGATCCGTGACGCCAAGAGCCCCCCCACGACCAGCACAAGCGCTCCAGGGATGCGCGGTGCCACGGCTCGTAATCCAAACACCACCGCCAGTGAGACACCGCCGACCAGCACGGTCACCAGGCTGGCGTCGCTCAACGTACCGAACCACGACCGCAGCTCCTGGAGGGGATTGGAGCCGGTGACGTCCGTCCCGGTCAGCTTGGGCAGCTCGCCGATGACCACGTCGATGGCCGCCCCGAAGAGAAAGCCGGTGACCACGGCCCGCGAGAGAAACTGGGCGATCCACCCCATCTTGAACACGGCCAAGAGCAGGAACAGCACCCCCGACGCCAGGGTGATCGTCGCGACGAACGACGCCACGTCTTGGGTGCCGGTGATCTTGGCCACGACAATCGCGCTGGCGGCCACGGCTGCCAATCCCGAGCTAGGACCGGTCGAGATCTGGCGGCTGGTCCCGAACACGGCGTAAAGGATCGCCCCAGCGGCGGCCGCGTAGAGGCCGTTCTGCACCGGGATCCCCGCAATCGCCGCGTAGCCGAGATTTTTCGGAACGATGAGCGCCGCCACCGCGATCCCCGCGATGAGATCGCCTCTAAGCCAACGACGATCGTAGGAGCGGACCCATCCCACCATGGGGACCAGATGCCATCGGTCCCGCTGGCCGGTCCCCGTGGCACCTTCAGACATCAACGGGGCACGGGCCTAAGCCTCGGATCGAAGCGCACCTGTACGGCCGTCGGCCGGGGCAGCCAGGTCAGATACCACCGGCTGGCTTCGCCGATCGGATCCACTTCTTGATCACCCGAATCACCGTAGCCTCCTGCACTCAGGGATGAGCGGACGCTTTGTGCGAGTTGATGCAAATGCTCCGCCTGGTAGGCCGAGGTAACGCACTTCAAACGGTCACCGGCGTTTGCATTCCGGGTTCCGTCGGGATACCACACTGGCGCCCGACTACCTACTTCGTCGGCGAGAAGCGCCTCGGCCTCTTCCTGGGGTCAGCTTCGCCCACCGCCCGGCCCCGGCCGGTGGCGAGCCGAATGGCACCCAGCCCAACTCAGATGACCGCTCGTTTGTCGACTCGATTGTCGACGACCCCCGGGGGGCCGCTGCCGGTGGCGGCCTGCCAGCCGATAAGGGCGACCCGGGCGCTGACCACCTTGGCGATGCCGAGGCCGATGCCGGCCGTGGCTCCCCACAGGACGACGTCGGGCCACGAGAACCGGGCCGTGGTGGAGTCGAAGGGCGAAGCCGCGGCTGCGTCGTGGCGGAAGGCCGTGTACCCGGTCCTCAGCAGCTTGCGGGCGAGCAGCCCGCCCAGCAAGCCCGTGCCGGTGGACACCAGCTTCCAGATCCGTTCGCGGCTGATCACCTCGAGCGCCGTAGCGTGGTCACGGGCATAATCTACCACTGCCGCATACGGGGTTCGGGATGCCCATAATGCCGGGGAAGTTGCTGTCGTTGGGATGGTGTGCCAGCGCCTCCGATGGGCGTTCAGCATCTGGTTGGCCAGGGGTCCTAGGTCTGGGGCGCTGGCGAATCGCGGGACGAGGGAGGTATGGTCGGATGACGGGGGAATCGGTAGGGAATCCCGCTAACGCTTGGCTCTAGGGGGCAAGGATGGTCGCACGTTCACGGCTCGGAGGCGCTGTCGTTGTGACCATCTTGGTGCTGCTGGCGGTGGGTTGCAGCAGTTCGCCTCCAGCGAGCATCCCGATCGGTACTGTCGCCGATTCTGGGTTCCGGCCTCCAACCAATGGTTTGCCGTTCCAGAACTATGGGGTGGCGCTGTCCGATGGAGCCATTCCTATCAACTTGACCGCCGCCGACGTGCAGAAGATGTTCGGTGACGGGGTGTGCGCCGACGCCCATTTGCGCCGCTGCGACCTGATCCCCGAAGCCCAGGCCTGGCTCAACGATACCAACGAGGCCATGGCCGGGGGCCACTGCTACGGCTTCTCGGTGCTGGCTGAGCTGCTGTGGCAGGGGCGGGTGAACGCCAGCAACTTCGGGGCGGCCAAGACGCCCGCCCTCGAGGTCGACACCAACCAGACCTTACAGCGCCAGATCGCCTACGACTGGGCGCTGCAGACTCTCGAGTCGGTGCAGGCCAAGCGGACCACCGGTACCCCTGACCAGATCCTGGCCAAGCTGGAGCAGGTACTCAAGCCCCACCCCTCCCAGACCTACACCGTGACGATCTGGAAGCGTGACGGCAGCGGAGGGCACGCCGTCACCCCCTTCGAGGTCGTAAACAAAGGGGGCGGGATGTTCCAGGTCTTGATCTACGACAACAACTGGCCGGACCAGACCCGGGCCATCGTCTTCAACACTAAGGCCGACACCTGGACCTACGACGCCGCAAGCAACCCCGACCAACCGGAATCGGTCTACGAGGGCGACGCCGACACCAAGACCATCTCCCTGTACCCGACCACGCCCGGACTGGGGACCCAGCCGTGCCCGTTCTGCGCCAAGGAACCCACCAAAGGAACGGACAAAGCGGGAGACAACACCGAGGAGATCTCCCTGCTGGGCAGCAGCACCGAACATGCCACGTTCATCGTCACCGACGACGCCGGCCGCCAACTGGGCTACATCAACGGCAATCTGGTCAACCAGATCCCGGGCGCTCGCGTCAACCAGGTCATCTCCGGCGGCGACTGGACCGACAACATCGCTCCCGACTTCTACGTCCCAGCCGACGTCAAGTACACCATCACCCTCGACGGGACCTCGCTCAGCTCACCAGACCGCGAGACCCTGGCCATCACCGGCCCCAGCTACGACCTCTCGGTCGGTCCGATCCCGATCAGGCCAGGGGACAAAGACACCCTGGTGGTCGAACCCGACGCCACCCAGCTGAGCTACACCACCTCCCGCGAAGAGTCCCCCCCTATCACGCTCGGAGTGTCCGACAACCGGGCCGACTACTCGTTCCAGATCGCCGGTGTCACCGACCAGCCCGGCAGCACCCTCAACCTGGGCCTGCCCCCCGAAGGGGGCAACCTCAACCTGCAAGACGTCGGCGCCTCACTCACGTCGAGGGTGAACCTCAAAATGACCAGGTCCAGCGAGCAAGGCGTGCTGGTCTTCGACCATAACGCCATCCCTCTGGCCGGCCAAGACATTGCCCAACTCCAATTCGGCAACTGGACCAATACCAGCCAACGCATCCCCCTGGTCGTCACCCACGACGGCCAAAAATTGACCCAGACCCTGGCCGACCAGTAGCTCGCTCGCTCGGGCGAACTTCACGCAAGCCGATGCGCAACCGAACCTCACGCGAAGACGCCAGCCAAGTGTTCAAACCGGGCTACCCCCCGGAACGGCTACGTTCGGGGCGGCGTGGCTGACCGCAACCATGACGCAGAGTCGAAGCCCGATGACCAATCACCCGCGAGCCGGAGGAAGCGGGGACCGCCCCAAACGTGGCGTCTCGTAGCCGATGGAAGAGGGTCTTGGGGCAGTTGGTCCTCTTGGCGCTGGGGCTCTACTTCTTCGCCCAGGCCTTCTCCGGAGTGGCCCTGGCCGAGCTGGCCGACGCCATCAAAGTCGGCTCGATTCGACTACTTCTTCTGGTCTTGGCGGGAGGGCAGCTGCCTCGCTTCACATGGGCCGTGGCGACAACTTCGGCTTATCCTGTCGACGCGGATCGGCGTCCAAACTATATACGTGAGAATCGATGCTTTTCGGGCAGAGGCGCACCACCCCGGCTCGGGTGGTTTGTCCCTACCCGACAGGGTGCCATGGTCTCCCGAGGTGACGTCCGAGTGAGGTGTCGCCTCGTCCCCACTGATCGAGGAGCACGGGTGACCCATACCGGCGCACGGGTTGAGGGGTGACCTTCCGCCCTGGCGCCGTCCCTGGGATCGTAATGCTCAGGTCGTACCAGGCACGCTGGCTGTCCCGGGACGTGACGGCCGGGCTGGTCCTGACCGCGTTGCTGGTACCCCAGGGAATGGCCTACGCCGAACTGGCCGGGCTGCCGGCGATCACCGGCCTGTACACCTCGATCCTCTGCCTGGTCGGTTACGCGCTGTTCGGGCCGTCCAAGATCCTGGTTCTTGGGCCCGACTCCTCGCTCGGGCCGATGATCGCGGCCACGATCCTTCCCCTCGTCGGCGCTGACGGGGACCCGGCCCGGGCGGTCGCCTTGGCGTCGATTCTGGCGCTTCTTGTGGGGGCGATCACGGCGTTGGCGGGCATCGTGCGACTGGGCTTCATCGCGGACCTTCTCTCCAAGCCCACCATGATCGGGTACATGAACGGCCTGGCCCTTACCATCCTGGTGGGCCAGCTCCCGAAGCTGTTCGGCTTCTCCGTCGAGGGTGACAGCTTCATCGCCGAGTTGAGGGGATTCGCAAAAGGCGTCGCCAAGGGGGAAACTGTCGGCGCGGCGCTGGCTGTGGGCCTGTTTGGGTTGGTGTTGATCGTGGCGTGCCAGCGATGGTTGCCGAAGGTCCCGGGCGTCCTTGTCGCCGTGGTCCTTTCTATCCTTGCCGCCAGCGTCTTTCATCTGGTCGACCATGGCGTCTCGTTGGTTGGCACTCTGCCGCGGGGTTTCCCGCCGTTCACCATCCCCCACGTCGCCTTCTCCGACCTCGGGCTGCTCGTCGCCGGCGCGTTGGGCATCTCGGTCGTCTCGCTCGCAGACACCATCTCGACTGCGTCGTCGTTCGCGGCCCGAAGCGGGGACGAGATCGACGGCAGCCGGGAGATGGTCGGGATCGGTGCCGCCAACATCGCCGCCGGGTTCTTCCAGGGGTTCCCCGTCTCTACCAGCGGCTCGCGAACCGCCGTGGCCGAGCAGGCCGGCGCCAAGACCCAGCTCACCGGTTTGGTGGGCGCGCTCGCCATCACCGTGATGCTGCTGATCGCGCCTGGTTTGTTGCGCAACCTGCCCCAGCCAACGCTGGCCGCGGTGGTCATCGCCGCCGCCATTTCACTGGCCGATGTCGGCGGCACGGTGCGATTGTTCCGCCAGCGCCGGGCGGAGTTCTTGCTGTCTATCGCCGCCTTCCTTGGGGTCGCCCTGCTCGGTGTGCTTCCCGGGATCGCGATCGCCGTGGCCCTTTCGGTCTCGAACGTGTTTCGTCGGCTGTGGTGGCCGTACCAAGCGAGCCTCGGCAGGGTGCCAGGCGTCGCCGGGTATCACGACGTGCATAGTTATCCGGAGGCGGAACTGCTGGCCGGCTGCGCACTGATCCGATTCGACGCCCCTCTGATCTTCGCCAATGCCCGGACGTTTCGAGAACATGTCCGCGCAATAGCCGGCACCGAGCCGCCCCCGACCTGGATCATCGTGGCCGCCGAGCCGATCACCGACATCGACACCACCGCCGCCGACATGCTCGAGGATCTCGACCAGACTCTCAACGACCGAGGCATCAGCCTCGTGTTCGCCGAGATGAAAGATCCCGTCCGAGAAAAGATCGAACGCTACGGGCTGACCAGGACGATCGATCCCGCCCACTTCTTTCCCACTCTCGAGCAGGCCGTCGCCGCGTTTCGCGCTCGGTCTGGAGCCGACTGGGCCCCTTCGCCCCCCGAGCCGCTGCTCTGACACCGCGTCCGTAGCTCGAGAGTGAAGGGAGGCCGCCGGCTTGGGTCGGGGTCAGTGCCTGGCCACGAAGTCGGTCAAGGTCCCGGTGTCACACGCTTCGAGGCCAGGTCGAGCGGGAACCCGAACCAGGAGTTGGTCAGTCTGGAGTCGGCCAAGAGCCCGACCCGGAAGCTCTCCGAAGGGGGTCGCGGTCGGGGCCGGACGGTGACCCTCCTGGTGGCTTGGCCCCGGCCAGAAGCGCGATGCCAGCGAGAGCCAGGCCCAAACCGATGAGAGCAGGGGCTAACCACCCTCCCCCCTTCGATACGGTTTCGCCGAAGACGGCGGTGCCGAAGACGATGCTCGCGAACAGCGTGACCGCGTTACTGGACGCCATGGCCGGGGCGAGCACCCCAGTCTTCAGGGCCGACTGCTGAAGGACGAAACCGACAAGCGCCGATGCAACCAGGGCGTAAGTCGTCCAGCTTGTCAACAAGGTCGAGATGCCGTGGCCGACCAGCGGCACGAACACCTTGGTGACCGCGGCCTGAAGGGCGAAGCAGACGCCGGCACCCGAACCCAACAGTAGGGCCCGGGCCGCGCCGTGACGGCGACGACCGAGGATGCCGAGGATTACGACAACCACAAGGGACGTGACTCCGGCGGACCACCACGCCGACGCTGACGGCGTCGAAGACCCGCTTTGGGGAACTCCTACGGATAGGAAGAGCGCGATTCCGGCCACCATGGCTCCGGCCCCGAGCCACACCGGGCGGCTGATCTCCTGGCTGGTGATCCAGGCTCCCAGCGGTAAGGCGATCACCAGGCTGAGCGAAGTCAGCGCTTGGACGACGACGAGAGCACCTCGGTCCAGCGCCGCGGCCTGGAGCACCCAGCCGGCGAGCTGCATCCCTCCCCCAACCAGCCACACCGGTCTCCGCAGGACTTGAACCAGGAAGCGGGGGTCCTCCTCGCCGGCAGGGGTCTCCATGGTCCCCTTCTGTTGAAGGACGCTGCCCAGGGCGAACGCGCACGCGGCCAAGATCGCCAGACTCACTGCCACCAGTAGCCAGCCTTACAAATGCTGCAGTTGGCTCGACGCGACTCGTCCGCCGCCCCTGCGCCCCGGCCGCTGGCCCGGACTCGTGCCAGGGAAGGCCACACGACCATGTCCGACATTGTGACCGAGAACCAGGAAGCCGGGGTTTGGCCGATAGGTGGCAGCCCGCAACCCGACTTCGGGGCCGACCGAGCCCTCAATGATTCAATAAATGCCAACCGGCGCACGGGCCTGACACGGGGCGAGGCCAGGCCGCGGTGCCCCGGCGTCAGGAAGCGAGGACCTTGGCCTTCTGCGCTTCGAACTCGGCCTCAGTAAGGATGCCTTGCGATTTGAGCTCAGCGAGCTCCTTCAGCTGGGTGATCGTGTCGACCGGGGGCGCAGCCGGTGGAGGAGGAGCAGGCGGCGGCTGCTGGTAGTTCTGTTGCTGGGCGTACTGCTGCTCCTCTTGTTGGGACCACCGGTTGGCCTGCCTACGCGACACACGGTTCGACACGGCGGTGGCCGTCCCGGCCACTACGGCAGTACGGGCGACACCCCGGAGAAGTCCGGGCATGATGTCCTCCTTCCTTGTTGGATTTACGCGTCTGTGGCGTCAAGCGCCGCAACGATGGTGTCCTGCGGTATGTATCCGGTTGCGACCAGCTGTGCGTCGCCTTCTCTCAGAGCTTCGATGAAGGTCGTGGCCCACCGGTTCTCGAAGATCAAGATCCCGGCAGAAGAGCCCGGCTGGATTACCGAGGCGGCGTCGGCCAGGTCGCTGTGATCGAGCAGGCCGGAGGAGACCCCTTCAAAGACGGCCAAATCGAACGTGCCGTCGCGATCGATGTCCTGCAACGCGAGCGCTCGCATCGAACCATCCAGGTCCCGGGTGACGAACACCAGGTCAAGGATCCGGATCACACCGCGGTCTACGAGGTCCACCAGAGCCCGGAATCCGTTCCCGGTCATCTTGCTGCCCGGAAACTCCACGATCAGATAGCTGATCGGGCCCATCGGCATCCGTTCATTGGTCTCAGGCTCTGATCCCGTCATTCGCGGCCTCCTGTCAGGTGCACGTTCCGGTTCGCCCGAGGACGACAGGCCCGGAAGGGGGTTCCGGCCCTGTGCAGCACGACGACCTGGGCATGAAACGAGGATCGTATCGTCATGGGTGGGTGGACACCACTCTGGTACGGGTGGATGCTCGGGGTGGAAGCGGTGTGGTGCCCGCGTCACTGCTTGGCCGTTCGCCCCATCTCACGTACCGCTGCAACTTGCGGACGACACTAGTGCTGCGTGGGGTGGGCGGCACCCACCCGGCCAGGGTGGTCGCCCAGTGTCGACCCAGGACGCATGTCGCGGCAGGCTGCGAGGGCCCAGTCGAGCGCTTTCGAGGTCTCGCCCTCCGTCCGGTCTGAGGACGACAGCTCGCCGCCCATCTCCGAAGGTACAGCGGAACGCAGTGGTGCGAGGGATCATGACCTCTAGGTGAACGAAAGGTGTACAGCGTTTTAAGCGGAGCCGGCTGCTTGCATTGGGAGCGCAAGTTGGCTGATCAGGTTGCTGCGGCCATCGGCTCATTGGTGTTGATGCTGGAGAGCGGTTTTGAGTATCACCATCGCGAGACCGAGAAGACCGGCAGTACCCGAAACGAGGACCAGACGGATACCGCTCAAGCCTGCTGCCCTGGCCGCGGCGTATCCATGGACCACCAGAAACCCAATGGCAACGTAGAGGGCGACATCGGCGGCTCCGGACGCCGACGCACCCAATACCCGAGCCACCACCAAGGAAGCCAGTGGCACGAACGAGGCTGTGACCATGGGCCACGTGGCAGCCAGAGAGGAGGAGACCTGGCCGCGGCTCGGGAGGTGGCCGGCGTGAGTGTGCTCGCCAAGTAGCTCGGCGTACTGTTCGGCCAGCCAGTACACCACTAGGGTGACCAGGACCGTCACCTCCAATGCGAGACTGGTCAAGGTGTTGCCACCAGCGGCGAGTACCGCCGCGGTCACGATGGTCCCGTAGATACCGGCTGCTCGGCGGCGGCCTCGATCTGTCTCCATCGTCGCTCCTAGCGCCAAGAGGCCGCGTCGCTGGCGGTCCCGGAGTGTCTAGCATGGCTCAGCGCGTTCTGGCGCGCTGCCGGATTACAGTCTTGCGGAGTGGCAATCCCGACCCACTCTCCCCAACACCGCGTGAGGGGCGCTTGCATGTCAGATGTTCAACGGAGGTTCACCGAGGACAGTCTGACGACCGCTATCCCCGAGCGAGAGCGGGTCTCGTGACTTCCGCCGCGAACCCACAGACCTCGACTCCGGCGTTGCGGAGGATGCTCATTCCGCTGGCCTTAGCCCAGTTTATTTGTAGCTTCGCCGGCTCGAACATGAACGTCATGATCACCGACATCAGCCACGACCTGAACACCACGGTCCAGGGAGTGCAGGTCTGCATCACCTTGTTTCTTCTGGTCATGGCCGCCCTGATGATCCCCTGCGGCAAGCTGACCGACCGCCTGGGGCGCAAACGGTGTTTCCTGTTCGGGCTGTCGATATATGGGGTAGGGGCGGTGCTCAGCGCAGCGGCTCCCGGGCTCGGGGTCCTGATTTTGGGTAACTCTATTTTCGAGGGGGTGGGCACGGCTCTGTTGATCCCGCCCGTCTATATCCTCACCACCCTGCTTTTTAGCGACATGAAGTCCCGCGCCTGGGCCTTCGGTGTGATCAGCGGCATGGGGGGAGTCGGCGCGGCCACCGGGCCGTTGATCGGCGGCCTGATCACGACCGCCATATCCTGGCGAGCCGCCTTCGTGTTCCAAGCCGTCATCGTAGGGATCATCATCTTCCTGGGCCGTAGCGTCACCGACCCTCTGCCCGCGGATCCGACCCGGCCCTTCGACACGGTAGGAGCGGTCTTGTCCGCCGCCGGGTTGGTCGTGTTCGTCGGCGGGATCATGGCAGCCGACACCAATGTTGGCCTCATGTTCATCCTGCTCGCGGTGGGCGCCCTCATCCTGGCCGGGTTCTTCCGGTGGATCCGCAGCCGGGAGCGGGCCGGAAAAGAAGCCCTACTTTCCACATCTCTCTTCCGCAACCGGACCTCGAACCTGGCCCTGGTCACCCAGAACGTGCAATGGCTGATGCTCCTCGGGACTTCCTTCGTCGTGTCCGCCTACCTGCAGGTCGTGCGCCATTACAACGCCATCCAGACGGGCGTGATCTTTACCGCCGCCACCGTGGGCATCCTGTTGTCATCTCTGGCCGCCGGCCGCCTGGCCAAGAGGTTTCAGCAGCGAAGTCTCATCCTGGCCGGATTTGTGATCACCATTCCCGGCATTGTCGTCTTGTTGGTGATGGTCAAGGGCCATCCCGGCGCCTGGTACTTCGCCCCCGGACTCTTCCTCATCGGCATCGGCATGGGCATCATGCTCACCCCGTCGGTCAACGTGGTGCAATCCGCCTTTCCCGAAAATCTTCAAGGCGAGATTTCAGGTCTGTCGCGCAGCGTGTCCAACCTCGGGTCCACGCTCGGCGTGGCGATCGGCGGCACGATCCTCGTCTCCGGCCTCGCCGACCCGAAGCGATCGTACGGTATCGCCATGCTTGTCTTGGCGTTCATCGGGCTCGTCGGTCTGGGCGCAGCCGTCCTCCTGCCGAGTGCCAAATCCACACCCGCATCCCAAGCTCCTAGTTGACACCCAACCGCGGCACCGCCGTGCACAACCCGGGCCGTCGGGTAATCAGAATTCGTTGGCTTCTCGAAAGGGTCCCCGTTAGCGTCATCGAGTGGATGCTTCCGCTGACCTGCTGACCGTCTACGACAATCAAGTCCGAGCGACCGAGACCACCAACCTCGGGCCGGGCGTCCATGCCGAGTCGGACGGGCCCATCGTCCGGGTTGTCGGCCAGCACAGAGGGTTCATCAGCGCCCCGGCCGACCTGGGGATCGAAGGCGACGCGCTGGCCGCGCTCATAGCCCGACAGCGCGACTTCTTCGCGGGCCGAGGACAGGAGGTTGAGTGGAAGACCAGAGGGCACGATCGTCCGGCGGAGGTGTTCGACCAGTTGCGGGCGGCCGGTTTCGAGCCAGAGCAAACAGAGACAGTCTTGATCGGCCAAGCCGCCGACCTGGCCCGGATGCCGTCACCACTGCCTCCAGGGGTCAGGATCCGGCGGACGACGGCAGAGGCGGACTTGAGAGCAATCGTGGCTGTAGAGTCCGTGGTGTGGGGGGAGGACCTGTCCTGGATGGGCGACGACCTCATCGGTCGGGTCGGTCTCGGGCCCGACGCGATCGCCGTGTTCGTGGCGGAAGCCGGCGGCCAGGTCGTCTCCGCCGGGTGGCTCGTCGCCAACCCGGGGACCGACTTCGCCGGGCTCTGGGGTGGTTCCACCCTCGTCGGCTGGCGCCGACGGGGCCTCTACCGGGCTTTGGTCACCGAGCGGGCCAAACTCGCGACCTCGAGGGGAGTTACCTACCTCCAGGTAGACGCCTCTGAGGACAGCCGGCCCATCCTCGAACGTCTCGGCTTCGTCCCTGTCACCACGACCACCCCCTTCGTATGGAAGCCCCATCCGGCTTTCTGAGCCGTTGCCCTCACCGGGTCACCCACAGAATTCCTTATCCGAGCACCGTCGGGCCAGGGTATGTGTGATCAACTGTCCGCGTGTTCTACGTCATTATTTTCAGTATCTTGGCCGTGCTTCTCGTCGCCGCGGGTGTCACGACCATGTCCCGACAACGCCGTCGCTTCCGCGATGCTGGGATCGATGACAACACGCCCGACGAGGAAGAGGAGGTCCTGTAACGGCGGACCGAGGTCGTGGACGTCGGGTTCTCTCAGGGGGGAGGGAATGTGACGTAGGGGCCGAGCGGGTCGTGGGCGATTCGGGCGGGCAGCGGGGCACCGGGGTTGTCAGACCGCAGTTCCAGGGTGACTGGTTTGGGGGACCCGCAGGAGGGGTCGACCGGGCGTTCGACCACGACGTTGACGGCTGGACGGGTCCGGTCGAGCGACACCGAGTAGGGGTATCCGTCGCCGCGCAGAACCGTGGCGCTGATCCGAGCGGAAGAGTTGTCGGGGGGCGCGACTCGAGGGTCCACGGGACTGACACCAGCTCGGTGGGCACGGCGACCGTCGGCGGAAGCTGTCCCGTGTCGCACGGCCCGGGCGATTCGATGTAAAGCAAGGCGTCGGTTCCGAGGTGGGCGTCGAGGAGGAACACTATGTAGTCGTTGCTGGGCGGCGCGGGCTCGGTCGTGGTGGACGGAAGAGGCCCGCATCCGCCGGTGAAGCCGCCGTTCTTGACCACGACCAACCAGGCCAGGCGCTGCTTATAGGCCGCGGCGCCGGGCAGGGAAGCACGGCTTCTCTCGTTATCTGTTCCCTGCAGGTAGCCGGGGGTCGGCGCGGTGGCGACCAGGTCTTGGGCCACGCTGACCCGTCCGTAACCGGCGACTGCTCCTCCGAATAGCTTTGCGTATTGCAGGAGCGGGAGGCCGTTCGCGTTGAGCGCGGCCAGGGCCGCGCATTCTGCTTGGTTGGCTGACACTGCAGGGGTGTCGCCCGGAACTGGAGGCGTCACACGGAGCTGGCCACTATCGAGCTCGAATGCGGCACGCACGGCTCCGCCTTGCATCGTCGCGACAGCAGGGCCACCCAGGGTGGGATTGCCCGTGCCCGGCGCGGGCAACGCCGGCAGCGTGCACCCCAGCGCGGATGGACCCGAGGAATTGGAGCCGACGACGGCGCGGCTCCCGCCCCCACACGATGTCGCGGCGAGCAGCGCCGAAACTGTGGCCATGCCCCTCGCCCAACCCGCTCTCATGGCCGCACCTCCGGCACGCGGGGGGCCGCGTTTGCTCTGGCGACCGGCTCGGTACCGGCGAACCCCAGGCCAAGGCCGGTAAAAGCTGATTGGTTCCCTTGTGTGACCATGTCTCGTTGGACGCTCGAAGCCGGCCAGTGGTTCCCCCGGCGAGCAATGCCGAACGAGTCACCCGCGCCGACTCCTGTCGTCTATTGGGACGGCTTCAGATGTCGGGTCCAGTCCCAGTCTGGCGGAAGGATGACGTGGAGGCATATCAACAGGTCCTCGCTGCGATCCTCGTAGGTGTGGCCCTTGCTGCCCATGTCATCGGCGAACAGGCAGTGACCGGGCTGGAACAGGTGACGATCTCCGCTCGTCGTCGTCACCTCGAATTCTCCTTGAAGCACGATAACGAATATTCGCAGCAGCCCCGGATGGAAGCCCTTTGCGGGCTGCGGGTCGAGCAACTCGACGATATTCACCGTCGCCCCCGGAATATCGGGCAGGCTCACCATCCGGGGTCCGCCTTCATAAATTTCTGGCGGGGCCGAGATGCTGAGATGGGTGAGGTACGTCTCTCCGTTGTCGTCCGCGTGTATTCGTACCAGGGTCGTCGTCACGGTTGACCCGGCCCACGCGGACCAGCAACCATCCGCCGTTCGATCGCCTGGTCGTCGTCGGTTGCCAACTGAAGTCGCTTCATCGGAAACTCAGCGGTCTCCGCCAAATGTGTCGACGACGTGCTGGGTGTCGAAGAACTCTCGCATCTCGGTGATTTTGCCGTCCTCGATCGTCATCAGCAGGGCATAACGATTGTCGTAGGTCTTGCCCGACAACGTCTCGCCTTGGGCGCGAAACTGCGCCGCAGCCGACGTGCCCTCAACGACGACCAGTTCGACGGTAATCGTGGGTGGCTGGCGGAACCGCGAGTCGGGCTTCCCCCCGGTCTCCTTTCCCCGGATCTCGAACCAGGACTCGACGTCGCTCCTGTCGTGAAGGGTCTTCTCGTTGGTCGTCTTCGGGAACGACCACGCCACGTTCGGAGCGGCGTGGTTCTTCACTGGTAGGTAGAGACCACCTGTGCTCGTCAGATCAGCCAGGAAGGCCATCGCGACCTTCCTGGTATTCTCGTGGATCGTCGTCTGATCGGTATTCACGGCTTTCCTTCTTCTGGCCCTCAGACGGTCGCCGGCGCGGCGTGGCACGTCAACTCGGAACACACCGACGTTAGCAGCAACGAGTCATTCTCGACTTTGGTCTAAGGGCCCGCCACGAAACAACTTGACGCAATTCTCTTGTAAACATGCATGTCGTGGCACAGGACTTGTTCCAAGTTGTTTCGTGGCGGGCCCTAACCGGGTCTCCCGGATTTCTCGGCAACATTTTGGATTCTCGGCGTCAGAATGCACGCATGGCGTGCGAATCGGCGCCGAGAAACCAAAATGTCTACGAGAAACCAAAATGTCTAGGAATTCCGTTGATTGGCTGCCGCTCTCAATAGATGAAGATGGGCGGGCATCGGGCCAGAAACGTCTCAGCGGATAGGCTCGTCGCCGAGGGTCGAGAGGACCTCACGGCCCGACGGGGTGACCAGCACCGTCTCGGCCCCGAAATAGGCGTCCCGCGCCCCTGTGACGACAGCTTCGATCGCCAGCACCATCCCGGGTTCGAGCCTCCACCTGGCGTCGAAGTCAGGGCCGAGCGACGATCCGGCTAGAGGCGCCTCGTAGCCGAGACCGATGCTCCTCGCTACGGGGAAGGGCGGGAGTGATTCGCCGGTATTTTCGTATTCGCGGCGGAGGTCGGCGCCGGTCGCACCCGGCCGGCAAGCCGCCACGACCGCGTCGATCACCTGCCTCCAGCGATCGTGCAGCGCCACGAAGCCGCGGCGGTCGACGGTCCGGCCGGCGCCGGCGCATTGCCAGGTCCGCCCCACCACCCCCTCGTAGCCGCCGTAGAGCACCCCGCCCCTCATGGCGACCAGGTCGCCGGCATTCACCGCGCCCTCACCGACAAGACGGCGGAGACCGGGCTGCCCCGGGCCCGGTGGTCCGGTCACGCAGAAGGTCCCCTCGATCGCCGGAATGGTCGTGCCGAAGCCCGCCATGCGCTCCTCGAACGTCGCCAGCAGTTCGCGCTCGCGCCCTCCCGGCCGGAGCGCCCCGCCCGCCGCCACCAGAGCGGCCTCGGCGATGGCGACCGCGGTGCGAACACAGGCCAGTTCGTCGGCCGTCTTGGTTATCCGGGCCCGGCGCAGCGGGGTCTCGGCGTCGATGATCTCGCCGTGGGGGATCGCCGCGGCGAGAAGCCGGGCGAACACCGGCGACATCGAGTCCACGCCCACCCGCCGGGCCGCCGCTACCCCGGGGATACGGCCCAGCCGCTCCACGGTCGTCATCGGGTTCCACGACATGCCGAAGATGTGCTCGTGGGGCACCGCATCAGGGATGCCCTCGTCCCAGACACTCATGACATGGCATTCGCCTGTGGCCCGTACGATGACGCAGCCGGGGGCGAAGGGACGGGTGCCACCCGTGGCCAGCCGGCGCACGCCTGCCGCGTACTTGGCGTTGTACTCCCGGCCGAGGAGCAGCACGTCGAGGTCGAGCTCGGCCATCAGAGTGTCGACGCGAGCGCGTCGCTCGCGCCGGAGCCGCCCGAAGTCCACCCGGCCGCCCTCCTCGAGAGCCATGGGGCCGACATCGGTCACGGCCGGCCGCCTTCCTCGAAAGGCGTGTAGGGAAAATCGCTGAGCATCCGGTAGCCGTCCTCGGTGACGGCGACGATGTCTTCGGCCCGGTATCCACCTTGGCCGTCGTCCCAGATCACTGGTTCGAGCACCATCACCATGCCCGGCCGGAGAACGATGCTCTCGTCGAAGGCCTCACCGAGGTCGGTCCCGATGAAAGGCATCTCCGCGCTTTCGGTTCCGACGCCGTGGACCAGATAGAAGTGATCGAGCCAGGGCCGGCGATGCCGTTCGCCCTCGCTTGCGGCCCGGGCGAGCTCGAGCCCGGTCGCCCCTGGCTTGGTTGCTGCTAGCACCCGTTCCACCACCGCCTTCCACCGCCGGAGCTGGTCGGACTCTCGGGCCGTCGGGCCCCGGCTTCCGGGCCACCAGGTCCGGCCGAAATCCGATGCGTAGCCCTCGTAGAGGATGCCCGTGTCGACGAGGATCAGGTCGTCCTCCCGGAGGATGCGGTCTGACGAAGCGGTGGGAAAGGCGAGGTCGCCGTGCACCGTCCACGGCCCGTCGGCGATGGCCCGAGGCGTCGCCTGCCAGATGGGGTCGATGGCGTTGGCGGTCGCGCCCAGCTCGAAGATCCGTCGCAGGAAGACGGCGCTGAGCTCGTTCTGGCGGACTCCGGGGCGGAGGGCGGCGTAAACGTCGTACATGGCCAGCTCGTTGATGCGCTGTGACCGCCGGATGCATTCGATCTCGTCGTCGGTCTTGACGAGCTTGGCCTCACCCAGCACCTCGTCGGCTCCGAGGACCGAAGCCCGGCCCAGCAAGTGAGGGAGGTGCAGGTAGGCCGGCGCGCTCAGCTCGTCGATCGCGACCGTGAGCTCGCCGGGACCGGCGATGTCACGGACCGCGCCGGCCAGAGAACCGACGCCTTCGACGAATTCGGGGGCGAGCGGTCCGTGCACGTGGGCGGGCGGAAGGTCCGGTGGCACGCCTTCGGGATAGGCCGTGAACAAGTGTGGGAGTCCGGCCCCGTCGACAATGGCAATCGCCGGCTCGTGCACCGAGCGGCCCAGCTCCGCCGCCGCCCACCGGGCGCCGGTCGCATAGTGGACGTTGCCGGTGCCGGTGAGCACCAACACGTCGATGCCGCGACGCTCCATGGCGGCCTGGAGCTTGGTCCGGCGGTCTCGGCGCATCCGGCCAAGATCGAGGTCCTCAAGGGGGAACAACGGATTCACGGTTTGCTCCGAATCGCTCGGGTAGGCCCGCTCACAATGTAGGTAGTCACGGCGGCATGTGCCTCCTCTGAACCAAAGCGCACGAGACGCCGTCAGAGCATGATGTCCGGACGCTTCGTGTAACCTGAGCCGCGCTCTTTGAACCACCTACCGCCCGGGGGTTGTGATGCGGGTTGTGCCGGTCTCCGACGTGCTCGGTGTCGAGCTGCTGGACCTCGATCTGACGCGCCAGTGCAGTACCGGGGAGCAGGCCGAGCTGCGCCGGCTCTTCTGTGACCACCACTTCATCCTGGTTCGCGGCCAGGAGGTCTCCGATGATGACCAGGATCGGTTCGTCGGCTACTTCGGTCCTGTCCACATCTGGTCCGACGGGCGGCGGGAGACCTACGTCACCAACCGGTCGGAGGAGGCCATAACCCCGGGCACGGCTCCGATCATGTGGCACTCCGACGGCACCTTCGGACCCCGACCCGGAATCGCCACGTCGCTGTGGGCCGAGCAGGTTGCGCCTGAGGTCGTGCCGACCATCTACGCCAATGCCGTCCGCGTCCTCGATCGCCTGCCGTCCGATCTTCGCCACCGCATCGACGCCATGAGCGCGCTCCACCTGCGGGACACCCACTCGAAGCGAACCGATCGAGACTGGTGCCTGGAGGAGCTTCCCGCCGATGTGCCACCCGGCCGCTTCTTCAGCGCAGAGCAGCCGATCGTGTACCAGATGCCGCACAGCGGCCAGAAGACACTTATGGTGAACCAGCTTCTGACCAGCCATGTCGTCGGCATGCCGCGCCAGGACAGTGAAGCGCTACTGCAGGAGCTGTTCGCCTACCTCTACGCCCCGGACAACGTCTATACCCACCACTGGCAGACAAACGACCTCATCATCTGGGACAACCTGGCCCTCAACCACTGCCGGCCGGCCGAGCTGGGGTCGGCTCTGCGTCACCTGCGCCGGCTGTCGCTGGACGGCTGGTACACCGGCGACGGGGTGCTCGACTGGCGAGAGGAGAATGGCGGAGGCTTCGCCGTTCCCAGCCCCAAGCAAGCCGCAATGTGACCGCCGGGCCTCACGCCTCCCCCCGGCCGCCACTCGAGGGGGGCACGGGCCGGCGGCCGGTGGTTGCCTGGCTTTTCAGACCTCCTGCACGTCAGGGAGGTCTCCGTAGTTCCACAGTTGTTTCTCGACGCGCTCTGCGATCCGCCAACCGTCGGGGGTGCGAACCATCTGGTCGTGATACTCGCCGCCGGTGAAAAAGGTGTTGCCGCTGTGGGCCACGCCGGTGAAGAAAAACGACGAGACCGCCTGGGCTCGATCTCCGTCGACGGTGACCCGGCGGTTGCCGACGAGATGGAGCCAAACCTTCTGCTGGACCCGTTGCTTGGCCAGCCAGTCGCTCACCGTCGCGTAGTTGCCGTCCATGCCTGCGTCGGCGTAGGAAATATGGGCATCGCTCGTGAACACCGTGGGCAGCATGTCGAATTTGTTGTCGTCGAGAGCGCTCACGTACCGGTTCAGCAGTTCGTCGATCTCCAGTCGGTCGGCTAGCTCTTCGAACGTCGTTGGTCGGGCCATCCCATCTCCTCCAGGCACTAGTCAGTTGGCGCGGCGAGGACTATAACGTCCGACGGCCGGCGCCGGTTGAACCAGCCGTTGCCGCCGGCCCTCGGCCACCAGGATGGCTGTTACGGCCGGGCATCGCCGCCCGACGCCTCGGATAAAGGCGGCGCCGATGCTGTTACGATCGGAAACAGGGGAGAAGGGAGGGCGGATGCCCGGCGCACTGGAAGGGCTGCGAGTCGTCGACCTAACGACGGGGCTGGCAGGGCCGCTCGCCACCATGACTCTCGGCGATCACGGTGCAGACGTGGTCAAGGTCGAGCCGCCCGGGGGGGACCCCCACCGATCCTATGTGGGCTCCGTCGTGACCAACCGAGGCAAGCGCAGCGTCGTGCTGGACCTCGACGACCCGGCGGCGCGGGATCGTCTGGTCGAGTTGATCGGGACGGCTGACGTGCTCGTCGAGAGCTTCGCCCCCGGCCACATGGCCGCCCGCAGCCTGAGCTACGAAACCGTCTCCGCCGATTTTCCCGCCCTGGTGTACACCTCCTTGACCGGGTACCCCCGCACCACGGACGCCGCCGATCGCCCCGCCATCGATATCCTCGTCCAGGCCCGATCGGGTCAGCAGTTCGAGCAGCCTGGCTTTCGCGACGGTCCGATCTACCTGTACGCCCCGCTTCCGAGCATCGCCGCGTCCTATCTCACCGTCGAGGGAATTCTCGCTGCGCTTTATGTCCGTGAGATCACAGGTAGAGGCCAGTGGGTGGAGACGTCGCTCTACCAGGGCGTTCTCGCGTTCACCACCCAGCTGTGGCAAGACGTCGAGACCAAAGCCGAACCGTGGATGGAGATCCCTCGCACGCCTCAGCCGAATATCTACGAGTGTGCCGACGGGCTGTGGGTCCATTCCATGCACATGGCGCTAGGGCGGGGTAAGGACCGCAGCGCCATCTGGAGAATCCTGGGCATCGATCCCGGTCCGGAGGGCGTTGACCTGGTCCGGATTGCTCAACACGACGTCCTGGTCTCTGAGGCAATGAAGCGAATCAACCGGCAGGACCTGCTCGACCAGTTCTGGGCCAATGGCATCCCTATCGCCCCGGTTCGCCCGGCCCACGAGGCGTTGCTCGATGAACAGGTGGCCAACAACGGCATGTCGGTGGAGGTGGAAGACCCGATCCACGGCCTGGTGCGCCAGGCCGGGATCAGCTTTCGGCTCCACGGTGCGCCGGCCTCGATGGTCCAGGGACCCCAGCCCGCAATCGGGCAGCACACCCACGACGTGCTCGGTGCGGTCAAAGGCGACGAGCAGCGAGCCCGCACCGTCAGACCGGCCAAGCGACCCTTGGCCCACGCGCTCGAGGGCGTGCAGGTCCTCGATCTGGGCAACTTCCTGGCCGGTCCGTTCGGGCCCATGCTGCTCGGGGACCTCGGCGCGACGGTGTACAAGCTCGAATCGCCAGACGGCGACCAGATGCGCCACGTCACCCAGCCATTCAATGGGTGTCAGCGAGGCAAACTCGACATCGTTGCCGACCTCAAGACGCCGGAAGGCCGGGAGATCGCCCATCGATTGATTCGGCAGGTTGACGTAGTCCATCACAACATGCGCCCCGGGGTCGCCGAGCGGCTCGGTGTCGACTACGCCACGGCGAAGACCCTGAATCCGTCGATTATCTATTGCCACACGACCATGTGGGGCAACGACGGCCCCCGCGCTTCCTGGCCCGGTTACGACCAGCTGGCCCAGTCCTCGTGCGGCCTGGAGTACGACCTGGGAGGCCAGGGCAACCCGCCCAACTGGTACCGCTTCGGAATGTGCGACCAGGGATGCGCCACCCAGTCAGCCCTGGCCGTCCTCATGGCCTTGTACTGGAGAGAGCGCACCGGTGAGGGTCAAATGGTAGATACGTCGATCGTCAACGCCGGCGTCTACTTCAACACCGACGCCTGGATCGGCCCGAACGGGTGGTCGGAGCGGCCCCGCAGCGATCAGCAGCAAACTGGCCTCGGACCGCTGTACCGGCTCTACCAGACGTCGGACGGCTGGGTCGCCCTGGCCTGCCTCGGTGAATCGCACTGGTCGGCGCTGACTGTCGCCTGGCCCGAACTGCAGGAGGACGGCCGGTTCGCCGACGCCGCGGGCCGCCGGGACAACAACGCCGCCCTGGCCGACCGGTTGGCGGAGCTCTTCGCCGCCCGGACCGCCAAAGAGGCCTTCGAGGACCTCGACCGCGCCGGTGTCCCCGTAGAAGTTGCCGATCCCGACCTCGGACGCACGTGGTTCGACCAACCCGACCTGATAGCTGCTGGCCTGGTAGCCGACTATCAGCATCCCCGCTACGGACGGTTTCGCCAGTTCGGCCACCTAATACATCTCTCCGAGACGCCCGGCCTCATCTCCCGGCCGCCCCCGCTGCTCGGCCAGCACTCGCGTGAGATTCTCACCGATCTGGGTTACTCGCCCGGGGAGATCGGGGTGCTGCGGGAAAAACGGGTGACCGTTTGGCCGGACTGACCGACGGACATAATGGTGCCCCTGAGCAGGTCGGGCGAATTGGCCGGGTGAAAGGCGAGGTGGGCGAGCGACACGCTACCGTCGTGTAACGTTGTTACATCTGATCTGGAGGGTGGGGCCCCGGCGCCAGCCACGCGAACCCAAGGAGCGCACAGTGCAGGAAACCCACGACACTCAAGGTGGCCGCGTGTTCGACGTGGACCTCGATCTCGAGACCAGGCGCCGGCCCCAATCGATGTACAAACAGCTGCGGCAGGTCTCGGACGGCATGCGGGCCGAAGGCTCGGTTCTGCGCCGGGAGGGCTCTGGAGTGGTCGTGTGTACCCGAGCTGACGTCGATACCGTTCTCCGGCAACCGGAGATTTTCTCTTCGGACATGCCGGCGGCCGACCTGAAAAACACCCGGCCGCTGATCCCGCTGCAAATCGACCCTCCGGATCACCGGAAGTTCCGCCGGGTCCTCGACCCCCAGTTCGCGCCGCAGCGGATGCAGCGGCTCGAGGAGCCGATGGCCCGCCTGGTCAACGAGCTCATCGACTCCTTCGGCGATCAGGAGGAGATCGACTTTGCCAGTCAGTTCTCCGTTCCCTTCCCGTCCCTGGTGCTCCTGGAGCTGGTCGGAATCGCTCGAGAAGAGCTTCCGGTCTTGATCCGGCTCAAGAACGGCATCGTCCGTCCTCACCACGTCGTCGGTACATCCATCGGCCACCCCGACGCCGCGGCCTACCAGCAGACGAGCGCCGAGGCCATGTACCAGTACCTGGCCGATGTGCTGGACTCGGACGATCTCGACGCCAGGGACGGCCTGCTCCACCGCTTGGTTGACACCGAGGTCGACGGTGAGCGTCTGAGCCGCGAAACCATCATCGACATCGGCTTTCTGTTCCTTATCGCCGGCCTCGACGACGTCCCTGCCGCGATCGAGTGCTTTTTCGCCTATCTCGCGGACCACCCGGACCACCGCCGCACGCTGGTCGCCGACCCGGCGATAATCCCCCGCGTCGTCGAGGAGCTGCTGCGCTGGGAAACCCCGGTGCCATTGATCGCCCGCGTGGCGGCCAAGGACACCGAGCTCGGGGGTTGCCCGATAGCTGCGGGAGAGCTGATAACCGTGTTGATCGCCTCGGCCAACACCGACGACACAGAGCTCCCCGACGCCGATCTGGTCCGGTGGGACCGGGAAGCTAACCGCCATCTCACCTTCGGGGGCGGTATTCATCGATGCGTCGGCTCCCACCTGGCCCGCCTCATTCTTCGCGTCGCCCTGCGGGAATGGCACGCCCGGATCCCGGACTACCGGATCAAGCCTGGCGTCGAATTGGCCTTTCTGGCCGGGGTGCGGACCCTCGATTCGTTTCCCATGGTCCTCGGGATGTCGGCGTGAATCTCCTGGTGGCCGCCCACGACTCGGGTTGCTCCCCCGGCAGACGCTTCGATATGTCACAATTTCAGCACGCAACCCACAGGAGACCGGCCAATGGCATATGACCTCGTAGTTCGCAACGGGATCGTGATCGATGGGACGGGTGCGCCGCGCCAGCAAGCAGATGTGGCGGTCGTAAACGGCCGAATCGCTGAGGTCGGCACGGTCGAGGAATCTGGACGGGAGGAAATCGACGCCGAGGGCCACGTCGTCGCTCCGGGGTTCGTCGACGGCCACACGCATATGGACGCCCAGCTGTTCTGGGACCAGCTCGGCACTTCGTCCTGCTGGCACGGGGTCACCACGGTGGTGATGGGCAACTGCGGGTTCACCCTGGCGCCCGCCCACCCCGATAAACGCGGTCTCGTCGTCCGTAACCTCGAGCGCGCTGAGGACATCTCGGCCGACGCCATGGCCCAGGGCCTCCGCTGGACCTGGTCGACGTTTTCCGAGTACCTCGACGCGGTCGAGGCCGCGCCCAAGGGCATCAACTACGCCGGCGCCATAGGTCACTCCGCCCTGCGCACGTGGGCCATGGGGGAGCGAGCGTTCTTCGAGCCGGCCACTGGGGACGACTTGATGCTGATGGAACGGGAGCTGAGCGACGCCCTGCGGGCGGGGGCGGTGGGCCTCACCACGTCGCGGAGCGACAATCACGCCACGTCTGACAACCATCCCGTGGCGTCGCGGCTGGCCACGTGGGACGAGGTACGGGCGCTTGTCAACCTGGTCGGCCGCGAGAGCGAGGGCGTATTCGAGCTGGCCCTCACCGCAGAACTGATCTGGGGAGACGACCCCAGCGGGGCCAAGGAATTCCGCAGTCCGCTCAAGGACCTGGCCATCGAGAGCGGGGTGCCCGTCGTGTTCGGCGTGTTCGCGACGCCGCGGCACCCTAGCCTGATCCCGCTGATCGAGAGCACGGTGGCGGAAGGCGGGCAGATGTACGGCCTCACCCACTGCCGCGGCGTATCGGTAATGCAATCGTTCAAGACCCGTCTGGCCTTCGATGTCCTTGCCGAGTGGAAGGAAGTGCGAACAAAGCCGCTCGACCAGCAGAGGGCGCTGTTGCGCGATCCCGCCGTGCGCGCCCGTTTGGTGCACGCGGCATACCACGGCGACTACGGCAGACCGCTCGGAGCCGAGGCCCGCAAGCCCAACTTCGAGTCGTTCTACATAATGGACTCGGCCTATCTGCCGAATCCCAGCGTCGGGCAGGTGGCCCGCCAGCGCGGCGTGGATCCGGTGGAGCTGATGATCGACGTCGCACTCGAACGCGATTTCGACGCCTTCTTCATCCAGTATCTCACCCATCAAACCGACGACCGGGCTTTGGTCGAACTGCTCAAGAACCCCCACACGGCCATGACGTTCTCCGACGCCGGCGCCCATGTGAGCCAGATCCTCGACGCGTCTATCCAGACCCACCTGCTGGCGTACTGGGTGCGGGAGCGGGAAGCCCTCACGTTGGAGGAAGCCATTCCCATGATCACCCGGCGCCCGGCGGAGGTGTGGCGGCTGCACGACCGGGGTCAGCTACGTCCGGGTTACGCGGCCGACGTCACCATCTTCGACCCGGCCACGGTTGCGCCCGACATGCCGCAGGTCGCCAATGATCTGCCGGGCGGGTCCCGCCGGCTGGTCCAGACGGCGCACGGCTACAAGGCGACGATCGTGAACGGCGAGGTTCTGATGCGCGACGGGCAGCCGACCGAGGCGCGGTCGGGTCAGCTGCTGAGGGGCGGCCGGCTCTCCGTCGGGTAGCGGGCGGCTCCGTCCTCATGCCACGTCGACGGCCGGTCGGTGATGCTGTGAGAGGAAGCCTGTCGAGGAAGATTCTGCGCTGTAATCACTCTGAGTGGTAGGCGTCACTACTGCGGGTGGGGCAGTCGCCCGGATGCAAATGAAGTAGTGGGCCGACAGGCGGAGGAGTCGCTGGGGGGGGGTCGGCTGTCAACTGCGCCGGCCGGGACGTCGTTTACGTGGACGCTCGTGGCCCACAACACCGGGCCGAGCGACGCCGTCGGCCCCCTGACCATCGCCGACACCCTGCCCGGGCCGACCGCCACTCCCGGACCGGTCCGGATAGGCGACCCGCTGCCCTCCGGCCTGACGTACGAGGGATTCAGCGGCGCGGGCGGGACCTGGCTCGTAGCCCAGCTGGCCCGGCGGGTAGCCGGGTGGACGGCGGTGGGCGAGATACCCTCTGGCCATGATCCCGGGCCGCCCCGAGCGTGTCGTGGTGGGGCTGGACGTGGGCACCACCGGGGTCAAGGCGGCGGCGTTCGGTGTCGGCACGCCATGGCGCACGGTAGCCATCCGGGAATACCCCCTGATCCATCCCCATCCCGACCAGGAGGTCCAGGACCCGGACGCCATACTGGCCGCGACGGCGGACGCTCTGGCCGAGTGCGTGGTCAGCGCGAGCGGAGCAGGCGTGGTTGCCGTCTCGGTCAGCGCAGCCATGCACGGGCTGCTCGCCCTCGATCGCGACCTCCGCCCGTTGACCCCCCTGATCACCTGGGCTGACGCCCGCGCCTTCCGTGAAGCGGAGAGACTGCACCGAGATGGTCTGGCCGGTGCCCTGCACTCCACCACGGGCACACCTGTTCATCCCATGGCCCCCTTGGTGAAGCTCATGTGGTTTTCCACGGAGGACCGCGAGACCTGGTCGGCGGCCCGCTGGTGGGTCGGGCTCAAGGAGTGGATCCTGCTCGGACTGACCGGGCGCCTGGTGGGGGAGCTCTCCTCGGCATCAGGGACGGGGCTGCTCGACATGACGTCGGGCGGCTGGGCGGCTTCGGCTCTCGACGTGTGCCGGCTCGATCCCGACCGGCTGCCTCCGCTCGTACCTCCTACCACGGTGCTCGACCTGGCGCCGGCCATGGCCGAGCGGATCGGACTGCCGCCGGGCACCCCGGTGGTCGCAGGCGCCGGAGACGGTCCGCTCGGAAATCTCGGGGTGGGCGCCATTAGCCCGGGCGTCGCCGGCCTCTCGGTGGGCACAAGTGGTGCGGTTCGCATGTCCGTCCCCTCCCCTCGGGTCGACTCCGGGCTCACCTTGTTCTGCTACGGACTGACCGACGGCTTGTGGGTGCTCGGAGGGGCCACGAGCAACGGCGGCTCGGTGATGCGATGGGCGGGCAGCGCCCTGGCGCCGGACGTGGGGGCGGCGGCCGGAGACCTGTCGGGGGACGAGAAGATCGTGGAGATGGCCGCCTCCGTGCCGGCGGGAAGCGACGGCCTGGTGATGCTTCCTTACCTCCTTTCCGAGCGCGGGCCCTTGTGGGACCCCGACATAACGGGCGCCTACCTCGGCTTGCGCCGGCGCCACGGCCGGGCCCATTTGGTGAGGGCGGCCCTCGAAGGGGTCTGCTGGCAGATACGCCTCATCGTCGACCGGCTCGACGAGGTTTATCCGGTACGCGAAGTGCGGGCGACGGGCGGGGTGTTTCGTTCATCCCTCTGGCAGCAGACCATGGCAGGCATGCTGGGCCGACCCATTCACATCGTGGGTGACGCCGAGGGTACCGCCCTCGGTGCCGCTGCTCTCGGTCTGTTCGCCCTGGGTCAGGCGTCGACCCTGGCCCAGGCCGTGACCGACCTGTCGGGCGAAGGACAGGTGCCGATCGACTCGATCGAACCCGACCCTCAGCTGGTCCGGATCTACGGGGACCTTCGCCAGCGCATCCCCGCTTTGATAGAAGGCGTAACGAAGGTTTCCCGGCTGCTCGAAGGTAACCCGGCCGCCACTCTGACCGCAGAGACCCAGAGTCTCCGTCAGTAGCGGCCCGGGCCGGCCGAGTGGCACGGGCGCAGTCCCGGCTCGGCCGCTACCACCTCCCGGCCCGAGGCCTACACTCCCGGTTTGTGGTCAGCGTTCTGTTCGCCTTCGCTGCCGCCTTTTCCAACTCCCTGAACGTCGTCACCCAGCACGTTGCCAGTACCGCGGCCCCGCCCAAGGTAAAAGGGTTCAGGCTGGCCCGGTACCTGGTCTCGAACCCGCTCTGGCTGTTCGGGGTGGCGGCGATGGTCGGCGCTTTCGTGCTTCAGGCGGCTGCTCTCAACCACGGAGAGTTGTCCGTCGTGCAGTCGATCCTCGTCACCGAGCTGGTGTTCTCCCTCGTGATTGCCCGGGTGTGGCTCAGACGCGATGTAGCGCCCGCCGCCTGGGTGTCGGCGTCGGTCACGGCTCTCGGACTGGCCCTGTTCCTCGTGATGTCAGAACCGAAGGGAGGACATGCTCAGGTCACGCCCGGCGGCTGGCTGCCGGCTCTGCTGACACTCGGCGGACTTGCCGCGGCTTTTACCCTTGCGGCCAGCCGCGGATCGCCGGTGAGACGGGCGGCGTTATACGCCACGGCGTCGGGAATTGTGTGGGCCGTGCTGGCGACGTTCCTCAAGTCGGCGACCGACCTGTTGACCAGCAGCGGTCCAGTGGCGGTTCTGGAGAACGGGGCGGTGTACGGGGTCGTGGCGGCGGGAGTCGTGGGCACCATCCTGAGCCAGGCCGCGTTGCATTACGGTCCGCTGTCGGTATCCCAGCCCCTGATGGTGATCGTTGATCCATTCGTCAGCATCGTCCTGGGCATATGGCTCTACGGCGAGCATTTCGTCGGCGGGTCGGGGAAAATCGTGTTCGGCGTTTTTGGTTTCGTGGCCATGATCATCGGCGTGGTGTCTCTGGCCAGGACGGCACCGTCGTTCGAGGCGGCTACAGGCATGCGGTCGTCGTCGACGGCCTGAACGGCGGCTTACGAGCAGATAGCGGAGCGAGCTTCTGAACCGGTTCGCAGAATTGCCTCCGCCTAGGGACTGTGGTTACTACGGGTCATTTGCCAGCCGCCGAGGGCGCAAACCTGTTTAGGATCACGGCATGCCTGACAGTGAGACGAGCATCGGATACCAAACCAGTCGCTTCCCGCCTATCGCCGATTACGGTTTTCTGTCCGACTGCGAAACGTGTTGCCTGGTGGCACCTGACGGTTCGGTGGAGTGGATGTGCCTGCCCCGGCCGGACTCGCCGAGCGTTTTCGGATCCCTCCTGGATCGCACGGCAGGTACTTTCCGTTTCGGTCCCACCAATACTCACGTGCCGCATCACCGGCGATATGTGCCCGGGACCATGGTCCTGGAGACGACCTGGCACACCCCGACCGGCTGGCTGGTCGTCGAGGACTTACTGGTCGTGCGGCCGCTCGAAGGAGACGAGCGGCGACCTGACTACCGCCGGTCCCCGGGCGACTCGGCGGCCACGGGCACCCTGCTTCGCCTGGCCCATTGCATCGGCGGCCGGGTCGAGGTCGTGGTCAACGCCGCTCCGTTATTCGAATACGGGTCCGCCCAGGGGATCTGGGACTACGACGGCGAGGGCTACGGGACCATGACCGTGCACCCGCCGGCCGGGGACCCCACGCTGACCATGACTTCGAGCATCCGCCTGGGAAAGACCGGCGCCCGCTGCTACGGGCGGTCCAGTCTGGACCGGGGCGAGACCGCCTTCGCCGCCCTCTCGTGGGGGCCCGGCCAGCCGGCGTCGGTGGAGGACGCCCAGGCTCAGCTCGACGACACCGTCGCCTACTGGCGGGACTGGCTGTCCACCGGCACATTTCCCGACCATCCCTGGCGCAGCTACATCGAGCGCAGCGTGCTGACTCTGAAGGGTTTGAGCCACGCCCCGACCGGGGCCATCATGGCGGCGGCCACCACGTCGCTCCCCGAGACGCCCGGCGGAGCCCGCAACTGGGACTACCGCTACACATGGATCCGGGACTCCTCGTTCATGCTGCGCTCGCTGTACCGCCTGGGCTTCGAATGGGAAGCCCTCGAGTACTTCGCCTTCGTGCTCGAAGCAGTGACGGCCAGCTCGCCGACCGACTGGGGTCTGCAGATCATGTACGGCATAGGCGGCGAGAAGGATCTGACCGAGCATACGCTCGACCACCTCACCGGCTACCGCGACTCCCGGCCGGTACGGGTGGGCAACGGGGCGTGGGACCAGCATCAGAACGACGTTTGGGGCATGCTCCTCGATGCGGTCGACACCTACCTCCACCTGGGTGCGGCCCAGATCGCCAACCAGACGTGGGAGGGACTGGCTGCCCTGGTCGAAGCGGCCATCCTTCACTCCGGTGACCCCGACCAGGGCATCTGGGAGATCCGGGGCGAGCCGCAACACTTCACCGCGTCCAAGGTCCTGTGCTGGGTGGCCATGGATCGCGGCAGCGACCTGGCTGCAGCCCGCCAGGACCGGGACCGGGCCGAGCGGTGGCGCAAGGCGGCGGACGATATGAAGGCCGAGATCCTGGACAAGGGGGTCGATGAGCGGGGTCGGTTCCGCCAGGAGTACGCCAACGACGAGCTCGACGCCTCGTTGCTGCTCATCCCCATCCTGGGCTTCCTGCCCCCGGATGACGACAGGGTGCGCAATACGGTTCTAGCCATCGCCGACGAGCTGACCGAGGACGGGCTCGTGCTGCGCTACAAGGTCGATTCGACCGACACCGGGTTCGAGGGCAAGGAGGGGACCTTCACCATATGCTCGTTCTGGCTGGTGACCGCCCTGGCCATGATCGGAGAACAGGAACGGGCGTGGGCCCTGTGCAAGAAGCTCCTTTCCTTCGCCGGTCCGCTTCAGCTCTACGCCGAAGAGATCGATGCCGCCACCGGTGAGCACCTCGGCAACTTCCCTCAGGCCTTCACCCACTTGGCCCTCATCGACGCCGTTGGTCGCCTCATCGATGTCGAGCAGTCGAGCGACGCGCTTGCCTGACGATCAGCGGCTCGGTCGGAGACGCCCCGTCAGGGCAGGTGCTTCAGCTCGAAGGTGATGTTGCGGAGTTCCTCGTTCCCGACGTTCTCCAGGGTGTGCGGGATCAGCGGGTCGCCCCAGACGCTGGACCCGGCCGGTGCGTGTGACGTTGACTCCCTGGTGTCGAGAAGAACGTTGCCGTCCGGATCTCGGCGCACGAAGTCGCTCACGCCCAGGATGTAGAGCACCCCGGGCCAGCAGTGGGTGTGGACGGGGACGGTGTCCCCGGGTTTGACGTGGGCGTCGAGGACGCGTACGTGCTCGTTCTCGAACAGCAGGGTGTGGTAATCCGGCGCAGCTGTCATGGCGTCGAGATCAGGGGGCCAGGGCCATGGGTTGTCGGTGCTGTCGCTCATTCGGGCCTTCTTCCGCTCGTTGCAGGAATGCTAAGTGCTGGCGGGTACGGTGGCCTCTGTGGCGAGTCTCAGCGGACGAGCCGGCGAGCTCAACGAGCGGCTCCTCGACCTGGTGGACCAGCCCGCGCCACAACTGCGCGCCGTCGCCACGACCCTGCTCATCAAGGCGCTCGAGATCCCATCCGAAGAAGCGGCGTTGATGGAGGCCATGGTCGGGTCGGATGACGCCGCCGTCCTGATCGACCCGGCAGCGGCCGCCGCCGCCGGCAGGCTGCTGCGCCGGCGCCTGGCGAGCCGGCTCGAGGAGCTGGCGCTCGATTACGGGGAAGCGGCCGTGGCCCGGGCCATGCGCGACCACTTGATAGCCCAGATAGAGCGCTGGGCCACCCGCGCCGTCGACGACGCCGACAACCGACGGCGGGCCGAACGGTTTCTGGCCTGGGCCGACCGACCGGGTCAGCTCGAGGCAGCCCAGCGCCGTGGGCTGTTCGCCGGGATGGACGCCTCCGAGCTGCGCCGTCTGGCCGACACCCGGGTGAGAGGTCCGGTGACCCCCGAGACCGCGCTCGGGGTGTGGGTCCAGGTCGACGAGTGGACTGCGGCCGCCGGCGCCGCCCTGGGCGACGCCGTGCTGACCTCGTGGGAATCAGCGGCCGAGAGCACCTGACCGGTTCGCAGAATTGCTGCCTATGGCGCGGACGTGTCTGATCCAGCCGGCCGGCGAAGCAGGGAGACGGCGGGGATGATGCCGGCCAGGGCTAGAGCCGAGGTCACCCACCAGGCGTGGCGGAACGCGGTCAGGGCCGGCGCTCCTTGGTTGGCTGCCGTGCCGAGCACGGCGACCAGGATGGCGACTCCGAGGGCCAGGCCGGTCTGGCGCACCATGTTTATGACCGCGGACCCGGTGGCGAAGGACGGAGCCGGAAGGGAGGACGACGCCGTGGCCATCATGGTAGGGAGGGTCAGGCCGACGCCGATCCCGGTCAGCAGCATCCCGCCGAGAACGCCGGAAACATAGTTGGGGTCGGTCGAGATGGCCACAGCCCACCACGCCACCCCGGCCGCAAAAGCCACGCTGCCGAGGGCGATCACGAGGGCAGGCCCGAAGCGGGCGATAAGCCGGCCGGCCACCACAAACGACACCAGGGGGACCATGAGCGGTCCCGGGGCCAGGGCCAGGCCGGCCCGCAGAGCCGACCAGTGCCAGGCGCCTTGCTCCCACAACACGATGGACAGCAGCATGGCCCCGAACGAAGCGGAGAAGAACAAGGCGACCATCGACGCCCCGGAGAAGGGCCGGGACCGGAACAAAGAAGGCGGTACCAACGGAGTTCGGCTCCGCAGGCAGTGAAACACGAACAGGGCGATCAGCACTGCGGCGCCCCCCAGGGTGGCGGAGATCCGGGTAGAGCCCCAACCCCAATCGCTGCCCTTGACCAGCCCGAAGGTGAGAGCTCCGATGCCGGCGGTGGCGAGCACGACCCCTACTGGGTCAGGCCGCTCGATCCTGTGACCGGGGATGGCGGGGAGCCGGCGCCAGCCGATGATCAGGGCCGCTATGCCGACGGGAACGTTGACCAGGAAGACCAGGCGCCAACTCACCACTACGAGGAGCCCGCCCACCACCGGCCCGAGGGCGGCGGCCAGACCGCCGGTCGCGGTCCACGCCCGGACGGCGCCGTGGCGGCGCTCCGGCTCGTAGGCGGCGAGCACCAGCCCGAGCGAGGTGGGCGTCAGCAGGGCGGCCCCCGCCGCCTGGAGCAGCCGGAAACTAACGAGCATCGCCACTCCGGTCGACGCCGCGCAGGCCGCCGAGGCGGCGGTGAAAACGGCAACCCCGAGCAGGAAGCCCCGATCCCGGCGGTACCGGTCGGCGAGGCGGCCGAAGAAGACCAGAAGCGAGGCGTACACGATGGCGTAACCGTTCAGAACCCACGACAGTTCGCTCAGGCTCGACGCCCCGAGATCCTTGGCGATCTGGGGCAGGGCGATGTTGACGATAAAAAGGTCGAGGCTGGCGAGCACGACCCCGGCGCAGACGATGAACAGCACCTGGCGCGGTGCGGTTGGGGACCGGTCTGGCCCCCGTGCCGGCACCCTCCGGAGGACCAGAGTGGATTCTGTCATGAGACTGACACTAGCGAAGTGTGTTCTATCACGCAACCCACTCCGGATAGGATGACGCGTATAGCGACGTAGGCTGGTTTCGTGGAGACCGAACGCGAACGTCCAGACGGAACCGCCCAGGCGGATCCCGCCCGCGCTGCGATCCTTACCGTCGACGATGATCCGGGCGTCTCGCGCGCTGTGGCCCGGGACCTGCGGCGGCGTTACGGTTCGGACTACCGGATCGTCCGGGCCGAATCCGCCGACCAGGCACTCGACGCCCTGCGGGAGATGAAGCTCAGAGGCGACGTGGTCGCTCTGCTGCTCGCCGACTACCGCATGCCGCAGATGAACGGCATCGAGTTCCTGGAAGAAGCCATGGATCTCCACCCCCAGGCCCGGCGGGTGCTGCTCACGGCCTACGCCGACACCAACGCCGCCATCGAGGCCATCAATGTGGTCGACCTCGACTACTACCTGCTGAAGCCGTGGGACCCGCCGGAGGAGAAGTTGTATCCCGTGGTGGACGAACTGTTGGCGGGGTGGCAGGCCATGGACCGCCGGCCGGTGCCCGAGACCAAGGTCGTCGGCCACCGCTGGTCCGCCCGATCCTCCGAGGTGCGCGAGTTTCTCGGCCGCAACCAGGTGCCTTACCACTGGTACACCTGTGAGGACGAAGAGGGCCGTCGGCTCCTCGCTGCCGCCGAGACCGACGAGCTGCACCTACCGCTGGTGATCACGGCTGACGGGGAAGCTCTGATCGAGCCCACTGATGCCGAGTTGGCCGCCCGGGTCGGCCTCGAGACGAATCCGGCCGAGAGGTTCTACGACCTGGTCGTCGTCGGCGGGGGCCCCGCCGGATTGGGCGCGGCGGTCTACGGGGCATCCGAGGGGCTGCGTACCGTCCTCATAGAGCGCACGGCCGCGGGCGGACAGGCGGGGCAGAGCTCCCGGATCGAGAACTACCTGGGCTTTCCCGACGGGGTGTCCGGGGCCCAGCTGACCGACCGAGCCCGACGGCAGGCGGTCAAGTTCGGCGCCGAGCTCATCACCACACGCGAGGTGGTGGGCATAGAGGTGAACGGGTCGGCCCGTACCGTACGGTTCTCCGACGGAGACACCATCGACGCCCACGCCGTGGTGCTCGCCACCGGGGTTTCTTACCGGCAGCTCGTGGCTCCGGGTGTCCGGGACCTGACCGGGCGCGGCGTCTTTTACGGCTCGACCATGAGCGAGGTGTCCGAGTGCTTCAACCAGGACGTATACATCGTCGGGGGGGCCAACTCGGCGGGGCAGGCCGCCGTCTACTTCTCCCGGCGGGCCCGCTCGGTGAACATCCTGGTCCGGGGCCCCTCGCTCGAGGCGTCGATGTCCTACTACCTGGTTCAGCAGATCGCCGGCATCGCCAACATCAGGGTGCGCACCTGCACTGAGGTGATAGAGGCCCACGGCGAGGATCACCTGGAGCGGCTCACCGTCCGGGACAACCGCACCGGCGCCACGGAGACCGTCGATGCCCAGTGGGTGTTCATCTTCATCGGCGCCGCGCCGCGAACCGACTGGCTGGACGGTGTGGTCGTCAGGGACAAGCACGGGTTCGTGCCCGCCGGCCCGGACATCCCCCTCGAAGGGACCCGGCCGCGAGGCTGGACGGCCGAACGGGCGCCGTACCATCTGGAAACGAGCATCCCCGGAGTCTTCGTGGCCGGTGACGCCCGGGCCGAGTCGGCCAAGCGGGTGGCCTCGGCCGTCGGCGAAGGAGCGATGGCGGTGATGCTCGTGCACCGGTATCTCGAGACTGGGTGAAAGCATGAACTGCCACGCCGACGATCTGCGGTCCCTATTCCTCTTCGAGTCGCTGAACGAGGATCAGCTGACTTGGCTCTGCGAGCAGGGCCGGGTCGAGACGGTCGAGCCAGGTTGGCTCCACCGCGAAGGCGACCCGGCCACCTGTTTCTATGTGCTGCTCGAGGGCACCATCGTGCTCTACCGGCGAGCGGGGCCCGATGACATCGAGGTCCGGCGAACCGACCAACGAGGGGTGTACACCGGCGCCTGGCAGGCCTACCTGGGCGATCGGGTGCCGCAGGTGTACAAGAACTCGGTCCGGATCGTCGCCCCGTCCCGGTTTTTCGTTCTCGACGCCGAGAAGTTCAGCGACCTGATGCACGAGTGGTTCCCCATGGCGGTGCACCTGCTCGAGGGCCTGTTCTTCGGCATCCAGAACGCCCAGCAGGCGGTCGAGCAGAGGGAGCGGCTCCTCGCCCTCGGGTCGCTGTCCGCCGGTCTTACCCACGAGCTCAACAACCCGGCGTCGGCGGCGGTCCGGGCCACTTCGGCCCTGCGGGACCGGGTGGGGGGGATGCGCCACAAGCTGGGCGCCATCGCGGCGGGATCGCTGGACCGGGCCACCCTCGCTGCTCTCGTCTCCCTGCAGGAGGAGGCGGCCGACCTGGTGGCCAAGGCCCCGACCCTGACGCCGCTGGAGGCATCCGACCGGGAAGAGCGGCTGGGCGACTGGCTCGACGCCCGCGAAGTCATAAACGGTTGGGAGATGGCATCGACTTTCGTTCAGGCCGGCCTCGACGAGTCGTTCCTGGACCGGGTGGGGGCCGTGATCGACGGGGCCAGCGCCGAGGGAGCCAGCCTGGACGGGGCGGTCCACTGGCTGTATTACACCATCGAAACGGAACAGCTGATGAACGAGATCGAGGACTCCACGGCGAGGATCTCCGGTCTGGTGGCGGCAGCCAAGCAGTACTCCCAGATGGACCGGGCCCCGTTCCAGACCGTCGACATACACGACCTCCTGGACAGCACCCTGGTGATGCTCGCAGCCAAGATCGGTGCCGGCGTCAGCGTGGTCAGGGACTACGACCGGTCCATTCCATCGATCTCTGTATACGCCGCCGAGCTGAACCAGGTGTGGACGAACCTGATCGACAACGCCGTCGCAGCCATGGGCGGGTCGGGCACTCTCACCGTTCGGACCGCCCTCGACGACAACAATTTGCTCGTGGAAATAGGCGACACCGGGTCCGGTGTGCCGGAGGAGATTCGCTCCCGGATCTTCGAGCCGTTCTTCACCACCAAGCCGTTCGGGGAGGGCACCGGCCTCGGGCTCGACATTTCCTGGCGCATCGTGGTGAACAAGCATCATGGCGACATCCGGGTGCAATCGGTGCCAGGGAACACCCGCTTCCAGGTACGCCTTCCTTTGACCCCGGCAGGTGAGCTCGACCCCGTCACGGACGGTTCCTGAGCGAGAACGGCGCTGTTCGGTCCCCGCAACTTCGCCTGATCCGGGGGGTCGAACCTGTTCTGACGCCGGCCGAGACCGCATCCCGGAACAAATGGCATAAAATTCCTGGGTATGGCGATCGACTCTCGCTACAGCGGATCGCGATCCGGTGGCGGCTCGGGATGGAAGCCGGCTCACCGGGGACGGCGGCGGCGGCCCTGGAAGCTGGGATTGGCGGTCGTCGTCCTGGTCGGTGCCCTGGCCGGAGCCGGTGCCGTCCTGCTCACGAGGGGGGGCTCGTCCCACCACCCCTCGGCGTCGCCGCCCACCTCGCAGGCGGCGCCAACCACCCCGACGACCTCGGCCGAAGCCGCACTCGCGGCCGCGGTCGTCTCGCAGCCGGTCAACGGGACCTCGCGTGTCGCACCCAACGCCACGGTGAAGGTCGCCGCCCGCGTGGGCTACTTCACGTCAGTGAGCGTGTCGACAACCACCGGTAAGGCTCTGGCCGGTGCATTCAACCCGGGGCGGACCGAATGGGTGTCGTCGGGCGTCCTGGTGCCATCGGCCCACTACCAGATCAGGACCGCGGTGACGAACCAGGCGGGCGTCAACGCTACTTCCGCGTCGGCGTTCACCACGCTCACGCCCACCGCCCTGGTCGGCGTGACCGTCTGGCCTGACAGCGGGTTGACCGTAGGAGTGGGCCAGCCCATCGTGCTGACTTTCAACCAGCCGATCATCACCCCGTCGGCCCGGGCCGGACTGATGTCACACCTGCACCTGGCCCTGTCCAAGCCGGTACCGGTGGGGGCTTACTGGTTCACCGACAACGAGCTTGACCTACGGCCTCAGACATTCTGGGCCAAGGGCGAACAGATCTCGATCTCCGACGATCTCAACGGGTGGAATGCCGGGTCCGGCGAGTGGGGCACGGGTACCGGAGCGGTGCGTTTCGCCATAGGGGACGCCCGGGTCTCGGTCGCCAACCTGGCGACCCATCAGATGACCGTCACCCTCAACGGGAAGTTGGTCGCCAACTACCCCATCAGCGCAGGGCGGGACCAGTATCCGACCATGGACGGGACCCATATCGTCCTGGACCGGGAGAGCAAGATCCAGATGGTCTCCTCGACGGTGGGAATTCCTGTCAACTCGCCCAACGGCTACAACGAGACGGTGTTCTGGGACGTGCACATATCCGACAGCGGGGAATACGTTCACGCCGCGCCGTGGTCGGTGGCCGATCAGGGGAGCACCAACGTCTCGCACGGATGCATCAACGTCAGCCCGACCAACGCTGAGCAGTTCTTCGAGTTCAGCCGGGTGGGAGACGTCGTCGAGGTGGTCGGCGGGCCCCGGGCACCCGTGGCCGGCGACCACGGGGTAATGGACTGGTCGACGGTCCCCTGGTCCTCCTTCCAGCGGGTGCCGGTCTCCCGTCTGATTTGAGCCGGTCCCGCCCGGCCGTCAGGGCCCGGCAGGGGGTCCCCGTCCGGTTGGCGTCCGTGGATTGACGAGTTTTCGGAGGGTCGCCGGCGGGTACTGAATGGCCATGGCCAATTTTCGACCGGCTGACCACGCCATGGGCCTGGAGCTTCAACTGGAGGAGATGATAGAGCAGCGAGAGCGGGCTCGGGTCCAGGGTCGGGTGGAGGATGCCCGAGACCTGGGCCTCGAGATCGCAGCGCTCCAGGCCGAGCTGGCCTCCACGGCCGAGCAGGCTGCCCTCCAGGGGGACGAGCAGGACGAGCCGGCACCTGAGCTTCACGACGCCGACAAGCTCTCGATCGACGAACCCCTCGACTAGCCAGAGCGGGCGGGCCAGCCGCGGCGGCCGAAGGCTGCTAGCACGCCCTCGGCGGCCTGACGGCCAGCCGCCGGTGGACCGGCCGAGGGGGAGACGCCCCGGCCGGGCTGCGGGCGAGACGTCCCCTGCCGTTCTGCCTCGCCGGCATCCTGATCGCGCCCAGCTCGCTCAGCAGCACGAGGGTGAAGAGCAACCGCGCCCGGGCTTGATAGGGATCCAGCGGAGCAGGAGAAGGCAGACCGACGCTCGCGTCCATTTTTGTCGCCCCCAATCCTCGCGCTTCGGAAAGAAGGCGTTGGACCCGCCGGGAATTCAGTCTGCGAACCGATTCAAGTACCGAGGGCGGTGCGCAGATCCCGCACGTGCTCCTGGGTCTGTTCCAGCAGCGGGCGCACGGCCTCAGCGACGTCCGGCAACCCGAGGTCGTTGGCCTGGGCGAAGCGCTCACGGTAACGCTCCAGCTGATCCGACTCAAGGCGAAGATCCGCCTCCAGGGCAGAACGAGGATCGCTCCACCGGACTGCCTCGGTCATGGTGGTGGCAGGGGTGCCCCCGAGGAAGGCCACCTGACTGGCGAGGATCTGAGCGTGATTGAGCTCCTGGGTGAGGTGGAGGGTGAGCTCGTCTATGACGCTCAGGTACTCCGCTCCGGTGATCATCGCGGCGTGCTGAACGTATTGGACGATCGACTGGTACTCGGTGTTCAGATCCTCGTTCAGCAACTCCACAAAGCGTTCCTGGTCCACGCTTGCCGTCCTCCCGTCCTCGAATAGTGTCCCCTGCTACATACCCCGCCCCCGGCTTTCAACACCTGTCGGGATGGGCGCGACCGGGAGGAGCGGAGCGAGGGGATGCTGGTTGGGCCTTGGGGGCGCGGCCTCTAGAGTCGCCTTTCCGTGAAGGGATCTCCTGTTACGCAGTTGCTCGGGGCGATAGACAAGCTCGATCTCGAGGCGGTTATGGCGCTGGCCGCACCGGACTGCCGGCTCATGACCGTTGACGGCCGCCGGGCGGAAGGCACGGCGCCGATGCGCCAGTTGCTCGCCGCCTTCCTGTCGTCACTTCGCTCGACCGCTCACCGGGTCACCTCGGAGTGGCACGTCGACGACGTCTGGATAGCCGAGGTCGAGGCGAGCTACGAGTTGCGGGACTGGCTGCAGATGACCGGCTTGCCGCGTGTCTTCGTGCTGCGCCAAGGACCGGAAGGGCTGGTCGACGTCCGGGTGTACGGCGCACGCGAACGCCCCTTGACCAACCACCGAACCGGAGACGAGCCGACACGCGTGGGCGGGCGCTGGATCGCACCTCTGTGATAGGGGGGCGGCCGGGGCGCCAAAGGTGCTGGCCCGGTCCGGTACTGCGCTGGGGGTCTAGGTCCCGGACGCGTTCGTGACCATGTCCAGGGCGCCGAGGAAGGTGTTGGCCCAGTGGTGGACGTCGAACTCGGTGACCCGGCGTCTCAGGTTGCGCATGCGGCGGGCCGCGTCGTTGGGACTGACCCGGGTGGCCTGAAGTATGGTCGCCTTGATGCCGTCGAGGTCATACGGGTTGACCAGGAAGGCCTGGCGCAGCTCGTCGGCTGCGCCGGTGAACTCTGACAGCACGAGGGCGCCTCGGAGGTCGAAGTGGCAGGCCACGTACTCTTTGGCCACCAGGTTCATTCCGTCGCGGAGGGGGGTGACGAGCATGACGTCGGCCGTGAGGTACAGGGCGGCCATCTCCTCCTTGGGGAACGACTGGTGCAGATAGCGGATGGCGGTCCGGCCCACAGAGGAGTGGTCCCCATTGATGCGGCCGACTATCCCCTCGACCTCGTCGCGCAACCGCCGGTACTCGTCGACCCGCTCGCGGCTCGGGCTGGCCACCTGGACCAGCACGGACCCGTGGGGGTCCACCTCTCCCTCGTCGAGCAGCTCACCGTAGGCCCGTAGGCGTTGAGAAATCCCCTTGGTGTAGTCCAGGCGGTCGACCCCGAGCAGGACCACTTCGGGATCGCCGAGGTCGTTGCGTAGCTGGCGGGCCCGGGCCTGGATGTTCTCCCGCCGGGCCATCTCCTCCCAACCGGCGGAGTCGATGGAGATGGGAAAAGATGCCGCTCTGACCTGGCGCCCCCCGTCCCCGGCCCCGGCGGCCCGCCGGGCCTCGATGACCGAGCCCCGGGTGGTCACCCCGGTCAGCTTGCGGCAGGCCTGGAGGAAATTGGCGGCGTCGTCACCGCGCTGGAACCCGATCAGGTCGGCCCCCAGTAGGCCTTCGACGACCTGGCGGCGCCACGGCAGCCGGGAGTAGATCTCGTAGCCCGGAAACGGAATGTGGTTGAAGAAACCGATCCGCAGATCCGGGCGGCGGGCCCGCAGCATGGCCGGGACGAGCTGCAGCTGGTAGTCCTGAACCCAGACGATGGCCGAGCCGGCGGCCTCGGCCGCGGTGGCCTCGGCAAATCGGCGGTTCACCTCGCGGTAGGCCTCCCACCAGCGGCGCTCGAAGACAGGCACCGCCGTCAGGTCGTGATAGAGCGGCCACAGGGTGGCGTTGGAGAACCCCTCGTAGTAGTCGCTCACCTCGTCGGTGCTGAGCTCCACCGGTACCAGTCGCATGCCCTCGGCGCTAAACGGCTCGACCCACTCATCCGGCTGGCCGGTCCAACCCACCCAGGTCCCCTGGTTGCGGGCCATGACCGGTCCCAGGGCGGCGACCAGGCCGCCCGGGCTCACCCGCCAGCCCGATTGGCCGTCCTCCGCCGCCACCGCCTCGACCGGCAAGCGGTTGGCCACAACGACGAAGGACGCCCCAGAGCCATCGCGCACCATCCCAGTCACCCTAGGTCGCCCCGTCCCGAGCGCCGGGCACCCGCAGCCGACCGCGGGTTGTTGGACGGCCCGGCCTAGACCGTGGGGGAGGCCCCGGCGCCACTGGGGGTGTGGGGCTGGTCGTCCGACGACGGCGGGCCGGGCGGCCCCTCGGCGGCCGAGTCAGCGGCGAGAGCGTGCGCCCGCTGGCCCAGGTGATGCAACCACCACTCGTATGCCGCGAGCAGCACGATGATGACGAGGAAGCCGACCCACGACACCGACAGCGCGAGCAGAAGGATGACAGCCAGGGCAACCCCGAGCACCCGCAGCAGGTCCAGGTGGGACCGGATCCACCCTACGGTCGCGTCCTCGTGGGCCCGTCCCCAGCCAACCTGGGCGACGTTCCAGGCCTGTCGACCGAATACGGCCGACTTCACCCTGAAGGTGCGGGCCCAGGGGTAGGGGCCGGTGACCAGGGCTATCAGGAAGACGAGGAGCAAGGCGGCAAGAATCCAGCGGCTCACGCTGAAGTAGGCGTGGAACAGATGGGCTAGCAGGGCATGGCGGGCCGGCCGGTTGGCGGGTATGCCATGGCTCTCCAAGGCGGACTCGAGCCAGATCACCACCCGGCGGATCACGACCAGTCCGAGGAAGCCGCCGGCGCTCAGCTGGAGGAGGGTCCGGCGCCGGCGCCGCGACAGCCACAACGCCAGAACCGCCACGACCGGGGTCAGAACCAGGAGCAGGATGGTCACCCGGTTGAAGACGCGCACGGTGCGCCGGGCCGCGTCCAGCTGCTTGGAGGGGAAGAGGGGTATCTGGCCGCAGTTGTCCGGGAGGGTGCGGCCGATGGCATCGGAGATCTGCTTGCACGCCGTGCTCGGCACCTCATTCGCGGTGATGTTCGGCAGGGTCACCGGATGGCCCACTACGCCCGAGACGAAACCCTGCATACTCTGCAGCGTGGAATTGAGGAGTGGGACCAGGTTGAGCACCACCTGGCCATTAGCGGTCGTCACCGCCTTGCTGCCGCTGCCATTGAGCACCGTGAGCACTTGAGTGTGGGCGAAGCGGATGGCCTGGGTCCACAGGGCCTGGAACTGGCTCGACGACAGCACCTTGTTGACGGCGGTCTGCACGTAGCCTTTCACCGCGTTCGTTACCGGTCCGGCGATGAAGGAGGCTTTGGGGGGCAGGTTGCTGGCGATGACCTGCTGGGCGTCCAGGGCGGTGAAGATCTGGTTGGTGATCGCGACGCTCGCGGCCGCCTGGACGGCGGGGTCGGCCGCGATCGGCCCAACCGCCTTCACGAAGCCGTTGGTGTTGAGCACGGTGTAGTGGGTCCACGTGACCACATAGGTGACCGGGAGCAGGATGCAAAACAGGATGGCGAGCACGGCGACCACGGCCCGGCGCAACTTCCGGCGCCGCCGCTCCCTCCGCCCCTGCTTGTCCAGCGCCTTCACGGCGGCATCCCGTTCGGCCTCGGCCCGGGCCAGTTCGAGCGCAAGTTCCTGCTCGGTCAAGCCGGCGTGCTCGTGGCCCGGGAGGACGCCGGCCGCAGCCGGAGGGGCGCCGCCGGGGTCAGCGGCGCCGGCGGTTTCGGCCGCCGGGCGGTCGGGGTTCTCCGGGGTGACGGCCGCGTCGGAGAGGCCGGCCGGAACGGCCGGGTTCCCTTCGCCCATGGGTTGGGCGCCGCTGTCACCAGTAGGGGAAGACATCACCTCTCGTCTGTAGTCGCTGCCATACCGTCCACGTATCCTTGCGGCAGGCTAGTGCCCCATCCTCACCCGGATCGAGTGACCTGGCCCGACATTGCCGACCTTTTGTTCGGCGAAAACCCGGTATCCGCGGTAGTTGTCCGTTCACGGGGCCGAAATGGGCGGGCCGACTACCCCCGCCGGCATGAGCGCCCCCTCGACCGGCGGGAGGTTCGGGGATCACGCCGGGGTAGGCACCGGCGGGTTCCAGAGGGTCCCGGACCCGTGATCGGCGGGCCGCCTAGTCTTGCCGTCCGTGGAAACCCGCCGGGAACGCCGACTCGGGCGGCGCCGGCAGCGCCGGCGCCGCATCGGGCTCGGCGTGCTGACCGTGGCCGTGGTGGCGGCGGTGGTGGCCGCGGTGGTCGTGGTGTCCAGCCGGCACTCCGGCTCCAACACCAGCCAGGCCGGCTCGGATCAGCCCACGTCCGGGGCCAAAGACACCCGGGGTGGAGCCGCCGGCCCCCCGACCACTCGACCGGGTTCTCCGACCCTCGCCTCCACCTACAGCACTCCCGACGGGGTCGGGGCGGCATGGGTAGTGGCCGAGAACCACAAGCCGGGTTCGACCGGGTGGCAGCTCACCGGCGACCAGACCGCCGACGGGATCGAAGGCTTCGCCGACGCGTCACAGGCGACGGTTGGTCAGAAGCTCATCCTCTACGTCTCCACCCGGGCCCCCGCCTTCCACGTCGAGGCCTACCGGATGGGCTACTACGGCGGGGCCGGCGGCCGCTTGGTCTGGAAGTCGAGCGAGCTCCCAGGCCAGGTTCAGCCGGGCTGCCCGGTAACTCCCGGAACCAACATGGTGAGCTGTGGTTGGTCTCCATCGCTGGCGTTCATGGTTACTCCGGCGTGGGTGCAGGGCCAGTACCTGCTGAAGCTGGTGGGGTCAGGCGGACAGCAGAGCTACATCCAGCTGACCATCTGGAACCCGGCCAGTCACGCCACCTATGTGATCATGTCCGGGGTGCTGACCGACCAGGCGTTCAATCCGTTCGGTGGGTACGACCTCTACCAGGGGGCGACGGCTTGCGCCCCCAACGAGTACCCGTGCTCGAGCCGGTCCCTGGTGGTCTCGTTCGACCGGCCCTACGCCAACGGGAGCGGGGCCGGTTCGTACCTGTCGCTCATCTATCCGCTGACCCGCTTCGCCGAGCAGGAGGGGCTGGACGTCACCTACTGGACTGACATCACCCTTGCGACCCACGGCAACCTGCTGGTCAACCACAGGGCCCTCATCTCGCCGGGCCACGACGAGGAGTGGTCCCTGGAGATGCGACAGGCCGCCACGACGGCCGCCAACCGCGGGGTCAATCTCATCTTCTTCGGCGCCAGCCCGGTCCTGCGCAAAGTCCGGCTGCAGCCCTCCCCGCTCGGAGCGGACGGGGAGATGGTGAACTACCGCGATCCGCAAGCCGACCCCTTGTACGGAGTCGACGACGCCCAGGTCAGTCAGAACTGGTGGGGCCAGCCCCCCGCCAACGCCCCCGACAACAGCCTGGTCGGCTCCACGTACGTCGGCTACTACAACGACGGGAGCTTTCCCCTGGTTGTGACCAACCCGACCTCCTGGTTGTTCAGCGGCACCGGCCTGGCCGCCAACACCCAGATTCCGGGAGTGCTTTCCGGTGACTTTCAGGCCTATGATCCGGCCGCCGGCGACAACCCGCCGGGAGTGGAGATCCTGGCTCACTCACCGGTCACCATCTCGGGCCACCCTGACCGTGACTTCGCAGACACCAGCTATTACACCATGGCCACCAGCCACGCCGGGGTGTTCTCGAGTGGCACGGTCAACTGGATCCCCGCCCTCCAGGACTGCCCTTCTGCAACGAATTGCCCGGGCCGGACGCTGCAGAAGGTCACGGGTAACCTGCTGCGGGTATTCGGCGCCGGCCCGGTCGGACTGAGATACCCGTCTAGCGCGAACTGGCAGAGCTACTACTGATGGCCCGGCACCGGTCTCTGGGCTCTAGATGGTCGATCGCTTCGACTGACTCGGTGCTGTCGATCGCTTCGAAGGGATCCGTTCTGTCGATCGGCTCAGTGGGGTCGGCCCTGTCGATCGGTTCGGTCGGGTCGTTCGCATCGATCGGTTCGGTCGGCTCGTTCTGCTCTGCCGCCTCCCTGCTGTCGGCCCGGTCGGTTCTGTCGGTGATGGCGTCGCGAGGCAAGCGCGCCGTGCTGGCCGCGCCGCGTTAACGGTCCGCCATCCGGTCAGCCAGCTCCCGGAACGCCCGGCCCCGGTGCGACAGGCCGCTCTTCTCGTCGCGACCCATCTGGGCGAAGGTCCGGCCGTCACCGCCGCCGGGTACGAACACCGGGTCGTACCCAAAGCCGCCGCCACCTCGCGGCGCGGTGGCTATGGTCCCTTCGATCGCTCCTTCGGCCACCACCTCGGAGCCGTCAGGCCACGCCGCCACGGCCACCGTGTGAAACCGGGCGGCGCGGGGTTCGGGCCGCCCTTCGAGCTCGGCCAGCAGCTTGGCCACGTTGTCTGCGTAGGTGGCGTTCTCACCGGAATAGCGGGCCGAACGAACGCCCGGCGCGCCGCCCAGGTCGTCCACCTCCAACCCGGTGTCGTCGGCGATGGCGGGGAGGCCGGTCGCGGCGGCCAGGGCGCGCGCCTTCAGCCGGGCGTTGTCGAGCAGAGTCTCACCGGTCTCGTCGACATCGGGAACCCAGTCGGGCCGGGGGAGCAGCGTCACCGACCGGCCGAGGATGCTAGCGATCTCGCGGGCCTTGTCCTCGTTGGCGGTGGCCAGAACGAACTCGGTCACGGGAAGAGCAGGTGGGGGGGCGCCGAACCGGCGCTCAGGCGACCGTGACCAGCGTCCCGATCGGGTCGAGCTGCCAGACGCCCTGAGCGCTCGAGGACGGCAGTTCGACGCATCCGTCGCTCTGGGGGTAGCCGTAGCCCGGTCGCGAGAACTGGTGGACGGCGTCGCCTCCGTTGAAGTAGGCCACCCACAGCACGCCCGGGTCGACGTAGTGGGAGCCGTCAGGGTTGGTGCCGGACATGGTCGTCGATTGGTACCGGGCGTAGACCGGATAGGTGCCGGTGGCAGTGGGCGCGCCCGCCACCCCGGTGTTGCACAGGGTGGACGCCACTATCTGGCCGTTGGACCACACCTGCAGCGTCTCGGGCTGGGTTTGGCTCACCATCAGATAGTTGTAGCTGCGCCCGGTGACCTGACGGGCGGCAACCGCGCTGAGCAGGGCGCCCCATACCTGAGGGCCGGCACTGCCGTCCGTGCCGAGACCGTGATCGGCCTCGAACGCCATCACCGCGCCCCGGATCAAGACGGTGTCCTGACCGGCCACCCACTGGGACATCAGCGATGCCGGCGTGTTGGCGAAGCGCCAGGTGAACTGGCCGGCGACGGGAGACGAGGGGACGAGAGACGGGCTCGTCGGCTCCGAATCGATCGAGGGTGAACGGCCGGCGGTCGCGGTGAAAGTGACGGGGAGGTAACCGAGCTCGGCCAGCAGCTGCTGGAGGCGCAGGACCGAACCCGGGGCGATGGTGAAGGTCGTCGATGCGCCGGCCGTGGAGGCCACGGTGTTGGTGCCCGGGGCCCCGGTCACGCCGTTAGGCACCCGGATCGACACAGTGGTGTACGGGATGAACCCGCCGGCCGGTCTGAACGTGGCAACCGAGCCGGTGGTGGTCCACCTTCCGGGGATGGCGGGCGTGATCGTGGGATGGAACGACTGGGCCGCGGGCGGAGCCGAGAACCTGACCGAGATCGAGGTGGTGGCCGTCACGTTCTGCGTCCCGTTCAGCGGGCTGATGGAGAGCAGCCGAAGCGGCGTCGGCGGCGGGGGGGCAGGAGCTGTTACCGCCTTGTGGCGGCTCGAAACTGACCTGGTCCGGTGGCCGACCGCGTAGGTAGCACTCGCCGCGGTCACGACCACGACCGCGCCGACCGCCATCGCGGCCGCGACCCGAATCGAGACGCGCCCAGCCCTCTTCCGCCTGTGAACTCCTGCGGCCATCGCTCCTGCCTCGAACGGTCCGGTACCAACCCGGAGCGCCACACACAGTAGTAGGCCGTCGCACCCTCCGCCTCCCCGGGGCTGCACCTCACCTGTGACGGGGGACAGCCGGTCGGCCCTTCACCAATGACTGCTTACCAGGGGCCGAAACCCGCCCCTCCGATTCGCTCGCTGCCGCCGTATTATGAGAGCCTCGGAGGGCCATCCCTGCCCACGGGGCCGAGATCTGGAGGAAGAATGGGTCAGCAGGTTCCGTTGGTCGACTATTTGGTGCTGGGCGACCAGCCCCACCTGACCGCGCACCAGTGCGCGTCCTGTGGGGCGAGATATTTCGACCGGCGCAACGCGTGCGCGTCCTGTGCGCAGACCGAGTTCAAGACCGTGGATGTGCCATCGGAGGGTGAGCTGAGGGCCTTCACCATCGTCGCCTACGCCGCGCCCGGCATACCGGTCCCGTTCGTGGCCGGCGTAGTCGACTGCGGAGGTACGAGCGTGCGGGCCAACCTGATCAACGTCCCACCGGATCCGGAGCATGTCAGCACCGGGATGCGGGTCCGCTTGGCTACTTACGTGCTGGGGACCGATGACGAGGGTACCGAAGCGATCGGCTTCGGGTTCGAGCCAGTGGAAGGTGACTGATATGGCCAGTGACGACGCCTGGATTCTTGGCATCTACATGACCAAGTTCGGCAAGCATCCCGATCGGGACACCGTGGACCTGGCGGCGGAGGCCGCCATGGCCGCCCTGGGCGACGCCCAGGTCGGCATCCGCGACGTTGGTGTCCTGGCGTTCGGCAGTCTCATGGGCGCCGTCAACGGCCAGATGCTGCAAAAGCAGATCGGGCAGACCGGCATCCCCGTGTACAACGTGGCCAACGCCTGCGCCACCGGGGCCACGGCTTTGCGCACCGCGATCATGGCCATCAAGGCGGGCGAGTGCGACATGGGCCTGGCCGTTGGCGTGGAGAAGCTGGCTGGCGCCGGGCTGCTCGCCGGCGGGCAGGCGAAATCGGACGGCAAGGTCTACGAGCCGAAGGGGAGGTTCGGCGCCGTCGCCCCGGTGGACGGGCGGATCGGCACGGAGACCATGCCGGGGGTCTTTGCCCAGATCGGTATGGAGTACGGGCACCGCTATGGGGGCGCGTCGTTCGACCTTTTCGCCCGTATAAGCGAGAAGAACCACGCCCACTCCACGCTCAACCCGCTGGCCGCCTACACCAAGCGGATGAGCCTGGACGAGATCAAGAACGACGTGATGATCGCCTATCCCAACACCCGGCCGATGTGCTCGGCCAACTGCGATGGGGCGGCCGCGGCTGTGGTCGTATCGGGGTCCAAGCTGAAGACGCTCGCCCCGGACCAGCAGAGGAGAGCAGTGAAAGTCTCCGCATCTGTGCTCACGACCGACCCGTGGGAGGAGGCCTGTCAGGTGCTGCCCAACGTAAACACCCTCACCCGCAACGGCGCAGAGCAGGCTTATGCCCAGGCCGGGGTGGCCCCCGAGGACCTGGATCTGGTCGAGCTGCACGACTGCTTCGCCACGGCGGAGCTGGTCCACTACGACAACCTCATGCTGTGCCGGCCGGGAGAGGCTGCGAGCTTCTTCGAGTCGGGGGCGACGTGGCGGGACGGGTCCACTCCTGTCAACGTTTCCGGCGGGCTCGAGTCCAAGGGCCACCCGATCGCGGCGACGGGTATCGCCAACATCTGGGAGGTCTGCCACCACCTGCGCGGCGAGGCCGGAGACCGGCAGATCACCGACGCCAAGGTCGGGCTGGCCCACGTCATCGGCCTCGGCTCGGCGTGCGGGATTCACATCCTCGAGCGCGCCGCGGCCTGACCTCGCTCACCGCACAACGGCGTCGGCCGGCCGGTTCCCGCCCACCGGACGGGCGGCGTTCGAATATCCCTGCGCTGGCCGTCGCCGCTTTCTACAATCGCGGCTCATGGAGCAAGCACAAGGGCGGGCGCCCCGTCCGGACGACACGGCCGCTTTCCAGCGCTTCTACGCTGAACGGCCCGGCGAGGAAGCGGGTTCGCGGGGGATCTTGTACCGGCTTTTGATCGGGTGGTGGCGCGACAGAGGCTGACGCTCTCGCGGCCGGAGCGGACCGGTCGCTACCAGACCTGCTGGGAATAGGCGCAGCTGTCGCGGAAATCGGTACCGGGGTCCTCCAGGCGGTCGTAGCTCGACTGTAGGGCGACCCGGCCCGGCCCCCACACCCGCAGCCACAGGTACCGGTTCCCCCACGACCGCCAGAACTTCATCCCGGCGTGGGGGAACTCCACGTGCATCTGCACGGTCACGGTCGGGTCCTTGTAGAGCAGGGCCGGCGGTTTCACCAGCAGAGATTCCTGCTCGGCCAGGTCCCGCATGAAGGCGTTCCCGCCCGCCTGCACGAAAACCGCGCCGGGGCGCTCGCCGGCTGTGAACCGGTCGATGTGGCGCCCGGCGGGGTAGTGGTACTCGATCTCGTCGTCGCGGGAGTCGCGGCCCTCGGCCATGTCGCCGAGCCCGGCCAGGTCGAGCCCCATCTTCAGCAGCCCGGCGCCGCCCATCTGACCCGCCCCCCGGTCGCCGCTCGTAGTGAACCATATACCGGTGTCGTACCAATCAAACCCGAGGGCGAGGGTTGCTGCCACCATGTGATGCTCGCGCACGTCGACCGCGCCGCCGGCCGGCACGGGAACGACTATCAGCTCGCCCGGCGCGTCGTGCGACAGCGATACGGTCCCCGGACCGGCGGCTTGCAGCATTACGACGGGCAGGCCGCCCCGCATGCGATCCCAGCCGCCCCGCAACGACATGGCGCTGACGGCCACGTCAGGCTCCTGCCAGAGCAGGTTGCCGTTGGCGAAGAACACCCCGTCGCCCTCGGCCAGTCGGATGTCAGCGGCCGGGGCGAGCTTGCCCAGGATCTGGGCGGATGAACGACCCAGCTGGATCTTGGCCATGTCGGGTATCGGTGGCAGCTCGGTCCACCCCGACGTGGTCCGGCGAGCCACGTCCACCGGGGCGCCGCAGTTCGGGCAGGTGGATCCGGCCCCCGACGACTCAGTCCGGCAGTACGGGCAGGAATACGAGGTGACCCCGGCGTCGGACATCACGCCGAGCCGAAGTTCTGGTACATGGACTGAACGCCGATCCGCCCGGGTCCGGCCAAACGCATGAGAGTGAGACCAGGACCGCTCAGCACCCCGCTGGCCTGTTGAAGCACGTCGCTCGACAGGATGCTTTGCAGGCCCCCTTTTCTCAGGGCTTTAGCCGCCCGGAAGCCGGCCAGGCCCCGGTGGGCCAGGCTCTTGGCCGCCTGAGCGGGTGAACCTCCGCCCGAGTCGCCTTCGGGCGTCAGCTTGTGGGTCACCGTCTCGATGCCGACGGTTGCCTCCTTGTAGAGGAAACCCCCCGGTTCGATCTCGATCGACTCGCCTTCGGCCAGAGTGCGGTCGAGCACATTTCCGAACCCGTGCAAGATGAGCATCCCGGCGCCCTGGGCGGCCACGAAGCGATCGAGGTACATACCGCTGCCCGTGGCCAGGGTGGCCTTGAGGCCGGGGAGCTTCTCGAAGCTGTAAGTCAGCGCGGCCGTGGCCAGGAGCATGGCGTGCTCCCGGACGTCGATCTCGATCCCGGGCTCGATCGGCAGCACCACTATCTCCCCCGGGGCGTCGCGCGACAGCGAAACCCGGCCCGGGCCGTGGGCGACGCTCAACACGAACGGGAGGTCGGACAGGAGACGCTTGGCCCCTCCGGGAGCGTCCATGACCGACATGGCGACCTGCTCGTCCTTCCACAGCATGGTGTGGTGCTCGAAGAAGACCTGATCCCCGCCGCCCAGAGTGACATCGGCTACGGGCACGATGGTGCCATCTAGCTCGAACGAGGTATCCCCGAGGGCGATCCTTGTGAGGTCGTGAAGGCGGGGTGCTTGACGCCAACCCGAGTCGGTAACGACATTGCGGGCGTCGAGGGGCGCGCCACAGCGCTCACACGTCCTGGCCGAGACCGGGCTCTGAGCCCGGCACCACTTGCACGCCACGCGCTCGTCGGTAACGCTCATCGCAAGGACGGTAGTCCGCGGGCGTCCGGGCCCAGGGCCCAGGTTGACCGTTCGGTTGCCGCCAGTCCGTCCGCCGGCGGGGTGACTCAAGCCCCCGCGGCCGGCACAGGAGCGTGCTGCCTGGGGTCCGGGCGGGCCAGACGACCGCGTCTGACCATGGTTTGCACTGCGTCGGCGTCGTTGACTGTCAACGACACGAGAGCTCCGGCCACGGCCACCACCGATGCCAGCAGGAACGCCTCGTGGTAGGCGGCCAGGTTGGCTTCGACGTGGCCCCCGACGCGGTGGACGGGACCAACCTCGGCCACCACCGTGCTGAGAGCGGCGACGCCGACGGCGCCGCAGAGTTGGCGCAACGCGTTGAACACCGTGGATGCCCGCGCCGTGTCGGCCACCGAGATGGTGGCGAACCCGGCGGCCTGGGTGGAAGTGAAAACGTGGCCCATCCCGAACCCGGTGAAAAAGAGCAGGGTCCGCATCCACCAGAGGCTGGTGCCCGCGCCGACCAGGCTCATCGGGGCCACCGAGGCGGCGAGCATCACCATCCCGCCGAACATCAACCTCCGCGGGCCGATGACCGGATACAGGAGCCGGGTGGCGACCTGGGCGCCGAGCATGACTCCGATGGCCTCCGGGAACGTGCTCAGTCCCGATTGGAGGGCGGACAGGCCGAGCCCGTCCTGGAAGAACAGGGCGCAGGTGAACAGCACGCCGAGGAAGGCGACGGAGGCCAACGAGATGACAGCTGTGCAGCTGCGGAACAGGCGGTCCTTGAACAGGCGGACGTCGATCAGCGGCTTCGGGTGGCGGTACTCGATAGGGATCAGCGCCGCCAGCATCAGCGCGCCGGCCGTGATCGATCCGTCGACCAACGGGTCGCCCCACCCCTTGAACGGGCCTTCCGAGATCCCGTACATCAACAGGGCCAGGCCGCCGGCGGAGAGCACGAAACCCGGGATGTCGAACGGCCCCGGCCGGGGGGATTCGTGGCGGCCGAGGAAGAGCAGACCGAACACCCAGGCCGCCACACCGATAGGGACGTTGACGAAGAAGACCCACCGCCACGACAGCTCGGTCACGAACAGGCCGCCGAGGACCGGCCCGAGAGCCGGCGCCACCGCGGTGGGGATGACGAGGATGCTGGACGCCCTGACCCGCTCGGACGGAGGGAAGGTCCGGAAGAGCAGGGCCATGCCAACCGGCACCATGAGCCCGCCGCCGAACCCCTGGATGATCCGGAAGGTGACGAGCTGGCCGAGGCTCTGAGCGCTGCCGCAGAGGGCGGAGGCACCTGTGAAGACCACCACGGAGATGAGGAGCATGCGCCGGGCCCCGAACCGGTCGCCCAGCCATCCCGACGCCGGAATGAAGATCGACAGGCTCACGAGATAGCCGATGGCGACGGTGTCGACGGAGTCGGGCCGTACGTGGAACTCGCGTCCGATGGTCGGCAGGGCCACGTTTACGATCGTCACGTCCATGATGTTCATGAACATGGCGGCGACGAAGACGACGCTCACCGCAACCTTCTGGTTGAGCCGGGTGCTGAGCACTGCTAACGAGGCTACTGGGCTCTCCAGGGAAAGGGACGGGCGAGGTCGCGCCGGCTCTCAGCGCTTTGGCAGAAGGGAGTAGCCCGGGAAGTTGCCGAACAGCTTCTCGTCGGCGCCTTCCTCGCCGTAGGTCATGGCCTGCACCAACAGGTCGCCGCCGACGAAGGCGCCCTTCCAGGACGCCCCGAGCCCCCCGAACACCTCTTCGCGGTCGCCCCGGCTACGCGGCTTGTTGATGCCGACCTTGAAGGACTGGAGCTGTTCGGCCACCCGAGAGGCGAAATCCATGTCGTCGGTGGCGATGCTGCCGACCAGAGACCCGTTACTGGCATTCATGGCCGCCAGCAGCTCGGACTCGGTGTCGACCACGATGACCGAGTCGATCGGCCCGAACGGTTCGGCGTGGTGCAGCGACCACGTCGTCGGGGGCTGCAGGACGGCGCAGGGGGCGAAGTACGCCGAGGTGTCCTGAGCGTCCAGGAAGCTGCCATCGCCCACCGAACCCCGGTAGAGGGGAATGCCGCCCCCGCGGACGCACTCCTCCCACTGGGCGCCCAGATCGTTCGCCTTGTCGGCGTGGATGATGGGGCCGAAGTCGAGTTCCGGGAATGGCTGGTCGGCTTGGGAGACGGCGAGCGGGTGGCCGAAGCGGATCGACTTGATCACCGGCAAGTACATCTCGAGGAATGCCGGGAACAGGCGGCGCTGCACCACGTATCGGGGGTAGGCGGTGCAGCGCTGCTTGGCGTACTCGAACCCCTTGCGCAGGTGTTGAGCCAGGAGATGCCATTGCGAGAAGTCCCAGATGCCCCAGGTGTTCAGGCCTTCCTGTTCGAGCATGTGCCGCCGGCCGGTATCGGCCAAGGACACCGCCGCCTTGCGGCCGTTGGCCCGCCCGCCCACGAACGCCAGCGCCCCGATGCCCCCCGATCGGATCAGCGCCTCGCCGAGCTGGGCGCCCGCGCCCGAGATCAGGGTAACCGGCAGACCCTCCCGGCGCATGAGGGCGTGAGCCAGAGTGAGGGTGTGAAAGCCACCCTGGCTCGGGGTCTTGGCCACGACGGCGTTTCCGGCCAGCAGCTGCACCAGCTCGGCGTGCACCTGGACACTCATCGGGTAGTTCCAGCTGGCGATGTTCGACACCGGTCCCGGGAGCGGGCGCCGTTCCTCGGGTGTGGCCACGGCCAGCTGCCGCTCGATCTCGCACACATACCAGCGCACGCCATCCAGGCAGCGATCGACGTCCGCGCAGGCCAGCCGCCAGGGTTTGCCGATCTCCCAGACGAGCAGGAGGGCCAACAGGTCGCGGTTCTCGGTCAGGGCATCCACCGCCGCGGTTACCCGGGCTCGGCGTTCGTCGACATCCACCTTGGCCCACTCGTCGTGCTCGATACAGGCGTGGGCGACCGCCCCGACGGCCTCGTCGAAGTCGATCCGCGGCGGCCCGGGGATCGGGCTCCCGTCGACCGGGTTCACGTGATCGCCCGGCAGCCCGATCCGCCTCCACTCGCCTCTGGTGAGGTTGCGGATGCGATCAGAATCAAACGCCTCTGGTGCCACGGAGACGCAGCGCGTGTAGGTCTCCCACCATGAGGTGCCAGGCTTGAGGATCAGTCCCATCCTCGAACTCTAAACCAGCCCGCCGGGCCGCGATCTTTTCGATCGGCGGTACTGGTGGGTCAGCGGCAAGGGCCCCGGCGGGGGCTAGGTTCCCTGCGGTGGAGAAAGTGATGTTCCTGCTCATGGGCCCGCCCGAGGCCGCCTCCGGCCTCGACGGCGCCGGCCTGGCCGCCGATCTGCGGTCGGCCGGGGCCAGGTCGGTCCAGGTCAACGTGGTGGACCCCGACCTCGGTCACCCTTTCGGGGTCTCCCCCGACGCCGAGGTTGACCAACTCGCGGCCGTGGTGTCGGCGTGGGTGGACGCGGCTGAGGGCACGCGTATCGGGCCGGCCCTTCCCGACGCGTCGCGGTGGCACGGTTACCTCGTCTGCGAAGCCGAGCCTCTGCCCAACACCACCCATCGACCGGGCCCCCACGGGCGGGTGCCCGGCTTCTCCCAGGTTGTGGTGCTCAGCCGCCCGACCCGCCTTGGTTGGTCCGACTGGCGTCGTATCTGGCAGAGAGACCACACCAGCATCGCCATCCACACCCAGTCGATTTTCCGCTACGTGCAAAACGTAATCTTCCGGCCGCTCACTTCCCGCGCCCCCCAGTTCGCCGCCGTCGTGGAGGAGTGCTTTCCGCGGGAGGCCGCCTCCGACCTGAACGTGTACTTCGACGCGCTGGGCGACGAGGCCAAGCTGGCCCGGCACATGGCGGCGATGTCGGAGAGCTGCGATCGTTTCATGGACGGCGAGGCTCCGGTCGCCTGGACCACCGCGTACATCCTCTAGACCCGCTGCCGGTACCGTCGGATGCCCAACGTGGGCGCCGGCGGATGCCCAACGTGGGCGCCGGCGGATGCCCGGCGTGGGCGCCGGCGGATGCCCAACGTGGGCGCCGGCGGATGCCCAACGTGGGCGCCGGCGGAGGCATGGCGTGGTTACAGTTGCGCCACGAGAGGAGCGGCGATGGCAATCGAAGCGGCACGCCTGTTTCCCCTGATCAGCCCCAAGGCCTACGAGCATCCTGCGGACCGGGCCGCCACCTCCGCCCTGCGCGGCATCCCCCTGATGGACCGGCTGGTGAAGCGGCTGGGGGCGCTCGGGCTCGAGCGTAGGTACCGCCAGGTCCTGCTGGGCAATGCCGTCCGCCTCGGGGAGGATCAACTCGTCTCGGTATGGGAGCTGCACACCCACGCCGCCGCCGTCCTCGACGTGCCGGCGCCGTCGCTATATGTCACCCAGACCCCGGTGGTCAACGGCATGACCATTGGCTCCGACACGCCCGTGGTAGTCGTATCGTCGTCACTTGTCGGTGCCTTCCGTACCGACGACACCCGGGTTGTCCTGGCCCATGAGATGGGCCACGTGCTTTCCGAGCACTACTACTACACGAGCGTGCTGCAGCTGCTCGCTCTCGCCGTCAGCGGCACGGCTGCCGTGAGCCTGCTGGCCGGGCTCCCTGTGCGGGCCCTTTACACCGCCCTGCTCGAGTGGTCACGCGCCGCCGAACTGTCGTCGGACCGGGCCGCGGCGATCGTGCTCGGGGACCCTCAGGCGGTCTGCGGCACCCTCATGCACATGGCCGGAGGGGCGCTGGAAGGCCTCAACCTCCAGGCCTTTCTCCGCCAGTCGATCGAGTACACCGGCGAGGAGGACCTCTTCGCCCGGCGGGCCCGTTTCGGGATCGAGCTGTCGCAACGCCACCCCTTCGCCGTGCGCCGGGTGCGGGAGCTCGGAAAATGGGTGGCGAGCGGCGAGTACGACCGGATCGTCGGGGGTTCCTACATCCGGCGAGGCGACGAACGTCCGGCATCGGCCGAGTTCGAGGCGGCGGTGCAGCACTACCGGGAGCGGTTCATCGCCATGGTCGACCGGACCATCGGCGGGGTGGCGAAGCTGGGTAATCAGATCCAGGCGTGGCTGCGCACCCAGGACGACGACGAGGAGGCCGAGGCGGAGGAGGATTTTCTCCGCTCCTGAACAGGTGCCGCCTGATCCGGCCGTCTCAGGGACCCGGTATGGTCGCCGGAATGCTTGAGGTCCACAGGGCTTCGAGGGGAGACGTCCTGGCCGCCGGGTTGGGGGAGGTGTTGCGCCAGCCGGTCGCCGACCCGTTTGCCCCCGAGGTGGTGTCCGTTCCGACCCGGGGAGTGGAGCGCTGGCTCACCCAGCAGCTGTCGACGTGGCTGGGGTCCCGGCCCGGCCGGGCCGACGGGGTGTGCGCCAACATCGACTTTCCCTTTCCCGCCTCGATCGTCGGTCGGGCTCTGGCCGCCGGCAGCGGTGTGGCCCGGGACGCCGACCCGTGGCTGCCGGAACACGCGGTGTGGGCTTTGCTGGCCGTGGTGGACGAGTGCCTGGACGAGCCGTGGCTCAGGTCCCTCGCCTCCCACCTGGGCCGCCTCGGAGGGGTGCCCGACGGGCCGGCCCGCAGGTTCTCGGCGGTGCGCCATCTCGCCGATCTGTTCGACCGTTACGCCGTTCACCGGCCCGGCCTTCTCCTCGGTTGGGCCGCCGGCGACATCCCCCCGGAGGGGGCGCCCGGCTGGCAGGCCCGCTTGTGGGTGCGCCTCCGGGAGCGGATCGGCCTGCCGAGCCCGGCGGAGCGCCTGGCTGGCGCGTGCGAGCGCATCGCGGCGCAGCCGGGGCTGGTGGACCTGCCGGCGCGCCTCTCCCTCTTCGGGCTGACCCGGCTCCCGGCCAGCTACCTGGCGGTGCTCGAGGCCCTGGCGGTCGCCCGGGCCGTCCATCTGTGGCTGTTGCACCCGTCCACCGTGCTCTGGGACAGGGTGGCGGCGGGGGCGGGGCGGGCCGGGTCGGGGCGGGCCGAGCCGCGTCGCGCCGCCGGTTCCGTTCCACTTCCGGTCAACCCGCTGCTGCGAAGCTGGGGTCGGGACGTGAGGGAGATGCAGCTCGTCCTGGCCGCGGCCGGCGCCGTCGACCACGAGCCGGCTGGCGATCCCGTCCCTCGGCCCGGCTTGCTCGGCCTGATCCAGGCGAGCATCAGGACCGACGCCAGCCCCGAGACGGGGGGGTCGGGGACGGGCGACTCCCGCCCGGAGCTGGCCGCCGGCGATGGCAGCGTCCAGGTCCACAGCTGCCACGGCCGGGCCCGACAGGTCGAGGTGCTGCGCGACGTGATTCGCCATCTCCTGGCCGACGATCCCTCGCTCGAACCTCGCGACGTGATCGTCATGTGCCCGGACATCGAGGCGTTCGCTCCGCTCATACAGGCGACGTTCGGCTCGCACACCGATGGTGCTGATCCCGGGCTTCACGTGCGGCTGGCCGACCGTTCGCTGCGCCAGACCAATCCAGTCCTCGGAACCCTGGCCCAGATGCTCGACATGGCGTCGGGCCGGGTGACCGCTTCGGAGCTGCTCGACCTGGCCGGCACCGTGCCGGTGAGGACGCGCTTCGGGTTCGACGACGACGAGCTGGCACGAGTCGACGGCTGGGTCAGGGCCGCGGGCGTGCGGTGGGGAATCGACGCGGCGTGGCGCCGGCCGTACCGCATGGACAAGCTGGCTTACGGGACGTGGGCGGCAGGGCTCGACCGGATCATGACGGGGGTCGCGGTTTCAGAGGACTCGCCCGGCTTGGTCGGCGAGGTGCTACCCCTCGACGACGTCGACAGTGGGGACATCGATCTGGCCGGCCGGGCCGCCGAATTCGTGGCCCGGGCCCGGGAGGCGCTCGAGTCTTTCACTGGAACCCAGAGCCTGGCCGCCTGGATCGAGGCCATCGACTCGGCCGCCGGGGCCCTGCTCGGCGTGTCAGCGGGTGAGGAATGGCAGGAGGCTCAGCTGCGCCGGCTGATCGAGGACCTGGCGGCCCAGGCTGCGGCCAGTCCGGGGGGCGAGGCGACACAGCTGTGCCCGGCGGAGCTTCGAGCGCTCCTCGCCGATCGCCTGCGCGGTGTCCCCACCCGGGCCAACTTCCGAACCGGCCATCTGACCATGTGCACCCTCGTCCCCATGCGGTCCGTTCCCCACCGGGTCATCTGCCTTCTGGGCCTCGACGACGGCTCTTTTCCCCGGCGGGCCGAACCCGACGGCGACGATCTACTGGGTGCTGATCCGTGGGTCGGCGATTCGGACCCGCGAAGCGAGGACCGCCAGCTGCTCCTCGACGCGGTCATGGCGGCCGAGGAGACCCTCGTGATCATCTATTCAGGACGCGATGAGCGGACCAACGCGCCGATGCCTCCGGCCGTTCCGGTGGGGGAGCTGCTCGACCTGGTCGACGTCACCGTGCGGGCGGAGGGCCGTCCCGCTCGCGGCCGGATCATCACCGAGCACCCCCTCCAGCCGTTCGACCAACGCAACTTCATTGCCGGCGCTCTCACTGCCGGGGGGCCGTGGAGCTTCGATCGGTCGGCGCTGGAGGGAGCCGCCGCCGGCCGGCGGCCGAGGGGCGCTCGGGTCCCGGCGTTTCCGCCGCCGTTGCCTCCGCCCGACGTCGACCTGATCGGGCTCGACGCCCTGCTGCGGTTTGTCGAGCATCCGGTGAGGGCATTTCTGCGCCAGCGGGTCGGCCTGAGCGTCAGCGGGGAGCGGATCGAGCCCGGTGACTCCCTCCCCATCAAGCTCACGGCGCTGGAGGAATGGCAAGTGGGGGAACGGCTACTGCGGGCCTGCCTGGCGGGCGCCGACCTGGAGGAGTGCGTGCTGGCCGAGGTCTCGCGGGGCACCCTTCCCCCAGGGCAGCTCGGTCTGCGGACGGTCGGCGACCTTCGGCCCCGGGTCGAGGCGCTGGCGCAGGCCCAGGCGGCCACCGGTCCGGCGGGGCCCGGAAGGGCGATCGACGTCGCCGCGCTGAGCGGCGAGACGGTCGTCGCCGGCACGCTCACTGGTGTATACGGTCAGGAGCTGCAGACCGTCAGCTATTCAAAGCTGGGACCCCGGCACCGCCTGGCGGCATGGGTACGGGTCGTGGTTCTGACCGCAGCCCAGCCCCAGTGCTCGTGGCGGGCCCGGACGATCGGGCGGGACAGCACCGGGAACTCCGCAGCTGTCGCGTGCGTCGAGCCCCCGGGGCTCACCGCGGCCGAACGGACGGCGTGGGCCCGGCCCCGGCTCGACGCCCTGGTGGATCTCTATCTCCGCGGTATGCGCGAGCCCCTACCCCTCGCGCCCCGAGCTTCGGAGGCCTGGGCCGAGGCCCGCCGGCGGGGGAGGGATGGCCTGGAAACAGCCAAAGGGGCGTGGGAGGGCGGGCTTTTCCCCGAAGCCGAGGACCCGGCCCACCTCCTGGCCTTCGGAGGGCGTCTGACCTGGGAGGAATACGCCGGCGCGCCGCCCGGGCCGGAGGAGGCCGGCCTGGGGTGGGCCGATGTACCAAGCCGGGCGGGACGGCTGGCCCTCCGGCTGTGGGACCCCCTTCTTTCCGTCGAGGTGATGCAGTGACGGGCGGCCCCGACCCGGGGGCGAGGTCGCCGAGCGGGTCGGGCTCGGCTGGCGGGGCGCCGGACCCCGCACCGTTCGACATCGCGGCCGGTGTTCCCGCCGGCATCACCCTCCTCGAGGCTTCGGCCGGCACGGGCAAGACCCACACCATCGCCTCTCTGGCCGTCGGCCTGCTGGCCGGGGGCCTATCGGTCGACCGGCTGCTGGTGGTGACCTTCACTAGGAGTGCGACCGGAGAGCTCCGGTCCCGGGTGCGAGCTCGACTGGTCGCCGCCGAGGCCGGACTGAGGGCGGTGCTGGGCGGCGCCGGTCCGGGCGACGACGAGCTGGTGGTGCTCCTGTCGGAGGGTCCTGCTGACCTGGTCCGGCGCCGGCACGGGGCCCTGGCGGAGGCCCGGGCCGATTTCGACTCGGCCACCATCACGACCATCCACGGTTTTTGCGATCAGGTGCTGAGGAGCCTCGGCAGCGCCGCCGATTTCGGTCGCGACCTGCGCTTCGTCGACAGCCTCGACGACATGATCGACGAGGTGGTGGACGACCTCTACATCCGGAAGTTCGTCGGGGCGTCGTCTCCGCAATTCGACCGGGCCACGGCGCGCCGCATCGTAGCCACCGCGGTGGCCAACCGCGACGCCGCCATCGAGCCTGCCCTCGCACCCCTCGACACGACCGAAGGCATGCGAGCGAGCCTGGCCCGCCGAGGCCGGGAGGAGGTGCTGCGCCGGGCCCGGATGGCGGGGGCGATCAGCTTCGACGACCAGCTCGACCGGCTCCACGCCACCCTGACCGGGCCGAGCCCCGGGGTCGCCCTCGAGCGACTGCGCGACCGGTTCAGCGCGGTCCTGGTCGACGAGTTCCAGGACACCGATCCGGTCCAGTGGGACATCTTCCGGGAGGCGTTCGCCGGCCGGGTCTCTCCGCTCGTGCTCATAGGTGATCCGAAGCAGGCGATCTACAGCTTCCGCGGCGCGGACGTCTGGGCCTACCTCTCGGCCGCGGCGTCGGCCGATCACCACTTCACCCTGCGGACGAACTGGCGCAGCGACCAACCCCTGATCGACGCGGTCGACGCCGTCCTGACCGGGGCCACCCTCGGCCATCCTGATATTCGCTACCGCACCGTGACCGCCGCTCCGGGCCGCCAGGCCAGCCGGCTGACCGGCGCGCCGGCCGGGGCCGCCCTTCGTCTCCGTCTCGTCCACCGGGCCGACGGGATCGTCGATCTGACCGCCAAGGGATGGGCCAGCACGGCGAGCGCCCGGCGGGTGGTCGCTGCCGACCTGGCCGGAGACATCGGGTCGCTTCTCGGGTCAGGAGCCGCCCTGGTCGGACCCGGGAGGCCGGCGCCGGTGCGGCCGGCCGACCTGACCGTCCTCGTGCGCACCAACGGCGAGGCGGCCATAGTCAATGCCGCCCTCGGCGCGGCGCGTATCCCGTCAGTGGTGGCGGGGGCGGGAAGCGTGTTCGCCACGGAGGCGGCGGACCATTGGCTCAGCCTGCTGGAAGCCCTGGAGCAGCCATCCTCGGCGACTCGGGCGGCCCGGGCCGCGCTCACCTCGTTCGTGGGGTGGGACATACCTGGCCTCGTGGCCGCCGGCGGGGAGGCGGGAGTCGGCGACCGCGGCGATCCCGCCCCCGGCCGGCGCCTGGAGGACGTCCAGGCCTCTCTGTACCGATGGAGCGGGGTGCTGAGCGAGCGGGGCGTGGCCGCTGTATACGAAACCATGGCGGCGGAAACCGACCTCGTCGCCCGTGAGCTGGCGTGGGCCGGTGGGGAGCGGAAGCTCACGGACCTCCGCCACATCGCCGAGCTGCTGCATGTCGAAGCCCTGGAATCCGGGGCCAGGGCGCGCCGCCTGACGAGCTGGTTGCGCGACCGCGCTTCGGAGTCCGGCACCGACACGGCGCCCGAAGATCGCAGCCGGCGGCTCGAGTCGGACGCCGAGGCGGTCCAGATCCAGACCATCCATCGCAGCAAAGGGCTGGAGTTCCCGATCGTTTACCTGCCGTACATGTGGACCGCCTTTCCCGACAACGACCTCATGCCGCTTTACCACGACATCGACAACGCGGACCGGCGGACCGTCGATGTGGGTGGCGATCGGTGGGAGGGGTTCGGGCGGCACAAGAGCCGTGCCTATGACGAGAGGCGGGGGGAGGACCTGCGCCAGGCCTATGTGGCCGTGACCCGGGCCCGACACCAGGTCGTCGTCTGGTGGGTCACCTCGTCCGAGACGAAGAGCTCGTCTCTCGCCCGCCTGGTTCTCGGGCCGGGACGGGCCAGCCCGCTGCTCGCCCCGCCGGCCCAGGTGCCGGCCAACGACGACCTGGTCGAGGAGAGACTGGGCGAGGTGGCCCGGCGGGCACCGGGCCGGATCAGTGTCGAGCGGGTGGTCCGACCCGAGGGGACCGCATGGGGGGAGGGCCCGGCGGTGGAGCCGGCCCTCGAGGTATGCCGGTTCGACCGGGTCCTGGACGATTCGTGGCGCCGGACTTCGTATACCGCGATCACGGCCGACTCCCACCGCGCCGCGTCCGGTTCGGTCGTAGGGAGCGAGGCGGAGTCGCCGGGGCTCGACGACGAGCCGGAGCCGGGGCCCAGGCCAGCTCCGTTGGACCCCGAAGCAGAGGGTCTCACCGCTGATGCCCTCCTGCCGGACCCAGCCGCAGGCGACGAAATCCGACATTCGGCGTCGCCGTGGTCCGAGTTGCCCTCGGGCCCGGGGTTCGGCACGGCCGTCCACTCCGTGCTCGAGGCTGTCGACTTCTCCTCCCCCGATATCGGGGGAGTGCTGGCGCAGGCCGTGGCCGAGTCCGGCGCATGGGGGCCGGCCCCTGACCCGGATGGGGCATCGCAGCTTGTCCGCGCCCTGGTGGCCGCCATCGAGACGCCCCTCGGCCGCCTGGCGGGAGGCCGGCGACTACGGGACGTGGGCCGCCACGATCGCCTCGACGAGCTTCAGTTCGAGCTGCCGCTCGCCGGGGGAGACTCGCCGTCCGGCCGGCTTTCGCTCGACGACATCGCGGCCTGCCTGAGGCGATGGCTTCAGCCCGGAGATCCGCTCTGGCATTACCCCGACCGGCTCCAAGATCCGGCTCTGGCTCGAAGTCTGCGCGGCTATCTGACCGGGAGCATCGACGTGGTCCTGCGGCTGGGGACCGGAGATGGCGCCCGCCACCTGATAGTCGACTACAAGACCAACTGGCTGGCCCCGCCGGGCTCCGGGCTCACCGCCTGGCACTACCGGCCCACCTCACTGGCGGCGGCCATGGCCGCCGAGCACTATCCCCTTCAGGCCCTGCTGTACCTGGTCGCACTGCATCGCTACCTCCGCTGGCGCCTGGCCGGCTACGACCCCGAACGACACCTCGGGGGCGTGCTGTACCTGTTTCTCCGAGGCATGTCCGGGGCGGCCAACCCGGTGGTGGACGGGTCCCCTTGCGGCGTGTTCGCCTGGGACCCTCCGGCCGGCCTGGCCGTCGAGCTCTCCGACCTCCTGGACGTCGGGCGGGCGGCGTGAGCAGCCTGGCGTGACGCCGGGGGCGAGGTTGACGGGGACGGGCGGAGCGGTACTTCTGGACCAGCTGCCGTGGGCCGACCCCCGGCGGGCGATCGGTGGGCCCGACGCCCTCAGAGCCTGGAACGACGCGGCCGTCCTGGTCAGCGCCGACGTCCACGTGGCGGCTCGTCTGGCCCATCTGCTCGGGGAAGCAGACGACGTCGCGGTCCTGGGCGCCGCCTTCGCCGTAAGAGCGGTCCGCACCGGGCACGTGTGCGTCGATCTGGAGACGATCTCCACCAGTGCCACCAGCGACCTGGACCCGGGCGCCGACCTGGGCGCCCTGCCCTGGCCGGTCCCGGCGGACTGGGTCGCCGCCATGTCGAGGTCCAGGCTCGTCGCCCCGGGCGAGGCGGACGGCCACGGTCCGCCCAGGCCGCTCCGATTGAGCGGGAGCCGGCTCTACCTGGAGCGGTACTGGCGCCAGGAGTGCCAGGTCGCTTCGGATCTGGCCGACCGGGCGGTCCAGCCCGCGTTCGAGATCGACCCACGGGTCCTGCGTGACGGTCTGGCCCGGCTGTTTCCGTGGCGGGAGGGACCGGACGGTCGCGGCCCGGGCCCTGACCCGGACGGTCGCGGCTCGGGCCCTGACCCGGACGGTCGCGGCTCGGGCCCTGACCCGGACGGTCGCGGCTCGGGCCCCGACCCGGACGGAACCGATCTGGCGCCGTTGGCGGCTGCGGTGGCGCTCACCCGACGGCTCTCGGTCGTCGCCGGCGGGCCGGGCACGGGCAAGACGACGACGGTGGCCCGCATCCTGGCGTTGTTGTTCGAGCAGGCTGCCGCGGCCGGCGCCCGACCCCCGAGGGTCGCCCTCTCCGCGCCCACGGGGAAGGCGGCGGCTCGACTGGCTCAGGCGGTCCACGACGAGGCCGCGACCATGCGAGTGGACGAGCAGGTGCGCAGCCGGCTGCTGGCTCTCGACGCCAGCACCCTGCACCGCTTGCTGGGCTGGCGGCCCGACAGCTCGAGCCGCTTCGCCCACGACCGCGGCAACCGGCTGGCTCACGATTTCGTGGTGGTGGACGAGACGTCCATGCTGTCTCTCTCACTCATGGCCCGGCTTCTCGACGCGGTGCGACCCGACGCCCGGCTGGTCCTCGTCGGGGATCCCCAGCAGCTGGTGTCGGTCGAGGCCGGGGCGGTGCTCGGCGACGTGGTGGGCCCGGCCGCCGGCGGCTGGCGGATGTCCGGGCCGGCCCGGATGAGGTTGCGGGACCTGACCGGCTTCGACCCGACCACCGGGGGGACGGAGGCCGGCGGTTGGGCGGGTCGGACGGATCCGGGGAGAGAGCGGGGCCGTGGGGTCGAGCGGGCGGGAATCGGCGAGCCGGCAGGCGGCGGGGTTGCGCCGGTAGGCGGCGGGGTTGAGCCGGCGGGAGTCGGCGAGCCGGCAGGCGGCGGGGATGAGCGGGCAGGCGGCGGCGATGAGCGGACAGGCGGCGGGGATGAGCCGGCGGGAGTCGGCGAGCGGGCAGGCGGCGGGGATGAGCGGGCAGGCGGCGGGGATGAGCGGGCAGGCGGCGGGGTTGAGCGGGCGCGAGCCGCCGTCGGCCCGGTGCCCGGCGCAGCTGCCGGCCCGGTGCCCGGCGCCATCGGCGACGGCATCGTCGTGCTCCAGCGGGTCCACCGCTTCGGCGGGAGGATCGCCCGCCTGGCCGCCGCCATCGCCGAGGGAGACGCCGGCGCCGCGGTGGGTCTCCTGTCGGAGCCGAGCGGCGAGCTGCGATGGTCGGATCCCGACTCCGTCCGGGCTGACGTCGTCACCGCCGGCGAGACCCTGGTCGACGCAGCGCGGCGGGGCCGGGACCGGGAGGCGCTGGTCGCCCTCGGCACGTTCCGGGTTCTGTGCGCCCATCGGCGGGGTCCTGCCGGGGTGGCCGCCTGGAACGACCGGATAGAGGGCTGGCTGGCCTCCGCCATCACCGGGTACGCCTCGGGAGGACCCTGGTATGCCGGGCGGCCCTTGCTGGTCACCGCCAACGACTACGAGGTTCAGCTATTCAACGGCGACACCGGAGTGACCGTGGGCCGCCCGGACACCACCACGGCGGTGTTCGAGCGCCGGGGCCGCATCGTCGAGGTGTCGCCGGCCCTGCTCCGCTCGGTCGAGACCGTCCACGCCATGACCATCCACAAGAGCCAGGGCTCCCAGTTCGACGAGGTCGTCGTCGTACTGCCCGAGGTGGACGGTCCGATCGTGACGCGCGAACTGCTCTATACCGCGGTGACCCGGGCCCGCCGCCGGGTGACCCTCGTCGGGTCGGAGGGGGTGCTGCGCTCGGCCATCGACCGGCCGGTGGCCAGAGCGTCTGGTTTGCGCCAGCGGCTCTGGGGCGACGAATAAGGCGACTCGGAGGTCGAAGATCCTGACGGGGCGAGGTCGACGCGGTTGGCCGGGTCGGGTAGGCGGGCGAAGCGGGGACCCGACGGGGCCAGCCGCCCGGGCGAGGCCGACCCTTCCGTGTCTAGAGTATACAAACAGACGCAAGCATGTATACTAAACGCCGAAATCTCGTAGACATTTCGTTTTCTCGGAGCATTTTCGCACGCTTAACGTGCGATTTGACACCGAGAACCCAAAATGTCTACGAGATTCCGTGGCCCTTGGGCGCCTCCTTCGGGTCAGGACGGCGCCGAGAAGATCCCAGCCGCCTAAAACCGTCGGGCCTGCGGCCGCGCCTCGGCCTGCCGCCCGCGGCCACACCGGCCTCAAGCCAGTCAACTCACCCGAGAAAGGCTCAACCCGCTACGACAACCCGGTTCCATCCGTCCCGCCCGCCACCGTCAAGCTGGCGCCTGGGCACGCTGATCTGTGAGGGTGGAGCGGTGAATATCGAGGAAGGGGAGTTCCGCGCCGTGCTCGGCCACTTCGCCAGCGGAGTCGTCGTGGTAACGGCCGTGCACGACAAGCGGCCCGCCGGGTTCACCTGCCAATCGTTCTTCAGCCTCTCGTTGAACCCTCCTCTGGTGGCGTTCGCTCCCGGGGCGTCCTCCACGAGCTGGCCGAAGGTCGCCCAGTCCGGTCAGGTATGCGTCAATGTTCTCGCCGCCGACCAAGAGGGCCTGGCCCGCACCTTCGCCGCTTCGGGCACGGACAAGTTCGCCGGGGTGGGCTGGACGTCGGCGGCCAACGGGGCGCCCCGGCTGCACGGGTCGCTGGCCTGGATCGACGGCACGGTCACCGAATCGCACGAAGCCGGGGATCATTTCCTCGTGGTAGTGAGGGTGGAGGCCATGGAAACCGGCGTGGGCCAGCCTCTCCTGTTCTATCGGGCTGGCTTCGGCAGCTTCCAGGCCTGACCGCACCGGGCCGTGCCCGCACCTTCTTCGATCTCTGTTCAGGGAAAAATCGCTGGATCGACGGCTCGACGGCTCGGGGTTTCTTTCCCCGCCACATCTGCACCCGCATAAATGACGAATCCGTCTCAGCTTCTGGAGCACCTGCGGTCTATCTGCCTGGCGTTCCCTGAGGTAACCGAACGACCGAGCCACGGCGCGCCCACATTTTTCGTTCGAAACAAGAAGGCGTTCGTGAACGCCTGGCTGAACGGGCACCACGGGAATACATTTCCCCACCTCTGGTGCGCCGCTCCGACCGGAATGCAGGAATCGCTGTTGTCGAGGAGAGACGACCGGTTCTTCCGGCCCCCGTATGTGGGCTGGCGCGGCTGGATCGGGGTACGCCTCGACGTCAAACTGGACTGGAGCGACATCGCCGAGCTCTGCGAGGACGCCTACCGCGCCGTCGCCCCCGCCGGCCTCGGTGCCGCCCTGGGACGGCGCCCGCCGCCTTCGGGAGAGTGACCACGAGGCGCTCCGCTCCTCTTCGAGCATCCTCCCCTCGCGGGCCGAGGTGCGCTAGAATGAGTGAAGCGGGGCTTGGTCGTGAGGTGCGGGGTGCGGTATCTCGGCGATCACCGTCGAGGCAATAAGGCCGCTTGCCCTGCGGTTGGAATGGAAGGAAGCCCGAGCTGGTTTAGTTCTAGGGACCCTGGGATGTGGAGTTATCGGGGGGTCCTTTGTGGTGGTCGTCGCCCATGACCTACGGCCCCGAAAGCGGGGCCAGGCGCCATGGGCTGATGCTGCGGGTAATCGAGAGTGGAGAGAAAGCTGGACCGGATCGCCTTAGAAGCTGCGGTGGTCGCTGACGCCGGTGGCTGGGCATCAGAGGTAGATGAAGCTGCGTTGGCCGCAGATCCGCTGGCGTGGATCGCGGCCCTGCGCCGGCTCATACACGAGACCGACGACGGTCTGAGGGCCGCCGCCGCCCTCGATGGCGAGTTCCGCGAGATGGTGGTCGCCGACCTCACCGCCGAGCGCCAACGACTCGCCGGTGCCCTGCTGCGGCTGGCGGAGGACTCCATCGATCCGCCGGTGCCGGCCAACGGCGCAAGCGGCTCCGCCGCCGACAGCCCGGCCGGAAGCTCCGCCGACGGCGACGGGCGCCTGGACCACCAGGCCGGGGGAGAGGGGACCACGACCGAGGTGGCCCGCCTCCAGGCCTCATGGGGCGAAGGTCGGGTGGTCGTGTGGGCCGGCGGGATCGGTCTCGATCCGGCCCGGGACGACCTGGACCGGCTGCTCGGAGAAACCGAGGGGTCGGGCATCAACTGGGAGCGCCATCCGGCTGTGCCCGTCCCCGGCCGGTCGCCGGTCGAGGCCCGTTCGGCCCCGCTCTCGCAGACCCTCGGCTGGCTCGTCGGCATCGGAACCGGGCAGGGCGGGGACGCCGTAGGGCCAAGCCTGCGCTGGATGGGCGAGGCCGCCCTGTGGGGCACCGAGCTGGTGGCCCAGGGCCACATGGTTCCCGTCCTGCGGGCCGCGGGCGGAAGTAACTCAGCGGCCAAGCAGAGCTCGAGCCGTCATCGGGTTCGCTGGGTCCCTGCCCTGCTCGCCCGCGAGCGGCTGCACGACGTGGTCACCCGGATGCCGGGAGCGGTCGCCGCCCTGCAGAACGCGTCTCCCCCTGACGTCGTCACCCGGTCGGTTCTCGCCGGCGTGGTCGACGCGGTGTCGAGGACGGGGGCCGGCCGCCTCGTGGCGCCGGCCGCCTCACCTCACGCCGCTACCCGCTCCGAGATCGCCGAGGCCATACTTTCCGGGCTCGACGGCCGGCCGTTCGTGGCCGACGTGGAGCCCGCAGCTCGCATCGGGGAGGACCTCAAGCGCTGGGCCGCTCCGGTCACGTCCAACCACCGCGTCGGTCTGACCGTGCGGCTCGACGCCCCCCAATCTGACGGCGGCTGGCTGCTCACCGTCGAAGCGACAGGGGTGGACAAGCACGCCATGCCGGTGGAGCACGCCGTGGTGGTCGCTTCGGGGACCAAGTCCCAGCAGGTCGAAGCCCAACTGCGCCGACTGGAGCTGCTCGTGCCGGCCCTGCGTCGCCCCAGCACCCGCCGGGGTCAGGTGGTACTCGACAGCGACGAGGCCATGGAGCTGATGTTCACCACCGGCGCGTCCCTCCAGGCGGCCGGCTTCGACGTCATGCTGCCCAAGGTGTCGCGCCGCCGCCCCACCCCGCAGCTGCGCCTGTTCGCCGAGGCCATCGGCGGGCCGTCTCAGGTGGGAGTGCGCCAGCTCACCAATGTGCGGTGGTCGGTCCTGTTCGACGACCTGGAGCTGGACGCCGCAGAGATATCGAAGCTGGCGAAGGAAGCCCAACCACTGGTCCAGGTGCGGGGCAGGTGGGTGCACATAGAGCGGGCCGATCTGGCGGCCGCGGCAGCCGCGCTGGCCGAGCGGGCGTCGATAACGCAGCTGTCGGGCGCCGAGGTGATTCGTCACGCCGTCGGACTCGAAGGCTCGGGTTTCGGCGGGCCGGTGAAGGTGGACGGGAGCGGGTGGGCCGCAGACCTGATTCGCGGCGCCACCACCCATCCACCGGCGCCCATCGACACCCCCGACGGGTTCGCCGGTCAGCTGCGCAGCTATCAGGCCGAGGCCGCCGGTTGGCTGGGCTTCCTGGACCGAGCTGGACTCGGCGGGTGCCTGGCCATGGACATGGGCCTGGGCAAGACCCCCACCCTGCTCGCCCATGTGCTGGTCGACCGGGGCCACGGGCCGACGCTCGTGATCTGCCCCCCCGCCGTGCTCAGCAACTGGGCCAGCGAGGCGGCCCGCTTCACCCGGCTGCTCAAGGTCTCGGTACACCATGGGCCCCGGCGGGCCGAGGGGGAATCCATCGCCCGCATGGCCGGCAACGCCGACATCGTGATGACGACCTACGCCACCGCAGTCCGCGACATCGACGCCTTGTCCGCCATCACCTGGAGGCGGGTGGTGGTAGACGAAGCGCAGGTGATCAAGAACCACAACAGCGACACCGCTCGAGAATTGCGGCGCCTCACCGCTCATTCCCGCCTGGCGCTGACCGGCACTCCCGTCGAGAACGGCCTGGGCGACCTCTGGGCCATTCTCGATTGGACCAACCCGGGCCTGGTCGGGGGGCGGACCGCCTTCATCGAGCACCTCTCCCGGGCGCCCGGCGCAGACGCCAGTCCTCCGGCACCCGTCTCCAGCGGCTTCGCCGGCTCGGGCAACTTCAACGGGTCCGGCGTCCCCGGCCAGTCGCCCGTCGGCTCGGCCTCCACCGGTGGGACCGCATCGGCCGGCCGCTCCGGTTCGGCCGCGGCGGCCGGCTCGAACGGTCCGGGGGCAACCGCCGGTTCGTTTATGGCGGCTTCCGCCGCGCCCAGCCAGGCGGGAGCGCCGGCCGCGGCCGGCGCCAGTGACGGCGGGACGGCCGCCGCTGGACCCGGTGGCTCCGGTGGCTCCGGTGGCGCGGCCCGCAGCTCGGAGGAGAACGCCTTGCGGGCTCTCAACGGGCTTCTGATCTTCCGCCGGACCAAGAGCGAGCCCGAGATCGCCGCCGAGCTACCGGACAAGGTCGACAAGATCGACCATTGCAGCATGACTCCCGAGCAGATCGGTCTGTACCAGGCTGTGCTCAACCGCCTGCTCGACGCTGACCTGGCCGGCGACTCCAACCAGCGCAAGGGCCAGGTGCTGGCCGCCATCACCGCCCTCAAGCAGATCTGCGACCATCCGACCGCCTACCTCGGGGCCGACGACGAGCAGGACGGCCTGCTCGGCCGGTCGGGCAAGCTCACCCGTCTGGAGGAGATCGTCACCGACGTCTTCGTCGCCGGGGAGCGCATTCTCATCTTCACCCACTTCGCCCGCTGGGGGGAGAAGCTGGCCGCCTACCTCACCGAACGCATGGGCGTGCGCATCGGCTGCTACCACGGCGGCCTCGGCCGGGCGGTGCGGGACCAGCTGATAGCAGACTTCCAGAGCGGCACCGGGCCCGGCGCCCTGGTGCTCTCGATCAAGGCCGGGGGGTCCGGTCTCAACCTGACGGCCGCCAACCACGTGGTCCTGTACGACCGCTGGTGGAATCCTGCGGTGGAGGATCAGGCGCGCGACCGGGCGTGGCGGATCGGCCAGCTCAACTCGGTCATGTGCCACCGGCTGGTGTGTCCGGGGACGGTAGACGAGCGGGTCGAGGAGATCGTGGCCGGCAAGCGCCAGGTGGCCGGAATGGTGCTGCCGGCCCGCAGCAGCCTGGGCGACCTGGACGCCCAGCAGTTGAGCGCCGCCCTCGGGCTGCGCGACGACGAGCTAGTCGAGGACGAACCGACGCCGGTCGATGCCGGCGAGGAGGAGGCGGCGTGATCCGCTCAGACCCGGTCCGGCCCCGATGGCCGATGCCCGAAGGGGGGCGAGGTGAGTAAGCGACGCCGGCCCGCGGCCACCCGCCGGCTGGCCGAACAACGCTTCTGGGGCACCAGCTATCAGCCCTCGCCGGCGACGGTCGGGATCCGGCCGACCAGTGACCCCGGGGTTCTGGTCCGCTCTCTAGGCCCCCCGCCGCTGGCCATGGATCCGGCGGTCGCCGTCCGCCATCTGACCGCGGTGTACGAGGAGGCAGTCCGTACTGCGACTGCCCTTGCCGCGGCCAACGGCGTGCTGGCCGATTCCGAAGACTAGGCTTAGTAGAGGGCTAACGACCGGCGATCCGCCGGATGCCGGCCGGTCTTCGAACCTTTGGATCCGCCCCCCCGGTTACCCCCTCAAACCTGCATACCCCTTCGACTTTCCCGCTGCCAATGCAGCTACTTGTAGCGATAGGTGATACGGCCCCGCGTCAGATCGTAAGGGCTGATCTCGACCTGCACCTTGTCACCCGGGAGCACCCGGATGCGGTTCATCCTCATCTTGCCCGAGTTGTGGGCAAGTACCTCATGGCCATTAGCCAACTGGACCTTGAACATGGCGTTCTTGAGCGCCTCACTGACCGTGCCTTCGAGCACGATCGCATCTTCCTTACCTTGTGCCAGAGTCACTCCTTTCCTCGGTGCGCCAGCTTGGGCCGGCTGCTCTGGTGCCTACATTCTACGGGCCCACGACCGCGGACCGCCCCTTCGGGCCATAAACGGCGAAGCCAGACCGGGCGGGCCACGCCCGGGGATTGATGTTCGGGGTGGTTTTGCCGCTCACCGCCGCCTCAGCGGCGCAAACGCATGCGCACCTACGACGGCCGGGCCAGTCGGGTCGTCAAGCCTCGGGCGAAGTGCCACACCGGTCGGCTGCTTGCCTTGATCGACTCCATCACCGAGCTGAAAGCATCCATGAAGCGGGAGGCTTCAGCCGGTCCGGCGGTGAGCGGAGGCAGAATCTTCAGCACGTCCATATGGTCGCCCGCGGTCTGGGTGAGAACGTGGTGCTGCTCGAACAAGGCGCAGACCACCATCTGGGTGAACAGCCCCTTCCTGGCCATGGTGAGAGGCGCGTACCGGGTCCGCAGGCGCAGCGACGCCGGGCGGCCGAACTCGATGCCGATCAGCAGGCCGCGGCCCCTAACGTCGGAAATGAACTCGTACCGCTCCGCCGCTTCCCTGAGCCTTCGGGTCAGAGACTCGCCCACGTTCACGGCGTTGGCGATGAGCCCCTCGTCGTCGAGCACCGCGAGGGTGGCCAGCCCGGCGGCGGCAGCAAGGTTGTTGTGACTGTAGGTCGAGTCGTGAACCAGCACCCGGTCCATCGACGAGTACACCTTCTCGAAGATCCTTGTCGTCCCGAGCGTGGCCCCGACCGGGACGAAACCACCCGACAGGGTCTTGGCCACCGTGACCAGATCGGGCTCGACCCCGTCATGCTCGAAGCTGAAGAACCGGCCGGTCCGGCCCAACCCGCTCTGTACCTCGTCGCAAATGAGGAGAGCCCCGCGCTGGTGCAGCAAAGCCGCTGCTGAGCCGAGGAAACCCTCGGGTACCACCTGGACCCCTTTGCCCTGAACCGGCTCAATGATGAGGGCCGCCACGTCCCCGCGTCTGAGCTCCCGGTCCAGGGCGGCCAGGTCTCCGAAGGGAACCGCCGTACCGGGGAGAAGCGGGCCGAAATCCTGCCGGAACTCCCTGGCCCCGTTTACCGACAGCGAGCCCGCGGTCAGGCCGTGGAAGGCGTGGTCGCAGTACAGGATCCGGGGCCGGCCGGTGGCGCAACGGGCGAACTTGAGGGCCGTCTCAACCGCTTCGGTGCCGCTGTTGCACAGATACACCCGGTCCATGTACGGCGCCCGCTTGATGAGGCTCTCGCCCAGGAGACCGGCGAGAAGCGGGGTGTCCATCTGCACCATGTCGGCCAGATTGGCGTCGAGCACGTCGCGGAGAGCCTGGCGCACCACCGGATGGTTGCGTCCGAGCCCGAACACGCCGAAGCCGGACAGGAAATCCAGGTACTCCGTTCCCGACTGGTCGTAGAGGTAGCAGCCTTCGGCCCGCACCCAGCGGCGGTCGAAACCGATCGAGTGAAGCACCTTGGCCGTTTGCGGGTTCAGGTAGCGGGCCCAGAGGGCGGCTCCTTCACCGGCCCGGGCCTGCAGGGCGCTCGGTAGATCGAAACCCATCCGGTCAGGCCCCGCCCCGCCTGGCCGGTGAACAGGCGAGGTTCATCCGCCGACCGCGGCCCGGATCGATTGCCGGAGTGATTTGGTCGTGGCCAGCACCGCGCTTGGTTCGTAGCCGCAGTGGGCCATGCAATTGGCGCAGCGGGGATCCTTGCCCCGGCCGTACCGGCTCCAGTCGGTGGTCTCGAGCAGCTCCTTGTAGGTGGCGGTGTACCCGTCGGCCATCAGGTAGCACGGACGCTGCCACCCGAACACGGAGTAACTCGGTATGCCCCATGGCGTGCATTCGAAGTCCACCTTGCCCTCGAGAAAGTCCAGGAACAAAGGGCTGTGGTTCAGCCGCCAGTGCTTGCGCCGTCCGTCTGCGAACGCCTCGGTGAAGAGTTGATTGGAGCTGCGCGTGCTCAGGAAGTGGACCTGGTCCGGCGCCTTTTCGTAGGCGTATCCCGGGGAGATCATTATCTGGTCCACCTCCAGCTCGTCGTTAAGGAAGTCCAGCACCTCGCGGACGGTCTTGGGGGAATCGGTGTTGAAGAAAGTGGTGTTCGTCGTGACCTTGAAGCCTTTGGCTTTGGCCGCCTTGATCGCGGCCACCGCCTTGTCGAAGGTGCCGTCCCGGCTGACCGACTCGTCATGGCGCTCCCGCAGACCGTCGATGTGGACCACCCAGCTGAATCGCCGGTGGGGTGTGAACCGGTCCAGTTTTCGTTCCAGCAGCAGGGCGTTGGTGCACAGATACACGAAGCGGCCCTTATCGAGCAGCTGCGTGGTCATCTCGTCTATCTGCGGATGCAGGAGCGGCTCTCCTCCGGCGATGGAAACCATCGGCGCCCCGCACTCCTCGATCGCGGCGACCGCCTGCTCGACGGTGAGACGCTGGCGCAAGACCTCCGTCGGGTACTGGATCTTGCCGCATCCGTTGCACTCGAGGTTGCAGGCGAACAACGGCTCGAGCTCGACGATGAGGGGGAACTTGTCGCGCCGGGCCAGCTTCTGGCGAGCGAGATAGCTGCCGATCTTGACGCTTTGGCGCAGGGGGACGCCCATCTAACGGACCTCCAAAGGAAGGGGGAAGTTGACACTTTCGGTGCGGACGGTTTCTTCTTGTATCTCCACCCGACCGAGCGAACGGAGGGCGTCGATTACCCCCTCGACGAGTATCGGTGGGGCGGACGCCCCGGCGGTCACTCCGACGGTTGAGGCGTGGCGCAGCCAGTTCGGCTGTATCTCCGACGAGTCCTCGATCATGACGGCACGGCATCCGGCCCGTTCGGCCACTTCGACCAACCGGGCGGTGTTCGAGGAGTTACCCGAACCGACCACCAGGATCAGGTCGCAGCGGCCGGCGATGGCCCGCACCGCGTCCTGACGGTTCTGGGTGGCGTAGCAGATGTCCGCCGAAGACGGGCCCACCACCCCGGGGAAGCGCGTGGACAGCTCGGACACCACGCCTGCCACGTCGTCGGGGGACAGGGTGGTCTGGGTGATGTATGCCAGTCGCTCGGGATCGGCTACGTCGAGATCGGCCACGTCCTCGGGCGCCTCGAGGAGGGTGAGACCGTCGGCTTCTCCGAGGGTGCCTTCGGTTTCGTCGTGCCCGGCGTGACCGATGAGGACGACCTGATAACCGCGCTGGTTGAACCGGCGAACCTCGTGGTGGACCTTCGCCACCAGGGGGCAGGTGGCGTCGATCACCTGCAACGGTCGGGCTGCTGCCTCCGCCCGCACTGCCCGGGAGACACCGTGAGCCGACAGGACCACGGTCGCTCCATCGGGAATCTGGTCGAGCTCGTGGACGAACACCGCGCCTCGAGCTTGGAGGTTTTCTACCACGTGCCGGTTGTGCACGATCTGGCGACGGACGTACACGGGGGCGCCGAACATCTCGAGGGCCCGTTCGACCGTACGGATGGCCCGGTCGACCCCGGCGCAGAACGACCGTGGGCCGGCGAGCACGACCTGCCGGTCGGCGACCGCGGCCGACCAGTCGGTCAGGACCGGGACCGAGGACCGCAGCGAGATGAGCGCCTTCATCCCGCCGGCGAGGGTGGCGGGTGAGCGCAGTTCCCGCTCGGGGGTATCGGCGATCGCCCGGATGACGGCGGCCGGCACGCCCCAGCCCGGAGCGAGGAGGGCGGCCGTCTCCATGTCCACGGCGACGGCGCCCTTGGCGGCCAGTTCGGCCCGGGCGGCAGCCCCCCGCACCAGGTGGTCGCACGATATGACGGTCCCGACCACCACCGTCAAGCCCCGCCGGCGCAGCTCGGCTGCGAGCATCGGGGCCGAGCTCAGGGTGGCGACGGTCCCACCATCCTGGTCGAGCACCCGGTCGGCGACCACGAGGGTTCCGGGGGTCAGGCCTTTGACCAGGGCGCCGGCTACCCCGGCTACCGCCACCGCCGCCGGTCGCGGCCCGGCCATGAGCCCGGCGGCGGTCGCCGCGGCCCGGGCCGGCCCGGCGCCTGTGCGCACCACGACCGTCGATGGGTCGCCGGAGGTCACGGCCCGCGCTTCGACCCGCAACGGGGCCAACAGGAGCAGGCCGGGGGGCCGTCGGGATGCGGGCACGGCGCTCACGGGTCGGCCTGCTCGGCGCCGCCGGCCGGCGGCGCCGCCTCTCCTCCGGCTGGCCGGACATAGCGCCCGAGGGCCATCAGCGGCCACACCAGGCGGTAAAGGTGGTAGTTGATCGAGAAATCCCAGGGGAAGCCGGTGCCGGTGAACCAGGGTTCGTCCCACGTCCCCTCGGGGGTCTGGGTCAGTACCAGCCACGAAACGCCCTGTCGGGTGGCCGGGCTGTCGCCCTCGCCCGCGGCCAACAGGGCGAGGAGCCCCCACGCCGTCTGGGAGGCGGTAGAGGTCCCTCGGCCCCGCCACGCCTCGTCGACATAGGACCGCAGGTCCTCCCCCCACCCTCCGTCGGGGTTCTGGTGGGTCTCCAGCCAGTGCACGGCACGCCGGATCCTGGCATCGGTGGGGCTGACCCCCGCCGCCACCAGGGCGGGGACGGCGGCGCCGGTGCCGTATACGTAGTTGACTCCCCAGCGGCCGAACCACGACCCGTCCGGCTCCTGGTGGTCCCATAGCCATTGGATCCCACCCTGAAGCACGTCGGGGGCCACCGCGGGTTCCCGCGCCAGCATCTCCACCACATGGGCCGTGACGTCGGCCGACGGCGGATCGGTCACCTCGCCGAAGTCGCAGAAGGGGAGGGAGGCAACGAGCGAGCTCTCGTTGTCGGCGTCGAACGCGGCCCAGCCGCCGTCCCGGCACCTCATGCCGACGGTCCACGCCACGCCCCGAGCGCACGCCGCCTGGACCCGCGAGGCGTCCACGCTCTCGTTAGATCCCTGCCTGAGAGCCATGATCACCTCCGCCGTGTCGTCTACATCGGGGTAGTTGTCGTTGGCGAACTCGAAGGCCCAGCCGCCGGGCGCCAGCCCCGGCCGGCGGACGGCCCAGTCCCCGGTGGCCGTCACTTCCTCGTCGCAGAGCCATCTCACCCCGGCCTCGAGCGCCGGGTGCGCCGAGCCGACGCCGGCGTCGGCGAGTGCGACCACAGCCAGGGCGGTATCCCACACGGGGGACTGGCACGCCTCGAGCCGTCGTTCCCCGCTTTCGGTGATGGTGAACCCTTCGAGGCCGTCGAGCGCCGCCTTCATGACGGGATGGTCGATCGGATAACCGAGCAGATGCAGGGCGATCATGGAGTAGACGACGGGAGGCTGGATACCTCCCCACAGCCCGTCAGCTTCCTGGCGCCGCAGGATCCACCGTTCGGCTCGGCCCAGCGCGGCCCGGCGGGCCAGGCGGCGGGGGGCGAACCACGTCGGCAGCCGCTCGTAGCGGTGAAGGACCCGGTCGAGCGATTCGAACCGGCCGGCGGGGGAGCGCAGGGCCCTGAGCCTCGAAACCGGGCGTGGTTGCGGCACGGGGGGTGCCGCCACCTCAGGCGCCAGCTCGTCGAGCCGGAAAGGCAGGGGATGCACCGGCCGGTAGGCCATGACCACCGTCAGCGCCACCACCGTCTGGCGGGCCCAGCATGCGAAGTCGTAGATGTTCAATGGCGCCCAGGCGGGCAGGAGCATGATCTCGGGCGGAACTACCGGCAGGTCCTCCCAGTCCCACTGTCCCACCAGGGCCAGCCAGATCCGGGTGAACACCCGGGTTCCCGCGATCGCTCCGTTGCCCCGGATCCAGACGGCGGCTCGTCGCATGTGCTCGCTGTGCGGGGGGTCGCCGGCCAGACGCAGCGCGGCGTACGCCTCGACTGTGGCCGACAGATCGGGGGGTGCGCCAAAGAACGTGCCCCAGGTGCCGTCCTCCCGTTGGGCTCGCCGGATGCGCACCGCGGACGCACCGGCCGTCCCGGGCTCTAGGATCCCGAGGAAGTGGCGCAGCAGAAGGTCCTCGGCATCCATGGTCACATTGGTCTCGAGCTCGGCCTTCCACCAGCCCTCGGGGTCCTGAAGCCCGAGCAGATGGTCGCGAGCCCGGGTCAGGGCGGCGCCCGCCCCGGCCACCCCGCCGGCTGGCGCGCCGTCCTCCCCGACGACGGGCCCACCCGCGTTCGCTCGCCGCGCCGCGCCGTCCGCTCGCAGGGCGAGGTCGGTCAAGACTCCCGCTCCACCACGAACACCGCGATGTCCGCCAGGTCACGATGCGGGATCGCCGACAGCCGCACCCGTTCGAGGGCGCCGAGTGCGGCGTCCAGATTGGACTTGGCCCGCACCGCCGTCCACTCGCGGCCCCCGCAAGCCTCGACCAGGTAGGTGGCCCGCTCGACCTCGTCCTGGTCGAGCGGGGGCAGGGGGGCGTCGGCCCCGGCCGGGCCGATGACCAAAGCCCGCAGCTCATCAGCTTCGTCTCCCCCGGCGGCGAGGGCGGAAACGATAGGCATCGACTTCTTGCGCTGCCGCAGATCGCTCCCTTTGGGCTTGCCGGTCCGATCCGGGTCGCCCCAGATGCCGAGAAGGTCATCGACCGCCTGAAAGGCCAGGCCGAGGTGCCGCCCGTAGTCCCGCAGGGCGCCGACGGTGGCATCGGGGGCGCCGGCCAGGATGGCGCCGATCGATGAGGCGCAGCCGAGCAGGGCCCCGGTCTTGGCCGCCGACATGGCCGTGCACTGCTCGACCGAGACGTCGCGGCGCTTCTCGAAGGCGATGTCGTCGGCTTGGCCGGCGATCATGGCGGCGGTGGCGTCAGCCAGGGCAGCCGAGGCCGCCGGACCCCGGTCGGGGGCGCTCTCGAGCAGCACCTGGTGGGCCAGAATCTGCAGGGCGTCGCCGGCGACAATGGCCTGACCCACGCCGTAAACCGACCACACCGTCGGGCGATGATGCCGCTCGAGGTCGGTGTCGATGATGTCGTCGTGGATCAACGAGAAATTGTGCACCAGCTCCACCGCCACGCCTCCGGGCACCCCGACCTCGGGATCGGCCCAAGCCGCCTCGGCGCCCAGAATGGCCAGGGTGGGCCGTACGCCCTTCCCTCCGGGGGCTTTCACCGGGTGGCCCTCGACGTCGGTCCAACCGAGGTGGTACGTGGCGATGTGGCGGATCTCGGGGGCCAGGCGGTCCACCGCCTTCTCTATCGCCGGGTTGATCACCCGGCGGGAGCGGGCCAGGACCTCGGGAACTCCGATAGTGGGCGTCACGCCACCTCCTCTTGTGCTGTGGTGATTTCTTCGGGTCGGGCCAACGATCGGGGCCGCGATGCCAGGCAGGCCCGGGCCGCCGCTCGCCCGCTGCGCACCGCGCCCTCCATGGTGGCCGGCCACCCCGTGTTGGTCCACGCTCCGGCCACGGCCAGGCCGGGCCACGCGGTGGCCGGGTCGGGTCGCAGGACCGCCGTTCCGGGGATGGCCCGAAAGGTGGCGCGTCGCTCCTTGGTGACCAGTGAATCGACGATCCGGGCCCGGCCGGCGTCGGGCAGGAGGCGGGCCAGTTCGTCCGCCACCCAGCCGGTCAGGTCGTCAGGGTGGCGGCCGAGAAGATGATCGGCGGCCGACAACGAGACCGCCAGGTACTGAGCGCCACTGAGAGCCGATTCGAGACCAGATGACCGGGTGCGGTCGAACACCCACTGGACCGGGCTGGCGTGGCCCGCCATCAGCGGCCACGGCGACACCTGCCGATCGAACATCAGATGTACGTCCACGATGGCCGACGACCCGAGCTCGGCCAGCCGGTGCTGGTGGTTGACCGATCCCGGGGGCAGCAGGCGGACCGCCGCCTCGTGGGAAACGGCCAGGATGACCGCGTCGCCGTCCACCGATCCCTCGTCGGTGCGCACCGAGAAGCCACAGAACCCGTCACCGGAACCGATCGGGGTGACCCCGGCGACCCGGGTGCCGGTGATCACCGCGACCCCCGCTCGCTCGAGCGCGGCGGCGCCCCGTTCGCCGTGCAGGCGTCCGAGGGGAACCCGGCTCCACCCGATGTCGGCGCCTCCCGGGTCGCTCAGCAGCCCGGTCTTGAACACTTTGGCCGCCATCGCCAGAGACGCCTCGGAAGCCCGGAGGTTGACGGTGGGAACGGTGATCAGATCCCAGATGCCATCGACGGCGGCCGCGGACTGTCCCTGCTCGGCCAGCCAGTCTCCGAAGGTGCGCTGGTCGAGGCTCGGGTCGTCGAGATCCATGCGCTGTAGCGCCGCCACCGGTCGGGCCAGGCGGAGGCGGTCAGCCACCGGGATATGGGGGTAACGCAGGAGGGACCCTAGGAGGTGGAGGGGCACGGGGAGCCCGGAGCGGCGCAGCCGGCCGGTTCGGCGGGGGCGGCCCTCGCGGCTCGGGGGCGCGACGACTGGCACGTCGAGGCGACCGGGCAGCTCGACGTCTCCGCTCGCTCCGATCCGGGCGAGGAAGGACAGGTACTCGGTACAACAGCGGAGGAAGACGTGCTGGCCGTTGTCGACCGATAAGCCGTTGTGCTGAAAGGACCAGGTCAGTCCGCCGAGGCGGGACCGGCCCTCGAGCAGGATGACCCGGGCGCCGCGATCGGCACAATCAAGGGCGGCGGCCATCCCGGCCAGACCGCCTCCGATCACCACCACCCGCCGGTCGTTTGAGAACGCGGTCCTCATGCCGCACCCCGCACCAGGGCCCTGGTGGCCACGGCGGCCTTTTGCCATCCGGGCAGGGACATGCGGCCGCGCAGCACGCCGGCCGGGTCGCGCTGGATGGCGGTCAGCAGCCGGCGGTAGATGCCCGCCATGGCCGCGGTGCACGCCTTGGACCGCCAGTCGAGCAGCGGGAGTAGCGCGAGGCCCCGGTCGTACCACTCCTCGGCCCGAGCCGCCTCGAAGGCGATTAGGGCGTACATGTCGTCGGGCCGGGCGCGGAGATCGGCCGCCACCCCGAAGCGCTCTCTGTCGTCGACGGGGAGGTACACCCGGCCCATGGCCCGGTGGTCCTCGACAATGTCGCGGAGGATGTTGGTGATCTGCAGCGCGACCCCGAGGGCGTCGGCGAGGGGCTCGGCGGCCACCGGATCGGGAGTGCCGTACACGGCCAGGCTGAGCCGGCCGACGCTGCCGGCCACCCTCCGGCAATAGCCGACGAGGTCATCGAAGGTCTGGTAGGACACCCCGTTGACGTCCATCTCGCAGCCTTCGACGATCTCCTCCAGGGCGGGCACCGGTATCCCGAAACCGGCGACGGCGTCGGCCAGGGCCACCAGCACCGGGTCGTCGCTCTGGAGATACAGACCCGCGCTCTCGATGGCCGCCAGGTCCTTTCGGACGTCGGCCAGGGCCGCCAGCTTCTGGGCCGCCGGGGCGTCGCCGTCGCCGATATCGTCGATCCTCCGGGCCATGGCGTAGAGGGCCGACATGGCCTTGCGCTTCCGTTCGGGAAGCAGCTTGATGCCGTATGAGAAGTTGCGGGCCTGCTCGGTCGTGATCTGCTCGCACCGCTCGTATGCCTGATCGAGCTTCACGCCGCCTCCCGGGCCGGTCGGGCCTGGCGCAAGGCGGCCACCGTCCTCACCGCGACCCGGTAGCGGGCGGGAGCGGCCCGCCCGCCCAGGGGGTCGAACCCCCGGCCGGCCAGGGCGTCGATCGAAGCCTGGCCGCCGGCCCAGAAGCCGGCCACCGCCCAGCTCAGCCGACCGCTCAGGGCGGCGATTAACGGGGCTCCCTCGTCCAGCATTCGCCGGGCGCGCGCCGCCTCGAAGACCATGAGGGCCCGAAGCGAGCGGGAGGCGGGAGAGCCGGCCCGCAGTTCCCCGGCGGAGACGCCGAAGCGCTCCAGGTCCTCCTGGGGCAGGTAGACCCTTCCGGCCGTCGCGTCCTCGGCCACGTCCTGCCAGTGCTCGACCAGCTGCAGCCCGCTGCATATGGAGTCGGAATGGCGAAGGTTCTCCGGCGACACCGCCCCGAACGCTCCGAGCACCAGGTGGCCGACCGGATCGGCGGACAGGGCGCAGTATCCCAGCAGCTCCTCGAAGGTCTCGTAGGTGGTGACAGCCTGGTCCTGCCGGTTGGCGGCTATGAGCTTGAACAGGGGAGCGGGGTCGAGCGACAGGGCCCGGACGGATCGCGCCGCGTCCGCCACGAGGGGGGCGAGCCGCGGGGCGTCGGGATCGGCCAGGGCGGAAGACGTCTCGCCCTCCATCCAATCGAGCGCCGCCAATCGGTCTCCGGGGTAGGAGTCGCCGATCTCGTCGACCAGGCGGGCGTATCCGTAGAACGCCACGAGGTGACGGCGCTCCTTCTCGGGCAGGAGCCGGGACGCCACTTTGAAGTTCTCGTGCTTGGCCCGGCCGAGGATGTCAGCCGCGGCGGCCAGGCCCAGGGGCGCGGCCGGCCTGACCCCACCGCCGTCTGCGGTGGGCCCGTCCGAATCTCGAGTGGTGTAAACGAATGACCGCGTGGTCACAAGATGTACACGCTCGGCGCCTCAAAGTCAAGCATCGACCCGCCTAAACAGGGAGGCGGGCGCCGACGACGGGGCGAATCGCCGTGGCCTCACGTCATACTTTGTGCGCTTAGCCCGCTCTGAGCGGGTTTAGCGCACAAACTATGTAGTTTCCTGCGCAGGAAGGCGGCGGCCGCCGCCTAGTGGTGATCAGGCGGGAAGGGACCCCTGAAGGTGGTCCGGCGGCCAGTCCGAGCCCACGGCCCAGTTCATGACGGTGGCGAACGCGGTCTCGATGACCCGCAAGCCGGCCTTGATGGCGTCCTCGACCGCGGCGCTCGGTCCGGCCAAGGGCCGGCCCGCCGCCTCGGCCAGGGTGCGCAGGACCTTGCGTCCGAGGTCGGCGCTCGGCTCATGCCCCTTGGCCGCCCGGGCGCCCAGCTCGAGCAGCATCGGGAGCACGTCCGCCACCAGGTAGCCGAACACCAGGGCCGTGCGGTCGGGGTCGCCGTGGAGGGCTTCCACCCCCCCGAGGGGGTCGAGGGCCGACTCGAAGCGGGCTGCTGTGGTGTCCAGCAGGCTTTCGACCGCCGCGGTGAGCAGCTCCTCTTTGGAGTCGAAGTACCGGTAGACGTTGCCCTTGGCCATCCCCGCCGCTTCGGCGATGTCGCTGACCGAGACCTCGCTGTAGCTGCGGGTCTTGAACGCCTCGATGGCGGCGGCCAGGATGCGGGCCCGGCACTCGGGATGCTCGGCGCTGGTGTGGGCCCGGATGAGCAGCAGGGCTTCGAGGTGGCGCTCGTCGTAGGCGAAGCGGTTGCTCGCTTCCCGTTCGGGAGGCGGTATGAGCCCGGAGCGCCGGTAGTGGTGAATGGTGCTCGCCGGCACCCCACTCTTGGCCACCAGCTCAGAAAGGCTCAGCCTGGTGCCTTCCCGATGAGTGGACATGCTCCCCAGTATTCCCCCTTTTCGGTCATTCGGCCACGTGGTGGGCCGGGATAGTGCCCATCCGGCCTTTCTGGAAGTCCTCGAACGCCTGGGCCAGCTCTGACCGGGTGTTCATGACAAAGGGGCCGTAGTGGGCGACGGGCTCGCCAATGGGCCGGCCGCCGAGCATCAGCACCTCCAGGTGGGGCGACCGCTGGTCCTGGGTGGGCGCGGCCTCCACGACCACGGTGTCGCCCGCTCCGAGGGTGGCCAACTGGCCGGAGGCGAAGGGAGCGCGATCGGCACCCACCGTGCCTCGACCGGCGAGCGCGTATACCAGGGCGTTGGAGGCGGGATCCCACGGCAGCTCCAGGCGGGTGCCGGGGGAGACGGTGGCGTGAAGCATGGTGATGGGGGTGTAGGTCGAGCCGGGCCCGGAGAGACGGCCGACGTCTCCGGCGATGATGCGGACCAGGGCCCCGCCGTCGGACGACGAGGCCAGGGTGACCCGGTCCCGGCCTATGTCCTGGTACCTCGGCTCCACCCATTTCTGGGCCGCCGGGAGGTTCACCCACAGCTGGATCCCGTGGAACAGCCCGCCGCTGACGACCAGGGATTCAGGCGGCCGCTCTATGTGCAGGATGCCGGAGCCGGCGGTCATCCACTGGGTGTCGCCATTGGTGATGACCCCGCCGCCGCCCGTCGAGTCCTGATGCTCGAACACCCCGTCGATCATGTAGGTGACCGTTTCGAAGCCCCGGTGGGGATGCCAGGAGGTGCCCCTCGGCTCGCCCGGGCCGTAGTCGACCTCGCCCATTTGGTCCATGTGAACGAAGGGATCGAGCTGGTCCAGGGGTACACCGGCGAAGGCTCGGTGAACCGGGAACCCCTCGCCTTCGAATCCGGTCGGCGCGCTGGTCAGCGTCCGGACCCGGCGTTGCATCACCGGCCGTCCGTCGGGCGTGAGCTCCGGAACCACGATTTTCGGGAGGGACAGCGTGTCTTCGACGGTTACTGCAGGCATAGGGCGCTCCTCTGGCTCTGATTCTTCTCACCCCGGCCAACGCTAGTTGCGGCTGCAACTATTCCCGTTCGTCCTAGCATGGGACCTGTGGACGAGTCGCGCCTGTATTTTCGCCAGCTGCTATCAGGAAGGGACTTCGCCCGGGGAGACCCCATGGCCACCCAGATGGTCAATTTCTCCTATCTGATCGGAGATCGCCAGGCGGGCCAGGCCGTGGTGGTGGATCCGGCCTACGCCGTCGGCGACCTTCTCGACCAGGCGGCGGCCGATGGGATGCAGATCGTCGGGGTCCTCGCCACCCACCACCATCCCGACCATGTCGGCGGCTCGATGATGGGATTCAGCGTCGAGGGGTTGGCCGAACTGCTCGGCCGCCAGGACGTCCCGGTGCACGCCCACCGCGACGAGGCCACCCTGATAACCACGGTCACCGGCCTTCAACCGGGCGACGTGGTGTCGCACCACGGAGGAGACAAGGTGGCGGTCGGGGCGGTGTCCATCGAGCTGCTGCACACACCGGGTCACACCCCCGGCAGCCAGTGCTTCCTGGTTGACGGGATGCTCGTCTCGGGCGACACCCTTTTTCTCGAGGGGTGCGGACGGACCGACCTGCCGGGCAGCGACTCGGAGGCCATGTACCAGAGCCTGCAGCGCCTGGCCGGCCTACCCGACTCAACCGTCGTGTATCCCGGCCACCGCTACTCGGTGCCGTCGATCGGCTCCATGGCCGCGGTGAAAGAGATCAACATGGTCTACAAACCCGCCACTAAGGAAGCCTGGTTGTCGGTCTTCGGCGGGTAGATCCGACCGGATTGGCAGCTCGAGCCGACAGACTCGAGCCGACAGATCAGTCCTGCAAACCCAGTTCGCGCAGCCGGGCGTGCATGCCCATCTCGTCGCGCTCGAACACCCGGCCGAGAGCCTGGAGGTCGTCGTGGCGGATGGTCATCAGGTTCCCGTCGTAGTCGCCCCGCTGGGCCTGGATCATGTTGACGTAGCGGCGGATGACGTCCCGTTCGGGGGCGTCGACGGTCGCCAGTCGATCCAGGTCGATGCGCACAGGATCCGACTCCCGGCATCGATCGCTCTCCGTCTCGCCTCCGGCCACGTCCTCCGCCGGCTCCCCGCGAGGGGTCGTTCTCGGCAACAGGCGATCGACCGGCACGCGATACAGCTGGGCCAGTCGGTGCAACCGTGGCACCGAGATGATCCGCTCGCCGCGCTCATAGGCCCCGAGCACCGACGCCTTGAACTCGCGTTCCGACGCCTCTTCCACTGCAACCAGCGACAGCCCTCGCTGGCGGCGCATCTTCCGCAGGCGATCCCCTACGGCTTCCGCGTATGACACAGCACCCTCCTCAGGCACACTAGTGCACCTCCCCGGTCCCAAATGGTACCGATAGCCAAGCCGTGGAGGTTGGAGAAAATTCCCCTTTCCGGTTCTTCAGTCACCCGGGGTGACCGACTGGAGGAGCAGGAGCTGGCGTCCGGACATGGCTAGAACGGACCCGGCCGCCCACATCGCCCGGTTCGGCCCGGCCTCGCCGGCCGTCTCATAGGAGGTGTCCAGTACGGCCCTCCATGCCGGCGCCCAGCGCGACCCGGGAAGGATGAAGTGTATCTCCTGATCCCAGGCGTTGAGGATCAGGTAGAACGAGTCGTCCACGATGGGCCGGCCGTGAACATCGGGGTCGGGGATGGCCCGCCCGTTGAGGAAGACACCCAGCGATTTCGCATATCCGACGTCCCAGTCAGAGTCGGTCATCTCGTCGCCATCAGGTCGGAACCACCCTATATCGGGCAGACGGTCCGACGTCGCGGTACCGCGGAGAGGGCGGCCTTGGAAGAACCGGCGGCGCCGGAACACCGGGTGGGCCCGGCGCAAGGCGATCAGTTGCCGGGTCCAGTCGAGCAGCGCCTGGTCGACGCGGGCCCAGTCGTACCAGGAGAGCGCGGAGTCCTGGCAGTAGGCGTTGTTGTTGCCCGCCTGAGTGCGCCCGAGCTCGTCGCCCCCGAGGAGCATGGGCACGCCCTGGGTCAGGAGGAGCGAGGCGAGGAAGTTGCGTACCTGCTGGCGCCGGATGCCGAGCACGACGGGGTCGCGTGTGGGCCCCTCGACCCCGCAGTTCCACGACCGGTTGTCGTCGGTACCATCCCGGCCGTCTTCCCCGTTGGCCTGGTTGTGCTTGTCGTTGTAGGACACCAGATCCTGGAGGGTGAAGCCGTCATGGCACGTGATGAAGTTGATGCTGGCGAAAGGACTCCGCCCGGTGGCGGCGTAGAGGTCGGAGCTGCCGGTGAGCCTCTCGGCCAGCTCGCCGATCGGGGTGCCGCCCTGGCGCCAGTAGTCCCGCATGGAGTCGCGGAACTTTCCGTTCCATTCCGACCACAGCGGCGGGAAGTTGCCGACCTGATAACCGCCGGCCCCGAGGTCCCAGGGCTCGGCGATCAGCTTCACCTGGCTGATGACCGGGTCCTGCTGGATGAGGTCGAAGAAGGCGGACAGCCGGTCGACCTCGTGGAACTGGCGAGCGAGCGTGGCCGCCAGGTCGAAGCGGAAGCCGTCCACGTGCATCTCCAGCACCCAGTAGCGCAGCGAGTCCATCATGAGCTGCAGTACGTGGGGGTTGCGGACATTGAGGGTGTTGCCCGTGCCGGTCGAATCGCCGTAGAAGCGAGGTTGGTCATCGAGCAGCCGGTAGTAGCTGGCGTTGTCGATACCCCGGAAAGCCAGGGTGGGCCCCAGGTGGTTGCCCTCGGCGGTGTGGTTGTAGACGACGTCGAGGATCACTTCGATCCCGGCGCGGTGGAGGGCGCGGACCATGGCTTTGAACTCGTTGACCACCCGGTGGCCGCGACGGGACGCGTATCCGTTGTAGGGCGCGAGGTAGGCGATCGAGTTGTAGCCCCAGTAATTCCGCAGCCCCAGCTTGGCCAGCCGGTGGTCGTGAACAAAGTGGTGTACCGGCATGAGCTCGACGGCTGTCACCCCGAGCCTGGTGAGGTGCTCGACGATCGACGGGTGGGCCACCGCGGCGTAGGTGCCCCTCTCGTGGTGCGGGATGTCGGGATGGGTCCAGGTCAGACCCTTGACATGGGTCTCGTAGATGATGGTGTCGGCCCATTTGGTTCGCGGCGGGTGGTCCGATCCCCAGTCGAAGGCGGGATCGACGACCAGCGCCTTCGGCATGAACCCGGCAGAGTCGGTCGAGTCGGGCACGAGGTCGTCGGCGGTCAGGTCGTATCCGTACGGCGCCTGGCCCCACTTGACCTCGCCGTCGACGGCCTTGGCGTAGGGGTCGAGCAAGAGCTTGGCCGGGTTGCAGCGAATCCCGGCCTCGGGCTTGTACGGTCCGTGCACCCGGTAGCCGTAGCGGGCCCCGGGCTCGATGTGCTCGAGGTAGCCGTGCCAGCAGTAAGCGTCGACCTCGGGTAGGGCGAAACGGGCTTCGTGGCCGGTGTCGTCGAAGAGGCACAGCTCCACCGCCTCAGCCACCTGGGAGAAGACCGAGAAATTGGTGCCGAGGCCGTCATAGGTGGCACCGAGGGGGAACGGCTCCCCTGGCGAACCGGCGCGGACCATTCGTGACAACCTACCGTCGGAGGCGGTCATCCCCACCAGAACGAGATGGCGATCATGCCGTAGAGCCCGATGAGGGCCGTCCCCTCTAGCCAGTTGTACTCGCCGTCGTAGATGATCACGGTTACGACGATGGTCGACACGCCGAGGGCGGCCACGAGCAGCGGGGGGAAGACCAGGGTGAGCTTGTCCGGCCCCACCACATGGCTGAGCAGAACGAGAACCGGGGTCAGCAGGAGGGCGACCTGCAGGGGGCTGCTGAGCGAGGTGCTTATGGCGTATTCGGGCTTGCCCTGCAGCGCGAAGCGGATGCCCACCACGTTCTCGACGGCGTTCGAGGCGATGGCCACCACCACCAGCCCGGTGAACGCCTCGGAGAGCCCGAGTGATGAGGCCGCCTCCTCGAGGGGGGCCACGAACCAGTCGGCGGCCAGGGCCGCCAGCACGCTGGCCACCGCGAGCACGGTGACGGCCAGGTGGAGGGGCCAGGACTCCTCCGCCGGCTCGGGCTCGGTCTCAGCCCCCGGTTCCCGAACCGCGACCGGAACCGCGACCCGATCGTCGTGCTCCCCGGCCCCGTCGCCCCGTGGCTTCCGGGACCCCCCGCGCAGATAGAAAGGCACGCTGCAGGCGTAGACCACGAGCAACACCACCGCACAGGCGTTGGAGAGTGACCCGGCGTGCTGGGCGGCGGGAGTGTGAAGCGAGCTGGCCAGCGTGGGTACGAGCAAGGCGGCGACGACGAGCAGGAGGAGCGAAGCGGTCAATCTCGGCTGCTCGGGATCGAACTTCTGGGTGCCGTGGCGCAGGCCGCCGGCGATGAAGGCGCAACCCAGCACCAGTACTGCGTTGCCGATGATCGATCCGACCAGGGCGGCCTGGACTACCGCGGTCAACCCGTCGCGCAGGGCGAACAGGCCGACGAACAGCTCAGGGAGGTTGCCGAGGGTGGACTGCAGCAGTCCCGTGGCGCCTGGCCCCAGGCGGTGGCCGACCTGCTCGATGGCCTGCCCGATGACCGCGGCGAGGGAGGCCAGGGCCAGGCCCGCCACCACGAACTGGGCGGTGGGGCCGGCCCCCGCCGCCTTTACGATCGCGGCGGAAGCCATCACGACCGCGGCGATGACGAGGGTGAGCCGCTGGCCGCGGTCGAGATGGCCGAGGGTGGTCGTCCGGATCATGGATTTGGGCCGACGGTCGCGGCCTCCCGGCGATCAGCCCGCCGGGAGGTACACCTCCCCACCGGAAGCCCGGAACTCCTCGGCCTTCTGGCGCAGGCCCAGCTCGATCGCCACGTCATCCGGTTGCTCGCCGCCCGAGGCCGCCGCGCTCTCCCTGGCCGAGTCGCGGATCTGGTGGCTGATCTGCATGGAACAGAACTTCGGTCCGCACATGGAACAGAAGTGGGCGGTCTTGGCCGGAGCCGCCGGGAGGGTCTCGTCGTGATAGGCCCGGGCGGTCTCGGGGTCGAGCGACAGCTCGAACTGGTCCTCCCAGCGGAACTCGAACCGGGCCTTCGACAGGGCGTCGTCCCATGCCCGGGCGCCCGGGTGGCCCTTGGCCAGGTCGGCGGCGTGGGCCGCGATCTTGTACGCGATCACACCGGCCTTGACGTCGTCCCGGTTCGGCAGGCCGAGGTGCTCCTTGGGGGTGACGTAGCAGAGCATCGCCGTCCCCGCCCAACCGATCATGGCCGCCCCGATGGCGGAGGTGATGTGGTCGTAGCCCGGAGCCACGTCGGTCGTGAGCGGGCCGAGGGTGTAGAAGGGAGCGCCGTGGCAGTACTCCAGCTGGAGCCGCATGTTCTCCTGGATCTGATGCATCGGGACGTGGCCCGGTCCTTCGATCATGACCTGAACGTCATGGTCCCACGCGATCGCGGTCAGCTCACCTAGCGTCCGTAGCTCGCTGATCTGGGCTTCGTCGTTGGCGTCGGCGACCGACCCCGGCCGCAAACCGTCGCCCAGGGAAAAGGACACGTCATACGCGGCCAGGATCTCGCACAGCTCTTCGAAGTTCGTATAGAGGAAGTTCTCCTTGTGGTGGGCCAGGCACCACGCGGCGAGGATCGAACCGCCGCGGCTGACGATTCCGGTCACTCGCGAGGCGGTGAGAGGCACGTAGCGCAGCAGGACGCCGGCGTGGACGGTCATGTAGTCGACGCCCTGTTCGGCCTGCTCGACGATAGTGTCGCGGTACACCTCCCAGGTCAGGCGTTCGGCCACCCCGTCTACCTTTTCCAGGGCCTGGTAGATGGGCACAGTGCCGATCGGTACGGGAGAATTGCGGAGAATCCAGCCCCGGGTGGTGTGAATGTCGCGGCCGGTGGAGAGGTCCATGACGGTGTCGGCACCCCACCGGGTGGCCCACTCGAGCTTGTCGACCTCCTCGGCTACCGAGGACGTGACCGAAGAGTTGCCGATGTTGGCGTTGATCTTCACCGCGAACTTGGCGCCGATGAGCATCGGTTCGGACTCGGGATGGTTGACGTTGGCGGGGAGGATGGCCCGGCCGCTCGCCAGTTCCTCTCGTACGACCTCGGGGCTCATACCCTCCCGAACGGCGGCGAACTCCATTTCCGGCGTGATGATCCCTTGCCGGGCGTAGTGGAGCTGGGTTACCACCCGGCCGGCCCGGGCTCGAAGGGGCTCCCGGCTCTCGCCGGGGTGGGTGGGGTAGGCCTGCCCGTTCCTTGCCGCCGCCCTTCCGTCGTCCCTGGCTGTCCGGGCCCGGCCCGAATACTGCTCGGAGTCCTGGCGTTCATCTATCCACGGCTGGCGCAGGCGGTCCAGCCCGGCTTCCCGGTCGCTTCCGGGACCCCCGGTGTCGTAGCGCAGGATGGGCGGGTTCGCAGCGCCGTCCGGAGAATCGTGCAGGCGGATCTGGCGGAACGGCACCCGGATGTCCGGGCGTGAACCGGTGAGGTAGACCCTGTCGCTTGCGGCTTCGGCCATTTCGCTCCTCCCTCCACCGGCATTACCCGGATCAGGTGCGACGGTCGGGGCCACCCGGACCGAGTCCGCAGGCCCCCTCTCAGCCCGGTCCTTCCGGGCTCCCGTGTTTGGCGCCCACCATACTCTTCTGAGCGGGGGCGGCACTCTTCTGAGCGGGGTGCGGCACTCTTCTGAGCGGGGTGCGGCAGCCCCTCCCGGCTACACTGCCGGTGGCACAGCCGGGCGGCGTGGCCGAGTGGCTTAGGCAAGGGCCTGCAAAGCCCTGTACAGCGGTTCGATTCCGCTCGCCGCCTCCCATTGTTCTCGCAGGTCAGGCCCGGCGGTGGCGTGCTGGTATACGAGCCCAGCCTCGGTGAGGAGTGGCCGATGCGGGCCATCAGCGCTTTGGAGATGATGCCCGGCATCTGGGCCATGAGGGTGGCGCCGTCGTGCCGGAGGTCGTGCGGGTGCATATCGGGGTCGACCCCAGCTACCTCCTTGGCCTTTCTCCAAGCCACCGAGGCGCGGGACCGGGGGTCCGTGACCAGTTCGCCGGTCCTTGTGCAGCTGTAGGCAGACGAGGTGGGCGGCGCCCTCTTGTTCTTGTACCTGCCAGCCTGAGCGGGGTGAATAAGAAGGAGGCGGCCGCGCATGTCGTGTATCGCTCCACAGCACCGAAGGGGGATCGGCTGCGCCGACACCGTTTGCTCCACCGTCAACCGCCAGGTCAGCGAGGATCACCTGCGCGAGTCGAACGCCATCTGGATCACTCCGTCTTCGGGGAAGCACTTCCCCGCTTTAGGCCGAGGAAGCAGCCGTTCAGTTCAGGCGACCAGCCGGGCGGCCTGGGCCGCTGCGAGCGCCAGGGCAAGAATGATCAGGGCGATGCTCCGGCGCCCGGTGAGCTTGGGGATACGCAATGGGCTGACCATGAGTCCGGCCAACACCACCCCGCCGCCGGTGAGAACGACCCGGAAGGCGGCGAGACCGAGCGGCCCATCGAGGAGCATCAAGGCCACGAAGCTGATGATGGCCAGGTCGGTTGGCAAGCCGGTGTAGGTACCCGAGGCTGCGTCGAGGCCGTGAACGTTGAAGTAACTGAGCCGCATCGCGGTTGCCACGGCGAGCAGCACCGCCACGGGTACGTAGGCAACCCGGAAATGGCCATACGACAAGATCACAACGCCAAGGGCAACGCCAGCCGAGGCCATGTCGGCTAGCGAATCGAGGTTGGCCCCGAATGCGCCCTGCTCCTTGGTGCGGCCCGGCGTTCGCTTGGCCACAGGGCCGTCGACCACGTCGAGGACGAAAGCACCTACCAGGCTAATAGCGGCTCCCTCGTAATCGCCCCGCACGGCCAGAATGATCGCCAGGACGCTGGCTGCCAGTCCGGTGAGAGTGAGAAGATTGGCGGCGTCGGCAAGGTGGGACAGGATGGTCGGAGCCGCTGGGGCGGCGTCTCCACGCGCATCGCTGACAGGTAAGGCGTTCAGGGTCGGTCCAGTCCGAGTTGGGACAGGGCGTCGACGAGCCGCCGATTCTCGGCCCCCGTCCGCGACGCGATGCGCACATAGCGATCAGCGTCAGGCATCGTCTTCGAGGCGCAATCCTTGATCAGGATGTTGTGTTCGACGTACAGCCTTCGAGCCAGGGCCGGTCCGGTAGGACCGGGTGCGGTGATCTTGCAGAACACGAAGTTGGCATCGGGTTGGAAGGGATTCAAGCCCGGTAGCTCCCGCAGCGCGTGGTAGAGATCCTGGCAGGTGTCGCGCACCACCTCGCAACTCGCCGCGAACTGGCTTCGGTAGCGGCTCAGCTGCCGCAAGAAGGACTCTGCCATGCCGTTCAGGTTCCAGATCGGGAGATGGGCGCGAACGGAAGCTGCGAAGCGGCGGTCGGAGGTCAGGAGGTAGCCAATGCGCAGGCCGGCAATGCCGAACACCTTGCTCATACTCTTGATAACGACCAGGTTGGAGTGGTTATGGACGTCGCCCTCGACGCTGGCTGCCCGTCCGGCTCGGGAGAACTCTATGAACGACTCGTCCACGATCAGGCGGCACTCGTCGTCCGCTAGGCGGCTAGCCAATTCCAGGACTGCGGTGCGGTCGACGGAGAGCGCTGTCGGGTTGTTAGGGGTGACCAGGACAGCCACGTTGGAACGGGCCTGCCGGGCCGACTCGGCGAAGGCGTCCAGGTCGAGCTCGAGGGTGACTGGATCGAGCGCCACGCGGTCGAGCTGCTCGGGCCGCAGGCTCTCATACTCGTTGAACGACGGAACGGGGATCGTCATCTTCTCGATGAAGTGCTGGGCCAGCACCTTGATTAGCTCGGCAGCCCCGTTGCCGACAACGACTGTCGTCGGATCAGCTGCCGTCCATTGGCCGACGAGACGGTCGAGCTCCGACTGTCCAACCGGGTAGTTGGTAACGACGTCGGGCAGCTCATCACGGAGGGCATCGAGCATGGCGGCCGGGGGAAAGTGCAGGTTGTACAGGTAGGAGTGGTCGACGACGCCATACCGCCAATACGACCCATGCAGCGACTGAATACGGTCGAACTGCTCGACACGACTCAGGAACATGAACTCGGCCATCTCGAGGTCTCGATAGTCGTCGAGCTCGTACCACCGGCTCGTCGACACGTCGACCGCCACAAGATCCGGTAGCGAGCCGTCGGCCACGAGATCGCGCAACACGGTCTCGTAGAAGGCCTGCACGTTGCCGGAATCCACTTGGCGGCACAGTTCGGGCAGGATCTTGGTGCGCAGCATCTCGCCCCGCAGCAGATAGATATTGACCGTCTTCTGCGCGCCCTCACCGTTGACCCGCCCGTCCAGATCAGCGCCCAGGATGAACTTGGTGACGTGGCCCTGAGCGTCGTGATGCACCACGGTGCCGGAAAAGTTGGCTTTGTCCCGGGCGACGGCCATACTGCTGCCGACCTGCTCGCGTAAGCGCATCACCACGTCGCGATCGAAGACGACGTCGCCTTCGAGCAAGAGGATGTCCTCGTCGCAGTATCGACGAGCGTCCCACAGCGAGCGGATGTTATTGGTCGTTTCGTACGACGGGGCATCGACGTACAAGATGTCGATCCCGGCGAAACGGTTCCCTACCCTGCGGCGGACCTGGGCTGCTTCGTAGCCAACCACGACGATGGCTTCGGTCACCCCAGCGGAGGCCAGTACCCGCAGCGAGCGGAACAAGATCGGGACTCCGTTGACCTCGACGAGGCACTTCGGGACATCGGTGGTGAGGGGACGCAGCCGTTGGCCAAGTCCAGCAGCGAGGATGACTGCGCGACGTACGGGCAACGCACCCGGCGACAGGTTCTTAGGAGCGCGCTCCTGCGAGCCGACCTCGATCGTCTGCGTCACCGCAAGCCTCCACCTCTCGATGGCTCCGTCATCTTCGACGCGCCGACAGGAAACGGACCTCGGAGAACGGCTGCAGGGTCCGGACAGTCGAAAGGCGAGTGGATCTCCGTCGGAGATCCACTCGAACACTATCAGTTCTTGTAATGTTCACCCACTGTTCACAGATCGAGGGGTTGGAGGCCGACGAATGCGGCCTGTAAGGGTCAGCTTGGATGCCGATTCGTCGAGGTGATCAGCGTCGACTCGACTACGACGCGGTGCGCGCCTACTGGGAGGAGGCCGCCCACGATGCCGAATCGGCTTCCTACATGGCGCACGAGCAGGGCCTGCCCCAGGACTGCGTCAAGCATCGCTTCGCGCTCGAGCAGGCGGTGGTCGACCGGTGGTTCGCGGAGCTGGCACCCACGGCCTCGGTGCTCGACGTCGGGTGCGGTGCCGGGGCGTGGACAGAGTTGTTCGCGCCGCGCTACAAGCGAGTCGTCGGCGTGGACGCCAGCGTCGGCATGCTGGCCGCAGCTCGGCTGCGCCTAGCCCGGCACGACAACGTCGAACTGGTGCAGGGGGACGCGCTAACCGTGGCCCTCGACGGCGAATTCCAGGGCGTCCTGCTCGGAGGCCTCCTCATGTACCTCGATCGAGCCGACGCGGTCGCGCTGCTCGTTCGTCTCGGCCAGCTGGCGCCGAGAGGCCGAATCATCTTGCGGGAATCGGGAATTCGGGCCGGGGTAGAAGTACAAACAGGCGCCTACCAGGTGGTGTACCGGTCACTGCAGGAGTACGAGGCCCTTGCCGCCGAGGCCGAGCTGCGCGTCGTTGCCGTCGAGCGCAATCAGGGGTACGCCCAGATGGAAATCGCCGTCGCGCTGGTCAACCTGGCCCGACGCTTGCCGCCGCTCGCCCGCCGTGATCCGGCGACAGTCGGCGGTCCGCTCTGGCGTCTGCTGCGCGCCACCGCGCCCGTCACCCTCGAGCTGCTCCCCCGGGCCATCGAGGCCGTCAGCCTCGACTGGCCCCATCTGACCAACTATTTCCTTCTCCTCGAGAGGAGTCCCTGGTTCGATCCCTCGTAGAGATGGCCGACACCCTTGTCGACGACTACGACGTGGTGGACCTGCTGACCGGCCTGGCCGACGGGTGCGTGAACCTGCTCGGCGTCGCCGCCTCACGGATCAGGGACAACTACAAAGGCAACTACGACCGGCTGGTGGACGCCAAGCGCACCTTGTCGAGAATGATGCGAAGAAGGTCCGTCGCCAACGGAGTCCTGCCGCGGACGATTGGACAGCGTCCCTTGTCCAACCGATCGGGCACGAAGTTAAAGAGCATCACTTACTAGGCGGGCAGACACCAGTGTCGGCCTCAGACGTTCAAGTGCCTCCGTTATCAGTCCGATGGACACCACTACGACGATCAAGCTCACCGCGAGCGACGCGAGCAGACCGTGACGGTGCAGAACGTGGCTGCGGGAGCGCCGGAGTTCTTTCAGGGGATTTCGATTTGGAGAGTGATGTCGGTCGGTGACCGTCTGCTCAAAGCGGGTGCGGGGGGTTGTGGGCCGCGATCTCGAGCAAACGCTGGTACCACTGGCGCCCTTTGCGTGTGGCCCTGACCGGCTTCTGTTGGACGGATTCTTGGATCATGATATGAGCAGATTCGACGTGTCGGTCGTGTTCCGCCATCCTGGCGGTGATAGGTTTGGTGGAAGGGGTGATGACCTCCATAGTTCCGACGGTGGAAGGCGTGGCCGGCTCGCTGTCGAGATAGGTTTCGTTCATGTCACACTTCTCCTTAGGAAACTTGGTCGAGTGTCGCGGTGGTTCCCGGCGCCGCCTGGGATCTCCTTAACGGCGTCACGGTGGCGAACGGCGGGGCGGTGGCCGCCCCGGCGCAGCCCGCCCCCACGATGACCACGTCGGTTTCGGTCTCGTTCATGGCGTCACGCTCGCCGCGAGGCCAGGCACCGCAGCGGCTCCGTCGTGCGGACCGTTGCGGGAGGTGCTGTCGGGTCTGGGCCATCGAGTGGGCTCGGAGATGTTCGGCGAGGGCTGCGCCTAGGAAAGGGGTGTGCATCGGAAGTGTCCTTGGGTGAGAACGATTCGCTGAGATACTTTGCGGTTCCCAGGGCGTAGTCCACATCCGGGCCAGTACGGATTTCACTACGGATACGCAGGGAGCGGGCAGCGAGCGGGCGGGCTGGGGATTGTTGGCCTTGTGCAGAGGGGGTCCCTTCAGTCTTCGAAGGGACCGTTTTGTCGACTCGGTCCGAGGAGCACTACGCCGACCGGACCCAGATGGATTCAGGAATTCCGAATCGGACCGATCAGCCAGACCCTTGCGAATGCTCAAACACTGGTGGTCCGCCCTGCCCCGACCTGGCCAAACGAGAGATCCAGATGATGTACGAGGAGCTGCTGCGGCGCGGCCGCGACATCGGGATCCTCGGCGAGCCCGAATGCCCCGTGGCCGGGATCGACAGCGCCGCCTCGTCGCGATCGCCCAGCTCCCCGTCCGGCTCACCGCTCGCTGACCCCAGGCCGCTCCAATCCGGCACCGCGCCCGACCACGGTGGTGATGGGAGCGTCGCCCGGGCGGTCCTGGCGCTTCGACAGGGTCGGCGGGATACTGTCCCAGCACGGGACGATTCGACGGCAAAATGGCAGTCATCCTTCCCAGGCCGGGCGCGGTCGCCCCCCCTAGCCGGACAGACTGTCGACGTAATCCTCGCTGCCTTCGGCACCGCAGGAACACCTCGGCGGCGCAAGACCACAGGCTCGCGACGTAGTCCTCATCCAGCTTGACGAACATCCCCATGGACCGTCGTGACGGGGAGCGAGGTCGAGACGCCAGCGGAGGCGATTGCGATAGTGATGGCTTCGCCTCACTGGGTGGGACCGCCGGCGCCGACGAACCATCTCGCAGACTGAACGTGGCGGTCGATCACCTGGCGACCGTCGGACGGTTGATCCAGATATGGCTGGCACCGATGGCGTGCTTTGACAACTTAGTCAGTATGGAACGGCCGGCCCGTTCCGCAGCTTGCGTGGATCAGCCACCATGAGGCGGAAGTTGCCACATACGGAAGGAGCCAGCCGTCCCATGCCCAGTTCTACCACCCCGACATTTCTCGGTCTCGATGTGCACAAGAACACCATCTCGGCGGGGATCTTGCGTCCCGGCCAGGACGTCGCCGATGTGGAGAAGATCTCTTCCGATGACGACGCGGTGCGCCGGCTGATCGCCCGGCTGGGCAATTCCCGCCGGTTGCGGGCCTGCTACGAGGCGGGCCCGACCGGTTACGAGCTGTGCCGACTGCTGCGGGCACTCGGAGTGGCGTGTGAAGTGATCGCGCCGTCGCTGATCCCCACCGCCCCGGGGGATCGGGTCAAGACCGACAAACGCGATTGTCGTCGCCTGGCCCGCCTGTACCGGGCCGGGGAGCTGGTCGCCATCCGGGTGCCGTCAGTGGCCGAGGAAGCGGTCCGGGATCTGTGCCGGGCCCGAGCCGACATGGTCATCGACCGCACCCGGGCCCGGCACCGGCTGGGCAAGTTCTTGTTGCGCCACAACCGGATTTGGCGGGGCGGGGACAACTGGACCATGAAACATCAGGCCTGGATCGGCGCCCAACGCTTCGATGATCTGGCTTTGGAGGCCACCTACGCCCACTACCGGGCCACCCTGTCGGCCCGCGAAGCCGCCGTCGACGCCATCGACGCCGACCTGGCCACCTGGTATGGCCGGGCGCCGTTCGCCGATACCGTGGCCCGCCTGGCCGCCTACCGCGGCATCACCCATCTCGGTGCGCTCAGCCTGGCCGCCGAGGTGTGCGACTGGCGCCGTTTCGGCTCCGCCGCCACGTTCATGGCCTTCACCGGGCTCACCCCCAGCGAGCATTCTTCCGGCCAGAGCGTCCGGCGCGGCCATATCACCCACGCCGGCAACGTGCATCTACGCACCCAGCTTGTCGAGTCGGCCTGGGCCTACCGGTCCCGGCCGGCTGTCGGGGTGGAGCTGCGCCGCCGCCACCATGGCGTCGAGCGCGACACCGTGGCCCGGGCCTGGGCGGCCCAGGTCCGACTGTGCGGCCGGTTCCGTCGCCTCGACGAACGTAAAACCAACCGCAACATCGTGGTCACCGCTATCGCCCGGGAGCTGGCCGGGTTCGTGTGGGCCGAGATGACCGCCTAAACAAAGTGAACGATCTTCGAGCTCGCCCCCGGCCCCCGCTGAGCCGAGGCGAGGACCCCACCATGCGCCGGGGCACCGCCGCCGCAGAACTGATCCCCGTTTAAGCTATGCCCGATTCCACGGGCGCTCTTAGTCCCGGGCACCTTTCTGCGAATAGCCGAACTGCGGTCCCGATCCGCGTACATCAGTCTGGCGGTCAGCCACCTCATCCCGCCCCGGCGCATGGTCGAGCCCTCACCCGGTCACCGCCCACCCCAAACGGGCCCACGGCGTAGCAGCCGCCACCCCCTGTCAACGTCGTTCGTCCTCGCTTCGCTGCGGGCGCTCCACGTTGACAGCGAGGCCCCGTCGCCTGCTCAATCATCATCCAGCGCGCCGAACCCCTGGTTCGGCGCGCTAAAAGGAGTTCCGCAAGCTCCACGCGACCCCTATTGACAAGGCCGTTCCACATCAGCTTAGTCGGGGCCTCCCCGTAAGGAGAGCCCGATCGCGGCCGTACGATGATGCGCGAGCAATCCGCTTTGCGTATGTGTCGGAGGACGTATATCTACACGTCCCCTTGCGGGGAAGCGGGTGTGCGCCCGTTCGCCGGAGCTACGCTTATGGCAGAGATCAAACAGCACCGACTCGAATAAGAACGAGCCGGCGATCGCGCTGATTTTCGTCTGTGACTTGCGGCACAAGGTGAATCCCGCCTGCTGGCCCGCTCGTACGGAACGACCTATGAACCCGTTCCTTACCCAACAACTGGCGACGGAACGGCGCGTCCGTCTTCTCCGGCGAAGCAGAACCGGCTGGGGTTGGTCCGGTCGGCCAAACTCAGCTCCGCGGCGCGCCTTCGTGTCCGTACGCTCGAGCCGAACGACATCGACCGGCTCGCGGACCTGTACGACGGACTGTCGCCTCGGTCACGTTTCTTGCGGTTCATGTCACCGATCCAGAGGGTGTCGGACCCTGCTCTCGAGCGCCTTGCGAACATCGACCACGTCCGCCACGAGGCGATCGGGGCGTTCGACCGCAGCGATCTCGTCGCCTCTGCGCACTGGTTCCGCCCGCAACGCCACCCGCGCCGAGCGGACCTCGCCATCGAGGTGACGGACCACTACCAATGTCGAGGAGTTGGCTCGCAGCTCTTGCGCGTGCTCGGACGCCGAGCTCGCGCTCAGGGGATCGTGGAGTTCGGCGCCACGATTCTGGCCGAGAACACCGCCGCCATTGCCCTCATCCGGGCCACCGGCTGGCCGCTCGCTTCGATTTCCGACGGAGCGGAACTCACCGTCACCATGTCGATCGACACAAACGAGTAGGTCGTGATTATGGGAGACACCCCCGAGCACCTCAGCTAAGTCGACGCTGAGGCTACTGTGTTCCGACCGAGCGTCCGGCCTCCACGAAAGGACAACGGGCGCCGTACGGCCGGTGAGTGCCAAGTCAGGTCTTGGCCAGTGCTCGCCGAAATGAGTTACCCGGTGGGCACCCCGTGGGGGTCGTTGTCGGTCGAGGAGTGGCGCAGCTTGAACATGGCCTGGGCTTCGATTTGGCGTATCCGCTCCCGGGACAGACTGAAATGCTGGCCTACCTGGTCGAGGGTACGGGCCTGGCCTCGGTCGAGACCGAAGCGCATCCGGAGGACCTGGCGTTCGCGCACGTCGAGGGCGAGGAGCATTTTGTTGACCTCGCCCGACAACAGGGCGGCAGCGGCGGCATCAAAGGGGGAGACGGCGGATCGGTCCTCCACCAGGTCACCCAGCTCGGCGTCGCCGTCCTCGCGTAGCGGCTCGGAAAGCGACAGCGGCGGGCCGGTGTGACGAAGGATCTCGGTAACCCTGTCCTCGCTGACGTCGAGGTCGGCGGCCAGTTCGGGCACAGTTGGGCGCCGGCCCAGCTGCGCTTCGAGGCGGCCCCGGGCGTCGCTCACCCGGCTCAGCAGTTCGCCGGCGTGGCCCGGTAGCCGGATGGTGCGGCTGGTGTTGGCGATACCCCGGGTGATGGACTGGCGGATCCACCAGGTGGCGTAGGTCGAGAACTTGAAGCCTCTGCGCCAGTCGAATTTCTCCACCGCGTGGATCAAGCCCAGGTTGCCTTCCTGCACCAGGTCCAGCAGCTGCAGCTCGGAGGCCTGGTACTTCTTGGCTATGGAGACCACCAGGCGCAGGTTGGCATTGACGAACGTCTCGGTGGCTTGGTCGCCGTCACGAGTCAGGCGGCGCAGCTCTCGTTTGTGCGCGAGAGTGGTCCCCTCGTTAGTGGCGCACTGGGTTCGGGCCTCCCTCCCGGCCTCTATGGTCTGGCCGAGGCGGGCTTCGTCGTCCTTGGTGAGCAGGGCGTGCTTACCGATGTCGTGGAGATACAGGCGGACCAGGTCCTCCTGGGGCTGAGCGGTGTGATTCCTAGGCACTGGTCCTCGTTTCCATGTGCCCGGACAGATCCTCCTGGCCAATATGTTCTGGTCAGTGCCGTCGGTCCGGGGTCAAAGACCGCCGACGGCGCACCTCAGCAATCTCAGAATACTCGATAAAACCCAACATCGTTGGAAGGAAACGCTGGGCATCGCTTGCGACTGCAACCAGTCGGGGGGAGCCACCTCTACCGTCTGCTCGTCGGTGGAGCCGCCCGTCCGCCTCGCAGACCCGAGGCGCCGTCGCCAGAGATCGTCGACGACTCGACTCCTAACCACGTCCGTCGATCACGACCCGGCGAAGACCGGCCCGTCGCGTGTTCGTTCCGCCGTGGGTCGACGGGAGCGGCACGCCCGGCCACCAGTAGGTACCAGGTGGGAACGAAGTCCGAGGGATACCGCAACCGATCGGGCCGACCAACGTGTCGAGGGGTCAGCGCCGCGGCCCAGCCGCGCTGCGGACCTCGCGGGCCGCGTGACTTCCCCGAGGGACGGGTCATCGGCTGACGGTCACTCCAAGGCGACTTCCTGACTCCCGCTAAGAGCGTTGAGTCTCCCTTGGGCCCGATCGGAGGTGCTGGGAGGCCCTGGACGAAGAGAGGGTCTTGTCCGGCCTGGGCGACATGTTCGGGGCTGGGGCCAAGCTCTGCTCGACGCCGTGCGAACTCCCTGCTTCGCTCTGGTTGTTCCAGAGGGGGGGTACCGACGATGGCCTAGGCTTCGGCTCGTGTATCGCGAGATCGCTAGGAACAAGAGACGCAGTGTCGTGTTCATCGTGTTGTTCTTTGTGATCTGGCTGGCCATCGGAGCTGCTTGCGGCTTCCTGTTCAAGGCGGTCTACCGTCCCTCGGCGAACGCCAACGTCGCTGCCGCCCCCCCGGCCCATTACGGTTGGACGCCGGTCATCATCGGCATGGTGATCTGTGGCGTCTTGGCGGTCGGTGGAATCGTTTATTCGTTGAACGCCGGAGCCGGGCTGGTGCTACGGGTGTCGGGGGCCGTGCCGGCCGACCCTACCCGGTACCTGCAGGTGCACAACCTGGTGGAGGCCTTGGCCATCGGGGAGGGAATCCCCAAGCCAGCCGTCTACGTGATCAATGACCCCTCTCCGAACGCATTTGCCACGGGGCTCAGCCCCGACAAGGCCGCGATCACCTTCACCACCGGTTTGCTGGCCATCATGAACCGCGAGGAGCTCGAGGGCGTGACCGGCCACGAGATGAGCCACATCAAGAACCACGACATCCGTCTACTGCTGGTGGTGAGCACCATGATCGGCTTGGCCGCCCTGTTGGCCAGTGTCCTGTGGCGGGGCGCATTTTTTGCCGGAGGCGGGCGAGGCAGAGACAACGGCAATCAGTTCGCGCTGGTGATCGTGGCTGCCGGCGCCCTGCTGGCCGTGGTCGGCTTCATCTTCGGTCCGCTGATCCGTTTGGCCCTCTCACGCCGCCGTGAGTCGTTGGCCGACGTGAGTGGTGTGGAGCTCACCCGCAACCCGGCGGGGTTGCTGAGCGCCCTCAAAAAGCTGCAGCAGAACGACGAGCCGTTCAAGACCATGAACCACGCCACCGCGGCCATGTGCATCGACGACCCGTTGCAGCATCACGAGGCCTGGTATCACCGCCTGTACGACACCCATCCCCCCATCGAGGAACGTATCGCGGCGCTCCAGAAGATCGCCTCGGGCCAGTCCGTCTGACCAGCCGGCCGACTCCCTCGTGGTCTCAGCCGGCTGGGGGCGGCCCTCCCGTGCCGGCAGCGGGCGGAAGCCCCTCGGGTCCGGCGGCAAGCGGGGGTCCCGACGGTGCCGGACCGGCCGCGCCCGGGCCAGAACCAGGGAAGTTCACCTGAGGCACGGCTCGATCGTCTTCGTCGGCCGCGAAGAACGCCAACGCCTTGAACCCGAACGGCCCCGCGATCAGGTTGCGCGGAAACGTCTGCAGGGCGGTGTTGTAGTCCCGGGCGCTGGTGTTGTAGTAGCGGCGGGCGAACTCGATCTTGTCCTCGGTGGCGGTCAGTGTCTCTTGGAGCTGGAGGAAGCTCTCCACGGCCCGCAACTGTGGGTAGTTCTCCGCAACCGCGAACAGTGAACGCAGCGCCCCGGACAGGGCGTTCTCTGCAGGGGCGATCTGCCCCGGATCGCCCGTCGCGCCGGCGGTTACCGCATTGGCCCGGGCCTGGGTGACCGCTTCGAAGGTCCCCTGCTCGTGGGCTGCGTAGCCCTGCACTGTCGATACCAGGTTGGGGATGAGGTCGTGGCGGCGTTTGAGCTCGACGTCGATCTGGGACCACGCCTCCTGGGTCCGGTTGCGTTTCCTGACGAGACCGTTGAATGCCACCCACAAGCCCAGGATGAGGAGCACGACGATGACGATGACAATGATCAGCACAACCATTGCGGAGCGGACCTCCTCGGAGCTGTCGTAGTCCGAACTCTATCGGCATGGAACGGCCTCGGGTCGGAGGTCCGTGGACTTCGGCAGCTGCGGACGAGCCGAGCCGGCTGGGCACAACGGTATCGGGGTGAGGGCCCGATTCGAAACCGCCGGCGTCTTGCCTCACAGGGAAACGCTCCGTAGGGAGGTGCCGTGGGGCAAGATAGTCACTGTGTACGAGGACCGCCCGGGATCGTCGTCGCTGGATCAGGTACATGAAGAGGACCGGGTCGTGGCCATCGACCGGCTCCATGATCTGATCCGGGACGGACACTTGTCTCTCGAGAGTTTTTCCGCAACTCTCGAACGGGTCCTCGCGGCTGTCGGCTATGCCGATCTGGAGGCGGCCATGTTGGCGCTGCCACCTCTGGTCCGGCTGACACCGACCTCGCGCCGGCTGGCCCAGCCTCTAGTGTTGCGAGCAAACGGCGGCCTGAAGTTGGGTTCTGGCTGGCAACTGGCCGCTGAGACAACCATCAGCGTCGCGTTCGGAACGGCCTGGCTCGATCTCACCGCTGCCAGCTGGGACGCCGATCAGATCGACCTCTGCCTCGAGACCCGGGCGGGCGCGATGGAGCTCATCATCCCCGAAGGCGTGGCGGTGCAGATGGTCGGGGGATCAGGACGCGTCCAGCTGGAGTCGCTGTCTCCGCCTCTCCCTGGCGGGCCGGTCTTGCGGGTCTCTACCCTCGGGCCAACCGGGGTGATCCGAATACGCCACCCGAAACGACGCAGAGCCGGACGACTCACCCGCTGGAAGCGACGGCGCAGCGCGGGTAGACCAAGCCGCGGGGACTAGACCCCGTGTTGCCGAACGGCGCGGTGGAACCTAGTCATATGGCGCCGCCAGCATGAGGGCCCGCCACGAAACAACTTGACGCAATTCTCTTGTAAACATGCATGTCGTGGCACAGGACCTGTTCCAAGTTGTTTCGTGGCGGGCCCTTAAGCCCCCGGTGCTGCCAATCACGACGTTCGCGACAAATCGGCCATGATGATCGTTTGCCCCGTCTCGCCTCTTCCTGCACCCGGGTGGCCGCCTGGGCGGCCAGCACCGCGATCGGATCGGGCCGGTCCGGCGGCGATCACTCGCCACTTAGGCGGCGCGCAGTGCTCCTGGCGACTGCTCGGAGGAACATCGATGGCGTCCACTCGGTCCGGGAACATCAGCCGCCTGAGTGAATCCCGAACACCGTGCAACAGGAGTCACTCGAGAGTGCAGATCGAAGGTCAGGAAGCGGAGGAAGGTATCCGTCTGACCCGGCCGTCTGGCCCGACCTTCGCCGCCGGCAGGTCGAGGACGCCTCGCGGGCCGCACCCCAAATCGACCGCGCTCTGCCCTGGACTCAGACTCGCCCGATCCAGCACCGTCGTGCTCTCCGGCGCAAGCTCTTCGGCCTGCCGCTGCAGCCGGGCGCTTTCCTCTGGGTTCTGCCCGAGCGCCTAGACCGCATTCGGGTCCCCCGGCAGGCTCCTCTCAGCCATGGTCCACCACCTCCGATTCCGAGCATAAGCAGCGGGGGTCCTGCTGCCCAAGCACGTGGTCCAGATTCGTTCAGATGGTCAAGGCGTGCTCAGACCCACCCGAAGTGCCCCCCGGTTGAGACGTTCGTCCTGCACGGCGTTCCGGCGGAGACGAGCCGCCGGCCCTCGTCGTGTCGACGCGGGTTCACCTCAGCAGAGGTCACCAGGGTTGCGCCGGTGCTGGAGAAGAGGAGGTCCGGTCAGCGCCCGACTTCGAAATGCCCGGAGAGGAGCTTTCCGGAGGAGACGAATCGGCCCGTTACCTAGGACTGCGAGAGGGACGTCTCGACCAATTCGTCGGACACCGAGGCATAGTCCGTGCAGCCGATGCGCGGGATTGTTCGTTGAACTTGCAGGGTGTGACTCCTACGCGGCCCGGTCCCAGTATGTGATCAATGACGGCCGATGTGCGCTTCCAATTGATCGATTCGATCAGCCAGGTCCTTGAGCCCACCTTCGGTATGTATGTCGAGGCGGTCGAGGACTAGGACGATGTCCTCGTAGGTGGTTTGAGATCGGACATCGCTCGCCACGCTCTGCACGTTCTGTCCAACCATTATGACCGACAGCAACACTAATTGAAGGAACGTCTGCGCAATCCAAGCGATTATGCCTTCGCCGCCTGGTTTCAGCGCCGGCTGTAATCCTATGAAGGCGATGACAGCGAACGCGTAGGCGCACCACATGGATCCAACGATATTGGTGAGAAAGACGGCGATCTTGGCATTGACTCCGTCGGCGACCTTGACCTCCGCTCGCAGCCCGCGGATGCTGATCGCTTCCCCAATGTGGTGGTGTGTTCTGACTGGCTTCGGTATCCGACTGTCGATCATCCCGCGCTCCTTAGTAGGTCACCATTGGAGCATGGCACTCCGGCCCGCCGGACGCGGTCTGCTGCCGTCTGACCGTCCGCCGGAACGAGGCGGTTGTTGCCGGCGTGTGAGGTCGCCACATCGGGGCGGTGTTGAAGTCGGAGATGGGCCCAAGGTGGGCGGTTTCCCTGACTAGGGTTATGACCTACGTAGCCTCAAGAGGGAGACCGTTGCCCCCACCGTCGAGTCGCTGCAGTCGATGACGGCTAGATGTCGGTGTACGTGCCCATCCCTGTCGACCCGGAGCGGCGAGCAGGGCTCCGCTTGGTGCGGAAGTTGGTCCGAGGCTGGGGTGGGGTTGGACCGCCGATGGGTGCTAGGCCGATCATGTCTCTATCTCCCATTGTGAAGGCGATTTGTCATGAGCATCGGCTATCCACCCACCCACGAATCCCGGCCGTGCGGACAACTTCGGCTTTCGAGGCTGGTTCTTGGACCACCGGCGTCGCCAGTAGCGGTGCCTTCACCGCGGAGATGGTTTACCAGGTCGGGCTAAAGCGAGAGAAGAAGACCGCCGCGATTACGAGGGTCCGCTGGTTGGAGCGGGACCGGTTCGACGGGGGTCCTATGTGCCGCCAGCTCAGTGGCGGGGGCGCCGAAACGGTTATTGCTGAGCTCAACCAGTTGCGGTCGGCTCTCGGTTGGCTCGAGATCGACGTGGATGGCCGCTGGCGTTGGCCGCGCGGCCAGGCACACTCGCCGTAGCGAGCGAGCGGCCGCTGGGGTCAGGTGCCGATCGAAGATCGTCCCCCAGTGGCTTCGGCGCCCCCGCGGTCGGTCACTTTCGGAGCGATCACCTCAACCGGCGCGGCGACGGTCTTCTCGAGGCGGCGAGTCCCTTCGGCGTCTTCGTCGAAGGCCGGCCCCGACATCGGCCCGGACTGCCTACTCACCGGCACGGCCGAATGGTCATCTCACTGTTGAAGATCGAGCTGCACCGCGATGCGCCCGTCCTGTCCCGGGTGGATGCCATGGAAGGTTCACGAATCGTGGTCGCCTCCGGCGTCTCGTTCCACTCAAAGGAACTGATGCCTGGTTGTCGTTGCACTCCTGGTCACCTGGTCACCTGGCTGGTTGTCATGGCTACGGCTTGGGGAGCCAGTTTTTCTTGTGGTCGGTGTGGCGTTCGGGGGCGCCGACGACCACCGCCAGGTCTGCACCGTCGGCGGTTTCCTTCTCGAGCAGGACGTCGATGACCTGGCCGAGGGGACGGAGGTGGTCGCCGAGCAGTTTGCTGGCGGTGACCTCCGCTACTCGGGGCGGGCGGGCGACCATTTGGTCGATCGAGCGCTGGGACCGCGACCGCAACGACCCCCGCATCCGCGAACTCGAACGCCGACGGCGAATCGCATGACCACTCCATTACCGGCGTCTATGGCCCGGACACCCCACCGGGCCGGGTCCAGAACCAGGGGTCGCGAATCTCGATGGCGTCGTCCGGACCTTCCACGACGATGGTTAAATGATCGGGGCTTGCTTGCCAGCGCGAAGCCTCGTGTCACCCGCCGCCGGTCAGCGGTTCATCGATGAGATCAGGACGCCGTTGAGCACGTCGAACTCCTCGAGGCAGCGGCCGCCTCCCACGACTACAGAGTGCAGAGGATTGTCCGGAATCTGCACGGATATACCTGTCTCGGCGGCCAAGCGGGCGGCGAGCCCATGCAGGAGAGCGCCCCCACCGGTTAGGAATAGGCCCTGCACCATGATGTCGGCGGCCAGCTCGGGCGGTGTCTGATCCAGCGTGGACCTAACCGCGTCAACCACGGCTGACACCTGCTCTTCGATGGCGGCGCGGATCTCCTCGCTGCTCGTGACGATCGTCTTGGGGAGACCGGTAGTGAGGTCCCGGCCGCGAACTTCGGCGTACATCTCCTCTGCAAGGGGGCAAGCGGAACCGAAGGCGATCTTGATCTGTTCCGCGGTGCGCTCGCCGACGGCCAGGCTGTACTCCTTCTTGACGAACTGGAGGATGGCCTGATCCATCTCGTCGCCGCCGATGCGCACCGACTTGCTGGTGACGATTCCTCCCAACGAGATGACCGCCACCTCAGTGGTCCCACCGCCAATGTCGACGACGATGTTTCCAGTCGGCTCATGGACTGGCAGCCCGACACCGATGGCGGCGGCCATTGGCTCCTCGAGAATGAACACCGGCTTGCGCGCCCCGGTCAATTCCGCCACTTCCTGCACGGCCCGCTGCTCGACCCCGGTGATCCCGGATGGGACGCAGATGACCATCCGGGGCCTGACCAAGCGCCGCGAGCCCGTCACCCGGCGGATGAAGTAGGCCAGCATCTTCTCGCAGAGGTCGAAATCGGCGATCACTCCATCGCGCAGAGGCCGGATGGCCTGGATGTGGCCGGGTGTGCGGCCGATCATGCGCTTGGCCTCCACACCGACGGCCAACAGCCGATTGTCCCTGGTATCGACGGCAACCACCGACGGCTCATTGAGTACGATGCCACAACCGCGCACATACACCAAGGTGTTGGCTGTCCCGAGATCCACGGCCATATCCCGGCTAAAGGCGCCGGCGAAACGGTTGCCAGACACGAGCTCGGCCTCCACTGAGAGGTTCGGAGGTAAGCCTTGCCGGGGTCTAACCGCCCAGAGCCAGTCATTCGCCTGTCCCTGAGCGCCACCGTAGCACCCAAACACCCCCGAGCGGCGACGGAGCCGAACGCGCGCCCGGATCGCCGGGCCGACTTGTCCCCGACGGCGACGCCCGCAATGACAATGTCGACAGCGCCGCTTGGCCGACCGCCAAGCAACGAAACGCCTGCATGCCTCTTTGCGGCCTCGTCGGGTAGAAGAGCGCGTTCGTGCGGATATGGCGCGGCGAGGCCACCTTCGGAGCCGATATTTGGGCGCCCGGTCGTGTATCGGCCCTCCCGAGGGCCGAACTCGGTGGTCGGATGAGTGCTCCGCGGTCGGCCCGGGGGTCGAAGGCCAGTCATTTTGCTCGGGATCTCAAGCAGCGCGGAAGGCGGCCCTCGTAACCGCATCATCTCCGGGACACTGCTCCGGAAAGCGTCGGTGACCGATAGGCTGCACCCGCGGCTGCACGCGGCTCGGTGCGACCAACATGGCCCTTAGCCGGTAGCGCAGGCGCACTCGTGCATATGGTTGATCCGGGATCCTCTCCAAGGACCGCGACCGGGGGCCACGACGTCATGGACGCTAAACTCTGCCCACCCGGCGCCCGTTGGACCGAGCGGGAACAGAAGGCCCGCGACGACAACCGGGACCGGCTTCGCCACGCCCTCGGTGACGACGAGTTCGAACCCGCTGTCCGATGCGGGGCCAGCCTCAGCTTCGACGAAGCAGTCGACCTGGCGCTCAAGGCCCGGCCTCCAGCGCTGTCCGACGTCGAGGCCTGACAGCTGTATTCGTGGCGCCCTCGGCGCAGGCGACACGATCCGGCACCGCCGGGCCAACGCCTGGGGGCTGTTGGGTCGGCGCGCCCATCGCTCAAGCGTCTGTCATTCGTCGTCGCCGAGCACCACTTGGGGGGGCCTTCTGATTATCAGGCCCGTAGTGGTCGACGGGTGATGAGTGAGCGGTGCATGCTCGACGAGAGAGGGCGTCAGAGGAGAGCGGCGACGAGCTGCTGGATGATCCACGTGGCGAAGCGTTTTGTGCTCCAACCCCGTTCGATCACGAGCCGCTCGTAGACCTCGGGGGCAGTGAAGAGCCAGAGCATGTCGAGGGCATCGGCGGCTCGTACGCCCTTTCGGAGCACCTTCGACTCTTGGAGGTGCTGGCTGAACGCGGTCATGCCGGTAAGACGCTCCTGGTTCAATAGATCGAGTACCGCTCGTGCGCCGGCATCGGAGGCTGCGGCGTCGCGCACAAGGAGTTGGACGGGCACAGCGCGCTCGGCTCGTTCGGTGTAAGCGGCTCCGTAGATCTCGAGCTTCTTGCGCCCGTCCGGCTCGCCCTGGATGCGGGCCACCATTTCGCGTTGCTGGAGGGGGACCGGCTCGTCGTCACCGACGATCGCGACGTCGAACACTGCCTTGACCAGCCCGGCCTTGTTTCTGAACGCCTTGTAGACGGTTTCCACCGACACCCCCACGGCAGCGGCGATGTCACCGACAGTCGTCGCGGCGTAGCCATGCTCGAGAAAGCGGCCGCGTGCCGCCTCGAGGATGGCGGCGCGTGTCTGGCGAGCCTGATGCTGGCGACGACTTGAGTCATACGCCCGTACGCGCTTGACAGGTGGCATTATTGGATACATACTCCTGTATCAGTTACAGGCGATTGTATCAATATCTAGGAGGCTAACGATGCCCTACGCATTCGTCCAGGATGTGCCCTCGAACGAGGAGATCTACGGCAAGATCCGGGCCTTGTTGCCCGAGGACGCCCCAGGGCTGCAGGCGCACATCGTGATCAGGCGGAACGGCGGGCTCCGATACGTGGATGTCTGGGAGGATGAGGCCTCGTGGCTCGCCTTCCGCAAAGGGCATGTCGAGCCGGCGGTGGACCACGTACTTGCGTCCTACGGGATCCCGCACGACCATTCGATGGTAACCACTGAACCGATCGAAGTGATCGACGTCTGGTGCGGACGCGCCGTCTGACGCCACAACCCCCCGGGCGCGCTCCGCAGCAAGAACCGCTCCCAAAGATGGGACGGTTCCGACCGTGGCGACGAGGTGGCAGACGAGCGGCGGCCTTAGCGACGAGGATGCGCCGGCCGATCCGCACCGATGGAATCTCGCCGCGTTCGACGCGCGCATTCCCCTCACAGTCGACTGCAACAAACCGGATGGCGATCGCTCATAAGGAGTACGGGCATCGAGGGAAGGAGTCGAGGTAAACGCTCCGGGGCGAGCATTCTGCTCCTGGACCACAAAGAGGAGCACGATGTAGACGCCATCGTTCACTTCACGGGCCGTCGGCAGGGCCTCCGCACTCGCCTCCCACGCCGGTTCGAGGCGCCCTCGCATCAGTTCCGCCGTCGCCAGTAGAGCGACCGCATGGCAGCGGGTGATGCGATTCCCGGTCCGCCGCGTTAGCTCCAGGACCTCTTCCAGCGCCACCAGGCCGTCTTCTAGGCCGCCGGCGTTGACGTCGGTGTAAGCCATACCGTTCCTTGCGTCGGCGAGGACCGTGAGGTCGCCGACACCGCGGGCGAGCTCGATCGCCTCCACAAGGTGGTGCCGGGCGTCCTGGGGATCGTAGGTCGCCATCATCGGGCCCAGCCAGCACCGAGCCAACGCTCGAATGGCTGGATCCCCGGCGGTGTCGGCCTCGGCCACCGCCTGGTGACCGAAATCGACAGCCGAGATGAAGTCCAACCGGGCGCTCGCAGCGAGGACTGCGGCCACGAGCGCGCGCGCTCGATTGGCCGGTTGGCCACCCTCGATACTCAGGGCAGCAGGATCGCACCGAGTCCCTCGCCGCTTGCCCCAGCCCACCAGAAGCGCCAGAACGTACCACGAACAATACCGTGGGAACGGAGTTCAACCAGATAATAACGGGCTCCGTTTGGCAGATCGTCGACGCACTAACAGGAGGACAGTGGGCCTCACCGGGGCGGAACCCAAGACGATCTCGTGACAGTCGTTGATCGAGAGCCGGAGGTCAATCGGCTCCGCGAACCGCTCGTGGCGGATGCCCCCGCGTAATGGGCGGCGGACCGGCATGACCACGTTCATGGAGTCGGGGAGCTTGCTCACAACTTCCCCGTTCCGCCACCCAGCACAGTCACCGTGACTCCTTAGCTCGGGTCGTAGTGCACAAAGACGGGCCGCCGTCGCTGGGCTGAGGGGCCGGAAAGTACGCAGGCTCCTCCATGGGTCACCCGCGCCAAGGGCAGGTCGAGATCAGGCGAGGCGAGCAGCGGAGCCCATTGGCCCGGCGGCCACGATCACCACGCCCGCCTCGATGTCGCCCATTTCTGTGGTGACGATCATACGGTAGTCGCCGAACCGGGACATCTCGAGCCGGCACTCGAAATGCCGCGTCGCCGCGCCCGACGTTCAGCAAGACCCTGCAGGGCGTCCAGCGCGTCATCGACGTGCACCCCAGGCGTCGGGTTGGAACACCACCTCATCGTCGAGGCCCATGCCTGGCCAACGATCCATCGCTGCATGGGCCGGGGACCACCTTAAACACCGCGACTAGTCGGGCGAGGACACCAGCGATAGCTTTCAGCTGTGGCGTGGTTCGAAGCCCCATCCGCCTGCACCGCGAAGTGCATCGGGGGTGCCGCCGAACCGCCGGGCTGTGTCACGTCCGTTGTCACGCCATCATGGTCCCAACCGACTCTCACGAGTGCGCGCGACCCGATGATGACGGGCTGGAGAAAGGGCTTATGAGGTTCCGACCTGCGTCGAAAGTAACCGTCAATAATCAGCAAATCGAGTGCCGGTTGGTGTCAAGAGGCTCGTTGCGTCGGACTGTCGATACTGGGACTTCAGACGATATGGTTAGGGCCCGCCACGAAACAACTTGGAACAAGTCCTGTGCCACGACATGCATGTTTACAAGAGAATTGCGTCAAGTTGTTTCGTGGCGGGCCCTTAGTTGGGATTCTTAGCTCGATCTGTCCTATACAGCGTGCGGCCCGACCCGGTGCGGCGCTTGACTGTCCTGTCTGAAAGTGGAAGAGTAGTAGGGCAAAGCTCGGGGCGCTCAGACATTGGGGCGCTGGCATTTGGCAGTGGGGAGGGTGCGTCGGATGTTCCGTGGATGTTTGCGTGCGCGGCGTGTGAAGTTCGTGGTCTCGGTCGTGTTGGTTGCCTTGGTTGCTGGTTCGGCTGGGCTGTCTTCGGTCGGAGAGGCGCACGCTTCGTCGGCGAGTCCATGGCTGGACGCTCATCAGCCCGCTCAAAGGAGAGCCCTGGAGCTCATGAGGGTAATGTCCCAGACGGACAAGATCGGGCTGGTGACGGACGGCCCGGTAAATCCGGCGCTGGGGATTCCGATGCTCGGCGGAGACGACGGGCCCAACGGCCTCCGGTCACTTGGTGCGAACCTGAGCGGCTCGGTTACGGCTTTCCCGACCGCGGAGAACCTGGCTGCGTCGTTCGACACCACGTTGGCGTCTGAATACGGAACGGCACTCGGGCAGGAGGCGTGGGGCAAGGCCATAGGCCAGGTGTTCGCGCCGGTGGTCAACATCATCCGGACTCCCTATTGGGGCCGCCAGGGTGAGACCTTCGGGGAGGACCCGTACTTGAGTGGCCAGATCGCTGCTAGCGAGTCGGCCGCGATTGAGGGCCAGCACGTGATAGCAACGCCCAAGCACTTCGCTACCAACAATCAGGAGACGGACCGGTTCGGGACGCCCACCGGGTCGAACGCCGTCAATACGGTCGTGTCGGAGCGTGCCCTGCAGGAGATCTACTACCCGCCCTTCGAGGACGCCGTGACGAAGGGTGGGGCCGGGTCGGTGATGTGCGCGACCAACCGGGTCAATGGTGAGTACTCCTGTCAGAACTCGGACCTGTTGGACTCCCTCAAGCAGAATCGGGGGTTTCAGGGCTTCGTCATCCCCGACACCTTGGCCGCTCCAGACCCGGTGGCGGCGTTCAACGCGGGAACCGACACCGACATACCTGGGCTGACTGCCGCTGTACTGACCGCCGCGCTTCAGGACGGAAGTGTTTCGGAGTCGAGGCTCAACGATGCGGTCGTGCGCATCCTCACCGCCAAGTTCGCGGCGGGCCAGTTCGACGTTCCCAACGCCGGCAGCCCGACAGCGGACGTTTCGACGCCCGAGCATCTGAGCTTGGCCACCCAGGAAAGCGAGGAGGGAAGCGTCCTCCTCCAGAACCGTGGCAACCTGCTCCCCCTGTCGGGGGCGACGAACTCGATTGCGGTGATCGGTGAGCCGGGGACCAACCCGACACAGGCTCAGCTCGAATCCGGGGGGTCCGCCTATGTCTGTACCAATGCGTCTCCCCCTCCCTCTCCCACCCTCCCTGCCGGCCTCTGCCTCAACCCGTCGGGCGTCATCACTCCTCTGGCCGGAATCACTGCTCGAGCTGGCGCAGGGGTGACGATCAACTCGGCCGAGGGGTCCCTGGGTGACGTCCCCTTGCCGACCATCCCGGCGTCGGTGCTGACGCCGTCCTCGGGTAGCGGCGGCGGCCTGACCGGCACCTACTACCCGAACTACAACTTCGCCGGAACCAGCGCTTCGGAGGTGGACACCGATTTGAACATCTCGGTGAGCGGCTGCCCGGCCGTCCTGAACAATACCTGCATGCAAGGACCTCCTAACTCCGAACAGCCCGATGGCGCGACTCTGTGGTCGGCTCGCTGGACCGGAACTCTGGACCCGCCCGATACCGGCAGCTACGTGTTCTCGGTCCTGCAGAGCGGCGGCGCCAAGCTCGTTGTCGACGGCCAGACGATCGTCAACTCAGGATACAACGAGAACAACGCCGCCTTCGGGCTGGGAGCGCCGACCCCCGCAACGGGGGTCATCCGTCTCAGGGCTGGCCACCGCGTCTCGATCGAGCTCGACTCCAACCCGGGAGGAAGTCTGCAGCTCGGCTGGGAGCCGCCCAGCCAGAGCGAGCCGATGATCCAGCAGGCCGTGGCCGCGGCGGCCAAGTCGGACGTGGCGGTCGTGTTCGTCAATCAGAACACCTCCGAGGGCATGGATCGCTCGAACCTCAACCTCCCTGGCGATCAAAACGAGCTCATCTCCGCTGTGGCCGCCGCCAACCCAAATACGATTGTGGTACTGAACACGGCGGGAGCGGTCCTCATGCCATGGCTGGGCCACGTCAAGTCCGTCATAGAGGCTTGGCTGCCCGGCCAACAGGACGGACAAGCGATCGCGGCGCTGCTCTTCGGCGACGTCAACTTCTCAGGCCGCCTACCTGTGACATGGCCGGCTTCGCCTGACCAGGGTCCCGGGCAGACGGCAGCGGAGTTCCCCGGGGTGAACAACACCGTCGTCTACAACGAAGGTATCTTCGTCGGGTACCGCTACTACCAAGAGTACGGGCAGCGGCCTCTCTACCCATTCGGCTACGGGCTCTCCTATACCAGTTTCTCTGTCAGCGCAGTCCAGCTAGAAAAGCGGCGGCAGAGCTCCTGGGTGATCTCGGCCAAGGTGAGAAACACCGGCACCAGGAGAGGAACCGAGGTGCTCCAGGTCTACGTCGGCGATCCCCGCTCGACCGGCGAGCCGCCGGAACAGCTCAAGGCCTTCGGTCGGGTCACTCTCCAACCAGGAGCAACGACCACCGTGCACTTTCAGTTGGACCGCGGCGACCTCAGCTACTACAAGAACGGGAACTGGGTCGTGGCCCCCGGCACCTACACCATCTCGGTAGGCACATCGGCCAATGCCCTGATCGGCTCGGCCCAGCTCACCGTGCGCCGATGAAGAATCATCACCCATTCGCAATTCCTGGGCAACTGCCACGCCACAACCCAGCGGGGCCCATCCTCCCAGACACGCCTCGCGGGACCTCGCGCGCTCGGTGGGCATGCCACAACCTACAGAGCGCACCGTCGGAACGCCGCCCGGTCTCTACCACCGGCCTGGAGCGCATAATCGCAGCCCGGCCGGCCCGGAGAACATCCCGACCACCGACATAACCGGCATCGGCTCGCCCTGGCCGAAGCCGCGACCACTCCAGAATGTGCAGCAGGAACCCAGGTCGGTCGGAATTCGAGGTACCCGAAACCCGCGGAACCCGCGAAAATCCCCCGGCCGAGGCCATCCGCCGATATCCACGACCGTCCGGAAGCCGTTGAGGATTGTGTCGCGAGCAGCAGTTTTGGTCGCTCGTGGACAACGACGGTTAACATCGGCGGCATATGAAATTCTGGTTGTGTCTCCAGGGAACGCCGGCGGACGAATTCGTGCAAGCGGCCCGCGATGCCGAGGCTCTGGGTTACGAAGGGGTGTGGCTGCCCGAGCATCTGGTAGTCAAGGACGGGGACAGGACGCCCCATCCCACGGGCTACCCACTCCAAGCGGACGAGGAATTCCCCGATCCGTTCCTGGCGTTCGCCGCCATGTCGGCGGTGACCACCCGCCTGCGGTTCATGACCTACGTCTACGTGGTACCGCTGCGAAACGTGTTCTCGTTGACCAAGCAGGCGGCGACCCTCGCGCTGTTGTCGGGCAATCGTTTCGTCCTCGGCACGGGAGTCGGATGGCTCCCCGAAGAGTTCGAAATCGTGGGCGAGGACTGGAAGACGCGCGGCCGTCGATTCGAGGAGATGCTCGACATCATGCGCGACTTCTGGGACGACGGGTACGCCGAATACCACGGGAAGTATTTCGACTTTCCGCGGAGCGGCATGTTCCCCGTTCCGACGCAACAGATTCCGCTGTGGATCGGGGGACATTCGGGCCCGGCAGCGGAGCGGGCCGCCCGTTTTGATGGCTACATGCCCATGGACGGTCTGCACGAGCGGACCCGGGCGGAGTTCGCCGCCATCGAGGCGTACCGCGGGGAGAATGGGCTCGACGGTCCGTATGAGCACGTGATCGTGGCCCCGATCGGCGGGGGTCCCGATGAGATCCGCCGGCTCGAGGTCGAAGAGGGGATCACCACCGTAACGGTTGCTCCGTTCTACGCGCTCGGCGAGCCCGTGCCGCAGACCTACGACGAGAGGCGCGCGCTGTCGGCGCGGTACGCGGAGGAGATAATCGCGAAGGTCTGAGGGGGGAGGATCTGAATCGACTTCTACTCTCGCGCCCCGACGTCCCCGTCAGCACTCCGAGGCTGGGATCGGCGGGACCTCGACTTCGGGTGTGCGGTCGGGCTGGAGACCGACGCTGTTCAAGACGAGCGCATTGCACACATAGGCTCCTACGACGAAGAGCATCTCGATCAGTTGCACGTCGTCGAAATGGGCGCGGAGTCGTTCCCAGGTCCCGTCCGAGACGACAAATCGGTCGATCAGCTCGTCTGCGGCGGTCACGAGCGCACGCTCGACAGGGGTCCACAGCGCGGCATCGGGACCCTCGATGGCGGCCTGGACGTGGTCGGTCGACAGCCCGAACTGCTGGCCGAGCCGCACGTGCTGGTGCCACTCGTATGACGACCGCGTGCGCCACGAAACGCGCAGGACGAGGATCTCGCGGTAGCGCGGGTCGAGCAGCGGATCCGTCATGAGCGCGTTGCTGAATTGCAGCCACGGCTCGCCCAGCCGCAGATGGCGGGCGTAGTGGCGGAACACGGCCGGCATGGGGCGGTCGCCGCCGCCGGATTCAAAGAGCTCGGGCCGCTGGAGGTAGCCGGGCAGGGCCGCACGCGCCTGGTCCTCCCACTCGGCGAAGGGGAGCGGGGGGATGCGTTCATCAGGAGCGGTCACGGACGAATGCTAGGTGACCCGATGCTCAGCACTGAATGACGAGGTTGAGCCGTTCGTCGATGGTGGCGGACCACTTCCTTGGAATGAGAAGGCTCGATGTCGGCTCCTCGACGATGCTCGGCCCCTCGATCAGGTGGCCGGGCACCAGAGCGGCCCGTCGGTACACGGGGGTATCGGCGAAACCGTCCTGGTCGCCGTAGTAGACGGATCGTTCGTCGAAGGGCAGGGCCGGTCCGGACGCTCGTGTGTCCACCAGCCAGTCCGCTTTGTCCACGGTGCCTACGGACCGGACGCGGTAGTTCACGAATTCCACCGGGTCGTCTGGCCACACCCCGTAAAGAGATCCGTATAGCTGGCGGAAGGCGGTTTCGGCGCCCGCCAGTTTCTGCCGGGTGATCGGGCCGTCTTCGAGGACGACTTCGAGTTCGTGGGCTTGATGGACGAAGCGGATGTCGATGGCGCGTTCGATCCCGATGGCGGCGTCGTCGAAACCTTGGTCACGAAGCTGCTGGTGGGCGGCGGTGGCGAGGTTGTCGAAGATGGCCTGGATCTCCGAGGGGTCGACGGGCCCGAAACGGACGATCCTCGTCTGCACGATGTCGATTTGGGCGTCGCTGACGATGAGCCCGATAGCGGAGCCGACTCCGGGGTCGGCCGGTACCAGCACCCGCCGGATCCCAAACGCTTCGGCCAGTCGGGCCACGTGAGCGGGACCGGCACCACCCGATGCCACAAGGGTGAACTCACTCGGATCGATGCCTCTTTCGATGGTCACGAAGCGCACGGCGGCGGCCATATTGGCATTGACGATTTCGTAAACACCGGCGGCCGCTTCGTGCACACTGAGGCCGAGGGGCTCGGCCAGATATTCCTGGACCGCGGCCCGGGCCGCCTCCAGACTCACCGTCATCGTGCCGCCCAGGAAGTAGTGAGAATTCAGATATCCGAGGACGAGGTCCGCGTCTGTGACTGTGGGTCGCGACCCGCCGAGGAGATAGCACGCCGGCCCGGGCTCCGACCCGGCGCTTTCGGGGCCCACTCTGAGGACGCCTCCTGCATCCACCCGGGCGATCGATCCGCCCCCGGCCCCGACCTCGGCCAGGTCGATCACCGGCAGCTTGACGGCGTATCCCGCGGCCACTCGTTTGAGCCCGGCGCTGGCGTAGCCGCCAACCGCAAAGTCGTGGGTTATCGACGGCTTTCCTCCTTTGACGGCACTCACCTTGGCCGTGGTTCCCCCCATGTCGAACGAGATGAGATCGTCGACACCGCACCGGCGACCGACGACCGTGGCGGCTATAACGCCCGCTGCCGGCCCCGACTCCACCAGCTGGATCGGTCGCCGGGCTGCCGCCTCCGCGCTGGTCGTACCCCCGCTCGACTGCATGATCTGCAGCCCGACATCCATGCCCAACGCTCGCAACCTCGACTCGAGCGCTTCGACATAGCGTCGCACCGTCGGCCCGACATAGGCGCTGACGACCGTCGTGTTGGCGCGTGGAAGCTCCCGGTACTCCGGCCATACCTCCGACGACAGGGCCACAAACCTGTCCGGGCACAGGCGGGCGATGAGGGCGCCTACCCGGCGCTCGTGCTCGGGGTTGGCGTAAGCGTGCAAGAAGCACACCGCGAATGCGTCGATCGTCTCGCGGGCCAGCAGTCCGCTGATCGCTTCGGACGCTTGGGCCTCGTCGAGCGGTTCGACCACCGCGCCATCCGCGCCTATGCGCCCAGAGATCTCCAGAGTCCGATTTCGAGGAACCAGCGGCGGCCGCTTTTCGAACGCCAGGTTGAACTTGTCCTCGTCGCCTCGCCGCTCCTGTCCTATCACCAGAAGGTCTCCGAAGCCCCGGGTTGTCACATATGCGACCCGTGCCCCCCTTCTTTCCAGCACGACGTTGGTCGCCAGGGTCGTGGCATGGGTGCAGCGGGTGATTCCCTGCGCGGTCAGTCCGACGTCGCCCAGCAATTGCTCGAGCCCCTCGATCACTGCCCGGGCCGGATCCTGCGGCGTCGTCAGCACCTTCTTGGCGTGAAGCGATCCCGCCGCGTGGTTGGCCAGAACCAGATCAGTGAAGGTGCCGCCGATGTCAATGCCCACGGAATAGCGGGCCGGGCCCGTCATGACGATCGGCGCCGAAGCGCTGCGGTTTCCGCCTCTCGCACCGTCAAGGTGGCGGGGTCGATCGACACCCGGTAGACATGGCGCGCCGATTCGATCGTGACGTTCCCCTCCTTGACGTCGTCCAGGACGCGCCACGGCTCGCGATCCGCCGGCGGACCGAACCCTCCTCCAGAGGAGGTGCGCATGGTGATGACATCCCCCGCTTCGACCGGCAGCGAGGTGATCTTGGCGGGCAGGATCCGTTCGCCGGCAGCGCCCTCGTTTAGAACCCACCCGCCCCCGTGGCCAGGCAGACCTCCGCCGGCGCCCGGGGGCGGGATCCGGCAGCGGTCCGTGGCCCGGCCGGTGAAAACACCGTCCGCCAGAAAGCGTACGTCCCGGCGACTGCCCTGTCCGCCTCGCCAACGGCCGGGCCCGCCGGAATCCTTCCAGACCTCGAATCGCTCGAAGCGCAGCGGGTACTCCATCTCGTACGCCTCGACGCAGTGCAGCGCGCTGCCTTCCATGATCATCGAGCCCAGGGTGTCGTTGCCATCCCGATCCCCCCGAGCCCCTCCGCCTCCGAACTGTGGGTCCACCGCCGCCCAGGCCCGCCCGGTGCCGGGCTCGACCCCGCTCAAGGTAGACACATGGACATTGCTGGAAGCCGCGACTCTTGCTTCCGGCACGATCTCCGACAAGGCGCCGAGCATGGCTTCGATGACGGCCATGACCGTCGCCATCCGGGCGTTGCAAGCTGCCGGGGGGTTCGGATTGCAAAGGCTCCCCTGGGGAAAGTACACATCAATCGACCAGAACAATCCGTCATTGACCGGGATGTCCGGCGACAGAATGCTGCGAACCACGAAGAGAACACCGGACAACGCCTGCGAAAATGCCGCATTGATGGGTCCCTTCGCTTGGGGGTCGGTGCCGGTAAAGTCGGCGCTGATCCGTTCCCCGTCAATTGTCACCCGTACCCGGACCGTGTGGCCTCTACCGATATCGATGCCGTCGTCATCGACCACGAAGCTGCCCTCATGCGAACCGTCAGGCAACGCCGCGATATCCAGGCGCATCCGACGGTCGGTGTACTGCAGCAGTTCCTCCACCAGGGCCCGCAGGCGCTCCATACCGTAGCGCTCGGTGAGCTCGGCCAACCTCTGGGCGCCCATATATGCCCCGGCGACCATGGCCCGGAGGTCGCCGAGAACCTTCGCCGGTGTCCGGCTGTTGGCCGCGATGACAGCCATCAGTCCAGCCTCTGGCTCACCCGCGGCGTAGAGCCGCACCGGTGGCAATATCAGCCCCTCGTGATACATCTCGGTGGCGTTGGCCGGCAGCCCGCCCGCCGCCATACCGCCGACGTCAGCCACATGCATCAATGCCGCAGTAAAATACTCCAGTTCCCCCTCAATAAAGCACGGCCGAAACACCATGATGTCGTTGGAGTGGATACCGCCTCGATACGGGTCATTACAAGCATAAACATCACCTTCCCGCATACTGTCCATGCCAAAATCGAGTACTACCTCACCCAGGCCAGGGCGAAGGCTGGCCAGATGCATCAATGGGGCCCGACCCGACTGGGCCAACAATCGGCCGTTACGATCGAATATCGCCGCGGTCGAATCACCGGCCTCCTTCACTTGCGACGAATAGGCGCTCCTCACGATGGCCAAACCCATCTCATCGGCCAGGGTGCTCAGCGCGTTCTTCACCAGTTCTACGTGAACGGGATCGCTCACCCGGATCCCGCGCCCGGCGTCAGCGATGTCCGGGCTCGTCACGACAGCCCTCTCACGTCGTCGGAGCTGACCAGTTTCGTCGGACGTTTGACGGCACCACCCACCACAGCAACTCCCTCTTGTGTCGGCGCACTATACTAGACCGATCAGTCTAGTTTATTTGACGAGAAACGTCCAGAAGTCTGCTCCCAAAGCGGGGGCGTTCGTAGGGGGAGGCCGTGATGGCTGACGTGTGGCAGATGACGCGGGCTCAGTCGTGAGCATGGGAGTGCGGCTACTCGGGCGCTCGGGTATACGGGTAAGCGAGCTGTGCCTCGGCACGATGACGTTCGGCACAGAGTGGGGATTCGGGACCGACGAAAGCGAGTCCGGCCGGATCTACGCCGCCTACCGTGAGGCCGGCGGGAATTTCGTCGACACCGCCAACAACTACAACCAGGGGACAAGCGAGACGATCCTGGGGCGGCTCATCACGAGCGAGCGGCAGAGGATCGTGCTGTCCACCAAGTTCACCTTTCCCTACCCCACCGACTCGCCCGATCCCAACGCCAGCGGAAGCCATCGAAAGAGCCTGCGGCACAGCCTCGAGGGCAGCCTGCGCCGGCTCAACACGGATTACGTCGACCTGTTGTGGGTCCACGCGTGGGATGAGTGCACGCCCCCCGACGAGACCATGAGGGCGCTCGACGATCTGGTGCGGGCCGGCAAGGTGCTGGCGATCGGCGTGAGCAACACCCCGGCATGGGTCGCGGCGCGGGCGGACCTGCTGGCGGAGCTGCGGGGATGGAGCACGTTTTGTGCCATGCAGGTGGAGTACTCGCTGGCCGAGCGCTCGGCCGACCGGGAGTTGCTACCCATGGCGCGCGCGCTGGGGCTGGGGTTGCTGGGGTGGAGCCCCCTCGGCCGCGGGGCGCTCGGCGGCGCCCACGATCCCGACACCCTGTCGCCGGCGCAGCGCCATGCTCTCGACGCCGCGTCCGAGGTCGGGCGGGAGCTCGGCGTCAGGCCCGCCCAGGTTGCGCTGGCGTGGGTGCTGCGCCAGGGGGTCATGCCCGTGCTCGGCGCCAGGCGGATCGACCAGATCCGGGACAACCTGGCGGTTGTCGACGTGCGGCTCGATGACGAGCAGCTGGCCCGGCTCGAGGAGGCGACCCGGGTCGAGCGGGGCTACCCCTACGACTGGCTCGCCGCCGACCACCGCCGTGCCTTGTTCTCGCGGACGGCGATCGAAGGTTGAGCCCGAGCCGGGGGTCGCCCAACCTAAATCTGCTCGGGCACGGCTGTAGTGCCGGATCGGTCGAGCGACTCGACCGCCGGAGGAGCGGCAACTCGATTGCCCACCGTGCGCCGGTCTTTCCGCCACAGAGCGGGTATGCGCCAGGCCAGGAAAGCCGTGCCGGCGATGCAGGCCAGCCCCCCTGACCACACTGCGAACTGAGGTCCGCCCACGCTCGCGGCCAACCCCGTCTCGGCGTCCCCCAGCCGGTTGCCGGAAACAGCGGCGGCGAAGAACAGCCCGCCCAGCCGGCCCTGGAAGTGGTCGGGGGTGCTCCGCTGAAGGATGGCGACCCGGAAGACCCCGCCGATGACGTCGGAACCGCCCGCGATGGCCAGAAGGATCAGTCCGATCCACAGCAGCGGGATTAGCCCGAAGCCGGTGATGGCGCCACCCCACACGAACATGCACAGAACCAGAGCCCGGGCCTGGAATGACACATGCCTCACCCATCCGCTGAAGAGCGAGGCCAGAAACGCCCCGGCCCCGGGGGCGGCATACAGCAGGCCGACGGTGGCCGCGCCCCCGTGGTACAACCCGGTACCAAGTGCGGGAAATACCGCCTTGGGCATGCCGAAGATCATGGCGTTCAGGTCCAGCACGAACGTGGCGGCCAGCAGGGTCTGGGTGCGCAGGTACCTGAGGCCCGCGACCATCGACGAAAAGCTCGCAGTGGCGCCGCCCCCGGCGGGAGGCAGGCTCGGTAAGAGCACGGCGGCGATGAACGTCGCGCCGTACGAAATCACGTCGATCAGGTAGACCCACCCGAGCCCCACCTGGGCGATGAGGACGCCGGCGAGGGCAGGCCCCGCGATCATGGCCAGGTTGTTGGCAACCGACTGCAGGGCATACGCACTGGGCAGATCCTCCGGCGTGAGGATCATGGGCATGACGGCCAATCGCGTCGGCCAGTCCAGGCCTTGAATGGCGGCGGTTGCCGCGGCCGCCACGAATAGCACCCACAGTTTCGGGTTGGGCAGAAAGGCGTTGGCCGCCAAACTGGCACTCGACGTGGCGAACAGCATCTGGGTCAGGAGCAGCAGCCGGCGTCGGTCGACGGCGTCGGCAATGGTGCCTCCGGCCAACGAGCCGACCAGAGTCGGAACTAGCGCGGTCAGGCTGACCAGACCCACAATTGCGGTCGAGTGGGTCAGCACATAGGCCTGGTAGGCCAAAGCGACCACGGTGAGCTGGCTGCCGACAGAGGTGACCGCCAGACCGAACCACAATCGCCGGAAGTTGCGGCTGTGGCGCAGCGGCGTGATGTCGGCTAGGAGAGACGCCACGGGCCTGGGGTCGAGGGTAGATGTGATTTGGTGCCGGGCGGCCTATGTTGGGATACGGGACGGATCGGGTAGATATCCCCCGAGGCAGAGTGGTGCACTGACGAGAGAAGGTCCCCGTGAGTCGAATCTTGGTCGCGACGGCCGGCACGGAATACGACGGCGACGCCGTCGAAGAGGCCGTAGGTCTGCTCGGGGCCGGCCATCGGTACTTGTTCCTGACCGTCTACCAGGGTGTGGTGGCAACCGCAGCCAGCCTCGAGGGGATGTGGGCTCCGGCCGTGGTGCTTGACAACGGGGAATGGGAGGATGCCGACCAGGCGGCGAAGGCCACTGCCGGCGGACGGCTCAGGCAGATCGTGCACCGGCTCGGGGTCGACGCGGAATTGCGGGTCGAGAGCGGGGACCCGGCGGAGCGTATTTGTACGATCGCGGCGGAGGAGAAGGTTGACCTCATTGTCGTCGGCTCTCCGCACAGCAGCGTTCTGCGGCGGGTCCTCGGCGGTTCCACCTCCGACTACGTGGCACATCATGCCAAGTGCCCGGTCTTGCTGGTCCGCCGCGCTCCGGCGGACTCGGCCGGCTGAAACCTCCGATTCCAAGGGCTACATGCGCTCGGAGTAACCGACGTAAGCCACTACGGTCTCAGTCCAGTCCAGCAGGCCGTCGTCGGTGTACCATCCGTCGAGCGACTGGCGGCGCAGGCGCCGGACCGGTAGGCCCATCTCGGCCGGCCGGCAGTGCTGAAGCGCCAGGTTGTCCCAGATGATCACGTCGTTGGTCCGCCACTGATGGGTGTAGATGTTGTCGTCTGCGTATATCTGGGCGAACAGCTCCTGGATGAGGGCCTCGCCCTCTTGGCGCGGGAGCTCGACCACGTGGCTGGTGAGCAGCTCGTTCACCATCACCGTCTTCTGATCGGTGTGCGGTAGCTGATAGATGATCGGGTGCTTGTGGCGGAGGAACCGGTCCGGGGCGGCGTCGAGCGGGACGTTCTCCTCGAACCATCGGTAGTCGGTCCGCTCCTGGAGGGTGTCGCGCAGGTGGAGGGCGTGCAGCGGCTCGATTCGCGCCCGGAGGTCGGCGGGCATGCGGTCGAGGGCGCGCACCCCGCTGGCGAACAGCGTGGGAACAGAATCAGGTGCGACCTCTTGCCCCCACAGAGACGTGGCAATACCCGGCCGGAGCCCGTAGGTGCCGTCCTGGTGCCAGATCAGCTTGGCCGTGCCGGTGCGGGCCGTCGGCTGACCCGCCTCGGTGAGGTTGGTGACGTATGTCTCCTTCATCCCGTCCGCCCTGGTGTGAAGCGGGCCGAAATTGGCGACGAACCGGCCCTGGTCGTCTGCGGTGACGTCCTGACCGCGCACAAGGAGCAGGTGGTGCTCGCAGAAGAGGCGGCGCAGCTCCGCCTGCTCTTTGGGATGACAAGACCCTTTGATATCGAAATCGGTCAGCTCGACCCCGAGCGCCTCGGACAAAGGCACGGTTTGCATCGACAACCTCCAATGACTCTTGCCGGCAGTCTAGGGCAACGCTCCCCGCCCGGCCCAGGCGTGGGCCGAACGGGTCTGGCCGCGGCCCCCGTCCGGGCCAGGCCATAGGATCGACGAGGCCCGGTCGCCCGCCCGTGACGACCAATTGCGGCCGACGCCACGGAGGACACGAGTGCAGATCGCAACCACGCTCGCCAACGAGAAATCTTTTCAGGATGCGGCCAAACGGGTGGTCGAGTTGGAAAGGGCGGGGTTGGATTTCGTCTGGGTCGCCGAGAACTCGGGGTTCGACAGCCCGAGTCACATGGGCTACCTGGCCGCCCGGACCGAACGGGTCCGCATCGGGTCGGGCATCATGCCGATATACACCCGTACGCCGACTCTCATCGCCATGACCGCGGCCGGGATCGACTCGCTTTCAGGGGGTCGGTTCGAGCTCGGCCTCGGGGCCGGCGGGGTGAAAATCATCGAGGGATTCCACGGAGTCAGCTTCGACTCGTCAGTTGGGCGGACGCGCGAGATCGTGGACATCTGCCGCCGGGCGTGGGCACGCGAATCTCCGCTCATACACGAGGGCCGGCACTACCACCTTCCTCTACCATCCGATCGGGGCGCCGGTTTGGGTGAGCCGCGTCAGATGATCGACCAACCGGTCCGACCGCGCATCCCGATCTGGTTGGCGGCCATCGGCGACCAGAGCGTCGCTCTCACCGCCGAGATCGCCGAGGGCTGGTTCCCGCTCCTGGTTATTCCGGAGAAGGTCAAAGACGTCTGGGGCGCCCCGCTGGCGGTCGGGCAGGCCAAACGAGACCCGTCGCTAGGACCACTACAGGTGACGGCCGCGGGAATACTGGCGATCGGCGAGGGCGACGACGTCCTGAAATTGCGGGACGCAGCCAGGCCGGCGGCCGCCCTGTTCGTGGGGGGCATGGGACCCAAGGGAAGAAACCACTACAACACGTTGGTCCGCCACTACGGGTACGAGGCCGAGGCCGAGCTCGTGCAGGACCTCTACCTGTCGGGCCGGATCGACGACGCGGCGGCCGCCCTCCCCGCCGAGTTCATCGAGCTCACCTCGCTGGTCGGACCGCGAAGCTGGATCGCCGAGCGGATCGCGGCGTACAAGGAGGCCGGGATCACCCAGCTTCAGGTTCTGCCGGTCCCCACCGCCGACCAGACCGCGGCCGACCTGGTCGGGCAGCTCAAGGAGCTCGCCGAATAGGCCCGAGTTTGCCGCGGCACTTACCGGCGCATCTGGTCCATCACCTTGGCACAGGCGAGGCCGTCGGCGAAGGTGGGGGAGCCGGACTCGACGACTCCGCTGCGTACCGCATCGCAGACCATTGCGGCCCAGTGCTCCATGGAGTAGATGAGTGGCGACTTGCCCTCCAGGTTTACGTCGAAGAAGTCGACCTGGCCGTCGGCCAGGCGCCGCTCCACGCCGGTGTCGGTGATCTCCAGGACCCCCTCGGAGCCGAAGACGGCTGTGCGCTCCGGGGTGTTGACCGCTGATTCGAGCGCGCAGTCGATTACCGCGGTTTTACCGCCGACGGTGCGCAGGGATGCGACAAAGCCGTCCTCGGCGTCGCAGCGGTGCATTTTCCCCTCGGCATCGGCCCGCTCGGGGAAGAGCACGCGCGTCACCACCACGCCCTGGTCTATTTCCTCTCCGAACAGCCAGCGGCAGGCGTCGATGAGATGGGACCCCTGTCCGCCGAGCCAGCCGCCACCGAGCTCCTTGCTGTTCAGCCACCCATAGCGCATGGGCTGAGGGGTGGCCAAGAACCTGGAGTACTGGAAGTGATCTGGCTGGCCGATCGCACCCTCGTGGATCAGGGCCCGCAGGCGCTGGCGCAGCGGGTCGAACCGCCGCTCGAAGTTGAGCACGCTGACCACTCCGGCGTCCTCGGCCAGCTTGACCATGGACGCCGCCTCCTCGGCGTTGCGGCCGAAAGGCTTGTCGCACAGCACGGCATGGCCGGCGTCGATGGCCCGGCGGACGTGCTCGAGGTGCAGGAAGGGCGGAGAGTGAACTGAGATCAGGTCCAGATCGGCTCGGGCGCACAACGCTGACACCGCGGCGTCGTCGCGGGGTGTGACCACTTCGACCACATCGCAATCGGGCGCCGCTCTGAACGCCGGAGCCACCACTCCGGCGCCGAAACCGGTACCGATGACACCCACTCGCACTACCTGCGCCACGCCCATCCCCTCTCTGGAGAAACCGACCCCGACCAGTAAAAACCCATTCCAGCTTCGATCGGACCTCCAGGAATCCTAGACCCGCCGCTACCCGCACCACCCAACCCGGGCCCCCCATTAGGTATCCAGGGGGACGAATCGGCGAGGGCAAGTGGCGATGAGTAGATTTCCCAAGGTGTTTGGACACCCACGGCTCTCAGTCAACTCCGTCTCCTCCTACCACCAGCCCCTCGCGGCCGACCTCGCCCTGTGGCGGGACCTCGACGTCGGGTACGTCGGCCTGATTCTCCCGAAAGTAGTGGAGGTCGGGTGGGACACGGCCAGGGACGAGATCAAGTCGGCCGGCCTGCGGGTGTCGACCATGTTCGGCCCGACCTACCGGCGCCTCGACGCCGACCGGGCCCTCGGCTGGTGGGACGCCGACCAGAAGGGCACCGTCGACACCGTGGAGTTCGTGGCATCGATCGGCGGTGAATCGATATATGTGTGCACCGGGGCGGCGCCGTCGCTCACCTGGGACGAAGCGGCCGAGGCGTTCAGCGAGATGGTCGCGCCGGCGGTGGCCCGCAGCAAGGAGCTCGGCGTCCCCGTCCTGCTCGAACCCACCAACCCTCTCCGCTCGGACGTCAGCTTCCTCTTCTGGCAGCGCGACGCCATGGACCTGGCCCGCCAGGCCGGCACCAAGGTCATGCTCGACCTCCAGTCGTGCTGGTACGAGCGGGGCTTGGAAAAGGTCGTCCGAGACAACATCGACATGGTGGGCATAACCCAGATCTCCGACTACGTGATCGGGACCACGGAGACCGGCAACCGGGTCGTGCCCGGTGACGGCGACATCCCGTTGGAGCGCCTGCTCGCCATGGTGCTCGACGCCGGCTTCGAAGGCTCGTTCGACCTCGAGGTGATGGGGCCTCGCGTCGAGGAAGAGGGCTACCACTCGTCGGTGCGGCGGTCGGTCGAGCGGGCGAGCGAGCTGCTCGATCGCGTCGGGGCCTGAGCACCGAGGGGGTGTTGTACCGATCGGTCCAATAGGATCGGGAGATGGATTTCTCGCTCACCGAACCCGAACGCGACCTGGTCGAGCTGTGCCGGGCGTTCGCCCAGAAGGAGATCGCGGCGAGGGCGCCTCTGGCCTGGGAGGAGGCCCGTTGCCCCACCGACCTCCTCCGGGAGATGGGCGCCCTGGGCCTGCTCGGCATGCTCATCCCGGAGGAGTGGGGCGGCATAGGGATGTCCACCATCGGTTTCGTGGCGGCCATGGAGCAGATCGGCCTGGCCGACCAGTCGGTGGCGGCGGCGTGGCAGGCCCACGTGACCATCGGATCGCTGCCCCTGTACCTCTTCGGCAACGACGCGCAGCGGGAAAGATGGCTTCGTCCCCTGGCCGAGGGGCGGGTCCTCGGTGCGTTCGGCTTGACCGAGCCAGACGCCGGTTCGGATACGAGGGGGATCCAGACGAGGGCGCAACGCCAAGACGGTGGCTGGCGGATAAACGGTAGAAAGACGTTCATCTCCAATGCCGGCACCGACATGTCATTCGGGGTGACCCTGCTGGCCCGCACTGAATCGACCGAGGAGGGGAAGGGACCCAGGTTCGCCAGCTTCGTGGTCGAGAAGGATACGCCCGGCTTCACCATGGGCTCGAAGATGCGCGGCATCGGATGGCGAGGTCTGGACACCCGGGAGCTGTACTTCGACGATGTGTGGGTCCCCGACGACCACCTGGTCGGTGATCCGGACCTCGGGCTCAGCCAGTTCCTCCGCACCCTCGAAGTCGGTCGCATATCGATCGCGGCGCTGTCGCTCAGCCTCACCCAGGCGGTACTCGACCTGGCGACCGGCTACGCCCACCAGCGGGTTCAGTTCGGCCAACGGATCTCGCAGTTCCAGGCGGTGCAGTTCAAGCTCGCCGACATCGCCACCGAACTGGAGGCGGCTCGATGGCTCACCTACCGCGCCGCCTACCTGCGCGACAACGGCCAGCCCTTCTTGAAGGAGGCGTCCATGGCCAAGCTGAAGGCCAGCCGGGTTGCGGTATGGGCGGCGTCGGAAGCGGTGCAGATCCATGGCGGCCTCGGCTACATGCTCGAGTCACCCGTCGCCCGTTTCTACTGCGACGCCAAGGTGCTCGAGATCGGCGAAGGAACCAACGAGATCCAGCACCTGGTAATCGCCCGCACTCTCGGCTGCTAGAGCAGCCGCCGAATCACTCGCCGGCGAGCCGGCGGATGGCCTCGGCTATATCGTCGCGGTCAGGGAGCCAGGCGCGTTCGAGCTCAGGAGCGTACGGAGGGGCAGTGGCCGCGGCGCCGACGCGTTGGATCGGGGCGTCCAGGTCCCAGAAGGCCTCCCGGGCGACGGTTGCGGCTATCTCGGCACCGATGCCGAACGGCACGATCGCTTCGTGGGCGATCAGCAACCGGCTGGTCTTGTGGACCGACTCGAGGATCGGAGCCATATCGAGCGGAGACACGGTTCGAAGGTCGATCACTTCTACCGAGACGCCCTCGCCGGCCAGACTCTCGGCCGCGGCCAAAGCCTCGTGCACCATTCGCGAGATCGACACGACGGTGACATCGGTGCCGGGGCGAACGACCGATGACCGCCCGATCGGAAGGATGTGCGATGAGGGCGGCTGCGGTCCCTTCATGCCGTACAACAGCCGGTTCTCGATGAAGACGACCGGGTTCGGATCCTGGATGGCGGCCCGGAGCAGGCCGTAGGTGTCGGCCGGGGTCGAGGGCATGACCACGCTCAGGCCCGGGATGTGGGCGAGGAGCGCTTCGAGGCTCTGGGAGTGCTGGCTTCCCGATGACCGCCCGGCGCCGAACTGGGTGCGCACGGTCAGGGCCATTTGCGCCGCCCCGCCGGTCATGAACGGCATCTTGGCGGCCTGGTTGAGGAGCTGGTCGAGGCAGACCCCGACGAAGTCGAGGTACATCAACTCCACCACGGGGTGCATCCCGGCCATGGCCGCTCCGACGCCGACGCCCATGATGGCGGTCTCCGAGATCGGCGTGTCGCGCACGCGATCACCGAACCGGTCGTGCAGCCCCCGGGTGAGCCCGAACACGTTGCCGCCGGCCGCCACGTCGATACCGGCGACGAACACCCGCTCGTCGGCCGCTAGCTCCGCCTCGAGAGCGGTGCGGATGGCGTCCATGGTGCGAAAGACCGGGGCGTCGGCGTCGGGGGGAGGGGGCTCGGTGGGCGCCGGTCTCGGCCGGATCACGAAGTTGGTGAGGGTGGTGGGGGCGGGGGGGGCAAACCCTCGAGCTACGTCTACCGCTTCTTCCAGCTCCTTCGCGACTGAGGCCTCGAGCGTGGTGATGGCGTCGTCACCGATGCCTGCCGACCGCAAACGGCGGGCATGGACGACGAGGGGGTCCTTGGTCTCCCAGGACTGGACCTCGTCCGTCGACCGGTAGCGCTGCGGGTCGCCTTCGTAGTGGCCGTGCCACCGGTACGTAGTGGCCTCGACCATCGCGGGCCCCGCCCCGGCCCGAATCGCCCGCACCACTTCCTGCATGGCAGTCGCGGTCGCCACGACGTCGTTTCCGTCGACCGCCACATAGTCGACGCCGTAGCCGGCGGCCCTCTGCTCGAGCGGCGCGGCGTGCTGGCTCGACGCCGGCGAGAACTCGGCGTACCCGTTGTTCTCACAGAAGAAGATCACCGGAAGATGCCACACCGCGGCCAGATTCACCGCTTCGTGGAATGCGCCCTGGGCCGCCGCACCGTCGCCGAAGAACGCCACGGCCAGGTCGCCGTCGGCGCGCAGGTGGGCGGCGGTGGCTGCCCCTACCGCGATCGGCAGGCCGGCGGCCACGATGCCGTTGGCGCCGAAGATCCCGATGTTCGGGTCGGCGATGTGCATCGAGCCGCCGCGGCCCCGGTTGGTGCCCTCGTCCTTCCCCATCAGCTCGGCGAACATCCCGAGGGGGGCCAGGCCCTTGGCCAGGCAGTGACCATGGCCGCGATGGGTCGACGTGATGACGTCCTTGGGTCGAAGGGGCCAGCACGCCCCCACCGCCGCCCCCTCCTGACCGATGGACAGATGGACGAAGCCGGGCACCTCACCGTCCCGGTACAGCACGGCTACCCGCTCCTCGAACCCCCGGATGACCAGCATCCGGCGATGCATCTCGAGCAGCTCGGTGTTCGAGAACGGGGGGGCGACAGACCGGCCGGGATCCACAGACGGTGTATTGTACTGGTCGGTACAACAACGGGAAAGGGTGATGACCGAACAGATCGAGATCCCCGGTTCCTTCCCCGGGGCAGGCGATGTCACGGGGAAGCGGGTGGTGCTTACAGGAGCCGGCCGGGGGCTGGGCCGGTTGCTCGCGCACGCCTTTTCGAGCGCCGGTGCGCAGGTGGCCCTGGTTTCCCGGACCAAGGAAGAGATCAGTGCCGTCGCCGACGCGCTTCCAGGCCCGGCGCTGGCGTTCGCCGGCGACGTGACCGACGCCGCGTTCAACGAGGAAGTGGCCGACGCCACGGTGCTCGAATGGGGCGGCGTCGACGTCTGGATCTGCAACGCCGGGATCTCGCCCGTCCTGGCCGGCCCGCTCAAGACCGATCCGTCCGTGTGGCGGGAGGTTCTGGAGGTGAACCTCACCGGGGCGTTCCTCGGGGCCCGGGCCGCCGCCCGGGTCATGGGCCAGGGCGGGCGGCTGATATTCACCGGCTCCGTTCTCGGGGAACGGCCGCGGGAGGGGCTCACCGCGTACAGCGCCTCGAAGGCCGGTCTGGTCGGCATGGCCAAAGGGCTGGCCCTGGATCTGGCCCCCTCCGGCATCACGGTGAATGTGGTAGCTCCGGGATGGTTCGATTCACCTCTGGCCGAGAAGTGGAAGAACAATCCCAAGCTTTCGGCCGGGGTCCTCGGGCATACCGCGCAGGGACGCTGGGGCCGCGCCGTCGATCTGGCCGGCGCCTACCAGTTCCTGGCCTCCGATGCTTCGGCGTTCGTGACCGGGACGGTCCTGAACGTCGATGGTGGGTACCTGCTCATATGACCGGGGTGAGAGCCGCTTCGGCGGAGGGGAGTGACCTATGACGCCGGCCCGAAGAGTCATTGCCATCACAGGCGCGGGGGGAGCCCTCGGAGCGGCGCTGTCGAGCCGGCTGGCCGGCGAGCCGGGCACCGATCTGGTGTTGAGCGACGTCAGCGCGTCGACGCTGGAGGCGACGATTGGCGGGCTTCCCGGGGGCGGGGCGGGGGTGGAGACGGTGCTGGCCGACGTGAGCGACTTCGCTCAGGTACAGGCGGTGGTCGACCTCGCCGTCGGCTGCTTCGGCCGGCTCGACGTCCTGATCAGCAATGCCGGAGTTCTCGCTCCCAACGGGCGCATCCACAACCTGGCCACCGAGGACTGGGAGCGGTCGTTTCGGGTCAACGTCCTCGGTGCGGTCAACGGGATCCGGGCCACGGTGGCGGTGATGCGTCCGCAACGGTCAGGCTCGATCGTGCTGACCGCCTCAGTCGCCGGCCTCACCGCGTGGTCCCATGCCGGGCCGTACTGCGCGACGAAGGCTGCGGTCATCCAGCTGGCGAAGGTGGCGGCCGTCGAGTATGCCCGTGACGGGATACGGGTCAACTGCGTGTGCCCGGGGACCTTTCTCTCGGCCATCCACACCGACCTGCCCCCGGAAGCGATCGACGCCATGGCGGCGCGCCACCCCCTCGGGCTGGGCTCGGCCGCCGACCTGGTAGGCGCCTATTCCTATCTCGCCAGTGACGCGTCCCGCTGGACCACCGGCTCGGCGATGGTGGTCGACGGCGGCTACTCGGCGCCTTGAGCCGCCGGCCCACTCGCCGGTGCCGATCGGTTGGCGATCCCCGGGATGAAGATATCGGCGAACCGTTTGGCCACGTCAGCTGCCGTCATGCGGCCGCTCGGCTTCAGCCAGAGGTACGTGTAGTTGTGCATTCCTAGCCAGGCCAGGGCGGTCAGCCTCGGGTCGACGTCGCGGAATTCGCGCGAGATGATGCCCGCCTCCAGCACCCTCTCCACCCGCCGCTCGTAGTCCCGGCGCCGCTCGCGGAATTGCTCGGCTCGTTCATCGGTGAGCGCCGGGAATTCGTGCAGAAAGACCCAGACGTGGTCGGGGTACCGGGCGATGACGTCGAGCAGCTCGTCGCCGAGCATGGCGAGCTGCGCCGAGGGTGATCCCCCGGCCTCCGCCACGCGATCGGCGCCCAGCATGACCTCGTCCATGACCCGGTCATGGATGGCGACGAGGAGCTCCTCCTTGGAGCCGATGTAGTGATAAAAGGCGCCCTTGCCCAGGTCGTTGGCTGCGCACAGCTCGGTGATGCCGGTCGCGTGATAGCCGCGGCGGGCGAAGACCCGCGCCGAGGTGTCGATGATCGCCTGGCGACGGGCCTGCCACTTCGGGTTCCGCCGAGGCTCCTCGCCCCCTTCAGGTCGCTGCATCCACCTCTCTCCTCACCCCGATCCCGGGCTTGGCCTCGCTCCCGGCCCGGCGCCGACGCTACACGGCCGCACCGCAGAGATCGGGTGGCGGCCCGGGTGGCCGAACGGCCGGGCCTCTAGGATGAGCCCCGGCCGGACCGAGCACGATTTGGCCGGCGTCAGTTGCGCTCTATACTGACTGGTCGGTACAAACCCAGTCATCGTGTCAAGGGGGTCGGGTGGTCAAGCGGACTCGTTATTCGGAATACAAGGACAGTTACGAGCACTACAAGTTCGAGCTGAGCGACGAGGGCATCCTCTTCATGCAGTGCCACACCAACGGCGGCCCGCTCCAGTGGTACTGGGAGTCGCATGACCGCATGTCCGACGCCTTCGCCGATATAGCCGGCGATCGGGACATCAAGGTGCTCATCCACACCGGCACCGGCGACACCTACAACGCCCTCTGGGGCAAGCCGGTCACCGAAAGCGGCGCCCCCGTGTACAACGCCTACAGCGACGCCGACGGGGTGGTGACGATGGACGAGAAGGGCTGGTTCGGCCGCATGATTATTGAGAACCTGCTCGCCATCGACGTGCCCATCGTCGCCGCGGTCAACGGGCCCTGCACCATGCACTCCGAGGTGCCCATGCTGATGGACATAGTCCTCGCATCGGACGACGCGTATTTCCAGGACCTTTCCCACTTCCCTCGGGGGATGGTTCCGGGCGACGGCCAGCACGTCGTCTGGGACGCGTTGGTGGGTCCCAGCCGCTCCCGCTACTTCCTCTTCACCGGCTACAAGCTGACGGCCCAGGAAGCCCGCGAGTGGGGAGTCGTCCACGAGGTGCTGCCGAAGGACCGTCTGCTCGACCGGGCGTGGGAGATCGCCCGAGACCTCGCCATGCGGCCGCCCATCGTCATCCGCAACACCAAGCACATCCTGACCCAGAGCCTGAGGCGGGCGTTCCTGAACGAGCTCGACCATGGCCTGCAAGCCGAGATGTGGGCCCAGCGCCAGTTCTTCCCCTTCGGTGCCGGGATGCAGGCCCTGGATCGGCCGTGGGACGAGAAGCCGTGGTCGGACTAGCCGGCGGCACCGGCACTTCGCCCCGATGATCGGCAGGTAGTCGTGACAACCCCAACCAGAGCCGGCGTGGAGTGGCCGAAGTGGGAGGACGCCGCCTTCTACATGCAGGACCCCGAGGTCATGTATGCATCGATCGCGGCGGAGCGCGACGAGGCCCCGGTCTACTGGTACGAGCCGTCGCGCTTCGCCACCGGTTTCTGGGTGCTGTCGAAGTGGGAGCACCAGCGTTTCGTGGGCTCCCATCCCGAGCAGTTCTCGAGCCAATACGGCTTCGCGGTCGGCGATGCCAGCGACCCGTCCACGGTGATACAGCAGCTTCCGGACTGGGCCCAGGAACGAATCCGCGAAGGCAAGCTGAGCCCGGCCGAGACCCGGGGGATGATCTCGAAGGGGAAGCTGTCGCTGGGCGACCCCGATTTCGTCGCTCTCATCACGCTCGACCCGCCGCGGCACGGGCCGGTGCGCAGCATCATGATGAAGGCGCTGCGGCCGAGCCTGGTCAGGAGCCTGAGGACGCGCATCGGCGAGATCACCGACGAGTTCCTCGACAGCATCGAGCCCGGCGCCGAGGTCGACTTCGTCACGACCGTGGGCCGCATCCCGGCGGCGTTGATGACCGAGTTGGTCGGGGTGCCCCGTGACATGCGCGACCGCTTCATCGAGATGGCGTCGGCCCAGATGGTGGCGATCACGATCGACCCGAACCGGGACCCAGCCGAGGTCGAGCGGATCGAACGGTTGACCGAGGAGTTCCACGGTTACTGCGATGAGCTCCTGGCCGACCGCCGCAAGCGCGGCGGGGGCGAGGACGACCTGGTCAGCATCATCGCCCAATCGGAATTCGAGGGCGCCCCGGTGCCGCATTCGATGGCGATCTCGTTCATCTCCACCTTCGTCAACGCGGGCGAGACGACCCGGGCCCTGATTTCGTTCGTGGCCAAGGCCTTGGCCGACCACCCCGATCAGCGGCGACTCCTCGTCGAGCGTCCTGAGCTGGTTTCGAATGCGATCGAGGAGTCGCTGCGCTGCTACCCCCTGAACTGGTCGGGCTGCCGCACCGCCACCCGGGACATCGAGCTGGGGGGCCAGGTCATCGGCAAGGACGACTACGTGATGATGGCCTACGCCAGCGCCAATCGAGACCCTGACGTCTGGGACCGGCCCGACGAGTTCGACGTCTCCCGTAGCTTCGACAAGGACCATCAAACGTTTGGCTACGGCGAGCACTCCTGCCCGGGAGCTCTCCTCGCTCGGACCGATTCCACTATGATCTTCGAGCGTCTGCTCGCCCGTTTTCCCGACTGGGAGATCACCGGTACCACGACACGCTGGGCCAATCCGTTCCTCCAGGGCATCGGCACTTTGCCGGTGACGTTCCAGTCATGACCACGGGGGCGGAAGGTTCGAAGGACTTGCAGTTCCACTACGTGCTGGACTGCCCGTGCGGCACGACGCTGACCGGCCTGACCGAAGACGAGATCGTCGAGGTGTCGTTCGCCCATCTCCGGGAGAAGCACCCGGATATGGCCGATGATTACGAACGAGAGCACATCCTCGTCATGGCCCGGCGTCTGGTCCGGTAAGGGCGAGGAAGGAGAAGCGTATGAAGGTGATAGTCGACGATTTGAGATGCGACGCCCACGGGGTGTGCGTCAATGCTTGCCCGGAGGTGTTCGCGCTGGCCGACGACGACGACGTCGTCAGGGTGTTGATCGAAGAGCCCGAGGAGTCCCTCCGGGACAGCCTCAACCGGGCGGCGCTGGCGTGCCCGAAGGCCGCAATTAAGATCGAAAATTGAACACCCCACAGGAGGACCACCGCAGTGAGCACTCTCGATCAGGACACCCAGATGATCGCCGATCAGCTGGCAGTGGCCGACTGCCTGGTGCGATTCTTCGGGTTGGTGGATGCCAAGGGCTGGGAGGAGATGCAGGAGTGCCTCACTGAGGACACGACCGCCCGATGGACCCCGGATTCCGTCATTCAGGGCCGCGCCGGCGTCGTCGGAGCCATGCAGCGCATGATCGGAAGCGACGAGATCATTACCTTTCACCACGTGGCGAGCATGGCCCCGGTCGTCGACGGCGACACCGCCAGGGTCGATGCCCGGGTCAGGGCCATGCACTACGGTCTTGGGCCTCGAGCCGGGAAGTTCTACGAGAGCCTGGCTGTCCAGCCCACCTTCCTGGCCCGCACGCCCGACGGCTGGAAGTGGACCCACCACGAATGGAACATCTCGGTCAAGCTCGGCAGTATGCAGGACCTTTTTGCGCCGGAGCTAGCGAGAGGTAAGGGCTACTAACCGGCCCCCCGCAGGGCGGGAAAGCACACATGTCGTCGGCCCACCCCCGCATCTCGGTGAACAGTATCTGCTCGATGAACCAGCCGTTCGCCGATGATCTGGCCCTGTGGGCCGACCTGGGCGTCGACAACGTGGGCCTCATCTCGCCCAAGCTCGAGCCCGTCGGTTGGGCGGAGTGCCGCCAAGTCATCGGGGACGCCCGGCTCGAGGTTTCGAGCATGTCCTGCTACCGGGAGGGCATGGCGGACTCGCTGGACTTCACGGCCGATGTCGGTGCCCACGTGCTTTATACGGTATCGGGGACCGGTGGAACGCTGTCATGGGAGGAAGCAGCCGAGAAGTTCGCGGCGGAGATGGCCCCATGGGTAGCTCGGGCCGACGATCTCGGTGTCAAGCTGGCGGTGGAGCCGACCAACCCGTTCCGCATGCCGAGCAGCTTCGTCTACTCCCTCCGGGACGCCATCGACCTGGCCCGCATGTCCGGCATCGGGGTCGTCGTCGACTTCTACTCGGCGTGGTACGAACGCGGGGTCGACGAGCTGGTGCGCAAGAACATCGACCTGGTGGCGCTGGTGCAGATCGGCGACTACAAACTCGGCACGTTCGACATCCCCAATCGCTGTGCCATCGGCGATGGCGACATCCCGGTGGAGCGACTGATGGCCCTGGTGCTGGACGCCGGCTACGAGGGACCCCTGGACCTGGAGATCCTCGGACCGAGGATCGAGGAGGAGGGGTACCGGGCCCCGATCGCCCGCAGCGTCGAGCGGGCCAGCGAGATGCTCGACCGGCTGGGGGCGTGAGCGAGCGGTCCCAGGCCGGTCCGAGGCCGGTCCGAGCAGAGGACGTCTCCCGAACAAGCAGCGACCGCGCCCTTCCGGCCATTTTTTGTTCCGACCGGTCGGTTTGACGGACTCGACCTGCGGCGCCTAACCTGTAAGGGTTCCCGTCAGCGTCTTTCCCGTGACTCCGCACCGCTCGAGACCGTCCTGCGCCGTCGTGGGCTTCGACCGCGTCGAGCCCGCTCAGTGAGCACGAATCTGGAAGACTGACATTCAGTGGCAGAACCGGAGGACTGATAGTGGCTCGCTACCCGAAACCCGCCGAGGGCAGTTGGACCCAGCATTACCCGCAGCTCGACACTGAGCCGGTCTCCTATGAGGATTCGATCTCGCCGGAGTTCTACGAGTTGGAGCAGGACGCGGTGTTCAAGCGGGCATGGCTGCAGGTAGGTCGGGTGGAGCAGATTCCCCGCACGGGCAACTACTTCACCAAGGAGATCGCGGCAGCCAACACGTCGATCATCGTTGTGCGCGGTCAGGACGGGGAGGTCCGGGCGTTTCACAACATCTGCCGTCACCGGGGGAACAAACTGGTGTGGAACGACTTCCCCCGGGAGGAGACGAGCGGGACGGCGCGCCAGTTCGTGTGCAAGTACCACGGATGGCGCTACGGCCTCGACGGCGCCTGCACGTTCGCTCAACAAGAGGGCGAGTTCTTCGACCTGGACAGGTCGGAGTACGGCTTGGTAGCGGTGCATTGCGACGTGTTCGCCGGCTTCATCTTCGTCAACTTCGCGGCTGAACCGAGCCAGCCGTTGCGGGAGTTCCTCGGGCCCATGATCCTCGGCATAGAGGACTATCCGTTCGGGCAGATGACCGACCGGTACAGCTTCCAGGTCGAGTGCAAGGCCAACTGGAAGGTCTTTTCGGACGCCTTCATGGAGTTCTACCACGCACCCGTGGTGCACCTGGGTCAGCATCCCAACGAGCTCCGTCCCCGCATAAACGAGTCCGGATACGAAGCACCCCACTACCAGATCGACACTCCACACGGCCTGGTCACCACCGCAGGGGCCCTGCACCGGGTGTGGGAGATGCCGCCCGAGAACGTGAAGCCGGCGGACCTCGCCACGCGGAGCGGGCTGTTCGGGCCGTGGGACCAGACGGACCTCGGCGAACTGCCCCCGGGCATCAACCCCGGTAAGATCGAGCCGTGGGGCCTGTCGTCGTTTCAGTTCTTCCCTAACTTCGCCATTCTGATTTGGGAAGCGGGGTGGTACAACACCCATCAGTTCTGGCCGACCTCGCACAACACCCTCGTGTTCGAGGGGAACGTCTACTCAGTTCCGGCGAAGAGCGCCGGCGAGCGGGTGGGCCGTGAGATGGCGGCGGTGTCGTTCAAGGAGTACTCCCTCCAGGACGCCAATACCCTCGAAGCCACGCAGTTGGGCTTGGAGGCGAGGGTCATCGACCGGTGGCCCCTAAACGACCAAGAGGTCCTGGTCCGCCACTTTCACCACGTGGTGAGGGACTGGGTACGAGATTACGAGCGCCAGCTCGTGAAGGGGTGAGTAGAGATGCCTTTGCTACCGGGTGAGTTCTCTGATCTGGAGCCGTTCGCCGAGAAGTGGAGTCGGGCGACCGAGAGCGAGCGGTGGGCCGAACGGATGGCGACCCCCATCGACGAAATGCAGACCTTCTACAACGCCATCCTTCCGCGCGTCCCGGACGCCATCGCGTTCTGCGACAAGTTCCCTCTTGACGACATGCCCGATGATGCCGTCAACCTGTTGCACCTGGTCTACTCGTTCGTGATCGTGTCTTTCCCGATGGAGCTGTGGCGGCAAAAGCTGCCTCCCGACACCGCCGGCACCGCTTTCGTCCGCCTGAGCGAGCCGGTCCCCTGAGTCCTGGCTCGATCTTTTTGAAAGAGGTCGGGGAGAGTCCATGACGACCCGGGCGGAAAACGACCTCATGACCCGAATCGAGGGCGACGCCCCGATGGGCCGGTTGATGCGGGCCAACTATTGGATGCCGTTCGCGCTGTCGGCGCACCTGGTTCACGGGGAAGCCCCGATGCCGGTGCGCCTGTTCGGGGAAAACTACGTAGCTTTCCGCGCCGAAGACGGGCGGATCGGCTTCTTCGACGAACTGTGCCCGCACCGCCGGGCGTCGCTGGCGCTCGGGCGCATCGAGGGCAACGGGGTGCGCTGCATCTACCACGGGTGGAAGCTCGACGTGGCGGGCTGCGTGGTCGAGGCGCCCACTCAGGTCGCCCGACCGGAGGCTTTCGCCGCGAAGGTGCCGGTAGTGCACTTCCCCGTCCACGAGTCGGGCGGTCTGGCCTGGGTGTGGCTCGCGGGCGTAGAAGCCCCACCGTTTCCGGACCTGCCGTTCGGCGACCCTGATCTGTACCGGTACTGGTGCGTATCGCGCATGGCGTGCAACTGGCTGCAGGGGATCGAGGGCACCATCGACTCGGCCCACCAGGGGATGTTGCACCAGAGCTGGATCCGCGAGGCGGCGAAGATGGCCGAGCACTCCAACCTAAACTTCAGCCTCGATCAGCCCCCGACCTACGAGACGGAGTTCACCCCGTACGGCATGCGGGCGGCGGCGCTGCGCCGGATCGGAGACGGTCGCTCTTACGTGCGGATCAGCGAACACCTGATGCCACTGGTTTGCGTGAACCCGGTCGGGCGTTCCCATCCCCGCGCCGGTGCGGTCTTCGTCATCTCACCCGTGGACGACACCCACCATCTGCTGTTCTTCGGGACCTTCTCGGATACGCCCGACGGTGCCATGGCGCCCGACGAGGCCAAGATGGCAGCCCCGGACTACGTTCCCGACGACCACGACTACGCCGGTCTGCGGGGCGACCGTTCGAACCGCTGGGGTCAGGACCGCGGCCTCATGGATGCCGGGCATTTCACCGGCTTCGGGCGAAACCTGCTCGAGGAGGATGCCGCGATCCAGGCCAGCATGGGCCCGATCGTCGACCGCACCCGCGAGAACCTTTCGACCAGCGACATCGCTGTGGCCCAGGCCCGCCGGATGTTTCTCGGGGCCGTCCGCGCCTACGAGGCCGGAAAGCTGCCACCTGGAAGCGCCCTGGCACCCGAGCCGGTTAGCCTCCCTAACGGGCGGGAGATGATGGTGCAGGACGGGACGCGGTGGGAGGAAGCCGCGCTCGATCAGCTGACGACCTGAATTGGTCGACCGAGGCCGCGGGAGGGCAACCATGTTCGAGGATTGGCACGCAATCCAGACGCTTCTTGTGCGATATGCCGGTTTCGTGGACTCGGGCCGGTTCGCGGACTGTGCCGCCCTGTTCGAGCACGCCACCTACCGCCTGGAGCAAGCCGACACCGGTGTGGTCACGACGTACCAGGGCGCGGCGCCCGTCGAGAAGTTCATGGCGCTGACCCGGCTGTACCCGGATGGCACCCCGCGCACCAAGCATGTCATCACCAACGTGGACATTCAGCTCGATGGCGACCGGGCGACCTCCGAGTGCTACGTGACCGTGTTCCAGCAAACGGACGTGCTTCCCCTGCAGCCCATAGCGTCGGGCCGTTATCTCGACCGGTTCCAACGGGTCGACGGGGCGTGGCGCTTCGCCGAGCGGGTTCTCACCGGCTTCCTCCTCGGCGACCGCAGCCAGCACGTCGACTGGGCCGGCAGTGTCCCCGGGGGTGGGGACTCTTGACGCGACAGTCGGGTTCGTGATGCCGGCGCAGCCGATGCATGCCGACATCAACTGGTATGGGGTGCTGGCCCACCACGCCGGTCGGAGTCCGGGAAAGCCACTGTGTGTCTTCGGCGGCGACGTCGTCACTTACGGGGATATGGCTCGCCGCGCCGCCGCCTTGGCCGCCGGGCTTCATGAGCACGCGGTCGGTACTGGCGATGTCGTGGGACTGCTGTCGTATAACTGCCCGGAATTCCTGGAAACGATGTTCGCGGCCAACTACCTCGGCGCCGTCGTGATGCCGATCAACTGGCGGCTCGCTCCCCCCGAGGTCCGCTACATCCTCGAGCACTCCAAAGCCCGAGCCCTCGTCTGCGACGAATCGCTCATGGAGCTGGCCGACGAGGCGACGAAAGGCCTCGAAGGCCCCCTCTTGCGGGCCTGTATCTCCCAAGCGAGCCTCCAGGGGTGGACGGTGCTCGGCGAACTCCGATCGTCGCCCGATCCAACCCTGCGGGCCAGCGCCGCCGGAGACGACCTGCACCGGTTGATGTACACATCGGGGACCACCGGCCGGCCCAAGGGAGTCATGATCACCCACGCCAACCTGGCGTGGAAGAACCTGGCGCACATCATCGAGTTCGGGGTCACCGGGGCGGAGCTCGGCCTGGCCTGTGGTCCCATGTACCACGTCGGAGCGCTCGACCTCACCACCACGACGATGATCGCGGCCGGGGCCACAACCATCATCCATCGGGTATTCGAGGCGTCCCACGTCGTCGACGAGATCGAGCAGTCGCGTGTAACCACAGTGTGGCTGGCGCCCGCCATGGTCAACGCCATCATGAGCCTGCCTGACGTCGAACGGCGTGATCTCTCTTCGGTACGGCTGATCATCGGGGGCGGCGAAAAGATGCCGATCCCGCTGATCGAGCGGCTGCAGCGGACATTTCCTTCCGCCTGGTTCGCCGACGCCTACGGCCTCACCGAGACGGTTTCCGGCGACACCTTCCTGGACAAGGCGAGCACCGTCACCAAGCTTGGAAGCGCCGGCCGCCCTTGCCTGTTCCTGGAGCTGGACATCTGGGACGAGCACGGGACTCCGCTTCCGGCCGGGGAGCGCGGAGAGGTCGTGCTCCGGGGTCCGAAGGTCTTCAAGGGCTACTGGCGGGATGCCGAGGCGACGGACGCCGCGTTTGGCGGCGGCTGGTTCCACACGGGAGATATCGGCATCAGGGACGACGACGGCTACCTTTACATAGTCGATCGGCTCAAGGACATGATCCTGTCGGGCGGCGAGAACATCGCCGGCTCCGAGGTCGAGCGGGTGCTTTATGAGCACGACGCGGTGCTCGAAGCGGCTGTGGTCGGGCGCCCTGACGATCGATGGGGTGAGGTTCCTGTGGCCTTCGTGGTGTTGCGGCCGAATGCCGCCGCCACCTCTGACGCGCTGATCGAGCACTGCCGCGTCCAACTGGCGCGCTTCAAGGTCCCCAAGGACATCGTCTTTCTCGAAGCCCTGCCGCGTAACCCGTCGGGCAAGGTACTCAAGCGTGAGCTAAGAGCCGGGGTATGAGACGGCAGGCGACCGAGTGAGAGGTGGAAGATGAGCGCAGGCCCCGTCCGAGTCGGGATTATCGGCCGCGGCTTCGGTCAACGAACCGTGGCCCGGGCGTACGGCGAGACCGATGGGTGCCAAGTGGTCGACGTGGTGACGCCCCGTGACGACGCCGCGGTGGCCGCCCTGTGCGCAAGCGAGGACGTCGACCTGATAAGCGTGCACTCACCACCGTTCCTACACCTCGACAATGTGCGCCGAGCCATCGAGGGCGGCAAGGCGGTGATCTGCGACAAACCCTTCGGGCGTAACGCCGACGACGCCAAGGAAATGTGCCGCCTGGCCGAGGAGGCCGGCGTGCTGAATCTCGTCAACTTCGAGACGCGGTTCGACCCGGCCCGCTCCCGTCTGCGCGCCCTGGTCCACGAAGGCGGCGTCGGCCGGCCCGACAACTTCCTCTGCACATACATAATGAACATCTCCCGTGTCCCGCTCAGGCCATACGGGTGGCTCTTCGACGTTGATCTGGGGGGCGGCTGGCTGCGTTCGATCGGTTCGCACCAGTTCGACTTTTTCCGATGGACGTTCGGCGAGGTCACGGACGCCTCAGGGTACGTGCGCACGGTGATCGGCGAGCGGCCTGACGCAGAGGGGACGCTCCGGCGATGCACGGCCGACGACGGGTTCACCGCGTTGTTGCGCTCCGCCGGCGGAGTGACCGCCATGATCGAAAGCACCTTTGCCGCAGCCGCCAACCTGACGCCGCGGATAGTGGTGGTCGGGGACGAAGCCGTGCTCGAGTTGATTTCCGAGCAGCGGATCATCCGTCACACCGAGGCCGGCCAGGACGACGAGTTTTCCGTCGATATCGGGGACAACGAGAAGCTCTACTACGAGGACCAGCTGTTCTACAACATGAGAGCATTCGCCGAGGTGGTGCGCGACGTGGTGCGAGGAGAGGAGCCCTCCCCCGATCTCGGCACCTTCGCCGACGGCCTGGCGTGCGTCGAACTACTGGATCAGGTGCGGGGCCGGACCTAGGTCCGGCCGGTGATCCTTCGCAGGTCCGAGACGTGGTCTTCCACGTACACCGTGCGGCTCTTGCTCCGATCGAAGATCTTTTCCTCGTCGGCGACGACCGCGGCGATGGCGTCGGGCCGGCCCCGCAAGCTTTCCTGCTGCTGCTCGAACGCGTCCCGGTCGTCGTACCAGAGCTCAGTGATCACGTCGTACTCCGGTTCGGCGACCTCGTCGCCATGGATCACGTAAGAGCCCGGGTGCAGGTAGTGCCTCGAGTAGTGCTTGATCCTCGTGGCATACCTCTCGGCGAGCGGCACGTGCTCGCTCTCGTAGCGGTCGATGAACTCCTGCAGCGACATTCCCGGCTTGCGCTTCAGAAGCATCATCACCTTGAACATCAAGTCATCATAAGTTGCGGGCGGTAGGGGCCGCCCACTGCCCACCGGGAGTGATCAGCCGTCCCCTATAGCGAGTCTTCACTACTGCCACTCCGTCACGGCCCGGAATCCCATGGCGTGGATGACGGACAGCATCGGTGCGTTCACGTCGGCGTTCCAGGTCTCCAGCACTCCGACCCCGGGTCTCTCTCCGCCCGCTCTTGCCGTCAGGACTGCTGGGTGATTATCCGCTCGACGTGAACCAGGGCTTCCGAGCGAGTGAGCAGCTCGGAAACCCGGCGCGGGTCCCGGTGGGCCGGGTGGCTGAGCTCGACGTAGCCGCTCTTGCCGTCAGCGGTCATGGTCCGAGCGTCTCGCCCCCAGCTCAGCTCGACTCCGGACAGCATGTGCATGGCGGCGAACGGCTCGACGTCGCCGGGCGGCGGCCATGCCGTCCCGAGGACGACGGCCGGGTCCTGAACGATCCATCCATTCACGATCCGGGCGTCGGGCATGGCCCGCTCATTATAAGGATCGGGTATTTGCTCCCCGAGAGGCGATGGGACGTCCGGCCGCCGATCGGGCCTGACCGGTCGCGGTCTTAGCCGAGGATCTTGGCCTTCTGGGCTGCGAACTCCTCTTCGGTGAGAATGCCCTGATCCTTCAAGCCGGCGAGCTGCTTCAGCTGCTCGATCTGGTCCGGCGAGACACCAGCCGCCGGGGGCTCTGGTGGGGCTTCTGCCACCGGGGCTGCCTCCGGCGGCGGGGCGGCCTGGGCATCGAACTTCTGCTCCTGGCGCCGGGCCACCCGGCCGCTCACCGCGGTTGCTGTGCCTGCGATCACCGCGGTGCGGCCCACAGTGCGTGCGACCCCTCGTCGAATCATGATGGTGCTCCTTCTCGGTGCTGGTCCGGCCCGGCGGCCCGCGGGTTTACCGACAATGACGACGGGCCCTCGGGTAGCCCCCACCCGCAGCGGGTGGTCGGGCATGCTTAAGCGTAGGCGGCCGGCCGCCGATTCATGAACTTTTGCTCCTGAGACGGGGCGCCGGCGGTCGGCGCGACCGAAAGGGGCGACGGGGCTACTTGGGTTTGGACCTCACGACCACGACACTGCAGGACGCGTGTGACACCACGTGGTCGGTCACCGACCCGAGCAGCATCCCCACGAATGCCCCTCGCCCACTCGCCCCTACGACCAGCAGATCGGCTTCGGCAGATTCGCCGAGGAGCACGTGGCTGGGCCGGCCCTCGGTGACCACGGGGGTCACCGCCCCGGCCTTGTCGGGTCCGAGCGCTTCGTCGATGGTGGCGTTGAGCTGGTCGACGGTGGCCTTCTCCATGAAGGCCAGGTCGGCCATAGGAGCCCACGCGGCCGACGCCGGGACGTCCCAGCACATGACCGCCCGGACCTCGGCGCCGGTCACCTCCGCCTGCTGAACCGCCCAACGCAGGGCGTCCATCGATTGCTCGGAGCCGTCCACACCCACCACGATCCGGGCCGGTGGGGAGCCGCCGCCGTGGGCCGAAGTGGTGCCACTCATTGCCCGATATTGGCAGATCCTCCGGTGGCAGCGTGGCAAACGATCTTTGCCCACCGTACGCTCGGCTGCGGTGGATATGGCCCTACCTCGGAACGACGGTGCCGACGGGGGCGATCCCGCCCTCACCTACTCCCGGTACCTGGCCCTCGGTGAGATCCTCGGCGCCCAACGACCGAGGTCCGGTGAACACGACGAGATGCTCTTCATCGTCGTCCACCAGGTCTACGAGCTGTGGTTCAAGCAGCTTCTGCACGAGCTCGCCCACCTGCAGCAGCGGATGGAGGCGGTCGACACCCCCCACGTCCTTCACACTCTGCGCCGCACCCTCACCATCTTGAAAGTGGTGGTCGCCCAGATCGACGTGCTCGAGACCATGACGCCCCGCCAGTTCACCAGTTTCCGTGAACGACTGGACGCCGCCAGTGGGTTTCAGTCGGCCCAGTTCCGAGAGCTCGAGGCGGTGCTCGGACGGAGGGCCGGTTACGCCGGGCCCGCGGCCGCTCGCCGCTCCCTTTTCGACTCGTTCCTGCGGTTCCTCGCCGGCCGGGGTTACCACATGCCCCCTCACGCGCTGAACCGCCGGGTGCAGCTGCCCCTGTCTCCTTCCGCCGATGTACAGGAGGCCCTGCTGATTGTCTACGACGACGACGGCGAGCCCGCTCAGGTGGCCGAGCGCATGGTCGACCTCGACGAGGCCCTGCAGGAGTGGCGGTACCGACACCTGAAGATGGTGGAGCGCACCATTGGCGACAGGCGCGGTACCGGCGGTTCGGCTGGCGCGGCGTACCTCCGCAGCACCCTCTTCTCTCCGGCCTTTCCTGACCTTTGGGAGGTTCGCCGGCGCATGTAGTAACAGGAGTCGATGAGGCCTTTGGGACCGGGGCGGCGCCGCAGTTGGCTGGGCACCCCCGGGTCCGGGATGCGCCGCTCGGGGTAGCGTCGTGGGTATGGAGTGGCTGCCGTGGGAGGACGCAGTGCTCATCGCCGTCGTTACCGCGGCGATCACCCTCGCTTTCGCCGAGCGCCACTCGCCGTTTCTCCGCGCCGTCACGGCTTGGACCCGCGAGCTCACGATCATGTTCGCCCTCTACGGCCTGTGGCAGCTCGCCGGCTCGTTGTCCCTGGCCCAGCCCGGAGACGCCATCAACCGCGGCCGTGACATCGCGAGAGCAGAGCGATGGGTTCATCTGCCGTCGGAGGCGAGTGTCCAGCGCCTCGTGCTCGGCGATCACACTTTGATCCGGGGGATGAACTACTACTACGCCGGCCTGCACGTAGCTGCCCTGGGCGTGTGCCTGGTATGGCTGTTCGTCCGTCACCGGGACAGCTATCCGGCGGTCCGAAACGTCCTGGCCCTCGTCACTCTAGCCAGCCTGCTCGTGCAGTTCGTGCCTGTCGCCCCGCCCCGCCTGATACCGGGCCTGGGGCTGATCGACACCGGCCGGGTCATAGGGCCGAGCGTCTACCCCTCGACCGTGGCGCCCGGCCTGGATCAGCTGTCGGCCATGCCCTCCCTCCACGTGGGTTGGGCGATTGTCGTCGCCGGCGCGGTGATCTACGCCCTCCGCTCGCCGTGGCGCTGGCTGGCCGCCCTGTACCCGGCCATGACCTGGTGGGTCGTGATCGTGACCGGAAACCACTACTGGGCCGACGGTCTCGTCGAGATAGTCATTTGCGGCTTGGCCTTCCTCGTCGTCCGTGCCCTGACACCGGCGGCGCGACCGCTGACGGCTGGCGAGAAGAGCCCGAGCCCGGCCGGGGCCTCGATGGCCGGCGCGCCGGACTCCTCCGGGAGGTTGCGGACACCCTGATCATAAAAGAGACTGATGAGGTGATCCGACTCAGCGTGTACTACCCGACCACCGAGGGCGCGACCTTCGATCACGACTATTACCGAGATCGCCATGTTCCATTGGCGGTGAAGACGTGGGGCCTGGCCGAAGCCGAGATAGACAGGGGGATCAACGGGCCGTACGAGGCGGCGGTCCATTTCCGCTTCGAATCTCCGGAAGCGCTCTCCGAGGCCATGCAGGCCGAAGGCACGAAGGCGGTGCTGGCCGACGTGCCCAACTACACCAACATCACCCCCGTCATGCAGACGAGCGAGATCGTCAGCTAGCCCGTGGCGGCGGCCGGGCGGCGGAGATTTCGCCCGACGCCTCACTACACAGCCGGGCTTCAGCTTCCCTTCATGTAGCCGGTGCATGATGCGTCGCAGGTCGACGAGATCATGAGGGCGACGTGGACAACGAACCTAACTCCCACCAGGACTTCAACCCCTACAGCGATGTACCGCCGCCTACTCCTGCCCGCCGGGGCCTAGGCCGGCGGCTACCACGGGCGGCGGTGGCGGGCGGGGTAGCCGCAGTGGTCGCCCTCGGGGCAGCCGGCATCGCGTTCGCCGCGACTACCGGTAGCTCGACTCCGGCCGCCGGATCCTCGTCGGCCAGCACCACCACGCCGACCACGGCACCGAGCACGCCCAAGGCCCACGGCCCGGGCCACGGCTTCCGTTTCGGGGGCCCGGGAGGGCGAGGATTCGGAGCGTTCGTGGGGCCCGGCGCGATCGTGCACGGAACCATCACCACCCACACAGCCAACGGCTACAAGACGATCGAGATCCAGACCGGCCAGGTGACCACCGTGAGCTCCTCTTCAATCACGGTCGAGAGCTCCGACGGGTACACCCACACCTACGTGGTCACGCCGAAGACGATCGTCGATGCCCAGGCGGGCGGGATCTCCTCAGTGAAGGCCAAGGACCAGGTCTCATTGCAGGCCACACCGCAGAGCGGGAAAGACACGGCGGTGAACATCGTGGACACGACCAAGATCGGATCGAGCCGGCAGTCGTTCGGCTTCCGGGCGCCTGGACCCGGCGGTCCGTCCGCTCCCGGAGCCCCGGCCAGCGGAGGCTCTTCGAAAGGGTCGGGGCCAGGCACCAGCGGGTTCAGTGGGGGTCCGGTCCAGCCTCAGTAGCCGTCCGTTCGCTTCGCCCCGAGCGAGGTCGGCCTGCAGCAGGGCGCGGCTTCCTCCCGGCCTACCGGGCAGGGGGGACAGGCTCCGGTGGGGGCGGCCCCACGTACCGGGCTGAAGGCCGGATGATCCGGCGATCGGATGCCTGCTCGGCGATGTTGGCGCACCAGCCGACCATCCGGCTGACCGCGAAGGTCGGCGTGAACATGTCACGAGGAACGCCGCAGCGGTCCATGACCACTCCCGCGTAATACTCCACGTTGGCGTACAGAGGGCGGTCGGGCCGGGTCTCGGCCAGCACCGACGTGATCGTCCGCTCGGCGGAAATGGCCAGGTCCACCAGATCGCCCCCGAGGCCGGTGGCGACCGAGCGGAGCATGACCGAACGTGGGTCCTCGGTGCGGTACACGGCGTGGCCGAAGCCCATGATGCGCTCTCCCCGGGCGAGCAGGGCCCGGACGTAGGCCTCGGCCCGATCGGGGGTGCCGATGGCGTCCAGGGTGTCGAGGGCGCGGCTCGGAGCTCCGCCGTGTAGCGGCCCGCTCAGGGCGCCGATGGCTCCGACCACGGCGGCCGCGGCGTCGGCTCCGGTGGACGCGATCACCCGGGCGGTGAAGGTAGAGGAGTTGAATCCGTGGTCCACGGTCAGGATCAGGTATTGCTCCAGGGCCCGGGCCACGACCGGATCGGGCCGGTTGCCCGTCAGCATCCACAGGTAGTTGGCGGCGTGATCCAGCTCGGGATCGGGCTCCACCGGAGCGAGGCCGAGGGAAGTTCGGTGGATGGCAGCCACGAGGGTAGGGGTGGCGGCCATGAGCGCGAGCAGGTCGCTCCTGCGCTCGGCTGGTTCGAGGTCCCAGAGGGGGCGGAAACCTTCCGCCGGGCCAAATGCCGACACCGCCGTGCGCAGGGAGTCGAGCGCACCACCTCGGCCTGATGGTCCTGGTCCGGCGATCGCGGTCAACAGATCGGCGACAGCACCCGGCACCGTCCGCTTGTGCCGGATCTCGCGGCGGAACGCCTCCACCTCGGGGCGTCCGGCCGGGAGCGAGCCGTCGAGCAGTAGTTGGGCGACGTCCTCGAAGCTGCGGTGTCGAGCCAGGTCGATGGCCGAGTATTGGCGATAGTGGTAGAAGCCCTCGAAGCCCTTGACGTCGCCGATCGAGGTGTCGGCGACCGCCACTCCCTTGAGCCCGGGAGGCACCGGCGGGACGGTCATGGCGGTAGGTGTCATGCCCTCATATTGACATCCTGATTCATATCGATCAATATTGATCAGTGATCAATAGGAGACTGACCACGGATGAGACGGCCCAACGGCTCGGCGTCAAGCCGTCCACCGTCTACGCCTATGTGAGCCGGGGGCTGCTGCACCCCGAGCGCAGCAGCGCGGGCAGCACTTTCGACCCTCAGGAGGTGGTCCGACTGGCTCGGTCCGGTCGCCATCCAGGCGGGTCGTCCCGGCCGGCCCGGGACTCAGGTTCCGAGCCCGTGTTCATTACCGAGCTGACGCTTATCGAGGACGGCCGGCTCTATTACCGGGGACTGGACGCGGTCGAGCTGAGCCGCAGCCGCCGGTTCGAGCAGGTGGCGGCCTGGCTTTGGAACGGGCGATGGCCGGTCGAGGCCGAAGCCTGGTCCACCCCGCCTGCTGCCGCAGCGGCGGTTGCCGCGGCCTTGCAGACGGTAGGGGAGCGCGCTTCTCCCTTTGAGCGTTTCATGCTGGCCGTGATGGCGGTGGGGCTGACCGACGACCTCCGCCACGACCTCAACCCGGGAGCCGTCCCTATAACCGGGTCGAGGCTCCTGTCCGCCCTGGCCGGCGCCTTACCCGTCGTGACGGCGGGCGGCCTACCGCCGGTGGCCGGGCGGGCCCCGTCCATCAGCGAACGGCTGTGGGCCCGCCTGAGCTCGCTGCCTCCGACTCCAGCCCGCGTCGCAGTGCTGGATGCCGCTCTCGTTCTGGTGGCGGACCACGAGCTGGCCGCATCCACGCTGGCCGCCCGGGTGGCGGCCGCATTCCGAGCCGACCCTTATGCCGTCGTATCCACCGGGTTCGGGCCGGCCAGCGGCAGCTGGCACAGCGGTGCTCCCACCGAGGTGGAGTCTTTGCTGGCCGAAGCCTGGTCGGGCGATCCGGAGCGGGCCATAGGCGACCGGCTGCGCCGCAGCGGGTCGCGGCTTCATGGCTTCGGGATGCCCCTCTACCCGGGTGGCGACCCCAGGGGCGCCGAGCTTCTGTCCCGGGTGGGCGAGGCCGGCGGGCCGGCGGCGCGCCTCGCCGCCGTGCAGCGGGTCCTGGATATCGGCGCCGGCCGTGGCTTCCCGCCCCCCAATGTCGACATGGCCCTGGGGGGCCTGTCGTTCTGCGCCGAGATGGTGCCAGGCGCCGGCCAGGCCATCGCCAGCTTCGGACGGGTGGCGGGCTGGCTGGCCCACGCCATGGAGGAGTACGCCAACCCCACCCGATTCCGCACCCGCGCCGACTATGTGGGAGCCCGGCCCGCGTCGGGTGCAACCGGATAGAGAGCCGGGTGCACCCGGATAGAGAGCCGGATGGACCCCGATAGAGGCCCGCCGGCGGGGACGCTACCGGCCTGGCTGGTCGACGGGGGCCGCAGGGTCGACGGGGGTGGCGCTTGCCGTCGGATCTGCCGGTAGCGCCGGCTCGCTGGAAACGCCTGGCTCGGTCGAGGCCACCGGCTCGGTCGATGACGCTGACCCGGTCGAGGCCACTGACGCGGCACCGGCGCTGTCGCCGGCGTCGGGCTCGGACCCCGCCAGCGTCGCGGCGTCCTCGGACGGCTCCGCCGAATCGGGCCGCATGCCGGAACCTCCGACCGTCGCCGGCAGCGGATCCCCGGCCCGCTCGTCGCCCGGCCTGGCCCGGCCCATGGTCAGGAGGATGATGGTGGAGACGGCGAAGACCACGATGCTGGTCCAGTCGTTGAGTCGCAACCCCAGCCAGCGGTGGGCGTCGTCGATCCTCAGGTATTCCACCCAGAACCGCCCGAAGGTGTAGAACGACGCGTACGCCGCGATCAGATACCCGCGCTTGATCCGGAAGCGGCGTTCGACCCAGATCACCAGGCCGAGAACTATGAGATCCCAGATGCACTCGTAGAGGAACGTCGGCTGGAACGTGGTGTAGTGCTGGTACCGGGCCGGCAGCTGGGCCCTGGCGGCCGGGTCGATCTTGACCGCCCAGGGCAGGGTGGACGGCCGGCCGAACAGCTCCTGGTTGAAGTAGTTGCCCCAGCGCCCGATGGCCTGGGCCAGGGCAAATGCCGGGGCGACGCAGTCGAGCAGGGGACGGATGGGCAACCGGGCCCGGTGGGCACCGACGGCACCGAGGGCGATACCGCCGACCACCCCACCCCATATGCCGAGGCCCCCCCGCCAGATCTCGATGGCCCACACGGGGTGCCCCTGGGTGTCGACCTGCCAGCTGGTGATGAGGCTGTAGAGGCGGGCCCCGATGAGGCCGCCCGGCACCCCCCAGAGCGCCAGCGCGGCCATGGTGCCGGGCTTGCCCCCGATCTTCTGCCAGCGCCGCTGGGAGAGCCAGACCGCCGCCGCGATCCCGCAGGCGATGAGCAGCCCATACACGTGGAGGCGGAGGGGCCCGAGGCTGATCCCGTTGGAGGGGGGGCTCGGTATGTACGACAGGACGGACGGCGCAATCACCGTGTGTCAGCGTAGATCGGCGTTTCTCTCCAGACAGCCCGGCCCCGCCGTGGTAGCGTCCAGACCTCGTTCCGGGCGCATAGCTCAGTTGGTTAGAGCGCATGCATGACGCGCATGAGGCCGAGGGTTCGAATCCCTGTGCGCCCACCATAAAAAGTCCTGGTCAGAAGGGGTGGCCGGAAGCGTTTGATGGTTTCGAGAGGTCCGAATGGGAGCCAAGGTGGGAGCCATTGGCTCCCGAAGGCGCGCCCGTAGGTCGGTACACTGGCGCGGGACGGCCCCGCGTAGCGGTAACTACCGGGGCCACGGCCAGCACCTAACAGGGAGGTACCGACATGAGCCAAGCTACCCGCCGGCGGGGGAGACGGTTCGACGGGGAGGGGTCCGTCTACCAAGACGGGGAATGGTGGCGCGCCGCCCTCCGGCTCGGAGACGGTCGGCGCATCCGTCGCCGCGCCGCGAGCGAGAAGGAAGCATACGAGTTGCTCAACGAGATGCGGACGGCTCACGGCATGGGGCTCCCCGCCGGCTCGGGGGACCAAGTAAGTACCTTCCTGGAGTGGTGGCTCGACATGCAATCCGCCAAGGTCGGCACGGACGACCAGGACATGAGCGTCAATACCCTCACGCAATTACCGGTGGGCTCTGGCGCCGGTCGTCAGCGCGCTTGGTTCGCCTGCCGGCTGCGCGAGCTGGAGCCCGAAGACGTCGAGCGGCTCCTCGCCCGCTTGGCTCGGGAGGGCAAGGCGCGCCGGAGCGTCGTCCGGGTCCGGACGGTCCTCGGTCAAGCGCTCGATACCGCCCAGCGCCGGGGCAAGGTCAGCCGCAACGTGGCCCGGCTGGCGGAGATGCCCAAGACGGCGCCGCCGGCGGAGAAGCGGTCGCTCACGGTCGAGCAAGCATCCTGCCTGCTTGATGTCGCCAAGGGGGACCCGGCGGAAGGGTTCATCATCACCGGGCTCATGCTCGGGCTGCGTCCCGGCGAGCTTCTCGGGCTGCGATGGGAGAACGTGGACCTTGACGCGGCCACGTTGGTCGTGGACGGCTCTCTCAAGCGGGAGGGCTCCCAGCTCCGGCTAGGCGACGTCAAGCGGGGGATACGGGCGTCCCGGCGCCGCCTGGACCTGCCGCAGCCGGTCGTAACGGCCGCTACGCGGCCCACCGGGCGCGCCAGCTAGAAGAGCGGATGAAAGCCGGACCGGAGTGGCAGGACCTCGGCTTGGTCTTCGCCAGCGTGCTCGGCACGCCCATCGCCCCGTCGAATATGAACCGGCGTCTAGCGCTGGTGACGGACCGGGCCGGCATCGGGCACTGGTCGATAACGGAACTATCCCGGCACTCGGCCGCGTCGCTCATGTCCGCGGCCGGCGTCCCCTTGGAGGTCATCGCGGACGTGCTCGGCCACTCCTCCACCCGGATGCTGGAGAAGCACTACCGCCACCAAGTCAAGCCAAGCATTGACGCTCACGTCGCAGTGATGGACGGGCTATTCGGATAGCCAGGTGACGCGGAGACCTTCCGAAAAGCCCGCACCTTTCTAACGGGACCCTTTTGAGAATGCCGTACCGGGGCGGTCAGAGCGTTTGACTCCGGTTGGATTAGGACCGCTTGCCCCAACGCTCTTGCTCCCGCCGGAGGCTCTCCGCTGCGTGGCCCAACAGATATGCAGCCCGCTCGGGGGTCGCCATCTGACCCGGTGGCGTCGGGGCCGGCGGATGGTCGTAGTCCCACTCTGCCTCGGGCCCGGGCTCGGGCGGGCTCGCTCCCCGGAGAAGCCGGAGCTGTTCACGACGTCTTGCTCTCATGGCGTCGAGCTGCGGACTGGCGGTCGCGACGATGGTGTCAAGCCAAGCTCTCGGTACAGCTTGACGGCGCGGTCTTCGACGTCCCGCAAGAGGAAGTGAACCGGGTTCCGGCGCTCGGTCCCTTGGTGGTCCCTCTGGAGCGGAGCCTTGCGCATTTCCTCCCGGTAGAGGTCCGCGCGGGGACAGGTTGTCGGCAAGCTGCGCCAAGAGGAAGGAATCGGCCAGTCGAAGGTGCGGAGCCATAGCGGTGAGGTCCGAGAAATAGTCAGCTCCGAGGGCATCGAGCCACTCGGGCGGAGACGGTCGGTCACCCGCAGCGGCTACCGGTCGGCGCGGCGGCAGACCCTTCAGCGCCCGGACGTTATCCGGCTCCGGCAACGGTCCTCGACGTCCCATGAGCCTCGATTATGGCGCTTTCCACTATCGCAGCGGAACCTCCGAAGGCTCACGTCAGTAGCACGACCCGCTCGGCGGACAAAAGGGACAAAAGGGGTGGGGTGCCAGGGTGGTACCGGGTCCTCGGAAGTCTCCTATTTGCCCCGTAGGAGCATCTCACTGCCCCGGCTAAACCTCCGGGGGGCCGGGAGCCCCCTAGTTGCCCTTGGAGGTCTTGCTAGCGCTCTGGCTGGCTTCGGTGGTCGCCAATGGTGGGGCGGCGGTGATGGTCAGCTTGCGGATGGACTTGGCCGGAGCCGGGATGCCTGCCGCTACTCGGGCTTTGACTCGGAGCGTTGCGGCATCCTTCTCAAATGCGTAGTCGTTGCTGACGGCAACCTCGGAGTCCCTGCCGTTGACGACAAGGAAGCAACGGGTCGAGTCATAGACCAACGGGGTCGCCAATGCCGGGACGACAACGGCTCGGAGCCCTACCGCGGTAGCAAAGCCGCTCGGGTAGAACAAGCCGGTCGCTCCCGCCTTGGCATTCTCCGCGGCCAGGGTTGAACCGCTAACCGCCAACGTATCCGGAGTCCCTCCGGCATCCCCAATCTCTCCCATTGCCGTTGCTACTCCGGTCAAGAGGTCGGGAGCATCGACGTTGGGCGCGGCAGGAACTACCCCATCCGGTTGCGGAAATCCCGTCCCGTTGAGTAAGCCAAGGTCGAGGTCCCTGCTCAAGCTGTCGGCCAGGAGCGTAGAGAGGCTATTGGTGAGATTGACCTCCGAATCGGTGACGGCTTCGTTGCTCACCATGACCAATCCGGCCAGCTTGGCAACGGCCACAATGACCGTGCCGTCTTGCAAATCGACCTCGGGGATCAAGCCGAGTTCCGGCAACGAAGCGAACCCCGTAGGCGATGCCGTAGGCCAGGCAATCGACCTCCGTGTGGTCGGCATCCTGGTGAGAATCTTAGCAAACGGAGCCCCGTCCACTAGGAGATTGATTATTTGGGCTTGGACTTGCGGAGGAAAGAGGACTCCGCCGAAGTCTGCGGTCGTTAGACCTAGGTCGGACATGATTACCTCGATGAGCGGAAGGAAGGATTGAAGCTCCGGACCCGTAGCCCGGCCCCGCGATCAAGGTGCTCGACCTCGCCCTACCGGCCCAGAGTATTACATCCATCCCCGCTCGCGGGCAACGTCCCAATAGCAATAGGGGACGCCAACGGTCGGCAACCGGCCAACGGAGCGCTCGACGGTCATGCTCATGGGGACGCCATCGACGTCGAGGGGAGAGGTCAACCATTCAACCTCGACCTCGACCGCGGTCCGGGTAACCGGGTCGATGCCGTAATGCTGCATCAAATACTTCCGGCGATGCTCGGGATGATTGCCAAGCCATTTAGGCAGGACCCATGGTCCGGTTTGCTGGTCCCGAAGCAAATAGCAAGTCCCGCACGCATAAGCCGTTTCGGTCAAGTGATGCTTCCGGCGTGGTTATTGGTCCGGAGGCAAATGGCGCAAAAGCAGTTGGCCGGTCGGTGTGTCCGCAATCGAGGTCCCCGGCCAGGATGCGGCTCCGGCCCGTACCCTCGACCTCGGTCCGCTCGATGAGCCCACCTTCATTCAAGGTGCGGCGGAAACGCTCAAGGCCGGATAGCTCCGGCTCGAAGAGGTCACTCATGTCTCTCCTCCTTTGGTCCGGTCGCCACGATGACGACCTCGAAAGCTGCGCGCTTCTCGGCGTTGGCAAGTCCCCGGTAGCGCCGCGTGATGCGCCGGGATGGTCTCCTCGATGCGGTAGCCCCGCTCGGCCAGTAGGCCAATCCAACCGGCTTCGATGGGCTCGTCCACGTTCAAGATGACCCGCGGGCCCCAGTTCCGGACGGCTTCCCGGTGACGTTGCCAGTAGCCGTCGGCACGGCTCGGACGTCCTGTCACCCGGGCCAGATTGTCCGGGTGCAAGGCCCGACCCAAGGAGATGGCGTAATCGCGGCGTCCCTTGGTCTTGGTGCGCGGCGTCACCCCGTTGGGGTAGTCGGCCAGCCGCTTGTTGAGATAGACGGGTGACGTGACCACGGTGAAGGGCGCCGGCGGATAGCTGGCGGCATCTCGGGCGTCAGCTACCCGGACTCGGGCATCCGCACCCGGCCACGCTTCGATATCGGCACCGGTGAAGGTGGCGCCCACCGCATCGCAGAGCTTTGCTAGGCGCAGCCCCGGCCCCGCGAAGGGGTCGTGCACGTGCTCGTCGGCGAGGATGAGCTTTTCGAGGACCTCAAGGACCTCCGGGCGACAGATTTGCGCCGGGTGCGTCATCGGCCCCGCCCTCCTCGATATCCCCTCGTGCAACCGTGCAACCGTGCAACCGGTCGCCCTCGTGGGTCACTGAGCAGCACTTTTGTCCTCCTCGGCGGTGGCGCCGGCGGATACCTCGGTTCGCAACCGTGCAACCGTGGGGAGCACCGGAATCTCGTCGGGCAGCGGGTCGCCCGGCAGCCATCGCCCGGGGTGTCCTCGCCGCTCCTCGTTGTTGGTCAGCCAACCGCCCTCGCCGGCCACGCTCAGCCGGCGGCTGACGGTTGACTTGTCCAGGTTGAGCCGCGCCGCCACATCTCGGGCGGAGACTCCAGAGGGGTGAGCAGAGCTGAGGGCCCGTACCGCTTGCACGGTTTCTCGCGTCATCGGGCGAGACGGCGGACCCGACGCCCTCTGAGATGGGCGGCGCGATGAGGGCGGCCACTATCTCGTAATCGTCCAGGCTGGCGACGATTCGGCCCTCCGGGTCCCGGTTCCGGCTGAGCTGGTGCAGAAGGGCGTGCCCTTTTATCAGGGAGAGGACGGCACTGAAGTCCCGGCGCAACCGCACGGCCACGGGGGGGACCAGCCCGGCCAGGGCGCCGGCGTAAGGGATGACCACCCGGCGCTCATGCTGGTCCTCTAGCCAGGATTGGAATTGGTGCCACTCGTCCAGGCCGACGTTCTCGTTGACCTCCGCAGCCAGGGCCCGCAGTACCCGCGCCGTCTGGCCCCGCGAATCGTCGGAGGTCAGCGAGAGCACCCGCGTCTGTTCTCCCGATGCACCCGCGCCTTGGTGGTGGTGAAGATGAGCCCGGTGGGCCCCTCCTTCTCGATGAGCTTGGTGGTCCATCCGCCCTGAGGGTCGCGCGCCGTGTACTCGTAGGAGATGCGGCCCTCCGAGAGCAGGGACCGCACGAAGTAGCTCGTAAGGTCGTCTTCCACGCCCTCGCGGAGCGCCACTACCTCGTAGAGCACGAGGGTCCGGTGGCGGTAGTTCTCCTTGGAGTACACGAGGGCCCGTTGGCTCATGGCGGTCATCTCGATAACCGCCCGCTTGGGGAAGAAGCGGCAGGTGACCTGGACCACGTAGGACTTGCCGGAGGAGGAGTGGCCCTTGACGCCTACCGATACCGGCTTGTCAAAGAGCCGGGTGGTGATGGCGAGGTAGAGGAGTTGCGCGGTTGCGCGCTCGCCCACCAACCCGCAACGACGCGCCGCAACCGCCGAAGCGCTTGAGAATGTCCAGGTCAGCGGCCAGGGCCGGGGGTTCGGAGGGAGCGGTTGCACGGTTGCGCGGTTCTGTAGGAGGTAAAGGGACGTCGCCGGCGCCGGCGTCATCGCCGCCCTCGGCGCTCGGTTGCTTCCCGAAGCCGAGTCCGCGGAGCTCGTCGGCTGCCGCCGGCCAGTCCACGGTGCCGTCCTGGCCGCGGTGACGGAGGTAGCCGAAGACCCGCCACGCTGAGAAGCCGGCTTCGCTCTGGCCGGGCGGGATGGGGAATGGGACCTCCGGGTCCGTGGACCAGTTGACCAGGGTCCGCGTGCTCGGATGCCAAATGCACGAGTGCCCCTCCCGCGGCGACTTGCCCGGACGGGTGACTTTGATGTCACCGGTGCTCCGGGCCGGTCGGCCAATGTGCCAGCCGGCTTCGGCCAGGAACGGCAGCACGTCGCCGCTGCGCGTTGAAGTCGCGGCCGGGCGTGTCGAGGTCCTGAAGCCGGGGGTCGTCATAAAACTCATGGTGCGGCGGACGTTCCTCCGCCGGCTCGGCCAGGTCGTAAACGCACTCGGGAAGCTCCGCCGGCGGGTCGGTCCAATCGCCATCCCACTCGTAGGCGTCCCCGGTCGGGTGAATCGACGGCGGAGCCACCGCGTAGCCCGTGCCGCCGTGCTTGACGTCAATTCCGGGCCCCAAAGAGGTCGGGACCGGCTTGCCATTCGTCCGATACCAGTAGTGCCAACCTCCGCCACCGGTGAGAGCGGTCAGGGTGGCAGGGAAGTCCCCGTAACGGCGTCCCAGCTCCGAGAAGGTGCTATCGCCACCATTGCGCGGATCGACATCAACAACGACGATTCCGGGGGGTACCGCTATCCCGATATTTGCGTCGGGATTGGCGGTCCACCACTCGTCAATTTTGGGCCGGGTCGGTGGTCGCATCGTGGAAGCCGTTGCCGCCGTCTTCCTTCGATATCAGCGGCACCTTCCTCCGGGGAGCCAGGGGGAAGACCGCCAGCCCTGCCGCCGCGTAGGGACCGCGTGGCGTTGTGATGGTCGGACCGTCCGGGTACAGTCTGCGCGTCTCCTCTAGCTGCAGCGTTGTCCCCGGAGCCCCGTTGCCGCGGGGCTCCCGTCATCTCTCGGCTGCGATTCGGCGGGTTACGTAGGCGTCAACGGAGTCGGCAGTGATCCGGTGCGCGTGCCCAATGTGGAAACTGACGAATTCGCCCGCGTCCAGCAGGACGTAGACCTGCGCGCGGGAGATGCCCAGCAGGTCGCCTACTTCCGCCGGCGTGAAGCCGGCGCGTGCCCTCGGGCAAGGTGATAGCGCCGCGTGCTAGCGCGGACCGGGTAGCCGTAGTGCGGCTCTTGGGCATAAGGAAGCTCTCAATCCTCTTGTCGGGTAAGGGTTTGAGAGCCTCCGCAAAGCCACCACTCAGGGCATCCCGCCCTCGGCCGCATCACGCCGCGCCGGGTTGCTATGCCGTACCCAAGACCGGCTCGCGTCCCGCTACCCGGTCCCCCCGGCTGATATCGCATCCCACCGGGTTAGCTCTGGAGCTAAGAAGCAGCACTAGAGCTAAGAGGGATTCCATCACGGTAGTTACGCCCGTGTCAATAGGCGTCCGGTGCTTTCCGGGGAGGTTCACGGTCGCGCGGAGGGTGCCCAATGGCTCCCACATGGCTCCCATCGGCTCGGACCTCATGCGGAGCGCGCATGTTCGATTAGTGGGAGCCATGTGGGAGCCAACGTATCCCGTTCTACCGGTGTCTACCGAAGTTTAGAAGCGCCTAAATAGGTGGCTCTGACCTGCGGTTTTCTTACATCGGTGGACATGCCTGGAATGCTCCGAAGTGCATGACGCGCATGAGGTCCTGGGTTCGAATCCCTGTGCGCCCACCCTTCCTACCAGGATTTTTGCCTTCTGGACGGGCGAAGGCGGTCCCTGTTGTTGTCACTTTGTCGCCACATCTGGCCTGGGCCGACCGGGGGCGCAACAGGATTCTCGGGTCTGAACCTGGGCCTCGGGAGCCGGTTGGAGCACAGCGGCCCAGAGATAAGCGAGGTGTGCGCCACGGCAGACCGGACAAACTGGCGCGTCCGGACGGGGTGAGGATGTCGATTCCAGCGAGTGTCATACGGCGTCGGGACGGGTGAGTTCGGCTCGGAGGGTGCGCAGGCCCTGACGGATCCGAGCTTTGGCTGTCCCGAGGGGGATGCCCTCGGACATGGCGATCTCTTGGGCGGTGTGTCCATAGAAGGCCGCCAGCCAGAGAGCCTTGGATTGGTCGGGGGGTAGGCGGCTGAGGGCAGCCCGAAGCTGGGGGGTCAGGTCTGATGTGACGGTGGCGTCCGCAGCTGTGGTGGCGGCGCCGGATGGAGTGAGGGGCGCGATCATTTCGGGGTCGAGCGCTTGGGGCCGCCGCCGGCGGAGGGCATCGATGGCCAGGTTGCGGGTGATGCGCAGCAGCCAGGCGGCGACGCTGCCGCGCTCTGGGTCGTAGGTGGCGGCATGCCTCCAAGCTCGTACGAAGGCCTCTTGGGCTACGTCTTCGGCTAGGCCCCGGTCGCCGAGCAGGTTGAGGGCCATGCCGTAGACCCGGGCTTGGAATCGACGCACGAACACTGCGCCGACCTTGACGTCACCAATAGCGAAGCCGCCGAGCAAATCGTGGTCGGAGACGCCGTCGCTTTCGATAGGAGATGGCATCGTCTTTTCGGTCCCACGGCCGCTTCGACGGGCCGGGCCTCGGGCCAAGGGGGTGCCTCCAGGGCGGGCCAGCCGATGCGGCAGAGCCTGGCGGGCAGCCGGCAGTCGGCCCTCCCCGACCGTGGTCGCAGACACCAACGGCGGAAAGGGCGGTCCTGTAACCGAGGGCGTTGCCGTCCCCACCATTTGCTCGACCTCCCATTCGGTCACAAAGGCATTCATGTTCTGTCCTTTCCCGGCCGCAGGGGCGGTCGAAGTATCTGGGAGTGGTGCGAGGAAACAGCGGTGCCAGGGTCGCCTTCGGTGCGCACAACTGACCTCGGCCATCTGAAGGCACTTCGTCCACCGTTTCGCGACCCTTTCTCCGAGCCGAGGTCGAACAGGTAGCACGGGTCGGCGGTCGCATCGACGGGCACCTCACGATGTATTCGCGCGATCCGTTTGTCACCATGTGAAACCCCTGACAGATGCCCGACTTGGCGCGGCGGTAGGGACGGGTAGCGCGGTGCGGGCCTTGCTGTCGAGCTTGTGCAACACGTGGGTGAGGTGGCCCTAAACCGCGGGCAGTGACGAAGTCGTCGTGTCCGCCCAACTGGCCGCGGCAGCTTCCGCCGCGTCAATCTTGAATACGTGGCCTGTGAGGGTGTGCAGTCAGGCAGAGGTGGCCGGCGCAAGCAGGTCATCGAGACCGATCCGGCGATAGAACTCCCGCCGCACCAGATCCCCTACTCGGTTGACTGTTTCGGCGCCGTCGTCAGCGGGGTCGATGTGAACCCGGAGTGGACGCGTTCCCTTGGTCATCCCAACCACCCGAACGATGGCCCACGCAACTTCAGCGGGATCCTGATCTAGGGGTGCGAGGTCAGCGAGCTTCTTGGACACTTGGTCCACCAGGCCCCCATAGAGAGGTTCATACTCGGCCGCGACGTCTGCGTCTTCGGGGTGCCCGGCGTTGGCGAAATGGTTGGTTCCTCTCGTGAAGGATCCCGGCACGATGATGACCGTGTCGATGCCGAAACGTGCCAGTTCTGCCGCGGAGGTCACCGCAAGTGAATCCTCTGCCGCCTTCGCTGCGAAGTACGGACCCAGGTAGGGCGGGGTTCCCCCTCTGGTACTTGTTGAACCGACCCAGACGACCAGTCCGTCGCGTTGATTCCTGAGGTACGGCAAGGCGGCTCGGTTGAGGCGCTGAGTGGACAAGACATTGGTGTCGTAGATGGACACGAGCTGGTCGGTGGTAAACGACTCCAACGGACCAAGAACCATGTGGCCAGCGTTGTGGACGATGACGTCCAGTCGTTCCTCGGTCGAAATGATGGTTTCAACTGCCGCCTCGACCGACGCTTGCTCTGAGACATCCATCTCGATCACACGCAAGTCCACTGAGTGCTCTCTGGCATAGTGAGCGGCTTCTTGTGCTGCTTTCGCGTTTTTTCCGGCGATGTCTCTCATACCGGCGTAGACGCTGTGACCAGCGTCAGCGAGGGCTCTCACCGTCATGGCGCCAAAACCACTCGAGGCACCGGTAAGGACAATGACTTGCTCAGCGGGCATGGGTCTTCTCCTTTGGATCGAGGCGAAACAAGATGACTGTGTTGGATCTGGGCAGTCTCGTCAGACGACGCCGCCGTTGGGGTAGAGGATCTGGCCATTGACCCAGCGGGCTGGTCCAGCGAGGAACGCGACGACCTCGGCGATGTCGGCCGGTGTGCCCAGTCGTTCAAGCGGGGCCTCGGCGCTCATTCGATCGAGGGTCTCCTGGTCCTTTCCGTCGAGAAAGAGCGGTGTGGCTGTGGGGCCTGGCGCCACGCCGTTGACGGTGACGTCTCGGCCCCGCAGCTCCTTGGCCAGGATCAGCGTGGTCGCATCAACGGCGCCCTTTGTTGCCGCATAAGCCGTGTAGCCGGGACGGGCGATCTTCTGCACCGACGAAGAGAAGTTGATGATGGCGCCGCCCGAGCGAACGCGGCGGGCGGCCTCTCGATCGACCACGAACGTGCCCCGCAGGTTGATGTGGACCAATCGGTCGAACACCTCCATGTCGAGGTCGATAAGCGGGGACAGCCGCATGATTCCTGCCGCATTGACGACGACATCGACACCGCCGTAGCGCAGCTCTGCTGCGTCGAACAGTGCGGCGACGTCGGACTCCTCGGCGACATCACCCGGAAACGAGGTCGCCATGCCTCCCGCCTCGGTGATAGCCGCCACGACCTCGTCCGCCAGTGCCTTCTGCCCGGCATAGGCCACCACTACCGACATGCCATCCTGTGCGAGCCGTTGGGCGACCTGACTCCCGATCCCCCCAGAACCGCCGGTCACGATCGCAACACGAGGGTGCTCTGTTGTCATTGTCGGCATCGGTACCCACCTCCATCTGGACAAGCGCCGGTCTGGGCGGCCGACGCAACTCCGCTTCAGCGTGCGTCTCTGTGAAGCACGAAGTAGCAACCTCGCTATCGTGCGTTTGCAAGACGGACACCTGATGATCTATCCACGGGATCCGTCTTGACACTGTGTGAACCCCCCGGCACACCCCCCTGATTTTGCCGGGGCCGTCGGTGGAGTCAGGCGCGGACTGCCTTCGTGGGCGCGGCGAGAGCGGCGGGTAGCGCGGTCCGGGCCTTGACATCGAGCTTGTAGAACACGTGGGTGAGGTGGCCCTCGACCGTGCGGGCGGTGACGAACAGGGTTTGGGCGATCTGGCGGTTTGTAAGCCCTTCGGCGGCCAGTTCGGCGATGCGACGCTCGCTGGCGGTGAGCGCTTCGAGCCCGGTAAGCAGCGCTCGGCGGGGCCGGGCCCCGGTCGCGCGCAGCTCGGTCTCGGCCTGTAGGGCCAGCGCTTCGGCGCCGAGGTGGTGGGCGGAGTCGACGGCTTGGCGGAGAAGCGGGCGGGCCTCGACTCGGTGGTTGCTGCGACGGAGGTGGGCGCCGAGGTCGGCCAGGGCGCGGGCGTGTTCGAGGCGGGTATCGGGGCCGGCGAGCACTTCGATCGCTTCGCGTAGCAGGGCTTCGCCACGATCGCTGCCGGCTACAAGCCCGGCGGCCCGCAGCGCCACGCCGAGGGCGCGCGGGGCACCGAAGGCGCGGGCTAATTCGAGCTCTTCGTCGCTGAGGCGTCGCGCCGTGTCGGGGTCACCGACGGCCAGAGCGGCCAGGGCGGCCTCGGAGCGCCACGATAGGTAGCACGGGCTCCCTGCGAGGCCGCCGGCGGCGATCTCACCGGCCGCCAGCAAGTCGCCGAGTGCCTCACCGAAGCGACGCTGAGCGAACCGAAGGCAGCCCCGAGCGTGGCGGAGTATCGCCGGGGTCTGCGAAGTGCCGGGGAGGTCGACCGCCAGGGGCTGAAGTGTCCGCTCGGCCTCGTCGAGATCGCCCCGCTCCACCAACACCTCGACGAGTACGGTCGCGGCGCGGTTGCGCAATAGCGGCGGAGCCGGCGGGCCGGGGGCGTCGAGCAGAGCTCGTGCATCGGCCTCGGCTGCGGTGAGATCACCGCGCCGGCAGGCGAGCCAGGCCCGCTGGGCTAACACTGCGGGAAGGATCATCCCGTTGGCCGAAGCCTGGGCCTCGGCCACGGCGGTGTCGGCCAACGCCTGCGCGGCGTCGTAACGCTCAGCCCACAGCAGCGTTACCACGGCGCTCGGGTGCCGAAACGCCCCGCCGGGTAACCACGGCGGGTCGCCTGGCTCGGGCAGCGGTCCCGTCCCGGCGGTGATAGCCCGGAGCGCCAAGTCGGCCATTTGGTCGGCCGGCTGGTTGGCCAGCGCGCCTACGTACGCTGCTGCCGCCAGGCACTGGCGCGGGACCGACGGTTCCGTGGCCCACACCAGCAGTGCACCGGCTCGATCGGCCACCAACGGCGCGGTGGCGGCATCGCCCACCCCGCAGGCGACTGCCATGGCCTCCAACGTCAAACGGCCTTGGGCGTCGCTGCCGTGGAGGCGGGCGGCGACGCCGTCGCACACCTCTACGGCCTCGGCGGCCCGCTCATGCCACCGCAGCGCATTCGCGAACAGCAGCGCGGCCGCGATGCGGGTCGTGTCGTCGCCGGCCGATTCCACCGCCTCTGCCAGTTGGTCGTGCCAGCCCGGCTGGCCGGCGGTGAACTCGGCCAGACCGAGCTCGAGCAACAGGCCCGCCCCGGCCTCAGGCGATGGCGGCTCGGACAGGGCCCGGCTGAGGTAGACAACCGCTGATTCGGGCGCACCTCGCACCGTTGCCTCCCAGGCGGCAGCGCGTAGCCGTTTGACCGTCCAATCGTCGCCTCTCGGAGCGGTGGCCAGCAGGTGCTCCGCGACGCGGGCCGGGTCGGCGTGGGCTTCGGCCAACAGCCTGGCGGCGCGCCCGTGCGCTTCGACCCGGTCGGCCGCTTCCATGTCCCGGTACACGGCGCCGCGCAGAAGTGGATGGACGAAACAAAGCGGAGCCTCGTCCAGAACGCCAGCGCCGACCAGCAGATCGGCGGCCCGCTCGGCGTCGGGGGGTGCGAGCCTGGCCAGCCGGGCCGCCTGATACAACTCGGCCCGCTCCAAAACGGCCACGGCCCGAGCCAGACGGGCCGCGTCAGGACCCAACCGCAGGAGGCGCAGCATCGCCCAGCGGCTCAAGGTAACGGTGGCGACGTCCTGTACTTTGGCTGCCGACGCGGTGACCGGCGCGATCTGCTCCTCTCGCAGAGCTTCGACCAGCGTTCGGACCAGAAACGGCGTACCGCCCGTCGCCGCCCAGCAGGCCGCGGCGAAGTCAGGTTCGGGCTCGACGCCCAAGGCGACCGCCACCAGCGTGGCCACCCCCCTCGGGCTGAGCGGCCCCACCGTCATCACCTCGGTCGCCGGATCCATGGTCAGGGCGGCCAACAGCTCCCGACTCTCTCCGGCCTCGGCCGGCCGAGCCCCGAGCAGCACGGCGGCGTGCAGCTCCTCCAGGCGGGGCAGCAAAAAAGCCAGAAAGCGAAGCGACGCACCGTCAGCCCAATGGGCGTCATCCACCACCAACGCCAACGGGTGGTGCGCCGTCAGGTTGGCGCACAACCAGTACAGCCCGTGTTGCACCGCGAACGACGGGTCCGGGGCAATCGGCGCAGCCGTAGCTGCACCGTCACCCGCGCCAGGAAGACCCAACAGCCGTGCCGCCACCCCGGGCGGCCCATCCAATAGCTGGGACCGCCCCTCCTCCGACGCTCCCGCCACCACCGGCTCGACCAGCTGGCGCACCACCCCGAACGCGAAATTCGCGCTCCAGCTCAGCCCCACGCGCTCGCAGTACCCGGAAACCCTCTCCCTCTGCGGCGTCACGGGCGACCGCCAACAACACGGTCTTGCCGATCCCAGCCGGCCCCTCCACCACCAGCGCCCCGCCGTGGCCTTGCCCGGCCCGCTGCAGGCACCGCCCGATCCGCTCCAATTCTCGATCGCGCTCAAGCAGCAGACCACCGTGCTCACCCTCGACCGAGATCACAACCCACCCTACGTCGCGCCAGTGTGGATCGCCGAGGGCCGACCCGGCCGCCCACGGCGGCAATTTTCAACACCTCGGACAACGCCCAAGGGGAAAGTCAGGGGAGGTGCCAGGGGGGGTCCCCCGGTGCGACTACGAGGCAGCGGATCGAACATGGACCCCGAAACCCCTTGGGCTATCTGACGAGAGACAGAACATTCACCTGAAAAGTGCGAACAGCCCCGTCACACCGACGATCTGGAGACCGTGGCGAAGCTTCGCCTGAGCGGAGCTGTGTTGCTCCACTGCACCACCTCCGGCATCACCGAGCCCGACGATGATTCCGGCCAGCGAGCCGAACAAGGAGGGAAGATGGCACGGGTACTGATAACCGGTTCGACCGACGGCCTCGGGTTGATGGCGGCCGAGCTGCTCGCCCATCTCGGCCACGCCGTCACCCTGCACGCCCGCAGCGATCAGCGGGCCGGTGACGCTCGTCGGGCCCTCTCAGCGGCCGAGCGCGTTGTTGTCGGCGACTTGGCCAGCATCGAGGGGACCCGCCAGGTCACCGAGCAAGCCAACGCGCTCGGACGCTATGACGCCGTGATCCACAACGCCGGCGTCGGCTACCGAGATCCCCGGCGCGTCGAGACCGTCGACGGGCTCTCGCACGTCTTCGCCGTCAACGTCTTGGCCCCGTACCTGCTGACCGCCCTGATCACTCGGCCCAGCCGGCTGGTGTACCTCAGCTCGGGCATGCACAAAGGCGGCAACCCTGGCCTCGACGACCTCCAATGGTCCCGCCGCGGCTGGAACGGGGCCCAGGCCTACGCAGACAGCAAGCTCTTCGATGTCGTGCTGGCCTTCGCCGTCGCCCGCCGCTGGCCCGGCGTGCTCTCCAACGCCCTCGAGCCCGGCTGGGTGCCGACCAAAATGGGTGGACCCGGCGCACCCGACGACCTGTCGTTGGCGGCGGTGACCCAGGTCTGGCTGGCGGTGAGCGACGACCCCGCAGCAACTGTCACCGGCGATTACTTCTACCACCAGCAGCCAAGTGGCGTTCACCCCGCAGCCCGCTCGGTCGAGATTCAAGACCGGCTGCTCGATGGCTGCGCCGAGCTCACCGGGGTCGTGTTCCCGAATCCCTAAACGCTCTCAAGTGCCCAAGAAAGGTTGGTTAACCAGCATGCCCCACGAACTCATCATCAAAGGTGGACACGTCGTCACCATGGATCCTGCGCTGGGGGACCAGCGCGACAGTGACGTTCTCGTTCGTGACGGGGTTATCGTCGAGGTCCGACCTGGAGTCCAGACGTCCGCTCCACACGCCGAAGTGATCGAGGCCAAGGGTCGGCTCGTCATTCCGGGCCTGGTGGACACCCACCGCCACGTGTGGCAGGGAGCGATCGGCGGGTTCACCCCCCAGATAACAGGGGCCGGCTACGGGCCTGCCGTCTTAACTGGGATCGCCCCCAGACACAGCGCAGATGATGTCTACGCCGGGACCCTTTGGGGCGCCCTCCAGGCCTTGGACGCAGGGATCACCACGATCGCCGACTGGGCTCACAATCTCCAGTCCGCGGCGCATGCCGATGCGGACCTACGCGGCCTACAGGAGTCTGGAATCCGGGGCTACTTCCTCTACGGTGGTCCCGGACCGGCAAGCGACGATGCGAACCCGCCGCACCCCCTGGACGCTCGCCGTTTGCGCGACCAGCAATTTCCATCCGGGAGCAATGGGCGGCTGCGGATGGGCATGGCGCTACGCGGACCGTGCTTCACCACTCCGGAACGTAACGCCGAAGACTTCGCGTTCGCCCGCGACCTCGGGCTTCCGATTTCACTGCACGTGGGCATGGCCGGCACCTCCGACGCCGTGACCGCCCTTCAGCGTGACGGACTGCTTGGCGCCGACGTGAACTACGCCCACGGGAATATGCTGAGCGAAGAGGAACTCGACCTGATCGCGACAAGCGGCGGGACCTTGTCGATCACCCCGTCCACCGACATGCTGATGCAGTTCGGGACCTTCCCGGGAACCGGCCCCGCTCTCCAACGGGGGATCCTTTCGGGTTTGGGGGTCGACACCATCTGCTCGGCCGGGACCGACCTATTCTCCGAGATGCGCCTGGCGCTCGCCGCGGAGCGTTCCCGGGCCAACGCCCCAGCACTGGCCCGGGGAGAGCAGGTTCCGACCGTCGACCTACACCAGCGGGACATGCTTCGACTGGCCACTATCGACGGCGCGCGCGTGTGGAATCTTGACGACCAGATCGGCAGCCTCACCCCAGGCAAGCAGGCCGACATCGCCATCATCGACATGCGCTCCCCCCACCTCGATGGGTTCGGCGACCCCGTGGCGGTCATGGTGCTCGGGGCCGGACCAGCCGACGTCGAAACGGTGATCGTCGGAGGCGACGTCGTCAAGCGAGACGGGAGGCTCGTCGGTGCCCATGTGGACTGGGCCCGGAAGCTCATGCACGAAACCCGGGACCGCCTGCGCAGCTGACGACTCAAAGCTTCGGCTGGCACGGTCCTTGGGTCTGCGTTCGTGGCGCCCGGGTAAGCCTTGTACCTGCCGGTCCGTTTCTAGGGCCGCATAACCGTGGCGCCGTCGACCCCTATGGCCTGTCCGTTGATCCACGCGCCATCGTCGCTGAGGAGAAACGTGACCATGCCCGCGATGTCGTCGGCGCGGCCAAGCCGGTTCGATCTCGGATGGTCGAGCATCCCCTGGAACCGCGGGTCGGCGAGCATTACCTCGCTGGGCACTAAACCCGGCGCGACGGTATTAGCGCGGATACCCTGACGGCCGTAGCGGGACGCGATGTGGCGGGCGATGGCACCCATGCCAGCCTTGGCCGTGGCGTAGGCCACCCGCACCGGTTCGCCCAGGTACGCCGCGGCCGACGACGTCCCGACGATCCCACCGCCACCGCGCTCGAGCATGTGGGGGATCGCGTAGCGCGCCGCCAGCAGGAAACCGCGCAGGCTCACGTCCAGCTGCCGCTGCCAGGCATCGAGGGGGAGCGATACGACGTCGTGTTCGCCGTCCAGGTCCGACGTCTCGTCGGTGACGGTAGCGTTGAAGTGGACCCCGTCGACGCCCCCGTATTCCGACACCGCCCGCTCGACCAGGGCCCGAGTCCGCGCGTCGTCCCCGGCGTCGTACGCCTGTCCAACCGCGACGCCACCCGCATCCCCGATAGCGTTCGCTGTGCGGACGGCGGCGGCCTCGTCGAGGTCACCCACGACGACCTTGGCCCCCGCCTCGGCCAGCCGGCGAGCCGTGGCTGCGCCCATCCCAGGCCCCAGGTGCGTGCCGTCGCCTGTCCCGCCTGCGCAGACGACGATGACCTTCCCCTCCAAACCCTGCATCGGCTGACAGTATAGGAGGAGCGGCCGAGCATTCCGAGCAAACGGTGGTGGCCTCCGCCGGCGTACCGTGACCGGTGGCCGCGGGCGACGGTCAAACGCCACCGTCTCAACCCTCGCGGGAACCGCCAACTCAATCACGCCCTACACGTCGCCGCCATCACTCAAGTGGCCCGTGACACCCCGGACGGGCCTACGACCTCGGCAAGATCTCCGAAGGAAAATCCGGCAGAGAAGCCCTCCGCCCGCCCAAGCGACGGATCAGCGACGCCGTCTACCGCCGCCTCATCCGCGACGCCACTTACGGGACCGAGAGGGCAACCAGGGACGATACCAAGGCCGCGCCATGGGTCATCGTTGCCAGAGGATTCGCCGGCGCGCCGGTGGTGCGGCCGACGGCTCGAGAACCGGCACGAGCGTGTCCCAGGCCTCGACGGTAGGCTCTCGTGGATGACGTTCGAGGATTGGGTGGAGATCAACGCCCTTCTCGTGACCTACGCCGAGTATGCCGACGAAGGACGATTCGAGGATTTCGCCGCGCTGTTTGAGCACGGGTCCTACCGGCTCGAACCCCGAGGCTCGTCACAGGCGATGGAATTCCGGGGCTACGACGAGGTGTTCGCATACGCGAAGCAGACGAGACTGTGGGCGGACGGAACGCCACGCACGAGGCACGTCCTCACCAATCTTCACATCGAGATCGATGGTAATCACGCTAACTCGCGCTGCTACGGGACGGTGTTCCAACAGACAGAGACGCTGCCGCTACAACCGATCGCATGCGGTCGTTACCTGACGCAGTTCGAACGGCTCGACGGCACGTGGTGGATCGGCCAGCATGTCGTCAAGGACTTCCTCCGCGGCGACCGCAGCCAGCACGTCGAGTGGCAGAACGAAATGCCTGCTCCCAAATGATGGCGCAATCCCATGCATGAGGGTTCTACGGGAACGTTACTGGCTATGGCCGGACGAGATTGGCCCTTCCTATCCGTTGGATGTCTCTAAGGTAAGAGTGGCCCCAGGGTTGGGTTGCTGTGGGTGTTCCGGGGTGTGAGAGTTGACGAAAGGCGGGCAATGATTCAGAGGCCGACGGTGTTCTGCGTTATGTCGCCGGAGCACACGGAGCGGGTACGTGAGCTCATCCCAGACGTTTCGATCGTCCAAGTGCAACAGGACGGCAAGCTTGCGAACGACGTGCGCGGTGAGGTGGTGCTCCTCAACGGCATGCCTGGGCCCAACTTCGCCGATGTGCTGGCCCGCGGCGTGAAGTGGGTGCACACCACCGCCACCGGCGTCGATCTCTACGACCTCGAGGCCTTTCGTGATGTGACCTTCACCAACTCTCGGGGAGCCGGGGGTGTTGCCATCTCCGAGTGGGTGCTGACGATGATGCTGGCCTACGAGAAGCAGCTACCCCACAGCTGGATAACCAACGCCGAAGCCGACACCGCGCAGTGGATCCACGCAAATCTTGGGGTGCTGTACGGGCGCACCCTCAGCCTGGTTGGAATCGGCGGTATCGGCGTGGAGGTTGCCCGACGAGCGCTCGCCTTCGGAATGCGAGTCATCGCGTTACGTCGACGAGCGGAACCGGCCCCTATCGAAGATGTCGAGATCGTCAACGATCTGCCTGCCCTGCTCGGACAGGCCGATCACCTCGTCCTAGCCGCCCCGAGTACTCCGGCCACGACCCACCTGCTCGACGCGGAGGCTTTCGCGGCTGTGAAACCGGGTGTGCACATCGTCAACATCTCCCGCGGAACTCTCATCGACCAAGAGGCCCTACGTGTCGCGCTCGATGACGGGCGAGTCGCGGGTGCCTCCCTCGATGTCGTGGATCCCGAACCCCTGCCCACAGGTCATTGGTTGCTCAGCCACCCAAGGGTGAAGGTCTCGCCGCACATATCCTGGTCAGCGCCGTGGGGACTCGATCGTACCTACACCAAGTTCCTTGTCAACCTGGATCATTACCGCAACGGCGAACCCCTCGAGAGCATCGTCGACCCCAAAGAGGGCTACTGAACGGTGCGGGACTATCTCATAAACGGCGTAACTGGTTCTGCTCTTCATGAGTGAATCTCGGTTACTTCGTTGCCAGTATGATACGGTCTGAGAAAGCGACCGAACGGCACGATCGCCCGGATGCTGGCAGCCAAGCACCTGCCTTGTCTTTCCCGTCCGAACACCGGCCCGGATCGTGACCGCTGAGTGTCACCGTGTTGGGGAGGCGCCGTAGGACTCGTCAGGGAGCGAACCTCCAGACGGTGTCGAGACTGTCAGACTGTCGGCAGCGTGACTTCACGAACGTACTGGCCTCAACTCGACGGCGTTCGCGCCCTCGCCATCTCGGCAGTGATCGCCTACCACCTCGGCTACCTTCGGGGTGGTTGGATCGGCGTGGACGTCTTCTTTGTCCTGTCCGGCTATCTCATCACAACCATTCTTTTGTCCCGCGGCGAGTCGTGGGCCGGGCTCAGAGGGTTCTGGGGAAGCCGGGCGAAGCGTCTGCTGCCTGCCGTGTTGCTGCTACTCCTGGTGCTGTCAATCTACGCCTGGATCGGCGGGCCCGGCTTGGTCCCCGCCCAACTCCGCCCGCCTGCTCTGGCGACCCTCTTCTACACGGCCAACTGGCAGCAAATCCTCGCTGGACACAGCTATTTCGCCAGCTTCAACGCTCCCAACCCGTTGCAGCACATGTGGTCCCTAGCCGTGGAGGAGGAGTACTACCTCATCTGGCCGCTGGTACTGGGTGTTCTGCTTCTGGCCACGAGATCGTGGCGCCATCAGCGGCGGGCCTTGATCGCCGGAACCCTGCTCCTGGCCATCGCCTCGGCCGTGTGGATGGGTGTGGCCGCCCACTTCTATGGAGGAAACCGGGCGTACCTTGGCACCGACACCCGAGCGTGGGAACTGCTGATAGGTAGCGGGGCCGCCATGCTGTGGCCGCCAGGCAGCCGAGTGCCCAGAGGACGCCAGTGGTCGGTCCTGGCCGCTCTCGGCATCGTCGGGGTAGTCATCGCAGCCTGGTGGTGGTCCGGCCCTCCCGCCTGGGTGTGGGACGGCGGCTTGGTCGGGCTGGCGGTATGCGCAGGCCTGATTATCGTGGGTGCGGTCCGCGCCCCTGAAGGCCCGGTGGGAGCGTTCCTGATGCTCCGCCCGGTTCGCTGGATCGGCCTCATCTCTTACAGCCTTTACCTCTGGCACTGGCCGGTGATCGTCCTCATGACCGAGGACAACACCGAGCTATCCGGACTTTGGCTGCTTGGCGCTCGCCTAGCGGTAATGGTGGCGGCAGCCTGCGGCAGCTACTACCTGGTCGAGAGGCCGTTGCGCCGGGCGGACTGGGGCCGGCTCAACCAACGGCTGCACGTTCCTGCCGCCAGTTTCACGGGGATTGGACTTTGTCTCACGGCCGCGGTCATCGTCGGGGGCACCGTAGGTCCCGAGCAGGCTGCCTCCGCCACCGTCTTTCTCTCAGGATTGACAACACCGGCCGCTTCCAAGGGAGCAGTGCGGCTCGACCTGCCGCCGGCAATGCCCGGCCAGCCCTATCGGGCCTGGTTCCTCGGCGACAGCGTGATGGTAGACGCCTCGTTGGGTCTGCAGGCGGCCCTCCAGGCGACAGGAGAAGTACACGTCGTACTGAACAGCGCCTTCCCGGCCTGGAGCCTGAGCCGCGATCCCGGCTGGCCCAGCGAGTTCAGGCAAGATATCGCTACATACCACCCACAGATCGTCGTCGGGACATGGTCCTGGGACGATGACGAGGCCAGCCAGACCCCGGACCGCTATCTTCGACTTCTCGAGTCCGCCCTGCACACGCTGTTACAGCCCGGCGATGGCGTGGAGGCGGTGGTCCTCCTGCAGTTTCCGCAAACCGGGCCCTCCCCAGCCGTAAGCAATGTCTCCACCCGCGAGAAGAATTTTGTCCATGAGACACTGGTGCAGGACGACTGGGACCGCGCCGCCCAGCAAGCGACCAGCGCCTTTCCGGGGCATGCGCTCTACCTCCCGACCAGCGACCTGTTCGCCCCAAGGGGCCGCTTCCTCGCCTGGTTCCGCACCCCGAACGGCCAATGGCTTAGGGCCCGCAAACTGGACAACGTGCACTTTTGCCCGTACGGCGCCGCGGAGTTTGGCGCCCTGGTCACCGAGGGACTGACCCCGCAACTGCACCTGCCTCCAATGGCCCCGGACTGGGAGTTTGGCACCTGGATCCATGCTCCTCGCTACAACGACCCCGCTGGTGCCTGTCCCGCCGACCAGCCTCCTCCCGGTTATCACGGCGAACCGGTGCCCAGTGTTAGTCCCGTCCATTTCGACTGAAGAACCAGCCGTTGATTCGAGGACCAACAGCGCAGTCTCTACGCCACCTACTGGTCCCTCGGCCGCATTCGAGACCGCGCTCGCCGTCACCGCCTAGGACGCCACGGCGACCTCTGGGAATCCTTGAAACCCGTTTTCGCCGCCCTCGATGCGGAGGGCACCCCTCAGGTCGGGGTGCGCCCTCTGGGGTCCTTCCTACGTCCGCTGAGGCCTGCCCCGACCTCGACCAGGCCTGCCGCGATGTGCATGACGGGCATGAGGTCGCGAGCGAGGATCTCCGCTGGCAAGGCCGTTCGGTACTGTAGAGAGAATCGAGGCAAGCAACCGCTGGCCTGCGGCCCAGGTGCAGGGAGGGGAAAGACGTCATGAGTACCGAAATCGGCCCGTTATTCGGATATCTGAATCCACTCAACAAAGCGGTGGAAGAAATCGTCAATACGTGGCGGCCGGACGATCCGGAATACCGGGCCGATGTGTACCGCCAGATCATGATGCAGTTTTCCTACGGGTATTTCGCCTTCTTTCACGCCGATCCGGAACACCCAGACTGGGCGCCGTTGTGGAACCCCGTCTACACACTGCAGCCCAACCCGGATGACATCTACTTCTATTGCCCGATCGACAGTGCCTACCAGTACATGGTCACCGGTAATCGCGGCACGGCGAAGATGCTGATACTCGATACCCAGCTGAGCCTGTCGGGCATGCCGTGGGAGAATGACCTGACCGGAGAGTTCTACCACGACATCGACGACGAAGATCTCGAGACCGATGCCGATGGCGACTTCGAACTCTTGCTGAGTACCGAACGCCCCGCCGGCCACACCGGTAACTGGCTAAAGATCGAACCCGGGGCGCGGGTTCTGATGACCCGTTACCGCAGCTATGACTGGGAGAACGAGATCGACCCAGTCATGTCGATCGAATGCCTCAACCCCACCGGCCTCAAGAAGCGCCTGACGCCCACGGAGATTCTCGAGCGCATCGATCACATGGCGAGGATGCCGGTGCGCAAGACCAAGCTGTTCTATGCCATGCAGAACCAGGTGAAGCAGAACGTCGGCGTCAATGTGTTCGAACCGGTGCGTATGGGTGGTGCGCTGTCGAAGCAGATCTATCTGCCCGCCGTCTTTGAATTCGAGGATGACGAGGCGCTCGTACTGGAGACCGATCTTCCCAAAACACGGCGTTACTGGAACTTCCAGCTGAACGATCCCTATTTCAACGCGATCGAGTACGTCTACCGCCTGTCCAGCACGAATGGTCATTTCGCCAAGATCAGCCCGGACGGCAGGTTCCGCGCCGTTATCTCACTTCAGGATCCGGGCGTGCCGAACTGGCTCGATCCCGCCGGCTTCAAACAGGGCACGATCTATGGCCGGTGGTATGACTGCGACTCCAGCCCCACGCCCACGCTCAAACGGGTCAAGTTCGCCGACCTCCGCAATCACCTGCCCGGCGATACCGCGGTCGTGACGCCAGAGGAGCGCGCCGAGGAACTGCGTCGACGCGTGCGGGCCTGCCAGCGCCGCCGGAGGTGGTGACCGCCTCCTGTTGCCAGCACCGTCTGGGGCGGGTAATGGATCCCTGAGGCAACTGGTTCCGGCGGCGGCCAGTCGGCTATTCTCGGTAGGCCTGAATCTGCCCCCGGCCCGCAAGCTGTGCCGTTCACGTGATGAGAGGCGACGTCGAGGAGGTCTTGGTGTGACGATGGCGGGGAGCAATGTCCGGCCGGACCAGCCGCTATCGACTTTCTCGTTTCGGACCGAGCGTCCTTCATCAGTGGAATCGATCTCCCGGTTGACGGGGGACTGGCCGCAGTATCCGGGAGGAGAGCACTGTGCCCGATATCAATGCGATCTGCTTCTCACCCGTCGGGATCACCGTCACAGAGCTCGTCGGCGCCGCCGGGCGGCGACGACCGGGGCCGGCCCAGCGGGTGCGGCTTCGCTCAGCGTCAACGGCCCGTTCCCGGAGGACTCACCGAGGGCGGCGTTCGCCCGTTACAACCGGCAAAGGAGATGACCAGGATGGACGAGGATCTCGGCGCGGCTGGACTGCGGTTCGAACGCGAGGGTGTCATCGGCTGGTGCATTATCGACCGGCCCGAAGCTCGCAACGCGCTGACCGGCGCCATGTACTACGGCATCAAGAAGGCGGTGATCCGGGTCAATCAGGACCCGGAACTGGCGGCGCTGATCATCACCGGCACCGGCGACGTTTTCGCCCCGGGGGGCGATCTCGGCGGCCGGGCTCCTGATCCCAGGGATGCCCCCAACCCTGAGGTCGGCCCCGGGGAGTCGCTGCCGTTCACTGCGATCCGGGAGAGTGGCAAACCGGTGATCGCGGCGGTCAACGGCATCTGCCAAGGCGGCGGGCTCCTAATCGCCATGATGGCCGATATCGCGGTGGTCAGTGACAGGTCGACGTTCCGGGTGCCGGAACTGTTGCGGGGCATCATCGACGCCACCTACGCCTACGCCCTGCCCGTGCATGCCGGCATCGCGGTGGCTCGTGACCTGCTGCTGTCGGCCCGTAAGTTCGACGCGGCGGAGGCTCAGGCGTACGGGTTGATCACCCGGGTCGTGCCGCATGACCAGCTGCGCCAGGCGGCGCTCGCCGCCGCGGGCGAGGTCCTGCAGACCGCCCCGGTAGCCCGGCTGCACGTCAAGCGCATGCTGAACGAACGCTACGGGCAGATCGATTACCAGACCATGATGTGGGGGCTGGCCGAGTCCCCCGAGCCCCGGGAAGGGTTCACCGCCTTCATGGAAAAACGAGCACCCAGCTGGATCCCCGCCCAGTTCGCCAAAGAAACCGGTCGGAGATAGGAATTCCCGTCCTACCGGCTCCCCCTCCTCTTCGAGCGGGCCGCCAAATGGCGCGGCGCGGCTGACATGCGATGACCCGTTCGTAGATGCTTCAGACAATCGAGTAAACGATTTTTGCTGCCGACACCGTTTCTAAGAGTTCGCCGGCAGAGATCGAAACGTCACGAGACACGACCCCGTTCTTCCAAACCTCGGCGATGGGCTGGTCCTTGACATGCTCGACTTGGGCGCTCGTTCAGCCCCCGCTCTCGCACGGGAGACAAGGCCGGCAGATAAGACGACCGTGGCGGCCGTGTCGGACTTCGGACAACGGCCTCCACTTCGTCGTCTACCTCGAGCCGGGAGCCATCGGGCGCCCATCTGTCGGCCAAAACGGCTGACTCAAGCACCTTTACCAGGCATGACGATGCGTGCTGCGTGGACGGGTCGCTTGACATTGAGCGCGAAATATAAGAAGATGCGGCACGCTTAATGGTGGTCGCGGCCGATTAATGAGTCGCGACACTCAGGGGGGTTCAGCTGTGTTCCAAAAGAGAGTCAAACTGTTCGCCGCCGCTGCTGCTGCCGTAGTAGTGGTGGCCGCTGGTTGCGGCAGTTCTTCGAAAAGCGCGGGAGGGACCAGCCCGACCAGCGCCGCCTCTACCGGTGGCACCACCGGTGCAACCACCGGCGGCACTGCCGGGGGCACGACTGGCGGGGGCACCCACACTTACACCGTAGGTGTGCTGAATGATCAGACCGGCCTGACATCGACGGACTCGAAGTCCTTCATCCCGGGGGTTAAGGCTGGAATATTGCAAGTGGCCAAGGACGGCTACACGATCAAATATGTACTCGCTGATACCGGCTCGACGCCCACCGGGGCGCTCGCCGCGGCGCAGAAGCTGGTCGACCAAGATCACGTGTTCGCGGTGCTGGCCTACTCCGGGGCCACCTTTGGCGCCGAGCCCTTCCTCAAGTCCAAAGGAATACCGGTCATAGGGGTAAACATCGACGCTAGCGAGTGGACCACGGCGCCGAACATGTTTTCTGTGGGCGGCACCTCGGATTACACCAAGGTGTTCACCACGACTGGGTTGCAGTTCAAAGGCCTCGGTGCCACCAACATCGCCGCGATCGGCTACTCCGTCTCTCCGAGCTCCTCGGATACCGCCAAATCGAACGCTCTCTCAGCCCAGTTGGCGGGCCTCAAGGTCGGTTATCTCAACGCCAACTTCCCCTTGGGTGGCACCAACGCAGGGCCCGCCGTGCTCGCCATGAAGGCCGCGGGAATCGACGGGCTGGCGGCACCGATCGACGCCAACACCGAGTTTGCTGTTGTCAAAGGCCTGCGGCAGGAGGGGGTGAACCTCAAGGTGGTCCTCGCTTCTACTGGCTACGGTGGTGACTTGATCCAGGGCGGACCTGACGCCCAGCGGGTCGCTCAAGGTATATATTTCCTCCTCGGGGAGGAGCCGGTCGAAATGCATACTCCAGCGACCGAAGCGTTCTCCACTGACATCAAGGCGGCCGGGATCGCAGGAGACCCAACAACGGCCGAGATGTACGGGTATATGGCCGTGGACGCGTTCGTTCAGGGTATCAAGGCGGCGGGCTCGAACCCGACCCAGGCTTCGCTGATCAACGCCATGCTCCAGATGCATAACTACAACGGCGCCGGTCTCTACGGCACCCATTCCGTGAGCTTCGCCCTGGCCGATCGCGGCACGGTGAGCTCGGCCGACAACTGCAACTGGATCACCCAATATGAAGGCACCACCTTCAAACTGGTACCCGGTATGGATCCCATCTGCGGTCAGACCGTCCCAGGAAAGAAGGTCTGACCGGACATCACTGATGCGTGCCATTCGATGTGAGCGCTACGGTCCGCCGTCCGACTTGGTGATGCGCGATCTGCCCGACCCGGAAGCTGGGGTCGGTGAGGTCGTGGTGCGGATCGAGGGCGCGTCGGTGAATTTCCCCGACACCCTGTTCATCCAGGACAAGTACCAGATCTCGGTGCCAACGCCCTTTACTCCGGGCAGCGAGTTTGTGGGAACGGTCCTTGAGGTCGCCCCGGACGTGGATGGCGTGGCGGTCGGTGATTACGTGATGGGCTCGGCGATGACCGGGGCGTACGCCGAGCAGATTGCAGTGCCTGCCGCATCGCTGCGTTCGGTGCCTGCCGGCCTGCGCGGTCCGGAGGCGGCTGGATTCTCCGTCACGTTTAAAACCGCGTTTCATGCCCTGGTCACTCAGGGCGAGTTCCACGCTGGTGACTGGGTAGTTGTGCTGGGGGCCTCGGGGGGTGTCGGGACTGCAGCGGTTGACATCGCGACCCGCCTCGGCGGTAGGGTGATCGCTGTCGACCGGGGCGCGGCCCGGCTCGAGATCTGCAGGGAGCTCGGTGCGGTCGCCACGGTCGATTTCGACACCGAAGACGTGAAGGTTCGGATCAAGGAGGTCACGGGCGGAGGCGCCGATGTCGTGCTCGACCCGGTCGGTGGCGACGTGTCAGAACTGGCGCTCCGCTCGACCGCCTGGGGGGGCCGCTTCGTGGTCATCGGGTTCGCGAGCGGTGACATCCCGAGGATCCCCCTCAACCTCGTCCTGCTCAAGGGGGTGGTGATCAAAGGGTTCGAGATGCGAACCTTCCCCCACAACCGCCCGGACGAGTATGAGGCAGGTGAGCAGCGACTGGAGCAGTTGCTAGCCGAGGGTTTGAAGCCCGTCGTCGGCGGTGTCTATTCGCTCGGCGAGACGATCGACGCCCTAAACGCCATCCTTGACCGCAAGATCGTCGGGAAGATCGTCATCGACCCGACTCGCTGAAGCGGGTCTCTAAGGTTCAGTGGGCGGCGCCGGCCCGGGCCGATTCGTAGAGCGCGCGCCACTCCCGCTTGGATCGGACGGTGACGTCGACGTCGGGCGACAGGGCCCGGAGGGCTCCCACGGTGGCCTGTTTTTGGGGGATGTGGGCGAACGGGTCGTAGTCGAACCACCGGGCGGTGTTCTTCCAGGTGATCTTGTCGATGTGCTCGTCGGAGGCACCGGCCAATCCCAGGTCACGGTGCAGGGTTTCCGGCGCGTCGGGCCAGATGCAGTCGGAATGGGGGTAGTCGCACTCCCAGGCGATGATGTCGATGCCGATGTCCTCACGCCATTTGAGGGCGACGGGGTCGCTGATGTAGCAGGCCAGCGAGTGTTCCCGGAAGATGTCGCTCGGGAGCTTGTCGCCGAAGTCGTGGCCGAGCCACCGCTGGTTGGTGTAGTGCCGGTCGCACCGATTCAGGTACGAGGGGATCCATCCGATTCCTCCCTCGGACCACGCCGTCTTCAGGCCGGGCCAGTTCTTGAATGCGGGCCCCCACAGCAGGTCCTGGGCGCTGATCAGCGAGATCTGGTTGGAGACGATGATCATGTTGTCGATCGGGGCCAGCGGCGCGGAGTTGATGGCGGCGAACCCCTGACCGATGTGGAGGCACATGACGATGCCTTCGTCGCAGCAGGCGTCGAAGTAAGGCCCCCAGTAGTCGGTGTCGTGGTAGCTCGGCAAGCCCTGGACGTGGGGGAGCTCCGGCATGGTCATGGCCCGGCAGCCCTTGGCGGCCACCCGGTGAACCTCCTCGACCAGCGCCTCAGGGTCCCACACCGGGCCGAGCGCGATCGGCATGAACCGCCCGGGATATGAGGTGCACCATTCGTCGATGTGCCAGTCGTTGTACGCCTTGAGCATGATCAGCGCCAGATCCTTGTCCGCCGCCTCTTGAAAGAACCGGGCGCTGAACCCGGCGAACGAGGGGAAGCACATCGAGGCCAGGACGCCGTTGCGGTTCATATCGCGGATCCGTTCGTCGATGTCGTACGCGCCGGGACGCATCTCGGCGAAGGTGGTGGGGTCCATACCCCACTCCTCCTTGGGCCAGCCGACCACCGCGTTGAGGCTCCCCGAGCCGCTGGAGACCCCCTGGAACCACCAGCGTTCGATCCCGTCGTCGCCCAGCACCGACTTAGGTGCCTGATCCTTCCATCGTGGTGGCACGTGCCGCTCGAACATGTCGGGCGGCTCGATCACGTGGTCGTCGCAGCTGACCAAGATCATGTCCTCGAGCTGCATCGGACCTCCCTGTACTCTCTCGGCCGGCAACCAACGAGTTCGGCCACCCCCGACGGGCCCGGCATGACTGCTGTTCCCCCATGCTAGCTTCGCATTCTCCCGTCTTGTCGTCTCGTTCTCCCAGATGGCGTCGTTCATCCGGATGCGCCTCGCTACTCCACATCGTTGCCGGCTACGTTGCGGTGTTGACCGCGGCCGGATGCTCCGCGCCGCCGGGAATGAAGTACACCTCGTCGACGTCACCGTCGACCGCGAGGCGGCCGTGGTGGGGCGGGGGGAAGTGGGCTGGGAACACGAATGCGTCTTGGTCGAGGACCCGGTTGACCAAGGCTTTTCGGGTGGCGATGGCGGTCTCCAAGTCGTCACAGCCGGGCAAGTGCAGCTCCGGTCGAGTCAGCTGCGCCGGGTGATGGAAGGCGTCGCCAGTGAAATACGCCCTGCCGCCGGCGGAGATGACACGAAGCATGGCGTGGCCAACGGTGTGGCCTGGGGCCGGCTCGATCGTCATCGAGGAAGAGATCTCATACGGGAGGGTGATGATCCGAGCTTGGCCGGCCTCGACGACGGGGCGCACGCACTCGTCGAACACGTCGGGGTTGAAAGTGTTGCTATGGCGCACCGGGTTGGCGCTGTCCCATCGTCGGTACTCCTCACTGGCGAAGAGGTAGTCGGCGTTCGGGAAGGTCGGCACCCAGTGCCCGCCGGCCTGCATGGTGTTCCACCCGCAGTGGTCGTGGTGCAGGCCGGCTGCTTAATCGTCATACTAGATTTGCGAAACTGCCCGTAAGACGAACCACCAAATAGGAGAAAGCGCAGTTGGCGTCCATTCCCGACCCTCTGTACAGGCAGGCTGACCACCCGCGTCTCAAGGTGAACGAGTGGCGTCCCGAGGCGGCGGCCGAGCCCATCAACGACTTCATCGTGATGTCGAGCAGTGTGACCAATAGCTACGTGGTGACGGCCGAAAAGGGCGACGTGGTCATCAACACCGGTATGCCAGACCACGGAACGCGGCACCGGGAACGCTTCGAGCAGCTTCTGGGGCGCCCGCTCAACGTCAAGAAGGTTGTATTTACCCAAGACCATATCGATCAGACGGGAGGCTGGGAGGCGTTCAACGATCCCGGGGTCGACCTCGTCGGGCAGCGGGAGCTCGAGCGTCTGGCCGGGGAACGCGCCATGCTGGGCCCCTTCTTCGCGCTACGGAGCCGTCGGATCCTTCACGCCATTACGGAGAAGATCGCGAGGGAATCTGGACGAGCTCAACCAAGCGTTCCGAAGCCCTTGAAGCTGACCACCACCTTCGCCGACCAGTATTGGTTCGAGGTCGACCATCGGCGGTTCGAGCTGATATCCACGCCCTCGGGAGAAACGCTCAACGCGATCTGCGTCTGGCTTCCGAAGGAGCGGGTGCTCTTCACGGGCAATTTCATGAGCGCCGTTTTCGGCACCATGCCGAACTTCTACACCCTGCGAGGCGACCGCCAACGGAGTGTGCCGGGTTTCCTCCGCGAGATCCAGCGCCTCATCGACGTTCAGGCGGAGCTTCTGATTACGGGTCATGGCCAGCCGCTCGCGGGAAGGGAGAACATCCGCGCCGCTCTGACGAAGATCAGGGACGCGGTCACGTACATGCATGACGAAACCGTCCGCCGGATGAACGCGGGGGACGATCTCTATACGATCATGCATGAGCTTCAGTTGCCGGCGGAGCTGAAGCTGTCCTCTCTCGGCCGCGGCCCGACACGATGGTACGTGCGCGCGATCTGGGAGGAGTACTCCGGCTGGTTTCATCACGATTTGACGTCCGAGCTCTACGCCACTCCGGCCCGCGCCATCTGGCCCACCTTGGCGAAGATGGCTGGCGGCGCGCCGACCGTTGCCAATGAGGCCGAGACGATCCTGCAGGCGGGAGAGCCGGAGAGGGCTCTTCACATGATCGAAATCGCTGTGGCGGCCGCCCCGGACGACAAAGTCGTGCGAACGACGGAGGCGCGGATCCTCGTCCAGCTAATCAACAACACCCACGGCGAGGGCTTCGACGAGATCGGTTGGCTCGAGGCCAAGCTGGCCGAGGCTCGTCGGAAGGTCGATAGTGCATGAGCGTCGAGAACGACCTCGTCACGCCGATCAAACACCTTAGTCCCGGTGGCCCGTTCACCGATTGCGCGGAAAGCCTCACGGGATAGCGTCAGGCTTGGCGATCTCTGACGAGGTGGACGGCCGTATCAGGACCCCTCCCATCGGCGGGCGGCCCGACAAAAATTGGTTACGCCATGATAAAGTCAATCCTTTTACTGAGACTCAGGCCTCAGGGGCCGCCGGCGGTGACGGGGTCGAGGTCGGGCGCCCCTCTGAGACGGCCTGGTAGGAACGAATACGACGGTGGACACGGCCACTCCGCGTCGTCGCGGGGACTCTGACCGGCCGAAAAGCACCCCTTCTCAGCCGACGCGGTGGCAGGGTTTGACACGCCTGGCACGGGATGACACCGAACTAACCGTTCTCTGGGTGCTGAGCGTTTGCTTGATATCCGCCCCGGGAGGGCCAACTTCATCCCCTCGACCTGAAACAGGACGTCAAATTAGTATAGACGTTTGCCGCGACACGGTCAGGGCCCCGTCTTGGTGGATGGGTCATAATCTCGACCGAATGGCGGGCGGCTCAGGTGATATGGTAAAAAGACTCACATTAAGAGTCTGAGGGGGGCAGCCTGATGTCGATCGTGGAGCGGATGGATAAAGGACCGCTTCATCAGCAGGGACCGGAGATATGCGCTCCCGGTTTAGGAGAGTTGACTGTTCCCTTTGACGGCAACTGGGTGCCTGAATGACGTGGCGTTCTCAGGGAAGACACAGGAGCGCGCCGGGTGGCTCCTTGGGCTGTGAGGCAGGTGTGGGCTCGGTTGCCCCGAGCTGTTGGGTGCAGATGCGGTGTGTGTGTCTATGTAGAAGGAGCAGATCTTGAAGCGATTCCGAAGTAGGACTCGGATGGCCGTCATGGTCCTGGTGGCGGTGGCCGCGTTGGTTGCGGGTTGTGGTTCCAGCTCGCACAGTTCCAGTTCGACCACGACCCCGACCCCGACCACGACGCAAGGGGGCGGCTCGGCATCGACGCCGAGTAGCAGCGCGGCCTCGACCCAGGGATGCACCCAGGACAAGGCGCGCGGCGTGACCGGCTCGACGATCAATGTGGCGGGGATCGTGACCATCTTGGACTTCGGCACCGGCGCGGGCAAGGCGGCCGCGGCGCGTTTCGCCCAGGCGAGCAGCGATGGCGAGATCCCGTGTGGACGCAAGATCAATTACATAACGACCCTCGACGACCAGGGGACCCCGAACGGGGATCTCGCGGCGATCCAGCAGCTCGTCCAACAACACGACGTGTTCGGGATCGCGCCAGCATTGTCGCCGTTCATCGAGTCCGGCGGCGTGTACATCAACCAGCGGCAGGTGCCCACGGTCGGCTGGGGTGTCTCGCCTTCGTTCTGCCCGCCGGCCGGCGTGACGAATACGTATATATTCGGGTTCAACGGCTGCCTGGTGCAGTTCCCCCCGACTTACGCGGTGAATATCGTGGGCCCCGCCACCGCTCGGGCCTTTCAGCTGCAGGGCAAGAGCATCCAGGGCTTGACCTCCGCGGTTATCGGCGACGACTACGAGTCCTCGAAGTCCGGGGTTACGGTCGTGGCCGCGTCGTTGGCATCTTCCGGCTTTAAGACCGTCTACGCCAAGAATCCGTTCCCGGCCCCGCCGACCGTGGTCGCCGACTTCAGCCCAGAGGTGCAGGCGCTGATGACTGCAAATAACGGCAAGCCGGCCGACGTCGTCTACAGCGCCTCTGGGCCAGCCACCGCGTTCGGCCTGTGCCGGGCGCTCCAACAGGCCGGCTTCAAGGGCGTCTGTGAACATTCCACCTATGCGCCATCGCTCGTGGCGACCGCAAAGGGCGACACGGTGCAAAACACCTTCGCTACGACTGAGTCGCCCCTGCCGGCCATGGCCAAGATCGTGGCACTGCTGCACGCGGCTGGCGTCACCAACATAGGACAACCCGAGCTGGCCGCGTACTACTCGGCCGACATGTTCGTGCAGATCCTGAAGAAGGTGGGCCCAGACCTCACCCCGCAGGCCTTCCAGCAGACAGCCAAGAACTTCACCTACCAGATACCCGGTATCGTCGGCCCGACCTACTACCCGCAGTCCTTCCAGCAGGGGTCCCCCTGCGGTGAGCTGGTCTACAGCAACGGCGTCAAATGGACTATTGCGGCACCGTATGCCTGTGGCACGACGAACCTCAAGTTGGAGAACGGCAAATACGTGACGATTCCGTGGCCCGGTCAACCCTGAGCTAAAACGGAAGCCCGCTCCAAGCGGGCAATGAGATGAGAGCACCGGCCGAGTGTCACACTCGGCCGGTGCTCTCATCAATGCAGGGGTGCAGCACAGTCGGCTTCGATACCCAGGGGACGGGCGAGCAAGGGTGACCCACCGCCCTACTCCGTCCCGCCTCTTGTCAGTGGCCGTTCGATGCGGTCTGGCCATCGCCTGGCGGCTGGATGTCAAGATCGAGATGAAGGGTGTCGGACGTCCAGGCCACGATGTCGTAGCACCCGATCGTGAAGATGACATCGAGGATCTGCTGAGTGGTGAGCTTCTCTGCCAGAACGGTCCAGTTCTCATCGCTGATCGTTCCGTCCCGAATGAGCTCGTCGGCTGCACCGAGCAGCGCCCGATCGAGGGGGTCTAGGAATGGCGCTCCCGGTCCAAAGGCGATCGCGGAGATTTCATAGTCGGTGAGACCGGCGTCCGCTTGGTAGACGATGTGGTGGGCCCACAAATATTGCGACTCGCGTACGGCCGCGACGCGCAGAACCAAAAGCTCACGCTGGCGCAGGGACAGCGTGGTGCCGTAGAGCATGTGCCCGTTGAAACCGAAGAAGGCTTGGGCCAGGTCCGGATGGTGGGCGAAGCTGTTCATCATGTTCGGAGACCCCGGACGATTCGGTCTGCCGCCGGGAGGAGGCACATAGTGGCGCGCCGTCGGAGGGCGCATGGCGGTCTGTGCGACTTCCATGGCAGCCGGCCACTCGTCGCGAGGAATGGGCCTGATACGCACGGTATGAATGTCCTTCCTTTGGTCAGGCATTACAGAGGTACGGGGTCCTACATCCGACTTGGCGGCGGTCGGACGGTCTCGGCGCGCCCCGGGGCACCGGACATCTGGTTGTCGTTGGTCATGCGGTGCTCCACCAGCTCGATGCGCGTGCCGTCGGGGTCGGCGAGAAAGACGAGGTCTATCTTGTAGCTATCCCTGTCGACATGATGGCGGGTCCCCTCGATCAGCTCGGCGCCAAGCGAGATGAGGCGAGCCTCGACGGCCGGTAGGTCCGTGACCTCGTACGAGAGGTGGGTGAGACCAAGGTGATTGCGCCTCTGCGACGGCCGTCCGTAGGCGCCGGGGGATGGCCAGTGGACCAGCTCGAGCTTGACCCCGTCCTTGGCCAGAAACTGGGCCGACATCTTGATTGGAGCCGAGGTCTCGATCTCGCATAGTCCCGCCACTTCGCCCCCGGTTTCGAACCTTTCCAGTACCTCGTAACCGAGCCCTTCGACGTAGAACCGAGTCGACCGGTCCAGGTTGGAGACGCACAAAGCGGTGTGCGAGATTGCCGTGGTGGCCATAGCGGCGCCATCGTATCGGGTGGCGCGTTGGCGCGACCCCTGCCGGTCCCAGTCGGGAGGCGGCCCGCACGTCAAGGCTTTGGTACCGTTGGTCGCGCTATTCCGTCGCGCTGGCTGAGCACCATTTCACCAGATGACCGGTCGGGCACGACGCGACGACCGCCAGCGGGCGGTCAACCGTCTTTTCAAGGGAGGACCGGACCATGAAAATCGGCCTAACGGCTCGGGGGTCGACTGTCGATGACTTCATAGAGCACGCACGATGGGCTGAGCAGCAAGGATTTCAATCCATCTGGTACGCCAGCGTTATGGGCGGCGATCCGCTGGTGGCCATTGCGATGGCCGGAAAGGCCACGGCGTCGATCGAGCTCGGCACGGCTGTACTCCAGACTTATCCCTGCCACCCGGTGCTCCAGGCCCATCGCGCCGCGTCGGTCGCCGCGGCCATGGGCCGACCGGGGTTCACATTGGGGGTGGGCCCGTCGCACGAAACGTGGATCCGTGGCATTTACGGCCTCGACTTCGGCACCCCTGGCCGCAACACCGAGGAGTACGTCACGATCCTGACCACTATGTTGCGGGGTGAACCGGTTGACCTCGAAGGGGCCGAGTGGACGGCGCACAGCCCGTCCGGGGTTGCTCTTACAAACCCGGTGCCGGTGCTGGTATCCGCTATGGCGCCCCGATTGCTGCGGGTGGCCGGGACCATGGCGGACGGAACGGTGCTGTACCTGGCCTCGGCCCGGCTCATCGAGCAGAAGATCGTGCCTCAGATAGCTGCCGCCGCTTCGGGCGCCGGCCGGCCGGCGCCCCGGATCGTGGCCGGCATGCCTGTTGCCGTTCACGACAACGTGGACGAGGCCCGCACGACGGCGACCGGTTACTCGGCCATGTTCGGCACTCTTCCTATCTACTTGCGGGTCTTGAACGAAGGAGGCTATGGCAGTTTTGCCGAAGCGGCTATCGTGGGTGACGAAGCAGCGGTGACGCGCCAACTTCAGGACCTCGTCGATGCCGGCGCCACCGACGTGTGGGCTGGAGTCTTCCCGGTAGGCTCCGATCCGGCGGCATCTCTGCGTCGCACCACGGACCTCCTGGCCAGCCTGGCCGGGTGACCGGTAGCGCATACCTCCCCGTCCACTGAATGATCTGAGGTCGCCTTCCGCGCCGGGCCCGCCGGCATGGAAGAACACTCGTTACCGGTACGAACGTGTGTTCGGGTAGGGTGGGTGGTGCTTCGTGGTCGGGCTCGACGACCTCCTCGGTTTTGTTGGTTGTCGGGTTTTGCCGGGAGGTTGGGTGGTGGATGTCGGGGCGTGGCTGGTGGAGCGGCGGGGGGAGTTGGATCGGGGGGAGGCGGGGTGGTTGGAGCGGTTGGCCGAGTTCGACCGGGACGGGTTGTGGGCGGCTGAGGGTCAGTTGTCGTGTGTGAGCTGGCTGGTGTGGCGGACCAATATGGGCCGCTCGACCGCGTTCGACAAGCTGCGGGTGGCCCACCAGTTGGCCCGCCGGCCGATCGTGGCCGAGGCGTTTGGCCGGGGCCGGTTGTCGTATTCCGCGGTGCGGGCTATCACCCGTCTGGATCGTCCCGACCCGGGGGTGGACGAGGCGTTGGTGGCGCTGGCGGAGAGCGGGCAGGCCAGCATTCTGGATATAGAGCGGGTGGTGCGCTCCTATCATCTCTACGCCGGTCAGGACCGCCCCCCGCCCGACGAGGCGGGTCGGGCTCGGGGGGTGAGGATGGTGCGGGGCGGCGACGGGACCGGGCAGGTGATCGTCAGCTTGAGCGATCTCGAGGTCGAGGAGTTCGCCGCCGCCCTGCAAGCCTTCGTCGACCGCCGCTACCGGCCCCGGCCTGGGGACGAGTCTTCACCCGAAGACCGAAAGGCCGAGGCGCCGTTGGACGTGACGTGGCGGCCTGGGGGCGAGTCTTCACCGGGAGACCGCGCCGCCACCGTCGGCGAGGCGCCGTTAGAGGAGGCGTCGCGGCCGGCCCACACCGCCGACGCCTTCATGGACCTGGTCCACACTGCCCTGGGCCACGCCGACAACGGCCAGGCGGCGGGCGACGACCGCTACCTGGTCCACCTGGTCAGCCGACCCGACAGTCCCGGCCTGGCCACCCTGGACGGCCGGGCCCTCCACCCCGCCGACGCCGCCATGGTGGCCTGCGACACATCCACCGTCGCCCACACCGTCAGCGATAGCGGCGAACCGCTCAACCGGGAGGCGGCGGCAAAACGAAGCTTGAAGAGAGAGGCCGGCCGTTCGCCTTCAGGTCTCAACCGTGCTCATGGAGTCATGAGGACTTGCGAACGGCCGGCCTCTCTCTTACGCGGGTTTTGCCACCGCCTCCTCGGCCGCAAAACCAGAGAATGGAACACCGCCCAACGCCGGGCCATCAGCGTGCGCGACGGCGGCCACTGCCGCTTCGTCGGCTACCAGTTCACCCACTACGACATCCACCACATCCAACCGTGGGAGGATGACGGGCCCACCGACATCGACAACGGATGCTGCCAGTGCCGCCGCCACCACCGCATGCTCCACCACCAATACCGCACCCAAGGCGACCCCAACGGCGAACTGCGCTTCTACCGCCCCGACGGCACCTACATAGGATCCACCTACCCCGCCACCGCCCGCCAACTAGCCGGCGTGTGATGTCCTTGGTCCCGCTTTGGTACCTTTCGGTTGCGGTTTGGTCTTGACGTGGTCCACCGATCTAGTTTGGCTCGTCCTCGGCTGCTCGGGCTCGGCGCGGTCCAGGTATTCGTTCACCAGGTCGACCGTCTCGCGGTGACCCATCGACAGATCGAACGCCGTCTCCAGCAGCAGGAGTTTGGGAATACCGGCGAGCATGAACAGCAGGACCGAGGCCGGCAACTCGATGGCGGGGAGCTTGTACTGACTGCCGGGATCGGGTATGGCGTCGAGCCAGACCTTCCGGAGCCGCTTTCCGACGTTGGTGATCTCGGCCCGGATGCTCTTGCGATGATTGGCCAGGGCCATGAACTCCAACATCAGTCCGGCGGTCACCTCGTCGTTGCTATGCTCCCAAATGACCCGCAGAGGCTCGTCGGGGTGGGCTTTGAGGCCCTCGCGCAACTCTTCCAGGTTGCGCTCGGTCCGGCCTCGGAGTAGAGCGAGGAACAGGTCGTCCAGTGTCGGGAAGTAGTACTGCACAGCCCAGGGCGTGACACCGGACATGCCGGCCACGTTGCGATAGCTGACGGCGGCGTAACCCTCCTCCAGCATTAGCCGCTCGGTGTTATTCAACAACACGGCACGGGTCTTCGACGTCTCGGCGCCTATTCGGCGGGGAGATGGCATGGGATACCTTTCTTGAGTGACGCGGTGATCATTATTTCAGGTGCGACTCAAGGTAAATGATCGATTATTTCACCGGGGATAGTGACGTGGTTGACAGCAGTCGTCCCTCGTCTCTGCATACTGTGAATCGCAAGCGATTTGCGTCAGTAAAGCTGTACGAGCGTACAATGTGATCGATATGGGACACCACAGCCGTGGAGTCAGGAGGGAGCAACTGGGAATAGCTATTTCCGGTGATTCCGTCCTTGGCCAAATCCTGGCCGGCTCCTGACTATCTGGGCGACATAATCGCCGTTCCGGGCGATCCCTCCGAGGACATCACCGTCACCGAGGATGTCCGGTTCGTGATGAAGGTCGGGCAGATCCACAACGGAGTCTGAGCGGCGGGGGCGCCGAAGGGTGCTCGACCGTTCGGTCAGTATCACGCCTGAAGGTGCCGGACCGGGGGTACCGTCAGCCATGACCATGAGGGCCAGACTCTTGCCGCTTGGCGGGCCGCGCCGTCTGCCCGACCTCCCAGTGGTGAAGACGCTGGGGTGGGGATCCGCGCTCCTGCTGATCCTGATCACCGGCTGCGGCATGCATTCACGCGGGAACGCCGCCACCCACATCTCGGGCTCGGCGCCGTCACCGGCGGCCGTGTCCGCATCAACCCCGACCGGCTCCACGTCAAACCCGACCGTCTCGACAGGGGCCCCGACATCAGTGACCCCAACGACGAGCACGACCGTCCCGTGTCCATTGACGGGTGGCGGGGAAACAGGCCAGACCGTGCCGGTGAACCCGGTCTGCTCAGCCGCGGGGGCTCCTCACTTCGATACCCCCCAGGCGGCTATGACCTACCTGGCCAGCGCCTGGAACACAAGCAACGTGAAAGGCATCGACTACGTGACCGACCCGGCGGGCAGGCAGGAGATGGATTCAATGGCCTCCCTCATGGTCAACCTGCAGTTCAAGTACTGCACGGAGAACCCCGCCGGCGACTACACCTGCTACTTCAGCCACAACATCACCCCCTCGACCTCACCGACCACCTATCCCAACCCGGACAACTTTCCGCCGGGGGAGGCGGTGTTCACCGTCGCGCCGGCCGTAGCGCCGGGCTGGTACCTGACGAACGTCATCCACTGCGGGTGACGGGCCGACGCGGCGGGACACCACTGGTCGCACCAACGCTTAGCCCGTTCAGGGCTTTGATCGGCTCGTCACCGGACTGAGGGTAAGCCGTTCGTCGCCACCCACTGCTTTGGCCGACCGCCTCGCCCGGGTGGGCGTGACCGACGTTTGGTGGGCCAAAAGGGCGTGCAAGGTTCGGGACGCCGCTTGGGCTGATTCGTAGCGCCAGGTGGCCAGCAGGTTGTCGAACCCGGTGGTCGAGCTCATCTGGTTCTCGAGACTCTCGATGATGGGAGTCAACCGATCGAGCTGAGCGGCGGTGAGCGGGGCCAGATCGGCGTGCCTGCGGTCGAGCAGTCTGAGCTGCAGGAGGAGACGGGTCCGAAGGTCTCTGACGTGGGAGGTGGGGGTGGCCAGCCATCGGTTGACCGCCGACTTTCCCGCATTCGTGGCGCGGATCCGGGTGCGATTGGGGCCTCGGTCGCCTGTCTCCTCGCCGACCGCCTCGACCAGCTCGGCCCGCTGCAGTGACATCAGCGCCCGGTAGACGAGGGGGCGGGGCACGGTCCAGATGCGGCCGAGGTCACCTTCGGAGGCCAGCTCCTTGGCAATGGCGAACCCGTGCGTCGGCTGCTCGGCCGTCACCGCGAGCACGGCCCATTCGGTGAGTGAGAGATCCGGACGGCTTCCGGGTGCCATGGCGGGTGACTGTACCCGACGCCCTAAGCGGACCTCAGGACGCGTCGGCCAGTTGGCGAACGACGGGGATAATGGCGTCCAGGTCTTTCTGGAAGCACACGAAATAGGACAAGCCCCAGCGCTCACGACGCTCATGCAGAGCCTCGACCATGGTGTTGGTCGGGCCGATGAGGGCAAATGGAGATGTGAGAGCCTTCTCGGGGTCGGTCCAGGGGAAAGGGGCGATCCCGGCGATGGAAGGGGAGACGGCGAACAGGAGAACATTTCTCTCCACCTCCTCGTCGTGCCGCCCGGCCTGCGCGATCGCCCGTTCGAGGTACGCCGCCTTGGCATCCATGGCGTCCCGGCCCACGTCGTTCGAGTCCACTCCTCCGCCCGGGAGCGACCTCGGGGTGAAGCTGGCGATATCAGCGCGGCGGGCCGCGAGCCTTATGATCCGCGGCCCGCCTCCGCCGATGAGGAGCGGGATCCGGGTCTGGGTGGGCAGGGGCGTCCCCTCGTAACCGGAGAGCTGATAATGGCGGCCGTGGTAGGTCACGGTCGCTCCGCTCAGGAGGCGACTGATGATCTCGACGGCCTCCTCGAGTCGATCAACCCGCACGCCGGGGGGATCGAAGGGCAAGCCGACGGCGTCGTACTCCGGTTTCAACCAGCCCGCTCCTAGCCCGAGCTCCACTCGCCCCTTGGCCAAGAGGTCAATGGTTGCCGCTTCCTTGGCCAGAACCGCCGGATGGCGAAAGTCGTTGTCGAACACGTAGCTGCCGACCCGCAGCGTGGTCGAAACGAGGGCGGCCCCAAGCATCAGCGGAGCGCAAGCCATCGGGTTGAAGGGGTGATCGGCCACGAGCAGGGTGGAGAAGCCCTCAGCCTCGATTCGCCGGACCACGTCCGCCCAGTTGGTCTCGTCCACCTCGTTCGCGATCACCCCGAACCTGAAACGCCTCAACCAAGTTCCCCTCGACCAAATAAGCCATCCGTGACCACGATGGCGACTGGTCTCGGATCCCGGGAGCGGCACCGCGACCGAGCCGGGGCCAAGCCTATTGGTTCAGTTGGGCCATTGTTAAGGTAGGTCCGTGAGGCGCCGGGACACATGACCGTTTTCACTCCGGCCGAGCGGGACTACCTGGCGGGACAGCAGATCGCGCGCCTCGCTACCGCCGCCCGCGATGGCACGCCGGACGTGTCTGCAGTGCGCTTCTTTCTGGACGGCGAAACCATCGTCTCGCGTGGGATAGACCTCACGAAAACGGTCAGGTACCGTCATCTCCTGGCCAATCCCAAGGCGACTCTGGTCGTCGACGACCTGCTGAGCACCGATCCCTGGAAACCCCGCGGGGTCAAGGTCCGGGGCCGGGCCGTGCTGGAGGACGACGGGGGAAAGCCCCGCATCCGGATTGAGCCCGAGACCGTGTGGAGCTGGGGGATCAACGACGGCGCTCCTAAGCGCTTCGCCAGCATCGAGCGGCGTCGGGTCGATTAAACCGGTTCGCAGGATTGTCTGCACCACCTATGGCGTCCACCTGTTCGAGTACCGGCCGAAATCATCTGCCTGGCAGTTCGAGAATGATCCGTTGCCCCTTCGGGCAGGCGCCCTTGTCGATTCGAGAGAGGTTCAGTGGCGCTTCGGGCAATATTCTCAGCGATGGCCCGATTGCGGGTTAGGGAGTATCCTTTCGCGTGTCACTGAACTCTCCTGGCTGACAACGACGGATGGTAACGGTGGTAGGTGAGGAGGAAGCCAAGTGAAGTCTTTTGATGACGACCAGCTGGGCAGGCATGGGCACCGGCCACCTATCAGCAATCGACCGGCCACCGAAAGCCGTGAGACCGACTCCGACGTGCTCGGGTCGTCCAAGCCGGGCCGTCCCGCAGGTGCCGGAGAGGTGCTGGCCCTGCAGCGGCGCGCCGGGAACGCCGCGGTTGTCCAGTTGCTGGCCGACGACGAGGAGAAGTCTCCGGTGTACGACGTCGTCGGTCGGGGGGGCGGCTCGCCCATCCCGGATGTGACCAGGAGCCGGATGGAGGCCGGCTTCGGTGCGGATTTCTCCCAGGTGAGGATCCATACCGACGCCGCCGCTGCCTCCTCCGCCCGGTCGGTGCAGGCCCAGGCCTACACGGTCGGCAACGACATCGTCCTCGGTTCCGGCAGCCCGTCGCTCGAGTCTGCGTCAGGCCAGCACGGCCTGGCCCACGAGCTGGCCCACGTGGTGCAGCAGCGCTCGGGACCGGTCCAGGGGACCCCCGCGCCCGGCGGCATCCAGGTCTCCGATCCCTCGGACCGCTTCGAGACCCAGGCCGAACAGGTCGCAGACCGGCTTCAGGCCGGGCCGGCCCAGGAAGGCGATATGGCCTCGGACGGCGCGGGTGCCGGAGGGTTTTCGCTCCAGCGCCAGGAGGAAGAGGAAGAAGAGGGCGAGGAGTAGGCAGGCTCAACCGAATCCGCCCTGGCGACCCGGCGCGCCGTCGTTCCATCGCAGCGCGTGGGCGAGCCGCCGAGCGGCCGAGGGCGTGAGGAAGGGACGGACCCGGCCAATCAGCTGCTCGGGATCGGGGAGTTGACTCAGCACCCAGCGGGCGAACATCCCGTCGTCCATCCAGGCCGCGATCTCGGGCGACACCAGGTCGGTCGCCCACAGCCCGGCGTGGAGGCGGAGCATCTCCCACGTCAGGGTGGCTCGTGCCACTCCGGCCAGGGCGGGAACCGGGGGGACGGGCCGGGCCGGAGCACCAGGGTGGGCGCAGGCCGGGGCGAGCGGATGGAGGCAGGCGACCTGGCGCCAGGTCAGCGGGCGGCTCGATCGGCCGGCCGCGTCGAGGACGGTAAGGACCCAGAACACTGATTGCAGCAGGCCGGCCCCGGTCGGAGGGGGAGGTGTCGGCAGGCCGAAGCACCGGCGCAGGCAGTCGACCAGCTTGCCTTCGCGCGGCGCGTCGTCCATGACCGCCCCGTCAGGGAGGACCATCCGCCATCCGACCGTCCCGTCCCGAGCCACGACGCAGGCCAGCCGTACGCGGGATGCCGGTCGGCCGGGCATGCCGGGGGACGGGTCGACTTCGGGTTCCGTCGCCCACGCCCGGCCCGTGGCCACGAGTCCGGCGGCCTGGCAATCCGGCGGTGCCACCCAGCCCATGAAACCGGGGTGGCGGTCCGAGAACATGAGCTGCAGATCGCCCGGGCCACCGGGCGGGTCGAGTACCTGGACCCACGTCGGCCGGCCTTGCTCGGCGACATGGTCACCCAGGGCGGCCAAGAGCAGCCCGGCCAGCGCGTTCCAATCCTTCATCTCGACCGCTCCTCCCCGGCAGGAAGCCCAAACTGTCAGGGGGCGGCCCGAACCCCGATAACCCCGGATCAGACCGGGTAGGAACTCATCGGTAGTCCATGTTATGACATGGTTTTGCACGTTTTCCATCATACTTTGTGCGTTCTTGTTATTTTCGGTGGTTAACGGCACAAACATGACGGAAGACGGCCCCAGCCGCTCTATACCGGCGGCCGCACCACCCGCAGGTGCAGCTCGGTGAGCTGGGAATCGAGGACCGGGCTGGGAGCGCCCATGAGCAGGTCCCGCGCTCCCTGGTTGAGCGGGAAGGCGATGACCTCACGGAGGTTCACCTGACCCTCGAGCAGCATCAGGATGCGGTCGAACCCCGGCGCGATGCCGGCGTGGGGCGGCGGTCCGTAGTGAAACGCATTCCACAGGGCGGGAAAGGACCGGCGGATCCGCTCCGGCCCGTAGCCGGCGATGGCGAACGCCGCCTCCATGACCTCGGGCAGGTGGTTGCGCACCGCCCCGGAGGAGAGCTCCACCCCGTTGCACACCAGGTCGTATTGGTAGGCCAGGATCTGGCCGGGATCCATCGACTGCAGGGCAGCCAGGCCGCCTTGGGGCATGGAGAACGGGTTGTGGGAAAAGTCCCACCCGCCGGTCTCGACGTTGGGTTCGAACATCGGGAAGTCGACCACCCAGCAAAATGACAGGGTTTCGGGATCCCCGAGCTCGAGGTCGCGCCCGATCGTGCTGCGCTGCTCGCCGAGCACGGAGGCGACGGCCGACCTGGGCCCTACGGCGCACAGGACGGCGTCCCCGGACCGGGCTTCGGCTCCGGCCGCGACCAGCGCCATCTCCTCGTCGGTCAGCCGCCGGGACAGGGATCCCTTGGTTCCGGCCGGGTCGAGCTGGAGCCAGCTGCCGATCACACCGACCGCCCGGGCCGAATCGGAGAAGCCGTCGAACCACTTGCGGGTCCTTTCCGCCCCGCCGGGAATTCGCAGCACCCTGATCACGTGGCCCTTGCTCACTGCCTCGGCGAACATCGGCAGGTCGGTCCGGCCGCCGAGGCCGGAGGTGACGTCGCCGATCTCGAGGTCGAAGCGGAGGTCGGGCTTGTCCGTACCGAACCGGTCGACCGCGTCGCTGTAGGTGAGCCGGGGAAAGGTGGATGGGGCCTTCTTGGTGGAACACTCGGCCACGATCCGGGTCATGAGCAGCTCGACTTCGGCGAACACGTCCTCCTGGGTGGCGAAGGCCATCTCCAGGTCTATCTGGTAGAACTCACCCGGGCTGCGATCGGCTCGAGACGCCTCGTCGCGGAAACACGGGGCGATCTGGAAGTAGCGCTCCACCCCTCCGACCATCAGTAGCTGCTTGAACTGCTGGGGAGCCTGGGGCAGGGCGTAGAACTCGCCGGGGTAGAGCCGGCTCGGGACCAGGAAGTCCCGGGCCCCTTCGGGCGAGGAGGCGGTCAGCACCGGGGTCTGCACCTCGAGGAAGTCCCGGTCGGTGAGATGGGTGCGCACCACCTGGGCCAGCCGGGCCCGGGCGGCCAACCGGGCGGCAAGCGGGCCGCGCCGCATGTCCAGATAGCGGTATCGCAGCCGCGCTTCCTCGCCGACCTCGGCGCCGCCCTCGACCGGGAACGGGAGCACGTCAGCCGACGACAGGACCTCCAACTCCGATACGACCAGCTCGACCTCGCCGGTCGCCAGCTTGGGGTTCACTGTCTCGGGGGCCCGGGCCACCACCTGCCCGCCGACGCTGACCGCGCTCTCGACTCGCAGGCGCGACAGGGCTTCGAACGCCGGGCTGCCCGGGTGGGTAACCAGCTGTAGCAGGCCGCTCGGATGGAGCCCCGCCGGGTCGCGGAGATCCACGAACAACAGGCCTCCGTGGTCGCGCTTGGCGGCCACCCAGCCGGCCACCCTGACGGTCTTCCCCACGTCGACCGGCCCGAGGTCCGATGCCCGGGTGTCGTGGTAGCGGTTTACGGCGAGAGGTCGGGTTTGCTCCATGTCAGCGCAGCAGGCTAATGCCTCATCACCCCGGGTCCGGCGGGCAGTGAAGAGGCCGTCTTTACCGGGAATCCCATAGCGTGAGCAAGACTGGGGCTCTGGTCCAGGACGGTTCGACGAGGAGTTAAGCGCATGGGCACCAGCCACAACAGTTTCGGCTCGAGGGCGGACCTGTCGGTCGGAGGCAGACGCTTCGAGATCTTCCGGCTCGACTCCCTCGGCGGCGTGGACCGTCTGCCGTACTCCCTGAAGGTTCTGCTCGAGAACATGCTGCGCAACGAAGACGGAGTCAGCGTCAAGCCCGCGGACGTGGAGGCCCTGGCCAGTTGGGACGAGAAGGCCGAGCCGAGCAAGGAGATCGCCTTCGCCCCGGCCCGGATCCTCATGCAGGATTTCACCGGGGTGCCGGCGGTGGTGGATCTGGCGGCCATGCGCGACGCCATGGTGGCTCTCGGCGGAGATCCCGCCCGGGTGAACCCGCTCATACCAGCCGAGCTGGTGATCGACCATTCGATCATCGCCGACGTCTACGGCTCCCCCGACGCCTACGCCCGCAACGCCGAGCTCGAGTTCCGGCGCAACGAAGAGCGCTATCGCTTTCTGCGCTGGGGTCAGGGCGCATTCGACACCTTGAAGGTGGTGCCGCCGAACACGGGGATCTGCCACCAGGTCAACCTCGAGTACCTGGCCCGGGTGGTCTTCACGACCGAAGGTGAGGGTGGTGAGACGGTCCAGGCGTTCCCCGACACCCTCCTCGGCACCGACTCCCACACCACCATGATCAACGGGCTCGGGGTGCTCGGCTGGGGGGTCGGCGGCATAGAGGCCGAGGCCGCCATGCTTGGACAGCCGGTGTCGATGCTCATACCCCGGGTGGTCGGCTTCGAGCTGACCGGCACCCTGCCCGAGGGATCCACCGCAACCGATCTGGTTCTCACGGTGACCGAAATGCTCCGCAAGCACGGGGTGGTCGGCAAGTTCGTCGAGTTCTACGGCGAGGGGGTGGCGTCGGTGCCCCTCGCCAACCGGGCCACCATCGGAAACATGTCGCCCGAGTACGGGTCGACCTGCGCCATCTTCCCCATCGACGCAGAGACCCTGCGCTACCTGGAGCTGACCGGCCGACCGCCCGAGCGCATCGCCCTGGTCGAGGCCTACGCCAAGGAGCAGGGGCTCTGGCACCAGCCGTCCCACCGGCCGAGCTACTCCGAGCGTCTGACCCTCGACCTGTCCAGCGTGGTGCCTTCGCTCGCCGGCCCGGCCCGGCCCCAGGACCGGGTGCGCCTCGACGAGGCCCAACAGGGCTACCGCCAGGCCGTGGTGAAGGTCCTGGGCCTGGCCCAGGACCCGAGCGGCGCAGTCCTGGGCCTGGCCCAGGACCCGAGCGGCGCAGTCCGGGGCCAGGCTCCGGACCGGAGCGGACCGCCGAGCAACCCCACGCCCGTGACCCTGGAGGACGGCACCCGCTTCGACCTGGACCACGGCCACGTGGTCATCGCCGCCATAACGTCCTGTACCAACACTTCCAACCCCTCGGTGATGGTGGCCGCCGGCCTGCTCGCCCGCAAGGCGGTAGAGAAGGGGCTGGCCGCCAAGCCGTGGGTCAAGACCACCCTCGCCCCTGGTTCGAAGGTGGTGATGGACTACTACGAGCGGGCCGGGCTGACCCCGTACCTGGACAAGCTCGGCTTCGACCTGGTCGGCTATGGCTGCACCACGTGCATCGGGAACAGCGGCCCCCTCCTCGCGCCCATATCGGACGCGGTCGCCGCCGGCGACCTTGCCGTGGTTTCGGTCCTCTCCGGCAACCGCAACTTCGAAGGTCGGATCAGCCCCGATGTGCGCATGAACTACCTGGCGTCTCCGCCTCTGGTCGTCGCCTACGCCCTGGCCGGTTCGATGGATGCCGATCTGGTCAACCGCCCGCTCGGATACGACCAGTCGGGCAGCCCCGTCTACCTGCGCGACATATGGCCATCCCCCCAGGAGGTGGCCGAGGTCATCGAGCGGTCGGTCGAGTCGAAGATGTTCACCGCGTCATACGACTCGGTGTACACGGGTGATCCCCGCTGGCAGAACCTCGACGTCCCCTCGGGCGAGGCCTACGAGTGGGACGGCACGTCGACGTATGTCCGCATGCCCCCCTACTTCGACGGCGTGCAGATGGAGCCGGCACCACTCGCCGACGTGCGAGGCGCCCGGGTGCTGGCGAAGCTGGGCGACAGCGTTACCACCGACCACATCTCGCCTGCCGGGAACATCCGCAAGGACGGGCCGGCCGGTCGCTGGCTGGTCGACGGGGGCGTCGATCCGTCCGACTTCAACTCCTATGGTTCGCGCCGGGGTAACCACGAGGTCATGATCCGGGGCACCTTCGCCAACATCCGGCTGCGCAACCAGATGGCGCCGGGCACGGAGGGAGGCGTCACCCGCTGTCTGCCGGGAGGAGAGCAGATGTCGATCTACGACGCCTCCCGGCGCTACCAGGACGCCGGTGTCCCCCTGATGATCATGGCCGGCAAGGAGTACGGGTCGGGCTCCTCGCGCGACTGGGCGGCCAAGGGCACGGCGCTGCTCGGGGTCCGGGCCGTGCTGGCCGAGAGCTTCGAGCGCATACACCGGTCGAACCTGGTGGGCATGGGGATTCTGCCCCTCCAGTTCAGGGAGGGCGACAGCGCAGAGGTGCTGGGGCTCACCGGCGAGGAGGTCTTCGACATCACTGGTCTGGAGGCCCTGGCCGGCGGTGCCCCACTGCCGGACGAGCTGCAGGTCACGGTGAATCCCGGCGGCGCCGATTCGATTTCTTTTGCCGTGAAGCTGCGGATCGACACCCCCAAGGAGGAGGAGTACTACCGGCACGGAGGAATCCTGCTCTACGTGCTGCGCCAGCTGCGCGCCGGCTAGATCTCTCAACCAGATGGCTGGTGCAGGCCGCTCGCCGGGTCGAGGTTGGCGCTGACGACTGACTCGAGCACCTCCAACATGGCCCGGGCCGGTGCGCTCGGCCGGCCCTGACGGCGCAGCACCAGCCCGACCTTGCGTCGGGGCAGGGCGGCCACGCTGATCCGGGAGAACTCCGTGAACCCCTCGGCCGCCCCCGACGCCGGCAGGATGGCCGGTCCGTAGCCCCGCAAGGTCAGGGAGGCCATCAGGCGTAAACCGTCCAGCTCGGCCCGGGGCAGCAGCGTCACCCCGGCGGCCTCGCAGGCGTCGTCTATCTCCTTGCGAAACGCCGACCCGGGGGCCGGCAGCAGGAGCTCGAATCCGTCCAGGTCGGAGATCTCCACCTGGCCTCGGCCGGCGAAGGGATGACCGTTCGGGACCACCAGGACCAGGTCCTCGTCGAACAGGGGCCGCTCCACCAGGTCCGAGCTGCTCTGGGGCAGATTCACCACCGCGGCGTCGAGCGACCCGGCGGCGAGGAGGGGCTCGAGGGTGGCCGATGTGCCGTCGCCCACCACCAGCCTCACCCTGGGATGGACGGCGGCCATGCGGTCGAGGAGGAGCGGGGTCAGCCAGCGGGCCGTGGTGCCGATCATGCCGATCCGCGCCGTGCCCGCAACCTCGTGGCGCAGCGCGGCCACGTCGGCGACGGCCGCCTGGAGTTCGGCGGTGACCCGTCGGGCCCGCTCCACCACGGCCAGGCCCTCGTCGGTCAGCTGACTCCCGTGTCGATCGACGAGCTGGACTCCGAGCTCGCGCTCGAGGTGGGCGATACGGCTGGAGACGTTCGATTGGACGGTGTGCAGGGATGCCGCCGCCGAGGAGAAAGAGCCCTGGTCGGCGATGGCGATCAGGGCTTGCAGCTGCTTCAGATCCATCTAGGTAAGAGATACTACCTTCGGAAAAAAAACCGCTTAACCCATTCCGCCAGCCTGCCGATATTGTTGGTAAGAGATCGGCGGGCCCCGGACCTCCCCCCTTCGTGGTCATGCCGTTCACCGAAGGGCCCGCCTCCCCCGCGGGCCCTTCGACGCGCCGGGCACCGCGTTCATCAAGCGGTAGCGTCGCGGCCATGGCCCGCGCCGCCGCGATCTTCGATCTGGACCGGACGCTGCTGCGCACGTCGAGCACGCCGTTACTCAACGCCGCGCTGTTCGAGACCGGTCTGGCCCGCCGTCCCACCCTCCCCGGCCAGGGCCTAATGATGAGCTTCTACAACCGATTCGGCGAGACCATCCCGTCGATGGCGCTGGCCCGGGTCGCGGTGCTGGCCGCCCGGGGGTGGCAGGTTTCGCGCGTGGGCGAGGCGGCCGAGCTGGCCGCGGAACGGCTCGAGCGCGCCGTGCTGCCGTACGTGCCGGCCTTGCTTGACTCCCACCGGCAGGCCGGCCGGGTTCTCGTGCTGGCCACCACGACCCCCTACGACATGGTCAGCCCCCTGGCCCGCCGGTTGGGGTTCGACGAGGTTATTGCCACCCGGTACCAGGCGGAGAAGGATGATGAGGGAATTGAGCGCTACACCGGCCACCTCGAGGGCGGCTTCGTGTGGTCGCTCGGGAAGCTGCAGGCCATCACCGCATGGGCCGGGCGGGCGGGCGTCGAGCTAGCCCACAGCTACGGCTACTCCGACAGTGCCTACGACCTTCCCATGCTCCTGGCCGTGGGCCACCCCACGGCGGTCAACCCCGACTACCGGCTGCACGCCGCGGCCACCATCCGGCGCTGGCCCGTGGTCCACCTGGACAGCCCGGCCGGGGTGCCCAAGCTCCTCGGCGCCGAACCCATGGACGTGGTCCGGACGGTGACGACCCGGGCGGCGTTTCCGTTCGCCCGATTCGACATCGACGGCACCGAGAACATCCCGAGACGGGGCGCCGCCATCGTCGCCGCCAACCATCGCAGTTACTTCGATGCCTCGGCTTACACCCTGGCGGTGTTCGAGGCCGGCCGCAACCCCCGCTCGCTGGCCAAGAAAGAGCTCTTCGACGCCCCGGTAATAGGCCAGTTCATGCGGGTCACAGGCGCCATTTGCGTCGACAGGAAGGGTTCGCCCCGAGCCGCCTTCCAGGCCGCCGAGGAGGCCCTGCGCAACGGCGAGGTTGTGATCGTCACCCCCCAGGGGACGATCCCCCGGGGCGAGCAGTTCTTCGATCCGGTGCTGAAGGGGAAGTCGGGAGCAGCGCGGCTGGCGGCGGCGACCGGGGCCCCGGTCATACCGATGGGGGTCTGGGGGACCGAGCACGTCTGGCCCCGTTCGTCGAGACTCCCGAACGTGACCAACGTGCTGCACCCACCGGAGGTCCGAATCCGGGTAGGTACGCCCGTGTCGGGGCTCGGCGGGACCGACTTCAAGCGCGACACCGAGATCGTCATGAAAGCGATCGCCGACCTCCTGCCGGCCGGTGCCCGGCGGCGCCGGACTCGTAGCGCCGAGGACCTGGCCCGGACCCTGCCGCCCGATCACCTGCCCTGAGCGCGGGCGTGAAGCATGCGGGCCGGGTCGCCCGGATGCCGGCTGATTCCCTCGATGCGCCGCCGGGTGGGGGCGGCTATGCCGCCTCCACGTCCTCCCACTCGCCGTAGTCCGCGGCGGTTGCCAACGTGCCGAACACCGTCAGGAAGAACAGGATCAGCGAGATCACGTGCACCGATGTGCACCACAGGCAGATATTGTGGATCTGAAACAGCTCGGCGTATACCAGGTACACGGCGGTACCTAGCCCGACCAACGACCACGCCAGCCGGCCCAGCCGTACCGGCACGGCCTGGCTGGCCCAGGCCCGGGGGGTCTGGAAGCAGAACATGATGGCGAAGAACACCAGTCCGAGCACCGCGACCGGCACCTGAGCGTGACCGAACGGCAGGTGGATCTCGGAGTACTTGCTCGTCGTGACCGTCAGGCAGTTGACGATGCCGCCCGTCGCGGGGCAGCTGAGGCTCCTCGAGCCGGTGAAGTGCTCGTACGTGAGGTAGGCAGCTATCCCGAAGCCGAGAACGCACAGGGGCATCCCCGCCCATGCCGGCCATCGCGGGCCGGCGTGTTCCTCATCCTGGGCCGGATCGGAAGCCTGGTCCAATCTCACCCCCGCGCCACCTCCCTGAAGGGTTGCCGGGATATTAGCCATTCGAGGACGACGGTCCGCTCGACGCCGCCTGGGAGACCGGGGCGTTTATGCTGGCCGCCTTTTGGCAGACCGATCCCGGCTGTCCGTTGGTCATGCCGCATATGTACTTGACCATCGACGCAGCTGCCGAGTCGATCTTGACCCCGATGTCGGTGTCGTTGTTGCCCACCTGGTTGGCGATACTGTCGAAACTCTCGCCTGACAGGGTGGTCTCCGGGATCTGGGATGTGGCGAGGGCGTACTTGCCCCCGAGATACAGGAACGGGAACGACTCGGTGCCCCCGAGGGTCTTCTGCCATAGGGCCGTCTGCTCCGCCGTGAGCGGCTGGAGCGGCTTGTAGAAGCTGCCCTGGGGGATGTTGGTGTAGGCCTCGACCGGGGTGAAGGTCAGGTACGGGCTGCTGTAGCTGGAGCCGTAGTAGCTCAGGGTGGCGATGTTGCCGTCCTTCACCGCGGACCGGATCTGGGACAGGTTGGTGAACTTCCCGAACTGCGAGAGGGCGACGGTCATGGGCCAGCGCTCGGTCGCGCATATCGGGCAGAACTCCGCTCCGATGAACAGGAACTCCGGCTTGCCTCCCGAGGTGAGCGGCGGGGTGCCGGCCGGGAGCTGGGTCGCCGGCTGCAGGTCGGTGAACTTGGCCGAGGCGGCGACCAGGTCGCCGAGCGGGACGCTCTGGAGATGAGCCGACGTGGCCGGAGGGACGGGCGTCCTCGGAGTCGGCTTGGCGTTGGTCTTGCCGAGGCCGACGATGACTACCACCGCGATCACGACCACCACGACCCCCACGGCAGCAGCCGCGATCAGGTTGCGCCGGCGCCGGTGCTGGGCCCGCACCGCGCTGGCCCGGCGGGGCCCGGGGTTCCGGGGAGCTCCCGGCTTGCCGGCAGGGGGGCGCTTGCCTTTACCGGACGCCCGCGGCGGAACGCTCGTAGCCTTCTTGTCCGTGAGGGACTTGTCGTCAGTGTTGGGCAACCAAGGGCTCCTTGCGAGCGGCGGCGTTCAGGCAGCGCAACTAGAGCCGCCCAGTGGTCAATATTCGATCAGGTCGCGGCGTCCTAGTGGGATCGCACGAGTCCAATGCTAAACGTATCGGCACGACAGGCACGAAGCCTTAGTCCCGGGGCCACCGGTCGGCCCGTCCGGCCCGGCGCCGGCGGGCAGCCGGCTCGCCGAGAGCCCAGGATCGTCGCCACGCCCCGGCGTCAGGCCCGGTCAGAGTCGGAGACGTCCGCGCCGCCGCCCGTCGCCGGGCCGTCCACCAGTCTGTGCCCACTTCGTCGGCGAGGGCTTCGATGGCCCGCTCCAGCCGATCGGCGAGCAGCCGGGGGTCGCTCCCGGGCTCGGCTGCGAGCGGCCGCCCGAAGGTCACCCGGCTGGTGCCGGGGCGAATGCGGCGGGAACCCTTGGCCAGGATGTCGCGGGTCCCTTCGACGTGGACCGGCACGATCGGCGTCCCCGTGCGGACGGCCAGCCACGCCGCCCCGGCCCGGTGAGGCTGGCCCCAGCCGTCGGGGCTGCGCCCGCCCTCGGGGAAGATCAGCATGCTCCAACCGTCCTGCAGCAGGCGGGCGACCCGGTTGGCCGAGTCGCGGCTCACCCGCTGGCGTTCGATCGGCACGGCGTTGAGTAAGAACGAGAACGCGGTGGCTTTGAGACGGGTGTCGAAGAAATAGTCGGCCGCGCCCGCCACGAACAGCTCCCGCCGCCAGCGGTCAGGAATGACCGACACGAGCAACGGGGCATCGATGTGGCTGGCGTGGTTGGCGGCGAAGATCACGGGAACGTCGAGGTGGGCGAGGCGGTCCAGGCCGGTTATCCGGGGTGATGCCAGCGCCCGTACGACCGGGGCGGCCACCAGCTCCTGGACCGCGGCTCGTCCCCACCGGGCGGGGGGGCGGCGGGCCCAGTCCGAGTCGTAGGCCATTCCGAGGGTCTTCTCGACGGGCGGGCGAGGGACGGCTCCGGGCCACGTGGGCCGGGCCAGGGGAAAGGCGCTCGGCAGCCGGATCCGGTCGGGCCGCCCGAGCCGTGACGTCAGGCCGGGCCTATCTCCCGGTCCCGATCGGGGGGTCACCGCCAGTCTCCGCTCGGGAGGGACCGAGCCGGGCAGCTCTCCCGCCGCCCGGGCCATCAGTGGACCTCGGCCAGCATGATGGGGGGGCAGTGCAGATGGGTGATCGTGGCGTCCGGCCCGACCGTGTCCGCCGCCATCTCCAGGGCGTCGTTCAACGTTGAGGCAGGAGAGAAACCCAGGCGCCGCACCGCCCGGTTGTCTCCCCCGACGATGATCACCCGGCCGAGGTGTTCGAGGGCGTGGGCGCCCCAATACCACATGTAGAACGGGTGGACTCCGTGGTAGGCGTGGCTGGTCCGGTAGAGGTGGCGGTACCACTCGTCCGTCGCGTAGCGCTCCTCGTAGGTCTTCTCGATCTCCACCGGGTCGGTGGTGTCGGCCAGAACCTCCTCGAAGAAGTCGATGTAGGAGGGATGGTGGACCGGATGGAACGCCCACGGCGTCGGGTGCGAGAGGATGGCCACACCCCCTTTGCGGACCAGGGGTTGGCCCCGGTACAGATTGAACAGGTATCCCAGGCCCATGCACATGACCAGGATCGGGTTCATGATGGAGTTGACGTTGTACGGGCACAGATGGGGCAACCCGAACACCGCAATGTCCGTCTGCCCCTCCACGTGGACCAGCTGCTGCCGGTAGATCATCTCGGTGGTGGCCCGATGTACGGCCTCGACCTCCCCGGCCTGCACCGAAGTCATGGCGTGGGGGGCTTTGATCGACTGGAATATCGAACGGGTGACCCGAGGTGGAGCCAGGGCCAGGCTCTTGGTAGTCGCCAGATACAGCGCCCGGTCCCGGGCGCTCCACTCCCATTCCCGCTTCTGGAGGAACGCCATCTGATCGGGAAACGTGTCGTTGTTGAGGGTGGTCTCGATCTGGAAGACCTTCACCCCCGACGCGGCGATCAACCGGCCCATCCGCCAGTTGGAGGAGTGCAGCTCGGAGCGTTCCTGGTCCATGAACGAGCGGCTGTGCCTCATGGTGCGGACATTGTGGTGGTGGCGCAGGCTGCGGTAGCTGGCCAGACCGGTCGCCACGCTTTTGTGACCACCGTCCATGGCGACCAGATTGATGTTCACGTAGACGAGCAGATCGGACTGGGCCGCCCGCTTGTTGATCTCCACGTCCTCGCCCTGGTCCGTCTGGCCCAGATGGATCAGGCCGCTCGGATCCTCGGCGTCGTGCTGCAGAAGCCGGCCATGCGGAGCGAACGAGTCGTACACCCGGTCACCGACGGCGTGGCGCAGCTCGGCCTCGGTCATACGCCGGTGCAGCGCCAGGGCGCAGATGAGCACCACGTCGTCGACGGCGGCGGCGGCCGCCAGATCGAGGACCGCCTCGATCACCCGCTGGCGGTTGTCAGGCCGCCGCATCGGCGGCAGCGGCAGGGAGATGTCGTCGAACGCGATGGTCAGTCGCATGCCGGCGAAGAGCAACTCGGGCAACGGCCGGCTGTCGCCCAGGGGATGGAGCAGGGCTTCGCGTACGGTTTCGTCCGGGTCGTCCAGGGGGGACGCCGGCTCCGGGGCATAGATCACCCGCGAGCGGCCGGCGGGAAGCTTCTCCAGACGGAAACCCTCGCCGTGCCAGGTCAGGATCGGCGGGGTGGAACGGTCGACGTCGAGAACGAAACCGGGGCGGGCCATGGGTTGTCCTGCTATCTCCTCTTTTCTTGGCGCAGGTCGAATGCGATCTTCACCCCGCCCCGCCGCCCGGCGGTCGCGGCATGTTCGATGGCCTCGGCGTAGCGGTCGAGCGGGTAGGTCGCGCTGACCAAGCGTTCGAGTCCGGCTCGCTCGACCACCTGCATCGAGACGTCGAAGCTGTGGCGCCCCCCGGCGGCCGGTTCGGGCCCGTATGCATAGGCGCCCACCAGGCGGATCTCGCGCTGCCAGAGGCCCGTGAGGTCGACTCCGACGTGGCCGGGCATGCCGAGCAGGACGACCGTACCTCCCGGCGCGGTCACGGCCAGGGCGTCGGCGATGGACTCCGAGCTGCCGACGCAGTCGAAGACGATGCCGGCTCCCCCGGTGAGCTGGCCGCTGTCAAGGATCCAGGAGCCGGTGGCCCGGCGCACGGCCCGGCGCAGCTCCTGTGGTCCAACGACCGACGTGGCGCCGAGCTGAACGGCCAGCCGGCGTTGCTCGGGGTGCTTGGCCACCGCGATCAGCCCACTGATGTCGGGACGCAGTTCATGCACCGCGGCGATGGTGGCCAGTCCCATGGTCCCCGCTCCGATGACGACGGCCCCCGAATCTCCGGCGAGCGGGGCGGCCAGGGCGCCGTGAACCGCGCAAGCTACCGGCTCGACCATTACCGCGGCCTCGTCCGACCAGCCGTCGGGCACGGGATGCAGCTGGCGGTCGTGGGCCGCCAGGGCCAGGGACCACCCTCCTCCTGTGCCGGCACAGAAGCCCGTCTGGAGGCCGGGCTGCAGGTGGCCTGATGTGAGCCGCTCGCAGTGGTTGGTGCGCCCGGCGGCGCACGAGACGCACGGCGGCTCGACCCCCCGAATCAGGCAGTGCAGGACCGGCTCGATCACCACCCTGCGGCCGTCGTCGGCGTCGGCCACCACCTCATGGCCGGGGACGAAAGGAAAGCTGACTATCGGCTCGAACCATCGCGATGAACGCCCGTCCACGGTGGCCAGGTCGCTGCCACAGATACCGGCCAGCCGGGGTCTCACGATTTGCCAGTCCGGTCCGGGCAGGGCCGGGGGATCGGTGTCGGTGAGCCGGACCGGCCCAAACCGTCCGCCGCCTCCGCCCGGTTTGATTCCCGACGCCAGCCGGGCCGCCCCGAACCGGGCGGCCGACCGATCGATCTGCAGGGCTTTCACGGCCGGGGACCGATCGGGAGAAGGGGCCGGGGGCCTCCGGGGGCCTTCGGCCAGTGCTCCACGTGCCAGCCCCGCTTGCGGGCGATCGCCGCCAGCTTGGTCTCCGGGTTTACCGCCACCGGATGACCCGAGGCCTCGAGCATCGGCAGATCACTCGCCGAGTCGGCGTAAGCCACGCTCTGCTGGATGTCGAGGCCGAGGGAGCTGGCGTAATCGCCCATCATGAGGGCCCTGGCCTCCCCGGTGGGGGGGGCCTCGACGAGCTCGCCGGTGAGACGGCCGCTCTTTTCCCGGAGCCGGGCGCAAATTACCTCGTCGAAGAGAGGCCGCAGAGGTTCGATGACGATATCGAGGGCGCCGGTGATGAGCAGAGTCTTGTGCCCGAGCGCCCGGTGCTCGCGGACCCGGCGGATACCGGCCGGAAACGACTTGGTGAGCACCAGGTCGCTGAACAGCTCCCAGCTGTCGCGCCGCAGCCTGTCCGCCGGCGCCCCCTCGTAGCGGCGGTAGAAATAGCGTAGGAAGTCGCTGCGGTCGGCCCGGTCGAGAGCGAGCAGCCGGGGTGCCTCCCTGAGCGTCCGCAGCACGAACCTGACCCGGTCGGGGTCGTCCTGGCGGCGGGTGGCCAGCCAGGCGTAGGAATCGACGACGTTCGACGCGATGAGGGTGTTCTCCAGGTCGAACACCGCGAGCTGGCGCTCGGGCGAGAGCACCGCCTTGCGCCCCCTCTCCTCCCGGGTCATGCCCGTCGTCCCCCGGGTGGCGCGGGCCCGGTAGGGTGCGGGGTCCCCGGAAGGGCGTTCCCGGGCGGGGAGGGCGTCCCGGCCGGCTCCCGTGAGTGGCCCCGCCAGTCGGACCCGGGCGTGAGCCACCACGGACGGCAGGTACACGTCGTGGCAGAAGTGACGCCAGTCGATCACGGAGGGGTCGAAGCAGAAGTCCCGCCGGTCGCTCTCCGGCAACCAGGAGAACAGCTCGAGCAGCCGGTCGACGGAGAAGATGGCCTCGGTTTCGGCATAAGCGCCGTAGAGCTCCACATATGACTGGGCCCGCTCCACCTCGACCCGCCGTTCCTCGAGCCGAGCGGCCAGGTCGGCCTGGCGGCCCCTGAGCGGCAGGGTCTGCAGGGCCCGCTCCCCGGCGGCCAGGGCCTTGGTCGCCCGGTCGAGCTGGCGCTGGACCCGCCGGCGACCGGGAAAGGCCAGCTCGGGCACGGTGATGGGCTGGTCCTTGCTGTCGGCGAGGGGGTTGGCCACGAACCAGGTCTCCACCAGGTCGACGAGCTGCCGGTACCCGAGCGGGTTACGGGCGCCGGAAGCGGCGTGGAACACGTCAGGTTCGGCGAGCGGCCCGCGCCCCGCCACCGCCACGATGGCGGCCACTACGAGATCGACGGGTATCACGTCGATGACGCCCTCCGGCACGCCCGGGAACGCCTTGAGCAGCCCCTTGCCGTAGGAGATGATCACCGGGTCGGCCATGCGGAAGCCCCGGATCCAGCCCGGCTCCGGTTCCGCCAACGACGCTTCGATAATGGAAGGGCGCACGATCGTGACCGGCAGGTCACCCCGGGTCTCGAGGAGGGCTCGCTCGCCCAGGGCCTTTGAGTAGGCGTAAGCGTCGGGCCAGCCCAGGCCCTGGGCCCGGGACTTGCCGACCTGGACCAGGTGGTCGCGCACCCAGTCCTCGCGCATGCGTTCGGCCCTGGCCGACAGTAGCGGGCTCCCCGCCGCTCCCAGCTCGGCCCGAGTCTGGCGCTGAAAGCGGGCCAGCATCCGCGGCTGGCGGCTCTCGGCGTCGGCGTCGGCCCGGGCCCGGCGGGCCGCGGCCACCTCCGGTCTCCAGGCGATGTCGGTCGACCAGGGAGTGTCGGCGAGCGGGGCTTCCGGCGCCCGGCCCCGGCGGCTGCCGGCTACGTAGGCCGTCGAGACCGCGATGAAATGGGGGAGGGGGGTGGCGCCGGGCCGGTGCAGCTGTCTGAGGGTCTCCGCCACCCGGGTGGGGCCGAGGAGATTGATCTCGACCGCGCTGTCGATCGGCGAGTCGAAGCTCACGGTCGCCGCTGAGTGGATCACTGTCGAGCACGAGGCCAGGGTTTCCTCCGACGCCCGGTCGAGCCCCAGGCCGTCGACGCTCACGTCGCCCGCCATCACCAGGATCCGCCGGTCCATCTCGGCGTCGAACCCGTCGCCGAGCTGGCGGCGCAACCGATCGAAGCAGTTGTTCCTGAGTATCTCGCGGCGCACCCGGTCCGCCGGGCCGCGCCGGCCGGGCCGCACGAGCAGGGCGATCTGGCAGTCGGGGACGCTTCTCAGCAGCCGTTCGGTCAGGGCGGTCCCGAGGAAGCCGGTGGCCCCGGTGATGGCGATTCGGCGGCCGGCCAGAGCCTCGGGGAGCATCGGTAGTGTCTACCATCTGGCGGCGTCCGCCAGCCTGCCGAGGGTCGCGACGCGCCTGCCGAGGGTCGGAAAGCTCGGCGGCTACTTGGCGCCCGGCCGTTTCGGCTTGGGCGGGGTGTATCTCCGGTTGGGGGCCGGCCCCGCCGGCTGTGCCGCCTTCGAGCGGCGGCCCCGACGGCCCCGGCGGTCCCGGCGGTCGGCCTGGGCCCGGGCCCGGCTCTCCGAGGGAGTCAGGCGGGCCCCGCCCCCAGCCGCTCTCGCCTTGGTGAGGGCGGCCGAATCCTTGCGCTGGCGCTGCGTGAGCACGAAGGCGTACACGAGCGGAAAGATCAACCCGAACAAGTGGAACACCGTGACCCGATCCGGAACCTTCGGCAGAGTGACGAAGAATCCGGCCGCTATCGCGGCGAAGCTCACCACCATCCGGTTGCGGGTCAAGATGAGCGCCCCGAAGCCGATGGCGCAGGCCAGACCGACAAGCGAAAGGGTCGTCTGGGAATGGGTGGGGGCGCCCTTGCCCGTCGTGACGGTCAGGTTGAGGACGGCGATGACGATCAGTTCCAGGGCCACGACCGCGCCGTACAGCGGCTCGGGCCACGCCATGGTCGAGGGCTTGCGCGGCGGTCCGGTGTACGTTTCGGCCGCCCGCGGTTCGGGATCGTCCGGGTCGAGGTGGCCGCCGGCCTCGGTGCCCGGCTTGCTCAAGGCTGGCTCGCGGGGTCGCCCGGGCCCGCTGGTGGATCCGCCCCGTCCCCTTGACCCCGATGATCCGGCGCCTCCGCCCGGCCCGTCCCCGGCACGGGCGCTTCGTCATCCGGCCGGTCGGCTCCAGCTAGCGAGCCGGGGGTCGGTTGGTCATCGAGCAGCCACGGCCGGATGCTCACGACGCTCTGGCCCGGCCGCTGATATTCGAAGTCGGCGTCGATCGGGAGGTCCGTCGGGGGATCGCCCGAGGTCTCCATCACGATCGAGGGCTCGTCTCGCTTGGGCTCGAAGACCTGCTGCAGGCCCAGGGCGAACCCGGTCAGGATGGCGCCGGTGGCACTGCGCTTTCGCCAGGATTCCACTTTCGAGGGCAAAGCCGTGTGGGGCTCAGCGTCCGCTTCCGCGGGGAAAGGCGGTGCGTCCAGGTCGTCACCGGGCGCCCCGTAGTCATCGGGCACCGCCAGAACGGCGTCGTACAGCAGTTCCTCCAGTTCGGCGTCGTATTCGGCGTCGTCGGGCGGTACATCCACCATCTCAGGGTAACTCTCTCTGGTCGTTGTGGCGCCTTCATACTTTGTGCGTTTAGCCCGCTCCCAGCGGGTTAAGCGCACAAACTATGAGCTTCGGCGCGCCTCGAGGACTTTGGGCCGACCTCAGGCCCGGGGCAGCGGCGCCGGCAGCAGCGAATCGCCGGCGAGGAGCCGGTCGACGTGCATGGCCGCCGACCGGCCCTCGGCGATGGCCCACACGATCAGGCTCTGTCCCCGGCCGGCATCGCCACAGACGTACACGCCTGGCACGTCGGTCTCGTAGCTCTCCGAGCGGGCGATGGTGCCGCGGGGAGTAAGGGGGGTGCCGAAGGCCGATGCCAGGGCCGGCTCCGGGCCCGAGAAGCCGAGAGCCAGTAGAACCAGCTCGCAGGGCAGCTCGAACTCCGAGCCCTCGATGGGATCGAACCGGGGCCGGCCGTCCACCACCGACACCTCCACCTGGACGGCCCGCAAAGCCCGCACGCCGCCTTTGTCGTCACCGAGGAACTCCACCGTGTTCACGGCGAAGACCCGCTCGCCCCCCTCCTCGTGGGCCGACGAGGTCCGGAACATGAGCGGCCAGGTCGGCCACGGGGTCGACGGGTCGCGCCCGTCGGGCGGCCGCGGCAGGATCTCGAACTGGTGGACCGACCGCGCCCCCTGCCGGTGCACCGTTCCGAGGCAGTCGGCTCCGGTGTCACCGCCGCCGATGATCACCACGTGCTTGCCCTTGGCCGTGATGGGGCACGCCGCCACCGGGTCCTCGGCCCGGACCGCCACGTTGGCGAGAGGCAGGTAATCCATGGCCTGATGGATGCCTGCCAGGTCCCGCCCGGGGATCGGCAGGTCCCGGGCCACCGTGGCGCCCGCCGCGATGACGACGGCGTCGTGGCGGGCCCGCAGCTCGGCGGCTGAGATGGTCGCCGGCCCGGTGGCCGCCCCGACCGACACGCCGGACACGAAAACCGTGCCTTCCGCTTCCATCTGGGCCAGGCGGCGGTCCAAGTGGCGCTTCTCCATCTTGAATTCCGGGATGCCGTACCGCAGCAGCCCGCCGGGCCGGTCAGCCCGCTCGTAGACCGTGACGTCGTGGCCGGCCCGGGTGAGCTGCTGGGCCGCCGCCAACCCGGCCGGACCCGACCCGACGATGGCAACCCGGCGGCCGGTCGTGCGGCTCGGCGGCACCGGCTTCACCCATTCCTCGTCCCAGGCCCGGTCGATGATCGAGACCTCGACCTGTTTGATCGTGACCGGGTCGGAGTTGATGCCGAGCACGCACGCCGCCTCGCAGGGGGCCGGGCACAGGCGCCCGGTGAACTCCGGGAAGTTGTTGGTGGCGTGCAGTCTCTCTATCGCCGCTTCCCACTGGTCCCGGAAGACCAGATCGTTCCAGTCGGGGATGATGTTGCCGAGCGGGCAGCCGTCGTTGCAGAACGGGATGCCGCAGTCCATGCACCGGCCGGCCTGGTTGCGCAGACGGTCGGGTTGGAACGGTTCGTACACCTCCCGCCAGTCACGCAGCCGGACAGGGACGGGCCGGCGCCCCGGGAGCTCGCGGGGGAACTCCATGAACCCGGTGGGCTTACCCATGGGCGGCCGCCATGATCGCTTCCTCCACCGGAGTGCCCGCCGCCTCGGCCCGGCGCACCGCTTCCAGGACCCGCCGGTAGTCGCGCGGCATGACCTTCACGAACTGCTGAGCGGTCCGGGGCCAGCCCGACAGGATCCGCAGGGCGACCGACGACCCGGTCTCGGTGGCGTGGAGCCCGAGCAGCCCGGAGAGCCACTCCACGTCGGCGTCGTCGCAATCCTCCAGGTCGACCATCTCGCCGTTGAGGTTGGCGCCGAAGGTTCCCTCGGGGTCCCACACGTAGGCGACGCCGCCGGACATGCCGGCGCCGAAATTGCGCCCGGTCGGCCCGAGCACGACCACCCGGCCTCCGGTCATGTACTCGCATCCGTGGTCGCCCACCCCTTCGACCACCGCGACCGCCCCGGAGTTGCGCACGGCGAAGCGCTCGCCGACCACGCCCCGGATGAGGGCTTGCCCTCCGGTGGCGCCGTAGAGAATCACGTTGCCGGCGATGATCTGCTCCTCGGCGACGAACGACGTGGGGGCGTCGGCCGACGGGCGCACGATGATGCGGCCCCCGGATAGGCCCTTTCCGAGGTAGTCGTTGGCGTCGCCTTCCAGCCGGAGGGTGACACCCCGGGGGAGGAAGGCGCCGAAGCTCTGGCCGGCCGAGCCGGTGAAGGAGATGTCGATGGTGCCGTCCGGCAGCCCGTCGCCTCCGTAGCGGCGGGAGATCTCGGCTCCGAGCAGGGTCCCGACCGTACGGTTGACGTTGCTGATCGGCACGGCCAGCTTCACCGGGCGGACGTCCTCGAGCGCGGCCTGGCACTCCGCGATCAGCCGGCGGTCGAGGGCGCGGTCCAACCCGTGGTCCTGGTCGGTGACGCGGTGGCGGGGGGCGTCGGCGTCGACGTCGGGTACGGCGAGGATGGGGGCCAGGTCCAGGCCCTTGGCCTTCCAGTGGCCGACCGCCCTCTCGAAATCGAGCAGCTCGGGATGGCCGATGACCTCGTCGAGGGAGCGGAAGCCCATCTCGGCCAGCAGTTCCCGGACCTCCTCGGCCAGGTACTGGAAGAAGGTGACCACGAACTCGGGCCGACCCGAGAAGCGCTTGCGCAACTCGGGGTTCTGGGTGGCGATACCAACCGGGCAGGTGTCGAGGTGGCAGACCCGCATCATGATGCACCCGCTGACCACGAGCGGGGCAGTGGCGAAGCCGTATTCCTCCGCCCCGAGCAGGGCGGCGATGATCACGTCGCGCCCGGTCTTCAGCTGCCCGTCCACCTGGACCACGATGCGGTCGCGGAGGCGATTCAGCATGAGCGTTTGCTGGGTCTCGGCCAGTCCGAGCTCCCAGGGGGCGCCGGCGTGCTTGAGGGAGGTGAGCGGTGACGCGCCGGTCCCGCCGTCATGCCCGGATATGAGCACGACGTCGGCGTGGGCCTTGCTGACCCCCGCGGCTACCGTCCCCACGCCTACCTCAGCGACGAGCTTCACGTGGATCCGGGCCCGGTCATTGGCGTTCTTCAGGTCGTGGATGAGCTGCGCCAGGTCCTCGATCGAGTAGATGTCGTGGTGGGGTGGAGGCGAGATCAGGCCGACCCCGGGCGTCGAGTACCTGGTCTTGGCGATCCACGGGTACACCTTGTGGCCGGGGAGCTGGCCGCCCTCGCCCGGCTTGGCGCCCTGAGCCATCTTGATCTGTATGTCGTCCGCGTTGACCAGGTACTCGCTGGTGACGCCGAACCGGCCCGACGCCACCTGTTTGATGGCGCTGCGCCTCAGGTCGCCGTTGGGATCGGGCGTATAGCGGTCGGCGTCCTCGCCGCCCTCCCCGGTGTTGGAGCGCCCACCTATCCGGTTCATGGCAATGGCGAGCGTCTGGTGGGCCTCGGCCGAGATGGAACCGTACGACATGGCGCCGGTGCTGAACCGCCTGACGATGCTGGAGACCGGCTCGACCTCCTCGATGGGCACGGGCGGGCGCCCGAGCTCGGCCGCATGGCGGATGCGGAACAACCCGCGCAGGGTGGCGAGGCGGGCCGACTGATCGTCGACCGCCCGGGTGTACTGCTTGAAGACGTCGTAGCGCTGGGTGCGCGTGGAGTGCTGCAGCTTGTGGACGGTCGTCGGGTTGAAGAGGTGGTACTCGCCTTCCCGCCGCCACTGGTATTCGCCACCGGGGTCGATGTCGCGATGGGCCAGCTCGCTCGGCCGGTCGGGCCAGGCCCGGTGGTGGCGGGCGAGCACCTCGAGGGCGATCTCGTCGAGTCCGATCCCTCCGACCCGGCTGACCGTGCCCGAGAAATAGGACTTGACGATCTCGGGAGCGATCCCGATGGCTTCGAAGACCTGAGCTCCGGTGTAGGAAGCGACCGTCGAGATGCCCATCTTCGACATGACCTTGAGGATGCCCTTGCCGCACGCCTTGATGTAGTTGCTGGCGGCTTTGCGGGGAGTGAGCGTCCCGAGGGCGCCGGTTCCTATGAGATCGGTGACGGTGTCGAAGGCCAGGTAGGGATTGATGGCGGCCGCTCCGTAGCTCAGCAGGAGCGCCATGTGGTGGACCTCGCGGGCCTCGCCGGTTTCGACGACGAGTCCGACGCGGGTCCTGGTCTTTTCCTCGATCAAGTGGTGGTGGACCGCGCTCACCAGGAGCAGGGCGGGGATCGGGGCCAGGTCCCGGCTGCAGTGGCGGTCGGAGAGGATGATGATCTTGGCCCCGTCCTCTATGGCCTCGCTGACCTGGGCGCAGATGCCCTCGAGGGCCGAACGGAGGGCCTCGCCCGGATCGGGGGCAGCCGCAGGGAAATGACCGTCCACCGTGAACGTCTTCCACCCCGGTTGGGTCCCGTCCTCGTTGACGTACATGAGCTTGGCCAGATCCTCGTTGGTGAGGACCGGGTGGTGGAGGACGATCTGGTTGCAGCTTGCCGGCTCGGGCGCGAGCAGGTTGCGCTCCGGGCCGATCGTGCTCGAGAGGGAGGTGACCAGCTCCTCGCGGATGGCGTCGAGGGGCGGGTTGGTCACCTGGGCGAAGAGCTGCTGGAAGTAGTCGTAGAGGAGGCGAGGCCGCTCGGACAGGGCGGCGATCGGGGTGTCGGTGCCCATCGACCCGAGCGGCTCGACTCCCGTCCTCGCCATGGGGGTGAGCAGTATCTTGAGGTCCTCGGTCGTGTAGCCGAACAGCCGCTGATGGGTCACCACTGACGAATGCTGAGGGGTCAGGGTGAACCGGGGCGGCAGGTCGTCGAAGTGGATCTGCTCCTCCGCCAGCCAGTCCGTGTAGGGGTGCTCGGCCGCCAGCTTGGACTTGATCTCGTGATCGGCCACGATCCGGCCCTGGGAGGTGTCGACCAGGAACATGCGACCTGGTTGAAGCCGGCCTCGTTGCACCACCTTGGACGGAGGTATGTCGAGCACCCCGACCTCCGAGGCCATAACCACGAGCCCGTCGTCGGTCACCCAGTAGCGCGACGGTCGCAGTCCGTTGCGGTCCAGCACCGCACCGATGACGGTGCCGTCGGTGAAGGCGATCGAGGCCGGTCCGTCCCAGGGCTCCATGATCGAGGCGTGGAACTGGTAAAAGGCCCGCCGGGCCGGATCCATGGTCCGGTGGTTCTCCCAGGCCTCGGGGATCATCATCAGCACGGCGTGGGGAAGGGGCCGGCCGCCCAGGTGCAGAAGCTCGAGGACCTCGTCGAAGGTGGCCGAGTCGCTGGCGCCCGGCGTGACCACGGGGAAAATCCGCTCGATGTCCCCCGGCAGCAGGTCGCTGGCGAGCAGCGCCTCTCGCGCCCTCATCCAGTTGCGATTCCCCTGGAGGGTGTTGATCTCACCGTTGTGCGACAGGTAGCGGTACGGGTGGGCCAGAGGCCAGCTCGGGAAGGTGTTGGTGGAGAACCGGGAATGGACCAGGGCGAGGGCGCTTTGCACCCGCTCGTCGTTGAGATCGGGAAAAAATGCCCGGACCTGAGGCGCCGTCAGCATTCCCTTGTAGACGATCGTCCGGGCTGACAGGGACGGAAAGTACAGGCCGTCGAGCTCGTGCTCCAACCGTTTGCGCAGAACGAACGCTCGCCGCTCCAGGTCCATCCCGGAGACGCCGAGCAACTCGCTCCGGCCGGTCACGAAGACCTGATGCATCGACGGCATGGCGCGACGCGAGATGCTTCCGAGCGGCGACGGATCGGTGGGAACGGGCCGCCATCCGAGAACGGCCAGGCCCTCGGCGTCGGCGATTCGCTCCACGCCGTGGCGGAGCAGCTCGGCCTGTTCGGTGCTCGTCGGCAGGAAGGCGATCCCGGTGGCGTAGGCGCCGGCCTCCGGCAGCTCGAAGGGGACCACGGCCCGGTAGAAGGCGTCGGGGATCTGAAGCAGGATCCCCGCCCCGTCGCCGGTGTTCACCTCGGCCCCGGACGCACCGCGGTGCTCCAGGTGGCACAAGCTGTCGAGGCCCATTTGCACCATGGAGTGGCTGCGCCTGCCCCGCATGTCCACCACGAACGCGACCCCGCAGGCGTCGTGCTCGAACTCAGGTCGATAGAGCCCGACGTGCGGGGTCGACGAAACTGCGGGATCAGGCGTTGAAGCCATCTGCGTCCTTCCGGGGATCGAAACGACAGGTCCTCTCGCGAAGGGACGACGCTGGCCCTTGCCGCGATCGAAGATCATACGTGATCTTCGGCGCGAACGAGGCGCAGATTGGCTCCTGGTCCGGAGGATCGGCGGGGTCCTCCGGGGCCGGGCGACGGGGACTATGATCGCCGTTTCCGCATCAAAGATCCGGGCGCTTGGCTCAGTTGGTTAGAGCGCAGCCTTCACACGGCTGAGGTCGGAGGTTCGAGTCCTCTAGCGCCCACCCTGGTATCCAGGTGCACGAGCCGCGCCGCCCCCAGGTCCACGATGAGGGCGACGTTCGGTTCGAGGGTCGGCCCAGCCCGAAGGCGGGCGGAATCGCCGGTCGATCAAGACGAGCGGGGGATCGGGGTCGGGGGAGGAGAGGGCCACCGGGTGCCTCTTCGCCGATTTCTGGTTCGTCCCGGTCAGCGGGGAGGGCCCCGCGTTAGCGGCGGGCGGGATCCGGCTCGGGGCCTGGACGGCAGCTGCACCTCACTTCGGCCCGCCGATCGGCCAATGTATCCGGTGTGCCAGGGGGTCGACGTGAGCTTCGGTCACGGGGCGCGGCCCGGGCCGGAGTGCTCATTGGCGCGGTTTGTCTGATCTCTTACCTGATCCCGCCTGCCGGCTCCGCCACCGCGGCGGGTCAGCCCGGCAGTACCACCACAACTGCACCGGGCTCGACGACGACGTCGACCACCGCCCCGCCGGCGACGTCGACCACCACAACTGCACCGGGCTCGACGACGACTTCGACCACCGCCCCGCCGGCGGTGGTCAAGCTGGACCCCGGCACCGTCCGCGCTCTCCAGGCTGCGGTGGTCACCCAGAACCACCAGCCGGCGATCAACTCCGCTCAGCTGGCAGCTGCTCAGTCCCAGACGGTTGCCACAGCCGACGAGGAGGCGCTGGTCCACGACCAGGCCGAGGCCGCCTCGACCGCCGCCAACCAGGCGGCCGCGAGCAGACAGCTGGCGACGGACCGGGCGGCCCTTACCGTCGCCGGGGCCGAAAACCAGGCGGCGCAGGGCCGGCTGGCTGCCGATCGCAAGAAACTCCGGGGCCTGGCCGTCGCCGTGTACACCGGGGCGCTCACCAGCCCCGAACCGGCCGCCCTCTACAACCTGCAGACCGCGCAGCAGGCGTTGAGCGACCGGGCCGAGGTCGAGGTGGTGGCGGGCATCGTCGTCAACGACCTCGACGCCGACACGACGCTGGCAGCCGCGACGGGCCGGCACTATCGAGTTTCCCTGGCCCTGGTCGCGTCTGATCAGGCCAGCCTGGTGAGCGCGACCAGCCAGGCCGCGGCCGCCGCCGCTCTGGTCCCCCCGGCCGTGGCCGAGCTGACTGCGGCCAGGCGGCAGCTGAACGCCAACCAGCAGCACCTGGGGAGCGTCCGGGCTGAGCTGGCAGCCGCGGTGAAGGCCCTGGCCGGGCCGGCGTCAGCCATAGCCGGGGTCAGCGTTCTCGGGCCGTCGGCGCTCGACGCCGGTCAGCTCACGGCTTGGTACAACTCCCAGGGATTTGCCGATCTCACCTCGACGAACATCACCCAGCTCGCGGCGTGGTACATCCAGGCCGGGAAAGCGGAAGGGGTACGGGGTGACATCGCGTTCGCTCAGGCTGTGCTCGAGACGGGCGGCTTCAGCTCTCCCGACGCCGTCAACCGGAACAACTACGCCGGAATTGGCCATTGCGATACATGCTCGGCCGGGTGGGCCTTTCCATCCGCCCATGCCGGAGTGATCGGCCAGCTCCAGTTGTTGCGCATCTTCGCCGATCCGGGGGATCCGCCTCCTGGTGCCCCCCAACCTGCTCTGCCCGCTCTGACCCCCGCCAACCAGAGCAGGAGCGGGTGCTGCCAGACGTGGGAATCGCTGACCGGAGTGTGGGCGACCGACCCCACCTATGGAGTTCAGATCCTGTCGATATACGCCCAGATGGTGTCCTCGGCGGTGAACCAAACCAAGCCGGTCTATGCGACGAGCAACTGACCGGACCCTCGGGGTTCAGCAGCCGGCGGCGATGATGTCCCGGTACGCCCCCTCGAGGCACCGGCGCAGTGCGGGGGGATCCTCCACCGCCGCCGGATCCACGAGCAGGCCCATGTCCAGAGTTCCGTCGTACGAGAGCGTGGTCAGGTTGAACGGCGCCCCGGCCAAAGGCCCGAGCGACAGGTTGTACAGCACCCGGGCTCCTGACACGTACACCGGAAACGGGGCGCCCCTCAGGTTGGACGTGGCGAAGTCGAGCCCGCCCACCTGCGATCGGGCCACCCGGCGCAGCACCGAGGCCGGCAGCAGCCTGGCCAGGCCCGCGGCGTCGTCGAGGGAGACCCCGCTCTGGAGGGCCTGGCGCCGGCCGGCCATGGCGTCGCGAACCGCGATCAGGCGGGCCGCGACCGACACCGGCGGGACGGGGAGGTGCACCCGGATCGGGGTGAAGAAGTTCCCGCCCGCCCCCGCGCCGTGGCGCTGGCTGACCACGAACGAGAAGTCGAGCGTCTGCGGGTCTCGGCCCCGGTCCTGCTGATAGGCCACGACGGCGTTGACCGCGCCCGCCACGAACGCGTCGTTGACCGATCCGCCGAACGCCGCCCCGGCCGCCTTGAGGTCGGCAAGGGGAACCCGGACCGCTTCCAGCCGCCGACGAGCCGAACGCGGCCCCCATCTGTTCGGCCCGCCGTCCCCGCTGCCATCGGGCCGACCGGCCGCGCTGCTCAGGGCGCTGAGCACCTGGCCGGTTGCCTCCGCCACCCTTCGCGGTTCGAGGGCGAAGGAGGCGGCTTGGGTCACGGCCCGCCCTGCCGTCTCGAGCGGCCGACCGGCGAGCCGGGCCATCCACAACGCCCCGCTGACCGGCCAGAGCAGCGGCGAGGGCCCGGTCGACGGGTGGCCGGCCTGGCCGCCGTCTCCGCCCGTGGCGGGGCCGGGGTTTTCGCCTGGGCCCCCCTCGGCGATTCCCCGGTCGACGTCGGTCGGTTGCGGGGGGTCGCGCTCGGCGTCGATGTAACGCTCGGACAGCCGCAGCAGCCCGATGCCGTCACTGATGCTGTGGTGGAGCTTCGAGAACAGCGCGCCCCCCTGCCCGTCGACGCCGTCGACGATGACGAACTGCCAGAGCGGGCGAGCCGGATCGAACGGATCCTCGTACCAGCGGCTCGCCAGGTCACGAAGCTCGGCTTCCGAGCCGTCGCCGGCGAGGGCAATGTGGCGCAGGTGGTAGTCGAGATCGAAGTCGTCGTCCGCGACCCAGCGGGGCGGATCCCACGGCGCGGGTCCGGGGGCGACCCGTTCGCGCAGCCGGGCGACATCGGCGACGGCGCGCCGCACCCGTCGCCGGAACCGGTCAGCGTCTATGGGCCGGTCGACGACGGCCAAGCTGCCGGCAACCGGTCGCAGCCAGGGGTCGGCGCTGATCCTCCACATGAGGGCCTCGGACGCGGACATGGTGGGCTCGAAGTGCAACTCCCTGTCGCCTCGCTCCGGCCGGGCGGGGGAGCTCACGCCTGGGGCAGCGTCGAGTCGCTCACCACCGGGTGGACTCGGGTACGCCTTTCCACGCCTGGCGGAAGGCAGCGGCGCGCTCGTGGTACTGCAGCTGAAGCTGGTCCATGGCCACGTCGGCGAGCAGGGCCAGCCGGGCCAACTGGTCGTCGGTCCAATCCCGCGGGCCCATATCGATGGCGCACAGGGTGCCGACCGTCTCGCCGTCGGAGGTGATCAGTGGAATCCCGGCGTAAGCCACTACCCCGAGGGTAAGGACGGCGGGATGGTGCCGGAGCAGCGGATCGGTGCGGGCGTCGCCGACGATGAGGGGGCGGCGGCGGGTGACGGCATGCTGGCAGATCGAGTACTCGATCGGAGTCGAGCCGGCGGCCGCCAGATCCTCCGGAAGACCCGTCTGGGCCACGAAGACCTGACGGTGGGCTTCGACCAATGTGAGCAGGGCGATGGGGGCCTCGACCAGTTCAGAGGCCAGGCGCACGATGCGATTCAGAATGCGGATCCGTTGCCTGTCGACTGGGATCATGCGCTCGACCGTCTTGAGCCGCACCTGGTCTGAGAGTGCTACAACCGCTTTCACCCGGGGTCCTCCGATGCGGCCGTCGCCAAGGCCAAGAGACGCATCAACCACGGTCGCGCCGTCCCCTGTTCAGCGCAAGTTACGTTTTGGTTTCTTGCGTGAACAGGAGACAACGGGGCGAAGCGGTCGGGCAGCCGGCCCGGGGCGGTCAGGCCGGGGGCCCGCTGCCCAGGTCTACCGTCGTGGTGTGGGACTGGCCGGAGGAGTCGACCCACCCGACCTGCACCTTGTCACCGGGGTGATGAGAGACCAGGATGCTGCTCAGATCCGACGGCGAGCTGACACTCTGACCGTCCAGTGAGGTGATGACGTCGCCGGCGGAGAGACCGGCTCCGGCGGCCGGGCCCCCGCTCACCACGCTGCTGATGGTGAGGCCGGAGGTGCCGGAGCTACCGGAGCCGCCCGACGCCGAGCCGTTTCCGAAGGCGCCGAGGCCGCCCGATCCACCCTGGTCGCTCGATGAGCCGAGAAGCAGGCCGAGAAAGGCGGTCGGCCCGACGTGAGCGGTCGCCGACCCTTGGCCCGACACGATCTGGTGAACGACCGACATGGCCTGGTTGATGGGGATGGCGAACCCCTGGGTCCCGCCGTTGTCCGTCGACGACTGGAAGGAGTAGCCCTGGGATGCGGCGGTGTCCATGCCGACGACCTGACCCGACGTGTCGACGAGGGAGCCGCCTGAGTCTCCGGGCTGGATGTCGGCGTTGGTCTGGATCAGCCCGGAGAGCTGCTCGCTGTTGCCATCGAGCTCGTCGCTCGCAGTAATCGACTGGTTGAGCGCGGTGATCGAGCCGCCGGCATTGCTCGGGGTTCCGCCGGTGCCTCCTGCGTTGCCGATGGCGACGACCGACTCGCCTACGGCCGTGTTGTCCGAGTTGGCCAGCTTCGCCGTCTTCAATCCCGACGCGTTCTGGAGCTGCACCACGGCGACATCGTGCGAGGCGTCGTAACCGACGACGGTCGCGTTGTAGGTCTGGCCGTTGCCGACGTCGGTGACGCTGAGCTTGGTCGCTCCATCAACCACGTGGTTGTTGGTCAGGACCTCACCGTTCGATGTGAGAACTATCCCGGTGCCCGCGCCCTGGGCGCTCTGGTAGCCGAAGGTGGCGTTGATATCGACCAGGGCCGGAGCGACCTTGGCTGCGATGGCGGCCGCCTCGGCCGCCGACGCGCCGGTGCCCGAGGAGCTGTTGCCCGAGCCGGTGTTGCCCGAGGAGCTGTTGCCCGAGCCGTTGCTCCCGGACGATCCACCCGAGAACGGGTCGGTCGAGCCGCCCGAGCCACCGAACAGGTTGCCGGGAAATTGGCCGTTGGAGAACGGCGACTGCCCCGACCCGCTGTTGCCTGAGCCGCTGTTGCCTGACCCGGTGTTGCCTGACCCGGTGTTGCCTGACCCGGTGTTGCCCGACCCGGTGTTGCCCGACCCGGAGCCGCCCGATGTAGTGGGCGATGTGCTGCTGGCCGCCACGTTGGTGGCGTGGTTGGAGGACCAGGCGTTGTGCCCGATCGCCACCCCGGCGGCCCCGCCGGCAAACACGAGGGCGGCGCTCAGGAGCACCGGGAGAGCGCGCCGGCGCCGGGACGAGGGGGGCGGGTCCGCCGGCTGCGAGGCGTCCGCGCCGAAGCTGCCAGCGGGCGGGTACGGCGGCGGGGGAGAAGCGGGGTTCCACGACGGGGGCGAACCGCCTGTCGACTGGTAGGGCGAAGCGCCGGCGGACGAAGGGGCGGCTGTCCCGGCCCAGTACCCGCCCTGCTCGCTGCCGGGCTGGTAGCCCGGGGCGGAGTATTCCGGGCCGTTGTAATCGGTGGCCTGGTACTCGGGAGCGCGGTACTCGGGGATGGCCTGGTAGGGCGACCCCGCGTAGGGTGCACCGGTGGGATCAAAGCCGCTGTAGCCCGCCCCAGGCTGGCCTTCGGTGCCAGGCTGGTTGCCGGCGGCTGCCTGCTGTTGGGGGTCGGGGTATTCGCTGGCCGGCTGCTGCCAGTGGGCGCCGGCCGGCGACTGCCAAGGGGAGCCTTCGGGCGCCGGGCCCCATCCCTCGGCCGGGGTGTCGTTCTCGCTCATTGCCACTCCAGTTGCATAGGTAGTTCTTGTTTTCCAGTAGAGCGGCGGTTTCTATGAAGTTCATGAAGTGGCCCTGAAAGTCTTCCCTCACGTTTGTCGCAGGCCAGAGCCAGGGGACAGACACCGGCCGGCGGTTCGGTGCCACTGCGTTTCCCGAGGGGAACCGTCGCACCTTCCCGCTGTCCCGGGCGTACCCTGTAAGAGAACCAATGAGCGCAGTGTGCCCCCACGGCTACGACCCTTCGACGTGCCTGATATGCCAGACCCTTGGCACCCAGCCGGCCGCGACCGCGGCGCCCCCACCGCAGGTAGCCAACAAGGGCAGGCGGGGCCGGCGACGTGACACCGTGACCTCGGCGCCGCCTGCGAACGTACGCCCGGATGTCGTTTATCGGGCCGGGACGCCGGAGCGGCACGGCACGGGTCTCGGTGCCCACGTGGCTCTGCTGGTGGCGGCGCTGGTTGTGATCGGCCTGGTGGCCTGGGTCGTCGCCGGCGCGGTGTTTGCCATATTGCACATCCTGGAGCTCATCGTGATCGCCGGCTTAGCCGGTTGGGCGGGCTACCGGCTCGGCCACTACAGAGGGCGCCGCGCCGGCCGATAGTCCGAGCGTGCCGTTCACCACCGAACCAGTCGGTCCCGCCATTCGGGTGGTGGTGGCCGATGACCAGGCCGCGGTCCGAGAGGGGCTCGTCACCCTGCTCGGCCTGGTCGGGCGGATTGAGGTCGTGGGAGCGGCGGCAGATGGGGCCGAGGCGGTCGACCAGGTCAGACGGCTGCGCCCGGACGTGGTGTTGATGGACCTCCGGATGCCTGGCGTCGACGGGGTCGCCGCCACCGCGGCCATCGTCCGGGACCACCCCGCCACCCAGGTGGTGGTGCTGACCACGTACGCCGACGACGAATCGGTCGAAGCGGCGCTGGCGGCGGGAGCCATCGGGTTTTTGACCAAGGACGCCGGCCGGGAGGACATCCGCCGGGCCCTGGAGGCCGCAGCAGCCGGTCAATCGCTTCTCGACCGGAGGGTGCAAAAGCGCCTGATCGAGAGCTGGAGGCCCGTGGTCCAGCCCGCACGGTACGAGGCGCCGCCTCCAGTGCCGGCGCCCGACGGACTAACCGTCCGGGAGGTCGAGGTGTTGGGTCTTATCGCCGATGGCCTGGCCAACGCCGAGATCGCCGGCCGGCTCTATGTGAGCGAGGCGACGGTCAAGACCCACATCAACCACATCTTCGCCAAGACCGGCTGCCGGGACCGGGCCCAGGCCGTGGCCTACGCCCACCGCCTGGGCCTGGCCGATCCGAGCTGAGCCGCCCTGCTCGGGCGCCACGCGGTGCTCACCCCGGCAGGCGTCTGGTGATCCAGCCGCCGAGAACGTCAAGGACGTCCTCCTGTCCGGGTTCGTTGAAGATCTCGTGCCACATCCCGGGCCACAAGATCGCGGTCAGGTCGTCGCTCGAGACCCCGGCGACCACCCGCTTCAACGCCTGGGGGCTGACCAGAAGGTCGGCGCTGCCGTGCATGACGAGAACCGGGACGGTCAACTCGGGCAACCGTTCCGCCACCGTGTCGACGCTTGCAGCCGAGCGCAGGAAGTCCCGGGGCGGCGGGCCCAGGTATACCAGCGGGTCGTCCTTGTAAGCCTGGACGACCGCCGGGTCCTGGGAGACGGCGTCGGCCAATCCCAGGTCCGGGATCTCATCGAGGTCGGCCAGCGCCACCAGCTCGGGCGGGACGTGCAGAAGGGCACCCGACAGAGCCAGGCCGGCCAGCCGCTCCTGGTGCTCCTCGGCGTAGGCCGCGGCTACCAGTCCGCCCATGGAGTGGCCTATCAGATACAACGGGCCGTCGGGCGCCTCTCGTCGGACCAGGTCGACGAAGAGATCCAAGTCGGACACCGCGGCCGCCACCGATTCGATGTTGGCCCGATCGCCCTCGGAACGGCCATGGCCGCGATGGTCGGGAGCCCATACCGTCAGGGCCCGACGGTTGAGCCACCGGGCCACGTGACCGTACCGGCCGCCGTGCTCGGCGTAACCGTGGGAGATGACGACCTGGCCTCGGGCCTTCTGCTCCGCAGGCCACATCCGGTAGTACAGCCGGCCGCCGGCGAACCGGCCTTCACCTGGTTGAGCCATCGGTGCCTCCCCGTCCCTGGTCGCGTGTCTCTCGGGGACGCCGGGGCAGAATAACTTGGGCCCGGCGGCGGTGAGGCGATGGCATCCGCCGGCGCCCATGCTGCCATGGAGGTGGTGCCAGTGAAACTCGCCAGGCGAGCCGTGGCCCGGGCGGCCAGGCTGCCGCCCGCGACCCACGCCCAAGTGGTCGTCGATCACGACCTGGAGACCAAGATGGCGGACGGGACGGTTCTTCTGGCCGACCGCTGGTATCCCGCGGCCGCCGACCGGTCGCCCATCGTGCTCATCCGGTCGCCCTACGGGAGGCGCCAGCTCGGGCCGCTGGCCCGCCTTTTCGCCGAGCGGGGCTATCAGGTGCTGGTGCAAAGCTGCCGGGGCACGTTCGGTTCGGGCGGCCCCTTCGAGCCGTTCCGCCACGAGCAGGAGGACGGTCTGGCGACCCTCGAGTGGATCGGCCGGCAGGAGTGGTTCGGCGGGTCCGTCGCCATGTTCGGCCCGAGCTACCTGGGCATCGTGCAGTGGGCGGTGGCCGCCGGCGCCCCCGCTTTCCTCAAGGCCATGGCTTTGCAGGTGACTGCGGCGAACGTCCGGGACGCTGTGGTCTATCCGGGAGGCACGTTCGCGCTCGAGACCGGGGCCGTCTGGTGTCAGCAGGTCGAGCACCAGGAAAGCCGCCCGGCGTCGGTGGTCATGTCCTTCTTGGCCTCTGGGCGGCGCTTGGCCAAGGCCAGCCGGACGCTCCCCCTACGCGACGCCGACCGGAAGGCGATCGGCTACCGCATCCCGTTCTACCAGGACTGGCTGGCCCACGACCGGCCGGGCGACCCGTGGTGGGATGCCGTCGACTACACCGACGACGTCGGAGGCATGCCGCCGTGCTCCCACGTGGCCGGTTGGTTCGACCCGTTTCTCCCCGCCCAGGTCGGCGACTACATGCGCTTGCGGGCGGCGGGCCGGGACGCCCGGCTGCTGATCGGCCCGTGGACCCACACCAGCCCGCGTGTGAGCCTGGCCGCCATAAGGGACGGGCTGGACCTGTTCGCCGCCCACCTTCGCCATGAAGAGACGGCGCGACACTCGACCGCGGCCCGGGTCAGGATCTACGTGATGGGCAGCCGGCGCTGGGTAGATCTGACCGAGTGGCCGCCGGAGGCCGACGTGCAGAGCTGGTACCTGCATGGCGGGGGGATCCTGTCGACCCAGCCCGGGTCCACCCGATCCGACACCTATCTGTACGACCCGGCCGATCCCACGCCGAGCGTCTCCGGCGCCAGCCTCTACGTGATCCGGGCCGGTTCGAGAAACCAGCGCAACCGGGAGCGCCGGCCGGACGTTCTGGTCTACACCTCCGACCCGCTCGGCTCGGACCTGACCGTGGCCGGACAGTTGAAGGCTGACGTCTGGGTGCGCTCCAGCCGGCCGTTCTTCGACGTCTTCGTCCGGCTCTGCGACGTGAGGCCATCGGGCAAGTCGGTCAATGTCAGCGACGGGATCCTCAGGGTCGAACCCGAGCGGCCGGCGGCCGACGCCGACGGGGTCACCCGGGTCACGGTCCCCATGTGGCCGGTGGCGCGAACGTTCAAGCCCGGCCACCGGGTACGGGTCCAGATATCCAGCGCCGCCCATCCCCTGTACTCCCGCAACACCGGCAGCGGGGAGCCGCTGGACCGCGCCGTTACCCTTTTCCCTGCCGTGCAGGAGATCCTCCACGACGCTCGGCACCCGTCGTCGATAGCCCTACCCGTGAGCTCCATCTGAAACGGTGGCCTTTGGCTGCACCGGTCCGGGCCAAACGCTCCCGGCTCGTCCCCCGGACCCTGGCGAAACGGGGGCCGTGGCTGCTGGCCGCCTGCGGGTCGGCCGCCGCGGTTCAGCGCGGCGGCCAGGCAGCCGGCGAGCGCCGGCTCCGCGGCGGCCCAGACCTGGCCGGCGTTCGTTCTGGTCGCGGGGCTGCTGCTCGTCGGGCTGGTGGCTGCCGAGGACAAGCTTTTCTCCGCCGCCGGTCACCGCTTGGCGTCGTCTGCCGCCAGCGGGTGGTCGCTCTTCGGCGGCGTCTCCGTTCTGGTGGTGGTGGTGACCGCGGTGCTGAACCTCGACACGTCGGTCGCCTTTCTCACCCCGGTCGTGGTGCACATGACGCGCCGGCGGGGCGAAGCCGGACTGGCCCTGGTGGGAGCATGCCTACTTCTGTCGAATGCCGGCTCACTGCTGCTGCCCGGCTCCAACCTCACCAACCTGATCGTGCTCGGCCACCTGCACCTGTCGGGCCGTCAGTTCGCAGTCAGAATGGGGCTCCCCTGGGTGGCGGCGGTGGGCGTGACCGCGGCGGTCATCGCTATAGCCGGCCACCGGGAACTGGCTCATCGGGTGCCGGTTACCTCTCCGCCCGACCGGGTCGAGGCCAGGCTGGGCGCGGCCGCGGTCGGGGTGGCTGCCGCCCTGGTGGTCTTCACCAAGGTCCCCGCACTGCCCGTGCTCGCGGTGGGGGCCTTTTGCGCCGCCTGGCGGGTCCGAGCTCGAAAGCTCACCCTGAGTCAGGTGCTCGACACCCTCGGCCTGCCCTATCTGGTGGGGTTGTTCGGGCTGGCCGTCGGACTCGGAACCGTGGGAAGAGTTTGGTCGGGGCCCAGCCAGATGCTTGGGCATCTCGATCCGTGGGCCACCGCCGGGGTGGCGGCCGGGGCCAGCGTGCTGGTGAACAACCTGCCCGCAGCCTCCCTTCTGTCGGCCCGGGTTCCGCCCCACCCCTACTCCCTCCTCATCGGGCTCAACCTGGGACCGAACCTGTTCGCGTCGGGCTCGCTGGCGTGGCTGCTCTGGTTGAAGGCCGCCCATGCCGCCGGGGGCCCGAAGGCCCTGCGCCGGACCGTGGAGGTGGGGCTGGTCGCCGCCCCGCTCTCGATCGCCGCCGCGGTCACCGCCCTCACCTTGGCCGCAGGGGCCAAGTGATACACCCCGATCGCAGAGCCGGGGGGCGTCCCGCCGCCGGCCCCGGCAGAATCGCGGCCGATGGATCGACTTGACGCGGCCGGCATGGATGCCGATGACCCACTGGCCGGCTTCCGGGCGGAGTTCGCAGGCGACCAGTCCGGACCTATCTACCTGAACGGCAACTCGCTCGGCCGCCCCCCTCAGGCTGTCATTGCCGCCCTGTCGGCGGGTATCGACGAGTGGGCCCGGGAGCTGGTCGGCGGCTGGGAGCGGTGGATCGATCTCCCGGCCGCGGTCGGTGACCGCCTGGGCCGCCTGGTCGGGGCTGAACCCGGCCAGGTGGCGGTCTCCGACTGCACGAGCGTCAACCTCTACAAGCTGGCGTCGGCCGCCCTTTCCGCCCGTCCCGGCCGGCGGGTGATCGTGGCCGACGCCGACGACTTCCCCACCGATCGCTACGTCCTTCAGGGCCTCACCCGGGCCACCGGGTCCGAGCTGCGCCCGGTGCGCGGCCACCCCGTCGACGGGCTCGATCCAACCGCCATCGCAGACGCGGTGGACGACTCGACGGCCCTCGTTTGCTTGTCCCACGTCAACTACCGCTCCGGCGCCCGCCTGGACATCGATGCCGTGACCGAGGTGGCCCATGCCCACGGGGCCCTGATCCTCTGGGACCTCTGCCACAGTGCCGGGGCCGTACCGGTCCACCTGGACGAGGCGGGAGTGGACCTCGCCGTGGGATGCACGTACAAGTACCTGAACGCCGGGCCGGGAGCCCCGGCCTTCCTGTATGTCAGGCGAACCCTGCAGGACGAGCTGCGCCAGCCCATATGGGGTTGGTTCGGTCAGAACGATCAGTTCGCCATGGAACCGGCGTACCAGCCGCAAGCGGGCATCAACCGGTTCTTGACGGGCACGCCGCCGATCCTCGGTCTGATGGCCGTCGCCGCCGCCGCCGGGGTCTCGGAAGCCGCCGGCATCACCGCTCTGTGGGGGAAGTCGGAGCGGATGACCGCTGTCCTCGCCGACCTGGTGCGCCGCCGGCTCGAGCCGCTCGGCGCCTACCTCGCCAGTCCATCCAACCCGACCCGGAGGGGAGCCCACGTCGCGGTCGCCCACCCCCGGGCCCGAGCTCTCTGCTCGGTCCTCGCCGATCGGGGCCTGGTGATCGGGGATTTTCGCCCGCCGGACGTCATACGGCTGGCGCCCGCTCCGCTGTACACCCGCTTCGTCGACGTGTACGACGCCGTCGAGCGCACCGCCGGCCTGCTCGAAACCGGCCTGCCGGCCTCCTGAGCAACCGGTTTCCGGGGGAAGGGCCGGGTCGTCAGTACTCAATTCCTTTCTTGGCCTTGACGCCCCGGTCGTAGGCGTGCTTGATCTTGCGCATCTCGGTGGCGGTGTCGGCCACCTCGATCAGTTCAGGAACGGCGTCCCGGCCGGTCAGAACCACGTTGGTGCCCGGTGCCCGGGCCTGGATTCCGGCCACCACCTCCTCCACCGGCACCCACCCGTACTTCACCGCGTAGGTGATCTCGTCAAGGATCAACAGGTCGTAGTCGCCCGATGCCAGCTTCTGGGCGGCCACCTCCCAGGCGTGGCGCCCCCTGGCGGCTGTCTCGTCGAGGTCGGTGGATTCCCACGTGAACCCGTCGCCGAGGGTGTGCCACTCGATGTCAAGATGGTCGGCCAGCTTGCGTTCGCCCGTCTTCCATTTGCCGCCCTTCACGAACTGCACCACCCCCACCGTCCAGCCGCGAGCCCAGCCGCGGGCCATCACCCCGAAAGCCGCAGACGACTTCCCCTTGCCGTGCCCGGTGTTCAACACGACTATCGATTCGGCTCGTGCCATGGGCCGAACATTACGGCTACGCTCCCGGGCGTAGTGCAGGGAACCCGGTGGAAATCCGGGGCTGTCCCGCAACTGTCACCGGGGAGCGATCTCCCAATCATCCGGTCACCGCCGCTTCGGTCGGGAGGCCGGGAGGGAGCGGATCCGGAAGCCAGGAACCTGCCTGCCACGGAGATACGCGAGGACGTGACGATGGCTTCAGATTCATGATCACCCTGGTGCTCGGAGGGGCACGCAGCGGCAAGTCCGAAGTGGGCGAGCAGATCGCGGCGTCCCTGCCGCAGCCGGTCACGTACGTGGCGACGGCGGTGCCGGGGGACGACGCCGAGTTCGCGGCGCGCATCGCGGCTCACCAGGGCCGCCGTCCGCCCGCGTGGCACACGGTCGAGGCCGGGGCCGACCTGGTGGACGCGCTGGTCGCGGCGCAGGGAACCGTCCTCGTAGATTCGCTCGGGACCTGGGTGTCGGCCACACCCGACTTCGATGTCGACGGGCCGGGGCTGTGCCGGACCCTCCGCTCGCGGCCGGGTTCCACCGTCGTGGTGTCGGACGAGGTCGGCCTTGGCGTCCACCCGTCGACCGCGGTGGGGGGTCGTTTTCGGGACGCGATGGGGAGCGTCAACCGGTTCGTCTCAGCCGCCGCGGACGAGGTCCTGCTGGTCGTCGCCGGCCGGTGCCTCCGACTGGGGGGACATGTCGCCGACACCGGCTCGGTCGGGGGACAGCCGGCCGGGCCGCCGGGGTGGGTACGGCCGGAGCGGTGACCCCCGCACGGAGGAGCGGGTGCGCGCCGCAGTTTCGTTCCTGACCCCATTCGGCGGGGCCCGCCCGCCGGGACCTCGGACCCTTGACTGGTTCCCATTGGTGGGCGTCGTCATGGGCGCGGCGCTAGGCGGGTTGTGGTGGGGGATCGGCCGGCTCTGGCCGGCCACGGTGGCCGCCGCCCTGGTCGTAGCGGCCGATCTGGGCGTGACCGGGCTGCTTCACTTCGACGGCCTGGTCGACAGCGCCGACGGGCTTCTCCCGCATCTCGACCGGGAGCGCAGGCTGGAGGTGATGGCCCAGCCCGACACCGGCGCGTTCGGGGTCGGGGTAGGAGCCTCGGTTCTGCTGCTGCGCTGGGCCGCCCTGGCGGCCATCAAACCGTCGGTGGTGCTCATCGGGGGAATGTGGTGCCTTTCCCGGTCCGGCATGGCCGCGGTGGCCCGCACCCAGCCGTACGCCCGGGTGGACGGGGGGCTGGCCTCGGCCTTCGCCGGCACCACGCGGTGGGCACCACTGGTGGCCGGCCTGCTCATGTCGCTCGTTCTGGTTGCCCGGTGGCGGGTGGGTGCGGGTTTCGCGGCCGCAGGCGCGGCGGGGGTCGCTGGGACGGCCATTGTGATCCTCGCTCGCCGGCGGATCGGGGGCTACACCGGGGACGTCCTCGGGGCGTGCGGGGTGATGGCCGAGACCGCCGGCCTGGTGGTGGCGGCGGCCAAGTGGTGAGAGGTGGCGGGGGGCCGGGGCTGGCGGTCGCGGCCGGGCGGGCCGCCGGGCGGCGGGGGCTCGCAGTGGTTGGCCGGACTAGCCGCCGATCGCCTCCTCGGCGAGCCGCCGGCCTCCTGGCACCCGGTCGCGCTCTATGGCCGGACCATGTCGCGGGCCGAGCAGCGGTGGTACAGCGACGGGCGCCGGCGGGGCACCGCGTATGCCGTCGCCGGAATCGCTCTGCCGATGGCGGCCACGGCCGCCGGCGCCGCCCTGGCCGGCAGGGCGGGTGGCGGGGCGGGCGGCGAGCACAAACTTCTGCGCACCCTGCCGGTCGCTCTGGCCACGTACCTGACCGTGGCCGGCAAAGCCTTGGGGGCAGCCGCAGACGACGTGGCCCGGCCCCTCGGCGACGATGACCTCCGGGCCGCCCGGGCGTCCCTGCCCGCCCTGGTCGGGCGGGATCCGGCCGGGCTCGAACGGGGCGAGATCGCCCGGGCCGTGGTGGAGTCGGTCGGAGAGAACACGGTGGACGCCATCGTGGCCCCGGCGTTCTGGGCGGCCATCGCCGGCGGCCCCGCGGCCGTCGGCTACCGGGCCGTCAACACCCTCGACGCCATGGTCGGCCACCGCTCCCCTCGCTACGCCCGGTTCGGGTGGGCCAGTGCCCGGGCGGACGACGTGGCGGCCTGGGTACCTGCTCGCCTGACCGCTCTGCTGGTCGCCGCGGTACGACCCCGGCGGGCCCGGCAGGTGTGGACGGCCGTGAGAACCCAGGCGCCGGCGCATCCGTCGCCCAACGCCGGGGTGGCGGAGGCGGCCTTCGCGGCCGCGCTCGGGCTCCGGCTCGGGGGCACCAATCGGTACGGCCGGCGGGTCGAGGACCGCCCAACTCTCGGCATGGGTCGGCCGGCCGAGCCGGCGGACATCCAGCGGGCCCGCGCCCTCAGTCGCGACGTCACCGTGGCCCTCGCCCTGCTGTGTCTGGCCGGGCGGTGGGGCGCGGGGCGGGGGCCGGCGGGAGCGGCGATTGCCGGGTCCCGGGCTGGTGAAGGAGGGTCGCACCGAGTTGAAGCCGGTCGCTTTCGCCTTCTTCAGCGGGACGGCGGACGTGACTGATTATTGGGCGGCCGGCCCCTCTGGGGCGGCGCCCCCGCCCGGACCTCACGGCGGTGACGGGCCCCGACTGGCGGCCCGGCTGGGGATCGACCCCTCCCGCGTGCTCGACCTGTCGGCCAGCCTCAATCCCGTCGCTCCCGATCCGAGACCTGTGGTCGCTCGTCACCTCGATGCCCTTTCCCGCTATCCCGATCCGGGCCCCGCGACCTCGGCCCTGGCGGCCGCCATAGGCGTCGAGGAGGGTCGCCTGGTTCTCACCAACGGGGGGTCCGAGGCCATCGCCCTGGTGGCCGGAGAGCAGCCAAAAGGGTGGGTCGACGAGCCGGACTTCTCCCTGTACCGCCGTCATCTGGCGGTGGTCGACCCCCGGGGGCCTCGGTGGTGCAGCAATCCCCACAACCCGACCGGCCGGCTGGCCGCTCCCGACGAAGACGCGGCGGTATGGGACGAGGCCTTCTGGCCCCTCGCCACCGGAAGGTGGACCAGGGGGGACGCCGACCGGGGATCGATCGTGCTCGGCTCGCTCACCAAGCTGTTCGCCTGTCCCGGCCTGCGCGTTGGTTATCTGATCTGCCCCGAAGCCGACACGGCTGCTCGGATCCGCGCCCGCCAACCTCAATGGGCCCTGAACGGTCTCGCCGCGGCTTCCGTCCCCGCGCTGCTGGCGGCGGCGGACCTGCCGGGGTGGGCGGCTGAGGTGGCGGGACTGCGGGACCGGCTGGCCGGGCTGCTCCGCTCGGCCGGACTCGAGCCGCGGCCGTCGGACGCCAACTGGCTGCTCGTCGACGCCCCGGGCCTGCGGGACCGGCTGGCCGCCCACGCCATCGCGGTGCGGGACTGCAGCAGCTTCGGCCTGCCCGGAACGATGCGCATCGCCGTCCCCGACGACCGTGGGCTGGCCCGCCTCGAGGCCGCGCTGTGACCGGCCCCGCCCTCTCTGGCGGGCTGATGGTCTGCGGCACCACGAGCGATGCCGGCAAGTCCACCATCGTCGCCGGTCTGTGCCGCCTGCTGGCCCGGCGGGGCGTCCGGGTCGCGCCGTTCAAAGCCCAGAACATGGCGCTCAACTCGGCGGTCACCCGGGCGGGTCAGGAGATCGGACGGGCCCAGGCGGCGCAAGCCCACGCCGCCGGCATCGAGCCCGAGGTGGCCATGAATCCCGTTCTGCTCAAGCCCACCTCGGAGCGGGCCAGCCAGGTGATCGTGATGGGCCGGCCGTGGGCCCACCTCGACGCCGCGGGCTACCAGCAGGCGAAGGCCCGGCTGTGGCCCATCGTGCGCAGCCAGCTCGAAGAGCTCAGGTCCCGCTTCGACGCCGTCATCTGCGAAGGGGCAGGGAGCCCGGCCGAGATCAACCTGCTCGAAAGCGACATCGTCAACCTGCGGGTGGCCCGAGCCGCCGGTTTTCCCGCCATCGTGGTCGGCGACATAGACCGGGGCGGAGTTTTCGCCGCCCTCTACGGCACGGTCGCCCTCCTTCCGCCGGAGTGGCGCGATCTGGTGCAAGGCTTCGTCATCAACAAATTCCGGGGGGATCCCGCCATCCTGGGCGACGGCCCCGGGGACCTGCAGGGCCGCACCGGGGTACCCACCCTCGGGGTCCTGCCGTGGCTCGACGATCTCGGGATCGACGCCGAGGACTCGCTGGCCCTCAGGCGGGGCCTCGGTCGGCCCGGCGGGGGGCGGACGCCCGGCTCGAGCCCGGCTCTCGACGTCGCCGTCATCGCCTTCCCGAGGATCTCCAACTTCACCGACCTCGACCCGCTGACCATCGAGCCCGGGTTGCGGGTCCGGTTGGTGGATAGCGCGGCGGCCCTGGGCCGGCCCGACCTCGTGGTCCTCCCCGGCACCAAAGCCACGGTGGCCGACCTCGACTGGTTGCGAACCACGGGCCTGGCCGACGGGATCAAGGGCCTGGCCGACCGTCCGCCCGGTCCGACGATCCTCGGCATCTGCGGTGGCTACCAGATGCTGGGCCAGACCGTCGAGGACCCCGCTTCGGTGGAAAGCGCCGCCCCGTCTGCGGTGAGGGGTCTGCAGCTGCTGCCGGTTCGGACAGAGTTCCACCCGGTCAAGGTCACCCGGCAGGTGCGGGCGTCGGCTCTCGGCCAGCCGGTCGCCGGCTTCGAGATACATCACGGCCGGACCGCGCCGGTCGCGCCGTGGATTCAATGCGAATCGGGCTCTGAAGGCTCGTCGGCGAGAGATGGCGGGGTGGTCGGAACCAGCCTGCACGGGCTGTTCGACTCCGACGGTTTCCGGGCGGCGTTTCTCGGCGCGGTGGCGGTTCGGAGCGGGAGGACGTGGGTGCCATCCGGGCAGTCTTTCTCCGCGGCCAGGGAGCGGCAGGCTGACACCCTGGCCGACACCCTCGAAGCCCATCTCGACATCAGCGCCATCGAGAAGTTGATCTGGTCCGCCCGCGGGCAGAAAGAGGGACCGCATTGACCCATCAATCCGAGCTGCTGCCGTTCTCGGCGGTGGTCGGCCAGGAACAGGCGAAGCTGGCGCTCCTGCTCAGCGCGGTGGAGCGGCGCATCGGTGGCGTGCTGCTCCGGGGGGACAAAGGCAGCGCCAAGTCGACTCTCGCCCGAGGGCTGGCCAGCCTGTTGCCGGGATCAGCCTCGTTTGTGGAGCTGCCGATCGGCGCAACCGAGGACCGGGTGGTCGGAACGCTGGACCTGCGGGCCGCCCTGACCGGCGGCGAGGTGCGCTTCGAGCCCGGCTTGCTGGCGGCCGCCGACGGCGGGGTGCTCTACGTGGACGAGATCAACCTGCTGCCCGACCATCTGGTCGACCTGCTCCTCGACGTGGCGACGAGCGGGGTCAACCGGGTGGAGCGGGAGGGGGTGTCGCACATCCATTCCAGCCGCTTCCTCCTGGTCGGCTCCATGAACCCGGAGGAAGGGGAGTTGCGGCCCCAGTTGCTCGACCGCTTCGGGCTGGCGGTCGAGGTCCGCACTCCAGCCGATCCGGGGGAGCGGGCCGCCGCGGTGCGACGGCGCCTCGAGTTCGACGCATCGCCCGACGAGGTGCGAGCCGAGTGGGCGACCACCGAGTCCGGCCTGGCGGCCCGGCTCGAGCGGGTGTCGCCGGTGCCGGTGCCGGTGCATCTGGTGGACGCGGTCGCCGCTCTGTGCGCATCGGTGGGAGCGGAGGGTTTGCGAGCCGACCTGACGGTGTGCCGGGCGGCCGCCGCGCTGGCCGGCTGGGAGGGCCGGGATGCCGCCACGGCCGGCGACGCCCGGCGGGTGGCGCCCATGGCCCTGGCCCACCGGGGGCGGCGTGACCCTTTCGACCCCGCGGGTATGGATGGGGAGAAGCTGGCTGCCGCCATGGACCGCCACCTCGGCCCGGTCGGGGCGGCGGGGACGGGCGAGCCGGGCGGCGGGGCCGAGACGGGGGAGCCGGGCGGCGGGGCCGGGCCGGGCGGGGCGAACGGGGCCGGGGAGCCGGGCGACGCCGGTCGAGCGGGGGGGAGGGATGGCTCGGCGGATGGCGAAGGCCCCTCCGATCGGGGGCCGCCCCCGGAAACCGGCTATTCGAGGCCGGGCGCCGAGGACACCGCAGGCGGCGAAGGTGCCGCCGCTTCTTCCTCTTCTTCGTCCCCTGCCGGCAGCCGGGCCGCCCACCCGGAAGGTCCTGCGCCGGATGTGGCTTCGGCTCTCGCCGGGCTGGCTCCGCCCGGGACCGCCCGCGACCGGCGCCAGGGCGCATCGGCGCCCGGCCGGCGATCGCCGGCGGAAGGCCGTCGGGGCCGTCTGGTCGGGGACCGGGCTCCGCAAGGAGCTATCGGCTCCGTCGCCGTGGGCGCGACGCTGCGACGCGCTCTGTCCCGGGACGGGGCCCCCGACCCCTCGGTCCGGGGATCGCTGGCCCAGCCCGAGGACCTGCGCGAAGCCATCCGGGAACAGAAGAGCGCCAACCTCATCGTGCTGGCCGTCGACGCTTCGGGCTCCATGGGCGCCGATCAGCGGATGGCCGCGGCCAAGGGGGCGGTCCTGTCTCTCCTGCGCGACGCCTACCAGCGGAGGGACCTGGTTGCCCTGGTGGGGTTCCGGGAGGACCGGGCCGAGGTGCTGCTTCGCCCCACCGGGAGCATCGAGGTGGCCCGGGCCCGCTTGGCCGACCTGCCTACCGGCGGCCGAACCCCTCTGGCGGCCGGGATCCTGGAGGCCATGCGCCTGGCGACCGCCCCCGCCCGGGCCGGGACGCACCGTCCGTGCGTGGTCGTGGTGACCGACGGCCGGGCGACCTCCGCCCGGGCCGGAGGAGACCCGTTCGAAGAGGCGGCGGCGGCGGCCGACGAGGTGCGTCGTCAAGGGGTGGCCGGGGTGGTCATCGACGTCGAAGGCGCCGGCGCCGCCCCGGGGTCACCTCGCCTCGGCCTGGCCGGCCGGCTGGCCGCCAGGATGGGCGCCCGCCACGTCCGGGTGGACCGGCTCACCGCCGCCGTGGTGGAGGACGCGGTGCTCGGCTCGCTGCCGGCCGGGCGGAGGTAGCGAGCATTTCCCGTAGCACTTTTGTTTTCTCGGTGCCAAATCGCACGGCAAACGTGCGAAATTGACTACGAGATAACGAAATGTCTACGAGAAAACGACGATCAGCGCCCTCGTGACGCCGCAGCAAACCGGCAAATGCCTCCAAACGGACGGCGGCCGTCTCGGTTGGCGGCCGGCGGGGTCGAAGTAGGTAGCGTCGGAGCCATGCGCCTGCTGCTCGTAGCTCCCCCCGGGGCCGGAAAGGGGACCCAGGCGAGGCTCCTGGCCTCCTATTTCGGCATCGCCCACCTGGCGAGCGGGGACTTGCTGCGCCAGGAGGTGGCGGCGGGGACCGAGATCGGGCGGGCCGCTGCCGCCTTTCTGGCCCGGGGCGACCTGGTCCCGGACTCGTTGGTGATCGAGATGCTGCGCCAGCCCATCATCGAAGCGGCGGCTCGAGGCGGCTACGTCCTCGACGGCTTCCCGCGATCGATCGGTCAGGCCGAGCAGGCCTACGAGGTGGCTCTGGATGTTTCAGGCATCGAGCTGCAAGCGGTTGTCCACCTGCTGGTCGACCGCGACGAGCTGCGACGGAGGCTGCTCGCCCGGGCCGAGAACGAGGGGCGGGTCGACGACAACGAGGCCACCATCGCCCACCGGCTGGAGGTCTACGACACCGAGACCGCCCCGATCCTGGCCTTCTACGCCAATCGCGGCCTGGTGGTCGACGTCGACGGCAACCAGCCGGTCGAGGCGGTGTTCTCGGACATCGTCAAGACGGTCGAGGCGGTGCGGGCCGGTCTGCGCTGAGGGCCGTGACCGAGGCGACAACCGCGGTCCAGTCGGCCGGCGCCGGCCCTTCGCCGGCGATCACCCCGCCATCCAGCACGGCCAGCCACGGGGCGCGGGTCACCCCGTAGGCGAGCCAGGCGTCGCTCGACATCACCACCCGCACCGACGGGGGAGCGAGCTCGGCAACCCGCCGCCGGCTCTCGGTCGACGGGCTGGGGGTCACAATGACCAAAGAGCAGTCCCCCGCACAGGCGGAGAGCCCGGCGTCCCGTGCGGTTGCCCACAGAACCCGGCACGGCTGGCAGGAGCTGGTGAGAAACAGCAGGGCCAGCTTCCCCCCTCGAGCCGACGCATCGACTTCGGTTGGCTGACCGGCAGGGTCCGCGCCGGCGAGGTCGTGGCCCGCGTCGCCCACGAGGGAGGCCCGCCTCGTCGCCGGTCCGGGCGACCGGAGATGAGGCACATCGGACCCGGTGGCGAGGGTCGAGGGCGCCGCGGGTGAAGATTGTCGCCCGGCCATCCAGGTGCGCCAGCGCCGGGCCACGCCTCTGAAGCTACCAAGGGCCCGGGTCGACCCGGAGGGCCGGGGCGTGCAAGTCTGCTTGCCATGCGAATCGGGGTGTTCGGGGCGACCGGGCCGGCCGGCCAGGCCGCAGCCGTGCAGCTGGCGGCGATCGGGGTCGAGGTGACGGTCGGCTCGCGCGTCCTCCAGCGGGCCGAAGAGACGGTCGCCGCCCTGAAAGCCCGCTGGCCCGACCGGGACCTGCCGTTGTTCGCCGGCGACAACGAGACGGCAGCCGCCGTCGCCGACTGGGTGATCGTGGCCACGCCGTGGGAAGGAGTGCTGACCACGGTCGGGGCGCTCGAGCGCCAGCTGGAGGGCAAGATCGTCATCTCCATGGCCAACGCCCTGACCAAATGGGGCAAGGACATGATTCCCCTGCTGCCCCCGACCGGTTCGGTTGCGGTAGCCATCGCCCGGGCCTTGCCCCGCTCGCGCGTCGTGGGTGGGTTCCACCACCTGCCGGCCGGCGCCTGGGCCGATCTGGACCACGAGCTCGACGCCGACGTCATGGTCTGCGGCGACGACAGGGAGGCCACGGGGGAGGTGGTGGCCCTGATCGACCGGCTGCCTGGGCTGCGGGGCGTGGACTCAGGAGGGCTGGCCAGCGCCTTGGCCATCGAAGCTCTGACTCCGGCCCTGCTCGAGGTGAACCGGCGCTACAAGACCCATGCCGCGGTCAAGCTGACCGGCCTCCCGCCTCGAGCCCAGAGTTGACCAGACTGATCAGCTGTATGCGTCTCTACGACACCGCCCGCCGCCGCGTCGTGCCCTTCGAGCCGGGACCCACGGTGAAGCTTTACACCTGCGGGATCACTCCGTACGACTCCGCCCACCTCGGGCACGCCGCCACCTATCTGGCCTACGACGTGGTCCAGCGCCGACTGAGGGACCTGGGCCACGCGACCGAATGCGTCCGCAACGTGACCGACGTCGACGACGACATCCTGCGCAAGGCCAAGGAGCTCGGCGTTCACTACCTCGACCTGGCGGCCGAGGAGGTCAGCCGCTTCGACCAGGACATGACCGCCCTTGGTCTCCTGCCTGCCTTCTCCGAGCCGCGGGCCACCTCGGCCATCCCTGACATCCTGGGTTTCATCGGCATGGTCCTCGAGTCGGGCCACGCCTACCAGTCGGGAGGAGGGGTGTACTTCGACGTCTCGTCGTTCGAGCGGTTCGGCCAGGTGAGCCACCTGGATCGCCCGACCATGCTCTCTCTGGCCGCCGAGCGCGGCGGGAACCCGGGTGATCCGGCCAAGCGGGATCCGCTCGACTTCGTGCTGTGGCAGCCGTCGGCGCCCGGCGAACCGGCGTGGGACTCGCTGTGGGGCCCGGGCCGGCCGGGCTGGCACATCGAGTGCTCGGCCCTGAGCATGCGCGAGCTCGGCGAGACCATCGACCTCCACGGCGGCGGCTCCGACCTCATCTTCCCCCACCACGAGTGCGAAGCGGCGCAGTCCGAAGCGGCAACCGGCTCGCGCTTCGTGCGGCACTGGATGCACGTCGGGATGGTGCGGCTCGGCGGGGTCAAGATGTCGAAGTCACTTGGCAACCTGGTATTCGTCCACGACCTGCTCAAGGACTGGGATCCCATGGCCATCCGGCTGGCCGTGCATTCGCACCACTACCGCAGCGAGTGGGACTGGAACGACGACCTCATGCCCGACGCCACCCGGCGGTTGAGCGAGTGGCGGGCGGGCGGCCCGGGAAACGGGGCCCTGGCCGAGGTCAGGTCGGCCCTGGACGAGGACCTCGACACCCCGGCCGCTCTGGCTGCTATCGACGCGGCGCGAGCCGCGGGCCAGGGAGTGACGGAGTCGGCCGCCCTGCTCGGTGTTCGCCTCGATCCGAGCGACCGTGAATCCGGCGGCTCGGACGGCGGCACCCCGGCGCGCTGAGCGGCCGCCGGGAATATCGCTCCGCTGGCCCGGGCCCTCTCCCGTACTGTGTTGCACCGATGCCAGACCAGATCACCGTCCACCTGCCCGACGGTTCCCCGCGTCACCTGCCCGCCGGCTCGACCGGCGCTGATCTCGCCGCGATCATCGGCCGAGGCCTGGCCAAGGCCGCGGTGGCGGTCGAAGTCGACGGCCAACCGGAAGACCTGTCCACCCCCCTGCCCGACGGCGCCCACGTGGCCGTCGTCACCGCCGACTCCGAGGCCGGCCGCCACGTCCTGCGCCATTCCACCGCCCACGTCCTGGCCCAGGCGGTAACCCAGCTGTGGCCCGGAGCCCACTACGCCATAGGCCCCCCGATCGAGGACGGGTTCTATTACGACTTCGAGTTGCCAGGAGGGGCTCACTTCAGCGACGACGACCTCTCCCGGATCGAGGAGCGCATGAGGGAGATCGTCCGGGAGGACCAGCCCTTCACCCGCGAGGAGCACGGAGTCGCCGAGGGAATCGAGCTGTTCTCCGACCAGCCGTACAAGGTCGAGATCATCGAGGGCGTCAGCCGGCCCCACGGCGCGGTCGACGACGACGACTCGGCGGAGGGGGTAGGCGGCAACGTGGTGAGCACCTACCGCAACACGCCTGAATTTCTCGACTTGTGCCGGGGCCCTCACGTGCCGAGCACAGGGAAGCTCGGGCACTTCAAACTGATGAAGGTGGCGGCCGCCTACTGGCGCGGCGACGAGCGGCGGCCCCAGCTTCAGCGCATCTACGGGACGGCATGGGAGTCCAAGGCCGCACTCGAGGAGCACCTGCACCGGCTGGAGGAGGCCGAGAAGAGGGATCACCGACGCCTCGGGGCGGAGCTGGACCTGTTCCACTTCCCACCCGAAATCGGCGGGGGACTTCCCGTGTTCCACCCCAAGGGCGGCCTGATCCGCAAGCTCATGGAGGACTTCTCCAAGGCCGAGCACGAGAAAGCCGGCTACCAGTTCGTGTGGACCCCGCACCTGGCGAAGTCCACCCTGTTCGAGATCTCCGGTCACCTCGGCTGGTACGCCGACGGGATGTACCCCCCGATGGAGATGGAGGGGGCCACGTACTACCCGAAGCCGATGAACTGCCCGATGCACATCCTGATCTACCAGAGCCGCCAGCGCTCCTATCGGGAGCTGCCGATCCGGTTGTTCGAGTTCGGGACGGTCTACCGCTTCGAGCGTTCCGGGGTGCTGAACGGGCTGCTTCGAGTCCGCGGCATCACCCAGGACGACGCCCACATCTTCTGCACGCCCGAGCAGCTGGCACCGGAGCTGGCCGACCTCTTGGACTTCGTGCTACGGATCCTGCGGGCGTTCGGCCTCACTGAGTTCGAGGCCGAACTGGCGACCCGGCCGGACAAGTTCGTGGGCGAGCCCGAGGAATGGGACCGGGCGACCGCCGCCCTGCGCCAAGCCATCGAATCCGCCGGGATCCCTTTCGTGGTGGCCGAAGGGGAAGGGGCGTTCTATGCCCCGAAGATCGACGTGCATGTCCGCGACGCCATCGGCCGGCGGTGGCAGGTGTCCACCCTGCAGGTCGACTTCCAGATGCCCCAGCGATTCGGGATGGAGTACGTGGGCGCCGACAACAACAGGCACCGACCGCAAATGATCCACCGGGCCCTGTTCGGGTCCGTGGAGCGTTTCTTCGCCATCCTGGTCGAGCACTACGCCGGGGCCTTCCCGACGTGGCTGGCGCCGGTGCAGGCCCGGATACTGCCGGTACGCGACGATCACCAGGCCTACGCCGAGAAGGTGGCGGCCGACCTGTCCGCCCAGGGCGCCCGGGTGGAAGTGGCCCCGGCGGGCGAACCGTTAGGGGCCCGGGTCAGACGGGGAAAGCTGGAAAAGGTCCCCTACATCCTGGTCGTCGGTGACGACGACGTGGCGGCCGGGACGGTCGGGGTCAACGCCAGGGGCAAGGACCGGGCCGACCGCGGCGTCCCTGTGCCCGACTTCGCCGCCGCGCTACGTTCCGAGACCTCCGACCACGCGCTCGGTCAGCCCCTACGCGTGAGCTCCCTCGACCGGCTGTGGGCCGGCTGGAGGAGCGAATACATAGACGGCGTTACCGAGGCGGGCCCGGCCCGCGCTGACGGCTGCGTATTCTGCGCCATCCTGGCGAGCGGGTTGCCCGACGAGGATACGAACATCGTGTGGCGTCACCCCCAGGGGCTGGCCTTTGCCATCCTGAACGCCTTCCCCTATACCAGCGGCCACCTCATGGTGATGCCCGTCCGGCACGTCGCCGATTTGGAACGCCTGTCAGAGTCAGAGGGGGCGGCGGTATGGCAGGGCGTCACCGAAGCGGTCACCGCGATCAAAGCCGCCTACCGGCCCGACGCCCTCAACATCGGCGCCAACCTGGGCCGCGCCGCCGGCGCCGGCATTCCCGGCCACTTCCACATGCACGTACTGCCCCGTTGGAACGGCGACACCAACTTCATGACCTCCGTCGCCAACACCCGGGTCCTGCCCGAGACGCTCGACGCGAGCGGGCGGAAGCTGCGAGCCTCCTGGGGCGGGCCATCCGCGCCCGGGGGCGGCTAGGTCTCGAACCCGTCTAGGGCTCGCCCTTGCGGGTCACCGCGGCCCACAGATTCTGCGGCAGCGGGTCGTAGTGGTCGTGCTCGGCATGGAACCGGCCGCGCCCACCGGTCATGGACCGCAGGTCGATGGCGTAACGCAGAAGCTCGGACGTCGGGACGAACGCGGTGACGACCGACTCGCCGTCGTTGCCCGACTCGGTGCCCTGCACCCGGCCCCGGCGGCTGTTGAGGTCGCCCATGACGTCACCCTGGTAGGCAGAAGGCACGGTTACCTCGAGATGGGACACCGGCTCGAGCATGATCGGACCGGCCTTTTCCATGGCCTCCCTGAACGCCAGGGAGCCGGCCATCTTGAAGCTCATCTCCGACGAGTCCACACTGTGGAACTTGCCGTCGAACAGGGTGACTTGTACGTCGACCACGGGCCAGCCGCGGACCCCCCCGTTGGACATGGCCTCCTCGATGCCCTTCTGCACCGCCGGGATGAACTGGCGGGGTATGGCACCCCCGACGATCTGGTCGACAAACTCGAAGCCCGCCCCGCGTTCGCGGGGTTCCATGCGGATGCTGGCCACCCCGAACTGCCCGTGGCCGCCCGTCTGCTTCTTGTACTTGCCCTCCGCCTCCGAGGTCGAGGTGACGGTCTCGCGGTAGGGGACCACGACGGGCTCGGTCTCGACCTCGACCCCGAACTTGCGGGCCAGCCTCTCGGTGACGATGGCCAGGTGGGTCTCACCGGTGCCGCCGAGCAGCGTCTGGTGGGTTTCGTCGTCCCGCCGCACGGTAAGGGCCTGGTCCTCTTCCTGGAGGCGGTGAAGGGCGGTCATCAGCTTGTCCTCGTCGCCCTTGGAACGAGGCCGGATCCCGATGGTGAGCGCCGGCACCGGGGGCTCGGCCAGGGGTACCACCACGGGCGTGCCCTTGGGGGCCAGGGTGTCTCCGCTGACGACGTCGGCCAGCTTCGCCACCGCTCCGATGTCGCCCACCGACAGGCCGTCGACGGGGGTCTGATCCTTGCCGCGCAGGGTGAAAGGGGTGTGGAGCCGCTCGTCGGTGTGGGTCCGGACGTTGACGAGGACCTCGTCCGGTTTGACGTGCCCGGACAGCACCTTGAACAGGCTGATCTTGCCCACGTGACGGTCGACGATCGTCTTCCATACCCACACGAGGGGCGGCCCCGCCGCGTCGGGCCTGACCTCGGCGGTGCTCTCGCCCGCCCTCACCTCGACCGCCGGACGGTCGAGGGGGGAGGGGCCGATCTCGCAGATGAAGCTGGCCAGGCGGTCGACCGCGATCTCCTTGACCGCCGATCCACAAACCACTGGGAACACCTGGCCCGACCCCACTCCTAGGGCCAGGGTCTCCTCGAGCTGCTTTACCGTGGGGACCTCACCCTCCAGATATCGCTCCATGAGGTCGTCGTCGGCGACGACTATCCCCTCCACCAGGCTGTCGTGGACGGAGTGCTCCTGATCCGCCATGTCGTCGGGGATGGGCCCCGGAGTCGGGGTCCCGGCCTCGTAGGTGATAGCGGTGTCGGACAGGAGGTCGGCCACGCCCCGGAACGACAACTCCTCCCCGATCGGCAGCTCGAGAGGGGCGATGCCGGCCCCAAAGGTGTCCTGAAGCTGCTGCAACGTACGTTCGAACGAAGCCCGTTCCCGGTCGAGCTTGTTGACGAAGATGAGACGCGGCAGCCCCAGCGCGGCCGCCGCCCTCCACATGATCTCGGTCTGCACCTCCACGCCCTCGACCGCGCTGACCACGAACACAGCGAGGTCGGCGACCCGCAGGGCGGCGATGGCCTCCGGGGCGAAATCGGCGTAGCCGGGGCAGTCGAGCAGGTTGATCTTGTGGCCCTCCCACTCGATGGGAGCCAGTCCCACCGAGATCGAGAGGCCGCGCTTGTGCTCCTCGGGCTCGAAGTCGGTGACGGTGGAAGCGTCCTCGACCCGGCCGGGCCGGCCTATGGCCCCAGACCGGTGTAGCAGCGCCTCGGTCAGCGTGGTCTTGCCCGCTCCTCCGTGGCCCACGATCGCGACGTTGCGGATCGATTCAGGCGGGTAAGTCTTCACCGTTGGTTCACCCCGGGCAAAGGTCCTCCTCCCTGGTGCCGGGCTCCTCCCGGTCCCCCCATCGCTGCCAGAGTAACGGCCTCGGTGGTACGTTGGTAGAAGACAGATCTACCACTTCCGACTGGGACTTCCCCCGTTTGGCAGCCGGGTCTGGTGCTAGGAGCCGCATCCAAGTGTTTGACGGACGTTTCCGTTCCGGCGTGGACCGGGTAGTGGAGCCGGTCGGAAGCGCCCTCAAGCAGACCGGCGTGGCCCCCGATCATCTGACCGCCCTGGGCTTGATCCTCGCCGTTCCGGCGGCGTGGGCCATCGCCACCGGCCGGTTGGGTTTGGGCCTGGGCCTGTTGATCGCCTCGGCGGTACCGGACCTGCTCGACGGGGCTGTGGCCAAGGCGTCGGGCCGGGCCAGCGTGCGGGGGGCGTTCTTCGACTCGGTGGCCGATCGGGTAACCGACACGCTCATGCTCATCGCGGTGGCCTGGTACCTGCTCGACACCCACCACGGGCCCATCGCCCTGCTCCCCGTGGCGGTCCTCGGGGCCTCGCTGATCGTCTCTTACGAGCGGGCCAAGGCCGAGTCTCTCGGGTTCACGGCCAAGGGCGGCCTCATGGAGAGGGCGGAGCGGGTGGTCGTGCTATGCGCCGCTCTCGCGTTCAGCACGGTGATGATTCCTCTCTTGTGGCTGATGCTGGCCCTGACCTGCTTCACCGCCGTCCAGCGCTTCGTCATGGTCTGGCGCCAGGCCAACGAGACCGGGCACGGCCCGCCTCCGGCCGACCGGCGGGTGTTCATCCGGCGGGCCGGCTTCGACCGCGACACCCGGGCCTTCACCTCGCCCGCCGTAGCCGCCAGGTGGCGGGCGTGGCGGGAGGCCAACGGATGGGTACCCCGGGCCGAGCGCTATGCCGACGGCTCCCGCCGGCGGGGGGCCACCGCGTCGTGGCACGAACGCCGTCAGGCCCGTCTGGCCCGCCTCCGCGAACAGAGCGGGAACGAGCCGGGCGCCGGTCCGTCCGGGCGGCGAGCCGGATCCCGCCGGCCCTGAGCGACACCTCCTTGCGCCGGCCGCCGGCCCGGCCGTCATGGCGATTGCGGGCCCTCCAGGCCGGGTCCGCGGTCTCCGGACTTCTCCCGGCCTACGCCGCCCGATCCATGGCCGAGACGGCGGCCGTGCTGGTATCCATGGGATCGAGTCTCCCCGGCGTCCCCAGCGAGATGGCTAAGCGCCGGGACATAGTGGGCCGCCACCTGCTGCGGGTCTGCGGGCCCGAAGTCGGGTCGCGCCAGCTGTCCCGGATGATCGACGAGGTCTTCGCCTCCTACGCCCGGTACTGGGCCGAGAGCCTTCGCATCCCGAGTCTGCCGCGCCACGTCCTCGATGGGGGCATGACGTACCGAGGATTCGATCACATCGAGGCGTCCGAAGCCGCCGGCCGGGGGACGATCCTGGCTCTGCCCCATCTCGGGGGGTGGGAGTGGGCGGGCGCTCACATGGGTCTGACGGGTCACCCGGTCGGCGTCGTGGTCGAGCGGTTGGAGCCCACCGACGTGTTCGAGTGGTTCGTGGGCTTCCGGGAGAAGCTGGGCATGCGGGTCATCCCTGCCGGGCCGGGGGCCGCCGCCGAGTGCGGCCAGGTGCTGGCCGCCAATCGCATCCTGTGCCTCCTGTCGGACCGGCTCATCACCGGGACCTCAGGGGTGGAAGTGGAATTTTCGGGGAGCACACCCTGCTCCCGGCGGGCCCCGCCACCCTCGCCTTGCGAACCGGGGCCACTCTGCTCCCGGTCGGAGTGTATTTCAGGGCCCGGTCCGATCGACACGTGGCGATAGTCCGGCCGCCGGTGCCGCCCGAGCGGCGGGGCCGATTGCGCCCGGACGTGCAGGTTATGACCCAGGCGCTGGCCCGGGAGCTCGAGTGGTTGATCCGGCTGGCCCCGACGCAATGGCACATGATGCAACCCAACTGGCCCTCAGACCCCAGATGACCGGGTTCGGGGGCGAATCGCGGGCCCGGGGGCGCCGGTTGTTGCCTGCGCCGGGCCTCAGCCTTTGTCCAGGTGCTCCTGCTGGAACAGCCACTCCTGGGCCTGGTCGGCGATCGAGGGCTGGGGGGGGACCGGCGGCTCAGCTGCCATCCGTCTCCGAGCCTTTCGCTTGGTCCATGAGGCGATGACGAGCGTGGCGCCGTCCCACGCCAGGATGCCCATCAGTATCTCGAACGGGGTCACCAGCGACCAAGGCTAGACCTTTGGGCGGTGCGACGCCTCTTGGTCGTGCGATTGTATAGTTTGTGCAGTTAACCCGCTGAGAGCGGCAAAAACTCACAAACTACGAGGAAAACCGGTTAAACCGGATTTTCGGGACCGGGCAGTGGTGCGGGTAGCCTCCTGGAGGTGCGGGTCGGACTCGTGTGCCCATACAGCCTCACCGTTCCCGGTGGCGTGCAGGGGCAGGTTCTTGGCCTGGGCCGGGCCCTGCGCCAGCTCGGGGTCGACGCGCGGGTCCTGGGTCCCTGCGACGGACCGCCCCCTGATTCGGCGGTCACGCCGCTGGGAAACTCCCTCCCGACCGCATCGAATGGCTCGATGGCGGCCATCGCCCCCGACCCCGCCGCTTCCATGCGCACCATCAGAGCCCTCCGCGACGAGCGGTTCGACGTGGTCAACCTCCACGAGCCCCTGGCGCCCGGGCCCACCCTGACCGCCCTTACCCTCGGAGGTGACCCGCTGGTCGGGACGTTTCACCGGGCCGGACCGAGCGGCTGGGTCCGGGCGTTCCGGCGGGCGAGCATCTGGGCCGCCAACCACCTCAACATGCGGGTGGCGGTGTCGGAGGAAGCCATGGCCACGGCCCGCCACCAGATCGGCGGGGTCTACGAGATGGTGTGGAACGGAATCGAGGTGGCGTCCTATCAGGCGGCGGATCCGTGGCCGTCCGAAGGGCCGACGGTCATGTTCATCGGCCGCCACGAGCCCCGAAAGGGCCTGTCGGTCCTGTTGGAGGCCATGGGCTCCCTCGGTCCCGACGTCCGGTTGTGGGTGGCGTCCACCGGTCCCGACAGCGAGGTTCTGCAACAGGCGAGCGCGGGAGACGCCCGGATCGAGTGGCTCGGGCTCATCGGCGAGCACGAGAAGGTGCGACGGATCCGGGGGGCCGATGTGCTGTGCGCCCCGTCGCTGCATGGCGAGAGCTTCGGGGTCGTCCTTCTGGAAGGGATGGCGGCCGGCACGGCGGTGGTGGCGTCCGACCTGGTGGGCTACTCCTCCGTGGCCCGGCCCCAGCGCGACGCCCTGATCACCCCGCCCGGTGACGCCCTGGCTCTGGCCGCCGCGATCGAGCGGGCCCTCTCCGGAGGCCCCGACATCGAACGCATGCTCGAGAGCGGGCTCGATCGGGCCGCACACTTCTCCATGGAGCGACTGGCTGCCCGCTACATCGAACTGTTCGAAAAGGTCATGGCGGGCTGAACCTGCTCACCCGGTGCTCCGGGCCCCGAAACCCGGGGTGCGCGAATACGCCGGCCCGGCCGTCATACGATCAGTGCCCTTCATGCCCACGACCGAGCGGACCCGACGAGCAATACGGCCGGTGAGCAATACGGGCGGCGGCGACGCGCTGGTGACCCCGGGGGCCCGGGCGGTCCGCATCGCCGCCCCTTTCGTAGCCGTCCCGGCGGTCGTGATCGGTCTGGTGGTCGGCCTGACGGCCGGTGCGGTGTTCGGGGTGGTGGCATTCGCGGTCGTTGGCGTCGGCCTGGCGGCGTGGGTCAGGGCGGCCGGCGATCGCCTGGTTCTGGCCCGGTTGGGAGGACGCGACGCCGATCCCGGCCAGGACGCCCGATTGTGGAACCTGGTGGAAGGGCTCAGCATCGGGGCGGGGGTGCACCAGCCCAGGCTCCGCGTCATCGAGAGCCGGGGTCTCAACGCAGTGGCCGCCGGAACCAGCCCGACCCGGGCGGTGCTCGGCGTCACCTCGGGCCTGCTGGCCGAGCTCGACCGCATCGAACTCGAGGCGGTTCTCGCCGAGGAGCTGGTCCAGATCCGCCGCAACGAGACCTTTCCGGGCACGGTGCTCGCCGCCACGTTCGGGCTGGGCCGGGGCCGGGCCTACCCGGCGGATCGCGACATCCAGGCCGACCAGGCGGCGGTGGCCCTCACCCGCTATCCCCCCGCTCTGGCCGCGGCGTTGGAGAAGATCGAGGGCAAAGGGGCCGAAGTATCCGGGCAGGGTTCGTACATGGCGCTGCTCTGGCTGGCCGACCCGGGAGGAGTCGACGCCCCCGGCCGGGGACGCCTACCTCTGCGTGATCGGGTCGAGGCGCTGAGGGAGTTGTGAGACGCCCCGCACTGGTGCGGGCGGTGCGACACCCGGGTCTGATCGCGGTTTGGGCGTTGCTAGCGGGTGTGGGCGCGTCGTGCGGGGGGCACCGGCCGGCGGCGGCACCACCGCCACCGCCCCCTCCCCCGACCACCCCGCCGACCACGCCCGCACCATCCACCACCACGACGACCGTGCCCGTGGTCCACCGGGCCCCGCTGACCGGGCTGGTCCAGACGAATGCGGCCAGGCTGGTGGCCCCGGCGGTGGTGGTCAAGATCGACAATATCGACGCCGCCCGTCCCCAGACGGGCGTCAACCAGGCCGATGTCGTCTACGAGGAAATGGTCGAGGGCGGGTTGACCAGGCTGGCCGCGATCTACCAGTCGTACTACCCCACCCTGGTGGGTCCGGTGCGTTCGGGTCGCCTGACCGACGCCGGGATTGCGGACGATCTCAACCACCCGGTGCTGGCCTACTCGGGCACGAACGCCATCTTCCTGCCGATCCTGCAGAGTCAGCCCCTCACCGGAATCAACGCCGAGAACCACCCGGCCCTCTTTCCCCAGAACGGCAACCTCCCCGCACCGCACAACACCTTCACCGATGTGGAGGCGCTGGCCGGCCTTTCGCCGACCCACGCCCCGCCGCCACCGTTGTTCCCGTACCTTCCGAAGGGCGCGGTGTTCGGCGGGACCGGAGCCACCCCGGTACGGCATGTCGGTATCTCCTTTCCCAGCGCCGATGTGACCTGGGACTACAACGCCAAGTCCGGACGGTGGCTCCGCGGTCAGAACGGCACAGCCGACGTCGACTCGGCCCACCAGCAGGTCGACGCGGCGAACGTGGTCGTCCTGTTCGTCACCTACATCACGTCGGGCATTGCCAGCGGCGAGGGAGTGGCGCCGGTGCCAATTCCCGAGGGGATCCTCACCGGTTCGGGCCAGGCCTGGTTCCTGAGCCAAGGGAAGCTGGTCAAAGGGACCTGGCGGCGACCATCTATGACCTCGGTGGCCCAGTACCGCTCACTTTCGGGCGCCCCGGTCCGGCTCAACCCGGGCCGAACGTGGGTCGAACTGGTCCCGGTGGGCACCGCCCCGACCGTCCTGCCATAACCGGGCCCCGGGGAGCCATGGTTTTCTGCGGCGTAATGGCCCAGACCAGGCGACAGCCTCTGAGCAGGACTGACAAGCACCCTACACTGGGCTTATGGCTGCAACCGATGTCCCCCGGCGCACAGGAACCGATCTCGTCAAGCGAGGCTTGGCCGAGATGCTCCGCGGCGGCGTGATCATGGACGTCGTCACGCCGGAGCAGGCCAAGGTCGCCGAGGACGCCGGCGCCGTCGCCGTAATGGCCCTCGAACGGGTTCCGGCCGACATCCGCCGGGACGGCGGGGTGGCCCGCATGAGTGATCCCGCCCTCATCGAGGGCATCAAGTCGGCGGTGACCATCCCGGTAATGGCCAAGGCGCGCATCGGCCACTTCGTCGAAGCCCAGGTGCTCGAAGCCCTCGGCGTCGACTATGTCGACGAGAGCGAGGTCCTGACCCCCGCCGACGAGATTCATCACATCGACAAGTGGGCGTTCACCGTGCCGTTCGTGTGCGGGGCGACCAACCTGGGCGAAGCTCTCCGGCGCGTCTCGGAGGGGGCGGCCATGATCCGCTCAAAGGGCGAGGCCGGTACCGGCGACATCAAAGAAGCGGTACGGCATCTCCGCTCGATCATCGGGGACATCCGCAAGATCACCCAGGCGGACTCCGCCGAGATCTACAACTGGGCGAAGCAGCTACAGGCCCCGGTTCCTCTGGTACAGGAGCTGGCGGAAACCGGGAGACTCCCGGTGCCCCTGTTCTGCGCCGGTGGGATCGCCACCCCGGCGGACGCCGCGCTGGTCATGCAGCTCGGCGCCGAGGCGTGCTTCGTCGGCAGCGGCATCTTCAAAAGCTCCGATCCGCCGAGGTTCGCCCGGTCGATAGTCGAAGCGACCACCCACTATCGCGACCCTCAGATCGTGGCCAAGGTCAGCCGGGGGCTCGGCGACGCCATGCGGGGCGAGGAGTCCAATCGGGTGGAAACCCGCCTCTCGGACCGGGGCTGGTAGCCACCCGGGAGGCTGCGGTAAAACCGAGCTCGAGGAGAAAGGCCGACCGTTCGCCTGCAAAATCTCCCCTTCCCTCAGGGAGTCAACCGGGCTGGCAAACGGCCGGCCCTTGTCCCACGCGGGTTTTGCCGCGGTCGCCAAGTAGACTTTGGCTATGGGAAGGATCCCGCCAGGTGCCGCCTCGCACCGAGATCGACGCACTGCCGCGGAGCACGCGTAGGCGAGTCGGCATCCTGGCCCTACAGGGCGCCGTCCGCGAGCACGCCCGGGCCCTCGAGGGTCTTGGCGTGGAGGCGATCGAGGTCCGCACCCCGACCCAGTTGGAGGCGGTGGACATGCTCGTTCTGCCGGGCGGGGAGTCCACCACCATGGCCCTGCTCATCCGCTCGTCCGGCCTGCTCGAACCGCTCCGGGACCGCCTGCAGCAGGGGATGCCGGCCTTCGGGACATGTGCCGGCATGATCCTGCTCGCCGCCGACGTGCTCGACGGCCGGTCCGACCAGTACTCCTTCGGGGTCATCGACATCGACGTGCGGCGCAACGCCTTCGGCCGGCAGGTCGACTCGTTCGAGACCGACCTGGCGGTGGAAGGCCTGGACGACCCGTTCCACGCCGTGTTCATCCGGGCGCCCGTGGTCGAACGGGTGGGACCCGGAGTGGACGTCCTGGCCACCATTACGGGGGCCGATGGCGCCGAGCGGCCGGTCCTGTGCCGCCAAGGGTCGGTGCTGGTGGCGGCGTTTCACCCCGAGCTTTCAGGGGACGCACGTTTGCACGAAGAATTCCTGAGAGGCGCTGCGCACCTGCCGAGCGCGGCGCAGATGTAGTCACGAGGAGGGACAGCAGCCATGTCTGGCCACAGCAAATGGGCGACGATCAAGCACAAGAAAGGGGCGGCGGACAAGGCCCGGGGAAAGCTGTTCGCCAAACTGATTCGCCAGGTCGAAGTGGCAGCTCGCGAAGGAGGCGGCGACCCCGACGCCAACCCGACCCTCCGCACCATGTTCCAGAAGGCCCGGGAGGCGTCGGTGCCGATCGATACGATCGATCGGGCCATCAAGCGAGGGACCGGTGAGCTCGAAGGGGTGCGCTACGAGCAGGTGTCGTACGAGGGCTACGCGCCGAGCGGGGTCGCCGTCATCGTCGAATGCCTCACCGACAACCGCAACCGGACCGGGGCCGACATCCGTTCGACCTTCTCCAAGAACGGTGGCTCCATGGCCGAGCCCGGCTCGGTGTCATGGCAGTTCGAGCGCAAGGGCGTGATCCTGGTGGCGAAGTCGCCGGGTTCGGGTCAGCCGGGAGTGCCTAAACCGGAGGTGACCGAGGACGACCTGATGCTCATCGCCCTCGAATCCGGGGCCGAGGACATCACCGACGCGGGCGACCATTGGCAGGTCATCAGCCCGCCCGGAGACCTGCCGGCGGTGCGGGCAGCCATCGACGAGGCGGGCACGGAGGTCGAATCGGCGGAGCTCAGCATGGTCCCGTCGACCACCGTCGCCCTCGACAACGAATCCGACGCCAAGAAAGTGCTCCACCTGGTCGACCTGCTCGAGGATCACGACGACGTGCAGAACGTGTACGCCAACTTCGACATACCCGACTCGATCCTGGAGCTGGTCGAGGCCTGACGGCCGAGCCCGGCGCCCGGGGCCGGGGTCCACCAAGCGGATACCGCGCTTTGCTAGCTTCGAACGGGTGTTCGCTCTCGGGGTCGATCCGGGTCTGTCGCGTTGCGGGTACGGAGCTGTCAGCAACGAGAACGGGCGCCTGTCGCCGGTGGCCTTCGGCCACCTGACCAGTCCGGCCGACCGGCCGCTCAGCGAGCGCCTGCGCACCCTGTGGGACGACATCGGCACTCTCCTCTCGGACCTCCAGCCTGACGTCATGGTGGTCGAGCGGGTCCTGTTCCAGGTGAATGCCAGGACGGCTATGTCAGTCGGCCAGGTGAGCGGCCTGGCGCTGGTGGCGGCGGCCCAGTCCGGCTGCCCCGTGATCCAGTACAGCCCCAACGAGGTGAAGCTGGCGGTGACCGGCTACGGGGCGGCGACCAAGCAGCAGGTCCAGTTGATGGTCCGCTCCCTCCTCGACCTCGACGAGGCCCCACGGCCGGCCGACCGGGCCGACGCCCTGGCTCTGGCCATCTGCCACCTGACCGGCGCCGGACTCCGGCGGGCCGTCGGAGTGGCCGACGGCGCGGTCGGGGCCGCGGGATCGGAGGGACCGGCGTGATCGGCTCCCTCCGGGGCGTGATCCTCGATCGGGCGACCGGGGCCGGGCAGGCCGCTGAAGTGCTCATCGAGGTCGGCGGGGTGGGATACCGGGTGCTGGTCCCCTCGAGCGCCCTGACCCAGATCGGCCCGGCCGGGACATCGGCCTTCCTGCACATCCACACCCACGTCCGAGAGGACGCCATCCTGCTCTACGGTTTTCCGTCCCGCGACGAGCGGGCCTGCTTCGAGGTGCTGATCGGCGCCCACGGCGTCGGCCCGGCGGTGGCGCTGGCCCTGCTCTCCGTTCACTCGCCCGCCGCCCTCCAGCGAGCGGTGCAGGGCGACGACGCCGATGCCTTGATGCTCGTTCCGGGGATCGGCAAGAAGACCGCGATCCGGCTCCTCGTCGAGCTCAAGTCCCGTCTCGACCTGGACTTCGACGGGGCCGACCTGCGGTTGGTGGCCGGAGGCCAGGCGGGCGCAACGGGTTCGGCCGACGGCCCCGCCAGCCCGGCCGCCACCCGGGCCGACGTCCGTGTCGCCCTCGCCGGTCTCGGATACGGGGCCGATGAGATCCGCCACGCCCTGGCTCAGCTTCCTGCCGACGGCACCATCGAGGATCACATCCGCCTCGCCCTGCGCGAGCTGGCTGCGGCGCGGTGACGGCTGTCCCATGAGAGAGGAGGGAATGAGCCGGGCCGTGGCCCCGGCCGCCGATCCGGTCGAGGCGGCAGAGGAGGTGACGCTTCGGCCCCGCCGGCTGACCGAGTTCGTCGGGCAGGCCCAGCTCAAGGAGCACCTCGAGATCATGCTGGAAGCGGCTCGCAGGCGGGGCCAGCCGTCGGACCACCTGCTCTTCGCCGGGCCGCCCGGACTCGGCAAGACCTCCCTCGCCGGCATCGTGGCCAACGAGATGGGCGCCGGCTTCCGCATCACCTCGGGTCCGGCCCTGGTCCGGGCGGGCGACCTGGCGGCCATCCTGACCAACCTGGTCGAGGGGGACGTGCTCTTCGTCGACGAGATTCACCGGCTGGGCCGGGCGGTGGAGGAGATCCTCTACCCGGCGATGGAGGATTTCCAGCTCGACATCGTCCTCGGCAAGGGCCCGAGCGCCCGCACCATCCGCCTCGACCTGCCGCGGTTCACCCTGGTGGGCGCCACCACCCGGACCGGGCTCATGACCGGGCCCCTACGCGACCGGTTCGGCTTCGTCGCCCGCCTGGACTACTACAGCCCCGGTGACCTCGACGCCATCATCCGCCGGAGCGCATCGATCCTGGGAGTGGCGGTGGATCAGGCCGGGGCGGCGGAGATCGCCCGGCGGGCCCGGGGCACTCCGCGCATTGCCAACCGCCTGCTCAAGCGGGTGCGGGACTTCGCTGAGGTGAGGGGCGACGGGTCGGTCGACCTGGCGGTGGCCCGGGCCGGGCTGGACCTGTTCGAGGTCGACGAGCTCGGACTCGACAAGGTCGACCGGGCCATCCTCGACGCCGTGTGCAACCGCTTCGGCGGAGGCCCGGTGGGACTGTCCACCCTGTCGGTGAGCGTGGGGGAGGAGACCGACACCGTCGAGGACGTCTACGAGCCCTACCTCCTGCAGTTGGGGCTGCTCATGCGCACGCCCCGAGGACGGGTGGCCACACCGGCGGCCTGGCAGCACCTCGGCCTCCCTCCACCTCCGGCGGAGGCTGACGGCCGCCGGGAGGGAGACCATCACCTCCCCTCCCACCGCCTCTTCTGAGTGCCGGCGGCCACCTGCTAGACCATCGGGCCGCGATGGAGGTGCCCGACTACCACCTGCCCGAGTCGGCGATCGCTCAGAGCCCGGTGGAGCCGCGCGACTCCGCCCGCATGCTCGACGCCACCGACCCCACCGGCTCGGTGGTGCACCGCACGGTCAGACAGCTCCCCGACATCCTGCGCCCAGGCGACGTTCTGGTGGTGAACTCGTCCCGGGTCCTTCCGGCCCGGCTCCGGTTGTTCAAGCGGACGGGGGGCGCGGCCGAGGTGCTCCTCCTCGCGCCCGAACGCTCCGACCAGCAGGTGTGGACGGCCATGGTTCGCCCCGGTCGTCGCCTTCCGCCCGGCACCCGGCTGGCGCCGGCGCCCGAGCGACCGGCCGTGGTCGAGGTGGGCGAGCGGCTGGGCGAGGGGCGGCGCCGGATCAGGTTGCTCGGGGATGCCACCACGGTGATGGCGGACGCCGGAGCGGTCGCCTTGCCCCCCTACATCAACACCCCGCTCGCCGATCCCGAGCGGTACCAGACGGTGTACGCCGACCGGCCGGGCTCCGTGGCGGCGCCGACCGCTGGGTTGCACCTCACCCTCGACATCCTCGACCGGTGCCGGGCCGGGGGGATCGAAGTGCACACCGTGGACCTGGCGGTCGGTATGGCGACGTTCCGGCCGGTCCGGTCGGCTTCGGCCGAGGACCACGTCATGCACACCGAGCGATACGCCGTCCCCCGGCCAACCTGGAGGGCGTGCCAGCACGCCAGCCGGGTGATCGCAGTGGGCACGACCACCGTCCGAGCCCTGGAGACGGCGGCGGCGACCGGGAGGCTCGAAGGCGAGAGCGACCTGTACATCCGAGGCCGGTTCCCCTTCGAGGTCGTCGACGTGCTGCTCACCAACTTCCACCTGCCCCGATCCACCCTTCTTCTGCTCCTCGAATCGTTCTGTGGCAGGCGGTGGCGGGATCTCTACTCCGTGGCCCTCGACGAGAACTACCGGTTCCTGTCGTTCGGTGACGCCATGCTCGTGGCCCGCCGCTCCGGTCCGGCAGAGGAAGCCGAGGAAAAGGATCCGGCCCCGGCGTGACCCCCGCTCACCTGACGGTCACGTCGGTCGACGGTCGGGCCCGCACCGGGTGGGTCTCGACCCCCGGGGGCGCCTTCGAGACCCCTTGTTTCATGCCGGTCGGCACGCGAGGCACCGTCCGCCTCCTCGATGCGTCGGATCTGGGCGCACTGGGCCTCCCGGTCGTGCTGGCCAACACCTACCACCTGATGCTCCGCCCGGGGGTCGAGGCCATCGAGGCCCTGGGGGGCCTCCATCGCTTCACCGGCTGGAGCGGCCTGATACTGACCGACTCCGGGGGCTACCAGGTGTTTTCCCTCCGTCCCCAGGTCGACGACGACGGGGTCACCTTCCGATCGACCTACGACGGCTCGGCCCACCGACTGACGCCGGAGATCGCAGTGGACGTCCAGGAACGCCTCGGCGCCGACATCCAGATGGCTCTCGACGTGTGCTGCGGCCTCCCGGCCTCCGACGCCGAGGTGCGCCGGGCGGCCGACCGGACCATCGCCTGGGCGACCCGGGCCCGCAAGGTCCACGACCGCGCCGACCAGTGCCTGTTCGGGATCGTGCAGGGCGGGGTGTCTCCCGAGCTCAGAGCGGAGCACGCCGAGCGGACAGTAGACCTCGGCTTCGACGGCTACGCCATCGGCGGGCTGTCCGTAGGGGAGCCCCGGGGGCAGATGCTGCCGGCGGTGGCGGCGGCGACGACCTTCCTGCCTCCCGACCGGCCCCGTTACCTGATGGGGGTGGGAGATCCGGTTTCGATGGTCGAGGCCGTGGCCCTCGGGGTGGATATGTTCGACTGCGTCATGCCCACCCGACTGGCCAGGCACGGCACGGCCATGACATCAGCCGGGCGGCTGTCGGTCAGGGCCGCCCGCCAGGCGGTGGACGACCGGCCGCTCGACGAGGCGTGCCCCTGCCCGGTGTGCTCGCGCTACAGCCGGGGCTTCCTGCGCCACCTGCTCGTGGTGGGCGAACCGACGGGGGGCCGGTTGCTCACCATCCACAATTTGGCTTGGGTGTCGCGACTGTTCGGAAGCATCCGGTCCGCCATCGCCGCCGGGGCCCTGGCAAAGGTGCAAAAAGAGGTGGCTGCAGGGTGGGAAGCCGGGGCTCTGCGCTAATGTCCTCCGGTCCCCCATCGCGGGGCACTATCCCTTCATGCACCTAAGCCTCGCACTCCTAGCCGCCACCACCTCCACGACTGTGGCGGGCAAGCACAAGTCTTCGAACTCGGCGGAGTTCCTGCTGTTCATCGCCGTCATCTTCTTCGTGGTGTACTTCCTGTTTCTCCGGCCCCGCCAGCAGAAGGCCAAACGGGCGCAAACCCAGGCCAAGCAGCTGGGGATCGGGGACCAGGTGATGTCCGCCGGCGGGATCTACGGGAAGGTCGTCGCCATCGACTCCGATGTGGTCGAGGTGGAGGTGTCCCCGGGGATCGTGCTCAGCTTCACCCGCCGGGCCATCAACCCCGTCCCGGCGACCGGGCCGGCCCCGCCCCGAGGACCGGCGCCGTCGAGCAGACGGGCGCCCGTCGATGACGCCCCGTCAGCCGAGGACGACTGGAGTGCCCATGATTCCGACGGGCCCGGGGATTCGGTAGCGGACAAACCGTCCGAAGCCGATCCAGACCCCGATCACTAGACCATGCGACGCGGCCTGGTTTGGTCCCTCATCTTCTTCATCTTGTTGTCGGTCGTGTACCTGACCGCGACCATCGTGAGCGGCCATCGCATCCTGCTCGGGCTCGACCTCAGGGGCGGGGTCTCGGTGGTGCTGCAACCTCAAGGGACGGTGAGTGACGCCACCCTGCAGGAGGCGGTGAACATCATCGACCGCCGGGTCAACGGCCTCGGTGTCTCCAACGCAGAGGTCCAACGGCAGGGCCGCGATGTGGTCATCAGCTTGCCGGGCATCAAGGACCCCCAGGCGGCCATCAAGACCCTGGGATCGACCGCCACCTTGTACTTCCGCCCGGTCGAATGCGAGATCCCGCCGTACGCCGCGCCCGCGACCACCCCGTCGACCACGGTCCCCAGGAACCCGCCGCACAACGTCACCCCCGGAACACCCACGACGGTCCCGGTGCCGACCACGACGAAGGCGGCGGCCGGCCCAACCGGTTCGCCGATCGAGCTCACGGCCGCCCACCTGCCGGCCGCGGGATCCACCGGCCCGAGCACCCCCCCACCCCGGCCACGACGGTGCCGTCCAGCCCGACCACGACCGCCCCCCCAGCAGGCGCCAGCCTGGCCCAGGCCGCCTGCTCCTCGTCGACCTCGGCGAGCATCCCCAGCACCAACGTGGCGGCCGACGCCGCCAACTCCTACGTCATCCTGCCCTACTACGACAACTCGGTTCGCTACGTGCTCGGCCCGGCGGACATGAAGGGCGATGTGGTGTCGAACACCAGCGTCATCGCCCCCACCACGGGTGGCGGCTACCAGGTGCAGGTCACCTTCACGAGCAAGGGCGCGACCGAGTTCGACAACATCGCGGCCCAGCGCTACCCCTTCTACCAGCAAAACCCGTCCAATCCCGGCTATCAGGCCCAGGAGGCCATCGAGCTCGACGCCGTCGTCATCTCGGCTCCGGTCATCCAGGCCCAGAGCTTCAACGGCGTGGCGGTGATCAGCGGCGGGACCACCGCCCCGTTCACCAACTCTCAGGCCCAGAACCTGGCCATCCAGCTCAAGTACGGCTCGCTCCCGGTGCGCTTCGTGCCGCAGTCCCTGCAGACGGTGTCGGCCACCATCGGTAAGGACTCCCTGCGGGCCGGCCTCCTGGCCGGCATCGGCGGGATAATCGTGGTGATGATCTACATGCTGCTGTACTACCGGGGTCTGGGCCTCGTGGTGCTGGCCGGCCTGGCCCTCGGCGGTGCCCTCCTGTACTCGGTGCTCGCCACGCTCAGCCACACGAGAGGGCTGACCTTGACTCTCGCCGGGGTGACGGGGATCATCGTGTCCATCGGCATAACCGTCGATTCGTACGTCGTGTACTTCGAGCGTTTGAAAGACGAGGTGCGAGCAGGCCGCACCGTACGCCAGTCGGTCGATCGCAGCTTCGCCCGGGCCTTCCGCACGGTGCTGACCGCCGACCTGGTGTCATTCATGGCCGCGTTGATCCTCTACCTGTTCACGGTGGGAGACGTGAGGGGGTTCGCCTTCACCCTCGGATTGTCCACGGTGATCGACGTGTTCACCGCGTACTTCTTCATCCGCCCGGCGGTGATCCTGCTCGGCCGGCGGCGGTCCTTCACCGACAATCGGCTGTTCGGCATGAACCGGGGCCTGGGCGCCCGAACAACCACCCGGGAGGCGTGAGTGGCGACCCACCGGCCCAACGCCTTCCTGCGGCTGTTCCGAGGCGAGACCTCATACGATTTCTGCGGCCGGTGGAAGACCTGGCTGGCCATCTCCGGCACCATCATCATTATCGGGCTGATCTCCATCGGCACGAGGGGCCTCAACTTCTCCATCGACTTCAAGGGCGGCACCGTCTGGGAGGTGCCGTCGAACGCTTCGGTCTCCCACGTCCGCGAGGTGGTCAACAACGCGGTGCCCGGCTACGGCCAGGCCACCATCACCATCCTGACCAACAGCCAAACCGGGCAGCGCACCGTCAAGGTGGAGGACTCGGCCAAGTTGACCAGCGACCCGACGAAGGTCGCCACGGTGCAGAACGCCCTGGCCAAGATGGCCGGAGTATCGCCCAACGACGTGCAGCTCAACGACATCGGGCCGTCCTGGGGGGCCGACATCACCAACAAGGCCATCAAGGCGGTGATCGTCTTTCTCGTCGTGGTGGCCATCTACATTTGGCTCCGGTTCGAGGCCAAAATGGCGCTGGCCGCCCTTATCGCCCTGGTGCACGACATCCTCATCACCGCCGGCCTGTACTCCCTGTCGGGGTTCCAGGTGAGCCCCGACACGGTGATCGCCTTCTTGACGGTCCTCGGGTACTCGCTCTACGACACCATCGTTGTGTTCGACCGGGTCCAGGAGAACACCCGCGGGCTGGCTTCGACCAACCGGATGACCTACAGCGACGTGGTCAACCTCTCCATGAACCAGGTGCTCGCCCGCTCGCTCAACACCTCCCTGGTAGCCATTCTGCCGATCCTGTCGATCCTGGTCGTGGGATCGTGGATACTCGGGGCTACCGCCCTGAACGACTTCGGCCTGGCCCTTTTCATCGGTCTCACCACCGGCGCCTACTCGTCGATTTTCATCGCCTCGCCGCTGCTGGCGGTGTTCAAGGAGCGCGAGCCGCGGTACGCCGAGATCCGCCGGCGCCTGGCCCAGGGCGCCACCCCGGCGCGCCGCATCACCCCGGCGGCGGCCGCCGCGGCCGGCAGCGCGCTTTCGCTCAGCGCCGAGGCCCAGCCGCAGACGCAGACCCAGACCCGGACGCGAACCCAGACCCGGCCGGAGCCGGAGCTCGAGCCGGAAACCGAATATGGGACGGCGGCGCCGGTCGAGGATTCGCCCCCCCCGCCCGCCCCGCCCGTGCCGGCGCCGGTAGGGAGCGACATCCCGCCCCGATCGGCCACCAGACCTCCGCCCCGGCCGCGCAAGAAGGGCCGGCGCCGCTAGGCCCACTCCGCGCTCGACTGGGCGCAGCGACCGTCGCACCGGGCGCAGCGACCGTCGCACCGGGCGCAGCGACCGTCGCACCGGGTGCAGCGACCGTCGCACCGGGCGCAGCGACCGTCGCACCGGGGACCTCTCGGGGAGCGGTACTTTGGAATATATGGAGGGCACCCACGGCTGGTTGAAGGACCTGATCCGGGATGTACCGGATTTCCCGGTGCCCGGGGTGGTGTTCAGGGACATAACCCCCCTCCTGGCCGACGCCGGCGCCCTGGCCGCGTGCGTGGATGCCCTCGCCGGCGCGTTCGCCAACCACCGGGTGGACAAGGTTCTCGGCGTGGAAGCCCGGGGGTTCATCCTGGCCTCGCCGGTCGCCCTGCGGCTCGGGGCGGGATTCGTGCCGGTGCGCAAGCCCGGCAAACTTCCCTGGCAGGTTCACGCCGAGCCCTACCAGCTCGAATACGGGTTCGACGCCCTGGAGATACACCGGGACGCCCTGGCGCCCGGTGAGCGGGCTTTGATAATCGACGACGTTCTGGCGACCGGAGGCACCGCCGCCGCCACGGCCCGGCTGGTCCGCACCATGGGGGCCGAGGTCGTGGGGTTCGGATGCATCCTCGAGCTCGCCTTCCTCGGTGGGCGCGGCCGACTCGAAGAGCTGGACGCAGTAGTGCTGCTCAGCTATGAGTAAACCGCGTCGCGCCATAGACGGCGGCGACGCCCGCTGGTTACCAACGGCTCTGGCCGCGTGCGATTCTCCGACGCGGTTCAGGGGGGGCCGATGATGAGCCGGGGGGAGGGGGCCAACCGGGCCAGGGCGGTGGCCACGGTCGAGCGAGTTCTGCCGTGGCGCCGGCAGGTGCAGACGGCCGACGCCCTGCAACCCTTGCTCAGCGCGTTCCGGGCCCGCCACCCGAGGGACCCGACCGCCCTAATCGTCCGGTCCTACGAGTCGGCGGCCAACGCCCATGAGGGTCAGCTCCGCAACTCCGGCGAAGCGTACATATCGCACCCCCTGGCGGTGGCGACCATACTGGCCGGCCTCGGACTCGACGACGTAACCATCGCCGCCGCCCTGCTCCACGATGCGGTCGAGGACACCGGCTTCGACCTCGAGAAGATAGAGCTCCAGTTCGGAGCGGATGTGGCGTCCATCGTCGACGGGGTGACCAAACTCGACCGGGTTCGCTTCGATTCCCGCCAGGCCCAGCAGGCCGCAACCATGCGCAAGATGCTGGTGGCCATGGCCAAGGATCCCCGGGTCCTTCTCATCAAGCTCGCCGACCGGCTGCACAACATGCAGACGATCGCGGCCATGCCCGAGTGGAAGCAGAAGCGCAGCGCCCAGGAGACCCTGGACATCTACGCCCCGCTGGCCCATCGCTTCGGGATCCAGGACATCAAATGGCAGCTGGAGGACCTGGCGTTCGCCGCCCTGCACCCCCGGCGGTACGCCGAGATCGAACAGATGGTCGCCACCCGGGCACCCGAGCGGGACATTTACCTGGCCCAGGTCATCGATCAGGTGTACGAGCGCCTCGCGGCGGCGCGAATCGAGGCCCAGGTCAACGGCCGGCCGAAGCACCTGTACTCGATCTACGAGAAAATGGTCGTCAAGAACAAGGAGTTCGCCGACATCTATGACCTGGTCGGCGTGCGGGTGCTCGTCGAATCGGTCAAAGACTGCTGGGCCGCCCTGGGGGCCATCCACGGGGCATGGACCCCGGTAACCGGGCGGTTCAAGGACTACATCAACACCCCTAAGTTCAACCTGTACCAGTCGCTGCACACCACCGTGGTCGGGCCCCAGGGCAAGGCCATCGAGGCCCAGATCCGCACGGCCGAGATGCACAATCGGGCGGAGTGGGGGATCGCCGCCCACTGGGGTTACAAGGAGAAGGCCTCACCCGCCGACGTGGCCTGGCTCCAACGCATCGTCGACTGGTCGGCGGAGAGCTCCGATCCCGCCGAGTTCCTCGAAACCCTGAAGCTGGACCTCGACACCGACGAGGTCTATGTGTTCACCCCGAAGGGTGACGTGGTGTCGCTCCCGGTGCTCTCTACTCCGATCGATTTTGCCTACGCCATTCACACCGAAGTCGGTCACCGCTGCATCGGCGCCCGGGTCAACGGGAGACTGGTTCCCCTCGACTCCCGGATGGCGTCGGGCGACACGGTCGAGGTGTTCACGTCCAAGGTGCCCTCTGCGGGCCCGAGCCGGGACTGGCTCAAGATCGTGGTCAGCCCGAAGGCCCGCAACAAGATCAAGCAGTGGTTCAGCCGGGAACGGCGGGAAGACGCCATCGAGACGGGGCGGGACGAGCTCACCAAGGCCCTGCGCAAGGAGGGGCTGCCGGTCCAGAAGCTGACCAACTCCCAGGTCCTGATCGGCGTGGCCGAGGCCCTCAACTATTCCGACCTCGACGCCCTTCACGCCGCCATAGGCGAGAACCACGTCTCGGCTCAATCGATCGCCCAGCGCGTCGCCCGCGAGTTGCGGGGCGGGGACCACGAGGTGCAGCTGCCGATCACGGCCCGCCAGCCCCGCCGGGTAAGCCCCCGGCACGGGGTGGGCGTCCACGTCGAGGGGTTGGACGACCTGATGGTGCGTTTGTCCCGGTGCTGCACCCCGGTGCCGGGGGACGAGATCATCGGCTTCGTGACGAGAGGCCGGGGAGTGAGCGTGCACCGCAGCGACTGCGCCAACGCCGCGGCCCTCTCCGCGGGCGAGGTCGGACGCATGATCGAGGTGGAGTGGGACCACGCCAGCAGCGGGAGCTTCATCGCCGCGGTCGAACTGAAAGCCCTGGATCGCACCCGTTTGGGAGTAGACGTGTGGAAGGTGATCTCGGACAATCACCTGAACATCCTGCGCAGCGACTCCATCACCGGGGCGGACCGGGTGAGCCGCATGCGCTTCGAGTTCGAGCTGGCCGACCCGGCCCATCTGGACTCCCTGCTGTCATCTCTGAAGCGGATCGACAGCGTGTACGACGCCTACCGGGTCCTGCCCAACCGGGGGGGCTGAGAGCGGGCCGGTAACCTGGCTCGTCATGTCCGAACTCCGCCATCCCCCCGGGACCTTCGACGTCCTGCCGGCGGATTCCAAACCGTGGGAAGGGCTCGTCGCCACGTTCGCGGGGGTCGTCGAGGCCGCCGGGTACGGGCTCATCGTCACTCCGACATTCGAGGACATCTCGGTGTTCCAGCGGGTAGGCGAGTCCACCGACATCGTCAGGAAGGAGATGTACGACTTCGAGGACAAAGGCGGCCGGCACGTCGCCCTGCGCCCCGAGATGACGGCGTCGGTGGCGAGGGCGTACATACAGCACCGCCCTCCCGTTCCCTGGAAAGCCTGGTACGGCGGCTCGAACTTCCGCTACGAGCGGGCCCAGGCCGGCCGCTACCGGGAGTTCCACCAGGTGGGGATCGAAGCGTTCGGCAGTGCCGACCCCGACCTGGACGTGGAGGTGGTGGCCCTCGGTTGGGAGTTCTACGCCGGCCTCGGCATCACCCGGCTCGAGCTACTCCTGAACTCACTCGGGGATGCCAACTGCCGTCCCCAATACCGGCAGTTGCTCCTCGAGTACCTGCAGCGCCACCGCGACGAGCTGTGTGACGAGCACCGGGAACGGCTCGAGGACAATCCCCTGAGGGTCCTCGACTGCAAGAAGCCACAGTGCCGGGCTGTGACCTCCGGCGCTCCCCGGCAGGTCGACCATCTGTGCGACGCCTGTGCCGCCCATTTCGCCCGGGTCCGCCGGGGGCTCGAGCAGCTCGGCGTCCCCTACACCATCGATCCCCTGCTCGTCCGCGGCCTCGACTACTACACCCGCACCACCTTCGAGTACGCCGGCCTCGCGCTCGAGTCGGCGCAGAACGCCCTGGGCGGGGGTGGGCGATATGACGGCCTGGTGGCGGAGCTCGGCGGCCCCGACACCCCGGGCGTCGGCTTCGCGCTCGGGGTGGAACGGATCCTCCTCGCGGTCGAAGCCGAAGGCGGGACGGCCCGGCTCTCCCGGGACCAGGGCATAGACGTGTTCGTGGTGGACTTCGCCGGCGGCGAGACGGCCCGCGATCTCACGGCCGCTCTCCGGGCTGCGGGCGTGCGGTCCGACCGAGCCTTCGACGGCAGATCGCCCAAGGCCCAGTTCAAGGCGGCCGACCGGTCAGGGGCCCGGCTGGCGCTGGTCGTGGGGCCCGACGAGGCGGCGGGAGGAAAGGTGGGCATCAAGGACCTCAAAGGCGACGGCGACCAGGAGACGGTTGATCTCGACGGGGTAGTGGACGAGGTGCGCAAGCGTCTGGGGCTCGATTGAGGTCCCGACGGGGACACTAGGCTGAACCGCCTTGATTGCGACCACTTCGGGCTCGGGCGCTGTGGCGATCGCCGTCGCGGTGGTTTCGACCGTCGCCGTCCTGGCCCTGATCGGCGCGGCGGTCTCGCTGCGGCGCAGCGCGAGGGAGCTGCGCCTCCTGGCCGATGAGCTGAGCGAGCATGCGGCGGCCGTGCTCGGCGAGGTGGAGCGCACCGTGGACGAGGCCCGGGGGGAGCTGGCCCGGGTGGACGACCTGATCGGGTCGGCCGAGGCGATCACCGAGACGGTCGGCTCGGCGTCCCGCCTGGCCCATGCCGCGGTAGCCACGCCGATGATCAAGGTCATGGCCCTGGCCGCCGGCACCGCCCGGGCCGGCCGCCGGATCCGGAAGGCCACCTAGTTGAAGGGGTGGGCACCACTTCGGGGAGATGGGCGTAGCGGCGGGGCCGCCCGCCTGGAGGCGATCCGGTGAAGCGCGTCCGGTGGATGGGAGCGGGCCTGGCTCTCGGGATAGGCAGCTCCGTGTGGGTCCAGCGCAAGGCCAAAGCAGTGGCGGCCCGGTACCATCCGTCCTCGGTCGCCGGCACGGCGGCCGGCCGGGTCCGCCGCTGGCCCGGCGAGGTGCGTGAGGCCCTTCGGGAAGGGAGGCAGGCCATGCGCGATCGGGAGGCCGAGTTGCGGTCCGGCCCGTATTCCGACAGGAACGACCGTCCGGGCAGCCTCTAACCTGGCAGGGGACATGAACGCCAACGCGCTTCGTCGCGCTTTCACCAAGTATTTCGTGGACCACGGGCACGTGGACGTCTCGTCGGCCGGCCTCATCCCCCATCACCGCCGGGCCCCGCTCTTCACCAACGCCGGGATGAACCAGTTCATACCGTATTTTCTCGGCGAGGAACCGCCACCGTACCCTCGGGCCACGAGCATTCAGAAGTGCGTCCGGATTCGGGGCAAGCACGACGACATCGACCTGGTCGGGCGGACCACCCGGCATCTCACCTTCTTCGAGATGCTCGGCAATTTCAGCTTCGGGGACTACTTCAAAGAGCTGGCCATTCCCCTGGCCTGGGAGCTGCTCACCTCGACCTTCGGCCTGGACGGCGACCGTTTGTGGGTGACCGTCTACCGTGACGACGACGCCGCGGCGGCCATATGGCGCGATGTCATAGGGGTCCCGGAGGAACGAATCCAGCGCATGGGCGAGGACAACTTCTGGGAGATGGGCGAAACCGGCCCGTGCGGGCCGAGCTCTGAGATCTACTACGACCGGGGACCCGATTGGGGCCCGGACGGCGGGCCGGCCGGCGGCGGCGGCGAGGAGCGCTTCGTCGAGTTGTGGAACCTGGTGTTCATGCAGTTCGACCGGCAGGTCGACGCGTCTCTGGTCCCTCTTCCCAAGCCCAACATCGACACCGGAGCCGGCCTGGAGCGGATCCTCATGATCCTCCAGGACGTCCCATCGATCTGGGAGACCGACGTGCTGCGCCCGATCATCGGCGAGGCTGAGCTCCTGACCGGCCGTACCTACGGCGCCCAGCCCGACGTCGACGTTTCCCTGCGGATACTGGCTGATCACACCCGTTCGGTGGTGTTCCTGATCGGTGACGGTGTCTTCCCGAGCAACGAAGACCGGGGGTACGTGCTGCGCCGGCTGATCCGGCGGGCCGTGCGCCAGGCCTACACCCTCGGAGTGGACCGGCCGATCACCACCGAGCTGGTGGCGGCCTGCGTGGCGGTCATGGGGGATGCCTACCCGAACCTGCGGGCCAACCAGGAATTCATCACCGGTGTGGCCGAGCGCGAGGAGGCCCGTTTCCGGGCCACCCTGCGCGCCGGCCTGGCGATGCTCGAGAGCGAACTGGCGGAGGGAGAACCGACCGTCTCGGGCGAGGTGGCGTTCCGGCTGCACGACACTCACGGGTTCCCGATCGAGCTGACCCGCGAGATTGCCGAGGAGCGGGGCGCCACGGTGGACGAGGCCGGTTTCGACCGGGCCATGGCCCGCCAGCGCGAGCAGTCCAAGCAGCCGGGGCGGATGTCAGCGGTCACGGGGCCGGGCCCTCTCGACTCCTACCGGGGGATCCTCGAAGAGCACGGGCCCACGCGGTTCGTGGGCTACACCGATGAGACCGCCACCGCCACCGTGATCGCGGTGCTCGCCGGCGCCGGCTCCGATGGAAGTGAGAAATCAGGCGATACGGCGACCGTCGAGATATTTCTCGACGTCACTCCCTTCTACGCCGAGGGCGGAGGCCAGGTCGGCGACACAGGGATAATCGAGACCGACAGCGGGCGGGCCCGGGTGCTTGACACGACCTACGCCGCGCCCGGCCTCACCCGCCATGCGGCCCGGGTGGAGGAGGGAGTGATCCGCCCCGGCCAAACCGCTACGGCTGCCATAGACGCCGAGCGGCGGGCGGCCATCCGCCGCAACCACACTGGCACCCACCTGCTGCACTGGGCGCTGCGGGCGGTCCTCGGCGATCACGTCAAGCAGCAGGGTTCCCTGGTCGAGCCCGACCGGTTACGTTTCGACTTCACCCACTACGGCCCGGTCACGGCGGAGGAGTCGGCCCTGGTGGAGGATCTGGTCAACGCCAGGATCCTCGCCGACGAGGATGTGGTGGTGACGGTAATGAGCAAACAGGATGCGGACGACGCCGGGGCCATCGCCTTCTTCGCCGACAAGTACGGAGATGATGTGCGGGTGGTGCGCGCCGGGACCGATTCCATGGAGCTGTGCGGCGGCACCCACGTGCTCCGACTCGGCCAGATCGGCCCGTTCGAGATCATCTCCGAAAGCTCCATCGGCTCCAATCTGAGACGAATCGAGGCCACGACCGGCACGGCCACCCTGGCCCGGCTGCGCCAGGCCGAGCGGACCATCTCGACGGCGGCGGAGATGCTGCGGGCCACCCCCGAGGACCTGACCTCCGCGGTCGAGAAGAAGCTGGCCGACTACCGCGACCTCGAGGCCAAGGTGCGGTCCTCCGAGCAAGCCGCCCTGACCGACCGGGCCAGGACGATCCTGGCCGGCATCTCGGACGGCTATCTGGTGGCCCGGGTCGACGGGGTACCGCAGGATCGCCTGCGCGAGCTGGCCTTGCTGGTGCGCCAGATGGGGGAGGTGCCGACGGTGGTGCTCGGCGGCACGCCCGACGGCTCCAAGGCCGCCCTGGTGGCGCTGGTCGCCAAAGGGTCGACCCCGACCGCGCCCGAGCTGATCGCAGGGGCCGCCCGCACCGTCGGCGGGGGGGGCGGGGGCAAGAACCCGGAACAGGCCATGGCCGGCGGCCGCGACGCCAGCCGACTGGACGAGGCGCTGGATCAGATACGTGAGTCGTTGAGCGGATGAGGCCGAGCGGTAGGGTTCTCGGGGTCGATCTCGGGTCCCGGAGGATCGGCGTCGCCGTGACCGACTCCGGCCAGACGGTCGCGACGGGGGTCACCGTCCTGCCCCGACGGGGGGACCGGCACACTGACCACCGGGCGCTGGCCGACCTGGCGGCAGAGTACGAGGTGGTAGGACTGGTCGTGGGGCTGCCCGTGTCGTTGTCCGGCGAGCTCGGGCCATCGGCCCGTGCCGTGCTCGAAGAGGTTGAGGAAATGCGTACGCAGATCGAGTTGGAGGTCGACACCATCGACGAGCGGTTCACCACGGTTACTGCGGCCCGGGCGCTCGACGCCTCAGGCCGTTCCCGGCGCCAACAGCGGCCGGTCATCGATCGGGCTGCTGCGGCCGTGCTGCTGCAGACGTGGGTCGATCAGCGAGCCGCCCGGGCAGGGTCGGGCTCTTGAGCGACCGGACAGAGGCAGCCTGGTACGGGGAGAGCGGCGCCAACCGTCGGGGCGGTGGCGGGGCTGAATACCGTCCCGAGCCCGGCGGCCCGGGTGGCGAGGAATACGGCTATGGCCCGCAGGACGCGGTAGGCCCGGGCGGCTACGAACCCGGCCAGGGCCCTACCGATGCCGGTGGGCGGGGCGGCGAGGAATACGGCTACGGACCTCAGGACGGCGGCGGTGATGAGAGCGCGGGGCGGCGGGGCGCGGGCGTGCTGCCGCCGGGTTACGTCGACCACGAGCCACCCCCGGACCGTCCGGCCCGGCGGAGGGCCCACCGGGGAGAGCGGCGCCGCCACCGGGTGCTCTTCACCGTGGCGGCCCTCGTCGTCGTGCTGCTGCTCATTGTCGGCGGCGGCCTGATCTGGGTTCAGAGCCAGGTCAACCCCGGAGGCCACCATGGTCCGGCGGTGGCGGTAAGCATCCCCAAGGGGGCGACCACCAAGGACATCGGGAAGATCCTCGCCCACGACGGGGTGATCCACCAAGGGACGCTCTTCGCCCTATACGTACGGTTCCACGACGACGGCCCTCTGCTGCCGGGTTTGTACCATCTGCCCCACAACTCGAGCTATCAGACCGCCATCTCGGCGCTCGAGGCCGGCCCGCCGGTCAGCACCGCTCGCCTGGTCGTGCCCGAGGGCTTCACCTTGCACCAGATCGCCGACGCGGTCGCGGCGCTGCCCGGCATGAGACTGTCGGCCCAGAAGTTCCTGGCCGCCGCGGACAATGGCACCGTGCGCAGCCCCTACGAGCCCAAGGGCGTCAACAACCTGGAGGGTCTGCTGTTTCCCGCCACTTACCAGGTGCAGCAGGGCGAAAGTGAGGTCCAGATCCTCGAGCAGATGGTCGGCGCCTTCGACGACCAGGCCAACTCGCTCGATCTGACGGCGGCAGCCCAGGGACACCACGAAACCGTCTACCAGCTGGTCACGGTGGCCTCGATCGTCGAGCGGGAGGCCAAGCTCGATGCCGACCGCGGGCCGGTCGCCAGCGTTTTGTACAACCGGTTGGCGGCGGGCATGCCGCTCGGGGCCGACTCCACCCAGACCTATTACCTCAGGCTGAGCCACCCGAATCTCGAGCCGACCGCCACTCAGCTGAATCAACCCGGTCCGTACAACACCCGGCTCAACACCGGCCTGCCACCCACGCCGATCGCCAATCCCGGCCTGCCGTCGCTCCGGGCGGCCGCCTCCCCGCCGTCCACCACTTACCTCTATTTTGTGGAGGTCAAGCCCGACGGTCAGCTCGGTTTCGCCAGCACATCGAACGGCTTCACCCAACTGCAGGCAGAGTGCCGGGCCGCCAGCCTCTGCTGAGCTCGCCGCGTGGCACGACCCGGGTCTGCGGGGTGATCGGGGACCCGGTGGCCCACTCGCTGTCGCCCGTGCTGCACAACTCCGCCTTCGCCGCCCTCGGGTTGGACTGGGTGTACGTGGCGTTCCCGGTTCCCCGAGGCGCCGGGGCGGCGGCGGTTGATGCCATGCGAGCCCTCGGCCTTGCCGGCCTGTCGGTCACCATGCCCCACAAGGCGGAGGTCGTGCCCAGGCTCGATCGGTTGAGCCCGGTCGCCGCCGAGCTCGGGGTGGTCAACACCATCAGTTGGGCCAGATCGGGCGGGTCGAGCGACCTAGTCGGCGACAGTACCGACGGGGCCGGGTTCCTCGACGCTCTGCAGGGCGACGATGGGTTCGACCCGTCAGGCCGGCAGTGCCTGGTGCTCGGGGCGGGGGGAGCCGCCCGGGCCGTCACCCTGGCGCTGGCCGGGGCCGGAGCGGGATCGGTCGTGGTGATCGGCCGGCGGCCCGATGCCGCCCTGTCGTGCGCCCGATTGGCCGGGGCGGTGGGTCAGGCGATAGGGCCGGAGCGCCCCGGCCTGGCCGAGGTCGTCTGCGGGTCCGACCTGATCGTCAACGCCACCCGGGTTGGCATGGCCGCCGGCGACCGTCTGCCGTTCGAAATCGACCCGGACTGGTTGAGCTCCCGCCAGTTCGTGGCCGAGCTGATCTACGCGCCGGCGAAGACCCCATTGCTGTTGGCCGCGCGCGAACGCTCGGTGCGGGCCGCCAACGGGCTCGGTATGTTGATCCACCAGGCCGCCCGCCAGGTCGAGATCTGGACCGGCCGGCCGGCACCGAGAGAGGCCATGTCGGCGGCGGTCCTCGGGGCTCTGGCCGGCGGCTGAAGGGCGGGGGACGGCCCCGTGGGCGGACCGGAAAAGTAGGCAACAGCCTCCTGAACAGGTTCGCAGAATTACCGGCGGAGCCCATGGCCCACACCTGTTCAAGCGGATTCTTCAGTCCCGCTGAGTGACTGCCGATACCTTCCCACGTTCCCAGGAAACGGAGGTCCCGGTGTCACTCAAAGGTTCGCTCGAAACAATCGCTCTTCCCGACGTGCTCAACCTCTTGGCCGGCACCTCGAAGAGCGGTGAGCTTCACGTCCAGGGCGGGCGGGGAGAAGGGCGGCTCTGGTTCGAAGCCGGCGTGCTTGTGGGCTTCGAGGTTGGTCGCACCCACGATCCGGCGGACGCCGTGTTCGAGCTTCTCCGGATGCAGGACGGGCAGTTCTCGTTCATCCCTGATTCGTTCATACCGGAGTCGGCCGAGGTCCCCGACGACGACCGCCGTGACGTCCACCCGGCGCTGGAAGCGGCCCAGGGCCGCTTCGCCGAATGGACCGAGATCGTGTCCGTCGTGCCCTCGCTGGACCATCAGGTCCGCCTGGTCGCAGACGGGGAAGACGATCACGTGGTCCTCGAGCGGTCGCAGTGGGCTCTGGCGGTGGCCATCGGTGGCGGTCAGTCGGTGAAAGACGTTCTTCGGGAGCAGGATCTTTCCGAGTTCGAAGGGTGCAAGGCGCTGAAGAGCCTGGTCGACGGGGCGCTGGCCGAGGTGACCGAACCGGCGGCTGTGGTGGAGCCGGCGCCTGTGATGGAGCCGGCAGTGGCGCCCGTCGCCGACGGGGCCGACGGGGCCGAGGGGGCCGAGGGGGCCGAGGCGGTTTCCGAGGGGGCGGCCGGGGCCGACGGGGCCGACGGGGCCGAGGGGGCCGATCCGGTGGCGGCCGGGGCCGAGGGGGCCGATCCGGTGGCGGGGCCGGACGATTTCGAAGGGGCAGACCAGGCGGAGCCGGTGGCCGACGACGCCCCGGCCTCGCCGTGGTCCGTGGACCTGCAGCCTCTGGCGTCGGCCTGGCCGTCCTGGGGTATGGCGGCAAACGGCCATGACCCCCACGATGAAGTGTCCCCCGAAGACGGGGATGCCGAGCCGTCAGGGACCGAGGAGTCAGATCTGGTGGTGTCGTGGGCCGACATCTCCGGGGTGGCGGATTCCGGCCATGAGCTAAGCGACTCGGAGCCGGGCGCCTCCGACCACTACGGCGCCTTGTGGGCGGCCGCCGTCGAGGCGAGCGAGGGCTCCACCTCGAGCGCAATCGAACAGGCCGAGGTTGCGGTCGATGACCACCTCCGCGACGAAGCGCTCGACCGGCCGACCTATGGCCCCGCCGGCAACGAGCCGCCGGCCCCCAGCGCGCCGAGCGACGAGAGCGGCGAGAGCGGCGAGAGCGATAGCGGGGCCGGGCGGGACGACGACGGCGAGCACAGCGACGACGGCGAGCACAGGGACGACGGCGAGCACAGGGACGACAGCGAGCACAGGGACCACGGCGACGACGGCGGCGACGGCGACGAGCCCGACGACGGCCGCGCCGCCCTGCGCGCCCTGCTCGAGGAGATGACGGCACACCCGTCCGGACCGGTCCTGGAAGCCCAGCCGGTGGACGCGTTGGTCGATCGCGGTCCCTCGCCCTCGAGCTCGGCGACCGGCTTCGGTGACGGGTCGGCCGGTGAGCCCGGCAACGGGCATGGTGCCGGTGGCGAGGAGGACGGGGCGCACCCGGCCGGCGACGTGGATGCCGTACTGGAGCGCGAGCTCGAAGCAGAAGCCGAGACCGAGCCGGAACCCGCGCCGGAGGAGCCGATCAACCGCGGCCTCCTGCTCAAGTTCCTTTCCTCGGTGCGGAACTAGCCCGGCGCCGCCGTGACCACAGCAACCACAGTGGTGGGCACGGGCACCCCCCTTAGCGACGACGAGCGCCTGGGGGCGCTCCTCGTCGCTCGAGGCTTGCTCTCGGAAGAGTCGCTACAGGGAGGCATCCGGGCCCGGGCCGCCAATGGCCACAGTTTGACCCGCATCCTGATCGAGGAAAACCTCATCACCGAGACGGATCTCGTCTCCACTATCGCCGCCCAGCTGAAACTCGACTTCGTCGATCTGAGTGACTACCCGGTCGACGCCGCGGCGGCCCGACTCATCAGCGATTCACTCGCCCGCCGCTATCTGGCCCTACCCATCGGATGGATAGAGGGCAGGCTGGTCGTGGCCATGGCCGACCCGTCGAATGTGTTCGCCATCGACGACATCCGCACCGTGACCGGCGCCGAACTGCAGGTGGCGGTGGCCACGAGCAGCTCCGTGATCGAGGCCATCGGCAAGTACCACCGGATGGTGAACGATGCCGAGAACGTCTCGGCCGAGGCGTCCAACACGTTCGAGGCGGAAAACGACCTTTCGAGTGTGCGGGAGGTCAGCGTCGAGTCGCCCATCGTGAAGCTGGTCAACCTTCTGGTCAGCCAGGCCATCGCCGACCGGGCCTCGGATATCCACATCGAGCCGGGGGAGCGCGACGTCCGGGTGCGCTACCGCATCGACGGGGTGCTCCACGAAGTGATGCGACCGCCCAAGAACATCCAGTCCGGCATCGTCAGCCGGCTCAAGGTGATGGCCGATATGAACATCGCCGAACGCCGCATACCCCAGGACGGGCGCATAAACACTGTCATCAATGGCCGCGACGTCGACCTCCGGGTCGCCACCCTGCCGACGGTCCACGGCGAGAAAGTGGTCATGCGGGTCCTCGACAAGTCGACCGCCCTGCTGCGCCTGGCCGATCTGGGATTCCTGCCCGAGAACATGATCCGCTACGAGGAGTCGTACCGGAAGGCTTACGGCACCATCCTGGTCACGGGCCCCACCGGGTCGGGCAAGTCGACGACACTCTACGCCACCCTCAACATCGTCAACGACGAGACCAAGAACGTCATCACCGTCGAGGACCCCGTCGAGTACCAGCTGCCGGGCATCAACCAGGTACAGGTGAACGTAAAGGCCGGGTTGACCTTCGCCTCAGCCCTGCGCAGCATCCTGCGGTCCGACCCCGACATCGTCCTCGTGGGCGAAATCCGCGACCGGGAGACGGCCATCATCGCCATCGAGGCGGCCCTGACCGGCCACCTGGTGCTCAGCACCCTGCACACCAACGACGCCGCCTCCACCCCGAGCCGCCTGGTGGAGATGGGAGTCGAGCCCTTCCTCGTCGGCAGCTCCATCGATTGCATCGTGGCCCAGCGCCTGGCCCGGCGGCTGTGCACCCGGTGCCGCCAGGCCTACAAACCAGAGAAGAAGGAGCTGACATTGGTCGGCTGGGACTTCGAGCATCTGGGCGGCCTCGACTCCGACTTCCACATCTACCGAGCCGCCGGCTGCGGAGCTTGCGGGGGGACCGGCTATTACGGCCGCTTCGCTGTGCACGAAGTGCTTCAGGTAACCGAGGAGGTCGAGCGCCTGATCGTCGAGCGCGGCCACACCGAGGACATCCGGAAGGCCGCCATCGGTTCCGGGATGATGACTCTCCGTCAGGCCGGCATGAGTGAGGTCGCCGCCGGTGCCACCTCGATCGAAGAGATCCTGCGGGTTATCGCCTAAGGGCTCGGCGCTTCAGCCCCATTCACCTCGTACCGAAGGAATTGCCATGGTCCCGACCTCCAGGTCAGTAGGGGAGTTTCTCGTCTCCCGCAAGGTTTTGTCCAAGGACGCGCTCGAAACGGCGCTGCTCAGGGAGGCCGAGACGGGCCTGCCCCTGGCCAAGATCCTCGCCTCCGAAGGCATGGTGGCCGAGCGCGATCTGGTGGCCGCGGTCGCCGATCAGCTGGGGTTGGAAATGTGGGATCCCGACGCCGACCCCATCCCCGCCATCCTCGGGGGCATGCTCCCGGTGGCCATGTGCCAGCGATTGCGAGCGGTTGCGGTCGGGATGGAAGGCGGCGACCTCGTAGTTGCCATGGAGAACCCCGCCGATCACAACGCGGTGGCCCAGATCGCCCAGGAGACCGGGTGGAAAGTCAAGCCGGTCCTCGCCGCCGCGACTGACATCTCCCTCGCCATCGAGGTTCTCTACGACGTCGACGACTCACCGCAGTTAGCGGCGCCGGTGGCCGAGCCCGCCGCACCCCCTGCCGCGGAGCTGCACCTCAACTCCCTCCTGCAAGAGATGGTAGAGCTCGGAGCCTCGGACCTGCATTTGAGCGCCGGTCTGCCGCCGTGCGTCCGCATCGACGGCCACCTTCGTCCCATGGACGGCTACGAGGTTCTCACGCCCTCCGAGCTGCGGCGCCTGATCTACTCCATCCTCACGCAGCGCCAGCGGGAGAAATTCGAATCTGAACTGGAGCTCGACACGTCCCACCCGGTGGCCAACGTCGGCCGGTTCCGGCTCAACGTCTTCGTGCAGCGGGACTCGGTGGGTGCGGTCCTGCGGGCCATCCCGTACCGGATCGTCCCGCTGGAGAAGCTCGGGATCCCGGCGGTGGTCAGCAGCCTGGCCAATCTGCCTCGCGGCCTCGTGCTCGTCACCGGCCCGACCGGGTCGGGCAAGTCGACCACCCTGGCCTCGATCGTCGACATCATCAACACCAGCCATCCGCTGCACATCATGACCGTCGAGGACCCCATCGAGTTCGTCCACACCCATAAACGGTGCGTGGTCAACCAACGGGAGGTCGGCGAAGACACCCGTTCCTTTTCCGACGCCCTCAAGCACGTGCTGCGTCAGGACCCCGACGTCATCCTCGTCGGTGAAATGCGGGACCTGGAAACGATCTCGACCGCCCTCACCGCCGCCGAAACCGGACACCTGGTCTTCGGCACCCTGCACACCCAGGACGCTCCACAGTCGATCGACCGGGTGATCGACGTCTTCCCAGCCCACCAGCAGCAGCAGATCAAGATCCAGCTGGCGTCGGTGCTTCAGGCCGTTGTCACCCAGCAGCTACTGCCGCGGGCGTCAGGGCGGGGGCGGGCCGTGGCCTGCGAGATCCTTGTCGCCACTCCCGCCATCCGCAACATGATCCGCGAGAGCAAAGTCCACCAGATCTACAGCGCCATGCAAGCCGGAGGTAAATACGGGATGCAGACCATGGACCAGTCCCTGGCCCAGCTAGTCCGATCGTCCGCGGTCACGATGCAGGTGGCGGCCGAGCGCTGCCATCACGAGGACGACCTTCGCCGGCTCGTCTCCGGGAGCGTTTGATGCCTACCACCTACGCCTACAAGGTCCGCGACCGGTCAGGCAAAATCCTCGCCGGATCGCTCGACGCCGACAACACCGCGCTCGTCGCCAACCGGCTCCGCCAGATGGGCTACGTGCCCATCAGCATCGACAAGAAGGGCGGGCAGGGAGTCAAGGCGGAAGTCGCCATCCCCGGCCTGAGCAACCGGGTGAAGCTGAGCGAGATCGCCGTGTTCAGCCGCCAGTTCGCCACCATGATCAACTCGGGGTTGACTCTGCTGCGCAGCCTGTCCATCCTGTCGGCTCAGACAACCAACAAGTTCTTCGCCGGTGTCATCGACCAGGTGCGCAGCGACATCGAATCCGGCTCGTCGCTGTCGCAGGCCCTGGGAAGGCATCCGAAGCAGTTCAACCGTCTTTTCGTGGCCATGGTCAGGGCCGGCGAAACCGGCGGCAGCCTGGACCGGACGCTCCTCGAGCTGTCGCGCATGATCGAGAAGCAGGTCGAGCTGCGGGGCAAGATCCGCTCGGCCATGACCTACCCGATAGTGGTGCTGGCTCTCGTGATGTGCATCCTGGCCGCCATGCTCCTGTTCATCGTGCCCATCTTCAAGAACATGTACGGCTCGCTCGGGGGAAAGCTCCCGGCCCCGACGCTCCTCTTGGTGGACATCTCGAACATCGCGGTGCACGGGTTTCCCTTCGTCCTTCTCGCAGCCATCGCCGGGGTGTTCGCCTATCGAAGGTGGGTCAAGACCCCAGCGGGGAGATCGACGCGCGATCGACTGGTCCTGCGGGTCCCGATCTTCGGCGGCCTGGTCCGTAAGACGGCTATGGCCCGCTTCTCGGCCACTCTTTCCACCCTGCTCAGCTCCGGGGTGCCGGTGCTCGAGTCCCTCGAGATCACGTCGGACACCGTCGGCAACGTGGTGGTCGCCAACGGGGTGCGCGCCATCATGGAGGGAGCCAAGCGGGGTGAGCCGCTGACCCGGCCGTTGCAGGACCATCCGGTTTTCCCTCCGATGGTCACGCAAATGATGGCGGTCGGTGAGGAGACCGGCGCCATCGACAACCTGCTCAAGAAGGTTTCGGACTTCTTCGAGCAAGAGGTTCAACGCACGGTCGAGGCCCTCACCTCGCTTATCGAACCCCTGCTGATCGTGGTCCTCGGCGGCGCCGTAGGGTCGATGGTCATCGCGCTGTACCTGCCTATGTTCGACATCATCAAGCTGGTCGGCAACAACAACTGAACTCCTCCGAAACGGGGGGGACCTCACGAATGCGGTGGGTGGTGGCAGGATGGCGGCCGGTGACTCGGTTGTGCATATTGCGAGAAAGCGCCGCCGGGGAGAGGCGGGTGGCCCTGGTTCCCGCAGATATCCCCAAGGTGCAGGCCCTCGGCTTGGAAGTGATCGTCGAAGCCGGGGCCGGGTCGGTGGCCGGGTTCGCTGACGCCGGGTACATGGAGGCGGATGCAGCTGTAGCTCCGACCCGGGGGGAGGCGGTCCGGGGCTCCGGGGTGGTCGTCATGGTCGGCCCGCCGTCGGCCGATGAGGTGGACACCTTCGAGGAGGAGTCGGTTCTCGTGAGCTTCCTCCCTCCCGCTACCCAGGTCGAGGTGGTGGAACGGCTGCGGGAGCGACGGATGACGGCCTTTTCCTTCGATCTGGTACCGAGAACCAGCCGGGCCCAGTTCCTGGACGCGCTCAGCTCCCAGGCCGGTGTCGCCGGCTACCAGGCTGCGGTGGTGGCGGCCTCCCGGCTGCCCCGCCTGTTCCCCATGATGATGACGGCCGCGGGCACGGTCCCGCCGGCCCGGGTGCTGGTGCTCGGGGCCGGGGTGGCGGGGCTCCAGGCCATCGCCACCGCCCGGAGGCTCGGGGCGGCCGTCAGCGGCTACGACATCCGCCCAGAGGCGGCCGAGGAGATCCGCAGCCTCGGTGCCACCGCCCTCGAGTTGCCCCTGGTCGCGGAATCGGGGCACGGGGGATACGCCGCGGAGCAGGCAGATCAATTCCTCGCCCGCCAGCAGGATTTGCTGGCCGAGCGCGGTCAAACGCGCCGACGTGGTCATAACCACGGCTGCCGTTCCCGGCCGGCCGGCGCCCCGTCTGGTGTCCGCCGCCATGGTCGACGTGATGCGGACCGGATCCGTCATCGTTGATCTGGCCTCCAGGTCGGGAGGGAACTGCGAGCTGACGGTGGACGGCACAGAGGTCGATCGGGACGGAGTGCTGGTGATCGGGGCAGGCGACCTGGCCTCGGAGGTGGCGACGTCGGCCAGCAGCCTCTACTCCCGCAACGTGGCCAGAATGCTGGAGCTGGTGGTTCGCGACGGCGGGGTCCATCCGGACTTCGACGACGACGTGGTGGCGGCGTCCTGCCTGACCCACGCCGGGGTGATCCGCCACGAGCCGACCAGGCTGCTGACCGAAACGGCACGGCGGTGACAGAGAGGTGACACCGAGGTGACTTCGACATGATCAGCAGCGGTCTCGACCTCCTGGTGATTTTCGTGCTGGCCGCCTTCCTCGGCTTCGAAGTGATCTCCAAGGTGCCGAGCATCCTCCACACCCCTCTCATGTCGGGAAGCAACGCCATCCATGGCGTCATCCTGGTCGGGGCGATGGTCATCGCCAACGAGGCCCACGGGACGTTACAGGTCAGCATGGCCCTGGCCGCGGTGATCCTCGCCACGGTCAACATCGTCGGCGGGGTGGTCGTCACCGACCGGATGCTGGACATGTTCAAGGCGCGTGACCGGGAGCGGGGCGATCCGAGCGAAACCGTCAGAGGGGATCCGCCGGGCGGGAACGCTTGATCGCCACCACTCTCCCAAACAGCGCGCTCGTATGCGGCTACCTGGTGTCATCGGTCTGTTTCGTCATAGCCCTCAAGGCCCTGAGCTCCCCGAGGCGGGCCCGGTGGGGCAACCTCGTCGGCGTCGCCGGCATGGTTGTGGCGGTGGGTCTGACCCTGATCGACCAGCACGCCGGCCCCCACGGGATCATCGTGATCGGGATGGTGGTCGGTACGGTGATCGGAGTTCCCATCGCCCGACTGGTGCGCATGACGGCCATGCCCCAGCTGGTCGCCATGTTCAACGGGGTGGGCGGGGCGGCGGCCGCCCTGGTGTCGACCGTGACATTTCTCGGAGCCGAGGCGGACGGCCCGAGCGCAGTGCACATGATCGAGATCACCCTTGGCGCGGCCATCGGCGGGGCGGCGTTTGCCGGCAGCATGGTGGCGTTCGCCAAGCTGCAGGACCTGGTTACCGGACGGCCCATCACCTTTCCGGGTCAGCAGCTGGTGAATGCCGCCGGGGCGGCCGCGATGCTCGGCGTCGCCGGGTGGCTCGTGGTCGACCCCCACCTGGTCGGCTTCATCCTGGTCGCGGCTCTGGCCCTGGCCCTCGGTGCCGGGGTGTGCCTGCCCGTCGGCGGGGCGGACACGCCGGTTTTGATCTCGCTGCTCAACTCGCTGACCGGCCTGGCCGTGGCGGCCGACGGATTCGCCCTCGGCAACCTGGTCCTGGTCGTCGCCGGCACCCTGGTCGGCACCTCGGGGGCGCTTCTCACCAAGATGATGAGCGACGCCATGGGCCGCTCCTTGCCGAACATCGTCCTCGGCGGGTTGCCGAACGCGGGCTCGACCGACATCCTGGCCGCGGAGGGCCGCACCGTACGCTCGGCCGACGCCGAGGACATCGGCACCCTCCTGGCCTACTCCCGGCGGGTCATCATCGTCCCGGGCTATGGACTCGCGGTGGCCCAGGCCCAGCACACCGTGGCCGAGCTGGCCCGGATCCTCGAACGCCGCGGCGTCGAGGTGGCCTATGCCATCCACCCGGTAGCGGGACGCATGCCCGGCCACATGAACGTGCTCCTGGCCGAAGCCGACGTCCCCTACGAGTCCCTCGATGAACTCGACGAGGCGAACGCCAAATTCCCGGCAGCGGACGTGTCGCTCGTGGTTGGGGCCAACGACGTGGTCAACCCGGCCGCCCGGGATAACCCGGCCAGCCCTCTCTACGGCATGCCCATCCTCGATGTCGACCGATCGGCCAACGTGGTATTCCTCAAGCGGAGCATGCGGCCCGGGTTCTCCGGAGTGGACAATGACCTGCTCTACGACCGGCGGACCGTTCTCCTTTTCGGTGATGCCAAGGACTCGCTTTCGAAGCTGGTCGCCTCCGTTCGGGACGCCTGATCGATCCGGCCGGAATGGGTTGGACGATCGAAATACCCGGGTTTGGCCGATTGGCTGAATAAAAAGACCGGCCTCCACGCGCCGATAACCGGCCAATCCGTATGGCAGACTCTCAGTCAATGGGGAACCGGGCCGCCACTCCCGCGGTTATCCGCGCCCTCAGCCGGGCGGCGGGTGTCGGTCTTCTCGTGTCCATCCTGGTCCAGTCGGTCGTGGACGCGCCGGCGGCCATAGCCGCGCCGGGCGCGCCCGCCGCGCCTGGCACTCCGGTATCGACCACGACGCTGCCGGCGCTGCCCAAGATTTCCCCCACCTACACCGACGGCCAGAGCCCTCAGACCCTCCTGTCGAAGGCCATCGCCCTCAGCTCGGTGGGGGTGGACACCACGGCGCTGTCGGCGGCCATCTCGGCCACCCAGGCCAAGCTCGACCGGGACGCCGCCGCGGCCGGCCAGGCCGACCGGGCGGCCGCCCAGGCGGCGGCACAGGCCCAGGCCGCCCTCAAGCAGGCCACCGCCCAGTCGGCCCAGCTCGCGAGCATGCAGGACGCGGTCCGGTCGGCTGTCGTCTACCTGTACACCCAAGGGCCGACTCCCCTTGCCCTCAACCCGGCCGCCGGCCAGTCGCTGATCTACGCGTCGGACTACGCCGCCTCGGCCATCAGCCCGTACGGGGTGCTGATCACCAGCCAGCAGCACAAGAACCTGGCCGATCAGGCCCTGGGCGCGGCCCAGGCGGCCGAGAAGCGGGCGGCTAAGCAGGAAGCCAACGCGAAGAAGGCGCTCGCCTCGGAGCAGGCCGAGGCACAAAAACTGGAGCACGAGCTGGCATCCATCGTGGGGGCATCGGCGTCCGACGTGGCGGCCGACCATGTGGCCCTGGCCAACCAGGCGGGCAAGGAGCTGCTGTCGGCGTCCTCGCTGCAGTTCAACCCGAAGAGCCCCATCCCGCGGCCTGTGGCCACCACGCCGGTGGCACTGGCCTGGGCCTTCTCCGAGCTCGGCAAACCGTACCTGTGGGGCGGCACGGGCCCGAACTCGTTCGACTGCTCGGGGCTCACCCAGTACGTCTGGCGCCAGGCCGGGGTGTCCATCCCGAGGGTGGCGGCGGACCAGTACGCCTGGGCCATCCCGGTACCGCTCTCCCAGCTTCTGCCGGGAGACCTGGTCTTCTTCGGCACCACCGACATCCACCACGTGGGCATCTACATAGGCGACGGCCTGATGATCAACGCGCCTCACACCGGAACCGTCGTGCAGGTCAGCTCCATCTGGTGGTCTGACCTGGCCGGGTTCGGCCGGGTCCACGCCGCTGGAGTCCCGGTGGCGCTGCGCCAGCCGCCATCGGCGCAAGCTCCGGCCAAGCCGGCCGTGGTGCCCACCGCGGGACCGGTACCGTCGCAGACCAAGCCGCCGAAGGGCTGGAAGCCCAAGCCCGGCCAGACCACTCCGATCAAGGTGGGGGGCGTCGGCCCGCCGCCGGCGGTGACGCCCGGTACGTCCAGCACCTCCGCCCCGGCTCCGACTTCCACGTCGTCGACTTCGAGCACCAGCACCACTACCTCCACCTCGACCACGACCACCACGCTCCCCGGTAGCGAAACCACCTCCACCACCAGCACCACGACCTAGGCCGCGGAGGGTCCCGCGGGGTGGCTTGGCGGACCGCGGGCTTGGGTCGCGCCGGCAGGCGGCCCCGTCGATAGGCGCAGTGGGCGGAAAGCTAAGAAAAGCCTGAACGCGGTCCTTCAGGTAGCCGCTCGCCGGCGTCGATGACTGTCGGGCGAGCAGCGCTCGAGAAAAGGGCAAAGCCGTCGAGAGGCGGCGACGCAAAGCCACGGGGCCGGACGTCGGAGACGAGGGTCAGCCGGGCTGCCTGGAGCACTAGCACCGGTCTGTCGGGGCAGGGATCTGGGTTTCGAAGGGCGGTTCGCGACCATCACCCCCAAACCGAAAGGTAAAACCCTAATGCTGAGTGCAATCAAGCAGCGGCTCGAGCGTGAGGAAGACGAGGGCTTCACCCTTATCGAGCTCATGGTCGTGGTGCTGATCATCGCCATCCTGCTGGCCATCGCCATTCCGACGTTCCTCGGGGCCCGTAACTCGGCGAACGCCAGGGCGGGGCAGTCCAACCTGCGCAACGCTCTGACAGCGGAGCAGACGGCGTGGACCAACAACCAGGCCTTCGATTCCAGCACCACTGACATGTCAGGGATCGAGTCGGGTATCAACTGGACCAGCGGCACGGCGGGGACGAGCACGCCCAACCAGGTTTCGGTGGCGGTCAGCACCGACAACAACGCGGTACAGCTCCAGGCCCAGGGCAAGGACGGCAACTGCTACTACATCCTGCAGAGCAACGAGTCCGGGAACTCCTTCACCGGCTACTACGAGTCGAAGGGCTCTTGCGCCACCAACACCATCCCGACCACCCTGCCCACCAGCGTGACCTCGGGTGCGGCCAGCACCACGGCCAACGTGGGCACCAGCGGCGCCGCCCCCACGACGAAGGTCTACAGCACCTTCTGACCGCCGCCACACGCCTAGAGAGCCTTGCCTCGATCGGGGCCCCGCCCCAGCGCGGGGCCCCGCTTCGCGTCCGTCTGGGCAACGGCCTCAAGAAGTCCCGGAAAACGGCTCAGGTAGCTCCGCGGGCTGCCGATGATTTTTTTGCGAGCAGCGCTCGAGAAAAGGGCAAAGCCGTCGAGAGGCGGCGACGCAAAGCCACGGGGCCGGACGTCGGAGACGACGGTCAGCCGGGCTGCCTGGAGCACTAGCACCGGTTCGCCGGGGCAGTGGGTCGAGGGGATCAAAAGCCGGCTCGCAGCAAACATCCCAAACCGAAAGGTAAAACCCTAATGCTGAGTGCAATCAAGCAGCGGCTCGAGCGTGAGGAAGACGAGGGCTTCACCCTTATCGAGCTCATGGTCGTGGTGCTGATCATCGCCATCCTGCTGGCCATCGCCATTCCGACGTTCCTCGGGGCCCGTAACTCGGCGAACGCCAGGGCGGGGCAGTCCAACCTGCGCAACGCTCTGACAGCGGAGCAGACGGCGTGGACCAACAACCAGGCCTTCGATTCCAGCACCACTGACATGTCAGGGATCGAGTCGGGTATCAACTGGACCAGCGGCACGGCGGGGACGAGCACGCCCAACCAGGTTTCGGTGGCGGTCAGCACCGACAACAACGCGGTACAGCTCCAGGCCCAGGGCAAGGACGGCAACTGCTACTACATCCTGCAGAGCAACGAGTCCGGGAACTCCTTCACCGGCTACTACGAGTCGAAGGGCTCTTGCGCCACCAACACCATCCCGACCACCCTGCCCACCAGCGTGACCTCGGGTGCGGCCAGCACCACGGCCAACGTGGGCACCAGCGGCGCCGCCCCCACGACCGCCGTTTACAGCACCTTCTAGTCAACTCAGTTAGAAGCCCATTTCCACTCGATTGGGACTCCGCCGCCGGGCGGGGTCCCAATCGCGTTAGGCGTTTCACCCCTGAGCGCAGGAGGCGTCGATGCTTTTGCTAGAAGCTGATCAACCGAAGCAGCAATCCTCATCAAAGTTCTGTTCCGTTGAAATAGCGGAGGATCGAGGCCGCTGGTCGTCGTCCGTGCTGATCGGCCTGGCGTTCGCCGGATTGGCGTTGATCTACAGCTTGCTACTGGATCAAATGATCCGCGGCGGCCACTTCTGGTTTTATCCGACAGATGTCTGGTCTATGGTCGACGCCGGGCGCTATGTGGCGCATGGAGCCCTCGGTTACGTGTACCAGGGCACGAGCGGTTCTTACGCTTTGCCACTGTCGTTTGTTCTGATCGCACCGGTATCAGGAGTCATCGACCACTTCGGATTGGTTGAGGGCGCCCCATTTCCGGTGGCCCATCCGAATGCGTGGCTCGTGGTGGCTCCGTACATCCTCATGTTCGGCATCGTCGTTCTCCACGCGGCGCGCCGGCTGGCCTGGCAGCTGGGGGTTCGTCGCCGGTTGTGGGCAGTGCAAGTTCTCACCGCCATCCTCGTACTCTTCCCCACCTATTACTGGGGTCATTTCGAGGACGCCATCGCCATCGCTTTCGTGCTGTATGCAGCGCGGCGCATGCTGAGACACGACTACCTGATGGCTGCGGTCTTGCTTTCTGTCGCGGTGTCGGCCAAGCAATGGGCGATTCCCCTCGTACCGCTCGTCGTCTTTTCCGCTCCCTCCGGCCGGAGACTACGGTGTCTGGCCGCGGCCTGCGCCCTGCCGGCCGCCTTCGCGGCTTTGGTGCTCGGTGTCGATTGGACCGACGCGTCAAAGGCCTTGTTCTCTCCGGTCAATCAAACGCACGTGACAGAGGGCCACGTGGCGTTCTACTGGACCTGGTTCGGCAGCAAGACGTCACAGGCCAGCCGCAGCATCGGCTTGCTCCTGGCCTCGGCCCTGGCCTGGAGAATACGGCGGGTCCAGCGGCCGGCCGCGCTGATAGGGGGTATGTCCGCCGTGCTGTTGCTTCGCCCCTTCTTCGAGGCCATCAACTTCTCGTATTACTGGTCGCCGGCTCTGATACTGGCCGGGTTCACCGGACTGGCCGCCCATCGACGAGTGCGGTGGCAGGATTGGATATGGCCGGTGCTGGCGATTGCCTGGTCGTCCCCCCGATCAAACATGCAAAGCACGTCGTGGTGGTGGACCGGTGAACTGATCGTCCTCGCTGCCGTCGGCGTGCAAGTTGCGGTGAATTGCGGCGTCGACCCCCGTGTGCCAACCCGGCTCTTCCTTTCTTTCAAGAAAGCTCGGCCAAAGCCGATATTGACGAACATGAGTACCGCACGCCCTATGGGAGGGACAACGTGGACGCAGTAACCATTGGGCTGGACATCGGCTCGTCAGCGGTGCGGGCAGCCGAGATCGAGGTCAGCCAGGCCCGGCGGGTGCTCCGCCGCTACGGTCAGGTCGGGCTCAACCCGGGCGACGTGGTGGACGGCGAGGTCGTCAATATCCCGGCGGTCAGCGGGGCCATCCGCCGGCTGTGGACCGAGGCCGGTTTCAGCCACAACAAGGTCGTGCTCGGGGTCTCCGGGCCGCGGGTGTTCGTGCGCCAGGCCGACGTGCCGGCCCTGAGTGCGGAGGACATGCGCTCCTCGCTGAAGTTCGATGCCCAGGAGCTGATCCCGATCCCCATGGACGAGGCCAGCCTTGACTTCAGCATCCTGCGAGAAGGGCAGGGATCCGGGGCGGATGCCAAGACCACCCGAATCCTGCTGGTGGCGGCCCACCGGGACCTGCTGCGCGGCCACCTGGCCACGCTGAAGGGCGCCGGGCTGAGCGCCATCGCCATGGACGCCACCCCTCTCTCGTTGATGCGCGTCGTTCCCACTGCGGAATCCGACGGCCCGGGTGGAGTCGAAGTGCTGGTATCGATCGGCGCCGAGCTGACGACCGTCGCGGTGCGCGACGATGGAGTTCCCCGGTTTATTCGGAGCCTCACCGTCGGTGGGGCCAAGCTGACCGAGAGCATCGCCAACAGCATGCACCTCGAGCTGGCGGTAGCCGAGCGCCTGAAGCGCGGCTCGGTCGGCCCCGGCAGTCCGCAATTGGCGCAGGCGCGCCAGGCCATGTCGACGGAGATGCGAGAACTCGCCGACGACGTGAGGGCGACGGTCGACTTCTTCCTTTCCCAGACCGACGGAGCCACCATCGACCGGTTTCTGGTGACGGGCGGCGCATCGCAGACCGAAGGTCTGGCGACCGCCCTGGAAGGCAGCCCACCGGTGACCGTGAGCCAGGTCGACCCGTTCGCCCGACTGTCGGTCGGGGATATCGGGCTGGACGAGCTTGCGATGAGATCGGCGTCGGCTGTGGCCGCGACCGCGGTGGGGCTGGCCCTGTGGCCCTACGATTCTCCGCTGATCCGGCTGTCCGTGCTACCCGACGAAGTGGTCGCGGCCAGGCGGGCCCGCCGCCTGATGACCACCGCGGCCTGCGCCCTCGCAGGAGTGGCGGTAGTGCTCGGCTTGATAGGAGTGAGTCAGGCGCTGCGGGTTCACTCCGCCGAGAACCAGGTGAAGACGGCGCAATCCCAGGTAGCCAGCCTCACCACCGAGGCGGGCCAGCTACAGGCCCAGACGGCGGTGCACAGCCAGGCCAAGGCCCACTCGGCTCTGGTGGTAACGGCACTACAGGGCGACATCGACTGGGTGCGCATCCTCGGCCAGCTCGCGGCGGTGATGCCGAAAGACCTGTCGCTCACCAGCTTCACCGGAGTGCGGGCCACCGCCAGTTCCTCCAGTTCTTCGTCGACTCCGGGAGTCGGCACCCTGACCTTCAGCGTGACGGGCACGGGCGGCCTGCCGGCGGTGTCCAACTGGTTGAAGGGCCTGCAGTCGGACTCCGATATGAGTGGGGTCTGGGTGACGGGCATCACCGTGACCAAGAACGGGGGGACCGTGACCTTCTCATCCACGTCCAACTTGACCACCGTTGCCGAGAGCAACCGAGCCAAGGCAGTGCAACCGTGACTTTCGATCTCAGTACTCCTACCAGGCGCATCGCCGCGCTGGCCGCCGGGGCTCTAGTCGTCCTCCTACTCATCTGGTACCTCGCTCTCTTCCGCCCCGAGAGCAACCATCTGAGCTCGGCCCACACGGCCCGGGCGGCGGCCGAGCAACAGGTGGCTCAGCTCGACCAGAGAGTCGATGGCCTCCAGGCGCTCAAAAGGAACGTCCCTGAGGACAAGACCAAGCTGGCCCAGTTCGAGGCGGCAGTCCCGAACAGTCCGGACCTCCTCGTGGCCCTCGACCAGCTCCAGCAGGCGGCGACCAGGAGCGGGGTCCAGCTGGGATCCGTCGGACCGCAGGCCCCGGCCACGACATCTGGGGGCTCGGGCTCGTCGCAGTCCGGGTCGTCCGGGTCGTCCGGGTCGTCCGGGTCGTCGGGGATTCCGTCTATCTCGCTGTCGATGACCGCGATTGGCACCTACGCGCAGACGACGGCCTTCCTGACGGCACTGGACGACATGCCCCGGACCGTGGTGGTGGACCAGGTGGCCATCACTGGCAGCGATACCGGCTCCCTGACTTCGTCGTTGACCGCCCGGATCTTCTATTCCGGTGCCTCAACCCACTGATCGCACTGATCGGAGCGAAAGATGATCGACGCGGCCAAGGCCCCCACGCCCACATGGAAGCGGTATGCCACGGCGGCCATCCTGACCGTGCTTCTGGTGATAGCCGGATACGTGATCTGGACCAAGGAGCTGCACCACTCCTCCCCCGGGGGATCTTCGGCGCCGGCCGCCAGCACCGCGGCCGGGTCGACCCCGCCGGCGCCGGCCAAGCAGGCGCCGGCCGCCACCGTGCCGGGTGGTATCGGTCTGAGCGGCCGGAACCCGTTCTCGAACTGAAACACGTGAGGGGGCGCGGCGGTTGATTGTGGCGCCGGGGGCTGCTGACGCTGGGCCTGTCGTAGCCAAGTGCCTCGGGCCCCGGTGGTCCGTCCGCCCTGAACAGACGGGGCGCCCGGCGCCGGCCCTTGCGCCCCGCCGGCCTCGCGCCCCGCCGGCCTTGCGCCCCGCCGGCCTCGCGCCGGCCTCGCGCCCCGCCGGCCTCGCGCCCCGCCGGCCTCGCGCCCCGCCGACTCGCCGGCGCCAGGCCGCCCCCACCCACCGGCCCGGTACGATTGCCGCCGTGCTGCGCTTCCTCACAGCCGGCGAATCGCACGGAAAAGGCCTCGTCGTCATAGTCGAGGGCCTGCCCGCCGGCCTCGAGATCACCGCCGAACAGATCCAGTCCGAGCTGGCCCGCCGGCGCCTGGGTTTCGGCCGCGGTCCCCGGATGCGGTTCGAGCAGGACGAGCTGACCCTGCTCGGCGGCATCCGCCATGGCCGCACCCTCGGATCGCCGGTCGCCATCGAGATCGGAAACACCGAGTGGCCCAAGTGGGAGCAGGAGATGTCACCGGCCCCGGGCCACACGGAGAAGCCGCTCACCCAGCCCCGACCCGGTCACGCCGACCTGCCGGGCATGCAGAAGTACGGGTTCAGCGACGCGCGCGACGTGCTCGAGCGGGCGTCGGCGCGCGAGACGGCGGCCCGGGTAGCGGCGGGCGCCCTGGCCAAAGCCTTGCTGACCGAGCTCGGCGTGTCCGTCCTCAGCCACGTAGTCCAGCTCGGCCCGGTGGAAACCAAGTCGTCGATCCGCCCGCGGCCGGCCGACCTGGGCCGGGTGGACGAATCTGAGGTGCGCTGCTTCGACCCGGACGCAGAGGCCGCGATGGTCACCGAGATCAAGGCGGCGGCCAAGGTCGGCGATTCCCTCGGCGGGGTGATCGAAGTCCTCGGCTACGGGGTCCCAGTCGGCCTCGGAAGCCACGTCCACTGGGACCGGCGCCTCGACGGGCTGCTGGCCCAGGCCCTGTTGAGCATCCAGGCGGTAAAGGGTGTCGAGATCGGCGACGCGTCGGATGTGGCCGGCCGGCGGGGCTCCGAAGCTCACGACGCGATCGGCTGGGACCGCGAACGAGGTGACTACCGGCGGGAGACGAACTGGAGCGGGGGGATAGAGGGTGGCATGAGCAACGGTCAGCCTCTGGTGGCGAGGGTGGCCATGAAGCCGCTCGCTACTCTCAACCGGCCCGTGCTCAAGACCGTGGACGTGGTCACCAAAGAGGAGACCGTGTCCTTCAAGGAGCGCACGGACGTCACTGCGGTGCCGGCCATGGGCGTGGTGGCGGAGACCATGATGGCCCTGGTCGTGGCGGGCGAGGCGTTGCGGAAGTTCGGCGGCGATTCGATCACGGAGGTTCGCCGCAACCATCGGGCCTTTGTGGACGGCCTCCTGCCTTGACCGCGGTGACGCGGCGGTGAGCCCGCCGGTGACCGGTCCTCCCCGGGTGCTTTTGATCGGCATGATGGGTGCCGGCAAGTCGACCACCGGCCGGCTGCTGGCCGACCGGCTGGGTTGGCGTTACCTGGACAGCGACGACGAGATCGAGCGCCAGACCGGCCGCACCGTGCCCGAGATCTGGAAGGCGGAGGGCGAACCGGCCTTCCGGGCCGAGGAGTCGAGGGTTCTGGCCGAGGCCTGCTGCTCTACCGCTCCGGCCGTGGTATCCGTCGCGGGCGGCGCCGTCCTCGATCCCGACAACCGTGCGGTCATCCGCCAGGCCGGCCTCACGGTGTGGTTGCGGGCCGATGTGGCCACCCTGGCCTCCCGGGTCGGCTCGGGGACCGGCCGGCCCCTGCTGGAGAGCGGCCCGGCCGAGGCCCTGGCCCGCCTGGCCGCCGAGCGGGCACCGGTCTACACCGAACTGGCCGAGCTGGTGTTCGACGTGGACCGGATGTCGCCATTGCAGGTCGTGGGCGAGATACTCCAGGTCCTGACCGCTCGGGGGATCGGGCGCCCGTGATCGAGCTGACCGTCGATCTGGGCGAGCGGTCCTATCCCGTCGTCGTCGGGCCGGGGGCCCGATACCGCCTGCCCGAGCTGCTCCCGGCCGGCGCGGCCCGAGCGGCCGTGGTCACCCAGGAGGCGGTGCCCTGGACCGTGGAATGCGGGGTCGAACAGCGCACGTTCCACCTGGGTGACGGCGAGGCGGCCAAGAACCTGCAGTCGGTCGAGGAACTGTGCCGGGGCTTCGCCTCCTGGGGGCTGCATCGAGGCGATGTGATCGTGGCCATCGGTGGGGGGGTGGTCACCGACGTGGCCGGTTTCGCCGCTGCCGTCTACCACCGGGGGGTGGCGGTGGTCCACGTTCCCACGACCCTTCTCGGCCAGGTGGACGCGGCCATAGGCGGGAAGACCGGGGTCAACCTGCCCGAGGGCAAGAACCTGGTTGGAGCGTTCTGGCAGCCCCGGGCCGTGCTGTGCGACACCGATACCCTCGCCACGTTGCCGCCCCGCGAGTACCGGGCCGGTCTGGGCGAGATGGCCAAGTACGCCTTTCTCGGCGTCGCCTCCCTCCGCGACCTGCCCATGGACGAAGCGGTGGCGGCCTGCGTGGCGTGCAAAGCGGCGATGGTGGGGGCGGACGAGAGGGAGGCGGGGAACCGGGCGCTGCTCAACTACGGCCACACCCTGGCCCACGCCCTCGAGACCGTTGGCGAGTACGACCTGCGCCACGGCGAAGCGGTCGCCATCGGGCTGGTCTTCGCCGCCCGGCTGGCCCGCCGGTTGGGCCGCATCGGTGACGAACGGGTGGCCGAGCACGAGGCCCTGGTCGCCTCCTACGATCTGCCCGTCCGGCCACCTCCCGGCCTGGATGCGGCAGAAGTGATGGCGGCGATGGGCCGGGACAAGAAGGCCACAGCTGAGGGCCCGGCGTTCATCCTCGACGGTCGGCGCGGCCTGGAGGTGGTGGCGGGGGTATCGGAGCAGGCGGTGGTCGAGACCCTGGCCGAGCTGTGCCGGTGAGCGGGCCTGCCGGGGAAGGACCGGGCGCCCCGCTTCTCCTTCTCCTGTCCGGCCCGAACCTCAACCTGCTCGGCCGGCGGGAACCGGAGATCTACGGGTCGTCGACCCTGGCCGATCACGTGGCGGCAGCCGGTTCCGCAGCGGCCCGCTTCGGCCTGACCGTCGAACACCACCAGTCCAACCACGAGGGCGACCTGGTCGAGCACATCCACGGGGCGAGGGACCGGGCCGCCGCCATAGTCATCAACCCGGGTGCCCTCACCCACTACGGCTGGTCGCTGCACGACGCCCTGGCGGCATTCGACGGGCCCATCGTCGAGCTCCATCTCTCCAATCCCGACGGGCGTGAACCCTGGCGGCGCACCTCGGTCGTGGCTCCGGTGGCGACCGGGACCATCTCCGGCTTCGGCGGGCACGGCTACCGGCTGGCGGTGGAGGCGGTGGCGGCCCTGCTCGGGCTGGCCCCGGAGGACCCGCCCCGGTAGCTGACTCAGTCAGCCGGGCCCCTCAGGCGGGGTAGTGGATCAGCCCCCCGAAGACGATGGCGACCACCGCGCCGATCGACAGGAACACCCCGAAGGGGATCGGGGTCTTGCGCCCGGTGCGGCCCATGCCAATGAGTATCAGCCCCACGATCGCACCGATCAGGTTGGCGGCGAGAAAACCCCAGAACGCGTAACGCCAACCGAGCCAGCCGAGGGCGAGGGCGATCACCGGCGCGAACCGCACGTCCCCGAAGCCCATGGACCGGGGGCTGAGGAAGTGGATGGTGAAGAGGACGGCGAACTCCACCGCCGCGCACAGGATGGCGATCAGAAGCCGGTGCCAGGTGCCCTGAACCGCGGCCGCCAGCAGAAGCGCGGCAAACACCATGGCGCCCCATGGGTAGACGATCGCTCGCGGCAGGAGCAGATGGTCGAGGTCCGTGAACGACAGGGCCACCAGTCCCGAGACGAAGATGAGCATGGCCGGCAGCGTCCAACTCCACCCGAATCGCAGAGCCACCATGAGGAACAGGGCGGCGGTCAGCAACTCCACCAGCGGGTAGCGGATCGAGATCCGCATGCTGCAATAGCGGCAGCGCCCTCGCAGGAGAAGCCACGAGACGACCGGGATGTTGTCCCGGGTCTCGATCCGGTGGCCGCATCCGGGGCAGGACGAGGGAGGCTTGACGATGGACTCTTTCTTCGGGACCCGGTATATGACGACGTTCAGAAACGAGCCCACGACCAGGCCGTAAAGGACGGCCCCGATGATCAGCACGGCCGTCACGAGCGGACTTCCAGCCAACAGGGGCCGCTCGAGCGGTAGAGCACCCGGGTACTGTAAGCGACCGTGATGGCACCCATGGAGGTGGCCGGGCGGCTCGGCCGCCTCCGCCAAGCTCTCGCCGCGACCGGCCGGCCGGAGGCCCTTTCGGTCTCCAGCCCGACCAACATCCGGTACCTGACCGGGTTCACCGGCTCCGCCGGCATGCTCTTCATCCTGCCCTCGGACGCAGTCCTCCTGACCGACGGGCGCTACGAGATCCAGGCCCAGGAACAGCTCGAGGCGTCGGCCGTGGCCGCCCGGGTCGTGGTGAGTCCAGCGGCGGCCCAGGCCCAACGGGCCGGGGCCATCGTGGCGGAGGGTGGCGTCGGCGTCCTGGGACTCGAAGCCGCCCACGTCACGTGGGCCCAGCAACAGTCCTACGCTGAGAAGTGGTTCGCCGGCGTCGACCTCGTGCCTACCGTCGGGCTGGTCGAGCAGCTGCGTCGGGTGAAGGATCCGGGCGAGGTCGACCGGCTGGCCGAGGCCGCCCGCATCGCCGACCAGGCCCTGGGCCGGGTTCGGGACCGGTTGGCCTCCGGGCTCAGCGAGGACGAGTTCGCCACCGCCCTCGACTTCGAGATGAGGGAGCTGGGCGCGACTTCACCTTCTTTTCCAACCATCGTGGCGAGCGGCCCGAATGCGGCGAAGCCCCACCATCAGCCCGGGTCGCGCCGGATCGGACGGGCCGACGCCGTGGTCATCGACTTCGGCGCCCGGTTCGACGGCTACTGCTCCGACATGACCAGGACGCTGTGGGTTGACGGCGTCGGCGACCCCGGCGTGCGCCGGGCCCTCGACGTGGTGCTGGCGGCCCAGGCCGCAGGGGTGGCCGCGGTGGGCGCCGGGGTGGCGTGCGCCGACATCGACCGGGCCTGCCGCTCGGTGATCGAGGAGGCGGGGCTGGCGGAGCGTTTCGTCCACGGCACCGGGCACGGCGTCGGCCTCAACATCCACGAGGCCCCGTGGGTCTCACCTGTCTCGACCGATACACTCTCCGCGGGCCACGTCGTCACCGTCGAACCCGGGGTCTACCTGCCCGGCGTCGGAGGGGTCCGCATCGAGGACACCGTTGTCGTGACGAGCGACGGCTGCCGCCCGCTCACCAGCACACCCAAGGACCGCCTCTGATGCCTGCCGTCTCCACCAACGATCTGAAGAACGGGATGTCCCTGAACCTCCCGGAGGGCCTGTTCTCGGTCGTCGAGTTCCAGCACGTCAAGCCGGGCAAAGGCGGGGCGTTCGTGCGTACCAAGCTGAAGAACGTGAGGACCGGCGCGGTCATCGAGCGCACCTACCGGGCCGACGAGAAGCTCGACCAGGCCCTCATCGACAAGCGCGAGATGCAGTTCCTCTACCTCGATGGCGACGATTTCGTGTTCATGGACACAGCCGACTACGAGCAGCTGCAGGCGCCCAGAGGGTCACTCGGCGGGTCGTCGTCCTTTCTGAAGGAGGGGGACTCCGCCGTCCTGCAGATGTACGAGGGGGAGATTGTCGGCGTCGACCTGCCGGCGGCCGTGGAGCTGACGGTGACCGAGACCGAGCCGGGGGTGCAGGGCGACCGGGTGTCGGGCGCCCGCAAGCCGGCGGTGCTCGAGACCGGGCTTCAGATACAGGTGCCCCTCTTCGTCAACACCGGCGACAAGGTCAAGGTGGATACCCGCAGCGGGGAGTATCTCACCCGGGCCGGCAGCTGAGCCGCCCGGTCCTTTTCCCAGTTGAGGTGTCCGCCGCCGTGCTGCCCGTAGCCCGACGTGAGGCCCGCGAACGGGCGCTGTCGCTGTTGTACGAGGCGTCGTCGAAGGGCGCCTCGCCCGCTGCGGTGCTGGCCGAGCTCCCGGTCGCGCCCGACGCCTTCGCCGTCGACCTGGTCCGCGGGGTCGAGGCGCACCAACCGCGCGTCGACGAGCTCATCGAGGCCAATGCCATCGGGTGGGCGCTCGGGCGCATGCCCGTCGTCGACCTGGCCGTGCTCCGCCTGGCGACCTACGAGCTGCTCGCTCATCCCGACGTACCGACGGCAGTGGTCATTTCCGAGGCGGTCGAGCTGGCGTCTCAGTACTCGACCGACGAGTCCGGGCGGTTCGTGAACGGGGTATTGGCCACGATCGCCGACAAAGTGAGATTGGGCGGCCGCTCGGCCGGCGCACCCGGTGGAGATGGTGCGCCCGCCGGCGCACCCGGAGATGGCGCGCCCGCCGGAGCGGGTGCGACCGAGACCGGGTCTGGCCCTGAGGACTGACGCCGCGGGTGCGTACCCGGTTCCGACGGGCCAGCTCATCGTTGCGCCGGGCGCCCGCTAGACTTGCTCCTCGAGCCGTGAAGCCAGTCCAGTGAGGCTGGGACGGACCAGGAGGGAGATTGGCCAAACGAGAGCGTGCGCTGGCGCCCCCGTACGGGGGCATTTTTGTTGCCCGTTCGACGGTGATGGACGCCGCGGACGTGCGCCGGGCGACGTGGCGGATGGCCCACGAGATCATCGAACGTAACCCGGTCACGGCGGAGCTGGTCGTGATCGGGCTTCAGACCGGCGGGGTGTGGATCGCCGAGCGTCTGGCCCGCATCGTGGGCGAGGTGAGCGGGGACGATGCTGCGGTGGGCACCCTGGACGTGGCCTTCTACCGGGACGACATCGGGTTGCGGCCGGTGCTGCCGGAAGCCAAAACCGAGATAACGGTGGATCTGACCGGCCGCACGGTCGTTCTGGTGGACGACGTCCTGTTCACGGGCCGGACCATCCGGGCCGCCCTCAACGCCCTAACCGATTACGGCCGGGCCAAGGCGGTTCAGCTCGCGGTGATGGTGGACCGAGGCCACCGGGAGCTTCCCATCCGGCCGGACTACGTGGGGAAGAATCTCCCCACCCGGCGGGATGAGATGGTCGACGCCACGGAGTCCGGAGTGATCATCGGGGATGTGACCTCGCCATGACCGCTCGGAGCGAACCGGCGCCGGCCCCCGGCGCCATCAGCGGCCCCGCCGGCGGTCGCCACCTCCTGTCGGTCGCCGACCTCGGGCCGGAAGGCATCGAGGAGATCATGCGGGTGACCGACACCTTCGTAGAGGTCAGCTCCCGGGCCATACCCAAGGTGCCGGCCTTGCGGGGCAAGACGGTGGCATCGCTGTTCTTCGAGGACTCCACCCGCACCCGGCTCAGCTTCGAGACTGCGGCCCGCCGCCTGTCGGCCGACGTCATGACCTTCTCCGCCTCGTCGTCGTCGCTCAGCAAAGGCGAGTCCCTCCGCGACACGGTCCAGACGGTTGAGGCCATGGGAATCGACTGCGTCGTGGTGCGCCACTCGGCGTCGGGCGTCCCCTGGCAGGTGGCCCGCTGGGTGCACGGCCCGTCGGTCATCAACGCCGGAGACGGCTGGCACGAGCACCCCACCCAGGCTCTGCTCGACTGTTACACCATCCGCCGGGAGCGCCTGGCCCGGGGCGCGCCGCAGCCGGGGCGGCACCGCCCGCCGCTCGACGGATTGGAGATAGCCATCCTGGGCGACGTCCGCCACAGCCGGGTGGCCCGCTCCGATGTCATCGCGTTCACCACCCTCGGGGCGAGGGTCACCCTGGTCGCCCCGCCCACCCTTCTGCCACCGTCGCTGGCCGGGTGGCCGGTCGAGGTCTCACACGACGTGGAGTCGGTGCTACCGAAGCTCGACGTGGTCTACGTGCTGCGGCTGCAGAAGGAGCGGATGCTCGAGAGCCTCCTCCCGTCTTTACGCGAATACACCGCGACCTACGGGCTCACGAGAGAACGGGCCCGGCTGCTCCCGGAGGGCTCGCTGATAATGCATCCGGGTCCGGTGAACCGGGGCGTGGAGCTGGCCGCCGAGGTCGCCGACCTGCCGTCGTCGGTGATCACCAACCAGGTCGCCAACGGCGTCGCGGTGCGGATGGCGGTGCTCTACCTGCTGCTCGGATCGGGGGTCGACCTTGCCGCGGCGTGAGGAGACCGAGCCGCCCCGGGCCCCCGCCGTGGTGGCGATCAGGGGCGGCACCGTCGTTGATGCGACCGGTGCCCGCAGGGCCGACGTCCTGGTCCAGGACGGGGTCATCACCGCCGTCGCTCCGGACATCGGATCGCTGCCCACGGGGGCAGTGGTGCTCGACGCCGGCGGTTGCGTGGTCGGGCCGGGCCTGGTGGACCTGCACACCCACCTGCGCGAACCGGGTCGCGAGGAAGCCGAGACGGTCGCCACCGGGGCCAGAGCGGCCGCCCTCGGGGGCTACACCGCGGTCGTCGCCATGCCGAACACCGACCCCGCCATCGACTCCGCCTCGGCGGTGCGGGAGGTTCTCGACCTGGGAGCCGGCTCGTGCTGCGACGTGCGGGTGGCGGGCGCCATCACGGTCGGACGGGAGGGCCGGCAGATGGCCCCGCTGGCCGAGATGGCCGCCCTCGGGGTGACGATCTTCACCGACGACGGCACCGGGGTGCAGGACGCCCGGCTCATGCGCCGCGCTCTCGAATACGCGGGTGCCCTCGGCGTCACCCTGGCCCAGCATTGCGAGGATGCCTCTCTGGCCGCCGGCGGGCACATGCACGAGGGCGAGTGGTCGAGCCGCCTCGGTATCCCGGGCCAGCCCGCCGAAGCGGAGGAGCTCATGGTGATGCGCGACCTGGCCCTGGCTCGCATGACCGGAGCGAAGGTCCACTTCCTCCACTTGTCGACTGCCGGCTCCATCGCGATGGTCGGCCGGGCCAAGGCGTCGGGCCTGGCGGTGACCGCCGAGGCGGCGCCCCACCATTTCACCCTTACCGACGCCGAGGTCGCGTCGTACGACCCGGTGTTCAAGGTCAACCCCCCGCTGCGCTCGCGGTGCGACGTTGCCGCGGTGAAGGCCGGGCTGGCCGACGGGGTGGTCGACGCCATTGCGACCGACCATGCTCCGCACACCCAGGAGGCCAAGGAGGCGCCTTTCGATGAGGCTCCGCCAGGCATGCTGGGACTGGAAACGGCTCTGTCGCTGGCCCTGAACGAGCTCGATCTGCCGGTAGAGAAAGTGCTGGCTTTGATGTCCTGGCAGCCCGCAGTCATAGCCGGCCTGGCGGCTGAGCACGGCGGGCCGGTCGCCCCCGGACGGGCCGCCAACCTGACTGTCATCGACCCCGCGGTCACGTGGACGGTCGATCCGGCGGTCACCGCCAGCCGCAGCCGCAACAATCCCTACGCCGGCCGGATCCTCGTCGGCCGGGCCAGGCACACCGTGCTGAGAGGCGAACCGGTAGTCGTCGGGGGAGAGGCGCAGCGGTGAGCGGGGAGGAAGTGGTCGAGGGGCTGCTGGTGCTCGCCGATGGCACGGTCTTCGAAGGTGAGGCCGTCGGCTGGTGGGGTTCCGGCGAGCGCCCGGCGCCAGCGACGGGCGAGGTGGTGTTCAACACCACGATGACGGGTTATCAGGAGGTCCTGACCGACCCTTCATACGCCGGCCAGATCATCTGCTTCACCTATCCCCACATCGGCAACTACGGGATCGCGGCGTCCGACAACGAGAGCCGCCGGGCCTTCTGCCGCGGCCTCATCGTCCGGGACCTGGCGCCCCGGCCGAGCAGCTGGCGTTCGGAGGGCACCATCGGCGATTTCCTCCGTCACGAGAAGCTCCCCGGCCTCACCGGTATCGATACCCGCCGGCTCACCCGCCACATCCGGGAAGCCGGGTCCATGCCGGCCGCTTTCGGCCCGGTCAGCGGCACCGGGGCGCTCGACGAGGGCACCCTCGAGGCGGCGGCGGCGGCCGAGCCTGGGACCGACGGAACCGACCTGGCCGCCGAGGTGACGACCCCCGCGGCGTACACGACGGGCGACGGACCGCTTCGGGTGGTGGCTTACGACTTCGGCATAAAGCGAGCCATCCTGCGTCACCTCGGGAGCCTGGCGACGGTGGAGGTGGTGCCTGCTTCTACGGCCGCAGCCGACGTCCTGGCCCGCCGACCGCACGGGGTCTTCCTCTCCAACGGCCCGGGCGACCCGCAGGCGGTCGGTTATGCCGCCGATGCCATCAAGCAGCTCCTGGGCGAGGTGCCGGTCTTCGGTATCTGCCTCGGCCACCAGTTGCTCGCCACGGCGCTCGGGGCCGAAACCTACAAGCTGCCGTTCGGGCACCACGGTGGCAACCACCCGGTGCGCCGCCTGGCGACGGGAGCGGTCGAGATCACCAGTCAGAACCACAACTACGCGGTGGCCGAAGGATCGATCCCGTCAGTCGACGTCACCCACGTGAACCTCAACGACGGGGTCGTCGAGGGACTGGCCTGCCGGGACGTGCCGGCGTTCGGGGTGCAGTACCACCCCGAGGCCGGTCCCGGCCCGCACGATGCCAGCTATCTGTTCGACGAGTTCAGGGCCCTTATGGAAAGGAGCCGCTGAGTGCCGGCCCGGCGCGACCTGCGAAGCATCCTGGTCATCGGCAGCGGTCCAATAGTGATCGGCCAGGCCTGCGAGTTCGATTACTCGGGCACCCAGGCCTGCCGGGTCCTCAGCGACCTCGGCTACCGGGTGATCCTCGCCAATTCCAACCCGGCGACGATCATGACCGATCCGGAGTTCGCCGCCCGCACCTACGTGGAGCCTCTCATCCCCGAGGTGCTGGAAGCGATCGTCGAACGGGAGCGCCCGGACGCGGTGTTGCCGACCCTTGGGGGCCAGACCGCCCTCAACCTGGCCATGGCGTTGCACGAGCGGGGCACGTTCGAACGATTCGGGGTCGAGATGATCGGTGCCAGCCCGGACGCCATCGCGACCGCCGAGGACCGTGAACGGTTCAAAGAGGCCATGACCGAAATCGGCCTGGCCGTACCGGAGTCGGGTTTCGCCTACGACCTCGAGGACGCCCTCGAGGTCGGGGAGCGAATCGGCTATCCGCTGATCGTCCGCCCGTCGTACATACTCGGCGGAGCCGGGACCGGCATCGCCGCCGGACTGGACGAGCTGCGGCGGATTGCCGCAGCCGGCCTGGCGGCCAGCCCCATCTCCGAGATTCTCATCGAGCGGTCCATCGCCGGATGGAAGGAGTTCGAGCTCGAGGTGATGAGGGACCGGGCGGACAACTGCGTGATCATCTGCTCGATCGAGAATTTCGACCCGATGGGCGTCCACACCGGCGACTCCATCACAGTCGCACCGGCCCAGACCCTCTCGGATGAGGAGTACCAGCGGATGCGCGACGCCGCTTTCGCCTGCATCCGCCGCATCGGGGTGGAGACCGGCGGTTCCAACATCCAGTTCGCGGTGCATCCTTCGACGGGTGAACAGGTGGTCATCGAGATGAACCCCAGGGTCAGCCGGTCAAGCGCCCTGGCCTCGAAGGCGACCGGGTTCCCGATCGCCAAGATCGCGGCCAGACTGGCGGTGGGCTTTACCCTCGACGAGATTCAGAACGACATCACCGGCGAGACCCCGGCCTGCTTCGAGCCCACGATCGACTACGTGGTGACGAAGGTCCCGCGCTGGGCGTTCGAGAAGTTCCCTGGGATTCCGGATGTCCTCGGCACCCGCATGCAGTCGGTCGGCGAGGCCATGGCTATCGGCCGCACCTTCCCCGAGTCTCTGCAGAAGGGCCTCCGCTCCCTGGAGCGGGGCCGGCTCGGGCTCAACTGTGATCCCGGCGAGGCCATCTGGGACGGTTGGGACGACGACGAACTGGTACGGCGGGCGGCTATCGCCACCCCCGACCGGCCCTTTCAGCTCGAGGCGGCGCTACGGCGGGGCATCTCGGTCGAGCGGATCTACCAGGCGACCGGGGTCGACCCCTGGTTTCTCGACCAGATCGGGCTGGTCGTCGGTGAACGGGCCCGACTGGCCACCTTCGGCCGCCCGGAGCAGCTCCGCCGGCCCGACTGGCGCCGAGCCAAGCGGCTCGGCTTCTCCGATGCCCAGCTGGCCTGGCTGTGGAGCGTCAGCGAGGAAAAGGTGCGGGCCCTGCGCCTGGCCGCGGGCGTGCGGGCCACCATGAAAACGGTCGACACCTGCGCCGCGGAGTTCGAGGCCCACACTCCATACCACTACTCGACATACGAGGACGACGACGAGGTGGGCCAGAGCGGACGGCCCAAGATAGTGATCCTCGGGTCGGGGCCCAACCGGATCGGCCAGGGAGTCGAGTTCGACTACTGCTGCGTGCAGGCCAGCTTCGCCCTGCACGACGCCGGATTCGAGACCGTGATGGTCAACTGCAACCCCGAAACCGTGTCCACTGACTACGACACCAGCGACCGTCTGTATTTCGAGCCGGTCACGTGGGAGGACGTGGCCAACGTCATCGACGTCGAGTCGGCGACGGGGACCGTCGCCGGGGTGATCGTCTCGCTTGGCGGGCAGACGCCGCTGAAGCTGGCTTCCCAGCTCCCCGCCGGTTTGGTGCTCGGCACCTCGCCCGAGGCCATCGACCTGGCCGAGGATCGCGAACGCTGGAACGCTCTGTGCGCCCGCCTGGAGATACCCCAACCGGCCGGGGGCACGGCCGTCACCGTCGAGGACGCCCTGGCCGTGGTGGAGCGCATCGGCTATCCGGCCCTGGTCCGCCCGAGCTATGTCCTCGGGGGCCGGGCCATGGAGATCGTGTACGGCGAGGAAGACCTGCGGCGGGCCATGGCGGCCCTCGCCGGGTTCGGCTCCCTGGGCCGGGAGGGAGGCCTTTCCGCCGAACGCCCGGTCCTGGTCGACCGGTTCCTCGAGGACGCCACCGAGGTCGACGTCGACGCCGTGCGGGACTCGACCGGCGAGGTGGTGATCGGTGCGGTGATGGAGCACGTCGAGGAGGCCGGGGTCCACTCGGGCGACAGCGCGTGCGTCATACCCGCTCCGACCCTCGATCCCGGGACCGTCAGGGTCATCGAAGCCCACACCCGGGCCATCGCCGATGCCCTTGGCGTCATCGGCCCGCTCAACGTGCAGTTCGCGGTCAAGTCCGTGGGTGGAGGATCCCAGGTGTTCGTGATCGAGGCCAACCCGAGAGCGAGCCGAACCGTCCCGTTCGTGTCGAAAGCGACCGGCGTGCCTCTCGCCCGGGTGGCGGCCCGGGTGATCGCCGGGTCGAGTTTCGAGGAGCTGCGCAAGGAGGGACTCCTGCGCCCGCCCGTCCGGGGCGGACACGTGAGCGTGAAAGAAGCGGTGCTGCCCTTCTCCCGATTCCCCGACGCTGACACCCTCCTCGGACCGGAGATGCGCTCCACCGGGGAGGTCATGGGCATCGACAGCTCCTTCGGGTTGGCATTCGCCAAAAGCCAGGCCGCGGCGGGGGACACCCTGCCGGAAGCGGGGACGGTGTTCTTCTCTCTCGCCGATCGCGACAAGCCGACAGGCGTCGCGGTGGCCAGACGGTTCGTTCAGCTGGGTTTCTCGCTGGCCGCCACCGCCGGCACGGCCGCCCGCTTCGAGGCAGAAGGGGTCCCCGTCGCCACCATCGTGGCCAAGGTCAGCGACGAGGTAGGGGGCGAGGGAGCGGCGGGAGTGGACGCGGTCACCCTCCTCCGCGAAGGAAAGGTGGACCTGGTCGTCAACACCCCGCGGGGCCGGGGTCCCCGGGCCGACGGGGCTTATATCCGCCGGGCCGCCAACCAGCACCGGGTGGCCTGCCTCACCACTATCGCGGCGGCCCGGGCCGCGGTTGCCGGCATCGCCGACCGGTCGGCCAACGCCCTGACCGTCCGCAGCCTGCAGGAGTATCACGAGTCGGAGCAGCTGCCGCTGACATGAGAGACGGGGGCCCGGCCGGGACGGTTGACCTTCGCACCCGGGTCGGCTCGGTGACGCTCGAGAACCCGGTCATGACGGCGTCGGGAACCTCGGGCCACGGGGCCGAGCTGGCTGCGTATCTGGACCTCTCCCGCCTTGGCGCGGTTGTGGTCAAATCGCTGTCGGCGGAGGGTTGGGGCGGCAATCCGGCGCCCCGGTTGATTCCCCTCGCGACCGCCGGAGGGATGCTCAACAGCGTGGGGCTCCAGAACCCCGGGGTGGAAAGGTGGCTGGCGTCGGAGCTGCCGGCCCTCGCCCGCACCGGCGCCCGGGTGGTGGCCAGCATCTGGGGGTTCACCGCGGAGTCGTTCGGTCAGGCCGCCCGGTCGATCGCCGACGCCATCCGCGACCCGGCGCCGGGTTCGTCTCCCGCCCGGGCCATAGTCGCGGTCGAGGCCAACATCTCCTGCCCCAACATCGAGGACCGCCGGCGGATGTTCGCCCACAGCGCGAGCGGCGTGCACGACGCGGTGGGGGCCGCGGTGGACGGCCTCGGGGGGCTCGTGCCCCTCTGGGCGAAAATGAGCCCGAACGTCACCGACCTGCCCGCTCTGGCCGCCGAGGCGATGGTCGCCGGGGCGGAGTCGCTGACCCTGATCAACACCCTGATGGGTATGGCCATCGATCCTGCGACCGGCACGTTCCGCCTCGGTGGCGGGGGAGGGGGGCTATCGGGACCGGCGATCCACCCGGTGGCGGTGAGAGCGGTTTACGAATGCCGGCAGGCCCTCCCGGACGCCGCCATCGTCGGAGTCGGCGGGGTGCGCAGTGGCGAGGATGCGGCAGAGCTTCTGGCCGCCGGTGCCGACGCCGTGCAGATCGGCACGGCCACCTTCGCCGATCCGCGCGCTCCCGCCCGGGTACTGGCCGGACTGGCGTCGTGGTGCGTCGAGCAGGGAATCTGGACGATCGACGAGCTGAAGGGACGGGCCCATGAACGACTTTGAACCGGCGCCGGAGACGCTGCGCTCGCGGCTGGCGTTGGCCCTGGACGTCGACGATGCGGTGGCCGCCCAGCGGCTGGCCCGGCAGTTGCGCCCGTGGTTCGGGGTGGCCAAGGTCGGCCTCGAGCTGTTCAGCGCGGCCGGGCCGAGCGTGGTGCAGACCTTGATCGACGACGGCTACCGGGTGTTCCTCGACTTGAAGATGGCGGACATCCCGACGACGGTGGGCCGGGCCGCCCGAGTGCTCGGGGCCCTCGGTGTGTCGTACCTCAGCTTTCACGCCTTCGCCGGCCCAGCCGTGCTGAAGGCCGGAGTCGAGGGCCTGAACGACGGGGCCGGCCTGGCCGGGCTGCCCCAGCCGGCTGCTCTGGCCGTGACCATCCTGACCAGCGACGGGGACGCCCCTCCCCACATCCTGGGCAAGCGGGTGGCCACCGCGGTGGAGGCCCGCTGCTCCGGGCTGGTGTGCGCGGCCTCCGACGTCCGGGAGGCCAAACAGCTGGCCCCGCGGATGATCACGGTCGTTCCCGGGCTGCGGCCCATCGGCTCCCCGGTTCACGATCAGGTTCGCTCGGCCACCCCGGCCGAGGCCCTGGCCGCCGGCGCCGACTTGCTCGTCATCGGCCGGGCGGTGACCGCCGCGGTCGACCGGCAGGACGCGGCTCGGACGTTGGTCGCGTCAATCTCGTAAGGGGCGGCGCGGCGCGCTGATCGTGCGCGGCATGCCCTTGCCGCCCGAGTTGACCGCTGAGCAACGACAGGCCGCCCTGGAGAAGGCGGCGGTGGCCCGCCGTATGCGAGCCGAGCTCAAGGAAAAGCTCAAGATGGGCTCGGTCAGCCTGGCGGAGCTGCTAAAGGAAGCCGACCACGACGAGGTGGTGGGCAAGATGAAAGTCCTTTCCGTGCTGGAGTCACTCCCCGGTCTGGGCAAGGTGAAGGCTCGCCGGCTGATGGAGGAGATCGGGATCAGCGAGACCCGCCGCCTCCACGGTCTCGGGGAGCAGCAGCGCAAGCGGCTGTTCGAAAAGCTCAACAGCTAAGCCTCGGGTCACTCTGACCTTGCCTGCCCGGCCCCGAGGGTCAGAGCCAGCCGGGTGTCGCGTTCACCTGTGGGTTCGACGTTGATCGCCATCGTTTCCGGCCCTGGCGGGGTAGGAAAGGGCACCGTTGTGGCCCGCTTGCTGGAGATGCATCCGGACCTGCGGCTGTCGCGATCGTGGACCACCAGGCCGCAACGGCCGGGCGAGGCGGACGACGCCTACGTGTTCGTCGACCGGGAGGCCTTCCGGGACCGGGCCGACCGGGGCGGGTTCCTGGAGTGGACGGAGTTCACGGGCAGCGGACATCTCTACGGGACACCGGCGCTCGACCCGGCCGACGACCACGGCCGGCCGGTCATCCTCGAGATCGACCTGGACGGCGCCCAGCAGGTGAAGAGGGTTCATCCCGATGCCGTGTTGATTCTCGTTGTGGCCCCGTCCGCCCAGGCCCGGGAGCAGCGGCTGAGGAGCCGCGGCGACGACGAGGCGAGCGTGCTCCGCCGGCTGAAGGTGGGCGAAGCCGAGGAGCAGCTCGGCCGGGAGATAGCCGACCACGTCGTGGTGAACGACGAGGTAGACCGGGCCGCGGCAGACGTCGCTGGTATACTCGGACGCTACCGAAGCGACGGCTGACCCGCCCGCCCCGGTAATCCCCGCCCCCTTCCCCCACCACGGAGTAGCTTTCGATGCCGGACCGCGACGCCACCATGATGGAACCACCGGTCGAGGCCCTGCTCGATCGGGTCGACTCGAAGTTCACCCTGGTGAGCCTGGCCGCCATGAGAGGTCGCCAGATCAACTCCTACTTCAACCAGCTGGGTGAGGGGCTGGGGTCGATAGTGCCACCTCAGGTCACGTCGGTGTCCCGCAAGCCTCTGTCCATCTCGCTCGAGGAGATCGCGGCCGGGAAGATCACCTTCAGCCGGCCCGAGCCGGGCGAAGGGGAGGACGCTGACGGCGACGGCAACAGTAGCGAGGCCGGCGGGGGCAACGAGGGCGAGAACTAGGGGCCGGGACCATATCCGAGGCCCTGACGGCCCTGTCGGGCCGCCGCATCGTGCTCGGGGTCTGCGGAGGTATTGCTGCGTACAAGGCGGTGGAGGTGTGCCGGAGGCTGGTCGATGCCGGCGCCCGGGTGAGCCCGGTCATGACCAGGGGGGCGTCCCGGTTCGTCGGAGCCGTCACCTTCTCGGCTCTGGCCTCCGAACCGGTTCGCAGCTCCTTGTGGGACGGGCCGGAGCCCATACCCCACACCCGGTTGGGCCAGTCGGCCGACCTGATCGTGGTGGCCCCGGCCACCGCCCGGCTGATCGGTTCCTACGCCGCTGGCATCTCGTCCGACCTGCTGACCGCCAGCCTGCTCGCCACTAGGGCCCCCGTACTGGTCTGCCCGGCCATGCACACCGAGATGTGGGAACACCCCGCGGTGGTGGAGAACATGGCGACTCTTATCCGGCGGGGGGTGCGGGTGGTGAACCCGACAGCGGGCCGGCTCGCCGGCGGAGACGTTGGATCGGGGCGGATGGCCGAACCGGTGGAGATAGTGGCGGCGGCCGCTCGGATCCTGGCCGGGCCCGGAGGAGGCGAGGCGGCCGGCGCCGGCAACGCCGCTGGAGGAGCCGCCGATGCGAGTCTGCGCGGGGTCAGCGCTGTAGTGACGGCCGGCGGGACCAGGGAGGCGATCGATCCGGTTCGTTTCATCGGCAACCGCTCGTCCGGCAAACAGGGCTACGCCATAGCCGCCGAGCTGGCCCGCCGGGGGGCCTCCGTGGTGCTGATCAGCACCAGCACCGGATCGCTGCCCGACCCGGCAGGAACCCAGGTGGTGCCGGTCGAGACGGCAGCAGAGATGGAGCAGGCGGTGATGTCGCGCCGGAGCGAAGCGGGCGTCATCGTCATGGCCGCGGCGGTAGCCGACTTCAGGCCCAAGGCGGTCGCCGACCACAAGCTCAAGAAGGCCGAGGGCACCCCGGAGGTGATCCTCGAGCCGACCACCGACATCCTGGCCGCCCTGGGCCAGACTCGCCGCCCCGGTCAGGTGCTGGTGGGGTTCGCGGCCGAGACCGGGCGACCCGGGTCGGCCCAGGAGGACCTGCGGCGCTACGCCCGGCAGAAGCTGGCGGCCAAAGGCGCCGATCTGGTGGTCGCCAACGACGTCGCCGCCCCCGAAACCGGCTTCGGCCACGACACCAACGCCGTCCTGATCGCCTCGGCGGACGGCTCCGAGATCGACGTGCCTCTGGCCACCAAGGAAAGGGTGGCGGCCGCGGTGGTTGACGCCATCGCCACCCGCCTCGGCCACCGATCCCCGTCCTCCGCGGATGGGCGACACAACCAGGAGAGACCATGAACCGCTGGACGTTCACCTCAGAGTCGGTGACCGAGGGTCACCCCGACAAGATGGCGGACCAGATATCCGACGCGGTGCTCGACGCGCTGCTAGCCGAGGACGCCACCTCCCGGGTGGCGTGCGAGACGCTGCTCACGACCGGGTTGGTGATGGTGGCAGGGGAGATCACCACCAACGCCTACGTGGACATCCCCACCCTGGTCCGCCAGGTCGTCACCGACATCGGCTACACCAGCTCCGAGGTCGGGTTCGATGGCCGCACATGCGGCGTGTCGGTCTCCATCGGGTCGCAGTCACCCGACATCGCCCAGGGAGTCGACACCGCGCTCGAGGTGCGGTCGGGATCGAGCGGGGAGGACATCCTGAACGCCCAGGGCGCAGGAGACCAGGGGATGATGTTCGGCTACGCCTGCGACGAGACCGACGATCTCATGCCGATGCCCATCTGGCTGGCTCACCGACTGGCCCAGCGGCTCGCTCAGGTCCGCAAGGCCGGCGTCCTGCCCTACCTGCGGCCCGACGGCAAGACGCAGGTGACCTTCGAGTACGAGGACGGCCGGCCGGTCCGCCTGGCGACCGTCCTCATATCCACCCAGCACAAGCCCAACATCGATCTCGAGACCCTGCTCCTGCCTGATCTGCGTGATCACGTGATCGCCCCCATCGTCCCCGCCGGGTTCGCAGCCGACGGGTACAAGATCCTGGCCAATCCGACCGGCAAGTTCGAGCTCGGCGGGCCCCACGCCGATGCCGGCCTGACCGGCCGCAAGATCATCGTCGACACCTACGGAGGCGCAGCCCGCCACGGCGGCGGGGCGTTCTCCGGCAAGGACCCGTCGAAGGTGGACCGCTCCGCGGCCTATGCCGCCCGGTGGGTGGCCAAGCACGTGGTCGCCTCCAGGGCGGCGTCGCGCTGCGAGATCCAGGTCGCCTATGCCATTGGCGTCGCCCGGCCGGTTTCGCTGCTGGTCGAGACGTTCGGGACGGCTCAGGTGGACCCGGCTCGCATCGTCAGCGCGATCGACCAGGTGTTCGATCTCCGGCCCGCCGCCATCATCAGGGATCTGGACCTCCGCCGGCCCATATACCGGCGGACGGCGGCCTACGGCCACTTCGGACGAAACGAGAAGGAATTCTCCTGGGAGCAGCTGAGCCGGCTCGACGAGTTCAAGTCGGCGCTCGGGGTCTAGGAAGCCAACTGATCAAGAGGGGTGCCCGGGCCGGTCGTGGCGCTCGGGCGGCCACCTTCCCGCCGCCCGGCGCGCTGGTCGCACGCGTGCTCACCGAGGTGGCGGGCATCGACAAGGAGTTCGACTATCTGGTGCCCCCGCACCTGGTGGAGCAGGTCGGTGTGGGCTCGGAGGTCCGGGTGGACCTGTCGGGCCGGCGAGTGGGGGCCTGGGTGTTGGCGATCGGAGTCGACCCGGAGCCTGGGCGGGCCCTGCGGGCCATCGCCAAGGTCAGGGGCGCGGGGCCGGAGCCGGGAGTGGTGGCCCTGGCCGGGTGGGGAGCGTGGAGATGGGCGGGGCGCCGGGCGTCGTTCCTGAAGTCGGCGTCGGCCGGGTTCGCGGTGCGGGCGGTGCCGGACCCAGCCAGACGACCCCCGGCCCCACCGGGTCCGGGCGGGCAGGGATCGGCGCCCGGCTCTGAGCTGGCCCGCGACCTCGAACCGGGCCGGGTGACCCTGCTGCGGCTGCCGCCCGCGGCCGACCCGACCCCGCTGATCGCCGAGATCGCCCAGCTGGGCCCCACCCTGGTGGTGCTGCCTTCGCTGGCCCGGTCGGCCGTGCTGGCGGGCCGGCTGCGCAGGGCCGGGGGCGACGTGGCCCTGCTCCCCGGCGAGTGGCCGGCGGCGAGAGGCGGAAGGGCGGTCGTCATCGGCGCCCGGGCGGCGGCGTGGGGCCCGTGTCCCGGCCTGGCCGCGGCGGTGGTCCTGGACGGCCACGACGAAGGGCTGGGCCAGGAGCAGGTACCGACCTGGAACGCGGTCGACGTGCTGGCCGAGCGGGCCCGGCGCGCCGGGGCGCCCTGTGTGGTCGTCAGCGCCTGCCCTACTCCGGAGCTGCTCGCCCTGGGTTCACTGCGCACCGTCGACCGGGCGGCTGAGAGGCGGGGATGGGCCGCCCTCGAAGTCGTCGACCGGCGGGGCGACGATCCCAGGCTGGGTCTGTACTCCGACCGCCTGGTCGACCTGATCCGCTCCGAACCCCGCGTGGTGTGCGTGCTGAACCGCACCGGGCGGGCCCGCCTGCTTGCCTGCGCGGCGTGTGGCGAGCTGACCCGCTGCGAGAACTGCGGCGCCGCGGTGTCCCAGGAGACAGGAAGGGAGGGGGAGCGAATCCTGCGCTGCCCGAGATGCGGGCTCGAACGGCCTCAGGTCTGCGCCGAGTGCTCGTCGTCGCGGGTCAAGCTCCTGCGCGTGGGGGTGACGCGCGCCCGCGAGGAGCTGGAAGCCCTGGCCGGTCGCCCGGTCGCCGAGGTCACGGCCCAAACCAAGGTCGTGCCCGATGCCGGGCTGCTGGTCGGCACCGAGGCCGTCTTGCACCGGCTCGGACCGAACGACGGGGTCACCGCTGCGGCGTTCGTGGACTTCGACCAGGAGCTGCTGGCCGGCCGGGTCCGGGCCGGCCCGGAAGCCCTGGGGTTGCTGGCCGGCGCATCCCGGCTGGTGAGGGGACGGACCGGCCGGGTGCTGGCGCAGACCCGGGTTCCCGACCATCCGGTGATCCGGTCGGCTCTTCTCGCCGATCCCGGAGTTCTGGCCGGGGCGGAGATAGAGCTGCGCGCCGCCCTGCGCCTGCCCCCCGTGACGTCGGTGGCTGTGGTGTCGGGTCAGGCCGCCCCGGAGTTCGTGGAACGGCTTCGGCTGACCCGCCCGCCGGTCGAGATTCTCGGCCCCGACCGTGACCGCTGGCTGGTGAAGGCGGCGGATCCGGATGCGCTGGCCCGGGCTCTGGCGGACACGCCGCGACCGGGCGGCGGCCTGCGGGTGGCCGTCGAGCCGACCCGGCTGTAGCCGGCCCGTCGATGCGGCGCGGGTGTAGTAGGCAGGGGGCATGCAGAGCGGTCACCACGGCGCCCCGGCGGTCGTGCTGCTCAGCGGCGGGCTCGATTCTGCGACCACCTTGGCCATAGCTCGCGACGAGGGCTACCGGGCGTACGCCCTCAGTTTCCGGTATGGGCAGCGCCATGCGATCGAGCTGGACGCCGCCCGCCGGGTGGCGGCGGCGGTAGGGGTGGTGCGGCACGTGGTGGCCGACATAGACCTGCGGGTGTTCGGTGGCTCAGCTCTCACCGGGGACCTGGCGGTGCCCCACCGGGGGAGCGACGCGGCGGCGGCGGACGCCGGGCCGGGGTCGGGCGGCGACGAGATCCCGGTCACCTACGTGCCCGCCCGCAACACCATTTTCTTGTCGTTTGCACTGGCCTTCGCCGAGACCCTCGGCTCCTCGGACATCTTCATCGGGGTCAACGCCCTCGATTACAGCGGGTACCCGGACTGCCGGCCCGAGTACATCGACGCTTACCGGCAGATGGCCGATCTGGCCACCAAGGCCGGGGTCGAGGGGCGCCAGCGGCTCAGCATCCACACCCCGCTGATCGAGCTGACCAAGGGCCAGATCATCGGCCGGGGGCTGTCGCTCGGGCTGGACTACGGCATCACCCACAGCTGCTACGACCCGGACCCGTCCGGGCGGCCGTGTAGGACATGCGACTCCTGTCACCTGCGGGCCAAAGGATTCGCGGAAGCAGGCGTGCCCGATCCCGTCCTCGCCCCTCGGAGCCCGTGATGGCCTACCGGGTCAAGGAGATCTTCTACACCCTGCAGGGAGAAGGGGTCCACGCCGGGCGGCCGGCGGTGTTCTGCCGGTTCACCGGCTGCAACCTCTGGACCGGCCACGAGGTGCACCGGGCCCAGGCCGTGTGCCAGTTCTGCGACACCGATTTTGTGGGCACCGACGGCGGGGGCGGGGGACGGTTCGACACCCCCTCGGACCTGGCTGCTGCGGTCGCCTCAGCGTGGGTCGGCAAAGCTCACGACAAGGCCCGGCCCTACGTAGTGTGCACCGGAGGCGAGCCCCTCCTGCAGCTCGATGAGGCGGCCATCACCGCCCTTCACGAGCGGGGCTTCGAGGTGGGCATCGAGACCAACGGGACCCGGCCCATACCCAACGGGCTCGACTGGGTGTGCGTGAGCCCGAAAGCCGGGGCGACCTTCGTGGTCGAGGAGGCCGACGAGCTCAAGCTGGTCTTCCCCCAGGACGGGGCGCCGCCCGAGCGGTTCGAAGGCGGACGGTTCGGGCGCCTTTCCCTCCAGCCGATGGACGGACCCGACCGGGAGGGCAACACCGCATTGGCCGTGGAGTACTGCCTGGCCCATCCGCAATGGAGGCTGAGCCTGCAGACCCACAAGTTCATCGGTATCCCGTGATGGGCGTGACAAGGCGGTCCAGCGCATCCGAAGTCGAGTACCGGGGAGCGGGTGCCAATTGAGTGACACCTCGAAGCTCACCCACCTGGGAGGGGCGACGCACTACCGGTACCAGGACCCTGACGCCGCGATCCTCGAGTGCTTCCCGAACCAGCACCGCTCAGAGCTTTCGGTGATCGGTCTCGACTGCCCGGAATTCACCAGCCTGTGCCCCATGACCGGGCAACCGGACTTCGGGACCATCCACATCCACTACGTCCCGGGCGATCTCTGCGTGGAGAGCAAGAGCCTCAAGCTGTACCTGGGCGCGTTCCGCAACCACGGGTCCTTTCACGAGGACTGCGTCAACCGCATAGCCGACGACCTGAAGGATCGGGTCCGGCCCCGGTACCTGCGAGTGTTCGGAGACTTCCGTCCCCGCGGCGGGATCACCATCCGACCGCTGGCGCTGCGGGTGGCCCCGGGTCTGAGCGCGGACGACGAGCGGACGTGCCTCAACCTGCTGGCCCAGTTCGATGCGGTGACCCGCCGGACGCGGTAGAGCCCGGCCCAAAGGGGCTGGAGGCTGGTGGCCTGGCGGGTGGCGCCCTCTGCTGCCCGGCCCGCCCCTGATCCCGCGTTCGATCAGGTCCAGTCCTGGCGACGCAGCTCATAGAGCCCCACCGCGGCCGCAGTCGCCACGTTGAGCGAGCCGACCCGGCCGAGCAGGGGAAGGAAAGCCACGGCGTCACACGCGGCCAGGGTGGCCGGGCTCAGACCGTGGTCCTCGTTGCCCAAAGCCAGACAGACGTCGGGGCCGGCGGTCAGCTGGTGCAACGGAACGGCGGCGTCGGCGAGCTCCAGCCCCACCACGACGAAGCCCTCCTCCCGGGCGGCGTCGGCCGCGTCCGGCCCCCGCTCGAACACCGACCAGGACACGTACCGCTCGGTGCCGAGAGACACTTTCGCCGACTTTGCCGCTGAGGGCGAACCGGACTGGCCGCACAGGTAAAGGTGCTCGACCCGGTAGGCCGCGGCGGTACGCACGATGGCGCCGATGTTGTAAGGCGACTGGACCGAATCGAGCAACACGGCCAACCGGCCGGTGGTCCTGCGACTCCAATCCCGGTGGAGCCGCTTCAGGTCGGTTGGGCGAAGCTGTTTCACGACCGGTCCACCCGCAGGATCCGGTAGCCGCGTTTGGACCCCTTGCGCTCGACCCGCCACCCCTCCGTCCCGAGCCAGGCGGCCAGGGAGTCGGCGCCGAGATGGCGCGACACCACCATCCAGGCCGGGCCTGCCGGCTCGAGGCGGGGCAGCCAGGACATCAGCAACTCCTGCAGGGCGGCTTTGCCGATCCTGATGGGCGGGTTGGACCAGATGGCAGCGAAGGTCCGGTCGGCCGGGACGTCCTCGGGACGGGCGGCCCGGATGGCGTCGAGGCCGAGGGCCCGGGCGTTGGCGGCGGCGAGGGCCAGTGCCCGGTCGTTGACGTCGACGGCCCACACGGTCGAGCCGGGCGAGAAGTGGGCGATAGTGCAGGCGATGGGCCCATACCCGCACCCGAGGTCGAGCAGGTGAGAGCCCGCGGGCAGCCCGGCCGCCTCGGCTCGGGTGGCCCGCAGAAGCTCGAGCGTGCCGGGATCGACCCCGCCCGCCGAGAACACCCCGCGGTCGACCCGGAGCTGGGCCCGGAAGTCGGGCAGTACCAGTTCGACCTCGGCGGGTCGGGATGGGACGGCGGGTTCGGCGTCGAAATAGTGCCCCTGGGCCATGACTCTCAGACGCTAATGGCCGCCCCGGGGGGAGCGGACTGGTGATCAGTCACGGACTCGGTGGCCATGGCGGCAATTCCGGCCGGCCCGCCTGGCCGGAACGCCGGGATGCAGGAGGCATCGCGACTCCCGCCCGGTATCCTGTTGACGTGGCTGCTTACCACATCAGGATGTTCGGAGACCCCGTGTTGACCCAGCGCGCGTCCGAAGTGACCGACATAGACGCGACACTGGCCCGCCTGGTCGACGACATGATCGAGACCATGTACGAAGCCCGCGGCGTGGGCCTGGCCGCCCCCCAGGTCGGGGTGCAGAAGAGGCTCTTCGTCTACCAGTTGGAGGACCAGGACCCGGTCGCCGTCGTGAACCCGACGATCTCCGAGAGCCGCGGGGAGTGGGAGTACCTGGAGGGATGCCTGTCCATTCCCGGCCTGCACTTTCCTATCGTGAGGCCCAAGGAGATCCATCTCACCGGTTGGGACCTCGACGGCAACGAGCTGTCGATCGAAGCGGACGAGCTCGAGGCCCGTTGCTTCCAGCACGAGCTCGACCACCTCGACGGCCGGCTGCTGATCGGGCTGCTCGACAAGTCCCAGCGCAAGGAGGCCATGCGCGAGCTGCGCCGCCGGGCCGAGGCCGTGGGCAGCTGAAGCGCGGCAGCGGTGGCCCGGCCAGGCATCCTGAGTACGTCGGCCGATAGCTAGGAACCCCATCACGCGCCTGGCCTTTCTCGGCACTCCGGAACCGGCAGCTGTAGTCCTGCGGGCCTTGGTCGCGGCCGGCCACGACGTTCCCGTCGTCATCACCAGGGCGGACAAGCGGCGGGGACGCAACGAGGCCCCTGGAGCATCGCCGGTCAAGATGGCCGCGCTCGAGCTCGGGCTGCCCGTGAGCCACCGGGTGGAGGACGTGGTTGACGCCGCCGCGGATCTCGGTGTGGTCGTGGCCTACGGCCGGATCATCTCAGCGGAGGTGCTGACCCGGCTCCCCATGGTCAACGTCCACTTCTCCCTCCTGCCCCGCTGGCGGGGGGCGGCGCCGGTGGAGAGAGCCATCCTGGCCGGGGATACAGTCACCGGTGTGTGCCTGATGGCGATAGACGAGGGACTCGATACCGGCCCGGTCTACCGCTGTGAGGAAGTCGCCATAGGGGGAGATGAGACCGCTTCCGCTCTGGTCGGCCGGCTCGCGGTGATGGGAGCGGCCATGGTGGTAAGCGCCCTCGACGAGGGGCTCGGCTCGCCCGCGCCTCAGCGGGGCGACACGACGTACGCGGCCAAGATCACCCCGGAGGACCTGCACCTCGACTGGCTCGAGAGGGCGGTGGAGCTGGTCCGGGTGGTCAGAGTGGGCCGGGCGTGGACGACCTGGCGGGGCCGGCGCCTGCTGGTTCACCGAGCGTCTGCAGTGGAGCCGACCCCCGGTTCCGGGGGGGTGGACCCGGCCCCGCCCGGCACCCTCGATGGCGGCCTGGTCTGGACAGGTGGCGGGCGGCTGCGGCTCGAACTGGTACAGCCGGAGGGCAAGGCTCCCGTAGCGGCGGCGGATTGGATTCGGGGTGCCCGGCCGGCGCCGGGTGAACGTCTCGGGGCATGAGGCCGTGACCCCGGCCTCGGCCGCTCCCGCCCGATCACGTATGGTCCGGCTCGTACCAGTCCCGGCGGCGCCGGGCCGGTCGGTACTGTGACGCCGGAGGAGCGGGCGGGGGCAGGGCGGCCGAGCCCGGGTGCAGACCGCGGCCGGGCGGGAGGACAGGGGCGGAGCACCCGGGCCCGCCCGGGGCGCGCCACCCATGGGGCCCGGACGGTCCGGGCGAGCGGGACGGGCCGGCCAGCCACCGCCCGCCGCCTCGCGATCGACGCCTTGATAGCAGTCGACGGCGGAGCCCGGGCCAACGATGTCGCGCCGGCGCTGCTGGCCGACAGCGGCCTCGAGACGCGGGATCGCCACCTGGTGACCGAGCTGGTCTACGGGACCTGCCGGATGCGCCGGGCATGCGACTGGCTGACCGACCGCCACACCCGGGGCCCCATCGACAGCGAGGTGAGGGCGGCGTTGCGGGTGGGCGCCTACCAGATCGCCTGGACTCGGATCCCTCCCCATGCTGCGGTGTCGGCGACGGTCGACGAGGTCCGAGGCCGGGGCCGCTCGGTGGTGAACGCGGTGCTCCGGCGGGTGGCGAGCGAAGTCTCGGCCGGCCTGATTGCCTGGCCTGACCGGGCGACCCAGCTCAGCTACCCGGACTGGATCGTTGATCAGCTCGGCCGCGATCTGGGGCGGGACCGGGCATGGGCCGCCCTCGGCGCCATGAACGAGCCGGCCCCCGCCACCGCCCGCCCCGACGGCTACTTCCAGGACCGGGCCAGCCAGATGGTGGCCGGCTACCTCCCGGTGGGCGACGGGGGGCGGGTGCTCGACCTCTGCGCCGCGCCCGGCGGGAAAGCCACGGCCATGGCCCGGGCCGGCCCGGCGCTCGTGGTCGCCTCCGACCTGTCGTTCCGGCGGGCCCGGGTCACCGCCGACAACGCCCGCCGGCTGGAAACCTCGCAGGTCGCCACGGTCGTGGCCGACGGGCTGCGACCCCCATATAGACCGGACGGCTTCGATGTAGTCCTCGTCGACGCGCCGTGCTCGGGGCTCGGCGTGCTGCGGCGACGCCCCGACGCCCGCTGGCGGGTCCAGCCGGAAGACGTGGCGAGGCTGGCGGAGCTGCAGCAAGGCCTGCTGACCGAGGCCCGGGCCCTGGTCAAGCCGGGAGGGGTGCTCGCCTACAGCGTCTGCACCCTCACCTCCGCTGAGACCGCGGGGGTGGAGCAATTGGGCGCAGCGGCGCTTCCCGGAGTTGAAGCCCCTGGTACCGCCCGGGCCGCCCTGGACGCCCGCAGGCCGTGGTGCCCTGCTTTTGCCCCAGGCCGCCGGCACGGACGGGATGTACCTGTTGATCCTCCAAGCCCCGGGGTGACGGCGGCTCCGTCCCTTGGTGATCCCGGGGTCACCCCCAGGTCCGGGCGTAACGATGGAAGGCGTCGGGCAGCTGGACCCTGACCACGCAGAAGAGCATCCCGGCCGGATCGCGCATGATCCACCAGGAACGAATGTGCTCGACCCGGGTTGCCCCGAGCTTTTCGAGTCTCGCCACCTCGGCGTCGACGTCGTCGGTCTCGATGTCCAGGTGGACCCTCGACGGCGCTCCGACCCGCTGAACGAAGAACTGAAGGCCGGGCGTCGCCTCCCCCATATCGGCGTAGTCCGGGTCGCTGTCGTCTATCTCGGGCTCGACGCCGAGGGCCGCCGACCAGAACCCCGTCTCCCGCTCGAAGTCGGCGGCCGGGACGTCGACGAGAGCCGCCACCAACCTGCTCTTGTGCATGTGACGAACGGTAACCCGGAGTCGGTATGGTGACCCCATATGGTCCGCATGGCGCCGTCGATCCTCTCGGCCGACTTTGCCGCTCTCGGGGCGGAGGTGGAGCGGGTGAAGCCGGAAGCGGACTGGCTCCACGTGGACGTGATGGACGGTCACTTCGTACCCAACCTCACGATCGGGCCTCCCGTCGTCGCCGCCCTGCGCCGGCATTCCGACGCCTTCCTCGACTGCCATCTGATGATGACCAACCCGTGGGACTACCTGCGGGACTTCGCCGAAGCCGGGGCCAGCAGCTGCACCGTCCACGTGGAGGTGGGCCGGACAGGCGATCTCCTATCCGCCCTCCGGGATCTGCACATCGGGGCCGGGTTGGCGCTGAACCCCGAGACCCCCTTCGAAGACGCCGAACCGTGGTTGGACGTCATAGATCTGCTCCTCGTCATGTCCGTTCATCCCGGCTTCGGCGGTCAGAGCTTCATGCCGGAAGCCGTCCCCAAAGTCGCCCGAGCCGCTGAGATTGCCCGGCGGGACGGTCTCGAGCTGTCGATCGAGGTCGACGGGGGCATCGACGTGGACACGGTGAGAGCAGTGGCGGCCGCCGGGGCCGACACGTTCGTGGCCGGCAGCGCCATCTTCGGCCACCCCGACCCCGTTGCCGCCTCTCGTGCCATCCGGCGGGCGGCCGAGGACGCGGCGGCGTCGGCATGAGCGACGCCCGGCCGCCCGACGTCGCCGGTTCCGGGGACCGCCCGGCCCCAGGGGCGTCGGGCAACCCGGTGTACCAGGCCAAGGTGGTCACCGTCTCCGACGGGGTGATCGGCGGGACCCGGGAGGATCTGTCGGGCGCCGCGCTCGAGGCCACGCTGCAAGCCGCTGGCTTCGAGGTGACGGAAAGATCAGTGATCGCCGACGGGGTGGCGTCGGTCGCCGGAGAGCTGGCCCGGCTGAGCGCCAGCTTCTCCGGGCTGGTGGTGACCACCGGCGGGACCGGCTTCGCCCCGAGGGACCAGACGCCGGAGGGGACGCGCGAGATTCTCGAGCGGGATGCGCCCGGCCTGGCGGAGGCCATGCGGCTGGTCAGCCCGCTCGGGCGCCTCTCTCGCGGCGTGGCAGGCATCAAGGGCCGAAGCATCGTCCTCAATACCCCCGGCTCGCCGAAAGGCGCGGTCGAGTGCCTGAACGCGGTTATCGACGTGATTCCCCACGCCCTGGAGCTGCTCGGCGAGCAGCCGACCCGGCACCCGTAGGCGGCTCCGGGTGGCGCCCGATCGACCGCCGCCGGCCGGCGGGGGCGACGGAGTTGATCCAGACGAGCCGGCGTCCGGACATGGCCAGGGAAGGCCCGACCCCAACGGCGCTGGTTCGGACAGCAGAAAGGCGAGGTCCGACGAGGACTGGGAATGGATGGGTGAGGCCGTGACCCTCGGCCGGAGCGTCCGGGCCACCACCTCCCCCAATCCGTGGGTGGGGGCGGTGGTCGTCCCCGAGGGCGACAGCCCGGTGGCTCTCGGCGCGACCCAGCCTCCCGGCGGTCCTCACGCCGAGGCGGTGGCCCTCGAGCTCGCCGGGCCCACGGCCCGGGGCTCTACCGTCTACGTGACCCTCGAACCCTGCTCGCATCACGGTCGCACGCCCCCGTGCGCCGACGCCCTGATAGCCGCGGGAGTCAAGCGGGTCGTGGTGGGAGTGCTTGATCCGGACCGGAACGTGTCGGGGGCGGGGGCGGAACGCCTCCGCCAGGCCGGCATCGAGGTGACGCTCGGCGTACGGGCGGAGGAGGTTGAGTCCTCCCTCGCCGCCTACCTAACCCATCGCCGGGCCGGACGCCCATGGGTGGTGCTGAAGCTGGCGGCGACCATCGACGGCCGCATCGCCGCGCCCGATGGCACGAGCAAGTGGGTCACCGGGGTCGAAGCCCGAGCCGATGCCCACCAGCTGCGAGCCGAGAGCGACGCCATCCTGGTGGGGGCCGGAACCGTCCGGGCCGACGACCCGGCCCTCACCGTGCGCGCCGTGCCCGGCCGGGACCCGATCCGGGTCATCCTGGGCCACCCCCCGGCGGACGCCCAGGCCCTGCCCGCCCTGGTCCATGACGGTGACATCGAGCCTCTCCTGAGAGACCTGGCGGCCCGGGGCGTGGTGCAACTGCTCGTGGAGGGGGGGTCCCGGGTGGCCGGGTCCTTTCACCGCGGGGGCCTGGTCGACCAGTACGTGATCTATTTCGCCCCCGCCATCATGGGTGGCGACGATGGGGTGTCGCTGTTCGGTGGGCCGGGCGCCCCGACCATGGACGCCGTCTGGCGGGGGCGGATCGCCTCCGTGCGCCGGCTGGGCCCTGACGTTCGCATCGACCTTCTGGCTGCTCGGGGCCCCGCTGCCGTACCGTGAGGGGTGGTGTTCACCGGTATCGTCGAAGAGCTGGGGTCGCTGACGACCACCGAGCCGGCAGGGGAGGGCATAGTCCGGCTCGTCTTCCGGGCCGAGACCGTCACCACCGGCACGGCCATCGGCGACTCGGTAGCGGTGAACGGCTGCTGCCTGACCGTGGTGGGCATCGGTCCCGGCTGGTGGTCCGCCGACGCCGTAGAAGAGACCCTGGGCCGGACCAACCTGGGCTCGCTCCGGCCCGGTGATCCGGTAAACCTCGAGCGGGCCTTGAGCCTGGGCGCTCGCCTCGGGGGTCACCTGGTCCAGGGGCACGTCGACGCGGTCGGGCGGATGGCACGGGCCGCCCCCGAGCTCGAGATAGAAGCGCCCGGTTCGGTCCGGCGTTACCTGGTCGAGAAAGGCTCGGTGACGGTGGACGGCGTGAGCCTGACCGTGGTCGACGTAACGGACCGGGGCTTTTCGGTGGCGGTCATCCCCCACACCATGGCGGTTACCACGCTCGGCCGGAAAACCCCCGGAGATCAGGTGAACCTCGAGGTTGACGTGATCGCCAAGTACGCCGAGCGGCTGTTGAACGCCGGAGTGGAGTCCCCCTACGAAGCCTTCGGCCCGGGTGCGGCGCGCCGCCCTGGATCTCCCGAGGTATCAGACGCCCCCTCACGCTCCTCGTTCCAGCGTGCTGCTGGCACCATGGGAACCAGGGGATCTGAGACGGGACGAGCCACATGACCGTCGGTGGACAGGGCTGTCGCACCAACCGATGCTGCTGCCCACCCAAGAGGGAGATCCTGAGATGCCCACTTCATCCATAGACGAGGCCATCGCGGCCATCCGGGCCGGGCAGATGATCATCGTCGTCGACGACGAGGACCGGGAGAACGAAGGCGACCTCATAGTCGCAGCCGAGCACGCCACGCCCGAGACCATGGCGTTCCTGGTACGCCACACCTCGGGACTCATCTGCGCGTCGGTCACCAACGAGCGGGCCGATCAGCTGGACCTGCCCCTCATGGTCGGGCGCAACACCGAGAGCCAGCGGACCGCGTTCACCGTCACCGTCGACTTCCGCGAGGGGACCACCACCGGCATATCCGCAGCCGACCGGTCCCGGACGGCCCGGGCTCTGGTGGACCCGAACGTCAGGCCCGACGACTTCGCCCGCCCCGGCCACCTGCACGTGCTGCGAGCCAGGGAGGGCGGGGTGCTGAAGCGGGCCGGGCACACCGAGGCGGCGGTCGACCTGGCCCGGCTGGCCGGGCTGGCCCCGGCGGGGGTGCTGTGCGAGGTGGTCACCGAGGACGGGCTGGGGATGGCCAGGCGGGACGACCTCGAGGTCTTCGCGGCAAAGAACGGGCTCCCTCTCATCACCATTGCCGACCTCATCCGCTACCGGCGGCGAACCGAGCGCCTGGTGCGCAGGACGGCCGAAGCCCGGCTGCCAACCGAGTTCGGCGAGTTCCGGTGTGTCGCCTACCAGGGCGTCATCGACCACGAGACCCACCTGGCCTTTGTCATGGGCGAGCCGGCGGGAGAGCCCAACATTCTGGTCCGGGTGCACAGCGAGTGCCTGACGGGCGACGTATTCGGCTCTCGCCGTTGTGACTGCGGGGCCCAACTGCACGGGGCGCTGGAGCGGATCGCAGAGGAGGGCATGGGGGTGGTGGTCTACCTGCGGGGCCACGAAGGACGGGGCATCGGCATCGACGCCAAACTCCAGGCCTACGAACTGCAGGACGGCGGGCTGGACACGGTGGACGCCAACGTCGAGCTGGGCCTGCCGGTGGACAGCCGGGAGTACGGAATCGGCGCCCAGATACTCGTCGACCTCGGCATCACCACCATGAGGCTCATGACCAACAACCCGGCCAAGCGGGGCGGGTTGGAAGGCTACGGTCTTCAGATCGTGGATCGCGTGGCCCTGCACACCGTGCCCAACGAAGAGAACATCCGCTACCTGCGAACCAAGCGGGACCGCCTCGGCCATCTGATGGACGAGGGCGGAGCCCTGTGACCGTCTTCGAGGGCGGCCTCAACGGCAGCGGCCTGCGCATCGCAATCGCGGCGAGCCGGTTCAACGAGGCCATCGTCAGCCACCTGGTCGAGGGGGCCACAGACTGCCTGCGCCGCCACGGCGTCGACGCCGACGCGATCGACCTGGCGTGGGCTCCCGGAGCGTTCGAGCTGCCCCTGGTGGCGGCCCGCCTGGCCGGCAGCGGCAACTACGACGCGGTCATCACCCTGGGGGCGGTGATCCGGGGCGCCACCGGCCACTACGAGTTCGTGGCCGGCCAGTGCGCCTCCGGGGTCCAGCGGGTGCAGCTGGATGCGGGCATACCCGTGGTGTTCGGGGTTCTCACCACCGACACGATCGAGCAGGCCGTCGAGCGGGCGGGGGCCAAAGCCGGCAACAAGGGCTTCGAAGCCGCTCTGACCGCGATAGAGATGGCCAACCTCCTGGGCGACCTTCCCAAGCCCGAGAAGTGACCGGCTGAGCCCCGGTGCTGCGGATCGTCCTGCCCAAAGGCTCGCTCGAGCGGGCCACCCTCGACCTGTTCGAGGCCGCCGACCTCGCCGTGCTCCGTAGTTCCAACGTCGATTACCGGGCGTCGATCGACGATCCCCGGGTATCGGAGGTGCGCATCCTCCGGCCCCAGGAGATACCGCTGTACGTGGCCGAAGGCCTCTTCGAGCTGGGGATCACCGGTCGGGACTGGATCGAGGAGACCGACAGCGAGGTGGCGTCCCTCGGCGAGCTGCGCTACAGCAAGGCCACCTCGAACCCGATCAGGGTCGTCCTGGCGGTGGCGGAGGAATCGCCCGTCCGGTCGATAAGTGACCTTCCGGCCGGCACCCGGGTGTCGACCGAGTACCCGGCCCTCACCAGCCGCTTCCTGGAAAAGCACGGAGTCGACGCCGAGGTCCGGCTGTCCCACGGGGCGACCGAGGCCAAGATCCCCGAGATCGCCGACGCCGTGGTCGAGATAACCGAGACGGGCCGGGCCCTGCGGGCAGCCGGCCTGCGAATCATCGCCACCGTCCTCGAGTCCTACACCGAGCTGATAGCCAACCCGGTGGCCTACGCCGACGACGACAAGCGCCACGCCATGGAGCAGCTCATGAGCCTCCTCACCGGCACCCTGATCGCCCGCGGCCGGGTCCTCGTCAAGTTGAACGTGGTGGAGGCGGCCCTGGCCTCGGTGATCGAGCTCCTGCCGGCCATGAAGTCGCCGACGGTCTCCAAGCTCTACGGGGAGGACGGCTTCGCGGTCGAGGCGGTTGTGCCCAAGCACACCATCAACACTCTCATCCCTGCCCTGAAGGACCACGGGGCGACCGACATCATCGAGCTCCCGATCGCCAAGATCGTCCCATGAGCGCCGGCTCGGGCGTTGATCTCCACGGGACGGTCAGCGCCTATGACGACGCGGTCGGGATGGGCACGGTCGTCGCAGTGGGCGGCGGGGGTCGGGAGCTGGAGGCCTACCCGTTCCACTGCACCCAGATCGCCGACGGCTCGAGGACGATCGAGGTGGGCGCCGACGTGATCTTTCGGGTCATCCCGGGCCGGTTGGGCCGCTGGGAGGCCGGGGCGCTGCGCCAGGGCGGGTGACGCCCGGTCCACCACGCCGGCCGCCCCCGCCGGGCCGCTAGCCCCCTTCGCCCGGAACTTCTCCCTGGTGAGCGCCGGCGACCCGCACGAAGGCCATGCGGAGGTTGGAGAGGCTCTCGACCAGATCAGGGCCCGGCTGACCGAGACGGGGTCCGAGCCCCTCGACCAACGCGGCCAGGGCATCGATGGCGAGGCGGGCCTGGCCGAGCTGGGGGGGATCGAGGGAAAGGTGCAGGGCCGCCAGCTCGAACAGCCCGTAAGCGTGGTTGGCCACAACCACCTCGGCCGGAGTCCGGGCGAGGCGGTCGCGCAGCTCGGCCATCTGCGCCGCCGCCTCTTCCTCGCTCATCGAGGGGCCGCCGGGACCGGCCGGCTCGCCGCCCGGAGGGGGCCCGCCAGCGGATGACTCCGGCTCCCTGCGGATAGGTCTTTCACCCGAAGGCGTCCAAAGCGTGCTCATTGCGCTACCCTATGTTGAAAATCTAATTCGGGAAGCGGGGCCGTACGGCCTCCACCTGGCCACCGGTTGTGTCTCTGGGCGCGATGGACGGTGCGTCCTGGTCGTTCGACCGCCGAGGCGGGCGTTGCTTCCTTGCGCCCGCCCTATTCGCGTTCTTCGGACAGGGCTTGACCACTAGGAGTGATGCGGCATAGCCCCTGCGCCTGACCAAAGCGAGCACCGGACCAACGACCGCATCCGGGCCCGGGAAGTCCTGTTGATCGACCCTGACGGTAAGCAGCTTGGAGTCAAACCTTTGCCGGAGGCTCTGAGCATCGCCCGCCAGATGGACCTCGATCTGGTGGAAGTGGCGGCCGAAGCCAATCCACCGGTCACCCGGATCATGGACTACAACCGCTTCAAGTACGAAGCGGCACAACGGGCCAAGGAATCCCGGAGAAAAGCCACCAGCACGGGCATCAAGGAGATGAAATACCGGCCGAAGATCGGGGTCGGGGATTTCGACACCAAGACCCGTCAGGTGTCCCGATTCCTTGGGGAAGGTCACAAGGTCAAGATCACCATCATGTTCCGCGGCCGCGAGATGAGCCACCCCGAGCTAGGCAAGAAGATCCTCGACCAGGTGGCCGAAGCGGTATCGGGCCACGCCAAGGTGGAGTCGGCGCCCAAGCTCGACGGCCGCAACATGATCATGGTGCTCGCCCCCGACCGCAAGGCCCAACAGGTCCGCAAGCCTCAGCCCAACGGCGCCGGCCGCGACCAGGAAGGTCGCCAGGGTCGACCTACTGCCACTAGCGGGGGAGATCCCCGATCCGGCGGAGACCCGGTTCAGCCCGAGAGCGCCCCGGCCGGCGACTCGGGGGCACCCACCCCCCAGCCCGCGGTGGCCGCCGCCGGGTACGGGGCAGATGGTCAGGGCGTGGGCAGCAGCGCTCCTGCGGGTTCCTGACCCGACCCGCCTCCCGAGTACTACTAGGAGTTCCAGAAGATGCCGAAGATGAAGACCGATAGGGGCGCGGCCAAGCGCTTCAAGATCACGGGCAGCGGCAAGCTGCGCCGGCGCCAGGCGTTCCGGTCCCACCTGCTCGAGAAGAAGTCGAGCACGCGGACCCGGCGCCTGGGTCGGGAAGTCGACGTGGCCCCGGGCGACGTCAAGGCGGTCAAGCGCCTTCTGGGGCTCTGACGGGCCGGGCCGGTCGGCCCAGGTCCAGGCATACGCAGGAACTGCGTATTTTGTCATTCCGGTTGAAAGGAGAAAGTCGATGGCCCGGGTGAAGCGTGCCGTCCACACCAAGAAGCACCGCCGCGCTGTCCTCGAACAGGCACAGGGCTATTTCGGCAACAAGAGCCGGAGCTATCGCGCCGCCCACGAGCAGGTGATGCACTCCCTGCAGTACGCCTACAGGGATCGAAGGGCCCGCAAGGGCGACTTCCGCCAGCTATGGATTCAACGGATCAACGCGGCGTCGCGCGCCCATGGGATGAGCTACAGCCGGCTCATAGCGGGGCTGAAGGTGGCCGGTGTCGAAGTGGACCGGAAGATCCTCGCCGACTTGGCGGTGACCGACGGAGCGGCGTTCGGCGCTCTGGTCGACGTGGCCCGTGACGCCCTGAACGGAGACGGTACGGTCGCGGCGGCTGCTCTGGCGGCGAAACCGCCCGATGCGGAGCCGGCCGCCGTGGCCTCCGCCGCGCCGGGTTCGGCTGCGGACGAGCCCGCCGCCTCCGCTTCGACCGACGACTGAAGGCCGGGTCTCCGGCCCGCTCGGCTTCCGCCACCCGGCGGTGCTGACCTTGCGCCGCCTGCTGGAGCGCCGCGCCGCCCGCTGGGAGGAACGCCGGTTCGTCGTCGAGGGGGCCAAGCTGCTCGGCGAGGCGCTGGCGTCAGGGGCCGCGATCGAGACGGTCTACCTCGACGCGGCCGACGCGACCTCGGCCCATCGCGACCTGGCCGAGCGCTGCGCCGCGGCCGGGGCCCAGGTCCTCGAGCTCCAGCCGGGCGTCCTCGCCCGGGCGGGCGACGCCGTGACCCCCCAGCCGATCGCCGGGCTGGTCGCCATGGTGGACGTGGACCTCGGCGCCCTCGAAGGTCGAGACCTGCGTCCCGCTGTGGTTTGCGTGGGACTGCAGGACCCCGGAAACGCCGGGTCGGTGCTCCGCTCGGCAGCCGCTTCAGGAGCCGGGGCGGTCGTCTTCTGCGCCGGCTCCGTGGACCTTTACAACCCTAAATCCGTCCGATCCTCGGCCGGCGCCGTATTCCACGTGCCGGTGGTAGCCGGCGACGACGCCGAGGAGGTCTTCGACGAGTTGGCTCGCTGGGGCTTACGGCTAATGGGGACGGCATCGGCAGGCGGCCACGACTATCTCGACGCCGACCTCGCCGCCCCCGCGGCCCTGGTGTTCGGCAGCGAGAGCAACGGTCTGCCCGCCGACCTCGAGGCCCGGCTGGACGAGCGGGTCACGATCCCCATGAGCGCAGGGGTGGAATCGATAAACGTCGCCATGGCTGCGGCGGTGCTCTGCTTCGAGGCGGCCCGCCAACGCCGGGCCGCGGTCAGGCGACCGGACATCGGGACCGGAGCGGCGTGAGCCTGAACCCGGTCAGCGGTTCCGAGCTCGGTCACCACGGCCACGACGGATCGGACCCGTTCGACCAACTCCCCGACGGCGTGGTGTTCGTAGACGGTAACCAGCGCATCACCTATGCCAACCGGGCGGCACTGCGGCTGACCGGATACTCGGCGAAGGAGCTGGTGGACGAGCGGTGCGGAGCATTTCTCAACATCCGGGATGACAAGGGAGAACGCTTCGACGTGTCCGGGAGGGCGCCGGCCGGTTTCAGCTCCATGGGCGGCCCGGGCGAGCTCGAGGCGGTCATCCGCCGGGGCGACGGCAGCGACCTCCGGGTGAGGCTCACCTCATCCGACCTGAGGGTTGGCGACGGTGAGGTCTCGGGGGCCGTCATCTCCGTGCGCGCCGCCGCCCGCCCCGACCCTGCGACCACCAGCGGCATCGATCTCCTGTCCGCGGTAAATCACGAGCTGCGGTCCCCGCTCACCTCGGTGAAGGGCTACACGAATCTCCTGCTCAACCGCTGGGACACCCTGCCCGACCAGCAGAAGCAGGCCATGCTGCGGCAGGTCAACCACGACGCCGATCGGATAACCCGGCTAATGGGCGAGCTGCTTGACGTAAGCCGCCTGGAAGCGCGAAGGCTGCCCCTGCACCGCGAGATCGTCGACCTGGCCCATCTGTCGCGGGCCGTGGTGGACAGGGTGCGCTTCGGGTACCCGGAGCTGACCGCCGACGTTTGCTTTCCCGACGGCTTCCCCGCCGTCTACGTCGACCCCGACCGGATCGAGCAGGTTCTGACCAACCTGGTGGAGAACGCGTGCAAGTACGCCTCCCCCGTCAGCGTGCTGATCGAGGGCTCAGCCGCGGGGGGCCAGGCCTCGGTGAGCGTGATCGACCAAGGGGACGGGATCCCGGAGCACGAGCTGCCGAGGGTGTTCGACCCATTCTTCCGCCGGGCCCACAGCCGGCCGGCCGGCAGCGGTCTCGGCCTGTGGATCAGCCGCGGCCTGGTGGAGTCCCACGGCGGCCGGCTGAGCGCCGAATCAAAAGTCGGGCACGGGTCGAAGTTTACGTTTACCCTTCCTTTCCTGGACTTGGGCAGACTGCAAGGAACGTGAACGACGACAACATCCTGGAGCCGGGCGACCTGGCCGAATCGGTCGCGGCCGTAGAAGCCTCCGGTCGCGAGAGACTGCACCGGGCGGGGGACCTGGCGTCCTTTCTCGACGCTCGAGCGCGACGTGGTCGGAAAGCGGTCGGACCTGGCCCGGCTCAATACCCGGCTCGGACAGCTCGATGCCGGCGAGCGCCGGGCGGCAGGAGCACTCATCAATGCCGCTCGCGGCCGGCTCGACGCCGAGGCCCGGGCGCGGCGCGAGGAGTGGGAGCGAAAGGACCGCCTCTCCCGCATCGCGGCGGAAGGCATCGACCTCACCGAGACGGTCGCCGGCCCCCGGCGAGCCCCCCTCGCGGCGGCGGCGAGAGGCATCGGGCATACCAACCTGGTCACCCAGACCCGCGACGAGCTCGAGGACACGTTCGTCGCCATGGGGTTCGTGGTGGCCGAAGGGCCCGAAGCGGAGACGGACTGGTACAACTTCGAGGCTCTCAACATGCCCCCGGCCCACCCGGCCCGGGGCATGTGGGACACCCTCTACCTGCGCCTCGGCGAGCCCGAGACGGTTCTGTTGCGGACCCACACCTCTCCGGTGCAGATCCGGCTCATGGAGGCCCACAAGCTCCCGATCTACGCCGTCATGCCCGGCAGGTGCTACCGCAGGGACACTCCCGACGCCCGCCATCTGCCGGTCTTCCATCAGATAGAAGGGCTGGTGGTCGACGAGGGGATCACGTTCGGCGATCTGGCCGGGGTGATCGAGTCGTTCACCACCGCGTTCTTCGGACCGGACATCCACTCGCGATTGCGCCCGTCGTACTTTCCGTTCACCGAGCCCTCAGCGGAGTTCGAGGTCACCTGCCCCATCTGCGGCGGGAGCGGCTGCCGGACCTGCAGCGGGTCCGGCTGGATCGAGCTCGGGGGCTGCGGGATGGTCGACCCCAACGTCTTCGATGCGGTGGGGATCGATCCCGAGGTCTACACCGGCTTCGCCTTCGGCTTCGGCATCGACCGCCTGGCCCAGGTCAGGGCTCAGCTGTCCGACATGCGGGTCCTGCTCGACAACGACGTCCGTTTCCTCACCCAGTTCTAGGTCCTGACCATGCTCGCAGCACTCTCCTGGCTCCGCGACTACGCGCCACTCCGAGCGCGACGTAGCCGACCTGGCCGCCACCCTGTCCGAGCTCGGTCTGGTCGTCGAGGGCGTGGAGCGCGTCGGCGAGGGGCTCGGCGACGTCGTCGTGGCCAAGGTCCTCGCCGTCCGGGCCCATCCCGATGCCGACCGGGTCCGCCTGGTCGACGTGGACTCCGGGGGGGGCGAACCCCTGCAGATCGTGTGCGGCGCCTGGAACTTCGCCGAGGGAGACCTGGTCCCGCTGGCCCCCGTCGGCGCCGTTCTGCCCGGGGACTTTTCGATCAGCCGGCGCAAGATGCGCGGTGAGTGGTCCAACGGGATGCTGTGCTCGGCCAGCGAACTCGAGCTGCCCGAGGCCCCGGGATCGGCCGACGGCCTGATGATCCTGCCGGCCGGCCTGGCCCCGGCCGGGACCCCACTGGTCGATGCCCTGGACCTCCACCCCGACGTGGTGTTCGACCTCGATATCAGCCCCAACCGCTCGGACGCCCTGTGCATGGCCGGGGTGGCGCGCGATCTCGCCGCCGCCCTTGGAGAACCGTGGGCCCCACCGTCGTCGGGGCCATCCGCAGGCATGGCCGTCACCGTAGACCCGGCTCTCGGCGTCGCCAGCCTGGTGGTCGAGAGTGGCGACCTGTGCCCCCGGTTCACCGCCACCATCCTCGAGGGCGTACCCGGGGGCCCGGCGCCGGCCTGGATGGCCCGGCGGCTGACCCTGGCGGGCATGAGGCCCATCAACGCCATCGTCGACGTCTCCAACTACGTGATGCTCGACGTCGGCCAGCCCAACCATCCCTACGACCTCTCCCTCCTCGGCGGCGGGGGGATCCTGGTCCGGCGGGCTCGACCGGGCGAGACGATCGAGACCCTCGACGGTGTGACTCGCCGGCTCGAAGGCGATGACTGCGTCATCTGCGACGCCGCCGGCGTGCCCGTCGGGATCGGCGGGATCATGGGCGGGGCGGGTACCGAGATAGGCCCCGACACCAAGCGGGTCCTGCTGGAAGCGGCGTGGTTCGCCCCGATGGCCATCGCCAGGACGGGAAAGCGGCTGGGCCTGCACTCCGAGGCCCGGGTGCGCTTCGAGCGGGGGGTGGACCCCGAGGTGGCTCCGACCGCGGTGGAGCGCTTCGTCGGCCTGCTCGCCGCAGTCGCGGGCGGGCCGGGTGCGGGCGGGGGCGGGCCGGGCGCAGAGCGGAGCGGGGGCGGGCCGGGCGCAGAGCGGGGCGGGGGCGGGCCGGGCGCAGAGCGGGGCGGGGGCGGGCCGGGCGCAGAGCGGGGCGGGGGCGGGCCGGGCGCAGAGCGGGGCGGGCCGGGCGGGAGCGGGGTGACCTCGCTGCGGCGCGGCCCCCTGGTGGATTTCCGCGACCAGCAGAACACGCCGGTGCAACCGGTCGTGCGGGTCCGTACCGACCGGGTGAACGCCGTCCTCGGCACAGCCATCCCCCACCGCGACATCGAGCGACTCCTCGCTCCGATCGGTTTCGTGGCCCGGTCGGTGGTCGAGCCGACCGGATCGGACGAGGTGGGAATCGGCGATGCGCCAGTGGGTGGGGGCGGGGAGGCCGGAGGGGAGGCGGGCCGGGTCGGGGCAGGGGAGGCCGGAGGGGAGGCGGGCCGGGCCGGGGCGGGGGAGGCCGGAGGGGAGGCGGGCCGGGTCGGGGCGGGGGAGGCCGGAGGGGAGGCGGGCCGGGCCGGGGCAGGGGAGGCCGGTGGGGCCGGGGACGCCCGCGGAGTGGGGCGCCCGAGCACGGGCGGGGTCCACGACGTGCTCGTCCCGAGCTGGCGGCTCGAGTGCACCCGAGAGATCGACATCGTTGAGGAAGTGGCCCGGATGTGGGGCTACCGCCGGATCGAGCGCAGCCTGCCGGGCGGAGCCGGCGCCCAGGCCGGCTCGGTCGGATTGACCGCTCGTCAGCGCGAGCGCCGGCGGGTGCGCCAGGCCCTGGCCGGGGCCGGCTTCGACGAGGCCTGGACCACTACGTTTCTCGCCCCGGGCGACCTCGAGCGGGCCCGGCTCGACCCCGACGCCGTCGAGGTCGAGAACCCACTGGACGCGTCGGAGTCGCTCCTGCGCACAGCCCTGATCCCAGGACTGCTGAAGGCGGTCAAGTTCAACATCGACCGGCAGGCCGGGGACGTGTGCCTGTTCGAGATCGGCCGGGTGTTCGCCAAGCCGGCGGCCGGCTCGGGCCAGGTCACCCCCGACGAGGCCGAGCACCTGGGGGTCATCATCGCCCTGGGTTCAGGAGAGGGAACGGGCGGCGCGGGCGGGGCGCCGCCAGCCGGTGGCGCCAGCCGGAGCGATGATTCCGGGCCGGTCGAGGGCCAATCCGGGCGATTGGTCGCCGGCGGGGAGGCCGAAGCGGCCACAAGGACGTGGCTGTGGTTATCCGACGCCCTACGTCTCGACGGCGCCTCTATCCGAGCGGACGAGATACCAGGGTGGCACCCGACCCGGGCCGCTCGTATTTTGGGCGCCTCGGGCCAGGCCCTGGGCGCGGTCGGCGAGCTCGACCCCGACGTGGTGGCGGCCTACGGGTTGAGCGGCCGGATCGGCTTCATGGCGGTGTCGCTGGATGATCTGGGCGAAGAGCCGAGAGTGCCGAAGCGGGCCAAGGATGTCAGCCGTTATCCCGCCTCGGACCTGGACCTGGCCTTCCTCGTGTCAGAAGAGGTCCCGGCGGCCGATGTGAGGGCGACCATCCAGAGCGCCGGCAGCGAGCTGCTCGAGTCGGTGACCTTGTTCGACGTTTACCGCGGCGCCCAAGCGGGGGCCGGCCGGCGGAGCCTGGCGTTCCGGCTGCGGTTCCGGGCGGCGGACCGCACGTTGACCGACGCCGAGCTAGCCACCCTCCGGCGGGCCGTCGTGGACGCGGTCGAAGGGGCGCACGGAGGGGAGTTGCGGAGTTGACGCGGGCCCGGGTTGGACGGGCTTCGTGGGGCTGGCGGGAGTGATGGGGCTGGTGGGGCTGATGGGAGTGATGGGGTTACGAGTTGACTCCGCTCCGGAGCTGAACCGGGCCTGATCACCCAAATTCTGGGGTCAAATAACCGCCTAGCCGCCTAACACCTGTCTGGCCTGCGGCCGGACCCCCTAGCGGCCACCAAGCCCGTTTCGTGCTCGCGGCCCCACTCACAAATCCCTCAGGTCCCCGTGTCAATCTCGTATCGAGCTCTCAGGCATCATAGAAACATCGGCATCCATAGCTGTACACCCCTATCATTTCATAACCCTCATATGGCTCCCAAAGGCCATGGAATCTCGTAGACAATTTCGTTTTCTCGGCGCCAAATCGCACGTAAAACGTGCGCAAATGCTAACGAGAAAACAAAATGACTACGAGATTTTCCGACAAAACGGATAAAAGTCGCGAGGCCTCGTGGTCCAGCTACCGGGCTAATCGCAATTGTCGCTGTGCCGCTGTGCCGCTGTGCCGCTGTGCCGCTGTGCCGCTATGCCGGCCGGCGCCGGTTCGCCGACCTGCCGCCTCAGTTCGCCAACCGCCTGATCTTGGCGATGCGCTCGGTCCGGAAGCTCGCCACCTTGGTACTCCAACTGTCCAGCGGCCGGGGCCGGTCGTTGCCGAAGAACGTGGTCAGCGGACCTTCGAGGGTATAAGAGTCGGCTCCGTCGACCCGCTCGACGGAATCGTCAGTAAGGGTTACCTCGAAGGACATGGTCCTCATGGTGCACGAGTGGCCCTGTGGGCAACCAGATGGCGAAGTCTGTGACTTTACAAAGTTATCCACAGACGGGCGGGCCGCACCGGTACGGGCGCCCGAGGCGCCCGGCAGGGGGACCCGGGCAAGGGGCGGCGGGACCACAGTTTCGCCCCCGCCGGCCGGGCGCGGGGCCGGGTCCCACGGCCGCCGGCGTACGCCCCCGCCGCCCCGCCGCCCCCTGGACCCCGAGCGCATGACTATGCAGACTCATGTATAGTAAGCGCCCATGTCCAAGTCGCTAGCGGTCGGGGTGTTCGGCGCGTCGGGCTATGCCGGAGCGGAGCTGATGCGCCTGGCCGCCGGCCACCCCAACCTGAACGTGGTGCTCGCTACCGCAGACACCCAGGCCGGCGGGCGGGTGGCGGACCTCTACCCGAGCCTGGCCTCCGCCTATCCCGACGTCACCCTCGAGGCGGCTGACCCCGACGGGGCCGACGGGCTCGACCTGGTCTTTCTCGCCCTGCCCCACGGCGCGGCCCAACACCTGGTCCCACAGCTGCGCAAGCGGGTCGGGGTCATCGTCGATCTGTCGGCCGACTTCAGGCTTCGCGATGCCACCCTTTACCCCACTTGGTACGGGGCCGAGCATCCCTACCCGGAACTCCTCGACGAGGCCGCCTTCGGCATCCCCGAGCTGTTTCGAGACGAGCTGGCCGGGGCCACCCTGGTGGCGGCGGCCGGGTGTTACCCGACGGCGGCCGCCCTGGCCATCGCCCCCCTCGTGAGGGACGGCGCCATCGAGCCGGCCGGGGTCGTGGTGGATGCCGCCAGCGGCGTTTCCGGCGCCGGTCGGGCGCCCAAGCCCAACACCCACTTCAACGCGGTGGACGAGGATTTCACGGCCTACGGGCTGCTCTCGCACCGCCATACCCCTGAGATCGAGCAGGCGAGCGGGGCCGAGGTGATCTTCACCCCCCATCTGGCCCCCATGAACCGGGGGATCCTCGCCACGTGCTACGCCCGGCCGGCGGGATCGTCCAACCGGCATAAGCGGGACACGACGTTCCCCCTGCGGGTGCTCGAGGATTTTTACCAGGGTGAGCCGTTCGTGGTGGTGTCCGAGCGCTCCCCGTCGACCAAAGCCGTGCTCGGATCGAACGCCGCGCATCTCACCGGCCGCTACGACGCCCGCTCCGGATGGGTGGTGGTCATCGCTGCCATCGACAACCTGACCAAGGGCGCGGCCGGTCAGGCCATCCAGTGCGCCAACCTGGCGGTCGGGCTCGACGAGACCGCCGGTCTTCCCGTCGTGGGGTTGTACCCATGAGCCATACGGTCGACGCCGGCTCCTCGGCCGCGACCAAGGCCGAGGTCCTGGTGGAGGCGCTGCCCTACATCCGGCGCTTCTGGGGCCAGGTCGTGGTGGTGAAATACGGGGGCAACGCCCTGGCCGGGGTGACCGACGGGCCCGGGAGCAAATCCGGGGGGGCGAAGTTGACCGACCAAGGCCAGGCCAGAGGCGGCGACGAGGCCGGGCACAGAGCCGACGCCGGGCACAGAGCCGACGCGCTGGCCTCTTTTGCCGAGGACATCGTTCTGATGCGGTCGGTAGGCATGAGACCGCTGGTCGTGCACGGTGGTGGCCCCCAGATCGGCGAGCTCATGGCCCGACTGGGCAAGGTTCCCGAGTTCGTGGACGGCCTCCGGGTCACCGACGCCGAGACGCTCGACATCGCCCGGATGGTGCTGGTCGGAAAAGTCAACCGCGACATCGTCTCGGCCATAAACGTCCACGACCCACTGGCCGTCGGGGTGTCGGGCGAGGACGCCGGGCTCATCAGCGCCCAGGCCCGGGACCCCCAGCTCGGATTCGTCGGCGATGTGGCCGCGGTCAACCCGGACCTGTTGACCCGATTACTGGCCGAGGATCTCATCCCGGTCGTGGCCACCATCGGCAGCGATCCCACCGGCCAGGCCTACAACATCAACGCCGACACCGCGGCCGGCGCTATCGCCGAGGCCGTGCACGCCACCAAGCTGGTCTATCTGACCGACGTGGACGGCATCAGGCGTGATCGTTTCGACCCGGCCACCCGGGTGTCGGTCGCCGGGACCGCCGAACTGCAAGCCATGCTCGAGACCGGCGCGGTGGCGGGCGGGATGATCCCCAAGGTCCTCTCATGCGTGAGGGCGATCCAGGGGGGCGTGGCCCGAGCCCACATCCTCGACGGCCGGCAACCGCACGCCCTGTTGCTCGAGATATTCACCCGAGAAGGAGTGGGAACCATGGTCACGGCGGGTGCGGGAGAGACGGAGGGCATCGCATGAGCGGACCCGGACCGACCCGGCTGATGTCGACCTACCCGCCTCAGCTGGTCACCTTCACCCGCGGCCAGGGGAGCCGGCTCTGGGATGACGCCGGGCGCCGGTACCTCGACTTCTTGTCGGGCCTGGCCGTCACGTCGCTCGGCCACGCCCATCCGGCCGTCGCCGACGCCCTCTGCGAGCAGGCCCGAACGCTGCTTCACGTGTCCAACCTGTTCGGCACCGAACCGCAGAGAGAGGTAGCCGCCACCCTCGACCGCCTGATGGATGCGGGACCCGGTCAGGTGTTCTTCTGCAACAGCGGGGCGGAGGCCAACGAGGCTGCCATCAAGCTGGCAAGAAAATGGGGCGGTCCCGGACGGTATGTCGTGGTCAGCGCGTACGGCTCGTTCCATGGCCGCACCCTGGCCACCCTGCACGCCACCGGCCAGCCGACCAAGCACGAGCCGTTCCAGCCGCTACCCGAGGGATTTCGCCACGTGGCCTGGCGGGACATCGAGGCCCTGACGGCGGCCTTGGACCCGAGCGTGGCGGGCGTGCTGCTCGAACCGGTGCAGGGGGAGGGAGGCGTGAACCCGGCCGGCGAGGAATACTTCGGGGCGGTGCGGTCCCTTTGCGACGAACGAGGGATCCTGATGATGGTCGACGAGGTCCAGACGGGCCTCGGTCGGACCGGGGAATGGTTCGGGTTCCAGCACTACGGCGTCACACCTGACGTGGTCACGCTGGCCAAGGCGCTGGGCAACGGGGTGCCGATCGGTGCGTGCTGGGCCCGCGACGACGTGGCCTCGGCGTTCGTGCCCGGCGACCACGCCACCACGTTTGGAGGCCAGCCCCTGGCGGCGGCGGCCGCCCGGGCCGTCCTCGCGGTCATGGAGGCCGAGGAGGTCCCCGCCCGGGCCCGGTCTGCCGGCGCCTACCTTACGGCGGGCCTGTCGAAGCTGCGCGGGGTCAAGTCCGTCAGAGGCACGGGGCTACTGATTGCTGCCGAACTGGAAGAGAGCGGGAGTGCTGGCCTCATCGCGGCCGCCGCCCTTGATGCCGGTCTGGTCGTCAACGCGGTAACCCCGAGCGCCCTCCGGCTGGCCCCTTCACTGCTGGTCACCAACGACGAGATCGACGAGGCGGTGGCCATCCTGGAGTCGGTCATGGCCTCCTCCGGCGCCCCGAGCGGGAGTGGAGACCGCGGGTGAGCCGGTGTCGACACAGGGATTCCACCACAGGCGGGCGCCGGCGATGAGACACTTTCTCGAAGTCGACGATCTCAGTCCCGACGAGCTGTCCCAGGTCCTCGACCTGGCCGAAATCAACCGGCCCCCCCAAGTTCTCGCCCGCCGCGGGGTGGCGCTGATCTTCGAAAAGCCCTCGAACCGAACCCGAAACGCCACCGAGATGGCTGTGGTCGGCCTAGGTGGCCACCCCGTGAGCATCCGGGGCGAGGAGATCGGACTCGGAGTGCGGGAGAGTGTCGAGGACGTCACGAAGGTCCTGGCCCGTTACCACCGGGTGGTCGGAGCCCGGGTCTTCGACCACGACACCCTGGCGGACATGGCCAAGGTGGACGAGGTACCGATCGTCAACCTGCTGTCGGATCTGGCTCACCCCTGCCAGGCTGTCGCCGATCTGCTCACCCTGCGTCAGCGTTGGGGCGGATTACGGGGTCGGACGGTGGCCTGGATCGGGGACGGCAACAACGTGGCCCGCAGCCTGACCCTGGCATGTGCCATGTCCGGGGTGAACGTCCGGTTGGCCTGCCCGTCTGGCCACGGGCTCGACCCGGTTGCGCTCGACGAGGCTCGGGGCCACGGCTACGAGGTGGTCGTCAGTGCCGACCCGGCCCAAGCGGTGGCGGGAGCCGACGCGGTATGCACCGATGTCTGGGTCTCGATGGGTCAGGAGGCCGAACGGTCCGAACGTCAAGGCGCCTTTGCCGGCTATCAGGTCGATGAGGCATTGATGGCCAAAGCCGCGGCGGACGCCCTTTTCCTGCACTGTCTGCCCGCCCACCGAGGACTCGAAGTGAGCGCCGGGGTCATAGACGGTCCCGCCAGCGTGGTGTGGGACCAGGCCGAGAACCGCATGCACGCGGCCCGGGGGTTGCTCCTGTGGCTGGTGCGAGAGGCCGAATCGTGAGGCTGTCCAAGACCCAGCGCCAGCACCGGGTGATCCAGATCCTGGAGCAGAACTCGGTGTCGAGCCAGGGTCAGCTGGTCCAGTTGCTGGCCGAGGTCGGCGTCGAGGCTACCCAGGCCACCGCTTCGAGAGACCTCGAGGAGATCGGCGCAGTAAAGGTGCGGGCCGCCGGCGGGGAGTCGATCTACGCCGTGCCCGAACTGCCGAAGGACCGGGTCGCCCCCGAGGAGCACCTGCGGCGGGTCCTTGGGGACTGGGTGGTGGAGGTCGCGGCATCGGCCAACCTGGTCGTGGTGCGGACCCCACCCGGTTCGGCCCACGTGGTCGCCTCGGCCCTCGATCGGGCTGCCCTGTCGGAGATCGTGGGCACGGTCGCGGGGGACGACACCATCCTCGTGGTCGCCGCCGAGCGGGTCGGCGGGGCCAAACTGGCCCGGCGGCTTAGCAACCTGGCCGGACTGTGAGTGAGCGAGTTGTGATTGGCTGGCCGCCCTTACGGGCCGGCCGGACCGGTCGGGACAGCCGGATTCGTCGGGAGAGAAGGAGCAGCTGACAGTGGCAAAGCGAGTGGTGCTGGCTTACAGCGGCGGATTGGACACCTCGGTGGCCGTGCGCTGGATGACCGAAGAGATGAAGCTGGACGTCATAGCCCTGGCCGCGGACGTGGGCCAGGGGGGAGACTGGGACACCATCAAGAACCGGGCGTTGGCCGCCGGGGCAGTTGAGGCCGTAGTGGTCGACTGCCGGGAGGAATACGCCAACGACTTCGTGGCCCCGGCCTTGAAGGCCAACGCCAAGTACGAGGGCAAGTACCCCCTGATCTCGTCTCTCTCCCGTCCCGTGATCGTCAAGCACCTGGTCGAGGCGGCTCGCCATTCCGGCGCCGACGCCATCGCCCACGGTTGTACGGGCAAGGGCAACGACCAGGTGCGCTTCGAGGTATCGACCGCGGCGTTGGCCCCCGATCTCGAGGTGATCGCCCCCGTCCGGGTGTGGGGCCTGACCCGAGAGCAGTCCATCGAGTACGCCCAGAAGTGGGACATACCCATAACTGTCACCAAAGCCAGCCCGTACAGCATCGACCAGAACTTGTGGGGCCGGACAATCGAGTGCGGGATCCTGGAGGACCCCTGGGAACAGCCGCCCGAGGAGGTGTACGAGCTGACGTCACCAACCGCGACCGGTCCCACGGAGCTGGTCATCGGGTTCGAGCGGGGGCTGCCGGTGTCGCTCGACGGGGTGAGCATGCCGCTCACCCGGGTGATCGCCGAGACCGATCGGATAGTGGGTTCGTACGGCTGGGGCCGCATTGACATGGTCGAGAACCGTCGGGTCGGCATCAAGAGCCGGGAGGTGTACGAGTGCCCGGGGGCCCTGGCCCTGCTCATGGCCCACGCCGACCTCGAGGACCTCACCCTGGAGCGGGACCTGGCCCACGAGAAGGCCCGGCTCGAGCCCCGGTACGCCGAACTGGTGTACGACGGCCTGTGGTTCTCGCCGCTCAAGCAGGCATTGGACGCATTCGTCGACCACAGCCAGCAGTACGTGACCGGGGAGGTCCGCTTGCGCTGCGAGCTGCCGGGTCGTTGCATCGTGGCCGGCCGGCGCAGCGAGGTGGGGTTGTACGACTACTCCCTGGCGACCTACGAGGCGGCCGATCGGTTCCGCCATCAGGACGCCGAAGGATTCGTGCGGCTCTGGGGACTCGGGGTCTCCACCTGGGCGGCCCGCCAGGTGAACCGCGCCCCGTCACCCGGCGCCGAGCGGAGATGACCCTTTGGCAAGGGCGCTTCGGCGCCGAAGGCCCGGCGCCCGAGCTCCTCGACTACACGGTGAGCCTGGGCTACGACAAGCGGCTCGCCGCTGACGACGTCGAGGGCTCGCGCGCCCACGTGCAGGGTCTGGCCGCCACCGGGATCATCTCCCATGACGACGCCCGCATCCTGTTCGCCGCCCTCGACCGGGTGGGCGACGAGCTGGCGGCGGGAAGTCTTGTGTTCAAGCCGGGCGACGAGGACGTCCACACTGCGGTCGAGCGCAGGGTGACCGAGCTGGCGGGCACCGTCGGAGCCCGGTTGCACACCGGCAGGAGCCGCAACGACCAGATCGCCACCGACCTCCGACTCTTCGCCAAGCGGGAACTGCTCGGTCTGGCCCGCCGGCTGCTCGGGCTGCAGCAGGTTCTCCTCGACCGGGCCAAGGACGTGGGCGATGCCTACCTCCCGGGCTACACCCATCTGCAGCGGGCCCAGCCGGTGCTCCTCGCTCACCACCTCATGGCTCACGGGTGGGCCTTCGCGAGAGATCTGGACCGGCTGGCCGAGACCCGGGTCCGCCTCGATGTGTCGCCGCTTGGGGCCGGCGCCCTGGCCGGTTCGTCCCTGCCCCTCGACCCCGATCTGGTCGCGGCGGAGCTGGGCTTCGCCCGCCGCTTCGAGAACTCCCTCGACGCGGTGTCGGATCGCGACTTCGTCGCCGAGGCTCTCTTCGATCTGGCCCTGATAGGCGTCCACCTGTCCCGGCTGGGGGAGGAGGTGGTGCTGTGGGCGAGCGACGAGTTCGGCTTTGTCACCCTCGCCGACGCCTACGCGACCGGTAGCTCGATGCTGCCCCAGAAAAAGAACCCGGACGTCGCCGAGCTGGCTCGAGGACGTTCGGGCCGGCTGATCGGCAACCTGACCGGGCTGCTCGCCACCTTGAAGGGGTTGCCCCTTGCCTACAACCGGGATCTCCAGGAGGACAAGGAACCGCTGTTCGACTCGATCGACCACGTCAACGGCGGGGTGACGGCCATGTCGGGGGTCCTGGCTACCGTGACCTGGAACACCGAACGAATGCGCCAGGCCGCCGACAGCCCGTTCGTGGCCGCGGTAGACCTGGCCGAGTGGCTTGTCGTGAGGGGCATGCCGTTCCGAGAAGCCCATGCCGTGGTGGGAGCACTGGTTCGCGATGCCGTCGAGCGCCACGTTCCCCTCGCCGAGCTGGTGGAATCGCATCCGGCGCTCGGGACAGAGGCCGTCGAGCTCCTGCAGCCGGGCGTGGCGGTCACCCGGAGGTCCAGCCCCGGTGGGGCCGGACCCGGCCCAGTGGCGATTCAGCTCGGGCGTTTCGAGGAGCACGTCTACGACATGCGGGTGCGCCTCGGCCCGGTCGGCTGACCCCCGTCTCGGCCTGGCCAACGCTCACGGCGGCCGCGGTGGGCGGCCGCGGTGGCTGGTCGGTCTCTGGCTGGCCGCTCATGCCCGCCGATTCCGGGGGGCGCGGTCCGTCCCCCAGCCCTATGGTCGCGACGTGGTGTCGGAAGCCGCGCCGGACGCGGTCGCCAGGTCCCTCGATCGAAGCTTCTACCTGCCTGACGCCCTCGACGTCGGCCCGAGCCTGCTCAACAAGCTGATGGTGATGCCCGACGGACGTTGCGGGCGGATCATCGAGGTCGAGGCCTACCGTGGCGCCCAGGACGCCGCGAGCCATGCCTATCGCGGCCCCACGGCCCGCAACCGGGCCATGTTCGGTCCCCCCGGGCACCTGTACGTCTACTTCAGCTACGGGGTTCACTGGTGCGCCAACGTGGTGTGCGGGCCGGCCGGACTGGCCCAGGCCGTGCTTGTCCGGGCGCTCGATCCGGTGGCCGGACTCGATTTGATGCGGGCCGCCCGCTGGACCAGCCAGCGTCACCGATCCGATCGGGACCTGTGCCGGGGACCGGGCCGGCTGTGCCAGGCGCTCGGAATCGACCGGTCGTTGGATGGCGCCGATCTGGTGCGCCAGCCGGC
>CAWAPS010000008.1:0-11947 GCA_963783945.1 uncultured Actinomycetota bacterium
TGATGGATCCACTACGCACATCGCCGGCAGCGAAGATTCCCGGCCGGCTCGTCTCCAGGAACAGCCGCCGCGACTTTGTCGACGGGCGAGGGGAAAGCCCTCCCCGGTGAGGACGAAGCCGTGGCTGTCCAGCGCCAGCTGATTCTCCAGCCAGGCGGTATGGGGCTGCGCCCCGATGAAAACGAAGAGGGCCCGGGCATCAATACGCTGGCGGCGGCCGGTCTGGTTGTCCTCGACGACGACCTGTTCTTCGAGCACGTCATCGCCCAGCAGCTCCCGTATCTCGCTGTGCAGCATGACGTCAACAAACGCGTTCGCGCTCGATAGCGTCCACCAGGTAGCGAGACATGTCCTTCCGCCAGGTCGCCGCCGTGGATCAGGAGCCGGACCCGGGCGGCGTGCTTGGCGACGAACAGGCTGGCTTGACCCGCCGAGTTACCGCCTCCGACGACGACAACCCGGTCACCCAGGCAATGGTTGGCTTCGAGCTGCGTGGCCGCGTGTAATACACGCTGATCCCTTCGAAGCGTTCCAGGCGGGTCACCTCAAGCCTGCGGTAGCGGGCCCCGGCGGCGATCAGGACCGTGCGGCTCGACAGGGTGGATCCGTCATCGAGCTCGACCAGGTGATAGCCATCTTGCTCCGCCAGCCGCACCGCGGTGGCCGGCACATCGATCTGGGCCCCGAACTTTCCGGCCTGAATTACGGCCCGGTCGGCCAGTTCGCCGCCCGAGATCCCGGAAGGAAAGCCCAGGTAGTTTTCGATGCGGGGCGACGTCCCGGCCTGGCCGCCGGTCGCGTACGGCGTCGAGGGTGATGGTAGCCAGCCCCTCGGACGCCGCGTAGACCGAGGCGGCCAGCCCGGCGGGCCCGGCCCCCACCACGACAAGGTCCCACCGGGTCTCGGTCGAGGGGGCCACGTACAGCCCGATGACTTGAGCCAGCTCCGCGTTAGTCGGGTTGCGCAGGACGTGCTCGCCCCGCCAGATCACAACCGGAGTGTCCCCGGGCTCGATACCGAGCTGGCGAACAGCGACTCGGCGCCTGCGTCGGTTTCGAGGTCGATCCACGTGTGGGGGAGCCGGTTGCGGGCCGCGAACTCCCGTAGACGCCGAGTGTCCGGCGAGAACCGGGAGCCGATGAGCTTGAAGCCGCTGCCCAGTCCGATCAGGATGGCGCGCCGCACCAGAAGGCCCCAGATCAAGTCTCCGAGCACCGTGTCCTCGGCGACCAGGCTGCGCAGCGGTTCCGATGGGACGTCGAGCACCTCGCCTGCCTGGCGTACCTCCGCGGCCACAAAGGCGACCTCGCCGGTCAGGAGGTTGAGTTCACCGAGGAACCGGCCCCGGCCGTGCACGCCGATCACCCGGTCCGGGCCTTCCAGGATGGCGACCAGTCCTTCCAGGATGACGAAGAAGCCGCACCGCCGGTCGCCCTGCCGGTAGAGAACGTGCCTTGCTCGACCCGCCGCCGCCGTCCCAGGCGGGCCAGCGCCTCGACCTGCTGTTCGCTGAGGGGGGATAGGCGCCGTACACATCCGGCGTCTCCGCCAACGGGCAGGAGTCTGCGGTGACGCTCACGCGTTAGCCCCTCCCGGTGAATCGGCTGGGTCCTCGGCGCTGTATGTGGAGGTGCCGCCGCTGTCCCGGAGACGGTGGCGGGGAATGGTCGTCGGGCCGACACGGCTCCCGGAATCTGCGGTGGTCAAGTGCCGCCGGTCGCCTTCTCGCTCGTCGACTTCTCGCTGGCGTTGGCGGTGATGCTGGCGCCTTCACTGTTGCCATGTCTGATCGTCACCTTGCGGGGCTTGGCTTGCTCGGCAACCGGGATGGTGAGGGTCAGGACCCCGTCACGGTAGGTGGCGGCGATCTTCGCCGTGTCGAGGCTGTCACCCAAGAACAGTTGCCTCGTGAACGTGCCATGGGGCCGCTCCGAGACGAGAACTTCGCTCCCGTCTTGTGGCTGCCACGCTCGCTCGGCCCGCACGGTCAGAACGTTCTTCTCCACCGTCAAGTCGATCGAGTCGGGATCACACCGGGTAGGTCGAAGTCGACAATGAATCGTTCATCCTCACGGTAGGCATCCATCGGCATAGCGAACTGGCGAGATCCGCCTGACTGCTGGCGCCCGAACCATTGAGAAAGCGGGTCGGTCTCGCGGAACGGATCGAATCGCATGAGCATGATGCGGTTTCCTCTCGACGAATGAGACCGATCGTCGCGCCCAGCGGCCAGGCCTACATCCCCTTGTCGCGTGGTCTTGACGCTAGGCGCGGGTAGCCCTCCCGGCTGCGTCGAGCGCGCCTTCGAGCCAGCTGCGCAGCGCGGGCTCGGGGGCCGCTCCGACCTGGCGCGCCAGTTCGTCCTTTCCCCTCATGAGCACCAGCGTCGGTATGCCCTGGACCGAGAATCGCCCGGCGACCACAGGAGCGTCGTCCACGTTGACCTTGACGAGCTTGATCCGGCCCCCCAGGTCGCGGGCCAGCGTCTCGAGCGCCGGGCTCACCATGCGACAGGGCCCGCACCAGGGCGCCCAGAGGTCGACCAGTACCGGTACAGACGATGTCTCCACGATTTCGGCAAAAGTGTCGTCGCCGCCGTCGGTGATCCAGGGCAGCGGTGCGCCGCAGTGGCCGCAACGGGGGGTACCGCTGCTAGCCACCGACGGCACGCGGTTCTTGCGTCCGCAATCGGGGCACGCCACGATGCTGACGGACTTGGCATTGACTGGCATCCGATGGCCTCCTGAGCTGCTCGCCTAGGTATGATGATCGACCCTTCTCCAGCTCGGACCACGTGATCGCGTAGCGTCGGCCCGGCTCTCTGGGGCGGGGCGCGCCAAGGATTTTTGCCGGCGACGACTACGCGGTCGGGTGAAGAGGGCGCGGCGCGGTGAAGCTCATACTCCCACGATGAAGCGAACACGTGTGCTCGAAGTGGGTTCCTTCCTGCTGGTCGCCGGCTCGAGCTCGGCGCCTGCGGGGGCCACTCATCGAGCAGGTTGGCGAGTGGCGCCAGCAGTTCGGGCCTCTCCCCGACTGACGCGGTCTCGTCCGTCCAGGCGGATTTCGTGACGGTCGTCAACAAGGTCCGCCCTTCGGTGGTGGAGATCACCACTTCGACCGGCCTGGGGTCGGGGGTTGTCTACGACGGCAACGGTGACATCGTGACCAACGATCACGTGGTCGGTACCGCCCGCAACTTCCAGGTGAGCTTCGTCGATGGACGGGTGGCCACCGCGAGTCTGGTGGGGGCGTTCCCGCCTGATGATCTCGCCGTCATCCGGGTGCACGGGGTCACGGGGCTGCATCCCGCCGTCTTCGCCAACTCCAGCCAGCTGCAGGTCGGCGACATCGACCTGGCCATCGGTAACCCGCTCGGACTGGCCAGCTCGGTGACCGAGGGAATCGTAAGCTTCACCGGGCGGACGGTCGGCGAGGGTAACGGTGTCGTCCTGCCCGACACCATCCAGACCAGCGCCACCATCAACCCGGGCAACAGTGGTGGCGCTCTCGTCGACACCCAGGGCCGGGTCATCGGCATTCCCACCCTGGCCGCCACCGACCCCGAACTCGGCGGCTCGGCCGCCAACGGTATCGGCTTTGCCATCCCGTCGAACACCGTCGAGCTGGTAGCCCCGCAGCTGATCACGGCCGGACGAGTAGCCAACAGCGGCCGGGCCGCACTCGGCATCAGCGGCGCCACCGCCCTAGACCCGGCCGGAAACCCGGTCGGCGTCATCGTCGTCTCGGTCCAGCCGGGAGGCCCAGCCGCCCGAACCAGCATCAGCGGCGACGAGGTGATCACCATGATCAATGGACAGCCCACCCCCACGCTGTCGGCCCTGCAGGACATCCTGGCCAACCTGCGACCAGACGAGCGAGCCCCGCTGCGGATCCTGTTGCCCGACGGAAGCACCCGTCAGGTCACCGTCACCCTCGGAAGCCTCGGCGGGTGAGCGGCTGTCCAGCTCACCCCCGAGGCCTAATCGAATCACTCGAGTAGGTGTCCGTGACACCCGTTTGGAAGCCGAGAAACGCTGTATCTGCGGGTAGCGGACCTGAGGCCGTCAGCAGTTTGCTGGACGTGGTTTGGGTATATATACCCCACAGAGCCTCAGAGGCCTCACTACCAATGCGCTCACTTTCGGATCCCTCCTGTGTCCCACGACGGCATCGAATACCTGGATGTGCTGCCACTCTTGCGCGGCGCAATCACCACCTTCGCCGGCTCCGTTGAAAGCGCCGCGGTCGATCCGGATAATGGCGAGTACGTCAACATCACCCATCTGGTCCGACACCTCATTGGGCGCCTCGCCGCTGAGCGGACCGAGGATTTCCCCGCAGTGTTCGCGGTCGCCGAACGCGTGCTCGCCTACGGTGACCAGGAAGCGCAGAGCCTTATGGTGGCTGGGTTCTTCGATGACCTGCTCAACGTCGATGAGTACACCGACACCATCTGCCAGCCGTCTCATTTCGGCCCCTGGCTGGGACCGCGGGCACGGCGCGTTCGCTCGGTCGCGTCAGTCCTCGGGATCGACCGTTAGCCGATCTCATCACCGTACACGAGGGGGGGCGAACGGTAGCCTCCGGGGGCAGGAGTTGAAGTCACGCCCAGCGACCTGTTCGACGATCAACTCGAATTGCTTTATGCCATCTCGGTAGAGATTGCCGCGTTGCGCGATCTCGACAGCCTCCCATCCGGATACAGATAAGCGAGATCGTCATCACGCACGATCTCATGGGCCATGATCGGCCAACCCCTCATAAACGAGCCCTTGGTCACCAGATGGCGTCTCACATGCCGAGTCTCCCGCAGCAACCCTGGGCATCCAACGACCTGACAACCCAAGCGCCTCCGGGAAAGTAAAGGCGGAACTAAACCAATGTCATCCTCGCACGTCCCCGGCCAGATCGCGAGGCCCCAACAGACTTTCTGCTCGCTCACCTAGGCCTTCCCGATCGGGGGTCGAGGTTGCAGGTCCACCACTGGGTAGGGTCAGGCGATTGACTCTGTGGTTCCTTTCACAGATCCATGGAGACCATCACCGTGACCCCAGCAGACATCATCTACCACCGGCGTCTGGGCGTGTTGGAGCACGCCGCCCGATGCCAGAACGGGAGTGAGGCGTGCCGCACGGCTTCCCGAGGCGAACAAGCAGAACGAAGTCGTCTGTCAGAGCGCCAGCGGCTGCCGCCGGGCGATTCGCCACCGAGGGGTATGCGACCGTCTACGACGGAGTCATCGGCCCGTGGTTTATCCCGACGTTCGCCCAAGCGACCGGTCTCGACGGCCTCCAGTGCGTCGTCCTTCTGCCTGCCCTCGAGACCTGCGTAGCACGGGTCGCGACGCGACAGGGGCACGGCTTCACCGATGAAGCGGCGACCCGGAAGATGCACGAGGAGCTCGAGCCGAGGTCGACCGCCGTTACGTACTCGCCGATCTGTCTGATGACGTTGAGACCGTGGTCGGGGAGGTCCTCATGCGGGTCGCCGCTGCACCGCTCAGGTATCCGCCGCAGGCGGTAGGGCGCCCCCAAACAATCCAGGGGACCTCAGGGCGGCCCGCCACCTACCGCCGGCTTGGTGACCCCCTTATCAACTGCCGGTCCCCAACGGCTGCTTGCGGGTAAGCACCTCGGGAGCGCCACTTGCGCTGCAGGAGCGAGCGTCTTCTCATAGGCCGAGTTCGGGCCCGCGAGGGCGTGGTGAGGAATCGATGCCGAGATGGTGCTCGGCCTTACGGGTTGGCGAGTTTGTCTGCTCGAAGGTCTGCCGAACTCTCAAATCTCTGAGCGCCTGCTCGCGGATCGTCGCCGCCTGCTGTGCGAGTTCGGCCCACTCGGTGGGGCTGAGGCCGCCGGACTTGGCTTCTAGTAGGCGGTCGGCGACCGCTATCTCCCTGCGGACCCGGTCTGTCTGTCGACTCCACCCTGTTCGCAGGCTGACACCGTCGTTGCGGTCGAGGGCGGCTTCAATGAGTAGGGCCTGATGGCACCACACGGCCCGACCAGCGGGCGATGCCGGCGGCTCGCCGAGACGCTTGACCAGATCAGGCGAGGGGTCCAAGGAGAGGGCGTGGACCCGCTGCGGGCGGGTGTGGTCGAGCCCGGCGTCGAACTGCGCGAGGGAGGTCTCGAGCTCCTTGCGTTCCGGGGCGCTGTCTTTGATCGCCCGCTGACGTTCCTGCTGATGACTGGAGATGCGGGCAAGCTGCTCGCGCAGGTTGTGCTCCCGGGCGACGGCGCGTTCCAGGTCCGCGAACATCGCCCCGGACCTCCCGGTCCGGCCCGCCCCAAAACCCTTCCCAAGAAAGACCCGCGACCGACTTGACAAACCGTTCCATACGAGAATGGTCTGCGTCCCCAGCCGGATTGACCCCTTCGCCACCCAATTATCTCGATGGAATCGACGGTGCGCTGCGAGGTTGGACTGACGCCACCATCGCCGAGCGAATCGCTTGCTACGACGCGACCCAGCCGCCGTCACCCCGGGCGGCGATCTCCCCAAAGGAAGTTGGGGACACAGGGATACCGCCCAGGCCACCCCGCCGGAGGCGGTAGGGAGCCAGCAGAGCGTCAGGACCTCGGAGTGGCTATTGTCGTCAAGCTGACGTAGTATCGCGACATGAGCCCGACATCGGTGGCTGTGGCAGATCTGGTCCCCCTGCTGGACCGGCTGAACGAGGCCACCAAGGCGTTGCGCCGGTCCAAGGATCATGTGCCCGACGAAGTGATCCGCTTGGTGGACAGCTTAGATACCGAACTGCGGGCCGACACACCGTTGGCCCTCTCCGCCGATCCGTATCAGGTGGCTCGGCTCTTCGGGGCCGCGCTCCGGGCTGAGAAGGCACTGCGCCGTCCTCTCCCGGAGGCTCAGCGCCGCGATCTACGGGTCCCGCTTGAAGTCGTACGTTCGGCCTTGGTGGACATCATCGAGGATCGACCGGTGGCCGCTGACGTCCCTGCCGTGACCGTGCTGCACGACCTGGTGAGCATGGTCAATGTTCCTCAGGATGATCTGGCCGCCGTGCTCGGGGTCGTGCCCCGGACCTTGCAACGCTGGCTGGTCCCGGGAGCAAAAGGGCCGTCGGGGGACGACGAGGCCAGGGTCCGGGTCGTGGCCCAGTTGGTTAATCAGCTTCGGCACTCCTTCACCGCTCCAGGAGTGATGAAGTGGTTCTGGCGCAAGCACCCGCGGCTGGGCGTGCCTCCTATCAAGTGGCTCGGCGATCCGCTGCACTATCCGGAGCTTCTGTCGGTGGCCCGAAGCAGCCGCTTTGCCCCGTGACGCGTGATCGCCTATCGCAGCGCCCAGTACTTCACCCCACTGTGGGCAGACGCTAACGATCTACCCGGTCGGTTCAACCGGGCTGGTCAGGACCCAACCCAGTATCTGTGCCTGCACCCGCTGGGTCCGGCCGCCGAGGCCCTGCGCAATGGGATAGGCCCCGTGGCAGACGACGTTAGTGATGTTCGACTGAACTTGTGGGCTGTCCGGGTGCCCGATGGGGAGATCCTCGACGTCTCCTTCGACACCTGCACCGAGCACGGCATCACAGCCTCTGAACTGGTCGGCGACGACTATTCCGCCACCCAGGATCTGGCCGACCGGTTGCGGGAGGGCGGCGTCGAGGCCATCAAGGTGCCCTCGGCCGCTCTCCCCGGTACCGACAATCTGGTTCTGTTCGGGCCCCGGGTGGCCGACGACTACCTCGGGGAGCCAGTAGAGTCCGAGGAACTTCCGACCGGGCACCTCACCGACTACGCCCACCCACCGCAAGAACTGTGGCCCTACGTCCGTTGGATCGGGACGCCGCACTCGGCCTTGGTCGCATGGCAGTCCACCGGCGTGTACGAGCACTTCCAGGACCCGATGCCGGGTCAGCCATAACTTCGGGACACCCCGGGGCGCTCCCGCCCTGAGCGGGGATGGTGGTGAGACGACCACCACGGGTGATGAACCGGAGTAATCACTTGACCAGTGCAATCAGCAGGGCTACCGTCTGCGTCAGCCGGGCAACCGGCCCGGGGCAAACCAGAAGGGGCAACAACTTATGAACCTGGTCAAACGAGGGCTGATCGCCCTGTCCGTGGTGGCTGCCGTCGGTGGTACGACCGGAGGGCTGTTGGCCAGCGCAGCCAGTGCCAGTCCCACCCGTGGGCCTGAGATCCTCACAGGCTCTCAGTATGAAGTGGGCGACGGCGTGGCCGTCGGTCCCTTCACCGAACACGGTGTGGTCCACAACCGCGGCAACGTGACCGACATTCCTTCCCTGCCTACTGATCCGGCCAACAGCAATCGTCACACCCTGGTCGATCCGACCGGATCCTTTACCCTCCTGACCACCGGGGGAAGGAGTCCAGCAGCTGGTCCCAGTGTCAACCCGGTTACCTGTTTCGTCCACTTCACCATCCGTGACATCAACGCCAAGATCGTCTCAGGCACGGGTGCTTATGCCAAGGCCACCGGCAACTTCAAGGCCACGGCATCGATCAGCGGGTTCCTTATGCGTACGGCCACCGGGGCCTGTGACACGAACCAGAACGACCCGTCGGCGTTCTCCACTACGAACGTCGTAGCGAAGGGTTACATCAACCTGCACTGAGACTCGTAGTCCTGGTTCATCCCTTCGGGGATCCTCCAAGCCGGGATTTACGAAACGAGAAGGCCTCCCAACCGGGGGGCCTTCTCACTGGCAACACACATCTGGAGTCACTCGATGGACAGTGCCGACGGATTCGCCCTCAAGGCAATACGCTACGGCACGGTGGCGGCGTCAGGGTCACGGTTTGCTCCTTCCTAGTGCCAGCAGCGGAAATACTGCCGAAGGGAGCCGGAGAACCCTTGTACCTGTGGTCCCCGGGTGACGGGGGGAAAATCGGTCAGCAGAAACTTGACCTTGCTGTCGCCCGCCACTTCGGCCAAGGCCTCCTGCGCCCGGGTGATCAGTTCCGGCAGGTGGTCAGCCGCCGCCGAGAACCCCGCCACGGCGTCACTCTCTCCCCACCACACGAAGGCACGAGGCTCGTCTTGGGTCTGCTCCAGGTGAATCGTCACCACGATGGACATTGCCTTGTCTCCTTGGGGTGTTCACAGTAGATGGAGTGCATTCTGTTTGATCTCGGTGGCATGGTTTGTGTGATGGTCGAGGAACGACCGGCCGGGCTGCGCAGGCCGCGGTGAACACCGCGGATTGGGACGCGTTTGATCAGGCCGCCAGTTGGCGGATCTTTCGTTCGATCGGTCGGAAGTACTACGTCAAGTCAAGCTGCTAGGAGCTCGGCTCTTCCACCTGGGCGTCGGCCCACGCTCGTACTTCGGACGGCTTGTACTTCTCGACAATGCGGCGGGACCGAGGCTCCGGCCGTTCCCCATCCGGCCTCGCCGCTATCGCCCCCGAACGCCGCTCTATGCGACCACCACAGCCATCCACAAAGATGCATTCCTGAGGAGCTACATCCCCTACGCCGTCATCGCAGGCGACCTGTCTTCCTACACTCCAGAGGGCTGGAACACCAAGATGAGCTCCTTGGTTATGGCAACAGCTACTTCTACGATGTCATTCACGCCGACGCATATGGCTTCAGCGATGACAACAACTACATCGAGGTCAGTTGGACCCCCACAGGAGACAGCTCGCAGGCTTTCGAGACAGTTACCCAACACGTCACTGAGAACAGCTGGCATCTGACGTCTCGGCGTACGTTGGAGTCGGTGGAGGCGGGGGAATTGATTTCTTCGGCATGGGCGAGGAAATGAATTGGGAGCTGCTCATCGGCGGGGAATACTCGCATACCTCCACGGCCACCACCGAGAGCGGAACCGGTTGGGGCATCGACGTCGCAGCCGGCTACGGCCCCCCGCAGTCCACCGACCCAAGCGCCGTCTCGGCGTATACCTTCCGTTTGTACTTCTTGCCCCCGCCTCAGCAGGTCATTGCAGTTGGACCACACCAGTGGGCCGCGAACGCATGGACCATCGAATTAATCGACTGCCTGAAACAGTCGACTCCGCCAGGCCAACGTCTGCCCTATCCGCCCGTCGACCCGCAGTGCATCGACCTCGGGGGGGCGGCTTGGAAGATCTGCTTCGTAGTCACCGACTCCCAGTCAGTTGACAACCAGCACCACCACTACACGGGCCCTGGAGCAGCCCCAGCCGGACGCACCTGAGGCGCTATAGCCGCAATCCGCCAGCGTTTCGAGCGGAGCGCAGGAAGCAGCCCACTCGTGACCCCCCGGCACGAGCAGTCTGGCAAAGTGCACGCAGGGTCCCGTACCGTTCGTCCAAATACACAGTCTGCCTAGCCACTTATCGCCGGCTCGGCGGCGGGACGACTTGGATCCTTACCCGGGCCGCGATGAGTTGAAATTCTTCGTATCGTCTCGTCCTGTATGCCGTACGCCGATGTCAACGGGATTCATCTCTATTTTCAGGAGCACGGACTGGGACCGCCGCTCGTTCTCCTCCACGGAGGCCTGCTCACGATCGAGCTCAGCTTCGGAGCGGTCATCCCCGCCCTGGCCGAGCATCACCGGATCATCGCCATCGAGCTTCAAGGCCACGGCCGTACCGCCGACATCGACCGGCCCATCACCTTTGAGTATCTCGCCGCCGACGTGGTGGGCCTGCTCGACCACCTCGGCGTCGAGCAGACAGACCTGTTCGAATTCAGCCTCGGAGGCCTGACCACCTACCAGCTGCTCGTCGACCACCAGCGTCGTATCCGCCGGGCGGTGGTCGCCTCGGCTGACCACCGGAACGACCGAGGCGGCGAGATTCACCCAGAGCGACTCCCGACGGAGGCCGATTTCGCCGCCATGCGGGACGCCTACGCAGCGGTGACGCCCGACCCAGCCCATTTCGAGGCGTTCGCTGAGAAGACGGTGGCCCTGGTTCACGGCTTCGCTGGATGGACGGACGACAAGCTCCGGGCCATCAAGGTGCCAGTGCTGGTATTGATCGGAGACACCGATTTCATCCTCGTGGCGAACGCGGCCCAGGCGGCCGAGTTGCTTCCGCACGGCAGCTGGCTGTCCTACCGGGGACGACCCACATCGAAGTCACTCGGAGCGAGTTGGTCCCCGCGGTCGTCGAGGCGTTCGTCCGGCCGTGAGCCGATCGCTCGGCGGAACTGTCCCCGAAGATTCGGCACGTCGATCGGATCAGCGTGCGGCCTAACGCCGGGAGGCGGACGCCATGAGTCCTCGATGAAGGCTCTTCTAGGGGCATTGCGCTGGTGAAGAGAGATCAGCCCGTTCCGGTCTTACCAGCCTTCAGTTCCTTCCCAGGTCCATGAGGGCAGGGGAAGGTCGCTCGGAACGTCGTCGGGCGAGGCCCACCGGTGATTGAGCATGGCTGTCGCCCAGGTGAACCAGGCGACGAGCTGAAACCGCAGACGCGGTTCGGTCGAGATGCCGACGTCATCGAGCGAGGCCACGAACGCGGCGACTGCCCGACCGTCCATCTGTTCATGCGGTCCATTGCCGCTGTGAACACGCACGACGTGGGAGTAGTCACCGAGCGAGGCTGTGTATGTCGCAGGTCCGCCAAGTTGTTCGGACCAGTAGGCGGCGAGCCTCTGGGTATGTTCCGGGTGGATGCCGCCCTCGAAGGGGTGAGCGAGGATTGGGTCGGCCAGGCAGCGTCGGTGCCACGCCTCAGCGAGCGCCAGGGAGTGTCGGCTCTACCCATAGCCTCGTAGATCGTCAGCTCCACAGGCGACGATCGTAGCTCACGAGTGGCCCGGCTTTCCGTTCCGGCGATGACGGCCGGGAGCAGGCAAGCGCTGCCAACGGCAGCACGAATCATGGCGCACCGTCAGCCCTAAAACGGGCTACTTAGCGACCGCGGTCGCCCGCGAAGCTGCCCCAATAACCCACGGCGACAGTCAGGCAACCGTGCCAGCTACCGCCGGGTAGAGGGGGCACCCGAAGCCCGAGAACG
>CAWAPS010000009.1:0-38056 GCA_963783945.1 uncultured Actinomycetota bacterium
GTCGGAGGGCGTCGGTCCGGGCCGATGTTCCGTGCGGCGCGCCGGTGCGTTATCGGGCGATTTGACCGCACGGCGTCGCCGGTTGTCGGGGAGGCGAGCTGGGTCGGATGACGCCTCGAAGGGTGTTGCTGCGTTCGGCTCCGAGAGGGACGTCAGATGGATCTCCGAATGTGTGGAGGAGCTGACGGGTAGCAGCGCACGTTTCTGGAGGGTCGAGGACTCCCACGTGACCGGCGGTACGGACGGTCGGCCATACTGGCACACATTCGCGGATGGGTTCGTCAAGCGAATCCGGCTGCCACAACCACGCCCGGACGGAAGGACGGCATGACCGGGGGTGATGAGCGCCTACTCTTTGATGGCGTGGCTGACCCGACGTTAGCGTCTACGTGGCTGAGAGTGACCGAGCGTCCGATTGACGACGACTTGTTGCAGTGGCCCCCAGATGTGTTTGCGCTGACCGATGTCCTTCTGGAACGGGCGGAGGGGTTCCGGTTCGCGTTGTCCCCGCCAGCCGGTGCAGTCTGGCCGCCGGACCGCTTCGCGGACTGGGACGAGGCGGTCGGGGAAGCGGCGCAGCAGTGGAGCCGCGTCGCTGAGGATCGCCATGACCCCCTTCCGGAGCTAGTCGTCGAGGAGTGGAGCGTCATTCGCGATGCGAGCGACACGCCACTCGAGCAGGTTGCTGACGGCGGGCAATGGCGGGTATGCGAGGCGCTGTTGACGCTTCATGCGATCGCCGATGAGGCGTGTGCGGGCTTGTTCGTCGCGCTGGATCGCTCCGACGGGCAGGGGTGCAGATACCGAGCTCGTGGCCCGAGGTGTTAGCGAGAACGGGGTCGCTGGCGGGAAATCGCCCCGAGCTGCTGCGGGTGCTGCCCAAGATCCGAACGCCACCGACGGGAAGGGCGTCGTTCTCACGCTACGCCTGCGTCCTCGGCGCAGGGGTCGCGACCCGTTGGCACAAGGTGCCGGTTCGTCATCCCGGAACCGACCCGCAAGCCAGCGCGTCGAGATGCTGCTGTTGCCATGGCCGCTGAGGGTTAGGTCATCCGACTTCCGTGTTGTGCCGGGCTCGGTCCAGAGGCTCCCGAAGGAACCTTTCGGGTTTTTTGAATTCGTACCTGGGGACGGGCTTGATCTCGATGTTGTCGACCGGGTGCTTCTTGCTGCGCTCGACGAAGTCGAGAGTATTGATGTCGTGGTGTTCCCCGAGGAGGCGCTTGAGGAAAGGGAGATCGTCCCGCTTGAGACCCTGTTGAGCCACCACGGGGTGACCTATCTTCAAGCAGGCGTCCGTGGGCGCCCCGCGAACCCAGGGGGTCTTGGCAGCAACTGGGTGCATATTGGGGTCAACCCAAGACTTCAAAAAGGTGGGGCGATGCCAAGTTCATCCGGCGGTCCGTGGTTTCACATTCGGCAAGACAAACACCATCGATGGTCGCTTGATGAGGCACAGATCTATCAATACAACCTGGGGGGCGCCCTACATCCTCAGATTCGATGGTGGGAGGCAATGGATATCCCCCGACGGTCGATCCAGTTCGTCCAGGTTGGCGAGGAGGTCACGATTGTCTCGCCGGTGTGCGAGGATCTTGCGCAAGACGACGTGGCAACGGTCATCCGATCCGTCGGCCCGACCATCGTTGTATCCGTACTCCTCGACGGGCCACAACTTGGCTCCCGATGGGGGGCACGATACGCGAGCGTGCTGGCCGATGACCCGGGCTCGGGGGTCCTGACCCTGACTTCTTGTGGCATGGCGCAGCGATCTCGGTCCGCCAGACACGATCCGTCGCGGATCATCGCGCTGTGGAAGGACTCCGCCAGCGGAACCCGCGAGATTTCGCTGGATCCAGGCGCTCACGGCGTGATACTGACGTTATGCGGAGACCGTACCACCCGCCGTAGTGCCGACGGCCGCTGGCCCGTCCGCACCGGGACCCACTACTACCAAGTCGCCATCAACCAGATCACCGCATCGGAGGTAGGGTCCGGGTTACCCAGCATGTCCTCTGCAACCCCAGGCCCGTTGGTACTGGAGGTCGAGGATCTCACGATCCTCACTGGGTGGGCAGAAGGGGTTGCCGAAGCGCTCGCCCACGCGCCGGCACGTACCGGTGGCTTGGTCGCCGACGCCCAAGCCGGCGCGTCATGGCGGACCGCTTTCGGGATCACAGAACCATCCCCCCGACTAAGTGAGGCGATCGAATCGATCAGAGAAGCACTCGCGGCGGCCACCCCCATCGGCGGCACCCCGTCGTTCGACGCCCTACTTAATCGCGTCCGCGAAGATCGCGCCGACGAACCAGCCCTCACTGAGCTGGTTCGCCGGGTGCTGCAATCAACGCTCGAACAATTGCGCACTCGACAAGCAACTGAAGGCGACGGCCGGTCTCACCGGCAATAGTCTCAACAACATCTAAGTGCTGGCGTCTCTCACTCGCAGCCTCCAAGGCGACCCCGTCGCCTTCATCCGCTCCTCAAACGGAATACCTCCTTCTGGCCGGGGAGCTGCCCACGCCGTCACGCCCCGGCGGGACCCCCGACTCGGTTCGCGGTTGCGCGAATCAGCATCTTGAAGGGCCCTTAGCGACGTCGGCCGGCGCGTCATGTGGGCTCGACCGCTGTGCCCGAGAGTGAGGCTCGCGCATGTCCATAGTGATCGTCACGGGGCCGCCTGGTGCGGGCAAAAGCACTGTGGCTCGCTCCCTCGCAGGCTCCTATCCCCTCGGGGTGCACCTGGTCGCCGATGACTGCTTCCACTGGATCGCTGCTGGCTACGTGCCGCCGTGGCTGCCGGATTCGGAGTCGCAGAACGCGACCGTGATGAGCGTTATCGGAACTGCATCCGCTGGGTACGCCGCGGGCGGATATGACGTCGTCGTGGATGGGATCGTGGGGCCGTGGTTCCTTGACCGTTTCCTCGACGCGGTCGGCGACGTGGTCGCCGTGAGTTTGGTCAGCTATGTGGTCCTGCGGCCGGCCAGGTCGGTCGCTCGGGCTCGGGCCATGGGGCGCATCGGAGTCGATGACTTTGTCGATACGGAACCAGTCGATGCTATGTACTCGGCCTTCGAGGATCTCGGGGAATACGAGTCCCACGTCGTCGATACCTCGGACCAAGACGCAGCCTCGGTCCTTGAGATCCAAGTGCCCCTGGCGCGTGGTGACTTCGCGCTCCGACCCACCGACCGGTGAGCTCCGTCCTGTGGCCTCCGTCCGTACCGGCTTCGATGACCGAATGACTCACGTGCGCTCAGCGGATCGCCAATGGGCAGGGCGGGGAAGCCGAGCAGAACGACGGCTCGGAGCGCAACCCGAGCGGCGTGCTGGAGGGCAGAAAGGCGTCCACAAAGTCCAGCCCGAAGATCGTCCGAGACTGTCACCAAAACGCCGGCCAGGGGCGCTGTTCAAGCGGTCCCAGCCAGACCAGGAGCGCCTGCCGCAATGTCCGATCGCCATAATGGTCTGATGGAAATCGAACCTGAGTTGACCGCGATGTACTTCGACGGCTGGTACGCCGACATGGTCGGATCGGTGGCGAAAGACGAGATCCAGCAGCGGCAGCTGGGTCTGCCCCCTCTCCGAGGGCGAGACCCTTCTCGATCTTGCTTGTGGCCGCGGCGGCTACGGTCTTGAGATCGCGACCCGAACCGGGGCCAGGCTGGTGGGTGTCGACTTTTCCGCCGAGGCGGTGCGCCAGGCCCGCGAGCACGCGCAGCGGCTCGACCGTATCGCGGATTTTCACATCGGGGACATGGCTGCGACCGGACTGGACGCCAGCTCAGTCGACGCCGTCCTGTGCGTCGATGCCATCCAGTTCGCCGAACCCCCCCACGCCGCGTACCGCGAGATGCGGCGAGTCCTCGGCCCGGGCGGCCGAGCCGTGCTGACCTCCTGGGAGCCAGTCGACCGGCTCGACGACCGGGTGCCTGGTCGCGCCAGAAACGTTGACCTCGCTGGCGACCTCACCGCCGCCGGTTTCAGCATTGTCGAGGTGCGCGAACGCCCCGCTTGGCGGGCCTCGGAGCAGGCGATGTGGGAGGAAGCCGCGGCGCTCGACCCCGGCAACGACCCTGCACTGAAATCGTTTCACGACGAGGGCGTTCGAGTCCTCGCAAACTTCAGCCTCATGCGTCGGGTCATGGCCACCGGTACAGCATCCGTTATTGACGGATCGATCTAGAAACCTCGAACCCGCCAACCTTCGGTCCAGCCCACACCCGCCCCCTAATGTTCGCGCCGCCTTAGGTTCAGACTGCCTCGAAACGCGGGTCGCGGGCGCTCAGAACGACCCCGGCCGCGGCACTCGCGAGTTACGCCGAATCGGCGATCCCGAGCACTCCAGGCTGGTCTCGAGCTGGATCGGCGGCGCGCCAGAGCGCTCCGAGTGATCTGGCCGCGCGTTCGGGCGCTCAACGGTGGTGACCCCGGCAGGGCGGCCGCGCGTTCGGGCGCTCAACGGTGGTGACCCCGGCAGGGCGGCCGAGCGCAACACCGTCGTTCCTGCCCGACTGGCGGGCTGTGCGCCACGATATTCGGGGTGTTCGTTCTGCGTGCTTTCGACCGGCGCTTGGAGGGCAGCTTTGGTCCGTTCGGATTCGAGCTCTTGAGTCACTCCGTGCGTCGGGGGCGGCTCTGAGGAGATGTTTGAGCCTGGGTGCGTCTTTGGCGGGTGCTGCTGCCGGGAGAGACGACGCGGGCATCCCCCGGCGGTGTGGCGTCTATTGGAGCCTCCGAGGTCAAGTGGTCGCCGACGACGAGGCGGGGCGGCGAGACGTCCTGACCAGACGGGCGCCGAGCACGGCGGCGGCCACGATGACCAGGCTGGCGATGGCGATCAGGGCGATTTGCCAGGGTGCCAGACCAGCGGCGTGGTGCACTGCGGGTGCGACGTAGACCGCCGAGGCGCCCCCCGGCGGGGTCGCTCTCATGGCAAACGCGGCAGGCGCGGCGCTGACCAAAGCGGCGGCGAGGGCGAGAAGGCTGAGCAGGGACAGGATGATTCGGCGCATTTTTTGGGTTCCTCCTCTTGTTGGATCGGGGTATGTCCGATCCACGGTGACCATCAGGCCACGGCTCGGAGTGAGCGGTCATCGGCAGCGGCTGCCCATATCTGCTGTCCCGTCTGCCCACTTTGCGCTGAGGTGGGCACCTGGCTGCCTGATATAGGCAACGGTTGCCGATGCCGGCGGGTGCCTGTCTGTGGCCTTACTGGATCGCGAGGCCGCGGACCCGTGCCGGCCCCAGGAGGTAAGTCGAATGGCCCGGTACCTGGTGGAGCGGACGTTCTCCGATGGTCTGAATATCCCTGTCAACGGCGAGGGGGAGAAGGTCTGCATGGGGGTGGTGGACCGCAACGCCGAGGTGGGGGTCACGTGGGTCCACAGTTACGTCAGCGAGGACCGAACCAAGACCTTCTGCGTGTACGACGGCCCCGACCCCGAAGCGATCCGCCGGGCGGCGTCGGTCAACGGTCTGCCCGTCGATGCCATCACCCGGGTCACCGTCCTCGACCCCTACTTCTACCAGTCGTGCTAGCGGCGACGGCGCTCGAGCCGACCCTAGACTCCACCGCAGTGGGGTTGATCGAACGCCAAGCTCAGGTGAGCGCCTTGGGGTCGTGGCTGGCGGAAGCCGCCGCCGGCCAGGGTCGTCTGGTCTTCGTGGGCGGCGAGGCCGGCGCCGGCAAGTCGGCTCTGGTGGGCGAGTTCTGCCGGTCGCTTCCATCGGAGGTTCCGCTCTACCTGGGCGCGTGCGAGCCGTTGTCGGCTCCCCGACCACTGGGTCCGCTGGCCGACATCGCGCCGAGCCTGGACGCGGAGATCGTCGAGCGGATGCGCGACGGTGACCGCAACGGTGTCTTCACCGGCTGCCTGGCCGCGTTGACGGCGGGCCCGGCGCCGAAGGTCCTGGTCATCGAGGACGCCCACTGGGCCGACGAGGCGACTCTTGATCTGCTCCAATACCTGTCGCGGCGGGTCGGCTCGACCAGCGCTCTGCTGGTCGTCACCTACCGCGACGACGTCGACCGCACGGAACCCATCTCGATCCTGCTGGGCGACCTGGCATCAGTGCCGGCCGTGCGCCGCTTGGCGGTCCCGCCCCTTTCGCCGGCGGCGGTGGCCGAGCTGACCATTGGCACCGACCTGGACCCGGTCAAGCTGCACGCCGAGTCCAACGGGAACGCCTTCTTCGTCACCGAGATCCTTCGCCAAGGTTCGCATCGGATGCCGGTCAGCGTGGCTGACTCAGTGTTGGCCCGGGTGCGACGGCTCCGGCCGACCGCCCGCCAGGCCGTCGAGGTGGCCGCGGTCGTAGGCGCCAAGCTCGAACCGGCCATCGCCCGCAGCGTCGCCGAGCTTGGCGCCAATGCGCTGGACGAATGCGTGGCCAACGGGTTCCTACTCTCGGAAGGTCCGGTCCTGGTGTTCCGCCATGAGCTGGCCCGGCGGGCGGTACTCGACTCCATACCGCCGGGGCGGCGGTCACAGCTGCACGCCGAGGTGCTGGGACATCTGCGGGAGTTTTGTGCTGACCCGGAGTACTTGGCCCGCTTGGCCGAGCACGCGGAAGAGGCCGGTGACGCCGACGCGGTGCTCGAGTTCGCCCCGGCGGCGGGAGATACCGCCTCCCGGCTCGGCGCTCATCGAGAAGCGGCCTTTCAGTACGCCCGTGCCCTGCGCTTTGCCGGTCGGCTTAGCGCGCAGGATCAGGCCGCCTTGCTGGCGAAGCGAGCTAACGAGTGCATGCTCCTCGACCAGCGAGATGACGCCATAGCCGCCTGGCAGGAGGCGATCGGGCTGTGGCAGCAACTCGGCGACCAGGTGCGGGCCGGAGGCAGCTGGCGACAGTTGGCTTGCCTATACGCCAACTGCGGGCGGCGGGCCGAGTCCGAACGGGCCGCCGACCGGGCCGTCGAGATTCTCGAGCCGTTGGGTCCCAGCCCTGAGCTGGCGTGGGCTTACGCCGAGCAGTGCGGTCTGAAGATGTGTGCTCAGGACCCGGCGGCATTGACCTGGGGCGAGAAAGCCCTCGCTCTGGCTCAGGAATACGGACCTGCCGATGCGATGGCGCGCGCCCTGCAGGCCACCGGCACGTTCATGGCCAGCACTGGAAATCCGCACGGCGAAGAGATGATCCGCCGCGCCGTTGATATGTCTCTTGAGGCGGGGCTCGACGAGGAAGCCGCGATTGCCTACATCAATCTGGGCTGCGCGTTATGGGCGCGCCTCGATCTCGAAGCGGCGGCACAATGCTTCAGCGAGGGGCTGCGGTTCTGCCAGGACCGCGACGTCCACTCGTATGGCTTCGGTGCCGAGGCGAACCTGGCCGAGATGTCCTTCTGGGCCGGAGAGTGGGACCGCGCCGTGGCGCTCTGCAAGCCGGTTCTGGCCAGCAACCATGTGTCGAGGATCGCCGCCATGGTCGTGCTGGCCCGCATCCGGGCCCGGCGGCGGGATCCGGAGGTGTGGCCGCTGCTAGACGAGGCGAAACAATTGGCCATCGCGGTCGGTGAACTGCAATACACGGCCATGGTGGCTGCCGCCCGGGCCGAAGCCCACTGGCTGAGCGGGGACAGCCATCTCGTCCCTGGCGAGGTGCAGGACCAATTCGAACTGGCTGTCGAGTTGAAGAGCTCCTGGCACATCGGTGAGCTCGGATGGTGGCTGTGGCGGGCCGGCGTGCTCGACGACCCGCCCGAAGGGGCCATCCGTCCCTTCGCCCTGCAGATAGCGGGAAACTGGGAAGCGGCCGCCTCGGAGTGGACCGAGCACGGGTTGCCGTACGAGGCGGCGATGGCTCTGTTGGATAGCCCCGAGGTCAGTGATCTTCGGTCGGCAGTCGAAACCTTCCACCGCCTCGGAGCTGTGGCCGCTCGCGAGCTCGCCGGGCAGCGGCTGCGCCAACTCGGTGCCGTCGTGCCGAGAGGACCCCGAAAGTCGACGCGCTCCAATCCGGACGGCCTGACCTCCCGGGAGGTCGAGGTGCTCGGCATGGTGGGGCGCGGGTTGACCGACGCGGATATCGCCAAGGTGCTCTTTATCTCCACTCGAACGGTCAACCACCACGTCTCGTCGATCCTGACCAAGCTAGGGGCAAGCTCCCGCACCGAAGCCGCGAAACGAGCCCGCATCGACAGCGAAGTCTGAAGGTCCTCAAAGGACAAGGCCGTCGGGCCCTATGCCCCTGTACGGCCGGTTCGCGGGCCTACATAACGGCGCCGGCGAAGGCACCCGCGCCGCGCCCATAGTCGGCGATATGTACTGTCAGCGTTTTCCACTGGAAATGTCAAGTAGAAATGGCCCCATTGTGATGGCTTGAAGTGGCCCCACTTGTGGGCGCGTCGGTATGGCTCCCGTCACCGGTGAACGCTCAGGGTGAGGGGTTGATCGGGGTTGGGTTCGGTTTTGATGGTTGGCTGATTGGCGGCTCCTCGGTTTTGTGGTGGGTCAGATGGTTCGTTGATGTTGAGGTGGAGCAGCGCCGTCGGACCCGTCGCCCTAGTGAGAAAGAGCGGCCGGATCGAACGGGCTGATATTCATGTCATCGTGACGATTGACCGTGTGCCACGCAGGCGACGGCGCGAGGACAAGGGTGGCAGCTCTACCTCTGGCTCTGGGCCGAGCCTTGGACGAACTGCCTGAACCGGCTTGCGATCTGGCGTCGGCCGAGTCGTTCCGAGAAGCCGCCCGCTTCTAGATGACCATGGGAATTGGCTGATATCAAGCCATCATGTTCGTCGGCCGGTGTGGGTGTACTCGACCGACTTCTTGTTCTGCCATTGGCGCAAGACGAGGTAACGTCCTTTGAGCACGACACGATCCTGGTATCCGAGCGACATCGTGGTGCCGGGGTAACCTACGGTCGCGGGCAGGTGCTTCACCCGCTCGAATCCCTCTCGCACACTTGCGCGGGTCAGGTAAAAGGCCTGCGACAGCGCCTCCCCCACCAGACGGCCCATGTCGTAGAAGGACAGGGCCACGGGCGCCGCAGCGATCTCTGGGCCGAGCCGGGCGTTGGCCTCGGCGACGGCGGGTGTGTCGGCGAACATGTCCAGATAAATCCATCCGTCCCACGGGGCCGTCTTGTCCGGGTGCATCCGCCCGTGGGTCAAGGAGCTGTTTCCGACTACGGGGATCCTCCAGCTCGCTGCCTCTAAAGCGAGCCCTAAGGGGAACGCGGACGGCCCACGACCGAAGTAGACCAGCACCTCGGCATCGGGATTGCGCACCGCATCCACCACTGAGCTCGCATCCGAGATCTCCGCGGGCATTGTTGTTCGCGCCACGACTTGGATGCCCACTCGGCGGCAGCCAATGTCGAACCACTCGACGTGGCGCCGGGCATTCATCGTCTCGTCCGACACCAGCGCGGCGCGCCGGACCTGCCGGTCCACCAGATGTTGCACGATCGTCAGCGCCTCGTCTTCCAAGGAACCAAGCTGGAAATGGAACGCCCACTGACTTCGCAGCTGTTCGTGAGCTGCCCAAATAACACATGGGATCCCGATCTCATCTGCAAGGCCCCTCGCGACATAACCGTTGTCCGTGATCCCGGGGCCAATGATCGCGAGCACCCCTGTATCGGCCAGCTCGCGAAACCCTTTTCGGAACTGGTGCTCGGTTCCACCGGGCAGCCCGTTGGGTGCCGCCGAAAGAACCTCCACGTCCTCAGCGAACGACGATGAAGCTAAGCCGGCGTGTACAGCACCCGCGAGGAGACCGTGCATGGGACCGACGTCCTCGCTATCGAACAATACGCCAATAGACGTGCCGGTCACGGCTCGAAGGTGGGGAGAGACCGACTGCACACTTATGACCCTAGAGATGCCTCGGGAAGCTCTTACTGGTGACCGGAGGTAGCTTAGCGGCGGTGACGGCTTGGATGCGGGCCGCTTGTCGTTGGCTGTCGCGTTGGCTCTGTTTTAGGGCCCACCGCACAATAGTTCGCCCCGGGCAGAGTGATCGTACGGAGGCCAGTCCCAATGGGTACGCTCTATGATGTGGTCCGCCGCACGAGGCGCGCAACTATGAATCCGAAGCAGCATCGCGATATACCCGGGGGGATTCATCCTCAGGGAAGGTACGGGTATGGCGGCAGAAGACTCGCCCGAGAGGCAGTACAAGGCCTGCCAGGCTCGAGCGGGACGTCATCGACGGTGCGAAGGTGGCCACCTTTGTAGCGTCAGATGCGCTGCGAGCCTCGACCCCAAGACGTTTCGGATGGTATGGAGGTTCGATTTGATCGAGCAGTTAGTCCGCACCTGAGTTTCGGTGCTGGCGTGCACCGCTGTTTCGTTTTGAACCTAGCGTGGATCCCCCGGAGTGCTCCGATGGTTCACGTTCTGGACCTTTCCGGGTGGGCGCGAGTTCCAGCCGAGGGGTTCGGTGAGGCCATTGCTGGTGGGCGTGGTCCCGCTCGGGGCAGCCGGCAGGTAGTCGTTGGGCAGGAGGGGCAGGTTGACACTCGACGGCAAAAATCTGGAATGGTCAATCTGGTACACGCCGCCTGGAAGCGTCGCCTGCTGAGGAGCGGTCAGCAAACAGGGGATGGCCGGCAACAGTGCGGTCAGGAGGCTGCCGCAGGCGGAGGTGGGCTCCTGGGTGCTGAGGGTGAGCCGCAAGGCGTGTCCCGCTGGCAGGGACCACACCGCAGGGTAGAGCGTGATGTCATACCGGGCGGTGCGTCCGGCCGGCACGTAGTTGTCGGCCAGGAAGGGGTGCGCGGGCTGGATCAACACGCCATTCCGGTCGAACCACGACTGTTGCGGATTAATGGCTCGCATGCTGCCCAGCAGGCTCCCTGTCGCGATCTGGGTGGCCGTACCGTCCGGGGCGACGTCCAACAACGTGCCGATCAGCTCGAGGTTCGTGTTGCTGGAGCTGGCGTAGATGGTAGCTGAAATGGGCCCGGCCAGGGTCGCCCCTCGGGGGAACGACGGAGTCGTGTAGGACAGCGTGGTGCCCGGCTGGCTTGGCTGCCCCCAGACGATGGTGTCACTGCTCGAGCCGGCGAGCGAAGCGGTCCGGCCGCCCCGCCCGTTGGCCACCAGGGCGCCGCCCCCGCTCAGGTCGTAGGGCGTGTAGGTGGAAGCGACCGGGTTCGTGGAGGCGTTCACCCATCCCGCACCGGTCCCCGAACCGTTGGCGAAGAGGTGCATCGGTGTTTGGGTCTTGGTCATGTCGGTGTGCTCACCCTTGAGCCACGTGTCGTACCACTCCAGCTCGATGCTCTCGTCCAGGCCCTGACCGTGGCCCCAGGGGCCGACGATGATCTGATAGCGGCCGGTAGTGGGCTGACGCGTGCTCATCGGCGCATACGACGACCGGCCGAGCCAGGTATTTTGGAAGGCCGCGTACATGGCCAGAGACCCGACGTTGTCAGGGGCGTTCCATCCCGTCCACAGCAGGGCTGGGATGCCGTTGCGAACGACCCGTGCGGCCAGGGCGGGCGTGGTGGTCCGCTGCTGCCAGTACCGGTTGTCGTATGCGCGCGGCCCGCCGGCGAGGATCTCCTGCTCGAGCGCGAGGGTAAAAGCCGCGTTCTCCGCCTGATGCTGGGTGCCTTCGATAGGCGGCGACGGCGCGCCAAAGAGTCCGACGATGGGACCCGGGATGCCGCCCGAGAAGTAGACACCGTCGTAGGTACTCCCCGCACATGCCGGCAGGATGGCCTTGACCGGCGAGTGCGGCCCCACCGCCGCCGCGGTGAACAGCTGGTTGTCACCGAGCTGAGAGCAACCGGTCAGACCGACTACGCCATTCGAACCGTCCAACTGATGCGCCGCCCAGTTCACCAGCTCCACGCCGTCCTTCGCCTCGCGGGGACTGAACATGTCGTTGATCAGGGGGCCCCCAGCGCCTCCGAATTCAGTGTCCCCCTGACGGTCACTGAGGCGAAGATGTAACCCTGGGTCGACATAATCCCGATATTCCGCGACCGGAGCTCCGACGTGGCCATCCGATGAGATGATCATCAAACGGTCCGGCGATCTTTCATTCGTCATAAATCGGCTCCCCTTTCGGCCGGTTCCCCTTCCCCTACCCCTACCCCACGGTAGTTCTTCGATCGGACAGGTGCCACTGTCCATGCCAGATGGACCGCCGGCGGCTCGGGAGAAGGACGCTTCCCCTGCCTTCGGCTTGGAGCACGGTCGAACGACTTGTGCCAGCCCTCAGTCGGGCGCCTTCAGCTGCTCAAATACGACTCCCCGGCGGGCGCCCCCGCTCGGTTATCAGTGGGTTGTGGAACTCCCTCACCTGCCAGATCCGCCGGTCGCGGAAGCGGTACACCCCGATGTGGTCGTTTTCGTATGCGCCACCGGTCGCGACGACTTCCCCGTGGCTGGTGTACTCGAGAACAAGCTTGTCAGGATCGAGGCACTCGCGCACTGCCGTAAGCTCGAGGGTCATGCGAGATACCGCGCCGGCCATTGAGAAATACGCACGCGCTGGCTCCTTGCCCTCGATCCGTCGGGATGGATCGGAGAAGCGCTCCTCGTACACCAGATCGTCAGTCCACGACTCGAGGATCTGATCTGCGCTGGCTGCAGCGACGCCCCACGAAGAGCGCTGCACTGGAGGCGGTCTGGCCCAGCAGGTCCCGCTCGACAGGAGTGGGGCCGTCGGCGCAAAACGCCCTCATATCCTAGTTGTCGACCAGCACCTCCCCACTGCCATTAACACGGTGTAGGTCTTTTATCACGGTGTGGCAACTCCCATCGGGTTCTGCTACAGTCCGGCGCATCGACTGGTCGTACTCTTTCTGAGTTCGTGCCGCCTTGCCGTTCTCGAGTACGTGACCGCAACCGCCGGCGGATCCTCGAAGCCGCCCGTGAGATCGTCGAAGAACAGGGACTCGAGCAGTTGTCCATGCGCCGACTGGCGAGTCACATCGATGTCAGCGTACGCACCCTCTATAACTTGTTCGGAGACAAAAGGGGAAGGCGATCCTCGACTGCATCGGGTCCCACCCACGTCGCCACGACCGTCACTACGCCGCGTTGATCGCCGCCGCCTACCATGACGACGGTTTCGACGAGCACGGCAAAGCGGTCAACCCCGGCCCGAAGTACGCCGCGAGGATCAGCCCGGAGCATGCCGCTGGCTCACAGAACCACCTCCACAACATCACGACCCATACCGTCGAGATCGACGGCGGGGTCGCCCACGCCGAGAGCTATGTCCTAGTCACACTGCTCAACCACGACGGAGTCACGGCGCGATTCATCAATGGCCGCTACATCGACCGGCTCAAAAAACGCGAAGGAATGTGGCGGATCGCGGTGCGCCGCTCGACCGTCGAGTTAATGATCCAGGCAGACGCGTCTGGCTTGCAGAACCCGCTGGTCGTTGACCAGGGGTACTCCAAAGGCTCCCGTGACACCCCGGACCTCTCCTATGTGCGGCTCCTGCCGATTGACACGCCCGCACCCGAGCTGTGGTAACGGAGGCCCTTTCATGACGCCACGCGTACCGCCTGTCCCGTTCAGAGAGTGGCCGGTCGAGTTGACCGGGGGCCTACCGTCGATCAACCGCCCGGGCACCTCTGTGCAAGAAGGAAACCAGAAAGCCAAGAACCTGCTCGGCACGCTGGCCCACCATCCGGAACTAGTGAGGGCGTGCCTCCCGCTCAATGCCCATATCCTTCGTGCCACATCGCTGACAGAGCGCCAGCGAGAACTTCTCGTGATCCGCGTTGCCGCCAGGGGTAGAGCCGCATATGTGTGGGCAGAGCACACTCCGATGGCTTACAGGGCCGGGCTCGACGCCGAAGAGATCGCGGGAGTCGCTTTCGGTCCCGACGCCCCGTGCTGGAAGCCGCTCGACGCTGCACTTCTGCGCTCCGTCGACGAACTCATCGAAGACGGCGTGATCTCCGACCAAACCTGGTCCATGCTGGCCGAAAGCCTCGACCCACGCCAACTGATCGACCTCATTTACACCGTCGGCGTCTACCAGATAACCACCTTCATGGTCCGATCCTTCGCGCTAGACCCTGAGGAAGATCCCGTGCCGAACGATCCTCCAGAGCAGCATGACGAGTTGAGGGCATGATCAAACTCGGGCTCTCCTACGGATGCTACGACCAAGACAACCTCGCGCTGTTCGATTCGCTGCTCGTCCAGGCGCAGGTCGCCGAGGCCGCCGGCGTTGATTCGATATGGGTCCCCGACCATCTCATGCAGGCGCCAGCGGTGGCTTCGGTCGATGACCCCATGGTGGAGTGCTACACGACCTCGGCGCCCCCGCCGCAGCCACCTCCAATGTCCCCCTCGGCGCCTTCGTCGGATGCCCCGCCTACCGCAGCGCAGCCCTCCTCGGCAAGATTCTTAGCACCCTCGACGTGATTTCTCACGGGCGGGGTTACGAGGCGCGCTGTGGTCGAAGGCCTCGAATGACTCAGGGGACTCCCGGACCTGGTACTGGTGACCATTCGGTCTCTATCGTCGCCCAGGCACGAGTGGTGGATTCGACCAGGGGGCGTCGCCGCCCCTGCGGCACTTGGACGGCAGTGGCCCTCGTTGAACTTGTCCAGGGTCACTTCGAATGGAAGTAAGACGGCGATCGTCCTTTTCGGCTCCCTCCTGTCTTCTCAGGTTTCACAGGCTCGGCGCTAGTTCGACAAGCGCCGATTCGTTCTGAGCGTTTCTCGCATATCCGGTATACAGGGACATATCATGCAGCCGGGGACTACCGCCGGCGGCGCGGTCAGCTTCCCCGGCTGTACATCGCTGGCTGGTCTGGGGTGGGCCACCCGGAGAGTAGGCCGAGATCACCGCAGAGCTGCTGCGCCTCGACCTCGCGGGCGTCGCTGGCGAGGCGTGCATCTGCGGCGTCGGGGTTGCGTACGATCCAGGACACGGCGGCACCGACCGCGTCGGGCGGAGGGCCGGAGGAGGTGTCGAAGTCGAAACCGAACCCAGCCATGTCCTGGGCCATGCGTTCGGTGGCAATGTACCCGGGCTGCACGTTGTAGGGGCGGATGCCGCGCTCGCCCAGCTCGAGCCACAAGATGCCTGCAACCCGGTGCAAGGCTCCCTTGCTGAAGCCGTACCCGATTCCCCATCCGCCGTCGCCGGCCGGGGCCGGCGGATCGTGCGTACCGGCGGTCGAGGAAATGTTGATGATGATCCCCGAGCCACGCCCGAGCATTCCGGGCAGAAACTCTTTGATGAGCGCGAGCGGAGCCATGACGTTCGCCTCGAGATGATGGTCCAGCAGCTCCAAGGGGGTGTCGACAAATCGATCCATGTGCCCAGGGCCGATGTAGCGGCCATTGTTGACGAGCACGTCGATCGGGCCCCATTCGGCCAGGACGGTCTGCGCCGCGGCAATGACACTGGCCCGGTCGGTCAGGTCGGCGGGTACGGTCAAGGAGCGCACGCCTTCAGCTTCGACCAGCTGGGCGGTCGAAGACAGCGAGCCCGGCAAGGGGCTCGTATCGGACCTGGTCAGAGTCGACGAGTGCTCGCGGTGCTCACCTTCCTGGACCGTCCGAGCGGTGATGGCAATGTCGTATCCGGCCGTGGCTAAATGGACGGCTATTGCCTTGCCGATCCCCCGGCTCGCCCCGGTGACAAATGCGGTTGGCATGCCGTACCTTCTATCACGCCCTCGAGCGGTAAGCAACGGCGCCGAGGAAGCGAGCGAAGTGAGACTGATATCCCACTCGCCAGTTCAAAACGTGGCTCACCTACCCGCCGCCCTGGAGGGACCACTGATCGTGGTGTCCCTCCCACCCCTGTGTTTGTGGACGGTCCTCGTCGATTACGTTCTGGACGCTGTTCTGCACACGGCCCACGGGAGTGTGATGTTTCGGTAACGGTCTGATCTGGCGGGGCGAGCCCCCGCTGCCGTCGTTGTTCTGGGTGGTTGTCCTCTTTCTGTCTGTGACGAGCAGTCAAGGCTAGGGCCAGGAGATGTGGTGGCTGGAGCTAAGGAGCAGCGGCGATCAACGGCGCATGCACAGTGTCGCCCTGATTGCCGAGGGACGCAGATCAGAATGTCCTGCAGTTTGCGATTGTGAGGTCAGAACGCAGCGTCGTCGGCTGACGCACGGCGTGGATCAGGATGGGCCAGAATGGTATCGACTGGTTTCGAACCATCCGCGAGCCGGGCTGCTTCCAACCGGGCACTTGCGCCGAAACGAGCGCTCGCCAATACAGCGAGTGTTCGGGGGTCTCGCATGTGTGGGCCATCTCGAAGACGACGCTGGGCGAAATTGGCTCCAGGAGGCTGGTCCTCCGCTACAAAGTCGACACCAACGACACGGGATTCGGAGGCAAGGAGGGGACCTTCACCATCTGGCGAGGAACGTCTGCACAGGTAGCACATGCCCGAACCCATTCAGACCCCCCGGTCCACCACTATCTCCCACCCAGCTATATCAGCTCTCAGAGCCCGTACAGCTGGGCGCAGTTCTTCCACAGGATCTTGGCCTTGTCTTCTTCACCAAGAGGCGTCAGCCACTCGTCAGTGAGGCTCTTTGAGTTCGGCCAGGTGGTCTCCGAGTGCGGGTAGTCGCTGGCCCACATGATGTTGTCGATGCCGATGTGGTGGCGCTCGCGCAATCCCACCGGATCTTCCATGAATGTGCCGAAGACCTGCCGGCGGAAGTAATAGCTCGGCGGTTCCCTCAATTCGCTATTCGTCCAGTATCGGTGCTTCTCCCAGAGATGGTCCGAGTAGTACTCGAAGAACGACATCCATCCGATCTGGCCCTCAACCGCTATGAACTTGAGGTCGGGGTACCGCTGCATGACTAGTCCGTGTATGAGCTCGGACACTGCCTCGGCCATGGTGAACTTGCTCATGACCAGTCCGGTCATGAACCGTGGTGCGCTCTCGTACAGGTTGGCCACAGGTGTGCCGGGACGCCTGCCCCCGACGTGCATGGCGACCGGAAGACCGGTGTCCAGGAACGCCTCCCACATCGGGTTCCAGCGCTCGCTGCCGTAGTCCTCGTCGACCGTTGGAAACAACGGAATGTACGCGCCAGCTATCCCGGGCAGGCCGGCCGCCCGCCGCAATTCGGTTACGGCCATCTCAGGAGTATCGATCGGCACGCACGCCATCCCGAGCAACCGCTTCGGGGCGTATGAGGAGAAGTCCGACAGCCAGTTGTTGTACCCTCGAACGCTGTCGAGGCGCAGTGCGGGATCCTTGGAGGCCAACGGGCCGCCAACATAGAGCACCTCTGCATCGACGCCGTCGCTATCCATGTCCTTGACCCGCTCGGCTGGGACGGAGGCACCGGCGCGAGGTTCGCTCAGCTTGCGTACATTGAGGGTGAAGTCCTCAGGCTTCTTGCCGGCCAGGTTGCTCAAGGTGTTGACTGGCGTCCGGGCACCCTCGAATATCCGGAACACCCCCTCATCTGTCTCCTCCAGAACAGGCGCACGGTCGCGGAATTCCGGGGAGAGGTACTGCTGCCATGCCTCATCCGGCATGGTCACATGACTGTCAGAAGAGATGAGGGTGAATTCGGACATCACAGGACTCCTGTCTGGCAACCGTTTATTGTTAAGGTTACGCGGCCAGTCTTTTGCCAGCAAGAGTGGCGTTGCCGAGCAGATGGACACGGCTATCCCCACCACGACCGGTATCGCCGGGGGCCCCCGGGAACCGGAACAGATCGCTGGCGTCCTTCCAGGCCAGGCGCTCCGTGGCGTCCTCGTCGAGGTAGGTCGTGCCCTTCGCGAACTCGGCCTGCGGGTTCGGCCACACCGACTCGATTGATCTACGGTTCCGTCCGTCGCACGTGCCAATCGTCAGCACTCAGCCCGTCGCCCCTCGGCGGGCCTGGCCATCCTCACCACATGAATAGCCTTGTCCGCCTCGCCGGCAAGCTTCTGAGCATCCGAGACGCCTGACCAGCCAGCCACACTCGGACGCTGCCGCACGAGTCGGCACACAGAACATCACCAGTCGCTTACTCCGCAAGCAACCCGTAATCGGCTCGTTACGGATCACTGGCAGGCCGCCTAAGACGGGTCGAAGTTGGCCCAGGAGAACCTTCAAAGCGGTGGCGGACACTCTGTCGGTCGGTCGGTCGGTTGTGGCGTACGGCCGGCCGGGTGGTGATCCGCTCGACGGGCCGACTCCCGTCGTTACGGCGCTCTGGCAGCCTGGCTGCGCTGGGTGCCTTGACGATCAGGTTTGCGATCCCTAGGTTCACGTAAGCTAACGCAGCGTATGGAGAGGCCGGACGCGGTTCTCCTGACCGGACTCCAGGGTGCGGTAATCCACCCTCGCCGCTATCGCTGGTGACCACCTTGGAGCCGCCGTCTTGGCTTGGGACTGAGTGATGGCCGGTCTTCGCCTGAGTCCTCATACCCGGCCCCTGATCGACGACATGGACCCCTATGTCCCGCCGGGAGGTGGGCTGGACCCTTCTTTGGCAACTGGCGACCTCCGAGCTGCGCCGCGGACGTTGTGTGTCCTTGACGGGATGGCCCGAGCCGACGAGGTGCGACGCACCCGTGAACTTGTTGCTCAACACCGGGCGGGTTGCGTCGTCGTGCAGGCTCGCTGCGATGACTTGACTATACAAAGTCCAGGATCGACAGGAACGGGCTATCCCGGGTTGGTACGAGCTGGACTGGGAACACGTCCTCAGGACCAGGAAGCACTGGGAAGAAGTTCAAGGAGTCGACCTTGACCTTGACACGTCCCAGCCCGTCGAAGTGTGTCGGGTCGCGCTACTCAGCCACCTCGCGCCCACTGCAGGGCAGAAAGCGTTCTCGCTGAGCCAACCAGAACGACCCGGTGCTGCACCGGTTCGGCTGCCGCTAATCGGCATTTGCTAGGGGCTGCGTCCCATGTACAGAGCAGTCACGAAGTGGCGAGTAACGGCCCCGCCAAAGTCTTGCTCGGCGATCTCCTCGATTTCCCGAAGGATCCGGTGTTGTTGGACAATCGGTTGACGGCGTATCACCACCATCGAGGCGTAGAGGGGCGACTAGCTGGCGGGAGTTGAGCACGACATCCCAAGGATCGATCTCCGAGCTGACATCGACCATTCCGGCCAGTGTCGCGAGCTCCTGACATCTTTGCTCGCTGTCGAGCGGAAACTCTGGTCGCCCCGGCTCAGCAAACTCTGCCGAGACTTTCGGAACTAGCGCACTCGTAGCTTCTAAGAACGGATCGGGCTTGGAACGGTCGAAGAACCGCGTCCACCACAGCGCCACCCAGCCCCCGGGACGTAGGACACGGCGGATGACCGCCATGCCCCTCACCTGGTCAACCCAGTGGAACGCAGTTGCGGACCAACAGATCGGCAGACGCATCGGCAAGGCTCGCATCCTCAAAGGAGGCGTTAATCACTGACAGGCGATCCGACTGGAAGCGGTCCGCCAAATGCCTAACGAGCGCCGGGTCGGGTTCCACGGCGACGACCTCAGCCCCAGCGGCCAGCAGGCGACGAGTGACCAAGCCCGTGCCGGGGCCGACCTCTACCACCCGTGCGCCAGGACGCAATCCACCAGGTTCAACCAAGCGGTCGTAAACCCACCGAGGATATTCAGGCCGCCCAGCCTGGTAGCCCCCGGGGTCCAAACCGAACAGCGAACGGCCCTCGTCACGACCAAGTTCAGACAGCGGACCGCGGTCGGCCGACACACCTAGAACCTACCTCAGGGGCGGCCATCAGGACGCTCAAGGTGGGACGGAAGGAAAGCTCGGCCTGGCGCATAACCGCGCCCAGGTCCATAAAACTCAGGCAGCGCATAGCGGCTCGGCGCTTGGCGGGCCGCCCACCGTCTCTCCCATATCGTCCGCCCAGAATGTTCAGGTTGGCTGGTGCGCGACCAGCCGTTCGCTACAGGCTCAGTTCTGGCCCTCCGGGGCGTGCTGAGTAATCGATGTGGAGATGGTGCTCGACCCGGTGGGGTTCCATCGTTCGCTCGTGCGCTTGCCGGACTCTGAGGTCTTTGAGCATGTCGTTGCAGATCGTGCTGGCTTGTTCCGCGAGCTCGACCCACTCGCTGGGGTTGATTCTGTCTGCCTTGCTTTCCAGCTGCCGGTCGGCGACCGTGATTTCTTTTCTCGCCCGGTCGGTCTGAGGGCTCCACCCGGTCCACGGCGGGCTGAAACCGTCGTTGCGGTCAAGGACGGCTTCGATAGGTAGGGCGTGATGGCACCACACGGCCCGCCCGGCGGGCGAGTGCGGCGGCTCCCCCAGCCTCTCGACCTGGTGGCTGGGTGGCTGGTCGGCGAGCGCGCGCACCCGTTGGGGGCGGGTGTGGTCGAGGGCGGCGTCGAGCTGAGTGAGGGCTGATTCCAACTGGTGGTGTCGAGCGAGGCTGTCGTTGAGGGCCTGCTGACGTTCCTGCTGGTAGGCGGCGATCGTGGCCAGATGGTCCCGGAGGTCGCGTTCGGCGGTGACGGCTTGGTCGAGCCTGTCTTCGGCATGGGTCAGTCGAACTCGGGCGGCGGCGATGGCGTCGTGGTCGCGCCGTCCCCACCGTCGCCGGGCCGCTTCATACAGACCTTCCTGGCTGTTGGCGGCTGACTGTTCGGCGTCGTGGCGCGCGGTGAGAAGACCGGGGAGCTGCCGGCGGGCCTGCAGCCACTCTTTGGCCCGATCGGCAGGTATCGAGGCGTCGAGCTGTTCGAGCTGTTCGGTGGTAGTAGCGCGAGCGTGGCGGAGCTTGTCGATCCCAAAGGCGAGGGGATCATCGGTTTGGACGCCCCCGATTAGAACGTCGGCCCAGTGGTCGTCGAGGCGGTCGTGCAGTCTCGTGAGGTCTTCTCGTCGCCAACCCTCGGCGTGCTCGAATCGCTCGAAGACGTCCCGGGCCTGCTCGAGCACGGTGACCCGCAACGCGATCTCCTCGAGTCTGGCCCGAGCATCCTCGACGCACTGAAGGTCTTCGGCGAGCTTGTCGTCGAGCCGGCGACGCTGTTCGCGACCCTGCTTCCGAAGTCCGGCTAGAGCACTGAGATCGTCGACCCGACGGGCGGTGTGGGCGGCGATGGCCTCCATGTTGGCCAGCCGGGCTTGGGCCGGAGCCTGCTCCTTGACGGCCGCGGCCAGGTCGTCTCGACGGTCGGCGGGCCGACCAGCCAGGACCCGCTCGTGCATGGCGATCTGCTCGCGCAGTTCCCAATCCAGGGTCCAGGGGTCGCTTCTGGCGGCCAGGGTCTGATCGGGCTGGCGGGCCAGCGCGTCGGCGACGATGTCCCTGGGTTCGCGCTGGTCGGCCAGGACGCCGCCATGGTCAATGGTGACCAGCTGTTTGGTGTTCCAGGTGTGGGTGGGCAGACGGGAGCGGGATTGGCCGGTATAGCCCCGGTAGGCGTCAAGGGCCGAGCTGCCCAGCAGGTGGCAGGCCTCCCAAGTACCTCCCTGTGCCCCATCTACGGTGCGAGCCCATGAGTGGGACATGTTGGGTGCACCGTCCTTGCGGGCGCCGGCCACGAACGCGGACGGAAGAACCGCGGCTACACCTCCGCTGTCAAGGCGGACGGCCAGCCCGGCCGGTTCGGCTCCGGTGACGGTGGCGGTGATGCCGTTGACCAGCCGGCTGCCCGTGGGCCCGCAGCGGGCGTGCAGCAGCACCCGGTCCCCCACCCGGTACTCCCTCTCGCTGGTCCACCCCGGCCCGGTCATGGCGGAACCAGAGAGCTGGCCGCTGTCGGCCAGGCGGGCCCGGATGCGGTCAGCGAGGTCCTCGGCGTCGGCATGGGAGACCACCAGCGCCGCCACCTGATCGGCGCCGCAGCGGTCGATGTCATCACAAACGGCCTCCGCTATGGCCCGGCGGGTTTGGGCCGGGCTGGCGTGCTCGTGTTCCCACCCGTGTACGGCCCGCAGTTCCTGGGATGCGGACGGGTCGCCGCCGCGGAGCAGGTCGAGCGCTTGGCGGTCGGCGGCGTCAACCTGACGGCGGTTGACCGTCAGTCGGGCCGACGGAATCACGCCACTGGTGGCGAGCTGCTCGATGTGATCGGCTGCGCCGCCGGCGCCCACCGGCTGCGATTGGCGGGGATCGCCCAGCACCCATATCGACCCGTCCGGGCAGGCGTCCACGGCGGCCAGGACGGCCTCCACCTCGTGGGTGGGGGTCTGGGAGATCTCATCGAGCACCACCGCCGTCCCGGCGGCCAGCGGCCCGTCGGATAGGTCGATGCGCAGCCGGGCGATGGTCCTGGCGTCGAGGCCGGCGCCGGCCAGCTCGGCCACCGCCTTGGCCGTGGTGGCCACCGCCACCACCGGCCGACCATCGGACGCGGCGGCCTGGGCGGCGGTGTGCAGCATCGTCGTCTTCCCGTAACCGGCGGGCGACAGAACGGCCCGCAGGCTGCCCCCCTCACCGGCAAGCACCCGCACCGCTGTCACCTGATCGTCCCCCAGGCCCGGCGCGGCGCCCAGCGCGGCCTCCACCGCCACCTCGCCGATGACCGGGGCGGAGCGGGCGGCCAGGGTGTCCATCAGAGCCAGGGTGCGGTCCTCCAGCGCCCGGTGCGCTGCCGTGGACCACTCTGCCGGCCGACGCCGGCCCGCCTCCGCATCGGAAGTGAGGCGCACCGCCAGCTCCGAGTCGACGAACCGCCCGGCCATGGCTGTGATGTCCTCCACCGACAGGCGGCCGCCCGAAATGGCACATAGATGCTCCACCACATCCGCTTTCGTGAAGCGGGCCGACCTCGAGCACAGCCCGATCTCCGGGTCGACCAGGGCAACGGTGACCTCCTCCCAGTTCGGCGGCTCCAACAGGGGACGGTCGCCACGGACCGCCCGGTCCAGGTCGGCGCCGATCCCGAGCCCGACCTGTTCCGCTTCGTGCTGCCAGCGCCCAGCCAGCAGCGACGGGGTCAGCGAATGGTCCTTGGTTGTCCTGGTGGCCAGGGACGCCTCGTCATCGGCTTGCATCCGCAGCGTCGGCGACTCATAGACCGCCCCTTTCGCTTCGAGCTCGGCCTCGATCTGGGCACTGCGCTTGGAGAACGCCCGCAACTGGGCCCGGGTGAAGCCCTCCATCTCCCGGGTGTTGCGACAGTCCGGCCCCCACACCACCCCCAACTCCCTCGACAGGGTCCGTTGCAGATGGTTCTGGTAGATCGAACCGGCCGCCCTCCCCCACTCAAACAGCGGGCCCGCGTCGAATGCCACGTGGCGGCCGTCCCCAATGCGCTGCACCAGGTTCGGGACCAGGCAGTGCGTATGCATCTGAGGATCGCCCTCCCGGCTGCTGCGATGCACGAACCCCGCCACCACCCAACCGCCGGTGCCTACCCGATGACGGACTCCCTTTGACTGCACCCGAGCCAGCGAGGCGCGGTCCTCCAAGAACTCCAACGCCGTCGCCACTGCCTCCCGGTGAGCCGCCGCAACAACCTCGGCCACTGGCTCGGACCCGAGCGCCCACAACAACGACACGCTTTTGGGGGCCGAGAACGTCAAGTCGAACGCCAGCACCGAACGAGGCCGGGACCCCGCCAGCAGATCCACACCGGTGATCGGGTGCTTCCCATCCACCAGGTCCCGTAGCCCGTCGGCTTCCACCACACCGGACAGTCCGAGGCCCTCCGCCCACCGGCCCGCCCACACCCCCGGCGACTCCCCCACCCCCGCGTAGTACTCGTCAACGCCCAACGCCACCGACGAAATCAAATACTCCGCATTCGTCAAACCTGTCACCGTCAACACCCGAAACCAACACCATCCACCACCAGGACCGCCATCACCCCAGCGCCCGTCCACCCCCCAACCCCGACAAGCCAAACCGGCACAGACACCTGCCACCCCTTCGGGGAGGCCACCGCCAACGCCGTCACGACGACACCGACCCGAGTTCGAACGTCTCCTGTCCTGGGCATCGCAGCGAGGAGCCGGGCTGGCCGGACGAGTCCTCCGAGCGCCCGGGCCCGCCAAGGCGGACCTTCCTCGTGGATGACATCAGAGCTGTGGGGACGCAAGTCTGCTCCGACTACATGGCGGCCCCGCCGGGCGGGTGCCACCTCCTCCAGGCGTGATGACTCGATGTGCGGCAAATCCATACACGGTGACGCCACACCGGCTGAGGCCGTGTCCGGCTGCACTGTCGATGGTGACTGCATGAGTGGCCCAGCCGTACCTGGTCGAACGACCGCCAGCCCCGCGACCGGGTGGAGCTGGTAGATCAACAGACCGAAGCGGCCCCCCGAACCCCGCTCCCTGGAGATGGCCACCAGGCCGCGCTCACGCAGGACGGCCAACGCGCTCGCCGCGGTGCTCGGGTTGATCCCCAGACGTTCAGCCACCTGGCGGGCCGAGGTTCGGGCCACCAGCCGGCCGTCCTCGACCACAGCGTCCAAGGCGACCTCTTCGAGGACCACCCACACCGCAGGCCGCAGAGACCGCCGCAGCGGCCGGCATTCAGCCAACAGCAACACCGCATTGCCGCTCGATCCCGCGTCTTCGCCGGCTGGGATCACGGTGCCGTTCGCGGTTCGCGGGTCACGCCGGCGAAGTCGAGGTAGAGCCGGTAGGAGCGGGTCTCGAAACGATCACCCGAGATGTCGCCGAGCTCGACCACCACGCCGTCCCGTCGCAGCAGCGCGATGCGCCGCCCCACCGTGTCCTTAGAGACGCCCACGCGACGGCCGATGTCGCGGTAGCTCGCGGCGACCACGATCCCCTCAGGCGAGTCCGTGGCGTGGGCAGCCATGTCCAAAAGGACCAGCAGCGCATCAGGGCCCAGCCGATAGCCCAAGTCCAACGCCCGCGGATCCAACCCCAGCCGAAAGTCGCCGGGATCAGCCGACACGATCCGCCCCCAGCGGCTCGGCCAGGCCGGCCAGGCGCATCAACGCCGCCTTGGGCACCCGCAGCCGCCGGCCGAACTCCACCACCGGCACCCCCCGCTCACCCCCGGTGCTCCGCCACATCCGCGCCAACTCGTACGCCTGGTTACGGCCGATCCGCAGGATCTGGGCTGCCTCCTCCAAGGTCAAGAAATCCGGAGCATCCGCCAGAACCATCACACCCTCCCCACCAGGGACCTACCATTGACGCGAAACTGTCTCGCCCATAGTATGGCTCAGGCGAGCGACGAACAACACTGGTGTAATCCTCGCTCTGTCATCGAGTTGCGACAAGGGAGAAACAGTGCCAAGACGCAGACCCGAGACCCTCCCGCCCACCTGGACCCCCAACCAGGTCGTCGCCGGCAACCTCGCCCGGCTACGACAACGCCGCGGCCTCACTCAAGCCGAGGTGGCCCGGCTCCTCACGTCCGTGGCCGGCAATCAATGGAGCGAAGCGATGGTCGCCCATGCCGAACGATCCGTGACCGGCAACCGGGTCCGCGAGTTCACCGCCGACGACCTCGTCACCTTGGCCCGGGCCTTTGACGTCCCCGTGCTCTACTTCCTCACCCCGCCCCCCAAAGGCATCTTCGTCCACGTTCCCGGTTCCCGCATCGACACCCTGACCATGCTCGACGCCGTCCTGGGCCGACCCGACAACCTCTCCGAATGGGAAACCCTCCTCGACGAATGGAACTTCGCCCCAGACGAAGAACTCCCATACCCCCTCTCCCAAAGACGGCGCCAACAGATTCGGGTCGTGGCCGGAGAGATCGCCCTCATCCGTGCTCACCACATCATCCGCCGGCACTTCAAGGGCAACCTGATGGAACTGCAGAACACGCTCCGATCCGTCGCCGACCTAGTCTTCGAGATCGAAAAGCATGAGGTCCTCGCCGACCTCGACGAAGACGAACAGATCCGCCGCATCGAAGCCCTGCGAGCCAGCATCGCCAAAGGCGACAGGATCGCCGACGCCAACGAACAATTCTTCGAAGAGAGCGTCGCCGAATCCGAGAGACGACAGCCGGGAGGCACGTAATGAGAGGCCACGTTCGTCGCCATGGGAACGGCTGGGCGGTGGTAATCGACCTGGGCCGCAACGTCCCGTGTATGCAGTGCCGGTCGTGCCGCAAGCGCTTCTGGCTTGACCGCAGACCTCCTGCTGTATGCCCGGGATGCGGAGAAGACCTGTTGGCAACAACCGGACGCCGGCAGACCTGGCATCGCGGCTATCCCACGAAGAGGGACGCCGAGAAGGCTCGCACGGAACTTCTCGGCCGTGTTGATCACGGAGCATTTGTCGCGCCGGTACGCCAGACCCTGGGGGAATACCTGCTCGATGAATGGCTGCCGGCTCGTCGAGTCGCTCTCAAGCCTGGAACGTGGGAGAACTACCGGATGCAGACGAGCGCCTACGTCGTGTCCAATCCGATCGGGTCGCGTCCGCTAGTGGCCGTCGACGGTCCGGCGCTGAACGCCTATTACGCCGACTTGTTATCCGCCGGCCGGCGGAGCGGGAAGGGAGGCTTGAGCAGTAAATCCGTTCGCAACATTCACGGGATGCTGCACAAAGCCCTCGCCGACGCGGTGAAGTGGGGTCGCGTACTCCGGAATGCCACGGACGCGGCAGACCAACCACGGAAGACCACCGTTGAGATGAAGGTCTGGCGACCCGAAGAGCTCCGGCGATTCGTGGAGTGCACCGCCGCCGACCGGATGGCAGCAGCCTGGCACCTCCTGGTGACTACGGGTATGCGCCGGGGAGAGCTCCTCGGACTGCGATGGAGTGCCATCGACCTGCAGCAGCGAACGGTCTCGATCCGCCAGAGCAGGACTTCGGTCAACTACTCGGTGCACACTGACTCGCCCAAGACAGAACGGGGGACGAGAGTGATCGCTCTCGACCCGGAGACCACCGCTTCGCTCCGGGCGCACCACCGGCATCAACTCGAAGAACGCATGGCATGGGGCCCGACATGGCTCGATACCGGCCTGGTGTTCGTCCGAGAAGACGGCAGCCCCATCCATCCTCAGCGACTCTCGCAATGGTTCGATCAGACGGTTCGCAAGGCCGGACTGCCGCACATCCGGCTCCATGATGTCCGGCACTCTTACTGCACCGCGTTGATCCGCTCCGGCGTGCCCGTAAAGACCGTGAGCCAGCGGATCGGACACGCCAGCCCCACCATCACCATGACCATCTACCAGCATGTCCTGCCTGGAGACGACGAGCAGGCTGCTATCACCGGCGCCCGCGCCATCTTCGGGGACTCCCCTAGTAGGCGTTAAGCCTCAGGGCCGGATCGTCAGCTGCCAGCGCTCCCCGATGCGGTCGGTGACGGTAGCCGCGAACATGCGGCCGGCCTCGTCGCAGATTTCGACACGGGTACCAATCTGCAGTTCTTCGTCACCGTCCAGTTCCGCGTCGTGGACATATGTACGCCCAGCCGCCAACTCGGCAGGACCCACCCGGCCTGGGATCAGCAGCTTGGTCACGGTCGACGACATAGCGGCGGGCCACCTCCGATCGACTTCCATGCTACCGGTGAGGCCTCAACCCAGCGGAAGCGGGTCGCCAAGAAGGGCCAAGACCCGTTCGAAAAGCGGTCGGAGCAGTTCACGCGCCTCTCGCCGCCCGGCTTTGGTGCCGGAAAGAAGCTCGACCGGGATCAGGTCGGGTCCGGCGGCCGCGATCAAGTCATAGTGCACCTCGTTGCGCGGGTCGGGCACGTCGTCGACGAATACCTCGGTGGGCCACAAGTCGTGGCCGGCCGACACCAAGGTGGCGGCTCGGGCGAGCCGGTGGGAGCGAAAACCCGTGTCGACCGCAAGGCGGCGAGCCGGCCACTCGGACGTGACGGCAAAGCAAGACAGGGTGAGGACTTGCCAGTCGGCGGGGTGGCCCCGGTCGTCCTGCAGCTGTCGATACAGGTCCGCGTTGGCCGCCGAGCTCGTGATCACCCGGTTGAGGTCGGCGACCTCGAATCTCAATACGTCCGAGTCGGGGCGGAGCTGGTGGCCACCGGAGCGCCAACGGACGGACGGGCCGCGCATCCGGTTCATCCTGCCCGATCCGCTCTCCCTCGAAGGAGATGATCGCCGCAGCCCGCGTTTAGGCTATCCGCCGTGACTAAGTGCTCAGATGGTTTGCAAATGGTTTGCAAATCGGCTCCGAACGGCCCTGCGGAGGCGCCCCAGCTAGGATAAAAGTGCTGGTCAGAAGGTCATGCGGGCGTGGCGAAATTGGCATACGCGCCAGGTTTAGGTCCTGGTCCCGAGAGGGGTGGAGGTTCGAGTCCTCTCGCCCGCACACGTGCGGTCGATTCCAGTGGCACAGAGGGCCCGCCGATAGGCTGGTGACCCGTGAAGCTGATCGTCCAGATTCCTTGCCTCAACGAGGAGGAGACCCTCCCCCTCGTCTTCGAGCGCATGCCGAGGACCATCCCGGGGGTCGACATCGTCGAGTTCCTGGTCATCGACGACGGCTCCACCGACCGGACCTCGGAGGTGGCCCGGGCGCTGGGCGTCCATCACATCATCCGCCACACCCGCAACATGGGCCTCGGCCGGTCGTTCTACGACGGCGCGCTCAAGGCGCTCGAACTCGGCGCGGACATACTCGTCAACACCGACGGCGACAACCAGTACCCGAGCGAGCGGATACCCGACCTGGTGCGGCCGATCCTGGAGGGCCGGGCGGACATCGTCATCGCGGACCGCCAGACCCATACCATCGAGGAGTTCTCCCCGTTCAAGAAGCGGCTCCAGAGGGTGGGCAGCAAGGTCGTCAACTTCGCCGCCGGCACCGAGCTGCCCGACGCCGCCAGCGGATTTCGCGCCTACTCCCGGGAGTCCCTGCTGCGGCTCAACACCGTGACCAGGTTCAGCTACTGCATGGAGACGATCATCCAGGCCGGGAACAAGCGGATGGCGATCAGCAGCATCGAGGTGGACACCAACGCCAAGACTCGTGAGTCCCGGCTGTTCCGCAATATGGGCGAGCACGTCTTCAAGTCGGGGGCGACCATCGTCCGCGCCTACATCATGTACCGGCCCATGACCCTGTTCCTGGCGACCGCCGGGGTTCTCTTCGTGGCCGGCCTAGTTCCCTTCGTCAGGTTCCTTGTCCTCGGCTACTCTGTCAGCGCACGGTGACCCGGCCGGGCACCTGCAGTCGCTGGTAGTTGGTAGCGTCCTGATGATCGCGGCCTTCGTGACTGGCGCCCTCGGCGTCATCGCCGAGCTCATACGCATCAACCGGGTACTGTTGGAGGATTCCCTCGAGCAGGCGAAGCGCCATCGCCTTGCGAGCGGAACCGGTGTTGAAAAACCTATAATGCTCGACTGAGTGGGGGCAGGATCACGATCTGGCGACCAGGCCAGCCCTCCAAGTCGACGTGCACGGATCTCAGTTCGCCCGGGACAAGTCTTGAAAGTCTGTGATTGAAAAGATGCTGGGAACACAGTCTGTTTCGCGCGGCGGTGTGCCCAGGGAGGTCGCCCGCCGGGCGTACGAATGGGCGTTATGGGCCCGAATACGTGCTCAAATCCCCATCGAAGCACACCTGAATGCGGGCCAAGTCCGGCCGCGCCCTCAACTGGCACCCAGCACAGGTGTCCTTCAGTCAGAATCGGAGTGGCGAGAAGCCGTTAGAGAAGCGAGACGACTTCGCCTGCCGCTGCATAGGGACCTGCCAAAGAACTGGGACGCATTGGGCGCGATTAGTGCTGTGCTCGAGGCCATAGATTCGGGGGGGCCTGCTCGAGTGCTTGACGCAGGAAGTTCTCGATACTCCCCTGTTCTGCCGTGGCTCCGACTCTACGGGCTCACTGATCTGTTCGGTCTCAACCTAGAGTTCGGCCGGGAGATCAGGCACGGTTCCGTTCGCTTTCGGCGAGGCGACATCACGGACACAGGGCTCACGGACAATAGCTTGGCTGCGGTTACCTGTCTGAGCGTCCTCGAACACGGTGTCCCATTGGTCCCTTTTCTCTCCGAGGTGACAAGGATCCTGCGGCCGGGCGGGATCCTGGCATTGTCGACCGATTACGACGAGAATCCACCCCAAACCGACGGGAAGTCAGCCTACGGACAGCCCGTTCACATATTTTCGCCGGCAGAGATCAAGGACCTGGTTGCCAACGCCCAGCATAGGGGCCTTTCACTCCTCGGGGATCTCACTGATCTAAGTCATGACGAGCGCCCCGTCCGATGGAGACGCATGGGCCTCGACTTCACCTTCATTCTCTTGATCTTCAAGAAATCACCAGAACCCTGAGTCCAGAAGATTCCCTCGGCTATGCCGACGCACCCGTATTAAGGGGCCGCCACGAAACAACTTGACGCAATTCTCTTGTAAACATGCATGTCGTGGCACAGGACTTGTTCCAAGTTGTTTCGCGGCGGGCCCTAAGCCTCATTAACCGGCAGGAGTCCTATCTGCTCGGGTCTTCCGCCCCGTCCGACATGGTCGAGGACCTCTATAGTCGGCCCGAACCTGTGGACATGAAAGTTAATGTGATGCTCTCGTAAGACGGCCGGGATGTTTTTGCTGTCGGCGTCACGCGTATCTATGATGTACTCTATGTTTGGCGCGACTCGGAGAGTCGGCTCGACTTGCGGAAAGCGCTCTCGGCCGTAGAGTACGCCGACAGTCAGCCGATCCCCTGCGAGATACTTGGCGGGCATGGCCGTCCAGTAGTCAGAGTAAGCCGCCGTTTCGCCGTTGTGGACAAGGTAGTCGATGGCTTTTTTAAGCTGCGCGTCGCGACTACGCGAATCTGGAAGCGTACTCTGGCCCGCTAACCCGGCCTTCGATATCTGCCACTCCGGGTGCAACCAATAGCGTAGACATAGCGTCGACGACACGACGACGATCAGGAGGGCCAACGACGCGTACAGCGCTTTCCTCTCAACCGGTAGCATCGCAGCGACAGCGAGGAAGAAGAGCGGATATGCGGAGACCAGGTACTTCGGGTCGGTAATCCACACGGCCGACGTTGACGAGCAATATAGAGCAACCGTAACGGGAAGAGCGATGAGAGCGACATCGATGGCAGAGCGGTCTTCGATGCGCATTCTGACAAGCGCCATGAGACCATGCCGCCGCCGCCAGAAAAGCGTCGCGGAGCCCACGACCAGAGCTACCTCGATGAAGCGGAGCAGCCATACGGGGAGGCCTGGCTGTAGCGGCCCGTCGGTTATCCCGAAGCCGATGAACTCTCTGAGGACTGGGCCGGCGAGGTTATGGAATCGCTGAGTCAAGCTGATGGCGACGTCCTTGTAGGGCCGCGGGATGAGATGATGAGTGCTCAGCATCCACGGGTACAAGGGAGCAGCGCCCACCACCGCCCCTAGGATCAGGGACAGCGCCGCCCGAGCGCGGCGAATGAGAATCGGTACCAGCCATATGAGCGTGGGAATGAGCGTGTAGGCCGTAATCAGGGCATTCCAGTAGCCGAGTCCGCAGACTAGGCCCACGAAAAAGGGCCAATGCAAGGACCGCGAATCAGAATCGAAGCGCATGGCGAAGTAGAGTCCAGCGATAGAAAGCGTCTGGCTCAGCGTGTAGAAACTCATAGTCATCGCGCCGTTCTGCACGTTGTACCAGGGCCCCACTGCGAAGAGAAGGGCCGGAAAGACGGCTTGAGTGGGGCGAAGGGACATGCGTCGGGCGCATGCGTAGATGAGGGCACACGTCGTTGCGCTCAGTGCTAGCTGGACAAATCGCAGAGTCAACCGATCCTGAGGCAGCGGCAGAAGCCAATAAGCCAGTGCCTGCAAGTACTCCTCTCCCGTTCCGCCGTACTGCTGTCCGGGAAAGAAGACGTACCAGTGCCCATGCAGAATCTGCTTCACCACCACGCCGGTGACAGCCTCGTCGCCGTTGAATCGATCCCGACCGCTGAGCAGATAGGCGAGCCGAGTCCCGACCGTGACGAGCACCACCACCACGCCGGCCCCAATCGCCCACTTCCGACTGACCGCCCGTCGGTGCTGGGGCGTCCTCGGCAGATGCCGTTCGACAACCGTCACGGCCCTGAATGGTAGAGCAAGCGGGCTGAGGCAGCCGCGCAGACCCTACCGGGAAAGTCAGATGTTCAGTCGCCTAGCCCAGGAGAGCCTCGAGGTACTGCTGCCAGTACGGCGCTGGATCGACGGGCCTGACGTTGGCGCGCATGCGCTCGGGCACCCCGGGTTCGTAGAACCGTCGGATGGCTCGCGCCAACGAGTCGGGATCATCAGCCTCGGCGATCAAGCCGTCGACCCCGTCACATATATCTTGTGCGAGCGTGCCGGCCGACGTCGCGATGACCGGCACACCGGAATTGAAAGCCAGTCCAAACGGCTTGAGAGCCAGTTGCCGACCGGTACGGCAAGACGAGCGCGTCTGCGTCCTCAAACAGCCGAGCGACTTCGGATGCCTCGACGTAACCAGACATCAACTCGACTCGTCCGGTCAAGCCCAGATCGCGGCACAGCGCCTCGATAGGCTGCGTTCCCCCCAAACTTCTCCGGCAACGCGAAGGTAAACGTCTGGCGGGCCGCTGGCGAGGGCGCGCAACAGGACATCCAGGCCTTTGTAAGGCCGCACGAACCCGAAGAAGACGAGTCGGCGGTGCACGCCCGGCGATGGCCTACTCGTAACGAAGGTATCGGGCATGAATGGGGGCAGCGTTGCGGTCACCACCCGGCGCTGGGTGATTGACCGTGCGAGCTCGGCCTCGGCAGGCGAGTGCACGACGATCCTGTCGACGGCGTCCAGCAGTCTCGTGGTAAGGAATCGGTCTCCGGGGCGGGCCTCATGGGGCAGGACGTTGTGGCAGATGACCGCCTTGAACAGCGGCTTGCGCCGAGGCAGTCGGATCATCGTCCAGTACGGCGGGACCTGGATACCCGTGACGTGAGCGAAGATCACGGCGTCGAAGTAGCTGAGGCGCCGCCCGGCGCGGACCCAGGTATCGGGGCGATTCCATGCCAGAACTCGCTCCGTTTGATCGAACGGCTCGAACTCCGCCTCCTTCACTGTCTGGCGACCCGGGTACAGTCGCTTGGGATACTGGTGCGACCATGACACGATGCAGACCGCGTGGTCTGCTAACGCCAACTGGCGGGCCAGAACCGTCGTGTGCTGGGCCACCCCACCCTTGATGGGGTGCGTTGGCCCCACGACGGCTATCCTCACCTCTGAAACTCTACGCCCTTGTTCGTGCGCGGCTGCATCCGTGACACATCCACTACAGTGGGATGGCTGTGGAAGTGTTGGCGTGAGCGACAAACGACGACGGGCCGCCGCTGCCAATCCAGTTGCGAACGAGATCCGATTCGGACGCCGGCGGGCCGTCGTGGGGGCCATCGGACTCGTTGTTGTGCTCGTAGCCGCAAGCGTAGCCGTGGTCGAGGAACGGCACTCCTTCTCGTCGTCAGTCGACCGCATAGGTGTCTGGCCTCTCCTTCTAAGCCTTGTTTTTGCCATCCTCGGCGTGGGCGCTGGCTATCCGCTGTGGCGGGATGTCCTACTCGGTCTTGGGGCTCGTCTCCCGCTATGGGAGGGAGCTCGTGTCTTCTTCGTGAGCCAACTCGGCAAGTACGTTCCGGGATCCGTATGGCCAACTCTCATGCAGATGGAGGAGGGGCGGGTAAGAGGCATACAGCGGCGCACCATGCTCGGCAGCAGCCTGGTAACCACAGTCATCGGCTGCTGCGTTGGATTGGTGGTGGCGTCCGTTCTCTTACCCTTCTACGACGCGCACGCGCTCGGACGCTATTGGTGGGCGCTAGTCGCTCTGCCCCTTCTAATCGCGATGCTTCATCCTCGTGCTATGCCAGGGCTGCTCGATCGTGCCTTTGGTCTTTTGAAGCGTCCGCCGCTCTCGCAGCGGCTGGACGGTCGCTATGAGGCCCGCGCCTGCCTGTGGTCAATGTTTACCTGGCTGGGGCTAGGAGGCCACTTGGCAGTGCTGTGCCTGGCTCTGGGTCACCGAGGGATATCGATCGTCGTCCTGTGCACCGGTGCCGCGGCTCTGGCGATACCTGTGGGGATCCTCTTCCTCCCCGCCCCCGCCGGGGCGGGGGTCCGGGAGGTCGTCCTCGTCCTCGTTCTCTCCACCGTTATGCCGACTGGGCAGGCGTTAGCCGTTGTTGTCGCCTCTCGAATCCTTCTCATAGTCAGCGACCTGCTTCTGGCCGGAATCGCCACGCTGATCGACCGAGTAGTGAAGGCACATTCGCGATCAGCCCGCTGCGCAAGGGGGCGCTGTGGATACATCTGCCGATGAGGCGTTACGGAGTCAAGGACAGGCGTAATCCAGGTCGTATTTCGACGGAGGTCCCGAGTAGCCCCCGCTGAAGCTGTAGCCGTACTGGACGAGCGCCACCGACCCGGCGGCGAAGGGCTCGTAGAGGCTCACCGGACCGGCGCAGAACTCTGTCGCAGTGTTGGTGCCGCCCCTGATGTTGCCGGCTCCCGGCACCCAGAGCGGCAGACCGGGAAAGCTCACCAACGACCCGGTGATCAGTCCCCACTGGTACGCGGTGCAGTAGATGCCCGCCAGTACCCCCATGGACTTCAGCCCGGCGACCGCACCGGCTATGACCCTGGCGTTGCTGGCGTGAGCGCCGGCACCCAGGTTCCAGTCGCCCGCTGTCTCGACATCGAGCCACCATAGGGTCGGGTCCACGCCGAGCGACCTCGAGTAGGCGACCCAATGGCGACTCCAGTACCAGCCGAAGTTGTAGCTCTCGCAGTTCACGTTCCCCCGGCAGGTGCCGGCCGGCCCGGTCAGGGATTGGCTCGGGGCCGGGCTCGGCAGCTGGTCGACGAATATGTACGCCGACATGTTGGCCCCGGCCCAGGTCGCCTCCTGCTTGTAGCAGGGGTTGGGCTGACCGTCGATTCCACCCACGCCTGTCACCTGGACAACGGCCACCCGGGTGTGGACGGCAGGGATGGGGCCTTGAGGCGTGCCCGGGCACTGGAAATTGGAGATGTCATAGCCGGTGGCGCCAGGAGGGAACGGGTAGCCCCGCGGTGTGGCCATCATCCCTACGATGCGGTCTGGTCCCGGGTTGGACCCGGTTGAACCGAGGAACGGTGCGTGGCCGAAGGAGAAGATTCCGCCATCCGACGCCACCAGCCAGTACCCGCTCCCGCCCGGGGCCGCGGCCATCCCGACGATGGGCTTGACCAGGCGCACCGCGCCCGTGGAACCGTAGAAGTGGGCGTCACCGAAACTGAAGATCCCGCCATCCGACGCCACCAGCCAGTACCCCTTGCCGTCCGGGGTGGGCGCCATACCGACCACCGGCCTCACCAGGCGCACGGCGCCGGTGGAACCGTAGAAGTGGGCGTCACCGAAACTGAAGATCCCGCCATCCGACGCCACCAGCCAGTACCCCTTGCCGTCCGGGGTCGGCGCCATGCCGACGATCGGGCGGTTGAGCCGCACGTTTCCCGTCGATCCGTAGAACGGGGCGCGGAAGCTGAACACTCCCCCGTCGGAGGCTACGAGCCAGTACCCGCCGGTCGCAGGATCCATGGCCATGCCGACGATCGGCCGGTTGAGCCGCACGTTTCCCGTCGACCCGTAGAACGGGGCGTTGCCGAATGCGAACACGCCTCCGTCCGAACCCGACCAGCCAGTATCCGAGACCGTTGCCCGTGGCCGCTCCAGCCACGATGGGCCGGGTCAGGTGGACGCCCGCGAGCGATCCGAAGTTGGTGGTGCCGAACTGGTGCACGCTACCGGCCGCACCGTAGAGCCAGTAGCCCGGTGCCGTGTAGGCGGTCGAAGCGCTGGCCGGTGCGGCCGGGGAAAGGGATGCGGTCGTTATCGCGAGGGTCGAGGCAACGAGCAGCAATGCTGCCGCTCGCGCCACCCAGGCTCCCCGTGCGCGCCGAATCATCGTCCCTCCAGTCCTCCAGGTCCGCCCCGGAGCAGCTCCCCGACAACCATAGCTCGCGAGGATCAGGCCCCTGGCGTCTTGTGCGACATCCGCCGCCACGGCCACCGGAACGGTGCAGCTAGACGGGACCGGGCCACCTGCAGTCTGCTCCTCCGTTGATCTGACCCACCCCGATCGACCTGAAGCGAGAGATAGGACAATCCCCCGAGCGGGATGGGCAGCCAGAAGTTGATCAGCCGGTAGGCAACAACGCCGAGGGCGGCAACGCCGCGCGGCGTGCCAAACCCGACGAGAAGGGTGGTCAAGGCCGCTTCCACCACTCCTAGTCCGCCTGGCGTGATCGGGATGGCGGCCAGGACGTTGGCCAGGCCGTATGCGACCAAGAGGCCGTCCGGGTTCACCCAGTGACCGAAAGCCCCGACGAAAACCGCGAGGGAGGCCGCGTCGAAGAGCCAGTTCGCGGTGGCCCAGATCAGGGCCTGGAGCAGGACCCGACGCTGCCGGCTCGCTTCTTCGACCCGGCGGGCCACGTGGACGAACGAACGCCTGAGCGCGGTGCCGTCGACGAACGGGATCCTCGAAGCCGCTCTCTCCAGCAATGCTCCCACTCGCTCTTCTCCGTGGGTGAACATGACGACCAGGCCCCCGGCCGCCAGCAGAAGCAGGGCTCCGACCGCCGCTGCCATGAGGTAGACGGCCGAGAACCCCCAAACGGGGATCGAGACGATTAGCGCCACCCAGAGGATGAGGTTCAGAACGACCGCCGAACCGATGCCCTGCACTCCGAGCGCGAATCCGACATCTCCGCGCGCGACTCCGGCCTGGGTCAATAAGCGGTATCCCAGAGCCGCTCCGGTGGCAGTCCCGCCCGGGGCGCAATGACTGACTGAGAGGGTGGTCATCTGCACCCGCAGGATGGTGAAGAGGCCAAGCTTGCGCCCTTCCGGCAGCACGGACCGGGCCAGTTGGGCGTACGAGAACAACGAGGCGGCCTCGAGCGCCACCCCCGCCAGCAGCAGGAGCGGATTGACTTCGGTGATGAGGTGAGCCACCTTGCGGGGTCCGGCCAGCTGCGGCACGACGAGGTACTCGATGATCAGCGCCAGCAGCAGGAGCCGGCCGATCTGCCAGAACGGAGCGGGAAGGATCCGCCGGAGGCCGCGCCGCTTCGGCCGGGTGGGGACCGGGGTCGTCTTCTCCACCGTGGCGGCTGCCTCGGACTCACTTCCTTCACCGGCGGCCGCCGATGTGTCGGCAACTTGTCATCCCCGTGCCTCGGCATCCCCGGTCTTCTCTTCCCCCGCCTGCCCCGGCCCCGGCGTCCTCGGTTTCGCTGTCCGCCGATTCGGTCTCCTCGGTCTCTCGGGCCCGGTCTTCTCGGGTGGGCCCGAGGTCCCGTTGTCGCCGGTTACCGCTGCCGCACCGCCGGCCGCCTGATCGGACCCGGTGTCACGCGGTGACCGGCGCTTCCGAGTGAATGGCGTTCACCGGTCCCTCTCGGCTCGGCGTCGTCCGCCGGCCCCGCGTCAAGCCTCGGCGTGCGTGACCGGCTCCACAATTCTCAGCCCGGCTACCTTTCGTCCCGTTCCCGCTCAACTGCCGGTCAACCGGTCCCACAGACGCGAGTACCGGACGATGCATCGCGCCGCATGAATCCCGTCGCGCCAGCCGATCTTCTTGCCCTCGGCATAGGTGCGCCCGTCGTAGCTGATGCCTACCTCGTAGATGCGCCAGCCGCCCTTGGCCACTTTGGCCGTGATCTCAGGCTCGATGCCAAAGCGGTCCTCCTGGAGATCGAGGCTCTGGATGACCTCTCGCCGGAAAACCTTGTAGCACGTCTCCATGTCGGTGAGGTTGAGATTGGTGAACGCGTTCGACGCGTTGGTAAGCAGCCGGTTACCGACCGCATGCCAGTAGTAGAGCACCCGGTGCGGTCTGTCGGTCATGAACCTCGATCCGAACACCACGTCCGCCTTGCCCGCGACTAGGTACTCGAGCAACTGGCCGTACTCGGCCGGGTCGTACTCGAGGTCGGCATCCTGCACGATCACGAAGTCGGCGGTTGCCTCGGCAAAGCCCCGGCGCAACGCCGCACCCTTGCCCATGTTGTGCGGCTGCTCAAGTATCCGGATCCTCGCGTCGGCAACGGACCGAACGATGGAAAGCGTGTCGTCGCTCGACCCGTCGTCGATGATCACCACCTCGGCCACCCAGGGCGATTCGAGAACCCTCGAGAGCAGTTCCTTGACGGTCCCCGCCTCGTTGTAGCAAGGCACGATCACGGACAGGCAACGCAACGTTCAACTCCGATTCTCGACGACTCCCTGCGTGGGCAAGCTCCCCAAAT
>CAWAPS010000010.1:0-73211 GCA_963783945.1 uncultured Actinomycetota bacterium
GTGGCAAGTGTCTGTGCCTGGATGGCCTGTTGGGGGAGCGGGGTTGGTAGTGGTCGGGGTGACGGTGGGGTTTGTGGGGGTAGTGGTGGTGGATGGTGATGGGGTTGGGGGTGCTGGGTGGTGTTGACGGTGACGGGGTTGTCGAATGCGGAGTATTTGATTTCGTCGGTGGCGTTGAGTATCGATGAGTACTGCGCGGGGGTGGGGGAGTCGCCGGGGGTGTGGGCGGGCCCAACTACAAGCGCATCCTGGAGGTGGGCGGCTACGCCGGTACAGCCGAAGCCGCCATCGTCGGTGACGAAGCGGCCGTCCGCAAACAGCTACAGGCGCTGCTCGACGCCGGCGCCACCGACATCTGGGCCGGCATCTTTCCGGTCGGCGAAGGGAAAGACGCCGACACCTCGCTCCGCCGGACCAAAGACGCGCTCAGAGGCTACTCAGCTCCGCTCCATAACGGCGCTCGCTAGCCGAGCGGGGACGGTTCTCGCGGGGGCTCATTGCATAGGTTGCATTATTCACATCTGTGGTGGTCTGGCGTCCTGAGGCGCGGAGAGCTGCCCCTATTGCTTCCGGTGGGCTTCGTCTACGACCGGGCAGGAAGGGTCGCCATCGATTCCGATGCCGGCGTGCAGCACGCGCTCAGACACCTCTTCGCCACCTTCGCTCGCACCTGGTCCGCCCGAGCCACTGTGCAGACCTTCCGAGACGATCCTTGCTCTTTCCGGCACGAGTGTGGACGTGACCCCGCGAAGGGGAGCTGACCTGGATGCCGCTAAACACTGGAGAGTCCTTGACACCTGGCACAACCGTCGATACGCCTGCGCGTCGCCTATTAGCAAAGCCGAACGCGAAAACCACCAGACGGCCGGATCACCAGTGAGAAACTCGGGCCAAAAGACTGGACTGCACTGATATTGGGCACCCATCCTGGCTACGTCACCTGGGAGCAGTTCGAAACAAACAAACGGGTCCTCGCAGCCGGCGCCGGCGCCCACGCCCGCGCCGGTACCTCCAGTCCGCCCCGCGAAGGCCCAGCCCTGTTACTAGGATTCGTCATCTGTGACGATACGGCAACAAGATGACTAATGGCCATCACCAACAAGACCGCGAGGAGACACCTCAGTATCGCTCCATGCACACAGACATCGAAACCGGGTCGCCCGTCTGCCAAGGCGTGCCGGGATCCGCCATCGACCACGACATTGTGCAATTCCTCTTCGACACCGTCACACCGCTCAGCTTGGAGACCGCGCTCAAGGTCCAGTCGCAATTGGAAGCCCGCACCGACGAGGCCGACTCGCTCAGACGTAGCCAGTCGAGCGTGCTCGTCACCGAGCCGAACCGGCACCGCGCCGCTACGCTGCCACCACACGAGGAGTGAAGGAGCCCCTGACGGCACGTTATGGGCGAGTGTGTCCGGAGCGAAGCCCTCAGCGAGACCCCCCTCATCTTCAGCTAACATGGCCGCGATCCCCTCGCAGCCAACAGGATCATTCGGGGGGCTGACTGCTTCGGCGGCAGTGACGCCGGTTAGTGCGGGTGTGCTCTGGTGGGGAGGAGAGGCGATGGTTAGCCGGGAAGAGAACGACTTGATCACTCGAGTGGAAGGCGACGCGCCGATGGGGCGGCTGATGCGCGCGAACTACTGGATTCCGTTCGCGTTGTCGGAGAACTTGGTGGCTGGCGATGCGCCGACGCCGGTGCGCCTGTTCGGCGAGAACTTCGTCGCGTTCCGGGCCGAGAATGGGCAGATCGGGTTCTTCGACGAGCTGTGCCCGCACCGCAGGGCATCGCTGCTTCTCGCTCGTGTCGAGGGCAACGGGCTGCGCTGCATCTACCACGGCTGGAAGATGGACGTCGCCGGCTCCGTGGTCGAGTGCCCGACGCAGATGGTGCGGACCGAGCAGTTCATGGCCGGTGTGAAGGTCCCCCATTTCCCGGTGCGGGAGGTGGGCGGGATGGCCTGGGTGTGGTTCGGTGCTGGCGACGGGCCGGCTTTCCCCGATCTGCCCTTCGCCGAGGAGTACGGCGTCAACACGAAGGTGACCTTTTCGGTCCTGCCGTGCAACTGGCTACAGGGTCTGGAGGGCGGGCTGGACTCGGTGCACGGCCCGATCCTCCACCAGGCTTGGTTAGGTGATGCCATCAAGCGTCAGAGCGGGACCAGGGGTACGGGAGGTGCTGAGTTGGCGTTGGCGTCGACGCCGGTCTACGAGACCGCGTCGGCTCCATACGGGATGACGACGGCCTCTTTGCGTCCCGCGGGTGACGACCGGAGGTTCGTCCGGGTGGCGCACTTCTTCCTCCCGTTTGTAATCGTGGTGCCGATCGGCTTTGCCGATCACACACAGATCTTTGCCTTCGCACCCGTCGACGACACCCACCACCTACTGTTCTTTGGCAATTACGGCCACGTGCGGCAGAGCTCGCAGCATGATTTCGGTGCGGTCCGAGATGACGTGCAGCCCGATCCGCGTAGTTTCGCCTCCGTTGTCGGTGACCGCTCGAACCGTTGGGGGCAAGACCGTGAGCTGATGAGGGCGGGTCATTTCACGGGCATCGACCGGAGCGTGATCGACGAGGACGCGGTTGTGCAGTCGAGCATGGGCCCGATCGCCGATCGACCTAACGAGAACCTCTCCCAGACCGATGGCGCCGTGGCCCAGGCCCGCCGGCTATTGCTGGACGCTCTCGCCTCAGTGGCAGCGGGCGAGCTTCCGCCGGGGAGCGCGCTCGCCGCGGAGGTCCCCCGCATCCCGCATCCCTTCGAGGCGGTGCTCGACGCTGGTGTGTCGTGGCGTGAGTTCCAGAACGTGAGCTGACCCCGACGATCTGCGTCGGTCGCCGACGACGTCGGCGTGAGCTACTGGCTCGATACCGGTCCGCAACTTCTACGAGGATGTGCCAGCCGAACACCCGCGGTCGACTTGCGCACACCGGCCTCGCTGGAAGAGGTACCGCGTTCGAGCAACGTACAAGCGGCCAAGACTCCGACGTCGAGGTATTAGCGGATTCTCGGGCTTTTGACTCCAACATTGGCGAGGTGTGCATCCGGCATGCGGGCGCAGTTCATGGAGTTCGCTCAGGAAAAATCAAGCTGTCAGGGCGGCACGGCGCCGGAGGCAATCGACTCCTGGAGCCGCTCGTCGCCGCTGAGGCCTCCGACGTTCGTGTCTTGTCGAGCGAGTGCGACGACGCCGAACGCCACGGGGTTTTTATCGACTCGCTCCATCAGGATGCCGGGTTCGAGTCCCACGCGGATCGGGCGTCTGGGGCTGAAGGGCCGTGGCCGCATCGTTTCGCGCATGCTCGCCAGCGAGGTGCCGCTCGGCCACGACGGTTCCCCCAAGCGCGGCCTGATCGTCTCACCATACATCCGGCGAGCCATGCCGAGCCGGGGCCGAAGCGTGCGACGTGATGCCCCGCCTCTACAGGTTCCTGATCGACCATGGCGGCACCAACTGCCGTCTCTATGTGCTCGACGTCGCCAGCAGCTGGACGGGCGCGCTGCTTGGTTGCTGGAAGGCGGAGACCATGACCACCCTCGGCCGGGTGCTGGACGCCTTCGCTTCCATCCCTGAAGGCCAGACGCTGGCCGGCATTTTTGCGTCAGCGGGACCCCGGTGAGCCTCGGGTGGAGCGGCCTCTACCGCGACCTTGGCCTGTAGCGAGCGAGCCTCATACCAGCAAGTCGCTACGCTGGAATAAGGCTGCTGGGATCACTCTTGAGCAATCCCAGCCCGGTTCCGTCTCCAACCAAGGGTGCGCGGGTGAACTAATCGCCGATGTATGGAGAAAACCGCATGGACCACAACCGCGCGTGCAGATCGTGATCGCGGCGGTGGCCTCCGTCGGAGGGCCGGCGAGACCAGTCCGGCTGGCAAGGACCGGTGGATGTGATACTGGCCCGGCTGACCGCGATGTGCGCCGAGCCGTCTCCCGCTGGCCCCGGCTGATCGAGCAGGTGGAGGGGTCCAAGACCCTCACCGCCACCATCGTCGGCGGCAAGATCGAGCCGTAATCCAGTGGTGAAACTCAAGACCCGCCCCTCGGAGCGCGGCCCGGAAGGGGGAGAAGCCCGGGTATTTCGAGGTTCTGAGGGACGATCCTTCAATCAGCTCGGGACCGGCCGTGTCTCGGTTGACGAATCTCATCGAGCGCCGGATGGAGCTGATTCACCACGACCTCGCTGAAAACCGGCTGTACTAGCAGGACCACGTACTTTTCGGAGGACCGGCTCAAATCCCTCAGCGTCATCCACGAAGAAGTTCATGCTCGTTGGCTGGCATTGTCAAAGCGGGTATCGCGGACGGAAGCTTCGACGTGGACGGGGAGCCGTCGGTCGCCGCTTACAGCGTCCTCGCCCTCATCTACTTCACCACCCGGTGGTGCCGGGCCGTCCGGCCCCCCTGGATTCGCGAGGTCGACGACTGACACAAGCGGTTCAGCCTCAAGGCACCGGAGGCAGGGGAATAGCGTCTGCAGCGGGGAAACTCCGAGGAATCTGACCAGCGACCCGCCCGCCTTTGAGCCATCTTCACCCCCGTAGAGCCTGAGCCCTTATCGTAGTGGCATGAGTGATTCCGGTGAACCGGCCACACAGATTTCTCATCTTGGGATTTGCGTTTCGGACATGCGAAGGTCCATCGAGTTCTACACGATGGCGCTGGGCTTCGAGGAAGGTCGTCAGTTTCGGGTCGGCGGCAAGGAGGTCGCTGCACTGGCAGAGATCCCTCTGGATGATGTCGAGCTGGATGGTCAGTACATCTCGAAGGGATCGCTGACGGTCGAGTTGATGGCATGGCCGACCTGTGGTACGGCTGGCCCGGCGTCACGAACGCGCAATACGCTTGGCCTCACCCATATGGCTCTTCAAGTCAAGGACTTACGAGCGGTGGAGAAGCGGATGCTTGAATATGGTGCATCGGTCGTTGAATCCAGCCGAAGTCAGGTCATGAGGGGAACCGAGAAGATAGATCTGTTGGTTCTGACTGACCCAGACGGAATCCGGATCGAGCTGATGGAGATCACCCACCGAGGTTGAATTCCATGGGTGGGGGCGCCCGGTGCAGGCATGGTCATTACCGGAGTCGTGGACCGGGTGCTCGATCGTGTCACATTCCCGCGTCGGTAGAAACGGTTCGTTGGGTTCGGGACCACGGGATGAAGGGAGTGAACTTCCCGCCGCCCACGAGCAACCCTGCCGCCGTACGAGGATCAGGCTTGGAACCCGTTGTTTGAAGTTTGCGCCGACCTCGCGATGCCGTTGACGACCCATGTGGGCGGGGCGGCGTTTGCTCCCGGTTATAGCGGTCCGGCCATGCCCGGAAGGTCGTCGGCGAGAATGCCGTCACCTGCTATGGCCTGGACCGGGATGCTGTCCGTCGTGTCGCCGAGCGGGTTGGGCCGACCATTGCGGAGCTGACGAGCCGGCCGGATCTCGGTCTTGTCCCGGACCGCTACACGGGCTTGGGCTTCCGAATCAAAGGGACCTGGGCATGATCGTGTTTTCGGAAGGCTCCTGTTGAACTGGTGCTGGTTCGGCTCGAAATTTGTCCCCTAGGGCCTGACTCCAGGACGGTCCTTGATCCCCCGAGAGTTGGCCAGTGCAGGGATCGCCGACTCGAGGGCCCGGATCAGCCGGGGGCGGGTCTCGCGGGAGTCGATCAGGTCCAGTACCGCGAGGCTCTCCCAACCGGAGAGGGTGAGGTCAAGCGCTGCAGGCGGGGCGCTTCGGGCGGCCGGATGGCTTCCAGGAGCGGCAGGTGGACTGGTGGACATCGCTGTTCGAGCAGATCAGAGTGCTCGAGCTCGAGGGGATGGACGTGGTCACCGGATGGCTTCGGACCCACAAGCCGCTCGACTACATCCCGGGCCTCAAACACGGCGACTACGCATTCTCGAAGGTCATGTTCCACATGACGGCGCCGGCGAAGCTGGCGGCCATCGTTGACTGGGAGATGGGCACGATCGGCGATCCGAGGCTCGACCTCGCCGGGCTGCTCGGCAGCAGGCAGGAGACACCTCGGTGCCAGAGCCGAGGACGACCCCGAGCTGAAGAGCTTCGGGACCACGGTCGCCCGGGCCATGAAAGACGGAGCGATGACCTCCTCCGCGGGCATGGGGGCACTGTCGTTATGGTAATGCCGCCGCGAGCCGAGCTTGCTCTGCGGGGCCTGAGGGGGCGCGACAGCCGATTGCACTCGTCGTCAGCCCGCGGCGGCGTCGATGAGCTGGTCGGCCACCCAGGTGCGGTTCGGTGACCATGAGGTCGCGGCCCGTGTCGATCTTCCAGAGAGTCGCGGAGGCGCCGCATAGTATCGGAGGATGGCGGCACAGTAACGGAGGTTGCCGGCACGGTGGCGCTGGCGACGCGATCGCCTTTAGGGTCGGCGACGCTGCGGCCTTCGGCGACGTCGCGGCTCGGATCGGACGGACGATCGACGGAACGACGACGGCGCCCGATGTCTTCCTGGTGCCGGGAGACTATGTTGGCCTAGGTGTCTGGGCCGATGGCACCTGGGCCTGATCGGCTGTGATGACGAAGGGAGTTGTCGGATGTCGATGATCAGCACCACGCTGGCGCGGTGCTCGCCGGGTCGGCGTGCGCAGCTGGTCGAGTTGGCGCGGGACGCTGCGAAGCTTTTCGATCGCTACGGTGCCGGACCCACCCGGCTCCTCGAACCGATCAATGCCGGCCCGGACTCGGATGTGTATGCGCTGGCGACAGAGTTCGAGGGCGACCTGGCGTACGGCTCGTTCGCCGACGCGGTCTACCGTGACCAGGAGTTCGAGCGGTTCGAGATCCGCTGCTGGGCCGGTGACAGCCCGTGGACGCTGGTCTCTCGCATGCTCCAGACCGAGCTGCCGCTCGGACGGGAGGGCCCATCGGATCGGGGCGTGATCGTGACCGCGTATGTCCGGCGGGTCGTGCCCGGCAGTTTCGAGGACGCGCTCGGGCTGCTGGCCAGCATGTTCAGCTTCCTCGAGGAACACGGCGGGTCGAACTGCCGTCTCTTCCAGCTCGATTCGGCGGGTCCGCGCACCGGCGAGGTGCTGGCCACATGGGAGTGCGGCAGCATGCTCGCCCGCGGCGTCGTACACGAAGCCTTCCTGTCGACACCGGAGGGTCAGTTGATCGGTGCCCGTATGGCGTCGGCTGACAGCCCGGTGAGCATCATCTGGGGTGGCGTGTACCGCGACCTGCAGATCTAGGAGCCGAACTAGGGCAGGCCTGCGTGGCGGACGTCGACCTGTGTGATCCAGATGCGGCCGTCGCCGGGCTGTGCGGTAGTCGGCCAACCTGAGCAACTGAACACGAAAAGGGTGCGACCGTCCGTCCCGCCGAGGGTGCAGGCCCACGGCGTCGGCTCCGGGATCTCGATCGTCGCGGTGATCCCTCCGCCTTCGACGACGCGGGCCACATGGGTCGCGACGCAGTTGGCGAACCAGATCCCACCGTCGGCGTCGAGGGTGCAGCCGTCGGGGTTGTGCCCCTCGCCCATGTCAGCCCACATGCGGCCGGGGCCGAGTGAGCCGTCCGCCGCGATCGGGAAAGCGCGGTAGCGGTGCGCATAGGACTCGCCGACGATCAGGGTCGCGCTGTCGGATGTGATCACCGCCCCATTCGCCACCGCCAGGTCCTTTGCTCCTACCGCGACGCGCCCGTCGGGGTGCGCGACCGCCAGGTCGGCCGTGCGCATCGGCTCGCCTCCCAGCAGGTCGCTGCCCAGGTTGCCGACGTAGGCTGTGCCGTCGCGCCCGACGACCATGTCATTAGCGTCATAGGTCGAAACACCGGCGAGGTCGGCATGCACCACCAGCTTCCCGTCGGGCTCGCGCCGCAGGACCAGCATCTTGTGCATCGACACGATCAGCAGCCGTCCATCCGGGAGCCACCCCAGACCGCTCGGCGAATCGTCGTCGAGCTGTGCCTCCACTCGCACCTCGCCGGTCAGATCAACGCTCGCCACCCGTCCGGTCACGAGATCGGAGAACCACAATCGGTCGTCACGCCACCGAGGACTCTCGACATAGCCGAGCTCGTCTTCGAGGAACAGCTCCACCTTTTCTGACACCGGCACCCCCTTTCGCTTTCCGCCCATTCTTGTCCGCGAGAGATCGCTGCCTGCAATCGGGCAAAGTGCACTAACGCCAAGCGTGCACCCGGCCGCAGCGACATGTCATGAGAGAAGACAGCAGCCGCCAACTATCGTGCTTACGCTACGTATTGTACTGACCGGTACAAACGCAAGATCGCTAACCCGCACGAGTGGGAGTCATCTGTATGATCAGGAGGTCCCAGCCCCGCACTTCGATCACCTCGTACCACGGCTGGGTGGATCGCGTCGAGAAGACCGTTACGTTCTTGACATGTCCCGCCCTAAGACAAGCGCGCCGACGCAAGTGGCCTCTATCCGTTACTGCTCGGCTCGAACCCGGTGGACTTCTAGGGGCAGCCGCGGATCCCCGACCGGAGATACTTCCCGCGGGCGCCGATGCCCGGAGCGGCCTTTGGGGGTTTCTTCCTGCTGTGCCAGCCCCGGTAGGTGGCGGCCACTGGGAACTCTCCGCGGAGGTTTTGATTCCAACCAGATGCCGCCTTCCGCGTCGAGTGAGCAACCGTCCGGGTTGCGCCCGGGACCGAGGTCCGTCGACGGACGGCCCCGCCGGGCTCAACTGACTTTCAACGCGTGCTCGGCTGCTGATCGGCCAGCCCTCCGGCCGAAAACGAAGCTGGTCGCCAGACTGTTTCCGCTGCTCAGATATCGAGAGCCGATGATCCCACCAGTGCATTCCCCCGCAGCGAAAAGCCCGTCGATGATGGTCGCCGACTCGCTCACCACCCGAGCGGACTCGTCGATATGGATTCCGTAGCAGGTCACCCCCAGCGCTGCAGGACGGACCTCCGTCCCGTAGAAGGGCGGCTTTTCGATTGGACGAAGGAACTTTCCATCCTTGCCGAAATCCCGGTCGTAGCCGAGAGCGGCAGATTCGTTGTACCGCTTCACTGATCCCACCACCGGGCCGGCGGGGATCCGGAGCTTGCCTGCAAGGTCCCCCAGTGTCTCAGCCTGGACGATCCCGCCCGCGGCGAGCAGTCGCCCAATGTTGTCAGGCGACCAAACATACGACGGCCGCGACTCGCCCGAAGGGTAGGGCTTGAACGTCGGTAGCTTTGGCGTACCGTTGTCGGCCAGAATCTGGTCATCGAATACGCCGTAGAGACGCCCACCAGCCTCTAGGGCCAGGCCGGAGGTGATTCCGTAGGGACCGGACTCGTCCAGCAAGCGATGCCCGTCCCGCCCGAGCACCAACATCCAATGCGGCAAGTAGGCGTCGAACTCTCTCGATTCGACGCGAGGCGCCAGGGTGGAGACGCAACGATCGTGACCCACGGTGTGGGCTCCGACCTGGGCGCCAAGCGACAGCGCATCACCCCGGGAGCTTTCGGGGCCGATGTAGAAAAGCCATGGTCCGACTGGTGCCAAACTGGGAAGGTGCTCCGCGATCAGACCGCCGTTGGCTCCGAAACCGCCTGTAGCGAGCACAACCGCCCCCGCCTGTAGCTCGTCGCCGCCGACGGCCACACCCGAGACGGCATCTCCTTCCAGGAGTAGCCGGTCGACCCGTCTTCCAAGAGCGAAGTCGACCCCCTGCTCGCGACACCGCTGGTAAAGGACGTCTATCAACCGTTGGCCTCCGCCTTCGGTTACGTGGGTTCGCGGCACCAGCTCGGGTCCCCCCTGGACCACGTGGGGCGAGAAGCGAATTCCCAACTCGATGAACCAGGCGATGATCTCTCCACTATCGCGGGCTAGCCGTCGAGCGATCCCGGGCTGGATTTTAAACTGATTGATGAACATGTATTCGTGGTAGAGAGAGTCCGGGTCGTCCTCAATGTTCGCCGACCGCTGCACGTCAGTGCCCGCCGCCATCACCCAGCCGCCAGAGAGCCGCGCCGCGCCGCCTACTACCGATTCTGACTCGGCGACCAGTACCCGGGCTCCCTGCGTCCTGGCTGCGAGCGCGGCGGTCAATCCGGCGGCACCGGCCCCCACGACAACGACGTCAACATCCGCTTCGGGCAATTATCGCGACCTCCCCGATAGAAGCCGTGCCTACTTGAGAAGCACCGGCCCACACCACTCGACAAGCATATGGCAACCGACTTGCTCAAACCTCGCCGCTGACCTTGCATCGCCCCTGGTGTCGGCGACCAGCAGCCATCACTCGTCGGGAATGTACGGAGTGGATTGGGGCATCGCGGGCATTTGCATCTGGATCATCCCTCGACCCTGTCGCCGCCGAGGACGGGCCGATCAGTTCGAGAACAAAAAGCACGTCAGGCTGTCGCGAACCCCGAATCTTGACTAGACACAAGAAGGATCAACCGCCGAATAACTCACATACGCCACGCCGGTGTAGCGTCAAGCCGCCGCTAACCCATCCCTCAGTCCACCAGCGCGCCATGGTTGCTGGTCCCGGTCATCCCAGAACACGAACCCCAAATAGGCCCTTATGACCCGTTATGTAGCAGGGTTATTGTGGCGTGCGGTGCAGGTGGTGCGGTGATCACGGCGGACGGAGGGGATACCGGCAAGCACGGGCTCATAACTCTGGGCGGCGGCGACAGGGCGAGCGGTCGAGATCGCCACCGGCTAGTCACTCGTCCTGACTTCCCCGATCGTCCATCACACTCCGCTTGCGTTGCGTCCGGCCGATGGTGATCTCGCGCTTGCGCCCCCAAAGGCCATGAGGTGTAAACAAGCTACGCCATGTTCGAAGCCGAAGCCCGGCTGCTTGACACCGGCCAGAGAACTGCGGCGCAACGCCTGCCGGCGACGGTCGCCGCCGAAGCGAACAGCCCTCTGCCAGGACGGACAGTCGTGTTGTCGGTGGACCAGGCGGCTGGGAGTCGAGCAGATCGCCGCCTGTGGTCGGGTTCTCGATCTGATTGTTGGTCCCGGCCTCTCCGGTAAGAGCACCACCATTGGGGCGGTGTGCGTGCCGTGCGGGAGGCCGAGCACGGCTGCGGCTCGGTTGTCGGACTCGCCCCTCTGCGCCGACAGCCGAGGTCTCGCCCGATGAGCTGGGACGGCTACACCGAGCACACCGCAAAATCGCGCGACGATTTCCGACTTTGACGTCGTAGTCAAAATGCTGTATAGTTCAGATGTCCGCCTCTTGAGCAGGCGGCTAGCTACCCTGCATCGCGACGGCCCTCGTCAGGAGACCCCGTGCCCCACATTCTCGATTATCCGGTGTTCGATGCGGACAACCACATGTACGAGACTACGGATGCGTTCACCAAGTACTTGCCCAAGGAGTATGACGGCTTGGTCAAGTACGTGCAGGTGAATGGTCGAACGAAGCTAGCGCTTCGTAACACGATCAGCGAGTACATTCCGAACCCGACCTTCAACAAGGTGTCGCCGCCAGGACACCAGGAAATGGAGTTCCGGCTCAAGAATCCCTCGTCGAAACACTCGATCGGAACGGGCGGCTTCGGTGATCCGAGCTCGAAGTCGGATCCGAGGCTGGCTTCGTTGCCGCGCTACATCGAGGCCCCGCCTGCCTTCTTCAACCCCGAGCAGCGGATCATGTTGATGGATGAGCAGAGGGTCGACCGGGCGATGATGTGGCCGACTCTGGCCAGCCTGCTCGAGGAGAGGCTGGCTGACGACCCAAAGGCGACTGCGGTGGTGATCCATGCTCTCAATGAATGGATGCACGAGCACTGGACGTTCAACTTCGAGAACCGGATCTTCGCGACGCCGGTGATCAACCTGTCGATTCTCGACGAGGCGATCCGGGAGCTGGACTACGTCGTCGAGCGCGGCGCCCGGTCGATTCTTGTTCGCCCTGCCCCGGTGCCCGACTTCGGCACCCGACGCCGGTCAATGGCGCTGCCGGAGTTCGACCCATTTTGGAAGCGGGTCCAGGAGGCCGGCGTCCTCGTCGGCATGCACTCCTCTGACGACGGCTACCAGCGGCATCTCAACGAATGGGACGGTCGCACTTCCGAGCACCAACCGTTCACCAAGCCGAGCGCGTTCGCGCTGCTGGTGAACAGCGAGTACAGGTCCATCAGGGACACCGTGTACTCGATCATCGGGCACGGCCTGGCGACCCGCTTTCCGGACCTGCGTTTCATGCCCGTCGAAAACGGGAGCCAGTGGGTCCCGACCGCGCTCAAGCAGTTCAAGAAGCTCTACGAGCGCTCGCCGAGCGCCTTCGACGAAGACCCGATGGTGGCGTTCCACCGGTCGGTCGTCATCCACCCGTTCTTCGAGGAGGATGTGCTCAACATCGTCGAACTGGTCGGGGTGGACAATGTCGTGTTCGGTTCGGACTTCCCGCACCCGGAGGGCCTCGCCGATCCGCTGAGATTCGTGGACGAGATCGAGTCGCTGCCCGACGAGGACAAAGCCAAGATCATGGGAGGCACCCTGTCGTCCCTCATGAAGTGCGACCCGACCGAGAAGGTGGTCGCGGCCCCCTGATCCCTTCGATCGACAGTTGTAGAGGGCACCGGTGGCCCAATGGGACACTGACCATCGGCCCTGAACTGTTATGGGACTAGTCAGCGGCTTTGGTTACGTTAGGGTCGGTTTGCTCGGTCGAGGCGGCATGGTGATGACTGCCGGCGCTGGCGGCCCATAGTCTCGGCTCCGCACGGGAGGGTCGAGCGTGCGCGGCCCAGCGGCTTCATCCGACGGCCAGCGCTGGTGCCGCCGCCGTACTCGGCCAGCGCAAGGGCTCAGCTGCGGCCGATTCCGGTGTCCGTGACGAGAGCCACTCGGCCCTCCAGCGAGAACCTGGTCACAGGATAGCTCCTCCGTTGGCGGCTATGACCTGACCGGTAATGTAGCTGGCGACGTCCGAACACAAGAACGCGCAGGTGGCACCGATGTCGTCTAGGGTGCCGAGGCGCCCGCTGGGGATCACCGAGCACATCTCCTCGGCGCTGGGCGCGGCGCCCTTGGCTTGGGCGTCGCGTAGCATTGGCGTGTCCACGCAGAAAGGGGGGATGGTGTTGGCCGTGATCTCGTATGTGGCGTACTCGCGGGCGATGGTCTTGGTCATGGCTACGACACCACCTTTGGCTGCGGCGTAGTCCGCTTGCCGTGGCGAGCCGATCTGTCCCGATGACGACGCTATGGTCACGATCCGGCCCCACTGGCCGGCGAGCATGTCGGGCAGAGCGGCCTGCAGGCTATGGAACGTGCCGGTCAGGTCGACGGCGATCATGCGGTCCCACTCTTCGATCGCGATCTCAGTGAACGGGGCGAATCCGCTTATCGCTGCGCTTGTGACCATGATTTGGATTGGTCCTAGCGTGCCGCGGATCTTAGCGAGCGCTTGGTCCACCGCGGCGCGCCTCGACACGTCGGTCGCGACCCCAACGGCCTTGGGGCCACCGGCCTGCAGTTCCTGAGCGGTGCGCTCGGCCGCCTCGCCGTTGATGTCGAGCACGGTAACCCGGTGCCCCGAAGCTGACAGGTGGCGGGAGATGCCGAGGCCCACGCCCGACGCCCCACCGGTAACCACGGCGACTCTGCTCACGGTCATGCAGGATTTGTCGGAATGAACTCGAGGTGCAGCGACTTGAGCCGCCGCAGGAGAAAGGTCGGCTCCCACTCGTAGCGCCGGGCGCCGGCCGGACCGTGGACCGACTCGTCGATCCGGATGTCGTCCATCCGGTCCAACAGACGCTCCAGACTGACTCGGGCCTCAACCCGGGCCAGCGACGCGCCCGGGCAGGCGTGGATCCCCCGTCCGAAGGCCACGTGCTCGGTGACGTTGGGACGGTCGAGGCGAAGCTCCGCCGGAGCGGCGAAGCGCCGGGGATCCCGGTTGGCGGCGCCCACCATCACCATGACGTTGCTGCCGGCCGGGATCTCCACATCCCCGATTGCCGTCGTGCGCCGGGCCACCCGGAAATTCGTCTTGACCGGACTTTCCAGACGTAACATCTCCTCGATAAACGGCGGGATCAATGAGCGGTCGCCGCGCACCTGCTCTTGCAGGTCGGGCCGCTCGGCCAGGATTCTCAGCGCCGAGCTCAACAGATCTACCGTGGTCCCCTGCCCGGCGGCGAAGAGGAAGACCGCGACCCGCGCCACGTCGATGGCCTCGGGCGTGGTCCCGTCCGGAAAGGTGGCCTGCGCGAGCTGGGTCAAGACATCGTGACCCGGGTTCCGGCGACGGTCCTCCACATACTCGACAAACCACTCCTCCGACACGCCGATAAACTTGCCGCTCGACCCCTCGATGTCACCGACGAGTTCCGGCGCCCGATGGAGCCGGGCATGGTCGCTCTGCGGGATCCCCAGCAGGTCGGCGATCGCCAACATGGTAAAAGGTGTCCCGTAGGCGGCGATGAACTCACAGCGGCTACTCTGGATGAACGCGTCGATCGTGCCGTCGGCCAGGCGCCACAGAAACTCCTCATTCTCCTTCAGGCGTTTCGGCGTCATCAGTCGGGACAGCAGTGCCCGGTGATCAGTGTGCTTCGGCGGGTCAAACGAGGCGAAGTACTCGTGCAGCGGCAGCCTGTCCCGGTACCGCTCGATTATCTCGGAGACGTCATCATCCTCGGCCGGCAGCGGCAACCCAGGGAAGGGGCCGCTCACCACGTTGCAAGCAGAAAAGTTCTCCTTTTCATCCCGGCACATGGCTGTGACCTCGTCATAACCGGACACCATCACCACTCCATGGTGCGGCTCTCGTCGCACCGGGCATTCTCGCACCTGGTCGTAGTACTGATACGGGTCAGCGACCAGCGACGGGGCCGAGAAGAAATCCAGGTTCGTCACGTTGTCGGTCACCTGTCACGCTCCCCGGTCCAGTTGGACATTTATACAACACACCGGTCCGGCCGCGCCAGAGAATGTTGGACATTCATAAAGCATCTCGGGCGGTACTCAGATCGTCGAGCTGGTCGCAGACCTGCCTCGTGGTGTTCATGACCCGCAGTTAAACACCCTCAGCCTCCTGCAAATCTACACACCGCTTTCCAGCTTTGGTGATCGCCCCCAGCTGTCTGACAAGGGGAGCGCCGTATGTCGGCGACAGGACTGCCCAGCCGGCTCTGATCCCGAATTCGTTCGTGGTCGTCCTGGTCGAGGCCATCACTTACATCTGGGAGGCGGCGTCCCGTTACCGAAAAGGAATCCTCTGATCAAGGCCGACGCGTCTGCCCCCGCCGGCAGCTGCTCGTGGAATTCACCTGCTCGATTCTATTCGTTGGCGGAGTGCGGCCAGCTCTTTGCCTCTCACCCTTTTGGTCAGGGCGCCGAGATCTCGTACCGTATCGAGGCTGCGCCAGTTGCGAGACCTGCCCGACAAGGTGCTGACGGAGGCCGACGAGGGGCAGATCGAGGCCCAAGCTGACCGCGCCAAGCTAAGAGCGGCAGCTTCGTCATAGCCCCCGCCCGCCGGCTCCTGCCCCGGAGCGCCGGTCCCGACGATGACGGGAAGAAGCGCCCGATCCGACGTTTTGGTGGCCATTCGACGGCGACCCCTGCAGCAAAACGACACCTCGGCGTGCGCCCTCGGAACCGGTGACTGGGATGCCCCTGCTGCCCGCAAGAATACCCAAGCGACGGGGACAACCGGACTGTTCGGCATCCTACCTATCCGGCCTACCGGGCGGGGGCAGCCCCGACGATCGCCGTGCAGGATATGGGCACCTCGGCTACAAGGCCCACCTCATGAGCATGCTCGGGATCCGTCTGTCCGTCGCGCTCACGAAGGCGGCACGCCCGCAACCGCGTATTGGGTATCGCGATCTGCCTATCAGAAATCATCAACGTAGTTGAGATCTAAAGCACTGAGGCACAGGTGCTGGCAAACTCGGTGTCGCCGCCGGCATCATCGACCTCCCGCGCTGTCAGCAGGGTCGATTTCTGTAGCAGCGGGTCGGACGCTCGGAAGTTGCGCCACAGGGAGTTGCGCCGGAAACAGCCCAGCGCCTCCGAGGTCATCGAAGCGTCGAGGATAATGAGATCTCCGGAAACTGCGCTCGCATTGTTCGGGTTCTGCGCTCAGCGCCGCGGCCTTGGCGCGATCGACTAAGTCGACGCCAACGGCTCCCGCGCTTTCCAGGCCGACCTGCGGCGTCAGCCTCCTCGATATGGTGCCTGTTTGGCGAAAATCTAGGGACCGGATTGTTGACGTCCCTTGGTTTCCGGCCTACCGTAATCGTGTGGCCGCTGGTTTCCTGGCAAATCCCTCACTCGGCGTCGAGATCGGTGCCTTTGATCTGGATGCCCCGCCCCCAATCGCCGAACAAGTCGAGGTCCAGCGCTTGCAGAATCACGACCTGCTGCCGGTCGAAGGCCAGACAGTCACAACGGCCGACCACGACCGGGTCGTGGCATGCTTCCCTCCGCTGCAGCCTGCTAACCGCGTCGGTGCCGGCCCGGCTACGCCCGAACGGCGCGTGGAGAGCCTCTTCGGGCCAGACCTGCAGCAGCCTCAACGGCGCCTACTGCCACGGCCGAGGATCCGTAAGGTATTCCGAAACGGACGGGAAGTCTCAGAAATGGGGGCAACCGGACCATATCGATTGACGGGAAATGATGGCTTATTCCACTAGAACAGCAGAGGAGAGTCGGTGACAGAATTCTTTTCCCGAACGAGAAGAGGTTCTCAATCTCAAATGAGGTGCGTGCCTCGCGATGAATACCGCGGTAGGGTGTTGTTCGCCGTCGATCGCGGGCAACGGGAGGTCTGGCGGTGAGCAGGCTTTCGCGGTCCTTCTTCAGCATGATTGCTCTCCTGCTACTGATCGTCTTTATGGCGGCATGCAGCTCAAGCTCAAAGAAACCGACAACTTCTCCTACAACCGGTTCGGCTTCGGCTGCTCCGTCCACACCTGGTTCGAACACGGCCACTGCGGCACCGATCCAGGTTGGCCTGATATGTAGCTGCTCAGGTTCTCCCTTCGGTGCGGCTACCGTACCCGGTGAAGACGTGTTCAAAGCCTGGGTGAACACCGTGAACGGGTCAGGCGGCATCAACGGCCATCCCGTAAAACTAATAACTAAAGACGACACCTCCCTGCCCGGGTCTTCTCTCGCCGACGCGCAGGAACTCATCTCGGACCATGTAGATGCCATCGTCGACGTGACCATCAATGACAACGTGTGGGCGTCCGCCGTTCAGGCCGCCAATATACCGGTCATAGGACTCAACGCCACCGACGAGCCGTTCTTCACGAATCCAGATTTCTATCCGATGGGTGAAACAGGGGATTCCGCGGTCGTCGCCTATATTCTGACGATCAAATCAGCGGGCGGCTCGAACTTTGGAGACATGTACTGCGTCGAATCCGCTTCGTGTGGCCAGTACGAACAAAGCCTAAAGACAACCGGAAAGCAGCTTGGAGTACCACTCACCTACGTCACAAGCATATCGGCCACCGCGCCGAACTACACTGCGCAATGCCTCGCGGCGAAGAACGCCAACGTCAAGTACCTGATCGTCGAGGACGCGAGTGCAATCATCGCCCGGGTCGCGAAGGACTGCGACATCCAGGGTTACGATCCGGTCTACGTCATCGGAGAGGGATCCTTTGGAACGCTCTGGCAAACCACCCCGGGGCTGAAGAAGGACACTTTGTCCTACGACCCGAACTTGCCCTACTGGGTGAACACACCGGCCAATCAAGCCATGAACGCGGCCATCAACAAGTACTATCCAGGATTGGAGAACAACGGTGCTATCTGGAGCGGTACCTCGCCGCTAGCTTGGCCGTCGGGACTGCTCTTGGAAGATGCGGTCAAGGCAGGAGGACTGGGACCAAACGACACCCCGAGCGCAGCCGAGGTCGTGAAGGGACTCGAGTCGCTGAAAGGCGACACACTGCAAGGGATGTCACCGCCGCTCACATTCGCCGCGGGCAAACCACACCCGGTGGACTGCTGGTTCACCAGTGCCGTCCGAAACGGCCAAAACCAGCTGCTAAACAACGGCAAACTCACCTGCAGCCCCGGCCCTTCATCGTGAGGGCCATGCAGGTCAAGGGTAGCCAGCAGGTCGTTTAGGGGATCTCGTAAACGAGGCCGGTCGCCCGAGGGGAACAGGTCAGGCCGCTGTCGGCACACTGGGGTCACGAACGCAAGAGGGACGGCACGCTTGCTGGCCGTGGCAGGGACCAGATCGCGCTGGTGGCCAAGGACTCTCAGCCCAAATTGTTTCTGTGAGGCTGTTGGCCCAACGGTGGGGCTATGACGACGATCCGTTGGAGCAGGTCCGCCTGCCCGCCGCCAACCATGCTCGGGACGCCATTCTGGACGCGGGTAGTCACCAGCAGTTCACATTGTGGCCTTGGCCCTTTGTGAAAGTGAGCGGAGAAGGCAAACCGTCGAGAGTGTCGCCTTTGAGCGAGTACCGCCCTTGAAGTACCTCGGCCGCTGTCGGGGTCTGGCTGCCGGTACATTCGCAAAGAACGGCGTGGCGGGGAACGACACCCGCAGATGGTCCCTCAGGCCGGGGCCAGAGCTTCGATCAGCCCGAAACCGGCGCCTTCAGCGAGGTAGATGGGCTGGTAACCATGAGTGGTGCAGCTGGATCCGAACTTGGCGATGATCGCGGACGCGTCGCCGACGAAGACGGACGTTACGGGCTGCTGGGCCGCGAGGCATTGAGCGGTGTAGTTGGGCCGTAGCCGAAATCTCGCTCACGTCGTCGTACACGTCGACGCGCCCACCGGGAATCTTCTCGCCGCTGGTGACGGCCTATTGGGGTAGGTTTCGTCCGGCCACCATGAAGCGGTGCCCGTCCGGCGAGCGGATGCCGAATTCTTCCCGTCCCCACGGCCCGATGGTTGCAGGCGGCGAGGTCCCTCTTGATCTTTCGGTCCAGGACGGGCTATAGCTGATCTGCCGGCTCGGTCTTGTTCACAGTGCGTGCGAAAATGCGTTCGTGCGACTTCGCCGGGTACCCGATCCACCAGGGTCGCGTGCCCCCGGGTGAGAGATCTCTCTGAAGCCCTGCTCGCGCTGAAGCGGCGACACGAACACAAAGCCCGGAGGCTGGGTGTACGAGATCGACGTTCGTTTCGATGGCAACGGGCGGTGCCACCCGATTGGATGACGGGCGCGATGCGGGCGGGTCTTTTGGGTGGCGTTCTGGGTTGAACCCAACAGGCTTCGGGTGGTGCGGTACTCAGCTGATCGCATGGCGTGCGGCGGAGCATCGGACGCAAGCGTTGGCGGCGGCTGGCTCAAGCCCCCCGCCGCTCACGTCGGCAAGGTAGGAGCGCGGTTTGGCCCGTTCGGCCGAGTGGCGGCGCGGACGGTTGAAGTGGCGTGACGATGGGGCGTGACGAATCTGCGCGCCCTGCTCGTGATCGCTCGGCCCTGGTGGGCACGATGATCTCCGGAGGATTCGGGCTGGCCTGGGCCATGTGGGGCGCCTCGGGCCTGGCCGGGGTCGCGGCGGTCGCGGTTCGTGTTGCGGGGATCTTTCTCGGGCTGGCGATCATCGTGGGCGCTGCGCGCCTGCTGGAATCGCGCTTCGAGGGGCCCCCCGGTGGTCGCGGCCCCATGTTCGCCACTCGTGCCTACCGCGTCGTTGTCGCCGTCGAGGTCGTCGCGCTGTTCGGCGGCGGCGCCATCCTTGGCGCGACCGGCCACTCCGCGTATGTCGCGGCGTGGTTCGCCACCGTCGTGGGCGCTCACTTCTTGGCGTTCGGCCGCCTGTTCGCGTCTTTCTTCAAAGCGCTCGGAGTTCTGCTGGTCGCCGGCGGCGTGGCCGGCGCCGCGCTCGGGCTCGCTGGCGGTGGCCGAGACGGCATCACCGCCGTTGCGTCGCTCGTGGCCGCGGCGGGTCTGCTGGCCGCGGGCCTCTGGAGTCTCCGCGCGGACGGGATGATCCGAGGTGGGTGCTCCTCACGAGCGAACCCTCCTCGTTAGGCGCACGGTGCTTCCGACCAGCCGCCGCAACCCGCACAACGCACTACGAACCCACAGGCCCCGGTAGGCGCCACCTCAGTGATCCACGCCGGCTATGAGGCGCTGCGGAGGACCGACCTGGTCCATAGGCCGAACCTCAACCGGCGACCCCGATGGGCGGCTCGGCGACTTCCCCGGGGTCTGTCGTCGGTCAGCGAAGTTCGCGATTGATCCGAGAGCTGGGATTCCTCGACAAGACCATCCACCACTGTAGGTGGTGGACCCTCCAGCCCTCGGGACTGCTAGGTGTCCGGAGGTGCTGGAGGAAGCGGCTGACCATGTTGTCCCAGGAGGTTTACATGGACGTTGTTGCCCTGCCCCGTCAAGGTTGGACGATCGGTCAGATTGCCGAGAAGATCGATCGTCACCCGGCGACGGTGTCGTCGCGGTTGAAGAAGGGCGGTCCGCCGTCGAGTCGGTCCGCGCCGGCCGGTCATGTGCCGGTGGTCGACGACCGCTGGAAGACTCGAATCAAGGGGTTTGTTGGATGCCAACCCGCAGCTGTTGGCCACTTCGGTAGAGCGGATCATCGGGACCGAGGGGTATGAGGGGGTCGTATGAGAGCCTGGTCCGCCGTCTACGTCAGGTGCGCGGTGTGCACCGCCGGCACAGCCCGGCGGTGTCGCCAGGGCCGGCGATCTAATCCTCTATGGCAGCGAGAAATGGCCCGATCACCCCGAGGAGGGGGTACCTGTTGTGGCCGAAGGGCTGCTTCAAGAGTTTGACCCCTACTCGGTCACCGAGCAGCTGCAGACTCCCTTCGGGCGAACATCGCGGAGCGTAGCGAGCGTTCTGGCGTCACGTTCTGGCTGCTCAGTGCGGCTTTCCGCCAGCTTCACGCATCCGCGTCCGGCTCTCGACCCGTCGATTGGAACTCACGTGGCATCACGGGGTGGGGCATTCGGCGCGGATGTTCTGCTCGGCCAGCTGGAGGTCGAGCGTCTCATCACAGTCCCGGCGGCCCGGGGATAAACGCGACGATTAGGTCCAGGAGATGATTTTTGTCCGGCGTGGTAAGTGGATCGGGGTGCTGGTGCGTAAAGACGGTGTGCGAGACCAGCGGGACGAGTTCGTCGAGTTCTACGGGACAAACAAGGACAGGTGTCTTCGTGCCGTCGCCGCCAGCGGAGTCGACCCCAATCTGGCGGAGGAGCTGGTAGCCGAGGCCTTCGCACGAGCCTGGAGGTACTGGGCCAAGGTCAGCCGACACCCAGCCCCCGTGGCGTGGGTGATGCGCACCGCCGTGAACACCCGGGTGTCATGGTGGCGGCGCTGGCGCCGGGAGGTGCCCCTGGCCGGGCATGACCCGGCCTCGCCGGACCATCCCCTGGACGGCATCGACACCGCCGTGATGGTGGCGCTGGGGCGCCTGCCGGCCCGTCAACGGGAAGTGATCACCCTGCGGCTCCTTCTCGATCTGGACACCGAGACCACAGCCCAGGTGCTCGGGATCGCGCCGGGAACGGTCACCGCCCACCTCTCGCGAGCCATCAGCGCCCTCCGCGCCCAGCTTCCCACCACCGCCCCCCAACACCACATCAGCGAGGTGACCCCATGACGAACGACAACGACATGCTCAGCCCACTCCGAGAGGCCCTCTCCGGGCTGCACATGCACACCCCAGTCGAGGCGATCCTGCACCGGGCGGCCGTCCAACGACGCAAGCGACGGGCCGCACTAGGCGCGACCGTGGCGGCCAGTGGCGTCGCCGCCGCGCTCGTCGCGGCCGGTGTCGGATCCCCCCGCCATGCGCCGCCGGCCCACTCAAGCGGGCCTCAGCTGGCCGCGTTCACCGTGACCAGCGGTCCCGGCGGGGCCACCAGTCTGACGCTGCGTAAGGGCGGGCAATGGCAAGTCAACGCCGCCGCGCTTCGCGATGCGCTGGCCGAACACGATATTCCCGCCCTTGTCACCGTGGGCAAGAGCTGCGACACGAACCCGGAGCCAGCCGGCCTCGATCAGGTCATCACCTCAAACAGGCAGACCGATGGGAACGTGGATGTGATCTTCAACCCAAAGGCCTTGCCGCCCGGGGCCGAGATCAGCATCGGCCTCTTCCCCGCCCACACCAAGTTCAGCCTGATCGACCAGAACGACGCACTTCACTGCGCCACCGACGCAGGCCAGCCCACCGTCCCCGGATCATTAGACCCGCACATCACTCGAACCTCAGCTTGAAACGGACGCTGGCATGCCAGCCAGAAACCCCGGCGGTCACCCGCCTTCACGCCGAGCAACCCGTCACAACCTCGAGGAACCCACTTCCCACCCCGCCAGACTGACGAAAATACAGAATAACGGCATCGGAACAGCCCCCGGCGTTCTGGTTCGCTTCGCAACGACGTTCTGTGCTAAGGGTAGGAGGCGATGAGCCGATCGTTTCAGATCTTCCTTCCTGAGCGACCGGATATCGGGCCGCGGTGGCCGATCTGGGTTGGCAGCGAAAGGAAGACGCACAGTCTGACTGTCGTTAGCCAAGACGCTCTGAACTCGCATTGGGCCCACACCATCCCGCCTACCGTTGATCGGGGCGACCCTGCTCGGGCGGTTGGTACGCCATCATGGGACAGCTGGAACGGGGAGGAAGGCTCGGGACGGGCTCTCGGTCCGGTCTGAGCAGTTCGCTTGTTCCTGCCTCGGCCGGGCGATCGGGTGCCTAGATCGGACGTTCAGCCGCGTTGGCGGACCGTTGCGGCCGTCTAGGGCCGGGTGGAGCGTACCCCGGGTTCCTATCGTGGTCGGTGACGGGGTCACCGGTGCCCTGGTCGGGGTTCCGGCAGTGTGATGGCGCGTTAATCCATCACCAACGGCGCCCCGGCTCGGCCCGTACGCTGGCCCCGCGATCGAAACGCCTCGTCAGGCCGGTTGAGTTGGGCGGTCCGGCTCCGACAATCTTTCCGTTGCGTGGGGTCCCGGAAGGCCGGTGCCCGCCTATTTCAATGGGCTTCACCTTGATGGGCGTCCTTGACCACTTCCCTCGCAACAACGGAAAGGCGACGTCGAGATTGTCGAGCCTGAGTCCTGAGCTGCTCGAACGCCTGTCGGGGACCGATCCCCTCCCGCGCTATCAGCACTCCTTTGGCCTGTTCGATCACCACCCGGGCTTCGAGGGCCTTCTCCAGCTGTGTGGCCAACTCGCCGCGCTCCTCGCTCTGCAGGGTGGTGGCTATGGCCAGCGCCGCCAGATCGGTGAACGACGTCAACGCCAACTCACCCTCGGGGGTCCAGGCGTGTGCCTTGGCGGAAAAGACCGCGACCACGCCGACGGCGTCGGACGCATAGGGGATTGGGCTAGCCAGCACAGCCCGCAGGCCGTCGCTGACAGCCCGGGCGCTGAAGTCGCCCCAGCGGCTCTCGTCAATCAGGTCCTCGCAGCTGACCAACTCCTTCTCGTTGAAGGCAGTGATGCAAGGCCCGGCGCCATGCTCGATCTGAAGGGACTCCAGCTTGTCCATCCGGGGATCGGAGACCGCTGCGTTACGCAGGGCCATCTCTCCGTCGATAAGCATCAGTCCCGCCCCGTCCACCGAGAACAGGTCATGCGTCGTGGATACGACCAGATGTATTGCCCCGTTCAGATCCTCGGCACCGTAGCGAAGCCGGTCTAGGTCTTTCAGGGCGGCCCTGAGCTCACTCACCCCAAAGGTCATGATCCTGTGCCCACGCTGCAATGCTCAGCACACCGGTCAAGGCGCATCAGTGTCCCCCCTGTTCTCCATGAAGCCGCAACGTAGCTCAACAGCCTGGGAGAAGCTGAAGAATTCCGCCTTGGTGTGTTTGACGATCGGTCCGGCGCGACCCCGGCCCGCCTGACAAGAGTAGGGACAGGGTTGTTTCGACATCGCTCGGGTGGGTATTGTAAAGCGTACCGCCTTGAACCTGCGGATTGAACTCGACGGCCGACCAGCTTCCGCGCACCGTGACGGTGTCGCCTCCTGGCTGGACAGTTGTTTTGGCGCAGGAGGCGATCATGTTTGCAATCATTGTTTTGGCGTTGTTGGCCTTGGTGCTTTTCGGGGTGGGTTTCACCGTCCATGTGCTTTGGTGGATAGCCATCGCCCTGGCGGTCGTGTGGGTGATCGGGTTTCTGGTCCACCCGAGCGGAGGACGCTGGTATCGATGGTAGGCCCGCGCTCAGACGGCGTGCATAGAGGCGCCCGGACCTGGGTACTGGATACCGCGACTTCGCTTGACGACTGCTTGTCCAGCGAGGAGGGAGAAACAAAGTGACGACCGCAGAGATCGTTATCGTCGTGGTTGTAGGAGTGATAGTGCTTATCGCCTTGGTCCTGGCTCTGGGCGCGGCCACACGCCGGCGGGAGCGGCGCCGGCTGCAGCAACAGTTCGGTCCTGAATATGAACGCACCGTGGCCGCTACGGGAGATCCAAAACGAGCTGACGCGCAACTGCGCGACCGGGTGGACGAGCAAGAGCGTCTCCGGATTCGGGCCCTGAGCCGGGTCGACCGGGACGCATTCTCGCAGGAGTGGCGGGGGATCCAGGGGCGGTTCGTCGACGCCCCCGATGACTCGCTAGTGCAAGCGGACGACCTGCTGAGCCGGGTCATGGGCCAGAGCGGCTACCCAGTGGAGGACTTCGACCGCCAAGCGGATCTGATTTCGGTCGATCACGCCCACCTGGTTGACAACTACCGCAAGGCTCGGGCAGTTCGCGACGCCAGCCTGAAAGGGCCGATAGAAACAGAACAGCAACGTCGGGCGCTTCTGGCTTACCGGTCGCTGTTTTCCGAGCTGCTCGACGAGCCGAGTGCCGAGACGCCCGAGCCCGAGATCCATTCGTGAACAACCCAACAGAAAGGCCAGAAGCGATGAGCACTGATCTGTCTGGACCGGCGAAGAACGCCCCGAAGTCGCCGGAGGAGCGACCCGATCAGCCGCCGTCCGATGCGGGCGCTTCCCGACCCGCACCGGCCCTCGCCGAAGAGCCAGCCCCCCAGGACGCGGACAGTTACCAGAACATAGCCACGACCGACGAACTCAGCGCCACACCCGCCGAGTCCGAGCAGCCCGTTCCCCTGGGTAATGGGGTCGATTACAGCGACAACGCGGCCGCCGGGGGAAATCCGGCAGTCGCAGCTCCCGAAGGCGGAGCCAACAGTGCCGACCCTTCTCAACAGATGGCAGCGCAGGCGAACCCCCCGCCTACCGGCGGTTCGACGGAGCAAGCAGGCGGGGCCGCCGGGCAGTCCTTCATCGGCGACGCCTCTAGCTACGCCCGACGGTGGGAGTCCATCCAGGTCGGCTTCGTCGACGATCCCCGAGCTGCGGTGCACGAAGCGGAGACCCTGGTGTCGGACGTGATGGGCGAGGTCATCGCCACGTTCCAGCAGCAGCGCCAGCAGTTAGAGGCGCAGTGGTCCGGCGGCGGTCAGGCGTCAACCGACGATCTGCGGGGCGCGTTCCAGCGCTACCGGGACTTCTTTCACCGCCTGTTACAGATCTGACAGGTCACATTCTCTACGACTGCCTTAGCCGCAGCGCCGACACGAGTGATGCGTAGGCGACCAATGGGCGCTACGAGCCACTCCTAGGACCGAAGTCAATTCACGCCGCACGAGTCCAGCGAGCGCGGATCTTCATCTCCACCGGAATGCGGCCCGCGGGGCCGGTCAAGGGGCCTGATCTTCCGACTTGAGTACCCGGAGCGAAGCCGCCTACACACATCGATTCGGCCCAGCGGTCAGTCTGGCGGTGGCCCGAGCCGTCTAGATGATTGGGGGCCGGGGTGGAGGGTAAGTACCAGCCGTACAAGCGGGCAGACGGAAAGGAACGGCAATCATGGCAGCTCGGGAGGCGACTGCCCGACCGGATCGCGACGCAACGAGCCTGGATGGCCCAACCGATTTACCCAAGCCCTCTCTGGTTGCCGTTCTCAAGCGGGCGCGGGTCGAGTTTCGCAACGACAATCTCACCACTCTCGCCGCCGCGCTTACCTACTACAGCGTGCTCGCCGCCGTGCCGGGACTGGTGGTCGTGTTCACCGCACTGGGCCTGTTCGGAAAGAGCGTCACCAATCGGGTGGTGGCCGAGGTCAACTCCGTTGCCCCCGGTTCCAGTGGCCACTTCGTGCAGAACCTCATGGCCCAAGCCCAGTCGCACAAATCGGGCACCGGGGTCACGGCACTCGTCGGTATCGTCATCGCGTTGTGGTCGGCTTCGAGCTACGTCAACGCCTTCCGTCGCGCCTCCAACGTCATCTACGGCATCGGAGAGGGCCGCCCGGTCTGGAAGACGGTCCCCCTGCGGGTAGCGGTCACCATCGTCGCGGTCGTCGTGCTGGTGCTCTGCGCGCTGATCGTTGTCGTCAGCGGGTCTATTGCACGAGCCGTGGGCAACGCCATTGGCGCCGGCCACAGCGCAGTAGTGGCGTGGGGCATATTCAAATGGCCACTTCTTGTCATTCTGGTGTCGGTCCTGCTGGCGGTGCTGTTCTGGGCCAGTCCCAACGCCAAGCAGGCCGGCATCAGGTGGGTGAGTCCTGGCGGGGCCATCGCTACCCTGGGGTGGGTGGCGATGTCCGTGCTGTTTGCGATCTACGTCGTCAACTTCTCGTCATATAACAAGACCTACGGGGCACTGGCTGGCATCGTCGTCTTCCTCATATGGCTGTGGCTGAGCAATCTGGCCCTTCTAGTGGGGGCGGAGGTCAACGCGGAACTAGACCACGCCAAAGCTATAGCGAAAGGATTGCCAGAAGACGTGCGCCCGTTCGCGGAGCCGCGCGACACCCGTAGACTCGATGAATCCGACCGGCGGGCGGTCCGGCAGGCCGACTCGTTGCGAAGGGAGTGACGTCCTAGGAACCGCGGATCCCCGCCCTGAGCGGCAGTTTCAGACGGTTGGGGGTATCACAGCACTGTCTTGAGGCTTCGCATTCCCCGGGCGGGGATGAAGCGCCGGTGTGCGGCTGCAGCTTGAGCCGTCCGGCCCAGTTGTAAGTCGCCGACGCGGTGGACAGGCGCCTGTTACGTGAGCCGCCAAGGACTAGCCATGGCGATGAAGGGTCCCGTCCTAGGACCCCTCGTGACGGCGAGCGGAGAGCCGGCGGGCGGCGCGGTCACGGACGAGCTGTCACTCTCGGGGTATGTTCGGGCCGTGCCCGAGCTGCCCGACGTCGAGGGGTTCCGTCGCCTGCTCCACTACCACGTAGTCGGCCAAAAGGTCACGGCCGTCGAGGTCCGTGACCCGGGCATGGTTCGGGGCCGGTCCGGCCAGGCCTTCGTGCGCCAGCTCGAGAGCCGACGGTTTAGTGAGGCCGACCGGCGCGGTAAGTGGCTGCTGGCCCGCACGGACGGCCCGACGGGATGAGATCCTGTGGCGAGCCAGGATCCACCCTGCACGCCGGCTCGGTGATCTCCAACCGCACGAACGCGAAGAGCTCGGCCGGAGTCTGCAGCGAGTCCTTCGAGCCTCGGTGCCAGTCGGAGCGATCCCGAGATGGGCCACGTGGCTCAGCTCGCAACGCTCCCTAACAGATCCGCACTGCCCACGCTGCCGGGCGCACCTAGCAACAAGCCGGGTCGGCGGGCGCACCTCATACCGGTGCCCCGTCTGCCAGCCGACTCCCACCTGAACGGCCTTCGAGCCGAACGGCGACACCCCGCGGGAAGAACATGAGCGCGAATCCAACCGCGGGATCGGCCAAGGACCCCCCTGTCCGGGGGGCGGCGAGGCGCGCCCTTGCCCCCAGGGGCGGTTCTTCATCAGAGATCTGGCGATGCGGGGATCAGCCCGCCAGTCGGCGTGCGAGCCAGCGGGCGTCTTGGACTGCGTAGCCGGAGTCGTCGTTGTTGAAGTAGGCGTAGACGTCGACGCCCTGAGCGAGCCAAGACGACAAGCGCTCCGCCATCCAGCGGAGGCCTTGTTCGCCGTACCTGCCTTGGTAGGGATGATCGGCGGCGTTCGGACCGTGGAACCGTACATAGGTCCAGTCGGTGGTCAGCTCCCAGGGATAGCCGGCCAGAAGGTCATGGATGCACAGAGCGACACCGTGGCGGCGCAGCACGTCGTAGGTCTCGTCGTTGAGCCATGAAGGGTCACGCAACTCGACCGCCCAACGTTTGTTCGAGGGCGCCGTGCTCAGAAACTCGTCGAGGCGGGCGGCGTTTCGTTGCCAGCGCGGCGGCAGCTGCACGAGCGTCGGCCCGGCGGCCTTACCGAGGCGCTCGACGCGGTCGAGGTGGTTCGGCAGCCATGACCCGGCGTCGCCGAGTTTCATGCGGTGCGACCCGAACGAGCCCAGCTTGAGCGAGTAGACGAACCCGTCCGGGGCTTGTGCGGCCCAGCCCTCGACGGCGTGCTCCGTGGGTAGCCGGTAGAAGGTGCTGTTGATCTCGACTGTGTTGAACAGGGTGCTGTAGTACTCGAACCACCGGCGGGCCGGTAGCGACTCGGGGTACACCAGGCCCCGCCAGTGCTTGTACATCCAACCTGAGCACCCCACCCGGGCGACCCCCGACGGCGGCTGGTCTCGGGTCATTTCGCCAGCGTAGGCCGAGCCCGTCAACCTGGGCGAGGCCTACCGCCGCTACAAGACCATCGCCGCGTCGGGAGCCAGCCGAGAGGTCCTCGCCGTCTGCTCCCTCCCTGTCGGGGCCGCGGGTGTCATCACCGCCGACGTCCCAAAGCGGGCTTACGCCGCGGCTCTCATCGAAGCGATTGGATGTCACCGCCACTGGGACCGCCCGGCCATCGCAGTCAGCAAGCCACGTGCGTGAATTGCGATCTAGAGCCGGTTTCTCTTCCCCGCCTTCGGTATCAGCAACGACATGCCGCATCAGCGTCGCCAAGCTCTGGAGGTCGGACATGTCTGTCAGTGACCAAGCTTCCTCTTCGCCCGACTCGACGATCGGCGAGCTGGTAGCCAAGATGTCCGAACAGACCACTCGCCTGGTCCGTGACGAGGTCCGCTTGGCCCAAGCCGAGATGGCTCAGAAGGGCAAGAGGATGGGCGTAGGGGCCGGGCTGTTCGGCGCCGCCGGGTGTAGCGGCTTTGCTCGGGCTGGGAGCGTTGACCGCGGCGGCGATCCTCGCCTTGACGTTGGTGGTTGCGAGCTGGGCCGCCGCGCTGATGGTCGCCGGAGCGCTCTGGGCGATCGCCGGGGTAGCTGCCCTGGCGGCCAAGACCGGGTTCAGCCAGGCGGCCCCGCAGTTGCCGACCGAAGCGGCACGAAGCGCCAAGGCCGACGTGATAGCGGTAAAGGAGGGTATCCGCTCATGACCGACGAAAAGACCGCCGAGCCAACACCGGACGGGGTAAACGAGGATCCAGTCGAGGCGGTAAAAGCAGATATCGAGCGACGAGGGCGGGCCTGCAAGAACCGGTAGACGAGCTGTCGGACCGGTTGAACCCGAAGATGCAGCTGCGCCACGCGGCCGAGTCATTGACCCAGACCACCAAGCGAACGGCGGCGGAAGCGGGATCGGCAGCCAAGCACAGCGCGGCGCAGGCCCAGACCATCGCCCACAAGCAGGTTGGGCGGGCGCCGCGTGCGGGCCGCGGCCGGCGAGGCCAAGCCGGTCTGTTGGCTGCCACCGTGGCGGTCATCGGGTTGGTGTGGTGGCGGACAGGACGGCGCTCGCAGTGTTGAAGCACACCCAGGTTCGCGACCAGGGGACCGGAGCGGCGCTGTTCGGGTTTTCCAAGCTCTACGGGGAGATCCCGGGCGGCCAGGCCGAGTACCTGCGGGTGCCGATGGCGCAGACCACGCACATCAAGGTGCCCGAAGGCCCAGCCGACGACCGGTTCGTGTTCCTTTCCGACGTGTTGCCTACTGCCTGGCAGTCGGTGCAGTACGCGGCGGTCCCTGACGGCGGCACGGTAGGCGGTGTTGGGGCTCGGCCCGATCGGCGACATGGCCTCACGGATCGCGCAGCACCTGGGTTACCGGACGATCGCTGTCGACCTGGTACCCGAGCGCCTCCAGCGTGCCATGGATCGCGGTGTTGAAACCGTTGACTTAGCCGCTCACGACGCTGATCTCGGCGATGTCGTCCGGCACATGACCGACGGCCGAGGCCCGGACGGTGTCATCGACGCGGTTGGGATGGACGCCCACGGGTCGCCGGGAGCGAAGTTCTTGCAGACGGCGACTAGTCTGTTGCCCGACGCGATCGCCGCGCCGCTCAACAAGATCGCCGGTGTTGACCGCATGAACGCCCTGTACTCGGCCATCGACCTGGTCCGTCGCGGTGGGACCATCTCCCTATCGGTGTCTATGCTGGCGCTGCCGACCCGATACCCATGACCACCCTGTTCGACAAGCAGATCCAGCTACGGATGGGCCAGGCCAACGTCCTGCGATGGGTCGACGACATCATGCCGCTGCTTTCCGACGACGATCCGCTCGGCGTGGACACCTTCGCCACCCACCACCTGGATTTGGCCGAAGCTCCCCACGGCTACGAGATCTTTCAAAAGAAGCAAGACGGAGCGGTCAAGGTAGTCCTGCGTCCATGACCGGGCGGCCCTGTGGGCCGTCGGGGATTCACGACAAGCCCATCGGCTCGGGCGGCGAGAGCGAAACTTTGTCGTTGCCCGCTGACCTCGAACTCGGGCTGGCCCCAAGAGACGGCGCCGGGACTCGGGCCGCCGGCGCCGGCCTGCGCCTCGGGCTCGGGTAAGTGGGTCGCTTCCGGGACCCCGAACTCAACCGTGCGACGCCGACCACGTCCTGTCGCCGATCCGTCGGCACCTCGGGCTGCGACGGCGCAAGGACGCCCTCCGCTGGCGAGCCCACGGCACTGACAGAAATTTGCCGGTAGCTTCGATCGGCACCGCATGATCAGCGACATTACGGTCCTTGTACCTGCGGCCGACGAGAAAGAACACATCGCCGGCTGCCTCGACGCTATCGGTACAGCCCTTGACTACCTGAATGGCAAGCTCGGCGGGATCCAAGCTCGCGTCGTAGTCGTCCTAGACGACTGTCACGATTGTACGGCAAAGATCGTGACTCGGTACCGTGCAAGCCGTCATTAGCACAGACCGCAACGTCGGCACCGCACGGCGCCTGGGCGCAGAATACGCCCTCAAATCGGTGACCACCCCCGACACCGCGTGGCTAGCAAACACGACGCCGACTCACACGTCACACAAGACTGGCTCACCGGGATGGTCCAGCAAGCCAACCGAGGCGCCGATGCGATCATCGGGACCGTGGTGCCCGGGAACGGCCTCCCGCCACAAACCAAACACGCATGGTTCGGCGCGCACGATCTGAGCGATGGACACCCCCACGTTCACGGCGCCAACTTCGGGATTCGCGCCAGCACCTACCCGACTCTGGGAGGCCGGCGTCCCCTGATCAGCGGTGAAGACACCGACCTTGCGGACCGGTCCGTTGGCGCCGCTGGAGTGCACGTCCTCCGCAGCGCCATGACCTCCGTCGTGACCAGTAGCCGAGGCCAGGGACGAGTGCCACACGGCTTCTCCAGCTACCTCCGCAAACTCCAAGAATCGAACTCGTCTACCAACCCAGCCATCGTAAGCCCCCTCGGCGCGACCAGCGAACATCTAAGTCCCAAACCGAGGGCACCGGCCGGGGAGGGACGAGCGCCGCTCGACTACTGCTCCGACCGGCGAAGCACATCCCACCATACATACGATCACGCCGTGGTCAGGGACCTCCGGTAACGCCTGGGTTCCCTGGGAGAGGAGACCCATTCCCAGGCAGAGCCCAGACTCGGTGCGATCGACCGCAACAGAAACGAGAACTCGAAGCTTCGCTGGATGGGCTTCTTACCTCGTTCACCCACGGCCCCCAAGCTGATCGTCCGCATCCGACATGAGCTCAATCCCCCTCACTCTGACGCTTGACCTGACTTTGCAATGGGGCGGGCGTCGTCGCGCTATCCGCGCACGGTGTCAGATAGAGCAGGGCAGTTCCCCGCCCTATCGCTCGATGCTGATGCCAGGTCCCCCGCGGAACCACCAGTGCCTGCTGTGGGCGCGTCAGCGCAGTTACTCTCGCGGGCGGTCGGGCGGCCTGCCGCCGGCCAGGGCCCCACCTTGACGGCTCCCGCCAGCAGCACGAGGACTTCCTGGTCGGCGTGATGCACCTCCCAGCGTTCCTAATCGGCCGCGTCGACGCGGAGCACGCTGCCGGGTGGGAGCCGCTCGAGGCGCTGGCGCAGCGGGTCGACGTGCGCCGCCGGGCGCAGAGACGAGCTAATACCGGCAAGCGGCTCCACCTGAGTGAACGCCGGGCTCGAGCGTACGGCGAGATGCACATCGCTGAGCAACAACGGTTCAGCGGGCTGCTGTCGGTGACGCCGACCCCAGCTTCCAGCCAAGCCGCCAGCGAGTCGACTGGGGCCCCAAGTCGTCGGCCAGGACGACCCGCGCCGGTGAGCCCGTAGACGCATCGGTGCCCCACCGGTCGCGCTCGTCGAGGGTGGCAGCGAGGATGTCGATCTCGCCCGCCGGTCCCGGCGACGCTATCTAGGTGACTGTCGGTGCGGCGAAAACCGCTGGCGGCCGGTCCGACGGGTGATGGCCCTACCGAAGGGTTTCGCGATGGAGCACAACCCGGCTATCATACCTGTTTAGCATACCGCCTTGACCCCGCGGACGAAGTTCGGTGACTTTCAGCCCCCGTCGCACCCTCGCTGTGCGTCCCTCTGGCTAGAGAGGCGCCAGTGGTCGCAAAGGAGCCAACATTGCTGTCTCTTGTACACGTGCCGTTGCCGGCCGTTGTCCTCTTCGCTATCGGATTTAGAGTTGATGTGCTGTGGTGGACCGGTCCTCGTCGTGACAGTCGTCTGGCTACTCGGTTTCGATCCCGATTTCCCGCCGCAGAGCTTCGCCGGCTGCGGGGATCGCCGAGCTCCCGTTGGCGCAGTTCTGAGGGGTGGCCGTTGGCATCGTTCGTCGGAGGTCGCCGGATCCTCCAGCGGTCGAGTTTCGAGCACTTCGGGAGGGCGGACCGGGTTAGAAGACTTCGATCACCCGGAACGCACGGGCTGAGATCGAGTTGTCACAGCTAGAGGCAAGGGCGATATCGGTGATGACTTTAGAGGGCTCATTCGACGCCGTTTCGATTGTAAGAACAGGACCAACAAGCGCGGCGTTGATCGGCGAGCTTGACATGGCGGGAACTTCTGCCGTACAGGCCGTACTCGCCCTTTTTGACGGCGACATATCGCTTGACTGCTCAGCCTTGAGCTTCATCGACATGGCAGGTCTGCGGATTCTCATTGACGCTGATACCACGTGCCAGACGAGGGGCGCGAGGTTGGTACTCGAGAATCCTTCCCGTTGTGTAGCTCGGCTGCTTGAGTTAACGGACCTCCAGGAACGGTTCAATGTGAGGTCCCATGGGTGACCATTCCTGACTGGTGCAGTCGAGGGCGCCCGGGCTCACAAGAACCACGATCACGACCGGAGACATACGGCGAGGTAGATACCGTCCATGAGCGCCGCACCGCCAGGGACTTTGGCGGACCGGCGCCACGGCTTTGGACGTAGATTGTAGCGTCTAATGGGCTATAAAAACTTTTCACCGTCTACTTATGGCGATTCAGGCGGACTCCCCAGGTGGTGGTGAGTGACCGGCCTGGTTCCAGGCGGGTCAGGCCGTTACCGGTTTGGAAGGCGTTGGGCGGGCAGGTCATCGGCTCGGTCCCGAGTCCATGCGTCTGCGTGGGGGACTTAGGGTGTCGCCGATGTAGATCTCGATGATCGGGTAGTGCTCGTCGACCCACAGTTCAGTGCAGCTGCCATGGTCCGTGGTACATCCTCGCGAGCCCGCAAATCGAGGAGGGGGCGAGCGCCCTTATCACTGAGCAGTTCGTCATTGATTACATTTGCGCTTGGCAGGAGGCACCCGACCCAAGTATTGAGCGATCGGCCCCAACGGTAACTGCTTCAGCGCGCAAAGGGGCAATGATGCGCCAGACATCGTTCGGAGCGGCAGCAGCGACAGCAGTCGAGACGCCGAGCGCGTTGATGTCAGCCGCCTCTTCGTGGCGGCCGGTGATCGTCGGCACGAATGGGGGACTGGAGCTGCGCGCCGACGGGAGACGGCTCCAGCTTGCCGGCGTCTGCGTCATGGGTGTCCCCGGCGGGAACGAGTTCACCCGCCAGTTTCGCCACCGGTACCGGCACCTTCTCGGTGGCAGGGTCAGTACCCCAATCGGGCGTTGATCTGTTCAACTGTGGGGGCCTGGGGCGCGAACGCCATCCGGTTACGCTTCGACTCCACTGACATCACCGAAGAAAAGTGGGGCTGGTCCACCGATCAATACATAGCCTGCATTCACGACTGGGTGAACGCCGCCAAGGCGGAGGACCTATCCCGGAGACTCGACCATGAGGTCGCTCATCGCACCCAATGCCGTCGGTTTGTCGGTGTTAAATCCTCTTGCCCGTAATCGATGTTTCCCGTCTAGTGCCGCCTCACGGTCGCAGCTCGACAGACTGGAACCTCGTAGCGAGGACTTGGCGACAAGCCGTCTCCTTGGGTTGCTCTGAGCGTCGACCGAGTTATGTCCTCCAGCGCCTCCGAGTTGGCAAACACGAGCCCGCCACCCAGGAGCACGACGGCCAGGCCACCCTCTATCTCCGATGCCGTGTTTGCGCCCGTGGAGGGCATGCTGGAGGGGCTGGAGACGTCCGGCGGTACGCCTGCGGGCGGTGAGGAGGGGGCCGCATCTTGCCTGCTGCCGCCTCGACCGGGCCGGGTGGAGGCAGCTGCGTGTTCACTATGGTGCAGACGGCGGCGGTCCCGGAGAGGATCTGGACGGTCGATCCGTTGAGGGTCGCTCCGGTGTCACGTCTTCACACTATCTCCACACCTTCTCCACATCATCTCCACACCTTCTGCATCCGCCCTGCATAGGTGTGACGCTTGTGAGCGACGGGCGGCTTCGACGCACCGTACGGGCGGTGTGTAGCCGGTGCCTAACTTTCGCGCTGAACGACGAGGCCGCCAAGGGTGCAGTGCGGGCCGTGGTAACTGCCGGTGCTGTCTATGACCCCCCACAAGATTTGCTTGCTATCGCCGATCCGTCCTACGCCCGAGCCAGGCTGCTGCGCTATAGCCCGCACGATCCGCAGGCCTCGATTGGCCGGTACTGCTCACTGAATGATGCAAGTTATCTAGTCACTGGCGGCAACCATCATCGCGAGTATGTATCCACGTGCCTGTTCTACTGGACGATGGGCGCCGGCCCGAAGACATATTCTGATAGCAACGGTCCCATCGTGATCGGAAACGACGTGTGGTCAGGGTTCGGCTCGATGGTCATGTCCGGTGTGCGCGTCGGAGACGGCGCGATCATCGCCGCCGGCGCGGTCGTGACCAAGCATGTCGAACCCTATTCGATCGTCGGTGGCGTTCCGGCCAGGCACATTGATTATCGTTTCGACGAACCAACACGATCTGCACTGCTACGTATTCAATGGTGGAACTGGCCGGAATCGGAAAATTCTAGCGCATATTGAACAATTGGCCTCTCCCGAGGTCGAAGCGTTCGTCTCTGGGCACGACCCGGCTGGGCCACGAACCACATGCGTCGCGTGCGGCCACGGTGAGGACGCGGATCCGCTCTCCTGTGAAAGGGGCGAATGGCGTTGCGAAACGTCCAGGTTCGCCAAACAGGAGCGCACTTTCTAAATGCCGCCTACCAGCACGGCGCGGGGTGAAGGTGGAAGCCGGCGGGAGCGAAGTGGCGGCCCCTGTCGGCTTGCGCGCCCTTGGTGCTTGTGCCGACGGTTTGGGACTGGCCGATTTGCTGTCCGCTCGTGTCCGGATTGCCGGTGAACGCCTTCCGGTCCATGATCGGGGAAAGGTGTTGGTGCAGGCCTTGTTCATGCTCGCCGGCGGCGGGAACAGCTGCGCGGACATCGAAGAACTGCGCGCCACGCGGGACCCGTTTGGGTTTGGCAACGGCAAGGTCACTCACGTCGAGGTCGTCACCAATGACCGACCCGGCAACTACGACGACAACACTGGCGCTACGAGCGTCGCAGTCGTGCGCACCAAGGCCTGACACCCGCACCACAGCGGCCCCCGCCCCTCAAGGGTCGGGCGTTTCTCCATTCCTTTGCCTTGGTCAGGGGCATAGTGGCCGGTGGAGATCGCCAACGACTCTTAGATACCGCCCTCGGAGCGACGACGCCCCGGTATCCCTCCAGGCTCCCGAGGACGGTGCACTGATGGTGGCGAACGCCCGAGCAAGCCCGAAGGAATCGGGCCGTTCGGCGGCACGTCCCGGGGCTTCCACGACTGCGGTGACTAGTACGGAGCGTGGGCGTCATCCTTCTTCGGTAGTTGAGGATCCAGCCTGATCAGCTCACGGTGGTAGCGAAGGCCGACAACTTCCGCCTGTTGACAAGGTATGGCCACCGGCGAGGACATCCTCATGGCCACCCGCGAGGACTTTTACATGGCCACGGACGCCGAGCTTGTCCCTCAAGCCCAACACTGTCTCTAGGGCCACTACAGCGCCCTGGTAGCGAGCACGGTCCAAGCCGGAGATGTCGACAGAGGGATCCTCCAGCAGGTAGCAAATCTGCTCGGCCATTGCGGTGATTTCTGGCCGAGTGAGTGGCTCGGGCTGTCTGATCACCGACCTCACCGTTGAACACATGATGACCATGGCACCGGCTTGTAGGAAGCAGCCAGGTCGGTTTTCGACCACACGACAGCGCAAGTTCGGACGAGATGCTTCCCTGGCAGCTAGGGAACCTTCCGATGGTGACGCCACATTGATCCACTGATGTAGGCAGAACTGTTGACATCGCTTCAGTTCGTGACTACCCTCCAGCGGTTGCGGTGACTTAACCGCAATACCAAAGGGGCAGTGGGGCAAATGGGGCAACTTGTAGGGTCTGGTACTTTGGCGCGCTCGGCGACGAGGCGCTTCATTCCCGGTCTGGTCGTCGTGGCTGGCCTGACTTTGGCTGGCTGTGGGGGTAGTTCCCACCACAACGCTTCTGCAACCAGCGGAGGTGGGTCTAGCAGCGGCAGTCTGACCGCTTTGTGCAAGGACAACGCCCAGAATTCTCTGCCCGACAATCCGAGCGCCAAACAGTACTCCCAAGGTGCCGCAATCGTTCAGCACATGATCAACGACGCGCCCGCTACCGTGCCCGCCACCATCAAGAGCGAAATGAAGGAAGTGCAATCCGACCTGGTTTCGCTGTCGAAGAACGGGACAGTGTCGGACCAAACCGCCTTCACCACCGCGGCCCAGGACGTCGACAGCTGGCTGGGGGACAACTGTGGCAGTGCTGGGGGAAGCACCGGCGCGGCGGCCACGACCTCTCCGACCACAGCCGCGGCAAGCGGCAGTTCAGGTTCGCCTGTGAGCCTGGCATCTTTCTGCAGTGACCTCAGCGGCGCCGTCAACCCCATGGTCTCGGCGACCGATCCGGCGTCGGGGAACACGCCGTCGCAGAGCGACCTGCAACAGTACGAAACCACAGTCATGAAGCTCATCAACGAGGCGGCAGCGCCCGCTATTTCAACTGCCTTCGGTGGTGACACGAATGTTTTGACGCCGTTGACCAACGGCCTGGGTACCCTCTCGCAAGACTTAACGAATGCTGTTAACGGATCAGATCCACTGGCCGTCACAGCGGTGAACGGTGACGCCACTCTTTTGCAGACTTGGGCGACCTCTAACTGCGGGTCGAGTAGCTCGGGCAACTCGACCAGCGCCGCTCCCACACCGACCACCGCGCCGGCCGACTCTTCCTCTGGCGCAGCTACAGGTAGCCAGGCCGGGGATGCGAGTTGGTGTAACACTCTCGGGACTGTCCTCAGCGCCATCCAAGATCCGTCGAATGATGCAGAGAACGGGCACGCTCCGTCCCAGTCCACTGTGCAAAACTGGGATGACACTGTCACGGATCTTGTGAGCAACGCTCCTGAGTCCGCCCAAGAGGGCACGACCGCCATCTACTTGCAGAACCTCTCGCAAGACCTGGACAGTGCTGTTAACGGTGACCAGGACGCCCTCACGTCGCTCCCTCAAGATGCGGCAACTCTTCTAACTGCCAACTGTTGATCAGCTCGAACTAGCGCTGAACCCGTATCGCTGGACCCAGTCCCAGACCTCCAGGGCTGACAGCCGGTAGGTTCGGCCACCATCGGGATCGCTCATCTCTCTGCACCAGTAGAGATGGTTCTCGAGGTGGCCGATACCGCCGTACACGTTGCGCAGGGCTCACTCACGATGCATGGGGGCGAGCCCGCCCGTTATCGAGCCCACCCAGGTCCCCCAATGGTGCGCCTCGACGGCCTCACCACATAGCTCGCAGTTCTCGCCGACCGGGGTGGGCACTTGGACCGCGTCGTCACAGACACCTGAGGGCCAGGGCTCGCCGAAGTAGGTGCGCGATCTGAGTTCGCCATCCGGCCCCGGAGGTCTTTCCTGCGGGCTTTCGACCTGTGGTCCGGATCGGGGGAGCCCGAGCGGAACAGGCTCCGCGACCACTTCATTGGGCAGTGTTGCAAATGAACAGCCCTCAAGCGACATAGATCTCACCGGTGACTGGATCTACACCCACGCTCTCGCGCCCTCGAAGCATGACAACAAATTGGTCACCTGAGAGAGGATCGACGGTAACAACCTTATCCGGCCAGGAAAGTTCACCATTGAGGCGAGCCTCGAACTCCTGCCTCTCGGTGGCGTGCTTGGCCCGCAGCAGATCCTGGTGGCCGGCGGTGCCGGCATATTACGGGCGCTTCAACGTGGGGCTGATTGGCTGCCCCTGGGCCGGTCCATGAGCGAGTTCTGACGGCCGCGACGCATCCTTCGGGCGTCTTGCTCCCAAGAAGTTGTTCACGGGAATATGTGGGCGGCGGCACTCGGCCAGCGGGGACCCTCACCTCAAAGCGAGGTAGACGGTGACGCGACTTGCCGACCCCAGTCGACGACGGGGTACGTCCGTGACCCAGTCTAGGCGGCTCGGACTAGCACCTCACCCTGGAACAAGGGTGGTGTACTCAGGGGGTCAAACGCCCCTCCGACACCGAACAAACGTTCGATTAACCAGATTCAGTAGGGCGGAGGAGGATCTGGAAGTCAAGGATCGAGTTGGGGCCGCGAGGATGCGCCACCTGTCCCTGACCGGCATTTATATGGGGCATGACCCGGCCGGATATGGGTGCGTGGTAGGGGACACACGGCATCGTCGTCGTGTGATTGGGCCGGCTCGCCGAGAGTCCAGCAGTCGGCTGGGTCCCCTGTCATCATGTACTTGGTCGGCCGGACCGTCACCGCCACATCGTCCATCGAGCCGCGCCGGCGAGCCTCGACAACCGCTCGCTCGCCTGTCGGCCGCGAGCAGTGACAGACTGAACCGGGTGACGCTCGGACAGCGAAGCCAGGCCGCCCTGGACGACTTTCTCGCCACCGCGAACACCGGAGCTCGCCACCACCCCCTGGACACGCGGCGTTGGAACGTCTTCATCATCGCGGTGCGCATCGACGGCGGAACGGTCGACTATCTAGCGTTGAGTGAACGGCTCAGCGAGACCGGCTTCGACGAAGACACCGCGAACAGTCTTCTCGGCTCGCTTACCGACGGGCTCGAACTGCTCAAGATGTGGGACGACCGGGACATCGACCCACCAAAGTAGGCGCCTTCTGGCCGCCGACGATCTGGTACCTGGTCGGCGTGCGCTCATTATCCGAGCCGAACGGCGACGCCCCCGCGCCCGAGCAGCTCGAGCGAACCCTCAACCGGATCCGCCAGGAACTCGACGACTTTGACCCGGGACTCCACTCCCGTTCGGCTGGCCGTGATCGGCAGCATCGCCTTCGCCACAGACCCCCAAACCGTCGGGCCGATCAATTCCGAAATTTGATCGCCAGCCGCTGCATGTCTGTCGCTGCGTTGGCTGGGTCCAGAAGGTAGCGACCGTTAACGAGAGCGTTTCGGACCGCCGCCACCGTTGAGTGGATGTCCTGGCTCGACGAATCCAAGACGTGGGCTTCAAAGCTGCCGAGGTCCTCGAAGGCGTCGAACATTTTGCTGACAGCATCCCCATCGACAAGATCGTCCGGGGCTTGGCGGGCGGTGGCTCTCTGGAGGGCAACCTGCCGGGATGGTCTCAAGACGACATAGTGCGTAGCAGCGCGCCCTTCGGCGATGCGCAGCCAATGGGGCAGGAACCAGGGGCCAATGATGCCGTCGACGAAGACGTCGTAGCCTCCGTTACCGAACTCGATGGCGGCCGCTGCCATCGAGCTGGTGACTGTCCCGTTCTGGCGGCCGGTGCCCGCCATCCATGGCGGGACGTATCCGGCGACGATCCAGTGAGACATCTGGTCGCCCACAAGATGAACGCCTAGTCGACTCGAGGCGGCCAGGCGGGAAGTGACGGTGGTCTTACCCGCCCCTGGCGGACCAGTGACGATAGTAATGGGCACGGCCCTCCTTGGAATCGACGAGTTGACTTGACTCGGAACGCTCAGAAGGCCACGGAGTGATCGTAGCACGGTGTCTTGCGGGATCCCGATGCGCACAACAGCCGCGGACATCTTTGACGTTGGAGCGGACAGGCCGTCGCATCACTCGGCGATCCGGCGTGTCTTCGCTGCCGTCACCTGGGTTGTGTCAACCCTGGAAAGCACCAAGAGCGTGTCTCCGTCGGAGGCGAGCCGGTCTCGGGCGCCGTTGCTGATCGGATCGAGCGATGCCTGTTGTTTGCACGGCGTGCTCACAGCCGACTGTGTAGGCCAGGAGCCACGCGGCGGAAGCTCCAACGGCCGCCCATTGGCCGGGCGTAAGTGTCCTTCCGGCAGCGCGTTCGTAGTCTCGGACGAAGCTGCCGATCTGGCCGGCGTCGGGAAAATCGCTGCCTACTGGTTCGCTGGTGACCGACCAGGGCACCGCCGCCTGGCCGATCGCGGTGGACTCAGCGGCCAAACTGACGCTGTCCCAGCCGTATACGGCCACCACTACGCCCTCCCGGGCCCGCACGTTCCTGGCCGACCAATCGTCGTGGCCTTCGTCGCCGGCGGCTGATCGTCGGCAAGGCGCCAATCCTCTGGCCCAACGCTTGCCCGCAGCAAGCGCCCACTCGCGGCACCTAGGGGATGCTCGCGTCGGGCTTCCCGTCGCGCGTTCTGGGACGGTCACCGCTTCGGGTAAAGAAAGCCGAGCACTGGTTCGGAGCGCCGTCGCTGAGTTCTTCGGGGTCTTCGAGTCCGTGATTGTGCGCCTTCGGCCACGGTCGAGCCATATCTGGGTTGTGGGCGGCATGGGGTGCCGAGGGTCGTGAGCAAGGCTAAGTGATATGGCCGTGGATTGTCGTCACAACAGAAAGGCATCCTTTCGACCGGCACCCACGCGGATAGGGCAGTATGTGGGCTCGTTCGATTCGTATCGGCACCATTGGAGGAACCCGTATGTATGCAGTCATCGGACGGGTGAAGATCAAGCCGGGCCACGAGGGCGAAACTCGGGCGATGGTCGCCGACCATGGCATCGCCATGGTGGAAGGCATGACTGGGTCGTCTGGCGGCTACTGGTCGCGAACCACCAACGGGAGTGATGTCATTCAGCACTCGTTTTGGCTGTTCGACACCGAAGAGAACGCCCGATCTGCCGAGGCGACCTTCAGCGCACTCCGCAACATGGCGGAGGCGCCTGCGACCTTCGTCAGCGTGGATGTGTGTGAGGTCATCGGCCAGGCATAGTCGGAACCCCGGGAGGTTGATGATGCAGGAGATTCATGGAACAGCGAGTGGCCGCGTGACGGCTGCTCCGGACGCGGTGTTTCGGTTGATCACCGACGTTGACCGACTGCCGGACTGGAACCGCGCCATCGAAGTCGTCGTGGCGCCGGCACCCGATCTGGCCCCCGGTGTTGAGTGGGTGGTGAAGATGCACCCGCGTTAGGGCGTCGATCACGAGCTGCGGCAGGGCCACCACCCGCCGGCCGGCGTCGGTTTTGGGTTCGGTGACCAGGCGCCGGCCCTTTCCAGGTTCACGACCTGTTCGGCGACAGTGACGGTGCCGGCGTCGAGGTCGACATGGTGCTCACGCAGGGCGAGCAACTCGCCCAGGCGCAAGCCTCCGAAGCCGGCGAGCAGGATCAGGGCGCGCCATCGCGTCCCGATGGCGTCGGCCAAGTCGAGGACCAGCTCCAGTCCTACGATGGGGCGTTCGGCAGATCGCTCTACGCCAGCCCCGGCTGCTGGCGGGGGTTGGTTTGGGTCAAACCATCGGGGACCGCTGTGGCGAGAATGGCCCTGAGCAGGCGGTAGGGACTTGGCGGCTGTCCGTCCCCCGACGACGCTCGATCTCGTCCTAACGCTCTCCCACGCGACCCCCGGGATGATGGCGCTAATCGAAGTGACGGTGAATCTGGGTCGTCGATGGAAGGCCGTTAACCAGCTCAGCCGTACTGCACCGGGTCGAATACCCCCACTTCACAACGGTGCGTAGCTGGTCATGGTTGACTTCCGCGCAGTTCCACATATAGGGCGTGGGCTTCGGCGGTGACAACGTCACCATGAAGGATGGCACCATAAAGGAACCGCTTGCGACCGTCGATCTGCTCGAAGCGGCCTTCGACCTTCAGTGGCTTCAAGACCGGGGTGACCGCTCTATAGGAGACGTTGAGGTAGGCAGTTCGGCTGACGGTGCGTCGATACTGGGCCAGTTGAGCAAGTGCCTGGTCGAATACCAGCGGAATGCTGCCGCCGTGCGCAGCGCTATTGGCGCCGAGGTAGAAGGGACTCAGGGTCAGCCGTGCACTCATATGGTCGTCGCTGAGACGCACGTCCTCGAGAACTGGAGCAAAGGTGCGGGTGTGCGCGCTGCGAACTATGTCGTCCCATCCGCCCGTCGGCCGAGTGGCGAGTGAGTAAGGTTCGAGTTGGGCGGTGATTTCGGCGAGCTGTTTGGTGACTGAATCGACGACGTCGCTCGGCGCGACCGTGCCAATTACCCCGTCCTGAACGCGGCGTAACTCCAGCGCCAGCCGTTCGAGCCGGGCATTCGGCTCCACTGCGGCCAGTATCCGACTGTCCAGGGCGGTAGAAGGTTTTGGATCATTGGCCACGTGCTCGACCATCCTCCGGGAGAGTCAGTGTCCCTTACCCTGATGGACGCAAGGTAAGTGGGTTAATCAGCAGTATCTTGCTGGCAGTGAGTCCCTGCGCGGTGTGTGTCGCCGTATCGATCAGGAACTTTTCGTAGTTGCTGCATTCAGGTGCCAGTCGCTCTTCGTCTTCTTTCAAAGGATGGATAGTAACGATCGCCCGGTGGCCGAATCGTCGCCTGTCTTCGCTGCATCGACGCCGCACGGGCTGCTCTCGCTCCCTGGAGGACGGGACGTCATTGAACCCGTGGGGTGCGCGTGCTCATTCGAGATTGCCCCGAACATCGCTGAGGTCTGCCCGCTCCACGAAGTCAGCTACAGCGGCGGCGGCCGAAACCGTCAGCGGGAAACCGACATACGGGGTCAGCTGAATGATGATCTCTCCAATCTCCTGCTTGCTGAGACCGTTCGCCAGGCCGCGCAGGACGTGGAGCTTGAGCTCGTCGTGACAGTTGATGGCCACGAGGGCCGCGATTGTCGCGATGCTGCGGTCTCGTGCCGTGAGCTCGGTCCTGGACCACACCTGACCATATGCGAAGCTGGTTGCCAGCTCGCCGATGCTCGGGACGAGACGGGAGAGCTGCGGAGTGATCGGCGCCAACACTTCGGCGCGCAACGCGTCGATTGAGGCCGTTTCAGCGGCATGGTCGGACATCGGTCAGTGGACGCGGGGCTGGGTGGTCAGGCCGGCCCCCTTTTTCGATAGTGAGTTGTTGCCGTAGATATCGGGCAAGGCCTGGGCATCGGTAGTGATGCGAGCTACCGCCAAGTGCTGGCGCACGCTCTGGTAGGCCGCTTCCCGCTCTTCCGGGACCATCATCGCCTTATCCTCCTATCTGGGTGGATGTCGTCCTGCTGGCGCTGGGCGGATTCGTCGCACCATAGGGTGCTGGGGGGTCCGAGGGTGGCAATGTGTTCGAGGAGCCTCCTGCTCGCTCGGGGCCGTGCCACTGCCAGGAGAGCTAGGTCGTAGGCCTGGAGCACTCCGGCGCGCAGCGCCGCGGTGTCGATCTCGCCGAGAGCCCACTGGCGCAGGATGTGGCGGTAAACCGCTCCGGCGTGGTCCACGAGCACGTGAGGTGCAAGGTCGTCGCGCAACAGACCTGTCTCGATGGCGCTCCGGACTGCGTCGACTGTGTGCGCCCGCCCTCTCCAGTGCAGGCGCACGTCGAGTTCTTCGTCGGACATCACGGCCAGCAGGACGGCCTTTGGCAGGGCGACCATGTTTTCGACCGAGATGGTGACGACCTGCCAAAGCCGTTCGATGGGATCGGTGGCTGCGGCGTCGAGGACGGCGGTGCCGACGGCGTCCAAGGAGTGCTGCACCAACGCCGCCAGGAGGCCCCTTTTGTCGCCGAACAAGTTGTAGAGGGTGCGTACGCTGACATCGATGTGACTCGCCAGTCGGCGCATCGACAACTGCTCGAGTCCCTGTTCCTCGATGATCTCACGGGCGGCTTCGAGGATCCGCCGGCTGTTGCGGTCACGCACTCGAGAGCGGCGGGGCGGCACGGTGTCGAAGAAATAGTACGACCGGTCGATGCCCTGGACTGTAGCAGAAGTAGAGGGGAGTTGCCACACCGTAATAAAAGACGTACGGTGTGGCAGTGACTGTGGGGGAAGTGCTGGTCGGCAACTGGGAAATGACGGCGTGTTGCGCCGACGGTCCCGCTCCTGCCGAGCCGGACCTGGTTCCTGACGCCGCCTCGTCCGGGCCGGTTATGCGGGTGCCGATCGGAGATCTATGGGTGGGGGAATCCCCGCGTCTGGGTCAGGTGCGCTTGGCCCATCTAAGGGTGATGGCCGAGCTCGCTGGAGCTTGGCCCCCACTGTTAATCACCCGGTGGGGGCGTATCGTAGATGGTCACTATCGGTATCTGGCAGCCCGCCGTCTGAGCCTTACCCATGTCGACTGTGTCGTATTTAACGGTGCTGACAGCGACGCTTTCGTGGAAGCCGTGCGCAGGAACGTCACCCAGGGACTTGCCTTGACGCTACCGGAACGGAAAAATGCCGCTCGTCGCATCCTTGCGGATCGGCCGGGGTGGTCGGATCGCAGGATCGCTGAGTTGTGCGGGCTCACCCATAAGACGGTGGGCCGGCTCCGCCAAGACGGCATCCGTCAAGGTGGGGAATTTCTCCACCTTGACGCTAGGCAAGGGCGCGATGGGAAGTCACGGGCGGTGAACCCGCTCGCAGTCCGGACCCGGATCATCGAGGCGATAGAACAGGAACCGGGCGCTTCGCTCCGTCACCTGGCAAGGATGTCGGGAAGCACTCACGAAACTGTGCGGGCGGTTCGTCGCCGCATCCAACAAGCACCGCTGTCTTCGGGGCGAGGTACATCCGACAACCAGCTGCGGAGACCTCCGGTGAACCCCTCGAGGGACGCGGCCTTCATCTCCACCGAAAGCGGAACATCGTTCGCAGAGTGGTTCGGGCAGACTTCGATAACCCCAGAATGGGTTAACTATCTGGACGCGGTCCCGCTCAGTCGCGTGTACGAGGTCGCCGACGAAGCCCACAGGCGGGCCACCGCTTGGGCTGAATTCGCCGCCACCCTCGCTTCTCGAGTTAATCGCCGGAGCAGTTGAATAGAAAGAAGGACGAGACGACAATGACAACGGCTACCGAAGAGGACATCCGCCTGGAGCGGGTGACCGGCAACACCGGAGCGGTCGTTCACGGCGTCCGCTTGGGCGAGACGCAGCCAGAGACGGCAGTAGAGACGCTTCGACATGCAGTCCACGAGTTCGGTGTGCTGTTCTTCGAGTTCAAAGAGGTGCTCGACGCTTCACAGTTCCGGGCGTTCGCCGACATCTTCGGCGAGCCCGAGGAGACTTATGCACTCAGGCCGATCGATAATAACGGCAAGGTGAACGACATCGACAGCGTGATGGACTCGAACGTCACGCCGATGGAGGAGTTTCGAACCAATGTTTGGCACACAGACGGCGCCCCGCTCGAGTGCCCCCCTCAGATGGCTATGTTGACTGCGGTCGAGCTGCCGGAGGCGGGGGGAGACACCATGTGGGCGAGCATGTACGCCGCCTGGGAGGGCCTGTCGTCGTACTACCAGCGGCTGCTCGACGGTATGGAAGCCTTGCAGAGTACCGTGCGGCTGCCCTTTCTCGATAAGCGCAGCACGGTGCATCCGGTGGCGCCGCGAGACCCTGTAACCGGCCAGAGGATGCTTTACGTGAACTCGGGCTACACGGAGCGCATCCTGGGTGTCACAGACCACGAGAGCGAAGCGCTGCTGCGAATGCTCTTCGAACACGTCAACACCCCGGAGTTCCACGTGCGGCTCCGATGGCGCCTCGGAACAGTCGCGGTTTGGGACGAGCGCGCCACCCAGCATCGAGGCGTGGCAGACTTCTCCGGCACCCGCAAGCTTCGCCGCCTCACCTTCCCCGGAGAGCGTCTGGCCGCATGAGCCGGACAGGGTGCGGCCCGACCGGATCCGCCCGGGTAGGTGATTGTCTTGGCAAAGTCGTCGGGGGAAGGGACGTCCGATGATGACCAAAAAGGAGCGCGACTGGGCTCATGAGCTCGTCCGTCGCCGGAACTCGGTCTCGACCGTATCGGGCTCGAGCCCGAGGCGCCGCCCTCGTGTCGCCTCACGTCGGCGTTGGTAGCTGACTTGAACCTGAGGAAGAGAGATCAACATGGCACAGCCGAAGCTCGTCATCGAAGTCCGGGTCAACGAGTACGCCACTCGCGATACTAGTCCCCATGTCCCCTACGGGCCTGAAGAGGTAGCAAAGTCAGCTGTCGATTGCTGGCGGGCAGGCGCGTCGGTGGTTCATTATCACGCCAGTGATCCGGAGACGGGCGCGCCCTCTGCCGACGTGGGAATCTACGCCGAGGTTGTTCGGCGGATCCGTCAGGAATGCGATCTCATCACCATGCCCACGCTGGGGGCACACATCATGCCCACCCCTGAGGGTCGGGTTGCGCACGTCGTTGAGATGGCGAAAGACCCCGTGACCAGGCCGGACTTCATACCGGTAGACATGCTGACCACCAATATGGGCATGTACGACCCCGAGCGTAAGGAGTTCGAGTGGGCCGACCGGGTGTACTCCAACACCGTGGACGCGCTCAGATATCTTTGCGAGACCGTGCGGGCGGTCGGTGTGAAGCCGGCGGCGATGATGTGGAACGTCGCCGCGGTGCGGCTCACAGAGGCATTTGTCGAAATGGGCTTGTACGAGGAGCCGTTATTCTGTGAGCTGCCCCTGTTCTCCGATCGGTTAATGGCCTATGGGCATCCGGGAACGGTCAAGGGCATGCAGGCTCTTCTCGAGTTCTTTCCACCGCGGGCGAACTGGGTCTGGGTCGTGAACCTGGTCGGTGTCAATTCCTTCCCGGTGCTCGCTGGCGCGATTGAGTGTGGCGGTCACGTCGCACTCGGCATTGCCGACTATCCCTATGCCGAGCTGGGTTTCCCGACCAACGCCGAGCTCGTCACCCGAATCGTCGAGATGGCGCACAGTATGGGCCGGGAGGTGGCCACGGCGACAGAGGCGCGTGAGATGCTCGGAGTGCAGTCTTGTTCTTCCCAGTAGTGTTAGATGAAGGCTTGTGAAACCACCGCCGTTCGAGTACCACCGTGCCGGGTCGGCCGACGAGGCCGTAGCCCTGCTCGCCGAATATGGCGACGAGGCAAAGATCCTGGCCGGCGGGCAAAGCCTGGTTCCGCTCCTGAGCCTGCGGCTCGCCCATCCCGCCCATCTGGTTGATATCAACCCGGCCAGCGAGTTGGCCGCAGTTACCAACGGCAACGGCCTCCGGATGGGTGCGTTAGTGCGCCACCGCAGCGTGGAGCGCTCCGACCTCGTGCTTGACACCAATCCGCTGCTGGCTTTCGCCGTCCGCTTCATCGGTCACACCGCCATCCGAACGAGGGGAACCCTAGGAGGCAGCCTGGCCCACGCGGATCCAGCCGCCGAGCTACCCACAGTACTAGCCGTCCTCGACGGATCAATAGAAGCGTGCAGCGCACGCGGGACCAGAACGATCTCGGCGAAGGAGCTCTTCCAAGGCTTTCTCACCACCACCCTGGGCTCGGACGAGCTGCTCACGGCCGTCCAGGTACCGGTCTTGCCCGCCGGCACCGGATGGTCGTTCCAGGAGTTCAGCCGGCGCAGCGGTGATTTCGCCATCGTCGGTGTCGCCGCGACCGTGCGTCTCGACGGTCGCGGTGATGTCGCGGAAGCGCGGCTCGCGTTCTCGGGAGTCGACAGCATTCCGGTACGGGCGACCGCGGCGGAGTCGATACTGACCGGGGCAACCCCATCGGCAGAACTGTGGTCGACCGCAGCGCGAGAAGGCGCCGGACCGCTCGAACCGCCAGACGATATCCACGGCTCGGCCCCATATCGCCGGCATTTAGCCGGGGTCCTCGCAGAACGCGCCCTGGCCGAAGCACACCGCCGAGCGATGGAAGGAACCAGGTGACGAAGGAATCAGTGGAGATGGTCGTCAATGGCCGACAGCGCGAAAGGCGCGACTGAGCCGCGAAAGACCTTGGCCGATTTCCTTCGCGAAGATCTGCAGCTGACGGGGACGCACCTCGGCTGCGAACACGGGGTCTGCGGTGCGTGCACCGTATTAGTGGACGACGAGCCGGTCCGATCCTGCCTCATGTTCGCGGTGCAGGCCGACGGCTCCGAAATCCTGACCATCGAGGGCCTGGAGGTCGACGGTCAGCTGGATCCGGTCCAAGAAGCCATGCGCGACAGCCACAGTTTCCAGTGCGGATTCTGCACACCGGGATTCGTCATGACAGCTTATGCGCTCCTGCGTGAGCGACCAGACATGACTGAGCAGGAATGGCGGGAAGAGCTGTCGGGCAACCTCTGTCGCTGCACCGGTTACCAATCGATCGTAGAAGGAGCACAGCTGGCGGCGCGTCGCCTCCTAGGGCATGGGGCGGTGGCACGATGAGATTTGTCGGGGAGCGGGTCCGCCGAGTCGAGGACCGCCGTATCCTCACCGGCCGAGGTAAGTACGTAGACGACGTGCAGCTACCGAACATGGTGCACGCTGCGTTCGTTCGGAGCCCATTCCCACACGCCCGCATCCAGCGGATCGACATAGATGCCGCTTTGGCGTCACCTAGCGTCGTTGCTGTCTTGAGCGGTGAGGACCTACGGGGGCTCTCCCACCCCATCACTTCAGCAGTCCTGCCTCTCGGACCCAAATGGCCGACCTTCTATCCGCTTGCGACGGACAAGGTGCGCTTTGTCGGCGACCTCGTCGCGATGGTGATAGCCGAGAGCCGCTACGAAGCTGAGGATGCCTGTGAGCTGGTCGAGGTCGACTACGACCCGCTACCCGCTGTCGCAAGCTACAGCGACGCCCTCGATCCCGACCGACCTCCGCTCTTCGATGATCTCGGCGACAACGTCTTGGCGGCCAACGAGGTGGCAACGTTCGGTGACGTGGACGCGGCCTTCGCCGAAGCGGACCGGGTGCTCACCGTGACGTTCCAGCAGCACCGGGTGGCCAATGTGCCGATGGAGACACGTGGCGCGGTGGCTGATTACGACCCTTCGTCGGGGGAGCTCACCTACTACGCGTCGACACAGAACCCCCATGGCCTGCGCATGCAGCTAGCCAACACGATCGGGCATCCCATGGAACGCCTCCGGGTGCTGGCCAACGATGTGGGCGGCGCTTTCGGGCTAAAGGGTAACGTCGCACGCGAGGATTTCTGTGTGGCGGTGGCGTCGAAGAAGCTGAGCCGACCAGTGAAATGGATCGAGGACCGGAGCGAGCACCTGCTCGCTTCAGGTCACGCCCGGGAGGAGACTGCCGAGGCGCAGGCGGCGGTCAAGGACGACGGGACGCTGCTCGGCATCAAGGTGAAGCTGATCATGGACGCCGGGGCCTACCCGAACGTGCCATTTCCGTCGACGATGTTCCCTCTCACTATGCAAATGATGCTGCCCGGGCCCTACCGAGTGAGGGGGTTCTGCTTCGAGTCGTCGGTTGTTTGCACGAACAAGGCGAGCTATAGCGCTTACCGAGGTCCTTGGGAGATGGAGACCTGGGTGCGCGAGCGACTACTGGACATCGTGGCTCACGAGCTCGGCATCGATCCCGCCGAGATCCGGCGCAAGAACATGGTGCTCGGTGAACCCGACGATCGGCTGATCACCGGGCTTTCCCTGGCCGGAACTTCGTCGCGCCAGTCGCTAGATCGGGCGGTGGAGTTGGTCGACTACGAGGCCTTCCGGAAGTTGCAAGCGGCAGCGGCCGCCGAAGGCCGGTACCTCGGAATCGGGATTGCCACCTTTATCGAGGCCGCGCCCGGCCCATCGGAGATCCGTAGCGGCGGAGGTGCCTTCGCGAGGGAACGAGCCAAGGCGGCGCTCCAACCAGACGGGCACCTTGTGGTGACCACCTCCCAGACTCCGCACGGCCAGGGCCACGAGACAACCCTCGCTCAAGTCGCCGCCGATGAGATGGGGGTGCCGCTCGAGCACGTGCGCGTGGTGTACGGAGACACCCGACAGGCCCCCTTCACCGTGCTGGGTACCGGCGCCAGCCGGGCATCCACGTGGGCATCAGGCGCGGTGATCATGACGACCCGCAAGCTCAAAGAGCAGATACTCGCGATCGCCTCGGAGATGCTGGAAGTCAGCGCCGAAGACCTCGAGATCGTCGATGGATCAGCGACGCCGAAGGGGGTACCGCAAAAGGCGATCCCCCTTGCCCAGATCGCCATGCGCGCATTGATGGACCCCGCGAATCTCCCGGCCGGCGTCGACTCCCGACTGGAGGCAGACGAGGCATTCACCGGTGAGCACATCACCGGAAGCGGATGGTCGGGCGGTACCCACGTTTGCACCGTAGAGGTCGACGTCGCCACCGGGCGAGTAATCATCCTGCGTTACCTCGTAGTGGAAGACTGCGGTCGGGTCATCAACCCGGCCATAGTCGAGGGCCAGGTCCGAGGTGGCGTCGCCCAGGGCATCGGCGAGGTCCTGTTCGAGCATGCCGCATACGACAAGGAAGGCAACTTCCTCGCAGGCACCTTTATGGACTACCTTTTGCCCACGAGTGCCGAGATCCCGTCGATCGAGATCGACCACCTCGAGACAGACCCCGAAGGGGAGTTCGGGTTCCGCGGTGTCGGCGAAGGCGGAGCCATTGTGGCGCCGGCCACCCTCACGAATGCAATCGACGACGCCCTGCAGCCATTCGGGGTCCGTGTGTGCCAGCAGTACTTGCCTCCTGCCAAAGTACTCGAATTGGTCGGCGCCTTCGCCCCGAACGCCCCCTAAATGACAGGAATTGTCAGCTTGGCGTGAGGGCTTCAAAGTCCGGAAACCACGGTGAGGGGGTTCTCCGCCAGCGCGAAGGTCCGACGCGAGGTGTGCCGAGCGTGTGAGCTACGTCGTCGGAGGTCTTGTCAATGCCAGGTGCCGTGGGCGCGAAAGGCCAAGGTCGAGATGTTGTGTATGTAGGGATATCTGCTCAGATCAGGTTCAGCCGAAAGTTCTTCGACTCGTGGTCCGATCCTGTCGGCGATCTTACGCAAGGCCCCGCCATCCAGCCTGGGGTAGGCGTCCAACGAGTTATAGCCGACGATCCTGCGGACCTTCTCGACCGGAAGCTGGTGATAGGTGTTGGCCAACGCCAGCCGGGTCATCGGGTGCTCCGTGGGATCCTCCGAGTAGGTGAAGGTTCCTTCGGGGTGCGGATAGTCGGAACCCCACAAGAAGCGGTCCTCGCGGCCGATGTCGACTGCGGCCTGGGCCTCCGTGCGGGACTGGAAACTGTTGCCCAGCCACACGTTGGTGGCCATGTACTCACTCGGGAGCTTGGGCAGAGGGTTGTCTTTGCGAATGCTTCTGGTGCGGAACACCGAGTCCATCTTCTGGCTCATCTCCGCCCAGATCACCCCGGGCACTTCCGTAACGACCAGCTTCAGATTGGGATGGCGCTCGAAAACACCGAAGAATACGAGTGCATACACCACCCGTGTTCCCCACTCGGCTGAATCGAGCTGGGCGAGCTGGCGATGGCCCTCCGTTGGCATCAGCGCGCCCCCGTGGGCATGGCCGGCCGACGGAGGCTGGGCGCCAATATGGGTCGCCAAGGACATGTCCAAATCGGCCGCGGCAGCGAAGAAACGCTCGAAGGAGGGGTCGTCCGGTTGTACGTTCCCGTTAGCCCCGATTGCTGGGAAATTCACCCCCCGCAGAGCGTGTTCGGCCGCCCATTCCAGGTCCCTGGTCGCCGCTTCGAGGTCCCAGAACGGCAGCTGCGCCAGCCCGACGTGACGATCCGGCTGGACGGAACAGAACTCGCTCAGCCACCGGTTGTAGACGGACCGTCCGACTCCGATCAGTTCCCGGTCCTGCGCGGAAGCGGCGCTGTTGCCAAAGGAGTTCAGGACGTCGAATGGGAACGGCTCGCCGTTCAGACTGTTATGGAAGATCACCCCGCCGGCCACACCGTCGCGGTCCATGTCCCGCAGCCGGGCATGGGGATCGTAGTGGCCTGCCGTCTTCAGATTGCGTCGACACCCGTTGCGATACTCGGCGGAGAATCTGCCGGCGGTCCAGAACATCTCCAAACCAACCTTCGGATCTGCGTATTCAGATGAGGCGAAGTCGTCGAACTGCTCCAGGTACATCTTGGGGCAATAGGGACGAAGGTCCTCGACGAGACGAGGACCGACATGAGTGTCGGCGGAAAAGACCATCATTGGCTCGTCTATTTGCGGTAAGACCACTTCACCGTCCACTTCAACAGCTCTCCCTGGCTAAAAGGCGCTGTGACTCTACGCCTGTAGTAGTGTGTAGACGTTGTTCCATTCGCTTGGTCTGTCAAAGTGGGGAATTTTCCCAGTTTGACACCTGGGCCCCTTCGCGTTCAGATCGCCCAGTTCGTAGGTTCCGGCTCGAGCTGGGTGCTGGGACCTGTTACTTGTTGCAGTATCCGGCGTCGACGGGGAGAGTCACGCCGGTTATGTATCGCGCTCGGTCCGAACACAGGAATAGAACAGCGTCGGAGACGTCGCTCGGCTCGATGAGAGTGACCGGCAAAGCGTTCCCAAGTATTGCGGCCGCGTTGGGGTTCTCCAGCATGAACTTGTCGAAGAACTCGTTCACGACCATCGGACTGGCCACCCCACAGGGATGGACCGTGTTACAGCGAATGTTTTCGGGCGCCAACGAGTTGGCATAAGCGCGCATCAAACCGACCACGCCATGCTTCGCAGCGGTGTAGCCCAAAATCCCCGGACCGGCGTATTCGCGGTCAGGAGCTCGGCCCGTCAGCCCTGCGCTGGAACTGGTGATGACGATCGCCCCGCCTTGATGCTGATCGATCAGCCTGGGGATAGCGGCTTCGCAGGTGTGGTACACCCCCCGGAGAAGGACGTCGACAGTGTCGTAAAAGGCTTCGTGGCCCCCTTGAGCCATGATGCCGGCGTTCGCTATCACGAAGTCGAGACGTCCAAGCTGCGCAATCCCCTCGGTCACCACCGATTTCACGGCGTCGAAGTCGCGGACATCAGCATGCTGAGCCACAATCCGCCTACCTGTCTTCTCCACGAGGCGTACGGTCTCTTCCAGGTCGTCGGGCGTAGCCATCCGGTATATGACCGAGTCGATCTGATCGCACAGATCCAAGGTGATGATGTCGGCGCCCTCCTCAGCCATCATCACGGCGTGGGAGCGACCCTGTCCGCGCGCCCCTCCAGTGATGAAAGCGACCTTGCCATCAAGTTGGCCCATGTGCCTCTCCTTTGCTTCCCGGCAACGTCCTCCAGGCTAATTCAGGCCCAGAGGTGACACGCAAGGAGCAATCTCGAGCGTACTGTTCTAAGGGTTGGGCGCGGCTTGCACGTCTGAGATCATGCTTGCCTACAATCGATCGGTAAGAGCCGTCGTTCACGGGCACTGATCGGGCTGGTGGCGCAGAACGCCAGCACTTGATGGACCAGACCCAGACGACAATATTGACCCGGTAGGGAGGGACGTTGCGATGATGACACAAGCGGAGCGCGAGGCCGCGTACGAGCGTGTTCGCCGTGAGCTCGGAGTGGACAGGATCGGGACGGGATCCGATGCGCGGCCGTTGCCGCCGCGCGTGGGGCGTGAGCCACGGCGGGGTTCGGCGTTGCCGGTCGAGTCGGGGCTTTACGCCGCGGTCAGGTTGTACGAGTACGGCGAGATATGGGGCCGTCCGGGTCTGGACCTGAGAACACGCTGTTTCATCAGCATCGCCGCGGTGGCCGCGATGGGCCACGAGGACCAGTTGTACCGCCAGATCAATAGTGCCTTGAACATAGGGGTCACGCCTGACGAGGTCCACGAGGCGTTGATCCAGGTCAGCTGCTATGGCGGGGTGTCGGCCTGGGAGCAGGCGGTGGGCGTCGCCGATGAGGTGTTCGTCGTCCGTGGGATCCTCGCGTCCGGTGATGGGGTGATCGTGGAGCTGAAGGCCCCGATGGATCATGAGGACCGCAAGGCGGCGGCTGAGCGGGTTATGGCGGCACTGGGCGCGGCGCGCCTGGGCTTGTCGGACGACGCACCGATTCTCGAGACATTGAAGGGTTCGGTTGGGATGGGTGGGCTGGACAGATCGGCCATCGGCCAAGAGCTCGCGTGGATCGGGGGCCACTACGGCTATGGAGAGGTGTGGGGGCGGCCCGGATTGGAGCTACGGATTCGAAGTTTCCTCACCGTCGCGATTCTCCAGGTGATGCACGAGAACGATCAGTTGCACTTCCACATCAACAACGCCTTGAACCTCGGGATCACCCCCGAGGAGCTGCAGGAGGCGCTCGTGCAGGCAGGCGTGTATGGCGGAATCTCCGGCTGGAACAACGCCTCGAACGTCGCTCGGGACGTGTTCAAACAGCGCGGCATCCCAAACTGATGGTCGTCCTCGACGGCAACGTCGTCGGATGAACAACCGAGGATCGCCTTGACTGGTAACGACACGAGGTAGGCAAGGGAGTCGGTCCAGTCGAGGCTGCACAGTTAGACACCCCCTGGTCAGCCTCGGATCGCGAAGTTACTATGTAACGACAGAAATCTCAGTCCTGCATGTCGGCCCAAAGATCACGGCTAAAAGGGGGGTCATTTGAGGGAGGGTGATGTGTCCGCGTGCTCTTATGTGATCGAGCCGCCGGATTTGTGGATATCTGCTGGACTCCCGGGAGGCCCGCGGCGCGACGAAACGGGAGAGACGCCGTGTTGGCTCGTGGGGGACTACCGCTGCGTGATGCCGGCCTGGCAGCTGCTTGCGGTTCTCGGCGAACCCGGGCCGGGTGGGCTCGAGCCGGTGCGATTCTCGGAACTGCCGGACGAGGTCTTCGAGCCGCAAGGACGTCTTGCCGCCCAGGAGCGAGCCGGCGTGGTCGCGGAGGGCCATCCGAGGTGGCACGTGTCGAGGGCTTTATGGCCTTCCCGATGGCGTCCCCGTCGACTTCGATCCGTCCCTTTACCCGTTGCCGCATGCTATTCCGGCCTGACCGAAAGCGAGATAAGTGGTGTACCGGCTCATATCCGCGGACTCACATATCAACGAGCATCCCGATCTGTGGCACACGCGACTGCCGGAGAAATTGAGGAGCCGTGGGCCTCGCACCGTCGATACGTCAAACGGGGGGGAGGGCTTCACTCTGGAGGGACAGGACCCCGACCCGCTGAAAAGCGGTCTCGCCCTCGGTCCCACCGCGCTCGGTGCACCGGTCCACAAAGCGCTATGACCGAGCTCAGTTCCGTCGCCGGTTCGATGAGTACAACTTCGGATTCGGCTCGAGGGGTGTCCGCTACAACGAGATCCTCCCTGGGTCTTTTGACCCGAAGGCTCGTCTGCAGGAGCAGAACGAGGATGGTGTTGACGGGGAGGTGCTCTATGGCAATCCGTTGATCTGGGCGGCGATCAAGGAGCTTGAGGATAACGAGCTGAAGCTCGCGTGCTTCCGCGCCTATAACGACTGGATCGCCGAGTTCAACAGCTACGCGCCGACACGGCTCTTCGGCGTCGGCGTCGTACCGTCGACTGGAATCGAGGACGCCGTCGTCGAAGCCAAGCGGTGCATCGAGGTCCTAGGGTTGAAGAGCCTCACGATGGAGAGCTACCCGAACGGATCGGGGGACGAGCCGAGTCGAGAGGACGACTGGCTGTGGGCTTACATGGAGGAGGCCAGCGTGCCTATCGGCGTACACATCGGCTTTTCGTTCAAGCCGCTAAAGCAGATCCAGAACCTTGGCAAAAAGGACACGATGAGCCGAGGAGCAGCGGCGTGGTCGGAGGAACGGCTAGGTCCAGTCGACGAGACGCCCACCGAGAGGGGTAGCTTCTCGGGCATTCTCCGTCGTCTGATCCTGACTGGGGTGTTCGAGCGTTTCCCGCGCCTGAAGTTCGTCGGTGGGGAAGTTAACTGCGGTTGGATCCCCAACTACTTCGCGGAGTTTGACCGCGGATTCCGTTACGGTCTGTACCCGCACGCGGATCTGAGCTTGTTACCGAGCGAGTATTTCCGTCGGAACGTTTTCGTCACCTTCCTCCCGGACTATTTCGGCGTTCGGCGGCGGCACCAGATGCTGGACAACATCATGTGGTCCAGCGACTTCCCGCACTCCGTTAGCAACTGGCCGATCGACGGCGAGATCGCGCGTGACCAGATCGAGAAGAACGACGTATCCGCCGACGAAGCGGACAGTTTGCTGTGGCGGAACTGCGCTGACCTCTACGCCATGGCCTACGGGGCCGTCTGACCCATCGGAACCACGAGAAGAGGAGTCGACGTGGCCAAGCAAAAGGTGATCGTCACAGTCCATATCAACGGGCCAACGAGGGCCAGTAGTCCTCACGTTGCCTATAGCCCACAGGAGATCGCACAACAGGCCGTCGAATGCTGGCGTCAGGGCGCATCCGTCGTCCACTATCACGCCATCGATCCCGAGACCGGTGCACAGTCGTCACATGTTGCCCTGTACGCGGAGACGGTCAAGCTGATCAGGAAGGAATGCGATCTGATCACGTTCCCGACGCTGGGTGCGCACATCGTGCAGTCCGAAGGCCGAGTTGCCCATATCGTGGAGATGGCGAAGGATCCCGAGACGAAGCCCGATTGCATTCCTATCGACATGCTCACGACCAACATCGACTCCTACGATCCGGATAAGAAATATTTCGCCACGCTCGACCGGGTGTACTCGAACACGACGGGAGCGCTAATCGAGATCTCCGAGCGGGTGGGCGCGGTGGGTGTCAAGCCGGTTCCGATGATATGGAACGTCGCTGGGGTCCGGCTCACCCAGGCGTTCCTCGAGATGGGTGTGGTCGCGGAGCCGCTCTTTTGCGAGGTGTCGGTGTTCGGCGAACCGCATCTCGGTTTTGGGCATCCGGCCACGATCAAGGGTATGGATGCCGTGGTGGACTTCTTCCCGCCTGGGGCCGACTGGCGCTGGACCGTGAGCGTGATCGGCGCCAATGCCTTCGCGGTGCTGGCCGCCGCGATCGAGCGCGGCGGGGACGTCGCGATCGGTCTCCACGACTACGCCTACCCTGAATTGGGTTTCCCGACCAATGCCGATTTGGTAGCCCGTGTCGCCGATATGGCCAAGAGCATGGGACGAGAGGTCGCGACGGCCGTCGAGGCACGCCAGATTCTGGAGATGATGTGACGGGCATGCTCGACGGCAAGACCGTCGTCATCACCGGTGCAGGTTCGGGTATCGCCAAGGCGTCGACGAAGGTGTGCGTGCGGGAGGGTGCCACCGTGGTCGCGGTCGACATCAGCGGCGCCGAGAAGGATACGGCCGCCGAAGTCGGACACAACGTCCTTCCCGTGCACTGCGACGTCTCCAACGATGATGAAGTGGCGGCACTGTTTGAAACTGTCCGGAACAAGTTAGGGCGGGTAGACGCCGTGTTCAACGTGGCCGGCACGCACGGTGTGCGTCCACCCGAGGTCCTCACGGTCAACGAGTTCGAGAAGATGACGGCGGTCAACCTGCGCGGTGTCCTGCTCATGACGCAGTTCGCGGTTCCGATTATGGTGGCCAACGGTGGTGGCTCGTTCGTGAACGTGTCGTCCATCTCCTCGGTCAACGTCCAGAACTACACGTCGTTCATGTACGCGGCGGCGAAGGCAGGGATGAACGCCCTGACCAAGGCGGTCGCCGTCGAGTATGGCCGGCAGGGCATCCGCGCTAACGTCATCGCGCCGGGGTTCACGTTCACCGAGTACATGGGCGAGGAAACACCACTGCTGCGAGAGATGGGCGAGAAGGCGGCGCTCGGGCGGGCCGGGACGCCGCTGGAGCTGGCCGAAGTGGCAGCGTTTCTCGCCTCGGATCGGGCGTCCTTCGTCACCGGCGTGATCCTTCCGGTCGACGGTGGCTGGTCGGCGCGGCTCGCCTGAGGATGCGATCCTACGACGTTCGGGTCGACGTCACGGGTGAAGTCGACCTGGAGGGAGCGTTGGAGACGGCGGCTACGGTGTGGCTGCCCAACCGGATCGACGAGCCGTTGACCTTGATGATCGGTTATCCCGGTGGCGGATACAGCCGCGGCTATTACGACATCCGTATGCTCCCGGGCTACAGCCAGGCCGAATACCACACCGATCAAGGATTTGCGTTCATAGGTTGTGATCATCTCGGTGTCGGCGACAGCAGCCCGTGCGATCCATTCATCCTGAGCTACGAGCGCCTCGCTGCCGCCAACCATGCCACAGCGTCCGCGGTGGTCGATCGCTTGCGTACCGGCAGCCTGGCAGAAGGCGTCCCACCGGTCGAGCTACAGAACGTGATTGGGATGGGCCAATCGATGGGCGGCTGCCTGCTGACAGTGCAGCAGGCGCGCCACCGCACCTTCGACGCGGTAGCGATTCTCGGCTGGAGCGGAATTCACTCGAACTTCCCGAACCCCGATGGCAGCCGGATCATCTACCCGGCCCCGTTGCGCGGCGCCGATCTTCGAACGCTCGCCGACCAGGCTCTTGGCGCGGTGGCTCAAAACGAAACGCTCATCCGCTTCGCATTCCACGCATCTGACGAGGAGCCCGAACTGGTCGAGGCCGACTTCGACCCGGCTATCCCGCCGTGGCGCACGAACCTGATCCCGCCGTGTGCCGCCACGATGATGGCCAAAGGCGCCGTGGCCAAGGAGGCGGAAGCCATCGAGGTGCCCGTGCTGATCGGGTGCGGCGAGATCGACGTGGTGCCCGACCCTTGGATCGAGCCCTCCGCCTACCGCGGGTCACGTGACGTTGCGGTTTTCGTCGTGGAGAGGATGTGCCACATGCACAACTTCGCTCAGAATCGAGAGCTCTTGTGGGACCGTATCGCCAACTTCGCTCGATCAGTGACCAAGGTGTCCCCGGCGGAAATCGATGAGAATCGATCCGACGTTCCAGCCAAGCTTCCCATGAAACGGTGACCGATCTCTGATGGGGTCGTCGCCTCACCTGACTGCAAGACCGAGTTCCCCGAGAACACACCAATTGTGGGTTGAATAGGGGCGCTGGGAATCTGGACCCGCAGCCTATCTGAGGGGTTAGTATTTAGTATTCAATCGCTATGCTTTGTGACGGGGGGCGATCGTCCCAGTCGGCACCGGCTGTAGGGGTGGCTGGGGCGACCATTACGACCAGGAAAGGAAGTCGACATGCAAGTGATCGTCTTTGATGATCCCGTGTCCGATCCGGTGGCACCTGGTGTCACCCGTTCCCGCTTGGAGCCCGGGGGTAAAGAGGGTCCCGGTGGCATTGTGCGAGATTCGGATCAGCCTGGAGGGGCTACTTGGAGCCAGATGTGGTCCCTCGGGCGGCCCGAGGACGACTGGCGCATGCAGATCCCTGACATCCGGATGGCACCGAATCAGATCTGGCCCATGCACTGGCACGATTGCTGGACCGTAGTAGTCGTCCTCGACGGCACCCTGTTGATGGGGGACTGGTGGATGGAGCGGGGTGATGTCCTGGTTGCCGCGCCGAGCGTCGAGTACGGGATGCTTCTCAACGGCCCGCGGGGTTGTGAGCTACTGGAAATCTTCGCCCGGGACATTCTCTCGCCAGGTGGGTACGGTGAGGAGCTCCGCGACCATCCCACCCTGGTCTACTTGAAGGGGTTGGAGACGACGGACTTCTTCTCCCGGCCCCCTGCGCTGGAAGAGAATGGGTGCAGGCAGGTCGTGCCTGTTGACGGCACGACCGGCCTGGCAAAGGGCCGTCTCGATGGCAACGCTTACTGGGATCTCGGCGATCCAACCGATTCCGATAGAGGGATTGTCTTCGACCGCAGGCTGCCGCCGGGCGCGACGTTGCCGCCGGTGTCGGTCGGTGATTGGCGGGCCGCGCTTGTTCTGGACGGGTCGATGACGGTCGGCGAAACAGCATTCTCGAACAACGATGTCCTACTCGTCGAACCCGACGCCAAGCTGCCGGCCATCACGGCCGGTGACAGTGGCGTTCATCTTTTGGAGCTGGCTCGCACCGCCGCGGCGGGGACGGCCTGAGTGCCGGACTTCTCGAGAGAAGGACGCGCGCTGCAGCCGACGGCTGAGCGCGGACCTTAGGACCGGGTCGAAAGAGCGAGGTGTCGGAGATGGAGTTGGACGGTAAGGCAGTGGTCGTTACTGGCGCCGCCGGCAATATCGGGTCGGTATGTGCCCGGCAGATGGCCATGGAGGGGGCTGCCGTTGTCTTAGCTGATCTTCCCGGTACCGACGTTTCGGGCATAGCGAATCAGATCACCGAGACGGGCGGCCGGGCACTGGGCCACGAAGTCGATCTCAGCGACGAGCAGTCCGTGGTCGAGATGATTCGCGCTTGTGCGGACGAGTTCGGCCGGCTCGACGCGCTTATCAATGTGGCGGCAGCGCCTAGAGGCATGGATATCGATGCAGACCTGGAGACCATGGAGGCGGACTTCTGGGATCGCGTCATGGCGGTCAACGTCCGGGGTGCCATGTTTGCGTGTAAGCACGCGCTTCCGGCGATGTTGTCGCAGGGTGGAGGCTCGATCGTGAACTTCACGTCTACCGCGGCGTTGGCCGGCGATCGCGGGCTGATCGCCTATTCCACGTCGAAAGCTGCGCTGCTCGGTCTCACTCGCTCAATCGCCACCATTTACGGCAGGCGGGGTATCCGATGCAACGCGCTGGCTCCGAGCGGGGTGTGGCCTGACGCGGCGAAGGCGCGGATGGACAGGGAGTTCTTGGAACCGAAGGAGCAGACATTCCTCACGCCTCGTCTAGGTGTTCCAGAGGACGTGGCCCACATGGTGATCTATTTGGCGTCGGACAAGTCGACCTTCATCACCGGTCAGACGCTTTTCGTTGACGGTGGCAGCCTGGCGCACCAAGCATGGGTCCGTTTCGACTGATCGCTTGTCGCATCGCGATCGCGCAGATGATCCGACAGATGCGATGTTCCCCAGGGCGGATCGCGGTGTTTCGAAAAGGAGAAACGATGCTCATGCAGAAACTCATAATCGAGGCCCGGGTCAGCGGCCAACGGGAGACGAATTCGCATGCGCCCTACAGTCCTGAGGAGATCGCGGACGCCGCAGTCGAGTGCTGGCGACAGGGTGCGTCGATCGTGCACTATCACGCTCGAGACCCGGAGACGGGTAAGCCGAGTAGCGACCCGCAGTTGTACGCGGCCACGGTCTGGCGGATCAAGCAGGAATGTGACCTGATCACCATGCCTACCTTAGGTGCGAGCATGCTGCCGACTGCGGAGGAGCGCGTCGCTCACATCGTCGAGATGGCGAAGGACCCGGCCACCAAGCCAGATTGCGTACCGGTCGACATGGTCACGACCAACCTGGATCGGTATGATCCGAACGTCAAGGATTTCACCACCGATGAGCATGTCTACTTGAACACGACCAACATGCTCAAGCACATCTGCCGGGCTGTGCGCGCGGTTCATGTCAAGCCGGTATCGATGATCTGGGACGTCCCCGGCGTGCGGCTCACCGAGGCGTTCATCGACATGGGGCTCTATGAAGATGATCCGCTCTATTGTGAGTTGCCGCTTTTCGCCGAGGACTTCATCATCGCGGGCCACCCCGGAACGCTCAGGGGCCTGCAAGCCTTGCTCGACTTCTTCCCGGTCGGAGCGAACTGGCAGTGGGTCGTGAACGTTGTCGGTGGCAACAGCCTCCCGCTTCTGGCGGGCGCGATCGGAAGCGGGGGCCACGTTGCTCTCGGTCTTGAGGACTCACCTTGGGAGGAATTCGGGTGTCCATCCAACGCTGAGCTCGTGACCCGGGTCGTCGATATCGCTCGAAGCATGGGACGAGAGATTGCCACGCCAGCAGAGGCGCGGGAAATGCTCGGCTTCACCTAGCGACAGGGGCCGGCCAACCCGGACCGAGCGCATCCCGTTACGGGCGCACGTACGTTTCCCGACGGCGTAACGCCTACGCCAGCCCGTATACGTCGACCGTGTTGCCGCCGACGATTTTGCCGACGTCGTCTGCCGACATGCCCTTGAAGTTATCGCCCACGTACTCGCGGGTGTGGGGGTAGGTGCTGTTCATGTGGGGGAAGTCCGAAGCCCAGAGGAGGCGGTCGGCGCCGAATAGGGCAGATGTGAACGGAATGGTGTCCGTTTCGTCTTGGAAGCTGGTTACCTGGATCTCGTTCACCGCGGTTACCGGCTCGACAAACGGTAGAGAGGGATAGGCCTGTCGCCCGGTGTGAACATGGAGGCTGAGGGGCAGGTCCAGGTCTTGGGCTGCGGCCCACAATGGGTCGTAGCCACTGGAGGAGTAGGCCCGATCCGGTAGGGGGCCACTTGTAATCATTCCGGCGTGGAGGCCGGCCCTCGCGACACGCTCGAGCTCATCCCCGCCGGCCTCTACGTCATCAACGTCGATCAGGGCGCAGCCGATAAGTCGCTTGGGGTCGTATCCACAACCACCGGAGCACGCCGGCGCATCCACGCTAGGGTCAAGGCTTGACACGCCCGAGGACCGGCGGGCGCGATCGCGCCAACTGGCATTCTGATAAAGTTCGACTGCCTCGGCACGGGCGAGGAGCGGGGTACAAGTGACGGGAATGCCGTAACCCACCGCCAGTTCTGAACGCTGCTCGATGAAGAGTCCTGGGGGCCGACTATGATCTGAAGCGGCCAATCGTCAGTTGACGGTCGTCCATCGGTCCGTACAGGGATGTCATGTTTGACTATCTGTTCCGCGAGGGCGGGAGACGTAGTCCGGTCCCTGCCAGAACTGCCTTGAGGAAGGCAAGGTTGGCTTCGAGGGAGTCGAAGTCTTTGTCCTGCCGGCAAGCCCATTATCGCCGAACAGGCGCATCAGGCGTCGGACCGTCACCAGCCAGGAGGTTCTCCGAGACCGCGAACGGGATCCATTGGTTCTCTCAGATGAGGCCGACGTAGCGGTACACCAATCTCGACTCAGGTCATCAGGCCATTTTCGGCCGGTGACCAGGGCTCATCTTCGGTGTTGACTGATGGTGGAATCATCTAGACCACCGCGTCGGCCACCTCAGGGGTTGCGAGTTTGAGCGGCAGGTTGTAGCACTTGATCGCGTTGTTCCGTCCGATCGCGATCCGATCCTCGAGAGGAACTCCGTCGAACTGACGCTCCAGCCTCGCGGCGGAATCCGGCCACGCGCCGTCGAAGTGCGGGAAGTCCGCGCCCCACATCAGGTTTTCTCGGCCGATGATCTCACGATTGACGATCGCGGTGCGGTCACGCATAAACGTGCAGCCCACGTGGTCGTGAAAAATCTCGCTCGGCTTGCGGCCCGAGGTGATCTCGGCCCGTTGCCCCATGATCGGCGCCCACAGCTCGTCGTGGGTCCAGCGGTCGTCCATCCGCTCCAGGACCGCCAGCGGCCAGGAGGCGTCATTCTCCACCGACAGGACCTTGAGCTTCGGGTGGCGGTCGAACAGCCCGGAGAAGATCATCGAGGTAACCGAGTACATCGTCGGGGTGAAGACACAGGTGAAGTCGACAAACATACTGCCTGTGTTCGCCCAGCTGGTTTCGGTAGCCGCCACGTGGAGGCTGATCGGCACTTCGAGCGTCTCTGCCGCCGACCAGAACTTCTCGAACCTGGCGTCGCCATAGCTCACACCGGACTGCTGCCCGATGCTGATCATCGCCCCGCGCAGGCCCATGCCGACGCACCGCTCCAGCTCGGTGACGGCCCGGTCGATGTCGTCGATGGCTATCATCGCCACGCCGAACAGTCGATTCGGGGCACCCGCGCAATGCTCCGCGAGCCAGTCGTTGAAGGCGCGGAAGCAGGCGTAGCGGAACTCGTGATCCTCGAGGGCAAAGAGCGGCAGCCCGATACTGGTGTAGAGAAGCTCGGCCTCCATCCCTTCGCGGTCGAGCTCTGCGGCCCGGACGGCAGGGTCGTAGGCCCCTTCGGGCACGTCGGCCCACCGCCCTTCCACGCCGAAGCGTGCGTCAGGATTCGCGTACTTCGCCTTGGTGGCCATCAATGCGACCAAGCTTCCAGTATCGGCCACGCCGTCAATGACATACGCGTCACCGTTGTCCCGGCTCACCAAGCGAGGCGCACGATCACGAAACTTCCGGTCGATGCGGGTCGTCCAAAGATCCGGGGGCTCGGCGATGTGGGAATCCGCCGACACCAATTTGAATGGAAGCGACATACCGAAATTCCTCCCTGAATCTATCTTGCACGCAGAGCCTATTTCTCCGGCGTCGTCACGCGACGCCGGCGTAGGTCATTCGCTTGAAGCCAGCGGTCACGCACGCGAGCAGCAGATCGCCGTTCGGCTCGATCGTGAAACGGTGCAGCAGGCCGTGAGCGGCCGGCAGGTTGTCCTCGCCCTCGGTCTCCGTTTGGCTGCTGGCCCAGCCCAGCACCGCGAAGCTCTCCACCTCCACGGTCCAGACCCGGTGGTTGGAGCCGTCCGCGACGAACATGAACTTCCCGTCCGAGGCGAAGGCCAGGTCGAACGCCGAGCCGAAGCCTGCCGTGCCAGGCGCGATCACGACCTCGCGCAGGAAGCGGGCACCCCCCGGGACGACTTCGAACTCCTGGACCCGGCCCTTGATGCGGTCACCGACGTAGATGCGCCCGCCGGGACCCCGAGCCACCTTGTGGACCGGATTGCCGAAGCCCTCCTCCGCCGACAACGAGGACGGTTTCTTGCCATACGCGCCCCACATCCGGGTGAACTCACCGGTGTCGGAGTTGAACGCGATCACGCGGTGGTTGCCATAGCCGTCGGCGATGAAGACCTCGCGAGTGTCGACATCGTGGTAACAAGAGGTGGCCCGATCCAGGAGCTGGGTGTCGTCGTCGTCACCTGGCCTCCCGCGCTGGCCGATGCGGAGCAACAGTTCCCCAGCGGGCGAGAACTTGAGCACGGCGCTGTCGCCCTCCAGGTAGCCGAACAGCCACAGGTTGCCGTCGCCATCGCAATCTAGCCCGTCTGGGCCGGCGGGCCATTGGGAGACGCCGTCCACCGCGGGCACGTGGGCGTCGCCGCCCCAGGCTTCGATGTAGTCACCATCCGGACTGAACCGCACCACATGAGGAAGGAAATTCTCCGCCTCGCCAGGGTCGGACACCGACCCGTGGTGGAGGACATACAGGTCGCCGTTCAACCCGCGCACCACGGCGATCGCCGGCCCCAGCGCCTGGCCCGGCGGCACGCGCAACGGCAACGGTTCGATGTTCGAGGAGAACCGCGGCCGAGGCCGCGACGCGGTCCCATCGGGAAGTTCCTCCATAACGTTCATGGCTCCACCCCCTTTCCTCCTCCTGAAGCGATGCTATACCGCAGGTTCCCCGCCCACCAGGCTGGCGATCTCGACATACTCGCGGAGGCGGGCGAAGTCGTGGGCGGCCGCCTATACGCTCTCGTTGACCTTAGTGTCAGTCCTTGGATCGTGCTCATCTTCTGGTTAGGCGCGCCGGTCGCCAGGCGTGAGGACGGTGCTGAATCCCCAGGGGATGCCGAGGCTGTCGTGTCCTCGGTGACGAACAGGGTGTCCCTGTGGGCCCGCAGGCCGATGCCGGATGCGTTGATGTGGTCGGCGACCTGGTCGAGATCCCGGACCTGCCAGGTGAGCGCGTGGGTGGGCGTCCGCGGGGGCGGACCCGCTGCCAGTGCATAGTGCTCCTGTCAGGCTGCGGAAGGTACCCACGATTGCGCACCACCTGTAAAGCACGGCGGTGTGTCGTCCGTCTCGCCACCGGCCCGCAAGCGAGCGGAACGAACCTTCCCCTTCGGCTGCTCGAGTAGCCCGCCGCAGCTGGGAGGGGAGCGATCCCGCTCCGGCTGATTCTGGAAACCGGTTCTGGCCGTCCTCCTATTGTTAAGACGCACGAGTTGGATCGGCCCAGCAACCACGCAGAGATGATCGATGAGCGTGCCCAAACAAGTCGGCCGCACAACCGTCTCTGGGCCTGCTCCCCCCGGGCCGCCCCAGCTGGAGAACACCACTGGATTTCGATTGATCTCGCCGAGCAGGTCATAACTGGATACCACCCAGTACTGGTCCCGTTCATACCAAAAGAGCGGCGCACGCCTTCGTAGCTCGGCGAAAGTCTGGAACGGAATCTCCCGGGCGAACTGAGCGGGACTCAGGTCGACCTTAATGTCTTCACCGATCATGGCAAATGCTCCCCTGGTGTGTTCGATTGCACGAGCCGTACGCGGCTCGCTCGCCGCAGAGGCGATGGTCCTTGGACTCCACCAGGCCGATTTCTTTCAGGTGGATGGTGGGCGTACACCGAAGCCGCCGAGGCGGTCCACACCGGCTTCGGGTCCAGGAGAGTTCTTGGGCTACGGTTCAGTCGGCCTCGTTGGCGGCGAACGGGATTTTGTGCGGCGGCCAGGCCTCGGGCGGATCTTTGTATTCGGTGGTGTAGAAGGTGTGTGCACGGAAGTCGGCGATCGTCGCTCCCTCCGGTCCGGCCCAGAAGGTGTACTGCGTCCCGGCCTTGCGGAACACCCCTTGCCCGGCGTGGAGGATGCGGTTGCCGTGGTGGACTTCGCCCTCCAGTACGAGCTCGACGTAGTCGACGTTGTGGCGATGCGCCGGCAGGACCGTGCCGGGGGCGAACGAGAGCACCGTGAGGCTGATGCCGTCGTCCTCAGGGTTGGAAACCATGACGCGCCTCTGATTCCGGCCGGCGTAGTACTCCCGGACGCCCGCTGGCCGGCTTCGACCCGTCGGGTCCGGGTCGAGCGGCGCCACCTCTGCGTCGGCGGAGTCGTGGCGGGTGTCGAAGAATAGGGACTGCCGGCGTGCCGTCTTTGCTGTATCCATAACATTCCTTCCTGGTCAGGTCATGCCGAGGTTCGGCCCGGTGGTGTCCCGTCCGGCGCGTAGCACCACACCGGGGACGGCTCAGGTGAGCTTACCGTCGACGATCGTCTCAATGCCGTTGACGAATACCCGGCTCACGCCGATCGGATCGGCCAAGAGACGCTTGTTCTGCCCGGGAAGGTCGAACACCGTCCGCACGGGAGCGGCACCGACCGTGGGGTCGAACACAACGAGGTCGGCCTGGTAGCCGGGACCGACTCGGCCGCCTCCGCCGAGGCCGAAGACCGACTACGTCCTACAGCTCCACGCTCTCCCCCCTGTCATTGCCTTCGACGGCGACGAGGCCGGCAGAGTCGCAAACCGACACGCTGATCACCTCGGCCACGAGAACTAGCAAGATAGGAGATAGGTTACTTTCGCCCGAAGCGGCGCCGAAGGTCGTACGGACCGTGGCAGAAGGCTGCCGCACCGCTGAGGATCAGCCACGCCCTCGGCTACCGACTAGTGACCAGGGGCCAGTTGAGACACATTCGACTCGGTCGGCGCATAGTCGTGCCCCACAGGGCCATCGAGGAGTTGGTTGATGGGATCGCGCCTCCAACACATGAGTCGCATACTCTCGGGTGAATCCGGGAGTTGCACGTACCGGGAGGACAGACTGAACGGCTGCGGTCACTGGGCGCCCGTCAACCTCGATGAGGCAGTTCCTACGAGGAGGCAGGGTGCGCTGGCCCTTTTGGTCGGGGGGTGGCGCTGGGTGAGGGCTCGACCATGCGCCGCGACCGAATGATGTGGCTTACCCGACACTGCGCCGATACGAAGGCGCTTTCTGACTTCGCGCTGGGCGCTCTTGGTATGACGACCGGGTCGTTGCCCTGAGCTGCTTTGCGCGCTCCTGACCTCCCCTCCTGCGGTACGGTCCCGTACCTCTTGCGCTGGTTGGTTGACGCCGATGCGGGGACGTGCGATCGTGATGCCGAATAGCGTTCTTTTTGACCTGGGTGCGTGGCGATGGTGCCGTCGACAGCAGTGGAGCGGAGGAGTCTCATGGTCATTCGCAGCTACGACCTCGTGGATGCCGACTCGCATGTGCTCGAGCCAGTCGACATGTGGCCGAGTTACGTTGACCCGGCGTTCCGCGAGCGGGCGCCGCGGGTGGTCACCGAGGACGGGCAGCAGTTCATGGTCGTGGACGGCCAAGCCGTGGGGAAGCGGCCCGCCGGAGTCAAGATCAACCCGGCCAACAGGCTCGGCATGGCCGGGGGAGTGGGCGCTCGCGACGGTAAGGTCGATGAGAACATCACCTATGAGGAGGGCCGTCGGGGCGGCTTCGACCCGCACGCCCGCATCGGGGATATGGATATCGACGGTATCGATGCCACTTTCCTGTACCCGACGTTAGGTCTGGGGCTTTGCGCTCTCAACGACGCGCCGCTGGCGGCCGCCGTGTGCCGAGCCTACAATCGCTGGCTGGCGGATTACTGCTCTGCGTATCCTGAGCGTCTCTTCGGTGTCGCGATGCTCCCGATGGCGTCGATCGAGCTCGCCATCGAAGAACTGTGCTTCGCGCGGAGTGAACTTGGCTTGTGCTCGGTGATGCTCCGCCCGAACCCGGTCGGGAACCGGACGCTCCACCATCCCGACTACGCGCCTCTCTGGAACGAGCTCGAGGAACTCGACGTGTCGCTCAGCATCCACACGTCGGTGAGCGCGCCCGGCGCCAATGGACCCTTGGCGTTTGAGAGCATCGGCATCGAGCGCTTCGAAGGAACGGCAGCCCGCCACATCGTCTCCCACACCATCGAGATGATGCTGGCGGCGCTCAGCATGATCTTCGAAGGAGTTTGCGACCGCCACCCGCGGCTCCGTGTAGGGTTCCTTGAGGCTGGCGGCGGCTGGATGCCCGGCTGGCTCGACCGCATGGACCGTCACTTCGAGGACCAATGCATGAACGACTCGGGTCTCGCGATGCGCCCGAGCGAGCTGTTTGAGCGGAACTGTTGGATCTCTTTCGAACCGGTGGAGTCCACCCTCGACGTCCTGGCTGACCACCTGGGCCCGCACAAGATCCTCTGGGCAACCGACTACCCGCACGTGGACGGTTTCTTCCCGGGCGCCCCGAACATGATCGCGAAGCGGCCCCTTAGCCCCGAGACGAAGCGGATAATCTTTGCCGAGAGCGCCAAGGCCTTCTACGGCCTGCGGCACGGTTGACCAGGCGGTCGTGCAATGGCGCCTGGCAGCGCGCTATCTTCACGATCATCGACAGCGCCGGCCGCTACGTCGACGCGGTGCGGGACTGGGTGGCCAAGGCACCAGCAGCCGCTCGTCGCCGACAGGTGCTCACAGGCCAGCGGGTTAGTCGGCGAGAGAATTCAACGTTCGCCGACGGTCATTGGTGCGCCGTTCGGTTACGGTGACGTGGCCCGGGTGTGAACGAGATCGGCAGGTATTCAGGCCCTCGGCTCAAGTTGGGTGGGGCGTAACGTGGCTCTTGGCCTTCGGTGATCCGGATGTCGTGGAGGCGCGAGAGAATCTCCTCGAACACGATGCGCAAGTTGAGACGGGCCACGTTCGATCCGACACAGCGGTGCGGCCCCCCGCCGAACGACAGGTGCCGGTTCGGGGTTCGGCCGAACCGGAGCGCGTCTGGGTCGTCGAACTCGTCGGGGTCGTGGTTCGCGGCTCCGAAATGGACCAGAAGGGCGTCGCCTTTCTTCAGTTGCTGCCCGCGCAGTTCCACATCACGGGTGCACACTCGGAACAATGAAACCACCGGTGGCTCCAAGCGCAGCGTTTCGTCGAAGACCTTGGGGATCAGGCTTGTGTCATGGCGCAGTCGCTCCTGGAGGTCGGGGTTGTCGATCAGCATCATCATGGCCGAGCCGATGGCGTCGTTAGTGGTGAAAAAACCACCCAGTATCAACAGGCGGACCGCCCCCGAGACATCCTCACGGGTAAGAGGATGCCCCTCGACCGACCCGTGGAGAAGGGCGTCGATCACGTCCGACCGGCGGGGAGACGCCCGGCGCATGTCGATCAACTCGTCCACCCAGTTCATCCAGGCCCTAGCGGCCTCGGCCCGTTCAACCGGGTTATCAGCTTCCGTCATCTTTTTGTTGTAAGCGAGAGTGCGCTGGAGCTGGTCCTCGCTCTCGATTCCGAACAACACCCGATACAGCATGCGAGGAGGCAGCAGATAGGCGAACTGGCTCGCCAGGTCACAGTGGCCGTCCTCGATGAAATCGTCGATCAACTCCGTGACAATCTCTCGGACCTGAGGCTCATGGGCGGCCAGCGCCTGAGGTGACAAGAATGGGTTCAACAGCCGACGGAAGTCGCTCTGACGCGGAGGGTCAGTGCTGATCGGCGGATTGTCCCCGGTTCCGCCACTGTAGGTCTCCGCTTCCCGCAGCCTTCGATAGTCGGAACTGAACGTCTGCCAGTCCTGGAGCACTTTGAGGACGTCCTCGTACTTGGTCAACACCCACATCCCACGACCGGCGCCTCCGGACTCGGTCGGGGCGTCGCTATGGGCCACCGGGCATTTTGTCCGCATGTGCTCGACCACCTGCCACATGTGGTCGGCCAGATGAGGGTTCCTGAGGGAATAGTGCTGCTCGAAGTACTCAAAGTCCACGGTCATAGGAACCTGTTCTACCTCCGTTCGAGCCCCCGGTCGATCAGTTCGAGGATTGTGTCGTTCGGTGCGACATTGGACGATACTAGACCGAACCGTCTTATATCGTGGCAGTTTGCTAGGTCTGAATCGTTGGGGAGGAGGTGTGGACGTTTCTATACGAGCATGACTCGATGAAGGAATCTCGACCCGAAATGACGGTAGAGTGGCCGGTTGAGAGCCTCGCCACCGCGTGCACGTTACTGACGGAAATGTCGTTAAAGGGCCTCTTCGGGTTCCGGCGGGGTGTGACTGTGGGGACTAGGGCCCACTGGGGGCGTCCGGCGTAGAGGAGCAGCCGCAGGGCGGTATCGTGCCTATGACTCGACCGGGAGGTCGCCGCGAGCCGCGGCTCGACCGTCCGGAGTGTCACCCATCGGGCCCGCGGTTCTCGACGACCTCCCAACTGGCGGTAACGAGAGGGCGACACGTTCCCCGACCGGCAGCTGCGAGTCGGCATACGCGGCGCCCTTGAGTATGACGATGACAGCGTTCGCGACTTCGAGGGCTTCGGCCGTCGTGAGGTCCGAGTTGTAGCCCGACACCGGAGCGGGCCTTAACCGCCGAGTCGGTTCGAAGTTTTCGCCAACTCCAACGCGATGGCCCCGCCCGGATCGCGAGACGCTCCGGTCACCACCCCACCTTGCCATCAAGCCGCTGTCTACCCATGAGTTCTTCCCCCTCCAGAGGATGACCTCGTGTAAATGAAAGACCTTTGCGCCTGTTCATCCAAGGGATCGATCGGTCGAACCTGCTCAGCGCCACATGTGTTAGTCCCAGGGACCGTGGGTGCGGAAGGCATACGTCCCGGTCTCGGTGACGTATGGAAACGTCGTCAGGTCGGGTGCCGTCGCCATTTCCCGTGCCGGGGGGCCGATCCGCTCGGCGATCTTATGTAAGGCTCGTAGGTCAAGGCGCGGGTAGGCATCTAGGGCGTTTTCACCGATGATCTTGAGGACCTTTTCGAGTGGAAAATCCGTGATAGGTGTTCGCCAATGCGACGCGGGTCATCGGATACTCGCTCGGATCCTCCGAATAGGTGTACGTACCTTCGGGGTGCGGGTAGTCGGATCCCCACAAGAAGCGGTCCTCGCGACCTATTTCTATTGCGGCCTGAGCCTCGAAGCGCGACTGAAAGCTATTGCCCAGCCAGACGTTGCTGGCCATGTACTCGCTCGGAGGGTTATGCAACCGGTTGTTCTTGCTGACACCGGGCGAGTAGAAGATGGAATCCATCTTCAACGTCATCTGGTCCCAGATGACGCCTGGGACTTCGGTAACGACGAGCTTCAGATTTGGATGGCGCTCGAAGACACGGAAGAACACAAGTGCATACACCACTCGGATGCCCCATTCGGTCGAATCCATCTGAAGGAACATGCGGTGATCCAACGTCGGTATGCCTTGGTACGGATGCTCCGTCGGTGCAGTCGAGCCGATGTGGGTTGCCAGGGTCATGTCCAGCGCCGCAGCCGCGGTGAAGAAGCGATCGAACGAGGGATCGTCGGGCTGCAGATTTCCGAAAACGCCCGGAGCGGGGAAGTTCACACCCCGTAGACCGTGCTCGGCAGCCCATTCCAACTCGTTCGTTGCGGCATCGATATCCCAGAACGGCAACTGTGCCAGCCCTACGTTCCGCTCCCGTTCCACTGAGCAAAAGTCGCTCAGCCACCGATTGTAAATTGTGCGACCGACCCCTACGAGCTGCCGTTCCTCAGCGGAGGGAGCAGCGTTCCCGAAAGCATTCACCAAGTCGAACGGGAACGGTTGGCCGTTTAGGCTGTTGTGGAAGATGACGCTACCGGCGACACCGTCACGGTCCATGTCGCGCAGACACGCGTGCGGATCGTAGTGACCCGCCGTCTTCCGATTGCGTCGGCACCCGTTCCGATACTCGTCTGAGAAGGTCTCCAAGAACGCCTCCAGTCCGATATCCGGGTCTGCGGCTTCGGATGCCGCGAACTCGTCGTACTCTCTGAGGTACTTTTTAGGGCAATAGGATCTCAGATCCTCGACGAGACGTGGACCGACATGCGAATCGGAAGAGACGAGCATCACGGGATCCTCAAGCTGTCTCGATAGCGCGGCAGGCTCTGTTTGCACTCTAACCCTCCTCAGATCGGCCACTCAGCTACAAATAAGGCTTACAGTAACCTCCCCCTTGTCTTTGTGGCAGGATCCCTTAGGCCCGAGGA
>CAWAPS010000011.1:0-10383 GCA_963783945.1 uncultured Actinomycetota bacterium
GACACTCTTGTCGAATCGCACAGCGCCGCTCATATCATCGAGCAGCTGCCTCGAGCGCTGTCCTTGCTTCTGCGATCATGGCCTCACTCAGTCCAGCCCTGCCGCTTCCTGCTGCCCTGCGGAAAGTCGACACGGCTGACTGACGTATCAGCGAGCGGCGCAGATTCGCCTTGGACCTTCGGGCGCGGACCCGAAGGTCGCGGTGAGGGCGGGTTTCTGGGGACCCTCGGCGTGGGTGATGCACCATTGAGTAGGCAGCTGCGTATGCACTGCCCTATGCAGGCTCGGCTACCAGCGGGTTTGGTGCTGCGGAGGTCCGAAGTGGTGGAACGGCGGCAACCCCCCGCAACTGTTGATAGCTGCGACCACTCGCTTCAAACTGGATGACAAGCGGTGAATCCCGGTCTCCGCCGTTGACGTTGTCCTGGTGCGGGTGGTGAGCCGCTGATTTCGCTCGCATGCCCCAATAACCGTTGCGCCCTCTCCCCGAAGTCCGATTTGGAGCCGTCTCCGAAACGCCGGCCGTGGGAGCGATCTCATTGCTCGCGGGGCGCGCGCTAGGGGCTTCGGCGTAGGAACTTCGGTCGGGACGGCGATGCCGACAGCACAGCGGCAGAATGAGAGGGTGCCACCGCGGGGCCCGGTCGCCCTCGATCACGTTCAGCTCGCCATGCCGGCCGGACGGGAGGCTGAGGCGGAAGCCTTCTACTGCAATGTCCTCGGCTTCGCTGTCCTGCCAAAACCAGAACCGCTCGCGTCCCGTGGCGGCCGCTGGTTCGCGGTCGGGCGACGTTCAGGTGCATCTGGGTGTCGAAGCCGACTTTCCGCCCGGCTCGCAAAGCACATCCAGCGCTCATTGTCGACGATTTCGAGGACCTCATTGGGAAGCTCGACTCCTTGGGGGCATCCTGGCGGTGGGACGAGGACCTGCCGGGGACCCGCCGTCTCTACGTCGACGACCCGTTCGGGAATCGAGTCGAGCTCATCGATAGCGGCGGGTAGCAAATGCCCGCGTACGACTCACGACTTTCTGGCGACCGGGCGCCCATACAGCGGGTCGGCGATTGGAGGTTGGGGCGTTATCTAGCCGCGGAAGGCGTGGGAGGCCCGTGGCGTCGAGGTTCTGCTCTCGGTCGGTGTTGGCTGGTTTCTCCACCTATAAGGAGGTAACCATGACCAGTGTCGACTCATCCGGGCGGACGATCGCCGGTGTCTCCGAGCCGTATCCGCTGGACGAGGCCCAGCTGGCCGCGGTGGCATTCCTTGCCCGCTACAGCGGCCGGACCCTGGACGCCTACCGCCACGACCTGCGGAACCTGTTCCAGTGGACCGCCGATCACGGCCTGGCCGTCTTCGAAGCCACCCGAGCTCACCTGGAGCTGTACCGAACCTCAATGGAGGAGCGAGGACTGGCCGCCTCGACGATCGATCGGCGTCTGTCGACCGCTTGCGGGTTCTACCGCTTTGCGCACATCGACGGACGAATCTCCTCCAACCCCGCCCAGTACGTGCGCCGCCCGACGGTGCACCCGATAGAGCGGCGCGGACTGGACCGAGGCGAGTTCGGTCGCTTCCTCTTCACCGCCGAGCGGTTCGACCACGCCCACGCCGCGCTCGGCGGTGCTACTGGGGTTGAACGGGCTCCGGGTCAGCGAAACCTGCGGCGCCAACATCGAAGACATGGCCTTCGAGCGGGGACATCGCGTCCTGCGCATCATCGGCAAGGGTAACAAGCCGGCGCTCATCCCTCTGGTGCCGCGGACGGCACGCACGATCGACCTGGCCGTAGGCGAACGACGCGGCGGCCCGATCCTGGTACGTCACGACGGGAAACGCCTGGACCGCCGGACTGCGCATCGCTGGGTCCGCGCGATCGGCAAGCGGGCAGGGATCGGGCTGGTCCATCCCCACATGCTCAGAGCTGCCTTCATCACCGCCGCCCAAGTGAGCGATGTTGCATTCGGTGCATCATTCGGCATGCTTTGTGATCGTTGCCCTGTAAGGGGTTTGGGTTTGTCGTCGTTGGTGGCTGTCGGTTGAGTTTGTCGTAGATTCCCTGGTGGGAGGGGGTATCCACCACCTGAGTTGAGTCGGATGCAACGGTGTGTCATCTGGTTTCGTTGCGTCGGCCGCCGCAGGGTTGCGTCAGGCGCCTCAGCGTGGAGGTGCGGTGCCCGTGGTCAGGAGAGCGGCAGGATCGGCTGCGCTGGTGTTGGCGGGAGAGGCGATCCCGCTGCACCCGGAGGCGGCGTTGTTCGAGGCGATGATCGAGGGCTGGCGGCGTCAGCACTCGGCCCGGCGTTTGTCGCCGTCGATCACCCGGGCCCGGGAGCGCACGTTGCGCCGTTTCGCCGAGTACGTGGGTGGGTGGCCGTGGCAGTGGCGGGCCGAGCAGCTGGACGCCTGGGTGGCTCAGGGGGGTTGGGCGCACTCGACGGTCCGGGGCTATCAGGGGTCGGTGGCGTTGTTCTTGGACTATTTGTGCGATCCGCATTACGGCTGGGCGGAGGCGTGCATGGAGCGGGTCGGGGAGGTCCCCTCCCAGATCTGCCATGAGTGGAACACCGCCGTTCATGTCAGCGTGTCGGAGGGCCGGCCCGAGCGGCGTCCGTTGACCCGCGACGAGCTGCAGCGGTTGTTCGACGTGGCCGACGATGCGGTGTTGGCGATCGCCCGCTCGGGGCGGAAGGGTTGGCTGGCGGCGTTTCGGGACGCCACGCTGTTCAAGGTGGTTTATGGGTGGGGGCTGCGCCGAACCGAGACGGCCATGCTCGATGTCGGGGACTTCACTGTCAACCCGGCGGCACCGGAGTTGGGCAATCTGGGGACGTGTTCGGTCCGCTACGGCAAGGCCATGCGGGGCAGCCCGCCCAAGCGGCGTCAGGTGGCGTCGGTGATGCCGTGGGCGACCGAGGCGCTGGGCCAGTATCTCGACGAGGTCCGTCCCCGCTACGGCACGCCGGCTTTGGGGCCGGCGCTGTGGCTGTCTGAACGGGGGGAGCGGATCTCGGCTCGGCGCATCGACGAGCGCTTCGCGGCGTGGCGGCGTTCGGCCGGTCTGCCGGTCGAGTTATCGGTGCACTGCCTGCGGCACTCCTACGTGTCGCATCTGATCGAAGATGGTGTGGACCCGCTGTTCGTGCAGCACCAGGTGGGGCATTCGTGGGCATCGACCACCGCGGTGTACACCTCGGTCGGCGCCGATCACAAGAACCGGATGCTGCGGGCTGCGCTGGCCCGGGCGTTCGCCGCACACGACGACAGCGATCACATCAAGGAGGGACCGCGATGAGAGTGAAGGTTTCGTATCGGTGGCATCTACGCCAGTTGATGGCCGCTAGAGGGATGTTCGCCACTACCGATCTGGTCCCGCTTTTGGCCAGCCGGGGAGTGAAGCTGTCCCGGGAGCAGGTGTATCGGCTGGTGGCCAGGGTTCCCGAGCGGCTCAGTCTCACGACCTTGGCCGCCCTGTGCGACATCTTGGAGGTGTCACCGGCGGAGCTGATCGAGCCGGTCCGTGACGCGGCGCCGAAGGCTTCGAACAAGACCGTTGGCGCCGGGCCCGCGTCGGTGAGCGAGTTGCGGCCACGGCGGGCCAGGGTGGCCGTGACGAAACGCTGATGGCAGCTGCTCGGTGCTGTCCAGCGGGCCACGAGGTCGCCTCGGGTGCGAGCCGCCCGAGGGTTTGCCGGGTGTGCCGCAAGGACATGATCGTGGCGGTGGTGGCCGCCGCCTGCCCGGAGCTTTCCGCCGATGACATCGCTGCGGGCGTCGATGCGACGACCGCCACTGCGGCGGCGGCCCGCGATCTGGCCGTGGCTCTGTCTGAGGGACCCGGTGTGCTGGCCGGTGGGGCACCGTCGGTGGTGGCCCGTCTGGTCGGCGAACTGAGAGCGCGGGGGTCAGCGCTGCCTGAGCCGTCGTGCGCCCATTGCGCACGCAGGGGGCTGGGACTGATCCGGGTCGGCACTATCGGATTGTGCAACCGCTGCCGGGCCCATCAGCTGGCCGAGGCCTGCTCGGCGTGCGAGCGGCGCCGAGTGGTCATCGCCCGAGACTCGCAGGGACGTCCGCTGTGTTTCGCGTGCGCGCCCCGACCGGCCCGGCTCTGCGGACGATGCGGTCGGATAAGGCCGATCTCCCGTCGGGCGAAAGACGGCCAGGCCGACATCTGTAACTCGTGCTTCCGTCCGCCGGTGGCCACATGCTCGGGATGCGGGAAACCAAAGCCGTGCCACTTCGCCGGGTCGGACCGGCCGATCTGCGCGTCGTGCTCGTCGTGGAGAAGTCTTGCCTGTTCACACTGCGGCGAGTGCCGCCCAGCCCAGGCGCACTGGCCGGAGGGCCCGGTGTGCGAGAGCTGCTACCGGGCCGGGTTACGACGCCGGGGGTGCTGCACGGACTGCGGCCGGGACCGACGCCTCATCGACCCGGCCGGACCGCTGGCACAGCGATGCGCTGACTGCGCCGGGCTGCCGGGACCGGGTCGGGTCTGTGCCGACTGCGGAATCGAAGACCTCACATACCACGACAGCCGCTGCGTGCGCTGCTGCCTGTCACGGCGCACCAGTCACCTGCTCGCCAGTGCCGACCGGACCGTCGCCGCCCACCTGGTCCCTGTCCGCGACGCCATCATCGCCGCCCCCAAGCCCTACACGGCGCTCAACTGGCTGCGCTCCGCGGTCGCCGCACAGATGCTGGGCCAGATCGCCTCGGGTGCGTTGCCGCTCGACCACGAAGCCCTCGACGCCCACCCTCGCCGTCAAGCCGCCAAGTTCCTGCGCCATCTCCTGGTCGCCCACGGTGCTCTGGCCGCCCGCGACGAAGCCCTCATCGCCCTCGAAGCGTGGGTGGCCGACCAGCTCCACCGCGTCGACGACCCCTCCCAACGTCGCCTGCTGCGCTCCTACGCCACCTGGCGGGTGCTGCGCCGGGCCAGAGCCCGAGCCGCGAGCAATCCCCGGCCGCGCACCGCCACCCGCTACGCCAAGACCAACTTGCTCGCTCCGATCGCCTTCCTCGCCTGGCTCAGCCGGCGCGGGGTGGAACTGGGCGAGATCGGCCAGGCCGACATCGACGCCTGGACGGTCGAAGGTGGCTCTTCGGCGCACGAGCTCACCGACTTCTTGGATTGGGCCACCGGACGCAAACTCCTCGCTCCTGTCGTCCTGACCGGGCGACGTCATCAACCAGGAACGACGATGAACCCCGATACCCGCTGGGAGATCGTCGATCGTCTCCTCCACGACGATCACCTCGCGCTCACCGACCGGGTGGCCGGCTGCCTGGTTCTGCTCTACGCCCAGCAACTCACCCGCATCGTCGCTCTCAGCGTCGACCAAGTGGTCACCGCTGACGACGGTGTGTACCTCAAACTCGGTGCCAGCCAAACGATCATCCCCGAACCCCTCGGCGCCCTCGTAGTCGACCTGGCAACCAACGGCCGCTCCCACACCGGTGTCGGATCACCCGCCCACAGCCACTGGCTTTTCCCCGGCCTGCACCCCGGACGACCCCTCGACCCCAGCGGGCTCGGCCAACGACTACGCCGTCTCGGCATCCCCACCATGCCCGCCCGCCGCGCCGCTCTCATGCACCTCGCCAGCCAACTCCCCGCTGCCGTCCTCGCCGAGATCCTCCACCTCCAGCCCACCACCGCCGTCCACTGGGTGGCCGCCGCCGGCGGCGACTGGAACAACTACGCCGCCGAAGTATCCCGGACACCGGTGATCGCGAACCACGTCGAATACCACTGGCCAACACTCCCGGCAACGAGCCATTCGACACAGTTCGAACATCGCTCGCTACCAGTTTCCGCTCGGGCGCCTCCTTGGTCGAGGTCGCCCAGTTGCTTCGCCACAATCATGTCGATACGACCACGATCTATGCCTACCGTGGATCCGGCTTCGGTTGCTGCGCTGGCCCGTCCCTGGCCGAAGGCGGCGTCATGATCGCCTTGGAACAAGCGGGCAGTCAACTACCTCACGCTGCGTCGGGGGTTCGGCTACAAGCTGGTCGGTCACGACGGCCTGTTGGCTGACTTCTGCGCGTCGACTGCAGCACGCCGATCTCGTCACCGTGACCATCGACGCGGCGCTGAGCTGGGCGGTGTCGCCGGTCCGAAGCGATGCCTGGCATGCCTTGCGTTTGCGGGTGGTGCGAGGCTTCGCCCGCTACCTGCACGCCCTGGATCCTTCCTGCCAGGTCCCGCCTCCAGGGGTCTTCGGGGGCACACCCCGGCGAGTGCCCCCGCACATCTACACGCCCCATGAGATCGCGGCGCTGATGGCTCAGGCCCGCCTGATGTCGCCACCGTTGCGCGCCGGGCGACGTTCGAAACCCTGATCGGGCTGATGGCGGCCACCGGCATGCGCTCAGGGGAGGCGCGCCGTCTCGACTGCGGCGACGTCGACCTTCAAGCAGCCACGATCACTATCTGGCCATCCAAGTTCGACAATTATGCCGAGGTGGTGGTTATGCCGAGCCGAGCCGAGTTTGCCCTGTCCTATGCGGTTCTCGGCTGGGAGAGCTCGGCATAATCGCCGTCGGTGATCATCCCTGGTGCTCCGCCCACCTAGAGGAAGGGATGATCATGGCAAGACGTGTGCGCGGTCCGCTGGACGGCCCGCTGGCGCCCTATGGTGCTGGTTTCGAAGCGAGCTTGGCCAACCAGGGGTACTCGCCCGACTCGATCAGCCGGCATCTGCGGCTGATGGTTCATGTGAGCCGGTGGCTCGACCGACGCGGTCTGGGGGCCGCGGACTTGAGTGTCGACTGCGCCGGACGGTTCTTGCGGTTCAGGAGAGCCGGCGGGCACACGCATCCCGCGTCCATGGTCGGCATGGGGCCGCTGCTGGAGTACCTGCGGAGCATGGGGGGCGCTCCCAGCGTCGATGGGTTGGCGGCGATCACGCCGGTCGACGAGCTGGTGGGGAACTACCGCCGCTACCTGCTGGAGGAGCGAGGCCTCTCGCAGCAGACGACCGTTCCCCACTACGTGGATGTCGCCTGTTCGTTCCTGGCCGGTCAGTCGATCAGCGTCGTGTCAGAGCTCGGTCGGTTGACCAGCGCGGAGGTCAGCCAGTTCATGCTGTCGGCGAGCCGTCGGTATTCGGTCGGGCACACCAAGTCCATCGTCACCCGGCTGCGTTCGTTCCTCCGCTATTTGGAGATGGAAGGGTTGACGTCCAACCCGTTGGCCGCCGCGGTGCCGTCGGTGGCGGGCTGGCAGCTTGCCGGGCTGCCATCTGCCGTCAGCGCAGAGGAGGTATCCCGTCTGCTCGAAAGCTGCGACCGTGATCGTTCGGCCGGGTGCCGGGACTTCGCCGTCCTGAGCGTGCTGGCCCGGCTGGGACTGCGCGCCAGGGAGGTCGCGGCGTTACGGCTCGATGACATCGACTGGCGTGCGGGTACAGTCCATGTTCACGGCAAGGGCAACAGCGACGATTGGCTGCCTCTGCCGTGGGATGTCGGCGAGGCGGTCGTCGAGTGGCTCACGAAAGGCCGACCTCGCTGCTCGAGCCCGGCGGTGTTCACCCGAGTGCTCGCCCCTCATCGGGAACTGTCAGACCGGGCGGTCTCGGGAGTGGTCCGCCAGGCCTGCGCCCGGGCCGGCATTCCTCCCATGGGCTCCCACCGGCTCCGTCACACGGTCGCCACCCAGACCCTCCGTGCGGGCGGATCGCTGATTGAGGTGGCCCATCTGCTCCGCCAGCGCAGCACAGCCGCCACCGCCATGTACGCCAAGGTCGACAGGCGAGCCCTGGCCGCGGTCGCCCAGCCCTGGCCGGGCGGTGCAGCATGAGCCGGCTGAGACGGTCGGCCGCCGATTACCTCAGCCTGCGCCGCGGGGTCGGCTACAAGCTCGACACCGTCGAACCGCTGCTGCGGAGCTTCGTCACCTTCGCCGAGCAGGCCGATGCGGTGACAGTCACAACCGAGCTGGCCATTCGATGGGCGTCCCAGCCGACCGACGTCAGCCCGATCTGGCTGGCTCACCGGTTGAGCGTGGTGCGCGGCTTCGCCCGCTGGCTCCAGACGATCGACCCTGCCACCGAGATACCCCCGGCCGGGCTGCTGCCGGCTCCGGGATACCAGCCCGCACCTCCCTACCTGTACTCCGAGACCGACATCGCTGCTCTCATGGCCGCCGCCCGAGAGTTGACCCCACCCTTGCGGGCCGCCACCTTCGAGGCCCTCATCGGACTGCTGGCTGTCAGCGGCATGCGCATCGGGGAGGCCATGCGTCTCTACCGTGACGACATCGACTGGGAGCAAAGCGTCATGACTGTCCGGAGTTCCAAGTTCGGGCGCTCCCGAGAGCTGGTCTGCCATCACAGCACCCTCGAGGCGCTGGGCGCGTACGCAGCCCGGCGGGATGAGCTGTGCCCCCATCCCGCTGCGGCGAGCTTCTTCTTGTCCACCCGGGGCTGCCGGCTCACCCACCACAGCGTGTACGCCTCCTTCCGCCCGCTTCTGATCGACACGGGCCTGCAGCACGCCTCGCACGGGCGACCTCCCCGGGTACACGATCTCAGACACGCGTTCGCGGTGCGCACGCTGATCGGCTGGTATCGCGACGCTGCCGACGTGCAAGCCCTCCTGCCGTTGCTGTCCACCTACATGGGCCATATCCAGCCGAGCTCGACGATGTGGTACTTATCCGCCTCCCCCGAACTGCTGGCCCTGGCCGCGCAGCGCCGGGACCGGATCAGCGGGGCAGGGTCGTGACCACCGTCGCCCCCACCTTGGAAGCATTCTTCACCGAGCGGCTGATAAGCCAAAGACGGGCCAGCCCCCACACCATCGCCGCCTACCGGGACGGCTTCCGGCTCCTGCTCGGCTTCGCCCAACAGCGCAGCGGCAAGGCCCCGTCCAACCTCGAGTTCGAAGATCTCGACGCGCCCACCATCGCCGCCTTCCTCGACCATCTCGAACGCGCCCGCGCCAACAGCCCCCGGAGCCGCAACGCCCGCCTGGCCGCCATCCACTCGTTATACCGCTTCGCGGCGCTACGCCATCCCGAACACGCCGCTCTCATCCAACGGGTGCTCGCCATACCACCCAAACGCTTCAATCGAATCGATGTGTCGTTCCTCACCCGTGCCGAAGCCGACGCACTGCTCTCCGCCCCCAACCGCAGCCGCTGGATCGGGCGCCGAGACCACACCCTGCTCGCCGTCGCCATCCAAACCGGGCTGAGAGTCTCCGAGCTGTGCGGTCTGCGCTGCCAAGACGTGCAGCTCGGAACAGGCGCCAACCTGCACTGCGAAGGCAAAGGCCGCCGTGAACGCTGCACGCCACTCATGCCGCCCACCGCCAAACTGCTCGCCGCCTGGATGCGCGAACGCGCCGGTCAACCCGGCGACCCGCTCTTTCCCACCCGGCAAGGCCGAGCGCTCAGCCCCGACGCCGTCCAAAGACTGGTCCGCCAGCACACCGCCGCCGCGGCAGCGCAGCTGCCCTTCCTTCCGAGCGGACAAAGGGCATCCTCACGCCCTACGCCACACCACCGCCATGGACCTACTCCAAGCAGGCGTTGACGTCGCCACCATCGCGCTCCTTCTCGGCCACGCCAACCTGCGCAGCGTCGACAGTTACATCCACGCCGACAGCACCCTCAAGGAACGAGCTCTCGCCCGCACCGCCCCGCACCAAACACGGCCCGGCCGATATCGACCGCCTGACCAACTCCTCGCGTTCCTCGAAGCCCTGTAACCGACCGCGATTATGCCGAGCTTCTCCAGCCGAAAGCCCCATAGGACAGGGCAAACTCGGCTCTGCTCGGCATAACCACCACCTCGGCATAATTGGCGAACTTCGAGTAGCGGATGACCACCACGGCGTCGTCCCAGCCGATGTCGTCGCGGTCGAGGCGGATCATCTCCCCCACCCGGGCTCCGGTGACGAAGAGCAGGCCGACCAAGGTCTGGTAGGTGAGCGCCCGCAGCTCCGGCTTGAGCGACCGGGCGGCGCACATCACTGCTTTGATGTCGGCCTCGGAGTAGATGTAAGGGATGGCCCGGCACGCCTGCCAGCCCATCAGATAGGCCGGTGGTACCTCGGTGTCTGGGTCGAACGCTCGTAGATGGCGGGCGAAGCCGCGCACCACGCACAGCCGCTTCCCCAGGTATGACAGGTGGGAGCCGGCTCCTGGGAGTTGCGCCCATTCCAGGGCCAGCTGCGTGGTGATCTTCGACTCGCCGTGCGATTCCAGGTAGTCCACGAAGTCGTGGAGCATCCACGGGTAGGCCTGCAGCTTGAAGCCCAGGGAGCGACGGACGGCGATGTAGTCGTCCACCGCCTCGTGGAGGGCGCTCACGCCACTGCTCCTGGCCAAGGCCGGGCCAACGCCCGCAGCGCCACCCGGTCGACCTTCTATGG
>CAWAPS010000012.1:0-31072 GCA_963783945.1 uncultured Actinomycetota bacterium
GGCATGGGCTCGCGTACCCTCCGCCGAGGTGCGGTACTGAAGGTAGGCGTTCTCGACGGCATGGAGGTGAGCGTCGAGGCCGTCCTCGGGCCGGGGGCGGTCTGACCACTGGTGCGGCGGCGATCGGACTGTCAGCCGCTGCTGGTCCGGCCGCCCGCCGGCCGCGAACTTCAGCCGGCGGCCACCATCCTGCTTCGGCGCCGGCGGCGGACAAAGAACGCCGCCCCGCCGACCAGAACCGCGCTCGCTGGCAGAGCGAGGGTCCAGCGCACTTCGGGCAGCACCGGCGGCGGCCCGCTGAAGACTCCTCGTACCTGCTGATTGCGGAGATCGGCGAAGTAGACGGCATCGCTATCGATTGCGATGGTGCCGGTCGGATGATCGAGCTCGGCCTTGGTAGCTGGGCCGCCGTTCCCGGAGAATCCAGCCCGGCCGGTTCCGGCGTACGTAGTAATGATGCCGTTGCCGTCGACTCTGCGAATGCGGCTGTTGAGGGTGTCGGAGATAAATACGTCTCCGAGGGCGTCTACCCCCACGCCGGTGGGACCGTTGAGCTCGGCCTTGGTGGCCCTGCCACCGTCACCGGAGTAGCCGAAGACGCCATTGCCGGCAAACGCCTTGATGACGCCCGACACGACCTCGCGCACGTTGGAGCCGATCACAATCAGCACCGGACGGTGATGGCGACCGTGGGGAAAGGTCAGGAACTCGACGCCGGTATCGGCCATGAACACGTTCCCCGCCGCATTCACCGCCAGGCCTTCGGGTGCGGCAAGTTCTGCTCGAGTCGCCGTCCCTCCGTTGCCGGTCGATCCCAGCACCCCGTCGCCTGCGAAATCGCTTATGACTCCCGAAGGGCTTACTATCCGCACCTCATGATGGCCGGTATCGGAGATGTAGAGACCCGACTTTCCGACGGCCACCCCGGTAGGTGCGCAGAGCGATGCCTGGACGGCCGGAAGGCCGTTTCCTTCCGAGGGCACTCGGGTACAGCGTCCGTCCCCCGCCACCGTCTTGATGATGCCATCGGGGAGCACCTCCCGGACCCGGTTGTTGCCGCTGTCCGCGACGAAGACATCTCCCTTCGAGTCGACCGCTACTCCTGTCGGGTCGTCCAGTCTGGCGTCCACGGCCGGATGTCCGTCGCCGGCGAAGCCTGCTCGGCCGCTACCGGCCACGACGGTGATCACGTCCTCGTTTATCAGCGTCGGGTTTACAACCTGTCGCACCTGATTGTTGCCGCTATCGGCGATGTAGAGGGTGCCAACCAGGCTCTCGGCGACACCGCCCGGATTATCGAGACGCGCCTTAGCCGCTGGTCCGCCATCGCCTAACGACCCTCGGATGCCGTCGCCGGCAATGGCACCAATGGAGTTTGTCGCGCTGGCCGCTGGCGCAACCGATTCGGCGAAGGCAGCCGACGCGCTTGGCGCCGGCATCAGGCCCAGAAGGCTCGCCACCACTGCCGCGGAGCCGATGGCGATCCGCGCCGATCTCGTCATCCCCAAAGCTTCCGCCCTTCGTTATCGTTTAGGGCCAATGCTGATGGCCAATGCTGATCGAGACGGGCCAAAGTTGGGAGGGAGGCGAGCATTTCTTCGCTGCCAGTTAGCCGTTTGTACACCACCGCGTCAGCTCCCGGTCGACAGCAGCCGTGACCCTGTGAGACCGTGCTACATCCACGAACGACCGGGAGGATCGGCCTCCTAAGTGGTTTTTCCGCATCAGGTGGGGGCAGCACTTCTCTGACGCGAGCGACGACGGCCAAGAGCTACGACCCCGCCGAACACCACGAGCGCAACTCCACCAAGGGCGGCCGCCCACGGTGCCTCTGGTACGTCGGCCGGTGGGTTCGGGTAGGCCTGCAAGGCGCTTTGCAGCGTCTCCTCGGTTGGGTCCCCGTCGTCAATGGCGTACACGTCCATAGAGGTCGTGTAATACGGGGATTTGACCCAGATCACGTAGCCCGACAGTCCAGCGGAGTTGGCCGCTTGAATTTTTTGCTGAAAGAAGCCCGCTCGATACCCGAGGGTGTCGCTCGTTACGGGCACCGGGCTACACGAAGACCACGGCGAACAGTCGGTGTCGGGACTACCGCTCTGACTGACGTTGGCTGCGATACCCGCTTCACCGATATAGGTGGGCTTGTCCAGAACGTTGCAGTCCGAGACCACCGCCGAAAGACCCGCGGGCATGGGGGTGGCAGCGTCGCCGTAGTCGTGATACTCGCACAGGTTGACGGCGCCAGCATGCACGTAGCTGTAATCGGCGCTGGTCTGTAAGCCGCAGCCACCTATGCCTCCGGTCCCCAAGTCGACGAGGTGGTTCGGGTCAACCGATTTGATGGCGGCGGTCATGGTGTCGGCAAAAGATCTCAGTGCCTGACTGGCGACCGCGTCGTCGGGGCAGGTCAGGTTTCCATTGCTATCAGCGGTCGGAGCCTGGGCCTCGTTCACCAACTGCCAGAAGGCGACAGTCGGATTGTTGGCATAACGGGCGGCAACGTCTTCGGCGTACTGCTCGAAGGACAGCGAATAGCCACCCTCGGGAGACTGGTAGCCGCTCTGGTACCACGGCACGGTCTTGTACGTGGCGTTGGGCAGGTCAGGCTCGTCGCAGGTGCTCGTCTCGTTCGTCAGGGTGACGATGGCCCGCATGCCCTTGGCCTGAAGGTCCGAGATGACGTCGTCGAAGGCGGTCCAGTTGCCTGGGCCACCTTCACTCTGGAAGAACCAAACTCGCAGTACGTTCGCGTCCGAGTTCGTTTGGATGTCGGTGAGATAATAGGTCAGGTCGTCCGAACCGGGATTCGGGCTCGAAACGGGCACTCCTGTCAGGTCGACTGCATTGTCGCACGGCAAGTTGTAGCCGGCGAACTTCCATGGCTGACCGCCCAAGGTCAGTTCGGTGCCCTCGGTTGCGACGAAGTCGCCGGCCGTGGATGTTGCCGAAGGCGCTCGGCTCGTCTGGGTTGCTGCGGCGACCGGGAGCGCGCCGAGCGCTGAGCACAGCACTAAAGCTGTGCTCAGCGCCAAAGCTGCCCTGGTTGCAAGCCTCACGGCTGGCCGTCAGACCGACATCGGCACGGTCACCTGACGCCGATTGCGCCGCCGCCACTGGACGATGATGAACGAGCCGCCGAACAGTCCGAGCGCCCCGAGGGGGAGGATAATGGCCCAGTCGATCTGCGCCAGCACGGGCGGAGGTCCGGTGAACAGGCCGCGTACCCGCTGGTTGCCCGTGTCGGAGAAGAACACGGTGGTGCCGTCGAAGGCCACAGCCCCGGTCGGGATGTTCAACTCGGCGCTGGTGGCGTTGCCTCCGTCACCCGAGAAGCCCCTCGTGCCGTTGCCGGCGGCGGTGCTGATATGGCCATTGGTGACTTCACGGATGCGGCTGTTGGCTGTGTCCGAGATGAACACATCGCCCAACGAGTCGACACCAACACCGCTCGGTGCGTTGAGCTTGGCTGAGGTTGCCGCACCACCGTCTCCCGAGTAGCCGAACTTGAACGCCTGGCCGGCGAACGTCGAGATCTTGCCTGTCGACGCTGTCACCTCCCGCGCAACCGTGTCGAGGGTGTCGGCAATGTACAAGTTTCCGTTGGCATCTGCGGCCACGCCGGTCGGAACGCCCAGCTGCGCTTTCGTGGCGGCCGCCCCGTCGCCGGAGTAACCGATCGTCCCATTGCCGGCGTAATCGTTGATTACGCCCGTACTGAGGTTGACAACGCGTACCTCGGCGTGACCGGAATCCGCGATATACAGGCTTCCGCTGTGATAGGCGACACCGGTCGGAGCCAGCAGCGAGGCGCTGGTCGCCTGACCGCCGTTGCCGAAACCACTGGAGGACTTGTCACCACCGGCGATGGTCTTGATGACACCGGTTGCTTTCACGACCTCGCGAACCCGGTTATTCCCGGTGTCGGCGATATATACGTTTCCGCTCGAGTCCACCGCCATACCCGTCGGGGCGCTGAGCTGGGCCGACGTGGCCGGCCCGTTATCTCCCGAGAACCCACCCTTACCCGTGCCGGCCAGGATGGAGATCGTATCGGTGTTGATGGTGAGCGGATTGACAACCTTGCGCACCTCGTTGTTGGCGCTGTCTGCGATGTAGAGCAGGTTGTTGCCGGTGTCGTAGGCCACGCCAGTGGGGACGTCGAGCTGGGCCTTGACGGCAGGTCCGCCGTTGCCCGCGGCTCCAGCCGAGCCACTCCCTGCGACGGTCGTTATGGTCAGTGTGTTAGCAGCAAAGGCGGGGGCAGCAAGGAACCCACTGCCGCCGACAACAAGCGACAGCAATAAGGCGTTTCGCTTGAACCGCCGGGAGAGTCTCATGTGATTCAGGTCTCCTCGTGTTTGTAGTGCCGCCGCGAGGGGCGATGGTCGTATTTACAGCAGGTTTTTCCGTCTAACGGAACGGTCAGGACGGTTTCTTAGCCGTTGCTTCTCTTCTCGTACATGCAACTACCGGGATTCTGAACAAAACTGCTTTATAGAGACGCCGCCGGTTCGCCGAGGATGTTCTCGACCGTGGCGGGCGGAGTGATAACGGCACGTGGAATGGGCTGTAGGGGAAGGGCGACCCCGTGAAGTTGGCTGACGACATACAGCGGCCGTCCCAGGGACTCTTCGTACGTTCGTCCGATGTACTGTCCAAGCACGCCCATGAAGGCGAGCTGCAGGCCGCCGAGCAGAGTGACGGCGAAGAGTATGGATGTCCAGCCGGGGACGGTGTAGGCCCCCGAGAGCCTGGCTACCACCGCCGCTACGGCCCCCAGCACGGAAAGCAACGCGAAGAACGCCCCGAGCTTCAGGGCAATTTTCAGTGGCACATGGGAGAAGCCGACGACGGCATCTCCTGCGAGGCGAAGCATCTTCTTCAAGGGGTACTTCGTCTCGCCCGCAAAACGAGGTTCCCGTATGTAGGCAACGCCACACTGGCGGAAGCCAACCCACGAGTACATGCCGCGGACGAATCGGCTCCCCTCCCGCATCGCCCGGAACGCTTCGACGGCCCGCCGGTCCACCAGACGGAAGTCCCCCACGTCTCTCGGAATATCGACATCCGTGAGGCGCGAGAGGGTGCGGTAGAAAAGCGCCGCCGTCGTCCGCTTAAAGAAGGTGTCGGTGGTTCGGTCCTGCCGTACCCCGTACACGATCTCGTAGCCGGCTCGCCACCGCCCCGCCATCTCGAGGACGATCTCGGGCGGGTCCTGCAGGTCGGCGTCCATGACTATCACGGCGTCACCCTGGGCCAGATCCATGCCAGCCGTGATCGCTACTTGATGCCCGAAGTTCCTCGACAGCCGGATCGACTTGAAGCGAGGGTCTTCGTTACCGAGCGTGGTCATCATCATCCAGCTGGCGTCCGTGCTGCCATCGTCGACAAGCAGAACTTCGGACAGGCCGTCAAGACGGGACATGACCAGATCGAGGCGGTTGTGCAGTTCAGCCAAGGTCTCTTGCTCGTTGTGAACCGGGATGACGAATGAGTAGGTGGGCCGAGTCTGGGGGGAGTTGGAACTCACGTGGCCAACAGTGTCCGAGGCCGACGCAGCACGCAATGAGATCAAGGAACTGTCGATCTGGAGTTCACTAACGCGCCACTTATGGCTTACTGCCAGGTCGTCCTACGGCTCAGCGCTGGGCCCAGACAATGTGCTGGGCCCCTGCAGGCAGCCATCGTAGAACGCCCTCCGCCATGCGGGTCCGATCCCCGCCGAAGGGAGCGAACAGGATGTACCGGTGCCGAACCGAGCGGGCCCCCGCTCGCTGCAGCCCCCCAGCGAGTCGGCGGGGTCCGACCAGGACCGCGTCCTCATCGAACGGGCAGTGCTTGACGGACTTCCGCGTCATCGGATTGGCCGGGTTGTGCTCGATCACCACCGCCAGACCTCCGGCCCTCGTCACCCTCCACATCTCGGACAGGAAGGCATCCCAGGCAGCTGGGTCGACATGATGAATGACGCAGATGGCGAAGACAAGGTCGTACGAGGAGGTCGCGAACGGCAGGACGTCTCCGTCATAAACCTCGTACTGCGCCTCGGGATTCCGGGCCGCCGCCTCGTCCACCATCGCGGGCGACACGTCGACTCCCGTCAACTCGCCAACGAACGGCACAATCAGCTCGTCAGTCAGTCCACTGCCGCACCCGATATCGAGTACAGAACATCTGGCGAGCGGCCTCGGCAATGCTCGGGCAATACGCCGGAGGTGGTACACCTTCGCCCGAGTAAAGAACTCGAGGTCCCGGCGGCCGAACTCTATGGAGTCCTCCACCGTCTGCTGGTAACCGGACGCGTATTGATCGAACAGCTCAGGGTCCGGCACGGGCAGACTCCTCCTCAGGCGTAGCTTGCTACAGGCGTCACCGTGGTAAAGCTCCTTCCCCCGGTCAAGGCGCCTGAACAAGAATTCAGTGAAGGTTCTCTACTGCTTTACCCGCTCGTGTCCGCCGGAGCAGGGGTCGGGCCGGCATGGACCAGCTGGTCTAGTCCGTGCGTCGTCTTCTCCCAGAACGAGGGGTTGAACACCAGCTGCCATATCCCCTTCGCCGCCGCGATCGCCATCATGACCCAGTAGACCGGCACGAGCAGAGCGGCTGGAAGGAGCTCGACCCTCCCGATCAGCTTACAAGCCAACACGGTTAGATACGCGGCCAGGAAGTTCCCGAAGACCCAGCATGCCGTTGCAGGGTAGAAAAGGGGAGCGGGGAAGAGCTGTTGGATGACTCGTAGGTGGCCGCCGGCAAACCAGATCCCGGTCATCAGCCAGAACAACGGATTTAGGACCGCCAAGACCGGGGTCCCGCCGACGAAGAGAACGAAGCCCCAGAATCCGGTCCAGCCCAATTGCCTGTACAGTTGCAGGGGATGTCTCAAGTGGATTAGGGCCGTCTGAAGGTAGCCCTTGTACCATCGAGAGCGCTGCTTCACCCAGTTGACGAAGTCGCTATTGGCCTCCTCCAGGGTCACGGACTCGATAACCTCGCAACGATAACCGGCACGGGCCAGTCGCACACCGAGATCTGCGTCCTCGGTAACGTTGTATGGGTCCCACGCCCCAAGCGACTCGAGGACATCGCGGCGGAAGTGATTGGAGGTCCCGCCGAGCGGTATCGGAGCATTCGTCTCGACCAAGCCCGGGAGAAACAGCGAAAACCACATGTCGTACTCGATGGTGAACCACTTGGTGATCATGTTCTGAGTGACGTTGGCAAACGACAGTTTCGCCTGGACGCACGCCACCCGGTGGCCGCCTCGAGCGAGGGCGATGGCCGCCCGCCTCAGCTGGAGAGGGTCGGGCTGGTCCTCGGCGTCGTAGATCGTGACGATCTCGCCTTTGGCGAGGGACAGGCCGAAGTTGAGCGCTTTGGGCTTGGTACGGGGACCGCCGGGCGGCACGATCACCGCTTGCATGTGCGGCCCGGTGGCCGCGCTGGCCACGGCCGAAATAGTCTCCTCGTCGTCCTCCTCTAACAAGAACTTCACATCTAGTCGATCGAGGGGGTACTCAAGACGAGATAGGTTGGCAATCAAGCGTCCGATAACGGCCGGCTCTCGATACGCCGGCACAAGGACGGTATACACTGGCAGCTCCTCGGCGGGTACCGCTCGAGCGTCCTCGTCGGAAATGCTCACTGTGTTCCCCGACCTCCGGGCCTTCACGAACAGCATGGCCCTATACATCACTACCGCGGCATAGGTCGCGGTGACGAGGGCGAGCAGCGCAGTCGCGGTGTCAACCGCGGACACGGCTAGACCGGCAAGCACCAGCACGCCGAATCCGATCAGGAAGGTTCGCTGCCGTGACGTAAGGAGAGGATCGGCGGCCAGTGTGGGATCGACCCGTCGAACAGACGTGATGCTTTCCTCAAGCCGTGTTTGCCGTTCAGCGGCAGGAAGTAAGACCACTCGCACGAGGAGAAGCTAGCAACGAAGGACCTGACTTCGGCCATGGCACACCTCATCGCCCCGACAGTTCATTTGCTCTTCTGCGCTGGTTAACTTGTTGTTGGGCGAGACTCTCGGCCGGGCGGCTTTACTGGTGGAGATGCACGACCGCGAGCTTGGCGGCCCGCACTGACCGCGGCCGAAGTCGCCCCGGCACTGACCAGGCCAGCCTGGGGGGCGGGTGGACTGAGAGTTGGTAAGCGCATTCGCCTAGAGGGTGTCATGCGGCCGGCGGTTGGGGCGCGTATAGAACGGCTACTGGTCTTCTTTGCGCCCCTGACCGGATACCTCTGTGTCGCCTCACTGCTCGCCCTCGTGTATCACAGTTACCAGTTCAGACGCGGTCTCGCGCGAGGCCAATGCGTACTACGTGTTCTTCAGCAACGATCCTCACTTGGCCGCCATCGGCTTCGTATGGAATCCCCTTACTTCTATCTCAGAGATGCCTCTCATCCTCCTGAAGGGGCTCTGGCCGGTCCTGACGGTCGACGCCTTCGCCTCCAACATCATGAGCGCCATCTTCATGGCTGGCACGTGTTACCAGTTGTTCCGGTTCATGGAGGAACTGGGCCTCGGAAGGCTCGCCCGCTGGTTGCTGGTAGTCGCCTTTGCCGTCAACCCCATGATCGTGTACTCCGGCGGCAACGGCATGAGCGAAGCCCTCTTTCTCTTCACCCTGGTAGCCACGACGCGCTACTTGGCGCGGTGGCTGGTCGACAGTAAGACGCGAGATCTGATCGTCGCAGGAGTGTGGCTGGCGTTGGCCTACGCCGACCGCAATGAGGCGGCGATGGCCGCCCTACTGAGCACTGTGGTCGTCGTGGTGGCCTCTTATAGAAGGACTCGGGGTTCGGTCCGGAGCCGGCGTCTCCTTGCGCTCACGGATGGCGTCCTGTACTCCGCTCCCTTCGGCCTGAGCTTCCTCGGCTGGTCGGCGGTGAGCTGGATCATCGTCGGCCACCCATTCGAGCAGTTTTCCTCGGTCTACGGCACCAGTTCCCAGTTGCAGGTACTGAACACTGGCGCGTCCGGCCGCACTTCACTATATTCCGTGCACAACGCTTTAGCTGTGATCCTGGCGTTTGCCCCGTTGATCCCCCTGGCGGCACTGGTTGCGGGAGCCCGGGCCTGGAAGGAGCGCGATCCCAGGATCCTCGCCGTCCTGTCCATAGTTGGGGGAGTGTTGCTCTTCGAGGTCGGGGCTTTCGACCGGGGTGCAATCAACATTGCTGAGCGATACTTCATCTACGCCATCCCACTGATGATCCTGTTGGTCGCCTTGATTTGCAGGCCTCTCCCGCAATCGGCCACTGAGATGCGGGAGGAGCGGGCGGAGCGCGAACTGGGCTGGGCACCCCGCTATCTCCCGGTGCGCCGACAGCAACGCCGGATTCTTACTCTGGTCTGTGCGATCTGCGGGGTAGCCATCATCGTCCCAGGCATATTCACCACCTACCACGAGATGTTTCACAGCCTATTGGGGGCAGGTGAGCGGGATGAGTTGGCGTGGATCATCGACCCGGGTAGCAAAGCGGCTAAGCAGGACGACGGTTTCAAAGCACAGCAGGCGGCGGTCGTTGCCGAAGCCGGGAAACTCGACGCCCTTCACTCGGGGAAGGGCGGAATTATGGTCGACGATACGGACAACTGTGCCCCCAATATCATTCTGGCGTCCAGACACCCGAGCCAGTTCACCATCCCGAATGACGAGAAGTACAGCTTTCTCTTTGGAGCGCCCTACGCGAGCGGCATCCGGTACTTGCTAGTCTCAGATCCGCACATAGGCGGCACACTCGACTCTCTTGACCGGGAGTGGCCGACCTTGTACGACACCGGGGCCGGGTTGGGCACCCTGGTGACGGGATTCTCAATACCGGCGTGTACGAGCTACCGGCTATACCGCCTGAGCTCCGACGCCTCCACCACCGGATGACAACGGGTTTGCCGCCCCAGTCGCTAGCTCGTCACCGCCATTGCCGCGAGGGCGGACCCTTTGCCGGAAAGTTAGCTGGCTACCACACCTGGATCAGTCACGAGCCCTGAAGGTGGCGGGCCCGGGTCCGGCGCACGAGGAAGATCCCTGTTGCGATGAGCCCCAAGGCGATAATTATCATACCGGCTATCTCGGCTCCGGTCTGGGCCAGGGATCCCCCGAAGAACCCGCTGTTAGAGGTTCCGTAGCCCGGGTCGCTGCTCGAGCCACTCGCACCAGCAACAGTCTTACTACCCCTGGATCCGCCGCCAGTGGAACCACCTGCGCTGTTTGACGCCGCACCACTGGAACCGGCAGCCCCCGTGGAACCGCTGCCATTCGAGCTCGGGCCGGTGCTGCTGGAGCCAGTCGGGGTGGTGTGGCCACTGGCAGTCAGGTTGATCGGGTCAAAGATGTCGGTCGGAGTGTATGAGGCGGTACTGGTCGTGATCCGGATCTGGCAAGGTGCCGCGCCGCCTCCCACCGTGTTTCGTCCACTCAACGCGCCCCAGGCCGGCTCATTGGGATCGATCGGCTGGCTGCCTTGAGCGGTGACCGTCCCGTTCGGGTTGTCATCGGGGGCCAGGCAGTTGAAGGCCATCTCCCCGAGAGTCTTGTTGTTGGCATTGGAGCCGTGCCAGAGAGTCAAGCCGAAGTTGGGATCGCTTCCCGGGAACGAAACGGTCCCGGTCGCCGGGACCTTCAACCCCGCCTCCGCCGGACCGCAGTCGGCTTGGGGGTTCCATGGCGACACGCCGGGCGATGAGCCGTCGCACAGCTGGGCGAACACGAACTTTCCCGGCTGAAGCCCGGTTGCGGTTATGTCGATAGCGCCCAGATTGGGCACGCCTGGCGAGCTCTGGGGTACCCGGTAAGGATCGGCCACGGTGAACCGGGCGGCAGCAGATGCCGGGCTCGCCACTGCGATCCCCCCCACTGCCATGGCGGCGCCGGCGGTAGCGACGGCCGCCTTCACGAAGAATCGCACTGGTGACACCTCTCTTAGTCGCCGCCTTTGGCGTATATTCCGTCGTAGCCGTTCGGGAGCTTGCGTTGCTGCTCCAGGCGCTGAACTGACGTCCGGTGGGCGGCGGCCCGGTTCCGCGCAGCCGCATTGAGGGCGGGGTTGGCCTTCGCCGGGGTCGGAGGCGGAGGAAGAATCTGGTGAGCCTTCTGAATGCTGTCGAGGGTAACTTGTGGATCGTTTTGATGCGTCTGCCCTTCGATCAACTGGCGGGCGAATTCGACCAGGAAGGCCCGATTGGTGAGCAGCCGTCGGTCGACTGCGCTCGTCGGCTTGAGTGCGTTACTCGAGTGGCTGATTCCCGAGACGCTGAGGGGGGCAATCACCGTGGCATTGGCGGTGTTCTGTAGGTAGAGGATGATCCGCTCATACCGAGTGCCCGATGCCATTTTCACCGGCCAGATCCAGTAGACGATCGTCCAGTCCTCTAGGCCATTCGTCGACGAAAATGACATGGCCTGGCCACTGATGCCATTGCCGAGTGCGACCTTAGCCACGTCGCGCAGGGTGTATCCGTGGAAGGAGTAGCAGGCGGTCACGCCGTACTGCTCGAACCCGCTGAGACCGCCGGCATTGATGACATCTGCCGTCACCGGAAGCGAACTGGTTAGATCGCTCGGGATATGACCCGCCGATTCACCGTACGCGTAGCGGTCCCAGATCGAGCTGGCCCCGAAGAAGGGCTTGTTTTGCTGGAACTGGGTGACATAACCGGGCTCCCATCCCGGTGGGCTCGCCGGGTCGGCGATGTACGACGTGAGCTTTGGCTCCCCGGCCGCGCTGGCGACGGGATCGAAGCTGGCGAGCGACGAGTTGTTCATGGCTAGCAGGAGTCCGGCGATCGCCACCAGAGCACCGGCCAGGAACACCCGTGGGGCCGCGGGCCGAGGCGAGGAGGGGCCGCGAGTCGGGTGCTGGTACGGATCGCTTCCCGTTCCGTCCTGGCGCCTCGGTCCACCACCAAAGTCGGCGAGCCGCAGACCGAACGGCCGCAGCAGGGCCAGCATGAGCAGAACGCCAAGGCAAAAGATGACCAGCCCAGCGACAGGGTGGAGGACTCCAATGGCCAGTTTCTCACCGTACCTGTGTCCCACCCAGAATATGAGAATCAGACGGAGAAGGTTCGTGGCCCACAGCAAGACCAGACCCATCGCCAGCCACAGGATCTTTCGAACGAATGGGCCCGCTACCAGCGTGGCAAACCCCGCCCCTACCAGCAGGAAACCCACCATGCCGTCTACCCCGGAGCATGCGGTCACCACGCTGACGGGAAACGACTGGCCGTGGTGGCTGACCATGAATACTCCGTTGTTGGACGCCCCGGGGAGCGTCTTCGCCACCGGTGCGAAGTGCAGCACCTCCTTTGCGCCATTGACTGTAAGGTTCGTGAACCCGCCCAGGGCGCCCAGGAGAATGGTGGTGTAAGGCCAGGGCCAAGCAAGAAACAGGTACAGCACTGCGGCCTTCTGCCTCCACAGTACGCGGGTGCCGAAAAGCAGCGTGACTACCCCGGCTACGAAGATCGGAAGCGAGACAAGATCGACCCGGTTCACCCAGTAGATGTCACCGAGGTGTCCGGGCAGGACGAACGCCATCACCATGGCCCCGGCGACCAGCGGGACCCCGAGGATGTAGTCCAGCTGCCTGTCGTGTATGGCCGGCTCTGAAGCCCGTGGATGCCTGCGAATCCACGCCAGTCCGGCGGCCAGTACCGGTACCAACCCGATATACGCCAGCGGGGTGTCGAACCCGACCGTCTGCAACAGGGAGCTCAGCGAGTAGTGGTAGGCCGCAACCACGACGACAACGAGCAGTGCCACCTTGAGCCGGGTCTTGGTCAGGGCCGAGGTACTGTCCCACCGCTCGACGAAAGCCACCCGCCGGCTGCTGGCTGTTTGAACAAACGGGATGGTCGAGATCGACAACTTGGATCCTTGAGCGAGGGTCAACCGAAAGCGTCGGATCCTATTGTCGCGGTCCCAGTTGAAGCCGCGCCCTCTTCGAGGTGACATCCGGATGAAGACGTCGTGTCTTCGGGCGAATTCAGGTCGATGAGCTCGGATTGCCGGATGTGCCGCCTGAACAGAGCTGCGGCCTGGCGACGCTGGGGATCAGTGACCACCCAGCCACATTCCTTGCAGGTCGCCTTCCAGAGGCCGAACTCCAAGATGTAGGTTCCTCGGTGCCGAGTGCCCGCGCGCCGTTCAACGTGCTCTGGCATCCACCCTCCAGTTCTTGGGCCGGCCGTCCCTGCCACTCTGCCGCACCGACGGTTACGCCAGGGCATACCGGTAGGGAACAGTAAGTGTCGCTTGGGCGACATGTGTGGGGATCATCTATATAGAGTGAGAGGGGCGCCCCCGAAGGGCGCCCCTCTCAAAGTGTTGGTTCAGTTACGAGCGTGACACTAGCCGAAGCTCTTCACGTCACAGGTCGATCCGGGAGACCGGAGGCTGATGGGTACCGGCCGGAAGCCGCTTCCTTCTACCCCGACAGTGTTGATCTCACCGCCGCTGCTGGTGGCGCTCGTCGCGCTGACGGATAGGCCCGTATAGTTGTCAGCGGGAGCGATGTTCGTGCCAGCCGCAATCGTACCGGTCCCGGGACGGCAGAGGAAGCGGACGAACTCCCGCACCGCACCCCCCTTGCCGCTGGACGCTCCGAGGACGTCCATGTCCGCCTGGCCATTGCCGTTGGTAGGACCAGGGTTCACGGTCTGGAGGAAGTCACAGGACTCAGGTGTGGTGGTCGTGGTCAGCGGGCAGTCGGCGTCGGACTTCTTGGTCACTACACTCAGGACCCGCTCGATGGGATAGGTGCCAGCCTGGATGTTCGTCTGGCTGGGCGCCGTACCCTGCGAGGCGGTGGTGTTGGAAACGGCGTTGACGCCGCTGGTAAAGCTGACGGCCCCGTTTGACGTGCTGACCTGGGCCTGGCAACTCGGCGTGGTCTGACCGGCGCAGGAAGTGAACGGGAACTGGGTCAACAGACCGAACGAGCCGAACCAGATCCAATTGGCCGGATCCTGCGGGGACATGGTGTTAGCGGTCGTAACCCCTGCCGGGAAGGTCTCGCCGGAGGTGTAAGGGGATCCTTCGTCGCCCGTGCCGGTCGGCCAGGTGTAGAGCGCGGAGTTGTACGCATTGTTCCCCGCCTCCACGATCAACGGCTTGAAGTCGTTTTCCAGCGGCAGGCTCAGAGGCGATGCCCCACCGGTCGTCAACTGCCGGTCGCACCCGTTGTCCGCGGTCCATCCGCTGGGCACTCCGGTGGCATTGGCGGTAATCCAGGCGTCGAAGTCGCCGAACGTCCCCGAGTTCGTGTTCATCGACCACGGCACAATCGGAGCGCCGGACGGCGGCAGGTTGGGGTACCCGGCTGCACTGGCCGCCTGCCACTCCGGAAGATCTCCCCACGTGGTGACGGTGCAGTTGAAGACGTTGAACAGGTCCTGGGCGGACAACCCGACGTTGGCGGGACTGGACGGATTCGACGTAAATATTCCGGAAGAGCTGTCGAAGGTGTAGACCCCAACTCCGTCGGACGCCACGCCCCAGAAGGTGTCACACCCCAACTCGTCGCCCGTCGCGTTGTTGTTGTTGGGATCCGGGGTGGCACAGTTGCCGCCCGTCGTCTTGGCCGCTCTTGACGACATGTCGAAGTCCACGGTGCCATACCCGTTGCTCACCTGCACCCCAGTGCCCAGGGTCAACCCGTTGGGGTCGCCAGTGGTCGCCAGGTTCTCGTTGACACCCTCATAGGCGTACGTGCCGGCGGTAGCGCCGTGGGCGCCGTTCAGGGAAGCGATACCCGTACTAGATCCAGCCGGCTCGGCGATAGCCACCGTGTCGGCGTCAAAGTTACCGCCCGCCGCATACCCGGCATAGGCCTGGCCGGTCGACGGGGAACACTGGTTGAATGCCTGCGAAGTCTGCGGGTAGGTGAAGGGAGACGAGGCACCAGCCGGATCGTAGTTGGCGAAGTTCGTGGCACAGGTCTGGGTGTCCTCCCACAGAGTCGCCAGCGACTGGGCCATCTTGAACAGGGTGGTCGAGCCGCCGCCCGCAATCAAGTGGGCGTTGCCGTCGAACCCGTATCCGGTGGCCGGGAATGTTGGTCCCGCTGCAGAAGCGACGCCCGAGGTGGCGAAGACCATCCCGAGGCTAATCAATCCGGTCGCCCCCGCAGCGAGGGCTTTGCGTCTAATCATTTCGAAGTTCCTTTCGTTGTCAAGTCGAAGGTCGCGTGGGCTCGAATTACGCGGCGACGGTGTGGTTGCGGCGGCGACGGCGCAGACCCATGGCGGTACCTCCACCTACCAGAAGGACCGCGGCACCGACGGGCAGGGCGATGGCCACGGGGCTCTCAGGGATATTGGACGTGGCGGTCAGGTTCAGCGGATCTTGCAGGTTGGTCGAATTGAAGGCGCCGGTGGTTTGAGAGATGGTGATCTGGCACGGAGCGGTCCCGCCGCCTACACCAGGGTTCACGCCTTGAGACGATCCCCACGACGGCTCGCCCGGGTCGATCGGCAAGCCTCCCTCCGTCGTCGTCGTGCCCGCGGTCAGATCGTCGGGGGCCAGGCAGTTGAACGGCATCTCGCCGAGGACGTTGTCGTCACCGTTGCTGCCGTGCCAGAGCAGGAACGAGTTGGTGGTGTTGGTGGTCTCAGGATTTCCGCCGAACGTCAGCGTCCCAGTTGAGGGAACCGGGTTGGCGCCGCTGAAGGGTCCGCAGTCGTTCTGTGGGCTCCAACCGGCTTGGGTAAAGGGCACCCCGTCGCACGTCGCCGCAAACCAGGTGGTACCCACAGGCAGCCCGGTCGCGGTCACGGAGACCTGCGACAGGTCTGGTATGCCAGGAGAGCTCTGGGGAACTGGGTAGGGATTCGGACTGAGGCTCTGGGCCCAAGCCGGGGCGGCGGTGAACACCACCAGGGCTGCCGAACCGCCGATGACGGCTGCCGCACCGCCCACCGCGCTGATCGCGCCCGTCTTACTGAGTTTCACGTCGGATGTCTCGCTTTCGGTCGTCCGTTTGCTTTGGGTCAGGTTGCTTTGGGTCAGTGAATCTCGGAGAGTCGGTACCCGCGCCAGCCCCTTTGGACGGCGCCACGTAAATCAAGCCACCCGGCATGGCCCGGCCTCAAGGATCTAGGCCGTGTGTTCAGCAAGCCTTCGTTGGTCATTCACCGCCGGTACAGGTAGGGAGGGCGCCAGTTCAAGCCGGCCTCCGCCGTATCACCTGGGCGCAACTATCGAACCTGTCGGAAAGCATTCGGGTCGCGCCAACGACGACTCCCGTTCGGTGTCTCCCCTAACTGGTCCTAGGGGTCGATGACACGCGCGTGGACGTGTACTCGAATTCGCGCGACTGACGCTTCGGAACAGTGAGCCACTTCAAGAAGGGCGGGCGCAAGGATCTGGACCCGATGTTCAGCCAGGGTTCGCCGCTCATTCACTGCGGGTACAGGGCACGCTGACTCCTGTTCAGGCCAAGGGGCTCCAAAGAAGATAGAGCTCCAGGAAACCGGCGACCAACGCCGCGAGGAAAACCGGAGTGACCGCGCCAACGACCACAGGCAGTGAATGACGCCGCCGCAGCAAGGCGAACACTACGCCAGCCGCGACCAACCAGCCAACGAACACGAGGAGGCCTCGACTGAACAGAGACGGCGTCGACGGACCAGGCGACATGTGGACCGGCGGCGATGACAGCTCTTCCTTGGTCCCAGATATCGCCACCACCACCAGACGCTGGTCGGAGAAGCGACCTCCGGCGTTGGTCACCAGCGTCAGTCGATAGTCGTTGGAGGGCCCCATGTAGCGCACCGACGCTGACTCCGGGACCACGTTCGCTGATACGACCTTGTAGGACAGGATCGGTCCTGTACTGCCCAGCCTGGTCTGGACGTACATCTCTGTACCCGGCTGGGCCATGTGCAGGTCCCGAAACGGCCCACCCCATTCGCTGGCTCGACCATACACCACGCTGTTACCGAGGTTGCCGGGCAGCGGAGTGCCAGGACGGTGGCCGGGACCGGCCCGAAGCTCGGCTGGTCCATCCCCTTGGCTGATCTCCACGTTCAGGGTGAACGGCTGCTTGACTTGCAGCACTCCGACGGGTTGGCCAGGCTTGGCCGCCAAAGCGCTGCCCCCTACCGCCCCCATGGACCTTTGCCGGGATTGATACCAGAGCTCCGTTACAAAGGCGTTGAAGAATGCGTAGACCACGAACAGGGCAATTAGTCCAAGGGCGACGATGACGCCGACCCGCCGGGGGGAGCCCAAGCGAGGCCATCTGACGCGAGGCCAACCGGATCGTCGCCGCTTCCCATCTTCGCCGGTGGGAGGGTCGGTTTCGGTCGTGGCGCCCCTGTCCGACTCGGTGCGGTTGGAGAGCAGCGTCATCCGCCGAGTGTCCGCCGAATCCAGTCGACCGGGCGTCGCCGGACCAGCAGGAACAACCAGACACCGACCATCAGGGCGACTAGCTTGTCGAGCCTGGCGCCGGTCCCACTCAGCGGACTGAACGGCAGATTCGACGCCAGATACGCCTTGGCCGTCTTCTTGCTGGCGCCGGCGGTCTTCGCCTCACCAGTGGCTGGCTGGGCCGCAGGAGCGGCCGCAGACCCTGCTCTTCTCCCTATCCCCGCCCGAAGGGCTGCGCCAACAGGTTGGAAACTGCCTGTTCCCGTTGCGGCGGATCCGCTTCCGGAAGAGGACGACAACCCCGCAGTTCCCTTGGTGGACATTCCACCGGTAGACCCCCCCGCCAGGGCAGAGCCGCTAGTCGACCCCGACGCGGTGGTAGATGATGTGGTCTTGGGTGGTGGACTGCTCATGTTTGACTTGGTGGGAGTTGTAGTCGGCGTGGTACCACTTGACGGGGTTGAAGCCGCAACCTCGCAGTGATACTCGGTTCCGAGCCCGTCGAGGCCGGGCAGGTTAGTCGGCGTGTAAGGCCCGAGGGCTGCCGTATAGGCCAGGTCGGCAGGCGGGCAGTTGGACTTGACCAGCCGATTGGCTGCATTCAGAGCCTGGAGAACCAGGCCCGAAGAGAGCTCCCCATCGTTGTAGGAGGCCATCGAGTTTTGCCCGTCCGTGACCAGGTAGCGAATCATGGTTGCCAGTGCCTCGGTCGTCTGGGGACTCAGGCCGCTAGCGGGAGCGTAAAGGTAGTCGATATAGGTGAGCGGGTAGGCCCCCGGTACGTGGTTGGACGCGGCATCGAGAGCCTGCTCTCCGCTCGTAGCCATGGGGTCCACGGCCGGTGTAGCGTCGACCGCAGTGTCGATGGAAGCGGGCGAGGGGGCGACCCAGTCGCCGTTGGCGTTTTGCACGTATATCCACTGCAGATTCGAGGAGCTCGACGTTCCGCCCAGGACCTGGGCCTGCGCCACCGCCTGTTTCAGTCCGGAGGGAGGAGACGGCATCTCCACACCACCGTAAAGACCCGATTCGCCGGCACCGTTTGTGTACTGATCGAAGTTGGGGAGGGCCTCCGGGAACCCTGGGGCGAACCCCATGTTGCGCTGAAGATTCGGCACGACTTGAGCTGACGGGGCCCACGGGTCGGCTGCGGCGGGCGTGGGATCGGCGTTCTTCTGCAGGAGGCTCCACATGGCGGGTCCGGCGACCGATGCCCACTGCTCGAGATAGTAGGTCCATTCGCTCGGCGCAGCTTGGAAGATCGTTATCGGCACTCCACTGTTCCCTCCCGGGAACGGGCCACAAGGGTTGAACACCACGAAATCGGTTGAACTTGAAGGGTCGTACTGGGCGAGAAAGGACTGGTCCCAGTTGGAGATGATGTCGGGGTCGTCCCATTCGTTGTACTGGACGCCTCCAGCCACACAGTTGACGGGGTAATACGGGCTTGACGCGGAAACCGGGTCGTCAGTGGCCTTGTAGTTGAACAGCTGAGCCATCAAATTGTCCGCCGGCACCCTCACCTGGCCCGTGTAGCTCGCACCGACGCTTGTCGTGTAGTCGAAGACCTGGAAACTGGGGGCGTTCAAAAGGAAGCCGACAGCGCTCGGCATGATGGGAGCGGCGATGATTCCGTTGGCCCCCCCTGGGAAGCCGTCAAGTTGAGACTTGGTGTACGGAATTCCTGAAATGGCATAGTCAACGCTCCCGTTGAGCAGCGCGGACAGGCCGGTCGGACCCCCCTGCTGGATATATCGCAGCGAGATCTTCGGATCGGCAGCGCTGCCGTAGAGATCGTTCTCCCACCCGGTCAGCTGAGTTTGGTCGATGTCCCAGGTACCCTCGCCCGTCAGGTTCACGGGATTCGCCGGAGCTGCTTGATCGGATGCAGTGGCGCGGCCTGGTAGTGCTATGGCCAATAGAGCGCCGGCGCCGACCAGGGAGGCGATTATGCGAATCAGCCGAAAGCTGAGCCGGGCGGTCATGACCTTTCCCTGCGGGTGAGACCCGTGATCCCGGTAGCTCCGGCGGCGAGGATGAACCCGCCTAGTACCCACCAGAGGGCCTGATCGGGTGCCGGCGAACTAGTCGGCCCGGTCTGAGACACCGCCTCAATGCCGCCGGCTCGCAGAGAGCTATCAGACCCGTTCCCGGCTGCCGTCCCGCCCGAAGATGTCACTTGCGATCCTGGGACTGAGCGTGTCCCAGCCCGGGCCTTGCCTCGTAAACTCCTTGCCGCGCTCGGGGTCGCCCCGGAGCTCGAGACTGTCGCACCGCTACCGCTCCCACTACTACTGGTTCCGCTTGATCCAGCGCCGGCGGCCGAGCTGCTGCCGCTCCCGCCGGCCGAGGCCGTGCCGCCGGCGTTGTTGCTGCCAGGGAAGCCTCCTTTGGGCCCAGTAGCGATTGGAGTAACCACTCCCGGAGCGATCAGATTGGGCTGGGGTCCGCCGACGCCACACTCGCTGGCCGGCGGTGCGTTGGGCGTAGCTTCGATGGCCGCAACTGACAGTGCGGTCACCTGTCTTGACAACGGGGCGTAGTCAAGGGGAGCTGCGTCATTCTGCCCCGCCCCGATGTCGTAGCACAGCCACTGATTGAGCGGCCCGTTGATGCCGCTGTGAGGTGTGGTCGGATCGAGCACGTAAGAATATGTGGACGGAAAGTACGCCTGGGCGTTGGAACCCGTGAAGTTCAGGTCGAAGGTGCCGGCTGCGTTGGCGTGGGCGTACGAGAGCGCGATCTGGATGCTGTTGGGCGTGGGCAGGGTGAACTGACCTGCCCCGTTTTGCACCCTTGCCACCGGCGCCCCGAGCTGGAGGGCGTAGGCGGTGGCGACATAGGTTATGGCGAAGGGAGTGTTGGGGCTGTCGGCGTCCTCGGCCACGGCTGGCGCGCCGGAAGCGGCGAGGGCGGAGTCCGAGATGTGGTTGGGTCCGCCGGCCAAGACGCCGGGCCAGTAGGAAACCGGCTGACCGGCGGCCAGGTTGGGGTCGCTGTAGCCGGCCCCTCCATCGCTGGTCGAGTCGACCCAGCTCTTGAAGTTGTTCCAATCTCCCGGGTCAACGGCAAGGCAGTACTGGGACAGGACGTAGCTCTCGCCGGCTGAATCAGACCGCACCACAGCCTTGATTGCCGTGTTGGGGGGCAAGCTCGCCAGAGCGCCGTCTGACGGGGCCGTGCCGGCGATCTGGTTCCACCTGGTGATCTCGCCGGTGAAGATCCCGCACACATCCTGGCGAGTGAGCTCGAGGTTCGTGAACTTCACGCCGTCGATCACGATGTTGTACTCGAAAGCCAGACCGCCGGCGCTGACGGTCACGTATTTGAACGGGTGACTCTGCTGAACCGTGTTTTGCAAGCCTTGGTCCTCGGCGTTGAAGATGATGTCGGTGGCGCCGTAGTCCCAGTTGCCGTTGGCGTAGTAGATCCGTCCGTTGCCCGACGAGCTGTTGGTGTAGTTGATGGTCAGGTGGTCGGGCGGCCCGGCGACCTCGGACGCCCACTGAAGCGCCTCTGGAGCTGCGAAGCTCGAGCCGCCGCCATTGACCGTGGTGCTCGCGAACGCGGAGCTCGAGGGCCCGGCTAACGCCAAGCCTGCCCCGCTCAGGATAATCACGGCGACGCCAAGGGCAGCGAGCCAAACCTGCCGGAACCGTCTGCTCACCCGAACACCCCGTGGATGTAGTCGAGGGTCCGTGGGTCGTCAGGTGAGTCGAAGATCTTTTCCGTCGGACCCTCCTCCACGATGTGACCGGGCTGGCCTAGTTCGTCAACGAGGAAGAACGCGCATCGGTTCGATACTCGAGCCGCCTGCTGCATGTTGTGGGTAACGATCACGATGGTGATGTGCCCGGCGAGCTCCTGGATGGTCTGCTCGACCACCCGGGTCGAGATTGGATCGAGAGCGGAGCACGGCTCGTCCATCAGCAGAACCTTGGGCCGAACAGCCAGAGCCCGGGCGATACACAGACGCTGCTGCTGACCGCCGGAGAGGCTCATACCCCCCTCCCGCAGTCGGTCTTTCACTTCGTTCCAAAGACCGGCACGGGTCAAGGACTCCTCCACGAGGGCGTCTCGATCTGGCGTCCTTGTGCCCGACAGCCGAAGCCCGGACAAGACATTCTCGGCGACGCTCATGGCGGGAAACGGGTTGGGCTTCTGGAAAACCATTCCGATCAGCCGGCGCACTTGCGTGACAGTCAGCGTGTTGCCGTAGACGTCAACTCCGTCAAGAAGGATTCGACCCGAGAGCTGAGCACCGGGGACAATCTCGTGCATCCGGTTGAGGATCCGCAGGAATGTCGACTTGCCACAGCCAGACGGCCCGATCAGGGCGGTGACCTGACGCGGTTCCATGAGCAGGCTGCAGCGTTCAAGGACTTTGCGTTTGCCGAACCATGCGCTGAGCCTCACCGCCTCCAGGGTGGCGGGCTCCCCCTCGCCGCGAAGAAGGCTGACGGCTACTTCAGTGCCGGGTTGACTGTCCAGGGTTGTCAAAGCTTCCTTCCCAGCCGCCGGGCGCTCCGGTTGCCGGCATATCGAGCTATCACGAACAAGATCAGGATGAGGATCAGCAGGACCATCGCGGCGGTGAAACCACGCTCGTTCTGCACGTTGTTGGGCTGCAGGACGTAGCTCTTGATGAAGAACGGGAGTGACGCCTGGGGGCCGTGGAAGGGATTGGTAACGGTGTTCGTGGCGTACCCCGTGGTGAGCAGCAGCGGCGCCGTCTCGCCCGCACCGAGCGCCGTTCCCAGGATCACAGCCGTGATGAGCCCGGCCAAAGCAGTCGGTACCACGACCCTTTGGACGACGCGCCAGTGAGGGGCTCCCAGAGCCAACGAGGCTTCCCTTAGAGAGTTAGGCACAGTTCGCAGGACCTCTTCCGACGCCCGGGTCACGGTTGGCAGCATCAGCACGATAAGGGCGGCTGAGCCGGCCACCCCGGAGAAGCCGTGGCCGTTGGTGACCCACGCGGTGTAGACGAGGAGGCCGGCGACGATGCTCGGCAGGCCGGACAGGGCGTTGACCGCGAAGCGCACAGTCGAAGCGAGACGCCCCTTAACCTCATGGAGGTATACCGCCGTCAGTACGGCGAGTGGTACGACCACGACGACGGCCAGCCCGACCTGCTCGGCGGAACCGATGATCGCGGCCTTGACCCCGCCCCCGGGGTCGAGGGGACCGGCTCTCGTCATGTCCTGGGTGAAGAAGGTGAACCCGAAGCGACGGAGGCCACGAATGGCCACATACGCGATCATCCAGGTCAGGACGGCGATCACCGCTGCACTGGCCGACCAGATGAGAACCGTTACCACTCGATCGATTGCCACCTCCCGGTTGGCGCTACGGCGTTGGAGGAGGAAGTAGGTGAGTAAGAAGAAGATGTACCACCAGATGCAGGACCCGAGGTAGCCCCGCCACCCGAGCACCTCTCGCAGAATCTCGACCAACGCGAACCCGACTATGGCGGCGGCGAGAAGGTCGGCGCTACCCGGTGTAGCCACCCGGGCGAGCAGCGGTGGCCGATCCGGAGTGTCAAGATCTTCGAGCAGGCGAGAGTGGCCTTCCTCATCGACACTCAGGTCGATCACGTCCACAGGCACCGTCGTCGCTTGACTCAGGTTGTCGTCGTCGGTCATAGCCAGCTGCTCTTTCGCGAGACGATGATCCTTGCGGCCAGGTTGACCAGGAAAGTGAGGATGAACAGCGCCAGCCCGGCCGCTACGAGCCCGCTCTCGCCAAGGGTGGTGGCGCTGTCGAAGTAGTTCGCGATGGTGGAGGCCACCGAACCCGAGCCGGCGGTGAGGATGTGGGTGTTCACCTTGGTGACCTGGGTCACGATGAAGAGGATTGCGATCGTCTCGCCGAGCGCCCGACCGAGGCCAAGGATCACCGCGCCGACGATGCCGCTGCGGCCGAAGGGGAGGATCACGTCTCGGACCATTCCCCATTTGGTACTGCCGAGAGCAAGAGCACCTTCACACTGCTCGCGAGGCACCTGGGCCATGACATCCCGAGAAATGGAACACACGATCGGCACGATCATGATGCCGACGACCAGGCCTGCGGCGAAGGTCGAGTAGCCGAACGTGGCATTCGGGCCGGCGCGCATGAATGGGAACACGCTGAAGTGATCAGAAAAGAACCGGGAGAGGTGCTGGATAGGGGTCCCGTGCTCAAGGGCCCAGGCACCCCACAATCCGAAGATGATGCTCGGCACGGCCGCCAGCAGATCGATGGTGGCGGTCATCACGGAGCGGGCCCGGGAAGGAGCGTACTCGTTGATGAACACGGCCAGAGCCAGCGCCACGGGCACGCCCACCACGAGCGCCACCAGCGAGATCAATACAGTGTTCTCGAGGAGGCCCAGAACGCCGAACTTCCCGGTGTATTGCAACCAGTACGACTTAGTGAAGAAGTCGACTATTCCCGAGTGCTGGAATGCTGGTCGCGACTTGTCGACGAGGAACCATGCGATGGCGAGGACTATCGCCAGACTGATCGACGCCATCGTGGCGCACAAGCCGCGGAACACACGATCGCCTGGAGTCGGTGTCGTTCGCGGCCGGAACGGCTCGTCTGTGAACTCGTCACTCGGTGTCGTCGCGCGTACCGGCACGCCCATTGAACATGCCAGACAAAGGTTAACGTCGGGTGTACTCAAGTTGTGCACAGGACGAACTCGGCCCGAATGTCGGGTCCATCCCCTCCTAGCCGCCGTTTCAGCCGTGTTGTCTCAGTCGCTGGCCGTCTCGACTAAGGGCTTGCAGTACGACGCCAGGTCGTCCAGTGTTCCCCCCAACCCGGCGCGCTGGCCGCTCTCCAGGTACTTGGCCACGTTCTTGACCGTGCCATCCAGGACTGTCCAGGTCGAATCCAGTTTCGCCGCCTTGTCCGCCGAGGTCATAGCCGCGTTCAATGTCTTGAGCGCCTGAGCTGTGGTCACCGATTCGTTGCCCAGAATCGCGTTGCCCATCCGGAGCAAGTCCGTGCAGGCTGCTGACGCCTCGGAACGGGCTGCGACTTTGGGGGGCTGCGACGAGGAACCACAGCCGACCAGCAGAACGGCGGCTGTGCCTAAGGTGACGGCGAGAGGAACAGCACGGCCGAAGCGGAAGGTCATCCCGCTCCTATCGAAGCACAATCCGTTTGCACTGCCTTCAGTTGAGGCAGACGAGCAGCCGCCGTCGTCGTTGGCCACCGCTTGGACAGGGCCACGGCCGGCAACGCCATCAAGTCACGGTCGAGATTGACCCAGCTCGCCGCTCCCCCACCCACCTCGGCCGCTTGCCTGGCTTCATACACCATCCCGCGATCTCCCCGGCCGCGTCTGGACCATCCTCGGGCACGCCCGCCAGGAAGCCGGCAAAAGAAGCGAACGAGCGGCATGCATCTTGACCGAAGTTGACCGGGTTGGGCGCGACGGTGGCAACGGACACCGACGATGGGACGCCGACGATACCGACGCGGACGACGCCGAAGCCGCGGATCCGAAAGCCGGCGGGGCGTTATACGAATGTGCCTTCGTTGCTACGCTGTCAGAAGGGGACCGAGATTGTCCGGACTCTGCCGACGCAGCTTTGCCCGTCGCGCTCCCGCACCCACCAAACGCTAGAAGGGCCGCCGTCGACAGAGCCAAGAACGCCTGCCCCGATCGAACCTTCTTCATGCCGGCTACGCTCGCAGAGCCATCTAACGCTGCGGTGGCCCTCCGGTTAATCGCAAGCGAACGCTGCGCGTCGGTTTCGGTACCGAGTCGCTTCTCGAACGGTGGATCTGCCAGCATCGTGGCGTGGTGGGCCGTGTCGAGGTGCAGCTGTCAGGCCCTACCTTCGATAGAGCCTTGCTGTTGGCCCGTGAGGCAGTCACCACCGTCGTGTTCGCCGGAGGGAGAGGCTGGGAGGCCGCCCTCGAACCGATACTGACCGAGATGGCCAATGACCGGGCGATGGGCGCTCTGGTCGGCCTGGTGCTGGCCACCCTCGCGGCGGGGGCGGCGGTCGCCGCGGCAGATGCTGAGCTAGAGCTTCACGGAGAGCCTGATCCACCGATCGAGCTTCTATCCGGTAGAGCGACGGCTCTGATCGAGGAACTGCTCGAGGGAGTCGGAGCGGGAGAGCTGTCCTGAGCTCAGCCCCGGATCTGACCGGTTCCGTTGACCAGGTATTTGGTTGTTGTCAGCTCACGAAGTCCCATAGGCCCGCGCGCATGAAGCTTCTGCGTGCTGATGCCTATCTCGGCCCCGAAGCCGTACTCCTCACCGTCGGTGAACCGGGTCGAGGCGTTGACCACGACGGCGGCGGCGTCCACCTCGGTTTGGAAGCGTCGAGCCGAGTCCAGGTCCGCCGTGACGATCGCTTCGGTGTGACCTGAACCATAACGCCGGATGTGTTCGATGGCGCCGCCGAGGTCGTTGACGACCCTTACGCTCATGATCAGGTCGAGGAATTCGCGCCCGTAATCGTCGTCCGTCGCCGGCTGCACCCTCTCGGCCCCGAGGACGCGCATCGCCTCGGCGTCGCCTCGCAGCTCTACCCCTTCGAGACCAGCGGCTACCAGGGGGAGGAAGCGATCGGCGACGGCCCGATGGACGACCAGCGACTCGGCGGCGTTGCACACGCTGGGGCGCTGGGTTTTGGAATTGATCACGATTGAGGCGGCCGTGTCGAGGTCTGCTGTCGCGTCAACGTACACGTGGCAGTTACCGTCACCGTCAATGATGTACGGCACCGTCGCGTGCTCGAGTATCGCTTCGATAAGAGACGGCCCACCCCGCGGGATGAGACAGTCGATCACACCTCGGAGGCCCATGAACTCGTGAACCGATTCCCGGCTGGTGTCCTCCACCAAGAGGACGGCATCAGGCGGCAGGCCGGCCTTTTCATAGGCGTCTCTGAGCACGGCGGTGATTGCGACGTTCGACCGGAGCGCGGCCGAGCTGCCCCGAAGGAACGCCGCGTTGCCCGACTTGAGGCACAGTCCGGCGGCGTCGCTCGTCACATTGGGGCGGTTCTCGTAGATGATCCCGATCACTCCAAGGGGAACCCGGACTTGACGGATCTCCAGGCCGTTGGGCCGCACCCAGCCGGCGACGGTCTCGCCCACTGGATCGGCGAGGGCTGCTACCTTCCGCAGGCCGTCTGCCATGCCTCTGACCCTGCTCTCGCTGAGGCGAAGCCGGTCCACGGTCGTGGCGGTCGTCGCCGCTTCGGTTGCCACCGCCACGTCTTCGGCGTTGGCCTCGAGCACCTTGGAGGTGCTGGCCTCGAGAAGATCCGCGGCGGCGTGCAACGCCGCGTCCTTGGCGGCCGTCGGGGTGAGGGCCACAACCCGGCTCGCCGCCTTGGCCCGACGGCCGAGTTCGTTCATGGATACGCTAGCCACGGAGTGATCGTACCGTCGGCGTTGCCGCCCTACACCACGGCCGTGTCTGTTTCGATTGTTTCGATTTCTCGACAACCGGGTATAGTTGCCGCATGGCCGCAACGACGTCCGCCCAGGTGATTGCCCGAGCCGAGGCCCGGGCCAGGTTGGACCCCTACTTCGCCGATATGCTGGCCCGGCTGGTCGACGCCCCGACCTCCGCGGCCGGGGAGTACGAGCGGGTGGCAGCGCGCGAGATCTCTGATAGCCGGCGGCGTGACGCCCTCGAGGAGTTCCTGACGTCGGCCCTGCCCACGTCGGCCGTGCAGGAGCTCCTCCGGTTGGGCACCCCTCAGGCGGTGCACCGGATGCGCAGCCGCAGCCGGTTGATCGGCCTGCAGCTGGGCAATCACACCTGGTTCCCGGCCTGGCAGTTCTCCGGCGGCGACCTGAGGCCGGATCTGCCGCTCATCCTGCAGCGACTGGCGGCTTTCACGACCGACCCGGTCGCGGCCGACCGGGTGATGCGTCTGGTGCGAGACGATCTCGGCGGGATCAGCATCGTCAGCGCCCTCGACCGTCCCGAGGTGGCGGGTGCGGCCTGGAGCGCCCTGGCCGAACTCGCCGCCTGAGCTCCCGGCAACGGCACCCTGGCATGTTTCCGGAGGCCCGTCCCCCGGGACTACGCCGCCGCCGTCTACGCCTCGGCACGGAGCTGTGGCGAATCGACTCCGACGCGCCCAGCGAGTGGCGCTGGACCGGATTCCCCCAGCCGCGGAACCGGTTCGATCCTGAATCGGGATCGTTCCGGGTGCGGTACGCGGCGACGAGCGTGGCCGGAGCCGCCCGCGAGCGCTACGCCGCCACCGGCCGCTACATTCCCGCCGACCATGGCGGCCACCACCTGGTGCGACTCGAGACGATCAGATCCTTTCTGGTGGTAGACCTCAAGACCGAAAGCAACCTGGACGCCCTGGGAGTCGACGACCGAATCAGCACCAGCCGCGATCCTGAGATCGCCGCGGCCTGCCATCGGCTCTCTGATGCCCTGCGATCGTGGTCCGGCGGGGAGGATGGCGGAGGCGGCCTCGATGGGATCTTCTATCGCTCACGCACGACCCCGGAGACCTCGTCCAATCTGGCGTTCTTCGGTGTCAGCGGTTTCCGGGCAATCAGCCGGCGCCTGTCGCAGTGCGGAGACGAACTCGACGACCTGGTGCTCAGGCACGGATTCACGATCGGCTTCGACTATTGACATTGCGAATGACATTGCGAACTGTCGCCTGCTCCTCCGCGGTCGCCCCCTTCTCGTCTCCCCCCGGTCGTAGCCTGAGTCCATGAGCGACCAGCGGCACCTGCCCGATGTGGTACGCCATCCGAGTATCGCCCGGGCCGCCGTGTCCCCCACGGCCGTCGCGCTCACCGCCGGCGGTGTAGCCATCGGGCTCGGCGCGGCCCATTCGATCGTGCTCGCCGTCATCCTGGGAGTGGGGGCGTGGACCGGCCGCATGGCCGTGGCCGTGACGTCTCGAACCCGCCGGGCCAACAAAGCGAAACCCAAGCCGGCTCAGCCGGACCCGTGGTCGGTTCCCGAGCCGTGGCGCCAGCTCGTGAGGCAGGCTCTGGCCGCGCAGTCCCGCTTCGACCAGGCCGTCGCCGAGTGGCCCCCCGGTCCGATGCGGGACCGGTTGGCCTCGCTCCAGCCCCGCGTGTACGACGACGTCGAGCAGGTCGGCATGGCGGCCCGCCGCGGTGCCGCGTTCGAGCGGTTGGTCCCCCGCCGGCTCGACGGCCAGCGGGCGACCGTCGGCCGCCCAGCTGTCGGATCAGCTCAGCCAGATCGAAGCCGAGCGCGCCGCGGCCGGCCCATCGGCGTCGGCCCGGCAGGACGCCCTGGCCCGCAAGGAAGAGGCGGTGGCCGCCCAGCTCCGCGCCGTGCGCGGGGCCGAGCAGGCGGCGGCCTTGGTGCACGACCAGCTGCAGCTGATCGTCGCCCGACTGGACGAGGCCGTCACGTCCATCCTCTTGCTCGGGGCCGAGAGCGCCGGCACCGGCGGCTCGGACCCGCTGGCTACTTCCCTCGACTCCGTCATGGACGAGATCACCGCCCTGCACCAGGGCCTGGCCGACGCCGCCGGCAATCCCTCCGGGGGAATGGCGGGCTCACCCGGTGGAGCGGCGGGCGCAGCAGGAGGACGGCCCGATCCGATGCTGCCGCCTCCTACCCAACCACCGCCTTCTGCTCCAACGCCGTAGCATTACTACATGGGCATGATCGATGTGCTGCGGAAACGATGGCGATACTTCACCGCGAAGACCGAGAGCCGGTTCGAGGAGACCGCCGATCCCAAAGTCCAGCTCGAGCAGGCCATCGCGGACGCGCAGCAGCAGCACCGCCGCCTGGTGGAGCAGGCGGCCAACGTGGTGGCCAATCAGAAGCAGCACGAGATGCAGCTCAACCGGGCCATGGAAGAGCTGGAAAAGGTCAACCGCTCCACCCGGCAAGCCCTGATGATGGCGCAGGATGCATCTCAGCAGGGCGACGCGGCGAAGGCTCGGGAGTACAACCAGACGGCCGAGGCCTTCGCCAACCGCCTGATCGCGACAGAGAACCAGGTCAACGACCTGAAGACGCTCAGCCTTCAGTCGGCTCAGGCCGCTCAGCAAGCCCGATCCGCCGTGCAGCAGAACTCGCTCGCCCTCCAGCAGAAGCTCGCTGAGCGGCAGAAGCTCCTCTCCCAGCTCGACCAAGCCAAGATGCAGGAGCAGCTCAATCGGGCCATGAGCAGCCTCACTCAGGCCGTCGATCAGGATGCGCCGTCCCTGGACCAGGTCCGGCAAAAGATCGAGGCCCGCTACGCCCGGGCAATCGGCACTTCTGAGCTCACAGGGCAGACCACCGAAGCCCGCATGCTCGAGGTGCAGCAACTGGCCATGGGGACCGAAGCCCGATCCCGGCTCGACGAGATGCGAGCCGAGCTCGGCCTCCCCAACGCCGGCGAGCTGGGTCCGGGGTCCGCGACCGACGGTGGCACGGCATCCGCCCTGCCTTCGGCCGCGGAGGCACCGGTCGAGACCCAATCGCACGAGGACGGCTAGGCCGCCCGCCCGATTCAAGTCCCTCTAGCCCCTTGAGAAACGGGATGCAGAACGCCGTTTTTCCCTTTTCAGTCAGCGAGACCTACCGGACAGCTGAAACCGCTACCCCGCCCTCAGGCTCCGACGTCGCGTCAACCGTCCCTTCGGATCGAAAGAGGGGCCGCACAGCAAATATGGAGTTGCGGGGGGGTGACCGGCGAACGAACAGTGACGGGAGCGATGTGAGGTCTGATCGCTTCTAATACATGTTGATGCATGTCTATGTATGCCTGCCCGTCCCAGTATCGCTAGACAGTCCAGCATCCAAGGAAGTCGGCTGAATTGGGAGCAGGTCCATGGCAACAAGAACGGCAAGAGTCGTTGCCGTAGCAACAGCGGCGATTGTGCTCGTTTTGGTTGTTGGGTGCGGAGCGAGGTCAGCCAAGAACACTGACCCGCCCGCCCAGCAATCGGCTGCTACGACGACAGCACCGGACGGCCGTCCTGCAGGATCATCCCCGTTGCCAACTTCACATTCCCCGAGGAAGCCGAATCCGTGTGCCTTGCTCAGCCACCAGATGGCTGACTCCTTGGCCGGCGTCGAGGTAAGAAGCTTTAGCGCTCAGCCAGCGTATTACGGGCCAAACATTGTCTGTGAATACGCCACCACAACTGGAAACGCATCCTCCAGTGTTCTTGTCAGTCTCGTGGCGACGGTTCTTCAAACAAATGGACACTCGTATACCGCACAGGACTGGTCTGATCTGGTGCATGCCCTAAACCGGTATCGATTCCCGATCGCAATCGTATCCACGCTCAGTTCTGAGAAATACTATGGCTGGTCCGTTGGGCCCAGTACCATCAAGGGGAGCCGCGACACCGCGGTATACGGCGACTGCGGGTTCGCCAGTCACGGTTACAGCTTCGATCTTGGAGGACAATGGAGGGGAACGCGGGCGCCGTCCCAATCAGAAATCGTCGCCACATGCGAAAAGATCGCCGCCAAGATATGAAGCTCTCCCATGTCGGCACTTAGGAGTGGTTTGCGCCGGGTTCGGTCGCTCTATGCGGCTAACCAGGGAGCCAGGACACCCCCATCTATCCGGAGACCCCCAGGCGACGATATCTACCCGGTCGGACGTTGACTCCTATCCGACATAGGAGCCGTGCCCCGAGCGCGACCGCGCCTGTTCTCAGGTCTGCGCCGACGCTGCTACCAGACCACCACGGCGGCTGCCGAG
>CAWAPS010000013.1:0-16286 GCA_963783945.1 uncultured Actinomycetota bacterium
CATAACCCTCTGACCTGCGGTTTTTACCCTACATGCGCAGTCGCATCACGCCGTCGAAAGGCCCATCTGCAAGTCAACCGCGAAGGCATCGTGGCCCAGATGGGTGATGTGAGGAAGCCGGCGTTTGCCTCCAACGCCTGTCTGAGGATGGGTTCCGGCTCGCGGTCGTCCAGCCACACTTCAACTGCGGCCCGCTTCAGATCGTGAAAGGCACCATGGACGTCCGAACAGGCCCAGGCAGTCGCGGTTGGCCAGGATGGGCCCCGCTGCCCTTGAGTCAACTATCTCGCTCGGCTCCACGACGGAGGGCTCCTGGTTCACTCGTACACATCACAGTTGATCAGCGGCGGGGCTGTACGGGCTCGCACAACCCTGTTAAGCCTAATGTGGAACCGGCCTTGTCAATAGGGGTCGCGTGGAGCTTGCGGAACTCCTTTTGAGCGCGCCGAACCAGGGGTTCGGCGCGCTGGATGATGATTGAGCAGGCGACGGGGCCTCGCTGTCAACGTGGAGCGCCCGCAGCGAAGCGAGGACGAACGACGTTGACAGGGGGTGGCGGCTGCTACGCCGTGGGCCCGTTTGGGGTGGGCGGTGACCGGGTGAGGGCTCGACCATGCGCCGGGGCGGGATGAGGTGGCTGACCGCCAGACTAATGTACGCGGATCGGGACCGCAGTTCGGCTATTCGCAGAAAGGTGCCCGGGACTAAGAGCGCCCGTGGAATCGGGCATAGCTTAAACGGGGATCAGTTCTGCGGCGGCGGTGCCCCGGCGCATGGTGGGGTCCTCGCCTCGGCTCAGCGGGGGCCGGGGCGAGCTCGAAGATCGTTCACTTTGTTTAGGCGGTCATCTCGGCCCACACGAACCCGGCCAGCTCCCGGGCGATAGCGGTGACCACGATGTTGCGGTTGGTTTTACGTTCGTCGAGGCGACGGAACCGGCCGCACAGTCGGACCTGGGCCGCCCAGGCCCGGGCCACGGTGTCGCGCTCGACGCCATGGTGGCGGCGGCGCAGCTCCACCCCGACAGCCGGCCGGGACCGGTAGGCCCAGGCCGACTCGACAAGCTGGGTGCGTAGATGCACGTTGCCGGCGTGGGTGATATGGCCGCGCCGGACGCTCTGGCCGGAAGAATGCTCGCTGGGGGTGAGCCCGGTGAAGGCCATGAACGTGGCGGCGGAGCCGAAACGGCGCCAGTCGCACACCTCGGCGGCCAGGCTGAGCGCACCGAGATGGGTGATGCCGCGGTAGGCGGCCAGGCGGGCCACGGTATCGGCGAACGGCGCCCGGCCATACCAGGTGGCCAGGTCGGCGTCGATGGCGTCGACGGCGGCTTCGCGGGCCGACAGGGTGGCCCGGTAGTGGGCGTAGGTGGCCTCCAAAGCCAGATCATCGAAGCGTTGGGCGCCGATCCAGGCCTGATGTTTCATGGTCCAGTTGTCCCCGCCCCGCCAAATCCGGTTGTGGCGCAACAAGAACTTGCCCAGCCGGTGCCGGGCCCGGGTGCGGTCGATGACCATGTCGGCTCGGGCCCGGCACAGATCCCGGACCGCTTCCTCGGCCACTGACGGCACCCGGATGGCGACCAGCTCCCCGGCCCGGTACAGGCGGGCCAGGCGACGACAATCGCGTTTGTCGGTCTTGACCCGATCCCCCGGGGCGGTGGGGATCAGCGACGGCGCGATCACTTCACACGCCACTCCGAGTGCCCGCAGCAGTCGGCACAGCTCGTAACCGGTCGGGCCCGCCTCGTAGCAGGCCCGCAACCGGCGGGAATTGCCCAGCCGGGCGATCAGCCGGCGCACCGCGTCGTCATCGGAAGAGATCTTCTCCACATCGGCGACGTCCTGGCCGGGACGCAAGATCCCCGCCGAGATGGTGTTCTTGTGCACATCGAGACCGAGAAATGTCGGGGTGGTAGAACTGGGCATGGGACGGCTGGCTCCTTCCGTATGTGGCAACTTCCGCCTCATGGTGGCTGATCCACGCAAGCTGCGGAACGGGCCGGCCGTTCCATACTGACTAATGGGGATCGACCACCTCGCTGGCTGAATCGGTGAGGCTGGTTCCGAGCCGCTGGCCGGTGAGCGCTTCGTTTGGCCCCGGAGCTTCGACTTCTAGGGTTAGTTCGTGCCCCGGCCGGTCGGTGAGGGCTGCCTGTAGCGCTGATGGGGTGTCGTGTCTCGAGCACTGATCCATTAGGTCGCCGCCGGGTGTCCTCGGGCTCGTGGAGGTGCGGTGACGAACGAGAAGAGGAGGCATGACCAAGGATGATCTTCGTCGGCGATGACTGGGCAGAGGACCACCATGATGTCCACGTGATGGACGAGTCCGGCAAGCGTGTGGCTTCCCGGCGGCTGCCTGAGGGCCTGGAGGGGATCGGCCGCCTGCACGAGCTGCTGGCCGGGCTGGCCGACGATCCCGGCGAGGTGGTGGTTGGTATCGAGACCGACCGGGGACTGTGGGTGCAGGCGCTGGTGGCGTCGGGCTACCAGCTGTACGCGATCAACCCGCTGGCCGTGGCCCGCTACCGCGATCGCCACAACGTGGCGGGTGCCAAGTCCGACGCCAGGAGACGCCAAGGTGCGGGCCGACCTGGTCCGCACCGACCGTCACAACCACCGGCCGATCGCCGCTGACAGCCCCGACGCCGAGGCGGTCAAGGTTCTGGCCCGCGGTCATCAGAATCTGATCTGGGCCCGTAACCGCCACACCAACCAGCTCCGCAACACGCGCTGGCGAGTACTTCCCCGCCGCTGTGGAAGCCTACGACGACCCGGCCGACCGGGACTGCCTGGCCGTGCTGGGTCGGGCCCCCTCACCCAGCCAGGCGGCCGGGCTGTCGCTGGCCGCGTTGCGCTCCACCTTGAAACGGGCCGGCCGTCAACGCAATCTCGACCGGCGAGCCGAAGAGATCCAAGCCGCGCTACGTAGCCCTCAGCTGGCCACCACGGCCGCGGTGTCACAGGCGTTCGCCGCCACCACCAAGACCGCGGTGGGTGCCGTCGGTTTCGGCAAGCTGAGGGCCCGGCGGGCAGCGGGGTGAGGCCACGGTCGGCATGTGGCGCAGCCCGATCCGGGTCGCCGGCGGCCGGACTAAGCAACGGGTATCGTGGAGTTGGATGACCGTCACTCACCTCGAGGCGCTTCCGCCTCTCGCGATCAGAGCACAGCTGCGCTGGGACGTGATCAGGCCCATGATCAAGGTCCTGTCTCCCCGCACGACGATCGAGATCGGAACCGGCCAGGGAGCGATGGGAGCCCGGATAGCATCACTTAGCTCGCAGTCCTACATCGGCTTCGAGCTGGACGGGAGGTCCTTCGAACTGGCGAAGGCCCGGATCGAGCCATTGGGCGGGGTGATCCACCGGGAGCAGTTGGAAGTCATCGATCCGGCGCCGGCGCAACTCGTTTGCGCCTTCGAGGTCCTCGAACACATCGAGGACGACCGGGAGGCGCTGGGGACGTGGGTCCAGTACATCGCGCCCGGCGGGCATCTTCTGCTTTCCGTGCCTGCGCACCCGCATCGTTTTGGACCGATGGATTCACACGCCGGCCACTTTCGGCGATACTCCCCGGCTCAGCTATCCGATCTCGTTCGCTCGGCGGGCCTTGTCGACGTGGTGGCCCAACTGTACGGTGCTCCCCTCGGATACGCCCTCGAAGCAGTGCGAAATCGCATCGATGCGAAGCGGCTGGCCGATGCTCGCTCTTCTGGTGTGTCCATGGAGAGTTTGACGGCTGCTAGCGGGCGTACGTTTCAGTTTGAGCGGCGTTCGTGGAAATCCGACCTAGCGACCGTCGGGACGCTGCCGTTTCGGTACCTGCAACGCATTTGGCCGGACGGAGTGGGGCTGGTCTTGTTGGCACGCAAGCCGGTCGAGCAGTCAGAGCCCTAGCGCCTGGTGCCCGCGCTCAACCTCCCGCCGCACTAGTCTTGTCGCAGTGGGCTGGCCGCCTACCTGCTCGGAGTACTCGCCATACCCTACGCTTGCCCCAGCCGGAAAAGGAGTCTTGAATGCCGTCACGCCCCATCTCGCTCGTAACTGGTGGCGCTGGCTTCATCGGATCGCATGTAGCCGACGAACTGCTGCGGCTTGACCACGAAGTCGTCGTTCTCGACGATCTGAGCGGCGGCTTCGTCGACAACATCCCAGTCGACGCCACCTTCGTCGAGGGCGGGATCAACGACGTAGCACTCGTGAACCGGCTATTCAATGCTCATCACTTCGACTACGTCTACCATCTGGCTGCATATGCTGCAGAGGGACTAAGCCATTTCATCAAACGGTTCAACTACATAAACAACGTCGTCGGGAGCATGACTCTCATCAATGCGGCGGTTAATTCCGGGACGGTTCGACGGTTTGTATTCACGTCATCGATCGCGGTGTACGGAGCCGGCCAGGTACCTATGACCGAAGAGGCAGTACCGAAACCGGAGGATCCGTACGGGATAGCGAAGTATACCGTCGAGCAGGATCTGGCTGCCACCCACGAGATGTTCGGGTTGCCGTACATCATCTTTCGGCCTCATAACGTCTATGGTGAACGGCAGAACATGGGCGACCGTTACCGAAACGTAATTGGTATTTTCATGAACCAAGCTATGCGCGGTGAGGAGTTCTCGATATTTGGCGACGGCGAGCAGCAGAGAGCATTCACCTACATAGGTGACATCGCACCAGTGATAGCAGGTTGCGTGAACGTACCCGATGCCACAAATGAGGTATTCAACATAGGCGGCGACGTGCCGACGACGGTCAACGAGTTGAGCCGCGTCGTGGCCGACGCGATGAGTATAGAGTTGCGCGTCAAACACCTGCCCCGCGGAACGAGGTCGTAAACGCGTATTCGAGTGCATGATAAGGCGGTCCGGGTTTTCGGAGACCGCGGCGGTTTCATCGGTCTCCGAGACGGAATAGCTCGGATGACCGAGTGGGCTGGGAGGCAGGGGCCACAGGAGCCCTCGGTATTTTCCGACATCGAGATAAGGCGGAATCTTCCCCCCTCGTGGGCGGCGGTAGTCCGGGACTGATCGGCTCCACCGACCGGGCGGTTCGACGGTAGTCATGCGGTCAGCCCCCCGGTTGGCACGAAGGGAGGCTGTCGAGCCAGTCCAGCAGACGGCGCGACGACACCCGCCGGACCGAATCCGGCCGACGCGGATCTCGCCGCAGCCTGAAGCGCTGCTACTTGTTTTGGATCGGCTGCGAGCTCTAGGAGAGCATCGGCCAACGCAGTCGAATCTCCTGGCGGAATGTACACCGCTAGATCGCCCAGCACTCGGCGCTGCGGTGGCGTGTCCGACGTTACGATCGCGCAGCCGGCTCGGATGCCCTGGTACACCTTGTTGGGTACCACACGCAGCCCTTTGGGGTTGTTGGCGAAGATGCCAAGGCAGACGTCGTGCTCGGAAGCCAGCGCGGGCACCTGCTTTGACGGAACCATTCCGAGCCAACGCACACGGGGATTCGCACCGGCCGCAAGTTTCGCGGCGGCGAGCTCCTGGCCATCGCCGGCCATCGTAACCTCGATCGACGGTTCGTTCGCTAGATGGGCGAGTGCCTTGCCGATGACGACGGGTCCCTGCAACGGAGTGAACAACCCGAAGAAGATCACCTTGAGCGGCCGGTCGGCATGATAGGGCGGTCGCGGCGGGGCTTCCCAGGAGTCGGGTGCTCCGATAGCGACGACAATGCCTTTGGGTTGGGCCCAAACCGGCATTAGCTCACGGTGCTCATCAGTATCGACCATAACCACGTCAGCAGCCCGGAGTGCTGCGTGATCGACCAACGTCAGCAACTTGTCCCGAATCGGACCGCTCACTCCCCGGTCGCGGGCGGTGTCACTTCCGCTAATGAAATGGTCCAGCACGATTGGGACACGCCGGAAAAACGGCCGGGCGAGGTGTACGTCGAAATGACCAAGGTAGGGAACGAGCACGACGTCAGCCGGAGAAGTCCGGCGAGCCTTGCGGATAAGCACGATCCAGCGTGCGGCAATCCGCGCCGGCAGGGCGGGCAGCCGCCAAGGCTGACGAAGCAGCGCCACCCGAGCTGCGGTGTCGAGTCCAAGTGGCGCGTTGCACTCCTCTACCTGGACGCCGTGGGCGCGAAGCCCTTCGATTACGACCTGGACCCGAGGATGGGCTCCGATGTCGTAAGTCCCGAACACCAACACCCGCCTGCGGCCGACGGGCTGGCCAGAACCTACACCCGCCGAAGTGCTCGGTTGTGGTGGAGAGGTCGTGCCCAGGTCACCCGGTTGGTTGACTCTCGCTGATTCATTTCTGACAGCTTCGCCGCCAGTTGGTTGGCGCTTAGGGAGGGTCAAAGCCAGTGACGGACGAGCAAATCTGATAGCACCCGGGAGGCGGTTTCTGATCACCTACGCACTTTAGCCCCGGCCTCCGCGAGCCCTAATGGACGGTGGTATGGAGTCGCCCAAAACGTCCGAGTGCATGTTCAGTTGCTCAGGGAATCATAGGAAGTGCCGATCCGGTCCTATCCGCAAGGCATTTGGGTTTCGAGTGCCCCGTGCCCTCGACCCGCATCGTGTCGGTTGGCTAGAGTCCGACGCGGGAGCTTGCCAAGGTGCCATCGCCTCCTGGTACCGTCGGCGAACATTCAGACGGGTGCTCACAGGACCGACGCCGGGGTGCCCGACCTCGGCCCTGATCGTTGAGCTTGCAGGCCGAGGTATACGACCGGCGACGCTTCGGTCGGGCGGCGCAAATGATGGCCTTCGTCGGTCCGGTCCCAGCGAGTACTCGTCGGGCGGATCCACCCGCCGCGGTCATATCGCCGAGGCCGACAACACCCACCTCCGCGCCCAACTAGTCGAGTCGGCGTGGTCCTATCAGCACCGTCCCTATGTCGCCGCTGATAGATCGGCCAACGCCAAGAAGGGCTGCCTCCTGAGGTGGTTCGCACCTGCGCCCGCAAGAACAGCAAGAGTGTCCGCGGTGCCTGGGAGCTCGCCGGGTTCCTGCGGGCGGAGATGACCGCCGCTTGAGCCGATGATCGTTCCTTCCCGCCGGGCGTCATGGCTGGCTGGCCGGGTGCCCGAGACGTCCACGATTCGCCGGCTGTTCCGCCGTTGCAGAACCGATCCCCGGCGGCACTATGCCGCGGCAGCGCCGAAGCGAAACTAGTCAGGGGCAACTTCCTGCGGATACCCGACATGCGGTCACGACCCACGAACATCAGTGTGGCGGACAGCCGAACCACTGTCTGCCGGTGCATCGTCGAGACCTCGGAGCTCGCCCGCCACCGGCGACGAAGACAGCGACTTCATCGTCGCTGTCGACGCCAGAACCTCCCAGGAAGCCCTGACGGGCTTGGTCATCCAGGGTGACTCCGCCACTGACCGGGCCCTCCAGGGTCGGTCCGAGCCTCCGCTTCCCTCCGGTTCTCGCTCGGCCTCCGGCCGACCCTTGACCGCCTCTGCTCTAGATCTGACGCGCCTAAAACTCGCTCAGCAGAAAGTCACGTGGCCCACTTGACAAGCCGTTCCACATCAGTGCCTTCTCGAGTATCCTCGGGCGGTGTGCCACGGTGTAGTTGGAGGATCGAGCGACGGGAATCGGTTCTATACGTAGCCAGCTGCGTTTGGCTGCGGTAGTCCGGGGTGGCGACTCCCTTTGCGGGCAATGCCGGCTTGAGGATAGCTGAGAGTCGCCATCGTCGCGACCCGCCAATGCCTCGTATGCTGCGTCGGGAGCGGTTGACTGAGGATGGTGCGAAAGCTCTTGCTAGAGAGCTCAACCGCCACGAGAGACGCCTCGCCGCACAGGTTGCTGGAGATCCTGCCCACCTTCTCCGTTTTGAGCGATCCGTACGTTCCCAGAACGGAGAGGATGGCATCGTTCTGGAGATACTCCGTCGAATCGCCCCGACGGATTACTCGTTCCTCGAGATTGGCGCCTCCGACGGCAAGGAGAACTGCACGGCGGCGCTGCTCGAATCCGGGTGGCGGGGAGCGTGGATCGAGGGGGACCCTGCTAAGGCCCTGTTGGCGCAAGAACGCACCGATGGCTTGCCGGTCAAGGTGGCTCAAGCCTTCGTCGACCGCGACAACATCGTCGCGGTAACCGACCAGCTCGCCGTCGCGGACCGAGTCGACCTCCTCGTAATCGACATCGACGGCAACGATTACTGGGTATGGAAGCAGTTGGCGGCCCGTGTCGCCGCTCGGGTTGTGGTCATCGAGTACAACGCCGTCGCGGGACCGAGTGTCAGGTGGATCATGCCCTACGACCCGCGCCACATCTGGCAAGAGACCGCTCGACACGGGGCCAGCCTGGCTGCGCTCGCAGACCTCGGACGGCAGCTCGGCTACTCCCTCATCGGATGCGACAGTCGGGGCGTCAACGCCTTTTTTGTCGCCCAAGCGGATTCGGCACCCTTCACTATTCGGTCGATCGCCGAGACCTACGTCCCTCCACGGCACCGCCTGCCCTGGGGACACCGCCAGCACCCACACCAGATTTGGGTTTCCGCTCCGCTCGGGGAAGACGACGCAGCCCGGATTGATATCGCGGCCGGACCGTTGCAGGTCGGGTCCGTCTCCGCCGGGGGAGGGCTCTTCTTTTGGGTTTCGGTCCAGAACATGTCGCCTTCGACAATCGGATCACCGACTGAGCCACTCACATTGCCGGCGACGTGGTGGATCGATGCCGACGGTCATCGGCTCCCCGGAGAACCCGTCCGTTCGCATCAGGATTGGCGGGCCGCCCGAGGCGAGACCGCCAATCTCGTGTGCCGTGCCGTCGCCCCCGATACACCCGGAGAGTGGACCCTTATGGTCGGACTGGTGCAGGAAGGGGTGCGCTGGCTTACGAGCGAAGCCGTTGTCGGAACCGTCAATGTCAAAGCCGGCTAGCAGCAGGCAAAAGTGCAGCTAGGAGGCACTATCGGCGCCGGTCGATACGGGGGGAAACGGCGCTGCTCAGGACCTAAACTGGCGCTGTGGCAATTTCGCTACGCCCGCACGCCCGGACGAGACGCCACCCTTTCCTTCGACCCGGGACCGCTCCTGGTGGGGAGCGGAGCGGCTGAGGCGGTCGGACCGGGTACCCTCGTGGGCATGTCCTCCCTGATCCTTCCGCCTGCGACGGCGCAGGTGCCCGGTGCAGACAAGGCCGGCGACGTCTACCAGCAACTACTCAAGGAGCGCATCGTCTTCCTGGGGACCCAGGTCGACGACTCGAGCGCCAACCTGGTCTGCGCCCAGCTGCTGCTGCTCGCTGCCGAAGACTCTTCGCGTGACATCAGCCTCTATATCAACTCCCCGGGTGGGTCGGTCACCGCCGGCCTGGCCATCTACGACACCATGCAGTTCGTACCTTGTGATATCTCAACGGTTTGCATGGGTCTGGCTGCGTCGATCGGCCAATTCCTGCTGTGCGCCGGCGCCCACGGCAAGCGCTTCTCCCTTCCCCACTCCCGCATCCTGATGCACCAACCGTCGGGCCAGGCTCAGGGACAGGCCGCCGACATCGCCATCCAAGCCGAGCAGATCGTCTACCTCAAGCGGATGATGGCCGAACGGATCGCGTTTCACACGGGCCAGCCGGTCGACAGGATCGAAGCCGACTCTGATCGGGATCGCTGGTTCACAGCTGAAGAGGCCAAAGAGTACGGCTTCATAGATCAGGTCATCGAGCGGGCCAGCAACGTGAGCGAGCCCACTGCTTGACCTGCCCCATAGAGGGCCGCCACCACGCCCTTGCCCCACGTGTCAGAGGTTGACATAGACCGGCTGGCCGTGTTCGGTAGAATGGTTTGATGGGTGTTTCCGCGGTGATGGCCCAGTGACGAGCATATCCACGTACATCTCGTCCAAAGAGCTGTTCGCGAACCTCGCCTTCCGCGACCTCCGGGCGAAATACAAGCGATCGTTTCTCGGCTGGACCTGGTCATTGGCCAACCCGCTGGCCAACATGATCGTCTACACGATCGTCTTCAAGTACTTCTTGAAGCAGAACCCGAAGCCAGGTGATCCGAGCGGCCTCAACGTATATGCGTTGTTCCTGCTATGCGCTCTTCTGCCCTGGAACTTCTTTCAGATCGGCGTGATGGGCAGCCTGGGTAGCCTCACGGGTAACGCCTCGCTCATCAAGAAGAGCTACTTCCCCCGCGAACTGCTACCTGCGGCCACCGTGGCATCCAACCTTGTGTCTCATATGATAGAGATGGGCCTTCTGCTGGTCGCCTTGGTGGCCTTTGGCAACTGGAGGGCAATCGTCTACCTGCCTTTCGTGCTGCTGCTGACGGTGCTAACCGGCCTTTTTGCGTTCGGGCTGGGGTTGGCCTTGAGCGCCACGAACGTCTACTTCCGCGACGTTGAGCACTTCATGGGGATCCTATTTCTGGGATGGTTGTACCTGACCCCGATCATCTACCCCTTCTCGGTGATCCCGGCGAAGTACGCCGACATTGTCAAGCTGAACCCGATGACGGACATGTCACTGTCCTACCGGGCGGCCTGGTACGACGGGAGAACTCCCGGCTGGTTCGAGCTTGGCTATTACGCGGCGTGGGCCGTAGCGGCGCTGGTAGTCGGTTTGATCGTTTTCAACCGGCTCGAGAGCGGGTTGGCAGAGGAGCTGTGACCGATCGCCCGGTCGCCGTCGAGGCGGTCAATGTCTCGAAGCGGTTCCGGCTCATTCGAGAACGGAACGCCTCATTGAAGGCCACTATCCTCCGCGGCCGCCGGGTGGTCTCCGAGGATTTCTGGGCGCTTCGAGATGTCTCGTTTGAGGTGTATCAGGGTGAGACCTTTGGCCTCATTGGGGAGAACGGTTCGGGCAAGAGCACCATGCTCAAGTGTCTAACTAAGATCCTCCGTCCCACCGAAGGGACCGTCGCCGTCAACGGCAAGGTGTCGGCTCTCCTTGAGTTAGGAGCCGGATTTCATCCGGAACTGTCGGGGCGAGAGAACGTCTATCTGAACGGGGCGATCCTCGGCCTTTCCCAGAAAGAGCTCAGACGACGCTTCGACGACATCGTGGAGTTCGCGGGAGTTGGGGCTTTCATCGACGAACCGGTCAAGAACTACTCGTCAGGGATGTACGTGCGGCTCGGCTTCTCTGTGGCCATAAACGTCGATCCGGACGTTCTGCTGGTGGACGAGGTCCTCGCGGTGGGAGACGAGAGCTTCCAGCGCAAGTGCAACGAGAAGTTCACCGAGCTACGCAATGAGGGGAAGACCATCGTCCTGGTGACCCACGGGATGGACGCGGTCCAGAACATGTGCCATCGCGCCACTTGGTTCTCCCACGGCCGGCTAATGATGGTGGGCCCGCCCCGCGAGGTGATCGAGTCGTACACCGAGACCGTCGAAGTGGACCGGCAAGTCGACTCGGACGGTCACGCCAGGTGGGGCTCCGGCGAGGCAAGGGTTACCGACATCGTCCTCCTGGACGGACGTGGCTCCCCGGTTACCAAACTGCACAGCGGAGCCCCGGCCCGCTTTCGGCTCATCTACGAGGCCACCGAGGCCGTCGAGCGGCCGGTGTTCAACTTCTCGATCCGGACCCTCGACGGATTCGAGATCACGGCCCCGAACAACCGTGACGCCGACCGGGTTCCGGAGAAGATCATCGGCAGCGGGCAGGTAGAGGTGACTTTCGACTGCCTTCGCCTGCTGCCGGGAACCTACGACCTGACGGTAGCCATCTCTGACTACAGCGGGCTCCGACCCTACGACCTCAGGAAAGACGTCCTCCGCTTCGACGTGGAGCGAGGATCGCTGTACGAGCAGGGCGGGGTGGTATCGCTCGGCGGAGCCTGGGCCTTCGAAGGGGATGGCACCAGCTAGCTCGAAGCGGTCCGTCGCCAGCAAATTCGGCGGCCAGGCTGGCGGTGGAGACGGTCGTCAGACGCCGGCCATGGCGACGATGGGTTGGTTGAGGTGGACGTTGCCGGTGGAGCCGTAGAAGTGGGCGTCGCCGAAGGTGAAGATGCCGCCGTCGGAGGCGGCGAGCCAGTAGCCGTGGCCGTCGGGGGTGGGGGCCATGGCGACGATGGGTTGGTTGAGGTGGATGTGGCCGGTGGAGCCGTAGAAGTGGGCGTCGCCGAAGGTGAAGATGCCGCCGTCGGAGGCGGCGAGCCAGTAGCCGTGGCCGTCGGGGGTGGGGGCCATGGCGACGATGGGTTGGTTGAGGTGGATGTGGCCGGTGGAGCCGTAGAAGTGGGCGTCGCCGAAGGTGAAGATGCCGCCGTCGGAGGCGGCGAGCCAGTAGCCGTGGCCGTCGGGGGTGGGGGCCATGGCGACGATGGGTTGGTTGAGGTGGATGTGGCCGGTGGAGCCGTAGAAGTGGGCGTCGCCGAAGGTGAAGATGCCGCCGTCGGAGGCGGCGAGCCAGTAGCCGTGGCCGTCGGGGGTGGGGGCCATGGCGACGATGGGTTTGTTGAGGCGGACGTGGCCGGTGGAGCCGTAGAAGTGGGCGTCGCCGAAGGTGAAGATGCCGCCGTCGGAGGCGGCCAGCCAGTAGCCCCCCCGGTTAGCAGTCCCGGCGATGCCGACGATTGGCTTGTTGAGTACGACATTGCCCGTCGATCCGCAAAAGGGCAGGTTCCCGAAGGTGAAGATGCCACCGTCGGAGGCTGCCAGCCAGTAACCCTTGGGCGTAGTCGACGGAGCCTTGCATGGAACCGCGATGACCGGCGCGGGCGTGCCTGCGTCCCCGGTCAGCCGGGGATCGTGGTGGAACATCGGCCAGGCCCCGGTCTCATTGACAACGTTGCCATGTGAGCCGGCAACCTCGAAGTGGTAGACGACCCCCTGGTTGGCGGCGTTGTATCCGGCGACAGTAATTCCGACGGTACCGTTCGAGTCGTCAGTGACCAGGGGCGAGTTCTGCAGGCCGTAGATGCCGTGGCCGGCGGTGGCGAGCACCGAGCCGGTTCGCCCGTCGAGGATTTCGAGCCCACCGGTGGTCGCCACGATGAGATCCTGGTAGCCCACGCCTAGGTTGGCGGTCGCAATCCCACCGATGATGGCGCCGAGCGCCCGGACGTGCCAGATCGGGCGGCCGGTCGCTCCGTTGAGGAGCCAGACCGACCCGCTGGCCCCGTTCCAGGTGCCCTCGGCGATCTGGAGCTCGCCATTGCCGAGGGCGTCGGTCAGCGCCGGGCTCGAGTTCGTCCACCCGTCCAGGGTCGTGGCCCAGACCAACCCGCAATGGGAGTTCAGACCGAGCATCTGGTCGGTTTGAGAAGCCCCCGGCCAGAAGTGACCCGTGCCCACGGTGATGCCGACTGCCCGGCCGGCCAGGAACTGCCCGACTGCGGGCGAGGACTGCACCACCTGGTTGGTGTTGTATTCGCAGTCCAGGCGGCCTGAGGCGCTGAGGACCCGTACGTGGCCTCCGTTCTGGTACTGGACGCCCTCTGCCAGCCCCTTGGTCGAGTCTCCGCCCTCGACGATCTCGGTCTGCCCGTTGCTATAAAGGTCGGCCAGAGCCGGGGTACTGAAGTTGCTGTCGGCCTCGAACCAGGGGAAACCGGGCAGGACGGCGCCCGAGGAGGCCCGAAGCTCGTCCTCCATCTGGCCCATGGATCCCGAAACGACGGCCGTCGTACCCTGCAGGTTGCCCACCGCGAGCGAGGACTGCACGCCGGCGTCCGATGGCGACCCGGGAGCGGCGGCGACGTCCCTGAACCATCGTTCCGAACCATTCGCGGCCAGGGATTCGTAACCGCCGTCACCGGGGCGGCTCGAGTTCCCGACCCCCACGAACAGGGTGGATCCCGACGACGAAACGCTTGAGTCGACGGGGACGCCTGCGGTGCTCGCCGGCCATCCCGCCGCTTCGGTCCCGTTGCTCAGGTGCAGGGCGTAGATATGTCCGGCTCGGTCCCCGACCACCACCGAAGGACCGGAACGGTCGACAGTCACCACAGTGGGCGAAGAAAGGGCGACCGGGCTTCCTGTGTCGGGCAGGGCCCGGGCCCAGACCTGACGGAGGCTCACCGCCCGGGCCGCCACCCCCGTGTCAGCGACCGCCCCACCAGCGAGGGAGACAGCGGACGTTGCCACCAGGCCGCATGCGGCCGTGGCTCGGACCACAGACTTCAGAGAGGAGCGCATCACACCCATCTCATTATGGTCGGCTGGTACCTTCCCTTGAGTGAAAGTTCCGATCGAAGGAGAGGACCGCCTACTGGCAGCCGAGGCGCGGCTGTCGCTCATCTCTCCCGGGTTCCTGAATCGAGTCGCGCGACGCTGCGGGCCGCTTGGCGGTCCGGGACTTGGACGGAACCGACACCGGAGCGGCCATCGAGGCGGTCGGAGAACTGGCGGTCATCGATCTCGACGTCCCGACGCAATCCCGGGTTCCTGCCGCCGGGCTGCTCAAGAAGGCGGTCAAGAGGCTGGTGGGGTGGTATCTCGACTACTTCGGACGCCAGGTCTCGGCCTTCGGGCAGGCGGTGGCGAACCTCGGTCTGGCCCTGGCTGACCGGACGCTGCGCCTGGAGGCTGCCAGCACTGCCCTTCGCACTGACATCGACCGCCTGGCCGAACGGGTGGAGCGCCTCGAGAAGAACCGCCCGGGCCCGGCGTGAGGATCGATCAGCTCGTTCCGAGCTTCGTGCGCCACGACGCCATCAGCAGCCACGTGTTGCAGATCCGCCGGGTCCTGCGCCAGGAGGGCGTCGCCTCCGACGTGTATGTCGGTGCAATCGACCACCGGCTGGCCGGCGAGGCCCGGCTGTATTCGGAGTGCCCGTCCGAGGCCGATCCCGGCCGCGTCCTGCTCTACCACGCGTCTACCGACTCGCCCATAGCGGCGTGGCTCGAGTCGACAGCCCGAAACGGGCAGCTCGTAGGGTTGGACTACCACAACATCACTCCGTCGAGGTACTTTGCCCGCTGGGAGCCGCCGGCGGCCAAGAGCATGAATGTGGCGAGGACGGAGCTGTCGCTGCTCGCCCCGGTCACCGGATTGGCCATGGCCGACTCCCGCTTCAATGCCGACGAACTGATCGATCTCGGGTACGCCCGGACCGCGGTGTGCCCGTTGCTGCTCGATCTCGACGAGTACCACCAGACGCCCGACCGCAGGACTGCAGCTCATATCCGCCGGGGTACCGAGGCCGGCGGCAAGAGATGGCTATTCGTGGGTCGAATCGCCCCCAACAAGTGCCAGCACGATGTCCTCGCCGCCTTCGCCGTCTACCGCCGGCTGTTCGACGCCCGGGCCCGGTTAACCCTCGTGGGAGGAGCCACCTCACCGCGCTACCGGCGCGCCCTCGAGGTTATGGCGAAGAACCTGGATCTCGGGGACAGCCTGGAGATCATCGAGTCTCTCCCGTTCGCCAACCTCCTTGCCTACTTCGCGGCGGCCGACGTCTTCGTGTGCCTGTCCGAGCACGAAGGTTTCTGCGTGCCCATCATCGAGGCCATGGAGCTAGGTGTACCAGTGGTGGCCTTTCGGGCGGCGGCGGTCACCGGGACGGTCGGCGACGCGGGCGTTCTCCTGGAGGACAAGGACCCGCTCGTGGTCGCGTGCGAGGTGGATGACCTGCTGTCCGACGGCGCCGCCCGGCGGGCGCTGATAAAAGCGGGCAAGGGGCGGGCGGGTGCCTTCGGGCTGGACACGTCATCGAGGAGGCTGCTCGACGCGCTCAACGGCTGGTTGGACCCGCGTGACGGGTAGCCGGCGCCCGTGCTCACCCGAAGCGCGTGTCGGGATCCCCGTTGGTCACGACGTGCGCTCAGCCAACGACGGGACGTGCCGTGAGTCGTCCCAGGCGATGCGGGCCCCTCCGACTCGACCGCGCAGACTACGTCAGGCGTGGGGACCAGGTACATCTCGATGACCGGCGCCGGGGTGGTCTCGGTTCATGGGGCGGCCACCGGGAGGACCAGGAAACTTGAACTCAGACCGGCACCCGCATATTTGATGAGCCCTATCGCTCAAACCATAACTCCCTCGTGCAACAGGTCGAACTTGACGAAACAGCGGGCCGGCCCAGCTGGAGCACTCACCGGCAAGTCGAGGGCGGCCGCCTCCCCGCCGGCGACCTCGCGTCCCAGGGCGGCCCGGCCATCGTCATGGCCGCAACTCGGTCCCGTCGCCGGCGGGGCCTGTGATTGCGTCGGGCAGCGTGGCCCACAACGGATAGGTCCGACCCAAGTTGTTCCAGACCTGCTGAAGCTCCCCCAGTTCAACGCGAGCAACTCCAGTTAGGCGTAGTCGCCGCCCCCGTCCCTCTCATCGACGTCCGCAGTCCTCGCCCTTATACGCAGGTCACGGCGTCGTTAGGCTCTTCCCG
>CAWAPS010000014.1:0-19529 GCA_963783945.1 uncultured Actinomycetota bacterium
ACCTCCTCGCCGTAGGCCTCGTGAGGCAGGGCCATGACAAACGAAACCTTGACCCCGGAGAAGGAGTTGAGAGCAGCTTCTACCTCGGCGGGCGCCACGTTGGCCCCCTTGGTCTTGATCATCTCGGTGCGCCTCCCCTTGAAGTACACCCATCCTTTCTCGGTGTATCCGAGGTCTCCAGTGGGGAAGTAGCCATCCGCGGTGAACGTCTCTTCGCGCTCACACTTGTAGAGGCCGCGCATGAGGGCGTAGCCGCGTACGTAAAACTCGCCTTGCTCGCCATCAGGGAGCTCCTTCCCTGATTCTGGATCGACGACCAGCCAGTCGAACCCGTTAACCGCGGCCCACGGCCCCATGGTCTCGGTCATCCCGAGCCCCACCGGCTGCTCCCCCGTACTGCTCCGACTGCCTTCCCATGGTCTCTTGGGAAGGGGCTGTAGCGAGCTGAGGGCAGGGACGCTAACCCGCTCGCCGACCGCCGAGGCGCCCAACACGGATCGGAGCACGGCAGGGTTGCCCATCACGCTGGTTGCCCGCTCCAGCCGAGCCAGCTCGATGGCAGCCGCCGGTTCGATACGCTCCAGAGTCAGCACGGTTGCTCCGCTTTGAAGAGCGCCGGCTACCATCTGGATTCCCCCGACCCAGAAGAATGGCATCACGCTCAGAACTCGACCGGGAAAAATCGAATCGAGCCCGGCGTCCGCCTGCCGAGCCGTCTTGCGCAGCACCGCTCCCTGGGTGTGCACCACGGCCTTGGGATCCGCCGAGGTGCCGGAAGTGAACACCACCAGCAAGTCGTCCCCCGGGGTCACTTGTGCTTCGACCGCCTCCAATAAAGCATCGTCGAAGCCGTCTATGACGTCGTTTGCGCCTTCGCCAGAGCAACTAAAGCTCCCGGCCCACGCCCGGTCGGCGTCGCCGAGGAGCCATATCGAGCGGAGGTAGGGCAACTGTGGCACCCGGAGGCGGTCTGCTGTCGCGGACGCCAGCCCGGGAACCGCCTCCTCCAGGTAGGCCACTTGATCCTTGCCCAGCATCGACGTCTGAGCAAGTAGCAGGGACACGTCGCCGACGCGCAGAGCGGCTTGAAGCTCTGCTGGGCGGTACAAGGTGCTGAACGGCATGGCCACTGCTCCGACGCGGGTGATCGCGAGCCAGGCGATCGCCCATTCCGGTCCGGTCGGGAGGTGCATGCCCACCCGGGTGCCCTTGCCGACGCCGGCGGCTAGCAATTGTTTGGCCAGGTGGCGGGAGGCTGCTTCCACGTCCTTGAACGAGATTCGCCGGTCCGGCATCACGATGAAGTCGTCTTCGCCGAACAACTCAGCGGCTCGGCGTATGACCGTGGGCATGCTCGGCAGATACGGAAGCTCCGGCACCGACACCATGGTGAGAGACTAAGGGAGACAATGAGCATCCGCGGGTACATCCGGCCGGATGCTCCCCCGGGTCTCGACTGACCAAGCGAGGTAGACTCAGGGAGGATGATACGGGATATACCTCGGGATTGGCAGTCAAAGGAGAGTTGAATGCCGGTTGTTCCATTCGCCCCTGACGTCTTTACCTGGCCGGCGGACCAACCGCAGCTGATCGGTGGCAAGTGCCCAGCTTGCGAAGCGACCACCTTCCCGGCACAGCCTTCCTGCCCGCGCTGTGGTGGAACAGAGATGGCTCGCCACCTGCTACCGCGCCGCGGCACGCTGGTCACCTGGACTACCCAGGAATTCCTGCCGAAGGAGCCCTACGCCAGCGGCGAGACCGAGAAAACCTTCAAGCCGTATGGAGTGGGTCTGATCGAACTCGGTCACGAAGTCCGGGTCGAGGCCCGCCTTACTGAAAGCGACCCGGCCAAGCTGGACTTCGGAATGGACATGGAGCTGGTTGTGACTCCGTTCCGGGTCGAGGAGGACGGGACCGAAGTCCTCATATTCGCCTTCGCCCCAGCTTGAGATTGGAGAGACACCATGGATGACGTTGCGATTATCGGCGTGGGGCTGCACCCCTTCGGTCGATTCGGTCAAAAGTCTGCCATCGAGATGGGCGCTGAGGCGGCGCGGGACGCCTTGGCCGACGCGGGAATCAGCTGGGGCGACGTCCAATTCGCCTTCGGCGGAAGTGCCGACACGGCCTTTCCCGACGCGATCGTAGGTCTGCTCGGCATGACCGGTCTACCGTTCAGAGACGTTTACAACGGTTGCGCCACAGGTGCGACGACGCTGCATGCCACCGCCGACCAGATTAGGACAGGCCGATACGATCTCGGCGTTGCCGTCGGCATGGACAAGCATCTTCCGGGGGCGTTCACTGGCGATCCGGCGACGGTGATGGCCCCCCCGTGGTACGGAGAGATAGGGCAGTTCCTCACGACGAAATTCTTCGCCATGAAGATCAACCGCTACATGCATGCCCACGGCATCTCTGCCACCACGCTGGCCAGAGTCGCAGCGAAGGGGTATCGAAATGGTTCGATCAATCCCAACGCCTTCCGGCGCAAGGCCCTGTCCGAAGACGAAATCCTTTTATCTCGCATGCTGAACTTCCCGTTGACCCAGTACATGTTTTGTGCACCGAATGAGGGAGCGGCAGCCGCGGTGCTGTGCCGGGCAGACATCGCTCACCGCTACACCTCCCATCCGGTCTATCTGCGAGCGGGCGAACTCCGAACCCGTCGCTACGGTGCGTACGAGGTCCACAGCAGTTGGTCGGCGGTAGAAGAACAGCCGGCGCCCACTGTCTTCGCATCACGGGCGGCTTTCGAGGCGGCGGGGATCGGGCCTGAAGACGTGAATGTGATCCAACTACAGGACACCGACGCCGGAGCGGAGATCATTCACATGGCCGAGAACGGTTTCTGCGCTGATGGAGATCAGGAGAAGCTGATCGCGGACGGTGCCACCGAGATCGGCGGTCCGCTGCCCGTCAACACTGATGGCGGGTTGTTGGCCAACGGCGAGCCGATTGGCGCCTCCGGACTCAGGCAGGTGTACGAGCTGGTACATCAGCTCCGTGGCCAAGCCGGAGATCGACAAGTCGCAGGCAAGCCACAGGTCGGGTATGCCCAACTCTACGGCGCCCCTGGCGTCGCCGCCGTGTCCGTTCTTAGTACTTGAGGCCCGCCAGCGAAGGCACTCATGCCATGAGCAACAGTGGAGCTCATCCGTTTCGGTTCGGCATCCTCGTACCGGATCAGCCGAGTCGCCGGGACTGGATCGATACGGCCCGCCGGGCGGAGGACCTGGGGTACTCCACGTTGCTCATTTCCGATCACTTCGACGGTCAGTTCGCCCCGATACCGGCGCTGATGGCTGCAGCCGATGCAACCACTGCGCTTCGGCTCGGAAGTCTGGTCGCAAACAATGACTTCCGGCATCCGCTGGTCCTGGCGAAGGAGGCGGCAACCCTAGATTTGCTGTCGGAGGGCCGCCTAGAACTGGGTTTGGGCGCCGGCTTTCGGAAATCGGAATACGCAGCGACAGGTATCCGGTGTGACGAACCTGTCGTGCGGGTTGAGCGCTTGACGGAAGCGGTGCTTCTCATCAAACGAGCGCTGAGATCAGAACCCCTGAACTTCTCCGGCCTTCACTACACAGTGACTGATTACACGGGGATGCCATCACCTGTACAGCCTTCAGTACCGATCATGATCGGTGGCGGCGGTCCTCGCCTTCTTCGTCTGGCCGGGCGGGAAGCCGACATCGTCGGGATTGCGGCCAACCTGGGGCCATCCCAGCCCGATCTGGGCCAGGAATATGCTTCTTATCGGATCGAGCAAAAGCTCCAGTGGGTTCGGGAGGGGGCGGGCGGTCGCTTCTCGGATATCGAGCTTCAGACAATGGTCCCGATAGCGACTGTAACCAATGACACCGATGGGGCGTTGAGGCAGGCTGGTGGTCGTTTCGGGCTGACGCCCGAGGAGGCGGCAGACGCCCTTCTCCTCCTGGTTGGTTCTGTCGAGCAGATGGCGGAGACCCTGATCGTCCGCCGGGAGCGCCTGGGGATCAGCTATTACGTGTTCTTCGGCCAAGCTATGGAGCCGCTGGCTCCAGTCGTGGCGAGGCTAGCTGGCGTTTGAGCGTGTTGGATGGGAGGTCGACTATGAGTGGAATGACTGGGCAAAGTTAGTGCGTGGGAAAAACCAAGCTTGGCGAACGAGAAGGAGGCGACGGATGCTGCTGAGCAAGAAATCGTTGGGGCATCGGCGGGGGTGGCCATTACAGCATCCGCCGCCTCCTTCTCTCCGTCCAGCCGGTCTTTTCGCAGGCGCTTAGGAGGGTTCGATGGCGCGATTGACAATGTTGCCTCTCGACGGAGTCGAGTCAGCAGCCACTGACGGAAACCTGGTGAATCAGGACGTCTTCCGGATCCTCGCACATCGTCCCCAAGCGGCGGCGGCCTTGTCGACTTGTATCAATGCGCTGTATTCGACAGGGACGCTTAAGAAGCGTCTCCTGGAGCTGGTTCGGCTCCGTATCGCTTTCCACAACCAGTGTCGGAGCTGCATGTCCATTCGCTTCAGCTCGGCAGTGGACGACGGTGTAGATGACGAGCTGGTTTGCTCCCTCGAACGACCCGCTGAATCGCTCGGGTTGACAGACGCCGACCGGGTCGCCTTGAAGTACGCAGATCTGTTCGCTACCAACCATCTTGCCATCGACGACGGTGTCTACGACGAGTTGCGCAGGTACTACGACGAAGGAGAGATCGTCGAGCTGGGTCTGCACTGCGCTCTCTGCGTCGGCACCGGCCGAATGGCTGCTACCTGGAACGTCGTCGATCATGTGCCAGAAGCATTCAGAGCGGATGGTTTGGTTGCTCCCTGGGAGGGCAGCCAGCTCATCGTGCACGAGGCGAGGGAAGATCACCTCGAAGGGCTATGACTGGAGCCGGGGCGGAGGACCGAGGCTGTTTCGGAGCACCTCACTAAAGGCAACGTTGCGGTCGACGGCAGGTTCGCGGGGGAGTCCTAGCAGTCCCTCACTGATGATGTTGCGCTGCATCTCGTTTGTGCCTCCCCCGAGCGTGTGGGCCCGAATGAACAGCCATGCCGTAGCTGGGTTGTCGATTTGTACATCCTCGCCTTCCCATATAGCGGCATCCGGCCCATAGACGGCGAGGGTGGTACGCGCCGCACTGTGGGCGGCCAGCGCACCTTGCAGTTTCGAGAGCGATCCCCAAGGACCGATGTGAGTGCCGAGCTGCATGCCGCGCGATATACGGGCGCTTGTCAGGGGTCCCACTACGGTGGCTATGTAGCCATCTGCGATGCGGATGGCCAGCACGTCGTCCACGCCTCGTTGGCTGGAAATCGGCAACAAGTCAGTTGCCGCAGTGTCAGGCGTATCCGGCGCCATCCCCGGTCTGCCCGTGAGGTAGCCGTGGCCAATGTTGCTGACCGCGTTGCGCTCATGCAACAGCAGAGCCCGAGCGACCGCCCACCCGTTGCTTTCCACGCCGATGAGATTGTCGAGGGGAAGGCGAACGTCGTCGAAGAACTCCTGGCAGAACTCCGCCAACGTGCCGTCGGCTCCCCGGATCCGGTCCACGGTGACGCCTGGCGTGTCTTTGAGCGGGACGGCAACCATGGACAGACCGCGATGTTTGGGGACGTCCCAATTGGATCGGCACAAGCAGAGCCCGAAATCGGCGAGATGGGCTCCCGTGCTCCACATCTTCGCACCGTTCAGCACGTAGGCGTCTCCCTCTCGGGCCAGGCGCGTGATCGCCCCCGCCATATCCGATCCACCCCGTGGTTCAGAGAGGACCTGGATCCACACCTCGTCGCCCCGCAGGAGCGGTGGTAGAAACCGCTGCTTGGCCTGGTGGGATCCGTGCTCGAGGATCGTCGGACCCACCATACCTATAGACACCCTGTACACCGTCTGAGCGGTTGGCACCTGTCGGTTCAAATCAGCAGCCACGTCAAAGAACGCCTTCTGATGATCCAAGCTCAGACCGGCTCCGCCGTACTCGCAAGGAACGGCGATACCTGCGAATCCATGGTCGAAGATCAGGTTCTGCAGCTCACGAAGGGCGACGGGCTCGTCGTCGGCTGACGGCAGGTTGGCTCCGATCCACGCCCGGGCCCTGGAGGCAAAATCGTCGACCGACTCGATCCTGTTGCCGCTGCTCCCAACGCTCATCCTGCACCCCGCAACCGCTCGACGAGGTGCCTTTTGTGCTCCTCGGGCGTTCCGTATGTCAGCTGATCGACAACGGCACGCCGACTGTACAGGTGGATGTCGTGTTCCCACGTCACGGCGATGCCACCATTGATCTGGACGCACTCGTCGACGATGTCCAAGCAGTGCTCACCTACATAGGCCTTGGCAACAGAGGCCAGAGTTGGCACGCCCTCACTCTGATCGTCGACCGCCGCCACGAGTTGCTCGGATACCGCCTTCGATCCTTCGAGCCAGATCCACAAATCGGCGATACGATGCTTCAGCGCCTGGAAGGACAGGATAGGGCGGCCAAAAGCGATGCGGTCCCGGCCGTAGTCGAGTGTGAGCTCCAGAGCCCGGTCGGCAACTCCCACCATCTCGGCGCATTGAAGCGCCAAGGCTAAAGATAGTTGGCGTTCGACCGCCGCGGCTGCGTGACCCGGCTCACCAACGAACGCGCTGATGGGCAGGCGGGCCCCGTCGAACCTGACGGACCCGAATCGGCGGGTCATGTCGATGCTGCGCCCGCGAACCACAGATACCCCCGGAACGGAAGCCGTCGGGACCAGGACTTGGCTCATCCCATGACCGGTCCGGGCGCTTACCAGGACGCAGTCCGCAACACCGGCGGCTTCGACATACGTCTTCGCCCCGTCGAGTATCACCTCGTCACCCAGGACAGTGGCCGTAGTGGACATTTGCTCGGGGCGCCATCGACCTCGCGATTCGGTGTAGGCCCACGCCGCGACGGATTGGCCCGATCGTAAGCCCGGGAGCAACTGCGCCTGCTGCGCCTCACTTCCATACCAATCGATAGCCGCCGCGACCACCGTCACGGGCAGGAACGGGCCGGGCGAAACCAGACGCCCCATCTCTTCTGCCACGATCGCGGCGTCTCCGGTCGGGGTGGCGGACAAGCGGCTTCCGTCCAGCGCTTCCGGAACAAACAGCGACGTCCAACCGAGGTCGGCCGCCCGGGCCCACCAGTAGCGATCAAAACCTTCGACGGTGTCGTAGAGCGCCCGCACCTCGGTAAGAGGCGCTTCCCGTTCGATAAATCGATGCGTCGTTTCGCGGAAGAGTTCCTGATCCGCGGTCAGCTCCAGGTTCAACGGCCTATTCCTTGGCTCGGAGCCCAGTATGGCACGGGGTGCCCCGTGGTCGTCGCTCCGTGGGACGGAGGGCACAGGCTCGATATGGTCTGACCATGGACGCCGAAGCTTCGCTCGATCCCGAATTCACGGACCTACCCAAGCTACTGACCGAGCTGCGGCTCTCGACCGAGACGCTGACCCGCATCCGGCAGCAGTTGGGCCCCGCCCTTGGTATCCAACCGTCAGTGGCGGTGGAGCACCGTGACTTCCCGGTATCCGTAAGTCACAGCGGTGGTCAGGTGATGATCCGGGTGCGCCGGCCCCTCGGCGTCGAGGGACCACTGCCTTGCATGTACGGCATTCATGGTCTCGGATTTGTGATCGGGGGTCGGGAGCTGGGCGATGCCCCGGCCGCAGTATGGTGCCCCCGTTTGCGCTGCGCCGTGGTGTCGGTGGAACAGCGCCTGGCTCCCGAGGTGCCGTACCCGGGCCCGCTCGAAGACTGCTACGCCGGGCTGAAGTGGACGTTCGAGAACGCCGCCGAGGTCGGCATCGATCCTTCCCGCATCGGTGTCAACGGTGGCGGCAGCGGGGGAGGGCTCGGCGCCGGGCTGTGCCTGCTCGCCCGCGATCGAGCCGAAGTTCCGATCCTCTTTCAGGTGCTGTTCTATCCGATGCTCGATGATCGCCAGCCCACGCCCTCGAGCGAGTGGCGGGGTCCCATCTGGAACCCGGAGGCCAATCAGTTTGCATGGAGGTCATATCTGGGCGAACTCTACGGCCAAGAGGAAGTCCCGGGATACGCGGCCGCCAGTCGAGCCGCGGATCTCGCTGGGCTGCCGCCGGCGTACATACTCGCGGGTGCCCTCGATGGTCTCTGCGACGAGGCCGTCGACTACGCCCGGCGTCTCAACCAGGCGGGAGTGCCAACCGACCTCCACGTCTATTCCGGGGCCCCACACGCCTTTCTAGGGCTTCTGCCGTCTGCCCGGGTTTCCAAGCGGGCCCACCGCGAGCTGCTCAGTTGGCTGGAACGCCGACTCTGGCCTCTCGGGATGCCATCCGCAAAGGAGGCGAACTCGACCCAAGGCGGCCCCTGCCAGTCGATGAGTTAGCTGCCGGCCAGATCGAGGTGGAAGAGTCCCTTCGGCGTTCGTGCGCAGGATCCTCATCCGATCATTGGCGTCGAGGTCTTTCAGTGATACCGGCAAGACCCTTGCCGCGACGGGCGGCGCCTCGCTCTCGGTAGTCGGCGGAGCCGCTGGGTTCAGGCGTCGACCCCGAGCCGTTTGGCCACCAGGTCGCGTAGTGAGTTGAGGTTCACTTTTTCACTCGCCGTCATCTCCACCTCGTTCTCCTCGAAGAAGAGGATCCGGCGGGGCACCTTGTAGCTCGCCAAGGACGCCCGGACGTGCGCGAGGAGGACGTCCTCCTCGACGGCCGCTTCGTCACGCCGCACCACGCACCCGATCACCAGTTCGCCGGCCACGGCATCAGGAACACCGATGACGGCGGCTCGCTTGACATCAGGGTGGGCGTCGAGGACCTCTTCGACCTCGATCGGCGCCACGTTTGCTCCGCTCGTCTTGATCAAACTGGTGATCCGGCCGGTCCAGTGGAGCAGGCCTCTCTCGTCTAGCCATCCGAGGTCGCCCGTGTGGAAGTAACCATCCTCGTCGAGGACGTCCTCGGGCGGCACCTTCACGTAACCGCGCATGAGGGTTAGGCCCTTCAGGGCCATCTCGCCCTCTTCACCGGGGCCAAGGGGGTGTCCCGTCATCGGGTCGAGGAAGCGCATGGTGGAACCTGCGATCATTCGCCCATACGTCGACAGCTCCTCCACGGGCGCGTCATCGGGGAGGGCAGTAGCGCTGGTGAAGGTCTCGCTACTCCCATAGCTCGCGTAGTCAGCCGGACGTGGCTCGCCATTCGGTGCCGGTTCGCCCGTGATTCGGTACAGCTGACGGCGGACAGACGAGAGGTCGTGCGGCGTTTGTTCCAGGATCGTCTGAATCTCCTGAGCCTGGTTCGGGAGGGCTTGCACGCACGTGACCCGCTCCTGTTCGATCAGCCGCAGGGTGTGGGCGGCATCGAAGTGGTCAGTGGCGATCACCGCGCCTCCTGACGCCAACGTCGCACCCAGCACGGCCGCGAACCCCGCGGTCCAAAACCACGGCAGTCCGCAGAACACGCGGTCGTCAGGCGTGAACTGCTCGCGGTAGGCGTGTCGCCAGGACTGAAGCATAGGTGCCCGGTGCCGGTGCAGCACGCCCTTGGGTAGCGAGGTCGTGCCAGAGGAATAGATAACTACCCCGTCCTCGATGGGGCCGGTACCGGCCAAGACCCCCTCGAGCACCTCGTCGGGTACCGCCAGGCCTGCCGACACGAAATCATTCCACCCCTCAACCGCTCCCAGCGCCGCGGTGTCAACGGCAACGATGCGCCGGAGGAACGGATACCTAGGTGAGAGGATGCCTCCCGGGGTCGCAGTCCTGGCCTCTGGGCACAGATCGAGGATCTCGTCAACGAAGTGGTGGTTGAGCAAGGTGCGCTCGGTGACGACGATGGTGGTATCGGAGTGACGGAGCAGGTGGTCAATCTCACGCGAAGTGGCGAACGTGTTGAACAGCACTGCGACACCCCCGGCCATGGCCGCTCCCCATACGGCCGCGACCCACTCCGGCCGGTTCCCCATGAGCACGGCGACTCGCGTGCCTCGGGTGACGCCCGCTGCGATCAATGCCTTCGCCGTGGCCCGGGACTGTTCCTGGACTTCTCGGTAGGTCCACGCGACGCGTACCCGGCCGGCCGGCGCGTACACAAGGGCCAAGCGGTCGCTGTGTCTTGCCGCCAGATCCTCGAGGAAGCCGCCGAAGGTCAGTGGCCCGATGCCAGGCTCGTTTTCCGGCGACGGCCCGTGGAACGTCGTCATCTCGCCTCCCGATCCAATCTGTCAAAGAATGCTATCTTCAGACGAAATGCGTAGCGCGTTGACGCGGCGGCCGGCGTCAGTCCATGACTGGGCCGGCAGGGCTGGCCGTGGTGATCATTGGCACCATTGGCGTGAGGAGACGGGATGACAGACCTTCGTGAGGACGAAGAGATCCTCGATACGAGCGATGTTGACAAGCACATCGGCGAGTACGTAGGGGGCGGCCAGCTAAAAGAGCCAGTCACGCTGACCGATATCCGCCGATGGGTGCAGGCTATGCAGTACCCAAACCCGCGGCACTTCGACGAAGAGGCCGCAGCGTCAACTCAGCTCGGGGAGATCGTGGCCCCGCAGTCGTTCACCGTATGCTGCGACGTGGGCGAGGGCATGACGGCTGCAATCGTGGGGAGGATCCCCAATTCGCACAACGTCTTCGGCGGCGACGAGTGGTGGTTCTACGGCCCGCACATCCGCCCCGGCGACCGCGTTCGGGTGCAGCGACGGTTTGATGGCTACAAGATCGCCGAGACGAAATTCGCCGGACCGACAATGTTCTCGCGCGGCGATACCTTGTACCGGAATGCGCGGCTCGAACCGGTCGCCATGCAACGAGCGACGGCGGTGCGCTATCTTCCCGAGTTCGCGCGCAAGCGCGGGTATTTCGAACAGATCGCTCCCGCACCCACCTTTACGACCGAGCAGCTCGCCGAAGTCGAACGCGAGAAGCAGATGTGGATCAGATCCGGAGTGAGCCGTGAGGGGCCCGGTAATGTCGCCCTCGGAGACAAGCTGGCGACCCGGCCCATCGGCCCCCACACGGTGGCCCAATTCACAATCGAGTACCGCACCCTGCCGTTCTCAGTGTGGGGCAGCTACTACGTGGAGGGCCACTTTTACGGTGCGGAGGCTGGCTGGCTGGCCGAGATGGGTGGGGATAACTTCGACACCAAGACCCGGACCGGCACCGACCAGGGCCCATCCAGCGGCCACACCCACATCGAGAAGGCCCAGCTGATCGGCCTACCCAGGCACTTCGGCTACGGCGCCTCCATGGGAGCGTGGGCTCTCGATTACGTCGCCTACTGGGCCGGCGACGAGGGTTTCATCCGTCACGCCAACATCGCCTACCGGTTCCCCGTATTCGAGGGCGACGTCTCCTTCTTGAACGGTGAGGTCAGCGAACAGCGCTGGGAGCCGCTACTCGGGGTGCCGATCACCACCGTCGAGGTCACCATGACCAATCAGGACGGACTGGTGGTAGCCAAGGGCCCCGTGGAGGTCCAGCTTCCGCGTTGAGCTGGACCGATCGGGCAAACGGCACAGCCCCTCAGATCCCGGCACGCGTCAGGTCCAGGTGCCGTGCTTACGAAACGCCAGCGTGGAGAGTCCTTTGGGAATCTCAGTCGGGGCGATGGCGAGCTCGGCAGGCGTTGGCGCCTTGATACGAGCTGCGACCTCGGCCAGGGCTGAACCGTCGAGGCCGTACACCTCGATGGCTGTCTCGCCCGCCATCATCCGCAGTTCGGGTTCGGGCGTCCCGGCAAAGGTATTTCGCAGGGACAGGTGGGTGGCTGCCTCACCGTTGAGGTCGAAGTCCCGCTGCCAGGTGCCCTCGACGTGGGGGTAGTCGGAGCCCCACATGATGCGGTCGACGTAGCCGTCCCGGATGGCTGACTCGGCCTCGAACCGGGCCATGAAGCTGGCGCCAAAATACACGTTCTCCATGGCGTACTCGCTGGCCGGACGAGGAACCTGTTCCCGGAATCCTTCATACTTCTTGGCGCCGTACCAGCCGTCGTCGAGCAGCTTCAGATAGTGCGGGAACCAGTCGCCGGCGATCTCGGTGATCACCAGCTTCAATCCCGGGTGTCGCTCGAACACGCCGGCGAAGATCAGCCAGTGTATGGCCCGGTATCCGAAGATGTGGGCGTCCTCGAACATCTTGAGCGGCACCGCCTCGGGGCCCGTGAACGTGGCCGGACTGGCCCCACCTATATGGGTCGTGAGGGGCATCTGCAGGGCTTCCGCCACCGACCACAGCCGCTCCCATATAGGTTCGTTGTACGAGCGGGTGGTTGGCCCGCATGGCCGGGAAGTTCACGCCGCGAAGGCCGGCCGCGCTGGCCCACTCCAGCTCCTTCACCGCGGCGTCCAGGTCCCACATCGGCAGGTGGACCAGGCCGGCGTGGCGGCCCGGCTGGACAGAGCACGCATCCGCCAGCCATTGGTTGTACATGTGCATTCCGACGGCTGCCAGCTCCAGGTCGTCCGCCATGTGGTGGCGGAAATGACCGCTGCCCGGCTGAAACGGAATGGGCTGGCCGTTTTCACTGGCGTGGAAGATGACCTCGGCCGCGACGCCGTCTTGATCCATCTCCTTCAAGCGCATATCGATGTCGTAGTGGCCAGGCGAGTCGAGGTTGGCCACCCCGGCACCGGAGATGAAGACGTCCGTGATAAACGGCGGGACGTTGTCGTCCGCTCGTAAGGTCTCCTGCCAGGTCTGCACGAACTCCTGAAACGCCTCGAGGTGTTTCTTGGGGCAGTATTGCCGCAACTGCTCGACCAGCAGCGGGCCGACGTGTGTGTCGGCCGAAACCACGACGACAGGCTCGTTTGGGCCCCTGACCGTTCGGGTTTGGGGTTCCCTCATCTCGCTCCTTCCGTCGAACGGGCGATCTTCCGCCCGCCGATCAATGGTCCTAGAACATTAGACCAGAACCGATGGTCCTGCCGTTTGCCCTCACCCCGCGATAGGGCCGGGCATGGTGGTTACTTGCCGAGGTAACGGTCGAGCGTGGTATGGAGATTGGCGATCCCACGTTCGTAATTGGCCAGACGCATGCTCTTGAAGCCGGGCTGGTGGAGTCCCCGCTGCTGGCGCTCGATGTTGCTGAAATCCTGGAGCGGGATGAGAGGCCAATGTTCGGCATCATCAGGCGGGTATTCCTCGAACCTGGGCTTCAGTGGCTGGTGGTTCTCCGGCTCCAACGTGACGGCCCAGATCTCGAAGAGGCAGTGCTCCGGGTCCTCGCTGTCGGGCCGGCATCGATAAACGACGGCGTTGCCGAACAGAGGGTGGATGGCGAAGTTCGGAAAGACGTAGCAATTGCTGCCCCAGCGACCGAGCGCCTCGGGATCGGGATCGGGCAGCTTGATGCCGGCGCCCGTATTCCACGCGTACAACGCTTCGGTCATTTTCGCGGAGAACTGTCCTGGCCCACAAGACACGCTTCGCAGACCTTCGAGGACGAACATGTCTTTCGCCAGGACCTGCGAATCTCCACCTTCGTAGATGAGGCGGGTGAATTCGATGGTCTCTTCGGCCTCACTCTTGTCGCCGATCCCGAGGTCCGATGAGACCTCGCTGTCGTGGGCCTGGGCTAGGTACATGTGGCCGTTGTCGAAGAGCTCCATGTGGTTTTGGAAGTCCGGGGGAAATGCCTCACCTGCGCCGCGGGTGAGTTGAGGGTGCGTGCCCATCACGTGCCAACCCTCGAGAAACGCTTCCAGGGCGATCTTCCAGTTGGCCTTCAGACGGACGCCCTTCCACCAGTAGACATATTGGTGGTCGACCCGAAGTGGGTCGAGCAGTGCCGGCATGGGGCGGAGAAACTCCTCCAGCGGCTGAGCGTTGGGGTCCAAGTTGATGAACACGCAGTTCGCCCATGTTCCCACCTGGCACTCTACGAGCTTGAGGTCCTCCTCACGCAGGGAGCGCTCGTCGAAGCCTTCCTTGCCGTAGAGGCCCGAGGGCGTGCCGTCGAGGTTCCAGCGCCACCCATGGAACGGGCACACGATCTGACCGCCGCGGAAGGTACCGCAGCCCACGGCCAACTGTGTCGCTCGGTGCCTGCAGGCGTTCTGATACGCCTTGATCTCACCAGGCCCGGTCCGGACAACGACTACTGAGTACTTGGCAATCGTGTACTCGACGAAGTCACCTACCTTCGGAATCTCCTCCAGCCGGCACGCCATCTGCCACACGTGCGGCCAGAATTTCTCATTCTCGAGCTCGAAGTAGTCCTTGTCGTAGTACCGCTTCGGTGGAATGAACTTGTCGTCGGTGATCGCGAACGGCACCTGCTCGCGAAAGCAACTCGGTCATGCGGCCTCCCCGGACGGCTGAAACTTTGCCTACATTACAACGTCGAGACGAGGATGGCTCGACTAGGTCGCGGTCAGATCGAGTCGTCCAATCGGTTGATATCTCCCTTCGGAGGGTGCTAGATAACGGTCGTGTTCAGGTACTCCACCGGGCGGGCGCTCGGACCGGCACCCGCAAACGGCACCGAGCTAGACGCGCGGGAAGGATGGTGTCGATGACCACGGCGGTGCCCCAGGGCAGCAAGCGGTACTCAGGCAGCCGCGTTCACCGGGTCGAGGATGCACGCCTTCTGACGGGGGAAGGAGTGTTCGTCGACGACGTCATGCTCCCCGGCATGCTCCACGTGGCCTTCACCCGCAGCCCATACGCCCGGGCCCTCATCCTCGGCATCGACACGACAGAGGCCGCGGCACTACCGGGCGTTCACCGTGTCTTGGTCGCCGAGGATCTCAACCCCGGGGTCCACGAGCTCTGGTACACGATCATCGGCCGAGTTCGGAAGGACACCCCGAGGCCGCCCTTGGCCGAGGGTCAAGCACGCTTCGTCGGCGATCCCGTCGCCATGGTGATCGCCGAGAATCGCTACATCGCTGAGGATGCGGCGGACCTCGTGGCGGTCGAGTACCAGCCGCTGCCCCCTGTCGTGGACTACTTGCAGGCTGAAGAGTCGCCGGATCTGGTGCACGAATCGCACGGAAGCAACGTCATCGGCGGTCTTTCTGGCCCCCCTCCGGAGGCCGTCGACGACGTGCTGGAGTCCGTACCGTTTCTGCTGACCGAGACGATGTACCAGCAGGCACAGTCGCCTTGCCCGATGGAGGGCCGCGGGCTCATCGTTCACCGCCAGGTAGCCACAGGCGACGTCACCATCTACGCGGCGACACAGTCTCCCCACGAGTGGAGGGCGTTCTGTGCCCGGTTGGTGGGAATCCCAGAGCATCGGGTGCGCGTCATTATGCGGGACACGGGCGGCGGGTTTGGTCAGAAGATCACTGTGCTGCGGGAGGACATGTGCGTGATGCTGGCCGCGATGAAGGTGTCGGCGCCGCTGAAGTGGATCGAGGATCGCCGGGAGAACCTCATGTCGGCCGGGCAGTCCCGACATGAGCACGCAACCGTCCGCCTGGGCTTCGACGGGGATGGGCGCATCGAGGCGGTAAGGATCGACTTCGTCGAGGACTGCGGCGCTTATCCCGTGCCCTGGCCAGTGTGGGTGTCGGGGACCGTGGGCACGATGTTCCCCGGGCCCTACCGGGTGCCGCTCGCCACCTTCACTACCAAGTCCATCTATACCAACACCGTCGGTCGATGCGGCTACCGTGGGCCCTGGGTCTTCGAGTCCTATGCCCGCGAGGTCGCGTTGGACATTGCCGCGCGCCGTATGGGCATCGATCCGGCAGAACTCCGGCGCCGCAATCTCCTCAGCCGCGAGGACCAGCCTTATACGAACGCCAACGGCATGGAGTACGACCACATTTCGCCCCTAGAGACCTTCGAGGCGGCGCTGAGGGTGCTCGACTACGACGGGTTCCGCCACGACCAGGCTCAGGCGCGCCAGCGTGGCCGGTACCTCGGCGTTGGCATTGGCAATTTTGTTGAGCCAACGACCCCCGGCGCGGGGATGTACTCGACCGAGGGGGCGACGATCAGGGTCGAGCCGTCGGGGAAGGTCAACGTCTACTTGGCCGGCGGTTCTACGGGCAACAGCCTCGAGACGACGGCAGTCCAGCTGACCGCCGATGCGCTTGGTGTCGACATGGAGGACGTGGCGACGATCCAGGGGGACACAGCCATCACCCCCTATGGAGCTGGGGCAGGCGGTAGCCGCAGTGGCGCCATGATCGCCGGAGCCATCGCGGACACGGCAGGTCTCCTTCGCGAACGGATCGTTGCTATCGCCGCGCACCAGCTGGAGGCGGCGCCCGCCGACATCGAGCTCGCGGCCAGTCACGCTACAGTTCGGGGTACGCCATCGAGGGCCATCCCTCTCTCAGAGATCGCACGATGGGCGTACTTCATGCCCGAGAAGCTCCCTCCGGGGACGTCCGCCGGTCTGGAGGTGAGCGGTCGGTACAGTGCCAGGTCGCGCTGGGGGTGGACGAACGCCACTCATATTTGTACCTGCGAGGTCGATATCGAAACCGGCCGAGTTCATTTGCGCCGTTACATAGTCGCCGAGGACTGTGGGCCGATGGTCAACCCGACCGTCGTCGAAGGTCAGATCGTGGGCGGCGCCGTGCAAGGGCTGGCCGGCGTTCTCTTCGAGGATCTCGCCTACGACGAGGACGGGAACCCGGTTGCCACGACCTTTATGGATTACCTCGTTCCGACCGCTGCAGAGATCCCTGTGCTCGAGTACGAGCATCTGGAGACACCCGGTCCCGGCCCGGGCGGGTACAAGGGTGTCGGCGAAGGAGGCGTGCTCGGTGCTGTGCCGGCGGTGACCAACGCCGTAGCCGATGCGGTCGCGCCTCTCGGGGCCAAGCTGACTCGGTTGCCACTGACGCCCGTGGCCATACTCGCCGCCATCGCCGGGTAACGGTGCGATGAGTCTCTCCTGTCCACGGCGATGTGGTATTGCTCACTTGATCGCAGGTAGCAGACCGGACGGGACGTCAATCAGTACGGATACGACCGCAGGTTGCCGACTAAGGATGATCACTTGAGCGAAGAGTTAACAGGCAAGGTCGCGGTCATCACGGGCGCCGGGTCCGGCATGGGCAAGGCATCGGTGAAGACGTTCATCCGCCACGGCGTGCGGCGGCGTGGTCGCCGCGGACATCAGTGGCGCTGAAGAGGACACCGCGGCCGAGGTCAGCGACTCCGTCATTCCGTTTCGTTGCGACGTCCGCCGCGGGACTGACGTGGCCGCCATGATCGACGCCGCGGTGCGGCAATTCGGTCGGGTTGACGCCGTTCTCAACGTCGCGGGCATCGGGATGGGCAAGACGTTCCTCGAGATAACTCAGGATGACTACGACCGGGGCATGGACACCATGATGCGCGGTGTCTTCCTGGGTACGCAGTATGGCGTCAAGGCCATGCTCGAGACTGGCGGCGGCGTCATACTCAACTGGTCCTCGCTCGCCGGTCTCAACGCCAGCCCCCGAACGAGTGTCTATGCCGCAGCGAAGGCCGGGGTCATCGCCGTGACCAAGGCGGCGGCCCTCGAGCACGGCGGAGATGGCATCAGGGTTAACGCCATCTGTCCCGGATGGGTGCTCACCGAGGGGATGGGCAAAGATATCGTGCTCATCAAGGACCGGCTCGAGCGGAAGATCCCGATGCGCCGCATCGGCCAACCGGGGGAGATCTCCGAAGTTGCGGCGTTTCTCTGTTCGGACCGGGCGTCTTATATCAATGGGGCCGTTCTGACAATCGATGGCGGGTACTCGGCTCGACACCCATGACCGTCATGAATTCTCTGCAGGGAGCATGACATGAGCGAACACCGCGGCTGCGGCCTCCTCGAGGGCAAGGTGCTTTTCGTCGCAGGCGTTGGGCCGTTGATCGGTTCCGCCACCGCCATACTTGGCGCGCGAAGGGGCGGGGTGGTGGTGGCGGCGCGTAGCGCGGAGACGATCAACGAGCTCGCCGAGACGATCAGCGCCAATGGAGGTCAGGCCCTGCCACTGCGTTGCGATCTGGGCCACGAGGAGCAGGTACGGTCTGCCGTCGACGCCGCGGTGGCGGCCTTCGGAACCGTGGACTCGGTCTTCTACAACGCCGCGTACTACGACATGAGTCACGAAGACATCGACGTCGATCCGGAACGCTGGGACAGAGCTATGCGTATCAACCTTGGTGGTCCGATGGCGCTGGCCCGGTTCACGATTCCGTTGATGCTCGGGCGTGGAAGTGGGTCACTCGTCTTCAACTCGTCTGCGGCATCTTTGGCCGCCGAGGATGTCCGCCCCGGTTATGCCGTCTCCAAGGCGGGCCTGAACGTGTTCACGCGCTTTGTGGCCAACAAGTATGGGAGGCAGGGCATCCGAGCGAACGCGATCCTGCCATTTGTCGCCGGCGGAGAGGTGGGCACAGCCGCGTCGGCCCTCAACTGCATCGGCCGCTCGGGAACGGCGGAGGAGATCGGCGAAGTGGTCGTCTTCCTGCTCTCAGACCGAGCGTCGATCATCACTGGCGAGATCACCCACCTCGATGGCGGCCTGTTCGCCAAGGCGGCGTGGCCGTCGACGACGACCCCCCGAGTTCCTCCACCCCCGGTTCCCGCCACACTGAAGTACCGTTCCGGCTAGGGCTCGCCTCGAGATAAGAACGGGGCCGAGCTGTGCGGGCCCGGCCCGTCTCCTTACAACGAGTTGCTCGAGTCGTTTCGTCGCCTGCCCTTTAGCCGCGGCACAGCCTGGTGGGGGCTTTGGCCCGGCTCTCGAGTAGCGATGCGTAGGTGATCCAGGCGGAGGCTCGGCGCCGAGCTTCGTCGGCGATCTCGTAGATCCTGCTCATCGGGATGCCCGGGAAATAGTTCGTCGATTCGTCGTCGATGTGGGTTTGCTTGAACCAGGCGGCAAAGCCTTTTCCCTCGATGGTGGAGAGCAGGGCCGAGTCGGGTTCCCAGCGGATGGGCAATGCGGATGGCTCTTGACAGGTGGTCGGTAGCTCGGGGGGGTTGGATATCGCGGCGAATTGGATCTTGTGGTTTTTACGGTGGCCGGGGGAGGTTCCGTGGAGACGGGCGATTCCTCGTAGCTGACCGATTCGGCTGGGTCTCGAGGGTTGGCAGAGATCCGGTCCCGTGCTGGGCTGGGCTTGGATGGTCGTCTTTGTCCGTGTTCTTGCCGAGTCGCGCCGGCTTCCTGCTGGTTGGATTGCGGGGCTGGGCGGTGCGGCCGTGCGTATGCGGGCTACTGTTCCGGGTGCCAGGCAGCAGAGCTCGGCCGACGGCGGCGGTGGGACCAGTCGGGGTGAGACTCAAGGTAGCCGGCGGGGCGGCTCGTTGTCTCCTATGTAGCTATAGCGGAAGACCGTGGCTGCGGTTGTGGTGCAGTGCCTCGAGGAATGCGGTCTCACTCTCCTCCGTCGAAAATAGACGCAGGCGATGCGGCGGTGGCCGAGCCGCCTGGTAGCCACGGTACCGGTAGTGGCCGTCGATGATGGTGTTGAGTGCTTGCCTCACCACGATGGGGGGCCAGCCCTGCTTGGAGAGGCTGATCACCGAGAGGTGCCCTTGGTCGAGCTCTCCCAGGCGGAGCTGAGGGTGGGGTCGAGGCCGTTCA
>CAWAPS010000015.1:0-66022 GCA_963783945.1 uncultured Actinomycetota bacterium
TGGGTTCAGGCGTCGACCCGGAGCCGTTTGGCCACCAGGTCGTGTAGTGAGTTGAGGTTCACTTTTTCACTCGCCGTCATCTCCACCTCGTTCTCGTCGAAGAAGAGGATGCGGCGGGGCACCTTGTAGCTCGCCGAAGGACGCCCGGGACGTGCGCGAGGAGGACGTCCTCCTCTACGGCCGCTTCGTCACGCCGCACCACGCACCCGATCACCAGTTCGCCGGCCACGGCATCAGGAACACCGATGACGGCGGCTCGCTTGACATCAGGGTGGGCGTCGAGGACCTCTTCATCCTCGATCGGCGCCACGTTCGCTCCACTGGTCTTGATCATACTGGTGATCCGGCCGGTCCAGTGGAGCAGGCCGCTTTCTCGAGCCACCCGAGGTCGCCCGTGTCGAAGTAACCATCGTCGTCGAGGACGTCCTCGGGCGGCACCTTCACGTAACCGCGCATGAGGGTTAGCCCCTCAGGGCAATTTCGCCCTCCTGACCGGGGCCAAGGGGCTCCCCTGTCACCGGGTCCAGGAACCGCATGGTCGAACCCGCGATCATTCGCCCGTACGTCGAGAGTTCCTCCACTGGCGCGCCATGGGCAGGGCAGTAGCGCTGGTGAACGTCTCGCTACTCCCATAGCTCGCGTAGTCAGCCGGACGCGGCTCGCCATTCGGCGCCGGTTCGCCTGTGATCCGGTACAGCTGACGGCGGACAGACGAAAGGTCGTGCGGCGTGTGTTCAAGGATCGCCTGGATTTGTTGAGCCTGGTTCGGGAGCGCTTACCCGCACGTGATCCGCTCCTGTTCGATCAGTTGCAGGGCGTGGGTGGCATCGAAGTGGTCAGTGGCGATCACCGCGCCTCCTGACGCCAACGTCGCACCCAGCACGGCCGCGAACCCGTGGTCCAAAACCATGGCAGTCCGCAGAACACGCGGTCGTTCAGGCGTGACTGCTCGCGGTAGGCGTGTCGCCAGGACTGAAGCATCGGGGCCCGGTGCCGGTGCAGCACGCCCTTGGGTAGCGAGGTCGTGCCAGAGGAATAGATAACTACCCCGTCCTCGATGGGGCCGGTACCGGCCAAGACCCCCTCGAGCACCTCGTCGGGTACCGCCAGGCCTGCCGACACGAAATCATTCCACCCCTCAACCGCTCCCAGCGCCGCGGTGTCAACGGCAACGATGCGCCGGAGGAACGGATACCTAGGTGAGAGGATGCCTCCCGGGGTCGCAGTCCTGGCCTCTGGGCACAGATCGAGGATCTCGTCAACGAAGTGGTGGTTGAGCAAGGTGCGCTCGGTGACGACGATGGTGGTATCGGAGTGACGGAGCAGGTGGTCAATCTCACGCGAAGTGGCGAACGTGTTGAACAGCACTGCGACACCCCCGGCCATGGCCGCTCCCCATACGGCCGCGACCCACTCCGGCCGGTTCCCCATGAGCACGGCGACTCGCGTGCCTCGGGTGACGCCCGCTGCGATCAATGCCTTCGCCGTGGCCCGGGACTGTTCCTGGACTTCTCGGTAGGTCCACGCGGCGCGTACCCGGCCGGCCGGCGCGTACACAAGGGCCAAGCGGTCGCTGTGTCTTGCCGCCAGATCCTCGAGGAAGCCGCCGAAGGTCAGTGGCCCGATGCCAGGCTCGTTTTCCGGCGACGGCCCGTGGAACGTCGTCATCTCGCCTCCCGATCCAATCTGTCAAAGAATGCTATCTTCAGACGAAATGCGTAGCGCGTTGACGCGGCGGCCGGCGTCAGTCCATGACTGGGCCGGCAGGGCTGGCCGTGGTGATCATTGGCACCATTGGCGTGAGGAGACGGGATGACAGACCTTCGTGAGGACGAAGAGATCCTCGATACGAGCGATGTTGACAAGCACATCGGCGAGTACGTAGGGGGCGGCCAGCTAAAAGAGCCAGTCACGCTGACCGATATCCGCCGATGGGTGCAGGCTATGCAGTACCCAAACCCGTGGCACTTCGACGAAGAGGCCGCAGCGTCAACTCAGCTCGGGGAGATCGTGGCCCCGCAGTCGTTCACCGTATGCTGCGACGTGGGCGAGGGCATGACGGCTGCAATCGTGGGGAGGATCCCCAATTTCGCACAACGTCTTCGGCGGCGACGAGTGGTGGTTCTACGGCCCGCACATCCGCCCCGGCGACCGTGTTCGGGTGCAGCGACGGTTTGATGGCTACAAGATCGCCGAGACGAAATTCGCCGGACCGACAATGTTCTCGCGTGGCGATACCTTGTACCGGAATGCGCGGCTCGAACCGGTCGCCATGCAACGAGCGACGGCGGTGCGCTATCTTCCCGAGTTCGCGCGCAAGCGCGGGTATTTCGAACAGATCGCTCCCGCACCCACCTTTACGACCGAGCAGCTCGCCGAAGTCGAACGCGAGAAGCAGATGTGGATCAGATCCGGAGTGAGCCGTGAGGGGCCCGGTAATGTCGCCCTCGGAGACAAGCTGGCGACCCGGCCCATCGGCCCCCACACGGTGGCCCAATTCACGATCGAGTACCGCACCCTGCCGTTCTCAGTGTGGGGCAGCTACTACGTGGAGGGCCACTTTTACGGTGCGGAGGCTGGCTGGCTGGCCGAGATGGGTGGGGATAACTTCGACACCAAGACCCGGACCGGCACCGACCAGGGCCCATCCAGCGGCCACACCCACATCGAGAAGGCCCAGCTGATCGGCCTACCCAGGCACTTCGGCTACGGCGCCTCCATGGGAGCGTGGGCTCTCGATTACGTCGCCTACTGGGCCGGCGACGAGGGTTTCATCCGTCACGCCAACATCGCCTACCGGTTCCCCGTATTCGAGGGCGACGTCTCCTTCTTGAACGGTGAGGTCAGCGAACAGCGCTGGGAGCCGCTACTCGGGGTGCCGATCACCACCGTCGAGGTCACCATGACCAATCAGGACGGACTGGTGGTAGCCAAGGGCCCCGTGGAGGTCCAGCTTCCGCGTTGAGCTGGACCGATCGGGCAAACGGCACAGCCCCTCAGATCCCGGCACGCGTCAGGTCCAGGTGCCGTGCTTACGAAACGCCAGCGTGGAGAGTCCTTTGGGAATCTCAGTCGGGGCGATGGCGAGCTCGGCAGGCGTTGGCGCCTTGATACGAGCTGCGACCTCGGCCAGGGCTGAACCGTCGAGGCCGTACACCTCGATGGCTGTCTCGCCCGCCATCATCCGCAGTTCGGGTTCGGGCGTCCCGGCAAAGGTATTTCGCAGGGACAGGTGGGTGGCTGCCTCACCGTTGAGGTCGAAGTCCCGCTGCCAGGTGCCCTCGACGTGGGGGTAGTCGGAGCCCCACATGATGCGGTCGACGTAGCCGTCCCGGATGGCTGACTCGGCCTCGAACCGGGCCATGAAGCTGGCGCCAAAATACACGTTCTCCATGGCGTACTCGCTGGCCGGACGAGGAACCTGTTCCCGGAATCCTTCATACTTCTTGGCGCCGTACCAGCCGTCGTCGAGCAGCTTCAGATAGTGCGGGAACCAGTCGCCGGCGATCTCGGTGATCACCAGCTTCAATCCCGGGTGTCGCTCGAACACGCCGGCGAAGATCAGCCAGTGTATGGCCCGGTATCCGAAGATGTGGGCGTCCTCGAACATCTTGAGCGGCACCGCCTCGGGGCCCGTGAACGTGGCCGGACTGGCCCCACCTATATGGGTCGTGAGGGGCATCTGCAGGGCTTCCGCCACCGACCACAGCCGCTCCCATATAGGTTCGTTGTACGAGGGGTGGTTGGCCCGCATGGCCGGGAAGTTCACGCCGCGAAGGCCGGCCGCGCTGGCCCACTCCAGCTCCTTCACCGCGGCGTCCAGGTCCCACATCGGCAGGTGGACCAGGCCGGCGTGGCGGCCCGGCTGGACAGAGCACGCATCCGCCAGCCATTGGTTGTACATGTGCATTCCGACGGCTGCCAGCTCCAGGTCGTCCGCCATGTGGTGGCGGAAATGACCGCTGCCCGGCTGAAACGGAATGGGCTGGCCGTTTTCACTGGCGTGGAAGATGACCTCGGCCGCGACGCCGTCTTGATCCATCTCCTTCAAGCGCATATCGATGTCGTAGTGGCCAGGCGAGTCGAGGTTGGCCACCCCGGCACCGGAGATGAAGACGTCCGTGATAAACGGCGGGACGTTGTCGTCCGCTCGTAAGGTCTCCTGCCAGGTCTGCACGAACTCCTGAAACGCCTCGAGGTGTTTCTTGGGGCAGTATTGCCGCAACTGCTCGACCAGCAGCGGGCCGACGTGTGTGTCGGCCGAAACCACGACGACAGGCTCGTTTGGGCCCCTGACCGTTCGGGTTTGGGGTTCCCTCATCTCGCTCCTTCCGTCGAACGGGCGATCTTCCGCCCGCCGATCAATGGTCCTAGAACATTAGACCAGAACCGATGGTCCTGCCGTTTGCCCTCACCCCGCGATAGGGCCGGGCATGGTGGTTACTTGCCGAGGTAACGGTCGAGCGTGGTATGGAGATTGGCGATCCCACGTTCGTAATTGGCCAGACGCATGCTCTTGAAGCCGGGCTGGTGGAGTCCCCGCTGCTGGCGCTCGATGTTGCTGAAATCCTGGAGCGGGATGAGAGGCCAATGTTCGGCATCATCAGGCGGGTATTCCTCGAACCTGGGCTTCAGTGGCTGGTGGTTCTCCGGCTCCAACGTGACGGCCCAGATCTCGAAGAGGCAGTGCTCCGGGTCCTCGCTGTCGGGCCGGCATCGATAAACGACGGCGTTGCCGAACAGAGGGTGGATGGCGAAGTTCGGAAAGACGTAGCAATTGCTGCCCCAGCGACCGAGCGCCTCGGGATCGGGATCGGGCAGCTTGATGCCGGCGCCCGTATTCCACGCGTACAACGCTTCGGTCATTTTCGCGGAGAACTGTCCTGGCCCACAAGACACGCTTCGCAGACCTTCGAGGACGAACATGTCTTTCGCCAGGACCTGCGAATCTCCACCTTCGTAGATGAGGCGGGTGAATTCGATGGTCTCTTCGGCCTCACTCTTGTCGCCGATCCCGAGGTCCGATGAGACCTCGCTGTCGTGGGCCTGGGCTAGGTACATGTGGCCGTTGTCGAAGAGCTCCATGTGGTTTTGGAAGTCCGGGGGAAATGCCTCACCTGCGCCGCGGGTGAGTTGAGGGTGCGTGCCCATCACGTGCCAACCCTCGAGAAACGCTTCCAGGGCGATCTTCCAGTTGGCCTTCAGACGGACGCCCTTCCACCAGTAGACATATTGGTGGTCGACCCGAAGTGGGTCGAGCAGTGCCGGCATGGGGCGGAGAAACTCCTCCAGCGGCTGAGCGTTGGGGTCCAAGTTGATGAACACGCAGTTCGCCCATGTTCCCACCTGGCACTCTACGAGCTTGAGGTCCTCCTCACGCAGGGAGCGCTCGTCGAAGCCTTCCTTGCCGTAGAGGCCCGAGGGCGTGCCGTCGAGGTTCCAGCGCCACCCATGGAACGGGCACACGATCTGACCGCCGCGGAAGGTACCGCAGCCCACGGCCAACTGTGTCGCTCGGTGCCTGCAGGCGTTCTGATACGCCTTGATCTCACCAGGCCCGGTCCGGACAACGACTACTGAGTACTTGGCAATCGTGTACTCGACGAAGTCACCTACCTTCGGAATCTCCTCCAGCCGGCACGCCATCTGCCACACGTGCGGCCAGAATTTCTCATTCTCGAGCTCGAAGTAGTCCTTGTCGTAGTACCGCTTCGGTGGAATGAACTTGTCGTCGGTGATCGCGAACGGCACCTGCTCGCGCGAAAGCAACTCGGTCATGCGGCCTCCCCGGACGGCTGAAACTTTGCCTACATTACAACGTCGAGACGAGGATGGCTCGACTAGGTCGCGGTCAGATCGAGTCGTCCAATCGGTTGATATCTCCCTTCGGAGGGTGCTAGATAACGGTCGTGTTCAGGTACTCCACCGGGCGGGCGCTCGGACCGGCACCCGCAAACGGCACCGAGCTAGACGCGCGGGAAGGATGGTGTCGATGACCACGGCGGTGCCCCAGGGCAGCAAGCGGTACTCAGGCAGCCGCGTTCACCGGGTCGAGGATGCACGCCTTCTGACGGGGGAAGGAGTGTTCGTCGACGACGTCATGCTCCCCGGCATGCTCCACGTGGCCTTCACCCGCAGCCCATACGCCCGGGCCCTCATCCTCGGCATCGACACGACAGAGGCCGCGGCACTACCGGGCGTTCACCGTGTCTTGGTCGCCGAGGATCTCAACCCCGGGGTCCACGAGCTCTGGTACACGATCATCGGCCGAGTTCGGAAGGACACCCCGAGGCCGCCCTTGGCCGAGGGTCAAGCACGCTTCGTCGGCGATCCCGTCGCCATGGTGATCGCCGAGAATCGCTACATCGCTGAGGATGCGGCGGACCTCGTGGCGGTCGAGTACCAGCCGCTGCCCCCTGTCGTGGACTACTTGCAGGCTGAAGAGTCGCCGGATCTGGTGCACGAATCGCACGGAAGCAACGTCATCGGCGGTCTTTCTGGCCCACCTCCGGAGGCCGTCGACGACGTGCTGGAGTCCGTACCGTTTCTGCTGACCGAGACGATGTACCAGCAGGCACAGTCGCCTTGCCCGATGGAGGGCCGCGGGCTCATCGTTCACCGCCAGGTAGCCACAGGCGACGTCACCATCTACGCGGCGACACAGTCTCCCCACGAGTGGAGGGCGTTCTGTGCCCGGTTGGTGGGAATCCCAGAGCATCGGGTGCGCGTCATTATGCGGGACACGGGCGGCGGGTTTGGTCAGAAGATCACTGTGCTGCGGGAGGACATGTGCGTGATGCTGGCCGCGATGAAGGTGTCGGCGCCGCTGAAGTGGATCGAGGATCGCCGGGAGAACCTCATGTCGGCCGGGCAGTCCCGACATGAGCACGCAACCGTCCGCCTGGGCTTCGACGGGGATGGGCGCATCGAGGCGGTAAGGATCGACTTCGTCGAGGACTGCGGCGCTTATCCCGTGCCCTGGCCAGTGTGGGTGTCGGGGACCGTGGGCACGATGTTCCCCGGGCCCTACCGGGTGCCGCTCGCCACCTTCACTACCAAGTCCATCTATACCAACACCGTCGGTCGATGCGGCTACCGTGGGCCCTGGGTCTTCGAGTCCTATGCCCGCGAGGTCGCGTTGGACATTGCCGCGCGCCGTATGGGCATCGATCCGGCAGAACTCCGGCGCCGCAATCTCCTCAGCCGCGAGGACCAGCCTTATACGAACGCCAACGGCATGGAGTACGACCACATTTCGCCCCTAGAGACCTTCGAGGCGGCGCTGAGGGTGCTCGACTACGACGGGTTCCGCCACGACCAGGCTCAGGCGCGCCAGCGTGGCCGGTACCTCGGCGTTGGCATTGGCAATTTTGTTGAGCCAACGACCCCCGGCGCGGGGATGTACTCGACCGAGGGGGCGACGATCAGGGTCGAGCCGTCGGGGAAGGTCAACGTCTACTTGGCCGGCGGTTCTACGGGCAACAGCCTCGAGACGACGGCAGTCCAGCTGACCGCCGATGCGCTTGGTGTCGACATGGAGGACGTGGCGACGATCCAGGGGGACACAGCCATCACCCCCTATGGAGCTGGGGCAGGCGGTAGCCGCAGTGGCGCCATGATCGCCGGAGCCATCGCGGACACGGCAGGTCTCCTTCGCGAACGGATCGTTGCTATCGCCGCGCACCAGCTGGAGGCGGCGCCCGCCGACATCGAGCTCGCGGCCAGTCACGCTACAGTTCGGGGTACGCCATCGAGGGCCATCCCTCTCTCAGAGATCGCACGATGGGCGTACTTCATGCCCGAGAAGCTCCCTCCGGGGACGTCCGCCGGTCTGGAGGTGAGCGGTCGGTACAGTGCCAGGTCGCGCTGGGGGTGGACGAACGCCACTCATATTTGTACCTGCGAGGTCGATATCGAAACCGGCCGAGTTCATTTGCGCCGTTACATAGTCGCCGAGGACTGTGGGCCGATGGTCAACCCGACCGTCGTCGAAGGTCAGATCGCGGGCGGCGCCGTGCAAGGGCTGGCCGGCGTTCTCTTCGAGGATCTCGCCTACGACGAGGACGGGAACCCGGTTGCCACGACCTTTATGGATTACCTCGTTCCGACCGCTGCAGAGATCCCTGTGCTCGAGTACGAGCATCTGGAGACACCCGGTCCCGGCCCGGGCGGGTACAAGGGTGTCGGCGAAGGAGGCGTGCTCGGTGCTGTGCCGGCGGTGACCAACGCCGTAGCCGATGCGGTCGCGCCTCTCGGGGCCAAGCTGACTCGGTTGCCACTGACGCCCGTGGCCATACTCGCCGCCATCGCCGGGTAACGGTGCGATGAGTCTCTCCTGTCCACGGCGATGTGGTATTGCTCACTTGATCGCAGGTAGCAGACCGGACGGGACGTCAATCAGTACGGATACGACCGCAGGTTGCCGACTAAGGATGATCACTTGAGCGAAGAGTTAACAGGCAAGGTCGCGGTCATCACGGGCGCCGGGTCCGGCATGGGCAAGGCATCGGTGAAGACGTTCATCCGCCACGGCGCGCGCGGCGTGGTCGCCGCGGACATCAGTGGCGCTGAAGAGGACACCGCGGCCGAGGTCAGCGACTCCGTCATTCCGTTTCGTTGCGACGTCCGCCGCGAGACTGACGTGGCCGCCATGATCGACGCCGCGGTGCAGCAATTCGGTCGGGTTGACGCCGTTCTCAACGTCGCGGGCATCGGGATGGGCAAGACGTTCCTCGAGATAACTCAGGATGACTACGACCGGGGCATGGACACCATGATGCGCGGTGTCTTCCTGGGTACGCAGTATGGCGTCAAGGCCATGCTCGAGACTGGCGGCGGCGTCATACTCAACTGGTCCTCGCTCGCCGGTCTCAACGCCAGCCCCCGAACGAGTGTCTATGCCGCAGCGAAGGCCGGGGTCATCGCCGTGACCAAGGCGGCGGCCCTCGAGCACGGCGGAGATGGCATCAGGGTTAACGCCATCTGTCCCGGATGGGTGCTCACCGAGGGGATGGGCAAAGATATCGTGCTCATCAAGGACCGGCTCGAGCGGAAGATCCCGATGCGCCGCATCGGCCAACCGGGGGAGATCTCCGAAGTTGCGGCGTTTCTCTGTTCGGACCGGGCGTCTTATATCAATGGGGCCGTTCTGACAATCGATGGCGGGTACTCGGCTCGACACCCATGACCGTCATCAATTCTCTGCAGGGAGCATGACATGAGCGAACACCGCGGCTGCGGCCTCCTCGAGGGCAAGGTGCTTTTCGTCGCAGGCGTTGGGCCGTTGATTGGTTCCGCCACCGCCATACTCGCGGCGCGCGAAGGGGCGCGGGTGGTGGTGGCGGCGCGTAGCGCGGAGACGATCAACGAGCTCGCCGAGACGATCAGCGCCAATGGAGGTCAGGCCCTGCCACTGCGTTGCGATCTGGGCCACGAGGAGCAGGTACGGTCTGCCGTCGACGCCGCGGTGGCGGCCTTCGGAACCGTGGACTCGGTCTTCTACAACGCCGCGTACTACGACATGAGTCACGAAGACATCGACGTCGATCCGGAACGCTGGGACAGAGCTATGCGTATCAACCTTGGTGGTCCGATGGCGCTGGCCCGGTTCACGATTCCGTTGATGCTCGGGCGTGGAAGTGGGTCACTCGTCTTCAACTCGTCTGCGGCATCTTTGGCCGCCGAGGATGTCCGCCCCGGTTATGCCGTCTCCAAGGCGGGCCTGAACGCGTTCACGCGCTTTGTGGCCAACAAGTATGGGAGGCAGGGCATCCGAGCGAACGCGATCCTGCCATTTGTCGCCGGCGGAGAGGTGGGCACAGCCGCGTCGGCCCTCAACTGCATCGGCCGCTCGGGAACGGCGGAGGAGATCGGCGAAGTGGTCGTCTTCCTGCTCTCAGACCGAGCGTCGATCATCACTGGCGAGATCATCCACCTCGATGGCGGCCTGTTCGCCAAGGCGGCGTGGCCGTCGACGACGACCCCCCGAGTTCCTCCACCCCCGGTTCCCGCCACCTGAAGTACCGTTCCGGCTAGGGCTCGCCTCGAGATAAGAACGGGGCCGAGCTGTGCGGGCCCGGCCCGTCTTCTTACAACGAGTTGCTCGAGTCGTTTCGTCGCCTGCCCTTTAGCCGCGGCACAGCCTGGTGGGGGCTTTGGCTCGGCTCTCGAGTAGCGATGCGAAGGTGATCCAGGCGGAGGCTCGGCGCCGAGCTTCGTCGGCGATCTCGTAGATCCTGCTCATCGGGATGCCCGGGAAATAGTTCGTCGATTCGTCGTCGATGTGGGTTTGCTCGAACCAGGCGGCAAAGCCTTTTCCCTCGATGGTGGAGAGCAGGGCCGAGTCGGGTTCCCAGCGGATGGGGCATGCGGATGGCTCTTGACAGGTGGTTGGTAGCTCGGGGGGGTTGGATATCGCGGCGAGTTTGGATCTTGTGGCTTTGACGGTGGCCGGGGAGGTTCCGGTTAGACGGGCGATCTCTCGTAGCGACCGATCGGGCTGGGTCTCGAGGGCTCGTAGTATCCGGTCGCGTGCTGCGCCGGGCTTGGATGGTCGTCTTCGTCCGTCTCTGCCGAGTCGCGCCGGCTCCGCTTCTTGGATTGCGGGGCTGGGCGGTGCGGCCGTGCGTATGCGGGCTACTGTTCCGGGTGCCAGGCAGCAGAGCTCGGCGATGCGGCGGTGGGACCAGTCGGGGTGAGACTCGAGGAGCCGGCGGGCGGCTCGTTGTCTCTCTTGTAGCGACAGCGGAAGACCGTGGCTGCGGTTGCGGCGCAGTGCCTCGAGGAATGCGGCCTCGTCTCCTCCGTCGAAATAGACGCAGGCGATGCGGCGGTGGCCGAGCCGCCGGGCAGCCACGTACCGGTAGTGGCCGTCGATGATGGTGTTGTCTGCCCGCCTCACCACGATGGGGGGCCAGTCCTGCTCGGAGAGGCTGATCACCGAGAGGTGGTCTTGGTCGAGCTCTCCCAGGCGGAGCTGAGGGTGGGGTCGTAGGCCGTTCAGTGGTGTTTGGGTCACGGCGGTGCGGCTGCTGACCATCTCCGGTAGTTCGATAGTCACGGTGTCGAACATGGAACCCGGACCCCCCTTTGAGTGCGCCTCATCTTCTATGTGCTGTGTGAAGCATGCTATGCTGTATACGAAACATTGGCAAGCGAGGTATGAGGTTGGTGCTCGGGGTGAGTGGCTGATTCGTCGGCAAGTTGCTTGATGACGCCGATGCGACCTGAGTAGGAATGACGAGAATGGGCAAATGGAAGAGACGGGGCGGCTCGGCGCCGTCGGCGGGGCGGGATCGCAACCGGTGACCGGCGAGCCTCGCATTCCTCCGCTGACCAGAGCTGATCGCGACGACGCCGCTGATGAGCTGCTCGCCATGGTAGGGGACCTGTCTGATCTCAATATCTTCACGACCATGCTGCGCCACCCGCGGTTCTTCAGGAGATGGGTCCCGTACGGCGCCATGCTTCTGAGGGGTTCCCTTCCGGCTCGCGATCGGGAGCTTCTGATCTTGCGCACCGCGTATCGATGCAGCTGTGCGTACGAGTGGGGACACCATGAGGCCATAGCTGCTGCGGCTGGCATTACGCCTGAAGAGATCGAGATCGTTCGCCGCGACCGTGCGTGGTCGGGCTGGTCAGGCTTTGATGCTGCGCTGATTCGAGCGGCCGACGAACTCCACGACGTCCAGCGGATCAGCGATCCCACCTGGGAAACCCTGGCCGGGCGGTATGACGATCAGCAATTGATAGAAATCCCCATGCTGGTCGGCCATTACCACGCCGTCGCCTTCACCCTCAACAGCCTTGGCGTGCAGCTTGAGCACGAGCAGGAAACGTAAGATAGGACGGAGTCCTTCCTGCCTTAACTCCCCGTAAAGTTGGGCTTTTCTTTCTGGAGGAAAGCTTGCGCCGCGATCCGGTTGTCCTCGGTCATCTGGGTCAGGTTCTCGAACGACCCGGCGCGATCGATCACGCTGTTGGCCGTGACTTTCAGGGCCGCGTTTATGGCAGCCTTGGTCCACTTGATCGCGTACTTGGCCCCGGAGAGAAGCCGTTGGGCCATCTGGTCGACTACGTCGTCGAGTTGCTCATCGGGGACCGCCTCAGTGATGAGTCCGATGTTGGCCGCTTCCGCTCCGCGGATGGGGTCGCCGGTCAACAAGTAACGGCGCGCTCGCGCGTATCCGATCAGCTGGGGCCAAAGGATTGCGCCGCCATCTCCTGCCACCAGGCCGACCGACACGTGGGGATCGGCGAAAACCGCCTCCGGCGTGGCGTACACAAAATCGCAGTAGAGAGCCAAGGAGCAGCCGAGGCCCACGGCGGGACCGCGAACCTTGGCGATGATCGGCTTCTCCAGATCGAGAATGCTCGTCTGGATCCGACGATTGGCCCGACCGGCATGGGCGCTCAGGACCAAATCTCTATTCTGGGACAGAATCCAGTTCAGGTCGCCGCCGCCGCAGAAATAACCTCCGGCTCCGGTCAGGATGACGAGGTCGCAGCTGTCATCCATATCGAGGTCAGTGAAGATGGTAGCGAGCTCGTCGTGGAGCTCCGCGTTGATGACGTTTCTGACTTCGGGTCGGTTCAGAATGACCGTGACGATCGGTCCGTCTTGACTTATCTCCAGCTGGTGGTACCGAGAATATTCCATCGCTTCCTTGTCGTGGGTCTCGCAGACGGATCAATCGCCTGCGCGTCAGTGGGCTTGCCGGATCAATGGAATAGAGCGCACACGCTCGACACCAGGACGTCCTCACTCTACCGAGCTTTCAGCCGGCGGCCCGGGGTGACCCGGCTTCGAGTAGTTCGATGCGCAGGGGATCGGTAAGCTCCACGACTCGGTATCCCGCCAGCCGGCCGGCCCGGAGATCGCGACCCAGCTGGCGTTCGATCGTTGGGGCGTCACCGAGCAGGCGGTCAGTGACCAAGTTACGGCGGAAGTACTTGTGGAAGTCGTGCTCCGCGGTGAAGCCGACGCCCCCGAAGACCTGCAGGCAGTTCTTGGCCGCGCTGCTTGCGGCCCGCCCTGCCAGTACCTTCGCTATGGCCGCGCCGCTCGGACTCTGAGTCGCGGCGGCTGCCACCGCCGCGGCGTCTGCAGACACCACTGCAACGAGAGTCTCGGCGAGGCGGTGCTTAACTGCTTGGAAGGCGCCGATAGGCGTACCGAACTGCGTCCGCGCTTGGGCGTAAGCGGTGGCCAGATCGAGGATGGTTCGTGCACCCGCGACCATCTGGTGAGACAACGCGACCCGCCCGGCCGCTAGCGCCTGTTCCCAGAGGCTAGAGGCCTCCGCTCCGCCTAATCGGATCGACCGTCCATCCGGCCGCTGCGAGAGGCCAAGCAGACCGAACCCGGGATCCAACCCGGCACCGGCTGTGGGTTCGAGCTCGCTTTCCAGCTCTAGTATCTCCAACTCCCGGGGTCGGAGGTCCGCCAGCCAAAGCAATCGCCGCGCATGTCTGTGACCAGGCAGCACGGTATGGGTGATGGAACCTGGCCCAGCGGCTGAGGCCATCGCCGGGTAGGCAACGGCGAGATCGCCGGATGCCTCCGGCCACCCGTGTGCCAGTCTCCCAGCGACGACGTCGTCCAGAATTGCCGCGTCCCGAAGAGCGGCACCTTGAAGCCTGAACGCCACCGCCACTGCGACCGGCTCGTCAGCTTCGAGCGCTTCGAGCCAGCCGGCCGTGAGCAGCCCATTTCTGGCTTTTGCCGGATTATCATGATCCATCGCAGCCGCGAACGTGCGGCTGAGGTCCGCCACGAGCTCGGCGCCGATCATTGGAGGCCCCGCAATCCGAGCAACTGGTCGGCCACGATGTTGCGCTGGATTTCGGCGGTGCCTCCGTAGATTGAGGCGGCCCGAGAGTACATGTACGCTCGCCGCCAGCCTTGGGCGGCGTAGTCGTCTCCGAACTCGAGGAGTCCACCGAGCGTCGAAAGTGCCACGTCGAAGAGCTCCTGCTCGGCCGTGGTCATCAGGATTTTGTCGATTGACGTCTCTGGTATTCCGACTGAGCTCAGAGTCATGCGGTGTTGCGTCGTCCAGCTTCGTGCCCGCAAGGCGGCCATCGAAGCGAGGGTGCGTCCCAAGGCTTCGTCGTCGGAATCGGTCAGGCTCGCCTCGTCAACCAGGTGGGCGAGCTCGCCAAGGAGCCAGGCCGAAAGCATCCAGAAGATGGCGCCGCGCTCGGAGCGCAGGATGCTCATGGCGACGGCCCAACCCCCGTCGAGTTTTCCGACCACGCGTCCCTTCGGTACGGCAACGTCATCGAAGAACGTCTCGGAGAACTCTTCCTCACCGTTGATCGCGTGAAGCGGACGGACCGTGACTCCCGGAGCCTCCATGTCAACCAGCATCGCGGTGATCCCGCGATGCCGGCTCTCCGGGCTTCCGGTGCGCGCAAGCAACAGCATGCGGGAAGCGAACTGGGCGTAGCTGGTCCAGGTCTTCTGGCCGGTTACGATCCAGTGGTCGCCATTGTCCTCCGCCCGGCACCTGAGCGAGGCCAGGTCGCTTCCCGCATCCGGCTCTGAGAAACCCTGACACCACCCTTCGGACCCGTTGAGGAAGGCGGAGGCGTATGATTCCGCCAGATCCGGAGCTTCAGATATCAAGGTTGGGACGAGTACTTCGGTGACTGCGAAGGCGGTCTCGTAGAACAGTTTGTGGGCCGTGCCTTCTTCGGCCACCACGGCGCGAAGGCTGGGTGAGCCCCCGAGACCACCCACCGATGGGGGCCACCCGTGGCGCAGCCACCCGGCGTTCCACAGCTGAGCCTGATTGTGGCGGGTGCGACCGACTTCTTCGGCAAGCGTGGCGCCGGGGGCGGGCCGGCGCAAAGTAGCAGCGTGGTCCTCCAGCCAAATCGTGAGGTCATCGCGAAAGCGGCGGAGTCCGTCTGAACCGTCGTACCCGGCGCGAGAAGAGGCCACCTCCGGTTCAGAAATGTTGGACGGAGGCATCTGCAGCACTCTACTCAGCTGTACTCGAGCCGGGTAGAGCCGGTGTGACTGGCGTAAAATCTCAGTCATGAACGGCAAATGCCCTCGCTAGTCATGGGCGAGTTGATAAAAGTCAAATGCTCGCCGGCTGGGATACGCGACGCAGGATTCCCCCGTGGCTGTGCCGCCGATGTCTGCGCGCCATGACCGAAGTCGCGTCTGGTGGCGCCGCAGCAATAGTCAAGGAAGCTCTAGACAAGCTCTTGACCGATCACCCCCCCGCTTCCTTGTCGCCCGTCGACTTTCTCGGCGCCCGATACGACGCCGGGTTGGCCTGGGTGCACTTCCATCCCGGGTTTGGTGGATTAGGCCTTCCGGCCAGCCTCCAACCGCTGATCAACAGGACACTCGGCGCAGCTGGAGCCCCGGATGCGAATGCCAACTATGTAGGCGTCCATCAGGCCGCGGCAGCTGTACATGCCTTCGCGCCCGACGATCTGAGACGTCGGTGGCTGCGCCCAGCCTTTACCAACGAGGAATACTGGTGTCAGCTGTTCAGCGAACCCGGCGCCGGCTCTGACTTGGCGGGGCTCAGTACCGCCGCTGTCCAGGACGACGACGGGTGGGTCGTGATCGGCCAGAAGGTTTGGACCAGCTTCGCTCATATTGCCCGCTGGGGGATCCTTCTTACCCGGACCGATCCTGATGTGCCGAAGCATCGGGGCTTGACGTTCTTTGTGGTCGACATGCATGCCGAGGGGGTCGAAGTCCGTCCGCTGCGTACGATCGACGGCGGACGCCACTTCAATGAAGTGTTCCTCACCGAGGTCCGAATCCCAGACCTATATCGCCTCGGGGACGTCGGTCAGGGATGGTCTGTCAGCCAACATATGCTGAGCACGGAGCGAGAGGGAATAACTGAACACGATTCTCTCACCGCGTGGTTGCTGGATTCGTGGAAGGACCGGCGCTATCTGGGCGAGCTGGACGGTCTCTATCGCGATCGTGTGGTTGCGGCCTACGTGGCCGATGAGGTCTGTCAGCTTCTCGTCCTTCGAGCGAAGCAGGCTCAGGGCCAGCACGGCCCGGGTGCTTTTGCACCGGTAGTGAAAGTCGTACGTAACATGGTCGATCAGCGAATCGCCGACCTGGTGGTTGACCTCCTAGGCCCGGAAGGCACTCTGGGTGGGGACTACGAATGGCAGTTCCGTGACGATGCCCCCACCGATCAGATGCGCTTCTTGAGATCCCGGGCGTTCACCATTGGTGGCGGTACCGCTCAGGTCATGCGGAACCTGATTGGCGAACAGCTTCTCGGCCTGCCTGGCGAGCCGCGGGTCGACAAGAGCGTCCCGTGGATTGAGGTGCGCCGTTCCTGAACGGCTCCGTAAGCACCAGGCCGGAGGGATCCGAGATCCGATGGGCTTGGAAGACCGGAAAGGCCGGCGTTCAACTGGCCAAGTTGGTCAGTTGAACGCCACCTCTCGGCTCGCCACGACCTCTCCAATGTACAACGCCGACAGCCTTCCTTGCATACTACCGGTTACGAGCAATCCAACTCTTGTCGAGCCCGTCGGCTATCTCGGTTGATGTGCAGGTGGAGAGATGGTCTACGGATCAAATGCCAGAGCACGCCGTCACCTTCTTCGAGTCATCGCAATCCGACGGCCCCAGCGGGTAGCGGGGTACTAGGCTGGCGTCGGTACGTCATCCGTCATGTGAAAGGTGAACGAAGGTCCTGGCATGAGTAGCGATTTGGTCAATGATGGCCTGTCCGTTCATCCGACTGGCGCCTGGTGGAAGGCGGGATACCACGATGTTGTACCTGCCGCCCGGGAGGCTCCTTGCATTGCCAGACTGATCGGAGGCAGCTTCCCATGCAGCGGCTAGGGTACCGGTTGTTCGATTCGGACAATCATTACTACGAAACGGAAGACGCGTTTCTGCGGTATATCGATCCGGCCCTCAAGCATAAAGCACCGCGCTGGGTCTGGTTGGAGGGTAACGGCCAGAAACGACTGTTGTTTGGCGATCGGATGAACCGCTTTATGGGCGCTGATCATACATTCGCCAAGGTCGGACGTCCGGGTGTGCTCAGGGATAAAGGACCCGGTGATCGTGATGGGTATGGAGAACTCGAGGACTGTCAGCCCGAATACCGAGAGCGTGAGCCTCGTCTGAAATGGATGGACGAGCAGGGCGTCGAAGCGGCGCTGCTCTTTCCGTCCCTGGCACTCAGCTTCGAGCAGCTCGTCGCTGACGATGTTACAGCCACCTATGGTATGTTGCGAGCTTTCAATCGTTGGATCGACGATCAGTGGGGATTCTGCTACCAGGACCGCATCTATGGCGTGCCGATGCTCTCGTTGCTCGACCCGTTCCGAGCGGTCGGCGAGCTCGAGTTCGTCTTGGAACGGGGAGCTCCTCTGGTACTGCTGCGGGCCGGACCCGTCGCGGGCCGCTCGCCGGCCGACCCGATGTACGACCTGTTCTGGAGGACAGTCACAGAAGCCGACGCCGCCGTAGTATTCCACGCGACCGATGACGGATACCGTCACAAAATGGGTCAGCTCTGGGGCTGGGGCAATGTAAATGTGCCTGCTCGAAACATTCCGCCGATCCAGCACATAATCGGGGGCAACGACCGCTGCATCCACGACACATTCGCGGCCTTGCTTTACGAGAAGCTATTCGAGCGGTTTCCCACACTCCGTATCGGCACGATCGAGCTCGGGATGTCCTGGGTGCCGGGGTTGATCATGAACCTGGAGAAGTACGGGCAGGGAGATCTCGCTGAGCATCCTGTGGAGACCTTCCGGCGTCACGTGTGGGTGAACCCATTCGAAACCGAGGACATCGTCAGCCTGTCTACGCTGATCGGGACTGATCGTGTCATGTTCGGATCGGACTATCCTCATACCGACGGCCTGCCGGAGCCGATCAGCTACAGGGATGCCCTGAGCAGTTTCACCGACGAAGCAGTGCGCGAGATCATGTATAGCAACGCCCGCGAACTGGTGGGAAGTCCTCGGCGCGAAAGCCCGGTTGTCTCTAGACAGCGCGGGCGCTGAAGAGCCGGTCCCAACGCCAATACGGTGCCCACGATCCGTACTCGTGTGTGATCGGGAGGTGAGCGAACAGCCAACCCCGATTGGCCGGGGGCTTGATCGGATTACACCCGCACCTGTAGCGCCTCTCCGGTCTCTCTCCGTTCAGGGACGACCGATCGGACCCGCCTCGACAGGGCCAGCGTGGTGATCGCTCCGAGCGCCGACAACCCGGCCGCGGTGGCCAAGGCGGGGCGGTAGCCGCTGGCGACACCAGCCGGGCTCGCCATCTCAACCTCCGGCCGAACACAGGTCGGGATCCCCGCACCCTCGAGGTCTGATCCCCTCAGGTCAGACTGTCGGCAGGAACGAGTCGGTGCGGGAGTCGGTGGGGATGGCTCAAACCGGTTGCCGAGTCGAAGGTATTCTGTTCCCTTTAAGTGAGGAAGTTGTGAAAATATTGGTTCTCGGTGGCACGCGCTTTCTTGGCCGAGCCATAGTGCAACTGGCGACCGAGCGCGGGCACGATGTGACAATCTTCAGCCGCGGACGCCACGGCCGGGAACTATTCCCCGAGATTCGTAAGCTCCGCGGTGATCGGAACGCAGATATAAGTTCTCTCCGAGGCGAAGCGTTTGACGCTGTAGTCGATACCTCCGCCTATCTGCCGGGCGCGGTGCGATCGGTTGCCGAGGTACTTGGGGACCGAGTGCGCCACTACACCTTTGTATCAAGCATCGCGGTCTACAACAGCATCGTCTCAGGCCATTGGACCGAGGACTTGCTCGTGCGAGAGGCGAACGAGGCAGAGGTCTCGAGCGGAAAGGCCATAGAAGTGGGAGAAGTTGCAGGCGAAAGCTACGGTCCCCTGTACGGGCCGCTCAAAGCGTCCTGCGAACGCGTAGTCAGACGAGACTTCAACAAAGCCCTGATCGTGAGACCGGGACTCGTGGTCGGGCCCTGGGACTTCGGTGGCGATCGCTTCACCTATTGGCCCCGTCGCGTAAGTGAAGGCGGCGACGTCCTCGCTCCAGGTCACCCGGACGATCCCCTACAGTTGATTGATGTAGGTGACCTCGCCGGCTGGATCATCCACATGGTCGAGGGGGAGCAAGCTGGTACCTACAACGCCGTCGGAGAGCAGTCGACCATGGGCCGGCTACTGGGTGCCTGTCGTCTCGTGACCGGAAGCAAAGCCCGCTTCGTATGGGTTGACGACGACTTTCTCAACGAGGCAGGAGTGAGACCGATGGAGCTGCCGTTGTGGGCGCCTAAAGCCACTAAAGAGACTCTCTTCACTACGTCAAATCAACGAGCCAAGACGGCCGGTCTTTCATTCCGCCCATTCACTGATACCATTGCCGCCACATTGGCGTGGGAGAAGGAAAACCAACAACGCTCTTCATTTCGGCGTGAACGGGAACAAGAGATCGTCAGAGCATGGAATAGGCGCTCTCAGCCCGGCTAATTATCGCCAGGCATGACGTGCCCTCACCGGGCCGCAGGAACCGGTCAGGGCACCAGGCAGTGGGTTGGAGCCGGACCGCTCGCCGGGAACGCCCTGACGAGGCCGGTGGCGAAGGCCGCCGCTAGTACGGCCGACCCGGGGGAGTTGTAGTGGATACCGTCGGGTATGTAATAGCTCGGCTGGGCCAGCGCGGCCCAGTCCAGGACCCGCATATTGGGATGCGATGCGCAGCTTTGCAGCAGGGCGGCGTTCCAGGACTCCATGTTGCTCTCGGCGTACGGCCCGCTTGCCACCAGGGTCTTGACCGCGACCCACATGACCGGCTGGGTGCCTATGACCGACATCATGCGCTGGATCCGTTGCGGCGCGCTCACCCGTGAGCCCACGGCGATATCGGCGGCGTCGTTGACGCCCATGGCGATCACCCAGCATCCCTTGTAGCCAGAAGCGATGATCTGCCGCGCCACGGTGTAGGCGTTGGGCTGGTCCTCGTAGGTCTCCACGATGGACCGGGCGCCGGAGATCTGAAGGATCTGGTGGATTGCGCCGACCCGGGCGTAGCGGGCGTCGAGGCGCAGGGCCGGGCTGGGCAGGTAGTTTGCGGAGACGAGGCTCTCCGAGGTCGAGTCGCCGATGTGCACGACGGCGTGGCAGGATGACGTGGTCGCCGCTGGCGTCCTGGCCGGACGGGACGCGACGGGGCGTGCGGCTCTGCTGACCGCGGTCGTGCTGGTGGCGGTGGCCGGCTTCGTGGTCGCGACGGTGGTCGGTGTCGTGGCGGTGGACACCGGCGTCGGGCTGGGCGCGGCGCCGTTCTGCGGGGAGGCGGAGTGGCTGGAGGGCAACACCACAGCTAATGCGATCCCGACGGCCGCCGCAATCCCCAGCCCGGCTACTACCGCGGTCCACCCGCGCCAGCGGTGGCGATGAAGGTGACGTGGCGAAGGCACCTGTCTAGCGTTCCACAGTCCGGAGCCTGGTGGGTGCTTCCCCCGGTGGCTGTCAGGAGGACTTCAGCTTCCGCTTGATCAGAGCGGCCCCGTTTGGGGAACCAGCGACTACGTCGGGGTCAAGATGCAGGGCTCGCACGGCTTCGATTGCCAAGCTGTCACCCAAACTGATCTGGGCGTGAAGCTTGCGGGCGATCTCACCGCGCTTCTTGCCCAGCGACTCAGTCTTCCATTTCTTCCATGCCCAGCGCCCGATCTTGTACACGAACACCGAGGCGCCGAGGCCACCGATGATTATGGCCGCCAGGGACGCGCCCACAGGGTTGGCGATGAGGATGGCTAGAGCTGTTCCGAGGGCAGCGAGCGCGGTCACTGTTCCGATCGCCCGCTTGATCACCTTCTCGTACTTTTGCCGTATGGCGTAGTCCACCATGGCTACCACCTCTTTTTTCGCCTCGGGGTCCCCCCAGAATTCGTCCGCCGCCTTCGCTGCCTCCTTCTTGGCCTTCTTCAGATCCCGGAGAACCCGGATTGAGCTCACCAAGGACCTGATGTCGAGGGCGGCTTTGAGCGCCGAGAAGAAGATCCCGGCTACCCCGGCGATCTGGTGGGCGAGCTCGAAGCCGCCGGCGGTCGCCGATACCACCGACGGTAGGGGCCTTCGCCCCGGCGTCTCGACGGTTCTCACGCGAGAAGGTCCGCTTGATGGCGCTGCTCCACCCCGACAGCTTGCTCCCGACGCCCCGGAAGAATCCCTGCACGGCGCGGCCCGCCGGGGACAATCGCCCGGGCTTGGCCGGCGCTGGTTCAGCGACCTCTTCTTTGCCCGCCTCCAGCTCTTGGACGAGCATCCGTTGAGCTTCCACCGGAGGGCCGGCTCCGCCGTCTTGCTGAGCGCTGAGCCACGAGGCGAAGGCGGGGGAACGGGGGAGCAACCGGGGAACGTCCTCCTGGACCACGTCGGCCTCACGGCGGGCCTCCTCCACCCGGCCGGGGTCGGCGCCTCCGGGACCGAGCTCTTGGGGCATGGCATCCGCCACCTGCTTCATCACGGGAGGAGCCTGCGCGGCCAGCCGCTGGCGTTCCGAAAGGAGTGGCGATGGAACCAGCGGCGCGGGCGCCGCCTCCTCCTCGACTGCGCCCTTACCCTGACGCTGGACCGGTAGCAAGGCGGCCGCTGCCAACGGGTGGCTGCCCGACCCTTTGAGGAGCGCGACCACGGCGCGGGTGCCGATCTGTCGCTGCAACTGCAGCACCGGGTGGCTGGGGCTGGATGTTCCCACGTGGTGCGGCCGGAAATGCCTCGCACTCGTCTGTGAGGCAGCGATGCGATTCTTGCCCACCACGCCTCCTTCCGAGGGCGAGACGCCCTGCCAAGGTTCCAGTCGCCGACCCGCTATAGTACACGTGACGGGTCATCGCCGCGAGATAGGGATTGCTGTCCGCGCCTGCGCTGCATCACCGCCCGGGTGTTTAGCTCCGAGGCGGTGGTCTACGCTCGAAGTGCGAAGCGAGGGTCCGCCTGGGGCTGACCTCTGGATCAGACTTCGATTGAACGGGACGATATGGCGTAGCCCCCGCTTATATTCACGGAAGTGATAATGGCAGCCCGAACCATGGGAGCACGCTACTTTCGAAGCGGGTCAACGCGCAGATGTGGTCGCCCCTAAGGGTCAGAATGTAGAGGCCGATCGCCTGGTGGATGCCGCTCGTGGTGCGCACGTAGGCTCCGAACGCCGGTTGAGCGTTGGCACGAGTTGGCACCAATGCGAACCGGCGGCCCCCGCCAAACAGGGTTTCGCAGAAGCCTGCGACGATGTCTCGTCCCTCGTATTCGAACGGCATGGGCGGCATCGACATGAAGACGTCATCCGTTAGAAGGGCGACCAGAGCGCCGAGGTCGGCGGACTCCCACGCCCGGACGAACCTGCCCACGATTGCATCCTCGGAGGCAGAATTAGTGGGGGGAGGTGGTTGCCGGTCTCCGGTTGGCGCCCATCGGCGCTGCAGGCTGGCGCGCCCGCGTTCGAGCGCGCTGTTGACCGAGTCGACAGTCGAGTCCACCATGTCAGCCACCTCCTTCGCTTGGAACCCGAGGACGTCGCGCAAGATGAGAACGGCGAGTTGGCGAGGCGGTAGGACCTGCAGAGCGGTCACGAAGGCGAGGGATATCGATTCGGATTGCTCATAGCGCGCCTCCGGACCGGGAGGCCCGTCGATCGTGCCCTCCAACAGGGCGTCGGGATACGGCTCCAGCCAAACCACTTCGCCGAGCCGGGTCGGCGTGGGAGGTTGAATGTTGGGCACGTCCAACTGCTTGGCCGCTCGTCGACGGGCCGACCGTCGGGCGTCGAGGCACCGGTTGGTGGCGATCCGGTAGAGCCAGGTGCGTAGCGAGGCGCGTCCCTCGTATCCCCCGAACCCTCGCCAGGCGGAGAGGAGGGTGTCTTGGAGAGCATCCTCGGCGTCCTGAAGCGATCCGAGCATCCGGTAACAGTGCACCTGCAGCTCGCGTCGGTGGGGCTCGGTCAGCTCTCGGAACGCGTCTCCGTCCCCGGACCGTGCCCGTGTCATCAGATCAGCTGTCATTACGCTCTAATCACCTTCCTCCTGGCATCTCGCCTCCATGTCAGCTTGTAGAGACGGCGGCCGAGGGGCGAACTGGGCGGTTGGCCGGCGCCCAGTTTCCCGAGTCTCCGGCGTCTGATCTGGCGGAAGTTGGCTACGCCACCGAAAGGAGAACCGAAATGGGAAAGATCGTTATCACTACCAATATGACACTCGATGGGGTCGTCCAGGATCCAGACGGTAAGGAGGGCTTCAGGCTCGGCGGCTGGTTTGGCCGGTTTGGAGGCAAGGACCTCGAAGAGTGGGCCAAGGTCGAAACTGAAGAGGCGCTCGGCGCCGAGGCTTTGCTCCTGGGTCGGCGGAGCGACGAGTGGTTCGCCACCCGGTGGCAGTCCCGCAGTGGCGTGTGGGCGGACAAGTTGAACAGCCTGCCCAAGTACGTCGTGTCTTCCACCCTGAAGGACGCCAAATGGTCCAACTCGACGGTCATCGGGCGCGACGCGGTGAGCGAGATCTCAAAGCTGAAGGAGCGGATCAATGGTGAGATCCTTGTGTACGCGAGCTATCAGCTCGTGCACACGCTGATCGAGCACGACCTCGTCGACGAAATGCGACTCGTGATCTTCCCGGTCCTGCTCGGCGCCGGCGACCGCCTCTTCGGCGAGACCAGCGGTAGGAGGTCCATGCGCCTCGTCCACGCCCACACCATCGGTGACGGGCTGGCCTTTGTCACCTACGAGGTCGTCCGGGAGGATTAGGGAACGTCGGACGGGCCTGCGGTCCGAAAGAGCGTATGCCCGCCCCCTGTTGGGGCGGGCATACGGGCCCTGCTAGCAAGCGACAGCCTGCCGGTGACTAGCGTGATTGAGAGGACTAGACCTTCTTGCCCGGGACAGTTGCACCGCAGATGGGGTCCATCCCCGATACCAGGCTGAACGTGGTGCCCTTGTACAGGGTGACCCAGATGCAGTTGTCGGCTCCGCTGACTTGGCCCCGGGTGTCCAGGGCGAAGCTGACCGAGTGGGTGCCGTAGAGACCGACGCCGTTGAAGCTGGTTATGCCGAGCATGGCGTTGATATAGGCGGATTGCGAGGGGTTGGACCCGGACGCCTTGAGTCCCTGGACGAACGCGTCGACGGTCATGTAGCCATAGTATTGGGCTTCGGTCGGAAGACCTGTGACTCCGGCCGCCTTGAGTTCGTTGGTGAACTGCTGGGTGGCACTGGTGTTCATCTCGACTGGCTCAAAGCCCAGGAGGAAGTACTGGCCTTGAGCGACCTGCTGGGCGCCCGGGCCGCCTTGGACCAGGTCGCCGCCGTAGCCAGTGCTGTTTAACACGACTTTGACGTCGATTCCTGCGTTGCGCATGGCGGCGACGAGGGCGAACGCGGTGTTCGTCTCGATGGGTGCCTCCAACGAGTCCACTCCGGCATTCTTCATCTGGATCGCGATCGGCGCGACATTGGTGGTACCCAAGGGGAGGTTGGCGTTGAGGTAGCCGACCTTGACGCCGGCGAGTTGGGCCGAGACGGCGTTTGATTTGGCCGTGTCCGAGGAGCTGGGAGAGGCGCTGTAGCCGACCGACCCCAGGTTGGTGGCGCCTAGCTGCTTGAAGGCCAGCCCTTGCTGGGTATAGACCGACGTGTAGTCGGAGGTGCCGGCCACAGAGAACATGTTCCGCGCCGTGCTCCATTCGGTACCATCGTTGTTGACGCCCAACACCGGGATTCCCTTGGACGCCAGGAAGGGCTCGGCGCTAAAGGTGACGGCGGAGTAGGCGAACACGGCGAACACATGGTCCTGTTCGACCAGTTTCTGCGCGGCGGTGAGCGCCTGCTGAGGCGAGGTGCCGGTGTCCGCCACGACGGTCTTGATCTTGTAGCCCTCGCTCTCGGCCAGCGCTATGCCGGCCTTAACTCCTTCGGGAAAGGTCTTGGCGTTCGTCGACGCCGGACCGGTGACGTCGGTCAGCACACCCAGGGTATAGGTATGGCTGTCACCCGAACTCGCTGGGGTCGAAGCGCCAGGGCTCGCTGTCGTGGAAGAGCCGGAGCTCGGGGCTGCCGACGTGCTCGAGCTTGCCGGTCCGGACTTTGACGAGCTGCCACAGCCGACAGCGACCAGGACTACAGCGGCACCGACGGCGAGAAGTTTGATGGTTCTTTGGATCACAGCGTGGGGCCCCCTCTGTGGAGCGGAGGGGTGAGGTCTCCGCTGAGCCGCTAATGCTAATTCGTGACCGCAAATGTTAGCCGACCAGTCGGAGCCTGTCTAGTCAGGCCCGTGCTGCAGTTGCGGCATTGCGATCGGGGCGCCGGAATTGGTCAGCAGCGACGCCCGTGGATTATTGAAGTGAAATGGTTCGGGCGGAACCCTAAACCAGGATGCCCGAAATCATTGAAGGAAGTCGCTGGCCCTTGAGTGGGGCACTTCGTTAATCGAACCGTGCTGACTCGAGGGACGGCTCGCGGAGGGCGCCGTCGGGGGTCTGCGAGAGATTTGGTTCACCAGGCATGGACCGGCGCATTACACCCACGACGCTAGAGGTAGCCGATCGGCTACTCTTAGCGTGACGTTCTCCCCGGGCGGTGGGAACGGGAGCAGGGACGGTCGCCGAGGGTGCGAGCTGTCCGGGCGGGCGATGCCAGTGCTGCGACACGTGTGCGCTGAGGCCGACGTGTCCGCCACTGTCAGCTAGCCGCTCACGCCTTGTACGTCGAGCGCTCGGCCATGTCGGCTGCGTCTCTCATGGCCTTGACCACCGTGGGTCCGAAGCTTTGCAGTTTCGGGTCATTACCGGCGCGGGCGTAACCCCGCTCCAAGACAACAGCGGCTTTGAAGCGGGCGAGGATGACGTAGTAGTCGAAGTCTTCGACCTGCCGCCCCGACAGGTCCGTGTACCGGGCGAGCATCGCCGAGCGGCCCGGCATCCCCCGCATGTCCTTGATGCCGGGGCTGTTCGGCTCCGGCACCGACGTGGCCTCCGGCCAGCTGCCGAGCAGCCACGCCAGGTCAAGTTTCGGATCTCCGATCGTGCCCATCTCCCAATCGACGATGGCGGCCAACTCAGCCGGCGCGGCCGGCTTCAGCATCACGTTCGAGAAGGCGTAGTCGCCGTGCATTATCCCCGGTATGTAGTCGAGCGGTTTGTGGGACCGCAGCCACGCCGTAACTACGTCCATGCCCTCGAGTTCGCGGACCTTGATTTGCTCGAACATTGACGTCCATCGGTCGACCTGGCGCTCGTGGAATCCCTCCGGCCGGCCCAGGCCCTCCAAGCCTTGCTTCTTCCAGTCGACCTTGGAGAGCTGCGCCAGGCCGTCGACCATCTGTTCAGCGATGCCGGCTCGGGTGCTCATATCGCTGCGGAACGGCTCGGGCCACTCCTCCGGTGGCTTTGGCGCCGGCGACCACCCCTCGACGAACTCCATCAGGTAGAAGGCGCGGCCGAGCACGGATGTGTCCTCGCACACGCCCACTACTGCGGCGTGCGGGACGTCCGTTCCGTCGAGGCTCTGGAGGATCCGGGCCTCACGAAGGACGCCCCTATCGCGGTCGGCCGGCGCGTGCGGCGGCGGGATGCGGATGACGCAGCCCTCGTCGCCGCGGCGGATCTCATAGATGACATTCTGGGTGCCGCCAGAGAGGAAGCGGTCCTCGATCGGCTCGCCCATGCCGGGCAGGCCCACCTTGTCCATCCAGGCCGCGAGCCGCGCCAGGTCGAGACTCACCCCGTTCTCCTGCAACCGTGCCCCCGACGATTCTGTGGCGTTCGACTGGGGGGCGTCCTGCCGCTCTCCGCTGTCGTCGGATGTTTGCCAGCTCTACTCTGGTCTTCAACCATTCCTACAGCCTCTCACGACCAGAACCAGAACGCCCGGGCGTCCTTCCATCAACGGTGAACCGGCGATCAGCGGCAGGTCAACCCCTAATGGCCTCGAGGAGCCAGCATGCGCTGATCGACAGCACGGAAAGAGGCTGTCCGCCAGCCGGAAAGACAAGTGCGTCTGGCCCGACTCCTTCGGCAGCCGACCACGGACGTCGTAGCCCTCGACCGGGTTGATGCCACCAACGTCGGACGGCTACTCGCGGCGGCCATCGACGTCACCACCCGGTAAGCCGGGCAGGCCGGTATCGCCGCCGTGCGGTCTCACCCGCCGTCCGACCTGCACTTTTCCTAGACCGACTTCGAATACGCTGGGTTGGTGGGCAGCAAGCGCAGATGTCGATATATTGTTTCGGCAGGAATCTGGACGGAGGGCGTGCTATGAGCCATGCAGTAGCGGATGTCGAAGCAGGAACGGCTGTTGAGGTTACACGCCGATTAAACCACGTTGAGTTCGTGCACCGCCCGGGGGAACGGGACCTCGTATTCGCGCTGTTCGATCTGCTTGGCTTCCAGACGCTTCCGGTCATGGACGGCGAAGTCCTGATCGGAGTCGTGGACCCTCCCACATTCCAGCTGATGGACAACGACAACTACCTTGCGGGCAGGGAAGTGCGGCCTGAGCAGTGGGCCTTTGACCAGGCGCTCGCGGAGGCGTTGGGCACGGAACCGTTGGCGGCTCCCTACGCCGGCTTCCAGGATTTTCTCGCCCAGAAGCCGCACTGGGGAATGCACTTCGGCTTCCATCTAAGTTCCCCTGAGAAGTGGGAAGCGTCGGTCGCGCGCCTCGAGGATGTCGAAAAGCACGCACCTACCCTCAGCGGACGCGTTCGGCTGCTCAAGGTCTTCCGTCGGGGTGACCCGGGCGCCCCGTCGGTCGCGCACCAAGCCTTTCTCTGGACAGATGTGATCGCCTCGGGTTCGCTGGCGCTCGGTCAACGCATCGAACTCGCCACTTTGCTTCCTTAGACCCTGCCCGTGGTCCGCAACGTCGCCCTGCTGAGTAGCCGGGCGGTACTCGGCAGCTATCTTGCCGCCCACGGGGCGCAAAAGCTGTTCGGCTCCTTCGACGGCCCCGGCATCGACGCTGCGGCCGCCGGTTTTCACCACATCGGGCTGAGACCAGGATCGATCTTCGCCCGCGTCGCGTCCGTCTCCGAGCTGGCCGTCGACTTCCCGCCTCGCTCACCCGGGTGGTCACCGCCGGCGCCGTCGTGGTCGCCGCCAGCAGCCTGGTCATGGTCCTGCGCGACACACCCCCCGTCGCTCCCGGCGAGCAGCCCGACGAAGGACCCGACGGAGAAGCCGATGCGCCTATGAACGGTGACGCCCTGGGGTCATCTATCCCCTCATCCGGGTGATGACGGCCTGGGTGACCTTGGGACAGTGTGTCAGAATTAACCAGCAGGCTACGCTCGACGGTTGGTGCCGGGCCGCGGTGATCGCCGAAGCTGGGTGGCCCTCGACCAAAGGGATGCTGATCATGCCGTTGCACGACCGCGAGACCGTCCGTAATGAGCTCGAAGACTGTGTGTTTGCCGACCGGGAAATGACGAGGCCGGTCGCCAAGTACCGGTTCCCTCAAGAGGGAACATTGCCCAGGGACGCGTTCCAGCTGGTGGCGGACGAGTTGATTCTCGATGGCAATTCCCGCCAGAACCTGGCCACGTTCTGCCAGACATGGGAGGAACCCGAGCTTCTTGGCCTGATGGCGATGTCGATCAACAAGAACATGATCGACAGAGACGAATATCCGCAATCCGCCGAGATCGAGCGGCGGTGCGTGCACATGATGGCCGACCTGTGGAATGCGCCCGAGGCCGCCAACACCGTGGGCGCCTCCGCTATCGGTTCCTCTGAGGCCTGCATGCTGGCGGGGATGGCGGCCAAGTGGCGCTGGCGGGCCAAGCGGCGGGCCGAGGGCAAGCCGACCGACAACCCGAACATGGTATGCGGCCCGGTCCAGGTGGTGTGGCACAAATTCGCCCGCTACTGGGACATCGAAATGCGCGAGGTCCCCATGGCACACGGCAACTACATGATGGATCCGGCCTCGATGCTCGAGCGGGTGGACGAGAACACGATCTTGGTCGTGCCGACCCTCGGCGTCACCTACACCGGCTCGTACGAGGACGTGCAAGCCATGTCGACGGCCCTGGACAAGCTACAAGCGGACACCGGCCTTGACATCGACATTCACGTGGATGCGGCCAGCGGTGGCTTCCTCGCCCCGTTCTGCGCGCCCGGGGTCGTCTTTGACTTCCGCCTCCCCCGGGTCAAGTCGATCAGCGCCTCAGGACACAAGTTCGGGCTGGCTCCACTGGGAGTCGGCTGGGTCGTCTGGCGGGACCGCAATGAGCTCCCAGATGACCTAATCTTCCACGTCAATTACCTCGGCGGCGACATGCCGGTGTTCCAGATCAACTTCTCCCGGCCGGCGGGCCAGATCATCGCCAGTTACTACAACTTCCTCCGGCTGGGTCATGAGGGCTACCGCCGTATCCACCAGGCGTCCTATGACATCGGTCAGTACCTCGCCACCGAAATAGTCAAGCTGGGCCCGTTCGAGCTGCTCTGTGACAGCAACCCGAACACCGGAATCCCGACGGTCACCTGGCGCATCGCCGAAGGCGAGGACCCCGGCTACACGCTGTTCGATCTTGCCGACCGGCTGCGCGGCCGGGGCTGGCAGGTACCGGCCTACACCCTGACTGGGACCGCGTCTGACATCGCTGTGCAGCGCGTCCTGGTCCGCCTCGGCGTCAGCCAGGACATGGCCGCCTTGTTGCTCGACGACTTCCGCGACGCGGTGGCTCACTTTGACAAGCATCCGGTCACCGTGTCGATGACCAAGCAGGAGTCGGGCGGCTTCAGTCACCTGTAATGGCGAGGGGCCTAGGGCCGAGGGGCCGAGGGGCGGGACGCAGGACGTCCCCGGAGCTTCTCGCCTGCGGGTTCCGCCTAACCACTTCGCGACGAGAACCATTCGGTTAACACGACTACGCGACGCGTTGGGGTCGATATACGACCCGAACGCGTCGCGTCCCACCTCTACTGCGAACGTTCGCGCCGCGAAGTGGTCATGACCCGGCCCTGGTACGGCTGTCAGTAGCACCCGCGGCATCAGGGGTGGTAAGAGCAGAGGGCTACTCGAACGTGGAGGTGAGCGGGGACGGGTAGACCCGGTTGGAGAGTGTTGGGCTGGCCAGTGAAGACGAACGCATGGCCGCTAGTTGCGGGACAGCAGCCCGAGCTGCTCGAGGACGGCGAACTCGTCCCAGTACTGACGGAAGGAGCAGATCCGATCACCATCGAACTCGGCCACGGTGACGCCGTTGATCGTCACCGCTAAATCGGTTGGCGCCACCACCAAGCCGTCCGGCAGCGTGAGTGGCCCTGTATGCGTCATGGTGACGCTCCACTCGACGCACGCATAATCTCCGCCGACGTCGAGGGGGGCGACCTCGAGTTGGATGTCAGAGAAGGCGTCGTCGCGCCGCCCGAACTCGGTGGCGAGCTCGGCCGCTGAGGACGCCGACAGAGCAGGGGCCCACGCCTTCACGTCGTCGGTATACAACTCTGTGACCACCCCGCTGTCCCCGGTGATACTGGCGCGGAGGGCCCGCACCAAAATCGCAGCGCGCGCCTCGTTCGTTATCATGGGTCAGCTGAGGTCGACGCGAGCACCTTGGCTTTGGCTGCGGCGAACTCCTCATCGCTGAGCGCACCCTCGGCGTGCAACCGGGACAGCTCTTTGAGTCCTTCGGTCAGGCTCCGGACCGGTGGGGAAGGGCCGGGTGTAGGTTCCGTCGGGTTCGCCAGCGCCGGCGTGGATGGATGCACCCGGCGAGTGGCGCCGAACTGATCTTGTAACTGCTGGTTGTACGCAGCCTGTTGTCCCCGCTGGCGCGGCAGCCGGTAGGGCATCCAGGTCTGTCTGGGCCGGTATAGAAAGAGCATGTGGTAGGCGAGAAACTACGCGTTGAGGATCTTGGCCTTCTGCGCTTCGAACTCGGCGTCGGTCAGTAGAAGTCCTGGCATCTGTCGATCCTCCTTCGTTGATAGGAGCTTGCCCTCTCGGTCGCGTCGAGAGACGCGGCCAAGGGTGTCTTGGGCAATGTAACCGGCCACCACCAGCTCCGCACCCCCGCGTCGCAGGGCCGGCACAAGCGGCGTCGCCCACCGATTCTCGAGGATCAAGAGTCCAGCTGACCCTCCGGGCTCGATCACCGTGGCGGCTGGGCCGAGCAAGCGAGGCAGCCGTAGATGATGGAGTCGTAGAGGGCGATCGAGGGACAATGGGTTCCCGACTGGCACCACGTGTGGACGAGGTGGGAGAGGGTAGGTCGCAATGGAGTCGAGCATAGAGGACGCAAACCCGCGTCCTAACGGACCTGCGACGACCACCCCCCAGACCAGGACCGGGCAAAGGCATGGCGGGCTCGATACGAGGGCTCTTTCGGCCAGGAGGTGTTGAGGGAACTTGGCGCGGTGAACTTCGGCGACCGCATCATCATCCTCGGCGCCTGCCTGTTAGTCACTGTCCTGCCTCTGATCATTGTCTTGAGCGCATTTGCAGGCCCCGGGGTGTGGGTCCTATTTTGTCAGCGGGATCGTCATCGCTGACAGCGCCATCGGTAAGACGTTGCGTGATGGCCTGGCGGGACCGGTGGTTATCAGCGTGGTGAAGTTTGTCGGCTTCGCCTTGTTCTTCTGGTGGTCGATGCACTTCTTGCTCGGTGGTCGGGAATCGTGGCGAGGGGTCTTCCCGGCTGCTGTCGCCACCGCGCTCTTTTGGGTGGGCCTAGGCGTGTTCGCTGCCTCTACTTCTCCTCGACGATTGTTTCTGACAGCAAGACGTACGGCCCGATCGGGGCGACGTTCACGCTGGTTACGTGGTTTATTGCCATGGGCGCGGTTTTGACGCTCGGGGCCGTCGTGGGTGCCGTCTACCAGAGGAGGAGACTGAGGACCCCCAATCCGGAGTACGGCGACACCGACCACCCTCCGAGGGAATCCCGCCGCAATGGTGAGTGGGAGGCGATTGAAAGCGACCAACCGCTCGGAGCGCCGGCACCCCAACTGACCACTCACGCTGGCCCCAGAGCTTCAAGGACACTACGACGAGAAGCGCAGCCAGAAGGTCCACGGCCGTGCGCTCGGAGGCTGAGGATTCCGGTGGCCCAGGGGTCGGCAGCCAACCGGTCAAACTGTCGAAGCTGATGAAGGCGTGGAAGTGGTTGAGGGCCCCTTGGCGTCGTCTTGGCCCAGGAAGAGCCTCCATGCCAGCCAGATCGAGCACATGAGCGGCACCAGTCCAGCCACGCCTGCCGGATCGGAGCAGAACTGCACGATGAATCCGCCGTAGGGGACGGCGGCGTAGACCCGGCCGACGATCTGGGACTGGACGACGTACCCGAAGTCATCGCTGGGATTGGCGTCCCCTCGGGTCTTGATCCCCGCCGGGGTGATGGCGGCGACGCGGTGGGTGACGTACTGACCGGGGGTCTTGGCAAAGGTGATCACCTCGCCAACGTGGACCGGCCCGGCAGGACGGTCGATTACCAGATCGCCCGAGGGGATGTTCGGGGTCATCGAGCCGGTGTGGACCACCAAGGCCCGCCACCCCGACCCGATCAGGACGCCAGCGACGGCGATGCAGCCGATGGTGAGGACCGCGACTGCCAAAAGCAAGGATCGAAATAGTGTGAACGTCGGTGAGTAGGCGCCGGTAGTTCCGGCAGCGAGGCCGACCAGGGCGATAGCCCCTCCTGTTGCCGAGATGAACCCGGCAACGAGGCGTGAGCGCTTGATTTTCATTGTGTTGTGGTTCCCTCCTTTGAGATTGCCAGCCGCCCGGTGTGGGCAACGGTGGCTGTGTCTACGACGTGTTGTCGCAACCAGGCGCTTGCAACTTTGGACCATTGGGGACAGACTTTGGACAGCCGGCGACAAGTGCGGAGGTGCCACATGGCCGCCATGGTCCAAGCTCAATCCCTGCGCGGCTACCGGGAACTGGTCATGGACCTGGGCGGGAACCCGACGCGACTGCTGCGCAGATCGGGTATCGAGCCGGCCGCCCTCAACCAACTCTCCGCGTTCATCAGCTTCGAGAGCCTGATCGACCTGTTGGACCGCTCTGCCGCCGACCTGGGCTGCCCCGACTTCGGGCTGCGCCTGGCCGAGCGTCAGGACATCGGGGTGCTGGGCACGCTGGCCGTGGCCATGCGCTACTCGACCACTGTGGGCGAGGCCATGGCCTGCGCCTCGAAGTACCTGCACGTTTACAACGCCGCCATCGCCTTCACCGTCACCACCGAGGAGCGCCGCGGTCAAGCCCGGCTGGTGTTCAAGATCTTGGTTGGCCACGCCCACCGGTGGGCGCAAACCGCCGAGCACGGTATCGGGCTGGCCTGGCGCATCATGACCCTGCTGTCGGAGGGACAATGCCACCTGCAACAGGTGTGGTTCCCTCATCCCGCCGTGGCCAGCGATGCGATTTACCGATTTCGCTTCGACGTACCCCTGACTTTTCAGGCCCACCGCCTCGGCCTGGCCTATGCGGCCAGAGACCTCGACTTGCCCATCAGCGAACACAACCGAGAGCTACAGGATCTGGCCACCAGGTACCTGGACAGTCAGCTACCCCGAGGGCGAATCCCGTTCACCGTCCAAGTCCGCCAAGCTATCGAGGCCTTGCTGGGGACCGGCACCTGCGGCCACCGCCAGGTGGCCAACTCTCTTTATATGCATCCCCGCACCCTGCAACGGCGGCTGAAAGAAGAAGGCGCCACCTTCGAGACCATCAAAGACGACGTCCGTCGAGATCTGGCCCAACGCTACCTGTCCCAACCCGACCTACCCCTGGCCCAGATCAGCGGCCTGCTCGACTACAGCGAGCAGTCAGCGTTCGGCCGAAGCTGCCGGCGCTGGTTCCACACCACACCTAAAGGCTTCCGCACCGCCCTGTCATCTCCCGCTCCGGTGATCGTCTAACCCTGCCTTCCTCTCCCTGGGCGTCACAGTCGGTCCGTAGCTCGCGCCAGGTTCCGCGGGTCCACTAAGGCGGCGCACGGCTGAACCGGCTCAGCGAAGCCTGGATCTCGGTGCCGCTGGTGCCCCTGAGGGGGACAGAAGGTGTAGTTTGTCGTCGGGCGGGCAGATGCACTCGGAGAGTGCTGTCGCCATCTCGGATTCTGGTTCGACCTCACCGTTCTTCATCGCTGGTGTTAGGTATAGCCAGTGTGGCGCGCCGGGTCTTCGCCGCATCGGCGATTGAGAGCGCCTCGGAGTCAGTGACGAAGTCGATTGTCGACAGCTCCTCCAGGTCGTCGTCGTAGTCGCCATTCATGATGGCGTCCCTGAGACTGGCAATCCATGTCCTGTGTATCATTGGCTTTACCCCTTTTCTTGGTCTGTGGGCGCAACGGGGTGGTCAGCGTTCGTTCGTTCTCCTGAACGTCGTTGTCCTGCGGGCGCCGCGTGCGATCCTTTTCTACGGGTTGTCCCGATCCGAGACATGCCACGAGGTCGGAGGTCGAGGCCGGTCATTTGGTCGGGCTACCGTGTCGACGGCTGCGACCGCGAGGCCGAGCTGGTAGATGGCCTCGGCCAAGCGGCCTTCGTCGTCGTCGTCCCACGCTTCGAGGACTGCTCGTGCGGCCTGTTCTAGGTCAGTCATCTGACGGTTCTCACGATCTCGTCCAAGTCGTCCTGACGGCACCGGTAGGTTTCGACGGCTGGGCAGGCGGCGAGGGCGTCGAGCCACTCGGTTTTACTTGGGTGTACAGGACGCGGGACGTGTCTGGCCTCAGCCTGTGAGAACTCCCGTGTTCTCCACTGGCTACTCCCGGTTGGCCGTCGCTATGGCCATTGTGAAGGACAGGAGAGGTTCCATTCTCGACCCCTGGCGACAGACCTTGGACATCTAGCGACAAGAAAGCGAATCTAGCTGCCGTAATCAAGTCTCTAGGGATGCTCAGGTCGGTGACACCCCGGTCTGAGGGTCCAACTACAGGCTCCATCGACACAGCTCGCACGGGATTGGAGTTCGTCTCCAATCCTCTCGCCGGCGTGAGGACTTTCTCAGTAGGGCGGAGCCAGGGATGGCTCAAATCGGCCCCAGTCTGCTCGCAGCTGGCCAAGACAAGGGCCCGGCGACAGGCACAGAAATGGTCGTCCGCCACCCGGCGAGTCGGGATGACGAGGCCTGGACTATTGGATCGGCGTTTGCTGATCTTTTGGGGACAGCTCGCGCTTACCATTAGGCGCTGAGGCCGGCCCGGGCATACTGATGGCATGGCCGTCCATCCCGCCCGTCGACTTTGGGTCGCCCTCGAAACGCTCCACGCCGTGACTTACTTCGCTCCCGGAGTGGCCGACGCCGGCCGGGCCATCGGCCTCAAGGGGTTCTGGCAGACGTACTTCGCGTTTCGGGCCGCCCCGTTGGGAGGGGTCGGGCCTGAGGCGGTCGTAGCCATCTTCGCCGGATTCCACCCCAACATGGTGGGCCGGGCTCTGCCCGCGGCGTGGGAGGTGGCGACCCCGGCGAGGTGTCTGGAGGCGCGCCGATCGGTCGCCGCGACCAGCTTGCGCCACGCCGGGGTGACCGACGCTATCGTCGAAGCCGCCGTGGCGCCGCTGGAGGCCGCGGTCGCCCGGTTGGACGTCACCGGTCGCCCGCTCGGCGCCGCCAACTTGGGGGTGGCCCGCGGCCGGCCGGCAGTTGAAGACCTGTGGCAGCTAGCCACCGTGGTGCGGGAACATCGGGGGGACGGGCACGTGGCTGCTTTGGTGGGCGCGGGCCTAACCGGGGTAGAAGCGCACCTCCTGCAGACACCGGCGAAAGGCCTACCCGCCGACGCCATATTGCAGGCTCGGGGCCTGTCCGCCGATGACTGGGCGGCGGCGGGGCGGGCCCTCGGCGACCGCGGGCTGCTCGATGGCGCCGAGATCACCTCCGCCGGGCGGGAACTGCTGCGCGGCGTGGAGGAGGAGACCGATCGCCTGTCGTGGAGGGGCGGATTGGACGCTGGGCTAGGCGAACACGGTGTGGCGGACCTGGTCGAGCAGTTAAGGCCGGCCGTGGACGCAGTGGTGGCCACCGAATGGGTTCCCTTCCCCAACCCGATGGGGTTGCCCGACCCCCGGCAATGACGGGTGTCGAGCAGAACACGAGGCTGCTCCGTCGACTTCGGGTTCACCGTGGACGGTGCTCAGACCCACGGCATCGAGGTGCACATCAAGGCCATGAAGCCATACGTCAACGCCGCGGCGGCGATGCAGCGCCCCGGATCACGTCGCACCCGATCAGGTTCGGGTCCGGAGTCTGGACGGGCGGGCCGGCGGAGTTCGCCAACCGTGCCGTATGGCGACCGTAGCCAAACGGCGGTGGCATAGCCGTCTAGGAGTGGCCTGATTCGTAGGTCTCGGTGAAGAGGTTGCCTTGCGCCGCTCCCGAGCCTGCTTTACCCCCGCCCGGGCCGCGCAGGATGAAGGCTATGGCTACGGCGAGGACGGCGCCGGCGATAGGGCCGGCCGCGTAGACCCAGTAGGCGGTGAATGTCTTCCCAACGACGTCGGGGCCGAAGGTGCGGGCTGGGTTCATGGAGGCGCCCGAGATGGGGCTGCCCCACAGCCCGGCCAGAGCTATGTAACCTCCCACCCCGAAAGCCCCGATGATGCCGACATTTTGGGCACCCGAGGCGGTGCCCAGGATCACGCTGACCAGGCCCGTGGTGAGGATGAGTTCCATCCCGAAGGCGGCCGTATTGGAGTAGCCGTGGGCCGGGTAGTTGGACCCGTACTTGGCCGACACGTTGATCACGGCCCGCAAGACCAAGGCGGCCAGGGTGGCCCCCGCCAATTGGGCGACGACGTAGCCAGGAACCCGCCGCCACGGGAAGTCACGGCGCAGCGCGAAGGCGATGCTAACGGCGGGGTTCAGGTGGGCGCCCGAGATCCTGCCCATGAACAGAATGATGGCCATGACCATCAACGCCGGGGCGACAACGGCGGCGGTGCGGCTGATCGTGTTCGGGAAGGCTTGCCCCATCATGCCCCCGCCGGCGGCCACCAGGACCAGGAAGAACGTCCCTAACACCTCCGAGAACAGCCGCCGCCACTCTTGGCGGGGATCGTTGAAGTCGGTGATGCGGTCGATGACGTTCTGCTCGTAACGGGCGAGGGGGCCGAGCGGGCTGGGAGTCGGCGGTCGTTGTTGAGCGGTCATTGCGGGCGCACCTTCCAGGAGTCGGGAATCGCGGGCGACAACGTCTTAGCAGCGCCCCCATCTCGGCGGCATAGCGCTGCAGGCTAGGCCGGGACTTCTTTAGGAGGGGCAACGCCGGGCACGGCACCTGGGGGGAGGTTTAAGTTAAGAGGGTCGTCTGATCCGAAATTCTCCACTCAGGAGCTGGTGACAGGCCACGCCTTGAGTAGTTGGCGGGCGGTGCCGTTGTTTCCGAGGTGGTACGACGGTGAGGTGCGGCAGATGGTTCCCGTCGCCGATCTGAGCCGGCACCTACGCTTCGACCCAGTCGATGATGGTGCGGCTGATCACCTCGCCGGGGTCGGCCACGAAGGCTTCCGCGGTGCCTCCGGGCTCGACGACCGCTGCGACGGCGGCTAGTGGATTCCTGATGGCCCTTGGTCGCCCTCTCCTACGCCCGGCCCGGGAGAGCAAGAATCGAGCGGGACCTCCTAATGGCCGGGCGAGATCATGCGGACTCCATCTGGGCCAAGATGGGCGAGGACTGGACCGACGACTCGAAAATCACGTGCGCCCTGCCCTTGCCCGTTTAAAGCCAGTACTTCTCGCTGGCGGTCACGGACCTCACCGGCCAGACTACGGCGGCGGCGGAGTAGTCCTCGGTCAGCTTCGTCCCGTTGTTGGACACGTCGAACACCTGATGGGCTGGAATGGAGCCATAGGGCGGCAGCGTGCCCACATCGGCCGTCCACACGGGAACATTGATACAGGTCGGTGCACAAATGGCGAAGACGGCTTCGGTGTCAAACTGGTTCGCCAGATACGCCCGGGGATTGGACTGTCCGGCTGTCAGCGATCGGAGTACCCCGACCGACGGGAGCCGCCAATCGCTGAATCCATACAAGGACTGGTCGTTTAGTGCCTTCAAGAAGGTTGACGCGTTGGGCAAGGTGAGCGGCCACTTACCCGTGCACTTGACCTGGATGGGTGTCTTCAGTGTGGCTAGCGTCTCCGCGCAGTAGGGGACTCGCACGAGATTCGCGATTTGTGTTGGCCACATTAGGTTCGTTTTAAGATCAATCAGAGTGGGGGCTGCCTTCAAGGAATTGCGGAGCGCCAATTGGGCGGCACGTTGCCTGTTGTAGGTGGCCAAATCGTTGTTATCGAAGAACTCCTGGCTGACCCCCGTGGCTAGGTCGTACTCCCGAATCAAATAGACGAGCTGGGCTTGGACGGTGTCGTAGTAGTCGAAATAGTCGAACAGCGCGTTCGACTGACTCGGACCCCAGAACGTCGACTTGCCCTTGATCAGGTTGCTCCAGGCCCGATAGGCGCCGGTCGTCGCCGCCTCACCCATCAGATCGGAGTTGAGGGTGACCAGCGCGTGGCTGTTGATGAGTCCCTTGATCAGGTCCTGAACCTGAGGGAGTGCGGACTTGTCGCCCGTGACCGCGATGTACTGCAGCTTCGAAAAGGTGTCCGTGACGGCGTCCTTAATGGTGATCACGTCCGAAGCCCACTTGTCGTAGCTTGCCTGGGTGAGGGCCTGAGCAATCTGATCTACCGACGCCTGCAGCTGCGTGAGCTGGGCCTCGATCTGCGACAACTGTGTCAGCACCTCATTCTGGACCGGGTCGCCGAGCCCAACGGCTTGCAAGACCCTTCCGAAGCCAGTATTCGCCAGCTTGCCCACCACACCGGTAACTACCGCCTCGGCCACCAGTCGAGTGGGAGTAACTGGACCGGCGCCCACCAACGAAGAACTGGTCGACTCACTGTGGTTCGCACCGGGTGAATTCGACGATGTGAGTAACGGAATAGCGATGGCGGCTGCGACAACAACAGCGAGGAGTGGCACCAATACCGGTAGCCGGACAATCCGTCGCCAACCCGACCTCTCTCGACGGTCAGCAGTGCCCACGTTAGGTCTCCAGGTTCGGCGCGAGTGAATCCGCCGGTTTCAGGCACCCGTTCCACGTGACCGGAGACCGCGTTGGGCGTTGCTCCATCTCTATCCTCCATTGTCCCGAGATGCCGCGCCCGGCGCCATCACGATCAAGATGATCACCGCCCACCGCGGCAAGGGCGAGGAGCGGCACAGAAACGGGATGACGGCCGATACTCACGGTCGACGTCTGAATCGCAAGCAAGGCAACAAAGCTCTATCCTCCCCGCCACCGAGAACTCGACCGCTCCACAAGCCTGTCACAACTCGTGGCCTCCCCCACGGAGCGTCGACCTGTGGACGCTCGCTGGGAACGTGAGAGTAGCATCAGCTTCCTCGGCCGACTAACAGTAGTGGCCAGGTGATGTTTCGTTCCTCTTGTCGGCCCGGCTCGGTGAACGGTCAGCTTGTCAAGGTTCTGTGGCCTCTCATGCCGCCGTGCTCGGCGCACGCCCCACGAGCCACCACAACCACAACCCTTCTCTCCCAGCCCCCGGTATACAGCCGACCGGGGCGGGGCGTCGGCTCGCCGCTGGTTCCGTGTGACCCCTCGAAGCAGCGCCCAGACGTCTTGACCGCCCCGAAGGTGCTGGCGTTCACCCGCCCCCAGCCACAGCAGCTCGGCCAGCACCGAAAAGCCGTAGCAGTGGCCCCCGCCATGGCGGCGTTGGTGTCATTCAGCTAGGCCTGGGCTTCGGGGATCAGGTCGCAGCGGCGCGACCGGGGATCGGCGCACACCCCGTCACCGAACAGCTTCTGCCCGCTGGCTGCGGTCAAATTGATGGGCACGGTGCCATCGGAAATCTCGGCCCCGCATCGAGGTTCACTTGCACCCGCCGACGAGCGGCTGGACGCAAGTCTACCCCCGGTCGCCTGCCCGACCGGGGGTAGACAGCCTATGGAGAGGCATAAAATACTACGGAAACGGGCGCGAAGGGGCTGCTCACTCGGAACGCGGCACAATGGCGTCACAGTCGGCGATGAAGCTTTTCCACCCGGGTGATGGTTCCTTCAGCCGTCCCACCTCATGGTCCGGCCGCGTTGCTGCTACTGGTTGGTCAGGGTTTGGGTGGTCTGCTGCCCGTTGTGGGTGGTGATGAGGGGGATGCCCTGGTTGGTGTTGGTCCAGTTGCCGAACTGGAGTTGGGCGGTGTCGCCGCCGGTGAGGGGGATGTCGCCGTGGCGGAAGTTCTGTACGCCCTGCTCGGTCTCTCGGGTCATCTGGAGATCCACCGTGGATGCTGCGGTGGAGCCGGCGTTGGTTATGTTCAGGCTGCCGCCTTCGGCGGGGACGCCGAGGTTGATGGTGCTGCCCGGTTGGCTGGAGACGCCGGCGATGACAAAGGCGTAATGGGCTCGGGTGTCCGACACGCTGGCCTGGATGGTGGGGGATTGGGCGCGTGTGGTGTGGTAGCTCAGGCTGGTGGCGTTGGGGTCGACGGTCAGGGTGTCTTTGTCGCCGGGGTGCATAGGGATGTTGTTGACGGCCACGTGCCAGGAGGGACCGATGATGCCGATGCTTTCGGTGTCGGGGGCGGTGAGAGGGGTGCCGTCGAGGGTGATGGTGTAGGCGACGTTGGCCGGTACGTACAGGACCGGCTCCAGCTTGTTCTTCCAGTCCTGATCGGAGGTGAGCAGCACGTAGTGGGCGCCGGGGATCTGGTTGACCAGCTTCCCGTTGAAGTAGCCGAGGTGGTGACCGGCGTGGTCAGTGACCAGGACATGAGAGTGGTTGGTGGCGCTACCGGTCAGGTAGATCACCGCGGTGCGCGCCGCTCCGGTGGTCCCCGCCGTCGACCCCTTACTTGGCACGTCGCCGCAGAACGGGCACGGCTGGGTTCCCTGCCCCGGTGTCGTCGGGAACAGCACGAGGGTCTTGGTGTCGGCGTCCCCCTCGTACAGCTCGCTGGGGTCGCTGGGGTTGGCGGCGGCGTCGTAGGACCAAGTGTCTTTGTTGGTGTCAAACGAGATGGCCCGGGTCTGATCCGGCCAGTTGTTGTCGTAGATCAGCACCTGGTATTGGCCGTTGCCCTTGTAATCCACCTCGTACGGGGTGACGGCGTGGCCGCCCGTGCCATCTCTTTTCCATATGGCGATGGTGTAGCTATCTGCGGGATGGGGCTTGAGCAGCTTCTCGAGTTGGTCGAGGATCTTGTTGGGGCTCCCGGTGATCTTCTTGGCCTGCACCGAGTCAAGGGTCTGATACACCCAACCCCGGGCGATGGTGCTCTGCAGGCTGGCGTTATCATCGATGGCCAGGCCATTGATAGTCACCGCCCCGAAACTACTGGTATTCACCTTGTCCTGCCAGACCAGATCGGCGGCCACGGAGAACCCGAAGCAGTGGCCGTCGGCCATCTCCTGGTTCATCTGATCCATCCAGGCCTGGGCCTCGGGGATGAGGTCGCACTTGCCGATGTCCGCATCGGCACACACCGCTTTGCCAAACAGCGTCTCGACGTCGGCGGCCGTCAAGTTGGTGGGCACGGCCCCGTCCGAGAGCGTGTTGCCGTAGTTCTGGAAGGTGAAACCGTCAGGACCGGGACGAAAACCCGAATCGGCGACCACACCTACTGGGGGCGGCGGCGAAGAACTGCTACACCCGGCCAGCACCAGCAACGCCAACAAAGCGCACACCGCGCCGACCCCCCGCACTTGGATGCTCACAGTCCCCTCCGTTGCACCAACCGAAACCTCCCGATCCCAGGCTCCAAGTCCGAGCGACCCTACCAGAAGCCCCTCCTCCCCACCCCGCATCCGTCTCGACGAAACGCCGCCGGAACGCCAACCAGCCGTCGGTTGGGCGCGGCATCGGGCCGATCCGGATCGCGGTAACTGAAGCGCAGGTTTCAAACCGGCTTGGCCCGCGGCAAGGGTGCCAGGCCTGACCAAGGTCGACGCCAAACCGAGACAGTGGGATGGTGCCGGCCAACGAGCGGACCAAGCGGATCTCCGAAGGCCCAGCCCGTCCCGAAGCTCCTGCGGAGTGCACCCTTTAGCGGAGTCGGCGAACGGGACTCTTCGGGAAAGATAAAACGGCCGCTCCAGCCGAGCGGTGGACCTTCTATCGCTGGCGTTCGGATCCCCGTATGCGAACCCCAGCGAACCCTGTCCGACCAAGCCCAACTCGGACGCAAACACCTTTTGGGGCACTGGTCCAATCATTCGTGTACAGTCAGCGCTCATGCTTCGCCGCTCCCGGTGGGTGATAGTCCCGGTTCTGGTGGCATTGGTGGCGCTCATCGCGCAGGCCGCTCCGGCGGGGGCCGTCTTCAGAACACCGGGGCCACCAGCGCAACGGGCGGAGGACAGCCAGCTGGTGATGACCGGAACCGGGCCCGGCCAAGGGGTTGCCGGGTACGTCGCCGACGCTACTTTCCCCTTCGATCCCGTCGCCGAGCCTTATCCTCCCGGCAACCCCACCACCGGCTTCACCCCGCTAAACGAGCCGTTCGCCGGCATCATCCACGCCGAGCCACCCGGTGGCGGCGCCCAGCACAGCCTGTACTGCATCGACATCCTCACCGCCACCTATCCGGGCATCGGCTACAAGCTGGGCACGTGGAACGCCACCAACGTCCCCAATGTGGGCTATGTGGCCCGGCTGTTGAACGAGTACTACCCCGACTACTGACGAACCCTCCAGCCTGACCTTGGCGTCAACCAGAAAGCGGCCGCAGTGCAGGCTGCTATTTGGTTTTTCACTGACAAATACGTGCTCAATGAGTCTGATCCGCTGCGACCGGTCGTGGTGGGGATCGTGGATAACATTAAAGCCCAGGGGCCGCTGATCGAAGCGCTCCCGCCCAGCCTGACCATCACCCCGAGCAGCGCCAGCGTTCCGGCCGGCCAGGTCAGCGGGCCGTTCACGGTGACCTCCACGAATGCCAATGGGAGCGCCACCGTCACCGTGACCGGGGGGGACATGTGGTCGAACGCGGCGGCCACCGATCCCATCGCCAACGGGGCGACGGTGCCATCCGGCCAAGAGATCTGGTTGACCTCGACTGGCCCGACCGTGGCGGTGCTGGAGGCCACCGCGGTGGCCACCGTACCGAGCGGCAACGTCTACCTCTACGACGGAGGTAACTAGCGGGGTCGTCGACGCCCAGCATCTCATCCTGGCCGTGACGGGCACATTGACCACCACTGTCAGTTCAACGGCCGAGTTCCTGGCGCCTGGGTCGCTGGTGGTGAAAAAGACTATCACCGGTCCGGCTGGGGATCATCACGGGGAGATCGTCATCGACACCGTGTGTGATGGCATCGCACTGACGCCCGCATCTGGTCATCCCGGCCGGCGAACCCGGCTGGCGACTACAGCCATACCTATACGGCCGATCGCGGCGGGCTCCCAGGTGCATTGTGACCGAGACGTCCGACGGCTCCTCGATCCAGTGTGGAGGTCATCGTGACCGGCGACGGTCAGGAAGTCACCATCCCGCCCGGCGGGAGCGCCTCGGCCGACATCACCGACACCTACGACAACGCACCCGGCTCACTGCTGGTGCGCAAGACGATCACCGGCCCAGGGGCGGACCATCATGGGGAGATCGTCATCCACAGCGAATGCAACGGCAAAGCGCTGACCCCGGACTTCGTGATCCCGGCGGGCACCCCGGCGGGTGACAAGACCCAGCAGTACGACAACATCGCCACCCCTGCCACCTGCACCGTCACCGAAACCGTCGACGGGCACACCTCCACGGTGGACGGTAGTAGTCGAGGGGAGCGGCCAGACGGTGGAAGTCCCGCCCGGTGACATCGTCGAGGCGGACGTCACCGACACCTACGGACTCCTGCCAGGTCAGCTGGAGGTCACCAAGACCATCGCCGGCACCGAGGCCGGCACCCAGGGAGCCGTCACCATTGAGACGAGCTGTCTTGCCGACGGCGTGACAACGACCCTGGCCCCCTTCACCATCCCGGCCAATAGCAAGCCTGGGGTGTACTCGCAGCTGTACAGCCCCATCCCCGCGGGTGCAGTTTGCACCTCGACCGAGACCGTAGACGGGCACACCTCCACCGTGTCGGTGGTCGTCGAGGGCAGCCCAGCTACGACCACCATGCCTCCGACTGCCGCGGACGACGGGGCTGCTAACGCCATCGTCGACGTCTACGGTCCCGCTGATGGTTCCCTGCTGGTGACCAAGGGCATCGCCGGCGCCGAGGCCGGCCACCAGGGGCCGGTAACGATCCACGTGGTCTGCGACGGCACCGCCCTGTCGCCCGACTTCGTGATTCCCGCCGGCACGCCGGCGGGGACACTGACTCACAGCTTCGACGGCGTGCCCGCCGGCTCCGTCTGCACCGTGAGCGAGACCGCGGATGGGGCCACCTCCACTGTCACTGTCATCGTGACCGGCGACAATCAGGAGGTGACCGTTCCGGCCGGCCATGTGGTGGTCGTGGGCCTGATCGACGTGTACGAGACAGCGGTGGGTTCTCTGCACGTGAGCAAGACCATCGCGGGGCCGGCCGCCGGCCAGCAGGGGGAGATCGCCGTACTGGTGTCATGTGGCGGGGTGGTGTACGACTTCGCCGTCCACATCCCAGCCGGGACCGCGGCGGGGACGGTGTCGCGCTTCTTCAATGAGCTTCCCGCTGGCGCTACCTGCACCGTTACCGAGACGCAAGACGGTCACACCGACCCGGTGGCCGTGGTGGGTCAGGGCAGCGGCCAGAAGGTGGTCATCCCGGCCGACGGCGTCGCCGCCGCCAGCCTCACCGACACCTTCAGTTCTGTCGCCGCGCCAGTCGCGCCGATCACGCCGGCGACCGTGTCTGTCACGGGCTGACGGTGGTGCTGGCGCCCGATCGTCTTCGGCGCCTGCCTGGCGGCTGGGCTCGCTCCTCCTTGGGGCTCTGGTTGCCAAGCGGCCATGGTTCGCAGCGGCGAGCCGTGTCGCCGACCAGCGTGTCGTCCACCACGGCTATCACGTCCACCACGACGGTACGGACGATCGGCGCAGCGCGGTCGGATGACACCACAGGAGCGCGACCGGATTGTTCATCGACAAGCAGCAGCCCATCGATCGCGGCCGAGACTCTGGTGGCCACCGTTCGACCGGCCGGCGCCCCCGGGAGCACCACGCCCGGCGGTCCGTCAACTCTCGAGGTTCCGGGACGATGGTACGGGGCGGCGTCCGTGCTGCCCGTGATCGGCCAACAACCCGGTTGGTATGAGGTTCGTCTGGCCCAACGCCCCAACGAGTCAACCGCCTGGGTGCCAGCCGGCGACCTCAGCTTGGCGACGGACTCGTATCACCTAGTCGTCGATTTAGGCTGCATGCACGTTGAACTGTTCAAGGACGGCCAGCAGATCGGGAATTTCCCGGCCGGCGTCGGCGTGCCGGCCGATCCCACCCCGACCGGCGCGTTCTTCGTCGCCTTGTTCGCTCAGGCACCCTCACCTGGCTACGGGGCATTTGTGATCGTCACCTCCGCCCATAGCAACGCCATCAGCGACTGGGAGGAATCCGGCGACGCCATCACCGCCATCCACGGACCCCTGGGGTCCGACGCGGCCATTGGCACTACCGGCGCCCGGGTCTCGCACGGCTGCGTTCGCCTTCACAACGTTGATCTGGCCCAACTACGGGACGTGCCCGCCGGCACCCCGGTTGACATCGTGAATTGACGGTTCACCCATCGCTTGACAAACCAACACCGTTTCAGTCTCGATGGTTTGGGACGTCCACACTCGTAGAGAAATCTGGGCTCGATGGCCTCAGCGCGCTCATCCGAGAAGTAGCACACGTGGTCGATTCTCTTGCCGGCGCCCAGGTCCGAGCCGGGCTCGGCGATGCCACCTGCCACGAGTTGAGACACACCGGCCTCACCCGGCTGCGAGCGCCGGCGCCTGGCTGGAGTCGCGGCGTTACTCCGCCGCGACGCCGTCTGATCGTGGAAGGCGATCGGCGACGGCGTCCCGAGTCCCTGGCGCCAGGTCCGATCGGTCCCGCCGAGGGTTGCTGCGCCGGGTCGCGGGAAGTCGCATGGACGGCCGGGGTGGCCATAGAGTGATCGTTCGAGCTGTATCGACTGAGCGAGAGGACCCTTGGGTGCAAGAACCGACAGCCGAGACGCAACGGCCTGGGTTACGGGTGGGCTCGACCGGCGAGTTCAGCTTATTTTTTCGGGTGAAGCCAGGTCATGCGGACGATCTGCGCCGGGCGTTGCGGGCACTCAACGACGCCCCTGGCTACCGACCGGGAGACTACGACCTGCCCGTGGCCAGCATTCACGAGGCCCGGTTCGTGATGTTCGACGATGACACCCGGCTGCTGTTCGCCACCAGCTTCGACGGCTCCTGGGACGCCTATATGGACGATTTCGCGGCGAAGCCGCTCTCGCTGTTCGACGCCGTGTTCCGTCACGTGGAGGGCTACGACGGGGCTCCCGATGTGGCGACCTTGAAGGGGTTCATCCTGGGCGCCCAGGTCACCGCCGCAGCGTACGCTCGAAACTATCCCGGGACGGTGAAGGAGATCCGCAAGGCGGAACGGACGAACGGGGCCTTTCAGCAGGTGCTCGACAATCCTGACGCGGCAGAAGCCCTGGAGCACCCGGCGTTGAAGCCGTTGCTGGACGAGGCGGCCGAGTAGATTCATGCGGGCCGGTTTGGAGCGGGCGTCAGGAGCGAGCACGGGTGTCGGATCACATTTCAGGGCCACGGGCGCTGGCCGAGCCCGCCGCGGACATCACCGATTTCTACGCCTTCGCCAGTCCAGAGCGTCCAGGGCATCTGTCGCTGGTGCTGAACACCCGGCCCTTCGCCGGGATCAGCGATGTGTTCTCCGACGGGCTGATCTACCGATTCCGGCTTCGGCCCCTGGCTATACGCGAGACCGCGAGCCAGGTGCCGTTCGCCGTCAGCGAGGAGGAGTTCGCCTTTGATTGCGCGTTCGCGGGGCCGACATCGCGCGGCCTGGGATTCGAGCAGGAAGGCGACTGTCGTATTCCCAGCGGTGAGACGGTTCCCGTCAGGTTGGGGGAGGTGTCCGAACAGGACGGGGTGCGAGTCTTCGCAGGGGCGCGCTGGGATCCGTTCATCATGGACGCCCCGGCCGCACTCAAGACGATCGAGACCGGCCGGCTCGCCTTTCAAGACGCGAGTTCGATCTACCTCGACGGCAAGAACGTCCTCAGCATCGTCGTCGAGATCGACTGCGCCAAACTCCTCGGTGGCGTAAACCTGCTGGCGGTGGTCGGGGAGACGCTGGCCCGGGGGAAGCTGGCGGTTCGCATCGAGCGCACCGGTCGGCCCGAGGTCAAGAACATGCTGCTGGCCCCGAAGCAGTTCGATCGAGTTAATCGGGACCTGGAAATACGCGATCTGTACAACTCCGAAGACGCCTTCCGGCTGGCCGACACTTACCAGGGAGCATACCGGGCCCGGCTGAACGCCAATCTCGGGTTCTGGGACAGCCTGGACGGGAAAGTGGACTGGCCCGCCGACGAGACCGGTGCTCACCCCCTGACCGACCTGGTGCTGGCCGACTTCCTGACTGTCGATCCGTCCCGACCATACGTCGATCAGGGATCCTTCCTTGACATCGAGATGGCCAGCCGGGCGGGGCGGCGCTACGAGACCTGCGGGGGCCGCAGTGTTAATGACGATGTGATGGACACGCTGTTCACGTTGTGGGTGAACGGCGGCAGTGGTCCCCCGGTCCGGGACGGTGTCGACCAGTCAACTAGGCCCGCGGTGGCGGTTTTTCCCTATCTGGCGGCCCCCAATCCTGATCCTCCCCGCCCTCCCCACCGGCACTGAGAACAGGGAGCAAATGAGCCAGGGCACCACCGACACCGCTGTCGAAGTTCAACTCGATGACATCCAATACGGGGCTATCCGCGAACGCCCGTCCCCCTACGTTGCAACCTATCTGCTGGCGCGCATCGACGACCCTGAGGCCGGCCGGGAGTTGCTGCGACGCTTACGTCCGCTGGTTGGCGCCGCTCAACCCCCGCGTGGCGCGGCCCCAGACACGGCGATCACCGTGGCACTCACCTACCAAGGCCTAAAGGCGCTCGGTGTGCCCCAGGCCTCCCTGGAGAGCTTCGCGCCCGAGTTCCGCCAGGGCATGGCAGCTCGGTCCGCCGAGTTGGGCGATGTGGGAGACAGCGGCCCGGACCGGTGGGAGCCGCCGCTGGGCACGGCCGACGTCCATGTGGCGATCTCCATCCTGTCCCCGGACGCCGAGCGTTTGCAGGCGTTGTTCGCCACGGCCCGCCGCACCTACGAGCAGATGACCGGCGTCGAGGTGATCTGGCGTCAGGACTGCTACCAGCTGCCGACCGGGCGCACGTCGTTCGGGTTCAAGGACGGGATCGGCCAGCCCGCCATCGAGGGTAGCGGCATCCCGGGTACGAATCCCTTGGAGGCGCCCATCAAGCCCGGGGAGTTCATCCTCGGTTACCCGGACGAGACCGGCGCATTGCCGCCCATGCCTCGCCCGGAAATACTGGGCCGGAACGGGACCTATATCGCGTTCCGAAAGCTGCACACACGCGTGGCCGCCTACCGTCAGTACCTGCGGAGCAACGCCTCAAACCGGGAGGAGGAGAAGCGGCTGGGCGCCAAGATGGTGGGCCGCTGGCAAAGTGGCGCCCCTCTGGTGCTGTGCCCCGACCACGACGACCCTGAGCTCGGGGCCGACCGGCAGCGAAACAACCGGTTCCTCTACGCGGACGACCCGGGTGGTTTCCGCTGCCCGGCCGGGGCCCACGCCCGGCGAGCCAACCCCCGCGACGCCCTTGACCGCGACGGAAACGTCAACGTCCGACTCCACCGCATGATCCGGCGCGGCACGAGCTACGGCCCCCCGCTGCCCGAAGGTGTGCTCGAGGACGATGGAGCCGATCGGGGCATCGTCTTCGTCTTCGCCGGCACCCACCTGAACCGCCAGTTCGAGTTCGTCAAGACGCAATGGCTCAACGACGGCATCTTCATCGGCGCCCCCGAGGAAAACGATCCCCTGGTCGGATCGGCCGACGGCGGCGGCCGGTTCACCATCCCCCAGCGACCAATCCGCCGCCGGCTGCAGGGCCTGCCCCCGCTGGTCGTCACCAGAGGCGGCGAGTACTGCTTCGCTCCCGGACTGCGGGCCCTGGACTGGCTCGCTGCCCTCGACACCTAGTTAGCCGAGCCGTCAAGGAGTAGACACGTGACTACACAGCCGACCAGTGCCGACCGGTGGGCCGCGCTGGGCTTCCGCCCGCCCGACCGCGACCCGGTCGAGCCCGACCAGCCGGTGACCGTCGACTACATCCAGGACGGACGGATCGCGGTCATCACGCTCAACCGCCCAGCGGTCGACAATGCGATCACCACCGAAATGGGGGCCCAACTGACCGAAATCGTCGAGAACGTCGCCATTCGCAGCGAAGTGCGCGTCGTGATCCTCACCGGCGCCGGCGACCGAGCCTTCTCTGTTGGCAGTGACTTGCGGCAACGCAAGGCCATGACCAAGCAGGACTGGCTGCGGCAAAGACAAGACTTTGACCGCACCCTCTACACCGTCCGCCAGCTGCGCAAACCCATCTTCGCGGCCGTCAACGGCGCGGCGTACGGCGGCGGCTCCGAACTGGCCCAGAGCACCGACTTCATCATCGCCTCCGACAACGCCACCTTCGGCCAGCCGGAAGCCATGATCGGCTTGGCGGCCGGCGGCGGCTCTCCCGCGCTCCTGCCACGGCTCCTGCCGCCTGGAAGAGCCATGCAGATGCTCCTCACCGGCGATCCGATCACCGCCCAAGAGGCCTACCGGCTGGGCATGGTCAACGAGATTCATCCCCAGGCCGCGCTCATGGACGCAGCCCGCCGCATCGCCGAGAAGATCGCGAGCAACTCACCAACCGCGGTCCAGGCGGTCAAATGGGCGGTCCGCACCGGGCAAGGCGAGTCCCTCGAGCAAGCCATCGCCATCATGATGGAGGCCCACTGGCGCTCCGCTGTCCACCCTGACCGGACCGAAGGTATCGGCGCCTTCAACGAAGGCCGCGAACCCACCTTCCAGGATCCCGACTACTGAGCAATGACAACATCAAGGCCGAGATGGACACGTGGCCGTGCCGTTAGTGAATCACTGGTGTGGGAGCACACCATGACGGCCGACAGGATGAGCTGGATCTGCCCGCAAGCACTCACCACAACCACCCTTCAGCTGTTGTGCGCCCCCTCACCCCAGCCGCCCACGCCCTATGACCACCGAACCTGATCTACTCATAGTCGGCGGTGGCCCGGCCGGCGTCACCGCCGCCATACAAGCGCGCCAGCTGGGCGCCCAGGTCACCCTGCTCGAGGCCGACCAGGTCGGCGGCACCAACCTCAACCGGGGGCCGGGGCCGGTGCGCACCCTGGCCCGCTCCGCCAGATTGGCCCGCGACTGGACGTTGTGGGCAACTTTTGGGCTCGAAGGGCCTCCTCCGAAACCAAACCTCGAGGCGATCCTGGCCAACAGCGATCGGGTGGCCCGTCACGCTTTCGAGAAGAAACATCTAGCCGACCAACTGCGCCGCAACGGCATCGACCTCGTCGAGCACCTCGGCGCCGCCCATTTCACCGATCCCTATACGCTCGCCGCCTACGACGGTCGCGCCTGGCGGGCGGAGCACATCATCCTCGCCGTCGGGGGACACGCCGGACGCCTGGCCATCCCCGGCGGTGAACTAGCCCTCACCTACAGTGACCTACGGGCCCTGACGGCTCTACCTGCTGCCGCGGCCGTCGTCGGCGCGGCCGACACCGGATGCCAGATCGCCTCCATCCTGGCCAACCTGGGCACCAGCGTCAGCCTGTTTGAAGCGGGTTCAGCAATCGTGCCGCAAGCCGACCCCAGCGTCTCGGCAGAGCTGGAGCGGGCGTTCCAGCGTCGAGGGATCGAAACGCACACCAATACAACGGTGATCTCCATACAACCTCAAAAGGACCGGTTCCTCGTCGAACACGCCAGCTCTTCCGAGGTCGCAGGAATCCTCGTGGACGCCGTGTTTTTCGCCGTCGGATGGCCCCCCAACATCGAGCAATTGGCGCTCGAGGCCGCCGGCATACAGCCCCAACGACAGGGAATCCCAGTCGACGCCTACCTGCGCACCGAAGCCGATCACATTTTCGCCCCGGGCGACATCAACGGCCGATCAATGCTGGTCCAGGTGGCCCGCCTCGAAGGCCGCGTCGCGGCCGAGAACGCCCTCATGGGCCCGACCCGCCAGGTCAGCTACGAGGTGGTCCCGAGCGCCAGTTTCACCGACCCCGAGTACGGCGGGGTCGGCCTTACCGAGCCGGCAGCGGCCCGCGACCGCGACATCGCAGTAGGGGTGGCGCAATATGACGACCTGCTACGCCCAGTCGCGGACGGCCACGAGGAGGGATTCTGCAAGCTCATCGCCGACCGACGCGACAAGACCATCCTCGGTGCACACGTGCTGGGAGAGTATTCCGCCGAAATCATCCAGGTCGTCGTCGCCTGCATGACCGCCGGCATGACGGTCGAACAAGTCGCTGAACTGCCCTTCGCTTTTCCCACGTTCACGGAGGGCATCACCATGGCAGCCCAGAAGATTTGCTCGGAACTCAACATCGGCCACTTTCCCCCCGTCTGGAGCTACCTCGGACCGGACTGATAGCACAGGGAGCACAGCCGTCCACTCCGAATGGGATGGAACCTGATGCGCCGGCCTAAACTTCGTGCGCAGCCGAGGTAGAGGAAATCCAGGGGACGACCGGGCTGGCGCCATTCACGAGGATCGGCACCGAGGCGGAGTTCCTGACCAGATAGCCCGGATCGTCAGCTGGATCCGGGCCGGTCTTACCTGCGATCGCGGCGATCCTCGCGGCGATCTTGGCGGCGGTTCACGCCGTGGGACACGACCGCTGCGGTCCCGACCACGGCGGCGGTACGCGCAACGGGGGCGCCGATGACGCCGCGACGGGCCCTGCGTACGGGCCGGAGTGGCATATCAGTCTCCTTCGATAGAATCGTCGGCCTCCAAGGAGGCGAGGATGGCCTGAATGGGAATGCGGCCGCTGGCTATGAGCTGGCCACCGGCTCGGCGAGCAGCAGATGCAAACGGCGCCGCCCAGGAGTTCTCCCAGACGAGCACCCCGGCGGTGGTGCCGGGTTCCATGGCGGCAGCCAGATGCACGACGTCTTCCTCGGCGAGAAGTTCTGCGAGCTGGCCCTCAGCCGCTCGCAGCTCATCAACCTCGTCGAGATCATCGATCTCCAGGGCCTCGATGGTGCCGTCCGCGGCCTTCTGCAAGATGAGCAAGTCCAGCACCCGGATCAGCTTGGCATCGACCAGCCGGCCGATCTCGGCCGCCATCTCCCCGGTGAAATGAGAGCGTCCCGGGGGGAACTCGACGACCAGATAATCGACCGGACCGAGTTCGTCGACGTCAGCATTGGTCATCAGGTTTTCCTGTTCTCCCTACTGGTTGTGTATTACGCGTGCCACATGCAGGCACGTTGGCCTCAGTGTGGGTGACATTCGAGACCAAGTCGGACAGCCTGAGCAACTCAAACCCTATCAGCTTGATCTCCAGACCACCTCAGGCCAGGGCTTCTTCACGATCTGGTGACTCGACAACTCCCTGGCATCCTCGAGAGGACCTGATGGCTCAGCGAAATCGAACCAGCGTTAATGCCGCGCCGCCAGGACGCACACTGTACTTGTTGACCAACCCGCTCGGAACTTTCAGGGAAGACCAACCGGGCGCTTCTGCCGAACTGTGGTCCTTCTATCGCTCGCGAACGGCATGCAGCGTGGGAAGCTAGTGGGACCGAGCGCGATCGATGAGGAGTTGATTTGGTCGAGGGGCGACAACCAGGTTGGTATCCAGATCCGTACGATCCGCCCCCCAGCGAGCGATACTGGGATGGCAGCGCTTGGACTGACCAGAGCCGAGGTATCGGCCAACGTCAGCCGGCGGGTCCTCCTCAGCCCGCCGGCTGGTACCCGGACCAGGGTGGCAACGTCGACGTCGAGCGCTACTGGGACGGAGCGGTGTGGACGGATCGCTATCGTCCCCGTAAGAAGGGCCGCGGCAGGTGGATTGCCGTAGCGGTCGCGGCGGTCGTCATCGTGGCCGTCATCATCGTCATCGCCGTGGTCGCCACCAGCGGAGGGTCCAGTAATCACACCCCGCCGACGGCCACCACAGTCACGCCCGCAACAACGGCCCGTACTCCAAGGACAACGACCGTTACCCGTCCACCGAGGACGACTCCTACGCCCACGACGACAACTTCCCCGGCGACTACTTCCTAGGCGACGACATGTGCTGACCGAGGCCGCCACTCCGATTAGAAGTATTGGAGCAGCCAGTCATGGATTTCGCCGATCCGAGGAATCAGGCTCAGATGGCCGTCGTCACTGATCTCGACCTCCGCATTAGGGATGTTTGCTGCTAACCACTCGCCGTGCTGTACCGGCACGAACCGGTCCTGACGGCCGTGCCATACTCTCACGGGGACACGGATTTCGCCCAGGTCGAAACCCCAATCGGTGAGATGAGATGCCCCGTCGTCCCACCAGCCCTGGTCGCCTGCCGCCAACCCATCGTGAACGCTACTTGCGAGCCATTCCGCCAGCTCTCCACTGAAAACCTGAGCATCTACTGGCGAGAGAAGGCTCTCCATGCCTTCAGCGAGTTGCTCAGGCGACGCCGCCACGAACTCCGTCCAGTCCTCGTATCCCTTCCGTCGGGCCGCCTCGCGATCTGAGAAGAACAGCTTGATGTCCTCCACGTTGCGCTCACCCATTCCAAGGTAGTAATCCAAGCCATCCTTCCCGTACGGGGCCAAAGACGCAACCACCGCCACCGCCACAACGAGGTCAGGCAAGAGCGCAGCGCACGCCATCGCGTACGGCCCCCCTCCCGATATGCCCCAAGCACCGAGCCGTTCAATGCCCAGCGCCTGAGCGATGGCACGAACGTCTTCCGCCCCCGATGCAACGGTATGTCCGGCATACACCGTCGACCTTCCATAACCGGGTCGGTCATAGCTGATAAGCCAGATGCTCTTCTCGCTGGCGTCGGCGACCCAGGGCCCGTACAGGTGGCGAGAGTTTGGCGTGCCGCCGTGGACCAGGATCGGGACACCGCCACGATGGCCACCCATCTCCACACAAACGTCTCGCCCGCCCCCAACCGAGACCGTCCTCGTTTCAACGACGCTAGTCACCGAAGTACCCCTTTCCGCTGCTGAACCACTTCGTGCGCCCTACATACTGTCCCATCCGCCCACATCGGTGCTAAGAAATGGCGATCTGGGGTTACCAGCCAGATCGACCGGTCCGGCACTGAGGAGCTCGTCGGATTCGACCGTCCTTCCGACCAGATCGTCCGTGCAGGTCGCTAGCGGACGGCTCCAACGTTCTGGCGCGTCACTCAAGCGGCAGCGAGCTCAACCGAAAGACTCGCGATCGCCGGCGACGCGAGGTAGACGATGCGGTTGGGTCGCCAGCCAAGGCCCCTTCCCCACCAGTAAGGCGACTACGCGTCACTTGGGGTCGTCGTGACGCTCGCCAGGTTGAAACGCAGCCGCGGTGGCGCTAGCTGTCAGGACCGCTGGGCCGGCGAGAGGGCGTGAATCGTGTCGTGGATGAGCATGAACCGCATCGACCAGTACCCGGGTCGCGGCTCGGGTAACTCGTGCCTGGCCCAGAAGAAACCGGTCAATGTGACGGCGGCGCTGGCCAGCCAGGTGATCACCCCGACCGCCAGGACCCGATGGTAAGCGTGGGATAGAACGTTCGGCGGAGTCCTCCGCCTGTCGGACATGCTGTACGTGTGGTCGATCGCCCAACGGCCTTGAGCAGTGTTGGGTTGAAGGTACTCGTATCATCGATCGCTACAAGCGCAACGTTTCCCTCGAGAAGGACGGCACCGTGGCCCCTCATGCACCCGACTTGTCGACGCCCATCGATGGAGGCGCGGACCGGTGAAACGCTTCCGCTCCCATGCCGTTGTCATCGGCGTTATCGCCGTAGCCGTGGTGGTCATCCTGCTCAGCCACTCCGTCCGGGTGCGGCTGGAGTGGGGTACCGGGGGATTCGTCCTCGGCCTCATAGCAGGGGCGCTGGTGGCCCTTGATATCCGCCACCACCGCAAGCGAGCAGCAACCTGACCGTCCCCGCCCGCAAGGTCACGTCTGTTCGGCTGGGGGTGGCTCCTCCGCTTTCGTGCGGCACGCTAGGTCGTCCTGTTGGCGCACGGCGATCCACCGCACCTCGACCGCGACCGCGTCCATGACGTCAATCACTGGCTCGAGCTGGAAGGTGAACCCAGCGAGGGCGGTGCTCAAGAAGTGCATGTGGGCGAGGTTGTCGGTCTCGAAGTCCAAGTACCCTCTCCAGTCTCCGACACGGATGACGAACTGGTGGATTGTGAGCCCCTCCAGGATCCGGAAAGGTTCGGCTCGGATGGCCCGTTCCAAGTTGACCAGCCCTACCTGACCGAGCGCCGCTACAGCGATAGGGCTGTCCGCGATGGCATGTCGATGACGTTCGTGTCGGTTCACCGGCCCTTGTCTGCCTGTATGAACGGGCTCCACAAGGCGGGATTCGCTCTCGAGGTCGTCGAAGAGCGAGGAACGGGACTTGTACCGTGGTTGCTGGTCGGCCGGGCAAAGAAACGGTAGCAGGAACGTTCTGGCGCCGGTAGGAAGACGGCAGCCGTGCCCGTTGGACGTCCGGTGTCGCCGATTCCGCCCTGGCTGCCTCGGCTTAGAGCCGCGTTGGTCTGAGCGCGGTGTGCGGTTCCGCCGACTAGCCGAACACGTCCTCTAGTTCGTAGATCAATCTCATAACGGTCGCGTGCTGGGCGAGGGTGGCGACGTCGCCGGCGGTGGCCTGACCTTCTGGGGACTGGAACGCAGCCTGGAGGGAGGCGCGGTCGTCGAAGTCGAGCTCTGCGATCAGGTAGTACGGGTCCTGTCCCTGGCCCGCAGCGACGTTGCGGCTAAGGGTGTAGCGGCGTAGGCCTGGAATCTGGAGAGCCAGCGGGATGTGCGTGTCCCGGTAATGCCGCTCGAAGGCGGCGGGATCGTCTGGTTGCCCCCAGAGCGCGAGGAATCGGGCGGTGGTGGCCATCAGACCGCTGCCCGCTCGTAGCGTGCGAGTATGGCCGGGCCAACGGTCTCGCTGGAGACGAGGCGCAACCGGGCGGGGACCGTCTGGGGCGTGAACAATCTGGTGCCGCGGGCGATCAACTCGGGGAAGACCAGGATGCGGTACTCATCGACCAGGTCCTGTTCGGCGAGGGTATGGACGGTGCCGGCGCGGCCGGCGATTATGAAGTCTCGCTCGGTCTTCTGCTCGCTGACGACTTCGATGAGATCGTCGATGGCCGGCGACGAGTTCTCCCATAAGTTGAGATCGCTTAGCGTGCGGGACGCGACGAGCTTGGGGATGCGGTACATGGTCTGCTCCTTGGTGTTCGACCCGGCGGGATTGACCGACTCGGAGGTACCTACCGGCGGGACGCCCGGGACTCATCGCGCTCAGCGCAGGATCTTGGCGTTGTGGGGATAAGAGTAGGGATGGTCCGGCCGCTTGAGTCGGTCATCCGAGAGAGGCAGAGGTCCGGCTGGGGCCCCCTCCGCGGGATTCGCGGATGCCCTGGGTGAAGAATATGGGGGCCTCCTCTGCGCTCCTCATCCGGATCAATCCCACGCCACGATCCGATCGATCGGGCGCGGGCGAGGCCACGCAGTCCTTCTAGGTACAGAGAATGCAGATCAGAGGTTCGCCGTCACCCCTCCCCGGAGAACCGTTCCGAGGCGAACTGACGTGTCATACCCAGGGATTGTCCGATCGCCGCCCAAGTAGCCCCGAGTTGACGAGCTTTCGGATGTACTGCGTGACAGTGTACTCGGCTTGATTCCCTGCCTGCGCGACCCGAGGCAGGCTGGCTAGGATCGCGTCGAGGCGAGCCTCGGACTCCCACGGGGCGATGCGCTGAGCCGGCCTGGGCTTGACTGACTTGGGTTTGCTGGCAATGAGCTGGCTGCACAGTGCGACACATTCATCGCAGATGTACACGCCCGGTCCGGCCACCAACGTCCCGACATCGGTGTACTCCTTCAAGGAGAACGAGCACGACGCAAGCACCTCCGTAGCGGTCATCGACGGGCCTCCCTCTTGTCATGACCTGACCTAGTCAGGAGCTTCCTGACAAGGTCAAACGCCGGACAAGTAGCTGGAAGGACGAACGGCCGTTCAAGGCAGTGCCGTTTCCGTGGCTGAAGCGTCGCCATAGGATCTGGCACCGCTTGGTGACCGCGCCGCACATTGCACCTCAGGTGAGCGTGTCCGCGAACAAGGCAATCAGCTCATCCCAGTGGCGTTCGGCCGCGGCCTCGTTGTAGACCGGGAAGTCCGCCATTGTCCAGCCGTGCCGCGCCTCAGGGTAGATCTCGCACCGGTGATCCACGCCCGCGTCGCTCAGCGCCTGGTCGAGTCGTGTTGCCATCTCGGGCGGGTACGAGTTGTCTTGGTCGGCCCCGGCGACGTATACCCGGGCGGCGATCGCAGGGGCAAGGCGGTGCGGGCTGAGCTCGGAATCGGTGGCCAGGTTGCCGCCATGGAAGCTGGCCGACGCCGCGATACGGTTGGGATAGGTTCCCGCCGCGGTCAGCGATATCGCTCCGCCCATGCAATAACCGGTCGTGCCCACCTTGGTTCCAGCGACGTCCTCGCGGCTGTCAAGGTATGCGAGGAACGCCTCTGTGTCCTCGCCTGCCCGACGGTTGTCGGTCGAAGTGAGCAGGTGACCGATCGCGGCCCTCACGTCACCGGAGGCAAAGACCTCCTTGGGATCCAACGGCTCGTAGTGGCCGGCCCGGTAGAACAGATCGGGCACCAGCACGACATAGCCGTGATCGGCCAGCCGCTGCCCCATCTCAAAGATCGTCGGCCGGATCCCGAGCCCGTCCATGTAGAAGATCACGGCCGGATGCCCGCCGGACGCCGACGGCGTGAAAACGTATGCCGGGCAATCGCCATCCTGAGTGCGGATTGAAATCTTCTCGTTGCTCATCACCGCGTCGCCTTCCTGCTATGTCATCGCGATCATGCCTGGCGGCCGGACGGTTGCGCCAGCTCGCTCCGCGCTTCCGGTACGACCGATGCTCCTCAGCAGGCTGACTGCCGCTCACAGGCATGTGCGCCGCATGTTCGATCCCGGGCTTCGTTGTCAGCCTGAACAAGGTCAGGGAACCACCCACACTCAGCGATCGGCTTTCCTGTCCGGACCAATCGTCGCCGAAGGACCGGACGGGCGGCAGAATAACGCCCGGCGGCCGGCGCTTCGGGCTATGGCGCCCCGAGGTTATGGAGAATCCCCACGGTCATCGGCGGCCAGGAGATCATCGCCGACCTGATAGGAGGAGGTGTTCTGGATCGTTCTCGAACCTACACTTCGTATTCACCGAGTTCAACGCCTATTGGCTGGCCGGGCTCATGGGGGCACTCGACAAGGCTTACTCGGTAGGCATCGGACCGGACGTCTCCGCCCCCTACGCCGAGTTCGGCGCTTTCGACCGCGATCGGCCCACCAGCGACCAGCCCCTGATGGCCATGCGCTACCAGCTCAACGAGAGTTGGCCTTACTCCCTTAGACCTAGCGAGTACATACGCCGCCAGATCCACTGCACATTCCAGGATGATCCAACTGCGCTGGCTCTGCGCGAGTTCACCGGGATCGAATGTCTCTTGTGGGGATCGGACTACCCGCACCACGAAGGCACCTGGCCGCGCACCCACGAGGCCGTCGCCACCCAGTTCAGCGGCCTACCCGAATCCGACGCGGCTGCCATCACCGGCGGCACCCTCGCCAAGCTGTTCGGCTTCCCGGTACCGTCACACACCTGAACCGGCTCCCGCGATCCTGATACGTCGGGTGACACTCCAAGCGTCCGTCCCCTGTCGGGCGAGTTGTATCACCCCGCTGGGCAAGTGCTGCCGAAGATGACTCCTACTCCGGACATGGGGCGGTTCCTTTAGACGTGGGGGTCGACTAGGACCTTCATGGTCTGGGCGGCACGAAGCGACTCCATCGCAATCAGTGCCTGGTCGAGCGGCACGACCGCCGTGGTCAAGTCGGCGACTTTGATCTGGCCCGCCGCGAGCAGTTCGATCGCGTCGTCGAACTCGTCAATGTAGGTGAACGAGCCGGGCACCGTGATCTCTTTCATGAGGATCGTCAGCGGGTCGAGGCCTGAGCCGGGCCCGGCACCGACAACGACGAGCACGCCGCCGGGACGCAACGCCTGCAGTGCCAATGCCGTGGCCGCCGCGGTGCCTGAACACTCCAGAACCACATCGACCTCGAGCGAGGCGTGGTCGGACGACGACAGCCGGGCTGTGGCATCATCAGGGGTCAGTGCCACATCTACATGAGATGGCTCAGCGAACACACGTCGCTCTGGCGCCGGCTCGATAAGCAAGATTCGGGCCGCACCCAAGTGTGACGCTAACCGACAGGCGAGCTGACCGATCGGGCCGCCGCCAGTCACCAACACCTCGGCACCGGCCACGCTGCCCCCATGTCCAAACTGCAGATCATCGTCGGAGCTACTTGACCTACCCGGGCCGCCAACCCAGTGGGCCCGACATGCGCCTTGGACCAGCTTCCTACGGGCCTGCTCGATGCGTCAGTTCTAGCCAACGCCACTCATGATCGAGGTCGTCAGTCTCTCGCAGTAGAACTCCGCGATCTGGGGCGCACAGTGCGATGAGTCCCGAAGGCCGTCCACGGGCCTGCACCGACTCGACGCGGCCACCCTGGTCGCCGTGTTCGACCGGCTGATCGAGGCAGGCACCACCATCATCGTCATCGACCACCTGGATCTCCTCGCCGACGCCGACCCCCCCGGCCACCTCTACACCGAACGAGCTATTCGCGTTTCAGTTGGTATGGCCTGGGTCGGTTGTTACGCCGGCTCCGGTGCGCCTCGAGCGCTGAGCGGGTGCAGCGTTATCCCATTCGGCTGGTGAACTGGTTCATGTCGAAATAGTCGCGCCAGGCGTTGATCTTGCCCTCAGTGACCTCGAAGGTCCCCATGACCGGCAGTTCGAACGACCTGTCGGCGAGCGTGAAGACGTCGACCCGCTCGGTCATCACGACCGGACCGTCGGCTGCGATGTTGATGACGCGGAACCCGATGCCCTCGATGCCGGGCGGCCCGGGCCGGATGAGCGAATGCGATGGTGTTGGCGATGGCCTCCCGGCCGGTGACCGGAGCGAGCGGGATGTTGTGGTAGACGGCGTCGTCGGCGAAAAATCCGGCCAGCTCGGCGGCCCCAATATTGTCGGACCACGCTGCGCAAAATCTGTGCACCACTTCGATCGGGCGGTCCATCTGGCTCCTCCTGCGGTGATTGTTGGTGAACTTAGCAACCCACTCCGATTCGGTGGGTGCTCAAACGCTGCTTGCCCGGACGGATGCATTGGCCGATTAGTACTCGAGGGAGGGGCCAAGACCGCCGCTGCGAGCGACGAGGCCGGGGTTGGCGAGGTGTCGTTATGGGCTGTGCGATCGAGTGTCCACTCGACCGCTTGGATCGGAAGCCAGGGGTTGGCCGCTCGCCCGCCTGAGGAACCACGTCCCGCTGGGCAACTAGGTATTCGAGGGCGAGACCGGCCATCGAGCCGTATCTCATCACGGGCGGGTTGACGCGCTGACGGTCGTCTGTCATGAAGTCGGGCGCCCATTCGCAGATGACTGCTACCCAGTTGATGGGCGTGGCGCCGGCTTGGAGGAGACGGTCCTTGGCGTCGTGGTGAGCCTCTGTGGTCATTCCGCCGGAACAGTCGCTGACAAAGAAGACTCGTTATCCATCGGCCATGGCCGAAACCACGGTCTGGGCCAGGCAGACCTCGGTCCAGAGTCCGGCGATGAGTTTGTCGTGTTGTGTGTCGAGTTGCCGCCGGCGACAATTTCATCTGGGGATCGGGTCGCGGCCGGCGCTCCCGTCGAGCCCGTGCTGGCCCGTTGCCGCGGTCGACCCGACCGTGGCGGCCGTCGTCGCCGGCGTCAGGAGCTTGATCGCGGCTGCCACGATGCCGACCGTGACTGCGATCGCGAAGCCCAGGATCGTGACCTTGGGGGTGACGTGGCGGGCGAGGGATATCCCGGCGCCCACGACCGGCAACGAGATACCGACGTACGCGGCCAGGAACACTCCGGTCAACGACTCTGCGATGCGTTCGGGCGGAGAGATGCTCATGACCGTTCCGACCCCGCCCTTGAAGATCGCGCCTGATCCGGCGCCGATCACGAGGCCTCCGGCGATAAACAACCCGAGCGACGGCGAGGGCAGCCATACCGCCACCACCGCGACCCCGATTCCGATGACCAACGCGCCCATCCCAGCCCGCAGGTCACGGGTGACCGACCAACCTACGGTCAAAAACTGAGCGACCACAGCCGCCCCGAACATGCCGGCCACGACGGCGCCCGCCAGCCCCAGGGATGGATGGTGCAGAGTCACGGCCAGGAAAAGCCCGGCAAGTCCGGCGAACAGACCGTTCGCGGCGAAAGCCACGAACGTGCTCAGAGCCGCGGCGAAGTACCGGCCTCGTTCCGCCGGCGGTATGGACAGACGCTGCGGACGGTAGCGCGGGAGTGGCGTCGGGGCCTCGCGGGTCTCCGGGATGAGCGAGACGCCGACCGCAGCGAGCACCAGCGCCGCCAGGAACACGAGGTAGGGCACTGTCAGTGGGTACGCGACCCACTGGGCGAGGAGCCCCGCTGCCAGCGCGCCCACCGCCAGTCCTCCCACGTTGACGGCCGACGCCGTGAGCTGCGCCTTGCGCGCGGTCGCGCCCGGCCGACCGATAGCGTGCAGCTCGGCGAGGTACGCGGTTGCGGTCGACGCGACGATCCCGATCGAGATCCCGTTGATGAACCGGGCGACCAGGAGGCCCGCGAGGCTCTGCGAGGCCACGAAGACGACGGCGCTGACGATCGAGATACCGACCGCCGGGAGTAGTAGCCGCCGCCGCCCGTATAGATCGGAGAGGTGCCCCGCCAGGAGCAGCGCCACGATAACGCCGACCGCGTACACCGCGAACGCGACAGTGACCATGAACAGTGAGAAGTGGTCACGGGCGCGGTACAGGCCGTAGAGCGGACTGGGCACGGTCCCCAACGCCATCACCACCAGAAACGCGAACGCTACTACCCAGAATCCCCGTCGGTGGCGTCGACTACCGACGGAATGGCCTGGTTGTGCACCGTTCGCTGACTGTGTCGAAGGAGTCGTCGTCATGTCGCGACCGGCGCGAGCTCTGTAGTGGTGAGGAGGAGCTTTTGGTGAACCTCTCCTTTCTCCAGCAGCCGGTGCGCTTCGGCCGCCGAGGACATCGGTAGGGACTGCTGTGATCGCAGGCGCAGTTCGCCGGAGGCGAGGAGCGGCATGGTCTGATCGACGGCTTCGGGGGCCCGGTCGGGCGTCGGAGCTGAGAGGCGAACGCCGAGGTCGGCCGCATGCTCATCGGCGAGGGTCATCACCCTGGCCGGACCATTGGCGACGGTGATGGCATCGGGGAGCTCGCCTTTTCCGGCCGCGTCTAACACCGCGTCCACCGACGGGACGTGGTCCCGCACCCGATCGGCCAGGCCAGCGCCGTAGGTGACCGGCACGGCACCCAGGTCGCGCACAAGATCGTGGTCCCGCGCCGCCACGGCGCCAATGACCTTTACGCCCCGAGAGATGGCCAGCTGGGTGGCGATCATCCCGACCGAGCCGGCCGCACCCAGAATGAGCAGGGTCTCGCCTCGCGTGATCCCGAGCTGCTTCAAGATGCCCACGGCGGCTTCTGCTGACGCGGGTAGGGCGGCAGCATCGCTCCAGCTGACGTTGGGCGGCTTGGTGCTCCACGAGGAGGCGAGCACGTACTCGCCGTAGCCGCCGAGACTCGGCAGGAGGCTGGCGACTTCGTCGCCTTCTTTGACGCCTGAGACCGACGGGCCCAGGGCGTCGACGACACCAGATGCCTCGAACCCGAGCACTGCGTCGGGGGGAAGCGGGAAGGCGGCCTCGAGGTCGCCCCGGCGGATCTTCAGATCGGTGGGACCGACCCCGGCGGCCTTGACGCGGATGCGTACCTGGCCGGGGCCTGGCTCGGGCAACGGCACGTCGCTCCAGACGAGGACCTCTGGGGGTCCGTACTTGGTGAGGACGGCAGCTTTGGGCATGGACGGTCCCTCCTCAGAGGTGCACGGTTTCGGCGGTGACTTCGAGAGGACCCGATCGATCGACCCACGTCACCTGTTACGTGATGTATCACGCACATTAGGTGATCTATCACCTAATGTCAAGGTCTGATTTCTCGCCTTTCGGGATAGGTGATGCGGCCGTGGCGCACCCGACCAGGGTCATGGGGGGCGATGAAGACGGACAGTTCCCCAGAGCCGGACCGCGAGTGACATGTGGGTGATCACCGATGCCGGCCGATAGCGTCTACAGTCTGTGATATGTCACGTAAGGGCAACCAAGATGGCGCACGGTCAGACGTTTGGCTGAGTCGCAGCCAACTGCGTACCTGGCTGGCCTTCATGGGGGTTCAGCAACGGCTCGGGTACGAGATGAACCGCCAGCTGCAAGCAGACAATGAGCTATCGCTGGCCGACTACGACGTCCTCAACGCCCTGAGCGGAGTACCCGGCGGATGTATGCAGGTCAGCGCCCTGGCCGCCCGGATCGGATGGGAGCGCAGCCGGGTATCTCATCACGCCCGCCGAATGCAAAGCCGCGGTCTGGTCCACTGCGACGTGGCTGCCTCGGATCGGCGGGCGACCGAAGTCAGGTTGACTCCCAACGGCCGGCGAGCCATCGTCGAAGCCGCCCCCGGCCACGTCGACCTCGTTCGGCAGCTCTTCTTTGGCGGCCTGCCCAAAGAGCTGCTCGCCCCACTGAGCCTTGCGCTCGAAGCCATATACGGTCACATCGTCGAACACGGGACGCTGCCTTCGCCGGCCCCCGAACGGTAACGAAAATGGATCAGCCGCCACTAGCACCCAACTGGTCTCGGTGTTGCGTAGGAGGCGGTCGCAGGGGGCCTGCGGGCCCCGATCGGGTCTTCTGGGACAGCGCTGGCCGCTTGGCCTAGCTCGCTAGTCATCTCCGGGGAGTCGTTGCGGGTCCTGCTCCTCGATGGCAAGGGTTGCCGTATGTGGCCACTCACGCGGTCTCTCAGGCGAGTTGGAGCGTGCCGTTGGGGTAGGTTCAGCCACGGGCTCAGCCGGTCGACGAGGGCGAAGCGCAGCGGCGACTGCACGAGGTCGAGGCTGCCGAAGACGTGGACTTCGTCGTGGCGCTCCTTGATGGCGGTAATGCCCTCGGTGAGGTCGCCGGCGACGAGCGTCGAGCCCGGCCAGGCGAGCGGGCCCGCGGAGCGTGCGGCTGGCGAGGTACTTGGGGACGCCGTTGAGCAGGCCGGTGAACGGGATCTCCTCCGAAGCTCCCGGCCAGTAGTCGGCAAAGATCTGGTAGGTCCTTCGGCCGAGGAGCAGGGTGTCCATGCTCCTCGCTTACTCGAACACCAACCCGCCGGACCCTGGTCCGGTGCGGTTCTCGCTGTGCTGGAGTGCGTCTGGCGAGGACTGGGGTCAAGGAAAAAACGTTACGGGATATGTCACGTAGGGCTCGCGAGGTCCTAAGCTTGGTCGTACTGTTCAGCCGCCATCGTTGGAGGCCCCGTGACTAGCACAATCCCCGCTCCTCGGCTCGACATACGTCGGGGGGTGGACCGGAGCCGCACCGAGCTGTCCTGGCTGGACTCGAAGCATTCGTTCTCGTTTGGCCTGGGAGACGATCCGTCTAACGTCCACCACGGGGTGTTGCTTGTTAACAATGACGACACTGTCCGAGCTGGCACCGGGTTTGGCACCCACCCGCATCAAGACATGGAAATTGTCACCTGGGTCTTGACCGGATCGTTGGTCCACCAAGACTCCGAAGGCCACTCCGGGGTGATCTATCCCGGCCTGGCCCAGCGAATGAGCGCAGGAACTGGGATTCTCCACTCCGAGAAGAACGATTCATGGCGGCTATCCGGCGGCCCGGCCCACTCGGAGCCGGTCCGGTTTGTGCAGATGTGGGTGCCGCCCGATGAAGCGGGGATCACACCGGGCTACGAGCAGATTGAGGTTGATGACCAGCTCTTGAGCGGAGGTTTGGTGCCGGTGGCCTCGGGGATGGCCAAGCATGACGACCGGAGTGCCATACGGATCAAGAACCGACACGCCGCACTGCACGTTGCACGCCTGGCGGTCGGTCAGAGCGTCGAACTGCCGGACGCGCCGTTCCTTCACCTCTTCGTGGCTCAAGGAGAGGTGACCCTAGAAGGAGCCGGGCCGCTGACGACGGGCGATGCCGGCCGATTCTCTGCCACTGGGGGACATCGGGTCGAGGCCACCGAACCAGCCGAACTGCTCCTATGGGAAATGTACGCCGACCTGCGATGACCCAGTATGTGCGGGCGAGGCCCGTCGAGATGGCTCACGTCGTCCCGTTCGCGTAAGACGAACGGCAGACATGGTCCAAGCGCTGAACGGTCGAGAAAAGGAAAGACTGATGCCCGATACACGAATCGTCCCGACGGCCCCACCGAGTGGCACCGGATGCGCCGAGTGCATTGCGGGCGACGGCTGGTGGCTCCATCTGCGGCGTTGCGCCACGTGCGGCCATATCGGTTGTTGCGATAACTCCCCGAGCCAGCACGCCACGCATCATGCGCACGTGACCGGCCACACGGTGATCCGGAGTTTCGAGCCCGGCGAGACCTGGTTCTGGGACTACAAGAGCGAGCAGTTCTTCGAGGGGCCCGCACTGGTCGCACCCGAGCATCACCCGCTCGAACAGCCGGTCCCCGGTCCGGAGGGCCGTGTGCCGCCCGACTGGCAGGAACATCTTCACTGAGACGGCTTCGAGTTCAGGTCCGATTCGGTACGAAAGTATGGAGGTCGTCGTGGTC
>CAWAPS010000016.1:0-23280 GCA_963783945.1 uncultured Actinomycetota bacterium
CGCCATCGACATCAGCATTGGGCAAAACGGACAGGCCTGGGTTGTCGGTTGCAACAAGGTTTTCGGCGGTTTCGGGATCTGGCGTTGGAACGGCGCCGGCTGGGCGCCGCAATCCGGTGGGGCGGTCACCATCGCCGTCGACCCAGCTGGTAACCACCCGTGGGTGACCAATGAAAATGGCGACATCTTCTCCTCCTGACGGCCAGGTGTTCCCGTTTACCCGACCCAACGGCAGTCCCGAAGTCCTTCCCCTGCGCGAAGACTTCCATGCCGCCATCCGACGACGGGATTTCTTGACGTCGTAGAAAAGAGGGATACCACCCCCACGAGAAGCGTTGCCAGGGGGCAGTCGGCACCTCTTCGGGTCCCAGGGATCGTGACGACGGCAATCATCGAACAGCTAGCCAGTCTCCGTCACGAATATCCGCAACCCATTACCGGGGTCATGTCCCAACTATCGGCCGGGCAAACCCAACCACGCTCTAACAGTCGAGGCACGGTCGCCCGAACATCCGCTTTGTCCACTCTCTCGTCCACTACGGATCTAACTGAGTGGGCTAGCCCAACGATGTCGCCAGAAGCGTCTACGGCGACGATAGAAGCTCGGGCTGGATGCCAGAGTCGCGACTGCCGCTCATGAGGTGTCGCTCAAGCTGTCTGGCATGCGGACCGGCCCCCAAGGTGGCCGCCGTAACGACACTCCATAGTTGCGGATTCGGGTCATGGCCGAGCACTCGACTGAGACTTGCGGAAGGGGGTCGGATCTCCTACGTTGGCGGCTCTCAACTTCACACCTACACTCAATCGGCATCGGTCGAGACAAACGATTGCGGGGTCAGCGATGCGGGCAGGTCTGTGGAGGTTGGGTTTGGCAGCGGCGGTCGTCAGCGGGCTGGTCTCGGCTCTGTCCACCGCGCCAGGGCGCGGGCGAGCGTTCCGAACGACGAGGTCGTGGTGGTGAGTGTGTCGGGGTCGCTCTCCTCGATGACCATACCCCATCGTTCAGTCCGGCGTTCCGAGGTGCTGGAAGGTAATGGTCGTCTCCGCTGTAGGTGGCGACGATCGAGTGGGCACCGGGCTCGAGCGTCGAAACTGCGCAGTTAGCTTGACCGTGGACCGGTACCGCATTGCAGAGTGTGCGTGAACCGTCCGTGAAGGTCATCGTTCCTGTAGGACGATCCGAGAACGATGGAGACACCGTGGCCGTCAGGGTCACCGTCTGGCCGAAGGTCGATTGGTGCGCCGAGGAGGTGAGGCCGGTGGAGGTCTTGAGCGGGTTTACCGGCAGATTCAGGCTGTCCTGGTACAGGGTGCCCAACGCTTCGGTCATCCAGCCGGTGTCCCACCCGTGAACCTCGTATTGTGACGGAGCGGTCGTGTGGGCGATACCTTGCGAAGTCAGGAGGGCGTCGTAGTCCGTCATGTCCGTGCCAAACAGGCTGTAACCCCCGATCTGGATCCGGTTTTCGGTCTGGAAGGGTGCCGCCCGGGCCGCCAGGAAGGAGCTCGTCAGCTGATAGTTGGCGGCGAAGTTTGCTTCGCTGCCGGTAATTCTGGGTGGAACCCGGAGGGTACTGGTCGTAGGACGACATGTCAGCGGGGAAGTCCCAGGTGCGTCCAGGCAAACAGGTTGGGGTGCTTCAGGATGAGGTCTTCGCCTCCGATGCCGGACTTCGAGAAGCCGATGAGCCAGTTTTGCTCGATGCCGGTAGTCGAAAGGTTGGCTTCCACCCAGGGCACGAGCTCATTGGTCATGAATGTTTCATATTGGAGGTTCGGATCGTCGGGGTCGTTGGCATACCAGGGCTGGTAAGCGAAGGTGGGTTCGACGATGGTCAGGTTGTATTGGTCCTCTGCATCGAGTGATTGGAGCGTCTCCAGCCCGTCGCCATAGGTGTCCCCGAGCCCTGGTTCGACGGGCAGCACGTACAGGAAGTTGTGGGCAACACCTGCCGCGGGATGGGTAGGCTGGAGCACCCGGAGGGTTTGCACACCGTACCCGTTGTTGTCCGAAAGGATGTCGTAGTACCGGATCCCGGTCGTGTCGGTTTTCTGGTACGTGGGCTGGAAGCCGGCGTTCCGCCCGGCCCAGTTCTCGGCGGTGGCGGTGCCGTTGGCCATGATGCCGGGGTCGCCCCCGGCGAGGCTGGTGTCGCTGGCGGTGACCCGGTCGATGCCGTTGGCCGAGAAGGCAAGGCTGTGCCGACGACGGTCAGCGTCAGCTCGGTGCCGGCGGCCAGAGGCCCGCAGGCGTACGGGGTGCCGAGGAGGTCCAGGTCCCGCTGATGAGCTTGAACAGCATCAACTCGGGGTTGCCCTGGTTCCAGTAGTAGATGCCGACGTAGAGGTTCTGGCCGCCGTTTTGGGCCCGGACGGCCGGGCCGATCCACTGGGTGCCGGTAAGGGGGTGGAGGTGACCTGGACCTGGGAGTACTGGTCGCTGGTGAAGGTCTGGGCGGTCCACATGTCCCCGGAGTTCCCGCCGGCGTTGGTGCCCACCACCGCCTGGGAGGAGATCGCCAGGCCCCCTGGGTCATGGCGGTCCAGTTGGAACCCAACTGCCGTTGGCCCGGGCGAAGTTATCCGAAGCCGAGTAGCCGCGAAGCACTCCCGCCGGTGCCGCCCGGGCCGGTGCAGGTGACGGTGACGGTGGTGACGTTGGCGGCGATGACCGCGCCGGACCCGTCGGTGACGGTGCAGGTCTGACCGGAGGGGTTGGTTTGCACGGTCACGTAGTAGGTGGCGGTGTCGGCCAGGGCGGTGGCGAAGGTGAAGGCGCCGTTGGCGGTCAGGGTCAGGTTGTCGCCGTTGTTGTCCTGGAGGACCGCGGTCCCGGTCAGCCCGGACACGGTGCCGCCGATGGTGTAGGTGCCGTCGGCGTTGCCGCCGGCCCAGTTCTGGGCGCTGGCGGTGCCGTTGACCATGATGCCGGGGCGCCCCCGGTCAGGCTGGTGTCGGTGGCGGAGATGCGGACCACCCCGTTCTCGGCGAAGGTCAGGGTGGAGCCGATGGCGATCAGGGTCAGCTGGGTGCCGGCCGCCAAGGTTCCCGAGGCGTAGGGCGAGCCGAGCTCGGTCCAGTTCCCGTTGACCAGCTTGAACAGCATCAGCTCGGGGTTGCCCTGGTTCCAGTAGTAGATGCCGACGTAGAGGCTCTGGCCGCCGTTTTGGGCCCGGACCGCCGGGCCGATCCACTGGCTGCCGGTGAGCGGGGTGGAGGTGACCTGGACCTGGGGCCCACGGCTGGCTAGGTCTGTGCGGCCACGACAAAGCCTGGACCGTAAGCGTGAACGCCCGTATCCGCAAGGCCGTCAAGGCCCGGGGTCATTTCCCCAACGAGCAGGCGGCCCTGAAGTGTGTCTATTGGGCTCTAGTCAGCCTCTGGACCGATCAGGACGGGGCCGTCAACGCTGGAGCAATCGCTAGAGGCAGAACCAGTCACGCCGTTAATGAGACACTCCCTCTGCTGGGTCATGAGGGTCGGGTATGTCGCCCACAACCCGCCCTTGAACTCCCGCCCATCCCATTCGGACACCATGGACCGCTTCGTCCAAGGCCAATGTCCTCTGCTCAGGACGGTTCGGTTGTGGCATCGTGGGTTGATCGAGATCCAAAGGGAGGCCGTCCTATGAGCGTCAAGGAACAGCTCGAGGAGGGGCGGAGCCGCCGCGACATGGTGCCGCGAGCGAGTCATGGGGAGTGGGCGCCGGCGCCGGATCGAACCGACCCGATCGAGGTCTTGCTGGCGTCGAACGAGGGCCGGGTGAAGGAACTGGTGCCCATCCGTTTCGGTCGCATGGCGGTGAGCCCGTTCACGTTCCTGCGCGGGTCGGCGGCGGTATTGGCCGCCGATCTGGCGTCAGTGCCCACCACGGGTCTGCAGGTGCAGGCGTGCGGTGATTGTCATCTGTTGAACTTCGGCTTGTTCGCCACCCCGGAACGCAACGTGGTGTTCGGTCTCAACGATTTCGACGAGACGATGCCAGGACCGTGGGAGTGGGACTTGAAGCGGTTGGTGGCGAGCTTTGTGGTCGCAGGCCGGGACATGCGGCTCAAGAACGAAGAGCCAATAGCCATGGAGGCCGCGGCGGTGCGGGCGTATCGGGCGCGGATGTGGCAGTTCAGCGAGATGAGCCCGCTTCGAGATCTGGTACGACCGCATCGATCTGGCCAGGGCGATCGAGGACGCCCCGGACAAGGCTGCCCGGCAGCGCCGCCAGCAGCTAGACCAGCAGGCCCGCAAGCGGGTCGCCGAGAACCTGTTCCCCAAGTTGGTGACCACTCAGGGCGGCCGTCTGCGCATCGGCGATCAGCCGCCGTTGATCTACCACCCGCCCGAGCTCACCGACGAGGTTGCGGCCGGATTTCTCAACTCCTACCGCACCTCGATGGCCGACGATCGACGGGTATTGTTCGACCGGTATCGCTTCGATGATGCCGCCATCAAAGTGGTCGGGGTGGGCAGTGTCGGCACCCGCTGCTTCGTACTGTTGTTCACCTCCGAGGGTGGTCATCCTCTGCTGCTGCAAGTAAAGGAGGCCAACCCGTCTGTTCTGGCGGCACACCTGCCGAGGAGCCGCACGAAGATCCACAACGGCGAACGGGTAGTCGTCGGTCAACACCTTATGCAGCCGGCCAGCGACATCTTCCTTGGTTGGGGAAGAGGACCAGTCGGCCGGGACTTCTACGTCCGTCAACTACGGGACATGAAGGTGTCGGTTGCGGTGACCGGCGACGTCACTGCTGTCACACCGGTACGCAGAGTTTTGTGGTCTGGCACTGGCCCACCGCCACGCCAACACCAGCTATACCACCAACATTGCCGGGTACCTTGGCAACAGTGACAAGGTCGACAGGGCGTTTGCTCAGTTCGGGGCGGCCTATGCCGACCAGACCAGCACGACCACGGAACCCTTGTCGAAGCGATCGACGGCGGCCGAGTCCCTGCCATCATGGAAAGCATGTAACCACATCACGCCCATTGACAGCATCACCGAACTGTCCGTCGGGACGCAATAGAGCCGCACTATGTGCTCCCGGCGCTCCACGAAGAGAGCCCGGCCAGCCGATCTTCTCTCCGTCTCACGGCGGGTGATTAGAACACGGTGGGGATGTATCGCAGTGGCCGGTTTGGTTCGACGTAGCCGTCGGCCTGTTGCCGTTCGGGCAGAGTTGATACCCCGGGGGGCGGGCGGCTTGTAGGGGATCTGGCTGAGCAGGTGGCTGATGATGTTGAGCCGGGCGCGCTTTTTGTCGTCGGAGTGGGCGACGTACCAGGGCGCCCAAGCGGTGTCGGTGGCGGCGAACATAGCGTCGCGGGCTTTGGAGTAGTCGTACCAGCGACCGTAGGACTTCAAGTCCATGTCCGACAGCTTCCAGATCTTCAGAGGGTCGTCGATGCGGCTCTCCAGGCGGCGGGTCTGCTCGTCGGGGCTGACTTCGAGCCAGTACTTCACCAGCAGGATCCCCAAATCCACCATGGCCTTCTCCACCGCCGGCACCAGGTCGAGGAACCGCTCGGCTTCCCCCGGCGTGCAGAATCCCATAACTCGCTCGACGCCAGCCCGGTTGTACCAGCTGCGGTCGAAGATCACTACCTCGCCGGCCGCCGGGAAGTGGCTGATATAGCGCTGCACGTACATCTGCGACTTCTCACGCTCAGTGGGGGCCGGCGAGGCGACGACCCGGAACACCCTCGGGCTGACCCGTTCGGTGATCCGCCTGATGGTGCCGCCCTTACCGGCGGTCTCACGACCCTCGAACACGATGCAGATCTTGGCCCCCGACGCCCTCACCCACTCCTGCACGGCGACCAGTTCGCCGTGCAAGATTCTCATCTCCTGCTCGTACTCTTTCCGCTTCATCACCGCCGGCGGTCCGCCTTGGACCTGGGGACCCGCGACCACCAGAGAAACCGGAACCTCCCCTTGTGCTCGTTGGCGCTCCTTCTTCGTAGCCACGTTTCTTCCTCCCACGGGTGCGGTGACCTGGGTCCGACCCTTCTTCACGAGCCGGCCAGCCGTTTGGTCAGGCGAGGGGCGTCCAGGCCCGGCCGGGGACGTTCGGCGTGCGATCCTTTTGCCTCACCTCAGGAGACGATATCGGTTCAGCGGTGACGCCGTTCAGGCGGCCACACTGCGGCCACCAACTGGCGCCACGAGCCGTCTGTGCGGGAGCTGGACCAGGTTTTGCGACAGTCCGACGGGGTCGATGGCGCTGGACCCGACCGGATTCGGCGACGCCAGGGCCGACTGTCTGACGCCCACCAGCGAGCCGACGACGGCCGGGTTGAACAGCAGGGGCAGCGTCCCGACCAGCCCGGACCATCCGGTCTGGTGTGAGGCGCCGAGCCCGTCGCCGTTGTCGCCGTGGAAGTATTCGTGGAACCGGCAGGTCGGGCCAATGCGGGTCGGGTTGGATGAGCTGCTGGCGGCCGTGGACCGGACGACGACCGGAGGCGTCCCGCACGAAGAGCGCGATGATCCGGTCGGCGAGGTCGGTGGCGACCTCGGCAGATGGAGATGACGCCCCGATCCAGTCGGGCACTCGACCGTGAAGTCGTCGCCGTAGTAGGCGTGGAGGTTGCGCAGGAGCGCAGCTGGATGACGTTCATCGGCATCCAGACAGGGCCTCGCCAATTGGAGTTGCCCCCGAACATGCCGGTGTGGGACTCGGCCGGCTCGTAGTCGACCCGGTACTCGACGCCCTCGATGGTCAACTCGTAGGGATGCGCGAGTGGAACCGCGACACGGAGCGGATGCCATAGGGTCAGAGGAACTCGTTCTCGTCGAGCATCACCGCCAGGATCCTCGTGAGCCTGGTCTCGTCGAAGAGGCTCAGCAGCACGGGGCGCTGGCCACGGGCCTGGCGGGCCCTGCCCCCGCAGGGCGGCCGTCACGGAGGGATGGCGGCTGAGGAACTCGGTCACGTCGGTCACCATCTCGGGGAACTCGGTGCGGATCGACGCCGGGAAAACGGTGGCCACGGCGAGGGGCATCAGACCCACCAAGGACCGCACCCTGGAAAAGGATGATGCTTCCCGTCGGGTCGCCGGAGCAGGTCGTCGAGGACCTGTCCTCCTCGTCCCAAAGCGGGGACCGTCGGGCCCGACATGGTTGGTGGCCCGCGCCACGATGCAGGCCACGTTCTCCATGAGGCTCGAGCGCCTGCTCGACGTACCCCCGGGTTGGTCCGGGCCAGCTCGATGGCGATCTGGAGCATGTTCTGCGAATACAGAGCCATCCAGGCGGTGCCGTCGGCCTGGTCGATCCTGCCCCCGGTGGGCAGGGGGGCGCTGCGGTCGAATACCCCGATGTTGTCGAGGCCGAGGAAGCCTCCCTCGAGGAAGATGTTGCGGTCGTCGGCGTCCTTGCGGTTGAGCCACCAGGTGAAGTTTTTCATCAGCTTCTGGAAGGCGCTCTCGAGGAACTGGGTGTCGCCGACGCCGGTACGGGCCTTCTCCAACTGGTGCCGCGAGCCCATGATCTCGTCGAAGTCTCCGAACGGGCCGATGGCCGTCCGGCCCCTTCGGGGGGCGGCCGGCTCGGCGTCGGTCAAGCGGAAGCGCAGAGTGACGGACTCCCCGGCAGGGACGGCGACCTCATGGTGGAAGGCCGCCTTGGTGCCCGCACCGTCGGGGTTCACGGCGCTGAGGTCTGAAGTCATCGCATCGCTACCCTGCACGTCCAGTCAGAGGCGAGTGCCGTTTCGGCCGATGATGAGCATCTCGATTTCGTTCGCCCGCTCGACGGCGACGCGGCCCACTCGCTCGAACTAGTCGCGGCATCCCTCCGGTTCTCGCCGGGGGTCCGCGTCCGTCGGCACATTCACTGGGTTCGCGGTCCGCGCTTCCGTTGGCCGGCCTTCGGTTGATGCACAGGAGAGCGATTCCACAGGCTGCCCAACCCGAACCGCGACCGGCAACCCGTCACGACGAGCCCTTCAAACGCGTTGCGGACTCTCGAGCCGAGCGCCATGAACCCGAACGCGACCCCTGCCGGTGCGAATCGCCGACCGACGATGTTCGTGGTGGTTGGCCTTCCCGCGACGGGCAAGACGAGCCGGGCACGAGAGCTTGCATCAGCATGGAGCGCTCTGCGGTTCACTCCCGACGGTGGATATCCCACTCTTCGGACAGGAGCAGCCGAAGGCAGGCGCAACGTCCTGGAGGGTCGGCGCTATCCGCGATGCGAATTCGAGTCAATGTCGTGCTCGACTGTGGCGTGTGGGGCAAGGACGGTCTGCGCCGCGAGTGTTAGCAGCCTCGGTCGGAGCAACCAGCGAGCTGGTCTACCTCCAAGTGGACGAGGAGGAGCAGTGGCGCCGGGTTCAGGCTCGCTCCGAGACTGACGCCGCAACTACCGTCGAGATGACCAAATCGGACCTCGAACGGCGGCGGCAAACCTTTCAGCCGCCGGACGCGACCGAGCTTGAAGCAATGGAGATCGACCCCCCACCGGCGGGCTTCGACTCTTGCGAAGCCTTGGTGGCTGAGTGGTGGCCAACGTCCCTTCCCGGCTACGGATCGAGAACCTGAACCTGAGGCAGCTCGAACAACACCAGGCCGAGCCGAGCGACCCGTTTGTACTATGCGTCTGCTCGCCGACGACTTCATTTCAGACGCCCCTGTATCGACGGCGTTGCGCAGGTCAGTCCCGGCTCCGGGAGCCGAGAAATGTCCCAGAACGTGCGTCCCGAGCAGTCAGACAAGATTCTCTGATCGCCGGTTTGATGGCACCGGTCTTAGCTGGTTTCTCCTGGTGAAGGGAGAAATCATGACCACGATCGAGTCAACCAGCAGGGTGTTGGACCAACCGCGGGCGCAGGTCACTCTCGGTGAAGACCAGTTCGCCGCGGTGGCCTTCCTGGCCCGCTACAGGGACCCTGGAGGCCTACCGCCACGACTTGCGCAGCCGGTTCTAGTGGGCGGCCGATCACGGCCTGGCCGTCCTGGCGGCCACCCGCACCCACCTGGAGCTGTACCGGACTTCGATGGAAGAACGCGGCCTGGCGGCGTCGACCATCGACATGGCCTGTCCACGGCCTGCGGTTTCTACCGCTTCACCCAAACCGACGGCCGCATCCCCTCCAATTCCGCCCAGTATGTCCGCCGCCCCCAGGTTCGCCCGCCTGAGCGCCGGGGCCTGGACCCGGCGAGCTGGCCCGCTTCCTGTATACCGTGGAGCGCTTCGAGCACGCCCACGCCGCTCTGGCCGTGCTGTTCGGCCTCAACGGGCTGCGGGTCTCTCGCAGGCGTGCGATGGGGACGTTGGAGGACATGGGCGTGGAGCGGGGAGGAGCATCTTCTCGTTTGTCGTGAGATGTCTCGGCGGAGTTAACGGTTGCTGTTGCGCTCCCACCTGAAATGATGGCGCTGTACCCCGGCATTTTCCATCAGGTTTCCCTTCCGGGGGTGGGTCTCATACCATTTGGCGTACCGGGCGGCAAACGGCGCAGCTGTAGGCCGTGGAGGTAGACGCTGGACAGCACGGTTGGCGCCGGAGGCGATCGCGCTGATCTGCGAGGCCCCGGACAGCGCCGGCTCGCCGGCTGCGATCACGACGAACACGATCGACGCCAGGCCGCGGGGACCGAACCATCCGATGAAGCCGACGGTGGGGAGCCGGGCATGGCTGCCCAGCAGCGCCATCGCAACCGGCAGCATCCGGACTACCGTCAGGCTGAGGGCGGCGTAGATGCGCCACCGCAGCGTCGAAGCGGTGCAGTAGGGGGCCAACCACCACCGCTCCGAACAGGACGAACGTCAACGCCACGAACAACCCACCCCCATCGTCGACCAGTTCGGTCAGGGACGGGCGCCTCCTTCTGGTTGAGCCAACCGAACACCAGCCCCCCAATGAAGGCGGCAATGAAGCCGCTCCCGCCGGGCGGTACGGCCAACCCGTAGCAGGCCGCAGCGGTCGCCAAGGTAGACCCACACGGCGCCACTCCGAGCGACATGAATCCGTGCGGGCTGGCCCAGGCCATGACCATCGAGCCCACCGTGGCGGCAACCGCCCCACCGAGCAGCCCATAACCGATCTGTTCGAATATCGAGACGGACAGCCGCTGCTGCGTTGGTGACACCTTCGTCGCGCTGGTGGCCGCCAGCAGAATCACGAGCAGCGGGACGCAAATGCCGTCCTTCAGCCCACTCTCGACGTTGAGTCCCCGGCTGACGCGGACCGGCAGCCGGGGTCGCGGACCACCGCTTCCCCCAACGAGGCGTCGATGGGGGGCCAGGATGACGCCCACCAGTGCCGGCGTCCAACCAGGTGAGTCCACCGAAGAGCGCCTCGGCCGCCACCGCCCCCAACCCGATGGTCAGCGGGCCCCCCCCGAGCAGCCGGACCGGCAGCGGATAGTCCTGTTGTAGTGCCCGGAGGTTCAGGGCTGGCGTCGGTGAACAGCACAACGTGAAAGTGAGCTCGGCTACAGCCCGTAATTCCTCGGCCGCCGACGTCGAGGGTGATCCAGCCCGAGCCCTCCGGACCGAACAACAGGCCGAAGGTAACGAAGAACATGGCCAGCATCACCACGCCGTGCTCCAGCCGACCGGAGAAGACGCCCAAGGTGAAAAGTGCCCACCGCCAGGACCAGGATCGTCCAGTTATGCACCAGTCACCTCTTCTTCGTCCACTTCTCCCGGCCATGTCCTCAGGCCAATGGATCCTGCCGGCGTCAACCGACCGGGCCACCTCACCGGCGGCCAAAGAATCAATGCGATGGAGACGACCATCCGTTGCCTCTCCCGGGCGCAAAATGAGCCTTCCCTGCGCCAGTGATCTGGCAGTCGCTCATGGCGAAGAGTCGCACAGCTTCGTCGCCCACCCACAAGCCGACATTAGTTAGTGGCCGTTGGAGGTGGACACGGACCTTCCATCAGGTGGCTGGGTCTGGCGGGTCTGCCTTATCGATCTGGGCCGCGACGGCCCGATAAACATTTCCATGGGTCTTGTCCTGGCCGATGCGGTCGAGGAAACCGTCGCGTCCGAGCAGGTCCTGGACCGCCGGCTTAATCCGGGCTAACCGCAGGGTCAAACCCGCTTGCCTGGTGAGCTCGAGGATCTCGCCCAGCTTCGCCGATCCCTGCGCATCGATGAAATCTATGCCCTCGCAGTCGAGGACGATCCCCGTGATCCCAGGCGTGGACAAGGCCACTTCGCGGATCCGGTCTTCGAGGGCATCGGAGGTGGCGAAGAACAGGCCGCCATCGAGGCGGAGGACCACGATCCCAGGGAACTGCTCGTCGCCTGGGTGCTCGTCCAGCTCCCGGAACACCTGGGTGCCCGGCTCCCGTCCCAGCAGCGGCATAGGCGGCCGAGTGGCGACCGAGATGAGCCACAGCAGGGAGAGCCCGATCCCGATCAGCACCCCGGCCAGGACACCGAGCACCAGCGTCCCGGCGATGGCCGCCACGGCGATCCAGAAGTCGAAGCGCTGCACTTTGGCCAAGCGGCGCATTTCGGGCAGGTCCATCATGCCCATGACCACCGCTTCGATGATCAAGGCGGCCAGCACCGGTTTGGGCAATTTCGAGAACAGCGGCGCCAACACCAGCAGGGTGAGCAGCACGATCACTCCGGAGGTGAGCGAGGCCAGGCCGGTGCGGGCCCCCGAGTGGTCGTTCAGGGAGCTGGCGGACAGGCTGGTGGAGACGGGCATGCCCTGCAACAGGCCGGCGCCGGCGTTGGCCATGCCCTGGGCTACCGACTCTTGGTTGATGTCGATGCGGTAGCGGTGTTTGGCCGCGAACATTCGAGAGTCGCCGGCGGTCTGCGAGAAGCCGATGAGCACCAGCGCCACCGCCGCCACGGCGATCACGCTGGCGTGATCGCTGACCAGCTGCCACTTGGGGAGCTCCACGCTCGGCAGCCCCCTTGGCACCTCGCCCACCAGGGCGACGCCGTGGACGCCCAGGGCAAAGATCCGTGACGCCAACAGTCCTCCGACGACCAGCACCAGCGCTCCGGGGACGCGTGGCGCCATCGCTCGTAATCCAAACACCACGGCCAGCGACACACCGCCCACCAGAACGGTCACCAGGCTGGCATCGTTTAAGGTCCCGAACCACGAGCGGAGCTCCTGGAGCGGGTTCGAGCCGGTGACATCGGTCCCCGTCAGCTTGGGAAGCTCGCCGATCACCACGTCGATGGCCGCCCCGAAGAGAAAGCCGGTGACCACAGCCCGCGACAGGAACTTGGGCGATCCAGCCCATCTTGAACACCGCCAGCAGCAGGAACAGCACCCCTGACGCCAGGGTGATCGTCGCCACGAACGACGCCACGTCTTGGGTACCGGTGATCTTGGCTGCCACCACCGCACTGGCGGCCACGGCCGCCAGTCCCGAGCTTGGACCGGTCGAGATCTGGCGGCTGGTCCCGAACACCGCGTAGAGGATCGCCCCGGCCGCAGCCGCGTAAAGACCGTTCTGCACCGGGATCCCCGCGATCGCCGCGTACCCCAGGTTTTTCGGAACGATGAGGGCAGCCACCGCGATCCCGGCGATGAGATCACCTCTAAACCAACCACGCTGGTAGGAGCGGATCCAACCGACCATGGGGACGAGATGCCATCGATCCCGCTGACCGGTCGCCTTGCCACCTCCAGACATCAACCCGGCCAGGTCCTAAGCCTCGGATCGAACTGCACCGGTCCTGCCGTCGCCCGGGGACACCCGGTAGGAAGCCACCGGCCTGGGTCGTGGTCGGATAAACTTCTTTGTCACACGGGTCGTTGTAGCCTCCTCCAATCAGGGACAAGCGGGCTTCGGCGCAGTGTGGGATCCAATGGTGGCCGGTGATGATCCAGACCAGCGGAACCAGAGCGGCTGAACTCGTGGCTAACGGGACCCCGGCGGTCATGCCGGCATGGTAGTAGTCACCCGTCGGAACGATCGTGAATAGGCGGCGTGAGCCGTTTCTGGTCAACCAGAGCCGCAACCGCCGGGTGGCGCCAGGTAGGTTCGTCGCTTCCTACTCCACAGAGGCCAGCTCCTTCTGGGTGAACTCCGGAACCCGGTTGGATCCCTCCGCTCCGGTCACGCCGTGTCCGGGTACGAGTGGGAAGGAGCTGGACGAGGCGGGCGGTCTGTTCGGCGAGGACCCCTCGGTGGTTGGAAAGGACGGCGTCCTGCGCTGAGCTGTCTGACACTGCGAGCCCTCGTAGCCGGCGCCGGCTGCCAGCGCCTCGGGACAGCTCGACTTACACGGCGTCGGTCGCTGACCGTCGGTCGACACTCTGGCGGCAGCGCCCTAAGGGCCCGACACAATCGGCAGATGCAGGTGACCGGGGGGCGAGCCCGCCAACCCCCTCACGTGCCCGCCCATAAGGTCACCAGCGTCCATCCCAGTAACGCGGAGCCCAGGTGCCCTCCAACGCCGGTTTCGTGACCCTTATCGATCGCATGTTCCCGGGAGGTGCTTGCTGCTGGCAAGCATCGTGAAGCCCACCCCCACGAGCGAGCGCGTTTTCACAGGCCGATTTCGGGGCCGCCGGGGCGTACTGAGTAGTCGATGCTGAGATGGTGCTCGGCCTGATGGGTTGGTGACCTCGCCTCCTGGTGTGCCGTGCGAACTCTCAGATCTTTGAGCGCCTGCTCGCGGATCGCTCCTGCCTGCTGCGCGAGTTCGGCCCATTCGGTGGGGTTGATGCCACCGGACTTGGCTTCGAAGAGGCGGTCGGCGACGGCGATCTCCTGGCGAGCCCGGTCGTCCTGTCGGTTCCATCCTGTTCGGGGCGGGCCGGCACCGTCGTTGCGGTCGAGGGCTGCTTCGATGGGTAGGGCGTGATGGCACCACACGGCCCGCCCGGCCATTGAGCGCGGCGGCTCCCCCAGCCTCTCAACCTGGTAGGTCGGTGGCTGGTCGGCGAGGGCGTGGACCCGCTCGGCGCGGGTGTGGTCCAGCGCGGCGTCGAGCTGAGCAAGCGTGCTCGCGAGCTCGTTCCGCCGCCCTGCGCTGTCTGTGATGACCTGCCGGCGCTGTTGCTGGTGACCGGCGATTGCAGCCAGTTCGTCCCGCAGGTCGCGTTCCGCAGTCAGAGCCTGCTCCATGCGCTGTTCGCGAGAGGCGACCTTGGCCTCGGCGGCGGCGATGGCTTCATGGTCGTGACGTCCCCACCGGCGGCGGCTGGCGTCGTCGAGTTTCGCCTGGCTGTCGGTGAGCGCCTGTTCGGCGTGATGTCGGGCCCTGACCAGGTCCGGTAGCTGGCGGCGGACATGCTGCCATTCGTCGCCGCGGTCTGGGGGGACCTGGGCGTCGAGATGGTTCACCCTGGCAGCCGTGCTGGCGCGGGCGTGTCGGAGCTTGTCGATGCCGAAGGCGAGCGGGTTATCGGCGCGGACGGACGCTGCGACCACTCGAGCCCAGTGGTCGTCGAGCTGTTCGTGGACTCCGCGGCGGTCGTCTCGCCGCCATCTATGGGCGTTCTCGTATCTCTCGAACGCGTCATTGTCTCGTTGGAGGGCAGCTACCCGAGTAGCAATCTTGTCTCGTCTGTCTTTGGCGTCCCGGGCCTGCTGCCGGTCAACCGTGAGCTTGTCCTGCAGGTCGTGGCGTTCCTGGCGGCCGCGTCGGCTAAAGCCGGCCAGAGTGCCCTGGCTGTCGAGCCGGCTGGCGCTGTACGCGGCGACGGCGTCCATGTTGGCCAGCCACGCTTCCGCCGGGGCCAGCTCTTTGCGAGCTGCGGCCAGGGCCTCGCCGGGGTCAGCGGGGCGGCCGGCGAGCACCCGCTCGTGTTCGGCTATCCGCTGGCGCAGTTGCCGGTCGATGGTCCAGGGGTCGCTCCGGGCGGCCAGGGTGGGATCGGGTTGGCGGGCCAGCGCCTGGGCGACCACTTCGGCGGGGTCACGCTGGTCGGCGAGGATCCCTCCGTGGTCGACGGCGACGAGTTGCTTGGTGTTCCAGGTGTGGGTGGGATGGCGGGAGCGGGACTGGCCGGTGTATCCCCGGTAGGCGTCCAGTGCGGCGCTCCCAAGCAGGTGGCAGGTCTCCCAGGTGCCGCCTTGGGCTCCGTCGACGGTACGGGCCCACGAATGCGACAAGTTGGGAGAGCCGTCCTTGCGGGTGCCCTTCACGAAGCTGGCCGGCAACAACGCCTCCTCGCCGCTTCGGTCGACCCGCACCGTTAGACCGGTCTCCTCGACGCACATGACGGTGGCGGTCGTCCCGTTGACCAGGCGGCTGCCCGACGGGCCGCAGCGGGCGTGCAACACGACCCGGTCGCCGGCCTGGTAATCACGGTCGGTGGTCCATCCCGGGCCGGTCATTGTCGGCCCGCCGAGCGTGCCAGTGTCAGCGAGGAGGGACCGGATGCGGTCGGCGAGGTCTTCGGCATCGGTATGCGACACCACCAGCGTCGCCACCGCTGCCGCCCCGTAGTGTGTCGATGCCGTCGCAAACCGCCGCGGCCATCGCTTTGCGGGTTTCGCCGGAGTTGGCGTGCTCGTGCTCCCAGCCGCGCTCGGTGCGCAGCTGCTGGGATGCCCCGACGTCGCCCCGGCGGAGCAGGTCCAGGGCCTGGCGGTCGGCGGGGTCGACCTGACGGCGATTCACCGTCAGCCGGGCGGAGGGGATCTGGCCCGAGGCGGCGAGCTGCTCTATGTGGTCGGCCATCCCGCCCGCCCCGACCGGTTGGGACTGGCGGGGGTCGCCCAAGACCCACAGGCTCCCGCCGGGGCAGGCGTCGACCGCGGCTAGGACCGCCTCGACCTCCCGGGTGGGGGTCTGGGAGATCTCGTCCAGCACCACTATCGTCCCCGCCGCGAGCGGCCCGTCGGTCAGGTCGATACGCAGCCGGGCGATGGTGCGGGCGTCGAGGCCGGCGCCGGCCAGCTCGGCGACAGCTTTGGCGGTGGTCGCCACCGCCACGACCGGCCGGCGCTCAAGGGTGGCGGCTTGGGCCGCGGCGTGGAGCATGGTCGTCTTGCCGTAACCGGCGGGGGCCAGCACGCAGCGCATTCCCGCCCCTTCGTCGGTCAAGACCATTACCGCCGCGACCTGATCCCGTCCCAAGCCCGGCTCCAACCGCAGCGCCTCCTCGACCGCCGAGACGCTGATCGCCGGGACCGTTCGGGGGGCGAGGGTGTCAGCCAGTGCGAGGGTGCGGTCCTCGGTCGCTCGGTGCGCGGCGGTCGACCACTGCGCAGCCTTGCGGCGGCCCTGCTCGTCATCGGGGGTCAGCCGCACGGCCAGATCGGAGGCCAAGAACCGGTCGGCCAGAGCGGTGATCTCCTCGAGGTCGAGACGGCCGCCCGAGATGGCGCAGATGTGCTCGACCACATCGGCGTGGGCGAATCGGGCCGAGTGGGCGCACAACCCGATCTCCGGATGCACCAGCGCCTGGCTGATCTCCTCCCAGCCCAGCTCCTCCAGACCCGAGTTGCGCGAAGCACACCGCCTTCTCCAAGTCGGCCCCGACCGCCAGGTCGACCTCGCCCGCCTCCTTCCTCCACCGGCCGGACAGCATGCTCGGTGTCAAGGAGTGATCCTTCCCGTTCCGGGTGGCCAGGGATGCCTCGTCGTCCGCTGCCATGCGGAGCGCCGGCGACTCATAGAGAGCGCCTTTGGCCTCCAGCTCCGCCTCGATCTGTGCGCTGCGCTTCGAAAAGGCTCGCAGCTGGGCCCGGCTGAAACCTTCCATCTCCCGGGTGTTGTGATGGTCCGGACCCCAGCACACCCCCAACCGCAACGACAACGAGCGCTGCAGCTGATTCTGGTAGACAGACCCGGCCGCCCGGGCCCACTCGAACAACGGGCCGGCGTCCAAACCCACGTGCCGGCCGTCACCGCTGCGCTGCACCAGGTTGGGGACCAGACAATGCGTGTGCAGTTGCGGATCGCCCTCCCGGCTCGTTCTGTGCGCGAACCCGGCCACCACCCAACCCTCCGTGGCCACCCGGCGGCGCACCCCCTGCGACTGCACCCTGGCCATCGCGGCCCGCTCCTCCAAAAACCCCAACGCCGCCTCCACCGCCTCCCGGTGCGCGGCCGCCACCGCCTCGGCCACCGGCTCAGAGCCCAACGCCCACAACAGCGACACGCTCTTCGGGGCTCGAGAAAGTCAGGTCGAACGCTCGCACCGAACGCGGCCGCGACCCCGCTAGCAGATCCTCGCCGGTCACCGGGTGCTTCCCCTCGACCAGGGCGCGCAACTCGTCGGCCTCCACCACCCCGGCCAGGCCCAGACCCTCGGCCCGCCGGCCCGCCCACACCCCGGGCGACTCGCCCACCCCCGCGTAATACTCGTCGATGCTCAACGCCACCGACGAGATCAAATACTCCGCATCCGTCAACCGCGTCACCGTCAACACCCCACACCACCCCCAATCCCATCTCCATCCACCACGCCATCCCCATCCACCACCACGACCCCCATCCCCACCGCCATCACCCCACCGACCACCATCCCGTCTCCCCCACAGGCCAACCCAGCACAGACACCTGCCACGTCTTCGACGAGGCAACCGCCGGCGCCGTCACGACGACCCCAACCCGAGATCCAGCGCCGTCTGCCCCGGGCAATGCCGAGGCGAACCGGGCGGGGCAGTGGAGCGCGGACGACCGGGCGAACCTTGTCCGTGGGTGGCGTCGGAGCTGTCGTGATCGGACGTCGGACTGGAGTCTGTTCCAACGGCCGGGGGGCTGGCCCGACCAGGTGCGGCGGTCTCTAACCTCGACGATTCCACATTTGATTCGGCCACACACGGCGAAGCCACCAGGGGTCCAGCCGTGTTCGGCTCCACCATGGACGGTGCCACCATGAATGGCTCCGCCGTACATGGTTGGACGACACACAGCCCGGTCGGCGGGCGGAACTGGTAGACCGACAGACCGAAACGGCCGGCCGGACCCTTCTCGCGCTCGAGACCGACGAGACCGCGCCGGCTCAGCACCCGCAGCGCTTCCGCCGCGGTGCTCGGGTTGACTCCGAGACGTTCAGCGACATGGCGGGCTGAGGTGCGCGCTACCAGGCTGCCGTCCTCGACCACCGCGTCGAGCGCGACCTCCTCGAGGATCACCCATACCAGCGGCCGCAGGGCCCGCCGCAGCGGCCGGCACTCCCCCGACAGCAACACCACGCCGGAGCCCGATCCAGCGTTGTCACCGTCCGGTTGTTTCATATCGGCAACTGCGGCGACTCGCGGGTCACTCCGGCGAAGTCGAGATAAAGCCGGTTGGAACGGGTCTCGAAACGATCAACCGACTCCTCGCCAAGCTCGACCACCACACCGACTCCGCGCAGCACGGCCATCCGTCGTCCGACCGTGTCCTTGGAAACGCCAAGGCGGCGCGCTATTTCCCGGTAGCTGGCGGTCACCACGATCCCCTTCCGCGAGTCGGTCGCGTGAGCCGCCAGGTCGAGCAGGACCAACAACGTGTCGGACCCGTGACGATAGCCAAGGCCGACTGCCCGGTAATCCAGTCCGAGCCGGTAGTTGTCCGGGTCAGCTGGCACGATCGACCTCCCGCGGCTCGGCCAGCCCGGCCAAACGCATCAACGCGACCTTGGGCACCCGCAGCAACCGGCCGACCTCGACCACCGGCACACCGCGCTCCCCACCGGTCGCCCGCCACACCCGGGCCAACTCGTACACCTGGTTACGGCCGATCCGCAAGATCGCAGCGGCCTCCTCCATGGTGAGGAAATCGGGGGCATCCACCAACGCCATCGCGCCCTCCCGTGACCGAGACGAACCGGAACCAACCGCAGGCGACCACCACCGACCGGTGATGACCGTTGCTGACCATTGACGCAAACTAATCTTGCGTATAGTATGCCATCGGGAGAGCGAATCACAACTGTGTGACCATCCCCTGCTGTCATCTGTTTGCGACAGGGAGACCGATGCCAAGACGCAAACCCGAGGCCGCCCAGTCCACCTGGACCCCGAACCAGGTTGTAGCCGGCAACCTCGTCCGGCTACGACAGCGCCGAGGGCTCACCCAAGCCGAGGTCGCCCGGCTCCTCTCCTCAGTGGCCGGCAAAGACTGGACCGAAGCCATGGTCGCCCACGCGGAGCGCTCCGTCACCGGCAACCGGGTCCGCGAGTTCACCGCCGACGACCTCGTCACCCTGGCCCGGGCCTTCGACGTTCCCGTCCTGTACTTCCTCACCCCGTCCCCCACCGGCATCTTCGTCCACGTGCCCGGCTCCCGGATCGACACCATGACCATGCTCGAAGCCGTCCTCGGACGGCTCGACAACCTCTCCGAATGGGAAAGCATCCTCGATGAATGGAGCTTCACCGCCGACGAGGAACTCCCATTTCCCCTCTCCCAGCAGCGACGGGAGAAGCTCCGCGCCGTCGCCGGAGAAATCGCGCTCATTCGCGCCCACCACCTCATCCGCCAACACTTCAAAGGCAGCCTGGAAGAGCTGCAAGACACCCTCCGATCCCTGGCCGACCTGGTATTCGACGTCGAGAAACACGAGATCCTCGCCAACCTCGACGAAGACGAACACCTCCGCCGTCTCGAAGCCCTGCGAGCCAACATCGCCAAAGGCAACCGGATCGCCGACGCCAACGAACAGATCTTCGAAGAAAGCGTCGCCGAATGGGAGCAAGCCCAGCAGAAACCGGCCGAAGGCCGACGGAAGCAGAAACGCTCCGAGCCAGAGCAAGGAACCTAGTTCTGAAGTACTTCAAAAGTCCGCTACCATCCTACCCATGGCTTCCGCCGCTGAGTTCTCGTTTTCAGATCTGCTCCAGCAGCCCACCCGTGTGGCGTCTTTAGTGGAGGAACGCGGCCGCATCGTTCTCCACAGGCGCAATGCTCCCGACCTGGTGCTCAGCCGAGCCAGCGATCTATCGGAGCTTGCAGGTTTCGCCAAGCTCCTCGCCCAAATGGTCAAGCACGTCCCCGCCGGGGACCTTGCCAACACAGTAGGCGAAGCACTGCCGTGGACCAGCTACCTCAGCGCGGAAGGCCGTAAGGAGTTCGTGACTGAGTTACCGGCCGTGATCCAGGACTGCGAGGACCTTGGCACCTTCGCTCCTTTGGAGACGTTTATCGCCAGCTGGCGTAGCACCGCGGCCGTCATGGCCGATCCCGAGCTGGCCGACCGGCTCAGCCGGCCCGTCACCAAGCCGTTGGGTAGGCGCGTCCCGGCGCCGTGACAACAAGAAAGCGAACGCCCCAGCGGCGAGGTGAGCGAGTCGCTCCCCCACCCGCCAAGGGGGGCTGGGACCTGGTGTTCGCAACGGGCGATGCCGTTGACGGATGGGAGCAGCTCGGCCGACAAGCTCCCGGTCCGACCGAGGACTGCTGGCAACAGCTTCGGACCGACCCTTTGCGGCGTGACAAACGCCAACACCCCCTTCGAGACAAGCTCGGACACCGCATCGTTGGCGAGAGAGAACTCGAACAGTGGCAGTACGAAGTCACCGGTGCCGGCCGGGTCTGGTACTGCCCCGACCCCATCCAGCGAATCGTGTGGACGACAGACGTTTTCGTCGGCCATCCCAAAGCTACGGAGTAATGCCACATGCCGAGTTCACACCGCCGTCACTTTGGGAGCATCCGGAAGCTCCCCTCCGGGCGCTTCCAAGCATCGTATTGGCACAAAGACCGGCACTACTCGGCGCCGAGCACCTTCAGGACCAAAGGAGACGCCCAGGCATGGTTGTCCAGCATCGAGTCGGACATCGCCCGCGGCACGTGGCTGGACCCTGCCGGCGCCAAGGTCACCGTTGGCGAGTGGCTGCAGCATTGGCTCACCACGGTCGTCGACGGTCGAGTTGACTCCGACAACACCCGAAGCAACTATGCCCAGATCGTCCGGGTCCACATCGAACCGGCTCTTGGCGCCATCAAACTGGACAAGCTCACCGCAGAGATGGTCGATCAGTTCCTGGCCACCAAGGCAAAGGCCGGGCTGGCCCGAACGCATGTGTCCCGGATGCGGACGATCCTCGCCGACGCCCTCCGCCACGCCAAGCGACGCGGCCTCGTCGCCCGTAACGCCGGGACCCTCGCGGTCATGCCGAGGACCAGGCCGCCGGCAGAACGGCGGTCACTGACGCCGCACGAGGCCCGAGCGCTGTTGCAAGCAGCCAAAGGGGAGCGCCTGGAAGGAATGGTGGTCGTCGGGCTGACCGTCGGACTCCGCCCCGGCGAACTCACTGGGCTCCTGTGGGCCGATATCGACCTCGACGCCAAGCCGCCAACAATCGCCGTCTCCGGCGCCATGAAGCGAGGCCCGGACGGACGGGTGAAGCGAGGACAGGTCAAGCGGTCGAAAGACGGCCGCCGCACCATCGCCCTCCCCACCACCGCGGTCGAGGCCCTCAAGGCGCACCGCAAGCGGCAGCTCGAGGAGCGCCTCGCCGCCGGCTCTGAGTGGAAGGAGGGCGGACTCGATCGAGTTATAACCAGAACTTGTGGATGCACCAGCGGTTCGAGGGCGCGACGTACCTTCCTCACTGAAATCACGTGACGTCGGGGTTGCCGCCCCGGCGAGGAAGGAACGCCGATGTTGAGAGTAGTGGCTGACGAGCAGGACGAGCGCGGAGATGGGTTCGGGTCTGGATGAGCTGGTCGCGCGAGGGCGCCCGGCGGATGCTGGCCGCGGCGTTGGAGGCCGAGGTGGACGCCTATGTGTCGGGGCTGGTCGACGAGCTCGACGAGCACGGCAAGCGGCTGGTGGTCCGCAACGGTCACGCCGAGGCCCGCCAGATCGTGACCGGCGCCGGGCCGGTCGAGGTGGTGGCACCGCGGGTGAACGACCGCCGAGTCGACGAGGCGACGGGCGAGCGGCGCCGGTTCCGCAGCTCGATCATCCCGCCGTGGGCCCGCAAGTCACCCAAGGTGGCCGAGGTGCTGCCGTTGATGTATCTGCACGGGATGAGCTCGAAGGATTTCGCGCCGGCGCTGGAGGAGTTCTTCGGTTCCGCGGCGGGTCTGTCGGCGTCGGTGGTCACCCGGCTGACGGCGCAGTGGCAGGAGGAACGCGAACGGTACTGGCCGGCGGTCGCTGGCCGAGGTGGACTACGTCTACATTTGGGTGGACGGGATGCACTTCAACGTCCGCTGGACGAGAATCGCCTGTGCGCCCTGGTGATCGTCGGTGTGCGCACCGACGGGACCAAGGAGCTGGTGGCGATCAGCGACGGGTATCGCGAGTCCACCGAGAGCTGGGCGACGTGCTGCGCAACCTGCGCGTCGGGGCATGCGCGCCCCGGCGGTGGCGGTCGGTGACGGAGCGTTGGGGTTCTGGGCGGCGCTGCGCGACGTGTTCCCCGAAACGGTGGAGGCGCGCTGCTGGGTGCACAAGGCCGCCAACGTGCTCAACGCCCTGCCCAAGTCGCGCAGGCCGCGGCCCGGCAGGCGTTGGCCGAGATCCGCGACGCCGAGGACCGAGACACGCCCTGGCCGCCATCGAGGCGTTCGTGCGGGACTACCAGGCGAAGTGGCCCAAGGCGGTCGCCAAGATCGTCGACGACACCGAGGTGCTGCTCGACGTTCTTCGACTACCCGGCGGAACACTGGATTCACCTGCAGACCACCAACCCCATCGAGTCGACATTCGCCACCGTCCGGCTGCGGACCAAGGTCACCAAGGGTCCTGGCTCCGGGAGCGCCGGTCTGGCCATGGCCTACAAGCTGATCGAGGCGGCCCAGGACCGGTGGCGCTCGGTCAACGCCCCCCACCTCGTTGCGCTGGTCCGGGCCGGCGCCCGTTTCGAGAAGGGGGTGATGGTCGAGCGCCCCAGCGAGCAGCACACGGAGGTCGCCGCGTAACTCAACCAAGAAATCTCATCCACAGGTCTTGACTATTTCTCGGGCTGATCTTCCCGTCGCAAGTAGGGACCCCGCTCGACCCCTCAAGGGTACGGCGGACCTTCACTCGCATTACCAAGCGGGCCGGAATCACCGACGCCACCTTTCCGTATCTCCTCCGGCACACGGCCGTCTCACTCCTTCTCGACGGCGGCGCCAGCATCGAAGAGGTCGCTGATTTGCTCGGCGACGACCCCCGCACGCTGTACCGCCATTACCGCCACAAAGTGCGCCCGGTGGCCGACGCCGCGACGCGCATGGAGGCGCTCCTGGCCGGCGGGAACTCCAGACGCTTCGCGGACGTAGCGCGCACGCCAGCAGTAATCCACAGGCCATAAACTCCGCCAGATCGGTAAAAGTGCTGGTCAGAAAGGTGGGCGCAGGGGGAATCGAACCCACGACCTCATGCGCGTCATGCATGCGCTCTAACCGGCTGAGCTATGCGCCCTCGGTGCGGGTGTGCACGCTACCACGGGTACGCTCCGGGTTCAGGCGAACAG
>CAWAPS010000017.1:0-15946 GCA_963783945.1 uncultured Actinomycetota bacterium
GGGCTTCAGCCCCTGCCTGCAGCTCCTCCTCATCTATGGGCTTCGCCGGCATTCGGTCCTCCTGTGATCGGTCGAAAGGGAGACTGCGCAGGCCCTCCGGCCTCCTGCTCCGGCTCCGGCGTCGAGAACCTTTCCAAAACGGCAGCCCGTCCTCGGTGTGGGCGGCAACGAGTTCTCCGCCGATGTGTCAACGAGATCACCCGGCTGGATCGTTGGCTGACGTGACCTAAATGGGAACCACACGTGCTCCTCTCAAAGCCAACCTCGGCTCGTCGCAGGAAAAGGTTGACTAGGTCGTTGGTTTGTCGCTACCGTGACTTCGGGATGGATCAGGGAGGGGCCGAAGCTGACGATCTTCCCTGGGTTGCGGAGACGAACCCTACGGCCACGGCTCGTTCTCGGGATTCCTCGACGGCGCCGGGGTCACGACTGGGGCGGGGCTCGCGGGGGGCGGCATGGCTCAGCGTCAGCGGCCGGTTCCTGAAGGACTCACCGAGGGCGGCGTTCGCCCGTTACAACCGGCAAAGGAGATGAGCAGGATGGACGAGGATCTCGGCGCGGCTGGACTGCGGTTCGAAACGCGAGGGTGTCATCGGCTGGTGCATTATCGACCGGCCCGAAGCTCGCAACGCGCTGACCGGAGCCATGTACTACGGCATCAAGAAGGCGGTGATCCGGGTCAATCAGGACCCGGAACTGGCAGCGCTGATCATCACCGGCACCGGCGACGTCTTCGCCCCGGGGGGCGATCTCGGCGGCCGGGCCCCTGATCCCAGGGATGCCCCCAACCCTGAGGTCGGCCCCGGGGAGTCGCTGCCGTTCACTGCGATCCGGGAGAGTGGCAAACCGGTGATCGTGGCGGTCAACGGCATCTGCCAAGGCGGCGGGCTCCTAATCGCCATGATGGCCGATATCGCGGTGGTCAGTGACAGGTCGACGTTCCGGGTGCCGGAACTGTTGCGGGGCATCATCGACGCCACCTACGCCTACGCCCTGCCCGTGCATGCCGGCATCGCGGTGGCTCGTGACCTGCTGCTGTCGGCCCGTAAGTTCGACGCGGCGGAGGCTCAGGCGTACGGGTTCATCACCCGGGTCGTGCCGCATGACCAGCTGCGCCAGGCGGCGCTCGCCGCCGTGGGCGAGGTCCTGCAGACCGCCCCGGTAGCCCGGCTGCACGTCAAGCGCATGCTGAACGAACGCTACGGGCAGATCGATTACCAGACCATGATGTGGGGGCTGGCCGAGTCCCCCGAGCCCCGGGAAGGGTTCACCGCCTTCATGGAAAAACGAGCACCCAGCTGGATCCCCGCCCAGTTCGCCAACACAGCCGGTCGGAGATAGTGCTCCGTCCTTGGTGAGGAGAGAGGAACAGGACAATGACCGCCGGAGGGTTCTTTGCACTCGGCGAGTTGTACCCCGACCGGGAGGTGTGGTTCGAGGCGTCAGGTGCCGCCCCGGTGATCGCCGGGGATCTCCTGGCCACTATGCACCGCATCGGTCGGGGCCTGGAGACGATGGATGTGCACGCCGGCGACACCATCGCGGTCGTGCTGTCGAATCGCCGCGAGTTCCTCGAGTGTTACGGGGCGGCGATCAGGTCGGGTCTGTACTTCGTGGCGATCAACTGGCATCTCACGTCCAGCGAGATGAGCTACATCCTGACCGACTCGAACGCCAAGGTCGTCTTCACCGAGGCGCCCTTCTGGCCGGCGGCCGCTGGGGCGGCCGCCGCGGCCGGGATCGACGGTGAAGGCGTTTTGGCCGTGGACGGTGACTGGGGTTTGCACGTCGACTCCGGGCTCTTCCATGATCTGTCCGGGGACCGGCTGCCCGAGGGATCGGCCGGCCAGATCATGTTCTACACATCAGGAACGACCGGGCGGCCCAAAGGGGTCCGCAAGTCCTTCCGAGCGGAGGCGGGCGACGAGGTGACGCTGACCAGCGGCATCGGTCCGATTCGCCTCCGAGCCCAGGGCGATGGGCCCGGTCTGTCAGTCAGCGACGACGTGGCCCTCAGCTCGGGCCCCTTTTACCACGGATTGCCCCTCGCCGTGGTCACGACTGCGCTCGATGGCGGAGGGGTGGTTGTCAGCATGGACAAATGGACGGCCGAAGGGTTCCTCGACCTCGTCGAACGGCATCGGGTGACCCATGCCACGGTCGTCCCCACCATGTTCCGCCGGCTACTGGCGCTGCCCGAGGAGGTGCGGCGGGCCGCCGACGTGACGTCCTTGCGGTCGGTGAATCACGGCGGGGCGCCCTGCCCAGTAGACGTCAAGCGGCGGGTCATCGAGTGGTGGGGCCCCATCGTGACCGAGAGCTACTCTTCGACTGAGGGTGCGGGCACCAGCGTGACCTCGGAGGAGTGGCTCGATAAGCCGGGCACGGTGGGACGACCCAACCCCGGGGTGGTCATCAAGATCCTCGACGAAGACGGCCAGGAACTGCCCTCCGGCGAGCAGGGACTGGTGTACATGACGCCGACGCTGTGGGAGTTCGAGTACCACCACGACTCCGACAAGACCGAGTCTGCTACCCGCGAGGGTATGTTTACCGTGGGGGACATCGGCTACCTCGACGAGGACGGGTACTTGTTTCTTTGCGATCGCAAGGCCGACACCATCATCTCCGGGGGCGTCAACATCTACCCGGCCGAGGTCGAAGCCACTCTTCTCCAGCATCCCGCGGTCGGCGACGCCGCGGTGATCGGGGTGCCCAACGACGAATGGGGCGAGGAGGTGCGGGCCGTCGTAGAACTCCGTGACGCCGCCACCCTCTCGCCCGAACTCGCCGCCGAACTCACCGAGTTCTGTCGATCCCGCATCGCCCGGTTCAAATGCCCCCGGCAGGTCGACTTCGTCGACTCCCTCGAGCGCGATCCCAACGGCAAGCTCCGCAAGGGCGCCATCCGGGCCCGTTACTGGCCCGAGGGTTTGCGCCGAATCTGACCGACGTGACGATCCGCTAAGCCCCGACTCGGACCGTTTGGCCAACGCAGGCGCGATCCCGCGTCAACTCGGAGCTAGTGCCCAGTCACATATCGGCCTTCTTCACTGGCGAAAAGACCACCGCGTTCTATGTGCCTCCGACTGGACGAACGAGACCGGCATCGCCTGGAAACAGGCGAACGCATCCAGCCTCCTCCTGCGTCGGCTCTTCCCAGTGGCGGGAACACCTTGTAGACCGCTCGGTTGTTGATGAGATCCGTGTTCTTTTTGGTACCGTTCGCGGCGGACACCGTTGGAGGAGTTCGCTGGTAGAGATCGAAACATCACGAGGCTCGTGGAACTCCCCGGTGCTCTCGCTGCAGTGGTAGAGTGGTGATTTCTTTGGATCGCACCCGCCGTGTTCCTATCGCCAGTGGCGCTTCGGTGTCTAGTTTGCTGACCGATGACTTAGCGTGCCGACGTAACGGCAGTAAAATGTCCCACGTTGTGGCCACCGAGTTACGGAGGCGCATCGTACGAGGTCAGGTCGCACCGGGCGATACCCTGCCGAGCGAGGCGCAGTTGATGGAACTCCTCGACGTGTCACGCGATACGTTGCGTGGCGCGCTGCGGATGCTGGAGTCGGAATCGCTAATCTACATCCGGCGGGGCCGGAACGGTGGTGCCGTTGTGCGGCGTCCTGACCTGCGAGCAATCGGCCGCTACATAGCACTGCTGCTCCAGACGCGAGGCGTGACCCTCGACGACATCCACGAGGCGCGCCGGATCCTCGAAGTGCCGGCGGTCGCCCTAGTTGCCGATCACCTGTCCCCCGAGTTGACCCGGCGATTGGAAGCGCTTCACGATTCGCAAATCAACGATCGAGCTAACCCTGTTCGCGTCGCCCGATCCTTTGCCGAATTCGATCAGGGCGTCGTGGATCTCACGGGCAACGGGATGCTCTCCATGCTGTCGGGCATCTTCCGGGACAGCTACGCCGGTGAGATCTACACCGGTCTCCGAAATGCACGTGGCCGGTCCGCCCACCTGCTCGAGCAGGCCTTCGCTACGCGGGCGGCCGTTGTCGCCGCAGCCCGCCAGGGTGAGGGGGACCGGGTCGTCGAGCTGTGGCTCGCGTACCTGGACGACACTCGACATCTCGGGCGAAGCGCCCGAAGAAGACCGGCCCCGATCGACGTGACCGCGATGTGGCGGGCCGAGGTGGCGTGGGATCGGGCCGACGCTCGGCCCGACAAGATTGCCTCCAACATCTCGGTCGAAATCCGCTCGCAGATCGCGGAGGGGCGATTGAACGACGGAGACCGGCTCGCCGCACTTCCCGAGCTGGCGACGGCCTTCGGTGTCTCGCGACCTACCCTGCGCGAGGCCCTACGTGTCCTCGAGCGCGAGTCCCTGCTCGACCTTCGTACCGGTACGCACGGCGGGGCCCGCGTCCGAGTCCCGTCGACTGAGACCGCAGCCCAGCTGGCCGCCATCATCATCGAGAGCGAGCAGACCACGATCGGTGATCTGTGGGAGGCGCGAGCGGTCATCGAGCCAAGGCTCCTGGGCCTGGTAGCCCAACGCATCACGCCAGGTGCGCTCGAAGTGCTGCGAACCGCGATCGAAGCGCTTGGCGAAGCCGTCAGCGACACCCCACGCTTCACCGCGCTGTGGGGTGAGGCGGAGAGCATCATGCTCGGATCGTCCGGCAATCCGGCGATCTCCGTGGCCATGGAGCTCAGGCATTGGATCCGTAACAGCTGCACCAACGAGTTGACCGCTGACGCGGTCAATCTGCCGTGGGTGGAGCGGTCGAACCGGCGAGCAGCCCTCCGCTTGAACGACGTCGTGACTGCCGCGGCGGAATCTGACCCGGATGCGGCCGTTACCGTGTGGACCGACTACGTGACCTACACGACTCCGTTCTTCCACAACCTCGGCGATCGGCTGGTCCTTGACATGCTCGACTAGGGCGTTCGTCCAGCCCCCGTTCGCCGGCGGGGGATGACCGGGCTCTCTCGGCCGATAAGGTCGGCAGATAGCACGACCGTTTGGCCGTGTCGAACTTCGGACACGGACCACCCCTTCGTCAACTACCTCGGGCCCGGGAGCCGTCGGGTGCCTATCGGCCTAGCCAAAATCGGTTGACTCAAGCACCTCTAGTAGGCATCATGGTGACTGCTCCGTCGATGGGTTGCCTTGACATTGAGCGCGAAATATAGGAAGATTCGGCACGCTTAAGGGTCGTCGCGGCCGATCATACGAGTTGCGACATTCAGGGGGGTTCAGCTGTGTTCCAAAAGAGGACGAAACTGTTCGCCGCAACTGCGGCTGCGGTAGTAATGGTGGCTGCTGGTTGCGGCAGCTCTTCGAAAAACGCGGGAGCACCCACCACGCCGACCAGCGCGGCCTCGACCGGCAGCACCACCGGGGGCACCACCGTGGGCACGAACGGCGGGGGGACCCACACTTACACCGTGGGCGTGCTCTATGACAACACCGGGCCGACGGCGACGAACTCGATGACCTTCCCTCTGGGGGTCAAGGCCGGGGCGGTGCTGGCGGCCACGGAGGGCTACACGATCAAATATGTGGTCGCCGATACCGGTTCGTCACCCACCGGGGCGCTCGCCGCCGCGGAGAAGCTGGTCGAACAGGATCACGTGTTCGCAGTGCTGGCCTACTCCTCGGCCACCTTTGCCGCCGAGCCGTTCCTCAAGTCCAAAGGAATACCGGTCATAGGGGTAAACATCGATGCCACCGAGTGGGCCACGGCGCCGAACATGTTTTCTGTGGGCGGCACCTCGGATTACACCAAGGTGTTCACCCAGACTGGATTGGAATTCAAACAACTGGGCGCCACCACCATCGGTTCGGTCGGCTACTCCGTCTCTCCGAGTTCCTCGGACACTGCCAAATCGGGGGCGGCGTCAGCCCAGCTAGCGGGCCTCAAGGTCGGCTATCTCAACGCCAACTTCCCCCTCGGCGGCACCGACACCGGCCCCGCCGTGCTGGCCATGAAGGCGGCGGGAGTCGACGGTTTCACTGCACCGCTCGACGCCAACACCGAGTTTTCCATTGTCAAGGGCCTGCGGGACCAGGGGGTGAACCTCAAGGTGGTGCTCGCTTCTACCGGCTACGGTGGTGACCTGCTCACGGGCGGCCCTGGCGCCCAGCAGACGGCCCAGGGTATCTATTTCCTCCTCGGGTTTGAACCAGTCGAGATGCACACTGCAGCGACCGAACAGTTCTCCGCCGACCTCAAGGCCGCAGGGGTCACAGGAGAACCACCGACGAACGAATTCTACGGGTACATGGCCGTCGACGCGCTGGTCCAGGGGCTCAAGGCGGCCGGCTCGAACCCGACCCAGGCTTCGGTGATCAACGCCATGCTCCAGATGCACAACTACAACGGCGCTGGTCTCTATGGCACTCACTCCGTCAGCTTCGCCCTGGCCGATCGCGGCAAGGTGAGCTCGGCCGACAACTGCAACTGGCTCACCCAATATGAGGGCACCACCTTCAAACTGGTACCCGGTATGGATCCCATCTGCGGGCAAACCGTCCCAGGAAAGACGGTCTGACCCGAGAACAGGCTCCGTAGCCCGGCCGTCACCACGTCGAACCGCCACGCCATCCACGTCCGGGGCGACCTCAAGGACCGTTCCCACAAACTCGCTGCCCGGAGTAAAGGGTTCTTTGTCACGTTTAAAACGGCGTTTCATGCCCTTGTCACTCAGGGCGAGTTCCACGCTGGTGACTGGGTAGTTGTGCTGGGGGCCTCGGGGGTGTCGGGACTGCAGCCGTTGACATCGCGACCCGCCTCGGAGGCAGGGTGATCGCTGTCGACCGGGGCCCGGCCCGGCTCGAGATCTGCAGGGAGCTCGGTGCGGTCGCCACGGTCGATTTCGACACCGAAGACGTGAAGGTCCGGATCAAGGAGGTCACGGGCGGAGGCGCCGATGTCGTGCTCGACCCGGTCGGTGGCGACGTGTCAGAACTGGCGCTCCGCTCGACCGCCTGGGGGGGCCGCTTCGTGGTCATCGGGTTCGCGAGCGGTGACATCCCGAGGACCCCCTCAACCTCGTCCTGCTCAAGGGGTGGTGATCAAAGGGTTCGAGATGCGAACGACTGAACGGCTCCAGCTGGACATCGCCGACCCCTTAGACCATCCCGGCGCCCAGCCGTCCTCGCGGTTCTCGAAGCCGAAAATACCCATGTAGTACTCGACAGAGCGTTCGAGATCTCGAACGCCGAGACCAACATGGGAGCAGCTCAAGTTGACCAGTCGTTCGCTCATCGAACGGACGCTAAGAAGGGATGGGTATCCATGGCTTCGACACTGATCGAGCACGGGATTCGTCGTTCCCGGCGTTGTGGCCTGAAACGGACAGCTCGCTGTCGAGTTCCGCCGTCGGACGGCGGAGCCCAGTCGGGTGCACCCTGTTCATGCTTGTCAATGCTCCAGCAGGCTGTGGTTTCCGGCAGCGGTGCACGGCTTGACGACGAAGTAAACAGGTACAACAGACTCCACCTTGATAGCGTTCGTCTCATGCGAGTCGGGGAAGCCGAGCTGACCCCTGTACTGGAGCTCGAAGCAGGGCTCGTACCAGTGGCCGGGCTCTGCTATGGCTGGGATCCCGCCCTGGTGGAAGCCCAAGCAGAGTGGCTCTATCCGCGGCACGTGGACCCAGTGACGGGCATGGCTCGCCTGTCCCATCACAGCTGGCTGCTTCGTACCAGCGATCTCACGCTGCTCGTCGACCCCTGCATCGGCAACAGCAAACCGCGGCCGCTCCCACCCAACGAGTACTACAACATGCTGGACACGCCTTGGCTGGACCGGCTCGTAGCCGCGGGTGCACACCCAGACGAGATCGACCTCGTGGTGTGCACCCACCTGCACCCCGATCACTGTGGATGGAACACCCAGCTTGTCGACGGTCGGTGGACTCCGACCTTCCCGAACGCCCGCTACGTGCTGTCAGCTCCCGAGCTTTCGTTCTGGGAGACTTTCGCGAGAGACCCCGATCGGTTCCCAGAGTTTGCCTACAACCGCGGTGTCTTCGAGGACAGCGTCGTTCCCGTCGTGGAGGCCGGCTTGGTGGAGCTACTCGACGATGGCGACTCGCCAGCGCCCGGTGTCATCTTGATGGCGACCCCGGGCCATACCGCAGGACACTGGTCCGTCTGCTACGCCGACGAGCGGGACGGCGTGTGCTTCTCGGGAGACACGCTGCACAGCCCGGTGCACGTGTTGTACCCGGAATGGAGCCTATTCCCAGCTCCCGGCTCGAACTACGACCATCAGGCAGCCGCGGCCTCCCGACGAGCAGTCCTCGACCATTGCGCGACGACCGGACATCTGCTTGCGCCCGCCCATTTCCAAGCACCCCATGCCTGCCGGATCGCGCACTCCGCCGATGGCCATTACCGCTTGTCCTGGACGACCGAGACCTGAGTGCTGACTTGTCGGACGGACTTCAATGAACTCAAGACTGGTGCTCGATCGCCTTCCAAGGGATATCGAACCGTTCCTTTGGAGTTTGACTGACGACGATCCCCTCAGCGACATCTTCTCTGTCTGGTTCGGCGAGTACGGCTCCGACTAGTACGGGCGCCAACTCAGTGCTCTGGCCGAGCAACACGGGAGCACCATGGAGATCGCTCCCTGAAAGACCCTCGCACTTCCGACCGCGTCTCTTCGATCATGATCACCGGGCGAGAGATCGGCTACTCCGGCCTCGACGGAACCCACCGCTTCGTCGTCGTCGATCCAAGCAACCCGAAGACCTCCGCCTCACATGGAACGAACGCGCCGTGTGCGGTGACATATCTTCTATTGCCAGTGACGAACGCCGCAGGCCGAATGAACTCGCTCAAGTCTGGACGACAAAGCTGCGCTCAACTTAGTAGGTGGCGCCGGGAAGACGGTACGCCGCTTCCGGCATACGCGAGAGTGATCCTCCTCGAGAGTGGCTCAAACGGTCCCCACCGACCCTGTTCCACTTATCACGATACCGATCTAAAACCACAGCCTCAGGCCTATTTCGTCGCTCCCGGCTGGAGCGCCAGCCACCGTCAGCCGCTAGCTTCCAAGGGTCCTTCATCGTGCAGTCGACACGACCGACTGGTAACTCCCGGACCCCTTCCCAAGTTCGTCCCAGCGTTTCGCAGTGACCCGATCGTCCCCTCAATGATTTTGGCAGCCCAGATTGAACTGCTCCACGAGCAGAGAATCAGTTCAACCGCGTGGGCGATTCTGTCAACGGCGCCTGGAAACTGGGACTCCCTTGCGGCAGGCCTCAAAATCCGCCTGCCGAGAGGGGGCGAGTATTCACGTGCCGTCGACAGATTCCTGCCGAAACGCGGCCCCGCTTGTCAGGGCAGAAAGCTACCGGGGTCTGCACGGCCGGCCCGCGGTCGCGCGGACGACTGCACCCCAGAGCACCTGTGCCAACTGGCTAAACCAGTCAAGCGGTTCTCCTAGGTCGTGGACCACGTCTACTTCGCCCTGACGATTTCTCTCCCGGAGGACGCCTGGGAACAACGTGTTTGCCCTGATCCAGGGCCACAACCACAGGTTGTCACCGACAACCACGGGTTGTCACCGTTCCGTTGCACTAAAGATGCCCGACACCCTATGGCCGCATAACTCACAACGAGTTCCCGGAGAGGCCGCTCGGCCCCAGGTGATTCGCGCAGGAACTCCAGGTGTTCACACGAGACGGACGCTGACCCTGACGGCATCTCGACCCGAAATCTTGCGCTCCATGAGGTCGAATGCCTCCCCGACATCTTCCAAGGCAAAGACCTCGCCGAGAAGGGCGCCCGTCGGCACCTTCCCTTCCCAGATGAGGTCCACTGCTCCCTTTGCATGATCTCCGGGAATACCGGGCATGATGGTGATACCTCGTAGCGGGATCCAATCGCTGATGAATCCCTCGACAGGCTTGCGGTCCTTAACGCCGCCGATAACGACCTTGCCGCCGCGGCGGACCATCTCCATCGCTTGCACGACTGTCTTGGTCGTACCCGCAGCGGCGTCAATAACGACGTCCGCGCCTTTGCCATTCGTCATCTCGAGCACCATCTCCACCGGATCCTCAGCGTCGACATCAACGGTCAACTCCGCTCCCAGCTGGCGGGCGGCATCAAGACGGAAGCTGTCGGCCGACGTTCCGGTGACTCCAATCCTCTCGGCTCCGTTGGCGTGTGCGGCGACGATGGAGGCCAGACCAAGGTGGCCGGGGCCGAGCACGACAACGGTATCGCCCACCGCTACCGGCGCGGCCCAGCCGAGCGCGATCGAAAGCGGCTCCCACACCGTGAGCTCTGTCGCCGGCACCTCGAGTGGGAGTCGGATCACCCCACTGCCCGGCAGCAACTCCATGTAGTCGGCGAATCCGCCATACAGGCCTGACCCCTCGTCGATCGAGTAATCGTGACCATATATCCTCGTCTTGTTCTCGTGAGTCGTCCGACCGGAGCGGACGGCGACCCGGTCGCCTTCTTCGACGCCCAGCGCATCTGCTGATCCGTCACCGAGCTGCTCTATGCGGCCAACGACTTCGTGCCCGGGGATGGTCGGGAACTCGCCCCCCCATGGCGTATGGACGATCCCGTTGAGGTTGTCCGTGTCGCTGTGACACATACCTACAGCCTCGACCCGCAATATCGCCCCGCCTGGAAGCGGAGCATCCGGAACCGGGAAGTCGCGAATCTCCCAGCGACCATCGCCGAGTAAAACGAGGGCACGGCTCGCTCTCCCGATGCTCATTTCTTTGCTTCCATCTCCGGGACGGGACACCACAGCTTCATCACACTCAAACTGTAGCTCCCCAATGCTTCGGGTAAGGTGGCGATCAAGCGATCCCGGACGTTCCGTCCCACTTGCGGGTGCTCGTCGCGTCCGGCGAGTGATTGGACCCAACCTAAAGTTCCGCTCCTGGACGCACCTCCGGTTCGCTCTCGCGGCCGACCTTCCCCACAGCGCCCGGAGTGATGCACGCCAGCCCCTGCACGATGTGGCAATTAACGGGTCACAGCGTCAGCCCCTAGTCGGGCCCGGTAAGCCGACCCTGGGGAAGACCGACGCCCCGAGAGCCTAGGCGTGAGATGGCGCTCCAGCGAAGGCCCGCTCATCCGCCCTATTGGCGATCGCCCCGGCAGCCAGCGTCAACATCTCAAACATCACCTGGACCAGGTGCCCGTTGATCGCGCCTGAGGCGTTGACGGTCTTCACCGACGACTCGTACCCTTCGTACGCCACCGATCGATGCCGCGAGGGGTGTGCCAGAGCATGCGCACGGCAATCGGCCTACGGATCGATACTGCTTCCGACCAGGTGGCGCTGCCGGGGGAACTGGGCTAGATCACGGCCCGGTAGCGGGGCTGTGCAAATCGGTGACCCGCAGCTCACCGCCGAGAAACTCGTGCAGCTGAATCGGGGTTCCGTCCGGGTCTGCGATGAAGAAAAACTTCGAACGCGGGGTCAACACCACTGGGCACAAAGGCTTCATCCCGTTGGCCAATAACCGGGCGTAGGTCGCATCGACGTCCGAGACCGTCAAAGCGATCTTGGGACGGCCGAACTCCATCGGGTAGTAGGGATCGCGGACATCATGAGGCGTGCGGCCCGGGAACGGGCTGAAGAGTTCGAGCTGCACGTCGCCGACCCTGAGCCCAACCCGCCGCCAATCGTCGTGGCCGTCATCGAACAGCCGCTCAAACCCGAACAGATTGCCGTAGAACTCGAGAGAGGCCTCGAGATCTCTGACGGTGATCCCGACGTGTGAGAAGCACATCACGTTGATATCGGGCACAGTGCTCACCTCCCGGATACTGCGGCCAGTCCCCCGTCAACCAGGAGATCGATTCCACTGATGAAGGACGCTCGGTCCGATACGAGAAACTCGATAGCGTCCGCGATCTCGATCATCGTCCCCTCCCGAGCGAGCGGCGTCATCTCGACCATTTGCACCTTCTCGGGGTGAACGGCATAGCCGCTGGCGCCCTGCGGGCTGTTGATCAAGCCGGGCGACACTGACAGGATCCGCGCCCCCCGACGCCCCCACCCAAGGGCGTGACGGCGGCACATCCGGATGACCCCGAGCTTCGACAGTGAGTAAGCCGATCCTGCGGTGAGACCACCCTTCAATCCCCGCTCTATCCGGCTCTGGAGATCGGCGGCCAAGGGGTCGTCCAGCTCGGTGACGACCTCGGTGGGTACGTCTGGGGTGGTGTGGCCCGCTAGGGAGGCGATGAATACAGCGACGGATCCGGGAATCGCCAGATCGAAGAACGTGTCCGCCACTAACGCGGCTCCGAGGAGGTTCACCCTAAGGATGGTGGCAGCGTCCGCCTTGCTTGGCGACAGCCCCACCACGTGCAACAACGTCTTGATCTGACCGAGCTCCGCCGCTGCACCGGCCAGGGCCCGTACCGATCCCTTGTCGGTCACGTCGCACGCCCGTCCGCATGCGTCATGGCCCTCCGCCCGCAGCGCACTCACGCTCCGCTCGACAAGTCCGCCATCGAGATCACAGATGAGGAGGCGATGAACCTCTCCGAGCCGGCGCGCGATCGCCATCGACAGGCCGCCAGCCCCGACTATCACAGCGAGCGGCTGTCCGGGCCGGACGTTGTTCCCCGTCGTCGTCATCGTCACCAGGACCTCCTGGACGTCGGCTGTCATCGCGTGGACGGCTCGGCTTCTTGCCGGGGGCATATTCAGTCGCACCTCGGAGGGTAGCCGACGGGCGGCCGCATGAACCAGTTGCCTCAAGGCGCCCATTTCCTACGCCGGACCGACGGAGCTCGCGGTTCCGAAGCACATTCCCGGGCAAGACGACGCTGCTGCCGAACACGACTGGTCGGTCACCAGTCCAGGCGCGCCTCGAGCGCTCGGGAGAAAGCATTCCGCCCGCTCGGGCAGAGAAATCCTCGTGGTTTGGCTTGAAAATCAAGCTGGGCGGGTCCCTCTAGCTCGTCCACGTACGAAACCGGGTTCGCTAGGCCTCGGGATGCGAATAATCGGGGCCGAAGACCACCCGGTCGACTCCGAGGACTTCTCGCCCTGCGTCAGGGGCTACAGGGCGGATTCGACGAGATCCGGGCGTACAAGCCGATCATTCCGGTTTCGCCACTCCGCTGATGGCTCCTCCGGACTCATCCCGCTGGGATGGAAGCTATCTCGGTGAGGACGGAGGCGGTGTGCTGGCCGAACGTCGGGGACGGTCCTACCGGATTCGCGAGCGGATACAGAGGGGTTCCAGGTAGAACGATTTTGTGGTCACCGAGCATCGACTCGACATGGAAACCACGGTGCCGCAGTTGGGGGTCGACGACCAGGTCCTCCGGTTTCAATACCGGAAACGCCTCCAACCCGGAGTTCTGTAGACGTAGGGTCATCTCCATACGGTCGTGCAGAGACGAGTACGCGCACACCGCTGCTTCGTCCCTCGGGTCGACGCCCGTGACCGCCGCAAACGCTTCTTCCTCGGATGTATCGATGAGTCGCAGGGCTATCCAATCATCGTCACCACGGCAAGGGTAGACACCCAGCCGATAGTCCCACCGCGAGGAATTACCGATACGCGGCCTCCGTACCCCGTCGACCAGATCTTCACCGCTAGCCGCGACATACGTCTCGAGCTGAGACATATCGAACCACCCACCGACACCGCACTCCTCGCGCTGGCGCAGCCCGCGGAGCACGGCGTAAGCGCCCGCGAGCCCACCGATTCCGTCGGGAAGCGGGTGTCCCATTCGTAAGGGCTCCCCGCCCCGATAACCGGTCCGTCCCTCGATCGACGACGCCGCCTCAATCGCCGGTCCGTATGAGCGTCGGTTCGCCCACGGACCGGAGCTTCCCCAGCCGGAAAGCGATACGTAGACCAGTCGGGGATCGGCTGAACACATCTCAGTGGGACCGAGTCCAAGGCGGTCCATCACTCCCGGACGGTTGTTCTCGACCACGACGTCTGCATTGGCAACGAGCCGCCGCGCCGCCGACTGCCCCTCGGGTGTGGTCAGATCGAGCACTACGCTCTCCTTGTTGCGGTTCATTTTTAGGTGAAATGCGTACGACACCACCAAAGAGAACCGGTCCTTTTTAGGGTCGGTGTCGACCCTTGAACGCGGTCGCTCGACCCAGATCACCCGAGCACCGAGGTCGGCGAGCGTCCGGGTGGCAAGAGGGCCCGCCCAAAAGACACTGAAGTCAACAACGACAACCCCTTCTAGCGGCCCACCCCGGCCTTTCGACCGGGCGAGTGGAGAAGGACACGGTGGCGTCGCCGGCCCAAAGGTCTTGGCCGCAGGCACGGGATTACCGGGACCGAAACCATTGGCCCAGAAACCACGGCTTACCAGCTGAGGATTGGCTAGGACATCCTCTACCTCGGCTACCTGCGCGGCAACGACTCCGAACGAAGCCAGGAGGTCAACTATCTCTGCGGCATCATGACCCTCGAGGAATGGAGCCAGCTCGCGGTCGAAGTCATCCTTGTGATCGATTACCGATTCCCGGTCCGCGAACCTCTGGTCGGCCAGCATGTCCAAGCGGCCAATCGCGGTGAGAAAGCGGTCGTACTCCTCATCGGTAACGATGCACAGCTTCACGTAACCGTCCCGGCAGCCCCAGGTTGCGAGTGGATAGACCTCGTAGTAGCGGCCCGTGCGACGACGAGGTTCACCGAGAGCGAAGCGGCCGAATGTCGACTGGTGCATCGGGATCATCGACTCCATGGCACCGATGTCGACTCGCTGACCGCGCCCCGTGCGCAGCCGATCACGAAGGGCGGCCTCCGCCGCCACGGCTGCCGTGTACCCGTTGACGTATTCGCAGATGTGCTCTGGACCAATGAGCGGCTCGCGATCGGGCTCACCTGTAATGTAGAGATATCCTCCCGCGGCCCAAGCAGCAATCGGACCCCCACGCAAATGGGCGTATGGTCCCGTCATCCCAAAGCTACTCGTCGTAACCTCGACACACTTCTCAGGCAACGTCAGATCCGCGGCGTACCCAAGCATCCGCCCGGCGTCAAAAGTCGTGAACACTAGATCGGCGCCTTCAACCAACGACGTCCCAGGCCAGGGCACGACGTGCTTGAATTCGTCCAGATAGCGCGCCACTTGATCAGGTCGCTCGCCGCCCTCAGGCCGGACGACCTCGGCACCCGCCATGGCAAACAGCTTGGCCGCCCACTGCCCCGCCACACCAGTACTGAGGTCTACGACCTTCACTTCTTCGCCCCGGTGCTCCGAGAATCCAAACTGACGCTCAGAGCCTGCTTTTGGGCGGTCGGACCCGACCAGGGCAGAATACTCGCCTGTTGAGCGACGCCACGAAGCGCAGTTCCACTCTCGCTCACAGGTGCTCCTCCGAACCGGTTGTCATCATACCCCACAGAGTTCCATGTCCACTGAAACCTGGATCGATATCATCTCATATCCTACGGGATGTCAAGGGCCCGCTCAAGATGAGACGTGACGGTTCTCGCAGATTTGTGTAGAGGCCGCGAGAAGTCCGCCTAACCGCACCGACTGCCTCGCGGAGATTGAGCCCTCGGCCCGTCGCCACCGCAGCCGAAAGAGCGGTCTCTGTCATCGAGGTCCCGGAAGGCCGATAATCTGCCAGGCGGCCGAAGGTCGCCATCCAGGACGGGCTTAGCATGGCAAATCCGATCTCGATATCAAACCATGTCGACCCCCATCCGTCTCGGCGCTCGGGTCACCCCGACGACATCTCAGCCTGTTGTGGACCAACGCCATCGGACTAAAAGAAACGCCCGACACGCGACCCACACGAACCCGTAAAACCTAGACCGGGCAGTTGTTGGTCTGAGCGGATGACCCGGACTTCGAGGTTCCGTTCTGCGGGAGGTCACGCTGACATGAGCACTAACAAACTGTCTGGTGCGAGCCTTTCCGGCCGCCAGGCGGCACGTTCTATCTCTCGTCGATGAACTCCAGGAGGGCGTTGGCACCTAGGACCCCGCCCCATCTTCACC
>CAWAPS010000018.1:0-18822 GCA_963783945.1 uncultured Actinomycetota bacterium
GGGCTTCAGCCCGCACCTGCAGTTCCTCCTCATCTATGGGCTTCGCCGGCATTCGGTCCTCCTGTGATCGGTCGAAAGGGAGACTGCGCAGGCCCTCCGGCACTCCGGCTCCGGCCGGACCCGTGTCGAGAACCTTTCCAAAACGGCAGCCCCCACACTCCGTGTGGGCGATAACGAGTTCTCCGCCGTTGTGTCAACGAGATCACCCAGCTGGATTGTTGGCGGAGGTGACCTAAATGGGAACCACACGTGCTCCTCTCAAAGCCAACCTCGGCTCGTCGCAGGAAAAGGTTGACTAGGTCGTTGGTTTGTCGCTACCGTGACTTCGGGATGGATCAGGGAGGGGCCGAGGCTGACGATCTTCCCTGGGTTGCGGAGACGAACCCTACGGCCACGGCTTGTTCTCGGGATTCGTCGACGGCGCCGGGGTCACGACCGGGGCGGGGCTCGCGGGGGGCGGCATCGCTCAGCGTCAACGGTCCGTTCCCGGAGGACTCACCGAGGGCGGCGTTCGCCCCGGTACACCCTGGCAAAGGAGATGACCACAATGGACGAGGATCTCGGCGCGGCTGGACTGCGGTTCGAACGCGAGGGTGTCATCGGCTGGTGCATTATCGACCGGCCCGAAGCTCGCAACGCGCTGACCGGTGCCATGTACTACGGCATCAAGAAGGCAGTGATCCGGGTCAACCAGGACCCGGAGCTGGCCGCGCTGATCATCACCGGCACCGGCGACGTCTTCGCCCCGGGTGGCGATCTCGGCGGCCGGGCCCCTGATCCCAGGGATGCCCCCAACCCTGAGGTCGGCCCCGGGGAGTCGCTGCCGTTCACTGCGATCCGGGAGAGTGGCAAGCCGGTGATCGCTGCGGTCAACGGCATCTGCCAGGGCGGCGGGCTCCTCATCGCCATGATGGCCGATATCGCGGTCGTCAGTGACAGGTCGACGTTCCGGGTTCCGGAACTGTTGCGGGGCATCATCGACGCCACCTACGCCTACGCCCTGCCCGTGCATGCCGGCATCGCGGTGGCTCGTGACCTGCTGTTGTCGGCCCGCAAGTTCGACGCGGCGGAGGCTCAGGCGTACGGCTTGATCACCCGGGTGGTGCCGCACGACCAGCTGCGCCAGGCGGCGCTCGCCGCCGCGGGCGAGGTTCTGCAGACCGCCCCGGTAGCCCGGCTCCACGTCAAGCGCATGCTCAACGAACGCTATGGGCAGATCGATTATCAGACCATGATGTGGGGCCTGGCCGAGTCCCCCGAGCCCCGGGAAGGGTTTACCGCCTTCATGGAAAAACGAGCACCCAGCTGGATCCCCGCCCAGTTCGCCAAAGAAACCGGCCGGAGATAGTGCTCCGTCCTTGGTGACGAGAGAGGAACAGGACAATGACCGCCGGAGGGTTCTTTGCGCTGAGCGAGTTGCACCCCGACCGAGAGGTGTGGTTCGAGGCGTCAGGTGCCGCCCCCGTGGTCGCCGGGGATCTCCTGGCCACCATGCACCGCATCGGTCGGGGCCTCGCGACGATGGATGTGCACGGTGGCGACACCATCGCGGTCGTGATGTCGAATCGCCGCGAGTTCCTCGAGTGTTACGGGGCGGCGATCAGGTCGGGTCTGTGCTTCGTGGCGATCAACTGGCATCTAACGTCCAGCGAGATGAGCTACATCCTGACCGACTCGAACGCCAAGGTCGTCTTCACCGAGGCGCGCTTCTGGCCGGCGGCCGCCGGGGCGGCCGCCGAGGCCCGGATCGACGGTGAAAACGTTCTGGCCGTAGACGGTGACTGGGGTTTGCACGCCGACTCCGGGCTCTTCCATGACCAGTCCGGGGACCGGCTGCCCGAGGGATCGGCCGGCCAGATCATGTTCTACACATCAGGAACGACCGGGCGGCCCAAAGGGGTCCGCAAGTCCTTTCGGGCGGAGGCGGGCGACGAGGTAACGCTGACCAGCGGCATCGGTCCGATTCGCCTCCGAGCCCAGGGCGATGGGCCCGGTCTGTCAGTCAGCGACGACGTGGTCCTCAGCTCGGGCCCCTTTTACCACGGACTGCCCATCGCCGCGGTCACCACTGCGCTCGATGGCGGAGGGGTGGTCGTCAGCATGGACAAATGGACGGCCGAAGGGTTCCTTGACCTCGTCGAACGGCACCGGGTGACCCATGCCACGGTCGTCCCCACCATGTTCCGTCGGCTGCTGGCGCTGCCCGAGGAGGTGCGGCGGGCCGCCGACGTGACGTCCTTGCGGTCGGTGAATCACGGCGGGGCACCCTGCCCAGTTGACGTCAAGCGGCGGGTCATCGAGTGGTGGGGCCCCATCGTGACCGAGAGCTACTCTTCCACCGAGGGTGCGGGAACCAGCGTGAGCTCCGAGGAGTGGCTCGATAAGCCGGGCACGGTGGGACGACCCAACCCCGGGGTGGTCATCAAGATCCTCGACGAAGACGGCCAGGAACTGCCCTCCGGCGAGCAGGGACTGGTGTACATGACGCCGACCCTGTGGGAGTTCGAGTACCACCACGACTCCGACAAGACCGAGTCTGCCACCCGAGAAGGCATGTTCACCGTCGGGGATATCGGCTACCTCGACGAGGACGGCTACTTGTTTCTCTGCGATCGCAAGGCCGACACCATCGTCTCCGGGGGCGTCAACATCTACCCGGCTGAGGTCGAAGCTACTCTCCTCCAGCATCCCGCGGTCGGCGACGCCGCGGTGATCGGGGTGCCCGACGACGAATGGGGCGAGGAGGTGCGGGCCGTCGTAGAACTCCGTGACGCCGCTACCGCCTCGCCCGAACTCGCCGCCGAACTCACCGAGTTCTGTCGATCCCGCATCGCCCGGTTCAAATGCCCCCGGCACGTCGACTTCGTCGACTCGCTCGAGCGCGATCCCAACGGCAAGCTCCGCAAGGGCGCCATCCGGGCCCGCTACTGGCCCGAGGGTTCCCGCCGGATCTGACCAATGTGACGATCCGCTAAGCCCCGACAGGGAGTGTTTGACCAATGGAGCGGCGATCCTGCATCAACTCGGAGCTAGTGCCCGTCACATGTCGGCCTTCTCCGCTGGCGAAGAAGAGCGCCGCGTTCGGGATGTCTAGCGGCTGGACGAACGGGACCGGCATGGCCTGAAAACAGGCGAACGCATCCAGCACGTCCTCCTGCGTCGGCTCTTCCCAGTGGCCGGAACACCTTGTAGATCGCTCGGTCGTCGATGAGATCCGTGTTCATTTTGGTACTAGTTCGCGGCGGACACCGTTGGAGGAGTTTGCTGGTAGAGATCGAAACATCACGAGGTTCGTGGAAGGTCACCGATGCAGCGGCTGCACTGGTAAAGTGGTGACTTCTTTGGACCGCACCCGCCGTGTTCCTATCGCCAGTGGCGCTTCGGTGTCTAGTTTGCTGACCGATGACCTGGCGCGCCGCCGTAACGGCAGTAAAATGTCCCACCTCGTGGCCACCGAGTTACGGAGGCGCATCGTGCGAGGTCAGGTCGCACCGGGCGACACCCTACCGACCGAGGCGCAGCTCATGGAACTCCTCGACGTGTCACGCGACACGTTGCGCGGCGCGCTGCGAATGCTCGAGTCGGAATCGCTAATCTACATCCGGCGGGGCCGGAACGGTGGTGCCGTTGTGCGGCGTCCTGACCTGCGAGCAATCGGCCGCTACATAGCACTGCTGCTCCAGACGCGAGGCGTGACCCTCGACGACATCCACGAGGCGCGCCGGATCCTCGAAGTGCCGGCGGTCGCCCTAGTTGCCGATCACCTGTCCCCCGAGTTGACCCGGCGATTGGAAGCGCTTCACGATTCGCAAATCAACGATCGAGCTAACCCAGTTCGCGTCGCCCGATCCTTGGCCCAGTTCGATCAAGGCGTCGTGGACCTCACGGGCAACGGGATGCTCTCCTTGCTGTCGGGCATCTTCCGGGACAGCTACGCCGGTGAGATCTACACCAGTCTCCGAAAGGCCCGTGGCCGGTCCGCCCACCTGCTCGAGAAGGTCTTAGCGACGCAGGCGGCCGTTGTCGCCGCAGCCCGCCAGGGTGACGGGGACAGGGTCGTCGAGCTGTGGCTGGAGTACCTGGACGACACTCGACACCTCGGGCGAAGCGCCCGAAGAAGACCGGCCCCGATCGACGTGACCGCGTTGTGGCGGGCCGAGGTGGCGTCGGATCGGGCCGACGCTCGGTCCGACAAGATTGCCTCCAACATCTCGGTCGAAATCCGCTCTCAGATCGCGGAGGGCCGATTGAACGACGGAGACCGGCTCGCCGGACTTCCCGAGCTGGCGACGGCCTTCGGTGTCTCGCGACCTACCCTGCGCGAGGCCCTACGTGTCCTCGAGCGCGAGTCCCTGCTCGACCTTCGTACCGGTACGCACGGCGGGGCCCGCATCCGAGTCCCGTCAACTGAGACCGCAGCCCAGCTGGCCGCCATCATCATCGAGAGCGAGCAGACCACGATCGGTGATCTGTGGGAGGCGCGAGCGGTCATCGAGCCAGGGCTCCTGGGCCTGGTCGCCGAACGCATCACGCCAGGTGCGCTCGAAGCGCTGCGAACCGCGATCGGAGCGCTTAGCGAAGCCGTCAGCGACACCCCACGCTTCACCGCGCTGTGGGGTGAGGCGGAGAGCATCATGCTCGGATCGTCCGGCAATCCGGCGATCTCCGTGGCCATGGAGCTCAGGCATTGGATCCGTAACAGCTGCACCAACGAGTTGACCGCTGACGCGGTCAATCTGCCGTGGGTGGAGCGGTCGAACCGGCGAGCAACCCTTCGCTTGAACGACGTCGTGACTGCCGCGGCGAAATCTGACCCGGATGCGGCCGTGACCGCGTGGACCGACTACGTGACCTACACGACTCCGTTCTTCCACAACCTCGGCGATCGGCTGGTCCTTGACATGCTCGACTAGGGCGTTCGTCCAGCCCCCGTTCGCCGGCGGGGGATGACCGGGCTCTCTCGGCCGATAAGGTCGGCAGATAGCACGACCGTTTGGCCGTGTCGAACTTCGGACACGGACCACCACTTCGTCAACTACCTCGGGCCCGGGAGCCGTCGGGTGCCTATCGGCCTAGCCAAAATCGGTTGACTCAAGCACCTCTAGTAGGCATCATGGTGACTGCTCGGTCGATGGGTTGCCTTGACATTGAGCGCGAAATATAGGAAGATGCGGCACGCTTAAGGGTCGTCGCGGCCGATCAAACGAGTTGCGACACCCAGGGGGGTTCAGCTGTGTTCCAAAAGAGGACGAAACTGTTCGCCGCAGCCGCGGCTGCGGTAGTAATGGTGGCTGCTGGTTGCGGCAGCTCTTCGAAAAACGCGGGAGGGTCCACCACGCCGACCAGCGCGGCCTCGACCGGCAGCACACCGGGGGCACCACCGCGGGCACGACCGGCGGGGGGACCCACACATACACCGTGGGCGTGCTCTATGACAACACCGGGCCGACGGCGACGAACTCGATGACCTTCCCTCTGGGGGTCAAGGCCGGGGCGGTGCTGGCGGCCAAGGAGGGCTACACGATCAAATATGTGGTCGCTGATACCGGCTCGTCGCCCACCGGGGCGCTCGCCGCCGCGCAGAAGCTGGTCGAACAGGATCACGTGTTCGCAGTGCTGGCCTACTCCTCGGCCACCTTTGCCGCCGAGCCGTTCCTCAAGTCCAAAGGGATACCGGTCATAGGGGTAAACATCGATGCCACCGAGTGGGCCACGGCGCCGAACATGTTTTCTGTGGGCGGCACCTCGGATTACACCAAGGTGTTCACCCAGACTGGATTGGAATTCAAACAACTGGGAGCCACCACCATCGGTGCGGTCGGCTACTCCGTCTCTCCGAGCTCCTCGGACACCGCCAAATCGGGGGCGGTGTCAGCCCAACTAGCAGGCCTCAAGGTCGGCTATCTCAACGCCAACTTCCCCCTCGGTGGCACCGACACCGGCCCCGCCGTGCTCGCCATGAAAGCGGCGGGAGTCGACGGTTTTACTGCACCGCTCGACGCCAACACCGAGTTCAGCATTGTCAAGGGCCTGCGGGAGCAGGGGGTGAACCTCAAGGTGGTGCTCGCTTCTACCGGCTACGGTGGTGACCTGCTCACGGGCGGCCCTGGCGCCCAGCAGACCGCCCAGGGTATATATTTCCTCCTCGGGTTTGAACCAGTCGAGATGCACACTGCAGCGACCGAACAGTTCTCCGCCGACCTCAAGGCCGCAGGGGTCACAGGAGAACCACCGACGAACGAATTCTACGGGTACATGGCCGTCGACGCGCTGGTCCAGGGTCTCAAGGCGGCCGGCTCGAGCCCGACCCAGGCATCGGTGATCAACGCCATGCTCCAGATGCACAACTACAACGGCGCTGGTCTCTACGGCACTCACTCCGTCAGCTTCGCCCTGGCCGATCGCGGCAAGGTGAGCTCGGCCGACAACTGCAACTGGATCACCCAATATGAAGGCACCACCTTCAAACTGGTACCCGGCATGGATCCCATCTGCGGGCAAACCGTCCCAGGAAAGACGGTCTGACCCCACAACCGGCTCCGTGGCCCGGCCGTTACCACGTCGAGCCAGATCGAGCGCGGCCCGAAGCAAAGTCTGTGGTGAAGGGTCAACGCGTGGGGAGTGAGTGATGCGGGCCATTCGATGTGTGCGCTACGGTCCGCCGTCCGACTTGGTGCTGCGCGATCTGCCCGACCCGGAAGCGGGGGTCGGTGAGGTCGTGGTGCGGATCGAGGGCGCGTCGGTGAACTTCCCCGACACCCTGTTCATCCAGGACAAGTACCAGATCTCGGTGCCAACGCCCTTTACGCCGGGCAGCGAGTTCGTTGGCACAGTCGTTGAGGTCGCCCCCGACGTGGATGGCGTGGCAGTCGGTGACTACGTGATGGGCTCGGCGATGACCGGGGCGTACGCGGAGCAGATCGCAGTGCCTGCCACATCGCTGCGTTCGGTGCCAGCCGGACTGCGCGGTCCGGAGGCAGCTGGGTTCTCCGTCACGTTCAAAACCGCATTCCATGCCCTCGTCACCCAGGGCGAATTCCGCGCCGGCGAATGGGTAGTCGTGCTCGGGGCCTCAGGGGGGGTCGGGACCGCAGCCGTTGACATCGCGACACGCCTCGCCGGCAGAGTGATCGCTGTCGACCGGGGCGCCTCCCGGCTCGAGATCTGCAGGCAGCTCAGTGCGGTCGCCACGGTCGATTTCGACACCGAAGACGTGAAGACCCGGATCAAGGAGATCACAGGCGGAGGCGCCGATGTCGTGCTCGACCCGGTCGGCGGCGACGTCTCAGAACTCGCCCTCCGCTCGACCGCCTGGGGCGGCCGCTTCGTGGTCATCGGATTCGCGAGCGGCGACATCCCCAGGATCCCCCTCAACCTCGTCCTACTCAAGGGGGTAGTGATCAAAGGGTTCGAGATGCGAACCTTCCCCCACAACCGCCCCGACGAGTATGAGGCAGGTGAGCAGCGACTGGAGCAGATGCTAGCCGAGGGATTGAAGCCCGTCGTCGGTGGTGTCTACTCGCTCGGCGAGACGATCGACGCCCTAAACGCCATCCTTGACCGCAAGATCGTCGGAAAGATCGTCATCGACCCAACTCGCTGAAGCGGCTTGCCATCATCGAAAGAGGTCCACTACGCCAAGCGCTCCGCCGTTGCATTCGTGCAAGTTGCCCAGTCGTTCGCTCATCGAACGGACCCCAAGAAGGGATGGGTATCCATGGCTTCGATACTGATCGAGCACCGGATTCGTCGTTCCCGGCGTTGTGGTCTGAAACGGTTAGCTCGCTGTCGAGTTCCGCCGTGGATGGCGGAGCCCAGTCGGGTGCCCGCTGTTCATGCTTGTCAATGCTCCAGCAGGCTGTGGTTTCCGTCAGCGGTGCATGGAACGGCTTGACGACGAAGTAAACAGGTATAACAGACTCCACCTTGATAGCGTTCGTCTCATGCGAGTCGGGGAAGCCGAGCTGACCCCTGTACTGGAGTTCGAAGCTGGGCTCGTACCAGTGGCCGGGCTCTGCTATGGCTGGGATCCCGCCCTGGTGGAAGCCCAAGCAGAGTGGCTGTATCCGCGGCACGTAGACCCGGTGACGGGCATGGCTCGCCTATCCCATCACAGCTGGCTGCTGCGTAGCGGGGATCTCACGATGCTCGTCGATCCTTGTATAGGCAACAGCAAACCGCGGCCGCTTCCACCCAACGAGTACTACAACATGCTGGACACGCCTTGGCTGGACCGGCTCGTTGCCGCGGGTGCACACCCGGACGAGATCGACCTCGTGGTGTGCACCCACCTGCACCCCGATCACTGTGGATGGAACACCCGGCTTGTCGACGGTCGGTGGACTCCGACCTTCCCGAACGCGCGCTACGTGCTGTCAGCTCCCGAGGTGTCGTTCTGGGAGACTTTCGCGAGAGACCCCGATCGGTTCCCAGAGTTTGCCTACAACCGCGGTGTGTTCGAGGACAGCGTAGTTCCCGTCGTGGAGGCCGGCTTGGTGGAGCTACTCGACGATGGCGACTCGCCAGCGCCCGGTGTCACCTTGATGGCGACCCCGGGCCATACCGCAGGACACTGGTCCGTCTGCTACGCCGACGAGCGGGACGGCGTGTGCTTCTCGGGAGACACGCTGCACAGCCCGGTGCACGTGTTGTACCCGGAATGGAGCCTCTTCCCAGCTCCCGGCTCGAACTACGACCATCAGGCAGCCGCGGCCTCCCGACGAGCAGTCCTCGACCATTGCGCGACGACCGGACATCTGCTTGCGCCCGCCCATTTCCAAGCACCCCATGCCTGCCGGATCGCGCACTCCGCCGATGGCCATTACCGCTTGTCCTGGACGACCGAGACCTGAGTGCTGCGATCGCCTTCCAAGGGATATCGAACCGTTCGTGGGAGTTTGACTGACGACGATCCCCTCAGCGACATCTTCTCTCTCTGGTTCGGCGAGTACGGCTCCCGACGACTACGCGCGGCAACTCAGCGATCTGGCCGAGCAACACGGGAGCCCCGTGCAGATCGCTCCTGAAAGACCGTCACACTGCCGACCGCGTCTATTCGATCATGATCACCGGGGCGAGAGATCGGCTACTCCGGCGTCGACGGATTCCACCGCTTCGTCGTCGTCTATCCAAGCAACCCTAAGACTTCCGCCTCACATGGAACGGACGCGCCCTGTGCGGCGACATATCTTCTATTGCCGGTGACGAACGCCGCGGGCCGGATGAACTCGCTCAAGTCTGGCCGACAATGCTGCGCTCAACTTAGTAGGTGGCGCCGGGAAGACGGCACGCCGGTCCCAGCATACGCGAGAGTGATCCTCCTCGAGGTGGCTCAAACGGTCCCCACCGACCCTGTTCCACTTGTCACGATACTGATCTAAAACCACAGCCTCAGGCTATTTCGTCCCTCCGGCTGGACCGCCAGCCACCGTCAGCCGCTAGCTTCCAAGGGTGCTTCATCGTGCAGTCGGCACGACCGACGGGTAACTCCCGGACCGCTTCCCAAGTTCGTCCCAGCGTTTCGCAGTGACCCGATCGTCCCCTCAATGATTTTGGCAGCCCAGATTGAACTGGTCCACGAGCAGAGAATCGGTTCAACCGCGTGGGCGATTCTGTCAACGGCGGCTGGAAACTGGGACTCCCCTTGCGGCAGGCCTCACATCCGCCTGCCGAGAGGGGGCAGTATTAACGTGCCGTCGACAGATTCCTGCCGAAACGCGGCCCCGCTTGTCAGGGCAGAAAGCTACCGGGCCACGATGCGTCGGCCCCGGCGGGATGGTTGCCAACCAACTTCCGGTACGGGCCGTGGTCACGGCGACCATTCGCTCCCCCACTGCGAAGACAATCCCATGGCCAACCAGGTCAGGGAGCCCGGTCAACGTGGGATGCTTTTCGTACTGGGTATCACTCACAACGAGTTCCCGGAGAGGCCGCTAGGCCCGAGGTGATTCGCGCAGGAACTCCAGGTGTTCACACGAGACGGAGGCTGACCCTGATGGCATCTCGACCCGAAACCTTGCGCTCCATGAGGTCGAACGCCTCCCCGACATCTTCCAAGGCGAACACCTCGCCTAGAAGGGCCGCCGTCGGCACCTTCCCCTCCCAGATGAGGTCCACAGCTCCCTTCGCATGATCTCCGGGAATACCAGGCATGACGGTGATACCCCGTAGCGGGATCCAATCGCTGATGAATCCCTCCACCGGCTTACGCCCCTTAACACCTCCGATGACGACCTTGCCACCGCGGCGGACCATCTCCATCGCTTGCACGACCGTCTTCGTGATACCCGCAGCAGCATCAATAACGACGTCCGCGCCTTTGCCATTCGTCATCTCGAGCACCATCTCAACCGGATCCTCGGCGTCGACATCGACGGTCAACTCCGCTCCCAGCCGCCGGGCGGCATCGAGACGGAAGCTGTCGGCCGACGTTCCGGTGACTCCAATCCTCTCGGCCCCATTGGCCTGCGCGGCGACGATCGAGGCCAGACCAAGGTGGCCAGGGCCGAGGACGACCACGGTATCGCCCGCCGCGACCGGCGCCGCCCACCCAAGCGCGATCGAAAGCGGTTCCCACACCGTGAGCTCTGTCGCCGGCACCTCGGCTGGGAGCCGGATCACCCCACTGCCGGGTAGCAATTCCATGTAGTCGGCGAATCCGCCATATAGGCCTGACCCCTCGCCGACCGAGTAATCGTGACCATATATCCTCGTCTTGTTGTCGTCAGTGGTCCGACCGGAGCGGACAGCGACCCGGTCGCCCTCTTCGACTCCCAGCGCATCTGCTGATCCGTCACCGAGCCGCTCTATGCGACCGACCACTTCGTGCCCAGGGATGGTCGGGAACTCGCCCCCCCACGGCGTATGGACGATGCCGTTGAGGTTGTCCGTGTCGCTATGACACATACCTACAGCCTCGACCCGCAATATTGCCCCTCCCGGAAGCGGCGCGTCCGGAACTGGGAAGTCGCGAATCTCCCAGCGGCCATCGCCGAGCACAACAACGGCACGGCTCGTTCTCCCAATGCTCATTTCTTTGCTTCCATCTCCGGGACCGGACACCGCAGCTTCATCACGGTCAAACTGTAGCTCCCCAATGCTCGGGTAAGGTGGCTAGATCACGGCCCGGTAGCGGGACTGTGCAAATCGGTGACCCGCAACTCACCGCCGAGAAACTCGTGCAGCTGAATCGGGGTTCCGTCCGGGTCGGCGATGAAGAAAAACTTCGAACGGGGGGTCAACACCACTGGGCACAAAGGCTGGATCCCGTTGGCTACCAACCGGGCGTAGGTCGCATCGACGTCCGAGACCGTCAGAGCAATCTTGGGACGGCCGAACTCCATCGGGTAGTAGGGATCGAGGACATCGTGAGTCCTGCGACCCGGGAACGGGCCAAAGAGCTCGAGCTGCACGTCGCCGACCCTCAGCCCAACCCGCCGCCAATCTTCATGAGCGTCATCGAACAGGGTTTCGAAGCCGAACAGATTCCCGTAGAACTCGAGAGAGGCCTCGAGATCTCTGACGGTGATCCCGACGTGTGAAAAGCACATCACGTTGATATCGGGCACAGTGCTCACCTCCCGGATGCGGCACCCAGTCCCCCGTCAACCAGGAGATCTATTCCACTGATAAAGGACGCTCGGTCCGATACGAGAAACTCGATCGCGTCCGCGATCTCGATCATCGTCCCCTCCCGAGCCAGCGGCGTCATCTCGACCATTTGGACCTTCTCGGGGTGAACGGCATAGCCGCTGGCGCCCTGCGGGCTGTTGATCAGACCGGGCGACACCGACAGGATCCGCGCCCCCCGGCGCCCCCATGCAAGAGCGTGACGCCGGCACATCCGGATCACCCCGAGCTTCGACAGTGAGTAGGCCGATCCTGCGGTGAGACCACCTTCCAATCCCCGCTCTATCCGGCCCTGGAGATCCGGCGCCAGAGGGTCGTCCAGCTCGGCGATGACCTCGGGGGGTACGTCTGGGGTGGTGTGGCCCGCCAGGGAGGCGATGAATACAGCGACGGATCCGGGAAAGGCCAGATCGAAGAAGGTGCCCGCCACCAACGCGGCTCCGAGGAGGTTCACTCTAAGGATGGTGGCAGCATCCGCCAGGCTTGGCGAGAGGCCCACCACGTGTGCCAACGTCTTGGTTTGATCGAGCTCCGCCGCTGCACCGGCCAGGGCCCGTACCGATGCCTCGTCGGTCACGTCGCACACCTGCCCGGAGACGCAGCGGCCCTCTGCCCGCAGCGCACTCACGCTCCGCTCGACAAGTCCGCCATCGAGATCACAGATGAGGAGCCGATGAACGTCTCCGAGCCGGCGAGCGATCGCCAACGACAGGCCGCCCGCCCCGACTACCACAGCGAGCGGCTGCCCCGGCCTGACATTGGTCCCCGTCGTCATCATCACCAGGACCTCCTGGACGTCGGCTGCCATCGCGTGGACGGCTCGGCTTCTTGCCGGGGGCATATTCACTCGCACCTCGGAGGGTAGCCGACGGGCGTCCGCATGAACCAGTTGCCTCAAGGCGCCCATTTACTACACCGGACCGACGGAGCTCGCGGTTCCGAAGCACATTCCCGGGCAAGACGACGCTGCTGACAACACGACCGGTCGGTCACAAGTGTAGGCGCGCCCCGAGCCTCGGGAGAAAGCATTCCGCCGCTCGGGCAGAGAAATCTGCGTTTCTGGCCTGGCGAGCCCGGGACACGAGTTCGATGCGGGCTCCTCCTCCGCCGTTGCGGCGGAAGGACCCAGGACGTTGTCATCGTCGCCGAGTCCCGACGCCTCTTCACAATATCCTCGGGGTCTCCAAGTCGGCACCGTCTCCGGCGACGTCATCCGACCAGAATCTGAGGTGGCGGACCCCGTACCGCGGGCCTGCGTCCCACACATCTGGTGACGACGACCGACGGCCGTCTGGGGGGACGGGACGACAGGACTCGAGAACTGCGACGCTAGCATTGGGGATCAGGAATCCTGCCGGGCCCGTCGGGGGTGGCCGAACCTCGTTGGCGGCTTGCCGGAGGTGAGAGCGTAGGGAGGTCCGATGCAGCTCGAGGACATGATCTTGGTCAGCTGCGACGACCACGTCATCGAGCCGCCCGACATGTTCGAGCGGCACGTGCCACGACGATGGAAGGACCAGGCACCCAAGTCGGTGCTGGGCGACGACGGGATCGAGCGCTGGTGGTTCCAGGGGGTCTCCAGCCGGTCGGGGAGCCTCAACGCGGTGGTCGGCTGGCCCAAGGAGGAGTGGGGCATGGACCCCACCACCTTCGCCGAGATGCGTCCCGGCGCCTACGACATCGACGAGCGGATCCGCGACATGAACCGCAACGGCATCCTGGCCTCGATGTGCTTCCCCTCGTTCGCCGGGTTCAGCGCCCGGTTTTTTCAAGAGGCGGCGGACAAGGACCTGGCGCTGATCATGCTCAAGGCGTACAACGACTGGCACATCGACGAGTGGTGCAGCCTCATATCCCGGGCGGTTCATGCCGATCGCTCTCGGCCCGGTGTGGGACCCCGAGGCGCTGGTCGAGGAGGTTCACCGGGTGGCCGCCAAGGGCTGCCGGGCCATGACGATGCCGGAGCTCCCCCACGTCCAGGGCCTGCCGAGCTACCACGACACCGACTACTGGGGCCCTTACTTCGACGCCTGCTGCGACGAAGGCGTGGTCATGTGCCTGCACATCGGTCAGGGCTTCGCCGCCATCAACTCCGCGCCGCTGGCCCCGATCGACAACATGATCATCATCTCCAACCAGATCTCGCTGATCAGCGCCCAGGACCTGCTGTGGGGGCCGGCATTCAAGAACTGGCCCGGCTTGAAGACGGCGTGGTCCGAGGGAGGGATCGGATGGATCCCGTCGTACCTCAATCGGTGCGACCGCCATTACACCAACCAGCGGTGGCTCGGGCACGACTTCGGCGACAAGCTCCCGAGCGACATCTTCCGGGAACACTCGCTGGCCTGCTACATCAGCGACCCAACCGCCCTCAAATGGCGTGAGGACATCGGCATCGACATCATCGCCTGGGAGTGCGACTACCCCCATTCCGACTGCATCTGGCCCGACGCGCCGGAAACCCTGCACCGTGACTTGGGATTGGCCGGGGCATCCGACGAGCACATCGACAAGATCACCTGGCAGAACACCGCCCGGTGGTTCGACTATGACCCGTTCGCCCACATCCCCCAAAAACAGGCCACTGTCGGAGCCCTCCGGGCCCTGTCGCCCGACGTCGACGTCACCGTCCGATCCAAGCGGGAGTGGCGCTCGCTCTACGAATCGGCCGCGGCCGGCGCCGCCCACTGAACCTTCGCGAGGTCCGATTGATCGGGTCTTCGTCGGGCTACCTAGTGTGGGATCGGGATGGTCACAGCCCGTCGTTCACCAGTGCCCGGCAAAGTGGGCTAGGTATCCCAAAACCGGACGCGGGGATCTCTTCGCGCTCGAGGCGCACATGGTGGGGTGCGGTCAAGCAAGGCGGAATCAGTCACTTCCTCGACGACCCTACCCACCGGGCCGAGTTCGCTCAGTAGGCTAGGGAAGCGGTCGCCAGGAGAGGCAATGGCAGGTTGGCACCAAACCTACGAAAAGTTCGAGTTTGCCAGTCCCGAGTGGGTGGACATGCTCCGCGGCCTGATTACAGAAGGTCTCGACGGTAAGGACCTCCGCGGGATCGAGTTCACTCTGACCGGCGAGCCGATCAGCTTCCCTGCCGTTGCCTGCCAGGCCAACGTGTCGGTGTCGCTCCTCTACGGCCACGCCGAGCTCGCCGGACGGATCAGCGACGTCCGGAATCGCCAACGACAAGCCGGCGTCGAGCGAGCCTGGCGTCTTCCGGGCCCTCTCGCTCGTCACCGAGCAGAGCCTGCGAGCCGATCTCGCCAACACCCGCGAACAAGCCCGCCAGCTCGGCCAAGAAGTGGCGATCCTACGAGATAGCCTGGCCCGCCAGCTCGGCGCCGAGGCCGACATCGCCCGAGGCCGCCTCACCAGCCCGTTGATCGACCAGCTCGAAGACCGCGCCGCCGAACTCGAAACCGACAACCATCTCCTCCGAGCATCGGTCTCCCAGCTGGAAACCGAACTCCGCGAGCTCACCGAAACGCTCGAAGCCGTCAGAGCCATGAACCGAGAGCTCATGACCGACATCAACCGGTCTGCGCTACCCCATGCGGCAGCCCGCTCACCCCGCGACAAAAAGTAAGCCCCGCCCCGCTACCGGAGGGTCAGCCTACGGAGGGACAGCTTGACCTGGCCCATTGTGATGACTCGAGAACGCACTGGCCGGCCCAGGCCCCAACCCGTTTAGCCACCACTCGACCACAGGTCGTGGCGTCCCGTAGCTCACAGGTTGCATTCCCCCCACGGCGGCCTTGGCGAGGGCGCTCAGGTTACCGTCAAGGTGAAGGCCTGGGGAGTCTTCCCCGCCGTGTTGGTGGCGGTGATGGTCACGTTATAGACGCCGCCCTTGGTGGGGGTCCCAGCGATGGTGGCCGAGCCGTTGCCGTTCTTGGTCAACGTCAACCAGCCCGGCAGTCCCGTGGCGGCGAGCGTCGGCAGCGGAAAGCCGGTAGCGGTCACCCTGAAACTGAACGCCGTGCCCGCCACCGCCGTCGCCGACGAAGCATTGGCGAAGGAGGGTCCCTCATCGACGGTCAGCACAAAGGTCTGGGTGGCCACCTTCACGCCGTTGGTGGCCGTGATGGTGACGTCATGCACCCCACCGGTGTCCGCCGCCGGCATTCCGGCCATAGTCGCCGTTCCGTCACCGTTGTCGACCGGGACCAGCCCGGCTGGCAACCCGGTGACGGCGATGGCCGGCCCCGGATAACCAGTTGCGGTGACCAGCACGTTGAACGGGTTCCCGACCGTCGCGGTGGCCTTGGCCGGGCTGGTAACCGCGGCCGCCTGGTTCACCGTGAGCGTGAACGCCTGGGGAGTCTTACCCGCCGTGTTGGTGGCGGTGATGGTCACGTTATAGACGCCGCCCTTGGTGGGGGTCCCAGCGATGGTGGCCGAGCCGTTGCCGTTCTTGGTCAACGTCAACCAGCCCGGCAGTCCCGTGGCGGCGAGCGTCGGCAGCGGAAAGCCGGTAGCGGTCACCGTGAAACTGAACGCCGTGCCCGCCACCGCCGTCGCCGACGAAGCACTCGTGAAGACGGGGGCGCTGTCGACGGATGGAGACACGGTGAAGCTCTGCTGGCCCGGCGGCGCCGGCAGGTAATCCGTGTTGCCGGCCTGGTTTAGCGTCGATGATGCACGTGCCGGTTCCGCTGAAGGTCACTGTCGCGCCCCTGACCGCGCACACTCCTGCGCTAGCGGGATCGGCCGAGAACACCACCGGGTTACCCGAACTGCCACCGGTGGCGCTCACCGTATAGGGCGATCCGCCGACGGCAGCATTCTTCGGTGCGCTCGAGGTGAAGGTGATGGTCTGGGCAGCCAGGCCGACGGCGGTGGTCTGCTGCACCTGGGAGGCCGCCTGGTAGTCGCTGTCGCCGGCCTGGTTAGCGTCGAGCACGCAACTGCCGGCGTGCAGGTAGGTCACGGTGTCACCGCTCAACGAGCAGGCGTCATTGGTGGTGGCCGCATCGACAGTCACACTCACCGCCAGACCCGACGAGGCCGTCGGCGCCAAAACCGCCGAACCGCCCACCACCCCCGACCCCGCCGCACTGAACGTTATGGTCTGGGCAGCAGGTGTCGTGTTCGCCACGGTGTTCGCAGCTAGTCCGACACCGTCTTGGTTGCCGGCGGCGGTGCAGTCCGCCGCATCGACACAACTCACGCCGAGAAAACTGCGGCTAATGGCGGTGGCTGGAGCCCAGGTCCCGGCCGACTCGATGGCGTAGAGGCTATTGCCGACGGCGGTGCAGTCGGTCGCATCAGCGCAACTGACGCCGCTAAAAGTCCCTTGGCCGGAGACGTCGGCGACGGGGCTAAAGGTGCCGTTCGACTCGGTGGCCTTGGCAGGTTGGTCGGCGGAGTCATCGGCGCCTACTGCGATGCAATCGCCGGGCGCGGTGCAACTCACGCCGAAGAACCCACCAAGAGCGGGAATCACAGCGAGCGCCCCCAGGTACCGTTCGACTCGGTGGCGTAGGCCGGAGACTCCTGCTTCGCGCTGAACGGGTTCCCGAAGGCGACCACTCCGACGGCGGTGCAATCGCCGGCCGCGGCGCAGCTCACGCCGTCAAAATCGACACCCGCGTTCAGCCCAGTCTCAAAGGCCGTCGGCCACACTACTGGCGTGCCCCAGACGCCACCCGATTCACTGACCGCCATCGCCTCGTTGCCGCCGTCATAGCCCGCGGCGGTGCAATCGGCGGCCGCGGTGCAGCTCACGCTCAAGAGCGCGCCCGCCGCCTAAGGGGCTGCCGACGATCTCGACCTCTGGGCCCCAGGTGCCATCCGACTCGGTGGCATAGGCGGGCTGCACGCTGTTGAGACCGCCCGGACTACCCTCGCCGACGGCGGTGCAGTCCGAAGCATCCATACAGCTCACCCCGAAGAGCGCACCTCCGTCAGTGTTGGCGATAGAGGTCGCCAAACCCCCACTGCCATTCGTCGAGCAAGTCGCGCGTCAACGGCGGCGATGGGCTGGTGGAAGATACTAGTTTCGCAGGATCGGTGGAAGGACACGAAGTGCGCGAGGCCATGGTGGGACTGTGGAAACCGCGTAACCGAACGCGAAACTTGGCGAGGTTGACGCCGGCACATCCGGATCACCCCGAGCTTCGACAGTGAGTACGCCGACCCCAGGTGAGACCGATCCCCCGGTGGGACCGCCCGCCCACCCGCTGGCCCGGCTGAAGAGTTGAGCGACACCGGATCGACATCGAGCCGTACATCGAGTGCGTCGCGGGACAGCACACCTGATGCGGCGCTGGTCTCACGCCTGGGTGGCCTGGTGCTCCGCCCACGCGGTGTCAGCAGTCGCCTGCAAGACGTTGGCGCGGTCATCGTTGTCGTAGGCGCGGAACTGGACGATCAGCTCGTCCATCGCCGTCTTGGTCAGGTCACCCGACCTCAGCGCGGTCCCGACGTGGGACTGGATCGGGGTAGGCGCCTCGTCGACCCCGACGCACGCCACGGTGACGAATCGGCGGTCGCGGCGGCCGAGGTCCGGGCGCATCCACACGTGGCCGAACACGAAGTTCAATATGCCCGCGTGCTGATAGGGCGTATCTCGGCCCGGCGCCGGCATCAGGTTGACATCGCGGAACTCCTCGGCCCCGCGCTGCAGACGTTTCTCCCAGTCGCTCTCTCCGAGCTCGTCGATCCCCCGGGCCGGCAGTGTCGGATCACCGCCGCGCTCCTCCTGCACCCTCACCCACGACTGGCGGACATACATCTCGAGGTTCGACGCCTTGGGCCAGCCGCAGTAGACGGCGAAGTGGAGCACTAGCTCGAGCAGTTCCTCGACGCTCAGGTCCCCGCTCTTTAGCGCCGCGTAGGTGTGGTCGATAGGGGCTGGGCCGTCACCGCAAACCCCAAGCAGCTCAACGTGACTAGCCGGCGCTCCCGGCGGCTGATTCCTGGGCGCGGCCAGATCTCGCTGAAGAGGTGTTCCAGCCGGGATTCCTCGGCGGCCGACAGGCCGGCGGGGGGCTCAACCATCATCACGTCGAGGTACGTCGCCGCTGCCTGTTGGTCCACCTGGTCCCCTCGTGTTCGAATTGCTGACCGAACACTAAAGCACCTGACTCGAGCGGTGTCTAGGGCCGAAAACGAAGGGACGGAACGTTCAACGCTGCCCGGCGCTTCCTCAAGGACATCAACCTCAGCCGCGACAGCGGTCGTCCGGCT